>CAWISQ010000001.1:0-565321 GCA_963838825.1 uncultured Actinomycetota bacterium
CAACCACGTTCTTAACGCGCGGCAACGGCCTCTTCTACTATCGCCGTCCCACGCTGATCGCGATGCTGGTGGTGAGCCTGGCCGGAACGGTGACCGAGACCTCCCTGACCGGCCTGGCGCGACGCGGCCCTGATCAGCGACTCGGTGACGCGGCCCTGATCAGCGACTCGGTGCTGTCGAAACAGTCCGTCGTGCTCGAAGACGCCGGGCGCGGTCAAGCTCGGCCTGCAGGTGCCCCTGCACGCGTTCCCCGCGCCGCGAGAGCAGTGAGCCCGGATCGTCGTAGTCCCGGTGCCATTCCACCCAGTCAGGCCGCGCCATTCTGCGACCCTCCAGTCCGCGACGAGCCGCCAACAATGGACCGCCGGCCGAGGTGCCTCTCCGACTCAGCAAACCGGATCATGCTCCGATTGTGTTACAGTCACGAATGTAAACGGAGCATAGTCCGTTTCATTGCGTTCTTCATTACTAAGGAGACAGGCGAGCATGCAGGAGCTGAGCGACCAACTGCCGACGAGCAGGAGCCGGGCGGTCCGGCTCGATTCATTCGGCGGCCCCGAAGTCCTGGACATCCGTGAAGTTCCCGCTCCGCAGGCCGGACCGGGACAGATCCGTGTCCGGGTCACCGCAGCCGGGCTGAACCCGATGGACTGGTTCATGACCGCTGATGCGGACACCGCCGTCCGGTTCGGCTTGAGCCTGCCGGCCGGGTTCGGGACCGACTACGCGGGTGTAGTTGACCAGGTCGGTGACGGGGTGACCGACTTCGCACCTGGCGACCGGGTGTTCGGGGCCGCCCTGTCTCGCGCGGTCGCCGACTTCGTGGTGATCGACCCGACTGGGGGCATCGCGGCGAACGAGGCCCATCACACCCCCGACGGCGTCGACGACCGCACCGCCGCCGCCCTCACGATCGCGGGACGCACGGCATCCGCCGCCCTGGCCGTAGTCCAGCCCGGGCCGGACGACACCGTGGTGATCGGCGGCGCGGCGGGCGGAGTCGGGGTGTTCGCCGTCCAGCTGGCCCGGATCGCAGGGGCGACCGTGATCGGGACGGGATCGGCGACATCGGGTGATTTCCTGCGCGATCTCGGAGCCGAGCCGGTCGCCTACGGGGACGGCCTGGCGGACCGGGTCCGTGCCCTCGCTCCCCGCGGCATCACCGCTGCGATCGATCTCTATGGAACGGAGACAGCGCACGCCGCAAGGGCTCTCGGCGTCCCTGACCCGCGCATCACCACCATCGCCGCCCGGGTCGACGGGATAACACCGGCCAACGGCGCCAACGCCGCCCCCGGCGCCCTGGAAGAGCTCGCTCGCCTGATTGCGACCGGCCGGCTCCGGGTGCCCATCGCCGCAAGCTTCCCGGTCGAGCAAATCCGCACCGCAGTCGAGCTCCAGGCCGGCCGGCACGTGAAGGGCAAGGTCGTCATCGACCTCTAAACCCGCGCAGGATAACCAAGCAGTCTGGGAATTCGATGTGCGCCGAGCTGGGAAGCCTCCGCGGCAAATCTCTGACAACGTTATTGCGGGCGTCGGCGTCTACGGTGTTGACGGGTTCCCACCGGTGATGAGGAGTCGGATGAGCGTGATTTGCAGGGCTGCCGGGAAGCGGCGGCGGAACGCGAGGCGGGCGCGCCTGATGCCGCGGCGGTGCTCGTCGGGCTGGCGGGCGGTGCGGTAGCCGCAGCCGGGCCGGCGCTGGCGGCTCCGGCCGCGGCCCGGGTAGCGTTGCCCGACCCCGTGCCGACTTGGACGCAGTATTTCACCGACGACGGTCCGGCCGGTTCCACGGTGACCGTGCCGGTCCGCGTCTGGCTGGCCGGGGGTGCCCCCGCGGCGGAAACGCGCTTCGCCACCGCAGCGTCCACGCCGGGAAGCCCCGCCTACGGCAAGTACCTCACCCCGGCGCAGTTCACCGCCCGTTTCGGCACCACGCCGTCCCAAGTCGCGGCGGTGCAGGCATGGGCCAGGTCGGCCGGGCTGAAGGTAGTCTCGGTAACCGGGCACTACGTCACCCTCACCGGGACCGCGCCAAGGCTCAGCTCCGCGCTGCACACTTCCATCCACGCATACAGCGGGTCCTCCGGTGGCCCGGTCACCGGGTACGCGCCGGTGAGCGGCATTTCCGTTCCCGCGTCGATCGGCGGGGATGTGACCACCGTGACCGGCCTGGACAACGAGTCGTTGTCCGCCGGTCCGGCTGATCGCGCTATGCGGCGGGCATCCTCGCAGCCGCCGTCCGCGAATCCCGACTCGAAACCCTGGGCCTCGTTCGCCTGCTCGCACTGGTGGGGGCAGCACATCAGCTCCATCCCCAAGGCCGACGGCCGCACTAGCGCGCCCGACGCGGTCTGCGGTTACACCCCGCAGCAGCTCCGGTCCGCTTACGGCGTATCGCCAGGCAGCGGCAAGAGCGCGACCATCGCGATCGTGCTCGACGGCAGCCTGCCCACGATGCTGACCGACGCGAACCGCTTCTTCCGCAGCTATCACCTGGCGGGGTACGCGCCCGGCCAGTTCACGGTGAACACCGGGCCCGGCTTCGCCGCGTCCTGCGCCGGGTCCTCCGACTGGCCCGAGGAACCGCTCGACGTCGAGACGGCGCACATCGTCGCGCCCGCCGCCAAGGTCGTCTACGTCGCCGCCAACTGCACAGGAAACCAGCAGCAGGACCTGCTCGACGCCGAGACCCGCATCGTCGATCAGCACCTGGCGGACGTGTCGACCGAGTCCTACAGCATCGTCGAGAACGGTGACTTCACCCCCGCCACTGCGGCCGCCTGGACGAAGGTCTTCGAGCAAGGCGCGGCCGAGGGCATCGGGTTCAACTTCGACTCCGGCGACGGCGGAGACCTCTCCAACGGCGTGGGCCCGGCCGACGCCGCCGTGACCTTCCCCGCCTCCGATCCCTGGGCCACGGCCGTCGGCGGCACGACGCTCGAGATCGGCAAGACCGGCGCCGTGAGCGGCGAACTGGGCTGGGGAGACAACGGCGCCGAGGAGAACGCGGCCGGCACCGGGTACCAGCAGGCGCCGCCCGGGACCTTCGAGCAGGGATCGACCGGCGGGCGCAGCCTGCTGTTCGCCCAGCCCGCCTACCAGCGCGGGGTCGTCCCGGCGGCGCTGTCCACCGATCACGGCACACTGCCCGCCGGGCGCGAGGTGCCCGACGTCGCCGCGGACGCCAGCCCGATGACCGGTTGGATGATCGGCTTCACCGCGCCCGGCGGCAGCTACGGCACCCAGCTCGAGGGCGGGACCAGCGGCTCGTCCCCGATCGTGGCGGGACTTGAGGCCGACGCCAAGCAGGCCGCCGGCCACGCCATCGGGTTCGCCAACCCGCTGCTTTACGACCTGCGCAAGACGGCCGGGATCCGCGACATCACCACGTCCGCGCCGCCCGCGCTGACCCTGGCACCCGACTGCTACAACGACCAGATAAAGCCGAACCCCGCCTGCCTGATCACCCTCGGCCCGGACAGCAGTCTCAGCGAGCAGCCAGGGTACGACGACGTGACCGGGATCGGCGCCGTGACCAATCGCTTCATCGCCGCCCTGGCCCTCTCGCCTCCAAAAAAATCACTCAGATTCTGATTCGCCATTGCAGAAGTTAGCTGGCCGAATCGTCAGGGCTTTCAGGTTCTGGGTGCCAATTCTTCCGGACAATCCGCAGGTGAGCGGCCCATCGTGAACAAGGTCAAGGCCAGGTCCTCCCTCTCGACGCCGCTGATCCACTCCGACCGGCCCCGGGTAACCGATCCCGGAGCCAGGCGCGGCGATCGGACGGTAGATGGCATGTGCTGGCGCGGTGACCCCGCCTCGGTTCATGCCGTAACCAGGACTTTGGATCGCTCCCTGTTACCGAGGGCGACCCGCGAGGCTCTGTCGCGGCGGGTGTACGGCGACGAATTGAAGCTCGGAGCCCGTAAGCCGAGCTCCCTAGTCGGCTGTTTTTAGTCCAATGGCGGGCCCGGTCCCGGCTCGCTGGGTTGCCCGCCGGTTGCCTGCCCGGGTCGGCCGCGGCGTGCGAGTACGGTCTCGAGCGGCTCGCGCGCGGCGTTGCCGGGTTCCCGGCGCACCTGTACCTGCCCACAACGTGTCGGCTTTTCCGCTGGATCGCGGAAAAGCCGTCACGTTCATGCTCTGGGCAGGAGGGAGCGGTTAGGGCAGCGTCCACTTCTGGGCAGCGGTGCCGTTACACGTGTAGATCTGCAGCTGGGTGCCTTCGGTGGTTGATGATTTCGGGTCGTCGAGGCAGAGACCGGACTCGGGGTTGATCAGCGAGTTGTTAGCCCCGACCCGCCATTGCTGGGCTCCTGTCCCGTTGCACTGGAAATACTGGACGAGCGTGCCCGAAGTCGTGCCGCTGTTGGCGACGTCGAGGCAGCCGGCCAGGACGCGCAGCGTGCCGTTGGCCTCGACGGTCCACTGCTGGGCGGCGGTGCCGTTGCAGTCCCAGATCTGGATTTTGGTGCCGTTGCTGGTGCCGCTGTGGTTGTCGTCCAGGCAGAGCCCGGACGAGACGCCCGAGACGATCGGCCCGGTCGCGCTGCCGATGTAGGAGGGCGGAGCGGCGGACTCGCCGCTGGCCCACGAGGTGTTGGCGGTGGTGCCGAGGGTGTAGTCGAGGGTGCCGCCGCTGGTGATGGCGGACGTCGGCGCGTAGGCGTTGTTCCAGCGGAGCCGTTCCAGCTGGCGGACTGGACGTAGGGGGCGCCGTCGGCGGCGCCGTTGCCGTTGATGGTCAAGGTCTTGCCCGACGGCAGCGTGATGACCGCCTGGGTGAACAGCGGGGCTGCCGAGGGCCAGGTCGGACGTGCCCGGGAGTCTCCGGGTACATGCCGAGGGCCGACCAGACGTACCAGGAGCTCATCTCGCCCAGGTCGTCGTTGCCGGCCAGGCCGCCGGGGGCGTCGGTCCAGATCTGGTCCTGGACTTCACGCACGATGTGCTGCGTCTGGTAGGGCTCGCCGGTGTAGTCGTATTCCCAGGGCAGTTCCAGGCTCGGTTCGTTGCCCAGGTCGGCCTGGCTGCCGCCGGAGCCGTGGAAGCCCGCCAGCACGTTGTTGAGGTATTTGCTGTTGTAGTTGCTGTTTCCGCCGTCGGCGGCGATCAGGCCCGCCAGGTTGAACGGCACCATGCCGGTGTACTGCCAGGACGTGCCCTCCACGAAGTCCGAGCCGCTGGTGGGGCTGAACCCGGACACCCACGAGCCGTCGGCGTCCTTGGGCTGCATGAAGCCGCTGGAGGAGTTGAAGAGGTTCTTCCAGTCCTGAGCGCGGGTGATGAAGGTGGTCTGGTCAGCCGAGTCCCCCAGTTGCCCGGCGAACCAGGCGATGGCGGCGTCCGCGCTGTCGTACTCCAGCGTGGTGGACACCGGGCCGTAGAAGTTGCAGCACCCATAGGAGCCGTTCGCGGGCAGGTAGCCGTCGCTTTCCAGGTAGTTGAGCCCGGGCCGGATGTTGTTGCCGGAGGTGTTGGTGGCCTCGGCGATCATGTCCTTCAGCGCGGTCGCGGTGTCGAAGTTCCGGGCGCCGAAGGCGTAGTAGTCGGAGATGATCTCGTCAGCGGGGTCCCCGACCATGATGTAGGTCTCGCCGTTGTCTTCGTTCCACTTGGGGAGCTCGCCGGTTTGGGTGTAGTCGTCGACCATGGACTGGGCGATGTCGCTGGCCACGGACGGGTCGACGAGCGCGGTCAGCTGCGCCTGGGACCGGTAGATGTCCCAGCCGGAGTAGTTGGCGTAGACGGCCGAGTGTCCGGAGTCGACGGTCTGTACCTTGCCGTTGAACCCCATGTACTGGCCGTTGTCGTCGGAGATACACGTTGGGGTGCAGCAGCGAGTGGTAAAGCGCGGTGTAGAACACGGTCTGCTGCGCGGCGGTGCCGCCGGCGATCCGGACCCTGTCCAGCAGGTTGTTCCACGCGGTGGTGGTCGCGTTCTGCGTGCTGGTGAAGTTCCAGCCGGAGTTCTCCGCGGCCAGGTTGGCCTTGGCATTGGCGGCCGAGACGTAGGAAACCCCGACCTTGGCCAGTACCGTCTGGTTGCTGGTCGTGTTGAAGGTGAGGTACGAGCCGTCAGGGCCGGTCAGCGCGGGAGCGGCGGCCTTCTTGTTGCTCGGCAGCGCTCCGTGGTAGACGGGGTGGTTGGTCTTCTCCGGCACGCTCGGCGAGGTCGTTTCTGGGGTGACGGCCGGCTTGTCCTGCCGCACGGTCAGGCTCTTCGCGCCGGCCTGTAGCCCGGCCGCGGAGTAGGTGCCGCTGGTGGCGAAGGGCTGGCTGAACTGCATGTCGAAGTACACGGTGTAGGAGTTGCCTTTGCCGCAGAAGTTGCCGGAGTTGACCGAGCCCTGCACCTCGGTGTTGCTGATCACCGTGAAGCTGGTCGCCGAGTCCCCGTTCTGGCTGCCGTCCAGCTTGAAGATCAGGTTGGCCTGGGAGCTGGACGGGAAGGTGAAGTCGGCCATCCCGGTCCGGGTGGTGGCGGTCAGCTGGGTGGTGACACCGTTGTCGAGGGCCACCTTGTAGTACCCGGCCTCGGCCGACTCGTTGGAGTGGGAGAACGAGTCGGTCGCGGAGGTGTCCACCGTCCCGACGGTCGGCAGCACGGGAATGTCGCCCTCCGCGCCGCAGCCCGGGCCGGACAGGTGGGTCAGGCTGAAGCCGGAGATCGCGCTGTCGCTGTATTCGTAACCGCCGCCGGACGGGCGGTTGGGACTGGTGTCCGGGCTCCACTGCACCATGCCAAACGGTGCGTCCGCGCCGGGGAAGTCGTCGGCGCTGTTGGTGGTGCCGATGAACGGGTTGACCAGGCTGGCGGGATCGGTCACCAGAGCGGCTGCCGCAGCCGGGGTGCCGGGCGCTGACTCGGCCGCCTGCGCCGGCAGGCTCAGGGCGCCGATCATGACGGCGCTCGCGGCGACGCCGAAGATCGCCGACGGGCGCCATCTCAGGAACTGGGCGGTCACGCGCCAGCGCGCACGTGGATGAGAAGGTGACACGATGATGGCCTCCCGCCGAAACTGCGGCCAAGTGGGGGAACTCGTGCGATACGGTTCACCACTCGGCCGACAACGATGTCATGTTAATCAATAACTCCGTAGCCGGGCGCTGGCAAGAGCAGAGAGCGTCTTGCTGGGCGGCGGTTGGCTTTGGACCCTCGCGTCAGGGCGACCGGTGGTCCTCCCATCCGACATCGTTGTCGGCTACGATGCGTTGCCGGGCAGGGGAAGGATGGTTCCCGAAGGCCGAACCGGTAGCCGCCGCGGCATCGGCTGGGTTTCACCGGGTCGGCGAGCGGCGTACGCGGTGCGGAGTTACGGGAGATCGATGTGGCGAGTGAGACGGCCGGCCGCCCGGCCTACCCCGGGCGCGAGCGTCCTACCATGAAGGACGTCGCCGCGCGGGCCGGAGTGGCTTTTAAGACTGTCTCCCGGGTAGTCAACAACGAGCCTGGAGTGGCGCCGGAGACGGCCCGCCGGGTGAACGCCGCCATCGACGAGCTCGGGTTCCGGCGGAACGACGGCGCGCGCCTGCTGCGGACCGGGCAGACCTCCTCGGTCGGGCTGATCGTGGAGGACATCAGCGACCCGTTCTACTCGGCGCTGTCGCGGGCGGTCGAGGATGTGGCCCACCGCCATGGCGCGCTGCTTTTCATCGGGTCGAGCGACGAGGTGCCTGCCCGTGAGCGGGAACTGGCTCTGACCTTCTGCGCCCGGCGAGTCGACGGGCTGATCGTCGTCCCGGCCAGCGCGGATCACCGGTACCTGGCGCCCGAAATCGAGGCGGGCATCGCCGCCGTGTTCGTCGACCGGCCCGCGGGCCTCCTGAGTGCGGACGTGGTCCTCACGGCCAACGAGGAGGGCGCCCGCGCGGGCGTAACCCACCTAATCAGCCAGGGGCACCGGCAGATCGGCTACCTCGGCGACTCGGCCGGTATCTACACCGCGGGAATGCGTTACCGCGGTTACCGGGCCGCGATGTCGGCGGCCGGGCTGCGCGTCGACGACTCCTGGGTTACGCAGGCTCCGCCGGAACCGGCCGGAGTCCGGCAGGGCCTTACCCGGATGCTGACCGGGCTCGCTCCCGTCACCGCGCTGTTCTGCGGCAACAACCGAGTCACCGTAACAGCGCTGCGCGAGCTCGCCGCGGCCAGGCGGCAAATGCCGGCGGACGGCGCCCTGGCCGTGGCGGCCGGCCGCCTGGCCCTGGTCGGATTCGACGACTTTGAGCTCGCTGAGCTGGTGACGCCCGCCATCACCGTCGTCTCGCAGGATCCGGCCGAGATGGGGCGGCTGGCGGCGGACCTGCTGTTCCGCCGGCTCGCCGGTGAACGTGGTCCCGCGCAGAGCATCATGCTCAGCACCTCGCTGATCGTACGCGGCTCCGGTGAGGTGCCGCCCTGGCGGCCAAGCTAGGCCCCAGCCGCAATCGGCGCCGTTGCACGTCCACAACCGAAATGCGTCCCCCCGTCGAGAACTGCTGCAGGTCATCGGGGCAGAGGCCGGACTCGGGTCGATCAGCGAGTCGCCGACGCCTACCCGCCATTGCCGGGCACCTGTTCGGTTCCTCCGGATCGCTGAGTCCGACCGAACGCGAAATTCTGTGCCGAGGCGCAGCGCACGCCACAGTCCGCCTGCTCATGACCTGCGACCGCTGAAAGGTCCTGGCCGCCAGGCGGCCGTCGCCGTACCGATCTGGCCGCTGGGCGTCGTTCATGCACCTCTCTGCACATCTTTTCTGGGGCAAGTTTCCGCGTCTGGCCGCCGGTACCGGGTTCAGCGCTCTTGACAGGAGCGGTGGGCTTGCCAGAATTGGGCCTAATAACATGGCAACGTTGTCATAGTGCGGCTGGCTGGTCCGGTGCGTCCTGCGGAGCGCCGACCGCAGCCCGCTGAAAGGAATCCTCGATGACAGCGAGACGATTTACCCGGCGCCCGGTCAGGGTGCTCCTGCGCGGCCTGATCGCGGCGGCACTGCTGGCCGCCGGGCTGGTAGCCGCCCTGGCCGCCCCGGCGCGGGCCGACTACACGGCCTGATCCCCATTCTCCAGCGGGGGGCACGAACCTTCCGTCCCGGCATGCATTAAAGGCGCCGCGCGGGATGGTGCTGACCTCTACAAACTCGTCGCCAAAGTAGTTGATCTTGATGTCGCCGACTGCTGCTCTGCTGTCTCCGCTTAGGGTGACATGATATTCGGTCACAGTACCCAAATTCTTTATTTTGTTTTTGTCAAGTCCATCCGACTACATAGTGAACCCGTAGAAAGTGAGATTGTCCCCTGCGATCACCTTTCCATTGTCATTGTTAATAATATTATATTTTGAGCCTGTCGACCCCGATCCCGGGCCGCCATCCGCGATGCGGATTCCTCGGAGTGAAAGTAGCTTGGCTATCTGTGGGTAAGATAGTTCGGCTCCGTGTGGGCCGAACTCCTGCGCTATGCTGCATAGTTCCACTAGGGTATGCACAGGATTTTCGGGGACAATGTTCTTAAGGTTCCGGAGTGCGTCGAGTTCGATCCTCCAGTCCCGGCCATCGGGACCTACTTGTACTGGCCAGACGTGAAGCGCAGAGAGAATTTGGTAGGTAAGTTCTTCTGCCATCGTTCCACTTGTGGCCATGCCCGTGGCGGTTACCGCCCATGGCACCGGCTCCAGCGACGGTCCAGTGCATGTCTGCCTGCTTGAGTTGTTGTCCGACGATCGTCTTGCAGTTGGCTTCCACGACGCCGGAGCCTACGAGCAGGCCGCGGGAGGGAACTAGTGGTATCGCATGCGGAGGCGATGTTCAGGAAGTAGCCGAACTCTTTCTCGGTCTCGTCTTTCTTGACCCCTCCGAGAGGGTATTCGCGCACCGCGGCCTCGATGCCGTGGGTGGCCCGGGAACTTGCCCGGCTGACCTCGGTGACGGTGTCGCGGATGATCAGGACGTCCCTGATGGTCTCGCGCTGGTGCCGGACGTAGACGTTGCCCATGCGCTTTGCCCCGGAGTGTTGAGATGGCGGGGGTGAGGGTCTCCCCGGCCACGTGGAGCAATTGAGCCGCCCGCCAGTCCGGCGAGGTCCGTGAGGTCGCTTGGGCGAAGGCGAAGCTGCGCTGTCTCATGGACCTGGCCCAAGCAGTCCCTGAAGTGTCTGAGATGCCTCGCGGGGAGCGCAGGGGCAGTGCCTCGGTCAGGGGATGTCGTGGATGTTGTGCTCGGCGAGGTCGGGGGCGTGCCGGGCGACGGTGCGGTAGTCGGCGTCGTCGTGCAGGACGGTCAGGCCGTGGTGGGCGGCGGTGGCGGCGATGATGAGGTCGACGGCGGACGCGCTGCGGTGGTGGCCGGCGCGTGCCATCTTGTACTGAACGGCGGAGATCCAGCGGCCGGCGTTCTTCGGGACTGCGGCGTCGGGGTAGAGGTCGACGAACATCTCGGAGATCTCGTCGTACTCGGCGGCGTCGCGCGCACTATAGAGGAACTCGGCGCGCTGGGGGTAGCAGCTGGCGACCGCCTCGGCGTCGATCGCGTCGTACCAGGCTTCCTGCAGTTTCGGGTCACGGAGCAGGCGGACCAGAGCCGAGGTGTCGAGCAGGTAGATCACCTGGCGTCCTTCTCGGCCTGGTGCAGCCGCTCCGCGTCCTCGACCGCCCCCCAGTGCCGGGCGCGGTCGAAGTGCCGGCTGATCCGGGCTGCCCGCTCCTGCCGCTCGGCGTAGTACAGCAGAGCGAGATTGACGGCATCCTTCTTCGTCCTCGCCCCGGACAGCGCCATCGCGCGGTCCAACGCATCCTGATCGATGTCGATCTGAGTCACGGCCATCGGGCACCTCCATGATGTTGCCTACCCACAATGGATAATACATCACCAACATCGACTCGGGCGGCGGTCGGCTGCGTGCAGTCGGAACTCCCGGGTGCACCGGTGGCGTGCCTGCGTCTGGAGAGCACGCTGCGCGGGGACGACGACGCCGAGAGCGCGGATCACGCCATTCCGCCGATCTTGCCCGAGCAGCATCCGCTGGATCTTCGACGTACCCTCGAAGATCGTGAACTCCCACCCCGGTCCTATCCGAGTTCGCGGAGCCGCGCTGCCGCTACTTCCGGCACGATGTCATTGGTGAAGGCGTCCATGCCCGATTCCGTGTCGGCCAGGTACTTCAGCTTCCCGGACGCGCGCCTGGTCGTGAACAGCTCCAGGTGCAGTCGACAGTGTTAATCGAGATCTTGACGTCGGTCGACTTCTGCGCACCCGACACCAAAGACGCAAAGGCCTGCTTAGGCGCCGGGTCGGAGTAGTTCGAGCCGAAGCTGATGGTCCCGCCGGCCGACGAGGGAGCCGAACCGGTCGGGCTGGAACCCGCACTGCTGGTGCTGGTGCTGCTGGTTGTGCTGCTGGTGTTGCTACTGCACGCGGGCCAGAGCGCCAGGGATGGCAGCCAGCCCGGCGGTCGCGGCCAGCCCCCTGATGGCAGCGCGCCGTGAAAACGCCCCCGATCTGGCGGGGATGGGAGAGTTATCTGTCATGGCGACTCCTCAGGGAACGTGCACAAGGATCGGGCCACTCAGAGGACCGAACAGAACATGACCAGAATGTAGCAAGTGATGACATTAATGGGTCAAGTGTGTTGAGGTCACGAATCCGATTGTTATGGAATATTACCGGGCTGACTCGTGGCTCACAATCAGACTTTCTGCTGCTCAGCGCGCCATGAAGAATATTGTTACCGATAACATTAGGAATCGCAGGGATGGACGCCGGGCGGCCGCCCAGGCCGTTGCTGCGATTATCTGATAGATTTTGTACTTATTCCGGTGGTGACATGGTAAGAAGTGTGATACATCGGTTGTGACCAGCGCCTGGTGGCATCGGGCGGCGGTATCGCCGCGCGACGTTGTGCGGCGGCGCAGATGCCTGCCGAGCGTTCCTTCCTGAATGGAGGACCCGGTGAGCCCGAGCTGGGCCAGTGACACGCTGAAGGTCTGGGACGCGCAGGTGTCGGTGTTGAAGATGCCAATGTCCCAGGTGCCGTTCTGCTGCCGCTGGCCGAACACCTGCTCGTAGCCGTCGTCGATCATCCGGTCGGCTGGGATGCCACCCTGGTCGACCCCGATCACCGGAGTCGTCGAGGGCTGGGCGGTGTCCGGGCCGGCCGGGACCTCACCGACGACACGATCAGTGCGAAACGCGCCGACGGATCCCGGATCGTCGTGGTGGACGGCACCGACCGCCTTCGTCCCCTTTGTGGCGTGCTGGCCCAATGAGGTCAACCTGCACCCCGGCCCGAAGGCGCGGCGCGGCACTGCGACTCCGCGAACTCGCGTAGGGGTCCGAACCGGGCCCATGCACGCACCCGTTCCGGGCCGGATCCGGCCTGGCCAGCTCCTAGACGCTACCTGCACGAAGCATTGGGCCACCAGCAGCGCTGCACGGCATCTGCCGCTCCAGCCCGGTGGCCCGGCCCGAGGCCGGAAAAGGCCGGCGACGCCACGGCAGGCGCACCGCGAACGTTCCCGACCCGGACATTGCCCTCGCTCACCGAACGCCGGCTGACCCGCACGGTGAGCGTGGACTCCCAGAGTCCCAAAAAGCCTACCCCTGGATAACAGTCTTTTACAGCCCATGTGTGGGTTATTGACAGAAGTTAACGGGAGAGTTACACCTAAATCGGGTTAGTGCGATCCGCAAAGCACAGACCCGCACAGATATGTCATGGAGGAGCAACGGTGCTGCACAGATACCTGCTGAGTCCCCTCACCGGGGTCGGCCAGGCCGTCGTCCTGCTGGGCTTCCCCGGTATCCAGGCGCGACTGCCCCACACTTGTTCGCCGCGTACCCCTCGTATGCAGCCATCACAGCCGAAGGAGCACTGAGAGTGAACAAGGGCTACCAGCATCGCCTGAGGCCACTGGCCTTTTCTGCGCTCCTGATCCTTATCGCATCGCTGTGTTACGCGGCTGGCACACCCATGGCGCGGGCGGCGACCCCGACGACGATCAGTGTCAACGGCGCCAGCGCCGGACGGACCTTCGACGGCGTCGGCGCGATCAGCGGCGGGGGCGGCAACACGCGGCTGCTGACCGATTATCCCGCGACTCAGCAGCAGCAGATCCTGGATTATCTGTTCAAGCCGGGCTACGGGGCGGACCTGCAGATCCTGAAGGTGGAGATCGGTGGCGACACCAACACCACCGACGGGTCGGAGTCCAGTATCGAGCACAGCTCGGGCTCGCTCAACTGCGCCGCCGGGTACGAGTTCTGGCTCATGGAGCAGGCCAAGGCGCGCAACCCGAACATCAAGCTGTACGCGCTCTCGTGGGGCGCGCCGGGCTGGATCAGTGGCGGCTTCTGGTCCACCGGAACCATCAACTACCTGGTCAACTGGCTGAACTGCGCCAAGTCGGACGGGCTGACGATCAACTACCTTGGCGGCTGGAACGAGCGTAACTACAACATCTCCTGGTACGAGCAGCTCCGGTCCACGCTGAACTCCGACGGCTACTCAGCCGTCCAGATCGTCGGCGCGGACAGCTTCGGCTGGGGCGTCGCCAGCGACATCGCCAGCAACTCCGCCTTCGCCAACGCGGTCTCCGTCATCGGCGTCCACTACCCCTGCGGCTACCTCGGCTCGGCCACGAGCTGCGCGTCCAACTCGACGGCCGAATCGACCGGAAAGCCGCTGTGGGCAAGCGAGGGCGGCTCGCAGGACCTGAACTCCGGTGCGCCCCCGCTGATCCGCCAGATCGTCCGCGGCTACACCGACGCGGACCTGACCGCCTACATCAACTGGCCGCTGATCGCTTCGATCTACCCCAACGAGGCATTCGACACCGACGGGCTCATGCAGGCGAACCAGCCTTGGTCCGGGGCCTACAGCATCGGCGAGAGCCTGTGGGCGACCGCTCAGGTCACCCAGTTCACCGCGCCGGGCTGGCAGTTCCTGAACTCCGGGTCCGGGTACCTGGGCGGATCTGAGTCCAATGGCAGCTACGTGTCACTGAAGTCCACCGACGGCACCGACTACTCAACGATCATCGAGACCACCACGGCCAGCGCGGCGCAGACCGTCACCGTCAACGTCTCCGGCGGCCTGTCCACCGGGACCGTCCACGTGTGGGCAACCGACGTCAACTCTCCCGGGTCGGGGCCGCAATTCGCCCAGCAGGCCAGCATCACCCCGTCCAACGGCTCCTACTCCCTGACGGTGCAGCCGGGCTACATCTACTCCCTGACCACCACCAGCGGGCAGGGCAAGGGCACCGCCGTCAGCCCGGCCCAGGGCAGCCTGGCGCTGCCGTACTCCGACAACTTCGACAGCGACACCGTGGGCCAGCAGCCCAAGTACCTGGCCCAGCAGCAGGGTGCGTTCGAAGTCGAGCCGTGCGCCGGCGGGCGGTCCGGGGGGTGCCTGCAGCAGCAGGCCCCCGTCGAGCCGATCGAGTGGGACTCGAACTCCAACCCCAACACCATCGGCGGCAACCTGGGCTGGACGAACTACACCGTCTCCGCCGACGCGCTCATCGAACAGGCGGGCTCGGCGCAACTGCTCGGCCGGGTAGGCACCCAGAAGGGCGAGACGGCGGCAGACATCAATGACTACTACCTGCAGCTCAGTAACACCGGCGCCTGGTCGATCGTACGCAACAGCGCCAGCGGTGGCCTCACGACGCTGGCCAGCGGGACGGTGACCGCGCCGGGCACCGATACCTGGCAGCATCTGGCCCTGACCTTCAACGGCGCTACGATCATTGCCGCGATCAACGGCACCACCGTCGGGACCGTGACCGATTCCAGCTATTCCGCGGGCATGATCGGCCTGGGTACCTCGGGTTACCAGATCGATCAGTTCGACAACCTGTCCGTCACCGCGGTGTCCGGCGGCGGCACCGGCGGGACCGGGACCACGGGTGAGATCCACGCGGTGGGCGCGGCCAAGTGCCTGGACGTGCCGAACAAGTCCACCACCGAGGGCACCCAGGCCGACATCTGGGACTGCAACGGCGGCACCAACCAGGAGTGGACCTCGACGTCCTCCGGCCAGCTGACCGTCTACTCCGGCGGCGACTGCCTCGACGCCTCCGGCCAGGGCACCACAGCGGGAACCAAGGTCGACATCTGGCCCTGCAACGGCGGTACTAACCAGGAGTGGACGCTGAACTCCAACGGAACCATCACCGGCGCCCAGTCCGGCCTGTGCCTGGACGTCACCGGCGCCAGCACCACCGACGGCGCCCTAGCCGAACTGTGGACCTGCACCGGCGGCTCCAACCAGCAATGGACCGGCCCCTAACCCCGGGACGCCGCCCGAACTGGCCACCGTCCGCACAAGAACCATCCAGGCAGCCGGCCGGCGGCCGCCCGCAGCGACCGCCCGCCGCCTGGGTTCACGGCCAGCCACCGCGTCCGCAGCGGTGACAGCATGGCCGGTCCGCCACCACCGATAAGGAAGGTTCCCATGCACCGAAGAATCCGAAGAGCCCATAGTCCGGGTGGCCCGGGGTCGTGGGCGGTGAAGCTGGCGGCCGCGGCCGCCCTGGTCGTGCCCGCCGCGATGATCGTACCCGCCACCTCAGCGCTCGCCAGCGTGGCCGCACCAGCGCGCCCAGGTACGGTCGCCGCACCCCGGGCCGCCGCCACACCGCAGGCTGCGGCGGCATCGTACAACGGACTGGCGCAGACCCCGCCGATGGGATTCAACGACTGGAACGCCTACGGCTGCAACACCTCCGAGTCACTGATCAAGCAGACAGCAGCCAAAATGGTCTCGTCCGGGCTCGCAGCGGACGGCTATCAGTACGTCAACATCGACGACTGCTGGCTGCAGTCGAGCCGGAGCGCAAGCGGCCAGCTGCAGCCGGACTACACCAAGTTCCCGGACGGGATCTCGGGTACCGCCTCATACGTGCATTCCCTCGGCCTCAAACTCGGCATCTACGAGGACGCGGGCACCGCTACCTGCGCCGGTTACCCCGGCAGCCTCGGGCACGAGACGACGGACGCGGACACGTTCGCCTCGTGGGGAGTGGACTACCTCAAATACGACAACTGCAACAACAACAACGAGTCGGCCCAGACGCGCTACACGACCATGAGTAACGCCCTGAAGGCGACCGGCCGGACCATCCTGTTCTCCATGTGCGACTGGGGCCAGGAATCCCCGTGGACCTGGGGCGCCCCCATCGCGAACATGTGGCGCACCACGGGGGACATCTCGCCCACCTGGGCCAGCATGCTCTCCAACTTCCACTCCAACGTGACGCTGGCATCCTACGCCGGGCCCGGGCACTGGAACGACCCGGACATGCTAGAGGTCGGCAACGGCATGACCACCACCCAGGACCAGTCCGAGTTCAGCCTGTGGTCGGAGATGGCCGCTCCGCTGATCATCGGCACCAACCTGGTCAGCGCCAGTTCCACCACCATGTCGATCCTGGGCAACAAGTCCGTCATTGCCGTCGACCAGGACTCGCTGGGCAAGCAGGGCACCGAGGTTTCCTCCTCGGGCGGCCTGGACGTGCTGGCCAAGCCGCTGGCCAACGGCGACGTGTCCGTCGCGCTGTTCAACGAGAACAGCACCGCGGCCACCATCAGCACCACGACCAGCGCGATCGGCAAGACCGGCTCATCCAGCTACACCCTGACCAACCTGTGGACCGGCGCGACGTCGACCACCAGCGGAGCCATCAGCGCTTCCGTCCCCGCCTACGGCACGGTCATGTACCGGGTCAGCGGCGGCGGCACCGGCGGCAGCGGGACCACGGGCGAGATCCACGCGGTGGGCGCGGCCAAGTGCCTGGACGTGCCGAACAAAACCACCACCGAGGGCACCCAGACCGACATCTGGGACTGCAACGGCGGCTCCAACCAGGAGTGGACCGCGACGTCCTCCGGCCAGCTGACCGTCTACTCCGGCGGCGACTGCCTCGACGCCTCCGGCCAGGGCACCGCCCCGGGAACCAAGGTCGACATCTGGCCCTGCAACGGCCAGTCCAACCAGCAGTGGCACCTCAACTCCAACGGCACCATCACCGGCGCCCAGTCCGGCCTGTGCCTCGACGTCACCGGAGCCAGCACCGCCGACGGCGCCCTAGCCGACCTATGGACCTGCACCGGCGGCTCCAACCAGCAATGGACCGGCCCCTGACGCCGCTGCCCGGGACCACACAACCCAGATAACCCCGCAGCGTGCGGGACCGACCAGCCCGGTCGCCTAACACCTGCCGCCACCTGCGGAAATTGGGACTGTACTTCAACGGCTGTGCCGCCCTTCCGGTGGTGGCTCGCTGTGGTGGCTGGCAGGAGCACGTCACGGAGCTTCACCAGTCGCACATGCTCGGGCTGCGGTTCGCCGTGCTCCTCGTCGGCGCGCAGGAGCACGGAGGACGCGGTGGGGAGCCTCCCGGCCTGTGCCGGGTATTGGCCCGCGCTCGCCGACAGGACAGGGGCCTCGGCTAGGCCCGGTCAAGCGTGCTTAACGGCTGCCGCATGATGCGCCGCACCCTGGCGAGGTCGCCGTTCAAGGCCAGGAACTCGGCGTTCGCAGAGTTATTCCGGCAGGGTTTCGGCGACGGGATGGGGTGGCGGGCCGACCAAGACTGTGGGCAGGGTTTTTTTGGATCCTGACCGCAGCCGGCCGCCCGTCACCCGCGCAGTACGGCCCGGATGACTTCGACGGCCTGCTGGACTCCGAGCGGCCGGACGCCGTGATCGTGGCCTCCCCCGATCACACCCATCCGCGGTACGCGGCGCGGGCGCTGCGGGCCGTCTGCGACGTCATCCTGGAGAAGCCGGTAGCGACGTCGGCCGACGCCGGCTGCTCGCGGACGCGGCCAGGACGTCGTCGGGCCCGCTGCGGGTGAGCTTCAACTATCGCTTCGCGTCGCGCAACAGCGGGCTCCGGCGAGTGATCGCCGACGGGATCATCGGCAAGGTCACCCCGGTGCATTTCGAGTGGGTGCTGGAGACCGTGCACCGCGCCGACTACTTTCGGCGCTGGCATCGGGAGAAGACAGCCTCCGGCGGCCTGCTGGTGCACAAGTCAAGCCACCATTTCGACCTGGTGAATGGTGGATCGGTGACATCCCCAGCACCGTCTACGCGCGCGGGGCGCTGCGCTTCTACGGCGCCGCCAGTGCGCGTGAGCGCGGCCTCGAGGCGCGCCCGGAGCGCTCGGCCGCGGCGGCGAACACGACCGCGGACCCGTTCGCGCTCGACCTGGCGGCTGAACCCGCCCTGCGCCGCCTGTACTTGAAGGCCGAAGCGAAGGACGGCTACATCCGCGACCGGGACGTGTTCAGCCCGGGTATCAGCATCGAGGACAACCTCGCCGTGGTCGTCGCCTACCAGTCAGGCGCACTCCTGACCTACTCGCTGACGAATCGAACCCGCGCGACCAGCCCGAATGGCTCCTCCCGCGCGTTCAAATGCGGACCTATGAATGCGCTGCGGCGCTGGGAATCCAGGGCCGCAGTCTGGCCTCACGGGACCAGATGGGAAGAAATTTTGGTAGAAAGACGCGGTCCGCCGTGTAGCGCGTTAGTCGCAACTACGTGCGATTTTCGTCTTGGAAAAGGCAAGTTACCGTGCGAGGATAGTGGTGATTAACAATGATCAAATCTACCGAGGGCTAACCACACACAGAATCGAAAAATCGTCCCTACAAGCGGGGCTAGAGAGAGCGGATGACGGGAATCGAACCCGCACTGTCAGCTTGGGAAGCTGATGTTCTGCCATTGAACTACATCCGCAGGTTGTGCCGTGCGCCGCCCGGAGACGGGCAGCTCGGCCGTCCTTGCCCACACATGCTACAGGAACAGGTAGCTTGCTTGCGTGCTCCTCTCCGATCGTGACATCAGGGCCGAGATCGAGTCCGGGCGGGTCAAGCTCGACCCGTATGCCCCGGAGCTCGTCCAGCCGTCCAGCGTGGACGTACGGCTCGACCGGTACTTCCGGGTGTTCGAGAACCACCGCTACCCGCACATCGACCCGGCGGTGGAGCAGGCCGACCTGACGCGCCTGGTGGAGACCGACGGCGACGACGCGTTCGTGCTGCACCCGGGCGAGTTCGTGCTCGGCTCGACCTACGAGATCGTCTCGCTGCCCGACGATATCGCCGGGCGGCTCGAGGGCAAGAGCTCGCTCGGACGACTGGGGCTGCTGACGCACTCGACCGCAGGATGGATCGACCCCGGGTTCACCGGGCACGTGACGCTGGAGCTGTCCAACGTCGCGACGCTGCCGATCAAGCTCTGGCCGGGCATGAAGATCGGCCAGCTCTGCCTGTTCAGGACCAGCTCTCCCGCCGAGCACCCCTACGGCTCGGCCGTTTACGGCTCTCGCTACCAGGACCAGCGCGGCCCGACCCCGTCCCGCTCTTACCTGAACTTCTACCGCGCTAAGGTATGACCCGCCAAAGCAACACCCTGGCGCGTCGTGAGTCCCGAGTCACACGAAACCCCGTCGGTTCAGACTTGCCAGGTTCTGGCGTCTTCCTCCGTATCACTTGCCTCAACCGCGTGCCGACCTTGACTACGTTGTGTGGCGTAGCCACGACACTCCTTGCTCTCCAGAGCAACGGATAGTGGGGATGGAGTGTCCTGGTGGCTCGCCGTTGCCTCGGCGAGCCACCTTGGCATATCTGAGCTGTACCTAGCGGAGCGAGTCGAAGGTGCCGGTCTTCGCCGTAGCGAGGAAGGCCTGCCAAGTGTGACTCGGGTAGCCAACTACGCGGCCGGACGGATCGACCGAGTCCCTGACCATGACTGCGGCATCGGCCGAGGCAACTTCTACGCACTGGCCGTTGTTCACGCTACGGGCGGCCTTCCGCCAGCCGCCGCTGAGCGCGCCATCGTCCATTGGTGACATATGGATAACCTTGTCCTAGACATGGATAATGATTTCGTCCGAGTTTGCTATGAGATCCGCCTCATGCTGGTTCTGCCAACAAGGGCGGGATTTCTACAAGCTGCGTCAGGCGACTGAAATGATCATAGGGGAGGCACTCGAGAGGGCGGAGGCACTCCGCCGCCTTGTGGTGAGCGTGCCGTCATGACTTCTAATCGGTTGCATCGCGAATCCAAGCCGTCGCCTACTGGCACCTCCTCGAATAGACATGTAGGCATTTCAGACAATTCGCGACGGAGTGTGGTTGATTGCCCGCGCTCCGTTTATCCGCTGGTATGCGCGTCGCGAAATTCTGCGATCAGCTCGGAGGAGTCTGTTGGACTCAGCGCCATGCCGCGCAGAAGCTCAAGTGCAAGCTGGTATCGGTCCAAATCCTGTTGCTTTTCCAAATAGATTTGTCCGATTAGGCCCTCGGCGTACACGATAGTGGGTGCCTGGCCTGCGAAGTCAAGGATTGTAAAGTTACTCTCTAGCGCCGGGTGTGCACCAATCGAGAAAGGAATTATCTGAATGCTAACGTTCGGCTGTTCCGCCACTTTGATGATGTGACTTAGTTGCGCGTACATGACGGCGGACCCGCCAAGCGGCCGATGCAAGACCGCCTCGTCCAGGAGGATATCGACCTGTGGCGCGTTTTCCTTGGCGAGGATTTGTTGCCTTGTGCGACGCTCTTCGACACGCGCCTCGATCGCCGAATCGTCAAGTCTCGGTATGCCGATTCTATGAATCGCGCGAGTATAGTCCGCGATTTGCAGGAGTCCTGGAACGACCGCCGACTGAAAGACGCTTAGCGATGTCGCCTCTTGCTCCAGGCCTACGTACGCCCTGTATGGCAACGAAAAAGACTGCCACCATCCCTGCTGCTTTCCCTCCCGAGCCAACGCCATCAGTCGTTCTTTTTCGGCGGCATCGGTAACGCCATACAGATCACACAGGTCACGGACGTCACGTGGTGTTGCCCCACGCTGACCGGTCTCCATGCGGCTCACCTTCGACGGCGAGCACAGGAGTTCTCCGGCAACCTGCTCCACGGTCAGGCCGCGGTCGTTGCGCAAAGCCCGGAGCATGACACCGAGTTCGCGTCTACGAACCGTGGGGCTCCCGGTGGACCTGTGCGCTTCCGGCACTGGAGGTCGCTTCCTTCCACATCAGCTGGCCGACCGTAGGTTCCTGGTGTGCCTGCCAACAAGGAACGGCAGGGATAGTTCTGATGGTAATGCCGATGGCACTTCGTATTGGCACTTGCCAACTGCACGCGCCAGAGGCACCATTAAATCAGACAGCAGAAGGCATCCTCAAGCGACCCGCCGACAACGGGGTCGAGCGGTGACCCGAGGGTTACCGATCCGAGATCGCTGGCCCGCGAGCGTCGCAGCGAGCCGGCGATTGACCAAGGAGGACCGCCATTTCACTGCGCTCACCGGCGGCCGCCCGCTCAGTGCAAAGGCGCACGCTCTCGGCCCGCAGCGTTGCGGGAGACGTCGACGACACGGACTGCAGACAATCACACGCTGCAGAACCCCCCGGAAATACCGCTGGACCGGTGCTGCCACACCGGCCCAGCAAAACACCACCCGTCCTCAGGAACCACCGAGAAGGGCAAGTGACAATGCTTAACGTAACCAACCCAGTCGGCAAAGACAAGTCCAGATGGCCAAAAGACAACCTCAGGTGCCCAAAAGGTAACACAGCGGAAACGATTAGGGTTCCCGACCTCTACCTCGCCGCCACGACCTGGGGGAGATGGGACCGCCCGACCTCGATCGCGGACGCAGTTGGCAGCGCCTGCACGCTCGCGACCGCCGGGCTGATCGGGCTGCCGCGGCGGGCCGGGCGGCGGCTGTTCGCGATGAACGACGCCGAGGCCGGCTGGCGCGGCTGGCAGGTCACGGAGACTCTCGGCGGCCTCGGCCGACGGTACCGCGACGCCAGGTGGGACGCGCTCGCGGCGGATTTCACGCTGCGGCGCGGCGACCTTGGCGACGGCACGGACCCGTCCTCGGCCCTGCGGCCGGTCGACGGCTGGGACGACGTGCACTGCTGGCCATGGGATGGCGAAGGGTAATGGCATCCGGTCGCCCGCAGGGGCGCAATGATCCCAGCCTGATCTCAAGCCTGGAGACGGCCGTGCGGCAGGTGCGCCGACCCGGACCGATCGGGCTGGCGTGGAACTGGCGCGTCGAGCTCGCGATCATCGCCGCCATCGCGGGCGTGTCCACCGCTATCGCCGGCAGCGTCGGGCTCATCGGCCTCGCTGCCGTCTCGGGGGCCGGGCTGGCGGCCGGCGCAGCGCTGCTGTGCTGGCCGCCGGCCCGCAAGCAGATCGTCGCCTGGGCCTGGTGCGTGATCACCCCGCATCGGGTCAGGGCCGGCTGCGTCAACGCCTGGGTGCAGACCAGGAGCGGGCGGCTGCCGATCATCTGGTCCGCCGCCCCGACCGAGTACGGCGAGCGGCTTCGGCTGTGGTGCCCGGCTGGCATCACCGCCGACGACCTGATCGGCGCCAGCGGGGTGCTGGCGGCCGCCTGCTGGGCGGCCGAGGTCCGGGTCGCGGCCGACGCCAGGCACGCGCACCTGGTCACGCTGGCGGTAATAAGAAACAGTCATCCCGAACGGACCGGGCCGACTCCGTACGTCTGGCCGCACCCTCGCCGCGCGGCCGACGACGGCGCGGGCGAGGCCGATGAGCGAGATACGCCTCGCCGGACCCGCCCGACGCACCAGGTGGGCGGCTGACGATAGGCACTGAGGTGCCAACCCGCTCGATGGACCTTCGAGGGATCGGCCGCCCCGGCACCTCCGCCACCGTCGGCTGCCCGAGGTGTCGCCTGCGCCGCCGACAGGGTCGTCGACCTGTCGGCGACAGGAGCGGGGGGCCTCAGGCCTTGGTCTCTTCGCCTCGCTCCTCGCGCAGCCGGACCGAGCGGACGAGCAACTGGGCGACGTCGATGACCTCGAGGCTCTCCTTGGCCTCGCCGGTTGCCTTCTTGGCGTTGACGGCGTCCCCGAGCATGACCATGCAGTACGGGCAGGCGGTGGAGACGGTGTCGGGGTTGAGGGTGAGGGCCTCGTCGATCCGGTTGTTGTTGATGCGAGTGCCGGTGCGCTCTTCGAGCCACATGCGGGCGCCGCCGGCGCCGCAGCAGAATCCGTTGCCCTTGCAGCGGTGCATTTCCTCGGCCCGGGTGCCGGGGACGGCGTCGATGATCTGCCGGGGCGGCGTGTAGATCTGGTTGTGGCGTCCGAGGAAGCACGGGTCGTGGTAGGTGATCTTCTCGTCGATCGGGTTGACCGGGGTGAGCTTGCCGTCCTCGACCAGCTTGGCCAGCAGCTGGGTGTGGTGGATGACCTCGTAATTGCCGCCCAGCTGGGGGTACTCGCGGCTGATGGTGTTGAAGCAGTGCGGGCAGGACGCGATGACCTTCTTCCCGGTTCCGGCGCCGACTCCGGCCTCGTTGAGGGTCTCGACGTTCTGCTGGGCGAGCATCTGGAAGACGAACTCGTTGCCCAGCCGGCGGGCGGGGTCGCCGGTGCAGGCCTCGGCCGGGCCCAGGACCGCGAACTTGACCCCGGCGACGTGCAGCAGCTCGGCGATGGCCTTGGTGGCCTTCTTCGCCCGGTCCTCAAGCGCGCCCGCGCAGCCGACCCAGTACAGGTACTCGACGTCGTCCGGGATGCGCCCGTCCAGGACGGAGACCTCGAAGTCCAGCTCGGTGATCCAGTCGGCCCGGCGGTCCTCGGCCATGCCCCAGGGATTGCCGCGGCGCTCCAGGTTGTTGAGCATCCCGGTGGCCTCGGTCGGGAACGCGGACTCGACCAGAACCTGGTGGCGGCGCATCCCGTTGATGTGGTCGATGTGCTCGATATCGACCGGGCACTCGTTCACGCAGGCGCCGCAGTTCGTGCACGCCCACAGCGCCTCGGGGTCGATGACCCCGTTCTCCTCGAGCGTTCCCACCAGCGGCCTGCCCGCCTCGGCGAGCACGTCGGCCGGAAGGTGCTCGCGCTGCTCCTCGGTCGCCAGCAGGTACGGGGCCTTGGCGAAGGCGTGGTCGCGCAGATCCAGGATGATCTGCTTGGGCGACAGCGGCTTGTCGGTCGCCCAGGCCGGGCACTTCGACTGGCAGCGGCCGCACTCGGTGCAGGTGCCCAGGTCGAGCAAGCCCTTCCAGGTCATGTCCTCGATCTTGCCGATGCCGAACACGTCGGTGTCCGGGTCGGCCTCCTCGAAGTCGAGCACCTTGCCGTTCGACCGCATCGGCTCGAGCGGGCCGAGGGCGTTCGGGCGGCGGGAGAACATGACGTTGACCGGGGCCAGGAAGATATGCAGGTGCTTGGAGTAAGCGACGACCACCAGGAAGGCGAGCACGACGCCGAGCTGCGCCAGCAGGAATACCACTTCCAGGACGCTGTTGACCCCGTAGCCGAGCGGGTGCAGCGCCTTGGCGAAGACCCAGGACGCGAACGGCCAGGCACGGCGGGTACGGGAACACGCCGGTGTTCTGCTGGGCGCCGCGGTACAGCAGCAGGGTGATGATAACCGCCGTGATCATGGCCAGCACGACCCACGCAGCGCGGGTATGGGAGCCGAAGAACCGCGACTTGCGGCCCTCCTTGTGCGGGTCGCTGCGCAGCCGGATCACCGTGAACGTGGCCAGGCCGCACAGCACCCCGACCGAGAAGAGGTCCTCCAGGAACCCGATCGCCGGCCAGTGGCCGATCCCCGGGATCGCGAACGTGCGGGAGAACAGGTCGCCGTACGCCTCGATGATCGTCAGCAGCAGGACGATGAACCCCCAGAAGGTCGCCGCGTGGGCTGCCCCCGGCACCGACCACTGCAGCAGCTTCCGCTGCCCGACCACCTCCGTCAGCTGGGTTTCCGCCTCCCGACCGGGATGCGAACGGGCGTACTCAAGCCGTTCCGGCGCTGGCTGCCCGCTGAACGCCAGCCGCTTCAGCCACCAGAACCGCCGCCCCGCGATGGCAAACGCCGCTACGGTCAGCACCAGGCCGACGATCATCCGCAAGACCACGCGTAACCTCCTCAGGTACCTGGGGATTAAGCGTAACGGCGTGACGAGCGACACCCAAGAGCGCACGGCGTCAGGTGGATCACGCTCGGCCGCGCCGGGTAGATGCGGATAGGGCCAGCTCCGAGCCTCCGGACGAAAAACATCCCGCCGCCGGGAATGATCCGGCGATCACAAAAGTTGAGCCTACATGACTCAAGTCATTTGACACCGGGGCCCGCCTGGGGCAGGCTTGAGCCCGGAAGACTCAACTTCACACACACTTCAAGGACTGCTCATGGCACGTGCGGTAGGTATTGACCTCGGGACAACAAACTCGGTGGTCGCCGTCCTCGAGGGCGGGGAGCCGACGGTCATCGCAAACGCGGAGGGCGCGCGGACAACGCCGTCAGTTGTCGCGTTCGCCAAGAACGCCGAGGTACTCGTCGGCGAGGTCGCCAAGCGCCAGGCTGTCACCAACGTTGACCGGACGATTCGCTCGGTCAAGCGGCACATGGGGACCGACTGGACCGTCACCATTGACGGCAAGAAGTTCAACCCGCAGCAGATCAGCGCGTACATCCTGATGAAGCTCAAGCGGGACGCCGAGGCTTACCTCGGTGAGAAGATCACCGACGCGGTGATCACCGTCCCCGCGTACTTCAGCGACGCGCAGCGGCAGGCGACCAAGGAAGCCGGCACGATCGCCGGCCTCAACGTCATGCGGATCATCAACGAGCCGACTGCGGCTGCTCTCGCGTACCACCTGGAGAAGGAGGGCGCGGCCAAGATCCTCGTCTTCGACCTCGGCGGTGGCACCTTCGACGTCTCGCTGCTCGACGTCGGCGACGGCGTGGTCGAGGTCGAGGCGACCAGCGGCGACAACCACCTCGGTGGCGACGACTGGGACCAGCGGATCGTCGACTGGCTGGTGCAGGACTTCAAGTCCGGCTACGGCATCGACCTGTCCAAGGACAAGATGGCGCTGCAGCGACTGCGCGAGGCGGCGGAGAAGGCGAAGATCGAGCTCTCGCAGTCGATGGAGTCGCAGATCAACCTGCCGTACATCTCGCACGGCCCGGACGGCCCCCTGCACCTGGACACCCGGCTCACCCGAGCCGAGTTCCAGCGCATGACCTCCGACCTGATCGACCGCTGCAAGAGCCCGTTCCAGCAGGTCATCAAGGACGCCAACGTCAAGCTGGCGGACATCGACCACGTGGTGCTGGTCGGCGGATCGACCCGGATGCCCGCAGTCGTGGACCTGGTCAAGTCGCTCACCGGCGGCCGGGAGCCCAACAAGGGCGTCAACCCCGATGAGGTCGTCGCCGTCGGCGCCTGCCTGCAGGCCGGCGTGCTGCGGGGCGAGGTCAAGGACATCCTGCTGCTCGACGTGACCCCGCTGTCGCTGGGCATCGAGACCAAGGGCGGGATCTTCACCAAGCTCATCGAGCGGAACACCACGATCCCGACCAAGAAGTCGGAGATCTTCACCACGGCGGACGACAACCAGCCGTCGGTGCAGATCCAGGTGTACCAGGGCGAGCGCGAGATCGCGGCGTACAACAAGAAGCTGGGCATGTTCGACCTGACCGGCATCGCCCCGTCACCCCGCGGCATCCCGCAGATCGAGGTCTCGTTCGACATCGACGCCAACGGCATCGTGAACGTGTCGGCCAAGGACCTGGGCACCGGGAAGCAGCAGTCGGTGCAGATCACCGGCGGGTCGGCGCTGAACAAGGACGACATCGAGAAGATGGTCCGCGACGCCGAGCAGTACGCCGAGGAGGACCGCCGCCGCCGCGAGGAGGCCGAGGTCCGCAACCAGGCCGACACCCTCGTCTACTCGACCGAGAAGTTCCTGGCCGAGAACGACGACAAGGTCCCCGCGGACGTGAAGACCGAGGTCCAGGACGCGATCGCCGAACTCAAGAAGGCCATCGAGGGCAACGACCTCGAGGCGATCAAGACCGCCAGCGAGCACGCGGCCACGGTCAGCCAGAAGATGGGCAGCGCCATCTACGCCGCCGCTCAGGCGGAGCGCCAGGAAGCCGGCCAGGATGAGACGGCGACCGACGCACCGCAGGACGAGGATGTCGTCGACGCCGAGATCGTCGACGAAGGCGAAGGTGGAGCCGCCTGATGACTGCACCTGAGGAGCCCACGGGGCCGGTGATCCGCGATAACCGGCGGATCGACCCGGTAACCGGGCAGCCAAAAAGGGGCAAGCACGCGGCCTCTCGGCCAGCCGGCACTGCGAAGTGCCGGCAGGCCGGGGGGCGCCGGGTCGGGCAACGCTGGCCCGGGCGGTGCTGGCTCAGGCGGCCCAGGCGCCGCCAAGCGCGGCCCGTCGGATGAGCCCCAGGCCGCCGCGGCGGCCGCCGCCAAGCCGGCCGCGACGGCGGCCGGGACCCCGGCCGACGGGACCCCGGCCGCCGGAACTCCGGCGGCCGAGCCCGCGGCGGCGGCTGAGCTGCGCGCCCAGCTGGCGGAGCGGACCGCCGACCTGCAGCGGCTTCAGGCGGAGTACGCCAACTACCGCAAGCGGGTCGACCGGGACCGGGCCACGGTGCGCGAGCAGGCGGTGGCCAGCGCGCTCACCGAGCTGCTGCCGGTGCTCGACGCGATCAACCAGGCGCACGAGCACGGCGAGCTGTCCGGCGGCTTCAAGTCGGTGGCGGACTCGCTCCAGTCGGCGGTGGGCAAGCTCGGTCTTGTCAGCTACGGCCAGCGCGGCGACGCCTTCGATCCGAAGATCCACGAGGCGCTGGCGTACTCGGACTCGCCTGACGTGACCGAGGACACCTGCGTGGAGATCTTCCAGCCCGGCTACAAGGTGGGCGAGCGGATTCTGCGCCCAGCGCGGGTCGCGGTGGCGGCGCCAGGTTCAGGGCCAGACGGAAGCGACGATGCTGCCGACTGGTCAACCGGAGAAGACAATAACTAGCGAAGAGCCCGGCGAGGCCAGATGAGCGCGAAGGACTACCAGAAGGACTACTACAAGACGCTGGGCGTCCCCAAGACCGCGACCGCGGCCGAGATCAAAAAGGCCTATCGCGAACTCGCTCGGAAGTATCACCCCGACGCGAATAAGGGGAGCCCCGACGCCGAGGAGCGCTTCAAGGAGATCACCGAAGCGTACAACGTGGTGTCGGACGAGAAGCAGCGCAAGGAGTACGACGAGGCCCGCTCGATGTTCGGCGGGTTCCGGGTGCCGGCCGGCAGTCGGCCCGGCGCCGGCGCCGGGGCGGGGAACTTCGACTTCGGCGACCTGTTCGGCGGCGAGGGCCTGGGCGACGTGATCGGCGGGATCTTCCGCGGCGGTCGTCCGGGCGGCGCCGGGCCGGCCAGCCGCGCCCGGCGCGGCGCGGACGTCGAGACGGAGACCAATCTGTCGTTCGGCGACGCGATCGACGGCGCCACGGTGTCGCTGCGGCTCACCGGCGAGGGCCCGTGCCCCGTCTGCCACGGGACCGGCGCTAAGACCGGCACCGTGCCGAAGGTCTGCCCGGATTGCCATGGCACCGGCCAGCAGAGCCGTAACCTCGGCGGCTTCGGGCTCTCCGAGCCTTGCAAGACCTGCCGCGGCCGCGGTCTCGTGGTCGAGGACCCGTGCCCGTCGTGCAGCGGCAGCGGGCGGGCGATGAGCTCGCGCACCATCCAGGCGCGCATCCCGGCAGGCGTGGCCGACGGCCAGCGGATCCGGATCCCCGGCAAGGGGGCGCCCGGCGAGCACGGCGGCAAGGCGGGGGACCTGTACGTGCGGGTCCACGTGACGCCGCACCCGGTGTTCGGCCGAACCGGGGACAACCTCACGGTGACGGTGCCGGTGACGATGCCCGAGCTTGCGCTCGGGGCTGAGATCAAGGTGCCGACCCACCGCGGTGCCGCGGTCACCGTGCGCGTCCCGCCGGGCACGCCGAACGGACAGGTGCTCCGCGTCCCCGGCCGCGGCGTCCGCCGCAAGGACGGGACGCTTGGCGCGCTGCTCGCGACCGTCGAGGTGGTCGTGCCGCAGGACCTGAACAAGAAGGCGCGATCGGCGCTCGAGGACCTGCGCATCGCCACGTCGGAAGCGGACCCGCGCGAGGAACTGCTCCGCCGCGCCCGCGAGGCGTAGCAGACCGCAGGACCAGCAGAAAATGAGAACGAAGGAAGGAGATGACATGAGCAACCCATACGAGCTGTCTGATGACGTGCCCGTGTATGTCATCTCCGTGGCCGCGCACCTATCGGGCATGCATCCGCAGACGCTGCGCGGCTACGAGAGGGTGGGGCTGGTAATACCGCGGCGGACCGCGGGCGGCGGGCGCCGCTACTCGATGCGTGACATCCTCACGCTCCGCGAGATCCAGCGGCTCTCCCAGGAGGAGCGGATCAACCTCGAGGGCATCAAGCGGATCCTGGACCTGGAGCGGGAGCTCGAGCAGACCCGGCTGATGGCCGCGGGGCTGCACGCCGAGATCTCCCAGCTGCGCAACGAGCTGGAGTCCACCCGCGCGGTCGCCGCTCGGCTGGCCGAGCTCCGCCGATCGCGGACGGTGGACCCGGCCGCCACCCTCGTCCCCGTCCGCTCCTCCACCAGGGTGACCTTCTGGCAGGCAGCGGCCGCGCAGGCGACGCCGCCGCAGGCGGCCGCCCCGCCCAGCGGAACCGGCCAGCCGCAGGCGGACGCACCGCCGCGCGGTCCCGGCCAGGCGACCGCCGGCGAGAGAAGTTAATAAGCATCAAGGGGGATTGAAGAAACCCATGGACGACAAGCTCACCCGTAAGAGCCAAGAGGCGCTCTCGGTGGCGATCAGGAAGGCCGCAGCGAACGGCAACCCCCAGACTGACCCGCTGCACCTGCTGGCCGCGCTCCTGGAGCAGGCCGACGGGACCGCGGCGCCGCTGCTGCGGGCCGTGGGCGCCGACCCGGCGCTCATCGCCAAGGAGGCCGGCGATCAGATCGACCGGCTGCCGCGGATGCACGGCGCCACCGCCGGCGCCCCGGAGACGTCGAGGCAGCTCCTCTCCGTGATTAACACCGCCGCGAGCCGGGCGCGCCAGCTGGATGACGAGTACGTCTCGACCGAGCACCTGCTGGTCGGGATCGCCGCCGACGGCGGCCAGGCCGCCACTGTGCTGCGCGCCGCGGGCGCCACCGCCGACGCCCTGACCGAGGCCTTCACCGAGGTGCGGGGCAGCGCCAAGGTCACCAGCGAGGACCCGGAAGGCACCTACCAGGCGCTCGAGAAGTACGGCGTCGATCTGACCCAGCAGGCCAAGGACGGCAAGCTCGACCCGGTGATCGGCCGTGACTCCGAGATCCGCCGCGTGGTCCAGGTCCTGTCCAGGCGCACCAAGAACAACCCGGTGCTGATCGGCGAGCCCGGCGTCGGCAAGACGGCCGTCGTCGAGGGCCTGGCCCAGCGCATCGTGGCGGGCGACGTGCCCGAGTCGCTGCGCGGCAAGCGGCTGATCTCCCTCGACCTCGGCAGCATGGTCGCGGGCGCGAAGTACCGGGGCGAGTTCGAGGAGCGGCTCAAGGCCGTGCTGAACGAGATCAAGGCCAGCGACGGCCAGGTCATCACGTTCATTGACGAGCTGCACACCGTGGTCGGGGCGGGCCGGGCCGAGGGCGCGATGGACGCAGGCAACATGCTCAAGCCGATGCTGGCCCGCGGCGAGCTGCGGATGGTCGGCGCCACCACCCTTGACGAGTACCGCCAGCGGATCGAGAAGGATCCCGCCCTCGAGCGGCGGTTCCAGCAGGTTCTGGTGGGCGAGCCGTCGGTCGAGGACACGATCGCGATCCTGCGCGGGCTCATGGGCCGCTACGAGGCGCACCACCAGGTGCAGATCTCCGATGCCGCGCTCGTCGCCGCCGCCACCCTGTCCGACCGCTACATCACCGCCCGGTTCCTTCCCGACAAGGCGATCGACCTGGTCGACGAGGCCGCGTCCAGGCTGCGGATGGAGATCGACTCCTCCCCGGTCGAGATCGACGAGCTGCGGCGGATCGTGGACCGGATGAAGATGGAGGAGCTCGCGCTCTCCCGCGAGTCCGACGCGGCCAGCAAGGAGCGGCTCGGAAAGCTCCGCGCCGACCTCGCCGACCGCCAGGAGCAGCTGACCGGGCTGACGGCCCGCTGGGAGCAGGAGAAGTCCGGTCTTAACCGGGTTGGCGAGCTCAAGAAGAAGCTCGACGACCTGAAGGGCCAGGCCGAGCGCGCCCAGCGCGACGGGGACTACGAGACCGCGTCGAGGCTGCTCTACGGCGAGATCCCGGCCCTCGACGCCGAGATCGCCGAGGCGGCCGCGACCGACCGCGCCGACGAGGGCCAGCCGGACGCCGGCCCCCCCGGCCTGAGCGCCCCGCCGATGGTGAAGGAAGAGGTCGGCCCGGACGATGTGGCGGACGTCGTGTCGGCCTGGACCGGGATCCCGGCCGGGCGGCTGCTCGAGGGCGAGACCGGCAAGCTGCTGCGGATGGAGTCCGAGCTCGGCGGCCGGGTCATCGGCCAGGCCAGCGCCGTGCAGGCGGTCTCCGACGCGGTGCGCAGGGCCCGGGCAGGCGTGTCCGACCCGGACCGGCCCACCGGCTCGTTCCTCTTCCTCGGACCGACCGGCGTCGGCAAGACCGAGCTGGCCAAGGCCCTGGCGGAGTTCCTGTTCGACGACGAGCGGGCGATGATCCGCATCGACATGAGCGAGTACGGCGAGAAGCACTCGGTCGCGCGCCTGGTCGGCGCGCCGCCCGGCTACGTCGGCTACGAGGAGGGCGGTCAGCTCACCGAGGCGGTGCGGCGGCGGCCCTACTGCGTGGTGCTGCTCGATGAGGTTGAGAAGGCGCACCCGGAGGTCTTCGACGTGCTCCTGCAGGTCCTAGATGACGGACGGCTGACGGACGGGCAGGGCAGGACCGTGGACTTCCGTAACACGATCCTCATCCTGACCTCGAACCTCGGCTCGTCTTTCATCGCCGACCCCTCCATCGACGAGAAGACCAAGCGGGAGGCGGTCATGAACGCGGTTCGCGCCTCGTTCAAGCCCGAGTTCCTGAACCGGCTGGACGACGTGATCATCTTCGACGCGCTGTCCACGTCGGAGCTGTCGAGGATCGTGGACATCCAGGTGGACCGGCTCGGCCGCAGGCTGTCGGCTCGACGGCTGACGCTGACCGTCACCCCGGCGGCGAGGGAATGGCTGGCGCTGACCGGCTTCGACCCGGTGTACGGGGCCCGGCCGCTCCGTCGGCTGGTGCAGTCCGCGATCGGCGACAAGCTGGCCAAGGCGCTGCTTTCCGGCGCGGTCACCGACGGCGACGAGGTTATCGTCGACCTCGACTCCGCGTCTGACGGCCTGACCGTGCAGGCCGCCGCGCAGCAGGCCGCCTAGGCCAGGCCGGCCCTGGTCAGGCCTTGCGGGGCGTGCCGTCGAGCATCCGGTCGTAGTCGTCCTCGCCGAGGCCGAGGTCAACCCGGAGGCGGTACCTGAGGCGGAGCAGCAGCTGCAGCTCCGCCTCATCGCCGAGCTGGATGCACCGCTCAACGCCGACCGTGGTCCAGTCCTGCGCCCGGCGCAGGTCGCCCTGCTCGGTGAACAGCTCGGCCAGCAGATCGCAGGTGCGGGGGCTGACGTCGTCGCGCTCGGCGGTCAGCCCGGCCAGCAGGAGCTCCGCCTCCGGCCCCCGGTCAAGACCGAACAGCGCCCGGGCCAGGTGAACCCTGGCCTCGGCCGAGACCAGGCCGCCGTCCTCAATCGCGGCGGAGAACTCGTCCGCCGCGGGCTGAGGCTCGTCGGCCATCATCCACTGCTCGCCCGCTCGCACATGAGCCTCGGCCCGCAGGCCAGGATCAACCTCCTGCGCGAGTTGGCTCATGCGAACGGCGGCCCGCACGTGATTACCCGTGCGCGCTGCCTGGAACTCGATCTCGTCGAAGTCGCCGACGCCAGCTGCCACTCTTCCCACGGTACCTCAGCGACCCTTCTCCATACGTCCGGATTTATCGGCGGGCGTGCTCAAGCGCATCCCAGAACCCGCGGCGCAGCGCATGCCGCACCTCGTCATGGAGCAGGAAGTCAATCGGCAGGGCCGATCCCTGAAGCAGCCTGGCCTCAAGGTCAGATGGCATCCGGGGCTTCCTGGCAAGCACGGCTTCCAGCCACAGCGCGGGCGCGTCGCGGGCCACCGACTCGCCGAAGGCCTGGCCCTCCTCGTGCGCGGACTGCACCGCGTCGGAGAGGGAAACGCCGGACTGCCCGCCGGAATAGCCGGGCGACCCGCCCGCATCCTGCTGCGCGGTCGGCGGCGGAGCCACCTGGCTCAGCGCGGGATACACATCCGGTCCCTGCTGACCGGCCTGACTCGGCCGGCTCGGCTGACCCTGCTGACCCGAGGGTGCCTCGCCCGGCCCCGCCGGTCCCCCGTGGGCGGCCGGGACCGGCGGCTGACCGACCAGCGAGATCGGCCCGTTAACCTGGCGCGGGCCACCGTAGGCAGCGGCGCGGTTGCCGCCGTAGCCCACGCCCGCCTGCTCCATCGGCACGACCGGGGCGATGGGCTGGCCGCCCGATCCCGGGCCGGTGGCCGGCCCGGCCCCGAGGTCCGCGGTGGCGGGGCCACCGGGCCCCGGCGACTGCGGCGGCTGACCGAGCGGCCCCTGACCGGACGACGGCAGGCCGGCCGGCTGCCCGGCCTGCGCTCCGTTGTGGACGGGCAGCCGCCGGATCGCGGCCGAACCAGCCGGTACCGCGGCCGGGACGGGACCGGGACCGGCTGGTACCTGTCCCCCGCGTCCCCCGGATGAATCTCCCGGCTCGCCGCCTCGCGCTGGAACTGATCCCGGACGGCGCCCGGGCTGTATCCGGACTCAACCGGGTTGTAGCCGGACTCGATCGCGCCGTAGCCGGACTCGACCGGGCGGAGCATTTCCGGCTCCTGAGCAGGCCGGGCCGATGTGCGCTCGGCGGTCAGGTCGTCTGCGGCCAGCGGGACGGCGACCGGCGCTCCGTACAGCTCTTCCCGCGCGGGCAATTCGGGCGACTCGGGCCGAAGCTGGCTGTCCGGGCGCGCGGGCGGCTCGGTCCGGGCCGTGAACTCCGGCCGCCCGGCGACAGGCGCGGGCGTGAAGTCGGGAACGGAGGGCCCTGCGCCGGGCGCGGGAACTCCGTAGTCGGACGGCGGGGCGCTGTAGTCCTGGCCGACCCGGTACTCCTCGAGCGGCCGGTAGTCCGAGACGCTGCCGAAGTCGGCGACCGTGTCATAGGCCGCGGCGGGCTCCCGGACGGCGTCCGGCCGGTCTTCCTCGTGCCGCTCGGCCGCGTGCTGCGCGACCCGCCCGAGCAGCGCCCGGCCGTTCCCCTGGCCGTTGCTGTGGCCGTTGCTGTGGCCGTTCCCGTTGCCATGGCCGTTGCCGTTGGAGCCGGCCCGGATGGCGAGCATCCCGCCCTCGCGCTCGTCCCGGCGCGGCGGCTCGGCCCCGGAGATCAGCTCCGCGAACGGCCGCAGCTGGGAGGCGCTGATCTGCACGATGTCGTCGCACTCCTGGCGGAGCGCGCGCGGGATCTCGGCGTTGCCGTCGTTGGCGATGTGCAGCAGGGTGACCCGCATGCCCATGTCCTGGACGTCGGCGATGACCTGCGCGAGGTCCTCCTCCGCGCTGACCACCATCGCGTCGCTCACGGCCTTGTTCCGCGCCAGCGTGGTGAGGTCGCGGTGGATCTCCCCCTCGACGCCCTCGCGCCGGCCCGGCCGCATCTTGGCCAGCCGGAGCTTGACGCCGGGCAGGTCGGCGAGCGCGTCGTGGTCCGGACTGCGGCGGCCCTCGACCGTCGAGTCGTACCAGTAGCAGCGCAGCAGCGGCAGCCTCGACCGCTCCATCGCCAGTCCGGCCAGCAGTTGCAGCAGGCCCGGGTAATCCCACGAGACGGACTCGCGGCGGCGCGTACCGTGCACCGCCATCGCACCGTCCGCCAGCACATAGCCCGCGTCCACGAACAGCGCACAGCGATCCACGCGATACCGCCTTTCCCCTCACAGTGCGAGAACATCCAGGTCAGCAGCCACAACGACACATGGCCGAGCGTCCCTCGCCCTCCTAGGGTAATAAAGTGCACCGCCCCCGAGGGCCGTTCCCGCACAAGTCACCGCCCGGCCGGGGGCAAGATCACCGTTCCCCGGTACACTGCGTCGCTGTGAGTGATCGTGAAGAACTGCTGGCAGGGATCAAAGCCAAGGGCGTTGTCCACGGCGACTTCGTGCTGTCCTCGGGACAGCACGCGAGCAGCTACGTGGACCTGCGCCGGGTAACGCTCGACGGCCGCCTGGCGCCGCTGGTGGGGCGGGTGCTGCTGAACGCGACGGCCGCCCTGTCCTACGACGCGGTCGGCGGGCTGACCCTCGGGGCCGACCCGGTGGCGACGGCGATGCTGCACGCGGCGGCCAACCGGTCCACCCCGATCGACGCGTTCACGGTGCGGAAGGCGGAGAAGACCCACGGCCTGCAGCGCCGGATCGAGGGCCCGGACGTGACCGGCCGGCGGGTGCTCGCCCTGGAGGACACCTCCACGACCGGGGACTCGGTGCTCACCGCGGTGGAGTGCCTCGAGGCGGCGGGCGCGGAGGTGGTCGGCGTCGCCGTCATCGTCGATCGCGGCGCCAGGCAGAAGATCCTCGACCGCGGCCTGCCCTACATCGCGGCCTACGAGCTGGCCGAGCTCGACCTCTAAGCAGCGAGCGACCTAGTCCTGACGGTGCCGGCCGGTGCGCTCGGGCGACGGGGCGGGGGCGGCGCCCGCGGCCGCCTCGCGCCGGAACGCGCGCAGCCGGTAGACGACGAAGCCGACGATCGCCAGCACCACGACCACCACCAGGATGTAGCTGGCGAGCGAGAGGCTGTGGTTCAGCTTGGTCCACTGCCCGCCCAGGCTGTAGCCGATGCTGGAGAGCACGACGATGTAGATGGTGGTGCCGATGAAGTTCAGCACCCCGAATCGCACCGGCGGGATGTCCACCAGTCCGGCCACGATCGACGCGAAGGCGCGAACGAACGGCAGCATCCGCGCCACCGGCAGCGCCCACGCGCCCCGCCCGGCCAGGAACCGCTCTGCCCGGGCCACATCCGACTCGGTGATCAGCACATACCGGCCCCAGCGGCGCACCAGCGGGTGACCGCCCCACCGGCCCACGCCGTAGGCGATGTAGGAGCCGACCATCTCGGCCACGATGCCAAGGATGATCACCAGCGCCAGCGACGGGTGCGGGTGCACGACCGCGCCCGACGCGATCGCGCCGCCGAGCAGGAACGTCAGCTCCGAGGAGATCGGTATGCACATTGCCTCGAGCACGCCGAACAGGACGATGGCGTAGATGGCGTGCGACACGAGGAAGCTCTGCATGGGGACCTTTGTACAGCATGGCCAGGAGTGACATAGCCCACTTCCAGGCTAGAGTTCTCCCCGGACAAGGGATTCAGAGGGAATTGAACAGGAGGCATCCGCCATGCCCATCGCGACCCCAGACATCTACGCGCAGATGCTCGACCGGGCCAAGCAGCAAGGCTTCGCCTATCCGGCGATCAACGTCACATCGAGCCAGACGCTCAACGCGGCGCTCAAGGGCTTCGCCGACGCCGAGAGCGACGGGATCGTCCAGGTCTCCACTGGCGGCGCCGACTACCTGTCCGGCCAGGCGGTGAAGGACATGGTCACCGGCGCGAGCGCGCTGGCCGAGTTCGCGCACGTGGTCGCGGCGAAGTACCCGGTCAACATCGCGCTGCACACCGACCACTGCCCCATTGACAAGCTCGACACCTATATGCGGCCGCTTGTGCAGATTTCGGCGGACCGGGTCAGGGCGGGCCGGGAGCCCCTTTTCCAGTCCCACATGTGGGACGGCTCGGCCGTCCCGCTGGCGGAGAACCTCGAGATCGCCAAGGACCTGCTGGCCAAGTGCGCCGAGGCGAGGATCATCATGGAGCTCGAGATCGGCGTCGTCGGCGGCGAGGAGGACGGCGTCGTCGGCGAGATCAACGAGAAGCTCTACTCCACCCCGGATGACGCCCTGGCGACGGCGGAGGCCCTCGGCCTCGGCGAGCGGGGCCGGTACATCCTGGCCGCGACCTTCGGCAACGTGCACGGCGTGTACAAGCCCGGGCACGTGAAGCTCCGCCCGTCGGTCCTCAAGGACATCCAGGACGCGGTCGGCGCCAAGTACGGCCAGGACAAGCCGTTCGACCTGGTCTTCCACGGCGGCTCTGGCTCGGCCGAGAGCGAGATCCGCGAGGCCATCTCCTACGGCGTGGTGAAGATGAACGTCGACACCGACGCCCAGTACTCGTTCACCCGCCCGGTCGCCGGCCACATGTTCGCCAACTACGACGGCGTGCTCAAGGTGGACGGCGAGGTCGGCAACAAGAAGGTCTACGACCCGCGCGCCTGGGGCAAGGCGGCCGAGACCGGCATGACCGCCCGGGTCACCCGGGCCTGCCAGGATCTGAGCTCGGCCGGCACCCGGCTGAAGTAAGGCAAATTCAAAATCGTTAGCCCGAACGGACCGTTTGCCCCGCCTGGCAGGCACCGTGGCCGCCAGCGCGGAGCAACGGTCCGTTAGGGATAACTTCTTTAGGTTTTCGTTTCCCTCGCGGCTAACGGCTTCAGGTGAGCGGCCGCCTCAGCGCTGCTGTCGGCCAGGAACGTCCAGCAGCGCTGGGCCTCATCCTCTTCGCCGATCGCGTCGGCCGCCCGGGCGAGGGCAGCCAGGCAGCGCAGGAAGCCCTGGTTGGGCTCGTGCGACCACGGGACCGGCCCGTAACCCTTCCAGCCGTTGCGCCGCAGCGCGTCGAGCCCCCGGTGGTACCCGGTGCGGGCGTAGGCGTAGGCCTCGACGAACCGGTCGCCTTCGAGCGCCAGCTCCGCCAGCAGCGCCCACGCCAGCGAGAACGTGGGGAACGCGGCCGCGACCTCGACCGCGGGCTTGCCTTCTGACAGCATCTTCGTCGCCTCGGGCGTCGGCGGCAGCAGCGTCGCCGGCGGTTCGCCGAGCAGGTTCGGGTGAGTGCTCATGCGCAGCAGTTTGCCAGATCGGCTTCGCAAGCGCCGGCTGCCCGGTTGTCCGTGCGATCGGCGGCGGCCCTACCCGACTAGGTTTCACCTGGGTGTTTCGGGTAACCTCACAACGCAAGAGCCCCTGACGCGCTTGCGCCGCCAGGGGCTTTCGTCGTGTGAAAGGCGTGAAGAGAATGCCTGCCATCGTGCTGATCGGCGCCCAGTGGGGCGACGAGGGTAAGGGCAAGGCGACCGACCTGCTCGGGGACAGCGTGCAGTACGTCGTCAGGTACCAGGGCGGCAACAACGCCGGCCACACGGTCGTGATCGGCGAGGAGAAGTACGCGCTGCACGTCCTTCCCTCCGGTGTGCTCTCCCCCGAGGTCACCCCGGTCATCGGCAACGGCGTGGTCATCGACCCGAAGGCGCTGTTCGAGGAGATCGACGCGCTGCAAGAGCGCGGCGTGAGCTGCGACCGCCTGCTCGTCAGCGCCAGCGCGCACCTGATCATGCCCTACCACCGGGCGCTGGATAAGGTCAGCGAGCGGTTCCTCGGCAACGCCAAGATCGGCACCACCGGCCGCGGCATCGGCCCGACCTACGGCGACAAGATCGCCCGGGTCGGCATCCGGGTCCAGGACCTGTTCGATCCCGGCATCCTGCGGCAGAAGCTCGACCTCGCCCTGCGGGACAAGAACCAGGTGCTGACCAAGATCTACAACCGGCGCGGAATCGACTCCGGCCAGATCGCGGACGACTACCTGGCCTACGGCGAGCGGATGCGGCCGTACGTGGCCGACACCGGCCTGGTCCTCGGCCAGGCCCTCGACGAGGGCGCGACCGTGCTCCTCGAGGGCGCCCAGGGGTCGCTGCTCGACATCGATCACGGCACCTATCCGTTCGTCACCTCGTCGAACCCGACCGCGGGCGGCGCCTGCGTCGGCTCCGGCATCGGGCCGACCAGGATCAGCAAGGTGATCGGCATCGTCAAGGCGTACACCACCCGGGTCGGCTCGGGCCCGTTCCCGACCGAGCTCAACGACGAGTCGGGCGAGTTCCTGCGCAAGGTCGGCGGCGAGTACGGCGTCACCACCGGCCGCGCCCGCCGGACCGGCTGGTTCGACGCGGTCATCGCCCGCTACGCGACCCGGGTCAACGGGGTTACCGACTTCTTCGTGACCAAGCTCGACGTGCTCTCCAACCTCGACAAGGTGCCGGTGTGCGTGGCCTACGAGGTCGACGGCCAGCGCTACGACGAGATCCCGATGACGCAGACCGAGTTCCACCACGCCAAGCCGGTCTACGAGTACCTGGACGGCTGGTGGGAGGACATCACGGAGGCGAAGTCGTTCGAAGACCTGCCCAAGGCCGCCCGCGACTACGTGCGGGCGATCGAGGAGCTGTCCGGCGCGCCGGTCGCGGCCGTCGGCGTCGGCCCCCGGCGCGACCAGACGCTCTCGCTCCGGCCGCTGCTGTAGCGGATAGGCTCCGGGAGCGTGCGCGTACTTGTGGTTGGTGGCGGTGGGAGAGAGCACGCTCTTGTTCGGGCGCTCGCGGCGGACCCGGACGTTAGCGAGCTCCACGCGGCTCCTGGAAATCCGGGCATTGCCTCGCTCGCCCGGACGCATGCGGTTTCGGCCAACGATCCCGTTGACGTCGTTGGCTTGGCTAAGCGGCTCGGGGTGGACCTAGTGGTCGTGGGTCCCGAGGCGCCGCTTGTGGCGGGGGTGGCGGATGCGCTGCGCGCGGCCGGCATCGCAGTGTTCGGGCCGGATGCGGCGGCGGCGCGGATCGAGGGGTCCAAGGCGTTCGCCAAGGACGTTATGGCGGCGGCCGGGGTGCCGACCGCTGAGGCCCGGGTGGCCGCTACTGCGGCTGAGGCTGAGGCGGCGCTCGACGCCTTCGGGCCGCCTTACGTGGTCAAGGACGACGCACTCGCGGCCGGCAAGGGGGTTGTGGTCACCGAGGACCGCGCGGCGGCATTGCAGCATGCTGCGTCCTGCCAGCGCGTGGTCATTGAGGAGTACCTGGACGGGCCCGAGGTGTCGCTGTTCGCGCTGTGCGACGGGAGCACGGCGGTGCCGCTGCTGCCCGCGCAGGACTTCAAGCGGGCGCGCGACGGGGACCTGGGGCCGAACACCGGCGGCATGGGCGCCTACACTCCGCTTCCCTGGGCCCCGGTCGGCCTGGTCGACGAGGTGATGGACCGGGTGGTCATGCCCACGATGACCGAACTGGCCCGCCGCGGCGCGCCCTATCGCGGCCTGCTCTACGTCGGCCTCGCGCTGACCGGCAAGGGCGTCAAGGTGATCGAGTTCAACGCCCGCTTCGGCGACCCGGAGACGCAGGTGGTCCTCGACCGGCTGGCGACGCCGCTGGCGGGTCTGCTGCACGCGTCGGCGGTCGGCGACCTGGCGGCCGCGCCCGCGCTCCGCTGGCACCCGGGGGCGGCGGTGACGGTGGTGCTCGCGGCCGAGGGCTATCCCGAGTCCCCGGCCAACGGCGACAAGATCACAATCGATTCGTCCGAACGGACCGATGGTTACCTCCTGCAGGCCGGCACTGCCCTGGTGGCGGGCGACCTGGTGACGGCGGGCGGGCGGGTGCTCAACGCCGTGGGCTCCGGGCCCGACCTGGCGGCCGCCAGAACCGCCGCTTACGCCTCCGCCAGCCGCGCTTCCTTCCGCGGCGGCTGGCACCGCGGCGACATCGCCGAGCGCGCCGCAAGGGGGTAGCCCCCCGGCTCCCAGCCAACAGCTAGCAGCGGGCGGCTACCGTAGATGCATGATCGACAGGTATACGTTGCCCGCCATGGGGCGGGTCTGGTCCGAGGCCCACAAGTACGAGCTCTGGTGCCGGGTGGAGACGCTTGTGCTCGAGGCCAACGCCCGGGCGGGGACGGTGCCTGCCGAGGCGGTCGGCCCGGTCCGGGCCGCGGCGCCGCCGACCCCCGAGGCGGTGGCCGAGGTCGAGGCCGTGACCGAGCACGACGTGATCGCCTTCCTCACCGCCTGGGCCGACAACACCGAGCCGCGCTCGGCCGCCGCCTACGTGCACTACGGGATGACCTCGTCTGACCTGCTCGACACGGCCCTGGCGCTGCAGCTCGTCGAGGCGACCGACCTCGTACTGGCGAAGGCGGACCGGCTGGTGGCGGCGCTGCGCGAGCACGGGCTCGCGCACCGGAACACGCTCCGCTCCGGCCGGACGCACGGCATCCACGCGGAACCCGACGTGTGGGGGCACCGGGTGGCCGACTTCGCGTTCGCCGCCGCCAGGTCAAGGGACCGGATCCGGCGGGCCCGCGAGGCGGTCGCGGTCGGCACGCTGTCCGGCCCTGTCGGCAGCTACTCCAACATCGACCCGTCGATCGAGGCCGAGGTGATGCCGGCGCTCGGGCTCCGCGCGGCCGACGTCGCCACCCAGGTGGTGATGCGTGACGGCATCGCCGAGTGGGTATCCGCGCTGGCCATCCTGGCCACGGTCTGCGAGGCGATCGCGCTCGAGGTCAGGCACGGCCAGCGGACCGAGGTGCGCGAGCTCGCGGAGCCCTTCAGGACCGGGCAGAAGGGCTCTTCGGCGATGCCGCACAAGAAGAACCCGATCAGGTCCGAGCGGATCGCCGGGCTGGCCCGCGTGGTGCGGTCCTACGTGACGCCGGTCACCGAGGGCATACCGCTGTGGCACGAGCGCGACATCTCGCACTCCAGCGTGGAGCGGATCGCGCTGCCCGACGCGGCCATCGGCACCGACTACCTGCTGCACCTGACCACGGGCCTGGTCGAGGGCCTGGTGGTCGACGTGGACCGGATGCGGGCCAACATGAACGTCACCAACGGGCTGCTGTTCTCCTCGTCGGTGCTGCTCGAGCTGGTCAGCAGCGGGCTCTCCCGAGAGGACGCGTACGCCCTGGTACAGACGGCCGCGATGGATACCTGGGACAACCAGACACCGTTTCGTGATTCTCTGATCACTCAGGGTAAGAACAGGAACATGGTGCTCGATGAGGCCGCCCTTGACCGGGCATTCCGCGCAGAAAGCTACGTCGAGCGGCTTGGCGAAGTCTTCGCTCGGCTGGCTGCACTCGCTTGAGCACCCGCATCGGGTGGCATACTGGACAACGCGTTCGCTCGGTCGCGCTCAGGCAGTGCGCCGTTCTCGCCGTTCCCCCTCGGACAGGAGCTGTATCTACATGACCAAGGGCACCGAGATCCGCTACCGTGTTCGCGGCGGAGCGCCGCTGCAAGGCACGGTGTTCATCCAGGGCGCGAAGAACGCGGCCCTGAAGATGATCGCAGCGGCCCTGCTGACCGATAAGGGTCGCACCGTGCTCAGGAACGTCCCGCCGATCGAGGACGTCTACCGCGCCGTCGAGCTCGCCCAGGCGATCGGCGCCCGGGTTGAGTTCCACGAGACCGAGCGCACGCTCGTGGTAGACGCTTCCACGCTGAACTCCCCGGTGCTGCCAGCCGAGATCGCCCGCCGCTTCCGCGGCTCGGTGCTCTTCGTGCCCGCGCTCCTGCACCGGTTCGGCGAGGCCGTCATAGAGGGCATCGGCGGCTGCAACCTGGGCAGCAGGAACCTCGACTTTCACTACCGCGGGTTCGCCCGGCTCGGCGCCACCGTGGACGAGGGCGAGTCGGTCATCAGGATCACCGCTCCCGACGGCCTCCGCGGCGCGCACCTGTACCTAGACACGCCGTCGCACACCGGCACCGAGAACCTGATGATGGCGGCGTCGCTCGCGCCGGGGACGACGGTCATCGACAACACGGCCCAGGAGCCGGAAGTGCTCGACATGATCTCGTTCCTCACCAAGATGGGCGCGGAGATCACCGGCGGCGGCACCGGCTTCATCACCGTCCACGGCGTGTCCGAGCTGTCCGCGGTGGAGCACACGGTGATGTCCGATCGGATCGACGCGGGCGTGTTCGCCATGGCCGCGGTGGCCGCCGGCGGCGAGATCAACCTAGTCGGGGCGAACATCGACCACTTCGGCGTCGCCCGCTGGAAGCTCGAGCAGATGGGCGCGGAGTTCTCGTCCAGCGGGGCCGTGCTTCAGGTCCACCGGGAGAAGCCGCTGCGGCCGATCAACGTGATCACCAGCCCTTACCCGGGATTCGCGACCGACCTGCAGCAGCCGATCATGGCCGCCGCGACGCTGGCCGACGGCGCGAGCTACGTCCGCGAGACGATCTTCGACGGCCGCTACGCGCTGGTGCCCGAGCTGAACAAGATGGGCGCCAAGGTCGAGATCGACAACAACGTCGCGATCGTGCACGGCCCGTCGGCGCTCCGCGGCTGCGATGTCGTGGCGCCCGACCTGCGCGGCGGCGCGGCGCTGATCCTGGCGGGCCTCGCGGCCGAGGGCGAGACCGTGGTCTCGCCCGGCTACCTCATCGACCGCGGTCACGCGAACTTCGCCGAGCGGCTGCGCGTCCTCGGCGCTGACGTCACCGCCGAGGAGCACGAAATCGGCGAGCCCTAAGGGCTAAGCCCGATAGGGGAAGGCACGCGCCGCCGCGAGAAAGGCGTCGTTCGCGGCGGGCGTGCCGATCGAGATCCTCGCGCCTTCGCCCGGGTAGGGGCGGATGGAGACCGCGGCCGCGTCGCACGACTGGGCGAAGGCGGTGGTCTGGTCGCCCAGCCGGAGCCAGACGAAGTTCGCCTCGGTCGCGGGGACGGTCCAGCCTTCCGCCCGAAGCGCCTCGAGGACGCGGTCCCGCTCCTTGACCGTGGCCTCCACTCGCTCCAGGAGCTCGTCCTCGGCGTCGAGCGAGGCCACCGCGGCGGCCTGGGCGATCGCGTTCACGGTGAACGGGAGCATGGTCTTGCGGATGGCCCCGGCCACCGGCTCGTGGCCGATCAGGAAGCCGATGCGCAGACCCGCCAGGCCGTAGGCCTTGGAGAACGTCCGCAGCACGGCCACGTTCGGACGGTCGCGGTAGAGGCTGAGGCCGTCGGGCACGTCACCGTCGCGGATGTACTCGCGGTAGGCCTCGTCCAGGATGACCAGGCAGTCGGCCGGGACCTGGGCCAGGAACTCGGTCAGCTCGCGCTCGCGGACGACGGTGCCGGTGGGGTTGTTCGGGTTGCAGACGAGGATCAGCCTCGTCCGCGGGGTGATGGCGGCCGCCATCGCCGCCAGGTCGTGGGTCTCATCCCGGAGCGGGACCCGGACCGAGGTGAGGGCCGCCAGGTCGGCCAGCGGCGGGTAGGCCTCGAACGAGCGCCAGGCGTAGAGGACTTCCGCCCCCTGCTCGCCGACTGCCTCCATGAGCTGCTGCAGCACGCCGACCGAGCCGCAGCCGACGGCGACATGGCCAACCGGGACGTCGAACCGCCGGGCGATCGCCTCGGTCAGCGCGGCCGCGCCGTTGTCCGGGTAGCGGTTGACGGCGCGGGCGGCCTCCGCGATCACCTCGACCACGGACGGCAGCGGCCCGTACGGCGACTCGTTGGATGACAGCTTGTACGCCTCGCCCGCCGCGGCGGTCGGCGCCTGGCCGGGCTTGTAGGCGGGCACGGTGTCGAGCACTGGACGGAACCGCGGCGATACGTCAGTCATGCCTATCAGTTTCCCACCGGCAGGTCACTGCCCGCGCCGCCAGCACCGTTCTAGGACAATGACTTGGCCGCGTACGCGTAGGCCTGCCGGGCCAGCTGGCGGACCGCGGTCTGGGAGGCGTTCGGGCCGGCCACGCTCACCGCGCCGACGAAGCCGTCGCCGCGGTACGCGAGCGACCACCGGGCGTCCGAGCCGCCGGCCGCCGACGCGACGTTCAGGACCTTGGCCTGCTTGCCGATCCCGGTGAGGGCCGATTCGGTCACGCTGTAGGTGACGGTCTTGCCGTCGACGGTCCCCTGGTAACGCGCGCAGGAGGAGGGCAGCCGTCCGGCCAGCGCGCTCCCGGCGGCCGCGCCCGGTGCCGCCGCGATCAGTTCGGAGACGTCGTTGCCGCCCACCTTGAACGTGACCGACGCGGCCGTCGCGCCGGCCAGCACGGCCGCGTCGAGCCCGTTCTGGACGGCCTGCGCGCACGCCTTCGGGGCGCCGCCGGCCGACTGCCCGGCTGCCACTCGGGCCGAGATCGCGGTGTAGTCGCCGCTCGCAGCGGTCGTCGACGCGCCCACGCCGTTGACCCGGGTGAGCAGGGCGCCGCGGAGCTTCGAGGCACTGAATGAGTCCCCCTTGGCCGCCGACAGCGAAGCGCTGGCCCGGTGACTGCTGGAGCTGGTGCACCCGGCGAGGCTGGCGCCGACCACTGCGGCCGGCACCAGCAGCAGGATCGCCGATTGCCGTCTACGACCGTCGAGCATCGCACATCCCCTCACGCTACGAATTCAATCCATGTCGTTGCGTGATGATAGCGCACATCTAGTAACCGACGGTGACAGTGGGTCAACTGAACGCTGCCGAGCCGACGCAGGTCAGGTGAGCTGCGCCGGCTTCTTCACGACAACTGGGTGCTTGACGGCCTTGTGGCCCTTGTCGACCTTGTGGTGCTTGGCCTGCCACTCGGCGTTCACCACCTGCTCGGCGAGCTGCGGCGTCATCCAGTCGAGCATCGGGGTCAGCGCCGCCCGCCATACGGTCGCCTGATGACCGCCGCCCGGGATGATCGTCAGCGGCACGTCGGCGTCCCTGAGCAGAAGCTCCTGCCTGAATAGCTCCGCCGCCCGTACATCGCCCTCATCGGCGGCGCCCGCCGCGAGGAAGAACTGCGGGACGCTGACCGTGACCGGAACCCGCGTTATGTACTCGTCGGGCGAGTTGATCAGCAGCAGCTTCTTGCTGCGGGCGAAGTCGTTGACGTCGACCGGCGTGCCGCCGGCCTTGCCGCCGAGCGGGACCTGGCTCTCGACCGGCGCGAAGTAGCCGCTGAGGGACCCGGCGTAACCGAACAGGTTCGGGTGCTGCAGGCCGATGTTGGCGGCGCAGTAGCCGCCCTCCGAGTAACCCGCGACGCCCCAGGCCGGACCCGCCGGCTGCACCCGGAGGTTGGCGACGGCCCAGGCCGGCACCTCCTCGGCGACGTACGTCATGTCCGGCACGCCGCCCGGGTCGTTGAGGCACTGCAGCCCGTACTGCCGGCCGCCGTCGATGTTCGGCATCACCAGGATGGCGGGATTGGCCTTGCCGCTGGCCATCGCGTTCAGGTAGATCGGGACCACGTTCATCACGTTCACCCACGCCTGGGGATCACCGGGCGACCCGTGCAGCAGCTCGATGGCGGGGAACCGGTAGTTCGAGTACGCCTTCTGGAAGTACTCGGGAGGTAGATAGACGTAGGCCGTCCTGCTGATGTGCGTGTGGTGGCCGGTGATGACGGCGCTGAAAAGCAGCCCGTACTGCTCGTCGATCTGGGAGTCGTTGGCGGTCCCGATCAGCGACTTCAGCGAGCCGGCGGCGCCCTTGCCCAGGCCGGCCGCGGTCAGGTGCGGTATCGAGGTCGTCTGGCCGGACAGATCGTTGTAGAGGGCGCCCCAGGTCTGGTAGTAGTCGTAGTACTTGTTGACCGCGAAGATGCCGAACACCATGGCCGGGATGAACGCCAGACAGGCGGCGATGACGCGGAACACGACCTGCTTGGCCAGGGCAACCCAGGTAATGAGGCCGCCGAATGCCAACAGCAGGAGGATAAGGAACAGCGTCCCCTGAGGTTCAAGCACGACTACTCCTCGCGGTGGCCCCCGGCCTGAGACCAGCCAGGGACCATATATGGCGGTGGAGGTGGGATTTGAACCCACGGAAGGGTTGCCCCTTCACACGCTTTCGAGGCGTGCGCCCTCGGCCACTAGGCGACTCCACCGCCGGTGAGCTTACCTGACGTTCGACTCAAATAACGAGTCGGGCCACTAGCGGTGTTCCGAGAAGAACCTTCGTATTACGTTCAGGCACTCGTCGGCCAGCACCTCACCGATCACTTCCGGCACCGGCGCAAGTCGCTGATCTCGCACGACATCCCAGAGCGAGCCGACCGCGCCCGCTCGCGGGTCGGCCGCGCCGAAGACCACGCGGCCCAGCCTGGCGGCCGTTATCGCGCCCGCGCACATGGTGCAGGGCTCAAGCGTCACGACCAGCGTCAGGCCGTCGAGTCGCCATTGGCCGGCCGATTGCGCGGCCGCCCTGATCGCGACGATCTCCGCGTGCGCGGTCGGGTCGCCGTCGGCCTCACGACGATTGCGGCCGCGGGCGATCACCGCCCCTGACGCATCGAGAACGACCGCGCCAACCGGCACGTCCCCCGTTTCCCGCGCGGCTCGGGCCTCCTCGAGCGCGGCCCGCATGGCCGGCTCGAACGAGGCCTGGTACCCGGTCGGCAACGGTCAGGCGCCGAGGGCGACGTCGAGCGCGCGCTCCATCGCCGGGCCGAAGCCGAGCCGGACCGCGATCGACTCCACCGCGTCCTCGACGTGATCCCAGGGGTCGTCCTCGGAGTCGAAGTCCAGCCGGCTGCAGATCGCGGCGAGGTCCATCTCGTCGAGGCCCAGGTCGGCGAAGATCGACAGGTCGCCGACCGGCAGCACCTGGTCCAGGTCATCCTCGTCCGGGACGGGAATGTCCAGGTAGTCGAGCACCTGCTCGGCCAGCGGGTAGTCCAGCGCCGCGCCGATGTCGGAGAGCAGGACCGACACCTGGCTGCCGATCATCCGGACGGCCACGAAGAAGTAGTCGTCGATCCCGGCGAGTCCTATCGTGCCGGCGAGACTCGGCTGCTGGCGCAGCGCCCGGATGAACCCGTTCAGGTCATCGGTCACCGCCACCGGCAGGACGTCGGCATTCCACCCGTCGTCCTCACGGAAGACGACGATCGCAAAATCAGTCTCGCTCACCTCAGGCATCGCCATGGTCCAAGCATGCCTTGCCGGGAGGAAGGTTGTCAGATCGACGGCGGTGATGGTGACCAAGCTGAGTCGTGGCGTCGCCCCTCGGCGTGGCTTCTTCCGCTTCTCCGCAGGTCGGGGCAGACTGGTCGCAGGGCGGCGTATTCCCGCTCCGGGTCATGCGTAGCGCGCGCCAGATGCGGGCATAATTGGTCGCGGTAGGACGGGCATGGCCAGAGCCGCACCTGCTTGGTGGTCCCCCACCCAAGCTGCGTTTCGGTCTACTATTAAGGAACTGGCACGATGGAGAACTCTGCGCTTCCAGGGAGGCGGCAGTGAAACTCAGCAAGATCCTCACCTATGTGATCATCGCATTTATCATCTGGTGGGTGATCCAGCAACCGACGAGTGCCGCACACCTGGTGCATAACATCGGGGCGCTGCTCAGCGAAGCTGCGCACGGTCTGGCGAATTTCGTGGCGCAGATCTGAGGTTTGGCAATGGGCATTAGGGTCGTTCCGAACGAGACGGTCCCGGCGAGCATCTACCGGGTCCTCCTGCCGCACGAGCGCCGGGTGATCACCGTTCGGTTCCACCCGGCGGTGCTGATCAAGCCGGTTGCCTTTGCCCTCGCCGGGCTCGCGGTGGCCGGCCTGCTCTCCACCATCGCCCGCCTCGACGGCGCCGTCCTGCTGGTCATCTGGCTGGCCTGGCTCATTCTCCTGATCAGGCTGCTTTACGCGATCTACGTATGGCTGGAAGATTACTTCGTGGTAACTTCGCAGCGCCTACTGCTCGCCACCGGAGTCATCAGGAAATCTGTCAACATGATGCCGCTCACAAAGGTCACCGATATGCGCTTCGAGCGCTCGGCGATGGGGCGGCTTCTCGGTTACGGCACGTTCATTGTCGAGTCGGCCGGCCAGGATCAGGCGCTTCGCAAGATAGACCACCTCCCGTACCCCGAGCAGCTCTACCTCGAGGTCTGCGGGCTGATCTTCAAGGACCCGGGCACCGGCGACGACTAATTACCGCGTTTCCGCCCACTCCTTGGCGGCGATTGCGGAGCCTCGCGCGCCGGCCATGTCCAGGTCAGGGACCAGCGTAATCTCCGCGAGCTCGGCCTGCTCAACGTAGAACACGGTGTTCTCCTTGACGGTATCGACGAACCAGTCGCGGAAGTGCGGGGCCGCCTCGATCACGCCGCCGCCGACGAAGTAGGTGTCCGGGTCGGTGAACTTGGCGGCGATGGAGAAGACGCGGCCGATCGCCATCGCCTGCTGCCGGAAGATCTCCAGCGCCATCGCGTCGCCCCGCTCGGCGTAGCTGCGCACCAGCTTGGCCGCCCGGCCGATCTCCACCCCGGCCAGCTCGTGGCCGGGGAACCTGGTCAGCCAGTACGGCAGCAGGTTGCGGGTGATCCCGGTCAGCGAGGCGACCGACTCGGCATCGCCGAACTGACCGCAGTTGCATGAAGGCAGCGTCTGGTCCTCCTCGAGCAGCCCCTCGAGCGGGATCATCATGTGCCCGAGCTCGCCCGCCATGCCCGCCGCGCCGGTGATGACCCGACCCGCGTGGACCACGCCGCCGCCGCATCCGGTGCCGACGATGACGGAGACCGACCCGCGGGCGGCGGAGTTGGCCCCGTGCCGGACGTGATGGGCGTAGAGGGCGGCCGCGTTGCCGTCGTTGTTGTAGACAACCGGAATGCCGAGCCGGGCCTCGAGGGCGCCCCTGATGTCGAACCTGGACCAGTCCGGGTGGCCGAAGTTGGTCGCGCCGCCGGTCATCAGGACCCCGGTGGCGCTGGCCGGACCGGGCGTGTCAAGGCCGACCGCGGCGACCTTCTCCCTCGGCACCGAGGTCATCGCGAGCACCTTGTCGAAGGAGTCAACCAGGGCGGTGATCGCCTTGTCGGGCCCCTCGCGGACCAGGCTGGGGAGCTCCGCCATCGTGTCCACGAGGAACCGGCCGCGGTCGTCGAGGACCGTCCCGTTGTTCGCCGTGCCACCGTTGTCGATGCCGACCGTCACCCAGCCGCCCGGTGCCAGCATGAATCCTCCCAAACCGTATACCTGCCCGTGTCCTGAAGACCGTATCCCAGCGACACCGCAGCAGGGAACAGGCTTAAGAGCCGCCGGCTCAGAAAAAACCTGGTCACCGGTCAGGGGTGGTGACCGGTGACCAGGAGCTTAGGAGGGAACTCCGCCAGCGACCAGAAGCTTCAGGTCGTGCGCCATCTCGGCGGGCGGCGTGGACGGGAAGAAGTCCTCGGGCGCGACGTTATTGGTACTGTACGCGAACATGCGGGCGCATCATCGTCGTCGGCATCGGCCGGGACCGCCTGGCCAGTTACCAACGGGATCAGTGGTGCTCAAGACTCGAACCGACAGACCCACGCCCCTGCTCTGCTCGCCTCGGGGGGCGGTGGACCGGCGCATCCACAGCCACCGCCAAAGGCCCTCGAACACAGTTCTGCGGAGGATCGGGGATTTGAACCCCGGATGGGATCACTCCCAAACCGCATTAGCAGTGCGGCGCCATAGACCGGACTAGGCGAATCCTCCATCCGCGTCCGCGCTGACTTCTGCCGTAGATGCCGACATCAGCCGTAAAGGACGTGGTGCCGATCAGCGTACCGGTACCGGCGTCGCTCGGCAAAGCGAGCGACGCCGGCGGCTGCCCGCGCGGGCAGCGGTGACCGGTCCGCCCGGGCGGACGTCAGTGCGGGAGCGGTGCCAGCGTGGTCACCTCAAGATCGCCGTCGGCGTACTGGTCGCGGAGCGTGGTCTTCTTGAACTTGCCGACCGAGGTCTTCGGCACCTCGTCGATGTAGCACCAGCGCTCGGGGAGCTGCCAGCGCGGTATGTGCTCGCCGAGGAAGGCGCGCAGCTCGTCCGGCGTCGCCGGGGGAGCGTCGGTGCGCAGCACGACCGCCGCCAGCGGCCGTTCGCCCCACCGCTCGTCGGGCACCCCCACCACCGCCGCCTCGGCCACTGACGGGTGCGCCATCAGAATGTTCTCCAGCTCCATGGACGAGATCCACTCGCCGCCGGACTTGATCACGTCCTTGGCCCGGTCGGTCAGCCTGATGAACCCGGCCTCGTCGAGGGTGCCGACGTCGCCGGTGCGGAGCCAGCCGTCGTTGAACTTCTCCGGCGCGCCGTCCTTGTAGTACGACGCGGTGATCCACGGGCCGCGCGTCTCGAGCTCGCCCACGGCCTTGCCGTCGGACGGCAGCACGTCGCCCACGTCGCCGGTCAGCCGCCCCTCCACCCCGCACACCAGCCGCCCCTGGGACGCCCGGAACGGCCACACCGCCTCCCCGGTGACGCCCGCGGGCTCGCGCGCAATGGAGCCGATCGGCGACAGCTCGGTCATCCCCCAGGCGTGGGTCATGCCGATGCCGAACTCGTCCGCGTACGCGCGCATCACCGCCTCCGGCAGGGCCGAGCCGCCGCAGACCAGCGTCCGCAGCGATGACAGGTCGCCGCCGGCCGTCCGCAGGTGGGCGAGCATGCCCTGCCAGATGGTCGGCACCCCGGCGCCGACCGTCACCTTCTCGGTCTCGATCAGCCGCGCGATGACGTCGGGGTACATGTAGCGGTCGGGCATCACCAGGTCGGCGCCGGACATCATCGCGGCGTAGGCGAGCCCCCAGGCGTTCGCGTGGAACTGGGGGACGATCGGCATCACCCGGTCGCGCTCGGACACGGCGAGCGCGTTCGCCGTGCACACCGCCATCGAGTGCAGGTAGGTGGAGCGGTGGCTGTAGGCGACGCCCTTGGGCAGCCCGGTGGTGCCGCTCGTGTAGCACATCGCCGCCGCCGACCGCTCGTCGATCTCCGGCCAGTCGAAGGAATCCGGGGCGGCGGCCAGCAGCTCCTCGTAGGAGTGCACCTCGCGGCCGTGTCCGGCCAGGGATGCGAGCGCCTCGTCGTCGGCCGGTCCCGACACGATCACGTGCCTGATCGTGTCGGCGTGCGGCAAGACCTTGGCGAACAGCGGTATCAGGGACGAGTCGACGATGACCGCGTGGTCGCCGGCGTGGGTGGCGATGTAGCCGACCTGGTCGGCCGAGAGCCGGATGTTCAGCGTGTGCAGCACGGCGCCCATGGCCGGGATGGCCAGGTAGGCCTCGAGGTGCTCGGCGTTGTTCCACATGAACGTGCCGACCCGCTGGTCGCCGTCGACGCCGAGCGAGCGCAGCGCGTTCGCCAGCCGCGCCGTCCGCTCGCCGACGGCCGCGTACGTCCGCCGCCGCGACGGCTGGTCCCCGGCGCAGGTGACGACCTCCTTGTCGCCGAACACCGTGGTGCCGTACCGCATGATCGCGGAAACGGTCAGCTGGAAGTCCATCATCGTGCTTTCCACGGCGGACCCACCTCCTCGTGAAGTTCCACTGAGTGCTACCAGCAACGCTAGCGCCTCTTTACGCGCTGATTTAGGGCGCTGAGGCTGATAGTGCCACGTGATCCAGGGCCGTGTTAAGCCTCCGCCACGCTGCGCCTCACGAGGAGAGCCCGCCGCCCAGCTCGGCGTCCGCGCCGAGTTCGGCGTCCTTGCGGAGCTTGGCGACCGCGCGCGCCACGGTGGACTTGACCGTCCCCACCGAAACGCCGAGCGCGGCCGCCACCTCCGGCTCGGTCATGTCGTCGTAGAACCTGAGCATCACCGCGGCCCGCATCTGGCGGGGCAGCCGGTCGACCGCGCGCTGGACCACGTCGTGCAGGTCGCTGTCGCCGGTCGCGTCGGCGGCCGGGGAGTCGGGGATCTCGTCGGTCGGGTACTCGTCGAGTCGCCGTCTCCGCCAGCCCGAGATGTGGGTATTCACCATGACCCGGCGGACGTAGGTGTCCAGCGCGGCCGGATCGGAGATCTTGTCCCACGACTGGTAGGCCTTGACCAGGGTGGCCTGGAGCAGATCCTCGGCGTCGGCGCGGTTCGCAGTCAGCGCCTGGGCTGCGCGCAGGAGCGCGCCGCTGCGCGCACGCACGTACTCGCCAAACGCAACGCGCTCCCCGACGACGCTCATGGACCCTCTAAGCTCAAGAGACGCTACTCTAAGTGATTGATTGATAACGATACGCCTCGACCATCAACTTCTGCCACTCGGCCATAGGAAGCGCACCCTGGGAACACTGGCAACTCTGATAAAGCGCAAATGACCCGCGAGCGATCTATCTGCGCTTCCTCGCTGACAGAAATTGCCGAATCACTTGACGTGTCTGCGCGTATGTGAGCATCGTCGGACATGACGTCGCGAGGGTCGCAATCCCATGGCGGGCAAGTGCGGCGGAAAGCACATGTTTGCGCGGGTTGCGCCGACCTGGCCGAATCGGGACCTTCGACCCGAAATGCACGGCGCGCATTGCTCCGCGCGGCGGTATTCGACAACCCCGTATTCGACGGCCGCGAGCAGGAATTCTGGGCCCACCGACCCCCGAGCGCGGCAACCGTGGTGACCGGGGTGCTGACCGAGGTGACCCCGCGCGCGATCGTGGTCTCCAGGTCCGACGGCGAGCAGTTCCTCGCCCTCTCGCCGAGCACCGTCACCTGGCTCGGGGCCAAGGTCTCGCCGTCGGCGCTGCGCGCCGGGGACCCGGTCATCGTCCGCCGCCGAACGCACCGGCTCGCGTCCGGCGGCGGCGTCGCGGCCGTCGGCGGGCGCGCGGCACAAAGCGCCTCCGCCAGCGTCGCCGAGCGCATCTGGGCCAGAATCGGCCGGGTCGCGGGCGAGATCCTGGACGTGCGCGGGCGAGAGCTGCTGGTCGATACCGGGCAGCACGGCCGCGAGCCCGAGCGGGTCGTGATCGCCGAGGCGTCGCTGCGCCATGTCCAGGTCCGCTTTCCCCGGCTGACGCCCGGCTACCTGATCGACGTGATCGGCACCCGCCGCCGCGACGGCTACCTGCTGGCGGTCACGCCTGCCACCGCGCAGCCGCCCTACCTCGCCGCCCATCCGCCCGCTCCCCCGCCCGCCGGCGCGTACAGCGGCGGTCCGATCAGCGGGGCGGCGGTCTGGCACGAGCCCGGCGGCGAGCACGCCGACCTGCTCGGGGTCGGCTACGCCGCCCTCGACCCGGAGACCGAGGGCGGCCCGGCCGGTCCGGGCGACGCCGGCCACCAGCACGAGCCCTGCGCGCGGCTGCCGTATCTGTCGCTCGGCAGCGCGGTGCGGGTCAGGAACGAGTGCGCCGACCGGGCGGCGGTGCTGCCGGTGACCAGCTGCAGCGCCAGCGCGCGGCAGTTCTGCGACCGGTGCGTGAAGTGCGGCACCTCGCCCAGGGCACGGGTGGCGGACCTGACCATGGCCGCCTTCGTGGAACTGGGCGGGAATCTCGAGGACGGCTGCTTCAACGCGACGCTGACGCTGGCGGGCTGAGGGCCGGCTGGCGGAACGCGGAAATTTGGCAAACGGTGTGACGGGGTGTTCTGGGGGTGGTGTTTGTGGGCGGATCAGGGGTGCTCGCGGTAGCGCGCGAGGTCCAGATCCCGCTGCTCGCCGTGCTTCTAATCGGCGGCTGCACGGCTAAGGCACGGCGCGCGCTCGGCGCGCGGTCGATTGACGCGGGCATCGGGCCGACCGGGATGTTCCCGTTCCGGCTGCAGCGGCCCGCCGCGATCGCGATCTTCGTCAGCGAGTTCGCCCTTGGAGTCGGCCTGCTGGTCACCGCGGGTCGCATCGGGGCCGGGCCGCCCGCGCTGGCGATCCGGGCGGCGACCGCGGTGCTGTTCTGCACGGCCGTGGCCGCCCTGGCGGAGTTGCGCTCGCGGCGCCCGGACGTGGGCTGCGGCTGCTTCGGCGACGTCAGCAGCACGCCGGTGGGCTGGCGGACGATCACCAGGGCGGGACTGCTCGGCGCCGCTGCGGTGGCCTCGATCGGCGTGCCGCCGCTGCGCATGCTCGGCACGGTCGACCGGCTGGGCGAGGCGCTCGCGGTCACCGCGGCCGAGCTCGCGCTGCTGGCAGTGCTGTCGCCGGAGATCGGCGAGCTCATGGTCAGGCTCGGCCGGGCCGAGCCGTGCGAGCTGCGCCGGGTCCCGGTCGCGAGGACGCTCGACACGCTCTGGGCCAGCGCCTCCTGGCGGCGCTACCACCGCTACCTGATCAGCACCACCCCGACCGACGTGTGGCGGGAGGGATGCTGGCGATTCGCGGTGTTCCCCGGCATCCTGGCCAGCCGCCGCGTCGAGGTGGTCTTCGCCGTCTACCTGTCCGGCCGCCATGCCCCGGTCCGGGCGGGCGTGCTCGACATCGACACCCCGCCGGCGACTTCTTCCTCGTCCCGCTACAGCTCTCTAACCGTGTATAGGAAAAGCGCAATACTAAAGAATAAAATCAATATTCTCTCGAACGGACCCGGCTGACTCTGGCCCCGCCCGCTGAGACCCGGCTGTTCAGACTGGCTGCGCGCGGAGGAACTTGCCGAAGTGCGGAACCGTGAACGCGATCAGGCCGCGCTCCGAGCTGTAGATCAGGCCCTTCTTGATCAGCCCGTCCCTGGCGGGCGAGAGGCTGGACGGCTTGCGGCCCAGCTCGTCGGCGACGTTCGAGGTCGGCACCGGCTCGTCGCCGATCGCGGCCATCGCGCGCATGTACTCGCGCTCGGCCGGGGTCGCCCGCTCGTACCGCGAGCCGAAGAAGCCGACCGCGAGCTCGCCCTCGGCCTCCGGCGCCGCGACCCTGACGTCCCCCATCGTGATCGGGCTGCCGGCGGCGACGTCCCAGGTGACCTTGCCGTAGGCCTGGACGAAGTACGGGTAGCCGTCGGCGGCCTCGTAGAGTGCGTCGAGCGCGTCCTGCTTGAACAGCACGTCCTCGCGCTCGGCCGGGGCGAGCAGCGCCTGATCGGCCGCCGCCCGGTCCAGCCGGTCGATCCTGGCGTAGCGGAAGAGCCGTTCCGAATAGCTCTTGCTGGCCGACAGCACCGAGGGCAGGTGCGGCAGGCCCGCCCCGACGACGATGAGCGGCCCTCCCACCTGGGACAGCTCGTGGCAGGCGGCGCAGAGGGCCGACACGTCCTCGGCGGGCACGTCCTGCATCTCGTCGACGAACAGCGCGATCCCGACGCCGAGGTCGGCGGCGACCGAGGCGGCGTCGGAGAACAGCTCGGTGAGGTCCACCTCAAGATCGCCCGAGTCCGCCCGGCCGCGCGCGGCGGGCACGTCGATGCCAAACTGGGCGCTCACCGTGGTGCCCTTGGGCGCCTTGGGGTCGCGCAGCGCGAATGCCTTCAGCACGCTGAGGAAGTCGTCGACCCGGTCCGGCGCGCGGTGCCTGGGTGCCAGCTCGCGGACGGCCATGTGCAGCGCGCTCGCGACTGGACGGCGGATGGACTGGTCCGGCCTGGCCTCGAGCTTGCCCGTCCCCCAGAGGCGTTGCAGCGCCATTGATCTGAAGGTGTTGAGCATCACCGTCTTGCCGACACCGCGCAGCCCGGTCAGCACCATGGACCGCTCGGGGCGGGATCTGGCCACCCGCTCGAGGACCACCTCGAACTGGCCGATCTCCCGGTCCCGCCCGGCCAGCTCGGGCGGCCGCTGCCCGGCACCGGGCGCATAGGGATTCCTAATGGGGTCCACAATGGGACTCTATGACGCCCTCTAGTCGAATCCGTAGATTTCCGTAGAGAGCGCTACCGGCGTGTCGCGGCCTCCCCCGAGGGCGTCGACGGCGGTCAGTTGTTGCGGCCGAGGAAGCGCTTGTGCGCCTCGGCCAGCTTGAGGTAAGCGCGGGCCGCGATCTCCGCCCGCCGCGCGGCGTACTCGTGCGGCGCCACCTCGAACCGGGTGAGTCCGACCTGCACAGCCGCAAGCTCGGACTCGTACTCGTCCTCGATCGTCAGCGCGTCATCGACGTACTGGGTATCTGCCTTGGTCATGTTCACGGTCAACTCTGCGTACCTTTCATGCTGCACCCCCGGCAGGATAGTCAATCGCATTTGCACGCATGGGCGGGCTCACCTGCGTTAACTCATTTTTCACAGGCGAAACACCCGTGCCTGGCGGTCACATGCGGTCATTTGGTCATCCGACGTACTGTGTGATGTAACTCACACTGACCGCTATTCGCTCGTTTTGCTGTTATGACTTACCGGGCCATTGATGCGGGTGAGGTAAGCGTTGTAGGCGGCGAGTTGATCGTCGTCGTCGTCGACGTCGGCGGGCCGTCCGCCCTGCCCGGGCGCGCCCCTGGCCACCCGCGCGGCCGCGGGCGCGATGGGCGCGCCCTCGTTCATCCGATCGGCCATGGTCGCCCGGCGGGCGGTCTCGAACCAGCCCATAGCCGCCGAGGACCGCGGCTCCCTGGCCCAGGAGAAGAACGTCACCATGATCACCGCGAACATGATCGCCGCGCCGCCGATCCACATCACCGCGCCGCCCTGGTGGATGTCGTTCAGCGGGGACGGCCCCCAGTTGCGCGGCGCCATCGGCAGAAACGGGTAGGTCTGGTAGGACCCGAGCACCACCCCGGTGAACGCGTCGACCGGCATCGCCACGAACAGCAGGAAGAGCCTGAGCGGATAGGACACCTTCCACTTGATCGGCTCCTTGCCGACCAGCGGGAGGAAGTAGAGGTACCCGACGACGAGGTAGAGCACGTGCTCGGCCTCGTGCACCGCGTCGTACTGGATCACCAGGTTCATGAAGTTGGTCAGGTGGGTGCCGACGATCACCGCCGCGTAGGCGACGATGCCGACCCCCGGCCAGGTGATCCACGTCACCGGCTTCGACCTGACGATCCTGATCCCCCACGCGTGCACCGGGTTCCTGCTCGCGTGCAGCAGCAGCGTCATCGGCATCCCCGACACCAGCAGCGGCGGCGCGATCATGAGCAGCATCAGGTGCTGGATCATGTGGTCCCAGAACAGGGTGTCGTCGTAGGTCCCGATCCCGCTCTGCGTGGCCAGGTTGATGACCAGCAGCCCGAGCAGGAACAGGATGGTCCGCCCCAGCGGCCAGGGCCGCCTCGGGTGACGCTTGCGGACGCGGAAGGCCCCCCACAGGTAGAGCACCGCGAGGATGGCGGTGAACCCCGTCACGATCGGCGCGAACTGCCAGTTGGTGGCTGCCTCGCTCCAGCTGAAGGGCGGCAACATGGAGCTTCCCATACAGGCGAGACTACCCCTACGCCCCGTCGTAGCCGACTGCGGCGCTACGCCCGCGAGTACGTCGCCGCAACCGTCTCACCAGCCTCAGGAAGACGGCGACGGCCAGTTGCAACTGATCATCGGATCCACGCCCAGATAGTTGAGCGGGCCGATGGCGATCGTCGCCGCGATGGTGGCGCCCTCACTGCAGGTCGAGGTCACTCCGCCGAAGTACCCGCGCTGCCCGGCGGCGGCGGCGCCGATGATCAGCCAGAGGAACAGGACAATCGTCTTCCGCGACATGCCACCTCCGACCATTGGCAGAAAGCCGTACACAGGCCACCTAGTCGGATAATAGTGCCCAACGCCCCTCCGCCCGCCACATTGGCCACATCGCCACGCCGAGCAGACCAAGCGGGAGCTCAGCTCCTGTCACATCACGAGGCGGAGGGCGTGGGATTCGAACCCACGGTGTCGGTCTCCCGACACAGTTGTTTTCAAGACAACCGCCATCGGCCACTAGGCGAGCCCTCCTGCGTGGAACAACATTACGCGAATGGGGGCCCCGAGGTGGTGCTGGCCGGGGATCGGCGGCGGTACGCGAAGCCGTCGGCGACCAGGGCGGCCAGGTTCAGATAGGCGTCCGCGGTCTCCTCGTTGAGCATTTCAAGCTCGAGCTCCGCGCCCTCCTCGAGATGGGGGTCGTAGGGCACTCGGACGACCGCGCGCGTGCGGGCGGCGAAGTGCTGCTCCAGGCGGTCGAGGTCGACCGTTGACTTGCTCTTGCGGCGGATGGCCGACAGCACCACGACGCCGCCGCGGACCAGGTCCGCGTACCCGTGCGCCTCCAGCCAGTCCAGGGTCGCGCTGGCGCTGCGGGCGCCGTCCACCGACGGGGAGCTCACCAGGACGATCTGGTCGGCCAGCTCGAGGATGCCGGCCATCGCCGAGTGCAGCAGCCCGGTACCGCAGTCGGTGATGCAGATCGAGTAGTAGTGCTCGAGGACGCCGACCACGGTGCGGTAGTCGTCGGCGCTGAACGCGACCGAGACGCCGGGGTCCCGGTCCGACGCGAGGATCTCGAGCCTGCTCGACGCCTGCGACGTGTACGCCCTGACGTCGGCGTACCTGGTCACCATCGACCGCTCGTTCAGCAGGTCCCTGATCGTGGCCGGGGTCTCGAGCCGAACCTTGTCAGAAAGCGTGCCCCGGTCGGGGTTGCCGTCCACCGCGATCACCCGGTCCCCGCGCAGCGACGCCAGCGTCGAGCCGAGGCCGACCGCGGCCGTGGTCTTGCCGACGCCGCCCTTGAGGCTCAGCACCGCGACCCGGTGATGGCCGCCCGCGACCGGTGCCCGCACGCGGCCGACCAGCTCGCGCCGGTGCATGCTGGCGGCCGACTCGCCGACGTGCACCAGCCCCCCGGTGGCGCGGTAGACCGTCCGCCGCCAGCCGCCGTCGGGCGTCGCCCGCCTGCCGGGGAGCAGCAGGTCGGAGGTGAGCGTGTCGGAGGTGAGCGTGTCGGAGGCCTGCCGCCATCCCGGGCCACCGCCCGGCCCGACCTCGGGCGGTGCCGCCGGCGCGGCCGCAGGCGGCGGCGGCGCTTGCGTGGCAGGCGGCGTCGGCACTTGCGCGGCCGCAGGCGGCGGCGCCGCGGGCGGCGGCGCTGCCGGCAGCGGGGCCGCGACCGGGACGTCGCTGCCCACGCGCACCTGGGACCATGGCACCGACGGACCGCGCAACGGGGGTGCCGCCTCCGGCGGCCGGGGCGCCGTGTAAGGGTCCGGGGTCCAGGCCGACTGCACGTCAAGTGGCCGCTGGGCCGAGTGCCGCGACCCAGGTGGCCGTACCGGGAGTGGCGGAAGTTCCGCTGTGGCGCTGGAGTGCTCCTCGGTCTTCGGCGGCTGGTCCGGCGGTACGGGCCTGCGGGGCTCGCTCGAAGATCCCGTCGCGACCGGTGGCGGGGACGAGGGACGAGGCGGGGTCGCTGACGGCGTCGGCCACGGCCGACGCGCGGGCGGCGGCTGCGATGCCACCGGCGGCGGCGTCGCGGGCATGGGCGGATAGCCCGGGTCGGGAAGCGCTTCCGGGTCGGGCAGCTGCTCCATCACCGGCAGCTCGGGCAGCGGCTGGTCCGCCGACTGCCAGTCCGGAAGCGGCCCCCGGGCGGTACCCGACGGCTGCGGGTAGCCGGAGGAAAACGGGTAGATCTCGGTCGCCTCGCCCGCGCCGGAGGCGGCCGGGTGGTCGTGTTCGTCTGCTGTCATGGCTGCCCCCAGTAGCCACCTGCCTGCTGTTGCCATAGTGATCGCGGCACCGGTTAACTCATTGCGCGGCTCCCTGATCCGATAGCGGTTGAAAGACCCTAGTTAGGGAGATTCCCGTCCAAGGAGGAGCTATGCACGCCGTCGTGATCAGCGAGCCGGGAGGCCCCGAGGTTCTGCACTGGGCCGAGGTGGCGGACCCCCGGCCGGGGCCGGGTGAGGTGCTGGTCGACGTGGCGGCGGCCGGCGTCAACCGGGCCGACCTCATGCAGCGCCAGGGGCTCTACCCGCCGCCTGCGGGCGCGCCGCCGTACCCGGGCCTCGAGTGCTCCGGCACCGTGGCCGCCCTCGGCGAGGGCGTCACCGGGTGGCACCCCGGTGACGAGGTCTGCGCGCTGCTGTCCGGCGGCGGCTACGCCGAGCTGGTGGCCGTCCCGGCCGGGCAGCTTCTTCCGGTCCCGGAGGGCATCACGCTGATCGAGGCGGCCGCGCTCCCGGAGACGGCCTGCACCGTGTACTCCAATGTCTTCCTCACCGCGCGTCTCGCGCCCGGCGAGACGCTGCTCGTCCACGGTGGCGGCAGCGGCATCGGCACGATGGCGATCCAGCTCGCCAAGCACGCCGGCGCCCGGGTCGCCGTCACCGCGGGATCTCGGCCGAAGCTCGACGCCTGCCGCGCCCTCGGGGCCGATATCACGATCAACTACCGCGAGGAGGATTTCGTCGACAGCCTCATGGCGGCGACCGACGGCCACGGCGCCGACGTGATTCTCGACATCGTGGGCGCCGCCTACCTGGCCAGGAACATCGCCGCGCTCGCCCCGGACGGCCGGATCGCCAACATCGGAATGCAGCAGGGCCGCCGGGCCGAACTCGACTTCGGCGCGCTGATGGCGAAGCGCGCCGCGATCAGCTCGACCAGCCTCCGGGCACGTCCCAAGGAGCAGAAGGCGAGCATCGTCGCGGCGGTCGCGCGGCACGTCTGGCCGGCCGTCGGGCCGGCCTGATCCGGCCCGTCATCGACGCGGAGCTGCCGATGGAGCGGGCCGCGCAGGCGCATCAGATCATGACCGAGTCCACCCACACCGGCAAGATCCTGCTGCGAGCCAAGTAGCCGCCGCAACCCGATAGCGTGTTAAGCATGAGCGACGAAATCAGCCCCCAGGAGCCGGGCAGGCCGCAGGTCCTCGTAGTCGGACCGGACGGGATCGCCGTCGGCGGCGGCGGCGGCGAGGACGCCGACGCCAATCCGTCCGAGCGGCCGATCACGGAGATGGTCGAGCAGCCCGCCAAGGTGATGCGGATCGGCTCGATGATCCGGCAGCTGCTTGAAGAGGTCAAGTCGGCGCCGCTTGACGAGAAGAGCCGGGCCCGGCTGAAGGAGATCCACCAGAACTCCATCAAGGAGCTCGAAGACGGGCTCGCGCCGGAACTCGTCGCCGAGCTCGAGCGGCTGTCGCTGCCGTTCGAGGACGACACGCCGAGCGAGGCGGAGCTCCGGGTGGCGCAGGCGCAGCTGGTCGGCTGGCTCGAGGGTCTCTTCCACGGCATCCAGACCACGCTGTTCGCGCAGCAGATGGCCGCCCGCGCCCAGCTCGAGCAGATGCGCAGGGCGCTGCCGCCGGGGCTGCTGCCGGCCCAGGAGCAGGAGCAGCAGCCGCTTCGAGGCGCAGGCCCCTACCTTTGACTGCCTGACCTGTTCACGACCGACCCCGACTCCGACCGAGAGCTGGACCCGTCCGCCTCGAGCCGCTAGGGACGGCCGTACCTCAGCCTGGCCAGCCAGGCGGCGGCGTCGGCGAACTCGGCGTCGGTCGTGCCCGGGCGGACCTGGGTCGGTCCCCGGTCGCTGCGCGGGTAGCTGCCAAGGAACCGGACCTCGGCGCAGACCCTGCGCACGCCCATCATCGCCTCGCCCACCCGGGCGTCGTCGATGTGCCCTTCGCAGTCGATGAAGAAGAAGTAGCTGCCGAGCCCGTCGCCGGTCGGCCTGGACTGGATCGTGGACAGGTTGATCCCGCGCACCGCGAACTCGGTCAGAATCTGCATCAGGGCGCCCGCGTGGTCCTCGCCGAGGAACGCCGCCACCGAGGTGCGATCGGACCCGGTCGGTGCGGGCAGCGACCCGGCCGACCCGACCTCGACGAACCGGGTGACCGCGTTCGATCGGTCGTGCACATCGGGCGCCAGCACCGTGAGGCCGTACCGAGCGGCCGCCGCCGCGGATGCGAGCGCCGCGTCCAGGTCCCCCTCGCCCGCCCGCCTGGCGGCCTCGGCGTTGGACGCGAACGGCACCCACTCCCGGCCGGGCAGGCTCGCCGCCAGCCAGCGCCTGCACTGCGCCTCGGCCTGCGGGTGCCCGCCGACGGTCTTCACGTCTGCCAGCGTGGCGCCCTCCCTGGCGAGCAGCGCGAACTCGATCTGCAGCCGGGTCTCGCCGACGATCAGCAGATCGCCGCCGGCCAGGTCGTCAACGGCGGCGGTGACGATGCCCTCGACCGACGACTCGATCGGGACGACGGCCCGTTCTGCGTCCCCGGTGCGGACGGCTTCGAGCGCGGCCCCGATGGTGGCGCACGGCACCGGCTCCGCCTCGCCCCCGAGGCGTCGGCCGGCCTCGGCCAGCCTGGCCACGGCGGCCTCCGTAAACGTTCCGGCGGGACCGAGATAGGCGTAACGCATGACCTCATCTTGCCGTAGCGCGGTTCATGCGATGGCCGACGTCGGTCAGTTGGCGGCAGCGGCCCGCTTAGCGGCACCGCGCCGTCCGGCCGGGGCCGGCACCACCGCCGAGAGCCCGGTTCCGAGCCGCGCGGAGTGCACGGCCTGCGCCTCTTCCGGCGATAGCTCCTGAGCGCCGTTGCCCGCCACGATCGGCTTGGCGTAGGTCCGGGTCTCCGCCCGCCCGTTGATGGAGCTGATCACCACGCCGTCACCGAGGGTGTTGAGCAGCGCGAGCGAGAACGAGAGCTGGCCCGACATCTCGTTAAGCGCGTCGTACCTGACGATCCCGACGTCCCGCAGCGCCCGGGGATCGACGGTGCCGTGCGACCCGACCGCTCCGTGCACAAGCGCGGAGCATTCGCGGACGGACCGGGCGGCACGTCTGCTCGCCCTCAGCCCAACCGCAAGCCCGAGCGCCCCGAACAACACCCCTACCGCAGCAATCACGATCGTCGTCACGGTTAGCACTATAGCCGTAACCCACAGTGGCGTTCGTCAGCGCAGCCGCGTCGCCAGCGCCAGGCCGACATCGGCGAACTGACGGGCGCGGTGCAGCTGCGACGGAAGGTCACCGCCGGTCGCCCGGTGGGCCATCTCCACCTCGACCTCGACGACGCGCATCCCCTTGCGCATGAGGTCGATCGTCATCCCGGTCTCGACCCCGAACCCCCGCGCCAGCGGGCGCGCGGCCTCGAAGGCGGCCCTGGTCAGGCAGCGCTGGCCGTTCAGCGGCTGGGCGGGCGCCCAGCCGACCGCGCGCCTGATCCCGGATCCGGCCAGCCGGACCACGAACCCGTGGCCGCCGCGCTTGACCCGGTTGGCGAAGACCGCGATCGTCATGTCCGCCTGGCCTGCGGCGACCGGCCCGATCAGCTGGCCTGCGCATCCCGCGGTGGCCTCGAGGTCGGCGTCGAGGAAGAGCAGGTGCCGCGGCCCGTCGGCCGGACGACGCCGGTCCAGCTCGGCCACTTCGCGCGCGCCGACCATCATCGCCATCGCCTTGCCGTGGTTCCTGGCGTACCGCAGCGCCCGCGCTCCGGCCTGCCGGGCGACGGCGGCGGTGTCGTCCCGCGACCCGTCATCGACCACCACCACGACGTCGACGCCGGGCAGCGCCCGGGCGGCGGCAACGGTCGCGCCCACCCGGTCCGCCTCGTTGTAAGCCGGGATGACGACGGCTACCTGTGGCATGGCCCGATGGTAGCCGCGCGCGCCCTGCCCGTCCCGCGGAAGCGGGCCCGTCGTCAGTTATTGCTGGCGGGAGAGTCCGCGATCGTGAACACGGCGTCGAGCCCGGTCACCTGGAGGATCTTCTTGATTGCGGGGCGGGGCGCGGCGAGTTCCAGCTCGCCGCCCCGCTCTCGCGCCTGGCGCAGGCACGAGAGCAGCACGTTCATGCCGGTTGAGTCGCAGAACTCCACCCCGGACATGTCGATGATGACACGCGACGCTGGGGCGGCACTGGCTATAACCGCGGCGATCTCGCTCTGCAGCCGCGGAGCGGTATAAAGGTCGATTTCCCCGGTTGCGATCACAAGCTCGTGATCACCCTGAGACCGACTCGAGACATTCAGCTCCACGGCTGGAACCATACCATTCCCAATCACCCAGTCCTAGTCACGGATCATCTGGCCCGGGGCGCCAACGGGACACATCCTGCCTGGTGGCGGCCCGGAACAGGCTGCTAATCGAGCGGCGCACTCGGCCTCGTCGGCCGCCTGCCTGGGCGCGGGGACGGCCGCGAGCCGCTCGTTCACGGGTTCTGGCATCATCGCCGGCTCCCTGCTGACCGGGCAGGTCATGGCGCGCGGACCGCCGCGGCAGCCCGCCAGCTCGCCCCCCGGTACCCGGATCACCTCGATGCCGGCCGCCTCCAGGCGCTCGTTGGTGAGCGTGTTCCGCTCATAGGAGACCACCGAGCCGGGGCCGAGGGCGAGAATGTTCCCCGCGTCGTCCCACTGGCCCGACGGCCCGCCGAGTGAGCCCGATCGGGCCGGCCCGACCCGCGCGGGGCCGAGGCCGGTCTCGATCACCCGCAGCCGGTCGAGCCCCATCGCCTGCGCGGCCGCCTCGAGGAACGGCTGCGGGTGAGAAAGCCACAGGCCGTCATCGCGCTGGGTTATGGTCCGCGCCACCAGCGAGTAGGCGACCGGCGGGCGCATCATCACCGTGTCCGGTCCGATCAGCGTGCACAGCGTGTCCAGGCACTCGGCCGTGCCCAGGTCGGTCAGGGCCGCGAGCACCGTATGCGCGAACCCGGTGTCGAACACCCGCCTGGCCAGGCGCTCCATCCCCGCCGGTGAGGTGTTCACGCCCACTCCGATGGCGACCACCCCCGGCGTCAGCAGCAGCACGTCGCCGCCGTCGAGCACCTCGTGATCCGGCTCGTAGAGCCGCTTGGTGCCGGCGAACATCGGGTGGTAGCCGGTCGCGATCGCGACGAGCTCCGCCTCCCGGCGCCGGCCGGGCGGGCTCGTCACCGCCACCCGGTCCCCGATCCACACGCAGGTGTCCCGGGCGAAGACCAGGTTCGGCAGCGGCTCGATGACATAGTCCCAGGCGCCGAGCAGACTGAAGACCGCGCCACGGCCGCCGCGGAACTCGTCCCGCGCCAGCCCCATCACCAGCACCTGGCCGAGCTCCTCGGGGCGCAGGCCGTCAAGGTAGCTCTTGAGCTGGCCGCGCAGCTCCTGGCCCAGCCTCGGGTCGCTGATCGCGGTCGCGATCGCCTGCTCCCGGCCCGGCGCGTACTCGAGCGCGTCCTGCACCAGCTCGGTCAGGTACAGAACCTCGACGCCGCGCGAACGGAGCGCGGCGGTGAACGCGTCATGCTCGGCCTGCGCCCGCTCCGCCCAGGGCAGCGCGGGCAGCAGCATCCCGCACGTGCGCTGTGGCGTTACCCGCCTCAGTTCCGCTCCCGGCCGGTGGACCAGCACCGTCCGCAGCTGCCCGATCTCGCTGTCTACCCCGTAGAACTCGGACAACGAATCCCCCCGGAAACGCATCATTCACGTCTCGTTGCCGCACTGTTTCGTAATGAAGCTGCTTCGCGGTGCAGCATCCCCCACCGGGGGATTATCACCACTTCAGGAGACGCTTACGCATCCCGCGACGATGTGATTACCAACCGTCGCGGCCGGCGATCGGCGTCGCGGCCGGCGTCCGAGTACTCGTCCGCCTTGTCCGGGCTGAGGGCGAGCTCGGCCCAGACCGTTGTCTCGCCCGCGCCGTCCGGTGGCGAGCAGACCCCCCACCGCAGCGCGAGCCGGTCGACGATGCCGAGGCCGCGACCGCCGATTGCGGACTGGCCGGGCTGGTTCACCACCGGCACGGTCGGACCGCCGCCGTCACTGACGGCGAGCTCGAGGCAATCGTCGTCGAGCCACCAGGCGACACGGACCAAGGAACCCGGCAGCGGCGTAGCGTGCCGAAGGGCATTACTGATAAGTTCACTAAGAACAAGGCCGGCATCACACGCCGTAGCCTCGAAGACTCCAGCCTCGGAGAGGTCGCCTATTAGACGTCGGCGAGCAACGCCGACACTAGAGGCTGTATACGGGAGCACCCACACGCTCGACGTACCCACCTCCATGCGCACCCGCCCCGTCCGTGATCCCTACGAACCCGGCATGAGCGGAAATGCCCCCGGGCGTCGGCCGTGAAACCGTGAACGGCAGATTTCGGGCGTGTTATCCGACACTGTGTCCAGCGTGTTATCTGACGCCGTGTCCAGATTGTCCTGCCAGCTGGACTCGCGTCGGCCGCCGAGGCGGTACCTTCTGGTGGTAACGCTTCCTTGTTCCGCCGAGCTACCTAGTGGATGGGCACCATGGCTGACCCGACCGTAGTGGTCGATAACCTGCACGTGGTCTACCGCGTCTACGGGGCAGGCGGCAACAAGGGCACCGCCGCTACGTCGCTGATGCGCCTGGTCAAGCGGCAGCGCCGGGTCTCCATCCGAGAGGTCCACGCCATCCGTGGTATCTCCTTCATCGCCAGCCACGGCGACGTGGTCGGGATCATCGGCCGCAACGGGTCGGGCAAGTCCACCCTGCTCCGGGCCATTGCCGGGCTGCTCCCGGCCGAGCAGGGCGCTGTCTACACCTCGGGCGAGGCGGCGCTGCTGGGCGTGAACGCCGCCCTGCTCGACGACCTCACCGGCGAGCGGAACGTCGTGCTCGGCTGCCTCGCCATGGGCATGCCGCCGGCCGAGGTCAAGGCCCACTACCAGCAGATCGTCGACTTCTCCGGGGTCGGCAACTTCGTCGACCTGCCGATGCGCGCCTACTCAACCGGTATGGCTCAGCGGCTCCGGTTCGCGATCGCGTCTGCCAAGAGCCACGAGATCTTGATGATCGACGAGGCGCTGGCCACCGGCGACGCCGCGTTCCGGACCAAGAGCCACAACCGGATCAGGGAGCTGCGGGACGAGGCCGGCACGGTCTTCCTGGTCGCCCACAACCTGGGCGAGATCGAGCAGAGCTGCAACCGGGTGATCTGGATGGAGGCCGGCCAGATCCTGCGCGACAGCGACGACGTCCCCAGCGTCATCGACGAGTACCTGGCCGCCACCGGTGGCGAGCCGCGCCACCGCGAACAGGCCCGGCTGTAACTCGCCCGCGCAGCGCAGCGTCAGCCGCATGATCGTGCCGCCCTCGGGGCGGGTCTGGGCGATGACGGTGCCGTTCTGGGCGACGGCGAGCCGCCGGACGATGTAGAGGCCGATTCCCACGCCCCCGAAGCGGCGGCGGTCACCGGTCTCGCCCTGCACGAACCGCTCGAAGATGCGCTCGTGATCGCCCGGAGCGATGCCGATGCCCTCGTCTTCGACGTCAACCTCGATCATCGGGCCGACGACCCGCGCGCGCACCAGGACGGTGCCACCTGACGGCGAGTACTTGAAGGCGTTCTCCAGCAGCTGGCCGACGATGATGTCGGTCGCCATCCCGTCACCGTACGCGAGCGGCAGGTCAGCGGGGACGTCCGCGACCACCACGTGCTTGTCGGAGAGCGGGCCGAACGAGACCACCGTCGCCCGCAGCAGTGCGGCCAGGTCGAACGAGTCGTTGTTGACCGGGAGCGCGTCGGCGCCCGCCCGCGCGCCGAGCAGCAGCTGCTCGACCAGGCGGCCGAGCGAGCCCGCCCGCTCGGCGATGGTCCTGACGGCGGCCTGTCGGTCGGCGTCGGAGAGCTGCTCCCAGCGGCTTGCCAGGGTCGAGGCGAATCCCTGCACGACGGTGATCGGCGTGCGCAGCTCGTGGCTGGTCGTCGCCAGGAAGAGGTCCTTCGCCTCTTCGAGCTCCTTGGCCGCGGTGACATCGCGGAAGTCGACGACCTTTTCTCCGCCGTCGCCGAGCTCGGTGCAGAGCACGTCCACCCAGCGACCGCTCGGCAGCTTGTGCGTGCGCCGCTCGCCCGGTACCGGCAGCGGGAACGGCGGCGGCGTGCCCATCACCTCGGCCGCCGGGGTGCCGGTGATGCGGTATGCGGCCGGGTTCCACTGCTTGACGTTCCCGCTTTCGTCGAGCACGGCGATGCCGTCGGCGCTGCCGTCGATGACGGCGCGCTCGTGCGCACGCTGCCTGACGACCTCTTCGAATGCCATCGCGTTGGTCAGCGCCACCCCGGCGTGCCCGGCTAGGAGCTCGAGCAGCTCAAGCTCGACGTGGCTGAGCGAGCGGCGGCTGTAGAGCGCGTACAGAGCGCCGTAGGGTCGGCCGCCAACGTGCGACAGGGAGAGCGCGATCGTGTGCAGGCCGGGCAGCGCCGACCAGATGAGGTCGTCGAACCCGCCGGCCTCGTCGGTCGCCATCATCACCGTCTTGCCTGACCGCAGCAGCTCGCCGACCAGGCTGCTCGACAGCGAGGCGACCCGGCCGCGGAGCCGGGCGGGCAGCCCGGCGGTGGACACGAGGCGGAGCCGTTCGTCCTCGATGAGCACGAACCCGCCCGCGTCGGCCCCGGTCAGCTCGCGCAGGCTGGCGGCGATCCGGTCAAGCACGGACTCCAGGTCCCGCTGGGCGTTCATGTCGGCCACCACGTCGCCCAGGCGTCGCACCACCCGCGCCCGTTCGGCCATGTAGTGCCGGGCGACGTCGTCCTCGCCGGTCTGATGGCAGATGTTGACCCAGCCGATCACCTCGCCGGTGCCGTCGGTCAGCGCGCTGGTGTCGATCCTGACATCGATCACGGAGCCGTCCTTGCGGATCCGCCGGGTGGCGAAGGAGACCTGCCCGCCGCCGCGGACCCGTTCGAAGACGGCGTTGTGCTCGGCCGCGCTCTCCTCGGGGATCGTCGGCGGCTCAAGCCCGATCACCTCGTCGGCCGCCCAGCCGAACATCCGCTCCGCGGCCGGGTTCCAGAGCATGACCGTGCGATCGGTGCTGTAGGCCACGATCGCGTCTGCCGCGCTCTCGATAACGGCACGGGCGACCGTGTCCAGCCGGTCCCGGCCGCTCCGGACCGCGGGCTCGCCGGAAGCAGGAGGGGTATGCCCGCCCCCCCACGCTGGGTGCGCCTGCTCTGCCACCACATGTTCATCGTGCCACCTGGAACCGCCCAGGTCAGCGGAAGGGAGTTACTTCCCTTCCCCGCGTGGCCCCGTAACCTAGCTCGGGGGACCTTCCGCGACGGCCGCCGGGCACCTATAGTGCTGCTAGTTTTTACAGTTTTCAACAGCCGGTCACCTGGAGTTGCGCCTCCCTTCGTCCGCATAAATCGGATCAGACGGGGCATTTCTTCAGGCGTAGTGCAACTTCCGCTTAACATGCGGAAGAATACTTGCTATACCAAAACTACCGACCACCAGTGGCCGCGAGGACGCGGAAATGGACCCTTCCCAGGACCAGGGCATTCCTGAGCAGCGGCGCCAGGAGCAGCGCCGCCGCCAGCGTGATCGTGCCCGCGCAGAGCCGCTGCCGCACGCCTCGCAGCAGCGGCCGATCGCGCTGGCCCACCCCGTGATTTCCGGTTACAACGGTTCCTCATCGGCGCGCAACGCCCTCGCTTACGCGGCGGGCATGGCCCGGCGGCTCAACCGCCCGCTGCTGATCGTCTACGTAACCTCACCCGGCGTCTACTGCGAGCCGATGACCGGTCAGGTAGTCGGGTTGCTGCGGGACGCGGACTCGCTCGAACGGTGGCTGCTGGCCGAACTGGACCTGGCGGCCGACTCCGGCGGCCTCGAGGTGCACGTGCGCACTCGGCGCGGCAGCCCGGCCCGGGAACTCGCGACGATCGCGGCCGAATTCAGCGCCGACGCCCTCGTCATCGGCGCCCCCGCCCACTTCTGGCACCACCTAGTCGGCTCAGTCCCAAGCTGGCTAGCCCGCCACGCCCGCTGCCCCGTAATAGTCGTCCCCTGACAGGCCCGCAGAAGAACATTCGATCGCCAGCTCCCGGGCAAGGAGAGCTGGCGGAACCCCGTGCAACAACGGTCCGTTCGACCCCCGGCCCTTGACCTTCGACCTTGACCTTGATCTTCGCCCTGTCGGCACGGCCGACACCCAGGCGGCGTCGCGGGCTTGCATGAGATGCTCCATCAGGCTGGCATACCTGAGGTCCACACCTATGACTGCCGCCGGCCTGCCTAGGCCGACGCGGCTGGGGCGATGGTGAATACCTGGCCGCCGGGCACCAGGAAGTAATACGGATGCGCAGGGTGCAGGACCTCGGTCAGGCCCGCATCCAGCACGGCGCGCATGACCGCGGCTGGGTCCGCTGCCCGCAGTTCCAGCCAGGCGCCGAACCGAGGCTGGTCGGCATCGGGGGCGCCGGCGGTGAACTCGATGCTCAGCGCCCCGCCGGCGGGAAACCGGACCACCAGCATCGGCTCGGGCATCGACGGGTGATCGACGTCGGCCACCGGGCATCCGAGGACTTCTGCGAAGCACCATCGCAGTTGCTCGCGCCGTTGCGGACGGGCGAAAATGTGCGCGTTGTTGCCCAGCGCGGTCATGGTCCTCCTCCGGTGCCGCTGGCGGTTACGGCGCGCCCGAGCAGGGCCGCGAGCTGGTCCAGCGGCGCGGCGTCGGCGGGCGTCGGCTGCGGCGGGCCGAACGGGTTGCGTCCGGCGGGGATGCTGGCCAGCGCGCGGCGGGTGAACGCCAGTTCCTGTTCGGCCAGGTCCTCGGGGAAGCAGGCGGGCTGCCCGGTCGCGGTGGCCAGGTCCCAGCCGTGGACCAGCAGTTCGGTGATCCGCAGGTGCAGGGCCGCACTGCCGGGAACCGTGCCGAGCGGGACGGTGAACGTATCTTCCAGCACGCCGGGCACGGAGAACGCCGCGAGCAGATCGCCCGCCGCCTCGCGGTAAGCACGAGCCAGGTCGCTGGCCGGCCCCTCAGCAGGGGTACCCGCGGGCGCATCTGGCAGACGGCGCAGTAGGCCCGCGAACAGCCGGTTCCCGGCGATGAGATGGCCGACTAGGTCAGCGACCTTCCATTCGGGGCAGGGGGTGGGATCACCCCACTGCCCACCCCCTACCCCGGCAACCAGCGCCCCGGTAGCGTCCAGAGCCCGGGCCAGCCCTGCCACTGGTTCAGCGTTCACGCCGCCTCCCTTTTCGACCAAACCATAGCGGGATCATGCGTCGGCCAGCGTCGCTCCCGCCGCCCACGCACAGGCACAGGCACAGACGGGATGCCATCCAGAGTAGAGCGGAAAGCGGCAGTGGGCTGGTCAGCGGCCTGTTAGTCGCTGAAGACTCGTTCGACGACTTCGGCGTGTGACGAGCGCGGTGGGGCCGAGGACCGGGATGCCGGCGTCGTGGCCGGCTGCGGGCGGGCATTCCCTGCTGGCCGCCGAGCGCCTGTTCAGGTCGCTGAGTTGACGGGGATCCCCCGCGGTCGTGCCGCGGGTGGTGCCCGGCGTCCGGGCGGGGGGAAGCGTCAACTGCCGCCCGCCGTGCTCGGGGCCGGCCGGGTGGAGGCCAGGGCGGCGAAGACCACGGTGTTGGACAGGTAGTGGTGAGTGGCGGAGTCGAACTGGCCCCCGCAGGTGACGAGCCGCAGGGCGGCGTAGCGGGCGTTGCCGTAGACGGTGCTGGTGGGGAACTGGTCCTTCGGGTACTGGCGTACTGCGGTGATACGGAATACGGCGAGCGTGTGGTCCCGCCGGGTTATGTAGATCTGCTGGCCTACCGCGAGTCCGCCGAGGCGGTAGAACACCGAGGGGCCGCTGGCGGCCGAGTCGACGTGTCCTTCGATGATCGAGGTGCCCAGCGCGCCCGGGGCGCTTGAGTACCGGTACCAGGCCGCCTCGTTGGTGAGCGGGCTGTTGTCCAGTGGGGGCACCTGAATGGTGCCATCTGGGTTGAGGCCGACGTCGAATACCTTCGAGTGCACGCCGATGGCCGGAATGGCGATCGATACCGGAGCCGACGGGGTCATGAGGAGACCCTGGACAGCCGGGGCGGGCACGGCAGGCGCCGCGGCGTGCGCACGCTCGGGGACGCCGTTATTCCGCGCTGTTTTCCTGCTATGCCTGGCTGCCGCTGAACCGGGCCTGTCGTGCCGTACTGCGCGGGGGAGGGCTGAGGGGCGTGCTGCTGTGCGGCGGCTGCCATGACTATGGCGGTGGTGCCCCCGGCTATGAGGAGCGCTCCCGCGCCGACAGGCGCCCTGCGCCAGCCCCGCCGCCGGCCGGTGGTGCTCATCACTTGCCGGTCCAGCAGGCGAGGACGTCGGCTGCGATCGCGTAGGCCAGGGCTTCGCGTGTCTGGTGATCCGGGCCGGCCTGGGCGGGAAGGCCGGCGGCGTCAACCTCGAGGGTCTTGTCGTCTTTCAGGAAGACGACGGTTCCCGCCGTTGACTCGTAGGCGGGCAGGCCCAGGGCAGGCAACCCGGTCAGAACGCTGGCTGAGTGCAGGTGCCGGGATAGCCCGCTGAAGTACGCCCGTGCTGAGGTGACGTCGGGTGCGTCTTTGACCGAAAGCACGAGCGGCCCGCCCCGGAGCTGGTAGGTGCAGGTGTAGAGGTGGCCTGCCCAGCTGGCTGCCGCTGCGGGCGGTGACGGCAAGCCCATGATCATGGCGACGTCCCGGCGGATCTCTGGGCCGCAGATCATCCGGGCGGATACCGACGGGACGCCGGCCGCCGGTGACGCGGCGGGCATCGGCATGCCCGCAGGCATCGCCATACCTTGCGACATTGGGGCGCTGTGAGTCATCGATGTTTCCGGCGAGGCCTGGGTGGCGGAGTGTGCTGCCGCTCCGGCGGTCACCAGAACCGTTAGCACCCCGAGTGCCCCCAGCGCCCAGCGGCGGCGGTTCACCTGCTACCGCCTGTCTGGGCTGCCAGGACGCTAGGCTCGCGCGGGCGGGCGGGGCGGCCGGGCGCGGCACGGCGGTGTGCGCTGCCGAGGAGGGCCAGGGCCATCACGATCAGGAGCGGGCCGCTGTTGGGGTCGGTGGCGTGGCCCGAGTACAGCTCGCCGAGGTTTTCCCCGACCATCCAGAAGACGAGGGCGAGGCCAGCGCCCAGGGCGGCCGAGGTGGCCCGGAGCCGCCCTGGCCGCCAGCCGGTTATCCCGATGGCGGCCATCAAGGTGACGACGATGACGAACAGGAGCGCGCCGCCGTGGCTGGCCGCGCTGGCGGCTAGGGTATCGGCGTGGGCGAGCCATCCAGGGGCGCCGGCGCTGTTTGAGATTTCCATGCTGAGGTCAGCTGGCCGGTTCTGCCCGGGCAGCAGTTGCAGCCATGCGCCCCCGAGCCAGGTCACCAGCCAGGCGAGCGGGAACCACGCCGCTACCGGCTGGCCGGGCCGGTTCCGGCCTTCGGCGCGGCCGGGTGGCGGCCAGGCTGCAGCTGCCAGGACCGCGTACAGGACGACGGCGCCCGGCGCCCCGGTGATCAGGCTGGCGTGGCCGCTCCACAATCCGCCGAAGCCTTCTCCCAGCCACCACACCCCGGCCGCCCACAACCCCGAGGCAAGCAGCGCCGGGCGTACCAGCCTGGGCAGGAGCAGGCCGGCCCCCAGGGCGAGCTGCACCGCGGCGAAAGCGGCGTTCCAGGCCGCCGGGTGAACCGCTATCTGGCGGGCAAAGACGTCCACCACCGCCGACACCCACCCTGGCTGGCCGCTTCCAGCCGGCAGCAGCACCTGGGCGGAGAACTTGGGGCTGAACATGAAGGGCTGCAGCTGAAGGGCCCCGTCGATCAGCCACAGCAGGCCCAGCGCAACCTGCACGCCGCGCCGGCCGATCCGTATCCGGCCGGCCCGGTCAGGCGCACGCCGGGCGGGTTGGGTCTCGTTTGCCGCTGTCGCCGTGGTGCCGGGCAGGCATTCCTGGCGGCGGGCACGATTACTGCCTATCACGGGTACCCCTCACTCTCGTGGGCAAAGCTGGCGGGACCTGGCCGGTGCGGCGTGCCGCCGACTCCGCGGCTGAGGAGGCAGGAGGGCGAGTGGCGCGTTCACCGGCACGCTCGCCCTTCTGCTCACTCCTCACGTGCCTCTACCGGCAGGACGGGCCGCGGATCAGGCGGCGCGGCGGCGGCGGTAGAAGAGGGTCCCCGCGCCGCCCAGCACAAGGGCGCCGCCGAGGCCGAACAGGCCGAGGTCCTGGGTCCCGGCGGTTGAGCCGCCGCCGGTCCCCGCAGCCCCGGAGGGCATGGCCGTCAGCACGCCGCACAGCGCCGGCGAGGTGGCCGCCAGGGGCAGCGAGGGCACCAGGTCGCTCTTCTTGCTGGTGGCAGCCGGAGCGGCCGTGGCCGGGTCGAGGCCGTGGACCACGATCACGGCGGTGTGGTTCTGGATGGCGTTCAGGGTCGCCTGGTCCACGGTGATGGTCCGGCTGTAGGTGAACGAGGCGCCGCTGGGGGCGATCTTGATATCTGTCCCCGACGCCGGGGTGGTGCCGCCGCTGACCGACAGGGTGGTTAGGATGCCGCCGTAGGCGGGCGCGCCTTCAGTCGTGCTGATGACCCCGTCGTGGTTGGTGTCAGCAGATGCCGTCGGGCACGCGCCCATGGCCCCCCCGTGGATGTGCTGCACGTGCGGGTAGGGCGCACCCATGAACGTAGCGGCCAGGCCCGACACCTGCTCCGTGATCGTCGCCACGTCGCCGCTGAGCTTGAGGGTCAGCGTCCCTGACGCGCTGTTCGCGCCGTTGAGCGGGACTGGCTGAAGCATCGCCTGGTAAGTGGCCGGGCCAGGAGACTGGGCGAAGGCAGCGGCGGGCGCAGCCAGCGTAAGGCCCAGTGCAGCGAGGCCGGCGACGGGAAGGTACATTTTCTTTTTCACGGGTAATATCCCTTATCCTCATAGTGAGGAGGAGCGCGCAACCGGCACCGAACTCGATGCCCGCTCAGCTGCCTCCCGAACGAATACCGGATACAGGCGGGTACGGCCGTGCTCGGGCTAATAACCGTGCAGCAGCGGCCGAACGGGCCGGCGTCCCTCGTGGTTATCGGCGAGCCCACCCGGGCGCGCCCGGGTACTTCGGCCCGAATCTGAATAGCTCTCCTTTCTTTTCTTTCCCGGGCCGCCGGCAGATCAGCTGCGGCCCGTCGTCCTCCTTTATTCGCAGTGGGCAGGCTCGCGGCTTGGTTCGGTGCCAGCTAAATTCCTGGGCGACTGAGGCGCGTTATGGGGTTCAGTTACTCGTGGCCGAGGCAGACGCGGCGAGTGTGTGGGCGGCGATGATGACTGCGGTCCTGGTGAGCAGGCCCCAGAAGGTGTGCGCGCCGTGGCGGGCCAGTTCCAACTGGTCGGTGATCTCGCTCTCGATGCGGTTGCGCCATTCGGCGATGACTTTTCGCAGGGCAGAGGGCATGGCGGCGCGCTGGCCCTTGCCGGGCGGGACGAGCACGGCGGTGCCGCGGCCTGCGATGCGGCAAAGGCCTTCCTGTTGAAGCCCTTGTCCGCAAGCAGGTCACGCGGGGCAGTTCCGGGTTCCAGCAGGTCTTCGGCGACTTCGCGTTCGCTGACGGCGGCGGGCACGATGCTCCAGGCGCGCACGATCCGGCTGCCCAGGTCCGTTTTCATCGCCAGCCGGAAGCCGTGGAACCACTCGACGTGGGCGGCGTCGCGGCAGAAGCGGACGGCCAGGTCGTTGCCGGGGCGCCGGTCCACTGGTCCTGGCCGCGGACCCGGGACGGGTGCTTGACTGGCAGGGCGCTGGTGTCGACCTGCTGGCAGTCGTCTTCCGGGAGCCGGGCCGCGACGGCGAGCCTGAGCTGCTCGAACGCGCCCCACAGCCAGCGGGTGCGGCGGTTGGCCTCGCTCTGGCACGGCAGCGCCGGGAACAGGTGGCCCCAGTCGCGGGCCACCTCGGCCGGGAACCCGAACTCAGTGAACCAGCACGTAGATGTAGACGAACAGCTCTTCAGTTGGCAACAATGACGGACGGCCTCTGCGGACAAGGGACTTCGACAATCACTTGTCTTCCGCAGGGGCCGCCCTGTCGCAAGCCGACACGCAGGTCACTATGCGGCCTGGGTCCCGGGACCCGGCCGTGTGGCGACTGTCTCCGCCGGGACGAGCTCGCCGCAGCCCTGGCAGGCTGTCTGCTGGGTGATCTCGCCGCCGCAGGCCTGGTGCCGGAAGATGACCGGCGGGCCCTGGGGTGCTGCCCACTTGTCGCCCCAGGCGGTGAGCGCGATGATCGCCGGGGCCAGGTCGCGGCCTTTGTCGGTGAGCACGTATTCGGGCTGGCCGGGACGGCCCGGCTGGGGACGCTGCTCCATGAGCCCGTCGCGGACGAAGCCGTCCAGCCGGGCGGCCAGGATGTTGGGCGCCAGGCGCAGGCTGCGCTGGAAGTCGGTGAACCGGGTCATTCCGCGGAACAGGGCGTCCCGGATGACCAGCAGGCTCCAGCGCTCGCCGGCCACTTCCAGGGCCCGCGCGGCTGAGCAGTTCTGGCTTTCGTAGCTGCGACCGAGCATGAACGCAGGCTAACAGAAACCACTTGCATCATGCTAGCAGCGACTCTACGCTGCTAGCGTCATGCAAGTACGGCCGCAAGTCCCGCTTCGCGGCGAACCCGAGGAGGCAGGTCATGGGCACTAGGTCAGACAGCCCGCAGGCGGCGCCCGGCGCACCCGGGACCCGGCCATCCCTCGCCGGCCGAGACTGCCAGCGCCTACCTGACCGCGTTCTACGTCGGCGACTTCGACGAAGCCCGGAATCGGGGAGAATGCGCGTATCTAGGTGGGCGAGGAGGGATTTGAACCCTCACATCCTTTCGGACACACGGACCTGAACCGTGCGCGTCTGCCGTTCCGCCACTCGCCCGCTCAAACGACGACTCAGGCTAGCACGGCCCCCAGTGTGGTCGCACCCCGGATAACATCGGATAGATAACGAGCGGAAGGGAGGCCTAACGGGTGGGAGTTCTGCAGCGCTTCGAACGCCGGCTTGAGGGCATGGTCGAGGGGACCTTCGCCCGAGTGTTCAAGTCCGAGCTACAGCCGGTCGAGGTGGCAAGCGCGGTCCAGCATGAGATGGACGAGCGGGCCGCCATCGTGGCGCAGGGTCGCACCCTGGTGCCGAACGACTTTGTCGTGGAGATTGCGCCGACCGACGCCGAACGTCTTGACGTGCTGGCGGAGGACCTCGGCGTGGAACTCGCGACGCTAGCCCGGGACCACGCCAAGGAGCAGGGCTACTCGTTCGTCGGGCCGGTGCGCATCCGGTTCGAGGGCATTCCCGACCTGACCACTGGCACGTTCCGCATCCGGTCGGGAGTGATCCGAGGGCACACGGTGGAGGCGGGCGAGGTCCGCCAGCCAGTCAGCGACCTGCCCCGGGTCGCTTCTTCGCAGTTTCCCGGCCGGCCGCGGCTGGTCGTCTCCGGTTCCTCACCCGGCACCGGCGTGACCGCGGGAAGCACCTATGAGCTGCAGACCCCGGTGACCCTGCTGGGCCGGGGCACGGATTGCGACCTGCGACTGGTCGATACGGGGGTGTCTCGGCACCATTCCGAGCTGCGGGTGGAGGACGGCCAGGTGGTGCTGGTCGACCTCGGGTCGACCAACGGCACGTTCGTCAACGGGCAGCCGGTACGCCGGGTGGCGCTGGTCGACGGCACCACGGTCACGCTCGGCCGGACCACAATGGTCTTCCGGCAAGACGACAGGTATTGACCGATGCTCCCCAGGTAGTAAATAGAGCCACACCACCGGACCGGAGACTGACTACTCTTTACGGCAGCCCCGCTGCATGGGGCAGCCCAACCGCAAGCGACGCAGGAGCCGAGGACACCGCACGGGATGAACGCGCTCACCCTTACCCTCATCAGGGTGGCCTTCCTGGCCGTCTTGTGGCTATTCGTCATCGCGGCGATCGGCGTGGTACGGACCGACTTGTTCGGTACCGCCGTCGCCAAGGTACGGCGGCCACGGAACCAGGCCACGCCACGACCGGCCGCCCAGCGGCCGCCCAAGCCGCAGCGGCCCGGCCGCGGCGCGCCGCGTTTCCTCGTCGTCACCGAGGGTGCGCTGAGCGGCGTGAGCATCGACCTGACGGACCAGCAAATCACCATGGGCCGGGCCAATGACGCCACGCTGGTGCTGAACGACGACTACGCTTCAACCCACCATGCCCGGATTTTTCCACAGGACGGACAGTGGATCGTTGAGGACCTCGGTTCTACCAACGGCACCTACCTGGACCGCCAGAAGGTGATCCGGCCCACCCCGGTGCCCGTAGGCGTGCCGATCCGTATTGGCAAGACCGTTCTGGAACTGCGCAGATGACACTAGCCCTCCGCTATGCGGTCCGCTCTGACGTCGGTCTCCTCCGCGAGGGGAACGAGGACTCGGCCTTCGCCGGTCCGCACCTGCTCGCGGTCGCCGACGGCATGGGCGGCCACGCGGCCGGTGAGGTGGCAAGCGCCGCCACCATCACCACGATCGCCCCGCTCGACGACGCCAGGAACCTCGGACCTGATCTCGTCGGCGCGCTGGCCGACGCGGTCGCCATGGCCAACCTGCGGCTGCAGGAGCTGATCATCTCCGACCCGGCGATCGAGGGCATGGGCACCACGCTGACCGCGCTGCTGTGGGCGGACGGCTACGCCGCGCTCTGCCACATCGGCGACTCGCGCGCGTACCGGCTCAGGAACGGCCAGTTCCTCCAGATCACCCATGACCACACGCTGGTCCAGTCCCTGGTCGACGAGGGCAAGATCACCGAAGACGACGTGGCGACGCACCCGCACCGGTCGCTGCTGCTGCGCGCCCTCGACGGCAGGACGATCGCAGAACCCGACCTGACCCAGCTCGAGACGCTGCCCGGTGACCGCTACCTGCTCTGCTCCGACGGCCTGTCCGGCGTGGTGACCGAGCACACCCTGCACCAGACCCTCAGCTCGATCAGGGACCCCGACAAGGCGGCGCTGCAACTGGTGGAGCTCGCCATCCGCGGCGGCGGCCCCGACAACATCACCTGCATCGTGGCCGACGTGATGGACACTCAGGCGAGCGCGGTGCCGCCGACCTGGACCCCGGTACTGGCCGGCGCGGCCCAGATCGGCGCCCCGGCTGATCTGCGCCAGCCCGCCCGGCAGAGCTCTCCCGCGACCAGGGCCATGCGACTGACCAGGACCGCCCCGCAGCAGGCGACGCCGGACGAGTCCTCCCCGACCGGCGTCTGGCCGGCCGGGCCCCGCGACGGCTACACCGGCAGCTTCGACACCTCCGGGTTCGAGTCCGACGGCGACGGCGGCCGGGGCGACGGCTTCGGCACCGGCCGCTTCGACACCAAGGGCTTCGAGCGGGTTTCCGACGAAGACGACGAGGACGAGTACGACCAGCCCGCCGGCGGGCGGCGGGGGCATCGCGCCAGCCGTCACCGCTACGACGATGATGACGACGATGACTACGGTCACCGGGGCAGGCGGCGGTGGCCGATCGTCACCGGCGCGCTGGTGCTGCTGGTGCTGCTGCTCGGCGGCGGCGCGTACGGCGCCTGGTGGTACAACCAGCAGCAGTACTACGTCGGCGTGCAGGACGGCTACGTCGCGGTCTTCCAGGGCACCAACCAGAGCGTGGCCGGGATGAGCCTGTCGAAGCTGCTGACCCGGTCCACCCTCAAGGTCAGCCAGCTCGGCCTGACCGACCAGGGCACGATCACCCAGACGATCTCGAAGGGCAGCGTCAGTGACGCCAAGGCGCTGATCGACACGCTGCAGGCCCAATCGACCAAATGCCAGGGGATGTGGACGGCGCTGACGGCGTGGCAGGCAAAGAGCGTCAAGTACCAGAGCGAACTGGTCAGGGCGGTGCACAGCAAGCCGAAGATCACGGTTCCGGCGTCTGAGGCGCCCGGCCCGATTCCGCCGCGGCCCGATCTGGACAGCTGCGCGCCGGCCTCCGCGTTCGGCATCCAGGCGTCGGCGCTGCCGCCCGCGCAGCCGGCTACGCCGCCCGTCGTCCCGACGACGACACCGACCGCCAGGCCATCGGTCAGGGCCACTCCCACGGCCACGGCCAAGAAGACCCCGGCGGCCGGGTGAGCAGCATGACCATGCCGTCCCCGGCCGTGGGCAGTCAGCCGCCGGAGGAGGCGCCTGTCATCCGCAGGTCGACCGAGCTGCTGATGACCGCCTTCGCGCTCGCCCTTGTCGCCCTCGCGTTCGCCAGCACGGCGTTCAGCCTCAAGGGCCAGCACCCCTCGACCATCATCGGGTACATAGTCGCGTACTCCCTGATCATCCTTGGCGCCCACCTCGCGCTGCGCAAGTTCGCGCCGTTCGCGGACCCGCTTCTGCTGCCGATCGCTACCGCGCTCAACGGCCTCGGCCTGGTGATGATTTACCGGCTCACCGAGGTGGGCCGGTCCGGCAACCCAGGCCCGAACACCCATTCCGGTGTAATACTCGCCTCGTCCGCCATGGTCACGCAGCTCATCTACACGGTAATCGGCATCGCCGTCTTCGTGCTGTTCCTCTGGCGCATCAAGGACATCAAGGTCCTGCAGCCCTACACGTACATCCTGGGCCTGGGCGGCCTGGTGCTCATCGCACTCCCGGCGCTGTTGCCGGCGTCCATCAGCGGCGTCGGCGGCACCAGCGCCAAGATCCAGATCGCCATCGGCGGGTTCTCCGTGCAGCCGGAGGAGTTCGGCAAGCTGCTGCTGGCGGCGTCGTTCGCCAGCTACCTGATGGAGCACGGCCAGCAGCTGTCCCTGCTCACCGACAAGTGGCTCTTCTTCAGAATGCCGCGGCGCAAGGACCTCGCGCCGATCTTCGTGGTCTGGGCGCTCAGCATGCTGCTGCTGATCTTCGAGAGTGACATCGGCACCAGCGCCGTGTTCATGGGCCTGTTCGTGGCGATGCTCTACATCGCGACCTCGCGCCGCTCGTGGGTGGTAATCGGGGTTGGCATGTTCGTCGTCGGCGCATGGCTCGCGGCAACGCTCGTACCGCACGTGGGCGAACGGTTCAGCGTCTGGCTGCACCCGTTCACCCCCGCGAACCTCACCCAGGGCCGCACGCCGTCCTACCAGGTCGTGCAGGGCCTGTACGGGATGGCCAACGGCGGCCTGCTCGGCAAGGGGCTCGGCAACGGCCAGCCGTGGTGGACCCCGCTGGTGCAGAGCGACTTCATCTTCACCGCGTTCGGTGAGGAGCTCGGGCTGACCGGGGTGATGGCCCTGCTGCTGCTCTACGGCCTGTTCGTGCAGCGCGGCCTGCGCACCGCCCTGCTGGCCAAGGACGAGTACTCCAAGCTGCTCGCCAGCGGCCTCGCCTTCATGTTCGCGCTGCAGGTCTTCGTGATCGTCGGCGGCGTCACCCGGCTTCTCCCGGACACCGGCATCACCACGCCGTTCCTCTCCCAGGGCGGCTCCAGCCTGGTGGCCAGCTGGCTGCTCACCGCCGCGATCGCGCGGATGAGCGATTCCGCACGCCGGCCGGCGCCACGGCCGATCCAGGATGAGGGGATGACTCAGGTGGTGTCGCTGCGGTGAATCAGCTCAAGCGCGACCTCAACCGCCCGATCAAGCGGGTTTCGATCGCGGTCCTCGTCCTGTTTCTGATCCTGCTCGTTAACGCGAACTACCTGCAGGCAGTGGACGCGCCAAGCCTGGCTAACGGGCCGGAGAACGCCCGTACGGAGTTCAACGACAGCCAAGTCCAGCGCGGCCCGATCGTGACCGCCGACGGCGTCACGATCGCCGGCAGCAAGGTGACGAACGACTCCACCGGATTCAAGTACCAGCGCACCTATTCCGACGGCGCGGTGTACGCCCCGGTCACCGGCTACGACACGATCTTCACGGCCGCGCAGGCGCCCAACTACGCGACCGGCGTCGAGCGCGCGGAGGACTCACTGCTCTCCGGGACCGGCGATCAGCTCGCCTTCCGCAACTTCATCGACATGATCACCGACAAGCCCCAGAAGGGCGCGACGGTCCAGCTCACGATCAACTCCAAGGCACAGCAGGCCGCTTACGCGGGGCTCCAGTCGACCTTGTCGGGCAAGACCATCAACGGTGTTCAGCAGGTCGGCGGGGTGGTCGCGCTCAACCCGTCCACCGGCGCGATCCTGGCGATGGCCTCTTACCCCAGCTACGATCCCGACCAGCTGAGCGTCCTCAACACGCAGACCGTCGGCAACGTCGTCAATCAGCTGACCAAGCAGAACCCGAGTCCGCTGATCAACAATGCGAGCCAGACCACCCTCCCGCCCGGCTCGACCTTCAAGATCGTCACCAGCTCGGCCTGGTACACCGAGAACACGACGCAGAACCCGCAGAAGAAGATTTTCTCGCCGCAGCCGCTCCGGCTGCCGAACGGGAACCACCTGAACGACGACAACGACCAGCCTTGTGGCGACGGGACCGGCCAGACACCGGTGATCACGGCGTTCGCCCAGTCCTGCAACACTCCGTTCGCGAACATCGGCATCAACCTCGGCGGCCCGATCATCAACGCGACGGCGGAAAAATACGGCTTCAACACCGCGCCCGACATCCCCGGCGTGACCACCGCGGCATCTCAGTTCGTCCCCGAAGCCGACCCCTCGCTCACCGCCTACGACGCGATCGGGCAGCACGACACGACCGAGACGCCGCTGCAGGAGGCGATGATCGCGGCGACCGTCGCCAACGGCGGGGTGCTGATGAAGCCGTACCTGATCGATCAGGTCACCGCCTCCGACCTGTCGGTGGTGGACCAGACCCAGCCGCAGCAGCTCGCGCAGCCAATCTCGGCCACCGTGGCCGGCTACGAGAAGCAGATGATGATCGCGGTGGTGCAGGACTCGGGCGGCACCGGGTTCCAGTTCAACCAGAGCACACTGAACGGCCTCCAGATCGCCGGGAAGACCGGAACCGCCGAGAACGGCGTGAGCAGCCGGCCGGACGCGGTTTTCACCGCTTTCGCACCGGCTGACAACCCGAAGATCGCCGTCGGCGTCATGATTGAAGGCGGTGGCTACGGGGCCGCCGCGGCCGAGCCGATCGCCGTCGCGGTCATCAAGGCCTATCTCGCAGCTACGGGGCAATGATGAACGCGCACGTTCTCGACGGCCGCTACGCGCTGGTCGAGCTGATCGCAACCGGCGGCATGGGCGAGGTCTGGCGGGGCACCGACCAGATCCTCGGCCGGCCGGTGGCGATCAAGATGCTGGCCGCCATGCACGCGGAAGACGAGCAGTTCCGGGCCCGGTTCCGGGCCGAGGCCAGGTACGCCTCGTCGCTGTCCCACCCGGGGATCACCCGGGTCTTCGACTACGGCGAGCGCAGCCCGCTCGGCGGCCCCTACCTGGTGATGGAGCTGGTCGACGGCCAGCCGCTGTCGGAGATCCTCGAGCGGTACGGCCGGCTCGACCCGTACGTGGTGCTCGACATCGTCGCCCAGGCGGCCCGCGCCCTCGACATCGCCCATCAGGCCGGCATCGTGCACCGGGACATCAAGCCGGGCAACCTGCTGATCATGGCCGACGGCACGACGAAGATCACCGACTTCGGGATCGCCAAGGCCAACTCGCTGCAGGCGATGAACCTGACCGCGACCGGGATCGTGATGGGCACCGCGCTCTACGTATCCCCCGAGCAGGCGACCGGCTCCCCGCTGACCGGCTCGTCCGACATCTACTCGCTCGGCGTCGTCGCCTACGAGTGCCTGTCGGGCCAGCCTCCGTTCATGGCCGACCAGCCGCTGGCGATCGCGATCATGCACAAGCACGAACCGGTGCTGCCGCTCCCGCCGGACGTGCCGCGCCCGGTCGCCGACCTGGTCTACGCGATGCTGGCGAAGGCCCCGGACGGCCGCCCGGAGACGGCGCAGCACGTCGCCGACCGCGCGGACGTGATCCGGGAGGCACGCAACCGGTCCGGCTACATCGGGCCGATCACCGCCAGCCTGCCAGTGGTGCCGAACTTCCCGCCCCCCGATGGTAACGATTTCTATAACAACGGTAACGATTTCTATAACGGCGAGCCCGGCCTGGACCCCTGATCCCCGCCCCCGCCGCCGCGCTCTGGTGCTGGCCGGGGCGGGCCTGGCGGCCTGCGGGATCATCGCGATCATCGTCCTTCTGCTCACTAGCAGCACAACCCCGGCGTCGACGATCACCGGAAAGATCACCCATCCCAAGTCACCTGGCGCGTCGGTCGGCCAGGCCAGACAACCCACCACCGCGTCGCTGCCGCCAAGTACAGTCGGCGGCTACGGGACAGGGACTAATCTAGGAAGGGTATCGAAGACCCCTACCGCGACCCCGTCGGCCAGCCCTACGACGAGCGAGCGACGGTCTTCGACGCCAACGTCATCGCCGACAACGAGCACGTCCCCCTCCGCGCCGGCGACCACCAGCTCGGCTCCAACCGGGACGCCGACGGACACCGGCTCAGCGTCGCCAACGACGTCCTCGGCGTCGCCGAGCTAGCCCGGCGACCGGGGCGGCATGCCGTCTCGGCATAGGGGGATGACACTTCGATGCAGGGTGGTTTGGAAGAGTGCGAGACATGACACAGCCGCGGCTGCTCGGCGACCGTTACGAGCTCGAGGGTGTCGTCGGACGCGGCGGCATGGCTGAGGTGTACCGGGCGCGCGATCTGCGGCTGGACCGGGTGGTCGCGATCAAGACCCTGCGCACCGATCTCGCACGCGATCAGACCTTCCAGGCGCGGTTCCGCCGCGAGGCCCAGTCCGCCGCCTCGCTGAACAACCCGTCGATCGTCGCCGTGTACGACACCGGCGAGGACATGTCGACCGGGGTGCCGGTCCCGTTCATCGTCATGGAGTACGTGGACGGCAAGACGGTCAGGGAGCTGCTCAACGACGGCCACCGGCTGCTGCCCGAGCGCATCCTCGAGATCATTTCCGGGGTGCTCCGCGCCCTTGAGTACAGCCACCAGGCGGGCATCGTCCACCGGGACATCAAGCCGGGGAACGTGATGGTCACCAGGAACGGTGACGTCAAGGTCATGGACTTCGGCATCGCCCGCGCGATGAGCGACGCGCAGGCCACGATGACGCAGACCGCGCAGGTGATCGGCACCGCCCAGTACCTGTCGCCCGAGCAGGCGCGGGGCGAGCGGGTGGATACGCGGTCCGACCTGTACTCGACCGGCTGCCTCATGTACGAGCTGCTGGTCGGCCGGCCGCCGTTCACCGGCGACTCCCCGGTTGCCATCGCCTACCAGCATGTGCGGGAGAACCCGATACCGCCGTCCCGGCTCGACCCCGACCTCCCGCCGTGGGCCGATGCGATCGTGCTCAAGGCGATGGCCAAGTCGGCCAACGACCGGTACCAGACCGCCGCCGAGATGAACGCCGACATCCAGCGGGCCGCGTCGGGCATGCAGGTGGCGGCCGCCTTCCAGCCGCCGCCGACCCGGGCCGACTACTACGACTACCAGCAGCGCACCCAGCGGTTGGGCCCGCAGACGATGATGGGCGCGGGTGTCGCGCCGACCACCGTCTCGCAGGGCGGTTACCCGCCCGGCTACCAGCAGGGGTACAACGACGGCGGCTACGACAACGGGGACACTGACCAGGACGGCGGTGGCGGCCGCCGCTGGCTGCCGTGGACCATCGCCGGGGTCGTGCTGGTGGCCGCGATCGTCGCGGCCTTCCTGTTGCTGCACGGCGGCGGCGGCAGCGGCGCCTACGTCCCGACCAACCTGGTCGGCGAATCTCAGAGCACGGCCGTCGCCCAGGTCAAGACGGCCGGGCTGCAGGCAGCCGTGCAGAAGCAGACGGACGCCAACGTGCCCGCGGGCAACGTCATCAGCACCAACCCGTCCGGCGGGTCGAGCATCGCCAAGGGCGGCACCGTCACCCTCCTGGTGTCCGACGGCGCGGGCAAGATCTCGCTCCCCGACGTCCGGAACGAGCAGTACAACACTGCCGCGCAGCAGCTGCGGGCGCTCGGCTTCACCAACGTCAACCCGGTGGCGGACAACCAGTCGAGCCTGCCTTCGGGCGAGGTCGATCGCATGAGCCCGACCCCGGGCCAGAAGTACCCCGCGGGTCAGCAGATCACGCTCTACTACTCGGGTGGCGGCATCGCGGTGCCAACGCTGACCGGGGTGCCCATCTCGACCGCGATCCAGGAGCTCAAGAGCGCCGGGTTCACCTCGCCGCCCAACATCCACTACGCCAACGGCCCGGTTAGCCAGAACATCCCGGTCGGCACCGTGTGGAACCAGTTCCCTGCCAACGGCACAGTGCCGCCGAACACGGTCGTCACGCTGTACGTCCAGCAGACGGCGGCGACTCCGACCTCATCGCCCTCGGCCTCGGTCTCCCCAACCGGCACGCCGACACCGACGCAAACGCCGACCGCCCCGGCCAGCCCGACCGGCACCACGACCACCACCCCGCCCGGGGGCTGAGCGCAAGCTCCCGTGCGTACCAGCCGTAATCGTCCCGCCGGTGCATTACGCTTACCCGCAAGCAGCCCGCAGTAGTTCGCCCGGGGAACGTCCCCGGTGCCTTCGCAGTCCCCGAGCAGGAGGTGCGCGGTGCCCAAGTCCCGCGTCCGGAAGAGGCCGGTCTACACGCCGCCGGCGGCGCAGTCGAAGAAGCGGGCGGTGAGCCCGGCCTGGCTGGTGCCCACCATGGTCGCGTCCCTGATACTCGGGCTCGTCTGGATCGCGCTGTACTACATCACCCAGTCGAACATGCCCGGGCTGAGCTCGCTCGGCGGCTGGAACCTGGTCTGCGGGTTCGCGCTGATCGTGGTCGGCGTGGTGCTCGCCACCCAGTGGCACTAGGGCGGCGAAGCCGGGCGCCCGGCCGCGGCGGGGCGTCTAGAAACCCAGCGCCTGGCTGAACTCGGCGGTGAGGTGGTTGGACCTGAGCACCACGAGCACCACCAGGATGGCGAGGATCGCGATGGCCGCGCCGACCTGGATGACGAGCCGGCCCTTGCGCGGCGCGTAGGCGAAAGCCGCCGTGATGAGCATGCCCACGATCAGCCCGCCCACGTGGTCCTGCCAGGCGATCTCGCCGCGGTAGACGAAGCTGAACGCCAGGTTGATCCCGATCAGCACCAGGATCCCCCTGGTGTCGATCTGCAGCCGCCTGGAGACCACGAACCAGGCCCCGAACAGGCCGAAGATCGCGCCGCTGGCGCCGAGCGCGAGCTCGTTCTGCGGGGCGATCAGGAAGAACGCGACCGCGCCGCCGAGCGCGCTGAGCAGGTAGACGGTGATGAAGCGGCCCCGGCCGAGCAGCTGCTCCAGGCTCGGTCCGACCGCCCACAGCGCCCACATGTTGAACAGGATGTCGAAGAAGCCAAGGCCGCCGATCCCCCCGCCCGCCGGGGGCAGGAACGCCGACGTGATCAGCCGGTACCACTGGCCGGAGGCGATGCCCTGCAGCGGCCCCGAGTTGATCTGCGCGTACCCGAGCAGCCCCCAGTCGGTGGCGAGGGACGGCTTGCCCAGCTCGACCAGGAACAGCAGCACGTTGACGGCGATCAGAGTCCAGGTGACGACCGCAGTACGGGCGGGCCGGCCGCCGAAGGCCGCCGTCGGCCGCCGAACCGTCCGGCCGCCCTCGTGCACGCAGTCCACGCACTGCTGCCCGACTGCCGCCGAGCGGAGGCAGTCCGGGCAGGCGTGACGACCGCACCGGACGCAAGACACCCACGTCTCCCTGTCTGGGTGCCGATAACAGGTGGGCGGTGCTTCCTGCCCGGAGGGGGCGGCGTCCGGCGCGGTCATCGGGGGTGCCTTCGCCTAGTCGCGCGTGATCGTCACGGACTGCAGCACCACGGGGGTCACCGGGCGGTCGCCCGGGGCGGTCGGCACCTGGATGATCGCCTTGATCACGTCGACGCCGTCGATGACCTCGCCGAAGATCGTGTGCTTGCCGTTCAGCCACGGGGTGGCGGCGACCGTGATGAAGAACTGCGAGCCGTTGGTACCCGGGCCGGCGTTGGCCATCGCGAGCAGGTAGGGCTTGTCGAATCGCAGGTCCGGGTGGATCTCGTCGGCGAACTTGTAGCCGGGGCCGCCGGTGCCGGTGCCGAGCGGGTCTCCGCCCTGGATCATGAAGCCGGCGATCACCCGGTGGAAGATGGTGCCGTCGTACAGCTTGTCCTTGGTGGTGGCCCGGGTCTTCGGGTTGGTCCACTCCCTGCCACCCTCGGCGAGTTCGACGAAGTTCCGGACGGTCTTCGGCGCTTGGTCAGGGAACAGCCGGACAGTGACCGTCCCCTGCGTCGTCGTCAGCGTCGCGGTCAGCGTTTCGGTCATTACGTGACTCCGGTTCATCTCCAGGCCGGGCGATCCGGCCTGTCTCCAATCACCGTACCGGCTTCGCCGCAATCTCAGTTCGACGACTAGCTGATACCACTTCCATTGCGGCCGCGATGATTGAAGCCGAAGACCCGGGGAACCTTGTCTCACCGAGAGACAGAGAAGGGGGCAGAATCGTGTTCTTGACAAAGTCACGCAAAGCCAATCTCGATGCCAACGAGGCAGCCGCCCGGGCACGCGCGGCCGGTAAGGCCGCCCAGGTAGCAGCGCAGAACGCGGCCGACGCTGCCCGGGCCGCCGCTGCGTCCGCCCAGGCGACGGCGCAGAACGCCGCCCAGAAGTCGCAGGCGGCCGCGCACAACGTCACGCAGAAGTCCCAGGTCGCCGCCCAGAACGCCACCGCCGCGGCGCAGAGCGCCGCGCAGAAGTCCCAGGTCGCCGCCCAGAACGCCACCGCCGCGGCGCAGAGCGCCGCGCAGAGCGCCGGCAACACCGCCCAGACAACGGTGGCCGGCGTCAGCAAGCAAGTTCAGCAAGGCGTCTACACCGCCCGCAAGTGGGCGGCGCCGAAGCTGGAAAGCGTCGCCGACTACGCCGCCGACACCGTCGCCCCGACCGTATCGTCCGCCCTCAGGAACACCGCCGACTACACGGCCGGCACCGTTGCCCCGTCCGTATCGTCCGCCCTGCGGAACACCGCCGCGCAGGTCCGCCCGGCCGATCCGGTGAGCCCGGCCAAGCGGCGGATGAAGTCCGCCCTGACCTGGTCACTGCTCGGCGTGGCGATCGCCGCCGCCGCGGGCGCGGTGGGCGCACTGGTCCGTTACCGGCAGCGCGCCACGGCGGAGATCGACAGCCAGTCCCCTGACGGCCCGCTTGGCGGCACCGCCACCGGCGTCGACGCCAAGTCGGCCGCAACCACGCCGACCGCGCCCGAGCCGGATGCGCCCGAGCCCACCGAGCCGTCGGATGCGGCCGCCAAGCCCGGCCCGAACGGGTCAGCCAACCAGACCGCCGCCACTGATGCGTCAGTGAACGGGCACGCCAACACGAGCGGCTGGTAAACAGCGAGACGCACGTGGTGGCCTAATCCTGGTGTCCTATTGACACCGTGCGGATGCACGTTCATTTTTTAATAGAGGTCCGAAGTCCCACTCCGGGAGGAACACCATGGCTGGGTGGGACGAGCGCATCGCGCAGCTTGAGGGCGAGTTCCCCGGGTGGCACATCTGGCGGTCCAATGCCGGCCGCTGGTGGGCCACCCGGACCGGGACGGTCGTGCGGCGCGAGGACCTGGGCACCGCCCGCGTCATGACGGTGGACGCTGACGACGCGGGGGCGCTCCGTGATCAGCTCACCGCGCAGGCGTCCCTCGATCGGGATATCACCGGCTGACCGGACGCCAGCGCCGGTATTGGGACAAAGATCACCACACGGACTACGGCCTATGGGGTATCTTTAGTTTTCGCCCAACGGATCTTAGCCAGTCCTTAAACGATGCCTGGATACGGTCGATTGAAGCCGGTCTTCCGTCGAAGGCTGGCAAAACCGGGCGTATCCACCTGCGGAGTGACACCGTGATTAACCGGATCATGCGCGCCAGCGGGGGAACCCGAGGGCTCGTCTGGACCGCGGCGGCCTGCATCACTGTTTCGCTTCTCGTGATGTTCTTTGTATCCGTCGCCGGGCCATCCATCGTGGTACCGACGATGGCGCACGCGCCGGGCGGCGCGCCGCCCTGGTGGATCTCGCTCGGGCTGGGCAGGCCGCTCGCGCTGTTCCTGTCGTGGGGCGCGGCGGTGGTCGGCGCGATCGGCGTCGGGGCCGGCCTGATGGCGGTCTCCCGCGGCGCCCGGGTGCCGGTCCGGCCGCTGCTCGCGGTCTCGTTCATCGTCATCGCGATCTTCACCTTCCTGCCGGCCGCGGGCACCACCGACACCCAGTCGTACGCCATCGACGGCAACATGATCGTGCTGCATCACAGCCCGTACGTGTTCACGCCCGCGCGGATGGTCACTCTCGGCGACAAGCTCGCGGTCGGCAGCCCGCCCACCTGGGCGCACCAGCTGTCGGACTACGGGCCGATCGCCTCGGCCGAGGAATGGGTGTCGGCCGAGCTCGGCGGCACCTCGATGGCGCTGATCACGTTCTGGCTCAAGCTCATCGTGGCGCTCGCGTTCGGCGCGGTGGCGCTGCTGCTCGACCGGCTGCTGCGCGACAATCCGGCCATGCGGCTGCGCGCCCACCTGCTGTGGTCGCTCAACCCGCTGCTGCTGTGGGAGATCGTGGCAAGCGGGCACATCGACGGCCTTGCGATCGCGTTCGGGCTAGCCGGCCTGGCCCTGCTCCGGTTCGCCCCGGATGGCGTCAGGCCGACGCTGGCCCGGTGCGCGGCGGCGGGCACCCTGCTCGCGGCGGCCGCCTGCACCAAGTCCCCGTTCGTGCTCTTCCTCGCCGCCGCCCTGTGGGCGGTGCGGCGCTCGCCCGCCAGGATCGCCTGCCTGCTCGGCGGCTGGCTGTGGCTGACCGTCGCCTCCTACGCGATCGCCGGCCGGCCCGCGGTCAAGGTGCTGTCCCAGCGCGGCCAGCAGGTCACCTGGGACAACCTCTACCAGGTGATCTACCGGCCGCTCGGCATTGGCGGGCCGCTCGGCTCGGACAACATCCCCGGCTGGGTCTTCCCGCTGGCGCTGGTGCTGTTCATCGGCGTCGCCGTGCTCGCCTTCATCCGGCTGCCCGACCGGGTTCCCGGTCTGCCGGCGGTGAGCCCGGCGCTGGCGCTGAGCCTGGCCTGGGTCTTCTTCTGGCCGTTCCAGCGCCCCTGGTACGACGTGATGATCATCGCCTTGCTCGCGCTCTACCCGTCGTCCGGGCTGGACGCGGTCGTCCTGGTCAGGCTCTGCTTCGGTGCCATCACCTACATGGAGGCGGCGCACATCTGGCGGATCCCCTGGTTCCAGGAGGCGCAGCTCATCGGGGGCGACTGGGTCACGTCGACCGTCCGGTTCCTGACCGCGGCCGCGCTGATCTGGATGTGCGCCACCGGGCGCTGGGGAGGCAGACCCGACCGGCCGTCCCCGGGCGCGCCCGCGGACACGGCCGCCGCCAGCGTGACGCCCCCGGCGGTAACGCCCCGGTCCTGACGGCGGGCCCCGGCAGGTACTGCTCCGGCCACCGGCAGTCGACGAACCCCGCCAGCAGGTCGGGCAGCGGCCCCGCGCCCTCGATGGCCGACGGCCGCACGGTGCCGAACGCGACGTCCTCGGTCACCGCGCCCGCCAGCAGCCATTCCGGCTCGTCGGGGTGGCAGAGCCACTCGGCCCGCTCCAGCCGGGCGGTGATGACGGCGCCGACGTGGACCGCCAGCGCCGCCGGGTCGGCGATCACGGCCGCGCGGGCGGCGACCGCGGCGTCCACCGCGTGCGACAGCGCGCACTGGCGCACCCGCGCGGGCAGCGCGGTGATCGCCCCGAGCGTGGCCGGCCGGGGCACCGGCGTCGGCCAGCCGGTCAGGTGCGCGAGCACGGCCAGCTCGGCCCAGGGCCGGGTCAGGACGGCCCCGTCGAGTGCCCGCTGCGCGGCGCGCATGTCCCGCAGCGTGCACGGCCGCGCCTGGCATTCGGCGCCGCAGGTGGCCGAGCGGGGGTGCACCACGGCGCGGGCGTCGGCGGCCGGGACGGGCGGTCCGGCTTCTCGCGGACTGCCGTCCGCGACCCGGACCAGGATCGGAAAGTCCATGCCGTCGGAGAACACCGCCGCCTGCCCGGGGGGCAGCGTGACCAGGTAGCGGGACTGGGACGGGGACGCGTTCATCGTCGCGCCGACCGCCTCCCGGTCGTCGGCGGCCGGCAGCCGGTGCACGATCTTCACCGCCGTGTTCTTGATCACATCGGGCACTAGCCGGGCCGGGATCTGCTCGGCGATGATCAGCCCCTCGCCGTACGCGCGGATCTCGGCCAGCAGGCCGGCGAACATCTCGACCGCGTGCCCGGCCGCGCCGCCGCCGCCCGGCTCGTCACCGGACCCGGCCCGGCGCAGCAGCCGGTGCGCCTCCTCGACGACGGTCAGATGCCGGAGGCCGGCCGCCGCCGCGGGGCTCGTCCGGCGGGCCAGCCGCAGGTGCTCGGCCAGCCGGATCAGCACCGCGCCCATCAGGAACGCCTTGTCGGCGTCGTCGCCCACGTCCTCGATCTCGAGCACCACGTTCCTAGCCAGCAGGGCGCCGAAATCGATCGGGTGCCCGCCCTCGAGGAAGCGGCCGGTGGTGCCGTGCCTGAGGCTGGCCAGCCGGACCCTGATGAAGCCGAGCACATCGTCGGTGACTCGCTGGGAATACCCGATCTCGGTGACGACCCGCTCGGCCGCGCGCTGCAGAGCGGTGAGCGTCGGATAGGCGGCGTCGAGCCTGCCGTCGGCCTGCTCGCCGAGCGCGAGGTCCCAGCCCGAGTCCTCGTAGACCCGCCCGAGCGCGGCGCTGAGCACCTGCGGAAACGGCTCCTCGGACCGGAAGGACGCGATGAAAAGCGCTCTGACCAGGTCCGCGTGCGTCTGCAGGGGGAACCTGACGCCGCCTTGATCGACGGCCGGCTCGAGCGGATTGAGCCCGGCCGCGATCGCGTCGGGCTCGCCCGGCCTGATCCTGATCACCACCGCGTCCGGCAGGCGCGCCGTCATCAGCCGGTACTCGGCCTTGGCGGGCTCGACCACCAGCCACGGGACGCCCTGGGCGGTCGCGGCCTCGAGCAGCGACCGCACGGTCTGCGACTTGCCCGCCCCGGTCGCGCCGCAGACGAACACGTGCCGGTTGAGCGAGTCGCGCGACAGCGTCAGCGGCCCCGCCGCCCGCAGGTTCCGGTCCAGGATCTCGCCCAGCTCGATCCCGGCCCGCTCGCCCGGCGGGCATCCGGCGGGCTGCTCCGGGGTGACGTCGAAGTCGGGCCGCAGCGCCAGCCTGACCCCCGGCACCTCGGACTCCGGCGGCTGCGCGAGCGCGGCCAGGAGCTGGGTCGACCCGTAGAACGGCGAGGCCGGCACGGCGTCGCCGCCGGGCTCGGCGGCGGTACCCGGGCGGAAGGGCGCCGGGCTCAGCGCGTACGGCAGCCCCTCGAGGTCGGTCGACGCGCACAGCAGCCCCGCGATCCGAGCGGCGCTCGGCTCGTCCCGCCCGCCGGCCGCGATGGTGACCCGCCACCACCCGGTCGACTGGCCGCGCTGCAACTCGCCGTGGCGTTCCTTGAGCCGTCGCGCCTGAGCCGCGCGCTCGGGGAACCGGTCGGCCGTCCCCTCCGCGATCCGCTGCCGCAGCGCGATCTCCTCCGACAGCGCCCGCAGCTCGGCCGGGGTCACCGGTTCGGCCGTCACCAGCCAGCCGAACGGCCCGGTCCAGCTGCCGAGCAGCCCCTCGTCGAGCGACAGCCCGGCCCGGCCGGGCGACCCAGACCCGCCGGAGGTTCCCCGCGTTCCCGTTTCGCCGGGCAGCGCGAGCAGCCCGTCGCTGATCCCCGCTATCTCGCGCCAGCAGCCGACCTGCCCGAGCAGCCCGGCCAGCTCGGCCGGCGGTAGCGCCGTCCCCCGCGCCCCGCCCGGCAGCGCCAGCAGCACCTCGCCGTCGGCCGGGTCGACGCTGCCGACGAGCGCGTCCCCGGCCGCGATCATCAGCACCGGCCCGCCCGCCGCCGCCCGCACCCAGCCGAACGCGACCGTCCCGGTCGGCTTCGCGATCCCCGCGTGGTACGCGGCCACCAGCGCGGCCGCGCGCTGCGGTCGGCCGGGATCGCCGCCGTCGGTCCTGACGGGCCCGGACGGCTCGCGGCGGCGCGGTATCTCGGTGATCCGGTAGGCCGCGCATCCGGCCGGCACCGTTGCGGAAACTGTCACATCACATACACGCATCGTCAAAGCTGGCGGTTCACGCAACCAGGACTCTTCGGACGCGCGTCAGCGGGGTACGACGATTTCGGCGCTTAACGTCGGAGTTACGGAGCCGCTGATGCGAACTGCCAGGTCCCCCAACCGCGATCGCAGGCCCACCGCTCAGCGCACTCTGCTGGCGCCCGCCGTGCTCGCCACCGCGCTGCTGGCCACCGCCGTGGTCGGGGTGATCGCCGGGCGGCCGGTGACGACGCTGCCGCCCGCCAACCAGGCCGCGATCGAGGCCAGGGCGGTGATCGCGGGCAAGGCGGCGGCTGCGAAGACGACCGGGCCTGCGGGCTGGCGGGTAGTTGCCACCATCGGCCCGTCCGACGAGGCCGTGACCGGCACGGTGAGCGCAGGCTCGGGCGATGACGCCTGGTCGGTCTGGACCGGGACGGCCTTCACCGCGGTGGAACGCCTGCAGGGGGCCCGCTGGTCGCGGGTGCCGCTGCCGGACACGCTGACCGCCTACGCGCGCTCCGCGGTCGCCTTCGGCGGCGACTCGGCGACCGATTTCTGGCTGTTCAGCTCGCGCAGCGACGCCAGCGCGCTGCGCTTCGCCGGCGGCCGGTGGACCGTCCAGCCGATCCCTTCCTGGGTGCTGCAACGGCACTCGGGCGGTAACGGCGCGAGCGTCAGCGCTACGGTGTTCGCCCCGGACAACGTCTGGGTTTTCGGCCTCGACGCCGGCGCCTACGCCGCCCACTACGACGGCCGCGGGTGGGTGAAGGTACGGCTGCCCGCCGCCCCGGACGAGGTCAGCGCGGTCAGCGCCGACGACATCTGGGCACTGCACGCGAACGAGGCCTGGCACTGGAACGGCGGGACGTGGACCGCGGGCAAGATCCCGCGCGCGGCCAGGAAGCCGCCCGAGCGCCTCGGTGACCTGACCGTCACCGGGCCGGGCGGCGCCCGGGTGCGGCGCACCGTCCGCCTCGAGTCCCTGGCCTGGATCCCCGGCACGCACTCGGCCTGGGGCACCGCCACCGGCCGCACCGGCAAGGGCAACTACGGCGTGATCATCAAGTACGGGCCGTGAAGTCAAAACCCGGGCAACCCCAGACCCTTCCTATCGAACGGACCGTGAATGACTCATGCTCCGAAGACTTGCTCTAGGTAGTGGTTGGCGAAGCGGCGGTCCGGATCCATCTCGTCGCGGATGCGCAGGAAGTCGGCGAACCGGGGATAGGCCTGGCCGAGGTAGGAGGCGTCGCGGGTGTGCATCTTGCCCCAGTGCGGGCGGCCGCCGACGCCGGCCGCGATCGACTCGAAGAGCCGGAAGTACTCCTGGTACGGCAGTCCCACGTACTGGTGGATCGCCACGTAGGCGCTGTCTCGGCCGTACGCGGTCGACAGCCAGATGTCGTCGGCGGCGGCGACCCGGATCTCGACCGGGAACATCACCGGGTGGGCCAGGCGGGGCACGCCCGCCCGCAACTGGCCGAGCACCTCGTGCACGGATTCGCGGGGAACCGCGTACTCCGACTCCACGAACCGGACCCGCCGCGGCGTCACGAACACCTCGTGCGACGGCGCGGAGTACCGGCGGGTGGACAGCGTGGCCGACGCGAGCCGGTTGAGCGGCTTGATCAGCCCGGGCACCGCCCGGCCGGTGCGGCAGAGCGCGCCGAAGGCCGCGTTCTCCATCACCTCGTACTCGAGGAACCGCCGCCAGCCCGGCATCGGCGACGGAATCGCGACCCCGTCACCGGCCCGGAGGGTCCGGTTGTTCTGCTTGAGGAGCGCGTTGCTGCCGTACGGGAACCAGTAGAACTCGAAGTGGTCGTTGCCCGCCGCGAACTCATCGAACCGCTCGAGCACCTGGTCGACGTGCATCGGCGCCTCGTGCGCGGCCAGCGTGAAGGCCGGCACGCACTGCAGCGTCACCGTCGAGATGACGCCGAGGGCACCGACCGACACCCGGGCCGCGTTGAACAGGTCGGGGCGCTCCTCGGCGGAGCAGGAGGCCACCGATCCGTCCGCCAGCACCAGCTCGAGCGCGGCGACCTGGGTGGCGATGCCGCCCAGGCCGGCCCGGTGCCGTGCGTCCCGGTCGAGATCGCGCCGGAGATCGTCTGCGCGTCGATGTCGCCGAGATTGGGCATGGCCAGGCCGAGCGAGTCGAGCGCCCGGTTCAGCTCCCGGATCGTGGTCCCCGACCGCGCCGTGATGAGCCCGGACGAGAGATCCGCGCCGACGATGCCGGTCCAGGCGGACAGGTCGAGGGCCGCGCCCGAGGTCGCGGCGGCCGCGGTGAACGAGTGCCCGCCGCCGAGCGCCCGCACCGTGAGCCCGGCGCCTGCGGCGTCCTTAATCGCGTCGGCGATCTCCTCGGTGGAGCGCGGCCAGTACCGACGTGCCGGGTCGGCGCTTGCCGTACCCGCCCAGTTATGCCAGGTCATTCGCCTACTCTTCTAGATTTTCGAGGCCCCGTTGATCGCTTGCCGACGCCGACCCGTTAGTGTGCCGCTATGTCTGACTTGATCGCCGGAACGGACGTCCAAGACCGGTATGCCCGTTATGACCGGGCGACCGCCGACCTGGACCCTCCGTTCGCGGTGGTGGATCTCGCCGCGTTCGACAGTAACGCCCGCGACCTGGTGCGACGGTCCGGCGGGGTGCCCATCCGGGTGGTGAGCAAGTCGCTGCGCTGCCGCCACCTGATCGAGCGCGCTCTGGCCCAGCCAGGATACCGGGGCGTTATGTGCTATTCGCTGGCCGAGGCGATCTGGCTGCACTCCATCGGCCTCAGCGACGACCTGCTGGTCGCGTACCCGACCGCGGACCGGGCGGCGCTGCGGGCGCTGGCGGGCGATGAGGCGGCCCGGCAGCACATCACGGTGACCATCGACTCAGCCGCCCACCTGGACTTCATCGACGCGACGATCGGCCCGGGCCACCCGCAGATCCGGGTCTGCCTGGACCTGGACATGTCCTGGCGTCCGCTGCCCCGCGGCCCGGTGGTGCAGATCGGGACCTGGAGATCGCCGCTGCGGTCGCCCGCCGAGTCGGCCCTGTTCGCCGAGACCGTGCTCAAGCGGCCGGGGTTCGCCCTGGTCGGCGTGCTCGGCTACGAGGGGCAGATCGCCGGCCTGGGCGACGCGCCGCCCGGACGGCCGGTCCGGGCCGCGCTCGTGCAGGCGATGCAGGCCCGCTCGTCGGCCGAGCTGAACGAGCGCAGGACCGAGGTCGTCCGCCGGATCCGGGCGATCGCCCCGCTTGAGTTCGTCAACGGGGGCGGCACCGGCTCGCTCGAGTCCACCTCGGCCGACAAGTCGGTCACCGAGCTGGCGGCGGGTTCCGGCCTGGTCGGCCCCACCCTGTTCGACGCCTACGCGAAGTTCCACCCGCAGCCCGCCCTGCTGTACGCGCTGCCGGTAGTGCGGCGGCCCAAGGCGGGGGTGGCGACCCTGTTCAGCGGCGGCTACGTTGCTTCCGGAACCGGGACGCCGGACCGGCTGCCGTCGCCGTTCTGGCCGGCCGGGCTGCGGCTGACCAAGACGGAGGGGCCGGCGAGGTGCAGACCCCGGTGCTCGGCACCGCCGCGAACGGCCTCAGAATCGGCGACCGGGTGTGGATGCGGCACGCCAAGGGCGGCGAGCTGGCCGAGCGGCTGACCACGTATCACCTGATCAGTCCCGGTGAGCCGGACGCCGTCAGCGTTCCCACCTACCGCGGAGACGGGCAGTGCTTTGGATAAGCCCGCGTATGGGCATTGTCCTTGTCTCGGTCATCGTCGCCCGGACAGTCGGCCAGGGTCCGTTCGACCCGCTGATTTCCTTTACCAAATCGAGATGAATCGGCATACTTAGCTAGAGAACACACAACGTGGAGGTCACCCCGTTGACAAATCGGGCCTTCCGCTCAACACGAGGCCTCATCGGGGGATTGACGGTCCTGCTTGCGGGCGTCCTCTTGACGGTCGGGTTGAGCGGCTGCGGCGCCCCCGCGTACACGTACGTCGCTGACGGCGCGGCCGGGACCTACTACAAGGTGCCGGTCCAGTGGCATCAGATCTCCCAGCAGCAGATCGACGCGCTGCTGCAGGCCGGGGGCGGATCGAGCGCCGGCATCTGGTCGACCGCATTCGACGCGGGCTCCGGCCCGAACGCCGATCACGTGCTGGCCGGCGACCTCTCCCAGCCCTTCGCGTTCGCGGAGGTCCTGACGCTCAACTCGACCGCGAGCAACGAGCTCTCGTACAACATGCTGCGCGATTTCATGCTGCCGGTCACCTCAAGCACCCGGAGCACGGAAGCCCAGCAGGGCTTCCCGCTGACCGACTTCAAGCAGCTGGTGGACGAGACGATCACCGGCAAGGCGGGCGTGCACGGGGTGCGGGAGACGTTCCAGTACACGTTCCCGGGCGGGGCCGCCAACACCTTCGACGAGGACGTGCTGACCAACGCCAATCAGACCGAGGTCTACCTGCTCATGGTGCACTGCACGAGCACCTGTTACACGCAAAACCAGAACGCCATCAACACGGTCATGACGTCATTCACCGTCGGGAGCTCCACATGAAGAAGTCCCAGTGGCCGGCCGCGCAGGGACTCACCTATGAGGGCGGCCGGCCGAAAGACGATGACATCCTGACCAGGAGGCGGATTTCCTTCTGGGACCGGATCAAGTGGCTGTTCCTGCTGGCCGTGATCTGGCTGCTGCTGGTCTGGTCGCTGATGGCGGACAACCCGCTGATCGGGTTCGTCGACGCGGTCCGGCTCGAGACGCAGCTCGGCCGGTGGGTATTCGTGCTGGCCGGCCTCGAGGTCGTGCACCAGGCGCACTTCCTGATCAGCGAGCACTCGGCCGCCTACAACCAGTTCTGGGTGCACAAGGTCTGGGGCCGGTCCGAGCGGCTGTCGCAGCGCAAGCTGTCGGCCTGGACGCGGTACCGGATCGGCCGGATCATCCGCTGGGTGGTGGTGCTCGCCGTCATCGCGATCATCGCGGGCAAGATCATGCACGACGCGCCGCTCAACGCGGTCGTGCTCATCCCGGGGATCCTATGGCACGCGCTGCCGACCTTCATCCAGTACGCGTTCCTGCTGTTCTTCACCGTCGCCCAGTTCGCGCTGCTGTTCTGGTTCATGTCCAGGGGCGGGGTGGACGTCTACTACCCGGACGACATCAAGACCAGGTTCTCCGACGTCTGGGGCCAGGACCACGTGCTCGAGCGGGTCAAGGAGAACATCATCTTCCTCGAGCACCCCGAGCTGGTCGAGGACCGCGGCGGCTACGTGCCCGGCGGCATCCTGCTGTGGGGGCCGCCCGGCACCGGCAAGACGCTGATGGCGGAGGCGGTGGCGGGCGAGACCGGCAAGCCGTACGTGTTCGTCGACCCGGGCGCGTTCATCAACATGTTCATGGGCGTCGGCATCCTTAAGGTCAAGAGCCTCTTCCGCAAGCTCCGCAAGCTCTCGCTGCGGTACGGCGGCGTGATCGTCTTCTTCGACGAGGCCGACTCGCTCGGCAACCGCGGCATCGCCATGGGCGGGGCGCCCGGCGGGCCGGCCCGCGCGACCCCGGCGCCGTTCGCCACGACCGGCTGCCACGGTTTCTCCTATCTCTCATCGGACAGCCAGTGGGTGCTGACCCGGGACGCCATGCGCTCGGACCTCGCAGCCGCCGCGGATGAGCCCGGCCGCCGGCGGGACAGGCAGATCGTCGGCGGCATGATGAACGGGGGCGGTGGCGGCGGCGGCATGGGCACCCTGCAGGCGCTGCTGACCGAGCTATCGGGCCTGAAGAAGCCGCGCGGGTTCATCAACCGGGTGGTGCGAAGGGCGCTCGGCATGCGGCCCAAGCCGCCGCCGCACTACCGGATCCTGATCATGATGGCGACCAACATGCCGTCGACGCTGGACGAGGCGCTGCTGCGCCCGGGCCGGATCGACCGCATGTACCGGGTCGGCTACCCGTCGAAGAAGGGCCGCATCCGCACCTACGAGGGCTACCTCGACAAGGTCGCGCACGAGCTGACCGAGGAGCAGATCGACAAGCTGGCCGTGATCACCCCCTACGCGACCGGCGCCTCCATCAAGGACCTGGTCAACGAGGCGCTGATCACCGCCATCAGGGACGGCCGGGACGTGATCACCTGGCCCGACGTAATCAAGGCGAAGCAGCTCAAGGAGCTCGGGCCGCCCGAGGACGTCGAGTACATCGAGCGGGAGCGGCACGCGGTCGCGATCCACGAGGCGTGCCACGCGGTGATCGCCTACCGGACCCGGCAGCACGCGCTCATCGACATCGCCACGATCGAGAAGGGCAGCAACTACCTCGGCATGGTGTCGTCGATCAAGCCGGAGGACCAGTTCACCCAGTGGCGCAGCGAGCTGGAGTCGGACATCCTGGTCTCGCTCGCCTCGCTGGCCGGGGAGCGGCTGTACTTCGACAGCGACAGCTCGTCGGGCGTCTCCGGCGACCTCGACTCCGCCACCACGGTCGCCTCGTACATGGAGGGGTACTGGGGCATGGGCAAGACGGTCTCCTCGTCCCAGGCGTCCCGCCGTCTCGAGGGCGGCACGCCCGGCGGCACCCGCGCCGCCGCCGCGCCCGTCGGCGACCGCGGGTCCATGCCCGGCATCCAGAAGCTCGCCGACCGGATCGAGGACAACCTGTCCGAGCTGCTGGTCCGGGCCGAGGAGATCCTGCGCGAGAACGAGCGGTGGGTGCTCGCGGTGGCGCACGCGCTCGAGAGCCACAAGACGTTCAGCGGCGAGGACATGACCGCGATCTTCGAGGGCACGCGCGGACCGCTGGTCGATGGCACCCCCTACGCGGACGACGCGTTCATCGACCGGCTGCGCGAGTACCACGCGGCGGTGGCCCGCGCGCACCGCGAGCACAGCCAGCCCGACGTGCCGCTGCCGGCGCCGGTCTACGCCATCGACTACAGCTCAGCCGACCTGTACGGCGTCAACGGGAACGGAATCGGATCGGGGAACGGGACCGGCAGCTTCCTCGACGGCGGCTTCGGCGGACACCGGGACCGGCAACGGCAACGGGTCGGGCGGCGATGACATCATCGAGCTCGGCGGTCACGGCGGCGATCAGGCCTGACCGTGCGAGCCAGCCTCCGGCTCCGCCTGGCGCTGAACCTGGTCAACGGTTCCACGCTGTCCGGGCTCGCCGTCGCCCGGCTCGGCCGCGCCCGGCTCGCGCGCTGCCAGGACGGCCTGCTGGCGGGCACCTGCTACGGGCTGCCGGTGCCGTCCGCTCCCGCCTTCACCCTCGGCAACGTGATCATTACCCGGCGGTCCCGGATTGACCGCGAAGGCGACCTGTTCAGGCACGAGGCCAGGCATGCCACCCAGTACGCGTGCTGCGGCGGGCTGCTCATGCTGCCGTGCTATTTCGCCGCCGCGGGCGCGTCCTGGCTGCTGTCCGGTGACGTCGGCGCGTGGAATCCGTTCGAGCGGCTGGCCGGGCTGGCCGACGGCGGGTACCGCGATCGCCCGCTCCGCTGGCCAGCCCGGAATTCCCCTGCCTAAGCGCCCCCGTAGATTACCGTGAATGGCCGGCCAGCAGCCGCTGGACCTGGCCTCGGTCGCGGTCGGGAACCAGGCGCGCCTGTCGGATCGAGCGCCATCCCTTGCCGGTGAGCAGGAACTCGCCCGGCGCGGCGACGGCGGCGACGCCGTTCATCACCGCCTGCGGGTCCCGCCAGTGCCGCTCGGCCGCCGCGCCGGCGTCCACCACGTCGGTGACCTCGCTGACCTCGAGGTCGATCCCGGCCAGGCAGTCGGTCCCGAAGACGTTGGCCCAGACCAGGCCGCCCGCCCAGGTCAGGTCGTTCAGCCCGCGCACTCGCTGGCCCTGGCAGCGCACCGGCAGGACCTCGCGCGGCTCAAGCGTGACCGGGTCCCGGCGCACCAGCTCGCTCGTCCCGTCGCTGGTGACCACGTCCGGCAGCGGCGCGGCGCCGCCGGCCGACGGCTGTCCGACCGCGCACATCCCCCACCCCTCGCGGTTGTACCGGACCTTCTCCCGCAGCTCAAGCGTCTCGGCGTCCCAGCTCAGCGCGATCCGCTCGCGCCAGGTGAGCTGCCAGATGAGGTCCGCCACCCGGCAGATCCCCTCGCCGAAGAACTCCGGCTCCAGCTCCGCCTGCGCGGCCACCGAGCCCGCGCCGAGTTCGTACCTCCGCAGCGCCGACTGCCCGTAGTTCCCGACCGACTCCCAGACCGAGCTCCCCTCGGCCAGCAGCCCCTGCGAGAACCCCCGTCCGGGATGCGGCATCTTCCGCACCACTTGCACCCGATGAAACCGCACGACCCGATTATCCCGGGAACGCCGTTCAGCAGTCGTGGGCCCGCTCGGATCCTCGAGGAGTTAAGGGATCGGCTCGCTCGCGAAGGGCATTGACGAGCGCCGGGATTACGGCGTGCAGGTCGCCGATGACGGCGTAGTCGGCGCGGGTCATCATCGGGGCGGTCGCGTCGGTGTTGATGGCGATGATGCTCTTGGCGCCCGAGCACCCGGCGAAGTGCTGGATGGCGCCGCTGATCCCGCAGGCCAGGTACAGGTCCGGGGTGATCTTGGTACCGGTCTGGCCGACCTGCATGGTGTGCGGCCGCCAGCCCTCGGAGGTCACCACCCGGGAGACGCCGACGACGCCGCCGAGCAGCGCCGCCAGCTCCTCAAGGGGGGCGAACCCATCGGCGCTGCCGACGCCCCGGCCGCCTCCGACCACCACCCGGGCGGTCGCCAGCGACGCCCCGCCCGCGCCGGCCGGCGTCTCGACCGCGCGCACCGCCAGATCGCTGCCGTCGACCGACGCCGCGACGTGATGAACCGTGGCCTCCGCGACCACCTCGGCCGGAACGGCGGAGACCGCATCGGTTGCCACGGTCAGCAACGCCGTCGGCTCCTCGAGCACCGCCTCCTCGAGCAGCAGCCCGGCCCACCGCTGCCGGACGATCGCGTACCCGCCGCTGCCGTTATCCACAGCCTGTGTACAGTTCGCCGCCATCGGCAGCCCGGTGATCGCGCCCAGGTGCGCCAGCACCTCGTTGCCGCGCTCGGTCCCGGCCGCAAGCACCGCGCCACCCGACTCGGTCACCAGCCCTTGCAGCACCCGGGCCCACGCCAGCGGCGCGTACCCGTCGATCCCCGCTACCGTGTATAGGTCGGTGACACCGTAGGCGGCCAGATCCGCGACCAGCCCAGGACCGACCGCCGGATCCGCGCCGCCCGCCCGCGCGCCGCCGACGAACGCCACCGCAGCGACACCGGCGCCCCGTTCCGAGGCGTCAGCAGTACCGGCAGCAGTACCGGCGGCGATCCCCCGAGCCAGGGTGAGCGCCCGCAGCGACACGTCCGCCACCGCCGCCGCGCCGCCGTCAACCGCCCCGCCGTCCAGCTCCACTAGGCAGAACACCGTCATGCGACCACCCCAAGCTGCACCAGCAGGTCGACCAGGGCCGGCACCGCTGCGGCGCCCTGACCGAGCACGGTCGCCTGCTTCTTCGGCGCGTCCGGCACCCGCAGCGACGTCATCCGCACGTCCGCCGCAGCTGCGCCGGCCGGCGGTGGACCCGGCACCCGGGTGATGGGCGCCCGCTTGGCCCGGAGTCGGCCCGGGAGCGAGGGATAGCGCGGCAGGTTGATCCCCTCCTTCACGGTCACCACGCACGGCAGCTCGAGCGCGAACGTCTCAAGCACGCCCCGGTAGGTCCGCGACGCCGACGCCCAGCCCGAGGCGTCATCCACCGCGAGCGCCTTGATCCCGGTCGCGGCCTGGCCAGCCGAGCAGGTGCGCGAGCCGGATGCCGACCTGGTAGTCGCCGGTGTCGGACGCCTCGTTGCCCAGCAGCACCAGGCCGAACTGGCCGCCCGCCGCCACCGCGTGCAGCGCCGCCGCCGTCGCGATCGGCCCGACTTCCAGGCCCGGCTCGGTCTCGATGAGCACCGCGGCGGACGCCCCGAGCGCCAGGCAGGCGCGCAACTGCTCCTCGGCGACGGCGGGCCCGAGCGTCACCACCGTCACCGACCCGCCGAACCGCTCGGCCAGCCGGACCGCCTCCTCGACCGCGCACTCCTCGTGCGGGCTGATCGTGAAGCCCGACGCCTTCGTGTCGATCGCGCGCCGGTCGGCCGTCAGCGTGATCGCGCCGCCGACCGTCGGAACCCGCTTAACGCAGACCAGGATCTCCATGACCCGGGCTCACCGCATCCGCTCGCCGGCCGGGTCGAACACGGCCCGGTGCGACGCGACCGTCACCGGGTACTGCTCGCCCATATACTCCGCCAGCAGCGGCGTGCCGACCTCGGCCACCGGGGCCGGCAGGTACGCCATCAGCAGGTGCTTGCCGACCGATGGCCCCGACCCGGCCGAGGTCACGTACGACGGCCGCCCGAGCGCGTCCACCAGCCGCGAGCCGTCCAGCCGCAGGATCGGCTCGCCGCCGAGCAGGTACCGCGGCGTCCCGTCGGCCGACGGATGCGAATCGACGGTGAGCGTGCACAGCACCGCCGCGGGCGCAACCGCCCGCGCGGCCAGGTACTCCTCCTTGCCGATGAAGTCGGCCGACTTCACCCTCGGCCGCGTCATCCCGGCCTCGACCGGGTTGTACTCGCCGGTGAGCTCGGCCCCGAACGCCCGGTATCCCTTCTCCAGCCGCCCCGTCGTCCCGTACACGCCGATCCCGACCGGCACCAGCCCGTGCGGCCGCCCCGCCGCCAGCAGCAGATCCCACAGGTGCCCGGCCTGCTCCGCGGGCACGTGCAGCTCCCAGCCGAACTCGCCCACGTAGGAGATGCGGGAGGCGAGCACGACCGCGCCCCCAAGTTCAAAAGATTCGATCATCCCGAACGGTCCGGGGCGACTGTGGTCCCCGTCGCGATTCGCCGCCGCGAGGACATCCTGGGCGCCGGGTCCCCATAGCCCGATCGTGGACCACGCCGACGAGACGTCGACCAGCTGCGCGTCGTCGGGCAGCCGGTCGCCGATCCACTGGGCGTCCCGTCCGCCGTCGGCGGCGCCGGTGACCACGCGGAAGTGGCTCGCGCCGAGCCGCATGATCGTAAGGTCGGCCACGAAGCGGCCCGCCTCATTGAGGAACGGCGTGTACACGGTCCGGCCGGCCTGCACGTCGAGCTGGGCGACCGCGATGCGCTGCAGTCCGGCCAGCGCCCCCGGGCCGGTGACGTCGAGGATGGTGAACGCGGACAGGTCGACCAGGCCGGCCCCGTCCCGCATCGCCAGGTGCTCGGCGTTGATGATCGGCGACCACCAGCGGGAGTCCCATTCGGCCGGCCGGTCCATCGTCCGGCCGGCGTAGGTCGCCAGCAGCGGCTCGTTGGACGCGTACCAGTGCGGCCGCTCCCAGCGGGCGGTCTCGCGGAACACCGCGCCGAGCTCCCTCGCCCGCTCGTACAGCGGCCCGGTGCGCAGCGGGCGCTCGGACTCGTACTGCTCGGCCGGGTGGACGATGCCGTACATCTTGTTGAACGACTCGGCCGCGCGAGCGCGGGCGAACCCGGTCGTCCGCGATGACGGGTAGAACCGCGAGACGGCCGCCTCGTGCACGTCGATGGTCGGCACCCGCCCCGACATCAGCTCGGCGACCGCCCGGCCGCAGCCCGGGCCCTCCTTGATCCAGCTCGCCGCCGCCGCCCACAGCCCCTTCACCTCGGGGGTCTCGCCGAGCAGGGGATGGCCGTCCGGCGTCATCGAGATCAGCCCGTTGATCGCGTACCTGATGCCCGCCTTCTCGTCCCCGAGCAGCTCCGGCATGAGCTCGAGCGACGCCGCCAGCTGCGGATCGAAGTCGTCGGCGGTGAACGGCAGCTCGGTCGGCGAGAGCACGGCCTCCTCGTTAGACGGGATCGTCTCCGGCGGCACGATGATCGGCCGGTGCATGTACGAGCCGACCTCCATGTCACCGCCGTGCTGCCGCTCGTACATGCCCTCGTCCACGTCGCGGACAATCGGGTAGGAGATCTCGCCGGTGGTTCCGGCGAACAGGCCGATCGGCCCGACGCTGATCATCTGGTGCACGGTCGGGGTGAGCGCCAGCCGGGCCCCGGCCAGCGCGGCGACCTTGGGCGACCACACGCCGCAGCAGATCACCACGTTCTCGGTCGCGATCTCGCCGTTGCTGGTGACCACCCCGGTGACCCGCTCGGCGGCGACGGCGATGTCGAGCACCTCGGCGCCGGAGACGACGGTCAGCGCCCTCGCCGATATCGCCTGCTCTCGCATCAGCGTGCCCGCGCGCAGCGAGTCGACGACGCCGACGGTGGGGAAGTAACCGCCGCCGAGGATGACCGACGGGTCGAGGTAGGGGACGAGCTTCTGCACGCCCTCGGGGGTGAGGATCTCGGCCGGGATTCCCCAGGCCTTGGCCTGGGTGGTGCGGCGGCGCAGCTCCTGCATCCGCTCCTGGGTCCGCGCGACCTCGATGCCGCCGGACTCGGTGAAGACGCCGAGCGCCTTGTACTGCTCGGTCGAGTCCCTGGTCAGCTCGAACATCAGCCGCGAGTACTCGATCGGGAAGATGAAGTTGGAGGCGTGACCGGTGGAGCCGCCTGGGTTCGGCAGCGGCCCCTTGTCCAGCAGGACGATATCCCGCCAGCCAAGCAGCGCCAGGTGGTGGACGAGGCTGTTGCCGACGATCCCCGCGCCAATGACCACGGCGCTCGCGCGGGCCTGGCATGTCAGTCATGGTGTCTCCTCAAGCAAACTCAGCTAGGACTGCGGCTCAGCTAGAAGGGGTCTGGTCAGGTGCTTCCCGGTGGCGGCGCCGGACGGGTCGGTCACCCGACGGCTCTCGACAGCGGCTTGCGCGGCCGATGGCCGAGGGCGGCGGACAGCCCGGCCGCCTCGTCGGCGCAGCGGCGGGCCGCGTTCGCCGCCACGTCCCTGGTCATCCGCGACGTTGGCGCGGAGACCGACATGGCCGCTACCACCGTGCCGTCGTAGCGGAAGACCGGGGCCGCGAACGCGATCAGCCCCGCCTCGAGCTCCTCATCGGTCACCGCGTAGCCGCGGGCGCGCACCGCGGCGAGTTCCGCCCGGAGCGCGCCCTCGCTCGTGATCGTCTTCTCGGTGCACGGCTCGAGCGGGCCGGGCGGCAGCTTGGCGGCGCCGTAGGCGAGCAGCACCTTGCCGAGCCCCGAGGCGTGCAGCGGGACCGGGCGGCCCACCCAGTTGGTGCCGCCGATGAGGTACGCGCAGTCGACCTGGGCGATCTGGTCGACGGTGTGCCCCGAGGTCGCGACGCCGAGGTTGATCGTCTCGCCGGTGGCCTTGCCGAGCCGTTCCAGAAATGGCTGAGCGACCGCCACGAGCGAAGATCCGCCGCCGTCGCGCCAGGCGAAGCTGACGAACATCTCGCCCGGCAGGAACCGGCCGTGGTCGTCCCGGCGGACCAGGTGGTTGCGCTCGAGCGCGAGCAGCAGCCGGGACGTCGTCGACTTCGCCAGCCCGGTCCGGGCGGTGAGCTCGGTGAACGTGACCGGATCGGACGCGTGCACAACCTCCGACAGCAGCGTCGCCGCCCGGTCTACGGCCTGCGTGCCGCTGGGGTTGCTCATCGGCGCCTCGCCTATCGGGCTGAACCACGTTATGGGACCAAGTTCTACGATATGGCCCTCGGTGTCAATAGGCGCGCTCGCATCCCAGCGATGTCACAGGGCCGGGACACGTACATTTGGGGGCGAGGACAGCCTCGATAAACGCGGTCGGGCGCCCCTTGACGCACGGCTCGGCCGTCCCGAATGGTAGGGATATGAGCACGGATGATCGCAGCGGGCGGGAGTTCGTCCTGACCCTTTCCTGCCCGGACAAGCCCGGCATCGTCTACTCGGTGTCCAGCTTCCTGGTGCAGCACTCGGCCAACATCATCACCAGCCAGCAGTACGGCGAGCCCGACGACGGCCTGTTCTTCATGCGGGTGCACTTCTCAGTGCCGCAGCCGGGGCTGCAGGTCGCCAACCTCGAGCGCGACTTCGCCTGGGTGGCCGAATCGTTCCACATGACCTGGCGGCTGCACGACAAGTCCGAGCGGATCAAGACGCTGCTCATGGTCTCCCAGCTCGGGCACTGCCTGAACGACCTGCTGTTCCGCTGGTCGGCCGGCTCCTCCCGATCGAGATCGTCGGCGTCGTCTCCAACCACCAGGTCTTCCGCGACCTGACGGAGACCTACAAGGTCCCGTTCCACTACGTTCCGGTGACGGCCGACACCAAGGCCGCCGCCGAGGCGAAGCTGCTGTCGCTGATCGACGAGACGAACACCGAGCTGGTGGTGCTCGCCCGCTACATGCAGATCCTCTCGCCCGAGGTGTGCAAGCGGGTCGAGGGCCGGATGATCAACATCCACCACTCGTTCCTGCCGTCCTTCAAGGGCGCCAAGCCGTACCACCAGGCGCACGCCAAGGGCGTGAAGCTGGTCGGGGCGACCGCGCACTACGTGACGCCCGACCTCGACGAGGGCCCGATCATCGAGCAGGGCCTGGTGCGGGTGGACCATTCCTACGGCCCGGACCGGCTGGTCGAGGCCGGCCGTGACGTCGAGACCCAGGTGCTGGCGCGCGCGGTCGCCTGGCACGCCGATCACCGCGTGCTGCTGAACGGCAACCGCACGGTGGTGCTTCCCTAGTCGGACCGGCCCGTTCGGCCTCGGCCAGGATCAGATGGCCCTAACGGTCGCCGCGCGATTTCCCCGCGTGTCCCGGACGGCGGCGAGGCGCAGGTTGCGGGCCAGGGCCGCCCCGCCGAGCAGTTCCGCCCGGTCGCCCAGCTCGCCGGCGATGACCTGGACCGAGTCGGCCACCACGGGGGCGGTGTGCCGGTCGATCGACTCCCTGACCCCGGCCAGCACGTACTGGCCGGCCGCGCCGAGCGAGCCGTCCACCACCACCGCAGCCGGGTCGAACATCGTGCAGAAGCTGGCCAGCGGCCTGCCCACCAGCCGGCCGAGGTCGGCGAAGACCCGGCGGACGCCGGGGTCGCGCTCCGCCGCCAGCGCGAGCATCTGCGGGAGCGCGAGCTGTTCCTCATTGGACAGCCGGACGTAGTCGAGTAGCGAGGAGCCCACGATCGCGGCCAGGCAGCCGCGACCGCCGCAGGTGCACAGATCCCCGTCGTCGCGTACCTGCACGTGGGCCAGTTCGCCGCCGAACCCGGCCGCGCCGCGGTGCAACTGCCCCCCGATGACGAGACCCGCTCCCACGTTGTGGCCGAGCGTGACGTAGACGAAGCTGTCGTGGCCGCGGCCGGCCCCGAAGGCGGCCTCGCCCAGCGTGCCGAGGTTGGCGTCGTTCTCCACGTGCACCGGGACGGTCAGCCGCTCCGCCACCGCGACGGCCGACTCGCCCGGGCCGACCGCCCTTGGCAGCCCGATCACGGCGCAGCCGAGTTGATCCCGCGAGCAGCCCGACCCGATGAGCAGCTCCTCGACCAGGTCACCGACCGGTACCGCGATCGATCCCAGATCGGCCGCCTGATAGCCGACTGCCTCGGCCGATGACAACCGGGCGATGATGTGCCCGGGGTAGGTGACAAGCCCGGCCTCGATGCCCGACCGTCCGCACGAGAGCACGGCCGTGACGGTCGGCGGCGCGGCCGAGACCAGCGTCCGCGGCGGACGGCCGGCCTGGGTAGTCCGGTCCGCCTGACCGGTCGTGCGCTCTACGATAAGCTCCCGGCTGATCAGGTCGCCGACCATGCCGGTGACGGTCGTCCGGGGCAGGCCGGACAGCCGGACCAAGTCGGACCGGGTCAGCGGTCCCGAGCATTCGAGCAGCGCGAGCAGCTCGCCGGCGCTCCCCCCGGGCTCGTATGGCATCGGCTTCCCCTCACGATCAGGGCGGCGGCCGCTCCGCCTCTTCCTGGCCATTATGACGAATCCGGACTAATATGGCCCGGTTTTGGCGGTTATTATGGCCACATATGATCTTTCCAGCAGATAGCGTGCGCCACTCGGGGCTGCGGCAGGCGTTCCGCTCGCTTGAGTCACCTGAATTCAGGCCGTGGTTCCTCGCCCAGGTCTTCTCGGCGTCCGGAACGATGACCCAGGGCGTGGCGATGTCCTGGCTGGTTCTCCGCCTCACCGGCAACGGCGTTGACCTCGGCCTGATGACCGCCTGCACGTTCCTGCCGCTGCTGGTCTTCGGCCCGTACGCGGGCGCGCTGGTGGATCGGTTCGACCGGCGGCGGCTGCTGATCGTGACGCAGACCCTGCTGCTGTTGCTGGCGGCATTGGCGGCGGCGCTCATCGCGACCGGGCTGATCACACTGTGGATGCTCTTCATCATCGCCGCCCTCACCGGTTGCGTCAGCGCCCCGGATGGCACGGCCCGCCAGGTCTACGTGATCGACCTGGTGGGCACCGGTCGGCTCGCCAGCGCGGTCAGCCTGTACGAGGTGGTGCTGAATATCTCCCGCGTGGTCGGGCCCGCGGTCGGCGGCGTGCTGCTCGCCACCGTCGGCGTCGGGGCCTGCTGCGCGCTCAACGCCGCGTCTTACCTGCAGCCGCTGTTCGTGCTGCTCCGGCATCGGCCGCGGCACTCGGCGGCGCGGCCGGCCGCTCCGAGGACCCGTAAGGCGCCGCCCGGGCAGCTCCGGGCGGGCCTGCGGTACGTCTGGCGGAATCGGCCCATCCGGGTGTGCCTGTTCCTGGCCGCCGCCTCGGGCCTGCTGTTCAACCTCAGCGTGCAGCTACCCCTGCTGGCCACCCGCGTCTTTCACCTCGGCGGCGGCGGATACGGCCTGATGATGGCGATGTTCGGCATCGGCGCCCTGCCCGGCGCGCTGCTCGCCTCGGCGGGCCCGGGCCGCCCCACCGGCCGGTCCGTCGGCGTGCTCGCCCTGGCGACCGCGGCGGCCGTGTTCGGCACGGCCGCCGCCCCGGCGCTGTGGCTGGTGATGACGGGGCTGGCCGCGACCGGCTGCCTTTCGATCTGGTTCATCGCCCGGGCGAACACGCTCGTCCAGCTGGCCGCCGATCCGTCGATGCGCGGCCGGGTGATGGGCCTGTGGACCATGGCGCTGCCCGGCACCGAGCCTGCGACCAGCCCGTTCGCCGGCTACATCAGCCAGACCTTCGGCGCCAGGGACGGGTTCAGCCTGTCCGGCGTGGCGCTGCTGCTGACCGCCGCGATCGGCTGGCGCGCTCTCACGGACGCCCGGCGCCCTCGGCGAAACATTGGTGCGGGATGGCGGCGGCCGACCCGCGCGCAGCACCTGTCGCCTACGCCATAGGCCCCATTAGGCGCTGTCGATGGCGTAGCTGACAGACCCTGAAGCCTGTCGCTGGCGTAGCCGACCGGGCCCGCCGAGCGCGCCTCGCCGCAGCCAGGGGCCGCTAGGACGTAGGCGCGAGCAGGCCGACGAGGTCGTCGACGAGGCCGGCGTCCAAGGGCTGGCGGGTGGCCAGGGTTCGGTACCAGATGGTGCCGAACACGATGTCGGCGACGGTGCCGGAGGCGGGTTGGGCCGGCAGGTCGCCCCGTTCGCGGGCGCGGTCAATAATGACGGCGAGCGCTTCCCGACGGCGCTCAAGGAAGGCGGCGCGGAAGCGGTCGCCAAACTCCCGGTCGATCTGCGCCTCGGCCATCAGCGCCCGCAGTAGGTCGGCCAGCCCCGGATGGCCGGCCATCTGGTAGCTGGCCTCGAGGAACGCCCGCAGGTCGGCCCGGTAGCTGCCCTGATCGGTCACTGGCACGTGCAGGTCGGCCTTGGCCGCGCCGGCCTCCATCAGGATGTCGGCCTTAGACGGCCACCACCGGTAGATGGTCTGCTTGCCCACGCCGGCTCGCGCGGCGATGCCCTCGATGGTGAGACGGCCGTAGCCGATCTCAGCCGCCAGTTCGAGCGCGGCCGTCAGCGTCGCCTGCCGGGACGTCTCGCTGCGCGGCCGTCCTGGCGATCGTCCTCCGCTCATGCGTCGATGTTACAAGACGTTTCGTCTCGTATAGTATCGAGACGTAGAGTTCCGAAACTGTGAAGGGAAGACACATGCGCGCAGTGGTCATGGGCGGAACCTCCGGCATCGGGCTGGCGACCGCCGAGCATCTCGCCAGCGCCAACTTCGACGTCACCGTGACCGGTCGCGATCCGGTCAAGCTGGCCGACCTGGAGGGCAAGTTCGCCGACGCCGAACGGCTCGACGGGACCGACCGAGACGCGGTGGCGGCGTTCTTCAAGCGGCTGGGGCCATTCGAGCATCTCGTGCTCGCCTTCAGCCCGGGCGCGGTCGGACTCGGCCCGATCCGCGAGATCAGCCTCGACGACTTCGAGACCGCCTTCACCGGCAAGCTCTTCGGCTACGTTCACGCGATCCGCCAGGCCCAGGTGACGGAGTCGATCACCATGATCTCCGCCGCCAGCGCCCGGGCCGCGCTGCCCGGCACCGTCACGCTGGCGGCTGTCAACGGCGCCATCGAGCGGATGGTGTCGCCGCTGGCGGCCGAGCTGGCGCCGGTGCGCGTCAACGCGGTCTCACCCGGCATCATCGACACCCCCTGGTGGTCGTTTCTGCCCGACGACCAGCGGCGGGCCCAGTTCACCGCGGCCGCGGGCAGCGTGCCCGCCGGCCGGATCGGCACCGCCGCCGACGTGGCCGGCGCCGTCGCCTATCTGGTCGACGCCAGCCTGGTGACCGGGACGATCCTGCCCATGGACGGGGGATTCACAGTCGCCTGACCGGGCCGAGTTTGGTGGACTGCAGCTGGCCGAGGCATAGCTTGGTCAGCTGCAGCTCACCGCTGCCCTCCGGATTCAGCCTGGATCGTCGGGCGTTCGGGCGGTGGCGGCGGGGTCGGCTGCTGCGGCGTCGACTGACGTCGGCGGCGGTGCCGTCTGCGCCTCGCCTGCGCCGACCTTGGCAGTTGCCTTCCGCTTAGTGCGCCTCCGCCACGCCCACTGGACCGCGGCCAGGATGGCGGCGAAACCCACGAAGCCAAGCACGCCCGCTACCCAGTGGCCGACCTCCGACGCCCAGTAGCCAAGCGACGCGGTCACCTTGACCGTGATCTCGATGGGCTGTGTGACGTGAAGTGCGATATCCGTGTTCTGGTCGTACGTGGTCGCGATCAGGCGGATGCTGGCCGTTCCCGGTGACTGCGCGGACACGGTCCACTGCCAGGAGCCGGTCTCGTCGAAGCTCAGGACCGGCTGGCGCTCGGGGGCCTCCGCGTCGCAGATCAGCCCCTGGCAGGAAGCCGTGACCCCGACGATCCCCCCAGTGGGCACGTCCTGCGGCACCGTGATCCACCCGGCCGGCACTGGCGGCGGCGTGGTCCCGCCGTCCCCATGGCCGGCGTCGATCACCTCGACGCTCAACGTCGCGCTGCTCCCGATGACGAGCGTCACCGGTACCTGGTAGGAGAGCACCCCGCGGTCGAGTGCCGCGTCGTCTGCCAGCAGGTCGATTTTGAACTGCCGCTGGCCGGACCCCCCACCGGTCGGGGCGCCCTGAGAGGCGCAGCCACTGGCGAGCAGCGCGAAGGAGAGGATGCTTAGACACAGGGCTAGCCCGGTCGCCTTGCGCAGCGCGTCGCACCGCATGGACCACCTCTGAATCTCGGTCGCACTAGCCTAGCGCCGCGTCAGCCCGGGCAGCCGAGGTTATTTGCGGGTTGGCTGGCCTCGATCGGGGCCAGGAATTCCGCAATCGCCTCGGCCACCGCCCCGGGAGCTCGCCTCGGGAGATCATGGCCGGCATGCTCGACGAGACGCAGGCGGGCATCGGGAAGCTCGCTCTCCAGCCGCTGCGCGGTCATGATGGGAACGATCTGGTCGGCCGGGTCGGCCAGCAGCAGCACCGGCACGCCGATCGACGGGAGAACGGCCTCCAGGTCGGCGAGCTCGCTCAACAGGGCACGCTGCTCGGTCAGGAAGACCCGCCACAGCGGCTCCACGCCACCGCCCTTCTGCCCCCAGACCTGCAGGAAGACGTTCTCGCCGGGGTACAGCGGCTTGCCGTGCCGCCTGGTCAGCCAGGCGAGCCTGGCCCGCGCGATCCACGGCGTCCAGCGCCACATGAGCTGCGCGCTCAGCGGGCCGAAGACCGGCGCCGCGAGCAGCCAGTCCACGATGCTGACGGAGCCAGGGCCGACGCCGGCCAGCAGGACGACCGCCTTCACCCGGTGCGGCGCGAGCGCCGCCGCCTGCAGCGCCACGCCTCCGGCCCAGGAGTGACCGACCAGCACGGCCGTGTCCACCCCACGTTCGTCCAGGTCACCGAGGACGGCCCGGGCGTTGGCGTTGAATCCGGCGGCCTGGCGTTGGCTCGAGCCGTAGCCCGGGCGGTCGACCGCCACCGCGTGCAGCTGGGATGGCAGCCGCTCCATGACCGCCTCCCAGTCGGCGGCGGCGCCCGGCTGGCCGTGCAGAAGGACCAGCTCGTGCGCGCCGGGCTGCGTTGCTGCTGCGGCTGCCTCCCCTGGCGCTGGTTCCAGCTCGGGTTCGGGCGCGGCCTCCGCTGCGGGCGTGCGGACCCGCAGTACCAGCAGGATCAGCCACCCCACGGCTGCTATCAGCCAGAAGCTGACCAGCCGGTAGAGCACGGCGGCGGCGACAGCCTGGCGGACGTGCAGCCCCGACGCGACCAGTGCGACGCTGATCGCGCCCTCGGTGATGGCCAGCCCGCCGGGGGTGAGCGACAGGGCCTGCGCGCCGATCCCCGCCAGGTAGACCAGGAGCATGTCGCGCCACGGGACGGCGGCGCCGACGGCGAGGATGCTCACGGCCAGCACGGCCGCGTCGGCGAGCCAGTTGACCAGCGCGTCACCGGTGGCGAGGGCCCAGGTGGACGGGGCGATCCGGAGCGCCCGGAACCGTTCGGCCCAGGCTCGCAGAGCCAGCATCGGGTCGGTGGCCGGCCACCGCAGCAGGCGCGCGCCGAGCTTGAGCGCCTGCGCCAGGTACTCCTCCAGGGCGCCCCGCAGCCCCGGCCGCCGCGCGGCGACCCCGATCAACGCTGCCACGCTGACGGCCAGCGCGACGCACGGAACGGCGATCACCAGGGCCAGCGTGCGGCCCGAGGCGAGGCCGCCGCCGACCAGCAGGAGCACCCAGGCGACGGAGGAGATCACCCCGCCCGCGAGCAGCGCCCACCCCGCGAGCAGGGCGCCGGCGCCGAGCCGGGTGAAACGGCGGAACAGGTAGGCGGCGGCCAGCCCCGGGCCGGCCAGCGGAACGGAAACCGACATCGCGTTGGCCGCGTAGATCGAAGCGAGCACCGAAGTTCGGGTGGGCCGGACACGACCACGGGTGAGCAGCAGGCGGAACATCGCGGCGAACGCGGCCATCGACGTCGCCTCGAGCAGGATGCCGACCGGAAGCAGCGTCCAGTGCAGACGGGCCAGCACCGTGAGCGATCCGGCCAACCGGGATCGCTCGGCCGCCGCCGCCCCCGCCATGACCGCGACGGCAACGATGGCGACGCCGGCCGTTATCGCCCGTCCGGGCCACACCGGGCGACGGACCAGGTCGCTCTCGATCACCGGCGCTGCCCCTTTCTGGTCAGCTTCGGCTGAAGGTCGCACATCGATTGTCAACAACTACTACGCGTCCGGTAATACCCGTAATGTCAGATCGGTAAGCCATTTCGTAACCACCCCACCGGCCCTAGATGTACAGCTGCCGCGAAAGCGGCCCGGCCTCGTCGAGCAGCCGACGCATGGCGGCGGGCACCAGTGGTTACCCGCCGCCCGCACTGCCCTGCGCGGGCTGGGCTGCCAGCGAGAGCATGCACGGACGCAGCAGCCTGATGACATCTGCCGGGTTGGCGTCGGCGAGTTCGTCGGTCTTGATGAGGTGCCGGGAGACCGTGATCCCGAGGGTGATGGCGCTGATGATCGCGGCCCGCAGGTCCGCGTCGTCGGCCGGGATGGCCTGGGCGATCTGAGCCTGGTAGCGGGCGATGCCGGCGCTGGCGGCGCTGGCCGCCTCGGGATTGGTCAGCATCGAGCGCAGGAGCGCGAGCGACGCCACGGGAGCGCTGGCGAGCCGATCGGCGACCCCGGCCAGGATCTGCTCGGCCGCCTCCTCCGGCGTTCCGCTGAGCTCGGGGACGGGGGCGGCGTCGATCACCCGCCGGTACAGCTCCTGCTTGGACCCGAAGTAGTGCATGACCAGGCCCGCGTCGACTCCCGCGGCCGAGGCCACGGCCCGGATGGTGGCCCGGTCGTAGCCGGCGCTGAAGAAGACCTGGGTCGCCGCGTCGAGGATTCGCTCCTCGGTGCGGCGGCGCTGCTCGGTGCGCGAATTGGGCCGGGGAGTAGTCATGGTTCATTCTACGAGCGTTGACCGGAGACTCATTTAATTCTACGCTTGTTCAATGAAAAGCCGGAGGACCGCGTGCGCGTAGCTGACATGGATTCCGGACCCAGGGTGGTGCGGCGGGTCGAGGCCGGCACTGGCGAGCGCGCCGTCGTCCTTGAGGCGGGGCTCAACAATGGGGCCGCATCGTGGGAGCGGGTCATGCCCCTGCTGGCCCCGCATGTCCGCGTAGTCGCCTACGACCGGGCCGGGCTCGGTGGCAGCGCCCCTGCGCCGGGCCTGGTGACGATCGACCGTCAGATCGATGACCTGGCATCGGTGATCACCGGGCTGGGAACTGGACCGTGCGTGCTGGCCGGTCACAGCTGGGGCGGCATTCTCGTCCAGCTGCTGGCCTTCCGCCGGCCGAACCTGGTCGCCGGCCTCGTCCTGGTCGACCCGGGGCACGAGGGGATGGACAGCGCGTTGCCCCGGCCGGTCCGGTGGGGATGGCAGATAACGCGCACCGTCTTTCCCGACGAGCTGCGCGAGGACGCCCCCGTGACCCTTGCCGCCCTGCGGGAGTTGCGCACCGCCGACCGGCCATTCCCCGACGTCCCCGTCGCCGTCATGAGCGCTGCCCGCGGCTTCCCCCGCCGGTTCCGCGCGCACTGGACGGGCCTGCAGGCGGAGCTCGCCGCAGCAGCCCCGCAGGGACGCCATGTCGTCGTCGAAGGTGCCGGCCACAACATCCCCGGGAGCCGGCCCGGCGTAGTGGCCCGCACGATCCTCGAGGTGATCGCCCAGACCTAGACCGGCAGCGATTGACCTTCCCCTTGGGTGAAGCCGCAGACTGGGCCTGCCTGGCACCCGCCCGGCAGTACACCCGCGAACGAGGGAGATGGCCGGTGGAGGAGATGAGCATCGGCGAGTTCGCCCGGCGATCCCGCCTGTCGCCGAAGGCGCTCCGCCTCTACGACGGACTCGGCCTGCTGTCGCCGTCGGACCGGGCGGTCAGATCGACGCTGCCCAGTGGCAGCTGGCCGACGAAGCCCTCCGCAGCTGGGCGGACGCCCAAGGCATCGACGATAGGCAGTTGACGCTGAAGCCGGAGGATCTCGGCCTGCGGATCACCTACCTCGCCACCCCGCCGATCACCGACACGAGCGTCCCCGACTGCGACTTCGCCGTGCCCTACGCGTAAGGCGAGGAACTCGCGCGCCCCTCGAAGCCGGGTGGTCAGCTGTGCTTGGGTCTTGGTGCTGTCCAGCCGCACGTCGAGAGCGCCCGGGCGGCCGGTGGCGGCGCGGAGGCCGACAGGGAGCGCGGCCTGGTCCAGACCGTCCCGCGCTGCTATCAACCGCCCTAGCTCGTACCGGCTGATGGCATCGGTGCCTGCGACGTGGCAGATTCCGGCGCGCGGCGATGCGGCAAGCTCCAGTAGGGCCGAGGCTAGGTCGATGGCGTGAACCGGGCACCGCACCTCGTCCGCGAAGAGGGCGCCGGTCGCGGCACCGGATGCCAGCGCGTGCACGAGCCGCTCGTGCGGGGAGTCGCCGTCGCCGATGATCAGCGAGGTCCGGGCGATGACGGCGGCCGGGGCGATGCCCTTGACTGCAGTCTCCGCCGCGGCCTTGGCGGCACCGTATGGCGTCACCGGGTCGGGGTGTCGCGTCTCGTCGTATCTCGGAGCGGTTCCGGAGAAAACCGCGTCGCTGGACACGTGAACTAGACGCGCCCCCGCGGCGAGCGCAGCGAGGGCGACGTGCGCGGCGCCGTCAGCGGTAATCTCCCAGTCCGACTGCCGGTACGCCGCGTTGATGATCACGTCGGGCCGGGCGTCCAACGCCAGCGCCATGACGTCGCCGCGGCGGCGGATGTCGAGTTTGCGCCAGTCGGCGCCGCTGACTGCCGGGGTGCTCGCGTGGAAGGTGGCCATGACGCTGTTACCAGCCAGTTGAGCCTGCCGCGCGATCCTCAGCCCGAGAAGGCCGCTGCCGCCGATTACGAGAAGGTCCACCAGCGCACGGTAATGCAAGGAGCGGGCCAGGGCTATGCTCGCCGAGGACCGGCTGTTGCGGCTGACGCCACTGTCCCGAGCTGATCGCGCCGAGCGCGTCACCAGTCGTAGGTCCCAGTAAGGACTCCGGTCGGTACGGGCACCGAGACCGGGAGGGCCGGGAGCGGGGTGAAGCGGCCGTCGCGGAATAGCCCGAAACGGACGTGCCCGTCCCAGATCAGCGACCCGATCATGACGCTGGCGTCCGCGTTCGCCCAGCCGATGTACGCGCCGTCTGGGTACCCGGGGTTGGCGGAGCACTCAGGCTCGTAGTCGGCCAGTTTGAGCGGGAGGCCGACCTGACCACTCTTGGTTTCCTCGAGGAAGCCGATAAGCATCCGCCCACTGCGCGTCGTGCACGTCTCGCCTGGAGAGGCATTGCTCACGGGGTCCTCCGCCTGCACGCTGCCACTGCAGACGATCCCCTGCCCGGCCGCGATCAGCTGCCAGCCTTGCGATGCATTACAGGTGATGCTGCTGTCCTTGTTGACCGTCGTGCCGATCGCGGCAACCAGACTGCTGCTGGTGATCAGGTTCCCGTCCGGCGTGGAGGCGTCAAGCGCGCGGATGGCAGTGGCGTTCCAGGCGAAGGCGAGCTGCCGCCCGTCGGACGACCAGCGCAGCACCTTGGCGGCCGTGAATTGCGACGATCCCCCGGCGGCCGACGCCGACTCCACCGCCAGCGCGCCTGGCACCGTCGCCGACCAGGTGCGGAGCAACTTTCCGGCCGGAATCGAGTAGACCTGCAGCGTCGCCGGAGTCCCGGCCGGGGCTACCGCCAACTCGGCGCCGTCGGGCGAGATCGCGATCCCGGCCGGGTCCTGCCGGACCGGGATCGGCAGCGCGGTCAGCCGGACGGGAGTCTTGCCGCCAGGGTCGATGCGCACCTGGTACCACACGGCGGTGCCCGCATCGGGGCCGCCCAGGCGGTCGCCCATGGCGATGAACGTCCTGTCATCGGCGGCCGCGCCGTAGATCCCCTCGAGGAACACGCCGTGCGGCTGCACGACCTCGCCCACCTGCTTGCCGGTGGCGGTGTCGCCCACGACGAGATACGGCGTGCTCGCCTGCATCCAGGCGACGTAGTACTCGGGCACGCCGGGGATGCTCGCGTTCTGGGCGGCCGGGCCGACGGAAGTCATCGAAGGAGAAGGCGAAGCCACGCGACCGTTCGGGACATCTTTGATTGTCACCAGCGCGATGGCGACGGCCGCGACCGCTACCGCGGCGGCGACCGGGGCGAGCTTGGACCGCCACCGGCGATCCCGGCCGCGGCTGCCGGGACAGGCGGCACCACCAGGACCAGCACCGCCGGAGCGGCGCAGGCTGAGACGGCGCGCGCCGGGACCGCCGAGCTGCACCTCATCGGCGGCGGCCAGGAGATCCGGGAGGTCCCGGGCGCCGGGCGGCAGTTCGAGCGGCGGCGCGTCGCGCACGGTGTCCCCGATGGCCCGCATCGCCGCCCGGGCCCGGTCTTCGGTAGTGATCATGAGCCCTCCTTGAGCTTCCGGGCGAGCGCGGCGACCGCGCGGGAGGTGGCCGACTTGACGGTGCCCCGGCTGACGCCCATGGCGCGGGCGGTCTCTTCCTCGGACAGGTCGAGGTAGAACCGGAGCACGAGGGCCTCGCGCTGCCGGTCGGGCAGCGCCCGGATGCCGGTCAGCACCTGCTGGTGCTCCTCGCCGATCAGCGCCGCCGCCTCGGCCGACTCGCTCGCCATCGGCCCGGGGCCCTGGCGGTCATGGCGGTCGCGCTGCCCCCGCTGCCGGAGCGCATTGCGGCAGCGGTTGAGCACCGCCGAGCGGACGTACGTGAGCGCGTTCGCGGGATCGTCGAGCCGGTCCCAGTGCCGGTAGAGGCCCAGAAACGCGTCCTGCACCACGTCCTCGGCGGCGCCCCGGTCTCCCAGCATGACGATGGCGAGCCGGATCAGCCCCACCGCATGGGCCTGGTACAGCACCGTGACGCCGGCCGTCGCGCCGGAGGCAGCGTCAGAGTCGGCGTCGGTAGCGCCCGCGGGGCCGCCGCCAGGCGTCAGCGGCGGTCGGCTCGACATATCCATCCTGTCCACGAAGCAGAGACACGTACCGCGCGGTCAGGTTGCTCGCACAGTCAGGAAATTCTCACCCGGCTTCCAGGCAACGGCTACTCCCGTTTGGAGAAAGCCCAACCGCGACCCCCGTCGTTTTGCCAGCCGGACAGCTAAGATGCGTGGCCATGGCTGAAATTGTGCTCCGCGTCCGGCTCATCGGCGGCGATCACCTGGACGTCGGGTACGACGATCCCAGCACGGCCGACCCGGACGAGGCCGCCGAGCATGTCATCTCGGCCCTGTCCGAGGACTCCGGCCTGCTTCGCGCCCGCCACGGCGACCGGCTCGTCGTCCTGTTCGGCCGGGGCGTGGCGGCCATCGAGGTGGCGCCTCGCGGCGCGATCCTCTGACTCGCCCGCACCGCCATAGCGGCACCAGGCGAGCCGTGTGCCCCCGGTCGCCCGTAGAGGTCCCGCAGCGGCGACACCTCCGCCGGGGGGTGGAGTGCCTCGCGGTTGACATGGTGGGAGGAGCCAAGCCCGAAGACGCCCACCGCCAGGACGGCGTCGGCTGAGTTATCTATTGGCTGGGCCGGGAGATCCCGTCGGACTCGGCGATGCGATCGGCCTCGACGGCCCGGAGTCCCTCGCCCATGTGCTCGCGAGCTTGCCGCAGCAGCTTGAGAGCGTTGCTGGAAGTGCTCGGCGGAGCGGCGCGCTCCGGATCAGCCCCGTGTTCCTCAATGAGGTGAGTCTGAAGTGCCGCCGCGACTTCGTCCGCCGCCTTGAGCGCGTGGTAGATGGCCCGGTCCCGTGCAGTGTCGTCAACCATGCGGCCAGTATCGCGCAACGGGTTCTACGGCCGCACGATAGCCCGAGTCTCCGAGGTCATCGGACCCCCTACCCTGTCTGGCGAGGAGGCGGAATGCGGGCAAGCACGCCGGCGCTGGCAGCCGGGAGGCGGCATTCGGTCGGTTGCCGCTCGGACGGGACTGTTCTCGCCGTGGGGAACAACGCGGCCGGCGAGTGCCGTGTCGGCCGGTGGGAAGACGTCCTGGCCGTGGCAGCGGGCAATGTCCATACCGCGGCCAACACGGGAAGGTCTCACACGGTCGGGCTTCGAGCGGACGGCACCGTGCTGGCGACCGGGTGGAACGGCGACGGCCAGTGCGATGTCGGCGCCTGGCGACACGTCACGGCCGTGGCCGCGGGCTGGCGCCGCACGCTCGGGCTCCTCGCGAATGGCACCGTGCTGGCAGCCGGCCGAAGCTCAGAAGGACAGTGTGACGTGCGGTCCTGGCGCGAGGTGGTGGCCCTTTCCTGCGGCGACTGGCATTCAGTCGGAGTCCGGGCGGACGGTTCAGCCTTGGCCGCGGGAAACAATCGCCGGGGACAGTGCGCCGTTGACGGCTGGCGCGATCTCACCGCCGTCGCAGCCGGATACCTGCACACCGTCGCTCTCAGGCGCGACGGGCGGGTCCTCGCGGCCGGGGACCGGACGACCGGAGCGTGCGACGTCGATGAGTGGGAAGGCGCGGTGGCGCTGGCCGCGGGCAGCTACCACACCATCGGAGCCACCGCGTCCGGACGGGTCCTGGCAGCCGGAGACAACAGCCACGGGCAGTGCGACGTCGGCGACTGGCAGGACATCGTCGCGGTGGCGGCGGGTTCCGCTCACACCCTTGGCCTGCGCGCCGACGGCACGGTCGTCAGCGCAGGGAACAACGCGAGCTCTCAGTGCGACGTCGGCTCCTGGTCGGGAATCATCCGGGTTACGGGAGCCAGAGCCTGAGCAGTGGGACAGGAAACCTGGACGGCCAGATGTCCCTTGCCTATCCAGATGTCGATGTGCAGCATCGCCGGGTCGCCTTACCCGGCCAGGGCGGCGGCGATCGCGTCCGCTACCGGGGTGGCCGCAGGCCGGCCAGGCGGGACAGGTCGCCGGTGGTGAGGGCGAGCTCCCCGGCGGCGATGGAGGCGTCGATGCCGGCCATGACGTGCGGGAGCGGGTCGGGCAGACCGGCGGCGGACAGCATCGCCGCGTACTCCTCGCCGGTCACGGCATGGTAGGGAACGTGCCGCCCGGACTGCGTGCTGACCTCGGCCGCGAACTCGGCGAAGCTCCACGCGGTGTCGCCGGACAGCTCGTAGACCGTGTCCTCATGGCCGCCGGAGGACAGGACGGCGGCCGCCGCGGCGGCGTAGTCGGCGCGGGACGCCGAGGCGAGCCGGCCGTCGCCCGCCGCGCGGACCAGCGCCCCGCGCTCCAGCGCGGCCGGGATGTTCATCGTGACCATCTCGTGGTAGAGGTTGTTGCGCAGCAGGCTGTACGGGATCCCGGAGACGCGGATGGCGTCCTCGGTGGCGCGGTGGTCGTCGGTGACCGGGCCGGACTGGCCGAGGGGGGCGCTGGTGTAGGCGAGCAGCGCGACGCCTGCCTTGACGGCGGCGCCGAGGACCGCCTTGTGCTGGGCGACCCGGTCCAGGTGCATCTCGCTGCCCGAGATCAGCAGCACCCGGTCGCCGGCCCTCAGCAGCCCGTCGAACGACTCCGGGGAGTTGTAGTCCGCGACGGCGACGGTGACTCCCCGGGCGGTGAGGTCGCCGACCTTGGCGGGATCGCGGACCACCGCAGTGACCTCGGAGGCCGGGACGGTGGCGAGCAGATGGTCGATGACCAGGCGGCCGAGCTGGCCGCTGGCGCCGGTGACAATGACGCTCACGCTGAAACTCCTAATTTGAGATACCATCAATTTATCTGGACGGTGGCGAGCCTATCTTAAGTTGATGGCCTGTCAAGATAATTGGGGTTGCCAGCGTGAGCAGCGGAGAGGGACTGGCCGGGGAACGGCCCCTGCGCGCGGACGCGCGCCGTAACGTAGAGAAAGTGATGGAGGCCGCGGCGGAGGCCTTCGCCCGGGACGGGCTTGACGTTCCCCTGGAGGACATCGCCCGCAGCGCCGGCGTGCGCGCGGGCACCATCTACAACCGCTTCGGCGGCCGGGAGGGGCTGCTCGACGCGGTGGTCGCGGACGTCGCGGCCGGCTGGCTGCGAGCGGTCATCGACCGCGCCGCCGGGCAGGGCACGGCATGGGGCCGGTTCGCCGCCTTCGTGGAGGGGATGTGCGAGGAGCAGGCCGCGGACCCCGTCTTCAACGACGTCTTCTCCCGCCGCTACCCGGACGCGCCCGACCTGCGGGCGGTCTGCGACCAGTCACTGGCCTTCGGCGCCGAGCTGATCCGCGACGCCCAGTCCTGCGGCACGCTCCGGCCCGGCTTCTCCTCCGGCGACCTCGCGCGCATCTTCTCGGTCAACGCCTACCTCGTACGCGACCGCCCGGCCGGAGACGACGGCTGGCGCCGCACCCTCCAGTTCACTCTCGACGGCCTTCGCGCCCAGCCTGACAGCACCTCGGAGTAACGCGGGACGCCCGCCCGGACGCGGCCAGGCACTCCGGTTCGCCCTGGGACCGCCGGATGTCGAAACCGTCCGCCGCCGTTCGTCGGGGGTGACAACAGGCAACGCGGAAAGGAGTTCTCGTGGCCCACCCCGTCGTCCACTTCGAGATCATCGGCAGGAACCCGGAGAGTCTCCGGAACTACTTCGGCGAGTTGTTCGGCTGGCAGTTCGATACCAGCTCGCCGGTCGCGGAAGCGGTGTCAGAGCCGGCCAACTACGGTTTCGTTGACCGCATCGCGACCCCCGACGGGACCGGCATCCCGGGTGGTGTCGGCGGCGGCGCCGGCTACCCGGGCCACGTCATCTTCTACGTCGGCGTGCCCGATGTAGAGGCTGCCCTGGCCGAGGCCGAGCGGCTCGGCGGCAAACGCCGGATGGGACCCGAACGGGCACCGACAGGCCTGGTGATCGGCCATTTCACCGACCCCGAGGGCAACTTGATCGGCGTTGCCGGGACTGCGTTATGACAGAGTCCGTAAGACATAGGAGAAACCATGATCACGGCACTGAGCAAGCTCGACGTCATCACCCTGTTCGTCGAGGACCTGCCTGAGTCCAGGAAGTTTTACACCGAGGTCTTCGGCCTCGAGGTGATCTGGGAAGACGAAGCATCGGCGGTCGTGAAGATGTCGAACCTGATCATCAACCTGCTCCGGCTGTCCAACGCGGCCATGCTGGTCGAGCCGATCCCGGTCGCTCCGCCCGGCGGCTCTCGCGCGCTGCTGACCATCGAGGTGGACGACGCGAACGCGGTGTGCGCTGAACTGGAGGCGCACGGCGTGAAGTTGCTCAACGGCCCGATCGACCGCCCGTGGGGTCGGCGCACTGCGGCCTTCGCGGACCCGGCCGGCAACACCTGGGAGATCGCGCAGGAGCTCTCCTAGACCGGCCCTAGGGTGCCGTCGACCGTCGCGTCGTAGACGCTCGCCTGGTATTTGCCCTGTCCGATGGAGGGCAGTGCGGTGAACCAGATCAGCACGTACCTTCCGCTCGCCGCAACTTCCGTCGGCAACCGCACCGTGCCGCCGATGTCCGTCGCGGTTGACACGATGAACATGTCGCCCAGGACGGCGGTGTTGCCCGCCCGCACTTGGACGGCCGCGCCAGGTTGCCCGCCGAGCTTCAGTTGAACGCTGCTGACGGTCACTGTTTTACCCATGTCGAGCAGCAGGCCTGTGCCCGTTTGGAGGTTGCCGAATTCGGATGTCAGGTACCACGAGCTGTGCCACGGCTGCGCACCGTCATCGAGGGCCCGAGACGCAGAGCCCGGGTCGTCGCCGTCCGACATCCCCGAGGGCCGAAGGCGGCGATCGCACTGACGGCCAGTGAACGCGGCGTAAGGCTGGGCGCGGGGCTTGAGAACAAGCCCGGGTGCGACGCAGTAGGCGCTACTGCGATTGGCGACGCCGCGATTGGCGACGCCGGGGATAGTGACGCCGCGGATGTCACGGCCACTGCCGGGTGGGCAGCGGCCGGCGAGGTCTTTCCTGATGCTGCGGCATCTCCGCCGGATCCCAGCTTGCCGGAGATGATGTCGTAAGTGCCGAGCAGCACGAACACGACGATCAGGCAGCCGAGAAAGATCATCCACTTCTTGCCCGGATCTCCCGGTTGCCTCGGCTCGGCCGACTCCGGTTCCACCGGGCCGAGCTCCGTGTCGACGGTCACGGTGTCCCTCCCGCCCGTGAGGACCGTGTGCCTCGCCCCATCTTTACACGCAATAGAGCCCGTCAAAAGCCACGTACCAGCCGAATCGAGCTTGCGTGCATGTAGTCGGCTATTCGCGACGATAGACGGACGGATGAGATCCGAGAGCTGTTCGAACAATCCTGACGGCGGCGTCGCGCGCGCTGGTGACCTGCGGCACCCCCAAGCCGATTAGCCGAAGGCAGCACCCGGCGATGTCGTGAGCGTGGAAATCCCGCAGGTCACCGGACCGGCGCAAGTGGATGACAGACTCGACGACCTGCATGACCAGCGTCGCGACGAGGGTCTCATCCAGGCCGGCGGCAGGGCGGGGCGGCCGCACGGCCGAGCCGCCCGTATGCCGACTGCAACTGCGACCGCTCCGCCCGGAACGACGCGAACTCTTCCCCCTGCACCTCCGGTACCAGATACAGCGTGGCGATGTTGTGCGGCGCGCGCGTCAGGGTCCGGACGTCGATGAGGGCGAGCGCGTACAACCCGGCGGCGGGGTCGTCGCCGCAGCTGGACTCCAGCATCGCGGCGACCTGCAGACTGGGCCGCACCGACTGGGTGAGCAGCTCGAGCAGGATCTCATCCTTGCCCGTGAAGTAGTAGTACAGCGACGCCTGCCGGATGCCGACGCGCTCGGCGATCTGCCGGGTCGTCGTCGCGGCGAGGCCCTGGCTGACGAAGAGCCCGGCCGCCGCGTCGAGTATCTCCTCGCGCGGCGGCACGTCGGCATTGCTCGCCGGCCGCAGCCGAGGGCGGCCCGCCCGCCGGTGCTCGGCCGCCCCTGCCAGCTTGCCCGCCGCCGGGCCTCGTGCGTCCGCCACGCCAGCGATTATCTCAGACCGTTGCTCGGCGACCGATCCACGCCCGCCAGCCGCCGAAGCGCGTGATGTCGGCGGCTCCCCGCACCGCCGCCGCCTCGCACAGGAATCCCAGCACGTCACGGCCGTCGTCCAGGCAGACGCGGCCGATCGCCATGGGAACTGTCAGCCCGGTCATGAAGCGAGCGAAACCCACGGCGGGCAGCCGCCACACCTCGCCCGCGATCGAAGCCCCGGCCTGCCCTGCGGCGGATACCTCGGCACTGGCCGGCGGGCAGTGGCTCGATCCGGACCAGGCCAGGCTTGGGCGGCTGGGTATCCAGGGCGTACAGCCGGTAGATCGGCGCGGTCGCAGCCGGTCCCACGAGCGTGCCGCCTGCCGCGAGGAGCTCATGGTTTAGCGGCTGCCCGCTCAGGTGCGCGCCGACGACCAGCAGGTCGATGTCGGCCTGGTCGCAGCGCGCGGCGATCTCGGCCAGCCGCGCGTCGCTGCCAGCCGGACCGGTCAGCATGATCCCGAACGGCAGCCCGGCGACCGTCCCGGCCGGCACCGCCAGCGCCGCGAGGTCGAGCAGGTTCGCGAAGTTCGTGTACGTCCCGAGCCGCGAGTTGATGCCGACCGGGTCGCCCTGCACCTCTGCGATCGTGGGGTGCAGCGTGGTCGTCGGGGTCAGCAGCGCGTCGCAGCCGTGCAGCGCGTCGGCGGCGCGCGCCGCGAGCCGGTCCAGTCGCTCCCGGTCCGCGAAGTAATCGGCCGCCCCGTGCTTCGCGGCGTCAAGGATGATCCTCGCGACGACCGGGTCAAGGTCGCCGCCGATGAGCCTGGCGTGCTCGCGGACATGGTCGCCGACCGCCGTGTAGCGCTCGGCGACGAACGATCCGCCATACAGCAAGCTCGCGGCCTCCACGAGGGGCGCGATGTCGACGCCGGCGACCTCGGCGCCGGCCGCCCGCAGTCGCGCGACGGCCGCCTGGAACGCCTCCGCCCAGCCGTCGGCCAGCCCGGCGAGCTGGGCTGGCAGCGGGACGGCGATGCGGACGGGCCAGGCGTCGCCCCCTGCATCGGCGCTGCGGGGCCGCCAGCCGCCGCGCGGCCGGCCGCCGAGCAGGGTCGCCAGCGGGTCCGCGCCGTCGGGGCCCGCCATCACCGCGACCGCCCGGCGGGCCAGCGGCAACGACCGCGCGAACACGGTCACGCAGTCGAGCGACCGGCACGCAGGCACCACTCCGGTACACGGGATGACGCCTCGCGTGGGCTTGACGCCCACGATGCCGTTCAGCGCGGCGGGCACGCGACCGGAGCCCGCCGTGTCCGTTCCGAGGGCGAGATCGACCAGGCCGAGTGCCACCGCGACCGCCGACCCGGCGCTGGAGCCGCCGGAGATCTTGGCGGGATCCCAGGCGTTGCGGACCGCGCCGTACGGGGTGCGGGTGCCGACGAGGCCGGTCGCGAACTGGTCGAGGTTGGTCTTGCCGAGCACCACCGCGCCGGCCGCCCGCAGCCGGGCGACCGACGTGGCGTCCCGCGCGGGCAGGTACTCGTATGAGGGCGCGCCCGCCGTGGTGGGCAGCCCCGCCACGTCGATGTTGTCCTTGACGGCGGCCACCAGGCCCGCCAGCGGCAGTTGTGCGCCGACGGCGACCGCGGCGTCGATCGAGGCGGCTTCGGCCACGGCCTCGGCCGCCGGACGGAGCGTGATCCAGACCTCGGGACGGCCAACCGCGTCGATGGAGGCGTACGCGGCCGTGACCCGCGCGACGGCGCTCACTGGGCGAGCACCCGCTCAGGCGCGGCCGGGGTGGACGCGTCCCGGACGGGCCCGTCCGGGACCAGCGCCAGCAGCACCTGGCCCGCCGCGACCTGGGTCCCGATGGCGGTGTAGACCTCGGCCACGGTCCCGTCGTGGGGCGCGGCGATGATCGTTTCCATCTTCATCGCCTCCAGCGACGCGAGCTTGTCGCCCCTGGCGACCCGCAGGCCGGGCCGGGCCTCGACCTGCCAGACGCTCGCGATGAACGGCGCGGTCACCGCGGTCGCCCCGGCCGGCACCCGCACCGCCCCGCCCAGGCCGTCAGCGTCGGGCTCGCGCTCGGCCCGGTCGAACTCCCCACTGGCACGCCAGCGCCCCTTCTCGGCCGCGAACGCCGCCGACTGCCCAGCGCGGAACGCGGTGATTGACGCTGCGTTCGCCGACAGGAACCGCGAGTACGAGCCGTAGTCGAACCAGCCGTCAGTCACGTCCACCTGCCCCCGCCCGGCCTCGGTCTCGGCGCGCAGGTCGAGCAGTTCTTCGGCGCTGACCGGGTACCACTCGATCCGGTCGAAGAAGCGCAGCGCCCACGGCTGCTCGGCGAACAGCCCGGCGCGTCGGAACCGGTTCCACACCTGGGTCGTGCGCCCGACGAACTGGTAGCCGCCGGGCCCCTCCATGCCGTAGATGCACAGGTACGCGCCGCCGATTCCGACGGAGTTCTCGGCCGTCCACGTCCGCGCCGGGTTGTACTTGGTCGTGACCAGCCGGTGCCGCGGGTCGACCGGCGTGGCCACGGGCGCGCCCAGGTACACGTCGCCGAGCCCGAGGACTAGGTACTGCGCGGCGAAGACGATCTCCCGCACGTCCTCGGGCGTCGCCAGCCCGTTGATCCGCCTGATGAACTCGATGTTCGACGGGGTCCACGGCGCGTCGGAGCGGACGCCGTGCATGTACCGCTCGATGGCGAGCCGGGTCGCCGGGTCGTCCCACGACAGCGGCAGCCGCACGGTGCGCGACGGCACCCGCAGCTCGTGCGCCGCGGGCAGCGTGTCCTCGAGCTCCTGCAGCAGCGGCAGCAGCGACCTCGCGGGCAGCCGCGCGGCGTCGGTGTGGACCTGCAGCGACCGGATGCCGGGCGTGAGGTCGATGACCCCGGCCGGGCCCTGGGCCGCCAGCGCCTCCTGCAGGGCGTGCACCCGCATCCGCAGGCCCAGGTCGAGAACGGGATCGCCGTACTCGACGATCACGTTGTCGTCGCCGTCCCGGCGGTAGACCACGGCCGGCGCTGCCCGGCCCGCCGTCGCGCCGGGCCAGGATGCCGTCGTCGCCGTCGCCGCCGGTGCGCGCCAGCACCGGCGCAGCGCGCCGGTCTCGCAGGGACGCCGCGTCCGCCTCGCGCACCGGCACGAAGCGCACGGTGTCCCCCGGCCGGAGCTGCCCCATCTTCCACAGCTCGCCGCTGGCGATGACCGCCGGGCAGACGAACCCGCCGAGGCTCGGCCCGTCCGGGCCGAGGATGATCGGCGTGTCCCCGGTGAAGTCGAGCGCGCCGACCGCGTAGGGGACATCGTGGATGTTGGACGGGTGCAGCCCGGCCTCGCCGCCGTCCTCGCGTGCCCACGACGGACGCGGCCCGATGAGCCGGACGCCGGTGCGGGCCGAGTTGTGGTGCACGGTGTAGCTGCTGGCGTACAGCTCATCGATGTCGGCCCTGGTGAAGAACTCCGGTGCCGCGTGCGGTCCCTCGGTGACCCCGATCTCCCAGTCGCTCGCGATCGCGGGCCGCCGGTCGAGCGGTGTCTTGGCGGAGACGCCGGCGCCGGTGCGCGACGCGGCGGGCACGCAGGACGTCGCCGACGGCGAGGGCGCGGCCGCCGTGCCCGCCGAACCTGCCCAGCGTGAACGTCGACGCGCTGCCCAGGTACGACGGCACGTCGAAGCCGCCGCGCACGGCGAGGTAGCAGCGCAGCCCCGGCCCGCCGATCGGGCCGATCGCGAGGATCGCCCCGGCCGGCACGGTGAACGGTTCCCACCAGGGCACTGGGCCCGGCCGTCAAGCGACGCGACGCGACGACCGCCCCGCCCAGGCACACGACCGTGTCGTGGGAGAACTTCAGGCTCGGCCCGGTCGCGGTGCACTCCAGCGCGGGCGCGCCCTCGGGGTTGCCGACGGCGAGGTTGGCCTCGCGCAGCGACACCTCGTCCATCGGGCCGCTCGGCGGCACGCCGACCTGCCAGTACCCGAGGCGCCCGGGCCAGTCCTGCACGGTCGTCAGCGCGCCCGGCTCGAGCACCTCGATCCGCGGCTCAGGATCGGTCAGCCCGTCCAGCGTCGAGGTCGAGTGCAGGCCGGACCGGAAGTCCGGCAGCGCGAGCGCCGCGCGCAGCAGCCCCAGGTTGGTGACGACGCCGTCGACCCGGGTGTCCCCGAGCGCCGCGCCGAAGCTTGCTCAGCGCCTGCTCGCGGTCGCCGCCAACCGCGATGACCTTCCCGAGCATCGGGTCGTAGCTCGGGGAGACCTCAAGGCCGGCCTCAATCCACGCGTCTACCCGCACGTCCGCCGCCGACGGCGGCCAGGTGACGGCGGTGACCAGGCCGGGGCTTGGGCGGCCGCCGTGGCTGGGATCCTCGGCGTAGACGCGGGCCTCGACCGCGTGGCCCCGCGGCACGGGCCGGGACGCCATGAACCCGGCGACACCCTCCGGGCCCTGCCCGGCCAGCCGCAGCATCTGCTCGACCAGGTCGACCCCGTATACCTCCTCGGTGACCGGGTGCTCCACCTGCAGCCGCGCGTTCACCTCGAGGAACGACGCCTCCTGCCGGGCCGGGTCGTACACGAACTCGACCGTCCCGGCCGAGCGGTAGGCGACGGACGCGGCGAGGTCCCGCGCCGCCTCGTGCAACTGGCGGCGCACCGACGGCGGCAGCCCGGGGGCCGGGGCCTCCTCGATGACCTTCTGGTTGCGGCGCTGAAGCGAGCAGTCCCGGTCGCCGAGCACCACGACCTGCCCGGTCCCGTCGCCGAAGACCTGGACCTCCACGTGCCTGGCCGGGCGCACCAGCCGCTCGAGGAAGACGCCGGCCGGCGGCGAAGTTGGCGTCGGCGAGCCGCTGGACCCGGGCGAACGCGTCGGCCACCTCGCCCTCGTCGTGACAGGCCAGCAGGCCGATGCCGCCCCCGCCGCCGGTCGCCTTGACCATGACGGGAAAGCCGATCCGGCGGGCCTCGGCCACGGCCTCGCTCGGCGCGAGGCCAGCAGCCCGGTGCCGGCCATCATCGGGACGCCGGCGCCGCGGGCGAGCGCGCGGGCCGTGTGCTTCGCGCCGAACGCCTCCAGGTGCGCCGGGGTCGGCCCGACGAACGCGAGTCCCGCTTCCTCCACCTGCCGCGCGAAGTCGGCGTTCTCGGACAGGAAACCGTAGCCGGGGTGGATGGCCCCGGCGCCGGAGAACTTGGCGGCGGAGAGGATGCCGGGTCCGTTCAGATAAGAATCTTGAGGTCTTGACTTTCCGATCAGCACCGCCTCGTCGGCCTCGCGGACGTGCGGCGCGGCGATATCGGCGGTGGAGTAGACGGCGACCGTGCGCAGGCCGAGGCGGCGCGCGGTGCGGATGACGCGGCGGGCGATCTCGCCCCGGTTGCTGACGAGGACGGTGTCGAACGCCCAGCCGCGGCAGGCCGACCGCGTCACGCCGCCCCCGCCGTCACGATCATCCGCAGCGGGGTGGGGTTGAAGTCGTTGCACGGGTTGTTCATCTGCGGGCAGTTGGAGACGAGGACGAGGATGTCCATCTCGGCCCGGAACGCCACCCGCTTGCCCGGCCCGGAGATGCCGTCGACGATGCCGAGGGTGCCGTCGGCCTCGATCGGGACGTTCATGAACCAGTTGAGGTTGGACACGATGTCGCGGGCGCCCATGCCGTACTTGGCCGCCTCGGCCAGGAAGTTCTCCCGGCAGCCGTGCTCGGCGGCGGTGTGGTGGCCGTACCGCAGGGTGTTGGACTCCTTGCCGCACGCGCCGCCGATCGTGTCCTGCCGGTCGATCTCGTTGGCGACGACCGTGGCGAGGGGGTTGCCCTGGTTGGACCGGAGGACGGTGCCGGTGCGCACGTAGACGTTGCCGGACCAGGCGATCGTGTCCGGCACGCTGTACCGCTCGTCGGTGTCATCGGCGTTGTAGAGCAGGCAGTCGCCGGACTGGTTGCCGCCGACGTCCACGATGGTGAGGATGTCGCCGAGGCTCACGACGGCCGACCACGGGGCGCGCGCCGCGACGACCTCGTCCAGCAGGATCGCGCCGTCACCGCCGAGCGGGCCGGCCAGGTCGAGCACGGTGCCCTCGGCGTAGTTCGCCGGGTCGAGGACGGCGTTCCGAGTCTGCGCGTTCACGTCATAGCCCCCTTGCGGCCAGGTAGTCGGCGGTGTTGAGGTAGGCGCGGTGCGCCTCGGGCGTGGCGTCCCAGCCCGGGTCTGCCGGGCGTCGTCGGCACCGAGCGCCACGCGTGCACCCGCAGCGGGCCGCAGGTGTAGGCCGGGCTCGGGTCGACCGGGTGCGGCACGTTGGCGATGAGGACGATCAGCGGAAGCTCGGCCAGCAGCTCGACGGTCTTGCCCGGGCCGGCACTGCCGGTGAAGGCCAGTCCGCCGTCCGGCTCTACCCGCACGCCCTTGAAGAACGAGACCGACGGCGGCAGGTCGCGCGGGGCCAGCCCGTGCTTGGCCGCCGCCAGCACCAGCAGCTCCCGGCCCGACGGACTCGGTCCCTGGGGAGCCGAGTCGCCGTACTTCGCCCGGTTGGCGGCGGCCGTGCTGGTGCCGCAGAGGGCGTCGTGCCGCCCTGAGTCGTCGCCGACGATCGTCGCCAGCACGCGGCCGTCGCCGGAGAGCAGCAGGTGCCCGGTGGTGGGGTACGCCTGCCAGCCGATCTTGACGGTGTCGGCCACGTTGAGCCGCTCCCATGGCTCCAGGGCGTTGTAGAGGAGGACGTGCGCGCACGCCCGGCCGGCAACGTCCTCCAGCCGGACCCGCGTTCCGCGCGCGACGACCTTGTGGGTGTAGTTGCCCCCCGCGACGGTCTCCGACCAGGTGAGCGCGCCGGGCTCTACACCGGGCGGCGGGTACGGCGTGCTGCTCGCGGGCAGGTAGGGCATCGCGTCAGCGACCCGGCCGCCCTGGGCCCGCGCGTCCGCGCGGGCCAGGGCGACCGTGTCGGTCTCGTGCTCCGAGGCTGCGGTGGCCATGACGGGTTGAGTGCTCCCTTCCTGGTGGGGGTTCAGGCGCTTTCCGGCTCGGCCAACGCGACGGCCGGCGCAGCGGCGGGCTGGTGATGCCAGGCGTGCGGGATGTGCACCTTGCCGCCGCGCAGCCGGAGGTGGACGAGGTAGCCGACGACGAGCGTGATGCCGATGAACAGCACGGCGCTCCACTTCAGCCACCAGGTGTGCCCGGTCAGGTCGTAGACGGAGCTGCGCGGCCAGGCGAGGTTAACGACGGCGAGGACCTGGTAGACGACCGCCACGAGGGTGACCGGGATGGCCCACTTGCCCAGGCTGAACAGCCGCTTGCCGTGCTCATCGGTCCCCTCCGCGGTGGCGGCGCTCGCGTGGCCGCGGGCGTGCCTGAACCGGTGCAGCAGCAGCGGCGCGGTGACGCCCAGGTAGCCGAGGTACAGCATCGCGATGCAGAGGCTGGACAGCGCGGTGAACACGGCGCTCTGCCCGAGGTTGACGACGAGGACTAGGGCGGCGCCGACGCCGACGACGAGCGAGGTGACGATCGGCGTCCCGGTGCGCGGCGAGACCTTGCCGAGGACGCCGTGGAACGGCAGCGCCTTCTGCCTGGCCATGGAGTACATCATCCGCGCGCCGGAGGTCTGGCAGGCCAGCGTGCAGACGATGATCGCGATCACGACGTCGATCAGGATGATGCGCCCGGCGGTCGCGCCGAAGACCGCCTCGACCACGTACGGCAGGCCGACGCTGGCGAGGTTGCCGTCGGTGAGGCTGGGCGCGGCCATCAGCGCGGCGATCAGCAGCAGCGCCCCGCCGACGCCGGACACGATGAGCGCGCGGATGATGGTCCGGGGCGTGATGCGGCGCGGCGCGTGGGTCTCCTCGGACAGTTCGCCCGCGGAGTCGAAGCCGACCATGACGTAGGCGGCCATCAGCCCGGAGGCCAGAAAGGCCCAGATGTAGGGCGTGCCGGGCGTGGGGGCGGCGCCGGTGGAGTGCATCAGCACCGACGGTCCGCGCTTGGCGTGCGCGAACAGCGTGATCACGATGGCGATGACGCCGAGGATCTCCAGGACGACGCCGGTGCTGCTGATAATCGCCATCAGCCGGATCCCGATGATGTTGATCGCGGTCGTGACGGCCAGCAGGATGACGCCGAGCAGCACCGCGTTCCGCGCGCCGGTCACGGAGGTGGGCGACGGGTCCCCGCCGAGGACCTGGAAGCCGGACCAGATCGACGGCAGCACCGCCTGGAGCGCGATGGCCGCCGCGGCCACGGTGAGAATCTGCCCGATGATCATGACCCAGCCGGTGAACCAGCCGAACGTCTGCCCGGCCAGCCGCGACGACCACTGGAAGATCGCGCCCGAGATCGGGAACCGCGCCGCCAGGGTGGCGAAGTTCAGCGCGACGAGCATCTGGCCGAAGAACACGATCGGCCACGTCCAGAAGAACGCCGCCCCGCCGAATCCGAAGCCGAGGAAGAACAACTGGAAGACGGTGGTGAGGATGGAGACGTAGGAGAACCCCGCCGCGAAGGACGCGAAGCTGCCGACCCGGCGGTGCAGTTCCTGGCTGTATCCGAAGCGCGCCAGGTCGGCGTGCTCAACTGGCTGTTCGGTGGTTTCCGTGGTGGACGTCATGGCTGCCCCTGGATGGCTAGCGGACCCTAATATCTGTCGCGCGACAGATAATTGGCACTAGCGTCCGCCGGCGCTGCTTCCGGCGCTTTTCTGTCGGGTGACAGGTATGTGACGAGACCGGCGGAACGTTACGGACACGGTCATGGTCCGCCCCGATCTTGCGGTGCACAGCAGCGTGAACGACTGCTCGGCGTGACCACCCGGGGCGAGACAACCCGCACCTCGCCCGTCCGCGGCCCCGGTCCCAGGCGGAAGGGACCGGGGCCGCGCGGCTTGCGCTCGCAGTGCTACCAACCCGCCACCAGTTGCGAGCCCTCCAGCAACCGGAGAACGCGACTGTGGGTCTTAGCAAGTCTTCGAGTACTGCGAGTTACCACTGTTCCGAGGGAAAAATGAAAAAGAATATCGCGGGAGCGGCCAGCGCCGTCGCGGGTATCGCGGTCATCGCCATCGCCGCGGCACTGTGCCTGCTCGGCTTGATCGCGATCCCGGCAGGCGCGTCAACACGGCCGGAAGTCGGCGTCGTCGGCCAGTGGAACAAGCCCATGTGCGGGTCGAATGACTGGGAGCGCATCAAGCTGCCGAACACCGAGCTGGCGGTCATCGACAGCGCCGGCACCTGCGTCAGGAGCGAGCGCTACCATGCCACCTTCGCCGTCTCCAACGTCCTGCACAACAGAAGCTGGCAGTTCCCGGGCATGATCGCCGGCTACGTGCCCACGGGCGAGCCCACCTGCGCCAGCAGCAAGGACACCTGCTACACCTTCCCGGTGCAGCAAGAGCACGACGGCGCACCTCTGGTCAGCTTCGACTCGTGGATCGCAGGCGGGTACCAGGGTAACGAATCGCTCGACATTTGGTTCAGCCCAATCAAGAGCCACCACAGCATCCACGAGCGCGAGGGGGACACCGAACTGATGGTCTGGACGGCGTGGCCTGGCGTCAACGACCGCAGTCGCCTTGGCGATGACGTCACCATCGACGGCAAGCGGTTCGGCATCATGAGCTGGGAAGCCAGCCACGACGGAGCCCGGTGGCGCTACGTCGCGTACCTCTGGCTGAACGCGCCGAACGGGGACAAGGGCAGACAGGTCAACGTGTCGCGACTCTGGCTCAACCCGCTGTTCAAGAACGCCGAAAGTCACGGCTGGCTCAAATCGTCCGACTGGCTCTGGTCCATCGCCATCGGCTTCGAGATGAACGACAACGGCCGGACCAACAACATCCACAACTTCAGCCTAGAGGGACTGCCGACATCATGACCAAGACCGCCGGTCTGGGCCAGCCCGGACAGCACCGCTCCCCGAGGTTGGAGGGGTACTGCGGCCCATCGCGAGGCGCCAGCGTATCCACCGCCGCGGCGACACCGGCTGCGGCCGAGGAGACGCCGGCGGCCGCCGTTCGCGACGGCCGCACTTCACTGGGTGACCGTCTCTGCGATCGGACAGCCGTCAAAGACCGCACGCACCCGAATCATCATCACTAGCCTATAGTCGACTATGGTCGCCTATAGATGGACACTTTAAATGAGCAGCCCAACCCAGTGGCCCCACCTGTTCCCGCCCCGCATCTACGAACTGACCCACCGGATGCTGGAACACGCCGTCCACGCCGAGCTAGGCAACTTGGCGGGCATCCATCTCACCGAGAGCGCCGACACCTGCAACCTGATCGTCGACCAGTGCATAGCGCTGGCCGACTGCATCCTCGACCGCCGGACCGCCCCGCCCTGGCCGCCATCAGAGAAGGTCATCCGCGTCTTCGCCAACCTCACCGTCCGCGGCCTCGAAAACTCCGGCGAGCAGATCGCCCGCACTGGCCCGCCCGCCGCCACCCCCGACGCCGTCTACAGGTACCTCGCCCGCGTGGTCGTCGACGGCGAGCCCGCCGCCCAGGTCTTCCGCCCCGGCGAGTTCGTCATCCTCCCCGCCTGGACCACCGCCGCCATGCTGGTGTCCCTCCTGCCAGATGGCGCCAGCACCTGGCGGGACCACCTGCAGATGATCTGGGACCTGGAAACCACCGACGGCGTGAACTACTCAGCCCTCGCCGCGATCCACTCCCGCGCCCGCCGCCGAGAGGTCCACCCCGCCAGCGAGTAGGAAAAGCCAGAGGTCACCGCCGGTTCCGCAGTCCGATCGGCCCGCCGAGCTGATCGCTACTCTTCTCCGTTATCCCGAACGGTCCGAGGCGACTCATCAACCGCACCGCCATCTCATGTCTCCCGCCCCTCAGCCAGCACCCGAGGCTCGACCGCGTCGCCGCGGCCACATTCGAGCAACTGAGTGCGGCCCTCATCTTCCTGAGCGTCTTCGAGCCGGACGCCTTTGACCACTCGATGGACGTGGCCCAGTCCGACGACGACCATCCCGGCGCCACTGGAGAAGCCGAGCCGGTCTGCGCAATCTGCGACGGCAAGATCGGCATCTTCATGGAGCGGGGCCTCGCCTGGCGCCATTACACCGGCGACGGCACCACCGTCGGCCAGCAGCAGATTTACGACCCAGGCCACGCCCCCGTGGTGACCTGGCGCCTCTCCGAGGACCCGCAGCCCCAGGCCTAATCCCAGCCATGCCCCACTGTGTGAAACCAGATTGGGGCGAGTCATGGGGCTCGCAGCCTTCTCTTACTTAGTCGTTGACTGGACAGATCCCGAGGCTTTCAAGGCGATCCCAGAGACCGGTGAGGGCGGCGTCTGGGTCGCGGTAGTAAGCGCTCCCTCGGATTCGGTAGAAGGTCCAGCCGAGCCGCTCCAAGATGGCTTGCCGTTGGCGGTCGGATTCCCAGCGCTCCGGACCGTGGTAAGCGTCGCCGTCGAGCTCGACCGCCAGGCGGCCGCGCACGCCCTCGACGACCAGGTCGATGCGGTAGCGCCCGACGCGGAACTGAGTCCTGACTCGGTATCCACGACTCGTAATGTGCCGAAACACATCCCGCTCGAAGTCGGAGTCGAAGCTCGACTCCGCCTCTGCGGTGGCCTGGTCCACCCGTTCCGGGTTCTGGCAGTAACGGATTAGCTGGCTGCGCACGTCGTCGGGATGCAGCTCTTCGAGCGAGACCGATCGTACGCACCAGAGCTGGTCCTGGGCCCGGCTGGCCGCGACGTTAAGCCGCTGGCGGTCAGACTCCTTCGTCATGGCCCCGATGCGGCGTCCCTCGCCGGCCGCGACGACCAGGGACAGGAACATGACGCTGCGCTCGTCGCCCTGGAAGTGATACGCGTTGCCGCAGCGGATGCGGCGGCGTTCCATCTCCTTCTCGCCCAGACGCGCGATCAGCTTGTGTTCGATGAGGTCGGCCTGCGCCTCGCCAAGCAGGGAGATGACGCCGAAGGTCTTGCCGGTGTAGGCCGGGTCGTCGCACAGCTCGGCGATCTTGTCGACGATGTACTCGGCCTCCTCGATGTTGGTGTCGGTTCCAGGCTCGCGGAAGCCATTCGGGATGTGGACGTCGATGACGCTGCGCCAGGACGGGTCGGCGGGCTGCTCGCGCAGCGGCAGGATGGCGCCGTTGTAGCTCAGCCGGTTGGAGAATTCGATGATCTCCGGCAGGCAGCGGAAGTGCTCGCGGAGCATGATGACGCCCGGGAAGCGCATCTTGGCCAGGTCATACAGGCTGGTCTTGAGGTCGAGCAGGGACGACTGCGGCAGGTCGGGGATGTACTGAATGATCAGCTCATGGACCGACGATTCCTCGGTGCCGATGGCCTGCGGGCTGATCTGCTTATCGTCGCCGACGATGATCGCCTTGTCCGCCAGGGCGAGCGCAGCCAGGCCGAAGATGTCGCACTGCGAGCTTTCGTCCATGATGACGACGTCGAATCTGGCCATCGGACCGAACGACTCGACCACGCGGTGGGCCGGCATGATCCACACTGGCACGGCGGTCTGCGCATCGGTCATCGCCTTCTGCGCCTCGTTGCGCCAGCGGGCGGCGTACTTTCCCGTCCCCTTGCCGATCCGGCGAAGCGCGTCGAGCCAGGCGGTGAGTCCCCTTCGCTCCCTGTCAGTGAGGCGCTCCGCCACGGCGAGCCAGGCGGACTGCGCGGCCAGCTCGGCGGTGGTCCTCGCCGTGGCTTGCAGCGCCGATTCGAGCTTCCGCTGCAGCTCGCCGGGGTCGTCGGCGAGGATGATCGCCGTCAGCCACGTCGCCGCCTGGCGCCACTCCCAGGCGCGCAGAGCGCTCTCGACCGGGCCGGTGGCCGTCTCTTGCCCAGCCGATGAGGCGATGCGGCCAGCCCAGACCGGGGCCGCGATCGCCAGCCGGGCGCTCAGGCTGTCGCAGCGGGCCACCTCGTCGGCCAGGCCGCTCACCCGGCGGACCTCATCGACGACGCGACCCCACTGATCCCAGGCATGACTGGTGAATCCCTGGTGGAGGGCTTCCCACAGGGGGCTGGCCTGCGGCTGGGCCGCTCCGTCGGCCAGACGCTTGGCCACCGCGTCCAGCCACCCGGCCAGTTCCTTCTCCCGCACATGCAGCGCCGCGACCTGCAGCGTGTTGGCCAGCGCGGCGAGCTCGGCCGACGTGGGGACCACCGGCGCACGGACCCCGGCCAGCTGCAGGCGGTCCCGGAGGGCACGCCACTCGCCGTCCTCCCAGGAGAGCGCGGCTTTCAGCGCATCGACGTGGGTGCTGAGCAGGTACTCGGGCTGGCCAGTGCCCGGGCTGAGAGGCGGGCCGCCGACCCGGCCCACAGCGTCATTCCAGCGGCGGGTCAGCTCCTGCCGGCGGCGCCGGGTGCGCGCCTCGATGATGCAGAGATCGGCGTCGTCGGCCGTCCGCGGCGGTTCGTCGTCGACCTGGCAGGCTAGCCTGACCCGGAACAGGTCGCGCTGGAAGGTCTTGTTGATCCCCTTGCCGACCGCGAGCCGGTCACGGATCTCGATGAGCTGGGTGATCAGTTCCTTGCCGGGGAGCGCGGTTTCCCCCAGCTCGACGTCATCGCCGGGCAGGGTGATCTGATGGCCGAGCAACCGGTTACGCCAGGCGGCCAGCTCCCCGATGCCCTCGCCGATGGCCCGGATCTGGTCGTGCCAGAGCGCGGTGAACGACGACGTGCGCAGTTCGCCGCGGATGGCGGCCAGCCAGGGCTGCTCCAGGAGTTCGAGCCGCTTGGCCGCCTGCTCCACCCAGTTGATCAGCATGCCGAGTTCGTCAGGGGTCAACCGCTCGAGCGATACCCGGTCCTGGATGGCGGCTTCGGTCCCAGCCAATTGGTCGCGCACGTCGCTCAGCTCGGCCGTGGCCGTGGCCAGCTCGGCGGGGGTGGGCAGATCCGCGGCGGCGGGGAGCCGCCGCCTGGCGGCCACCCTATCCTCCGGCGTGATCTCGCGGACGAGCCGGAACAGGTCCGCGATCTCGGCTGCGCTGAGCGGGCAGGGAAGGTTGGGCTCGATGGTGTCAGGGATGTATCCGAGCTCTACCTCATGGTCGGCGAGCCACTTTCCCAGCGTCGATGGCGAGTACTGGATCGACCCGAGCGTGAAGATGTCCCGCTCCCGGGCGATCGAGGCCGAGATTCGGGTCCGCAGCGCGCCGACGTCTCGCTGAACGGAGTCGAGATGCTCATCCAGCGCACGGATTCGTTGCCGGGCGGCGGCGCGGTCGAGCGCGACGGCGTTCTCATAGATCGCCCGGACGGACTGTTCGAGCTGGCCCAGCGAGGTCGTCGACGAGCCGAGTACCGCGACAGACAGGTCCCGGACGGACTCCGGGATCTTATCGCGGAGCACGCTCAGAGCCTGCTCCTTCTGGCTCGTGACCAGGACGCGCTTGCCGTGTCCGATGAGGTGGCAGATCAGGTTGGCGATGGTGTGCGTCTTCCCGGTACCCGGCGGGCCTTGGACCGTGACACCGCGATGCTGGGCCAGGCGCGTGGCGACCTGTTCCTGCTCCGGATTGGTCGGCAGCGGCATAAGCAGCCGTTCTGCGGTGTCGAGCCAGCTGCCGTCGCCGGCGGCCAGGCTTTCTCGTTCCAGCTCGCTGGGCTCGTCGGCCACCACCGCGACGAGCGGCGCGGGTACTTCAAGCTGCCCGGAGTCGAGCGCGTTCTTCAGGTCGCCGAAAAAACGTCGGTACATCGTGGCCCGGCGACGGACGGTCAGGACCCAGGTTGCGGCGATCGTGGGCGCGCTGGTGGGCGGCGGCGGAGTCGTCGCCTCGAGCACCTGCCCGTCGTGGCCGAGCGGGGCGAGCAGCTTCCCGTAGAGCAGACCGTTGTCCGGGTCGAACGGTCCCAGGGGATCCGCTCGGAATCGCTCACGCGCGTCCACGAGCAGGTCAAAGCCGTTCAGCCGCAGCCCCTGGAGCATGTCGATCTCCAAGTGGTGCTGCTGTTCGAGCAGTGCCTCCGGCACCACCGAGATCGCGCCGGTCTCCTCATCAAAGGAGAGCTGGACCTGGGTGGTGACCAAGGGGTGCACGATCCGCACGCCACCAGTGATCCAACTGAGGATGCCGTTACCCCAGACGAGCTCGATCATCGCCGAGTCGCGCTGCAGCCGCTGGCGAAGCTCGAAGAGATCGTCGTACAGGGCGCGGGCGCGCAGCGCCGGCAGCGCTCTCACAGTCCACTCCCGCCACGGTCCGGTTACGTACGCGTCGAGCTGTTCCCTGAGATCTTCCAGCTCTTCATACTCTCCATCGAAGATCTGGCTGATGTTGCCGGAAAGGGCTGGCTCGCGCTCCGGGTCGGTCGCCCCCACCTCGAGGTACGGCGCGAGCGCGGATGGGACTGGCGGTGGCGCGGGAACCGACGCCTTGGACACCCGGAGCCACGGCTCCTCACCCGTCGCCGTGACCACGCAGGCCGGATGCGATGGAATGTCCGCTGCCCACCAGCGCTTGTCCCGGTACTCGGCGAGGTCCCGAATCGGCTGTTCACGCAGGGCGCGAACCGCCTCCAAGTACTCCACCAGGCGAATAGCGCGCGGGAGGATGGCGGGATCGGTCAGGGTCAAGGGTGCGTCAACTCCAGCGGACTGCGCTTGCCCGCCTGTCGTGAAGGCGGAGGTTGCGATCAATCCATCATGGCGGATGCGATCAAGGCTTTAAGGCTAGAAGGCAGCTCTGACATTCCATTGCGTGACGGTCTGAGGGACAGGTGCACGACTGCGAGGCTATGGTGACAAGTTACGACCGTGTGTTCGGGCGGCCGTCGGCCAGCTGGTGTGGTGGAGGGGGCGGAGCCGGCTTCAGCCTCGATCTGTGCGCTCGACTGTCGGTCCCACCGCCTAGGTTGTTAACGCCAGCCTCTGGGATGTCTATCCGTTTCACGTGTGGGAGTCGTCGTGGCCATCAGCGTTGAGCGCGGTGTCGTCGGAGCTGACGGTCAGCATGACGCCGCCGCGGACGAGGTGGGCCTGGTCGCCGGGACCGAAGACTCCACGCCCCTGCAGTTCGCCGTGGCTCTCGATGAGGCGTCTTACCTGCAGCTAGACGATGTGGTCGTCACGGTGCGAGATCTCCCTGGGGGCGGGCACGTGGCGACCAGCGGGATCGTCACGCAGGTTCGGGCTAGGCATGAGGGGGCTAGCTTCGGCTCAGACGTTTTTCTGATCTCCGATGGCGTCCTGCCTGCCAGGACGCAGGAGATCGCTGAGGTCAGCACCACGCGCGTGGAGCCGGAGATCTACGTGCCGCCGCGTCCCGGCGGAGTCGTGCGTCGCGCGACGGGCCAGGAGCGGGATCGGGCTCTCTATTTCGACCAGATGACTAACCAGGTCCCGGTCGGCCGGGGGCGAGACGGATCCCCGATCTACGTCAACATGGAGTTCCTCGACGGCACGCGGGGCGCCCACGTGTCGATCAGCGGTATCTCGGGCGTGGCGACGAAGACCAGCTTCGCGCTGTTCCTGCTGCATTCCATCTTCCGCTCGGGCGCGCTGGGGGCACGGGCGGTCAACGCGAAGGCGTTGGTGTTCAGCGTGAAGGGGGAGGACCTGCTCTTCCTCGACCAGGCCAACGTGCACCTAGACGATGATCTGCGAGCCCAGTACGCGGTCCTCGGCCTGCCGGCCGAGCCGTTCGCGTCGGCGGGCTTCTGGGCGCCGCCGATCCCGGACGACCAGACCGGTCGGCCCAACGTCACCGGTCGTACGAGCGGCGTCGAGGCGTTCTGGTGGACTCCGAAGGAGTTCTGCGAGCAGCAGCTCCTGCCCTACGTGTTCGCCGACGCCGAGGACGAGCGGCAGCAGTACACGATCGTCATCCACCAGGTCGCCAACCGACTGCGCTTCGACGCGGAGGCGTACGGCGACCAGGGCGCGGTGAGGATCGGCGGCAGGGTCGTGACCACGTACGAGGATCTGATCGACCTGATCATCGAACGGCTCACGGACGATGACACCCGGCAGGAGTGGGCAGGCCCGGTCACCGGAACTGGAACGGTGAACGCGTTCGTCCGCCGTCTCCGCTCGTCGCTGCGTCCGCTGTCGGCCATCATCCGCGCCGACCTCGCGGGAACGCCGCGCCGGGCAATCTCGACCCAGGACCAGCAGGTAACGGTCGTGGATCTGCACAATCTGCACGAGCGCGCCCAGCGGTTCGTCGTCGGCGTCGTGCTGGCGGCGGAGACGGCCCGCAAGGAGGACGCCGGCCCGGGCGGACTCTTGTTCACGATGATCGACGAGCTGAACAAGTACGCGCCCCGTGAGGGCGCCTCGCCGATCAAGGACGTCCTGCTCGACATCGCCGAGCGCGGACGTTCCCTCGGCATCATTCTGATCGGCGCACAGCAGACGGCGAGCGAGGTTGAGCGGCGTATCGTGTCGAACTCGGCGATCCGGGTGGTCGGCCGTCTCGACTCGGCCGAGGCGGGGCGTCCCGAATACGGCTTCCTGCCGGCTTCCCAGCGCCTGCGGGCCACCATCGCGAAGCCGGGCGCCATGTTTGTCTCCCAGCCGCAGATCCCGGTGCCGCTCGCGATCGAGTTCCCGTTCCCCGCCTGGGCGACGCGGTTGTCGGAGTGCGCCGAGCCGCCTCGCTCGCCGGACCGACCGGCCGCGAGCGTGTTGTCGCGCCTGCCGGACGACGACGAGATCCCTCCTTTCTGACCCCTCGCCGCGCAACGATCCTCGCGAAGGAGCGCACCAAGGCCGTGAAGTTCCTGCACACCGCCGACTGGCATGTCGGCAAGACGCTCAAGGGCCGCGACCGCCTGGACGAGCAGAAGGCCGTCTTGAACGAGATCGTCGGCATCGCCGAGGCCAATGAGGTCGATGCCGTCCTCATTGCTGGCGACGTCTACGACTCGACAGCGCCGACCGCGCCTGCCCAGCAACTGGTGGTCAGGACGCTGTTGCGGCTGCGTCAGACCGGTGCCCAGGTCATCGTCATCGCGGGTAACCACGACCACGGGCCGACCTTCGAGGCGTACCGGCCGCTCATGGGCGAGATCGGGATCACCCTCGCCGGAATGTGTCGCCCTCCGGAGAAAGGCGGGGTGGTCCGGTTCGCTTCCCGCTCTGACGGAGCGGACGCCCAGGTTGCCATCCTTCCGTTCCTGTCCCAGCGCTACGCCGTGCGCGCGGCTGAGATCGTCGCGAACACCCCCTCGCAGAACGCCCGCGCCTACGACGAGATGGTCCGCCAGATCGTCACGTCGCTGACGAGCGGGTTCAGCGCCGACGCGGTCAACATCGTGATGTCGCACGTCACCTGCGTCAGAGGCGTCTTTGGCGGCGGTGAGCGGCCCGCTCAGTCGATCTTCGAGTACAGCGTTCCGGCGTCGATCTTCCCCATCTCGGCGCACTACGTCGCGCTCGGCCATCTGCACCGGCGGCAGAGCCTGCCCGCCCAGGCACCGGTGCACTACAGCGGCTCGCCGCTCGCGGTCGACTTCGGCGAGCAGGACAACACGAGCGTCGTGTGCCTCGTCGAGGCGGCCCCCGGAATCCCGGCGCGCGTCACCGACATCCCGATCACGTCTGGTCGGCGACTTCGGACCGTCCACGGCACGCTTGCTGAACTGCAGGCCCTGGCCGGCGGATTCGGTGACGACTACCTGCGGGTGTACCTGCGCGAGCCGACCCGGGCCGGGCTTCGTGACGAAACCATGGCGGTCCTGCCGAACGCGCTCGAAGTACGCATCGACCCGGAGTTCGCGGACCAGGGATCTACTAAGAGACGGGGTTCCGGGGAGGATCGCACGACGCGAACGCCCGCCCAGTTGTTCGGGGACTTCTGCGCCACCCGTAACGTCAGCGACCCTCGGGTCGCGACGCTGTTCGGGGAATTGCACGACGACGTCACCAGCGCCGATAGTCCCGACCTGTCGGCAGCGGGCTAACGGGGGAAGAGGGATCTAACGATGCGCCCGATCATCCTCGACATGCACGGCTTCGCTTCCTTCCGCGACGAAGCGCACGTCGACTTCACCGACGCGGATTTCTTCGCGCTGGTGGGCCCGACCGGCTCGGGTAAGTCGACGGTGATCGACGCGATGACGTTCGCGCTCTACGGGTCGGTGCCCCGCTGGGGCCGCAAGGGCATGGTGTCCCTGGCGCTTGCTCCTACCGTTTCCCGTGGCACCGTCAAGCTCATCTTCGAGGTCGACGGGCAGCGCTACGTCGTGGGCCGAGAGTTGCGCCGCACTGCCACCACCGTCAATCAGCGTGCCGCGAGCCTGGAGCGACTCGCGGACCCGCACGGCTCGGCGCAGCCTGGTGACCAGACCTTCCCCATGGCCAAGGACATCGACGGTGTCAACGCCGCCGTGGAGAAGCTGCTCGGCCTGAAGTACGAGGACTTCATTCAGTGCGTGGTCCTGCCGCAGGGGCAGTTCGCCGACTTCCTGCATGCCAAGCCGAGTGAACGCCAGGAGATCCTCCTTCGGCTACTTGGTGCGGAGCACTACCGGCTGATGATGATGAAGGCGAACCAGCGCGCCAACGTGTCCGAGCAGCGCGCTGCCACCTACGGTGAAGAACTGCTCGGCTACGCCGACGCCACCGCCGAAGCCGAGAAGATCACGCGTGCGGCTGAGGTAGCCCTGGTCGGCCTCGGCGAACGGGTAACGGAGACGTTGCCGCTGATCAGCGCTCGGCGCGAGGAGCTGAAGGCCGCTGAGGGCAAGCTTCAGGAGCTCGCGCGCCCAGCAGGCACGACTGTCCGCTCTGCGGGTTCCGGTCGGGGTTGAGAAGCTGGATGCTGACCTCGCGGCGGGCCGGGTTGAGCTGGAAAACCTGAAGGGCGCCGAGCACATTGCCGAGGGCGCCGACACCGCCGCCCGTGACGAGCTCTCCCGCGGCCCGCAGCGGGCGCCACTCGAGCTGGCCAAAGAGCGCCGAGCTGAGCACGCCCGCCTCCAGGCCGGCATGCCGGGGCTGGTCGCCGAGGTTACGAAGCTCGGCGAGCAGACGGAACGCGCCTCAGCTGCGGTGGATAGCGCCGCTGGCTCCGTAGATGGTTTGCGGGCCAGACGCGATGAGGCGCTCCGCGCCGCCCAGGCCACCGCCGAGCGCGTCACCGTTCTGACCGGCGAGTACTCCAGGTTCGCGGCCGTGTCGATCCCCCAAGGCGTTACCGAGCTGGACGAGCAACGCGCGGCCGCCGCGCGGGCCACGAAAACCGCGGTCGACGCCCTGGAAAAAGCAGAGCAGGCCGACGCCGCAGCCCGCGAGGCGCTCGCTGCCGCTGCACCGGACTCATCCCTCGGCCAGGCGGCTCGTGACCTCAGCGAACTGCGGACGCTTCTCGCTGACCTGGCGTCCGCCGAGCGTGCCGCCCACGGGGCCGCCACCGCGCTGGAAGGAGCCGAGGGTGCGTTGGCCTCCGGGGAGGAAGCACGTCGCCAGCGTCAGGCCGAGCTAGAGGAGGCGCGGCGTGACCATGTAGTTGCCGGTCTGCGTCCGCACTTGGTGGCTGGGGAGCCTTGCCCGGTATGCGAGCAGAGCGTGCTGACCCTTCCCACCCCGCTCGAAGCTCACGCGGTCGATGCGGCTCGGGCGCACCTGGCTGAGGCGGACAGCGCAGTGAACGCGGCCCGTTCCGCTCTTCGCGCGGCCGACACCATCGCCGCCAAAGCCGACGCCAACCTCAGGGCCCGTGCCGAACGACGGACAGTTCTCGCCAGCCACCTGACCAGTCTGCTGTCCGGCCAGCTGGCTCATTTCTCCCTGTCGGCCGTCCATGCGGTCGCCGACGCCAAGGCCGCAATCAGTGACGACGAGCTTGCTCGTGCGCTCGCCGAGGTCGCGGCGCTGACGCAGGCCCGGCTGACGGCGGAGCAGACCGCTGAACGAGCCAGGAGCGAAGCGCAAGCGGCGAGGAAACGCCATCGGGGAACGGTAGAGCAGGAAGCCAAGGCCGAGGCCGCACTGACTAGTGCCCGGAATGCGCTGCGGACTGCCCGAGACCCTCTCGTGGAGCTGGGTGCGCCGCCGGTGGATGACACGAACTTGGCCGCCGGGTGGACGGCACTGGCCCAGTGGGCGGGGCAGCAGGCCCACGCACGGGCCGCCGTCTTGACGGAAGCGCAGGCAGCCAAAGCCGCCACCGCCGATCAGTATCAGAAGCTCGCAGCCGAGTTCGGCGAGGCTGAGCGAGCTCTCGTCTGTCTTCGCGAGGAGGCGAAGACGGCCTCGGAGAACGACCAGCGTGCCCGAGCCCGGCTGAGTCAGGTCTCCGCCCGCATCAGTGAACTTGACGCGCTGCTTGAGGGCGCACCGAACGACGAGCAGATAACCGAGCGGCTGGCCCTGCTGAAACGCCTGGAGACGGCGGCCGACCAGGCCAAGACGGTCCTGGATGCGGCACGTCAACGGCGTATCACCGCAGATAAGGCGCTTGCGGCGTTGAGGAACGAAGAGCAAAAGGCACGCTCCCAGCTCTCGGCCGCCCGCGACAGTGTGGTGGCTCTCGGCGCACCGGTGCTTGACGGCCGAGGCCTTCTCGACGCCTGGATGGTCCTATTGACCTGGGGGCAGGACCAGGCGAAATTCCGCGAGCAGGAGGCGACGACGGCGGAACGCGCCGCCGACCTCGCCCGCGCGAGCATTGCGGAACTGACCAGCCAGCTGAGCCGAGACCTAGCCAGCGCTGGGATCGAGCTCGCCTCCGGAGCGGTCCCGGAGAAGGCGGCCGCCGCGGTGGCGAGCGCACTCGAAGGTGCCAGAGCCAGGACGAGCCGTATCAAGGAGCGGCGCGCTGAGGCCGCGGACCTGGTGCAGAAGCAGCGGACCGCCCAGGAGGAGCAGCAGGTCGCGCATATGCTCGGCAACCTGCTGCAGGCCAGGCAGTTCCCGCAGTGGCTGGTCAGCGAGGCACTGGACGATTTGGTCACGGCCGCTTCGGAGACTCTTGCCGCGCTGACGAACGGCCAGTTCGATCTCACTCACGACAAGGGCGACCTGTTCGTCATCGACCACGCGGACGCGGATGCGAAGCGATCGGTGCGCACCCTGTCCGGTGGCGAGACCTTCCAGGCGTCTCTGGCGCTTGCCCTTGCCTTGTCATCTCAGATCAGCGCGCTGGCCACTGCAGGCGCGGCAGGGCTTGATTCCATTTTCTTGGACGAGGGATTCGGCACCCTAGATGGCGAGACCCTGGAGGTCGTGGCCACCACGTTGGAGACGCTCGCCCAGGGGAGTCGCATGGTCGGCGTCGTCACCCACGTGACGGCGCTCGCCGAGCGCGTCCCGGTCAGGTATCGGGTCAGCAGGAACGCGCGGACGTCAATTGTTGCCCGCGAGGGCCTCGCCGTCGTGGACGAGGAGGAGCTCACGGCATGATCAGCGACATCGCGCCTCCGGCGGATGGGACGGACTCGGCCGGGCAGCCAATGCGGTTCGCCGTCGATGGCTGGGATCCGTCGTACGGCGCGAGCCTTGAGCTCGAAGAGCAACTGCAGGAATCCACCGCGACCGTCGCGGTCGACGTGGAATTGCCCGCGAGCAGGTGGCAGGCAATCGACGCCACGACGGACCGCGCGCTTCCGGCGGCGATCCTCTTTGTCGATGGTGTGCGCCGGATTGAAGCTCGCGTCTGGATCGACGATGAGGTCCCGGACGGCGCCCCGTCATCCGACGCGACGGCGGCCCTGTGTGCCTCCTACGGGGCTGGCGTGGTGTGCTGCTCTGGGGAGCAGGCGCATCTGGTGATGGCGGAGATGCGGCGCGGTCTGTTCTCGGTCGCGCGCCACGCGAGCGACATCGTCACCCGGGCTGGCCGCTACCAAGCGCATTACATCGGGAGCGGCTCGGCGGGCGTCCCGCTTATGGCGCGGCTTTCTCAGGGACTGCAGCGTCGCCTGGCCGAGGTTGAGATGGTCACCGCGGTCGCAGCGCGCTCGTCGGTGCATGGCCATGCGGCCATGGCCTGCCGGCTGACGACGATCTGCTCGTCATCGACGGACCGCTTCGCGGTCGCCAGCATCTCCCTCGCGCCCTCGGATACATCAAGTCGCACCACAGTACTTACCTGCCTCCTGAGCTCAACGCGCTGGTGGGGAAGCTCGCCCCGGGTCAGCGCACTCCGGTCTTCCTCATGGGGACCTCATGGGACCGGCACAGCTGGTACCTGCGCCTCCCGTGTGCTCCAGGCGCACCTTGGGCCGGGATTGTGCGCGTCGAATGCGCCGCGGACCTACCGCGTTCTGAGGTGATCCGGCTCGCGGACCTGAGCCAGGCATGTCTGGGACGGTTCGCGTCAGCCCCGTACAAGGACTCTCGAGCTCCGCAGAACCTCTATCCCATCGGCGGCCTGGAGCATGAGCTGCGCCATCGCCTTGGCGATCAGCGTCTGCTCTACCGGGCACTGAGCCAAGCCGCACACGGAAAGTTCTGAAGATCCGCTGGCGCATTCTCGATTACGCGATGACATACGTCGATGCGGTGTCATACAACCGGACGGAACATTCGTAACGTCTCGCACGGGAGAGCGCATGCGCATCACCAGAGCTGCCGTCAAGGCCGGACTCGCCCTCCTAGCCTCGACGGTTGCCCTTGTGGGAATGACCACCACTGCCAGTGCCGCTACCGGCCCCGACGGATTCGGCATCCTCGACGCCAGTGCCGGAAATCAGGCGCACGTGTGCGACATCCTCGGGACCGACGACGACTATCACGAGGCAATCGTGTGCGTCGACCTCAACACGAAGGTCTCCGGTGACCAGGTCCTCATCCAGGGCCAGGTCGAGGCCTACTGCCAGGACGACAACGGCACCGTCGTCCAATGCGCGAACATTATGTCCGGAGGGGAAATCTCCAGCACTGGCGGCGTCTGGTCGTCATACGCCGCCGACTGCGGCCATTCGCTCGGAGCATGCCCGACCGGGAGGGAGTACGCCCACAGTTCCTGGATGGGTGACGGCACCTCGGCGGGGGAAAGCGGCTGTGCATCGAACCCATCCGAGGCCCTGTGGTCGATCGCGGTCGGCGTGGCCACGACGATCGAACTTCCCGGCTCAGACGACTCTTACACCCTGAGCGACACCGACCCCAACGACGGCGCCAACGAGTCCACCGGCCACTACTACATCTGCTACAACTAGTCCAGCCGTCAGCCCCGTAAGGCCGAGCCCGGGTCCGCCCGGAATCCCGGCGGACCCGGGGGCCGGGAGTCGCCGGAACGGCTAGAACAGCCGGTCCGCCTCGTCCGCCAATACCGCCGATGGGTAGGCGAGTGCCACCACTGATCACATAACGCAAGCACTCCTTGTCAGTGCTGTAGCACGATCGCATGCTTGCAGACATGACCAGCATCGCGCTCGCATCGACGAGCAACCCGGCACCGTTCAACACGAACTTCTACGTCGTCGCGGCCACCGTCATCCCCGTACTGTTCCTCGCGATCGCGGTCCAGGGGCGGCTGCAAGCCGACATGCTGCAAGCCGCCATAAACGAACGGCGTCGTCGCCCTGGCCTGCCCGTGTACCCGGGTATGCCGCCCTGGATACACGGCATCTCCATGGCCGTCACCTGCTTGTGCATGCTGACCGGGGGAGGTGCCGAGGGCCTGGCTGTCCTCTTCTTGTGGTGGCAGCACGTTCCGCCGCATGAGTTCGGCCCGCAGCTCGTGCTCGTCTCGACGCTGGGCCTGGCGTGCGTCGCCGGGATGGGCGCGGTCTGGGTGTGGGCGATGCCGCTTCTTGCGTTCATCGAACGCACCGGAGAGCCGTCCTCTGATGTGCCGGAGGAACCCCCGCCGGACCCGGACGAACCCGGGCCGGACTACGACGTACTGTTCAGGCGACCGAAGCCCGAGCCGTGACATCTTTGGAATAGGTAGTCCCTTCCATGAGTCGACGCCGGATCCCCTCCCCCGCCACGGTGCCCAACCGGGCGTGGCCAGCCGCCCCTCAAGGCACGACCGGCTCCCACCGTGAGGGCGCAGAGCAGCCTCGTGAAATGCGGCCAGAAGACTACTGGTCGATGCCAAACAGCTCAGGTACGCCTGCGCGGCTGAGACGTCGGCGCGATCGGCCTCTACCGGTCGATGCTTCGGGAGGGGCCCGAGCTCAAGGCCCTCGCCGAATCCCCCGGGCTGACCGTGCCCGTGCTCGCTGTCGGGGCGGGCGGCGGCCCATTCACGGCCGGCACCATGTCCCAGGCCGCGTCGTCGGGGATCAGTTCCGTCCAACTCGACGGCGTCGGCCACTACGCCGCGATGGAGGCCCCCGAGGAGTTGGCGAAGGCCGTCCTCGGCTTCGTCGACGGCATCGACACCTTCGCTGAGACGGGAAACTGATCCTCTGGCCCGGTTGCTCGGGGTCGTCATCATCCCGTGAGAAGGTGAGTAGAACAACGCGACCAGCGCGGCCGCACGGCGAATGCTCGCCTAGCTCCCGGAGATGAGAGGGCGAGGCGAGCATCCTTGCCACTAAGAGGCGTGGGCTTACGAGCCGACCGGAACACCGATCTGCCTCGTCCAGCCCATCGCGAGATAGGCCTCGGTACCGCCGGAGTCCGCGGTGACGGTGGCCCCTGGGTGGACCGGATAGGTGGTCAGGTCCAGCACGTCAGCGGTGGCCGGGTCGATGATCAGGTAATCTCCGCTGCCGTCGCCGATGGCCGTTCCCGCCCGGCCGAGCGGGTCGATGACCTTCACCGCGCCGGTGAGACCGGGCTGCTTGGCCAGGAGTTCGTAGACCGCGGCCTTAGTCGCTGGGGTGACCGGGCCTGTGAGAAGCGCGCTCGCCACCTGGAAGAGGTACTGGCCATAGCTCGGGTTCGGCAGTCCCACGGTCGCCGCCCGCTGCTGGCTGTCCAGGCTGTTCCACGCGGCGCGCAGTAGTTTGTCGAGCTTCCCTGGGGTGGTCGGCAGCTTACCTGCGCTTGCCAGGCTGACCTTGATGGCGCCGATGTTGTACGAGTAGCCGCCGAAATCGTAGTTGCTGGTGACCGGCCCAGTGCGACCGAACCCGGCCGGACCGGCCAGCCGAGGCTCGCCTGCCGCCTGCCACCTCGCCCTGTCGGCCGCGGTAGCGAAGCTGAACACCAGGTTCTCGTTTACGATCGTCCGGGTCGTGTTGGCGCCGGTCCAGGTCTCCTGGGTCGCCGCGAAGGAAGCGCCGAACTGCGGCCCCTTCGGGGGCGGCGTGCCCTTCGGCCGGTGATGGCCCGCGAACGACGCCGCTGTCGGCTCGAAGTCGCGTTCCTTGACGTACCAGTAGGTTCCGGTCGCCATCGGGCGTCCGGCCGCGACGTGGGCGGCGGTCAGCAAGATGGCCGGCAGCCCGGCGGCCTGCGTGCCCTGCCTACTCTGGGCGCCCGGACCTGAGGCGGGGTGGCCGGGCGTCGACGGCACCAGGATCACCGCCGCCGCGACCGCGGCGGCGGCCACGACGGCTCCGGCGGCGGCCAGGACACGGCCGCGCGGTACCCGGACGACCGTGAGATGGCGATCGCGGCGGCCCTGGCCGGACGGCTCGGACAGCAGCCGGGCTAGGTCGCCGGCCCGGCGCCGTGCGTACCCCTCTTCTGCCAGCCGGTCGAGGCTGGCCGACTGCAGGTCGGCGACGACCTTCAGCGAGTCTTCACGCAGGTTCATGGCTATCTTTCCCTTCGGGTGGATGAGCTTGGCTGGGGAATCCGGCCGACGGCGGGTGCCGCCGGGGTGCGCGCGTTGGCCTGGTCGACGCGCCGTAGCGACTCGCCGAGCCGCTTTCTCGCCCGGTGCAGCCGGACCGTGAACGCGTGCGGCGAGCAGCCGACCACCGCCGCCGCCTCGATCGCGGACAGGCCGTGCCAGGTGATCAGGGTCAGCGTCTCAACGTCGTCGCCGGGCAGCGCGCCGAGCGCGTCAAGCGCAGCGGCGCGCTCCACCACGTGCTCCCCCGCGTCCCACGCCAGCAGGTCAGCCTCGGTGGTCAGCGCCGAGATGTGATCGGCGAGCCGTTGCTGCCTGGTTGCCTGCCCGAACTGCTGGCGCAGCAGGTTGCGCGCTACGCCGAGCAGCCACGGCAGCGGCGGCTCGGGAACGTCGGCCAGCCGCCGCCACGCGATTAGGAATGTCTCGCTCGCCACATCCTCGGCGCACGGCTGGTCCGCGTGCTGGAGGGCATACCGCAAGACCCTGCGGTAGTACTGGTCGTACAACCCAGTGAATCGTCGCTCGGGATCGCTCAAAGGGCCTCCTTCCGGTGTTGGACCGTCACCAAGTAATCCATCAGGAGGCCCGGAAGTCACACGAGGATTGAGCGAAGTCGAAAAACTTGTGAAGCCGGTTAGACGAAGAGCGACGCGATTTCTTCAGATGTCCCTCTTGCAGTGAGCGGCGATCCGGGTGAGCGCGGCGATCGTCGCGGCGTCGTCCGGCAGCCATGGGCCGGACAGGCTGCCGACGCCGGCGTCCGTGCGCCAGTAGCTCCAGTAGCCCAGTGCCCGGCCGCCGTTCTCGGCGCTGTAGCCCGCCAGCCAGCCGTAGACCGTGGCGAACCACGACGGACGCTGCGCTGGCACGTTGCTGTTCGTCTCCGCGATCGCCAGCACCGGCGACTCCTGGACGTGCTGCTCGAGGTTCTCGCGCCAGGCGTTCAGCGCCTGGATCAGCGGCGGGTTCCAGTTGTCGTACCAGTCGAGCGCGTAGAAGTCGAGCCCGGGCGGGCAGAACAGCACCTGGTCCAGACCGGTCCCGCAGATCACCGAGCCGTACTTCACCCGGCTGCCGCGGCACAGCGCCTGCAGGTGGACGTGGACCTGGAGGAGCTTCGCCTTGGTCAGCCCCAGTGGCGCGAACTGCCCGCCGTTGGGGGCGTCGCCGTCGGCCTCGGCGTACGCCGTGAGCACCCCGCCCTGCGGCGGGGCGCTGCCGACGCAGGCGCGCAGCGTCTCGTCCAGCTGGCCGGCCAGCAGCTGGTCCGGATTGGGGTAGATGGTGTAGAACCCGGTGACGCCCGTGGGGGTCGTCGGCCACGCCGCCGGGATCGGGCCGTTCACCGACGGGAACACGATCTTCCCGGCGGTCACCTGGTAGAGGTGCTCGCGGTACCCGGTCACGTCCGGGATGCCCAGCGCTCCCAGGTTGATGTTGGCCGCTCCGAACAGCATCAGAGTCCCTCCAGCACGGTCAGCTGGCACCGCGCGTTCCTCTCGAACGTCCGGTTACCATTCCCGCTCGCTGGGGCGGGATGTCTATGCCTTGAAGGCGACGCCGCCCCACATCGCGGCGACCGCGCTCGCTTCCTCCGGGGTATCCGGGCGCCACTGCTGAATCGGGGTCACTCCCGGCTCGACGAGCTCAAGTCCGTCGAAGAAGCTGGTGACTTCGGCCCGGTTGCGGTAGGTGCTCGGCTGGGCGAGCAGCCGGTTGAGGCGGTCGCTCATGTCGGACATCTGGCCCATGTGCATGTCGTTGGGGACGTGCGAGATCGACAGCGAGCTGCCGGGCGGGACGGCGGCCATCAGCTCCTCGATGATTTGCCGCGGGTGGTCCTCGTCGCGGATCAGGTGGAGCACGGCGATCAGCATCACGGCGACCGGCTCGGTGAAGTCGATCGTGTTGCCCGCGATCTCAAGGATCTTGCCGGTGTCGCGCAGGTCCGCGTCGATGTAGTCAGTCGCGCCGTGCGGTCCGCTGCCGAGGAGGGCACGGGCATGAGCTAGGACCATCGGGTCGTTATCGACGTAGACCACCCGCGCCCGCGGGGCAACGGACTGGGCGACCTGGTGGGTGTTGTTCGACGCGGGGATGCCGGTACCGATATCAAGGAACTGCCGGATTCCCCGTTCCCCGGCCAGGTAGCGCACGGTACGGGCGAGGAAGGCGCGGTTGGCGCGGACAGAGGAGATCAGGCCGGGGAACGCTTCCAGAGCCTCGTCGCCGGCGGTCCGGTCAGCGGCGAAGTTGTCCTTCCCGCCGAGCCAGTAATCGTAGACCCGGGCTATGTGCGCCGTCCCGGTATCGAGCCTCTTTAGATCAGAGAGATGCAGGGAGTCATGCCCCGATTTAGGCCTTTCGGACATAGCTGTCTGTCGCTCCGTCTCGGGCTTCGTCGCGGATTTCGGTCCTACCTTACTGCGCAGCCGGCTGAATCGGGTTGCTCGCGCTGATGCGCGGATGACCTACTCCGTCGGCTCCGGCTGGTCTCGCCGAATCCGCGCGACGATCCGGTCGGCCTCGTCTTCGGTGATCGCGACGAACTCGAACATGGTGTCGCCGCGCTCGGCCGCGTAGAGCAGGGACGAGAATTCCCAGGTCAGCTGACGCGAGAACGCCTCGTCAACTTGACCGTTGTCGTCAACTACACGACGCAGGACTCCGCCGGGGCGGTCGCGGCTGCTGACCTCATCGATGATCGCGTAGTAGGTGATCGTCTGAGCCATCGTCATTCCTCTCCGGGAAGTCTCGGATCTCGGTAGTGCCAGGAGGAGTGTCAAGGGGTGCGTTTACCCGACGCTGGAATGCCTCAAGCTCTCTGCGTTCGAGCTGGTGACGTTCGTTCTGGGCGACGTAGGCGTTCGTATGCCTTGTGCGTGAGTTCCTTGGCCTCCAGGCTCGCTGGCGTGTGGAACTGCACTTCGATCCGAGGCCAGTCTCTGGCCGGCGCCATTGGTGTTGATCCCTTTGTACTGGCTGCTCGACCAGAGGTTCTTGAGCTTGATCTCCTCGAGTCCGATCTCCTTGAGGCGCTCGACGTCAGCGAGCACACCATCAGCGTAACCATCGGGGCTGTAGGTGAAGGTGAATCGCACTGGGTCCGGCACTATCCAGCGCCTCGCGGGCGACAGATGGATTCCGACGGCCGCGGAGCGCATCGGCGATCTTCTCTTTGAGTCGGTCTTCGCCTCTTGAGCATGTGTTCCACGCCGGCAAGGCCGCGGCTGGGGTCGGCGGCCTCGATCTGGCGCATGGCCGGAAGGATGACTCGTTCCCCCTCGTCGTGGATGTCGGCGCAGGCCTTGGTGGCTTCGGCGTTCTGTTCGGGCGTGAGCCTGCGGGCTTCGCCGGATGACCAGGAGCCGTCGGTGTGGGTCTGAGGAGTAGCTCGCTCTCGTTCTGGATACCGGTCTTGATGCTGTTCCCAGGCAGCTCGCAGCGATGGGAGTGCCTCGTCCCATGAGCCGCGGGGTCCGTCCGCGTCGGCGGGCGGACTGGGGGTATCAGCACGCCTACTCTCCTGGTGGGCGGCGTAGACGTGCTCGACTTCGGCTCGGTTGGCGCGGTGGACTGTGACGCGATTGACCTGGTCCAGCGGCAGTGGTGGGGCGTCGGGTGCCTGAGGGTCATCAGGGACGGAACGGTGGCCGGGTTCACCGGGGTCGTCGGCGGGGTCGGGGCGGTCGACCGGCACTCGTCACCTCCCAGTGTCGGCACCCAGTTTCGGATACGTCTCACCCTGGGCAACGGCTCCGGGCCGGGTCCGGTTCAAGTCCCCGTACGGACGTGGCGTGCCGCCAGTCGTCAGACCGCCCGCGCCAGTTCGGCGCTTGACTGGGCGGAGATGGGCGCGGCTCTCCGCGTCGCCTGCCCCCTGTACGGCTGTCTGCCGCCGGATCAACGCGAAGCACGCGACCGTTCGGAATGATCGATCTTGAACTTACCCCTGCAGCAAGCATCAGCTTGCATGACAGCGGCGGCCTCGCGTCAGTCAGCCAGCGACTATGCGGCGACGCTCGAGAGGCAGCCTGGGTAAGGAAAGTGTATCTCTAAGGTAAGCGCCTGCCGCAGCATAGGGAATTTAGTTGGAGTAGAATTCGAATAAGAAATGCTTGAGATGATCATTATCGAACGGAGATCATGGTGGACTGGCAGCCGGGGCAGGAGGACGGGGAGGACGCGGGCCAGGACGGCGATCCCGAGCCGGCGCGTCCGGCTTCCGGCACCCCGGTCCCGGATCCGAATCCGGCTCCGTTGGGTCCGGACCCTCGGCTGGCCGGGTTCGCGTGGGACGACTCGCAAGTCGCACCGAGGCCTTCTGGCCGGATGGCCCTGCTCGTCGACGAGCTGTCGGGACCCGAACGGCGATGCCCGGGGGCGACCAGTGACGAGCTGATCGGGATGCTCCGGGCCTGGGCAGCAGTCGAGTCGTGGGCTGCGGGGGCCAAGCTCGGCGTGATCCGGGAGGTGATGCGCCGCGAGGCCCCTCCGTCGCCCGGTGCGGATCACGGCGACCTGCCGGAGACCTGGTCACCGTCACTGCGTTACGAGCTGGCAGGAGCGCTGGCGTGCTCGACCCAGTCGGCGGAGACGACTGCGTCGCTGGCCTGGGAGCGGGGGCGCGACTGCCCGGCATCGGCTCCCGCCTCGACGACGGGACCCTGACCGCGGCCAAGGCCCGGGCTGTGGTTGAGACATTCCAGAACCTGACCGACGCCGACGCAGCCGAGGCTGAGGCGCTGGTCGTGGATCAACTGGCGGACAAGACCTACATGCAGGTGGTGCGCCTGGCTGAGCAGGCGGCGTTGACCGTGGATCCCGGGCTAGCCGAGCGGCGCAGAGAGCAGGCGCAGAAGCGGGACGCGCGGGTTTCGTTCTTTCGCGAGCAGGCCGGGACGGCTGGCCTGTCGGGGCGCGACCTGCCGCCCGATGAGGCGCTGGCTGCGATGCAGAGCGTCAACGCCCGGGCGGAGGAGTACATCGAGTCGGGCGCGTTCGGCGAGACGCCGATGGACGTGCTGCGGGCCGGTGCTTTCCTGGACCTGATCAACGGCGTGTCGCCCGACCGGCGGATAGCGGCGGCCGGCCTGACCGATGATGTCCTCGACCGCAGCGGGCACGGCGACGACGACGACGAATCCGATGATGGCAGCGACCCAGGCGACGGTCAGGATGACGAGCCTGATGACGACGACGGCAGCCACCCTGACGACGATGGCGATGGCGACCCCGGCTCCGGCGACCCCGGCCCTCCGCCCGGTCTGGCCCCAACCGGACAGCCCCGTCAGCGGCGCCCGGCCGACCTGATCGTGCCGCTGACGACCCTGCTCGGGCTCGCCGAACGGCCGGGCGAAATCCACGGCTTCGGCCTTCTGGACCCGGCCCTGGCCCGGGAGTTGGCCGCCGCCGCGGCCGCCAGCCCGGGCACCGAGGTGTGCGTGACGGTTACCAGCGGCGAGGGATACGCCATCGGCCATGGGTGCGCCCGCCCGGCGCGAAAGTCACCCCCGCCCGGCCCGGCCGCGTCTCTCATCGCGATGCCGGCCCGGCTGAACCTGACGATTCCCGCCAACGCTCTCCCGAGCCTCTCCGTGCCCAGGAGTCACGCGAGGCCCTGGTCCTTCATCCCGCGCGGCAGCCCGGCCGCCTCTGACGGCTTCGGCACCTGGAGGCTCGAGCTTCCAGGCGACCGGGAGTTCACCGTGCGCCTGGACCCGGTGCCGACCCTGGAGTGCGACCACCGATATGAGTCGCATGGCTACCAGCCGAGTGACCGTCTCCGGCACCTCGTCCAGATCCGAGACGGCACGTGCACATTCCCGCCCTGCAACCGGCACGCCCGCGAGTCGGATTTCGAGCACGCCCTGCCGTATGACCAGGGCGGGAAGACCTGCGCGTGCAATGCGGGCGCGCGCAGTCGCGCCTGTCACCGAGTGAAACAGGCACCAGGTTGGAGGGTCACCCAGCCAAGGCCGGGCTGGCATCGGTGGGAAACGCCGGCCGGGCGCGTCTATACGCAGGAACCGAAGCGCTACCCAGCCTGAGCCGTACCACCGCTCGCATGGCGCCACCTCGGGGACCCTCAGCGTCAGCTACCGACGGCCGGCGGGTGCGGACGGGCGTTAGGAATGCCGCCGGATTCGGCCGGTTCGCCACCCGGCCGAGTCCTGCGGCGCCCGTTCGGCGTGCCCGGTCGGCGCCCGGCCGGCTAACCACTCGGCCACGCCGGCGGCTATCCTCACCCGATCGGCCTACAGTGGGGCCGAACGAGCGGGGAGGCAGATGAGACGATCCTCCAGTCGGGTCACCAGCATCGACGTGGCGCGGGAAGCCGGGGTGTCGCAGAGCACGGTCAGCTTCGTACTCAACAACACCCGCGGTCAGACGATCACGGAGGAGACCCGGCGCCGCGTCCTGGAAGCGGCGAAGAAACTCGACTATCGCCCGCGCGCGTCCGCCCGGTCGCTGGCAGCGGGACGCAGCGACGTGGTGCTGCTGGCGCTGCCGGGTCTGCCGATCTCCGCGAACCTCTCCCGCTTCATCGAGCAACTGGCGGCGGCGCTCGCCGAGCATGGCCTGTCTCTCGTCACCCACCTGGCCGAGGGGCACGGGCGGCCACTGCCCGACCTGTGCGCGGCAGTGGACGCCTCCGCCGTCATCAGCCTGATCCCGTTCGACGAGGAGACGACCGAGGCACTGCATCGGGCCGGGGCCGAGGTCGTGCTCGGCACCGGGAGCCAGGCCAGAGCCGAATTGCAGCTGATCGGCCGGCTCCAGGCAGAGCACCTCATCAGCCTGGGCCGCAGCCGCCTCGGCTACGCCCTGCCCGCTGAGCACCCGACGCAGTTCAGGGTCCAGGAGCGCATGCGCGGCGTCGCCGCGGCGTGCGCGGAACGCGGGCTGGCCGAGCCCGTCGCGCTGGAAGTTGCCATGGACGGAGCGCAAGCCGCCCTCGCCGTGGACCAGTGGACCGATGCGTCGGTGACGGCGGTGTGCGCGTACAACGACGAGACCGCCATGGCGGTACTGGCAGGAATGCACCGCCGCGGTCTGCGGGCACCGGACGATATCGCGGTCATCGGGGTGGGCGACATCGCCGCCGCGCGCGTGAGCATCCCGCCGCTGACTACCATCGGCCTCGACTACGGGGAAACCGGCCGGGAACTCGCGCAGGCCATCCTGGATAGCCTGGCCGGCGGGGAGTCGGCGCTTCAGGACGGCCTGTCCCGCCCCCGGCTCGTCCGCCGCGCCTCGGCCTGACCGCCGGGAAGCCGCAGGCCGCATTCCGGGCGACCCAGGGCCCGAGTTACAAAAGACCATGTTGTGGTTGCATTGTGTGATGCGAAGGGTGCTGATTCCGCCGAGGGGAACATAGCGAACCATGGCCTCCGAAGCCGACGACATCGCGGCACGGCTGCGCGCGGAGTTCCCCCGCGCGCTGCAAGACGGGCAGTTGATCGGGTACTTCCAGCCCGAGGTTGAGTTGTCGACCGGGCAGCTAGTGGCGGCCGAGCTGCTAGCCCGGTGGGAGCATCCTGAGCTCGGGACCCTGCCGCCGTTCTCATTCCTCTCGCTGGCGGAGGAGCTCGGGCTGATGACGGAGCTCAGCCTGGAAATGCTCAGGCAGGCGCTCGTCCAGCACCGGACCTGGGCCGCCGCCGGGTGGCTGGTCCCGGTCTCGGTCAACATCGGGCCTGCCTGCGTGACCAACCCTGACTTCCCCGCCTCCGTGTCCCGGCTCCTGGCCGAGGAGCAGGTGCCCGGCCGGATGATCGCGCTCGAGGTGAGCGAGGAGACCGGGACCAGCGCCGTCAGCGCCCGCTTCTTCGCGCAGCTGGCGGAGACCGGGATCCAGTTCTCGCTCGATGACTTCGGCACCGGCTTCGCGTCTCTGGAGAGTCTCGGCGGCTGGCCGATCAACGAGCTCAAGCTGGATAGCTCGATCGTGCGCCCGATCGTCAGCAGCCGCAGCTTCCGCGCGATCGTCCACAAGACCATCGACCTCGCGCACGAACTCGGCGTCAAGGTGGTCGGCGAAGGAGTCGAGTCCGCCGCCATCAGTTCCGAGCTGGAGGCTCTGGGCTGCGATATCGGCCAGGGGTTCTACCTTGGGCGCCCGATGACGGCCGCGGCTTTCACCGAGTGGATTCGCGACCCGGCCCGGCTCGTGCTGCCAATCGAGGCGTCCGGCTACCCGCAGCTCAGTCCCGCTGCCCGGCGTCCGCTTCCCGGCGGGCTGATCAGCGTGTGCGTCGGCCGGGCGCTCGGCGCGCTGCGGCGATCAGTCCAGCAAGTCGGTGGTCGCACGGTGGCGGCCGCGGTCCTGGTGCTCTTGATTTACGGTCTGTGGCAGATGCTCCGCTGGGGCGGGCGCACGCACCAGGCGTTCATCGGCGACCTCGCGTTCATCCCGGTGAACGGGGCCGCAGTGGTGCTGGCCTGGCGGGTGTCGCGGCGAGCGGATCTCGGGTACCGCACCTGTCGCGCGTGGCGCCTGCTGTCGCTGGCGATGCTCCTGTACCTGCTCGGCGACCTGATGCAGTTCTGGATCGAGAACGTGATGCACCGGGTGGCCTACCCCACCTGGTCCGACGCGTTTTACCTCGGCTTTTACGTAGTCGCCTTCTGCGGCCTGATCTCGTTTCCGGCCCGTCGGGACTCGGGCTCGGAGCGGTTGCGGCGACTGCTCGACCTAGGCACGGTGTTCGTCGGCGGAGCGGTGCTCATCTGGTATTTGGCGCTCGGGCCGGCCGTGGCGACGGGGCTGCACTTCGACCTGTTCGACCTCGTTACCTACGCGTACCCGGTCGGCGACCTGCTGCTGCTGTTCGGAATCCTCACCCTGCTGTGGCGCGGCGTCCCCCGGTCGAGCGTCATGGCGCTGCAGATCTTCGCCGTCGGCCTGCTCCTGTTCATCGCGGCCGACCTCATCTACGCCTACATCACCGTTCACTCGACCTACCTTGGCGGCGATCCGGTCGACACGCTGTGGATGCTTGGCGTGACCGCTGTCTGCCTTTCCGCCGCCAGCCAGTTGCGTACCAAGCCCACCGGGACTGTGGTCAAGCAGCCGGAGTCCGCTCCCGGGCGGCCGTCCTTCCTGCCCTACGTGGCCGTCTTGAGCAGCTACGTTCTGCTGGCCTTCGTCGGGCTGCGCAGCGTCGGGTTCAACCCTCTCGGCGGCATCCTGCTCGGCGCCCTGGCGCTGACCCTCCTGGTCAGCGTCCGTCAGTACATCGCCCTACGCGACTACGGCCAGCTTGCCGCCAGGTACCAGCAGTTGGCCTCGATCGACGGCACCACCGGCTTGTTCAACCGGCGCCACTTCATGGAAACGGCCGAGACCGCCTTCGCCCATGCCCAGCGGCTCGGCCAGCCCGTCGTGGCCCTGATGATCGACGTTGACAACTTCAAGCAGATCAACGACCTGCACGGCCACATCGCAGGGGACGCGGTGCTCATCGACCTCGGGCGGGCGTGCCGCGAGAACGTACGGCCCGAGGACATCGTGGGACGCTACGGCGGCGACGAGTTCGTCATCATCGTGCCGGGGATCACCAGCCTGCGCGCGATCCACCTGGCGGACCAGCTAACCCACCGGGTGACCGATTTCCATGGCAGCGACGGGGAGCCACTCGCGTACCACTCAAGCGTCGGCATCGCCGAATGCCCGCCCTACGACGACCTGACGGCCCTCCTCATCCACGCCGACCGGGCCATGTACGCGGCGAAACAGGCCGGCGGCGGTGGCTGGCGTATCTTCGGCGACTTCGCCGGACCCGAAGAGATAGGCACCGGAGCAGCCGCCACCTCACAATAGGGTCGGCTACGCTCGTCCATGCCGGGCGAATCACGACGTAGCTGGATCATTCGGGCGGTCATGCAAGCCGCCCGGTGGCGCCCTCGCAGTAGCCGCCGGATCTGGCTGATCACCCTGGCGCTGGTGATCGTGGCCTGCGGCGCCGCCGTCGCCATCCCCGCAAAGCGGCCGGAACTACTGGTCGGCGATCTTCGCCCTTGGCTGCGCGGGATGGATGGTCAGCGAGAGCAGCCGGTCGCGCCGCCAGAGCGAGGCGCGCGCCACCCGGGTCGCCAGGTTCTCCCGTGACGACATCCCCGCTCACGTCATCGACCTGCTGCTGGCCGGCAAGAAGGTACAGGCCATCAAGTGCTACCGGGAACAGACTGGCACCAGCCTGAAGGAAGCGAAGGACCTCATCGACAGCCTCTAAGGCGCTCGAGGCCCGGACGACGTGTCCGCCGGCCACCGGCGGACAAAACGCCTGGTGGAGCTAAGGGGATTCGAACCCCTGACCCCCTGCATGCAAGGTACGCACACGCTGTCGATTGGCGGCTTTCACCTGGCGAGGTGGCGGTCGCTGGATGTCGGCCCTTTTCGGGTGGCGTTGTGGTCAGCTTTGGTGGTCAGTCTCCCAGCGCTGGCAGGTCGCTCTCACTTCCAGCGCTTCACGCCAGAAAAGCCGTGAAAGCGGCAGTGAACATCACGTCATAGAAGATGTTGGACGAGAGGTTGGTATGCCCGGTAGCGAGCGCAACCACGCAGTCAATCACGACGACTACGCAGAGTGTGACTGCTGCCTGAGCGGCCACGAACTGCCAGTTGGACAGCCGCTCGAACCACATGTTCAGGTCCGTCTTCATATTGGCCAGCCGGGTCAGCATCGCCTTCATCCTCTGTTCCCGTCAGTCTCTGCGGAGCCGAATCTTCCAGTCGGCCATGTTCACTTCTGCCCAGAAATCGGCTGTTACTCGTCGGCTGCGCCACCTGTCGGACGGGTTCTGTCAAGTGGCGGCGACGAGGCTCGGGAAAAGCTGATCGCTGAGCAGGCCAAGGTGATATCGGGCATCCCCGTTCTGGATAACCAGGTCAGTCAGTTCGCAACGTGCACGTTATGCGACAGACCTCAGCGCTGCCCTATCGCGTGCCATGCCTGAGGAACTGGTGGCGCGCAATGTCGCCCGCCTGGTCGAGCTCCCCACTGGGAGGCAGCCGAGGTGATCCCGTGGTCGGCCGGTGAGGCGCTGGCGTTCCTCGACGCGGCAGCCGGTGATCCGCTTCATCCCGCGTTTGTGCCCGTGCTCAGCCTCACTCAGAACGCGCTCGCCGCGCGCCGCGCTGTTCAGGCACTCGACCGCGAACACCTCGGCGCGGCCTGGTCAGACACGGGCCTGGTCTTCACCTCCAGGCGCGGCCTGCCGATCGAACCGCGCAACGTCGACCGGACGTTCGCCCGCATCTGCAAAGACAACGGACTGCGACGAATCCGGCTGCATGACCTACGGCACACCACGGCCACGCTGCTTAAGGCGCTCGGCGTCCGGCCGAAGGATGCTCAAGTCATCCTCGGCCACGCGCACATCACGACCACGAACCAGATCTACACGCATGTAGACGAACCGGCCAAGCGCGAGGCGCTGAGCAAGCTGAACAAGCTGCTCGGCGGTGGTGATGAGTGATGGCGTTGTGGTCGGCCGTTGTGGTCAAGGCCCGGTTCCTGGCCACCCCCGGTGACGTTTTGCCTGGTGGAGCTAAGGGGATTCGAACCCCTGACCCCCTGCATGCAAGGCAGGTGCGCTACCACTGCGCCATAGCCCCAGGAATACGTCCTCAGGGTACCAGCGGTTCCCGTCGGCCGTGGATGAGCCGACTCCAGGGCCCGCAATATGGGTCATGACCAGGCACTTTGCATTCAAGTTCGGAGTTGTTGGTTCTTGTAGACAGCGTTGTCCCATCACGCTAGTGTGAGCACCGCGCTACGGATTGTCGCCCGGCGATTTCCCCCGGGCAACCCGCAAGTAGCGCTGCGGGCGTCCCAGGTTCTGGGGGGTTACCGAGGACTCCCGCAGGCCGGCCCTGGGCGGCCGACCCCGCCTGGGGGCCGACCATTGCGCCTCAACCCTCCAAATCCAAAAGGGGGCATTGGTGGGCGTTGTCTGGGGCGAAGGCGCGTCGGACCACCGCGGCCCGGCCACTGGCACGGGCCTGTCGGGCTGGGTCGAGCGCCTCATCCACACGGTTTGGCGACGGCTTTTCATGCACGGGGGTGAAGCATGAGCACGACCCATTGGGACGCTTCGCGCATCGGCTATCTCCTGACCTCGGCGATGGCCGGTCAACGGTACGACGAGGCGTCTGCCACCTGGCGCGAGCTCGACGAGTCGGCCCAGTGCGACGTCATCATCGCGCTGGCGGCGCAGGCCAGGCTGGCCGTCCAGGAGGCGGGCATCCCGCTGCAGATCGACTTCACCGGGCTCGCTGACACCAGCTGCACCGAGGCCCGCGCCGCCGCAGAGTCCGTCTACGCGGGGACCGGCCCGTGGCAGCCGCCGCAGTGCCCGCACTGCCGGGAGCTGGTCGCCTCCGCCCTGGCCGAGATCCAACTCCAGGCCGAGGTCGCGGCCGGCCTGCCGCCGTCCTATGTCGACCTCATCTGCCGCGGTAAGGCGGTCGGCGGCGCCGCCTGACACCGACGCCGGGCCGTGCGGCCGCCAACCAGAAAAGCTACTTCAGCAGCCGCGACATCCGCCGGTCGGCGAGCGGCTTGCCCCCGGTCTGGCAGGTGGGGCAGTACTGCAGCGCCGAGTCGGCGAAGGAGACCTCGCGGATCGTGTCGCCGCAGGTCGGGCACGGCTGGCCGGCCTTCCCGTGTACCCGCAGGCCAGTCTTCTTCTCCCCCTTGAGGTCGGCCGCGGCCAGCCCGGCCGACCGTTTCACCGCCTCGCGGAGCGTGCTCACGATCGCGTCGTGCAGCACCGCCACCTCGTCAGGGGTGAAGCCGGAGGCGAGCTTGAACGGGGACATCTTGGCGACGTTCAGCACCTCATCGGAGTACGCGTTGCCGATCCCGGCGATGATGTGCTGGTCGCGGAGCACGCCCTTGATCTGGGTGCGCCGGCCGGCCAGGATGGCGGCCAGCGCGTCGACCGTGAAGTCGTCGGCCAGCGGCTCGGGGCCGAGGCTGGCAACGCCGGGCACGTCGGCCGGGTCGCGGACGAGGTAGACCGCGAGCCGCTTCTGCGTGCCGGCCTCGGTCAGATCGAACCCCGACCCGCCGGAGAGCACGAGCCGGAACGCGAGCGGGCTCTTTCCCGGCCTGGCCGGCTTATCCGGGATGTCGTCGCGCCAGCGCAGCCAGCCGGCCCGGGCCAGGTGCATGACCAGGTGGAGGTCACCCGCGTCAACCGCGCCAGAGCCGGAGCCGCAGCTGAGATCCAGGAACTTGCCGTGCCGGGAGATCTCGCCGATGACGCGACCGGACAGCGCCGACAACGGCGGATCGAAGGTCTTCAGTACCGCAAACGAGGCCGCCTCGGCCCGCGCGATGACGCGGCCGCTCGCATGCTCACGGAGGAAGACCGCGAGGGCTTCCACCTCCGGAAGTTCGGGCATGCCTACAAGTCTAGGCCCGGACCGGCGCCGGACAACCCCGTGACCAGGTCGGAAAGGGCGGCGATGCTGTCGAGTACATGGGTGGCGCCGGCCGCGCGAAGCTGCGCCGCCGAGCGGGAGCCCGCGCCGATGCCCGCCACCAGGCCCGCCCCGGCCCGGCAGCCGGAGAGCACGCCGTCCTCGGTCGCGCTGACCACCGCGACCTCGCGCACGTCCGCCGTGCCGAGCCGCAGCATCGCGGTGAGCACCGGGTCCGGCCAGGGCAGGCTCCGGGGCACGTCGTCGGCGCAGAGCACCAGGTCGGCGTCGCGGAACGAGCCGAGCAGGTCGCCGCAGGCGGACCTGGACAGCACGGTCATCAGCGCGACCCGGGCACCCGAGCCCGCCGCCTTGCCGATCGCGTCGGCCACCGCCGACGGGACGCACACCCCGAACCGCTGCGCGGCCGCGCGGAACGACCGGTCGAACGCGAGCGCCGCCACCTGAGCCCGGAGCTCGTCGCCCTCGAAGAGCTCGCGGAGCACGCTGGCGGGCGGCCGTCCGCGCGAACGGTCGAACCTGACCATCGAGCGGGCGTAGTCCTGGGTCCCAGGGACGATGCCCTGGGTCGCGATCGCCTCAGCGTAGGCGCGCTCCACAACGGAGTCGTCGATGACGATGCCCGCCAGGTCTAGGCAGACCAGCGAGATGGGAGAGGATTCGGTCATCGCACGCGCCTAAGGGGGTTCAGCGGCGGTTACGGGTGTAGTCGGTAGTCCGGACCGGGCCAGGCGGCCCGGTCCGGACCCTTCGTCAGTACTCGTCGGGGGCGGTGGCCTCGCTCCACAGGTCAAGATCCGCGCGCTGCGACGCGACCTTACGCCAGACCGCCAGACCGCCAAGCACAAACAGGATGAGGATCAACAGCTTCTTCACCGAGCCGGTCCCTCCAACGTCGATTTCCCCGAGTGGTAGTCAGCCCGTGTCATCCGGGCCACATCCGTTAGCCTACCGCCGCCCCCGTGAGCCGCCGCTCAAGCTCTTGCAGAAAAAGCAAAGACCCCTGCACACGAATGTGCAGGGGTCTGGTGTCGATAGGCGTGGGGGTACGTGGACTTGAACCACGGGCCTCGTCCTTATCAGGGACGCGCTCTAACCGACTGAGCTATACCCCCGAGGGGCAGCCCTATCGACTGGGTTACTCTACCGCATTCCCAAGGCTGCTCGCGTCAATCAATCCGTCTCCCGCAAGGTCACCTCGATGCCGCCGACGGTCTTCGCGATCAGGTTGTAGATCACCGAGCCGATCGTGGACAGCGCCGTGATGAGCACGATGTTCAGCGCGCCGAGCATGGCCGTGTAGCCGAGGATGAGCGACGCGGAGAACCAGTGCGAGATGTTGGTGCCCGCCGTGTTCTTGGCGGACGTGATCGACGCGACCTGGTTCTGCAGCGAGTCGAACACGCCGAGCGCGGACAGCACCATGTAGAGCACGGCCACGGCGACGAACAAGATGATGAACGCCACCACCGAGGCCACGAAGCTGAACTTCATGACCGACCAGGGCTCTACCCGCGACAGCGTGAGCATCGCCTGCCGCTTGCTCGAGCGGCGAACCTTGATCTTGGGCGCCGAAGCCGACTTGGCCTTGGGGCCCGATCCGCCCCGGAAGGCGGCCGTGACCGAGCTCGCGAGCCCGGCCGCAGCGCCGCCCAGTCCAGCCGCCGCGCCGGCCGCGGTGGCCGAGAAACCGCCGCCCGACGGACCGCTGCGGGTGCCGTTGGTCCCGCCGGAGGAAGCGAAGCCGGCCGAATCAGCGGTCACGGTGGCGGTCGACGTATCCGGCGGGCTCGACCAGGACGACCGCGAGTAATTCGACGACGAGTAGCTCGACGACGACTGCGGGTAGCTCGAGGACTGCGGGTAGCTCGACGACGACTGAGTCGAGGGAGACGGGGATGGAGTTGCGGGCGAAGCAGGTGAGGGCGAAGCAGCCCCCGCCGGCGTGAACGACGGCCTGCTGCCGATCCCGTCCGCGGGCATCGGCGCGGCCTTGGCCGGCTTAGCGGGCTTAGCCGCCTCGCTATCCGGCTCGGCTACGGCCTCGCTCTTCGCGTCGTCCTTGGCGGTTGTCCCATTAGCATCGGCCCGTGGCGTCGCCTGCGTACGTGACGCACCGGCCCCTGTTGACCCGGAGCGCGAGCTTCCGGACCTCGTCCGTGATGATGACATAGAGCTATTGTCAATGACCGCCCCGTCACTGTCCGCATCCGGGTCCGAATCCAGCAACTGCGGCGTCGTTATGAACGGCGACTGCGTCGTTGATCCCGCTTCGTCCACGCCGTCCTCCTCGGTGCCCAATGGTGCCCCTTTGTGCCTTCTGGTGAGACTATCCGACATAGGTCAGACGTCGACGTCACCCGATTCGTTGCCATCGTCGGCAATGTCCTCAGTTATGTCTGTGTTTTCGATGTCGGCGGCGACCGCCGACTCGGCGTTGCGCGCCAGCGCGACCACGGTGTTCCCGGTCGCCAGGTTCATCAACCGGACGCCCATCGTCACCCGACCCGTCTGCCGTACCTCGCTGGCCCTGGTCCTAATGACGCCGCCGTTCGAGGTGATCGCGAAGACCTCATCGTCCGGACGGACCATCAGCGCGCCCACCAGGCCACCGCGGCCCTCGGTGATCTGGGCCGTGATGACGCCCAGGCCACCGCGGTTACGCAATGGGTACTGGTCAGCGGGCGTGCGCTTAGCGTATCCGCCTTCCGTGGCCACGAGGACATCTTCCTCCTCACGCACCACGTACATGCCGAGCAGCACGTCGCCGTCGTTGAACCGCATCCCGATCACGCCCGAGGTGGCCCGGCCGGTCGGCCGCATCTGCTCGTCGTCGGCGTGGAACCGAATCGCCTGCGCGCCCTTGCTGACCAGCAGCAGGTCCTCCTCCGGCGACACCAGCGCGGCGCCGATCACCTCGTCGTCCTCGCGCAGGTTGATCGCGATCAGCCCGGCCGTGCGCGGCGAGTCGTACTCGGGCAGCCGCGACTTCTTCACCAGCCCGGACCGGGTCGCGAGCACCAGGTACGGCGCCACCGTGTAGTCGCGGAGCGTGAGCACCTCGGCGATCTGCTCGTCGGGCTGGAAGGCGAGCATGTTGGCCACGTGCTGGCCGCGCGCGTCCCGCCCGGCGTCGGGGAACTCGTAGCCCTTGGCCCGGTACACCCGTCCCTTGTTGGTGAAGAACAGGATCCAGTTGTGGGTTGAGGTGACGAAGAAGTGGTCCACGATGTCCTCGGACCGAAGGGCCGCACCGCGCACCCCCTTCCCGCCGCGTCGCTGTGCCCGGTACTGGTCGGTATTGGTCCGCTTCGCGTACCCGCCGCGGGTGATCGTAACCACGATGTCGGACTCCGGGATCAGGTCCTCGTCGGCGACGTCGCCGTCGAAGGCGACGATCTCGGTCCGCCGCTCATCGCCGTACCGGCTGACGATCTCGCCCAGCTCGGTGCTGACGATCTGGCGCTGCCGGGCGGGCGAGGCCAGGATCGCCTCGAGGTCGGCGATCCGCGCCTCGAGCTCGTCCCGCTCGTCGATCAGCTCCTGCCGCTCGAGGGCGGCCAGCTTGCGCAGCTGCATGTCGAGGATCGCCCTGGCCTGGATCTCGTCAAGTCCGAGCAGCGCCATCAGGCCCTGCTGGGCCACCGAGGCCGACTCGGAGCCCCGGATGAGCGCGATGACCTGGTCGATCGCGTCGATCGCGGCCAGCAGCGCGGCGACGATGTGCAGCCGCTCCTGCGCCTTGCGGAGCCGGAACCGGGTCCGCCGCTGGATGACCTCGATCTGGTGCGCGACCCAGTACCTGATCACCTGGTCGAGGCGGAGCGTGCGCGGCACCCCGTCCACCAGCGCCAGCATGATCACGCCGAACGTGTCCTGCAGCTGGGTGTGCTTGTAGAGGTTGTTCAGCACAACCTTGGCGACCGCGTCCTTCCGGAGCACGATCACCAGCCGCTGCCCGGTCCGGCCGCTGGTCTCGTCGCGCACGTCGGCGATGCCGGACAGGCGGCCCTCCCTGACCAGCTCGGCGATCTTCGACGCCAGGTTGTCCGGGTTGACCTGGAACGGGAGCTCCTTGACGACCAGGCAGTTGCGGCCCTGGATCTCCTCGTGCTCCACCACCGCGCGCATGGTGATCGAGCCGCGCCCGGTCCGGTAGGCCTCGCGGATGCCGCGCCGCCCGACGATCAGGCCCCTGGTCGGGAAGTCGGGCCCGGGGATCCGCTCCATCAGCCCGTCGAGCAGGTCCTCGTACGGCGCGCGGTACGGCTTGTCCTCGTCGGCCTCGGCCGGCGGCTCGGCCGCCGGGGCCTCGAACCGCTCGTAGTTCTCCAGGTACCACTGGACGCCGGCGGCGACCTCGCGCAGGTTGTGCGGCGGGATGTTGGTGGCCATCCCCACGGCGATGCCCTGCGAGCCGTTGACGAGCAGGTTCGGGAACCGCGCGGGCAGCACCACCGGCTCGGCCGACCGGCCGTCGTAGTTCGGCCGGAAGTCGACGGTCTCCTCGTTGATGTCCCGCAGCATCTCCATCGCCAGCGGGGCCAGGCGGCACTCGGTGTACCGCATGGCGGCGGGCGGGTCGTTGCCCGGCGAGCCGAAGTTGCCCTGCCCGTCGATCAGCGGCATCCGCAACGACCACGACTGGGCCATCCGCACGACCGCGTCGTAGATCGAGCTGTCGCCGTGCGGGTGGTAGTTGCCCATCACCTCGCCGACCACGCGCGAGCACTTGAAGTACCCGCGGTCGGGCCGGAAGCCGCCGTCGTACATCGCGTAGAGGATCCGCGTGTGCACCGGCTTGAGCCCGTCGCGGACGTCGGGCAGCGCCCGCCCGACGATGACCGACATCGCGTAGTCGATGTAGCTGCGCTGCATCTCGACCTGGATGTCAACCGGCTCGGTCCGGTCGTGCCCCCCGGCGGGCGGCCCCATCACTTCGGTCACTTCGCAACCTCTCGTTCAAAGATCAAGATCAAAAGATCAACACGGTCATATCGAACGGACCGTGGTTTCACGTGAATCGTCCGGCTGAGCCTTGCGCGCTAACTCAGATGTCCAGGAACCGCACGTCCTTGGCATTGCGCGTGATGAAGGAGCGGCGGGACTCGACGTCCTCGCCCATCAGCACGCTGAACAGCTCGTCCGCCTGCGCCGCGTCGTCCACGGTGACCTGGAGCAGCACCCGCCGGGCGGGGTTCATCGTGGTCTCCCAGAGCTCGTCCGCGTTCATCTCGCCGAGGCCCTTGAACCGCTGCACGCCGTCGCGCGGCCGGGGGTCCCGGCGGCCGCCGGCGATGCCCGCCTCGATGACCCGGATCAGCTCGGCCTCGGTGAACACGTAGTCGGGGGCGGCCCCGCGCTCGACCCACTTGATCTTGAACAGCGGCGGCTGGGCGAGATAGACGTAGCCGGCCTCGATCAGCGGCTTCATGAACCGGAAGAGCAGGGTCAGCAGCAGCGTCCGGATGTGCTGCCCGTCCACGTCGGCGTCCGCCATCAGGATGATCTTGTGGTAGCGGAGCTTGTCGATGTCGAACTCGTCGTGAATGCCCGCGCCGAGCGCGGTGATCATCGACTGGACCTCGTTGTTCTTCAGCACCCGGTCGATGCGGGACTTCTCGACGTTGATGATCTTGCCGCGGATCGGCAGGATCGCCTGGAACTTCGGGTCCCGGCCGCCCTTGGCCGAGCCGCCGGCCGAGTCGCCCTCGACCACGTAGATCTCGGACTTGGCCGGGTCGGTCGACTGGCAGTCGGCCAGCTTGCCCGGCAGCCCGTTGCTCTCCATGGCCGACTTGCGCCGGGTCAGGTCGCGCGCCTGGCGGGCGGCGATCCGCGCCCGGGCCGCCTGGCTGGACTTGTTGATGATGTCCTTGGCCTCGCCGGGGTTGCGGTCGAGCCAGTCGCGCAGCCGGTCGTTGGCCGCCTTCTGCACGAACGACTTGGCTTCGGTGTTCCCCAGCTTGGTCTTGGTCTGCCCCTCGAACTGGGGCTCGGCCAGCTTGATGGAGATGATCGCGGTCAGGCCCTCGCGGACGTCCTCGCCGGTGAGGTTGTCGTCCTTCTCCTTGAGCAGCTTCTGGTCGCGCGCGTACTTGTTGATGACCGAGGTCAGCGCGGTGCGGAAGCCCTCCTCGTGGGTGCCGCCCTCGGCGGTGTTGATCACGTTCGCGAACGAGTGCACGGACTCGCTGTAGGAGGTCGTCCACTGCATCGCGATCTCGACCGACATGCCCGGCTGCTCGTCGCCGAACTCGATGACCGAGGGGTGCACCGCCTCCTTGGAGGCGTTCAGGTAGCGGACGAAGTCGGCGATGCCGCCGGGGTACATGTAGACGACCGTGCGGGCCTTGTGGACGGTCGCCTGGGGGTCGACCACCCCGTCGTCCTCGGTGGCGGCGACCTTGGCCGGCCGCTCGTCGGTGATCGAGATCTGCAGCCCCCGGTTGAGGAACGCCGTCTCCTGCATCCGGCGCGACAGCGTCTCGAACGACCAGTCGGTGGTCTCGAAGATCCCGCCGTCCGGCCAGAAGGTCGTGATCGTCCCGGTCTTATCGGTGGCCTCACCGCGCTGCAGCTTCCCGGTCGGGGCGCCGCCCGCGTAGGACTGCGTCCAGACGTAGCCGTCCTTGTAGATCTCCATGTCAAGCCGGACCGACAGCGCGTTCACAACCGACAGGCCAACGCCGTGCAGTCCGCCGGAGACCGCGTAGGACCCCTTGTCGAACTTGCCGCCCGCGTGCAGCGTGGTCAGCACGACCTCGACCGCCGGGCGGTGCTCGACCGGGTGCTCGTCCACCGGGATGCCGCGGCCGTCATCGACGACCCGAACGCCGCCGTCGGCCAGCAGCGTCACCTGGATGTCGGTCGCGTAGCCCGCCAGGGCCTCGTCGACCGAGTTGTCCACAACCTCGTAGACCAGGTGGTGCAGCCCGCGCTCGCCGGTCGAGCCGATGTACATGCCGGGACGCTTACGGACGGCCTCAAGACCCTCGAGTACCGTGATCGACCGCGCATCGTAATCGTTCGACAAGTTCGACAATGAAAACTCCATCCTGCTGCTGGCAGTGACTGGTTCCCGGCGACCAGTGCCCCCTGGTCTCCAGACGATCGGACGAGCACTCGTGCCCGGCGCTCGCGCGGCCTCACGCAGCCCCAGCCACCGGCCAGTCTCGGCCGCGTGACTACCCTTTATTTTACCTGTGGTTAAGGACTATCGCGGTTGGTTGGCGGTACCGGTTCCGGCGTGGCGGGGCCGCCATTCGGCCGTGCTCATCTGGCCCGCAATCGGCCGGATGGTCTGGCCGGGGCAGAGGGTCCGCGTACCCGGATTCTGGTCACCGTGCCATGGCCGAGCTCCTCGGCCAGACGCTTGATCAGCTGGGGTGCCATCAGCCTGACCTGGGCGGCCCAGGCGTCCGAGTCGGCGGTCACGGTGAGTTCGCCGTTGTCGAAGCCGTCTGGTCGAGTGTGGGCGGCCAGCTGGGGGCCGACGATCTGGGGCCAGTCGCCGAAGACGGCGCCGACGGCCACCCGCTGACGCCAGCCCCGGGCCGACAGCAGGCCGCCGACGGCGGCGTTGAGGGGCTGGGGGTCGTCGCGTCGAGGTCGGGCCGACCACATTGTCCCGGGGGGGCTGCTTCCCCGCATGGGGGGCTCCCGCCCCCCATCCCCCCCGGCCCCCGGGACCCCCCCGCTCACGGGAGGGCTGCCCGCCCCCCGTACCCCCGGGCCGGTCGCCCCTCGCCCAGGCGTCCGCTCGCGCCCGGGCCAGCGCCTCGGCCGCCAGCCGGGCGCGTTCCTGGTCAGGGCGCATCGGTCAGCGCGCCGGCTGAGACGGTGAAGTGCCGTCCGGTCAGGATCTGCGGGACGTCGGCCGGGACGGCCGCGGTCACCAGGACCTGCTCGGCGGTGGCGACCAGGGTGGCCAGCCGCTCGCGGCGGCCCGCGTCGAGCTCGGCGAACACGTCGTCGAGGATCAGCACCGGGTCCTCCCGGCCCGACCTGAGCAGGTCGAAGCTGGCCAGCCGGAGCGCCAGCGCGAGCGACCAGGACTCGCCGTGGCTGGCGTAGCCGCGGGCGGGCAGCGCCCGGATGCTCAGCTCGAGCTCGTCGCGGTGCGGGCCGGCCAGGCAGACGCCCCGGTCGAGCTCGGACGACCTGACCTCGAGCAGGGCCGCCCGGAGCGACTTCTCGGCCGCGCGCACGCGGTCCCCGTGGCTCTCGCCTGTGCGTTCGGAGTGGATAACATCCGGCGTTTCGGCCGGACCCCCGTCCGTGGCCCCTTCCGGGCGTTCACGTGCCGCTATCTCATCGGGCGCCTCGAACGAGCGCCGGTAGGCGATCTCGGCCGGGCCCCGGCCGTCGCCCGCCACCGCCAGGTAGGCGCGCTCGACGTGCGGGCGGAGCGCGTGCACGAGGTGCTCGCGGGCGACCAGGAGCTCGGCCCCGGTCCTGGCCAGGTGCGCGTCCCAGACGTCGAGGGTGGCGGTGACCGCCTCCCTCGACTGCCGGTTGCCCTTGGGGCCGCCCTTCGGGCCGGCCGATTTGAGCAGCGCGGTGCGCTGCTTGACGTACCCGCTCGTAGTCGGCCCGGACGGCCGCGTAACGCGGGGCCATCGCTACCAGCAGGTCGTCGAGGAACCGGCGGCGCTCGCCCGGGTCGCCCTTGACCAGGGCGAGGTCCTCGGGCGCGAACAGCACCGTGCGGAGCACCCCGAGAACCTCGCGCGGCCTGGTCAGCGGGACCCGGTTGAGCCGCACCCGGTTAGCCCGGCCCGCGTTCAGCTCGATCTCCACCAGCGCGTCGTTCGAGCTGGTGGAGATCGCCGCCCGGATGATCGCCTGCTCCGCGCCCGCCCTGATCAGCGGTGCATCCTGGGCGGCGCGGTGGCTGGTGAGCGTCGCCGCGTAGCCGACCGCCTCGACCAGGTTGGTCTTGCCCTCGCCGTTCGCCCCGCCGAAGATCGTCACACCCGGCTCGAGCGGCACGTCGACGGCCGCGTAGCAGCGGAAGTCCGTCAGCGCGAGTCGGGTCAGGTGCACGTCTCTGAGCGTATCGGCTAACACCGACACTGACCCGCGCAAGCGGACCGGCGTGATCAGCCCGCCGACCTGATCGGCATGATCACGTAGCGGTAGTCGGGGGTGGCCTCGCCCTTGCCGGTGATCACGGCGGGCCTGGTCGGCGTGGTGAACGAGATCCGGACGGTGTCGGAGTCGACCGCGCCGATGCCGTCGAGCAGGTACTGCGGGTTGAACGCGATCTGCATCTCGTCGCCGTCGTAGGACGCCTGGATCGCCTCGCTCGCCTGGGCCTCGTCGCCCGCCCCGGCCTCGAGCAGCACCTCGCTGCTGGCGAACGTGAGGCGGACCGGGGTGTTCCGCTCGGCGACCAGCGCGACCCGCTTGACCGCGTCCGCGAACGGCGCCGCGGGCAGCTCGGCGACCGACGAGAACTCGTTCGGCAGCAGCGTCTGGTAGCGCGGGTACTCGCCCGACAGCAGCCTGGTGGTGGTCCTGCGGCCGCTGCCCTCGAAGCCGATGATGCCCTCGCCGATGCCCCCCTCGCCGGTGGCGAGCGCCACCGCGACCTCGGCCCCGCTGGTCAGCGCGCGGGCGGTGTCGCTCAGCACCCGGGCCGGCACCAGCACGGCCGTGTTGAGGCCGGGCGCGACCGGGGTCCAGCGGAGCTCACGGACGGCGAGGCGATACCGGTCGGTGGCGACGAGGGTGAGCGTGTCCTCGTTGATCTCCATCCGGATGCCGGTCAGGGCGGGCAGCGTGTCATCCCGGCCCGCCGCGATCGCGACCTGGCTGATGGCCGAGGCGAAGGTGTCCGCCCCGATGGTGCCGGTGGTCTCGGGCATGCCCGGCAGCGTCGGGTACTCCTCGGTCGGCAGCAGCATCAGCGTGAACGTGGCGCTGCCGCACTTGACCGTGGTCCTGGTGCCGTCGGTGGTCAGGTCGACCGGCCGGGCGGGCAGCGAGCGCACGATCTCGGCCAGCAGCTTGCCGGAGACGAGCACGGTGCCGGGCTCGTCGGCCTGGACCGGGATCGTCGACTGGGCGGAGACCTCGTAGTCGAAGGTCGACAGGGTCAGCTCGCTGCCTGCCTGGAGCCGCATGCCTGCCAGCACGGGGGCCGTCGGGCGCGCGGGTAGCGCGCGGGCGGTCCATGCGACGGCCTCAGCGAGTGGGTCACGCTCAACCTGGAGCTTCATGGGATGCCTCCTGCCGGGGTCGGTGATGTTTGCGGTTCCCCGCTGGCGGGGTATTTGACTGGCGCGGAGCACGGACCGGACCTGGTTTCCCCAGCCGGGCCGCGCACCTACTTGTTTTTGAGGTCTATTTAGTTATAGGAACGTCGTAGTCATAGGGCCTGTGGATTGTGGGGAGAACATCGTTTCCCCAGTTCGCGGGCCATTTTTTGTGCACAGGGGCTGTGCGCGCAGTGTGGACGTCCGAGGGGGTGGTGTGGACGCTGTCCAGGTTTCCCCCAGTTGTCCACCAGCCGTCCCCTGGTTATCCCCCGTTGGTCCACAAGGTTATCCACACCGTTTATCCACAGACCTGGATAACTCGTGTGGGTAACCTGTGAGTGGATCTTGGGAAGCATTTGCCGAGTCGCAAGAAATCTGGGCTATTGGCACTAGCTTGCCCGTGCTTGCTGCTTGATGCGGTTGGTGAGCTCGGTGACCTGGGTGTAGATCGAGCGGCGCTCGGCCATCAGCGAGCGGATCTTGCGGTCGGCGTTGATGACGGTGGTGTGGTCGCGGCCGCCGAACTGCTGGCCGATCTTGGGCAGCGACATGTCGGTCAGCTCGCGGCACAGGTACATGGCGATATGCCGGGCGGTCACCAGCACCCGCGACCGGCTGGTGCCGCACAGATCCTCGATCGTCAGCCCGAAGTAGGCGGCGGTCTGGCCCATGATGGTCGCCGCGGTGATCTGCGGCCCGCCGCCCTGGGTCTCCGGTATCAGGTCCTTGAGCACGATCTCGGCCAGGCTGATGTCCACGCTCTGCCGGTTCAGGCTGGCGAAGGCGGTGACGCGGATGAGCGCGCCCTCCAGCTCGCGGATGTTGGTGGAGATCCGGCTGGCGATATACGAGAGCACGTCGGCCGGGGCGTTCAGGCCCTCCTGGATCGCCTTCTTGCGCAGGATCGCGATCCGGGTCTCGAGCTCGGGCGGCTGCACGTCGGTCAGCAGCCCCCACTCGAAGCGGCTGCGCAGCCGGTCCTCCAGGGTGACCAGCCGCTTGGGCGCCCGGTCGGAGGAGATCACGATCTGCTTGCTCGCGTTGTGCAGGGTGTTGAAGGTGTGGAAAAACTCCTCCTGGGTTCCTTCCTTGTTCTCCAGGAACTGGATGTCGTCCACCAGGAGCACGTCGACGTCGCGGTACCGGCGGCGGAACCCGTCCTGCTTGCCGTCGCGGATCATGTTGATGAAGTCGTTGGTGAACTCCTCCGAGCTCACGTAGCGCACCTTGATGCCGTTGTAGAGCGTCTGCGCGTAGTGGCCGATCGCGTGCAGTAGGTGCGTCTTGCCCAGGCCCGAGTCGCCGTAGATGAACAGCGGGTTGTAGGCCTTGGCGGGGGCCTCGGCGACGGCCACGGCGGCCGCGTGGGCGAACCGGTTGCTGCTGCCGATGACGAACGTCTCGAACGTGTACTTCGAGTTGAGGCGGGCGGAGGCCGGGCGGAGCGGCTGCTCGTGCTGCTGTCCAGAATGCCCCGGGCGACCGTGTCCCTGCTGCCCGTGCTGTGCGTGCGGCCGCGACTGCTGGTCGGGCGATGACATGCCGGTCAGGTCAGACGACTCGTGCTGGTGCGGCGGCGACGGCTGGGCCGGGCGGTTGAAGGACAGCTGCTCGGGCTGCATCTCCTGAGCGCCCTGCGACGGCCACCCGGTCGACTCGTAGAGGTACTGCTCCGGCTGGTACTGCTGCTCCGGCTGCGCTTGCGGCTGGGATTGCTGCTGCTGATCTCCCGCATGAGGGACTCCCGCCCCCCATTCCCCCTGGGGGGATTCCTGCGGCATGCCCGGGTGCATCGGCATCGACCCCGACATGGCCGGCATATGCCCCCCGGGCTGGTCCATCACCGACAGCGGTGAGCTCGGCGGGCCGGACGGCGGCTCCTGGGGGGAGGTCGGCCGCGGGTCCACGGTGACCGCGAGCTGGATCGGGCGGCCGAGCTCCCTGGACAGCGCGTGGATGACGAGCGGGCGGAGCCGGGTTTCCAGCTGCTCTTTCACGAAGGCATTCGGCGTCGCGATCAGCACGGTATCCTCGACCAGGCCGAGCGGCCGGGTGAGCTCGGGCTTGAGCCAGGCGAGCTGGCTGGGCCCGACGTGCATCTCGGCGAGCCCCTTAAGGGATCGTGCCCACACTTGCGCCAGATCCAAATCGCCCACCGATGCGCTCCCCTCACCTCACCGCAACGCCCGAATCGCGGTCACGTCGACTGCTAACCGCAACTCGTTGTCCACAGGTCCGTCCACAAGGTGTGTACGTGCGCTGTACCGCGGTTTCCCCGGCTCCCTGGCGGTAGCTAGCTCCCACCGGGTCGGCCTGCGGACGTTGATTTTCCACAGCCTAAGTCGCCGGCGGCGGATGCGCTGTGGAAATCGCGGTGTTCCCTGATGGTAGCCGGGCGAACGAGCAGGGCTGGGCGGCGCCCGCGGCTCGGTTTGACCTGGGCACCGATCGCCTTTACCGTTAACAGGCTGACCTCTGTCGCGTCTGTAGGGGCTGCCTGGCCGAGGTCGGGCCGGGTTCTGACCGCGCGACGCACGGTATGTCCGCCCCTTACACCGCATCGAGTCTCTGGAGTTCCAGTGAGCAAGCGTACGTTCCAGCCGAACAACCGTCGGCGGGCGAAGGTCCACGGTTTCCGCCTGCGCATGCGCACCCGCGCCGGCCGCGCCGTGCTGGCCGCCCGCCGCCGTAAGGGCCGCGAGCGGCTCGCCGTCTGACCCAGCTCGCTAGCGGGCTAACCGCCCGGGCAGCCAAGGCTGCGCAGGAGGTGTGGTGCTGCCCCAGCAGACGCGGATGAGAAGCTCGGATGAGTTCCGGCGCACGTTGCGCTCGGGCCGCCGGGCCGGTGGTTCCGTCGTCTCCGGAGCACTGCTGCTGCCCACTGGGCCGGTTCCAAGCGATGCCGGTCCGAAGGTAGGCTTTGTGGTTAGCCGTGCAGTTGGCTCGGCGGTGGTTCGCAACCGGGTAAAGCGACGGCTCCGGGAGCTCATGCGCAGGCGGATCGCCTCGCTTCCCGGGGGTTGCCTGCTCGTGTTGCGTGCGCATCCGGCCGCTGCTGGCGCACGCCAGGCAGATCTGGTCGCCGATCTTGACCTGGTTATCGGACGACTGCTCCGGCGGCAGGTAGGGGCGCTGCGCCAGGAATGAGCGCATCGGATATGGCGTTGACAGACAGTAGCGGGCCGACGTTGGCGGCACGGTTTCTGATCGTGCCGGTTATCGGCTACCGCCGTTTCGTCAGCCCGCTGCTGCCCCCATCCTGCCGGTTCGCCCCCTCTTGCAGCGAGTACGCCCTTGAGGCGCTCCGGCGTCACGGCGCGGCGCGGGGACTGTGGCTGACAGCTCGTCGGCTCGCCCGGTGCCACCCCTTCAATCCTGGCGGATACGATCCCGTGCCTCCCCGGCCCCAAGGAGTTACCCAGTGAGCATCCTCAACCCGCTGTTCGAGGCGGTCGCATGGGTGATTTCGCGCATCCATGACGCGCTGGCGGTACCGTTCGGCGCCGACAGCGGCTGGTCCTGGGGCCTGTCGATCGTCCTCCTGGTGTGCCTGATGCGGCTCGTCATGGTGCCGCTCTTCGTCAAGCAGGTGAAGTCGCAGCGGAAGATGCAGGCGCACATGCCGGCCCTGCAGGAGATCCGCAAGAAGTACAAGAGCGACAAGACCCGTCTCAACGAAGAGACGATGAAGTTCTACAAGGAGAACGGCATCAACCCGCTCGGCGGGTGCCTGCCGCTGGTCGCCCAGCTGCCGGTCTTCTGGTCGCTGTTCAACGTGCTCAAGGCCATCGCCGACTGGACGCCGATGACCAACGGCCACGTGAACGTTCCGCAGTACGGGCTGTCGGTCGCGACCGTGCGAGAGCGCGCGTCACGCGCACGTCTTCGGCGTGCTGCTGTCCGACAAGTTCCTGTGGGCGGCCACCGGCGAGTCGTGGACGGTGCGCGCGGTGATCCTGCTCTCGGTGGCGTCAGCGCCACCACGACGTTCCTGACCATGCGGCAGAGCGCCAAGCGCGGCATGATGAACCAGCAGATGCCGGACCCGGACCAGCCCGGTGCGGCGATGGCGCAGAGCATGTCGAAGAACATGATGTACATCGCCCCGTTCTTCGCCCTGACCGGTCTGTACTGGCAGTACGGCCTCGTTATCTACTGGGTCACCACCAACGTGCTGGACGCTGGGGCAGCAGCACATCCTGTTCCGCAACCTGCCGATCGTGGGGAGCGCGACCGCCGGCTCGGCGACGTCGCCTGCGGTCGTTCGGACCGGACCGCCGTCCAAGAGCAGCCTGGCGGCGGCCGCCGCCAAGAGCAACGGTTCCGCCAAGACGGCGACCAAGCCCGGCGCCGCGACCAAGCCCGCGGCACGACCGGCCAAGCCCGGCACCACCGAGCGCGAACGGGACGACGGCCAAGCCTGCCGCGGCGAGCGCAAACGGCACCGCGGGCAAGGCGAAGGTCCCGGCCGCGAAGGTCGTCGGCGTCGGGAACGCCGGCCAAATCCACCGCCAACGCCGCCGCGAATAGCGGTATGGTCAGCACTTCGAAGTCAGGGAACGGCGGCCGCGGGCTGCTCGGATTCGGCAAGGGCAAGCAGGAGCCGGAGCCGGCTCCGGCGGTTCCCGAGACCAAGGTCGTCCGGCAGCAGCCGGTGCGGCAGGCGCGCAGCAAGCGTTCCGGTCGGCTCTGGTAGTTTTCTGGCACTTCTGGCAAGAGGTGAGCGACTGTGGGGGATGGTCCCGGTGAGGGGTTCGGCACGGTGGTAGGTCGCGAGGAAGCGGTGGCGCCTGCCGCGGGCCCGGAAGATCAGGAGCTGGACAGCGTGATCAATGGCAACGACCTCCTTGGCGAGGATGAAGACCTGGTAGAGGTCGAGGACTCCGACGACGATCTCGCTGACGAGGCCGCGGAAGTCGAAGGCGCGGACGAAGACCTCGCCGACGAGGCGCGACGAAGACGATGAAGATGGCGAAGAAGACGATCTGAGCTCCCTCGAAGAGGAGGGTGATATCGCCGCCGACTACATCGAGGGGCTGCTCGACATCGCCGACCTCGACGGCGACATCGACATGGACGTGGAGGGCGACCGGGCGGTCGTCTCCGTCGTCGGCGCCACCCTCGACGAGCTCGTCGGCGACGACGGCGAGGTGCTGGAGGCGCTGCAGGAGCTGACCCGGCTGGCCGTGCACAGGAAGACCGGGACCAGGGCCAGGCTGATGCTCGACGTGGGCGGCTTCCGGGTGCGCCGCCGGGCCGAGCTGGCGGACCTCGGCCGCTCGGTCGCGGACGAGGTGGCCCGGACCGGGGAGCCGAAGAAGCTGCGTGCGATGTCCCCGTTTGAGCGGAAGATCATCCACGACGCGGTCGCGGTCGCCGGACTCCGGAGCGAATCCGAAGGCGAAGAGCCGAACCGGCGCGTGGTGGTCTTCCCCGCTGGCTGAGGACCGCACTTGACCGCTGATCAACTCGACTTCCCGCTGCCCTCGGCCGAGGCGATCGCCGAATTCGGCGACTCGCTGGCCAAGGCGCAGCGGTACGTCGAGTTGCTGGCCACCGACGGGGTGACCCGCGGGCTCATCGGCCCCCGGGAGACCTCACGACTGTGGGATCGCCACCTGCTGAACTGCGCGCTGGTGGCCGAGCTGGTGCCGGAGCGCGGAGAGCTGGTCGACATCGGCTCCGGCGCCGGGCTGCCGGGGATCGTGCTGGCGATGCTTCGGCCCGGTGTTCAGGTAGTGCTGCTTGAGCCGCTGCTGCGCCGCTCGGTCTTTCTCGAGGAGTGCGTGACCGCGCTCGACCTGCCCAACGCGACCGTGGTCCGGGCCCGGGCCGAGGATAAGGCGGCGTCGCGGATCAGCGCTGACGTGGCGACGGCGCGGGCGGTCGCGCCGCTCGACCGGCTCGTCGGCTGGGCCGCTCCCCTGCTTCGGCCCGGCGGCCAGCTGCTCGCGATCAAGGGGCAGTCGGCGGCGGCGGAACTGGAGGCGGCGGAGCCGGTTCTGTCCAGACTTGGCGTGCGGAGTGCGGAGGTTCTGCAAGCCGGTCACGGTAGGGTCGTATCGGCGACAACGATTGTCCGCGTCGTTATGGGAGGACACGGCCGAGAGGAGCGAGCAGGTGCTCAGCGCAGTCGGCGTGGGGTGGCCTGACGGAGGGACGGCCCTGGCAGCAGGCGTCCCCGGACTCGGCTGGCCGCAGCTGCGGCTGGTCCTCGTGTCTTCCGAACTCTCTGGGCAGGTCTCGATCGAACTGGACGCGAACGATATGCCGGTGAACGATCCCGAGGACCCGCGCCTTCCCGGGTCGGACCGGGTTCGGAACGCGCTGGCGGCGGCGGTTTCACGTGGAACCCCCGGTGCTGTGATGACCGCCGGCACCGTGCCGGTGCCCCAGCAGTGATGGAGAGCAGATGTCCCCGCAACCCCCCTCCTCGGTACCGGAATCACAGGTCGTCGTGCCGGAGGCGCCGTTGGCGGCCGAGGCCGACACGCCCATCGGCCGCGCGGCCGAGGCGGCGGTCGGGGTCCGCGGGCGGGCCGGGAGGACTGGCCCCGCCCGAGCCGATGCCGGATCATGACGGTCGCGAACCAGAAGGGCGGCGTGGGCAAGACCACCACCGCCGTCAACCTGGCCGCCAGCCTCTCCCAGCACGGCGTCCGGGTGCTCGTGGTCGACCTCGACCCGCAGGGCAACGCGTCGACCGCGCTGAACGTGGATCACCACGTCGGGCGCGATTCGATCTACAACGCGCTGGTCGAGGAGCGCCCGCTGGGCGAGATCGTCTCCGAGGTGCCGGAGATGCCCAATCTCTTCTGCGCGCCCGCCACGATCGACCTGGCCGGCGCGGAGATCGAGCTGGTGCCGATGGTGGCGCGCGAGGGCCGGCTGGCCCGGTCGATCAAGCAGCTCGACACCTCGCAGTTCGACTACGTGCTGATCGACTGCCCGCCGTCGCTCGGCCTGCTCACGGTCAACGCGCTGGTGGCGGCCGAGGAAGTGCTGATCCCGATCCAGTGCGAGTACTACGCCCTCGAGGGCCTCGAGCAACTGCTCCGCACCGTCGAGCTGGTCCGCGCGCACCTGAACTCCAAGCTCAAGATCAGCACGATCCTGCTGACCATGTACGACGGCCGCACCCGGCTCGCGACCCAGGTCGCCGACGACGTCCGCGAGCACTTCAACGACGTCGTCCTGCACACGATCATCCCCCGCTCGGTCCGCGTCTCCGAGGCGCCGAGCTACGGCCAGTCCGTGATCACCTACGATCCCTCGTCGTCCGGGGCAGTCGCCTACACCGAGGCGGCCCGCGAGCTTGCGTACCGGGCCATCACTGCCTGAGGGCCGCTGCGGTCGCGGGGCGCGGTGGCGCCCCGCTCCTCCCGATCATCGGCTGGCAAAGGTCAAAGGCCCCTACTCAACTCTGCGAGTCCGACCTCTTTCTCACCAGCCCCACGAGACCCACCAGCTCGAGCTGGATCTGTCGGCTACGCCATTGAGCTGGGGTGGCATTGCTGTCGGCTACGCCATTGACCGAAGCGCCTGCTGTCGGCTACGCCAGCGACACTGATAGGGCATGTCGATGGCGTGGGTGACAGGTTCTTTAGGCTGTCGGTGGCGTGGGTGACAGGTTGGGAGCATGCTGTGGACAAGGTCCCCCGGTCGTCGAGCGGATGAGGGGAGTTGCCATGGCGGAGTCGGAGCGGCCAACGTCGGGGGCGGACGCGAACGCGGTTTACTCGCTGGGGGGAGAAGGGGGAGCGGGCGCGGTTGCAGCGGCAGGCCGATGAGCTGCGGGCGGACAGCGCGGCGCTGCTTGATCGGGTTGGCCTGGGGGCGGGGCAGAGCGCGATTGATCTGGGGTGCGGGCCGCGCGGGGTTCTGGAGTTGCTGGCGGAGCGGGTGGGGCCGGATGGGCGGGTGGTCGGTGTGGATGCCGATCCGGTCTCGGTGGCGATGGCGTCTGAGTTCGTTGGCGAGCGGGGGCTGGGCGCCGTGCTAGTCCTGGAGGGGGATGCCCGGCACACGGGGGCTCCTTCGGGCGGCTTCGATGTCGCGCATACCCGGACCCTGCTAGTCACCATCCCGGAACCGGCGGAGGTGGTGGCCGAGATGGCTCGGCTGGTTCGGCTCGGCGGGTGGGTCGCGTCCATGGAGTTCGACATGGAGTCTCGCTCTGTTATCCGCCGCACGAGGCGTTCGCGCGGATATGCGAGATTTTCACCGCGGTCTTCAGTCGCAACGGCGCCGATGGTCGTTACACGTGAGTGAGGACTACCCGGTGCACCTGCTGGCACGTGCCCGCCCCGCCCTGGAACGGAGAGGGCCCCTTCGCGCTGGGGCACTTCAGCGAGGACCCGTCGCTAACCAGGTTCCGGCCGCGCGTCCCAGCCGCGAGCCCGGACGAGCACGCCTTGGTCTGGGCGGTCGACACGCGCCATGCTCCGCTGTTCTGGTTCCCGCGCGATTGCCCTCGCGGCTGCATCTGGCCCGTGTCGCCCACGACGCCCGAGGATCGCTGAGAGGTTCTACGCACCGAGCATCGCCGACCTGATCCAGGTGATGGAGGGCAAGAGGCGCACCCGGATGCGAGAGTGCCGCCTCTATGCGTACGCCTGCCGACCGAGCCTCCGCCGGACGAGGTGGGCGGCTATTGGGTGAGCGAGCAAACAGTAGAAGCGTCCGACCAGCGGATCACAGACGATCTGCTCGCCAAGCACGCCAGCGCCAAGATCGAGCTCCGCCTGACCCCGTCGCTAGACCCGTTCTGGCGCCGAGTCACCAATTCCACCGTTGCCTTCAGCGGCTCCCGCCTCCGCAACCGCAGACACCCCGGTTGAGGCTCTCCCGCCTCGAGCCCCGTCGCCAGGAGGGCTGTTACGCCTGCGGGAGCCGGTTTCCGGGGACATCGCCTTGACGATCCGCTCCAGGTCGTCGATCGTGGCGAACTCGACGGTGATCTTGCCCTTCTTGGCGCCCATCTCGACCTTGACCCGAGTCTCGAACAGATCCGACAGCCGGTCGGACAGGTGGCGCAGGGCCGGGGCGACCGGCTTCGCCGAGGCCGGTCGGCGGGCGACCGGGCGGGTCCGTCGTCGCCGCCGAGGGAGACGATCTCCTCGACCGTGCGGACCGAGAGTCCCTCCGAGACGATCCGCTGCGCCAGGCGCTCCTGGGCGAGCGGGCGAGTCGAGCCGAGCAGCGCGCGGGCGTGACCGGCGCTGATCACGCCGGCCGCGACGCGCTTCTGCACGCCGGGCGGCAGGCCGAGCAGGCGGAGGGTGTTGCTGATGTGCGGGCGGGAGCGGCCGATCCGCTGCGCGAGCTGCTCGTGGGTGGCGCCGAAGTCGTCGAGCAGCTGCTTGTAGGCCGCCGCTTCTTCCAGCGGGTCGAGCTGCGCGCGGTGCAGGTTCTCGATCAGCGCGTCGCGGAGCATGTCGTTGTCGGACGTCTCGCGGACGATCGCCGGGATGTACTCGAGCCCGGCTCGCTGCGACGCCCGCATCCGGCGCTCGCCCATGACGAGCTCGTAGCGGCCGGGGCCGAGCTTCCGCACCACGACCGGCTGCAGCAGGCCGACCTCGGAGATGGAGGCGGCCAGCTCCTCGAGCGCCTCTTCGTCGAAGGTCAGGCGCGGCTGGCGAGGGTTGGGCGCGATCGAGCCGATCGCCACTTCCTCGAAATAGGCGCCGTCGACCGGGCGGAGCCCGGTCGCCGTCGCCCGAGGGGCGCCTTCCCGCTGCGTCGGACGGAGTGGTCGCGGCGACCCCACCGCGCTTGCGGGTAATTGGTGTCGGCCGTTCCAACCGATCCAACCGAGCCGACCGCGCCCTGGTTAGTGCGCTGAGCGTCCGGTATTAGTGCTCCGAGGCCCTTGCCGAGACCTCGCCGTTGCTGCGCCACTATCTCTCCTGTGTACGTGCTCGGGTAACCGCGGAGACGGCCCGGGGCTAGTCATGGGGTGCGCCGGAGCCGCGGCCGTCGGTTCCAATGTAACGGCAACCGATGGTCGATTGAGCTGCTTCGCCGAGCTTGGTTTCACGTGAAACGAAGCAGCCCGGTGCGCTTCGCGTCGACGTTTCACGTGAAACCAAGGATACGGCACGACGCAAGACCGGGCGCTAGACCGAGACCGCTCCGGTCACGGCCGCGATGGCGGCCAGGAACTCGTCGACGTCGCTCTCGGCGGTGTCGAAGGCGGTCATCCAGCGGACGGTGGAAGTCGACTCATCCCAGACATGGAACATCCAGTCCCGCTGCAGCGCGGCGACATGCCGGGGTCCAGGCGGGCGAAGACCGCGTCGGCCTGGACCGGGTAGACCAGCTCCACCTCGGGGATGGCGGCGAGCCCGTCCGCGAGCCGGGCGGCCATGGCGTTGGCGTGCGCGGCGTTCCGCAGCCAGAGGTCGTCGGCCAGCAGCGCGTTGAACTGCGCCCCGAGGAAGCGCATCTTGGACGAGAGCTGCATGTGCTGCTTGCGAAGGTAGCGGGCGTTGGCGCCGTCGGCCGCGTGCATGACGATGACGGCCTCGACCCCCATGGCGCCGTTCTTGGTGGCGCCGAAGCTGAGCACGTCCGCGCAGGAGGCGATGTCGGCCACGGAGCAGCCGAGGAACGCCGCCGCGTTGGCCAGCCGCGCGCCGTCCAGGTAGACGCGCAACTGGTTGGCCGCGCAGAACTCCTTGATCGCGCGCAGCTCGGCCAGCGAGTAGCAGGTGCCGAGCTCGGTCGACTGGGTGACGGCGACCACGCCCGGCTGGGCGAAGTGCTCGTCGCCGCGGCCGGCCAGCCGGGCGGCGATCAGCTCGGGCGTGATCTTGCCGTCGGCCGAAGGGACGGTCAGCAGCTTGGTGCCGAGGATCCGCTCGGCCGCGCCGCACTCGTCGGTGTTGATGTGCGCGGTCTCGGCGCAGATGACGGCCTCATGCCGGCCGAGCAGCAGACCGAGGCCCATGACGTTCGCGCCGCTGCCGTTGAGGACCAGATAGGCCTCGCCCTCCGCGCCCGCGAGCCGCCTGATCTCGCCGACGGCCCGCTCGGTCCACCGGTCGGCGCCGTAGGCAGTCGCGTCGCCGGCGTTGGCCTCGACGATGGCCCGCATGACCTCCGGGTGGGTGCCCGCGTGGTTGTCGCTGCCAAAACTCTTCCGTGCTGCCTGGCCGGTCATCCGGTCCTCCAAGTGCATAACTAAAGATCAGTCGTCACAGCATTCCCTGCCGTGAGCGGGGTACCATGCCAAAATAGTGGCTAGTTCACGCTGACCTGTGATCGGGGAACAGAACGGGATGTCGCGCCGACTTGTCAACATCACCCTGGATAATCTCGGCGATCTTCCGCTGAGCTGCCGTTCCTGCGTCTTCTGGGAACTCGATCCGGTGAGCAAGTCCCGGGCCGAGGCCAATGACCCAGCACTGGAAAAGGAGTCCTGGATCTCCTCGGTACTGCTCGAATGGGGCAGTTGCGGGAAAATCCTCTACGTCGACGGAGTGCCTGCGGCCTACGTGCTTTTCGCGCCGCCGCAGTACGTGCCGCGGTCGGTCGCCTTTCCGACCAGCCCGGTCAGCGCCGACGCGGTGCTGCTGATGACGGCCCGGGTGATGAGCGAATTCTCCGGCGGGGGCTTGGGGCGGATGCTCATCCAGGGCATGGCCAAGGATCTCACCCGGCGCGGCGTGCGCGCGATCGAGGCGTTCGGCGACAAGCAGTGGACCGCTCCGGCCTGCGTGCTGCCGGTCGATTACCTGCTCGCGGTCGGCTTCAAGACCGTCCGCCCGCACCACCGCAACCCTCGGCTCCGGATGGAACTGCGGACGGCGCTGACCTGGCGCGAGGACGTCGAGGTGGCCCTGGAGCGCCTGCTCGGCTCGATGTCCCCCGACCGGGTCCTGCTCCGCCCGAGCCCGGCCGCCGTCAGCAGCCGGATCTCGAGGCGCGACCGGACGCCCGACCGCCCGTTATGGTTGGGTTCGGGTATGGAGAACGTGCGCTTTCTTGAGTGTCTGGCGGCAGACTACGAGCGGATCCGGGCGGTGGCCCCCGGAAACCTGGACCGTCAGGTGCCCACCTGTCCCGACTGGACGGTGGCCGACTTGCTCCAGCACGTCGGCCAGGTCTACCTGCACAAGGCCGCGATTATGCGCGACGGCGCGGAGCCCTCACCGTGGCCCCCAGCCCGGCCTCAGCGACGAGGAGCCGGTAGCCCTCCTCGACCGCGCCTACGCCGAGCTCCTGGAGGAGTTCAACCGCCGCGATCCCGGGGACTTCTCCCAGACGTGGTACGACCCCGACCAGACGGTCGGCTTCTGGATCCGCCGCATGGCCCAGGAGACGGTCATCCACCGCATCGACGCCGAACTCGCCGCCGACACCCCGGTCGCCCCCATCCCCGACGACCTAGCCATCGACGGCATCGACGAACTACTCAAGACCTTCGTCGCCTACGACGTGACCAAGTGGCCCGAGGACCACGCCACGACCCTGACCGAGTCCCCCGGCCGCTCCTACACCATCAAGACCGACGGCGTGCAATGGCTAGTAGAAACCGCCCCCGCCACCTTCACCGTAAGCGGCGGCCCAGGCACGACAACACCCACTCGCCGCCACACCGACACCACCGCCACCACAATCACCGGACCCCCAACCGCCCTCCTGCGCTGGGCGTGGAACCGGAACGCGCCAGGTAAGCCCCCATCCATCACCATCGAGGGCAACCAAGACCTCACTGAGTTCCGCGCTGCGTAGTCACATCCACCCAGTAAAAACAGAAGCGGGGACGCGAGTGGTGCGCCCTGCGCGTTCCCCCCGATTCGGGTTTAATCGGGGCCGACAGCGCGGAAAGCACCACCGCGCCCCGCGGCAGCTTCTAAAACCAGGCTCAGATGAACTCAGCCAGGTCCTTCAGCAAAGCAGACTTCGGCTTGGCGCCCTTGATCGACTTCACGACCTCGCCGTTCTGAAACACATTCAGCGTCGGGATCGCGAGGATCTGGTACTTCTGCGCCACGCCCGGGTTCTCGTCGACGTTCAGCTTCACCACGTCGATCTTGTCGGCGTGCTCGCTGGCGATCTCCTCGAGAACCGGCGCGATCATCCGGCACGGGCCGCACCACTCGGCCCAGTAGTCGACGATGACCGGCTTGCTGTTCTTGAGAACCTCCGCCTCGAAGGTCTCGTCGGTGACGGCCCTGGTCGTACCCATGTTGATCACACCTTTTCTGTTGAACTCTGTGTTCTATAAGCTGACGGATGCTGCGGTGCGTCGCGTCGCGGTCGCGGCGGCGTCCTCGTGCTCGGCCAGCCAGCGCTCCGCGTCGATGGCCGCGGAGCAGCCGCTGCCGGCCGCGGTGATCGCCTGCCGGTACACGTGGTCCACCACGTCGCCGCAGGCGAAGACGCCCTCGATCGCGGTCCTGGTGGACCGGCCCCTGACCTCGAGGTAGCCCTCGTGGGTGATCGGGAGCTGGCCGACGAACAGCTCGCTGCGGGGCGAGTGGCCGATCGCGATGAACGCGCCGCCGACCGGAAGCACGGTCTCTTCGCCGCTCCTGGTGTTCCTGACCTTGAGGCCGCACAGCTTGCCGTCGCCGACCATCTCGATCGGCTCGCTGTCCCACTGGAACTTGATCTTGGGGTTGGCGGCCGCCCGCTCGGCCATGATCTTGGAGGCGCGGAGCTTGTCGCGCCGGTGCACGATCGTCACCGTCTTGCCGAACCGGGTGAGGAACAGCGCCTCCTCGACGGCCGAGTCGCCGCCGCCGATCACCGCGATGTCCTGCTCCCGGAAGAAGAACCCGTCGCAGGTCGCGCACCAGGAGACGCCGTGCCCGGAGAGCTCCTTCTCGCCCGGAACCGAGAGCTCCTTGTACTTGGACCCGGTCGCGATGATCACGGCCTTGGCCAGGTACGTCTCCGTTTCGGTCTTCACCACCTTGGGGGAGACGGTGAGGTCGACCTCGATCACGTCATCGGCCAGCAACTCGGCCCCGAACCGCTCCGCCTGCCTGCGCAGGTGGTCCATCAGGTCCGGGCCCATGACCCCGTCGGGGAAGCCGGGGAAGTTCTCCACGTCGGTCGTCTGCATGAGTGCGCCGCCCGCGGTCACCGACCCCTCGAACACCAGTGGCGAAAGCTTGGCCCGCGCCGCGTAGATGGCGGCCGTGTACCCAGCGGGTCCGGAACCGATGATGATGACGTCACGTACGTCGCTCACTGCATGCGCCTTTCTCCAAGACTTGCCTACGCCTCAACCGATACTAGGGCGCGGAGATTCCCGGCTAGCCCTTGAGCGGTACTCGCGTGATGAGCTGCGTGTCGGCCGCCGTGCAACCGCGTCCCACCACCCACGCCTGCGTCGGCACCGCGATGATGTAAGCCGGGATTCCGTCGTAGCTGGCCTTGTCCACCAGGCTGGGCGCGTCGCCGCCGGTGACCGCCTTACGCACCCGGAGAGCGTCGGCCGACGGCACGGCGCCGCCAGCGGACGCGCCGGACGCTCGCGGCGGAGGCGCTCGGGGCGGACGCGCCGGCCGAGCTGGCGGGCGTCGTCGCACTCGCTGTCGAGGCTGGCCAACTGGCTCCGCACCTGGCTGGCGAGCGTCGACTGCTCGTACGCGGTGCCGGTCGAGCTGGACCAGGAACCGCGGCCGGGCCGCTGGCCTGGCGGCCGGCGAAGGCATGATCGGGCGATTCGGCGCCACCCCAGGCGGGCCGCGGCTCGTCGCCCCCGGCCGAGGCGGCGCCGACGCGCTGGCTCGCCGAGCGGCCCCCGCATACGAGGATGAGGACGAACTCCGCTGCCGCGGCTGACCAGGAACCCGAAGCCGGCCAGGACCAGGACGCAGACCAGCGTCCAGCTCGCCGCCTGCATGGACGGCATCCGGAGCCGCCGACGCCCGGCGCCCGGCCGCGAGCCACCGGGCCGTGATGCCGCGGCCGCGCTCCTGGACGCCCGCGAGCCGCGGCGGGGTCTGCGGCCGGCCGAGGTCGACCGGGCGCCTGCCGTCGCGGCGGGGGAAAATTCTTCAGGATTGTCCGAACGGTCCGTGTCCTTCGCGTCCCCGGCTCCGGCGGCCGCCGTCAGCGGGCCGGCCGACTCGGCGGCGGTGCCTGCGGCTCGGTCGCTGCCCGCGCGGCCGCCTCGGCCGCGATGGCGGCGCTGATCCGCGCCTCGAAGGAGGCGGGGAGGGCGGGGCTGCGGACCGAGGCGAGGAACGAGGTCACCTCGGACAGCTCGAGTTCCGAGTGCCCGGCGTCTGAGGCCCCTGGTCAGGAAGCCCGTCGTCCAGCTGCCCGTCGTCCGGATCTTCCCATTCCGGTGGCCACTGCCCGCTCATACGCCTCCTCCCTGCTCAGATGAGACGCCGTCGGCGACCGGACGGTTCCCATCGGCCGGATAATTGGCGCGCAGATGCGAAAGATAGGGCAGCAGCCGCGCCCGCCCGCGGGCGCAGCGGCTCTTCACCGTGCCCTCGGAGACGCCGAGGATCGCGGCCGCGTCGGCCACCGGGTAGCCGAGCATGTCGACCAGCACCAGCGCGGCCCGCTGGGGCGGCGGCAGCGCGCGCAGGGCGGTGTCCACATCGAGCCGGGTGTCGACCGCATCCGCGCGGTTCGCCTGGGCGCCGCCGCCGACGGTGTCGGTTCGCGGCTCGGGCACGGCCAGCTCGTCGGGGTCACCCGACCAGCTGACGGACGCGCCGCGACGACTTCCGGCGGAGCAGGTCAAGCGAGGCGTTGACCACGATCCGGTGCAGCCAGGTGGTGACGGCGGAATCGCCCCGGAAGTTGTCGGCCCGGCGGAAGGCCGAGATCATCGCCTCCTGGAGCGCGTCGGCGGCGTCGTCCGGGTCGCACACGATGCGCAGGGCGACCGCCCACAGCCGGTCCTTGTGGCGCAGGAACAGCGTGCCGAAGGCCTCGCTGGTCCCCGGCCAGGTGCAGCCGGAGCAGTTCGGCGTCGGACGCCCCTTCGGTCGCCGTGCGGCCGCTCTGGCCGGACCCGAGGCGGGCGGTTCCGGATGCGCCTGTGCCACCGTCCGAGGCCACGGCAGCCCGTTCCCGCCCCGCCGCTAGCCGGCCGCGGAGGCCGCGGTCCCGCGTATCACGACGTCGTAGATGAGGCCCTGGTAGATCTGCTGCCCCTTGGCCTGGGAGACGGCCGCGGCGGGCGGGTTGACCATCTTCGGCAGGCTGGTCAGCCAGATCAGCACGTACTGGCCGGTGACGTTAGCGTCGGCCGAGCTCATGTTGAACGTGTGGCTGCCGGTGCCGGAGGCCTGGGGTGAGACCAGCTTGAACGAGGACAGCGCGCTGCTCGACGTCGCCGAGGACGGCCCGGAGTTGCCGAGGTAGATCCCGGCCGTGGTGACGCCCGGCCCGAACAGCAGCTTGACCTGGCTCAGCTTGACCTGCCGGCCCATGTTGACCAGCAGGCCGGTGCCGGGCTTGAGGCCGCCGAACTTCGGCGAGCCGAAGTAGTAGGAGGTGGCCCAGCCGGTGGTGGCGCTGCCGTCGATGGCGTCCGATCGCCAGCGTCGGGTCCTCGGTGTTGCCCGCCGGGCTCCCGTAGATGTTGAACGTGCTGTCGTCAACCGGCTTGAGCACGGTCCCGGCCGCCGTGGCGGCGTGCGACGAGGTGGCGGAGGACTTCGCCCGGGCGCCGGTCCCGGCGCTGGCGTTGTTGTTATCCGTCTTGCGGAAGCCGATCGCCCAGACGGTGGCCCCGATCGCCACCAGCACGAGCACGACGACGACGGAGAGCAGCGCCCGGCTCATCCCGCGGCGGGGGCTACCCTGGTAGCCCGCGCCCGGCGGGCGGGTACTGCCGCCGGACTGCCCGGGGTACGGAGCGGTGCCGCCCTGCTGGCCCCTGGTCTGCCAGGTGTCGGGGTCGTTCGGGTTGGCCGGGTAGCCGCCGTAACCGCCGCGATCGGAGTAGTTGCGCTCGGTGTAGCCGGCCGGGGCCGGGGGCGCGGGCTCGGGCAGTGGGACGGGCGGCGCGACGCCGGCGATGGCGTCCGCGAACGCGGCCGGGGACTGGATCGGCGGTCCCTGCCGCGTCGTCCGCTGTAGCAGCGCCCGGACGATCACGCTGTCGATGGCCGAGGAAACGTCGGCCGAGACCTGGCGCGGGGTGCAGACCACCCCGTCGGAGACGGGGGCGGCGGGCAGCCGGGCCGGCTGTTCCCCCGGCCAGTAACCGGTCAGGGCGGCGTAGAGCAGGCTGGCGAGGGCGATCGTGTCGGCGATGGCCGGATCGTGGCCGTCGGCGCCGGTGAGGCCGTCGCCCGCCAACGCGGCGTCGATGCCGAGGCCGGTGATCTTGATGCCGCTCGACCGCGTCCAGCACAGCGCGTCCGGGGTCAGCCGCAGGTGGGCCTGCCCGACGGCGTGCGCGCCGGCCAGCGCGCGGGCCGCCTCGGAGATGAGCGAGCAGGCCCGGCCGGGGTCAAGCGGGCCGTCGGTGAGCATGTCGGTCAGCGTCTCGCCGCTCACCCACTCGAGCACCACGTACGCCTGGCCGCCGCCGTCCTCGACGTCGAAGACCTGCGCCATCCTCGGGTCGGTGAGCCTGCTGGCGGCCCGGGCGGCGGTCACCACCTCGGGTATTCGGGGGAATCCGGACGCGAACGTCAGCACCGAAACGGGACGTGCGAGCGTCTCGTCGATGGCCTTCCACATGGTCCAGCCGTTCCCGGCGGTGACCTGGTCCACGAGCCGGTATCGTCCGGCGAGTCGGGTACCTGGTTCAGAGGTGTACGTGCTCATACCTAAGCCAAGAGCGGGGCCGACTCTCGGCCTCCTTCCAGCCCCTGAATGTTCACGATCACCGCGTGGCTCGCATTGGCGCGGACGCCGCGAGCCCTCCCCATGTTAGACCCCAACGCCGTCGGCGACTGGCCGGAGACGAGGGACGACGCCCCTACCGTTATATGCCACTCCTGCAAATATCTCACGGTCGCCCGCGAAGTATTCTGTTGAGTTGGCCTGTGTCCGATGTCTGTTCCGCAAAAAGTCATCCTTCGGCCATCTACCCGAACCGGCCCCCGACAGACCGCATCAGCGTGCGGAATTCTTCGATGCCGAGTATCCGCGCGCAGAGCGCGTAGAGCAGCAGCGCGCCGCCGCCTCCGACCACCGTGACCACGAAGCCGTACAGCGGGCCCTGGTGCATGAACGACCCGATGACCGCGATGACCACGAAGATGAAGGCCAGACCCGGCAGCGTCGCCAGCACCATCCGGACCAGCGACCTGGTGATCCGCCAGCCGTCCAGGCTGCCCACCCGGCGCAGCAGCAGCGGCCAGGCGATCACCGCGCCGGTCAGCGATACCAGATCGTAAGCAAAGGCGAGGCCGAGCACCGTCTGGGAGTAGGGCAGCGCGGTCACCGCGACCACGGCGCCGATCACGCCGACGATGAGCATCACCATGCCGATGATGGCCGGCGTCCTGTTCTGGTGGAACGAGTAGAACACCCGGAGCTGGAGCTGGGTGAGCATGAACGGCACCAGGCCGAGCGAGAAGACGCCGAAGACCTCGCCGATCTCCCGCGCTTCGGCGACGTCGGTGTGCCCGTGCGCGAACAGGAACTCGCACAGCGGCGCGCCCATCACGCCGAGGAAGACGGCGGCGGGCACCACGATGACCGAGGCGATCCGCACGCCCTTGGAGAAGTCGTCCCGGACGAGCGAGTACCGCCGCTCGTTGGCGTGCCCGCTCATCCGCGGCAGCAGCGCGCTGATGACCGAGATCCCGACGATCGCGTACGGGAGCTGGAAGAGCTGCCAGGCGTTCGAGTAGATCGTGTAATAGGCGGTATCGACGCCGTGGTGCAGGCCGTGTTCGAGGCGGCGTTCGCGGCCCGCTGCACGACCAGGTTGCCGAGCGCCTGGCTGGCGACGTAGCCGAACATCCAGCCCGCCATCCGGCCGATCTCGCCGATCTCGTACCGCCGCAGGTCCCAGCGCAGGCGCATGGAGAACCCGGCCCGGCGCAGCACCGGGAACAGGCGATCGACTGGATCACGATGCCGAGCGTGGTGCCGATGGCGAGCAGGTGGACGGCGCCCGACGAGACGGTCAGCGGGTCGGTGTTACTCCCGGCCATGAGGTAGAACAGCCCGCCGACGATGATGACCACGACGTTGTTGATGACCGGCGTCCACATGTTGGCGCCGAACCGGCCCCTGGTGTTCAGGATCGCGCCGAGCAGCGAGTCCATGCCGTAGAAGAAGATCTGCGGGATGAAGAAGTAGGCGAAAGCACCATGAGGTGGTGCTCGGCGGCGGACTCGGCGTAGTCCTGCGTCCCCGGCTGCCCGGTGACGCCCCCTGCGTAGAGATCGACCAGCGGAGCCGACAGCAGGGTGGCGACCACGGTCACGATCAGCAGGCGAGATCACGCCGAGGGTGAAGATCCGCTCCGCGTACCCCTCGCCCCGGTCCGGGTCCTCCTTGGCCGCCCGGACCAGCAGCGGGACCACGACTGCGGTGAAGATGCCGCCCAGCATGAGGTAGTACACGGTGTTCGGCAGCGTGTTGGAGTTGTTGTACGCGCCGGCGAGAGCGCCGCCGCGCCGAGGACGTACAAGAGCACGAACGTGCGCAGGAACCCGGTTCCCCGGGACGCGATCGTGCCGAACGCCATCGCCTTGCTCGACCGGGCCAGGTTCGGCGACGTGTCGTCGGCCGCCCGCTGCGGTCCGGTTGACGGTGCCTCGCCAACGGGGCGCTCGAGGATCCTGGTGCGGTTGTCCCCGTCGTCATACTGCTCGCGGCGATCGACCGGGGTGAAACGGGGGGCCGCGGTCGGCGCATAGCCGTACTCTTCCGGCACCGGGACCGGCTGGTAGCCGGCCGGCGCGGGCGAGAAGAACGCGGTCGGCGGCGGGGCGGCGTCGCGGCGTCGGCCGTCGGCCGGCGCGTATCCCTCCCGGGGCGTGAAGCTCGGGCGCGGCTGCCCGCCGTGCCGCCCGCCCCGGGTCCCCGGGGTGCCCGGGGTGTCCGGGGTGCCGGGGGCGCTGGGGGTGAACGTCGGCTGGACCGGCGCGTCACGCGAGGGCGCCTGCGGCTGGGTCGCGCGGGCGCCCGGCGGGGGTGGTGGCGGGGCAGGAGAGAACTCCGGTCCCGTCGGCGGCGCCGTGCTGGCGCGGATCTCCCGGCGGGGGGCCCGGGTACGGGGGCGGCGGCGGCGCGGGGTACGGCTGCTGCTGCGGTCCCGTGCGCTGCTGCGGTTGGGTGCGAGGCGTGAACCGCGGCTGCCCGGCCGGCGGGGGAGGCGGCTGCCGGTCAGCCGGGTACGGCTCCTCGGCATAGGGATCGTCCGAGTACGGCTCATCGGGATACGGAGGGCCGGGGGGCCGTGTCGGCCTGCTCATCCGGTACCTCCCGCGTGCGCCCTGCTGTCAGCCTTGTGGTCGGCCTCGTCGTCGCGGCCGGCTTCGCTCTCGGAGCCGCGCCGCCGCTTGCGGCGCAACCGCAGCACGGTGGCGAGCACGAGCACGCCGAGCGCGCCGAAAATGATGACAAGGATCAGTCGCCCGAACCTGGTGACCTGCACGCTGAGCGGTTCTGACGCCCGCGCCCAGGTCAGCGGCGACCCATCCTTTGCCTGCAACTGTAGCTGCAATGTGGTGGTCCCGATGGTCGTGGAGTGCAGAACCAGCCTGACGCTCTGGGTCATACCCGGATTCACCACCAGCGGGGCGGCCGGGGAGGGGGTCACCGTCAGCGAGCTGCCGTCCTCAGCCGATGCCCCCACCCGGACCGCGATCTGCAGGCCGTGCGCAGGCAGGTAGTCCTGGTTGAGGCCGTTCTGGACCGATGCCAGGGTGCTGCCCGAGGTCCCGGCGAGCAGGATCTTCTTGACCGGGATGAGCACCACCGTGTTATGCAGGTCGGTGATGTAGCTGGAGAGCTCGGTCTGCGCCAGCCAGCCGCCCGGCGATCCGCGGCCGCGCCAGGCGGACGACTGGGTCACCGCGACGGCGGCGGCCAGCATGGTCAGGTACGACTTGGGAGGATCGGAGAGGATGCCCTCGAACTGGGTCACGTTCGCGTCGAGGGACCGCAGGTGCTCGACGTACCCGTCGGTCTCTGACAGCTCGGCCCCGGTCACCCGCCGGCTCGGCAGCCGCTCGGCCGGCCGCTTCGCGGTCGCGCTGGCGAGCGTGCCCAGGTCGGCCACCCGCAGCCAGGGCGCCTGCCTCGTCAGCGCCAGCAGCTCCGCGGCCTCGGCCGGCGACGGGTCCCAGCCGGTCGGCGGCGCGACTACCAGGGAGCGGGAGGGCGCGTTCGGTCCCTCGGCGACCATCATCGCGGTCTGCGCGAGGAAGTCCTGGGCGGCGGCGAACTGGGCCCCGGCCGACGAGCCGGCCGAGGCGGAGCCGAGGATCCCGGTGATGCCCGAGTCGGCCAGCAGCACCGACATGCTCGCCCCGGTCGACGTTTTCGTCCGGGCGAGCGCGTTGTCGTACGGCGGGGTCGAGGTCGGCAGCTCGCCGCTGTTGAGCACCACCGTGTTGATGCCGCCGGCCCGGGCCAGGCTGGTCAGCACGCCGGCGTCGGCGGTGCCGCCGGCCGGCCAGGCGACCGCCAGCGCGGTGCCGGTGCCGGTGCCGTCGGCGCTCGACCCGAACGTGCTTGGCAGGATCTGGCTCGCCACCGCGTCGCCGAGCTGATAGGCCGAGGCCAGGTCGGCGTCGAGCCCGGCATGGCTGAGCGCGGCCGCGTCCACATCGGCGTACGGGGTCAGGAAGGCGGGCTGGCCGGCCGTGCCCGCCAGCTTGGACAGCCAGCCGGTGGCGGCGGCGCTGGCCGGCAGCGGGCTTCGGTCGGTGCACTGGGCGTTGCCGCCGGTGAAGTAGGCGTGCGTCATCACGGTCGCGTCGGAGAGCAGGGCCGGGTCGATCGCCCAGGTCAGGTCGTCCTTCGAGGCCGCACTGGAGGCCGGCGTCGAGCAGCGTCGACAGCCGCCCGTTGGCGGCGAAGCCGCCGGACAGCGAGTTCGTCGCGAGCGTCTGCGGGCAGGCACCCTGCTGCGGGGTGTCGATCAGCGGCCAGATCCAGGCGACCTTGAGCGGGGTGGCCGAGCCGGTGCCGGTCCAGTAGGGCAGGAAGGTACGGCTGGTTCCCTGGTAGCCGTTGGTGGCCGAGGTGGCCAGTACCTGCAGCGGGTAGTCGCCGAGGGTCGGGCTGGACCCGTAGGCGAACGACTGGGGGAGGTTGAAAGACACGGTCCAGTGGGCGGTCGCGCCGTTGGCCAGCGCCCGGCTCAGGCTGGTGTCGCCGACCGTCTCCAGGGTGACCTGGCCGTTCTGGAGGGATACGGGGCCGCCGCGGGCGAAGCTGTCCATGCCCGACCGGGTGAGGAACGTCAGCGGGTACCACTGCAGCTGCACCTGGATGCCGCGGAGGGTCGAGCCGGTATGGTTGGACAGCGTTCCGCTCACGGTGACGGTCGAGGTCTTCGAGGTAGCGCACTGCTGGGGGGTCACCCCGCTGCTGGGTCGTCACCCCGGTGATGGAGACGGCGAGCGAGTGAGAGGCGGCCGGGACCGTTCGGGATGACGGATGTTGAATTCTCTGGACTGAGGCCTGCGCTGTCGCGGCGACCAGCACCGCGCAGGACAGCGCGATGAGCGCAGCGATCAGGGGGCGGACGACAGGGCGCACGCTTCGCATGTTATTGCCGTTCGCTGGAAAGGAATGGGCTAGCTACCCTCAATGTCCGTGTCAGAATCAACCTCCGTCGCCCAGAAGGCTACCTTGAGCGCCGACCAGCGTAAGGCCGCTGCAGCGTTGCTGCAGGCCAACACCTCACCGGCCGTGGTCGAGCTCGGCGAGATGTTTTCCCGGGCCGGGCACGAGCTGGCGCTCGTCGGCGGCCCGGTGCGGGACGTCTTCCTCGGCGGCCGCGTCTCGGACCTCGACCTGACCACCGACGCGGTGCCCGAGCAGGTGCTCGAGATCATCCGGACGTGGGCCGACAAGACCTGGACGGTGGGCATCGAGTTCGGCACGATCGGGCTCCGCAAGCGCGACACGATCTTCGAGATCACCACCTACCGCAGGGAGGCCTACGAGCCCGGGTCGCGCAAGCCCGACGTCAGGTACGGCACTTCACTGGTGGCAGACCTGGAACGGCGGGACTTCACGATCAACGCGATGGCGGCCCGGCTGCCCTCGTTCGAGCTCGTCGATCCGTTCGGCGGGCTCGCCGCGCTGGCGGAGCGGGTGATCAGGACGCCCGGGCGGCCGGAGGACTCGTTCTCCGATGACCCGCTGCGGATTCTGCGGGCGGCCCGGTTCGCCGCCCGGCTCGGGTTCGCGGTCGCGCCCGAGGTCCAGGTCGCGATGCGGGAGCAGGCGGCGCGGCTGTCGATCGTGTCGGTCGAGCGGATCACCGACGAGCTGACCAAGCTGATGCTCACGGTCGCGCCCGAGGACGGCCTCGATCTGCTGGTCGCCACCGGGGTGGCCGAGATCGTGCTGCCGGAGCTGCCCGCGCTGCGGATGGAGGTCGACGAGCACCATCGGCACAAGGACGTCTACACGCACTCGCTGACCGTGCTCCGCCAGGCGATCGACCTCGAGCCCAGGTACGGGCTCGGCCCCGACCTGGTGCTGCGGCTGGCGGCGATCCTGCACGACATCGGCAAGCCGCGCACCCGGTCACTGCTGCCGGGCGGGAAGGTGGCCTTCCACCACCACGAGGTGGTCGGGGCCAAGATGGCGCGCAAGCGGCTGACCGAGCTCCGGTTCCCCAAGGAGGTCATCGCCGACGTGTCCAAGCTGGTCGAGCTGCACCTGCGGTTCCACGGCTACGGCGACGGCGAGTGGACCGACTCAGCCGTGCGACGGTACGTGCGCGACGCCGGACCGCTGCTGACCCGGCTGCACGCGCTGACCCGGGCGGACTCCACCACCAGGAACGCGCGCAAGGCGGCCCGGCTGGCCGCCACCTACGACGCGCTCGAGGCGCGGATCGAGGTCCTGCAGGAGCAGGAGGAGCTGGACAAGATCAGGCCCGAGCTCGACGGCGGGGAGATCATGCAGATCCTCGGGCTCGCGCCCGGGCCGCTGGTCGGAAAGGCGTGGAACTTCCTGCTCGAGCTGCGACTGTCAGAGGGCCTGGTCGGCCGCGAGCGGGCTACCGAGGAACTGCTTGGGTGGGCCGCGCAGGCGGGGATTGCTCCTGGAGATCAGCCGACCTCGTGAGCGCGGAGTACACCGCGGCGGCGACGAGGTACAGCACTCCGACGACGAGCACCACCGCGTACGACTTGCCCGTGGCCGGCAGGAACGGCACCGCGATGGCCGGGCCGAGCACGTAGGCGGCGTTGAAGAGCATGTCGTAGAGCGAGAACACCCGGCCCATGTACTGATCGTCGACGGTCTGCTGGACGGTCGTGTCCACGCAGATCTTCACGCACTGGGCGGAGAGGCCGAGCGCGAACCCGAGCAGCAGGTACGCGTACTGGTTGAACGTCGGGCCGATGACGAGCGTCACCAGGCCGCCGATCAGCAGCCAGATGACGATCCAGCCGTCTTTCGCGACCCGCTTGACGCCCTCGGGCGTGACCACGGCCGCCAGGCCGAATCCGATCGCGCTGGCGACCACGAGGAGCGTGACGTGACCGAGAGCCTTGTTGCCGTTGCCGCCGTGGAAGAAGTAGTTCCGGTACAGCAGTAGCGCCTCGACCAGCAGGGTGCCGTAGAGCGCGCGGTGCACGCCGACCGCGCCGAGCGCGTAGGCGGCCTTGCGCCGCTGGTTGAGGTGCCTGAGGCCGGCCACCAGGCCGCGGACTACCCCGCCGAGATCGGCGGCCAGCCCGGTCGTCTTCGCTCTGGCCTTCTCCGCCTCAAGCGGTCCGAGCAGGTTCTTGTCCATCCGCGTGCCGAGCAGCCCGGCCGCCAGGTAGCAGGCGCCGCCGAACCAGAGCACGGCCGCGCTGCCGGCCAGGCCGCCGCCGGAGATGAAGTGGACGCCGAGGCCGACGACGCCGCCGACGAATCCCAGGATCGTGCCCAGGGTGGGGACGACGGCGTTCGCCATCACCAGCTTGTCGTGGCTGACGACATGCGGGGTTCCGGCCGAGACGGCGGACAGGAAGAACCGGTTCACCGCCAGCACCGCCAGGGCGCTGATGTAGAGCGGGATCCCGGTCTGCCCGGAAAGCACCACCAATCCGGCCACCGCCACCATCGCCGCCCGGATCAGCGCCCCGTAGACGATGATCTGCCGCCGCGGCCAGCGGTCGATCAACACGCCCGCGAACGGGCCGATCAGCGAGTACGGGAGATACAGGACGGCGAACGCGTCCACCGCGGCGGCCGGGTTGGGAAAGCTCTGCGCGCTGAAGAACGCGTAGGCCGCGAACCCGGCGTTGAACACGCCGTCGCCGGTCTGGCTGACCAGCCGGCAGGCGAACAGCTTGCGGAAGTCCCGCTCGGCCAGCACCTCGCGCAGGTCTGCGCCGAACGAGGACCGCCTGCCGCCTGCTTCCCCCGACGCTACGGTCACACTGACCAGCTTAAAGCGCCCGGGACCGCGGCCATAAGGCTGCCGTCCCGGGCGCTGACCCGCGTGGCTCGCTAAAGCGTCGTGCTAGCGCTCGACCTCGCCCGCGATGAACTGCTGGACCAGGTCGCGGCAGACGTCATCGCCGAACTGCTCGGGCGGGGACTTCATGAAGTAGGAGCTGGCCGAGATGATCGGGCCGCCGATGCCGCGGTCCTTGGCGATCTTGGCCGCGCGGAGCGCGTCGATGATGACGCCGGCCGAGTTCGGCGAGTCCCAGACCTCGAGCTTGTACTCCAGGGAGAGCGGCACGTCGCCGAAGGACCGGCCCTCGAGGCGGACGTAGGCGAACTTGCGGTCGTCAAGCCACGGCACGTGGTCGGACGGGCCGATGTGCACGTCCGCCTTCGCCATCTCGTGCGGAATCTGGGAGGTGACGGCCTGGGTCTTGGAGATCTTCTTCGACTGCAGGCGCTTGCGCTCCAGCATGTTCATGAAGTCCATGTTGCCGCCGAAGTTGAGCTGGTAGGTGCGGAGCAGCTCGACCCCGCGGTCCTCGAACAGCTTGGCCAGCACGCGGTGCGTGATCGTGGCGCCGACCTGGGACTTGATGTCGTCCCCGACGATCGGCACGCCGGCCTCGGTGAACTTGGCCGCCCACTCGGGGTTGGAGGCGATGAACACCGGCAGCGCGTTCACGAACGCGACCTTGGCGTCGATGGCGCACTGGGCGTAGAACTTGGCGGCGACTTCCGAGCCGACCGGCAGGTAGCAGACGAGCACGTCGGCCTCGGCCTCGCGGAGGGCCGCGACGACGTCCACCGGCTGATCGTCGGACTCGGTGATGATCTCGCGGTAGTACTCGCCGAGGCCGTCAAATGTGTGGCCCCGCTGCACGGTCAGGCCGGTCGGCGGGACGTCGGCAAACTTGATCGTGTTGTTCTCGCTGGCGAAGATCGCGTCGGAGAGGTCGATGCCAACCTTCTTCGCGTCCACGTCGAAGGCGGCGACCACCTCGATGTCCGACACGTGATAATCGCCGAACCGCACGTGCATGAGGCCCGGCACGCGGGCATCGTCAGCAGCGTCCTTGTAGTACTCAAGGCCCTGGACGAGCGAGCTCGCGCAGTTGCCCACCCCCACGATGGCGACGCGCACTTTACTGGATGGCACAGCACCCATCAGGATGACTCCTTCTCGCTTCCGCGAACTGTCGTTCCACGAACGGTGTCGGGATCTTCTATGTCGGTTCGGCCGGCCGGGAATTGGGGCCCGGCCGACCCGCCGCTTGCCTCTGACCGCCGTTCCTCGGCGATCAGCTCATTCAGCCAGCGGACATCGCGCTCAACGGCCTCGAGCCCGTGCCGCTGCAATTCGAGCGTGTAGCTGTCTACTCGCTCGCGGGTGCGCGCAAGCGCCACCCGCAGCCCTTCCATCCGGTCCTCGAGCCGGCTCCGCCTGCCCTCCAGGATTCGCAGCCGGATGTCTGCCCTGGTCTGGCCGAAGAACGCGAAGTGGACGCCGAACTCGTCGTCTTCCCAGGCCGCCGGGCCCGAGTTGATGAGCTGGTCCTGGAACCGCTCCTTGCCCTCGGCGGTCAGCCGGTAGACGATCTTGGACCGGCCGGGAGGACGCCCCGACCGGCTGTCCGGCGGCGGCTCGTCACCCTCCTTGGTGATCAGGCCCTCGGCGTACAGCTTGTTCAGGCACGGGTACAACGTGCCGTAGGACAGCGCGCGGAACGTGCCGAGCAGCATGTTCAGCTGCTTGCTGAGCTCGTAGCCGTGCATGGGCGTTCGATGGAGCAGCCCGAGAACGGCGAACTCAAGGACGGCAGTCCGGTTGCGGCCCACAGCATCCCCCCGGTGGGTGGTGGGTAGGTATGGTATGAACGTATCTAGTTGATATCTCTCGCCGATATCTCGATCCGATATATCGGGCGAACGATCTCAGCATAGGGGACCGTTCCCCGGACGGCAACCGGGGGTTCACTTCTGGGCGCTCGCTCGTCTCCGCCTGGGGTCGCGACGTACGCTGGGATACATGGCCGCACGTCGTTCCGTTGTGGATTACGCGCTCGCCCGGCGCGCCACCCTCGCGTCCCTGCAGGCCGGGCGGACCACGCTCGCCGACGTGTGCGATGCGCACCCGTACCTCTTGCGGGCGGCCAAGCACCACGGCGAGCCGACCGAGGACCGGTGCCCCATCTGCGGTAAGACGAACGTCACACATGTCACCTATGTGTACGGAGACGAACTCGGACAGTACGCGGGGCGGGTCAAGCGGGGTCCTGAATTGACGGAGATGGCTGCCGAATATGGCGAATTCAGGGTGTATGTGGTCGAGGTCTGCCAAAGTTGCTCCTGGCACCATCTCGCCACGTCGTACGTGCTTGGCACCGGCGAACCACCAGTGGGGCGCCGACGCAGGGCGCGTCCGAACTAGCCAGGACGGTTGACGCCAGCATGTAACGTGTGGGTTCGGCGGGACCAGGCTGCCCCGCCTTCCTACCCACGGGCGCCCACAGCCGGCCTGACGACATCCCAGCCAGGTTCGGGCCACAAGGGCTCGCTCACAGCCACTGCGAGGACGTGTGAGTAGCAACGACGAGAAGTACCCGGAGCCGGAGGGATGGGGGGACGACGGCTTCTGGCGCGATCCGGATATTGACTCGGATTACGAAACCGGCCTGACCAGCCCGGTCCGTCCGGCCCAGGACGGGCCCCGCCAGGACCCCGGGTACAGCTACTGGTCCGACGGCAAGGGCTGGGAGAACTCGCCCGGCGCGGGCGCGGGCGCAGTTGCAGGCGCGCCGTCCGGTGGCGCCTCCCCGTTCGACGCGGCCCGGTTCGACGCGCCGCGCGTCCCGTTCGGGCCCGGCGAAGGCGGCCTGCCCGGCAACGGGAACCCGGGCGACCCGACGGCGTACTACCCCGGCGCGGGCGGCGGCCCGACGGGTGTCTACGGCGCCGGGCCGGTTGGCCCCGGCGGTCCGATCGGGCCCGGCGGGCCAGGCGGCCCGGGTGGTCCCGGGCGTCCGCCCGGCGGGCCCGGCGGCCCGCGGGGCAAGCGCAGGGGCGACTGGTGGCGGCGCTGGACGTGGAAGAAGGCGCTCGCGGTCACCGGCAGCGCGTTCGTGGTGTTCATCCTCGCCCTCGTGGGCGTCTACTACTACCTGGCCAACTCGGCCACGATCCCGACCGCGTTCGCCGCCAACGTCCTCGACCAGGCCACGACCGTCTACTACAGCGACGGCCATACGGTCCTGGGCACGATCGGCAACGTCGACCGGCAGGACCTGAGCATCAACCAGATCCCCAAGGGCCTGCAGGACGCGGTGATCTCGGCCGAGGACCGCGAGCTTCTGGACCGAGGGCGGCGTCTCCCCGACCGGCATCCTCCGCGCGGCCTACGAGGACCTGGCCAGTAGCGGCAGCACCAGCCCGCAGGGCGGTTCGACGATCACCCAGCAGTTCGTCAGGAACTACTACGCGAACGTCGGCACCCAGCAGACGATCAGCCGGAAGATCAAGGAGATCTTCATCGCGCAGAAGCTGGCCTCGTCGAAGTCCAAGGACTGGATCCTGCAGAACTACATGAACGTGATCTACCTGGGCGACGGCTCCTACGGGGTCGAGGCGGCGGCCGAGACCTACTTCGGCGAGCCGGTCGCCAAGCTGACCGTCGCCCAGGACGCGGTCATCGCGGCGATCATCCAGCAGCCGTCCACCTATTACCTGCCGCAGTACCGGACCAACCTCACCAACCGCTGGCAGTACGTGCTCAGCGGCATGGTGAAGATCGGCGACCTGAGCCAGGCCCAGGCGGACTCGATGAAGTTCCCGAAGCTGCTGACCGACTCGCCCTCCTACAGCCCGCCCGGGCTGTCGAGCGGCTGCTCGACCACGTCCACCCAGCCGTGGGCGGCCTATCTCATGACCCAGGCCTGCGACGAACTGGAGGCACCCGCGACCGACGGCGGCTACCACCTGAATCCGACTGAGGTCGACAACGGCGGGATGAAGGTCGTCACCACGGTCAGCCTGCCGATGGAAGAAGAGATCTACAAGGCGGTGAACGAGAATACCGCGCAGATGTCGCAGGTCGAGGGAGAGTATGGCAAGACGGACATCGGACTGCCGTCCTGGGCTGCAGATTGGCGCCGAAGTGCAGAACCCGAGCAACGGCGAGATCCTGGCCGAATACCCCGGCCGTGGGGAAAGTGGCCAGCGTGTGCGCGCACTATGTCGACTGCCAAGACAACACCGTGTCCTACGACCGAGAGCAGGTCGGGTCATCGTTCAAGCCGTACGACCTCTCGGCGGCGGTCCAGCAGGGCATGAACGTTCAGACCAGCATTCTGAACTCAAGCACTTATGCCTGCATCGCGCCTAACGGCTTCCCGCCCTACTCCGAGGCGATTTCGCAGTCGGTGTACTACGACAACCCCTTCGGGTCGAGCGACCAAAGCTACGGCTGCAAGAACACGGATGCCGCCAAGCTAGAGAACGACAGCGGCGAGATCATCGGCAACCCGGTCGGGCCGAAGGGAGACAACCTGTACCAGTCGCACGTGCAGAACGCGCTTGCGATGTCCTCGAACACGGCCTTCGCCGACCTGACGCACCGGGTTACTACCAGCGCCGTTGTCAATATGGCGGCGGCCTACGGCGTGAACGTGAAGGTAAAAGCGGCCGGGCTGCTCCAGCCCAACGGCGAGGCGGTCACGGCGGTCCCATTCGTCGCGATCGGGGAGAGCTCGCTGACGGTTAACGAGCAGGCGCAGATGATCGCGACCATCGACGACAACGGCGTGTTTCATACCGCGCACATTGTCAAGAGCTGGCAGTTGCCCGACCAGGCGGTGCAGACGCCGGTCGTCACGACGCGCCAAGTGCTCACCCCGGCCCAGGACTCGCAGGTGCAATACGCGATGGAGGGGACCACCGTCTACGGGACCGCCACCGACGCGTCGGTGGGTCTGGGCAACCGGCCGATCATCGGTAAAACCGGGACTACCACTGGCTTCAAATCCGCCTTCTTCCTCGGCGCCATCCCGCAGTACGCAATGGCCATTGGAATGTTCACCCCATCGCCCACCTACGAGGTGAACGGCGTGCCGACCTCCATTGACCAGCTGGGCGGCGGCGGCGTCGGCGGTTACTGGCCAGCCAAGATCTGGAACACCTTCGCCCAGGCCGAGTTCGCCAACCTGTCGGTGGATAACTTCCAGAACCCGGTGTTCACCGGCGCAACTTGGAACATGATCGGCCCGCTGCCGAAGGCGAAGCCGAAGCCGAAGCCGAAGTGCACCATGACGATCCACGGCAAGTCGTTCCCCGTTCCCGGTAAGGGCTGCCCGTCGTCGACTCCGAACCCGACGCCGACCGGCACGCAGGGCGGCGGGTTCCCGACCTTCCCGGGTCAGAGCCCGACGGCGACGCCGACGCCGACGACCTCCACCACCGCGACGCCGACGTCGACCGCCTCGGGCACGGCGACGGCCACGCCGACCGGTACCGCTACTGGATTCCCGGGGCACGGCGGCGGCGGAGGCGGTAATACCGCACAGGCGGCGACCGGGGTGAAGGCGGGCATGGCCGTCGGCGGGGTGCTGGCCGCGCTGCTGCCGGGCTCGCTGCTGTGGACGACCGGGTCGAGACGACGGCGCAAGCGTGGGGCGGGGGGCAGCCGCTAGCCGGTAGCCTGCGGTAGGCATCCGGAGCGAGGGGCGGGACACGTGCGTTACAGGTACCCGGCGTACGTGGGCGCGGGCGTGGCCGCGTCCGCGCTGGCGGCGCTGCTCGGCTACGCGCAGAAGCTGCCGTGCAGCTCGGGCGGTGCCTGGAACTCCTTTACCGGCCAGTTCCGCGATGCCTGCTACACCGACATCTACCCGCTCTACTACAACGAGGGGCTGTCGGCCGGCAAGGTGCCCTACTTCGGGCACCCGGTCGAGTACCCGGTCCTGATCGGCGCGATGATGCAGGTCGCGGCGTGGGCGGTGCACTCGGTGGCCGACCCCTACAGCCGGGGCAGGGACTTCTACTACGTCACCGTCGCGCTGCTGGCGATCTGCCTGGCGGCCGGCGTGCTGGCGACCGCCGCCACCGCCCACCGGGAGGGCGACGGCGCGGGCTGGAAGGCGGCCCTGCTGGTGGCGCTGTCGCCGGCCCTCATCCTGGCCGCGTTCATCAACTGGGACCTGTTCGCGATGGCGCTGGCCGCGGGCGGGCTGGCCGCCTGGGCGGCGCAGCGGCAGTACCTGGCCGGGGTGCTGCTCGGCCTGGCCGTGGCGACCAAGTTCTACCCGCTGTTGTTCTTCGGCGCCCTGCTGCTGCTGTGCCTGCGGGCCGGGCGGATGCGCGAGTTCGGTAAGGCGTTCGGCGCGGGCCTGCTCGCCTGGCTGGTGGTCAACCTGCCGGTCGCGATCGGCGCGACGGCCGGGTGGGCCCGGTTTTACGCGTTCAGCCGGGACCGGGGGGCCGACTGGGGCTCGGTGTGGTACCTGTTCGAGCACTACAACGTGCCCGTGCTCGGCGACTCAGCGCAGGGCACGCTGAACCTGATGTCGTCGGGCGCCTTCGCCCTCGCCTGCGTGGGGATCGCGTTCCTGGCGCTGGCCGCGCCCCGTCGGCCCCGGCTGTCCCAGCTGTGCTTTCTGCTGCTGGCCGCGTTCCTGATCCTGAACAAGGTCTGGTCGCCCCAGTACGTGATCTGGCTGGTCCCGCTGGCGGTGCTGGCCCGGCCTCGGGTCTGGCCGTACGTGCTCTGGCAGCTGGCCGAGGTCGGCTACTTCTTCGCCATCTGGGGCTACTTCGTGAACATGTACCAGGCGCCCGCAGGGGTCACCGGCGGCTGGTACTTCGTGATCCTCGCGGCCAGGCTCCTGTCGGTCGGCCTGGTCGCGGTGACGATCGTGTACGACATCGCCCGTCCGGAAAAGGACCGGGTCCGGGCGGGCGGCCTCAACGACGACCCGGCCGGCGGCGTCCTTGACGGCGCGCCCGACCGGCTGGTCATCGTCTGGGGCCGCGCTGCGGGCCAGCCGGCCGAGGCCGGCGCGAACTACTAGGCGGCCGGGACCTAGGAGAGCTGCTGGCGGAGCCAGCCGATGTCCTCGGCCAGGGCCGCCTCCGGCGTCTCGCAGACGACCGGCGCGCCCGCGGCGCGGACCACCGCCAGCAGGGCCTGCGGGTCGATGGTGCCGGCCGGGAAGTTCGCGTGCCGGTCCGCGCCCGAGGCGAACTCGTCGCGCGAGTTGTTGCAGTGCACTAGATCGATCCGGCCGGTGATCGCCTTCACCCGGTCGACCGCGTCGGCCAGGTCGATGCCGGCCGAGTAGGCGTGGCAGGTGTCCAGGCAGAAGCCGACCTCGCCGCCGACCTCGGCGGCCGCGCTCACCCCGTCCCAGAGCCGGGCAATCGCGTCAAGCGAGCGGGCCATCGCGCCGTTGCCACCCGCGGTGTTCTCGATCAGCAGCGGCAGCGGCCGCTCGATCTGCTGCACCGCCTTGACCCAGTTCGCCACTCCCTGGGCGGGGTCGACGTCGGCCGGTGACGTGGCCGCCGTGCACGATCAGGCCCTTGGCGCCGATCGCGGCGGCCGCCTTGAGCTGCTGGTCGAGCAGCTTCCGGCTCGGGATGCGGATGCGGTTGTTGGTCGACGCCACGTTGATGATGTACGGGGCGTGGATGTAGATGTCCACGTCGGCGGCGGCGTAGGCGTCCTTGAGCGCGCCCGGGTCGCCGCCGGGGAAGACCGGCCCCTTCCACCCCTGCGGGTCGCCGAGGAAGAACTGCGCGGTCCGCGCCTCGCACGCGACCGCGTCTTCGAGCGGGTTATCCGAGTGAAAGTGGCCGCCGATGCGCATCATGCGTTAGAGGGTAGTGCGCGTCCGCGGTGGTGTTAGGAGAATCCGCCGTGGGCAAGCCCCAGGGCCAGGCCGACGAAGCCCGCGATCATGCCGGTCACCAGGAGGATCCGCTCTGCGCGGGTCGCCGACATCATCTGGGTGAAGAGGCCGACCAGCAGGGATATCAGTCCGGTGGCGGCGGCCGTGATCGCGAGGCCGTGGGTGCTGGTGACGTAGCGCAGGACCATCCCGAGTGCGAACGACACGAGGCCGACGACGAGGGTGCAGATACTGGCGACGTTGAGCAGGGGGTGCGGTCGACCGTCGGTGAGCTGCAGGCTCGAAGTGTCTCCGGGCCCGCCGGTTCCGATAGTGCCAGCCATGGCTGTGCCTCCAGGGGGACTCCATCGTCTGGATTTTCATCGGAAGTTCTTCCCAGATGTGCTCCTCGTTGAACCGCAGGCGGGGCGTCCGGCTTTCCGATTCGGCCCGGGCGGTCGCGCCCCCTTGGTACAGTTAATGGCTGCGGGCAGGGACTGAGTCCTGTCGCCTGCAACCTCCTGTCACGGAAAGACCGTGACCGCGTCAGTCCAGAGGAGGTAGGGCGCGCATGCGTCACTACGAGATCATGATCATTCTCGACCCGAACCTCGAGGAGCGCACGGTTCAGCCGTCGCTCGAGGGGTTCCTCAAGGTCGTTACCGATGACGGCGGCAAGGTCGGCAAGCTCGACATCTGGGGGAAGCGTCGCCTCTCCTACCCGATCGACAAGAAGCCGGAAGGCATCTACGCTGTCGTCGACCTGAACGCCGAGCCGGCGTCCGTCCAGGAGCTCGACCGTCAGCTCAACCTCAACGAGGGCGTGCTGCGCACCAAGGTCCTGCGGCCCGAGCACCGCTGATCGACCCCCACTAGTTCTGCTATCGACCTGGAGCGCCACGATGGCTGCAGGAGACACCCCAATCACGGTCGTCGGCAACCTCGTCGCCGATCCGGAACTCCGATTCACGGCGTCCGGCCAGCCGGTCGCCACCTTCAGGATCGCCTCGACGCCGCGCATCCGCGACAACGCGACCAACGAGTGGAAAGACGGCGACAGCCTCTTCCTGTCCTGCAACGTCTGGCGGCAGGCGGCGGAGAACGTCGCCGAGTCGCTGCAGCGCGGCATGCGGGTCATCGTGACCGGTCGGCTCAAGCAACGGAACTACGAGACCAAGGAAGGCGAGAAGCGCACCGTATACGAGGTCGAGGTCGATGACGTCGGCCCCTCGCTGCGGAACGCTTCCGCCAAGGTTGCCAGGGCCAACCGCACCGGCGGTGCGGGCGGTTCTGGTGGTGGCGGCGGCTACGGCGGCAGCCAGTCCTCCGGCGGCGGAAACCAGGGAAACCAGGGCGGCGGCTCCGGCGGCCAGAACTCCGGCGGCCAGTCGTCCGGTGGCGGCAGCGACCCGTGGGCGTCCGACGCCGGCTACTCCGACGAGCCTCCGTTCTAACGATCAGGTAAGCAAGTAAGCAAGTTATGACCATCCCCGCATTAGCGGGGCTCTCCAAGGGAGCACCACGATGGCGAAGCCACCAATTCGCAAGCCCAAGAAGAAGGTCTGCGCCTTCTGCCACGACAAGATCAGCTACGTGGACTACAAGGACACGGGTCTGCTCCGCAAGTACATCTCGGACCGCGGCAAGATCCGCGCGCGCCGGGTCACCGGTAACTGCACCCGGCACCAGCGCGACGTCGCGACCGCGATCAAGAACGCGCGCGAGATGGCGCTGCTCCCGTACACCAGCACGGCTCGCTAGGGCAAGGGAGGACTGACCAATGGCTCGCATGAAGCTCATCCTGACCCAGGAAGTCGGTGGCCTCGGCGCCGCTGGCGACGTGGTGGACGTGGCCGCAGGCTATGGCCGCAACTACCTGATGCCGCGCGGGTTCGCGATCACCTGGACGCGCGGTGGCGAGAAGCAGATCGAGCTAATCAAGCGGGCCCGCGCGGCCCGCGAGATCCGCACGATCGAGGACGCGCAGGCGGTGGCCGGCCGGCTGCAGAAGCTGACCGTCCGGGTCAATCGGCGGGCCGGCTCGAACGGCCGCCTGTTCGGCTCGGTCGGCGCGTCCGACATCGCGTCCGCGCTGAAGGATGCGGGCGGCCCGGACATCGACAAGCGCACGATCGTGGTCCCCGACCCGATCAAGGCCGCGGGCGAGTACCGCGTCCAGGTGCGGCTGCACCCCGACGTGACCGCCGCGGTCAACGTCGAGGTCTCCGGCGCTTAATCCACAGCCTTAGGCCGTGTTATCCACAGGCGTTTCCACAGGGGTCTGTTCTCCACAGGAAACGTCGCTGTGTCCACAGTTGCCATCCGGGTGGCGTGCCTCAGTCCGAGGTCGCGCCGCCCGGTAGCGCTGTGTACCCCAGCGTGCGCCGCGCCAGCTCCGGGTCGAGATCGCTCACCATCTGCCAGAGACCGGCCACCCGCGCGGCTAGCTCCGGGTCGCTCGCATCGCTGCGGGCATCGTTCGCTAGCTGGTCAATCGCTGCCGCCAGGCGGTCTACCGCGTCCCCCGTGTTCGAACACACAGACGAATGATAGCGGACTCAGGCCAGCTCGGCAGGCTCTTTCGCGGGGCTGCCGACGGTGTTTTCGCATGCCCGCCGCCTGGCCCAGCGTGAGCTGCTGACGGTCATCAAGGGTCCGTTCGATATCTGGGGAAAACCTCGGCCAACGGACTGCCCGCACGCTTTCTCCACAGGCAACTTTGTGCTGCCTGTGGATTTTACTGTGGAAAACCGGCGACCAAAATGTGACCGACTTTTTCTCATGCACAGCCAGTGGATTCAGTTCCTACAGGTCAGGTCCGGCGCCGCGAGCTGCGCGGCAAGGTTGTCCACACTGCAATCCACCGACTGCGCACAACCTTGCTACAGGTTCTCAACAAGTTATCCACAATGCTGTTTTGGCGGTCGCGGCGGGAACGGCCAGACTGTCAAAGCCCGATGTCAGACCCTCCTGGTAGGAAGGTGTCGGCGACGGGTGTGTCGTTACGCGGGGGGAGGGTGCGCCGAATGAGCCTTACCGAATTGACGCAGCGCGGCGAGGAGTTCGAGCGGATGCCGCCGCACGACGTGGCGGCGGAGCAGTGCGTCCTCGGCGGCATGCTGCTTTCCAAGGACGCGATCTCCGACGTCATCGAGGTCATCCGGCCGACCGACCACTACCGGCCCGCGCACCAGCTGGTCCACGAGGCGATCCTCGACCTCTACGCGCGGGGCGAGCCCGCCGACCCGATCATGGTCTCGAACGAGCTCACCCGGCGCGGCGAGCTGGCCCGCATCGGCGGCGCCCCCTACCTGCACACGCTGATGGCGGCGGTGCCGACCGCGGCCAACGCCGGCTACTACGCGCGGATCGTCCGCGAGCGCGCCATCCTGCGGCGGCTGGTGGAGGCGGGCACCCGGATCGTGCAGTTCGGCTACGCGGGCGACGCGGACGCCGACGACCTCGTCGACCGGGCCCAGGCCGAGGTCTACGCGGTCACCGACCGGCGCATCGCCGAGGACTACCACCCGCTGTCGGAGATCATGCCCGCCGCCCTCGAGGAGATCGAGGCGATCGGCGCGCACGGCGGCGGCATCAGCGGCGTCCCGACCGGCTTCGCCGACCTCGACTCGCTCACCAACGGCCTGCACCCCGGCCAGATGGTCGTCGTCGCGGCCCGCCCCGCCGTCGGCAAGGCGCTCGCCCTTGACACCCCGCTGCCCACTCCGGACGGCTGGACGACCATGGGCGAGGTCAGGGTCGGCGACTACCTGATCGACGCCGGCGGTAAGCCGACGCGGGTGGTGGCGGCCACCGGGGTGCTGCACGGCCGCCCCTGCTACGAGGTCGAGTTCTCCGACGGCTCGGTGATCGTCGCCGACGAGAACCACCAGTGGCAGACCTGGCTTCGGCCCGACGCGTGGACGCGGCCGAGTGTCGTCACGACGGGCGAAATCGCGGGCTCGCAGCCGCGGCACGCGATCGCCCTGAACCACTCGGCGGACCTGCCGGCCGGGGCGCCGAAGGACACGAGGTGGCGGTTCATCACCGACGTGCGGCCGGTGTTCCCGCGGCCCGTCCGGTGCGTCCAGGTGGACAACGAGGAGGAGCTCTACCTGGCCGGACGGGGCATGATCCCGACCCACAACTCCGCCTTGGCCCTGGACTTCGCCCGTTCCGCCACGATCCGGCACGGCCTGCCGACGGTCGTGTTCTCGCTGGAGATGGGGCGGAACGAGATCACGATGCGTTTGCTCTCGGCCGAGGCCCGGGTGCCGATGCACATCATGCGCACCGGCCAGATGAGCGACGAGGACTGGGGCCGGCTGGCCAAGCGGATGAGCGAGGTCGCGGACGCGCCGCTGTTCATCGACGACTCGCCGAACATGTCGCTCATGGAGATCCGCGCTAAGTGCCGTCGGCTGAAGCAGCGGCACGACCTCAAGCTTGTGATCATCGACTACCTCCAGCTGATGTCGTCTCCCAAGAAGACGGAGAGCCGGCAGCAGGAAGTGTCGGAGATGTCCCGGTCGCTCAAGCTGCTGGCCAAGGAGCTTCAGGTCCCGGTAGTGGCGCTGTCCCAGCTCAACCGAGGCCCCGAACAGCGCCAGGACAAGAAGCCGATGCTCTCCGACCTGCGAGAGTCGGGCTGCGTCACCGGTGACACGCGCGTGCTCCGCGCAGACACGGGTGCGGAAATCACGTTCGATCAGCTGATGGCATCGGGCGAGCGGGACGTTCCTGTCTGGTCAGTCGATGAGCGGATGAGGCTTGTTGCTAGGCCGATGACGCACGCGTTCTCCAGCGGTACCAAGGAAGTTTTCCGAGTCCGGCTTGCGTCCGGGCGAGAGGTGCAAGCTACTGCCAACCACCCATTCCTTACCTATGACGGTTGGCAACCGCTTGGGGAACTCTCAGTCGGCTCGAGGGTGGCGATTCCCCGCCGAGTGCCAGAGCCGCTGAACCAGAAGGCGATGCCGCAGCAGGAGATAATCATGCTCGCGCATCTGTTGGGCGATGGTTCTTTTGTTAAGGGGCAGCCGATTCGCTATGCCAGCATTGATGAGGAGAACCTGCGAGCTGTTACGACTGCGGCTGAACACTTCGGCATATCGCCCGTACGGGACGAATATGAAGCGGGACGCTGTACGTCTCTGCGGTTGCGGTCGCCATACCGACTGACCCGCGGTCGTCGCAATCCGCTCGCACAGTGGCTCGACTCCCTGGGGCTAGTCGGTCTCAGAAGTCATGAGAAGTTCGTTCCACAGCCAATCTTCGCCCTGCCGAGAGTGCAGTTGAGTCTTTTCTTGCGGCACCTGTGGGCTACGGATGGGTCGATTACCATCGCGAAGTCTGGACATGTGCGAGTTTACTATGCTACGACTAGCGAGGTTCTAGCCAGGCAGCTTCAGTCCCTGCTTCTCCGGTTCGGAATCATTGCGCGACTCCATGCGGTAGGCAACTCCCATGGTCATCCTCAGTGGACCGTAGATGTGACTGGCGTTGAGGAGCAATTGAAGTTCATCGACGAGATTGGTGCCCATGGCTCTCGCGGACTGCTTGCCGTGAAAGCCAGGGTCAAGCTGAGTCAAGTGATTGCAGGAACGGGCCGCTTCGACACGATTCCTAGCGATGTCTGGAAGCGAGTGCGGCGAGCGCTCGCGGATCGCGACATAACTCTCCACCGCATGCAGGTCAACGTAGGTACTGCCAGCCGTGGAGATCTTCACGAGGGGATCAGTCCGAGTCGGTCACGAGTCGCGCGCATCGCAAGTGTCCTGGATGACTCCGAACTTGAAATGCTAGCCACAAACGATGTCTTCTGGGACACCGTGGTTTCGGTCGAAAGTATCGGACAAAAGTCTGTTTACGACGCAACTGTTGTGGGGACCCATAACTTTATAGCAAATGGGATAAACATCCATAATAGTATAGAGCAAGATGCGGACGTAGTAATACTTTTGCACCGCGAGGACGCCTACGAGCGAGAGTCGCCGCGGGCCGGCGAGGCGGACCTGATTATCGCCAAGCACAGGAACGGCCCGACCGCCACGGTTACGGTGGCCTTCCAGGGCCACTACAGCCGTTTCGTCGACATGGCCCCCGCCTGATTCGCCCGCGTGTAGGGTCTCACGCCGCGTGGCGGAATCTCACGGCGGATGGCGGACGGGTGGCGGATCCGTCATTGTCGTGAGACACACCGGAGCGCTTCCCAAGAATTGTCAGATGGCCGTGCGACCGTAGTCATGGTGTCGCCTGTGGTAGCGGACTTCGCGACCCATGCGGCACCAGTGAGGCGGCGCCATGTCAGCCGTGTTGGCAACGGTGAGCTTTCGGACGAAGTCGGGCGTGACTGAGGATGAGTCCTGGACGGCCGTCGGTAGCGCCGTGCTGTCGAGCACGACGCCGTGGCGGACGTTTCGCTGGTACAAGGGCCAGAGGCATTACTCAGGCGTGTACTGGAGCGCGACCATGCGCGACCACGTGGTCGGCGATGAGCCGCGCCGCGAGTGGCGGGCGCTGGACCTGCTCGCACGGCATGCGCCCGGGCTCGCGCCCAGGCCCATCCGGGCGGACCTGGACACGGACCCGCCCCTGATCGCCATGTCCCGAGTGCCAGGCGAGCCCCTGGGCACCGGCCCGGTCACCGAGGCCCAGCAAGATGCAATCGCCGCGGCCCTGAGCCGTCTGCATCACGCGATCCCGCCGTCAGTGCTCGCGACAGTCGAAGGGGCGCCGGGCAGCCCGCAGCTCCTGCCGGACCGCATCCGTGACATGGCACGCGCCTGCAACGCCGAACTGCTAGACCCGCTGCCACGCCAGGCATACTGCGCCGCGCTGTCCTGGCTTGAGAGCGGGCAGGCGGAACGAGCCGCCTCGGTCACCGGCCGGCCGGTGCTCGCCCAGGGCGACCCTAACCTGGCCAACCACCTGTGGGACGGAAACAGGGGGCATCTGGAGGACTTCGAGGCCTCCGGATGCGGCGACCGGGTCACGGAGCTTGCCGACTTCGTCGAGCACGTCAGGACGTGGCCCAGTACTGGTTGGTGCCGTTGAGGTTGGTCCAGATTTGCTGCTGGGTGCCGTTGCCGCCGTGCCCGGTGTCGTCGAGGACCTCGTCGTCGGCGGCGGGGTTGTCGTAGTGGATCCGCCAGTCCCTGGTGTCCCACTTCTGGTTGGCGCTAACGTTGCAGGCCCAGAGCTGGACCTTGGTGCCGTTGGCGGTGCCGTACCCGGCGGCGTCGAGGCACAGGCCGTTGTGGCGGATGGTGCCGTCGCTGTAGACCTGCCAGTCCTGGTTCGCCGACCCGGTGCACTTCCACACCTGCACGACGGCGCCGTCGCTGGCGCTGTTGTTGCGGTCGTCGAGGCACAGGCCCATCTTGGGCAGACGGATCGTCCCGCTGTAGGTGCGGGTGGGCGCCGGGGAGACGGTCACGATGACGCTGCCGGTGGATGACGCGATGTCCGGATTATCGCTGACGTAGGTAGCCGTGTAGGTGTAGGTGCCCGCCGTCGGCGGCGTGTCGGTGATCGTGAAGTCGCCATAGGCGTCCGTGGTCGCGGTGGAGCTGACGGTGCTCGTGCTCCCGGCCAGGGTCCGGGCGATGTTGATGACGGTGCCCGCAGGCGGGCCGTCCAGACTACCGGGCGGCTCCAGTCTGCCGTTGAGGGTGAGCGACCGCCCGGCGATACCCGGCGACGACCCCTCGAAGCCGATCCCGGTCACGGTCAACGAGGCAGTGGCGGCCGAGGCCGAGGCGGCGTAGGTCGTGTCGCCGTTGTAGATCGCGGCCAGCTGGTAGCTTTCAGGGTCCAGCCCCGTCGTGGGGAACGCGCAACTGCCGGTTCCGCCGCTCAGCGTCACCGTGCAGGCGGGCGCGGTCGGCTGCAGCGGATCCGAGGTCACGGTGACGGTCCCGGTCGGCGTGCCGCCGGCCAGCGAGGTGACGCTGACGGTGACGGGGGCGCTCTGCTCATCGGCGGAGCCGTCGTTGGCGGCGGCCGTGATCGTGGTGACGGTGCCGGTCGCCTCGCTCACCAGGCTCCGCTGGCCGTAGAGAACCCCGACGGCGCTGCAGTAGCCCGGCGCGGTGCAAGACAGACCATCGATGGTCGGCCCGCCCGGCGGCGCGCCTGGGATCGCGGTGGCGGGGGCCCAGGTTCCATCGACCTCGTCGGTCGAGTACTCCTGGTAATGGCCGTTGATGTCGTAACTTCCGGTAGAGGTGCAGTCCCCGGGAGCGGCGCAGGAGACTGCGTCGGTGTCGCTCACCACCATCCCGGCCAGGCCTGGGACGTCCTGTGAGGCCTGCCAGGTGCCGTTCACCTCGTCCGCAACAAAGGCCTGCAGAAAGCCCTGGGCGTCGCGGTAGCCGCCCGCCACCACGCAGTTGCCCGGCGTTGCGCACGAAAGCTTCCCGGTCGCGTCCGTGGTCGTCGCCAGCGGGGTGGGCAGCGCCTGGGCCGACCCCCAGCTGCCGTTAACCTCGTCGGCGACCCATACGCCGTAGGTATTGCCGACCGGCTCGTCGCCGCCCGTCGCGGTGCAGTCGCCTGCGGCCGGGCACGACACCGACCTGGCCCACGATCCGCGGCTCGACGTGGGTACCTGGCCGGGCAGCACGGTCGCGTCGCCCCAGGTGCCGCCGGTCTCGGTGACCACCACCGCCGACTGCACGCCGCTGCCGTTCGCGACCGTTCCGATCGCGGTGCAGTCGCCCGCGTCCGCGCACGATACCGAGTCGAAGCCTTGGTTCGCCAAGGTGCCAAGGCTCGCCAGGCCGGGTACCGCGAGCGGGTCACCCCAGGTGCCGTCGACCTCGTCGAGGATGAACGGCGTGGCGTAATCGGCGCCGACGGCGGCGCAGTTCCCGGCCGACGGGCAGGAGATTGCGCTGATGGCCGACCCCTGGGTACCCAGGCTGGCGGCGTCCGGCAGCGCCTGGGCGGTGCCCCAGGTGCCGTCGACCTCGTCCGCCACGAAGGCGAAGCTGGTGTTGCCGGGACCGGTGTAGGTTCCGGCGGCCGAGCAGTTGCCGGCCGAGGCGCAGGAGACCTGGGTGAGCTTGCCGCCGAGCCCGGAGCTGAGAGCGGCGATGCCGGGCAGCGCCTCGGCCTGCCCCCAGGCCCCGTCGCTCTGGCTGACGACCAGCGGCCAGGTAGTGGCGGCGCTGTAAGAGCCGACGGCGATGCACTCGCCCGGCGACGTGCACGAGATCGCGGTGGCGTACCCGTCTGTTGCCTGGGTGCCGCCGGTCCCCAGCGCGCTCACCCCAGGAACGGCCAGAGCCTGCCCCCAGGTTCCGCCCGGGCCGGCCGGCGTCGCCCTGGCGGCCGCAGCCGGGCCGGCCTGGCTCAACGCACCCACGCCGACGCTTGCGATAACGACGATGACCGCGGCAGCGCCGCGGACCCTGGACTTAACCTGCATCGCGCGGTCCCGCCTCTTTTGTTCACGCTAGAAGTCTTTAAGGTTATCCCGAACGCAGGTCAGGAGGTGGCCCAGTACTGGTTGGTGCCGTTGAGGTTGGTCCAGATCTGCTGCCGGGTGCCGTTGCCGCCGTGGCCGGTGTCGTCGAGCACCTCGTCGTCGGCGGCGGGGTTGTCGTAGTGGATCCGCCAGTCCCTGGTGTCCCACTTCTGGTTGGCGGCGCCGGTACAGGCCCACAGCTGGACCTTGGTGCCGTTGGTCGTGCCGTAGCCGGAGGCGTCGAGGCACAGGCCGTTGTGGCGGATGGTGCCGTCGCTGTAGACCTGCCAGTTCTGGTTCGGCGACCCGGTGCACTTCCATACCTGGACGACGGCGCCGTTGCTGGCGCTGTTGTTGCGGTCGTCGAGGCACAGGCCCATCTTCGGCAACCGGATCGTCCCGCTGTAGGTCCGGGTGGGCGCCGGGGACACGGTCACGGTGACGCTGCCGGTGGACGACAAGACGTGCGGGCTGTCGCTGGTGTAGGAGGCCGTGTAGGTGTAGGTGCCCGCCGTCGGCGGGGTGTCCTTGACCGTGAAGTAGCCGTTGGCGTTGGTCGTCGCGCTTGACTTGGCGCTGCTCGTGCTCCCGGCCTCGGTCCGGGTGATGGTGATGACGGTGCCTGCCGGCGCGCCGTTCAGACCGCCGGTCGGCCCCAGTGAGCCGTCGAGGGTGATGGGCTGCCCGGCGATGGCGTTCGGCTGTCCCGCCAAGCCGATCGAGGTCACGGTCAGCGGGGCGGTGGCGGCCGAGGCCGAGGCGGCGTAGGTCGTGTCGCCGTTGTAGATCGCGGTCAGCTGGTAGCTGCCCGCGGCCAGCCCGGTCGCCGGGAACGCGCAGGTGCCGGTGCCGCCGCTGAGCGTCACCGTGCAGGCGGGCGCGGTTGGCTGCAGCGGCGCCGAGGTCACGGTGACGGTCCCGGTCGGCGTGCTGCCGGCCGGCGAGGTGACGGTGACGCTGACCTGGGCAGCGGCGGCCGTGATAGTGGAGACGGTGCCGGTCGCCTCGCTCACCACGCTCTGCTCGGTGTCCAGATCCCCGACGGCACTGCAGTAGCCCGGCGCGGTGCAGGACAGGCCGTCGATGATCGGCGGGCTCGGCCACGCCGGCGGCACGCCGGGGATCGCGGTGGCGGTGCCCCAGGTTCCGTTGACCTCGTCGGTCGAGAACTCCTGATACTGGCCGTTAGCGTCGTAGCTGCCGGTGGCGGCGCAGTCCCCGGGAGCGGCGCAGGAGACCGCGTCGGTGAAGCTCATCACCATCCCGGCCACGCCTGGGACGTCCTGTGCGGCCTGCCAGGTGCCGTTCACCTCATCCGCGACAAAGGCACGCAGAAAGTTCTGGGCGTCGCGGTAGTAACCTGCCACCGCGCAGTTGCCCGCCGTTGCGCACGACAGCTTCCCGGTCGCGTCCGTCGCCAGCGGGGTAGGCAGCGCCTGGGCCGACCCCCAGGCGCCGTTGACCTCGTCGGCGACCCATACGCCGACGATGCCGCCGGCCAGCTCGTCGCCGCCGGTCGCGGTGCAGTCGCCCGCGGCCGGGCACGACACCGACGTGCCCCACGATCCACGGCTCGTGGATACCTGGCCGGGTAGCACGGTCGCGTCGCCCCAGGTGCCGCCGGTCTCGGTGACCACCACCGCCGACTCGACGCGGCTGCCGTTCGCGACCGTTCCGATCGCGGTGCAGTCGCCCGCGTCCGCGCACGATACCGAGTCGAAGCCTTGGCTCATCAAGGTGGTGCCGAGGTTCGCCAGGCCGGGTACCGCGAGCGGGTCGCCCCAGGTGCCATTGACCTCGTCGAGGACGAACGGGGTGGCGTATACGGTGCCGACGGCGGCGCAATTCCCGGCCGACGGGCAGGAGATCGCGTTGACGACCGTCGATTGGGTGCCGAGGCTGGCGGCGTCAGGCACCGGCTGGACGGTGCCCCAGGTGCCGTCGACCTCGTCTGCCAGGAAGGCGAAGCTGGTGCTGTCTGGTCCGTCGTAGGTTCCGGTGGCCGAGCAATTGCCGGCCGAGGCGCAGGAGATCTCGGTCAGCTTGCCGCCGAGCCCGGAGCTGAGTGCGACGATGCCGGGCAGCGCCTCGGCCTGCCCCCAGGCCCCGCCGCTCTGGCTGACAACCAAGGGCCAGGTTACGGTGGCGGCGGTGTGGTAAGAGCCGACGGCGGTGCACTCGCCCGGCGACGTGCACGAGATCGCGGTCGCGTACCCGTCATCGGCCACGGTGCCGCCGGTCCCCAGCGAGCTCACCCCGGGCACGGCCAAGGCCTGCCCCCAGGTGCCGCCCGGGCCGGCCGGCGTCGAACTGGCGGCCGCAGCCGGCCCGACCTGGCTCAACGCGCCCACGCCGACGCTGGCGAGAACGACGATGAAGGCGGCAGCGCCGCGCATCCTGGACTTAACCTGCATCGCGCGGTCCCCGCCTTTTTGTTCACGCCATCGGCAAACGCCTTGGAGATATTGGCAGAGAAATGCCCAAGAATCAACTGGTAACCGCGCACATTCGGGCGAAGCAACGGTCCGTTCGATCAAAAGGCATTAAAAGCTTTATCCCGAACGGTCGCTGGGTTCCACTCTCAGGCGTCCGGCTCGGGTGACGCCAGCGGCAGCTCGGCGTCGGCGTTGACTAGCTCCGGCTCCAGTGCCTTGACGGTGGCGGTGGCCTTGGCCGACGGGCGGGGGATGAGGGTCGCGATCAGGCCGGCCCCGAGCGAGGTGATCGCGCCGAAGGCCCACACGTGGTGGAAGTGGGCGACGGCCGGCGCCAGGCCGGTCGTCTGGCTGGTGAGCAGGACGAGGATGGCGATGCCGAGGGAGCCGCCGATCTGGCGGCTGGTCTGGTTGACCGCGCTGCCGATGGCGAAGCGCTCGGGGTTGAGCGAGGAGACGGCGGCGGCGGATAGGACCGGGAAGCTGAGGCCGATCCCAAGGCCCACCACCAGCTGCCCCAGGAGCCATTCGGCCAGGTAGGCGGGGGTTGTGCCGACACGTAGGACGTACCAGCCGAGGCCGATGGCCATGCACGCGGCTCCGGCCATGATCACCGGGCGGAAACCGATGCGGGTCAGGTGTCCGCGCGCAGCTCATCGATCAGCAGGTCTAGCGCGTCATTGCAGTCGTCGACGGCAGCCTGCCGCGTCTCCCCGTTCCCGTGGGCGGCAATGCCAGGCGCAAGGATGGCCTGCGCGCACCACAAGCCGTCCTCGTCTCGTTCGGCGGTGACGACAACGTCCCGGGCGTGATGCCGTGCTATCGCCGTCCTGGCTTTCGATACAAGGGCTCGGTCGGGGAGGACCTCACCGGTAAGCGCAAACCGGACTTCGAACTGCGGCCCGGCGCCGCCGACGGCGAGACAGGGGTCGCCGTCGTCCACCTGGAGGAGCCACACGCTGTAGTCCGCCCCCTCGGGACGGTACCGCGCGCCTCGCCCATGACACGCATCGACCTCGAGGCGCTTACTGGACCGTCGGAGTTGGCTTTGCTTGCCACGGACGAATTGTAAGCCAAAGCTGGGATCGACTCCCGCGAGCCGTCACAGGCAGGATCCCAGTAGCGCCGACCGCCGGTTCGCCCTCCCAGGTAGCGGTCGGATGAGGAAACGCCACGAGTTTGAGACTGATCTTGGTGCAGTCGTCGTGAGACAAGTGAGAAAGCCCAGGTCAGAGAAGATCAACATGTCACGTGAAGTGAGACCCTACAGCCGCGTGTAGGTTCCCATCGCACTTGGCCAATGTCTCATCCATCTGGCCACTCGCTGGCCAATTGGCCAGATGGATGAGAATCTCGGACAGCGTCCGATCTGAAGGCAGTACCCCAGGCTTGCAGCGGGGAAGAAGGTATCTAGATACCGGTGAGCTGATTCTGTGCGCAGGGTGTTCGACGAGGGCATCGATTTGGGCACCGCGAACGCGGACGCCATCGAGCTGACGCGGAGGCACTGTCGTCATGCCCGTATTGACCTGGTGGGCGGGAACAGCTATGTCGGATCGATGGTGGGGCTCCCGATGGGCCTATTTTACGGAACCTGACTCGGTACCGCTCCTGCCTGGCGTTTTGAGAAGGCTGCGACGGCGACTGTGCGCCACCGTCTCCTCGAGTGCTCCGGCGGCAGCCACTGCCCGATGGCGAACATGCCCAATAGTCGCAAGGGCAGACGTCCTGGCAACTGCCCGTCGTCCCGGCCGGGATTTCGCCCGTCTTACCCGTTCACCGGTGTGATAGCCATGACGAGACGTCACGACGGCTGCTTGACGCGTTGTTCGAGAAGGACGCCCCGGGGCTCACGGGACTAACAGCCATGCGGCTTCGATCACTTGGCTCCCAGGACGACGCGCCGGATCGAAACTGGAGGGCCAATGACTCGCCGGTTCCGGGAGGGTGATCAGGGCGTTGTCGCGGACCCGGGTGATAGTCCCGGCCTCGCGGCGCCGGACGAGCAGGTCTGCTGCCTGGTCGTGGATGGCGGCTGCCGCGCCGAGCGCGGTTGCCGTGACGAGGGGCCGGTAGAGGGCGAAGTGGTCCCGCAGCAGTGGCATTCCTTCGCCGGGCTGGCCGAGGATGTCGCATGACCGGACGGTCACGCTGTCAAGACGCAGCTCGCCCCAGGACCATCCGGACAGGCCTGCCGGGGTGATCAGCCTGCGAGACAGGCCGTCGGCGCGGGCGTCGATGGCGGCGGCGGTGAGTCGGCCGTCCGGCGTGGTGAAGAAGGCGCAGAAGACGGCGGCCTCGGTCAGTCGGCTGATCCAGGTCTTGGTTCCGGTGACCCGCCAGGTCCCGTTTCCTACCGAGGTGGCGTGCGTGGCGATGGCGCGGACCTGGCTGCCGCCGTGCGGTTCCGTGACCGCGATCCCCGGTACCGCCCCGGCCAAGAGCCGGGGCAGCCAGCGGTCGCGGACCGGAGGTGAGGCGTGAGCCGCGATGAGCCGTCCGTGGCCGAGGCCGGTAAAGTCACGGAGGTTCACGTCGTGATAGCCGCAGATGAACTGAAGCAGCACCTGCACCGTCGCCGGATGCCCGCGCCCACCGTCGCGGGCGGGCACGGCGAGGGCCAGGTCCCCTGACCGGGCCAGGGCGCGCCGGACATCTAGAAGGCTCTGGCTCCGTTCATCCAGTACCGCTGTCCGTGTGAGCGGCCAGTCATTCAGCAGGCCGCGAAGCTCGTCTTCGAACTGGCACAGTGCCGCAGCGTCCCGGGAGGTCGGTCCGGGGAAGGCGGGCAGCAGCGGCTCCAACCAGCTGACAGCCCCGTTCTCGGCGCTCATGCGATTGCCCTGTCAGCGGTGCCGCGGACGCGGGCCGGGACGCCGAAGGCGACCGCTCCGGCGGGGATGTCCCTGGTGACGACCGAGCCCGCGCCGACCAATGCGTGCTCGCCGATAGTGACCCCGGCCAGGACGACCGAGCCGGACCCGACGCGGGATCCCGTGCCGAACGCGGGAGGGGCCAGGTCAGGCTCGCGTCCGTCCGGGTCGCGCCAGGTCATCTCCTTATCGTTGACCGTGCGGACGCCCGCGCCGAGGAACACCCGGTCGGCCAGCAAGCAGGCACTCGTGATGTGGCTGCCCGGCGAGCAGCGCACCAGCCTCCCGATCCGGGTAGCCCGCTCGATCGTGAGGTTGTGCCCGAGTTGGGTCTCCCCGCCGACGGTCACGAAAGAGCGCAGCAGCGTGTGGTGGCCAACCACGGTGTTCTCGCCGATCTCGGTTCCCGCGTAAATGACTGCCCCGGCACGGATGACCGAGCCATCCCCGATCACTGTGTCCGCGCCCGCGCCGGGGTAGACGTGACCCACTGCGTAACCTTGCTCGGGGCGACCGACGATGACGTGTTCCTCCACCGAGGCGCCGTTCCCGATCCGGGTGCCACCGAAGATCACCGCGAACGGCCCGAGCTGACAGTCATCCCCTAGCTCGACGGGCTGGATCGTGCCCTCGGCGTCGGCTGGCACGAAGATGGCCAGCGGGCTGACCGCGCACCCCTTCCCGGCCCGCAGCAGCCCGCGCCGGGCCAGCCGGGCCGCGTCTACCGCCTCGCCGGGCACAAATACCTCCGGCGTGTAGTCCTCCATGACGATCTCCCTTCCTGGAGCCACAGGCGCGGCCTCTTGCCGAACGGCCAGTGGAGTATACTTTTTAGACCCCTAAACCAGAGGTCCCGGCCTGTCGAGCAGCATTGCGTTTATGGGTATAAACAAGACATTAGATTCGTTCCCTGAAGCCGTCAAGGGGTCTAAACTCTGAATGGTGAGCGGCGAGAGTGACCTATTTGACGAGGTGAGGCGCGAGCCTGATCCGCTGGCCCGCGGACGACGTGCAACGGAACTGCTGACGGTGTACCAGCAGCGCTCGGCCGAGCTGGCACGCCTGCGCCGGGAGGCGATCGACGCCGCCCATGGCGACCTGGGCATGAGCTTCACGCAGATCGCCGAGGCGATGGGCGTGACCAAGGGCAGGATCACGCAGATCCGCAGCAGCGCGCCCGCGCGGGAACGGGCGTTCTTCGGCGTCGGCCCGGTCAGCATCGGAATCCCGCTCCGCTACGGGGTCACCGACCGGCAGCGCCCGCTCATCGCGGCCGAGGACGCCAGAACCGCCGACGAGACGGCACGCCTGCTGAGCGGCTACGGACTGGTGGCATCGCGCTTCGAGATCCCGCCGGACGCCACAGAGCTGCCGGCCGGGGACCTGGTGGTGATCTGCGGCCCCAAGTCCGCTCCCGCCGCCGCGCGACTGCTCGCGGCCGACCCCGCGCTCGACATCCGACAGGACGGCGGACGATGGCGCATCGCCAGCCGCGTAACTGGCGAGCAGTGGGAGTCTCCTGCGGACAGCGAACCCGCCGAGAGCGCCGACATCGCCTACATCGGCCGGCACGCCGCCGAGGGCAGGGCCGTGGTCCACATCGCGGGCATCCATGCCATCGGATCACTCGGAGCCGTCCACTACCTCGCCGGGCAACTGCCTGACCTGTTCGCGGCCACCGGGGACGCCCCGGCGTCGATGGCGGTTCGTGCTTCCTACGACGGCCTGGAAATCACGGATACCGCCGTGCTCGCCGGACCCTTTCGGTGGCCGACATGATGCGCGTTCAGACCGCCCAACTCCCTCACCCCCCGGCAGGAGCCGACCGGGTAGTCGTCACGCCCGGCGCGGTCATCGTCGTGGACGGCGCCAGCGCCTTCGCCCCGGCGACCGTCAGCCCCACCGCCTACGCCGACCAACTCGGCACCGAAATCGCCTCGGCTCTCAACGCCAGCCCGGATGAGCCGCTCCCGAAGATCCTGGCTATGGCCATCACCGCCACCGCCACCGCACTGAACCTGCCGGGCGATGACGGCCCGTCCAGCACCGTGGCGATCGCCCGCGTCACCGACGGCTCGGCCGACCTGCTCCTCCTCGGCGACAGTTACATCGTCTACAGCGCGGACAGCACCACGACCACCCTCACCGACGACCGGCTCGACCACCTTGGACTGCCGCAGGCGCGCCTCTACCGCGAACGGCTGGCCGCCGGATCAGGCTACGGTCCCACTCACATGAGGACCCTCCGGGAACTCCAGGCCGGCCAGCGGGCACGCCGCAACGTGCCCGGCGGCTACTGGATCGCCTCCGCAGACCCGGAAGCGGCCATGCACGCGGTCATCCTCACCCTGCCCGCGGCGTCGCTCGAGTGGATCGTCCTGGCCACCGACGGTGCGGCCGAGACCGCCCGGCACCTCCGCCTCGACGACTGGAACGCCATCGCCCGCTCCGACCAGGCCAGGCTGTCCGCCCTGCTCCAGCACTGCCACGAATGGGAGGAGAGCGCAGACCCAGACGGCCGCCAATTCCCGCGCGCCAAACGGCATGACGACAAGGCCATCGCCACCATCTGCCTGAGCTGATCTCACACCAAGCCTGCTAGATATAACTTCAGAGAGTTCATGACGTCTCATGGACCCCGCTGAGGAATTGGCCAGATCGGTGAGAAGGATCGCTGGCCAGATCTCTGAGAAACATCGAAGAAGCCCAGTTCAGCGACCTGCCGTTGGTCAAGTCGGATGAGAACCTACACCGCGCCTGGAGGGTCTCAGGCCGAGGCTGGGTACAACACGGTAAAGCGGCTCCTCCGGGACGCCGCCAGTAAGCTTCGGTGGACCGTTACCGGAGGCTGGGTCTGGAAGAACTTGTGGAAGCGTGGAAGGTCCTGCAACTGGAGATCAGCGGAAGCTGAATGAGAGCGGGCGCCTTGGGATCGCCCATCATCTTGGCTGGGCCGTGGCTGTCACCGCGTCGGCCGGCCATGTGGTCGTGGATCGCCGGCGGATCGAGCTGATCAAGCCAGGCGTGCCGGCGGCGCCGGTCGAACACGAAGCCAAGCATCTGGACGACGACGACGCCGCGAGGATGGTCGCAGAGGTCCGGGCGGCGGCGCTGCGGACGACGTCCGCGTCGCTTGACGAGCTCGTTTCCTCGCTGCCAGGGCCGGTCGCCTCGATGTCACTTCGAGCCTGGCCGCTCGATTTCCCTGACGACATCGCCGTCCAGCGCCGGCCGCCGTATGAGTCTCGGGCCGACTCGGTCATGTACTGCCAGGTGCTCGCGGAGTGCGCTCACATGCGTGGCTGGGAGGTCCGCCTTTTCGACGCGAAGGGCGTCGAGGCGCAGGCGGCCAGGCTTGTCGGTGAGCGAGTCGGCGATGTACTCCACGGACCGCGTGCGGCGCTGGGGGCGCCGTGGACCAGGGATCATCGGATAGCGCTCGCCGCCACGATCGTTGCCGGCTGAAGCATTTGCGGCGGAGACACCGTCGCGCCGCGCGTCCAGCGCGGCCTCAATGTACTGCAGGCCGTGCCCGAGGTGCTTGAGCAACGGTACAGGAAATGGACGGACGCGGAGGAGGGCGCTGATGTGCCACAGTTCAGTCTGTGCAGGTTCCCATCCGGAGATCCATACACAGGTCAGAGGTTTCTCATGGATCTGGCCAGCAGATGGTTAACTAGCCAGATCGATGCGGGCTCGCACTGATGATCCTCGATGCGATGCCAGGCGATTTCGGCAACGGGCAGTTCGCGTCCCCGGCGCGAAGCCCCTCAATTGTGAGGGCCGAGAACCGGCGCGCCGCCGCGACCCGGTCTCGGGCGGGGATGGTCGTAAGCCCGCGCCCAGCAAGCAGCACGAGCATGAAATCATCAAGCACGAAGTCGGCCCGGAGATCCCCGGCCGCGATGGCTCTGCGGCTGATCGCGGCGATCTCCCGGGTCAGCGCGGCACGGTGCGCGGCGAAGTCGATCGCGTCCGGGTACTCAGCCATGAATGCGTCGGTGAACCCCTGGTTCCGCGCGTTGAGCACAGTGACTCGCTCGATGACGCTGCAGAACCCGCGCCATGGGTCGGGATCCGCAGTGGCCTCGCGAACGATCGTGCCGCAGGCGCCAAGTTCGTCCCTGAACGCCTCCAGCACGAGGTCCTGCTTCGTCGGGAACCGCCGGTAGAGGGTCGCGGGCCCGACTCCGGCCCGTCTGGCGATCTGGCGCATTGTGACGCCGAGTCCTGATTCGGCGAATAGCCCGCGGGCTGCCTCGAGAACGCGATGACGGTTGTCTTGCGCATCGGACCTGAGCACGTGAGGCAATCTCCCAGTCATTCCTCTCAGTTTAGCCAAGTGGACGAGGGCGTCCACTAGCGTCTGACCGCGCGGTACGGCCCGCGGCTGACGATCAGGAGGAAAGACATGCGCGCAGTGACCATCCGCACCTTCGGCGACCCCGACGGCATGGACGTCGTCGATCGGCCCGCGCCGGCCCCGGCCCCCGGCGAGGTAGTGATCGGTACGGAGGCGATCGGAGTCGGCGGCGTCGACGCGGTGATCCGCCGCGGCACGCTCGGCGGATACGGATTCCCTGAAGGGATGATCCCGGGCAGTGAGGTGGCCGGGATTGTAACCGCGGTCGGCGAAGGCGTGGACGGTGCCTGGATCGGCAGACGGGTCTGGGCGTTTACGGGCACACGCGGTGGCGGGTACGTCGAGGAGGCAGTCGCCCGGACGGGCGACGTCGTGGAGCTTCCGGCGAGACTGTCCTCAGCCGACGCTGTCACGCTCGGCAGCGCGGCTCCGGTCGCTCACTTCGCGTACGAGCACGCACACCTGCGCGCGGGCGAGACCGTGCTTGTGCGCGGCGCGGCGGGGAGCATCGGCATCGCGGCCGTCGAACTCGCGGCCCGCGCCGGAGCGGGAGCGGTAGGCGTCACGACCTCGTCCGCGGAACGCGGGAAGCGGCTCCGGTCCCTCGGGGCGACGCACATGCTCGACCGCACGGGCGCTGGCGACAAGTCGGCTCCGGACGTGTTCGACGTGATCATCGACATCGTCGGTGGGCCTGACCTGCCGTCGTTTATACGGCGACTCGCGCCGAACGGCCGGCTAGTCGCGGTCGGCGTCGTCGGCGGCCACCCGCCTGCGGACTTCGGCATGGCGATCCTCGGCGCGTTCCAGCGCTCGATCTCCTTCGGCACGCTGAGCCTCGACACCGTTCCCCGAGCGGAACTGGCACGCGTTCGGACGGAGCAGTTCGCCGCCGCAGTCAGGGGAGAGATCCACGCAGTAGTGCATGACATCATGCCGCTCGACGCCGCTGCGGACGCCCACCGCCGCATGGACGCGGGCGAAGTGTTCGGCCGCATCGTGCTCGTCCCCTGACAGCAACTGGCACTCCACGCACTCCGGTCGCAGCTGGGGCAAGATCAACATGTCACGTGAAGTGAGACCCTGCAGGAATACTCACGCATCTCCGGACCGGCTCCCTGTGCGCACGCGCACGCAGGCTTGCGGAGAAGATACACGAATCGGAAGACGTCTCGTGTATAACTAGTCGGCGTGACCAAGCTCCACAGGGAGGGCCGCCGCGCCGGGCCGACGATGGGGGACCGGGACCTGCCGCCGGTGGATGTTCCCAAAATCGTGACGGATACCACCGCACAGCTCTGGTCGCGTCGGCGCTTCATGGGTGGCGCGGTGGGTGTGGCCGCGCTCGGCTCGTTCGCGGTTGCCTGCAGCGATGCCCGTCCGTCGGCGAGCGCCAACCTGATCGCGCCGACTAGGCCGACCACCGGCACCGGCACCTCCCTCGCGGCCGCCTCTGGTGTGGATGCCGAGCTGATCAGCAGACGTTATGAAAATCTGAAGCCGTTCGCGCCCGCGCCGCCGCCGCCGACTGTTAAGCCGATCACGCTGAGCGCCTCCGATCCGGCGGTGTTCTCGGATGTGCCGATGACCGAAAAGGTAGTATTCGTCACAATCGATGACGGCATCGATAAGGATCCCGAGTTCATCCAGATGGTGAAGGACTTCCGAATCCCCATCACCATCAGCCTCGCGGATGTACTGATCAGGGACGACTACGCGTACTTCGAGAAGCTTTACGAAACCGGCTATGTATCGATCCAGAACCACACGATCACCCACCCGCTGAACATGCCGAGCCTCTCGGCCTCGCGCCAGCTCGAGGAGATCTCCGGCCAGCAGGGGAAGCTCCATAAGGAGTATGGGGTGGCGCCGTACATCTTCCGGCCTCCGGGCGGCAGCTACGACGCGACGACGATCGCCTCGGTCGGCGAGGCCGGCCTCAAGGGCGTAATGCTCTGGAGGGAGGCCATGGAGATCTCGGACATGGAGTACCAGACCGCCGCGCACCACCTCCACCCAGGGGACATCATCCTCTGCCACTTCCGCGGTCCGGCGCAGCTGCATGGCGAGACCATGGTGCGCATGATGACCCGCCTCTATAAGCACATCCAGGCGCAGGGCTTTACCGTCGGCGATGTCACGAAGTACGTGTAGCCACCAGCTCGTCGTGCCAGTCTCCAGCTCGGAAGCGTAGTGAGCAGATAGTCGCCATCATCCGCCTGTGAGGTCGGTGCCGCGGTCGGCTGGATTCTGAAGGATGGCTTGACCGCTGGTGTGTGGAGGGGCACCTTGGCGGTAAAGACAGGAGTGCACGTCGAGGCAGCGCTATCGCAACACGGAGGTGAGGCGGTCATGGAAGCGACGATCGGTGACCAGATTTGCATTCGCGGAAACACCGTCGGACATGCGGACCGGACCGGCGAAATCATCGAGGTACACGGGATGAGGGGCGAGCCGCCCTACCTGGTGCGGTTTGCCGACGGGCAGACTCGGCTGCTGTTCCCGGGACCGGATGCGGTGATCGTCCCGCAGCAGCGCCGCGGCTCGGAAGGCTGACAGCCAGGTTGGAAACTGGGAACCTGCACTGCCTTACCGGTCCCACGCGTTGGTTACGGTTGCCGTGACAGCCGGTCACTAGTGATGAGGCCAAGCTGGCCCGGTGTTTCCTGGTCCATGGGCCTGTCTCCTGCCCCACGCGGCGTCGATCGAGGTGCTGATGATCGGCGCGGGGCCGTCAGACGGCGCGGCGTTGGACCAGCCAGGCCGCGGCCGCGATAAGCAGCGCTGACAGCGCGAGCAGCCAGCCGCCCTCGATCCACTGGAACGGCCAGAACCGGCTGCCCGGCTGATAGCTGGTCCACATCGTGTAGCCGTGCTGGGCGAGGCACTGCGCGAAGGTTCCCTGCGAAGGCTTGCCCGGCCCCGATGGCGTACTGCAGAACTGGTTGAGGAGATTCAAAGGGGGACTGCCCGCGAAGGCGAACCGGCCGTCCTTGGCCCACCACTGGCCTGTGATCCACCCCGTCCCGGGTACGTTCGCGCTGCTGGTGACCACCGGGGTCAGGTAGTGCGCGCGCAAGAACCCGCCGGCCGCGACGGCCAGCCCGGCGTACACAGCCAGGGTGACGGCGATCGCGGGGACGACCCGGCGGATGAGCATGCCGGCCAGCGCGCCGATCACGAACGCGGCCGTCGTCCAGGCGGGGAACGCGACCCCGCGCAGGCTGAACAGGGTCACCAACGGGGATAGCTGGTAAAGGCCCGGGGCCTGGTTGCCGCTGGCGAAGTACGGCTGGTAGTACCAGGACACCAGCACGCCGCACGCGCCGCCTGCGGCGGCCAGCACGACCGCGAGCAGCACCAGCTTGGCCAGCGCCCAGCGCCAGCGGCCGAAACCCTGCGTCCAGGCGTACCGGAAGGTGCCGGTCTCCAGCTCCCGGGCCAGCACCGGCGCCCCGGCGAACGCCCCGACCAGCACCGGCACCGCCTGCAGGAAGACGCCCCCCGGGGTGGTCGGACCCGCCAGATGGTCGTTGATGCCATTGAAGGCGCCGACCAGGGCCTGGCAGGCGGTCGAGCTTGCCGGGTGGCAGGCGACCGCGGCGGCGTAGGCGTGGTGCAGCGGCCTGCCGATGATCCACAGCCACACCGCCAGCGCGCCAAGCAGCACGGCCGCGCCGGCCAGCGCGACCCGGTGCTGCCGCCAGGTGACCCCGGCCATCCGCCGCCACGGCACCGGGCGCAGGCGGGCTTCGTCTTCCTCCCGGCGGGCGGGCCTGGTCAGCGCGGTCATCGCTTCGTCCCCGACGGCTTTTCTGGCTCGCCGGGGGCGCGCAGATGCGCCATCGCCAGTTCCTCCAGGCTGGCCTGGCCGTGGGTGGCGAGCAGGTCATCGACTGCCCCGGCCAGTCTTACCTGCCCACGCGCCAGCAGCACGAGGTAGTCCGCGACCCGTTCGAGTTCGGTGAGGACGTGCGAGGACAGCAGCACCGACACCCCGTCGTCGGTCGCGGCCGCCAGTACCGTGGCCATGAAGTCGTGCCGGGCGATCGGGTCGAGCATCGCCACCGGCTCGTCGAGCACCAGCAGCCGCGGCCGGCGGGCCAGCGCCAGGGTCAGCGCGAGCTGGGCCTGCTGGCCGCCGGACAGCTTCCCCGCCCTCCTTTTCCGCGGAATGCCGAGCTCGTCCAGCCGGGCCTGCGCGTAGGCCTTGTCGAAGCGCCGGTTCAGGCTGCGGGTGATGTAGATCATGTCCGCCACCGACAGGGTCTTGTACAGCGGCGTGTCCTGGGCCACGAACGCGATGCCGTCAAGAGCGGCCGGTGACCCGGCCCGGCAGCCGCCCAGCACGGTCACCGCGCCCGCCGACGGCGCGGTCAGGCCGACCGCCAGGTTCAGCAGCGTGCTCTTGCCGGCCCCGTTCGGCCCGACCAGCGCCGTCACCAGCCCGGCCGGGATCTCCAGCGTGCACTCGCGCAGCGCCCAGGTACCGCCGTAGCGTTTACCCAGATCGCTGGCCTCGACGACGTTCATCGATCTCCTCCCATGCTCTAGTCCGGTGTCCGCCGCCTACTGTCCCTGGATCTCGGCCCGGTTGTCTGCGGCCGTACGAGCGGATCCGTTCATCCGTGAGAGTGAATCCGGGCCGCCTGGCGGATGATGCGCAGGGCCTGGCCAGGGGATACCTTCGGTGGCATGCAGGCAGTTCGGTGGTTGGAGGGCGGTGACCCGAGCGTCATCGCCGATGCCGGGCTGGGGATCGGCGGGGCCGGGCTGATCGCCGTCTCCGCGTGGGGCGCGCCCCGCCTGATCGGCAGTACCGCGATCGCCGGGCCGTGGTGGCTGCTGGCGCTGCTACCCCTGCTGCTGGGCGTGCCGCTGGCACTGCGCCGTCGAGCGCCGCTGCAGATGTGGCTGGCGATCTGGGCTGTCGTGGCGCTGCTGTCCGTGCTCGGCGACAACTCCTTGCGCGGCCTGGCGTTCACGTTCGTGCTGTTGGCGGCCGCCTACTCTCTGGGCGCGCACGCCAGCCTGCGCCGCGCGGTCATCGGCCTGATCATCGTCGCCCCGGTCGTGGTCGAGATCAGCCGCCACGGCAGGCTGGGGCTGGCCTTCGCCCAGGACGGCGGCCAGAAGGCCGTCGTCCTGTCGATGTTGCAGCTCGTGGCGTTCTGGCTGGCTGGCGTGTTCGTCCACGCCCGCAGGCAGGCCGCCTCGCTGGCCGCGCGGAGCGCGGCCCTGGAGCGCCAGGCCGAGCACGCCACGGCGGCCGAGCGGGCCCGAATCGCGCGCGAGATGCACGACATCGTCGCCCATCACCTCAGCGTGATCGTGCTGCAGGCAGCCGGCGCCCGGGCGTCGGGGAGGCGGGCCGAGGCGACCCTGGAGAAGATCGAGAACAGCGCCCGGCAGGCGCTGTCCGAGACGCGCCGACTGCTGGGCGTCCTGCGCAACCCAGACGAGGAGACCGGACTGGCCCCGCAGCCGGGCATCGGCGACCTGGACGCGCTGGCCGCCAGCGTGCGGGCGGCCGGGCTGCCGGTGCACCTGGTCATCGACGGCGACCTCACCGCGCTGCCCGCGACCGTGGACGTGTCGGTCTACCGGATCGTCCAGGAGGCGCTGACCAATGTCCTCAAGCACGCCGGCCCGGCCCAGGCCGACGTGACGATCGGCTGCGGGCAGGACGCGGTCACGATCGAGGTCGCCGACGACGGAACCGCGGAACCCGGTCAGCAGGCCCCGGTCGGCGGGCAGGGGCTGGCCGGCATGCGCGAGCGGGCGGCGGTATTCGGCGGTGAGCTGGCCGCCGGTCCGGGGCCAGGCGGCGGGTACGCCGTGCGCGCCCGGCTGCCCCTGGGCGATGGCCGGCGCGCGTCGCGTCGTGATCAGCGTCCTGATCGCCGACGACCAGGACCTCGTCCGCGAGGGCCTGCGGATGCTGCTGGAAGCCGAGCCGGACCTGGCCGTGGCCGGGGAGGCCGGCGATGGCGGCCAGGCGCTGGCCCAGGCCCGGCTGCTGGACCCCGACGTGATCTTGATGGACGTCCGCATGCCGGGCGTGAACGGCATCGAGGCCACCTCCCGGCTGGTGCAGGGCGGGTGCCGGGCGCGGATCCTGATGCTGACCACCTTCGACCTGGACGAGTACGTGTATTACGCGCTGAAGGCCGGCGCGAGCGGCTTCCTGCTCAAGGACGCCAGCCGCGAGCAGCTGACCGGCGCCGTGCGCGCGGTGGCCGTCGGCGAGACCCTCCTCGCCCCGGCGATCACCCGGCGGCTGATCGAGGACTTCTGCAACGGCCCCGCCCCCGGCAGCCCGGTCGCCGGCGCTGCCGGGGGCCTCAGCGAACGCGAGCTCGGCGTGGTGCGGCTGGTGGCCGAGGGCCTGTCGAACGCCGAGCTCGCGGCCAGGCTCTACCTCAGCGAGGCCACCGTCAAGAGCCACATCGCCCGCATCCTCGCCAAACTCGGCCTGCGGGACCGGGTTCAGGTCGCTGTCTACGCCTACGAGCATGGCATCGTCAGACCAGGCCAGGCCACTCCGCCAGCCGACCGGTTAGCCGCGGCGGCGGATGCGCCAGGTGCAGAATCCGGTCAGGGTTAGCGCGATGGCGAGCCAGATGACGGTTTCCAGGATCTGGAATGTCCAGTAGCGGCTGGCGGGCTGGTAGACGACGTGCTGGCGGAGCGGCTGCTTCGCGAGGTAGGCGTCGCACTGCGCCTGGGTGCCCGTCTGGCAGGCGGCCACCTGCGGCAGGGAGAACACCTTCCCTTGTGCGGTGGTGATCTGGTCGGTGATTATCCATGCGCCGGGCAGCGACGTGACGGGGTCGTTGAGCTGGCCGCTTGAGGTCATCTGCATCGCGCCGAGGTTCGCGACGACGGGGCGGGTGTACTGGGCGGGGGTGACCAGGTGCGGGCTAATCCACAGCGGCATTGCGACCAGCGCGGCGGCGAACACAGCCAGGGTGAGGCCCATAGCGGGGATGGTCCGGCGGACAAGCAGGCCGGCGGTGACGCCGATCATGAAGGCGAGCGCGGCCGCGCCGACGGGGACGACTCCGCGGGTGCCGAACACGATCGGGTCGAACCTGGACAGCTGGCTGGTGCCGACCGGGAACCCGCCGGCCCGGTCGATCGGCCCGGCCCACCAGGACAGCAGCAGGCCCGCGATCCCCGCGAAGAGCATCGCCGCGCCGCCGCCGATGGCGATCTTGACCAGCAGCCACCTGGTGCGGGTGACTGACTGGCTCCATATCAGCCGGTGGGCGCCGGTTTCCAGTTCTCTCGCGATCAGCGGGGCGCCCCAGAACGCGCCGATGACCAGGGGCGTCAGGTACATGACGGCGCCGCCGGCGAAGTAAAGCAGCGGGTAGCCGCCGGTCTGCACCTGGGCGAGGAACGCCGCCGGGCGGCCGCCGTACTCGGCGTACAGCTGGTTGAGGCCGGGCTCTGTCAGCGCGAAGGCCAGCGTGAGGAGCAGCAGCGCGCAAGCGGCGATGAGGAACTGCAGGCGGGACTGCCGCCAGGCGAGCCAGGTCATGATGATGCTGCCTCCAGGTAGATGAGGACCATGTCTTCCGTGCTGAGACCGGGGTGCGCGGCGAGCAGGCCGGGCAGCGGGCCGGCCGCGCGGACCCTGCCGCCGTTGAGCACGATCAGCCAGTCGCAGACCCGGTCGAGATCGGAGACCAGGTGCGAGGACAGCACCACGCTCATCCCCGTGTCGCGGGCGGTGCCGATCAGGTCGTCCATGAAGCTGCGGCGGGCCAGTGGGTCGAGCGCGGCGACCGGCTCGTCCAGGATCAGCAGTTCGGGCCGCTTGGCGATCGCCATCGTGAGCGCGAGCTGGGCGCGCTGGCCGCCGGACAGCTTGCCCGCCTTCTGCCTCGGGTCAAGGCCGAGCCGTGCGACCCGTGCCTGCGCGTAGGCCTGATCCCAGCCCGGGTTCAGGTGCGCGCCGAGCATCAGGTGGTCGGCGATGCTCAGCCCCGCGTAGGTGGGCGTCTCCTGCGCGACGAAGCCGACCTTGGCGAGCTGTGTACCTGGCGGCTCCTCCAGCACCCGGATCGTCCCCTCGGTCGGGGTCAGCATCCCGGTGATCAGGTTCAGGAGCGTTGACTTGCCGGCGCCGTTCGGTCCGACCAGTCCGGTGACGGTCCCGGCCGGGACCGTCAGTGTGCATTCGGTGAGGGCCTGCCTGCTGCGGTACCGCTTGCCGAGGCTCTGCGTCTGGATGACTGTGTCCATGCCAGCAACCATCACCGGCGGCACCCCGCTGCCGCGTCGGGCCACGGTGCTGGCTTGCGGGTCGTACCCGGGTACGATGCGCCCTGCGACCGGCGCGGTTATGGTCGGACCGTGAAAATTACTCCGGTCCGGCTGGACTGCGCGGCCGCGCTCGCGCTCGCCGCCGTGGCCATCGTGGGTTTTCACGAGCTGGCGAGAACGACGGCGGTTCCCCGGCCGTTGATCTTGATCGTCGTCTTGCTGTCGGTCCTTCCCGCGGCCGGACGACGGCTCTGGCCGCGCGCCGTGCTGGCCGTGGTGACGATCGCCTCGGCGCTGGCGCTTGCCTTGCTCCATGGCGACCCGACGCCGCAACTGGCGGTCGCGTACGTCATCTACCTGATCCCCGGGCGGTTCCCTCGCCGGGAGGCGCTCGCGCTGCTCGGCGGCACGCTGGCCGCGCTGGCCTCGGCCGCGGCGACGTTGCCCGGCCGCGACGCCCTGGCCGCGCTCGCGGAAAACGGGGTGCTGGTGGCGGGCGCCTGGCTGATCGGGTACGCGGTCACGCAGCAGCGTGCCTACGCCAAGGCCGTGCGGAGCCGGCAGGAACGCGACGACCGGATCCGGATCGCCAGGGAACTGCACGACGTCGTCGCGCACGGTCTGAGCCTGATCGCGGTGCAGGCCGGCGTGGCCGGCTGGGTCGCCGAGTCACAGCCCGCCGAGGCCGCCCGCGCGCTCGCCTCGATCGAGGAGATCAGCCGGGGCGCGCTCCGCGAGATGCGCGCCCTGCTCGGCGTGCTGCGGGTGGAGGATGACGTGGCCGCGGACCTCGAGCCCGCCCACGGGCTGGCCGACCTGCCCGCGCTGGCCGACCGGGTGACCGCGGCCGGGATCAAGGTGACGCTGGACGTGCGCGGCGAGCCGCGCGACCTGCTTCCCGGGCTCGACCTGGCCGCGTACCGGGTGGCCCAGGAGGCGCTCACCAACGTGATCAAGCACTCCGGCGCGGCCAGCTGCCAGGTCACCGTCCTAAACGAGGCAGCAGCGGTCGGCCTGGAGATCACCGATGACGGCCGCGGCACCTCCGGCCACGAAGACGGGCACGGGATCAAGGGGATGCGGGAGCGAGTGGCTCTCTACGACGGGACGTTTCAGGCCGGGCCGGGGCCGGAAGGCGGCTTCACCGTCAAGGCCCGGTTCCCGGCATGATCCGGGTCCTGGTCGCGGACGATCAAGCACTGCTGCGCGGCAGCCTGCGGCTGCTCGTCGACAGCGCCCCCGACCTGATCGCGGTCGGCGAGGCGGGCACCGGGGCCGAAGCGATCGCGCTCGCCGTCAGCGAGCAGCCCGACGTGATCTTGATGGACATTCGGATGCCGGGCCTGGACGGCATCGAGGCGACCAGGCAGATCACCACCGCCCCGGAGACCACCGCCACCCGCGTCCTCGTCCTGACCACGTTCAACCTCGACGAGTACGTGTTCGCGGCGCTGCGGGCCGGGGCCAGTGGCTTCCTGCTCAAGGACACCCGACCCGGCGACCTGCTCGCCGCCGTCCGCGTCGTCGCCGCCGGCGACGCGCTGCTGTCCCCCAGCGTGACCCGGCAGCTCATCGGCGAGTTCGCCCGGCAACCGGAACCCGGACCAAGACGACCCACCGTGAGTGAGCTCACGGACAAGGAAGCGGAGGTCCTCGCGCTGATCGGGCTCGGCCTGTCGAACACCGAGATCTGCGAGCGGCTGTTCGTGAGCATGTCCACCACCAAGACCCACGTAGGCCGGCTGCTGATGAAACTCGATGCGCGTGATCGCGCGCAGCTGGTCATCGCGGCCTATGAAGGCGGGCTGGTCCGACCGTCGCGACCTAGCTGAGTGGGCGTTATTGTTGGTTTAGTTTTGATCTGCTGGGAATCTGTGAACCTCGTGAGGCTCGAAATCGCGATTTCACTCTGCCTGTCGGCCGTCTCGCTTACTGCGTGCACGAGTTCCGCGTCAAAGTCGACGCAGGTTACGCCATCCCACGGCCTAAGCATTCGGTGACTCGATGGACGGCGTGCCCGCGACCACCGCCATGCACTTCCGCAACGGCGCGGTCGCCTACCAGTATGTGGCCACCCTGCTGATGGAGTTCGTCGATGAGCACAAGGTCACGCTCAACGACACGATCGCGCAGTGGATGCCGAAGTTGCCTGAGGCCAGCAAGGTCGCATTGAAGGTGCTGGCGAACCAGACCACGGGGTATCCAAGATCGGCCATCCGCCGCTGGACACGCTCCTGCGCGAGAAGGTACTGGACCGGATGGACCTCACCAATACCAACAGCACCGTGACTTCCGAGATCCCCAGCCCAATCCTGCACTCGTTCAGCTCCGAGCGCCGGCTGGTCTGAGCAGCTAGCCAGGGATACGGCTGACGACCCATCAGGTTGTGACGGTGACCGGGAAGCCGGCCGGGCTCCGGTGCCCGGCTTGGTCAACCGCGCGGACGCCGAACTGCAGGTTGTCCTTCGCGATGTCCAGGGTGACCGAGGTGACGTTGCCGACCGGGATCGCCTGGGTCCAGTCCGAGGCGCTGGTTTCCCGTGTCACCACCTCGTACCCGGATAGGTCCGACTCCGGGTTGGCGTCCCAGGTGAGGACCGTGTCGTTGATGCCGGCGAAGCCGACCGGGGGCGCTACGTGGATCTGCACGTTCTTCGGGGTTGCCGGGTTGGTCGCCAGCGCCCACAAGGCGGCGGCGTTGACCTTGGCCACCCGGGCCGTGTAGCGGAAGTCCACGAACTCCAGCCGGTCGCCGAACTCCACCCCGCCGATGACCTCGACGTCGCGGTGCTCGTGATTGAAGTTCTCCCGGGGCTCGGTGATCCGGGCGGCCGGGTAACCGTGGGCCTGGAACGAAAGGTGGTCGCTGCCGCGCAGGTAACGGTCCCGCCGCCAGATCACCCGGATGTTCATGCCAGTGAGCGAGGCCGGGGCAGCCGAGGTGACGAACCGGGCAAGCTGATGGGTGCCGCCGTCGTTCTCGCCGCCGACCTCCTCGATGAGGGAGATCTGGGCCGCGTTATCTGCGGCCGGAACCCCTTCCACGAACAGCCGCACGCTGAACGGATCCGGCCTGGTCCCGTCGAAGGCCTGCGACGCGCCGACGATGTCGTTGCTGAACATGCCCTGCACGTCCGCTCCGGCCGCCTTCATCTGGTCCGCCATGAAGGCCGAGCCGTACAAGCCCTGCTCCTCGCCGTCCACGGTGGCGAACACCAGCGTGCCGGGGAACTGGCGAGTGGCGAACAGGCGCGCCAGTTCCAGCACGACCGCTACCCCTGACGCGTCGTCGTCCGCGCCAGGCGCGTCGCTGGTGAAATCGGTGACGTCGGTAACACGGGAGTCCAGATGCCCGGTGATGACGTAATAGCGCTGAGGACTGGCGGTGCCTTGCAGGGTGGCGATGACGTTGGTAATCGTGGTCGGCACGGGGATATTGGGGGAGACCGGCTGCACAAAAGACTGCTGCTGGACTGTCATCCGGCCACCCGAGGTAGCCGCAATGGCCTGCATCTGCTCGTACACCCACGCGGTAGCGGCCCCGATACCGCGTAGTTGGTCGGTCTGGCTTGACGAGGTGTGCCGAGTGCCGAACTGGACCAGCCGGGTGATGGTCGCCTCGATCCTGGCTGGATCGATCTCGCCGAGCAGGTGGCGCAGGCCGACGTCGGGCTCGGACTTGGGCAACGCGGCCGCGCTGGCAGAGGTAGCAGCGCTCAGCAGCGGCACCGCGACCGCGGTGACGGCCGAGGCGGACAAAAACGTACGGCGGGTGGCGCCGGTGCGCCCGGGAGCACTATTTCTATCCATGCCTAGAATCAATGCCTGCAGCGTCGGCTTGTCAACACTATCCGACGTGTTCGGAGACAGCAGCAATATTTCCCACGATCACGCGGGGAGAAATGGCAGGAAATCTCGTCCGGTCTCCGTCTCCGATCTCCGGTCTCCGAGCTGCGTCGCTTGGGCGCGTGGGCAGTCTGGGGGAAATCCCCCAGCGGAAGACGGCCGTTAGCCGGATTCTGCCCGCCCCGCCGCGCGCTTAGCGTGATATTCCGTAGGCAAGGTCGACGGAAGAGGTTTCGCGTGATTGAGGTCCGAGGTCTCACTAAGCGATACGGATCGAGGGCCGCGGTCGATGCGCTGAGTTTCGACGTGAAGCCGGGCAGCGTCACCGGCTTCCTCGGGCCCAACGGTTCCGGCAAGTCCACCACGATGCGGCTGATGCTCGGGCTGGACCGGCCCAACGCCGGCCAGGTGCGTATCGGCGGCCGCCGCTATCGCGAGCTGCGCTGGCCGCAGCGCGAGGTTGGCGCGATGCTCGAGGCCAGGGCGTTTCACCCGGGCCGCAGCGCCCGCGCTCACCTGGCCGCGCTGGCGGCCGGCAACGCGATCCCGCAGGCCAGGGTCGACGAGGTGCTCGACACGGTGGGCCTGGCCAGCGCGGCCGGGCGGCGGGCCGGGAACTTCTCCCTGGGGATGGGGCAGCGCCTGGGGGTCGCCGCGGCGCTGTTGGGCGATCCGGCGGTGCTGCTGCTGGACGAGCCGGTGAACGGGCTGGATCCCGAGGGGGTCCGGTGGATCCGCAACCTGCTCAAGTCGCTGGCCGCGCAGGACCGCACGGTGCTCGTGTCCAGCCACCTGATCAGCGAGATCGCGCTGACCGCCGAGCGGCTCGTGGTGATCGGCCGGGGACGGCTGCTCGCGGACACGACCGTCGCCGGATTGTCGGCCGGGTCGGCGTCGCTGGAGGACGCGTTCTTCCGGCTCACCAGCGAAGTGGTCGAGTACCGAGGGAACACGGCGAAGGAGGCCACGTCATGACCACGGCCGCCGAGACCCGGGTGCCCCGCGTGCCGGGCGGCCGTTACGGGCTGGCGCAGGCAGCCCGGATGGAATGGATCAAGCTGCGCAGCCTGCGCTCCACCTGGTGGACCCTGGCCGTCACGGCCGCCGGGACCGTCGGGATCGGGGTCGCGGTCGGCCTGAACACCCGGGACGCCTCCGGGGACCTGACCAACAACGCGCTAGCCGGCGTGGTCCCCGGCCTGCTGCTCACCGGCGCACTCGGGGTACTGACTATGACCAGCGAATACACCTCGGGAACAATCCGGGCCACGCTGGCCGCGATCCCGCGGCGCCCCCTGGTCCTGGCGGCGAAGGCGGCGGTATTCGGGGCCATGACCCTGATCGTCGGGGAGGCCGCGTCGTTCATTGCGTTCCTCGCCGACGCGGCCGCGCTGCGCCACGGCATCGCGGCGCCTACGCTGGGGCAGCCCGGCGTGCTACGGGCGGTCGTGGTGACTGGGCCGGCTTCTGCCTGATCGGGCTGCTCGGCCTGGGCTTGGGCGCGATCATCCGGCACAGCGCGGCCGCAGTCGGGGTGCTAGTGGCCGGCGTGTACGTGGCCGCGCAGGCCATCGGCTTCATCGCGCACTCGGCGGCGGCCTACATGCCGATCCTGATCGTGGAAAACTCGCTGAGCACGACCAAACCGGTGACCTGCGGCACGGACGGCGCGTCGTGCCCGCACTTCCTGTCCGCGTGGGCCGGGCTCGGCGTGCTGTGCCTGTACGCCGCGATCGCGCTGGCGGTCGGCGGATGGCTGCTGGCCCGGCGGGACGCGTGAGCAGAAGGCGGGTCGGGGGGAGAGGACAATGGCGGCATGGGCCTTTCGGTGACCACGCCGACCGCTGATCTGCCGCCGACCCACCAGGCGCGGGTCAGAAGCCCGTGGGCGATCGCCCGCGCAGCGGTCGTCGCGCCGTTCACCCGGCGTGAGCGGCGAGCGCTGTTGTTCTGCCTGGCGGGGCTGCCGTTCGCCGTGATTAACCCGCTGGCGCTCCTCGTTCTCGCCATGGACCTGACTTGGCGGGCGGCTGGCTCGGGACGTAGTAACCCGTCACCGGGCGACGCAGCCATCGCCGTTGCCTGCGTGGGGCTGCTGCTCGTGCTGCTGGTGTCGACGGGGGCGGCCCGGAGGCTCGGCTCGCTGCAGCGCGCGCTCGCAGCCCGGCTACTCGGGATGCGAGTCGCATCGCCGCGGTCGGCGCAAAGAAGCCCGGGCGCCCGGTCCTGGCCCCGCTCGGGCCCTCGCGACGGGGTCGGCTGGCGGGTCATGGCCTACCTGCTGGCCAAGCTGCCGGTCGGCCTGATCGAGCTGTACGCGGTCTTCCTCTGGGTCGGCGGGCTGGTCAACCTCGGCTACCCGCTCTGGTGGGGGGCCTTCCGCAACCACCCGGCGGGAACCCGGCTGAGCCCGGTGCCGGTATTCACGCCGTTCGGGTTGTTCGGCGACGGCACGTTCCGCGTCGCGACCCTCCCCGGCACGTTCGCCGCCGCCGCCGCGGGAGCGGCGATGCTGCTGGCCGCCCCATGGGTGACCAGGGCGGCCACATCCGCCGACGCTTGGCTGATCCGACGCCTGCTCGGGCCCGGGCGACTGGCGCAGCGGGTCCACGACCTGGAGCTGAGCCGGGCGCTGGCCGTGGATGACTCTGCCGCCCTGCTGCGGCGGCTCGAGCGGGATCTCCACGACGGCGCGCAGATCCGGCTGGCCACGCTGGCCATGAACCTCGGCATGGCCCGGGAGAAGCTCGGCGACGACGGCGAGGTTCCGGACGCCACGGCTGCCCGCGAGCTGGTCGACGCCGCCCTCCGGGGCGCCAAGGACGCGCTCGGCGACCTGCGCAACCTGGCTCGCGGGATTCACCCGCCGGTACTCGACAACGGGCTGGCGGACGCCCTCGCCTCACTGGCGGCGGACAGCGCGACCCCGGTCGAGCTGGAGGTCAGCATCCCAGTCCGGCCCACCCCCGCGATCGAGACCATTGCGTACTTCTGCGCGGCCGAGCTGCTGGCCAACGCGGCCAAGCACAGCCTCGCGAACAAGATCGCCATCCGGGCGGCCGGACAGCGGGACACGCTGCTGCTCAGCGTCACCGATGACGGCAACGGCGGCGCCGAGCCGGCCCGCGGGAGCGGCCTGTCCGGGCTCGCGCAGCGAGCCGCCGTCGTGGACGGCCGGCTTACGATCGCGAGCCCGCCCGGCGGCCCGACGAAAATCACCATCGAGCTCCCGCTGCGCGCATGAAGGTGCGGGTGGTGATCGCCGAGGACGCGGCCTTGTTCCGGGCGGGGCTCACCCGGCTGATCGAGGACCACGGCCACCGGGTGTGCGCTGCCGTGCGAGACGGCGGCGCGCTGCTGGCCGCGGTGGCCGAGCATCAGCCCGACGTGGTGGTGGCCGACATCCGGATGCCGCCGACGCACACCGACGAGGGGCTGCGCGCGGCGCTCGAGATCCGCCGTCATCATCCCCGCACCGGGGTGCTGGTGCTGTCGCAGTACATCGAGACCAAGTACACGGCCCGGCTACTCGAAGGCAACGCGGCGGGTGCCGGCTACCTGCTGAAGGAGCGGGTGGCCGACGTGGCCGAGTTCACCGACGCGCTGGAGCGGGTCGCCGCTGGCGGCACGGCGCTCGACCCCGAGGTCGTCGGCCAGCTGCTGCGCGCCAGCGGTCGCGCCGACTGCTTGGCGGCGCTCACCGGACGCGAGCGCCACGTGCTCGTGCTGATGGCCGAAGGGCGTTCGAACGCCGCCATCGCCGGCGCGCTCGTGGTGTCCGGCGGAACGGTGGAAAAGCACGTGGCGAGCATCTTCGACAAGCTCGGGCTGCCCCAGGACGAGGCCGACAATCGTCGCGTTCTCGCCGTCCTGCGCTACCTAGGCTCATAGCCAGCGAATCTCCTGCAGTTACCGGTTGATCTTGAGGTATTTCGGAGTGCAGGAGGATGTTCCCTTCATGAGTGACAGGTGGGTTCCTGTCCGTTAGTTAGCGCTCCTCGGCACCGCCATTCATGAGTCTGCGAAAGTTTCGATCACGGAACAGATAAGACAGGGCATCGGTGGGGCAACGGAAACTGCCGGAAAGGGCAGGTCGCGGCCGGGTCGATCGCCGGACGCGGCCCTCGAAGTCGCCGACGGCCAAAAGTTAGTAGGATCTTTAAGTTTCGTCTTGTTAATTAGTTCTGAGTTATCTGTGGGAACCTGCATAATTGTGACTCCCTGAAAGTCCGTAATGTTGGGAGAAGTCACTTTGCGTGCCAGACTTGGAGCCACGCTTGCCGTCATCGGCGCCCTTGGGGTGGTCGCGACGGGATCACATGCGGCAAACGCCGCTACCGCCGACGACACCTTCACCGTTGTCTCGGCCGGGACGACGGCCGGCAGCCCAGACCAGTTGACCGTGGTGGTGGACTCGCCCTCCGCAATCACCGACCTCACGGCGGGATTCGGGACGGGTGGATTCACCCTGCCCCTGACGGCAGGCGCGACGCAGACCGATCCGGCCGATCCGACCCAGACCCAGAGCACCTGGACCGCGACTATCCCCGTGGGCGCGTCCGGGCTGGCCCTCGGCACCTACACGATCACGCTGGCCGGCACTTTCTCCGACGCCGGTACCGACAGCGTTGCCGCCCCCGCGCAGTTCAACTTCTTGGCCGATTCTTCAGTGACGCTGGCGGCGGCCAGCGACAGCCTGACTTACCCGGACCCCTCGACCACACTCTCGGGCCAGCTGACCCTGACGAACCCCGACGGCACTCCCGACACCGACATCCCAGCTGAACTCAAGGTCGGCATCCTGTCGGGCAGCATCACGATCGCGCAGGTGCCAGTCCAAAGCGATGGGACCTTCACGTATTCGATCGCGCCGTCGGCCAGTGAGTCCGTCACGGCCGAGGTCGAAAGTGACGCCACGGTCTCCAGCGGGGCGCCATCGGCGGCGGTGGACCTCACCGTCACCGACGTCACCCCGGCCCTGTCGCTGAAGGTGAACCCCGTCACCGAGACCTACGGCAAGCCCGTCACGGTGACCGGGACGCTGACCTACACCTCCGCTAAGACGCCGGTCGCCGGCCAGCAGGTCTGGGTCAACACCACCAACTCGTCGACCGGCGCGCTGGCCACCGGGACCACCACCGCCACCGGCACCTTCAGCATCACGCTGCCGGAGCGAGGGGCGGGCGGCACCCTGTACGTGGGATCGGCCAACGCGAAGGACCTGACGCCGGTGGCGCTGCCGCTGACGCTGAAGGTCGTGCACCCAACGGCGATCAGCGGCTTCAAGACCACGCTGAACCAGTACTGGGGCGTTAGCGTCAGCGGTTGCCTCGGCTTCCCGGCCAGCGACAAGACCGAGAAGATCACCCACACCTCCGGGCTGACCGTCGAATACGCGTCGCCTGGCGGGTCGTGGAAGAAGCTTGGGACCATCAACGGCAACGAGGCCGATCACGCCTGCGGCACGGGCGGCATCGCGTTCACCGGCTCTTACGAGGCACCGGAGAACTACGCCTACTACCGGGTCGTCTACGCCGGGACCACTGGCGCCACCAGCTTCGCCGCGACGAACGGCAACTCCGTTCTGGCCTGGCGGTACGACGACCGGATCACCGACTACAAGATCTCTCCGACCACCGTGAACGCCGGCGGCAAGCTGACCATCTCCGGCGTCCTGCAGTACTGGTACAGCGGCTGGCACAACTACAGCGGCCAGACCATCGTGATCTACCTGCACCCCAAGGGGGGCAACCCGACCTGGTACTGGCTGGTCAAGATCAAGACGAACGCCAAGGGCCAGTTCAGCACGACCTTCAAGGACCCGGTCAGCGCGACCTGGCAGGCGGCGTTCGAAGGCAACAACAGCAACGGTGTCGGTCACCTCACCGCCGGCTCGCCGGAGGTCTACGTGCGCCTGAAGTAAGCGGCGCAGCAGTCTCAGCAGCATCACCTGGGAGGCCGGCCCGGCACACGAGTGCAGGGTCGGCCTCCTGCGGCAACTCGCAGCTATTTGCCCTTTTGCGGAGGATTTAATGCGGAAAGCTATTGTTCACGGGGCGTTGCTGGCGGCCGCCGCGGCGTTGGTTGCGGGGTGCGGCCCTGCTGCCGCCACCTCTTCCAGCGGAAATCCCGCCCCCAGCTCATCGGCCACCGTCCAGCCGTCGAGCGCCGGCACGGCCGCGTCGAACCCGTCCGCCGCCCCGACGGATATACCGTCCAGCGGCCCCCAATACCCCACCGGGACGGCGTCCGCCACCGCGGGATAAGGCATTCACCGACTCCGTCGACGGGGCCGTGGCGTAACCCCCGACCGCTACGCCTAGTATCCAGGCACCGTGAATGACCTTCCGCATGAAATCCTGCGGAAGGTGCAAATGCACGTCCCTGATGAGTTGCCGTAGCGGCTGACGATAACGGCATGCACATCCGCCAACGGCAGTCCGAACACCCTGTCCGTCGAGGGAGCGCAATGGAGTACGGCGAGCCCGCTGGGCATGCTCCCGATTCCTGCGGGCGCGAGTCCGTGGAATGACAACGCCGCCGCCCCCATGAGCCTCGGGCCCTACATCGACAAGTTCTGGGTCGCATCCTCCCAGGCCGCGGAGAAATCGCAGTACGCCCAGTGGGGCTTCGTTTCCGGCGGATACGAAGGGTGGATCAACCCCGACGACTCGCAGCAGCAGATCGCGATCGCCCGTTTCTCGACCGTGAGTGGTGCCATCAATGCGGTCGACGATCTCAGCAGTGCTCTCGCCGACCTGCCCTCGCCCTGCACCACGTTCGCGGGCCCCGTCGACGGCGCAGTCGGTTCGGTGGACCCGCGCTTGGACGCTGACGGAACGCCCGGGTCGACATCACCGTGCGAGTCGGGGATGACCTGATCGACGTGCACGAGCTCACGCCCGACCCCCGATCCCGCCGCCGCCAGGGCCCTGCTCCTGGCGCAAGTAAGGCGCTCAAGAGCCGTACCTGAGGCGGCGGCGGAGTCGTTACCTGCCCTGAGCCGGACTACCCGGCCAGCGAAGCACCGGGCGCGTAGCCGCCGGCGTCGATGTCCTCGATCAGGGTCGGGCCGACCGGGGTCCAGCCGAGCAGCTCGCGGGTGACCGCGCTCGACGGCCGCGAGGTCCATCCCGAAGAACGTCCCGATCCACCCGAAGTGACCCTGCACCTCGTCGGGGGCGATCGACGCGACCGGCAGGCCGAAGGCCCGGCCGATGGCCTCCGCGATCTCGCGGGTGGGGACGCCCTCCTCGGCGACGGCGTGCAGGCGGCTGCCCGCCGGGGCCTTCGCGAGGCCGAGGGCGACCAGGCGCGCGGCGTCGGACACGTGCACCGCCGCCCACCGGTTGGCGCCGTCACCGGGATAGCCGGACACGCCCTTCTCCCGCGCGACGGCGGCGATCGCGGCGATGAACCCGTGGTCGCCGGCGCCGTGCACGGTCGGCGAGAAGCGCAGGCTCACGGCGGCGACGCCGCGGTCGACGAACTCGAGCGCGAGGTTCTCGCTGCCGCCGCGGGGTGCGTCCGGGCCGTGGAACGGGGACGCGTCGGCCTCGGTCGACGGCCTGCCCGGGGTGAGGCCGGCCACGCCGGAGGCGAGCAGGAAGGGCCGGTCGGTCCCGGCCAGCGCGTCGCCGATGGTCTGGACGGCCGCCCGCTCGGCGGCGGCGGACGCGGCCGGGTTGGACCAGTCGTGCTTGTTCGCGAGGTGAATGACGGCCTCGGCGTCCTCGGCCCCGGCCCGGATGCTGCCCAGGTCGTCGAGGTCGCCGCGGCGAACCTGGACCCCCTTGGCCTCGAGGGCGGCGGCGGAGGCGTCGGACCGGGCCAGGCCGGTCACCTCGTGTCCGGCGGCTAGCAGTTCATCGACGGTGGCGGAACCGATCCATCCAGAGGCTCCGGTGACGAAAACGCGCATGGCAGCTGTTCCCTTCGGCTCCACTGCGAGCGGAGCAAAGACCTGATGTCTGTGACTGACGTCAGTTACAGACATCACTATACCTCTGTACGGCAGTAACTGTCATCACTAGACTTGGCCGAATGGTGCGATGGGAGCCAGGCGCGCGAGAGCGCCTGCAGGCGGCGGCGCTCGAACTGTTCGCCAGCCGCGGATTCGAGCAGACCACGGCGGCCGAGATCGCCCAGGCGGTCGGCCTGACCGAGCGAACCTTCTTCCGCAACTTCAGCGACAAGCGCGAGGTGCTGTTCCACGGGCAGGAGCAGTTCCTCCAGGCGTTCGTCGACGGGGTGGACAAGGCGCCCGCCGAGGCGCCCGCGCTTGAGCTCATCGCATCGGCGCTGCACTCGGCGGCGACGTTCTTCCCCGACGAGCGCCGCCCCTACTCGCGCCTGCGGCAGACCGTGATCGACCAGAACCCGCCGCTCCAGGAGCGCGAACTGCACAAGCTCGCGGGCCTGGCCGCGACCGTCGCCGCCGCGCTGCGCGCGCGGGGCGTCGCCGAGCCGGCCGCCACCCTGGCCGCCCAGTCGGCCGCCACCGTGTTCGGCGTCTCGTTCGCCCAGTGGATCCGCGAGGGAGAGACCCGGTCGCTGCCCGACATCACGTCGGACGTGCTCCGTGAGCTCGGCCATCTAACCGGAGCGGCCGGGCCAGCGCGACCGCTCTGAGGGCTAGTCAGACGGCTCGCAGCGGCGCCGGGGCGGCGGCCGACTCGATAATGGAGAAACCGCGCCCGCGCAGGCGGCGGCGCTCCTCGCCGAGGTAGGCGAGCAGGCGGTCGCGGGTGTCGCGGTTGTGCGCCACCGTCAGCGCGACCGCCCGGTCGGTATCGCGATCCTTGATCGCGGCGACGATCTTCAGGTGCTCGTCCCTGGCGTCGGACCTCGACTGCGGAGTGCGGACGCCCAGCCAGCGGGTGCGGGACAGTCGCGTGAGCGCCCCGGCCATGCCGTCGGCCAGGAACTGGTTGCGCGACAGGCGGGCCAGCGCGAGGTGGAAGTCGCTGAAGTCCCGCAGCCCGGTCTCCTCGTCGTCGCAGCCGCGATGCGCCTCGGACAGCGCCCGCAGCGCCGCCAGCTCCTCTTCGTCGGCCCGCTTGACCGCCAGCCGGACCGCCGCGACCTCGACCGCCTCGCGGTACTCCATGATCGCGCGAACCTCGGCCAGGTCGATCGGCGTGACCTTCCAGCCACGGCCCTCGCGCTGGGTGAGGCCCTCGTTCTCCAGCCGCATCAGCGCCGCCCGGATCGGCGTGCGGGAGGCGCCGAGCGGCGACTCCAGGCTGCGCTCGCTGATCCGCTCGCCGGGAACGAGCTCGAGCGACAAGATCGCGGTCCGCAGCCGCCCGTACACGCTGTCCTCGCCGTCGAAACTCACGTGACCTCCACTTGGTATACCAATATGGTATTCCTAAACGGTACTCCATTGGAAGGAACGCGGGCATGGTCATCAGCACGACGCCGGCACGCGAACGGGTGCCAGACGACCAGCCCCCGGCTAAGGCCTGGCGGATGCTCGCCCTCGGGGTCAGCGCGCAGGCGGCCGGGAGCCTGTTCCTGAGCACGCCCGCCTACCTGATCCCGCTGCTGCACCTCGACCGCGGCGTGCCGCTGGCCCAGGCCGGGCTGCTGGCCGCCGCCCCGTCCGTCGGAATGGTGATGGCGCTGGTCGCCTGGGGCGCGGTGACCGACCGGTACGGGGAGCGGTGGGTGATCGCGGGCGGCCTCGCGCTCACCGCCCTGTTCGCCTTCGCGGCGGCGGCCATGTCCGGCTACGTCGGCCTCGGGGTCTTGTTCGTGCTCGGCGGGGCGGCCGCGGCCAGCACCAGCGCCGCCTCGGGGCGGGTCGTGATCGGCTGGTTCCCGCGCTCCCGGCGGGGCCTGGCGATGGGCATCAGGCAGATCTCCCAGCCGCTCGGCGTGGCCGTGGCCGCGCTCGCCGTCCCGCCGCTGGCGAGCGGGCTCGGCATCTGGGCGCCGCTGCTGCTGGCGGGCGCGCTCACCGCGGTCCTCGCCGCCGCCTGCGCGGCCGGCATCGCCAACCCGCCCCGGTCGGCCGCCAGGCCAGCCGCCGACGGCGAGCGGCCGTTCAACCCGTACCGAGAGAGCCTGTTCCTGACCCGCATCCACCTGCTGTCGGCGCTGCTGGTGGTGCCCCAGTTCACGCTGTCCACCTTCGGCCTGATCTGGCTCATCACCGGCCTGCACTGGAACGTCACCGCGGCCGGCACGGTGATCGCCGCCGCCCAGTTCATCGGCGCGATCGGTCGCATCGCGGTCGGCTCGGTCAGCGACCGGGTGGGCAGCCGCACCCGGGTGCTGCGCTGGGTCGCGGTCTCGGGCGTCGTCGTGATGCTGGCCCTGGCGGGCTGCGGCGCACTGCACTGGGCCGTCGCCTCGGCGGTGGTGCTGATCGTCGCCTCGACCGTGAGCGTGGCCGACAACGGCCTGTCGTTCACCTCGGTGGCCGAGGCGGCCGGGCCGTCCTGGTCGGGCAAGGCCCTCGGCGTTCAGAACACCGGCCAGTTCATCGCCGCCTCGGCCGTCGGCCCTGGCATCGGCGCGCTCATCTCCGCCGTCGGCTACCCGGTCGCCTTCGCCCTCGTCGCCCTCACCCCGCTGGCCGCCATCCCCCTCGTGCCGCCCCGCGATAAGCACAGCCCTTGAGTCAGATGAAATTGGCGCGCGATAAAAAAGATAATTGGACGGAGTTTGGAGAAGATTGGAAAAAGCGCAGGTGAGCTGGCGCTCAGGAGACAATCTCCATTGAGAAATCTGAATGTCATCGGGAAATTCTGTGATTCTAAGAAAGGCTGATGGTGGATTCCGGCTAGCCTTTATAGATGGGTCGGCCCGAACGACAACTGTCCGGCGAGGACACCCCGCTGACCGAGTTCGCGGGTCGGTTGCGCGCGCTGCGGCTGGCCGCGGGCCAGCCGTCGTACCGGCGTCTCGCGGTGCTGACGCACTACTCGGCCGCGACGCTGGCCCGGGCGGCCGGGGGTCAGGCGCTGCCGTCGCTAGAGGTCGCGCTGGCCTACGCGGCCGCCTGCGGGGGCGACCCGCGCGAGTGGCAACGCGCCTGGGCGGCGGTCGAGGGCTGGACGAAGTCCCGGCCCGCAGCCGCGGCCGCCGGCCCCGCGCAGGTCGGCCCCGCGCAGGTCGGCCCGCCAGTCAGCCGCCGCGCCCGGCGGCGGTGCTCCTCCACCGTCCGGCACAGCTGCCTGCTGATACGCCCGATTTCACCGGGCGGGATGAACCCGTCCGGGTGCTCTGCGATCTGCTCGGCGTCGAGCCGCCCGCGGGTCGGCCGGGCGCGGTGGTGATCTCGGCGGTGGCCGGGATGGGCGGGATCGGGAAGACGGCGCTGGCCGTGCACGCGGCGCACCGACTCCAAGATCGGTTCCCCGACGGCCAGCTGTTCGTCGCGCTGCAGGGGGCCACGCGACCGCTGCCGCCGTCGGAGGTGCTGGCCCGGTTCCTACGCGATCTCGGCCTGCCCGACGCCGCCATCCCGGCTGGCGAGGTCGAGCGGGCTGCCCGGTACCGCACGGCCCTGGCCGGGCGGCGCATGCTGATCGTTCTCGACGACGCGCGGGACGCTGCGCAGGTCCGGCCGCTGCTGCCCGGGACCGCGGGCTGCGCGGTGATCGTGACCAGCCGCCGCACGCTGTCCGGCCTGTCCGGCGCCACCCCGCTCGAGCTTGGCGCACTCGACGAGGCGGAGGCACGCGAGCTGTTCGCCGCCATCGTCACGCCGCGCCGGGCAGCGGCCGAGCCCGACGCGGCCGCAGCGGTGCTGGCCTCCTGCGGGGGCTTGCCGCTGGCGATCCGCATCGCGGCCAGTCGGCTGGCCGCACGGCCCTCGTGGACCATCGCGCACCTCGCGGCCAGGCTCACCGACGAGCGCAGTCGGCTGGCCGAGCTGACCGCCGGGGACCTGGCCGTCCGGGCCAGCTTCGCCGTCAGCTACGACGACCTGCCCCCAGCCGACGGTCCCGGTGCCCCGGAGGCAGCCCGCGTATTCCGGCTGCTTGGGCTGGCGGCCGGGGCGGTGCTCAGCCTGCCTGCGGTCGTCGCGCTGGTCGGCCAGCCGGGCGGCGAGGTTTCCGCCGCGCTGGAGGCGCTGACCGAGGCGCACCTGCTCGAGTGCCCCGCTCCGGACCGGTACCGGCTGCATGACCTGCTCCGCAGCTACGCCGCCGACCTTGCGTATCGCACCGACGACGTGACCGACCGCAGCGCGGCGCTTGGCCGGATGCTGCAGTGGTACGGCGCCCAGGCGGCCGCGGGCGCCCGGGTGCTCGCGCCCAGGGACCGGTCCAGGGTCAGCGGACTGTTCCCGGCCGCCGCGCTGGTGCCCCTGGCGGATCCCGCGCAGGCCCTGGACTGGTTCGAGTCCGAGCTGGCGAACCTCATCGGCGCCGTCCGGCAGGCGGCCGGCCTGGGCCTGCATGACGTGGCCGCGCGTATCGTGGCCGCGATGTGGACCTTCTTCCAGCGCAGCCCGTGCACGGACGAATGGCTCGCCACCAGCCAGCTCGGGCTGCGCAGCGCCAGGCAGCTCGATGACGACGCGGTCCTGAGCTCGCTGTTGAACGGCGTCGGCCAGGCCTACTGCAGGGTGTCACCCAGGCCGCGCTGGGGGACACCTGCCTGAGTCTGGCCGGGTCGAGGACGCCGTCGCCCACTACCGCGAGGCCCCGGGGCGCCCTGGACGACACCGCCAGGGAGCACGGCGACCAGGCCGGCGTGCTGTACGGCCTCGCCAGGCGTGAGGCGCCCGCGCTAGTTGTCTCACATTGTCTCAGGTCAGCTCGAAGCCAGCCCGACAACCCGTGCCTGACCTAGAAAAGCAGGTGAACGACGGCCCGCGATAAACCGTTTCTGGAGGCATGCAATGTCCACCCCCGCGCCTGCGCCCGGCCGCAGGTTCCGCACCATGATCAGACGCAAGCTGGCGATCACGGCCGGCGCCGTGCTGGCCGGCGGCGTGCTGGCCGGCGGCGCGCTGGCCGCAGCGCCCGCGCGAGCGTCAAGCCTGCCGGACACCGTGCAGCTTCTCGGCGTTGATGACAATGGCACCACGACCCCAACCCTGTACCACGACATCCACGACGCGGATAACGGTTACCAGGGCTGGAACGCGGTCGAAGGGAACGGCAGCTCCCAGTACTTCGACGTCGGCACTCAGGTAGCCGGCGCGTCTATCGCCGCCCTGCCCGACGGCTCCGCGCAATCGCTCGCGCTGGGGACCGACGGCAACCTCTACCACAACATCCGTAACGCGAACGGTATCTGGCAGGGCTGGGCGGCGGTCGAGGGGAACGGAGGCTCAAAGTACTTCAACGGCGATGACCCGTCGATCACCGGCATGCCCAACGGCTCCTCGCAACTCATCGCGACAGGGGACGACGGCAACCTCTACCTCAACATCCGTAACGCGAACGGAAGCTGGCAGGGCTGGTCGGCAGTTCCCGGAGCCGGGGGCGCTAAATACTTCTCCGACGGATGGGCGTCGATCGCCGGCCTGCCCGACGGCTCCTCGCAGCTCATCGCGACAGGGAGCGGCAACAACGCGACCTATCACAACATCCGTAACGCGAACGGCACCTGGCAGGGCTGGCAGCAGGTCGAAGGCCTGCCCGGATCCGAGCAGCAGCCCTTCTTCGGCTTTACGCCGTCGATCACCGGCCTGCCCGACGGCTCAGCGCAGATCGTCGAGCAAGAGTACGGCGGCGACCTCTATCACAACATCCGTTACGCGAACGGCACCTGGCAGGGCTGGCGGCCGATCGGGGGCCCCGACGGATCCTCCTACTACACCGGATCGGCCGTGATCGCCAGCCTGCCTAACGGCTCCTCTCAGATCTTCACCACCACGGTCAATTCGAACGCCACGTGGGAGAACACCCGCGCCAGCAACGGCAGTTGGAGCGGCTGGACCTTGCTGAACGGCTACGAGACAGCGGTCGCCGCAGCCGGATCGGGCGGACTCGGCTAGGTTTCACCCCGGACGGCCACGGGCCGAGAGCGGCCCGCCGGAACCCAGTCGGGGGTTCCGGCGGGCAACCCGAGGCCGACGCCCGCAGCCCGCTCGGGCGCTTACAGCGCGTCGTGGAAGACGAGCCCGAGCGTGTGCCGCTGGCCGGAGCGGATCGCGGACACCCCGTGCCTGACCGGGGCGGCTGACCATCCGCGCGCGGATCTGACCGGCCTGTCCCTGGTCGTGAACAGGTATCCGTGCCCGTGCGGGAGCAGCGTGGCGGTGCCGCGGGACTGCGCCCGCGGCCGCTGCTCGAGGAGCAGGAACTCGCCCCCGGTGTGGTCGACGCCGGGCTCGTTCAGGTTGATGACCACCTGCAGCGGGAACACGAGGTCGCCGTAGAGATCGCGGTGCAGCGCGTTCCAGTCTCCGTGGCCGTAGCGGAGCAGGATGGCGGTCGACTTCCGCTGGCCGGCGTCGTGGCACATCCGCAGCCACTCGTCCAGCGTGTCCGGCCACGGGGCGGGGCGGCCGAGCCGGGCGTGCCAGTCGCGGGCGATCGGCACCAGCCGGGGGTAGAGCGCCTGCTTGAGGCGCTCCACCGGCGTCGGGTAGGGGGACTTGAAGTACCGGTACTCGCCCTCGCCGAAACGGTGCCTGCCCATGTTCACCGTTGACCGGAAGAACCCGTCCTGCTCGTACAGGGAGCGGAGCCGCTCGGCCTCGGCCGGCGTCAGGAGCTGCGGCAGCAGCGCGCCGCCGCAGTCGTTGACCTCGTCCGTGATCGCCTTCCAGTCGCCGGAGTCGACCCGCTGGCGCCACGGGTCGATGCCAGGCCCGGTCCGGCGGGCGGCTGCGATGTCGCTCATGCCGCCGCCTCCAGGTTCAGCAGCGTGGTCTTGGCGGCCGGGCCGCCGACGTACTCGCCCGCCGTGCCGTCGGTGCGCAGCACCCGGTGGCAGGGCAGCACGACCGGCAGCGGGTTGGTGGCGCAGGCGGTGCCGACCGCCCGTACCGCCTTCGGGTTCCCGACCAGCTCGGCGACCTGCCGGTAGCTGCGGGTCTGGGCGTAGCCGATCTCCGCCAGGTGCTGCTGCACCAGCAGCCGGAATCCCTTCGACAGCGACAGGTCCAGCGGCAGGTCGAAGCTGCGCCGCCGGCCGTCGAAGTACTCCTCAAGCTCCCGCGCGGCCGGGTCGAGACGCTTCGGCGCCAGCAGGACGCGCGGGCTCAGCCTGTTCGCCAGCGAGTCGAGCACGCGGTCGTGGCCCTCGACGTCGTAGGCGACCCGGACCAGGCCGCGCGGCGTGGCCGCCAGCAGCAGCGGGCCGACCGGGGAATCGACCGTCCGGTAGGCGACGTCGAGCAGGCCCTCGTCCTCGGCCGCCTGCTCGAGCTTGCGGTGCAGGCGGGCCAGCGTGTCGGCGTCGGTGGGCGTGGTGAAGAGATCGTCGGGGTTGTTCATGATGGGCCTCCGCCCGGGTAGTTCTTCCGCAGGTTTCTGATGCCATCGGCGGCGGCCCTGCGCGCCGCGTCGGTGGAGCCGCCGATGATCTGCGCGATCTCGGCGTAGGGCAGGCCGGCCACGTAGTGATAGGCCACCGCCTGGCGCTGTTTGCCCGGCAGCGCCCGGACCGCCTGCCACAGCCCGTCGCCGGAGTCGGGGACGCCGAGCGTGGTCGGCGCCTCGGTGACGTCCTCGACCGGGACCGGCTGCCGCTTGCGCGACCGGAGCACGTCGATCGCCTTGCGGTGCGCGATCGTCACCAGCCACGCCTCCACGTTGGCGGTGTCGGGCAGGTCCGGGTAGCCGCGCATCGCCGACAGGAACGTCTCCGACCACGCGTCGTCGGCGTCATGGCTGGCGAGCAGCGCACGGCAGACTCGCAGCACGGTGCGGCCGTGCTCCGCCACGACCTTCTCAAACGGCTGCTTGATGCTCATGACCTGAAGACGCTCCTGCGCCGCGGAACGTGAGATGCGGGCGTGTACGTCAAGATCGCGGCGGCTGAGCTTGGGCCGTGCGGCCTTGGTAGGCGGCGCGGTAGGCGGTGGGGGTGGCCCCCGCATCGCGCGCCAGGTGGACGCGGAGGTTGGCGGGGCTGCCGAGTCCGCTCCGACGCGCGATTGCCTCGACCGGCAGGTCGCTGACCTCGAGCAGGCGCCGGGCCTCGCGCACCCGGGCGGCGGTCAGCCAGCGCAGCGGCGTCAGGCCGGTCTCGGCCACGAACTGCCTGGAGAACGTCCGCGGCGCCCAGCCGGCGTGCCGGGCCAGGTCGGAGACGGTCAGCGGGTCCGCCAGCCGCTCGAGCGCCCACTCGCAGGTAGCAGCCAGGCCGTGGCCGGGCAGCGGCACCGGGCGCTCTAGCCACTGCGCCTGCCCGCCGTCACGGTGCGGGGCGACGACCATCCGGCGGGCCACCCGGATGGCCGCGTCGGTGCCGCAATCGGCCCGGACCAGCTGCACGCACAGGTCGATCCCGGCCGCCAGCCCGGCGCTGGTCAGCACCGCGCCCTCATCGACCCAGAGCACGTCCGGGTCGACCTTCACCGCCGGGAAGCGGGCGCCCAGGTCGCTCGCGTACTGCCAGTGCGTGGTCGCCCGGCGGTGATCGAGCAGGCCGGCCGCGGCCAGCGCGAAGGCGCCGGTGCAGACCGAGACCACCCGGGCGCCGCGCGCCGCCGCCGCCCGCAGCGCCGAGCAGACCGCCTCGCCGGGATCGTCCAGCGGCAGGTAGCCGGGCACGACCACGGTGTCGGCGTCGGCGAGCGCGTCCAGGCCCCGGTCGGCTCGTATCGCGTAACCCGCCGTCGACGGCACCAGCCCGGCCGTCGGCGCGCACACGGTGAACGTGTACTGGTCGGCGTGGATGACCTGATCACCGAAGACCTGGGACGGAATGGCCAGGTCGAAGGCTTCCACGGCCGGCAGCGCGAGAGCGACCACGGCGTGCATAGGCGGGATTCTAGCGATGTCAGGCTGTTCTGCCGCTTGCCGGGGATCGCGCCCGCGGGCCACATTTTCCTCATGGGAAACTTCGACGAGCTGCTGGAACGGAACAAGGCCTTCGCCGGGACGGATCTCAAGGACCGGGCGCCTGCGATCCCCTTCATCCCCAACCGGCAGGTGTACGTCATCACCTGCATCGACCCGCGGGTCGACCCGGCCGGCATCCTCGGGCTCGAGCTCGGCGACGCCATCGTGCAGCGCAACGTCGGCGGGCGCATCACCCCGGCCGCCATCCAGGACGTCGCCTGGATCAGCTACCTGCACGAAGTCAAGACGCCCGACGCCGACTGGTTCGAGCTCGCGATCATCCACCACACCGACTGCGGATCCGGCTTCTTCGCCGACCCGGAGCTGCGCCACGGGTTCGCCGAGCGCGGATTCGACGAGCAGGCCCTGGCCGAGCTTCCCGTCCTTCACCCGGCGGAAACCGTGCGGATCGACGTCGAACGGCTCGCCCGCGAACCCTCGATCTCGCCCCGCATCAAGATCTCCGGCTACAGCTACGACGTCAAGACCGGCCTCCTCACGAACGTGGCAGCCGGACCGATCGGCGTGGAACAGCGGTCCGTTCGAGATGAAAGATCTTGATTTATCTAACGGACCGTGCATGACTCGAGGGGCTCCATGACCGTGCAACCGGCTGGCCGGCCGGGGCGTCGGCGGGCTGTACCGGCTGCGCTGTGATCGCGAGCGCGCCGAGGTCGTGACCGGCTTCCCCGACAACGGCCCGCTGCCCGTCTTCGGCTTCCCGCGAACGCTCCCCGACTGAACCTGGTTCCGCCCCGCTAGCGCTGACGGCGTTGACGCTCACGATGACGCCGATCGCAAGCCAGTCGGCAGGCTGCAGCGACTGGCCGAGGACGATCAGGCCGGTCAGCGCCGCGAACACCGGGTTCACGCTCATGAACACACCGAAGAAGCGGGCCGGGACCCGCCGCAGCGCCTGCAGGTCGGCGATCATCGGGACGGCCGAGCACAGGATGCCCGCCGTGGCTGCGCGCCCCAGCGCGGCGGCGGTCACAGCCTCGCTGCTGAGTGCCCAGATGCCGATCGGGACGTACAGCAGCGCCGACAGGCTGGCCGCGGCGGCCGGGCCCTGGGCGCCCGCCAGCCGGACGCCCACCACTCGGTTCACCAGCACATACCCGGCCCAGCAGACGGCCGCCAGCAACGCCAGGAAGATGCCGGCGTAGTCGGTGCTCGGCTGCGGCCGCGCCAGCACGACGACGGCGGCCGCCGGCGACCAGGGCGCACGCAAGGTCGACGACGCGCCGCGATGCCAGCAGGGCGACCGACAGCGGGCCGAGGAACTCGAGGGTGACCGCGAGGCCGAGTCCGATTCTGTCGATCGCGGTGTAGAGCGACAGGTTCATGATGGCGAAGATCAGCGCCAGCGCGAGCACCGGGCGCCACTGGGCCCGAGTGAACGAGGCGAACTTGGGCCGGACGGTGATGAGCAGCACGACGCCTGCCACCCACTGGCGCACGGCCACCACCCCGGCCGGCCCGAGCGCCGGGAAGGCCAGCGCGGCCGTCGCCGCGCCGAGCTGATTGGACGCGGCGCTGCCCGTCATCAACGCGATGCCCGTGAACCGGATGCTCATGGCAGGAGCATGGACCTCGCTGTCCTATGCGCAAAATGCATGGATGAAGCCAGCTATACGCTCTGGTTATGGATCTGGAGCTTCGGCACCTGCGCTGCCTGGTCGCGATCGTCGACTCGGGAACCTTCACCGACGCCGCCATCGAACTCGGCATCTCGCAGGCGGCGGTGTCGCGCAACCTGATGGCGCTCGAGCAGGTTCTCGGCGTCCGGCTGCTGCACCGCACCAGCCGGACCATCACCCCGACCACGGCCGGCGTGCACGTCCTGGCCCAAGCCCGGCAGGTCCTGGCCGCGGCCGGGAACCTCGTGGCCGAGGCGACCACCGGCCACACCCGGCTCCGCATCGGTCACGCGTGGTCGGCCATGGGCCGGCACACCCGCGAGTTCCAGCGCCGCTGGGCCGCCGCCTACCCGGACGTCGAACTTCACCTGATCCGCACCAACTCGGCCACCGGCGGCCTGGCCGAGGGCCTGTGCGACATCGCGGTGCTGCGCACCGCCGCCGACGCCGGGCACTTCGCCAGCGCGATCGTCGGTCACGAGCGGCGCTTCTGCGCCCTCGCGGCCGATGATCCCTGGGCCAGACGACGCTCGATCAGGCTCGCTGAGATACCGCAGCGCACCGTGCTGATCGACCGCCGGACCGGCACCACCACCCCCGACCTATGGCCGGCGGCCGATCGTCCGCAGGTCAGGGACACGCGCGATATCGACGACTGGCTCGCGATCATCGCCGCCGGCGGCGGGATCGGGATCACCCCGGAGGGAACCACCACCCAGTACCGCCGCGACGGCGTCGTCTTCCGGCCGGTGCGCGACGCCCCGCCGATCGACGTCCACATGATCTGGCGGCGGCACGACCCGCACCCCTCGACCCACGCGGCGGTCGCCCTGCTGACCGAGCTCTACCGGCGCCCGTCGTAGCGCCGTGCCCGGCCGTTAGCCTGGGCAGACAATCGAACCGAGCGGACTGGAGCACCGATGGAACTGACTAAGCACACCCACGCGTGCGTGACCCTCGACAAGGGCGGCAGTCGTCTCCTGGTGGACCCGGGAACCTTCACCCCCAACGCGGCCGAGTTGGCCGCCAGCGCGGGCACGATCCTGATTACCCATGAGCACTTTGATCACTTCGACGAGGAGGCGATCGCGGCGGCACTTGAGGCCCGGCCGGAGCTCAGGGTCTACGGGCCGGCCGCCGTCGTCGACCGCTGGCAGGCCAGGCGCGGCCAGGTCACGGCCGTCGCCGAAGGCGAGCGGTTCGACGTCGACGGTTTCGACGTCGCCGTCTTCGGCGGTCTGCACGCCGCCATCCACCGGGACATCCCGCCGGTGGCGAACGTCGGTTACCTGATCGACGGGCACGTCTACCATCCGGGTGACTCCTACTACGTGCCGGACGCCGCAGTGCCAACGTTGCTCGTGCCGACCAGCGGGCCGTGGACGAAATTCGGCGAGGCGGTGGACTTCGTGCGGGCGGTCAACCCCGAGCGGGCGGTGCAGATCCACGAGATCATGCTCAGCGAGGTCGGCCAGCAGACCATGGCCATGTTCCTCAGCCCGAAGATGCTGACCGACGTGCCGCTGAAGATCGTGCCGGTCGGGGACACGATCACCGTCTGACCCGCCGTCGGCCGCACAGGGAACCGTATTCCAGGTCCGGCTTGGAGCAAATAATCCGTTCGCACCCCCCGCCGCAAACTAACGCCAAGGCCAGCCGCCCCGTGACCGCAGTCGGCTGATGAACCTCCGGACATCCGGAATGTGCTCATTTGGGGACAGGCCGCAGCCCTTTTGGGTGGCATTGACGGCTCCAGTGTCCCTTTCCGGGTGGATGCGTCATGAAGGGGCGACGGCTTCAGGGCGTGTTCATCCCTCTCCACGAAGAGATGGACCCGCCACTGGACCCGGCCGCCGACATCGCTCCTGACCTCGGCCGGGACATTCCCTCCGCAGTACGTGACTGGGCCTTGACGGCGCCGCCCCCGGTAGGCGGTGACCGGGTAGCGCCTGCATGGGTCCTCGACGAGTTGCTCAGGTTCCCAGTATGAGAGGCATCTCAGTCCCCTTGGCAAGGAGGGCGTCGAGGAGGACAGCTTGGCATTAAGTTAGCTGCCCTTCGGGAGGTGGAACTCCCCGTTGCGCGCCCCAGCGAGGAAAGCCCGCCACTCGGCACGGGTAAACGACAGTGTTGCCCCGTCACGATCGAGCGAATGCCGGACCCGGACTGCGGCCACGCCGATCGCTACCTCGACGCAATCCCCATTCGTCTGTGATGCTGTACTTTTACGCCACACGCCGTCAGCTGATGCCGCGTTGGTCACGCGTCCTCCTCCGTGAGGGAGCCGGTGCGGGGAAGCGGCGCAGCCAGTATCAAGCCGAGACCAAGAGAGACAACCCCTACTGAATATGACGAAGGTCATTGTAGGGAGAATATGGGCGCACAACCAGCCCGCCGCGCGTGCGGCTCGCTTGCCGCAGCCGCACGCGTGACGGGAGGGAAGGTCTCGGTTCGCTAGCTCAGTTCGGCAGTCACCTCGTTGAGGAACTTGGATCGTCCCCTCCGGTGCGAGGGAAGCCCGGCGCAGTTGCTCGAAGTATTCGCGATAGGCGAGGACTTCTTCCCTGTCGTCCCGAATCAGCGCGTCGCCGCGGGGACTCTCCAGGTACAGCAGCTCGTCATCGGACGCGTCGGAAAACTCTTGAATCACAAACGGCGCCTGCAAGCCTGGAACAAGGCCTGCCGTGAACGGAACAACCTCGATCGTGATGTTTGGCTTGTCCGTAGCCTCGATCATTCGTTGCAACTGGTCCCGCATCAGGCCCTTACTGCCAACAACGCGTCGGATTACGGATTCGTCAAGCACAAAGAACATCAGAGGGGCGTTGGCCCGGTCGAGCAGCTCCTGCCGCTTTCGCCGGACACTGACCACCTGGTCCACCCGGCTGTCTGATACGTCCGGAGTCAGCTGGCGAGTTGACGCGCGCATGTAGTCGGCTGTCTGCAGCAAGCCAGGGACTACCAAGTCCTGGAAGTGGCGCGATACGGACGCCGCATTCTCGTACTCGATGAGCTGGGCAAGCGGCTTAGAGACATCGCCCGTGCTCCACCAAGTGCGCTCACGCGACGTACGGGCCAGTGCCAGCCACTCCGTGACCTGTTCCTCGTCGGGAACTTTGTAATGCTCGGCGAGGGCCTTCAGGTCGTTGGTGGAGATGTTGTTCGTGCCGTTTTCGATGCGGATCAGCTTGGACAGGGACCAGTCCATGGCCCGCGCCGTCTGCTCTTGGGTCAGCCCAGCATCAAGACGCGCGCGCCGAAGCTCCAATCGCAATCGGCGCCGCGTCACGGCCGGGCTCAAGTTTTCGGTCTCGTCCATGGTTCACCTAGCTATAGCACCAGCGTAGCGCGAACGTACAGCTATGTTTCACAGTGACAGCTTGCTGTTACGACGAAGCTACCATGCTACGTCTGTCTGATCACTTCTGGTAGCCCCGGTACAGGATCGCCGTAGGGAGACCCGGCAGCCCTAGCACCGCCCGGCGACCAACGGCCTGCAGCAGTCTCCAAGTGACTCGGGTCTTTCTGACATATGTCAGAAAGACCACTTCCTTAAGCCACCTAGCTTGATGCATACTGGCAGTAGGACACGAGTCCGAATGGGGGTGATTGAATGATCTTCCTGGTCTTCCTGGCCAGCTTGCTGCTAGGGGTCTGCATCGGAGCCCTGCTGCGAGCGCGCTACATCCGGCAAGGGGTCGTCGACGACCTCGACCAGCGACTCAGCCGAATCACGGACAGCTCAACTCCATCGAAGCGGAACTGGCCTACATGGTCAGCGCCCGGTACGCCGAGCTCAACGCTCGGCCACTGCCAGCGCCGCGACAGCACACCAACCGCTAATCCCCGAGAGCGGTGCGGGCGCGGACGTTACGAGGGCCGCCGCGCCCGCACCACCCCCATGGCCCACCACCATGGTCAACGATTTCCGACGGAGTTATTTCCTTCCTTGCGCGTGCCGGCCAGAAAATCCCGCCATCCCGCTTGCGTTATCGACAAGATGGTGCCCTCCTGGTCCCAAGAGTCTCGAATCTGTACCGTTACTTCGTTCAGCCCGACCTCGACGCAATTGCCACCAGGCTGGGATGCTCTGCTCTTGCGCCACATGCTGGTAGCCAGTACCGACATGCTCATGCTTCCTCCTTGATGCTGATCATGTTGGCAGACGCCACGGCCTCGTACCGGTTCAAGCCCACCCCAAAGGCCGCGAGACTAGCAGCCCAGGCTCCGTTAGCTCAGGTCGTTAACCAGCTCGTGCAGGAAGGCAATGCTCTCCTGCGCATCGAGCGACGACTTGTGCAAACGGTCAAAGGACGTTCGATACCTGGCGCTCTTGTCTTCCGTCAGGATCTGGTCGCCCCGCGGACTCTCGATGTACAAGACGTAGTCATCTGGGGAATCGGAGAGCTGATGCACGACGAACGGTTCCTGCATGCCTGGCTGGAGGCCGCCTGTAGGGGTAAATCTCGATCGTCACGCTAGGCATAGTGGCAACGGTAATCATTCTTTGCAACTGACCACGCATGACTTCGTCGCCCCCTACACTGCGTCGGACCACCGGCTCGTCCAAGACAAAGTGCATAAGCGGAGGGCGGCCGGTTTGCAGCAGCTCCTGGCGCCTCGTCCGGGTAGCCACCTCCGCGTCCACCTCTTCCTCGGCCAGACCTGGAGCCAGCTGCCTGGTACATGCGCGCATGTAGTCCGGTGTCTGGAGCATGCCGGGAACCACAAGCGGCTCGAAGCTGCGAGTGCTATGCGCTGCCCTCTCGTATTCCATGAAGAGACTCAGAGGCCTCGAAACAGAACCGGGGATGCTCGACTCATCGCGCTTCCTGGCGGCGCGCGATAGGGCGAGCAGCTCGCTGATCGCAGTGTCGTCGCTGATCTTGTAGTACCGAAGCATGGCTTTAAGGTCATTGGTCGAGATGTTGTTCGATCCGTTCTCGATCCTGACCAGCTTCGACAGTGACCAGTCCATCGCCTCAGCGACTTCGTCCTGAGTCAGTCCGGCGTGTAGCCGCGCTCGGCGGAGTTCTTGGCGCAGGCGCAGACGCTGAACTACTGGACTCAATCTGTCGGTAACTTCCACGGCATCACCTTGCTCGTAGGCGACCCGCCCGGCGTGCTCGGCCGGGTCCGCATCTGGCTAGCCAGCTCGGACCTAGTATCTAATTTCCGCTCTAATGGGACATTATCTACTGAATAATTAGTATCTGACATATGTCACATTGCTCACTCCTCATAGCCATGTATCGAGGTGTAGAATATCAGTATTAAGCCAACCCAGGTTAGGTGTCTCGGTACGCCGAACTCGGCGCCCGGCTGTCTCGGATGGCCCTGGGTCAGAATCCCGTGCGGGGCATCTCGTCATCGGTGCGAACCGTGGCTGCCATGTCCCACCTTCTGACTGCGGCTCAGAAGGTCGATCGGCGCTTGTGCCGTGCGTCCATTGCGGGTAGACACCGATGCTGCACAGCCATCGAGCCCGACACTGTATGCTTGAGCCGCTGCGCTCGTAGCTCAACGGATAGAGCATCTGACTACGGATCAGAAGGTTGGGGGTTCGATCCCTCCGAGCGCGCAAGGTATCCGCAGGTAAGGGTCATCTTCTCCGGTTGTGAGAGGTGGCCCTTCGGCGTTCTTGGCCGGCCATGGAGCCTCCGGGAATAGGGGTACGGCATCCATCCTGGAGGCGGGAACCGGGACCGGGCAAGCTCCCGGGTCGGGTCAGGCATGGCTACCTGGCGCTCACCAGCCCCGTGAATCTGGCAGGCCTCCCGGCGCTGGCACTGAAGGTGCCGGGCGGGCAGCGGCTGCCCGCCAGCCTGCAGCTGATCGGCGGACCGGGCGCGGAGTCACTGCTGCTCGCGACCGGCGCGGCGATCGAGGCAGCTGTCGGCGGGTCGGGTCAGTCGTCGATGGCCTGGTAGGCGGCCGTCCAGAAGTCGAACAGGATCGGCAGCCCGGGCGGCGCGGGGGCCCGCTGGATCATGAGGATGGTCGTCAGGTCCTCGGCCGGGTCGTTGTACCAGCCGGTGCCGTACACGCCGGGCCATCCGTAGCTGCCGACCGAGGCCAGCGGCGGGTAGGAGACCGGCCAGGGCCCCGCGTGCGGCCGCCTGGTCCGGACTGACATCCCGAAGCCCCAGCCGATGTCGTCGAAGTACCCGGGCGTGAACCCGGAGACCGCCTTCTGCGCTTGTGTCAGGTGATCGGTCGCCATCAGCGTCACCGACGGCCGCGACAGCACTCGCTCGCCGTGCAGGGTCCCGCCGGCCAGCAGGGCCGAGGCGAAGGCGAGGTAGTCGGCGGCCGTCGAGACAATCCCGCCACCGCCGTCTTCGAACTTCTGGGGCCGGCTCCAATACCCGTCCGGCCCGTCCTCGATGACGAGGTCGCCGGTCGCGTTGTCGCGCTCGTACGCGGTCGACAGGCGGCCGATGTCCTCGGCCGCCACGCTGAAGCCGGTGTCCTTCATCCCGAGCGGCCCGCAGATCCGGTCGCGCACGGCGTCGCCGAAGGACCGGCCGGTGGCGCGGGCGATGAGCACGCCGGTCACGTTGGCGGCTGTGTGGTACATCCACCGCTCACCCGGCTGGCAGACGAGCGGCAGCTCGCCGAGCCGGCGTATCCACTCGTCCGGCGGCTCGGGGTCGTCGCTCTGCAGCGCGGATAGCGCGTCGGCGATCGGGATCGTTCCCGGCGGGGCCGGCACCATGCCGGTGCCGAGGGTGAAGGTAAGCAGATCCCGCAGGGTTATCTGGCGCCGCGCCGGGACGGTGGCGTCGAGCGGGCCGTTCGGGTCGGCGAGCACCCTCATGTCCGCCAGTTCGGGAAGGAATTCGCGGACCGGATCGTCGAGGCGGAGCGTGCAGTCCTCGACCAGCGTCATCGCGCAGGCGGCGACGATCGGCTTGGTCATCGACCCGGTGCGGCAGATCGTGTCCGCGGCCATCGGCACCTTCGAGCCTTCGGCCTCGAACGCGAGGGTGCCCATGGCCTCGATGTGGACCTCGCCGCGGCGGGCGACAACGGCGACCGCGCCGGGGACGTAGCCGGCGTCGAGGTGACGAGAGAGCACGTCCCGCACGCGGGCCAGCCGTTTCGTCGAGAAGCCGCCAGTGGTCACTATCTCCTCCGCATCCTCTGGTCCGCGCTCGTACCTATGACGGCCGACTGAGACGGATCTCATCGCCGCTCGAATGGCAGTTGTGGAATGCTCGGGAGATGCCCAGGTACGTCGCGTTGCTGCGCGGAATCAACCTCGGCAGCCGGAACAGGGTGGCGATGGCCGACCTCCGCCGGCTGACGGAGGCACTCGGGCACACCGAGGTCGCAACCTACATCCAGAGCGGCAACGTGCTGTTCACCAGCCCCGATACCGACTGCGGCCGACTTGCCGACGCCCTCGAGGAGGCGATCGCGCGGAGCCTGGCGGTGCCGTCCGCCGCCGTCGTGCTTTCAAGGGCCGACCTCGCTCGGGTGATCGCGGACAACCCCTTTCCTGACGAGGCGGACCCGAAGTGCCTGCACGCGGTCTTCCGGCGCCTGGACCTCGCCCCGGGGGCGATCGCCGCCGTCGAGCGAGCCCAGCAGCGCGCGCGGGCGAAGGGCAGCAGGGACGAGGCCGTTCCGGTCGGGCGCGCCCTGTTCCTGCGCGCACCGGACGGGCTGGGGCGCAGCGAGCTAGCGGCGCAGCTGGGTCGCTCCGGCGTCCCGGCCGACGGCACCGCCCGGAACTGGACGACGGTGACCCGGCTGATGGCCCTGCTCGACGCCGGCCTGTAGGTCACAGTGAGCAGTGAGCCCACCGCCGCTACGTACGTAGCATCTACGTACGTAGACAAGTAGTAAATCAGCCCCTTGCGGGCCTATGCTGGAGACCACAGGCCCAGAACGGGGTTCACGACGGAGGCGACGTGCGCGGGTTCGGCGAGCTTGAAGCGGTGATCATGGACCGCGTGTGGGAGCACGCGGAACCGGTCACGGTGCGGGAACTGCACGGCGAGATGTCGGCCGAGCGGGTCATCGCCTACACCACCGTGATGAGCACGATGGACAACCTGCACCGGAAGGGCTGGCTCGAGCGGGTCAAGGAGGGCAAGGCCTACCGGTACCGCCCGTCCGCCAGCCGCGAGGAGTACAGCGCCCGGCTGATGCGGGAGGCGCTGGCCGACGGGGGCGACACCGAGGTGGTGCTGAGCCACTTCCTGGCCCAGATCGACGGCGAGGAATCCGAGGCGCTCCGGTCGGTGCTCGGCAAGCTTCGCGGCAGCCGGCCCGCATGATCCCGGCGCTGATCATGCTGGGCTACGCCGCCGCTCTGGCGTGGTTCGGGCCGGCGCCGCTGGCTCGCCTGACCTCGTCCGGCGTCAACGCCAGACTCGGGCTGACGGTCTGGTTCGTCGCGATGTCGAGCGCGCTCGGATCGGCCGTTGTCGCGGTCTCGTTCCTGGTCAGGACTGCGGTCAACGGCTGGCCGAGGTTCGCCGGGACCATCTGCCAGTCGGTGACAGGCGGACCTTGCCCGCCCCAGCTGTACCGGAGCGCGATCTTCGAGGCCTCGGTCGCGGCCGCGTCCGCCCTGGCGGTGCTGACGGTGCTGACGCTGACCTGGCGATACGGCCGCGCCGTGCAGGGCGCCCGGAGGCGCGCGAGCGAGCACGCGCAGGCCGTCAGGATCACCGGGCGGCGGTTCCCCGGAACCGGGATTCCCCCGCTGTCCACCGCAGTGGTCCTCGAGACACCGCAGCCCGCCGTGTACTGCGTGCCCGGGCGTCCGGCCACGATCGTTCTCACCACCGGGGCGCTGGCGGTTCTCGACCCGCCGCAGCTGCTCGCGGTCCTCGCCCACGAGCGCGCGCACCTTGCCGGACGGCACCATCTGCTGGTCACCCTGGGCAAGGCGGCGAGGGCCGGCCTCCCCGCGATTCCGCTGTTCGCGCGGGGGGCCGAGGAGATCGCGCGGCTGGCCGAGATGCGCGCCGATGACGTCGCCGCCCGGCGCAGCGGACGTGACACGCTGCTGCAGGCACTGGTGGCGATGGGCACCGGCAAACCGCTGATAGCGCCGAGGGCGGCGCTGGCCGCGACCGGCGGCATAGTGAGCGCGCGGGTGCGCCGCCTGCTCGATCCTCCCGACCGGACCCGTTGCGCGTACCACGGGCTCGCACTGTCGGGCGTGCTCCTCGCCCTCGCCGCCGCCCCCGCCCTGCTCTCCGTCGTGTCCTGACGGCTCCCGTCCGGTCCTTACCGCGCTAGCCGCGTCCCGAGGCCCGGGTTCGCTCCGCCACTCCGGGCGGTCGCGTTCTGTCCCGGCCGGTCAACTCTGTGGATTCGTGGCGCATCGAGGCGCCAAGAACTTTCGAGTCCGTCAAATAAACGGAAGATCATCTATGGCATCTCTAAAGTTTGGTGGAAAGATGAGCACATATATGACACGTTGGCCGCTTGGTGCACTTGTGTCCCTCCAAGAGCACCTGATCGCTCGCGGTCACACAGGCGGCGACGACCCCGTGCAGACCGTGCAGGGCGTCGCTGACGTAAGGAGAGCAAAGTATGGCAAGATCTGTTCGCTCGCGCCTTTGGGCCGGGCTGGCTGCGGGGGCGGTGATCGCCGCGGTTCCCGTCGCCGCGACCGCCGCTAACGCCTCAACCGGTCCCGGGCGCAACACCCTCGAGCGGGTGAACCCCGGGATCAGCGCGGCTAGCGTGCCGGGCGCTATTGGCTTCGGCAACACGCCGGCGAGCACACCGGAAACCGTGTCGTTCATCTTCAAAGAGCGGAACCTGCAGCAGCTGGAAACGGCCGTCACCAGGGGCGTCAGGAATTACGTCTCCGTTGGCCAGTTCGCCCGCGAGTACGGCGCGGACCCGGCGCTGATCTCCGGGCTTGAGAGTTACCTCCGGAAGTTCGGCATCACCACCTCGGTCTACGCCGGCAACGTCGACCTGGTGGCGAACGGCACCGCGGGCGAGTTCGACCAGGCCCTGGCGGTAACCCAGCACCAGTACAAGGCCCCCGCGCAGCGCGGGCGCGACGGCCTCGCGGGCGTTCGGGCGCAGAGGTTCCACGGCACCGCGCAGAAACCCGAAGTCCCGGCCTACATCGCCAACAGCCTGGTCGCCATCCTCGGGCTCACCGACTACAGTCCGTTCGACAGTCAGGCGCAGCACGCGGACACCAGCACGCTGAAGAAAGACTCCGACAGCACGAACTCCTGCCTCGCCCTGACCGGCCTGCCGGACGCCTGCAACGTGCCGTCCGATTTTGCTTCCAACTACGGTCTCGACAAGCTCTACGACAAGGGGGCCGACGGGAGCGGGCAGACGCTCGCCATCGTCACGCTGGCCGCCCTCGACCCAACCGCGCCGGCGTACTACTGGCAGAACATCGCCCACGTCCCGGCCACCGGCCGCACGCTGACCGTGGATAACGTGGACGGCGGTCCCGGCGCGCCGAGCGACGCCGCCGGCAGCGGCGAGACCGACCTGGACGTGGAGCAGTCCGGTTCCCTCGCGCCCGGTGCCGACGTGATCGTTTACCAGGCGCCGAACACCGACTCCGGCTTCGCCGACGCCTTCTTCGACGCGGCCAGCCAGAACATCGCGAGCACGGTCTCGGCCAGCTGGCTGGAGTCCGAGACCTACCTGAAGGCGTACATCACCGGCGACCAGGAGTCGCCCGGCTACGAGACCGCGTTCGACGAGGCGTTCCTGGAGATGGGGGCCCAGGGCCAGTCCAGCTTCGTCGCGTCCGGCGACCAGGGCGCGTACACGGCCAGCGGCGACCTCGGCACCACCAACCTCTCGGTCGGGACCTCGGCCAACAGCCCGTACATCACCGCCGCGGGCGGCACCACGCTCCCGTGGTCGGCCACGCTGGAGGCCGCGACCGGCGTCACGGCCAATGTGGACGTGAAGAACCAGCGGACATGGGGCTGGGACTACCTCTGGCAGCCGCTGGCGACGCTTGACGGCGAATCGTACGCGACTGCGGCCGATACGAACATCGGCGGCGGCGGTGGCGGCTACTCGATGCTCGAGCAGCGGCCCTCGTACCAGTCCGACGTGCCCGGCATCGGCCAGTACCACGCGGTCCAGTACCTGACGCCGACCGACTACACCACGGTCACCTCGGTCACCGGCACCAACCTGGTCGAGCCGACCGAGTGGAGCGTCAACCCCACGCCGAGCGTGAGCTCCGGCCACAGCAACGGGCGGGCCGTGCCCGACCTGTCCGCCGACGCCGACCCGTACACCGGCTACCTGCTGTACGAGCCGTCCGCGGTGGCCATCGGCAATCCCGCCCTCCAGGGCGGCTGGGGCGGCACCAGCTTCGTGGCGCCGCAGCTCAACGGGTCGACCGCGGTCATCGACTCCTACCTCGGCCACCGGGTCGGGCTCTGGAACCCGTCGATCTACGCGTTCGCGACCAGCCGCAACAGCCCGCTCACCCCGCTCAGCGCGGTCGGCACGAGCAGCGACAACCTCTACTACACCGGCAACCCCGGCTCGGTCTACAACGCCGGCAGCGGGCTCGGGTTCCCCAACCTGAGCAAGCTCGCGGCCGACTTCGCCAGCGAGTCCTAAGGCGGCCGGCTGCCTGATCGGCGACTGACCGCGCGGCATCCGCCGTCCAACCAGAGCCGGGCCGCACCCGCACGGGCGCGGCCCGGCTTTCGGCTGCCAGCGGCCCCGCGCCTGGCCCGACCGCAGGGCGCCGCCAAACCGGAGCCTGGCCCTAATTTGCAGGTCTGATTACCGGCGGCTGGTCACAGTTGTCTACGATTGCTCAATTAGGTCATGAAACATAACGCGCGTCATCAGGACGTCGCGGAGCACCTGAAGGAGCAAGCCTGCATGGCAGACAACGCCCGTCCGCCCTTCCGCGCCGACCACGTCGGCAGCCTGCTGCGCCCGAAGCAGGTGCTCCAGGCCCGCGACGAGTTCGCGGCCGGCCAGATCACGGCCGAGCAGCTTGCCGAGGTCGAGGACGCGGCGATCCTGGACGTCATCAGGAAGCAGCGCGACGTCGGGCTCAAGACCGCAACCGACGGGGAGTTCCGCCGCCAGTCGTGGCACATGGACTTCATTTACCAGCTCGGCGGGATCACCAAGGTCAACGACGACACGATCAGGGTCTCGTTCCACAGCAAGGACAAGGAGTACGAGTACACGCCGCCGTCGGCGCACGTCACGGCGCCGGTCTCGCTGCCCGAGACGATCTTCGCCGGCGCGTTCAAGTTCCTCCAGGCGAACGTGACCCCGGGCCAGACCGCCAAGGTCACCATCCCGTCGCCCAGCATGGTGCACTACCGAGGCGGCCGCTCGGCGATCGACGCGTCGGTCTACCCCGACCTCGACCAGTTCTGGGACGACCTCGCGGCCGCCTACGCCAAGGAGCTGCAGGGCCTGTATGACCTCGGCTGCCGGTACGTGCAGCTGGACGACACCAGCCTGGCCTACGTGAACGACCCGGCCCAGCGCGAGCACGTCAAGGAAATCGGCGGCGACCCGCTGCACCAGCACGAGACCTACATCAACGTGATCAACCAGGCGCTGGCCAGCCGGCCCGCCGACCTGACGGTCACCACGCACATGTGCCGCGGCAACAACCAGTCGATGTGGGCGGCCGAGGGCGGCTACGACTTCGTCGCCGACTCGCTGTTCAACAACCTCGACGTGGACGGCTTCTTCTGCGAGTGGGACGACGAGCGCTCGGGCGGCTTCGAGCCGCTCCGCTACCTGCCCAAGGGCAAGCGCGTCGTGCTCGGCGTCGTCACCAGCAAGCGCGGCGAGCTCGAGTCCAAGGACTTCATCAAGAGCCGGATCGACGAGGCCGCCAAGTACGCCGACCTCGACCAGCTCGCCCTGTCGTCCCAGTGCGGCTTCTCCTCCACCGAGGAGGGCAACGACCTCACCGAGCAGCAGCAGTGGGACAAGCTCTCCCTGATCGTCGACACCGCCGCCGAGATCTGGGGCGAGTAAGGGCAAAAGCCAAGGTCTAACGCATTAGATGTCGAACGGTCGCGTGGTTCCTGCCAGAGGAACCACGCGACCGTTCGATATGAGCAGGCTTTGACTTTGACTTACTCTGACTCTTTCCAGGCTGAGACATCATCCCGGTAGGTGTAGGGGTTGTTGAGGGTCTCGTGCTCCGGGATCTCCGGGTGCATGCCCTTCTCCCACTCCTGCGGGCCGTGCTCGGCCTTGAGGTAGTCGAGGGTCGACTCGATCGACGCCTTGGCCTTGGCCAGGTCGACGCCGACGAGCTTGTGGTCGAACTTCACGACCTTGCCGTTCACCAGCACCGTGTGCACGTCGCCCCGGTTCGCCTGGAAGACGACGTGGCCGTACGGCTGCAGGACCGGGAAGCCGACCGGCGAGTTGTCGTTCTTGATCAGCACCAGGTCGGCCTTCTTGCCGACCTCGACGCTGCCGACCGACGAGTCGAGGCCGAGCGCCTTCGCCCCGCCGCGGGTGCCGTAGTCGACCACGTCCTCGGCCCGCAGGATGTGGTTGGTGAGGCCGACGCCCTTCGCGTGCGCCTCGAAGTGCTCCATCGCGCGGTCGGCGTTAAGGGTGGCGCGCATCGCGGCGAACAGGTCGCCGCTCCACCACACGCTGGTGTCGTTCGACAGCGAGACCGGGATGCCGTACTTGCGCAGCTTCCAGGTCGGCGAGTAGCCCTGGCCCGCGTTGCACTCGGACTCGGTCGAGATCGACGTGTAGCCGCCGGTGGCGGCGATCTTGTGGTAGCTGTCGGGGGACAGCGTGGCCGCGTGCACGTAGATCGTGCCCGGGGTCATGTAGCCGCCGTCGTACATCTGGTTGATGCCGACGTCGCTGGTCACGTTGTAGACGCCGGCGTGGGTGGTGACCGCGACGCCGAGGTCGCGCGCGACGTCGAAGGCGGCCTTTTCCGGGAACCCTTCGACGCCGGGCAGGTCGAACGCGATCTGGAAGCCGAGCATGTCGCCCTTGCCGTCGAACCGGCGGCGGTAGAAGTCGCGGAACTCCGGCGTGGTCGCCCACTCCCAGGCGCCCTGGAAGATGTTGCCGTAGGCGAGCACGAACCGGCCCGGCACCTCCTCGAGCGCGTCGGTCGCCGCCTCCGCGTGCTCGGTCGTCTGCAGCCCGTGCGACCAGTCGACGCTGGTGGTGACGCCCGCGTCGATCGCCTCGATGGCCGACAGCAGGTTGCCCGCGTACACGTCCTGCGGGCGGAAGATCTTGCCCCAGGCCAGGTAGTAGTAGACGAAGTACTGGGTGAGGGTCCAGTCGGCGCCGTAGCCGCGCATCGCCGTCTGCCACATGTGCCGGTGCGTGTCGATCATGCCCGGCATCACGATGCCGCCCGCGGCGTCGATCTCCGCGGCGCCGTCGGGGACCTCGAGGCCCGCTCCGACCGCGGCGATCTGCTCGTCGACGACCAGCACGTCGGCGTTGGTGAAGACCGTGTGCGCGTCGTCCATCGTCAGCACGGTCGCGTTCCGGAACACGACCGGCTGGCCAGCCTGCGGCGCCGCTGCTGTCATGGCTGAAATCCTCCACTGTGAGGTGCGAGTCCGGACGCTGGGCGATGCCTGATCCGGACGATCGTCCGATAGTCGGTCACCGAGACCTGCTCGGAACACTGTCGCGTTATAAGTCTGGTGTCAAGTGCCCTGAACTGCCTGCGGTGAACCCCGGCGGGATCCCCACATGTCCGCAGTGCGGACAACCGGCCAGGAAAGCGCTACAGTGCGGGGGACGCAGCAACCCGTCGCTTCAGGAGGTTCATGTGGCTCGTCGGGATGACAGCCCAGACTTCATCGAGGCGATCGCGCGGGGCCTCGACGTGATCCGCGCCTTCGGACCCGGCCAGCCGGTGATGTCGCTGGCGAACGTGGCCGACGCCGAGCCATCTGCCGCGGCCGACCGCGCGCCGGATCCTGCTTACCCTCGAGCAGCTCGGCTACGTCCGCCTAGCCGGGGCTCTGCCGGAGCGGCTCGCGGCTCGCGGACCGTCAGGGACCGGCCAGTCGAGCGGCGGCTACGAGCTCACCCCGCGGGTGCTCGACCTCGGCATGTCCTACGTCCTCTCCCGCGGCCTGTGGGAAGTCGCCCGGCCGCACATGGAGGCGCTGGTCGCGCAGACCAGGGAGTCCACCTCGATCGCGCAGCTCGACGGTTCCGACATCGTCTACGTGGCCCGGGTGGCGGTGCCGAAGATCGTGACCCTGGCGGTGACCATCGGAACCAGGTTCCCGGCGATGCAGACTTCGCTCGGCAAGGTGCTGCTGGCCGCGCTGCCGCTGGCGGAGGCGGAGCGGGTGCTGGCCGAGCCGTCCAGGTCCGGGATCACTACCCGCTGGCAGCCGGACGCGGCCGAGCGCGCGGCGGCGCTGCGGGAGGTGCGGGCCCGCGGCTGGGCGCTCACCGACGAGCAGCTCGCCCCGGGCATCAGGTCGGTCGCGGTCCCGCTGCGGGACGGCGAGGGCCGGGTGATCGCCGCCCTCAACGTCAACTCGCACGCGGCCGAGACCCCGCTCGACGTGCTCATCGGCCGGCACCTTCCGCTGCTGCTGCAGACGGCGGGTTCGATCAGCGCCGACTGGGCAGCGTGTCAGGGAGCGCCGCAGGTCACGGTGGCGGGCGCCGGCGGCAGCGGCACGATCGGCAGCCCCGTCGGCGCTCCTGGTGAGTCATCTTGACATCGGTCTACGTGGGCTAACATACTCGGCAGACGGACATGTGTCCGTTATGCGGACACTGAAAGGCAGGGTTTTGAGCGATTCCGATCGTCCCGGTCCGCTCGCCGGGCTGCTCGTCGCCGACTTCTCGCGCGTCCTGGCCGGGCCCTACGCGACGATGCTGATGGCCGACCTGGGCGCGAACGTGATCAAGGTGGAGTCTCCCGGCGGTGACGACACGCGCTCGTGGATGCCGCCGCTGACCGAGGACGGCGTCTCGACGTACTTCCTGTCGATCAACCGGAACAAGCGGTCGGTCGCGCTCGACCTGAAGGACGACGGCGACCGGGCGCTGGCGCAGGAGCTCGCCCGCCGGGCCGACGTGCTGGTGCAGAACTTCAAGCCGGGCGGCCTGGCCAGGTTCGGCCTCGACTACGACTCGGTCAGCGCGATCAACCCGTCCGTCATCTACGCCTCGATCAGCGGGTTCGGCAGCGGCGGCGGCCAGAACCTGCCCGGCTACGACCTGATGGTGCAGGCCATGTCCGGGCTGATGTCGCTGACCGGGGATCCGGACGGCCCGCCGTTCCGGGCCGGCATCTCGGCCTTCGACGTGATCGCGGGCCTGCACACCACGATCGCGATCCTGGCCGCGCTCAACCACCGGAACGCGACCGGCGAGGGCCAGCACCTCGACGCGTCGCTGATGGCGTCGGCGATGTCCGGGATGGTGAACCAGACCAGCGCCTACGCGGCGGGCGGGGTGGTGCCGTTCCGGATGGGCAACTCGCACCCGAGCCTGTTCCCCTACGAGCCGCTGCCGACCGGGGACGGCGAGCTGATCGTCACGGCCGGCAACGACACCCAGTTCCGCAAGCTGTGCGAGGTGATCGGGGCGCCCGAGCTGTCGGCCGACCCGAGGTTCTCGACCAACCCGGGGCGCACCGCCAACCGGGCCGAGCTCAAGCCGCTGCTGGCGGAGAAGCTCGCGGCCAAGTCCGCGGCCGAGTGGTTCGACCAGCTGATCGCGGTCGGCGTGCCCTGCGGGCCGATCAACACGGTCGACAAGGGCATCGAGTTCGCGGAGAAGATCGGCCTCGAGCCGGTCGTCACGGCCGGGACCGGCGACCGCACCCGGCCTACGATGCGGCACCCGGTCACGTTCTCCAAGACCCCCGCCAGCTACCCGCTCGCGCCGCCGGAGCTGAACGAGCACGGCGACGAGATCCGGGCCTGGTTGTCCGCGCCAGACTCGCCACGCCGTCGGCCACGGAGGGATGAGCCAATGACGCAGGAGTACCCGACCTCGCTCGGCACGTCGGACGCCGACACGATCAGCCTGCTCGGCCAGAACCTGGCCGACGACCTGATGGGCAAGGTGGGGTTCGGCGAGCTGACGTTCTGGATGGTGACGCAGCGCCGGCCGACCCGTCGGAGGTCCGCGTCTTCGAGTCGGTCCTGGTCGCGCTGGCCGACCACGGCTTCACGCCGACCGCGATCGCCGCCCGGATCACGTACCTGTCCGCCCCCGACTCGGTCCAGGGCGCGCTCGCGGCCGGCCTGCTCGGCGGCGGGTCGCGGTTCCTCGGGGTGACCGAGGACTGCGGCCAGTTCCTGGACGAAGTGCTGACCGAGGCGGGCGAGATCCCGACCGACGACGCCGGCTTCGACGCGCTCGCCCTCGCCGCGGTCACCCGGGCCAAGGCCGAGCGGAAGTTCGTCCCCGGTCTCGGGCACCCGGTGCACAAGGTCCGGGACCCGCGCACTCCCAGGCTGATCGAGATCGCCGAGGAGGAGGGACTGCGCGGACCGCACCTGCGGCTGTTCGAGGCCATCGGCCGGGTCCACCCGCAGGTCCTCGGCCGGACGCTGCCGCTCAACGGGGCCGGCGTCTGCGGCGCGGTGCTGGCCGACCTCGGCCTGCCGCTGGCCCTGCTGCGCGGGTTCGCGCTGCTGGCCCGGGCGGCCGGCCTGCTCGGCCAGCTCGCGGAGGAGCAGCGGATGCCGATCGCGAACGACATCTACATGAGCGTGGACCGCAACGCGGTCTACGTCCCGCCCAGGCCCGAGTAAGAACCAACCCCCGAAGTAGTCCCCTCACGGCAAGGGAGCCGCCATGGCTACCGTCGCAGCGGTCATCGCCTCGACCCACCACCCGTTCTACTACCGAGCGTCCACGTCGACCGGCGAGGACCGTCCGCCGTTCGCGGACGAGTGGGTCGCCAAGATCACCTCGTTCCGCGAGACCCTCACCCGGGCCAACGCCGACGTGCTGGTGCTGGTCGGCAGCGACCACTTCCACCAGCTCTGGCTGGACAACATGCCGCAGTTCCTGGTCGGCAAGGCGCCGTTCTACGACGCCAACTGGTACAACGAGGAGCGCGAGTTCGGCCTGCCGAAGATGTTCTTCACCGGCCAGGAGGACCTGTCGGCGCACATCCTGCGGGACGGCCTGGACGCCGGCTTCGACCTCGCGTTCAGCAACGAGCTGCGGATCGACCACAGCGTCACCTGCCCGATGATCACGCTGCGGCCCGAGGCCGACCTGCCGATCGTGCCGATCTACACCAACATCTTCGCGCCGCCGCTGCCCCAGCCCAAGCGGTACGTGCAGCTCGGCACCATGATCCGCGAGGTCGTGGAGTCGTGGCCGAGCGACAAGCGGGTCGCGATCATCGGCACCGGCCACCTCTCGCTCGAGCTCGGCGGCCCGCGGCAGTTCGGACCGCACGGCCCCGATCCCGAGTTCGACCGCAAGGCGGTCGAGTGGATCGCGTCGGGCGACATCGAGAAGGCGCTCGGCGAGGTGTCGCTCGAGTCCCTGTGGGAGCCGGGCAACGCCACCCACGGCTTCCTCGACTTCATGCTGATGATGGGCGTCGCCGGCGCGGGCGAGAAGGCCGACTACGTGGACTCGCTCGACCTCTTCCACACCATGGAGGCCTACTTCACCTGGTACCCGAAGGGGGCGGCGCAGTGAGCAAGTACCTGATGAACAAGTTCCTCTACACCGTCGACCGGGACCCGGAGCTGGTCGAGCGGTACCGTGAGGACCCCCGGGGCACGGTCGAGTGGTGGGAGGCCGAGCGGGCCAACGTCATCCTCAACGTGCCCACGGCCGAGAAGTCCTCCTGGCTGAAGTTCTCCGACGACGAGCGGGAGGCGCTGGCGACGCACGACTACCCGGCGCTGTTCGGCCTCGGCGCGCACCCGTTCCTGACGCTGACCCTGTGCATCGCCATGTTCGAGCGCGACCACGCCGAACCGCTCGGCTTCCAGCTCGAGTACGCCCAGCGCCTCTCCCACTACACGATGCCGTACCCGGACATCGCCACTTGAGTATGCCGACCGGCAAGCTCATGGACCGTTGTGTACACCCCCGTGTATAAAACGGTCCGTGATCTTGGCGTTCCAGCGGTTGGCGTGGCCGCTCGGGCAGGGTCTGCGGCGTGCCGTTGCTTCTGGTTGACCTCGACAACACGCTGATCGACCGGGCCGGCGCGTTGACCGGTGGGCGCAGAAGTTCGCCGACGGCGCACGGCCGACGACACCGGGCGACGCGGCGTGGCTGGTGGCGGCGGACCGGGACGGGCTCGAGCCGCGGGAGCGGTTCGCCGGGATGATCGCGGAGCGATTCGGGCTGGACGGGGCAGGACGAGGATGCGATCCTGGCTGAGCTGCGGGGCGGCCTCGTCAGGCAGCTGGTTGCTGACGACGCGGTGATCCTGGCGCTGCGCCGTGCCCGCGCGGCCGGATGGGCGCCGTTCGTCGTGACCAACGGCACCGTCGCGCAGCAGGAACGGAAACTCCGGCATACCGGCCTGGACCGGGAGGTGGCCGGGTGGGTCATCTCGGAAGGGGTCGGGCTGCGCAAGCCGGACCCGGCGATTTTCCGCCTCGCGGCCGACCGGACCGGGCAGTCACTGGACGGGGCGTGGATGATCGGCGACTCCGCCCAGGCGGATATCGAAGGCGCCCGCAGCGTGGGGCTGCCCGGCGTCTGGCTGCATCGCGGCCGCCGGTGGCCGCTGACCGCATTCGAACCCGGTCACGTGGCCGACAGCTTTCCGCACGCGGTCGACATCGTCCTCGGTAGCTAACCGGCTCCGGGTCCAGGCGATCCGGGCGCGACGGCAGAACTCCTCGGTCATCGCCTCGTAGAGCCGCTCAAGCGTCGGCCGGCCGACGGCGTTCTCCGGCGCGTGCTCCAGACGGCTGCGCAACCGCGCGCGCTCGGCCAGGAACGCCGGATCGTCGAGCTGGTAGAAGAAGTCGGCCGGTTCTCCGTCTGTCCGCATGGTCTGTCCCGGGATGTTTGAAACTTGCTGCAAATCATTGCAAATAAAGTGTTGCTTATCGCGGTCTAGTGACCGCATCCTGTCGAAATATTCTGCAAGTATTTGAAAAAGTCACATATTCCCAGCTAAACGACGTGCACTCTGATCCAATGGTCGATTATTTTCATCTAAAAATCTAGTTCTTGCACGAATGTGTCGCCAATGTTATGTTCCGTTTGATCCAAGAATCAGCGCTGATTTAGGCCCCCAGCGCTCGCCGCGGCAGCCACCCACCCTGCCGCCGCCCTCCCCACAGGGCGGCGGCTAGCGACGCCCTTGCCCCAAGGACGTCGCCCCACCCTCCCCTCCAGGGAAAGGCACGCACGCGATGTTCTTCTTCCGCAAGCCACCAGGCGGCCCGCCCGCCGGGGCGAGACGCCGCACCCGGCTGGTCGCGCTCGCCGCCGCCGTGGTCACCGGGCTCGGCACGCTGTTCGCGGTGGCGCTCGCCACGCCCGCGCTCGCCCAGGCGGGCACCCCGCCGTACTGGGCCCAGTCCCCGTTCAACGTTCCCAGCGGCACCGGCGCGACCGTCCCGTTCACCGAGTACGAGGCGGAGAGCGCCAGCACCAACGGCACGATCATCGGCCCGTCCTTCGCCCAGGGCAGCCTGCCCTCGGAGGCGTCCGGACGGGAAGCGGTGCAGCTGACCGCGACCGGCCAGTACGTGAAGTTCACCCTGACCAGCCCGGCCAACGCGGTCGACCTGCACTACGCGCTCAACCAGGGCGCGTCGGGCACGCTGTCGGTCTACGTGAACGGCACCAAGCTCAGCCAGGAGCTCAGCCTCACCTCGGCCTACAGCTACATCACGACGTCGGGCATCACCGGCAGCATGACCCACAAGTTCTACGACGACGCGCGGATGACGTTCGGCCAGACGTACCCGGCCGGCACCACCGTCACCTTCCAGGTGGGCTCGTCCGACTCGGCCGTGCCTTACACGCTCGACGTGGCCGACTTCTACAACGTGCCCGCCGCCACCACCCAGCCCGCCAACACGGTCTCGGTGACCAGCTACGGCGCCGACCCGACCGGCGCGAGCGACTCCACCTCCGCCTTCAACCAGGCGATCACCGCGGCCAACAACGCCGGGGAGGCGGTCTGGATCCCATCCGGCACCTTCCTCATCAGCTCGCCGCTGCAGATCCAGAAGGGGACGATCGAGGGCGCGGGCGACTGGTACTCGCAGATCAAGACCAACGAGCTGATCGACAACACCTCGGACGTCGCGGGCCCGATCAACCTCAGCGGCTTCGCGATCCTCGGCAGCACCGTCGGCCGGCATGACGACAGCACCGCCAACGCGATCGACGGCTCGCTCGGCAGCGGCTGGACGGTCAACGGGCTGTGGATCCAGGACACCAACGTCGGCCTGTGGCTGCAGTTCGGCAACAGCAACTGCACGGTCGAGAACAGCGTCATCGAGTCGACCGACGCGGACGGCGTCAACTTCAACGGCAACGCGTCCAGCTGCACGGTGAAGAACAACTTCATCCGCGGCACCGGCGATGACAGCCTGGCGATCTGGTCCTACCCGACGGCGGACTCCAACATCACCTTCGCCAACAACACCATCGTCGCGCCGACCCTGGCCAACGGCATCGCCGACTACGGCGGCGACAACAACACCATCTCCAACAACGTCGTCGCCGACGACAACGCCCTCGGCAGCGGCATCGACATCTCCAACGAGGAGTTCCTCACCCCGTTCACCCCCCTGACGGGCACGATCAACGTCACCGGCAACTACCTGATCCGGGCGGGCGCCTACAACCCGAACTGGGACCACCCGATGGGCGCGGTCCAGTTCGACTCCTACGACTCCGCGTTCACCGGCGTCACCATCAACTACAGCGGCGGCGCGATCCTGGACAGCCCCTACGAGGCGTTTGAGTTCGTGAGCGGCAGCGGCAGCGGCTACGCGGCCTCCGGCATCAACATCAGCAACGTCAACGTGGCCAACGTCGGCACGACCGTCATGCAGGCGGAGACGACCGGATCGGCCAGCGTCAGCGGCGTGACCGCCAGCGGCGTCGGCGTGGCCGGCGCCTACAACAACGCCTACCCGTCCAACACGGCCGGGGGCTACACCTTCAACCTCGGCAGCGGCAACTCGGGCTGGAGCACCACCCCGGTGCTCACCACCTTCCCGGCGCCGGTCCAGGCGGGCACGCTGACCTCGTCGGCGTCGACGCTCTCGTTCGGCGACGTGAACTCGGGGTCGACCAGCGCGGCGCAGACGGTGACAGTGACCAACCCGGGCACCAGCGCGGTCTCGGTCTCCTCGGTCGGCGTCACCGGCAACTTCAGCCAGACCAACACCTGCGGCAGCTCCATCGCCGCGGGCGGGTCCTGCACGGTCAGCGTGAAGTTCGCCCCCACTAGCGGGGGGCCTCTCACCGGCACCCTGTCGGTGGCGACGAGCGCGCCGGGCAGTCCGCTGACCGTGGCCCTGTCGGGCACCGGGGTCACCGCGACCACCAACCTGGCACTCGGGCAGCCCGCCACCGCGAGCAGCGACTTCCAGACCTACGTGCCCGCCAACGTCACCGACGGCAACACCAGCAGCTACTGGGAGAGCAGCGACGGATCGGCGTTCCCGCAGACCCTGACCGTCCAGCTGCCCTCGGACGAGTCGATCGGCTCGCTCCAGCTCTACCTGCCGCCGTCGAGCGCCTGGAGCACCAGGTCGGAGACGCTGTCGGTCCTCGGCAGCGCCAACGGGACGACGTTCAGCCAGATCGTCGGCTCGGCCGCCTACACCTTCAACCCCTCCACCGGCAACGAGGTCACGATCAGCCTGCCGTCCGGCACGACCGCTGAGTACGTGGAGCTCAGCTTCACCGGCAACACCGGCTGGAGCGCCGCGCAGCTCTCCGAGCTCGAGGTCTTCTCCGGTGGCGGCGGTACCGGGCCGACCGGCAGCCCGCTGACCGCGTCGCCGACGAGCCTGTCGTTCGGCAGCGTGGCGACCGGGTCGACCAGCGCGGCGAAGACCGTGACGGTGACCAACCCGGGCAGCAGCGCGGCCACCGGCGTCTCGGTCGCCGCCGCGGCGCCGTTCGCCGAGTCCAACAGCACCTGCGGCAGCTCGATCGCCGCGGGCGGGTCGTGCACGGTCAGCGTCTCCTACAAGCCGACCGCGGCCGGCGCGTCGAACGGGACGCTCTCGGTCGCGAGCAGCGCTCCCGGCAGCCCGCTGTCGGTGGCGCTGTCGGGCACCGGGGTCAGCACGACGACCAACCTGGCCCTCAACCAGCCGACCACCTCCAGCGGCTACACGCAGACCTATGCGCCTGGCAACGCGGTGGACGGAAACACCAGCACCTACTGGGAGAGCGCGGACAACGCCTTCCCCCAGTGGTTCCAGGTGGATCTCGGCTCGTCGCAGACCGTCGCCAGCGTCACGATGGACCTGCCGCCGTCGAGCGCCTGGGGGACCCGCACCCAGACGGTCACCATCCAGGGCAGCACCAACGGCACCACCTACAGCACGCTGGCGGGGTCGGCCAACTACACCTTCAACCCCTCCACCGGTAACACCGTCACCGTCACCTTCCCCGCCACCAGCGTCCGCTACCTGAAGCTGACGTTCACGGCCAACACCGGCTGGCCGGCCGGGCAGCTCTCCGAGCTCCTGGTCTACGCCTAATGCCGCGGGCGGGGAGGGGGCCCCTTCCTCCCCTCCCCGCCCGCCCCTACCCCGCCCGCCCCTGCCCGGCCCCCGATAGTGTGCCCTCATGACGACTGAGGGCGATCGGGTCGCCGGGTTTGGCAGGCTTGAGGACGGGTTGAAGCAGTCGAGCCCTTGGTACACGTGGGGGCCGTATGTCAGCGAGCGGCAGTGGGGCACGGTCCGCGAGGACTACAGCCAGGACGGCGACGCGTGGAACTACCTGCCGTTCGACCACGCCAGGTCGCGCGCGTACCGGTGGGGCGAGGACGGGCTGGCCGGGTTCAGCGATATTCACCAGCAGCTCTGCCTCTCACTTGCGCTCTGGAACGGGCGCGACGGCTTCCTCAAGGAGCGGCCGTTCGGGCTGACCGGCCCGCAGGGCAACCACGGCGAGGACGTCAAGGAGCACTGGTGGTACCTGGACGCGCTGCCGAGCCACGCCTGGAACCGGTGGCGTTACCACTACCCGCAGGCCGCGTTCCCGTACGAGCAGCTCCGGACCGAGAACGCGCGGCGGGACCGGCGCAGCCCGGAGTACGAGATCCTCGACACCGGGGTCTTCGATCAGGATCGGTACTGGATCACCGAGGTCGTGTACGCCAAGAGCGACGACGCGCTGGAACTGCTGGTCGAGATCACCGCGACCAACGTCGGCAAGGACCCGGACACGCTGCACGTGCTGCCGACCGCCTGGTTCCGCAACACCTGGTCGTGGGAGAACGGCGCCCCCAAGCCGGTCATGAGGCTCGGCCGGGACGGGGCGGTCGACATCGAGCATCCCTTCCTCGGCCCGCTCGAGCTGCTGGCGGACACCGCCGACGACGGCACCGTCACCAACGCCGTCAACCCGACGCCGCTGTTCTGCGAGAACGAGACCAACGCGGAGCGGCTGTTCGGCTCCCAGTCGGAAACGCCCTACCCCAAGGATGGCATCAACGACCACGTGGTCGGCGGCGCCCCGACCGTGAACCCGGAGCAGCAGGGCACCAAGTGCGCGTACTGGTACCGGCTGACGGTCCAGCCCGGCGCGACCGCCACCATCCGGCTGAGGCTCAGGCCGAAGCCGCCGACGGGAACCAGCGGTCCGTTCGATAAGACCGATTTTGATCTTGTCTTGCGAAGGCGGCGGGCCGAGGCGGAGGAGTTCTACCAGGCGCTGACCCCGGCCCAGGCCAGCGCGGACGAGGCGCTGGTGATGCGGCAGGCGTTCGCGGGCATGCTCTGGTCCAAGCAGTTCTACAACTACGACGTGGCGACCTGGCTCGACGGCGACCCGGCCCAGCCGGCCCCGCCGCCCGAGCGCGAGCTGAACAGGAACGCGCGGTGGCGGAACTTCAACGCCTTCGACATCCTGTCGATGCCGGACAAGTGGGAGTACCCGTGGTTCGCGGCCTGGGACCTGGCATTCCACTGCGTCTCGCTAGCGCACGTCGACCCCGGGTTCGCGAAGTACCAGCTAGTTCTGCTGTGCCGGGAGTGGTTCCAGCACCCGAACGGGGCGCTGCCGGCCTACGAGTGGGACTTCTCCGACGTCAACCCGCCGGTCCAAGCGTGGGCCGCGCTTGAGGTGTTCGCGCTGGACGGGGCGAAGGACCTCGACTTCCTCGCCCGGGTCTTCGACAAGCTGCTGGTCAACTTCACCTGGTGGGTGAACAGGGAGGACGTGTGGGGCAACGACCTGTTCGAGGGCGGCTTCCTCGGCCTCGACAACATCGGGCCGATTGACCGGTCGCACCTGCCGCCCGGCACCGTCCTCGAGCAGTCGGACGCCACCGGCTGGATGGCGTTCTACGCGCTGTCGATGGCCACGATCGCGCTCATCCTCTGGCGCAACGGCCGCCAGGCCGGCGCCGACCTGGTGCTCAAGTTCCTCGAGCACTACGCCGGAATCAGCACCGCGCTTGAGACCCAGGGGATGTGGGACGACGCCGACGGGATGTTCTACGACCACCTCTGCCTCGCCAGCGGCGCGGTCATCCCGGTCAAGGCCAGGTCCATGGTCGGCATGATCCCGCTGCTGGCGGTGGGCGTGGTCGACTATCAGATGGTGCTTACCGCGCTGCGGTTCAAGAAGGCGTTCGCCGACTTCCTGCACCGGCAGGGGATGACCGACGCCGAGAAGGCGCGCGAGATGGGCCTGCTCCGCGACGGCGGCGACCAGCCGGAGAAGCTGCTGCTCAGCGTCGTCGGGATGGACCGGCTGCGGCCGGTGTTCCGGTCGCTGTTCGACCAGTCGAAGTTCCTGTCGCCGTACGGGCTGCGGTCGCTGAGCGCGGAACTCAAGGACCAGCCGTACGTGCTGCACCTGGAGGGCACCAGCGCGACGATCGACTACGAGCCGGCCGAGTCCACCACCTCGATGTTCGGTGGCAACTCGAACTGGCGGGGGCCGATCTGGTTCCCGCTGAACTACCTGCTGTGCAACTCGCTGCACACCTACCACGCGTTCTTCGGCGACGAGTTCACGGTCGAGTACCCGACCGGGTCCGGTCAGCAGAAGAACCTGAGCGAGGTCTCGGCCGACCTGCGCGAGCGGCTGGTCTCGATCTTCCTGCGGGGCGAGGACGGGCGGCGCCCCTGCCACGGCTGGGTCGACAAGCTCCAGCACGACCCGAACTGGCGGGACAACATCTACTTCAACGAGTACTTCCACGGTGACAACGGCGCGGGCCTCGGCGCGAGCCATCAGACCGGCTGGACCGGGCTGATCGCGGACGTCATCCGCCGCCGCCACGGCGCGGTGCCGGAGACGATCGACTTCATCGGCGGCCTGGTCTACCCGCCCAAAGCGGAGAAAAACGAAACCGATTAGCCCGAACGGTCCGGTGCTCCGCCTGGTAAGTCCGGTGCCGCGCCTGGTCGGTAAGGCGACCGGGGGCCACCACAGCTCATGCGTCTAGTTCGGGCACCGGCCCTAGTCCGGCCCGACAAGGTTGACTACACGTGTGGCCCGCCCTCGGTCGCGGTGTCTATTTTAGTTCAAGGTCCGGCTGACGCCCGCGCAGCGTGGCCGCCGCGAGCAGGCCGGCCACGATGACCAGCCCGGCCGACAGGTAGAGGGCGTCGTGCAGGCCGTCGCCGAAGGACGCGTAGGCGGCGCTGATCACCTTGCCGACGATCGGGCCGTAGGACGAGTAGTTGGTCGGCGCCTGGCCGGTCTCGATGAACGAGATGATCGTCGACTTGAAGCCGAGGATCGCGGCCTTCTCGCCGACGGGCACGTTCAGCGCCTCCAGGTTCGCCGTCAGCGAGGAGTTGAGCTGCGAGAACACCAGCGCCCCGAGGATCGCGACCCCGGTTACGGCGCCGATCTCGCGGCTGGTGTTGGTGGCCGAGGCGGCCATCCCCGACCGCTCGGGCACCACCGCCCTGAGCGCGGTCGCGGTGACCGGCACGACCGTGATGCCGATGCCGACCCCCGCCAGCGCCAGCGCCAGGCTGAGCAGCGGGTAGTTCGGATGGGTGGTGATCAGCGGGTTAGCCAGCAGCAGGCCGGCCGCGAAGGCGGCGCAGCCGACGACGATGGGCAGCCGCGCCCCGGCCCGGGCGGTCCAGTAGCCCGCCGCCACCGACGCGATGATCATGAGTACGGTCATCGGGGCGAACGCGAGCGCGATCCGGTAGCCGGAGGCGTGCACCACCTCGTCCAGGTAGAGCGCGGTGAAGAAGAAGATCGCGAACGTCGCGAAGTAAGTGCAGAAGGCGACCGCATTCGGCACCGTGAACCAGGCCGAGCGGAACAGCCGCATGTCGAGCAGCGGGTTGGGGGTGCGCCGCTCCCAGAGCACGAAGGCGACCGCGAGCGCGAAGGCCGCGCACAGCAGCGCGATCACCAGCGGCCGGGCGAAGCTCGACGTCTCCCAGTCGATGATCGCGAACAGCAGGGTGGCGAGCGCGCCCGAGCCGAGCACGGTGCCGACGGTGTCGACCCGCAGCTGCCGGTGGTCGGAGCTCTCCGGCACCACGATCGCCGCCACGATCAGCGCCGCCAGCCCGAAGAAGAGGTTGAACCAGAAGATCGCGCGCCAGCTCCACAGGCCGATCAGCGCGCCCCCGATGACCGGGCCCATCGCCAGGGCGAGCCCGGAGACCGCCGCCCAGACGCCGACCGCGCGAGCCCGGGCGCGGTCATCGGTGTAGAGCTGCCGCAGGATCGAGAGCGTGCCGGGCTCGCTCGCGGCCGCGCCGAGGCCCATGATCACGCGCCCGGCGATCAGCGTCTGCGCGTTCGGCGCGAGCGCGCACAGCACCGAGCCGGCGCAGAAGACGCCCGCGCCGGTCAGCATGACCTTCTTGCGGCCGAGCTCGTCGCCGATCATCCCGCACGCGAGCATGATCGAGGCGAACGCGAGGGCGTAGCCGCCGACCACCCACTGCAGGTCGGCGATCGACGCCTGGAGGTCGGTCTGCATGTTGCCGAGCCCGACCGAGACAACCGTGTTGTCGAGGAAGGTGAGGAAGAGCAGCGTGCACAGGGCGGCCAGCGCAGCCGAGCGCGCGTGATCGCGCCCGCCGCCCGGCCTGGCCGCCCGCGGCCGGCTCAGCCTGCTGAGTTGCATGCCGCCATTATGCACACCTGATTCACGTGAAACCTCAGTTATTTGCGGCCGCCCCCTCGTCGGCCTAGCGCACCTTGCTGCCGTAGAGGCGGACGGCGAGCGGGGCGAATATCACCAGCAGCCCGACCGACCAGCAGACCACGGCCAGCTCGGGATGCTGGGCCGGCCAGGCGTGCACCAGGGCGGCCGGGTTGGGGTTGCCGAACAGCGAGCGGCAGGCGGCCGCGAGCGACGACATCGGGTTCCACTCCGCCACCGGCTGGAGCCAGCCCGGCATGCCCTGGGTCGGGACGAAGGCGCTGGAGATGAACGTCAGCGGCAGGAAGATGATGAACCCGGTCTGCTGGGCAGCCTCCGGGCTGCGCAGCACCATCCCCAGGCAGACCCCGACCCAGGTGAACGCGTAGCCGAACAGCAGCGCGAGCGCGAACGCCTCGATCGCGTCGCCCGCCCCGTTGTGGATGCGCCAGCCGATCGCGAGCCCGACCAGGGCCACCACGACCCCGCCGATCACCTGGGTGAGCAGGTCGGCGATGGTGCGCGCGGTCAGCACGGCCGCGCGAGACATCGGCAGCGACCGGAACCGGTCGATGAGCCCGGTCTCCATGTCGCTAACGATCGCCACCGCGGTGCCGGGGGCGGTCTGCGCCAGCGTCATGCCGAGCATCCCGCTGATCAGGTACGCGTGATAATTATCGCCGCCGCCGATGCCGCCGATCGCGCCGCCGAAGACGTAGGCGAACATCAGCACGAACAGGACCGGCTGGATGGTCACGTCGGACAGCGTCTCCGGCTCCCGCCTGATCCGGGCGATCGACCGCCTGGTCAGCACCCAGACGTCGGTCAGGAACAGGCTGAACGGGTTGCGGCCGATAGTCGTGCCGGGGGTCTGGGCCGGGGCCACGGCGAGCGCGGTCATTGGACTGACTCCTTCTCATTCTGCTTGGTGTTCGCCGTCTTGTCTTCCGCGACGTGCCCGGTCAGCGTCAGGAACACGTCGTCGAGCGACGCGCTGCGGACCGATATCTCGCTGACCTTGACGCCGGCCGCGTCCAGCGCCCGCACCACCTCGGTCGCGAGCCCGTCCGAGGCGACGACGGGCGCCTCGATGAGACGGCCGGCTTCGGCCGGGATGACCGGCGCGGTCGCGAACGGGGCGAGCGCGGTCGCCGCCGCCTCGGCGTCGGACTCGTCGGCCAGCGTGATCAGCAGCCGCTGCCCGCCGACGGACGCCTTGAGCTCGGCCGGCGGCCCCTCGGCGATCACCTTGCCGCCGTCGATGACCGCCACCCGGCTGGCCAGCACGTCGGCCTCGTCCAGGTACTGGGTGGTGAGCAGCAGGCTGGTGCCGTCGGCAACCAACTGGCGGACGATGTCCCACATCAGCGCGCGGGCGCTCGGGTCGAGGCCGGTCGTCGGCTCATCCAGGAACAGCACCGCCGGACGGCCGATCAGCGAGGCCGCCAGGTCGAGCCGCCGGCGCATGCCGCCGGAGTAGGTTTTGACCGCCCGGCTGGCGGCGGCGGTCAGGTCGAACTGCTCGAGCAGCTCGTCGGCCCGCTGCCGGGCGGCCCGCGCGGTCAGCCGGCTGAGCTGCCCGATCATGATCAGGTTGGCGCGCCCGGTGAGGTACTCGTCGAGCGCGGCATACTGCCCGGTGAGGCCGATCGTCCGGCGCACGGCGGGAGCGTCGGCGACCACATCGCGGCCGAGGACGCGCGCCTGCCCGCCGTCCGGGCGCAGCAGCGTCGCCAGGATGCGGACGGCGGTGGTCTTGCCCGCCCCGTTCGGGCCGAGCAGGCCGTAGACGGTGCCGGCCGGCACCGTCAGGTCGAGCCCGTCCAGGGCCTTGGTCTTGCCGTAGTGCTTGACAAGCCCGTCCGCCTTGATGGCGGGCACGTCGCTCATGGCGTTCTCCCCGAGGGTGATCGTACGCTGTACTATTGGCGTACAACGTACGATAGCAGTACGGTGTACGAGAGGCAACCGAATAACCGGCGCGACCGGGCGGACGAGGAGCTTTCGTGGGCGACGACCAGGAAGACGAGGAGCTCTTCCTGCCGCTGCGTCTCTTCTACGCGGGCGGGTCGTTCAGCCCGCGCGGCCGGCGCGAACTGCACAGCGAGCGGGCGGTCGTCGAGCGGATCAAGCGACAGCGGGAGCACTGGGAGGGGCGCGGACGGGGGCCGGGTCGGACGCCCGGCCGGATGCGCGGGCTCAGCCGGGCGGACATCGTCGACGTGGCGGTCGCCATCGCCGACGCCGAGGGGACCGAGGCCGTCAGCATGCGGCGGATCGCCCGCGACCTGCGGGTCGGCGCGATGTCGCTCTACTGGCACGTCGAGTCCAAGGAAGAGCTGCACCGGCTGATGCTGGATACGGTGCAGGCGGAGATCGAGGCCCCGCGCCCGTCGGGCGACTGGCGGACGGACCTGGCCGCCTACGCGAGCAACACCAGGGCGGCGCTGCTGCGGCACCCGTGGGCGATCGATTTCCTCAACACCGGCCCGCCGTCCGGCCCGAACGACGCGCGCAACGCCGAGCGGCTGATCGGGTCGCTGAGCGGGCTCGGCCTTGACGTCAAGACCACGATGTGGATGCTGTCGACGCTCGGCACCTACGTCATGGGGGCCGCGCTGCGCGAGATTCAGGAGCTGCGCTGGCACCGCGGCCTCGAGGAGACCACCGAGGACCTGACCGAGGCGGAGGTCGAGGCGCTGCGCGACGAATTCGAGCAGCGGATCCGCCGGTCGGGGCGCTACCCGAACCTGACGATGATCATGGACGCGAACTTCGACCCGGACTCGCCGGAGACGGGCCATGACCGGTTCTGGTTCGGCCTCGGCTGCCTGCTCGACGGCTTCGCCGCCGCGATCGCCCGGGTCGTCTAGGCGGCCGCCGTCGCGCCGGCGGTGCTGGCATGGCTCCTGATCGCCTCGGCGACCCGGCGGTGGACCGGCGACATCGTCGCCTGATGCTGGCAGATCAGCCTGGCTGAGCGGTCGATGGCGGTCCTCGAGGCGGCGCCGAGGGCGGCGTCGAGCAGCGACCAGCTGAGCTCGTCGAGCCCGGCCCGGATATCGCCCGCGTGCTGCGTCCGCCCGCAGACGCAGTCGAGCGCGGCGAGCAGCTTCGGGCTCACGGTGTCCTGCCTCATCTCGAGCCTGAAGGCGTCGACCATCGGACAGGGCGAGTCGACCAGGGCGGCGGTCTCGAACGCGTTCATCAGCGGTGACACGTCGCCGGCGGTCGCCGGATCGTAGAGCCCGGGGAACGCCACTTCCTCGTAGCCGGGGTCGTAGCCGCTCAGGTAGACCGGCGTCCGCGACTGCTTGGACGCGAGCACGCCGAGCGCGACGTCGACCAGGCACACCGGCCAGCCGAGGTCGGTGATCGCGTGCACCCGGAGCTCACGCGGCCTCGCGCCGAGGTAGGCCAGCAGCAGGAGCTGGGCCGACTCGAGCGCCGACTGAACGTAGAAGGCGATGGACGCGCCGTGCAACCGGACGACGTCGCCTTGACCGGCGTCGCCCGCCCCGGTTCCCGCGTCCGCCCAGTCGAGCAGCCGCTCGTAGACGATGGAGTTGTCGATCACGTGCGTGAACCGGGCGGCCGAGACCAGCAGGTCCCCGCTGGCGGCCGCGGTCGTGGCGATCCACTCGGCCGCCCGCTTGGAGGCGGTGTACATCTCGGGCGAGTACGGGCGCAGCGCCTTGCCGGTGGACGCGCACACGACCTGGGGCACGCCCGCCGCGGCGGCCGCGGCCAGCACGTTGCGGGTGCCGAGAACATTGGTGGTGACCGTGCGGTGCACGTCCACCTCGGCCAGCGCGGGCGAGCGCTGGGCGGCCACGTGGAAGATGACGTCGGGCCTGACCTGGGCGATGACCTGGTCGATGCGGGCGCGGTCCCTGGTGTCCCCCACCAGGTACCGCGCGCCCGGATGGCGCGGCCAGCCGCTGGTGACGCCGCGGCTGACCCCGACCAGGCGGCCCGGGCGGCGCCGCGCGAGCTGGGCCATCAGCGTCGACCCGACGCAGCCGGTCGCGCCGGTCACCATGACCGTCGCGCCATCGAGCCGCTGGCCGAGTTCCGCCTCCGGCAGGCACAGGCCGCGCTGCTTGACGCCAAGGAACCGGGCGTACTCGGCCGCTGCCTCAGGCTTCGCCGCCGCGAGCTGACCGGTGAGCGCCCGCAGCCGGGCGACATCGACCCGGTTGAGCTTCGCCTTGCGCGGCGGAACCGCGCGCTGCATTGCTTCGATGACTTCCGAGACCCGACTCACGCTGTGGCCCTCCCGCCAGATGCTTGGCAACCCGTACGTAAGGGACGTACGGGTTCATTCATCTATCGCGAGCACCGATGGCGGGTCAGCGGGCGCTTCGCATTTGCCCGGCAATTGCGGATTGCCGGGTTGGCGGGGCTTGTTCCTGTTTGTTCCTGTTTGAAATGGATGAATTATGAGCTAGTCATGATTGTACTCATAGTTACCGCTGATTCACCAGCGAAAGTGGACGAAGAGCCGCCCGAAGTTCTTCGAGTCCTTCTCCACCCGGTGGTAGAGCGGCTTGATGTCCTTGCGGTCAAGGAACCGGAGCACGTGCTTCTTCAGCTGGCCGGACCCCTTGCCGGGGATGATCTCGAGGACCGGCGCCTTCTTGGCCACGGCCTCGTCGAACTTCTGCCTGAGCGCTTTGTCGATCTCGGCGCCCGAGTTGTAGATGTCGTGCAGGTCGAGGGTGAGTTTCACCGGTCCAGGCTACGCTCGGCCGCCGGTGGCCGCGATCAGAGCACGCCGGGGACGGGCGAGCCGCCCTGTTCGGACTCCCCGTAGGGCCAGAGGGTGGCGATGACCTTCGCCGCCGTCTGCGGGGCGTCCCCATCGGCCAGTACCGTCTCGACCTGGCGCTCGTCCGGCGTCGGCGGCTCAAGGTCCGCGAGCTGGCTCTCCAGCAGTTTCTCGGGGAAGAAGTGGCCCGGCCGGGTCGTCAGCCGCCGGTCAAGCGCCTCCCGGCCCACCATCAGGAAGACCATGGTGGCGGCCGGCCGGCCGTCCAGCAGCTCGTGCCGGTACACCCGCTTGAGCGCGGAGCAGGTGATCACGGCGGACTGCCCCTCCGCGATCCTGGCGTCGATCCAGGCCGTGACCGCGCGCAGCCACGGCTGGCGGTCCTCGTCGGTGAGCGGGATGCCCGCTCGCATCTTGGCGACGTTGGCCTCGGAGTGGAACGTGTCGGCGTCGGCGAACCGCCAGCGCAGCCGTCCGGCCAGCAGCGCCCCGACGGTTGTCTTGCCACTCCCGGCCACGCCGGCCACGATCAGGATCACGGCCGGAGTTCTAGCCCGCCCGACGGGCCGGTAAACGAGGCCAGCGGATCGGCGTTAACGCCGCCTAGCGGATGAACGCGCCGGCCGCGACGGCGGCGAAGACCACCGTCAGGTACACCAGCGACAGGTGGAACAGGCGCATCGTCACCAGGCCGTCGGCACTGCCGCCCTCGGCGTCGGCCTGGCGCGACAGGTGGAAGAGGCGGTGCACCTCGTACAGGAAGGCGGCCCCGGCCACGATCGCGACCCCGCCGTAGAGCGGGCCCGCCCACGGCCAGACCGCCAGCGAGGCGGCCACCATCAGCCAGCTGTACAGCACCGACTCGGCCATCACCCGGCGGACCGAGGCGACCACCGGGAGCATCGGGATGCCCGCGCTCCGGTAGTCATCGCGGTACTTGATCGCCAGCGCCCAGAAGTGCGGCGGCTGCCAGAAGAACACCACCGCGAACAGCAGCCAGGCCGGCGCGGGCACCGTCCCGGTGGCGGCCGCCCAGGCGATCAGCACCGGCGCCGCGCCGCAGGCGCCGCCCCAGAGCGTCGACTGCGACGTGTGCCGCTTCAGCAGCATGGTGTAGATCACGACGTAGTAGAAGATCGCCGCCAGCGTGAGGCCGGCTGCCAGCAGGTTGGTGGTGACGGCGAACAGCGCCACCGAGACCACCCCGAGCACGAGGCCGAAGACGAGCGCCGAGCGAGGCGCGACGGTATGCCTGACCAGCGGCCGGGTGGACGTCCGGCGCATGATCTGGTCGATGTCGCGGTCGATGTAGCAGTTCAGGGCGTTCGCGCTGCCGGCCGCGAGCGCGCCGCCGAGTACCACCACCACGGTGACGGACAGCGACGGGAGTCCCCGGTAGGCCAGGAAGAGCGTGGGCACCGCGGTGATCAGCAGCAGCTCCACGATCCGCGGCTTGCACAGCGCCACGTACGCGCTGACCGTAGCGCGAATACTGGCCTGCTGCATGGGGCCGTCGGCGGCAGTGCGAACTGGCCGACGGACGTTTACCGCGCTCACCTGGGATAAGACCACCTTCCGGCCCGCGGAGGCCGGGCACCACATCGAGACTACACGGCGTCGTAATGTGCCGGCGCGGCAGGCCTCGTGGCCGCACGTTCGGACGGCCGATTGCTGGGAAGGTTTCTGGGAAGTAGCGACCATACGGGGGAAATGTGGCAGTTGGTAGCGCACCGGGATCGACGTACCGGCTGCAGCTCACGCCGGACTTCGGGTTCGCCGACGCGGCCGAGGCGGGTGAGTATCTCGCTGATCTGGGCGTCACCCACGTGTACCTGTCGCCCATCCTCGAGGCAGTCCCCGGGTCCATGCACGGGTACGACGTCACCGACCACTCGCGGATCAGGGGCGAACTCGGCGGTGAGGAGGGCTTCCGCGCGATGGCCAAGCGGCTGCGCGGCCTCGGCCTCGGCCTGGTCCTCGACATCGTCCCCAACCACATGGCGGTGCCCGCCGACGTGCCGCTGAACCGGCAGCTGTGGTCGGTCCTGCGGGACGGCCGGGGGTCGCCGTACGCCCACTGGTTCGACATCGACTGGACGGCGCAGGACGACCGGATGCTGCTGCCGATTCTCGGCGCCCCGGTCGAGTCGTGCCTCGGCGACCTCCGGGTCGAGGACGGCGGCGGGCCCGACGGCGAGCCCGCGCTCAGGTACTTCGACCACGTGCTGCCGTTGCGGCCGGGGACGGCGGGGCGGCCGATGGCGGCCCTGCTCGAGTCTCAGCACTACCGGCTGGCCTGGTGGCGTGACACCTCGACCGAGCTGAACTGGCGGCGGTTCTTCAACGTGACCTCGCTGATCGGAGTCCGGGTCGAGGATCCGGCCGTGTTCGACGCGACCCACGAGGTGATCCTCCGGCTGGTGGCCGAGGGCCTGGTGGACGGCCTCCGGATCGATCATCCGGACGGGCTGGCCGACCCGCGCGGCTACCTGGCCAGGCTCGCGTCGGCGACCGACGGCGCCTGGGTGGTGGTGGAGAAGATCCTTGAGGCGGACGAGACGCTGCCGGTCGACTGGGCCTGCGCGGGCACGACCGGTTACGACGGGCTGAAGCTGATCGACGGGCTCTTCGTCGACCCCGCCGGGGCCGGCACCGCTCACCGCCGAGTACGCGCGGTTCACCCAGGGGGCGGGCGACGATCGCGGTTCCGCTGCGGTTCGCGGACGTCGCCGAGGCGGCCAAGCGCGAGGTGGCCACCGGGACGCTGGCGGCCGAGGTGACGCGGCTGGCCCGGCTGCTCGGCAGCGTCTGCCCCGGCGTCACCGAGGACGAGACCCGGACCGTGCTGGTCGAGGTGCTGGCCGCGTTCCCGGTCTACCGCGCCTACGTGCACCCGGGCGAGCTTCCGGCGGCGGCGGCCGAGGCGGCCATCGGGGAGGCGGTCGAGTCGGCCCGCAGGCGGCTGCCGCGCAAGCTCGGCGGGCTGGCGGCCGATCTCGGCCGGGCCGTGCTCGGACTGCACCGGCCGGCCAGCGGGGCGGCCGGCCGGGCGGGCGAGCTCGTCGTGCGGTTCCAGCAGACCACCGGACCGGTGCTGGCCAAGGGCGTCGAGGACACCGCCTTCTACCGATGGTCCCGGCTGCTCGCGCTTAACGAGGTGGGCGGCGACCCCGACCGGTGCGGGGAGACGCCGGCCGCCTTCCACGCGCAGGCGGAGCGGCTGGCGGCCGACTGGCCGTTCACCATGACCACCCTGTCCACCCACGACACCAAGCGCCAGGAGGACGTCAGGGCCAGGCTGGCGGTGCTGGCGGAGATGCCCGAGCGCTGGGGCAGCCAGGTCGGCCAGTGGCACCAGCGCGCGGTGACGGCCCAGATCCTCGGCCAGACGGCGGCCGCCGTCGACCTGGATACCGAGTACCTGATCTGGCAGACCCTGGTCGGCGCGTGGCCGATCAGCGGCGAGCGGCTGGCCGGCTATCTGACCAAGGCGATCCGGGAGGCGGATCGGCATACGTCGTGGACGGAACCGGACGATACGTACGAGGCGGCGGTGCTCAGCCTGGCGGCCGGCGCGCTCGACGACCCGGGGCTGTCGGGCTCGATCGCGGAGTTCGTCGCCGCGATCGCGGGCGACGCGCTCGCCAACTCGCTCGGCGCCAAGCTGATCCAGCTCACCATGGTGGGCGTGCCCGACATCTACCAGGGATGCGAGCTTTCCGGGCTCTCCCTGGTCGACCCGGATAACCGGCGCCCGGTCGATTTCGCGCGCCGCCGGTCGCTGCTGGCCGACCTGGACGGCGGCCGCCTGAACCTTGCCGCCGCCCCCGGTGACGGCGGCCCGCGCCTGGACGCGGCCAAGCTGCTGGTCACCGCCGGGGCGCTGCGGCTGCGCCGGGCTCGCCCGGAGTGCTTCGCCGGCCGCTACGCTCCGGTCACCGCGACCGGTCCGGCTGCGGACCATGTGGTCGCCTTCGCCCGGGGCGGCGCCGGTCTCGGCGGGCCGGCCGTCACCGTCGCGACCAGGCTCCCGGTCGGCCTGCGGGCCCGGGGCGGCTGGTCCGATACCGTCCTGCCGCTCGCGGGCCCGGCCGCCGGATGGGTGGACGTGCTCACCGGCGCGATCTTCCGGGGCGACGAGCCTCCTGCTCGACGACGTGACCGGAGCGCTGCCGGTGGCGCTGCTGGTCCCGGAGGACGAGTGACGATCTTCAGCCTGTGGGCGCCGGCCGCCGCCCGGGCGGACGTGGACGTGGCCGGGCGGCTCTACCCGATGTCGCCGGCCGGCCGGCCGGGCTGGTGGAGCGCCGACGTGCCGGGCGCGATCGGCCTGGCCGGGACCGACTACGCGTATCGGCTCGACGGCGGCGAGCCGCTGGCCGACCCGCGCTCGCCCCGGCAGCCGTCGGGTCCGGCCGGCCGGAGCCGGACCTACGATCACGCGGCGTTCGGCTGGACGGACCGGCACTGGCGGGGCGCGCCGCTGGCCGGGGCGGTGATCTACGAGCTGCACATCGGCACGTTCACCCCGGAAGGGACGCTCGACGCCGCGATCGGGCGGCTCGACCACCTGGTCGATCTCGGCGTGACGGCGGTGGAGCTGATGCCGGTGGCCGCGTTCCCCGGCGATCACGGCTGGGGATACGACGGGATCGGCCTGTGGGCGGTACACGAGCCCTACGGCGGGCCGGACGCGCTCAAGCGCTTCGTCGACGCCGCCCACGGGCGCGGTCTCGCCGTCTACCTGGACGTCGTCTACAACCACGTCGGCCCGGGCAACCGGCTCGCCTCGTTCGGGCCGTACTTCACCGACGCGCACCTGACCCCGTGGGGCCCGGCGGTCAACCTGGACCAGCCCGGATCCGATGAGGTGCGCGCGTTCATCGTCGAGAACGCGCTGATGTGGCTGCGGGACTACCACCTCGACGGGCTCCGCCTCGACGCGGTGCACGCGCTGGTGGACACCCGCGCGGTGCACATTCTGGAGGAACTAGCGGTCGCGGTCGAGGTGCTGGCGGCGGCGGCCGGCCGGTCGCTCGTCCTGGTAGCCGAGTCCGACCTCAACAACCCGCGGCTGGTCACGGCCAGGCAGGCGGGCGGATACGGGCTCGACGCGCAGTGGAATGACGACTTTCACCACGCCGTGCACGCGCTGGTGACCGGCGAGCGACAGGGGTACTACAGCGACTTCGGCGCCCTGGCCGGGCTCGCCAAGACGCTGACCAGGGCGTACTTCCACGACGGGACCTGGTCGGCGTTCCGCGGCCGGACCCACGGCCGCCCGGTCGACACCCGGCAGACGCCGGCCTACCGGTTCGTCGTGTTTGACCAGGACCACGACCAGGTCGGCAACCGGGCGGTCGGCGACCGGCTCCCGGCCACGCTGGCGGGCCACCCGAACCGGCACGGGCTGCTCGCGATCGTGTCCGGCCTGCTGCTGACCGCCCCGTGCACGCCGATGCTGTTCATGGGCGAGGAGTGGGGGGCCGACACGCCGTGGCAGTTCTTCACCGATCACACCGATCCCGGGCTGGCGGCGGCGGTCAGCGCCGGGCGCCGGTCGGAGTTCGCCGGGCACGGCTGGGGAGCCGCCGACGTCCCCGACCCGCAGGACGAGGCGACGTTCCTGGACTCCAAGCTCGACTGGGGCCAGCCCGCCCGCGAGCCCTACCGGTCGCTCCTCGGCTGGTACCGCGCCCTGCTGGCACTGCGCCGATCACGTCCCGAACTGGCCGACCCGCGCTTCGACCTGGTGCAGGTCGACTACGACGAGGACGCCCGGTGGCTGCTCATCCGCCGGGGCCAGCTCGTCATCGCCGCCAACCTGGGCGCGGCCGACGCGATCCTCCCGCTCGGCCAGCCGGCCGGCCGGTCGCGCTGCTCGCCTCGGCCCCCGGCATCTCGGTCGCGCCGGACGCCGTCACCATGCCGCAGGCCACCTTCGCGATCATCGACCTATCGCCGGGAACGTCGTGGGAGCGTTAATGGCATAGGAAGGCACAACAACAGGAAGCGGTGCACCGTGGGCGGTAACCCGATCATTCCCGGCTTCCACCCGGACCCGACGATCTGCCGCGTGGGCGAGGACTACTACATCGCCGTCTCCTCCTTCGAGTGGTTCCCGGCCGTGCCGATCTTCCGCAGCCGCGACCTGATCCGGTGGACGCAGATCGGGAACGTGCTCGATCGCGTGAGCCAGCTGGACCTGCGCCCGGCGATCGATAGCGGTGGGATCTTCGCCCCCACCCTGCGTCATCACGACGGCCGCTTCTGGCTGGTCACGACCGATCAGGCTCGGATGACACGAGGGCAGCTGATCGTGTCGGCCGAGGATCCGGCCGGGCCATGGAGCGAACCAGTCTTCGTCGCCGGCGCGCTCGGGGTGGATCCCGATCTCGCGTGGGACTCCGGCGGCGTATGCCACCTGACGTGGTCTACGTTCGGCGACGCCTCGATCATCCTGCAGGCCGCGGTCGATCCGTCGGCCGGCGTTCTGCTGTCCGAGCCGCGGCAGCTCTGGAGCGGAACCGGGCTGGCGGCGCCGGAAGCCCCGCACCTGCACCGACGGGGCGACTGGTGGTACCTGCTGATCGCCGAGGGCGGAACCGCGCGCGGTCACGCGGTTTCTGTGGCGCGGTCACGATCCATCACCGGGCCGTACGAAGGCAATCCGGCGAACCCGATTCTCACCCACCGCAGCACCGCCGACCCGGTCCAGAGCACTGGCCACGCGGACCTGGTCACGCTGCCGTCCGGGCAGTGGGCGGCGGTGTATCTCGGTGTGCGGCCCCGTGGGTTCGCCCCGCAGTACCACGTCAACGGACGCGAGACGTTCCTCGCCGCCATCCGCTGGGAGGACGACTGGCCGGTCTTCGACGAGGGGCACTACCAGGTGCCGTCGGCCGACACGACGTTCATCGATGACTTCGCCGGCGACGCGCTTCGACCGCAATGGATCTCCCGGGCGGGTGATCCGCTCGGGTTCGCGGCTCCCGGTGCCGGAGGGCTCGCCTTGCGCGGTCCCGACGAGGAGAACCGTGAGCATGAGTTCCTGGCCGTCCGCGCGCGCGACGAGCAGTGGGCGGCCGAGGCGGTCATCCGGACGGGCTGCGCGCGGCTGATCCTGTGGCTCGACAGCTGGCACTGGGCCCGCGTCGGCGTCTACCCGGACGCCGTGCGAGTGGAGGTCGCGCTGGGCGACATCCGTCAGACGGTGGCCGAAGTTCGGGCCGAAACGGGCGGCGCGGGCACGTTGGCGATCCGGGCGACGCGCGCCGCGCCGGAGGCCGGCCGCATCACCGGCCCCCCGGACCGCCTGGCGTTCGGGCTCATGGACGGCGGCGAGTTCTGCTCGCTGGCCGAACTCGACGGCCGCTACTTCTCAACCGAGGTCGCCGGCGGCTTTACCGGACGGGTGATCGGCATCGGCGCCGCAGCGGGCGGCGCGACGATCGCCCGGTTCGCGTACACACCGATCCGCGACGACAGCCAGCCATCCGACCCGTCCACCGCGTACGGCTTCTAGTCGGCCGGGGCGAAGGTGACGTCGGCGGTGTCGACGGTGCCGGCGGTGCGGCCGGGGGCGCTCTGGTACCGCCAGTAGAGGTTGGTGTGCTCGATCACCGCCTCCGGGGGCGGCGCTCCCCACTCGGTCTTGTCGCCGGTTGTGTGCGCGTCGCCGACCAGCGTCACGTCGTAACCGCGGGTGAACGCGCCGTGCAGGGTCGATCGGATGCACGCGTCGCTCTCGGCTCCGGTGACGAATCAGCCGGCCCACCTCCCGGTCGGCCAGCTGCGACTCGAGGTCCGTCGCCTCAAACGAATCGCCGTAGCTCTTGTGCACCAGCGGCTCGGAGTCATCACGGGCCAGCTCGGTTACCCACTCCCAGTCGGCGCTGCCCCGGGGCAGGCCGTCGTCGTTGTGCTGCACCCAGATCACCGGCACGTCCTGCGCGCGCGCCTGGCCGACCAGGGTGTTGATGTTCGCGATGACGTCGTCGCGTTTCGGAGTGTCGTTTACCACCCCGTTCTGAACGTCGATGACGATCAGCGCGGTACGCGGCCGATTGGGCAGGGTCGTCATGGGGTGCTCCTAATCCCTGATCGCGGATGGATCCCGCTCGCCCCTCACCGTAAGCCGCGCCACCGACATTCCACCCGGAAAATGTGACCGGGGACACTTCACACCACGCCTTCCGACCGGTAGTCCGGTAGTACTGACAGACGGAACGCCTAGGAGGCTCGCGATGGAGCGGATCCACCACTCGGATGTCATCGGCTCGCTGCTCCGGCCGAGGTACCTGACCCAGGCCAGGGACGAGTACGCGGCCGGCCAGCTGGACGCGCCCGCGTTCAAGCGGGTCGAGGACCGAGCGGTCGACGAGGCCATCGAGCTGCAGGAGGGCATCGGGCTCGACGTCATCACCGACGGCGAGTACCGGCGGTTCTCCTTCTTCGACCAGATCGTAAGCGAGATCGACGGGACGGCGCCGATTGAGAGCGCGCCCGTCCATTTCAAGAACGCGGAGTCGGACTGGATCTGGCACAACCCGTTCACCGTGACCGGCAAGATCAGCCAGCGGCGGAAGCTGACGATCGAGGAGTTCACCTACAACCGGGCCAGGGCCGACAGCCAGATCAAGATCACGCTGCCGTCGCCGCTCTTCCTCTACTCGGGGTGGTCGCCGGAACTGTCCACCGCCGCCTACAAGGACGCGTTCGCGCTGTTCGAGGACGCCGCCGCGATCATCAGGGCCGAGGCGACGGCGCTGGCCGAGCTCGGCTGCACCTACATCCAGATCGACTCACCCGACATTGGGACGCTCGTCGACCCGGAGAACCGCGAGCTGCGGGAGAACCTCGGCATGCCGACCGAGCGGACGCTGACCGAGGGCCTGGACATCTTCAACAGCGTCGGCGACGTGCCCGGCGTGACCTTCGGCGTGCACGTGTGCAAGGGCAACAACATGAGCCAGTGGATCGCCGCCGGGGGCTACGACCTCACCGCCGAGGCGATGTTCTCCCGGCTGACCAACTTCGACGTGTTCCTGCTCGAGTACGACGACGAGCGCTCCGGCTCGTTCGCACCGCTGGCCCAGGCGCCGGACGACAAGCAGATCATCCTCGGCCTGGTATCGAGCAAGAAGACCGCGCTCGAGACCCCGGCCGAGCTGACCGCGCGGATCCACCAGGCGGCCAAGTACACCGGCCTGGAGCGGCTCGGCATCTCCACCCAGTGCGGGTTCTCGTCGACGCTGCCCGGCGCCAACCTGATCACCGAGGACGTCCAGGAGGCCAAGCTCGCGCTGGTCGCGGAGGTGGCGGCCGCCGTCTGGTAGCTCCTGATCGTGACGGAGCGCGCCTCGCCGGGCCGCTGGACATTTAGAGCGATATTGCTCTAAACTTCGGATATGGAACTGACCGCCGCCCAGCGTGACCGCGCCTGTGGCGTCCTGCTCGCCGCCGCCGCTGGCGACGCGCTTGGCGCCGGCTATGAGTTCGGGCCGCCGCTGCCGGACGACGCACCGGTGACGATGCGCGGCGGCGGCGCGTGCAACTGGGCGCCGGGAGAGTGGACCGACGACACGGCGATGGCGATCGCGATCGCTGAGGTCGCGGCGACCGGCGCTGACCTGCGGGGCGCTGACGCCCAGGACCAGATCGTGGCCCGCTGGGCGCGGTGGTCGCGCACCGCACCGGATGTCGGCATCCAGACCAGCCAGGTGCTCGGTCAGGTGCTCGTCGGCGGCGTCTCCGGTGCGGCCGTGGCGGCGCTGGCCGCCTCCGCCGAGCTGCACGAGCGGACCGGGCGCACGGCGGGCAACGGCTCGCTGATGCGGACCGCGCCGGTGGCCCTCGCCTACCTCGACGACCCCGGCGGCCTGGCGGAGGCCGCGATGGCCGTCAGCGCGCTCACCCACTTCGACCAGTCGGCGGGCGAGGCGTGCGTGCTCTGGTGCCTGGCCATCCGGCACGCCATCCTGACCGGCGAGCTCGACGCCCGGCTGGGGCTGGGGTACCTGTCAGCTCGAACCGTTGACGTCTGGGCCGCGCGACTGGTCGAGGCGGAGAGCTCACGGCCGAGCGACTTCAGCGAGAATGGCTGGGTCGTCGAGGCATTGCAGGGGGCTTGGTGCGCGATCGCGACCGCCGGTAGCTCGATCGCGGGCAACAGCTCTCAGGACGGCGCATCGCGGTCCGATCATCTGAAGCTGTCGCTTGAGCAAGCGGTGCGCGGTGGCCGCGACGCCGACACGGTGGCCGCGATCGCCGGGGGCCTTCTTGGCGCGGCCCATGGCGCGTCCGCGGTTCCCGAGGACTGGCGGTCGGCGATCCACGGTTGGCCCGGATACAAGGCACCCGACCTGGTCCGACTAGCGACCGGAATTCTCGCCTGCGCCTGACCATCTCGATGGGCCCGGGAGGCCGCTGGCGATAACCCCGGGAACGTGACAAAAAGGGAAGTGCCGCGCGAAGCGCGCGTCTGTTCGCGATGATGGCGGTCGTGCGATTTTACGCCGACCTCCATATCCACTCGAAGTTCTCACGGGCGTGCAGCCGCGACTGCGATCTGGAGCACCTGGCCTGGTGGGCCGGGCGTAAGGGGATCGGCGTGGTCGGCACCGGCGACTTCACCCACCCGGCGTGGCGGGATGAGCTCGGCGCCAAGCTGGTGCCGGACGCACCCGGGCTGTTCCGGTTGCGGCCGGAGCTCGAGCGGGCGGTGCACGAGACCCTGCCGATCGCGTGCCGCACGCCGGTCCGGTTTCTGCTGTCGTCGGAGATCTCCACCATCTACAAGCGCGGCGACCGGACCCGAAAGGTGCACCACCTGCTGTACGCGGCCTCGCTGGAGGCGGTCGACGAGATAACCAGGCAGCTGCTGCGGATCGGGAACCTCGCCTCCGACGGCCGGCCGATCCTCGGGCTCGACTCGCGGGACCTGCTCGAGATCACGCTCTCCGGCGGCGACGGCTGCTACCTGGTGCCCGCGCACGCGTGGACGCCGTGGTTCGCGGTGCTCGGCTCGCAGTCCGGGTTCGACCGGGTGGCGGACTGCTACGCCGACCTGGCCCCGCACATCTTCGCCATCGAGACCGGCCTGTCGTCGGACCCGGAAATGAACTGGCGGGTATCGAGCCTGGACCAGTACCGGTTGGTGTCCAACTCCGACGCGCACTCGCCGCCGATGCTCGGCCGGGAGGCGACCGCGTTCACCTGCGAGGCCGACTACTTCAGCATCGAGCGGGCGCTGCGGACCGGGGATGGCTTCGACGGCACCGTCGAGTTCTTCCCCGAGGAGGGCAAGTACCACCTGGACGGGCACCGCGCGTGCGGCGTGCGGACGACCCCGGCGCAGACCCAGGCGGCCGGCGGGAAGTGCCCGGTCTGCGGGAAGAAACCGACGATCGGCGTGCAGCACCGGGTCGATCTGCTGGCCGACCGGCCGGAGGGCTACCGGGTGCCGGGGGCGGCCGGCTTTACCTCGTTCGTGCAGCTGCCCGAGATCCTGGGCGAGATCGCCGGCGTCGGCCCGAAGTCCAAGTCCGTCACCGCTCAGGTCACCGCGCTGGTGGAGCGGTTCGGGCCCGAGCTGTCCATCCTCGGCCACGTGCCGCTGTCCGACCTGGCCGCGGGCGCGCCGGCGATTGTGGCGGAGGCGATCGGACGGCTCCGCCGCGGCGACGTGCGCCGCGAGGCGGGCTACGACGGGGTGTACGGGACGATCCGGCTGTTCGATCCCGGTGAGCTGGCCGGAGCGACGCTGTTCGACCTGCCGCGCGCGTCCCGTAAGCCGCGCGCGGGAGGGCCTGACGCCACCGGGCCGGCCGGCGTTTCCGCGGAAACGCCGGCCGCTGGCGGAGGCCATCAGCCGGAGCGCGGCTCGGCCGAGTCGGCTTCGCCCGGCGCCCTCGACCCCGAGCAGCACGCGATCGTTACCCACGACGGCGGCCCGCTGCTGGTGGTGGCCGGCCCCGGCGCGGGTAAGACCCGGGTGCTCACGCACGCGATCGCGCACCGGATTGGCCACGGCCTGCCGCCCGAGCGGTGCCTGGCGGTCACGTTCACCCGCCGTGCCCGCGACGAACTGAGGGAACGTCTCGCCGCCCTGCTCGGCGAGGCGGCTGCGGCCCAGGTCACAGTGGCCACGTTCCACAGCCTGGGCCTGCTGATCCTGCGCGAGCTCGGCCTCGAGGACCGGGTTGACCTCGACGCCCCGGACGGCTTCGACCAGTTGCTCGCGGTCCCGGTGGCGGTGCTCGACGGCGATCCGGCGGTTGCGGCCGCGTTCCGTTCCCGGTGGACGGACGTGTTCGTGGACGAGTACCAGGATGTGGACGAGCAGCAGTACCGGCTGCTGCGGCTGTTGACCGAACCGGATTCGCGGGTCTGCGCGATCGGCGACCCGGACCAGGCGATCTACGGGTTCCGGGGCGGCGACGTCGGCTACTTCCTGCGGTTCCAATCGGACTTCGGCTCGGCCGTGACCGTGCAGCTGTCCCGCAGCTACCGGTCCGCGCCGACGATCGTGCGAGCCGCCCTGCAGCTGATCCGTCCGGGCACGCTGGTGCCGGGACGGGAGCTGGTGCCGGCCAGGTCAGACATCCCGGACGGGCCGGTCGTCCTCCGGGCGCTGTCCGACGAGCGCGAGGAGGCGGAGGCGGTCGCGGCCGAAATCGAGAAGCTGCTCGGCGGCGCCTCGTTCCACGCCCTGGACAGCCGCGCGGTCGACGGCCGCGATCGGGCCGAGCACCAGTTCTCGTTCTCCGACTTCGCGGTCCTCTACCGGACGTCGGCGCAGGCCGCCGCCGTCGGCGAGGCCCTGGCCCGACGCGGGTTCCCGTGCCAGCGGCGGTCGCATACCCGGCTGGCCGAGACGGCCGGCGTCCCGGAGATCCTGGCGGCGCTCGGCGACCGGAGCATGCTGGACACCGGCCTGAACGACGCCGTCACGGTCGAGGAGTTGCTCGCGAAGGCGGTCAGCGTCGCAATGTCGGCGGTGCCCGCAGGGCCGACCGAGTCCGATGGATCAGGGGCGGGCGTCAATTCGCGTCGCGACGCCGAACTCAGGCGGGCCGAGGCGATCGCGGCGATTCGTTCCGCTGCCGACGTGCTCGCCCCGCTGGCGGGCCGGTGCGGCGCCGACCTCGGCCGGTTCCTGGATGAAGTGGCCCTGCGGGCCGAGGTCGACACCTGGGATCCGCGGGCCGACCGGATCACGCTGCTGACCCTGCACGCAGCCAAGGGGCTTGAGTTCCCGGTGGTCTTCATCGTCGGCTGTGACGACGGGCTGCTGCCGCTGCGGCCGTGGCGCGGGGCCGAGATCGACTACGCGGAAGAACGTCGGCTGCTCTTCGTCGGGATGACCCGGGCGACGACCCGCCTGACGCTGCTGACGGCGGCCAAGCGGATGATGCGCGGTGAGGTGACGGAGTGCTCGCCATCGCCGTTCGTATCCTCGATCGACCCGGCCCTGCTCGATCGGCGCGACGGCGCCGCGTCCGGCCAGCGCGGCCGCCGCCGGGACCGGGCCCAGCAGACCACATTGTTCTGAACCGTCGGCGGTCAGGCCGGGACGGCTCTGCGCGCCCAGTCGCGCCGCCGCCCGCGACGGGCTTACTTCTGCTTGGTGAGGTTGTAGACGGTGACGCCGCCGACGGTGGCGGCGACCCACTTGTACTTCGACGCGTCCTGCTCGAGCCAGGGTCGACGCCACGCCGATGGCGGCGAATCGCGGCACCTGCCGCGCGAGCCCGCGCGACGGCCCGAGGCCGGTCTCGCGCAGCCAGGGCACCTTGATCGTGCCCCGGCCGCGGCCGGGGCTGAGGTGTCTCACTCATAGCCCCGAGTGTGCCAACCGGAACTGGGCCGCCCCTGCCGCGTGCATATCCGCGGCTTCTGAGTAAACGCCTAACTTCTGAAAACCCGCCATCCGCGCGTTGGTCGCCGCCAGCTGCCAGTCGGTCCAGCGCCGCAGCTGCCACAGCTCGTCCGCCGTCAGGCGCTCGCAGGCCAGGTCCCAGTGCACGGCGAGCCAGTCGCCCGGCGCTACCTCGGTGACGAAGGGCCGCCCGTCCTCGGTCAGCCGGACGCTCTCCTCGATCTCCTCGCCGAGCTGGAGCGCGCGACCGTCCCACTCCAGGTGACGGCCCCTGACCGTCGCTTGCTCGGCCTCGACCGAGCTGACTCGCGCCCACCGGATGCGGCAGCTGTCGAGCACGTGCAGAGCCGGCCCAGGTTCGCCGCCGCCCAGCAGCCGCGTCCACGGGTAGACGCCGAAGACATGGAAGCCGTGGGTCGGCATCGCCTCCGAGATCAGCGCGGGCTTGAGGTGCGTCCAGTACCGCCCGGCCCCGGCGGCGCCGATCCGGTCGAGCAGCATCCGCCAGAAGCGGGGCCGATCCACCTCGTCAAGCAGCGAAGAGCCGGTCCAGTAGGCTCGCACTACCCGCTCGTCGAGCGGGTCGACGATCCCCGCGAGCTCGGCCAGCACGCTGAGATAGGGCCACGCGCCGGAGAACCGGCTGGCGATCGACCGCACGTCCGCGTCGGTCCGGCCCGTCGACGCGAGCTCGGCCAGCGCGGCCGTGTCGGCCGGCCCGCAGTACCCCAGGTGGTTAGGCGCGTACGCGTACCGGGCGAACAGCCTGTCCCCGACCTTCCCGGCCGGCCGCTGGTCAGTCATGGGCGGCCGCCCCGCGCTGGCCCACCAGCGCCGCCGTCTCCCGGTGCAGGCCCATCGGGATCGCGCAGACCGGGCAGCCCGGCCCGTGCACCAGCTCGATCGACGGGGCAGCAGGTGCTCGAGCCCGTGCCGGTAGATCGTGCGGGCGTGCCCGCCGGCTCGTCGATCTTCGCCATTGCCAAGCCGACGTGGACGAGCACCCAGTCCCGCGAACTCCTGGTCCGTACCGTCGCGGGCATGAATGGTACAGAGGCCACCATGACTCCTGGGCCGACCCTGAGGGAACGGCGCGCATGGCCGGCCACCGCTCGCGCCGCGGTTGACAATTTGCGCCGGTTTGTGATTTCTGCCACAACGTCTTTGCGCAGCGTATTGCCGCGGCGACTGAGTGTCTATCGTGCGGGCGAAGTGTCTATCGAATTTGCGCATTAATAGCGTCCGTAGTGGGAAGAACTGTCACGGTACGAGAGAAAATGTCCGTTAGTGGCGCGGGCCGGAATCCTGGTTTTCTGGATGTATCGGGGAGTAGCTCATAGGTAACTAGCTACTTGCCGAGACGGCTCCGTGGCGGTAGGTGTGGAACCGTGCACGAGCTGTCAATCTGTTCCTCGATCGCCGACATTGCCCGCCGCCGTGCGGACGGCCGGGCGATCAGCGTGATCAACGTGCGGGTGGGGCAGCTTCGCCAGATCGTGCCGGACACGCTGGTTTACTGCTGGAGCCTGATCAGCGAGGAGACGACGCTGGCGGGCTCGCGGATCGTGGTGGAGTCGGTGCCCGCCCGGATCAGATGCCGGTCCTGCGAGCGAACGGCCGACGTCGGCGACCTGCCATCGTTCGCCTGCGCCACCTGCGGCGGTGTTGACGTGGAGATCGTGGCGGGCGAGGAGTTCCTGGTCACCTCGCTCGAGCTGGCGGACGAGGGGGCGGGCGGCTGATGGGAAGGTTTCACCGGCACGAGGACGGGACCGAGCACGCGCACGACGAGGACAACGACCACGCAAGCGGCGAGGATCACTCCGGCTACCAGACCGGCGCGGAGCGGGTAGAGGTGCTGGAGCGGATCTTCGGCGAGAACGACAAGACCGCGGCGGCCAACCGGGCCGAGTTCGCGGCCAGCGGCGTCCGCGCGGTCAACCTCATGTCCTCGCCCGGCGCGGGCAAGACGACCTTGCTCCGCGAGACCCTGTCCCGGCTGGCGGGCCTGGTGCGGATCGGGATCATCGAGGGCGACATCGAGACCAGCCTCGACGCGGACCGGCTGGCCGGCTTCGGCGCCGCCGTCGCCCTCATCAACACCGGGAACGGGTTCGGCGGCGAGTGCCATCTGGACGCCCCGATGGTCGCCTCGGCGCTGCCCCGGCTGCCACTCGGCCAGCTCGACCTGGTGCTGATCGAGAACGTAGGCAACCTCGTCTGCCCGGCCGAGTTCGACGTCGGCCAGGATGCCAGGGCGATGGTCTACGCGATCACCGAGGGCGAGGAGAAACCGCTCAAGTACCCGGTGATGTTCCGCTCCTGCGAGCTGGTCGTGGTCAACAAGATGGACCTGCTGCCCTATCTGGACTTCGACCTGGACGGCTTCGTCGACAACCTGCGCGAGGTCAACCCCGCGGCGGAGGTCGTGTTCGTCAGCGCCCGCACCGGCGAGGGGGTCGACGCCTGGTGCGACTGGCTGCGCGCCCGGCTGCAGCGGTAGTAGTCAGCGGGTGCGGCGCGGCGCCGGGGCCAGCACCTGCGAGCCCGCGCGCGCCTCGGTGAGCGCCGCCGTCATCATGTCGGCGGCCTGCCCGGCCGCGGCCAGCGCCTCGATTACCTCGGTCACGCAGTCGTCCGCGTCGAGGCCCTCCTCGGGCGTTAGCTGCCCGTCTTCGTGCTGGACGACCAGGAACCGCGCCAACTGCTCGCACAGCTGAGGCAGGCTGGAGCCGATGAGCTCGAGGCTGGCGACGATGTCGCGCACGTCGCCCGGGGTGCTGAGCTCACCTCCGCCGTGCGTGAGCTCGTTAAGCACCGCGATCGCGTGCGCCGCTCGGCTCGCGACCTCGCCCGGGGTCATGGTGCTCGCCAGTTCCGTCACTGGCTGACCTCGACGTCACGCGCGCACGGCGGCGCTAGCTGCTCAGGCATCCGTCTCCTCGGGGGAACTCGGGTTGGGGTCCCGCATGCATGGTGTGCCCGCAAGACCGCTCTCTTATACGATACGGCCCCGATTACGCCAGGTCAGCCGTATGTAACAGGGACGCAGTGCTCGATCTCGGTGGTAGTGATGCTGCTGTGACCTGCGCTTATCCTTCTCTTAACATACTTATTATACAAAGTATGTCTATAGGAGGATCTGTGAACTTTGACCAGCGTTACGCCGAGCGGACCAGGCGGTCAGCGGAGCTGTTCGCCGACGCGAGCAAGATCGTGCCCGGCGGTGCGGGCAGCAGCGCGCGGACGGTGAAGTTCGGCTGGAAGCCCTACCCGCCGTTCATCGCGGGCGGCACCGGCGCCCGGATCACCGACGTGGACGGCAACTCCTACGTCGACTACCTGCTCGGCCTCGGCCCGATGATCCTTGGGCACCGCCACCCGGTCGTCACCGAGGCGGTGACCAGGGCGATCACCGAGTTCGGTACCTGCCCGGGGCTGCCCTACGAGCTCGAGATGGAGGCGGCCGCCAAGGTGGTCGACGCCGTCCCCGGGGTCGAGATGGTGCGCTTCTCCAACTCCGGCAGCGAGGTGGTGGGCACCGCCGTCAGGCTCGCCCGGGCCTACACCGGCCGGCGGCTGATCATCCGGTTCGAGGGGCACTACCACGGCTGGCAGGACACCGTCTACTGGTCGAACCACGTGGACCCGGTCGCGGCCGGGCCGGCCGAGAGCCCTCGCCCGGTCGCAGCCGGGCCGGGCGTGCCGCTAGAGCTGGCGGACACCCTGATCGTCTTGACCTGGAACGATCCCGACAGTCTGCGCAAGGTTATGGCCGAGCGCGGCCACGAGGTCGCGGCCGTCATCACCGAGGCGGCCGTCTTCAACACCGGCTGCATCCTGCCCGAGCCCGGCTACCTGGAGCTGCTGCGCAGCGAGACCCGCGCGCACGGCGCGCTGCTGATCTTCGACGAGGTCATCACCGGATTCCGGTTCTGCCGGGGCGGCGCGCAGGAGTGGTTCGGCGTCACCCCGGACCTGACCACGCTGGCCAAGGGGCTCGGCGGCGGCTTCCCGGTCGCCGCGATCGGCGGCTCGGCCGAGGTGATGGGGATGATCGCCGAGGGCCGGTACTCGCACTCCGGCACCTACAACGCCAACGCCGTCGCCTGCGCGGCCGTGTCGGCCACGATGGACGTGCTGAAGACGCCCGGGCTCTACTCCGGCGCGCGGGCCCGGGGCGACCGGCTGGCCGACGGGCTGCGGGCGCTCGCCGACGCCGCCGGGCTCCCGGTCACGGTGGACGGCATCGGCACGGTCTTCCAGATGTGGTTCACCGAGCACCCGATCAGGAACTGGCGCGACGCCGAGCGGTACGCCAACGAGCCGAGGTTCACCCGCTGGTACCAGGAGATGTTCCTGCGCGGAGTGTTGTTCCACCCGAGCCAGTACGAGAACCTCTTCGTCTCCCTCGTCACCACCGACGAGGACATCGACGCGACCCTGGCGGCCGCCGAGGACGCGTTCAAGGTACTGGCGGCGGAAGCCTCCTAGGGCCTCTCCCAACGAAGGAAGCGGTAACCCACATGCCCCTGTTCGACCTGGCCAGCGCGCGCGAGCGACGGCAGCTCGCGCTGGCCACGCACCCGGCCGGCCAGGTACCGGGAATCCGCGCGCCCAAGCGGCTGCGCTACGAGGAGATGATCGCGTTCATCGAGCGGCTGGTCGCCGAGGGCAACCTGGCCCCGGGCGACATGCTGCCGACGCAGGCCGAGCTGGCGACGGCGGCGGGCGTCAGCCTGATCACGGTCCGGCGCGCGCTTGAGGAGCTCGAGCGGGCCGGCCGGGTGCGGCGTCATCAGGGGGTCGGCACCTTCCTCGCCCGGCCGCGCATCATCAGCGAGCCGGGTCGGTCCGGCGGGCTGCTTGACACGCTCCGCCGGGCGCACGACGCGGGCGAGGCCGGGCCCGGGCGCGAGCCGAGGGTCGGCAACCGGCTGCTCTCGCTCGGCCAGGGCCTGCCGTCGGTCTCGCTGCGGGCCGCGCTGCAACTGCCTGACGGGGCCCCGGTCTGGGAGATCCGCAGGCAGCGGCTGGTGAACGGCGAGCCGAAGGTCTACGAGACCGCGGTCATCCCGGTGGCACTCGCGGCTGGCCTCGACCGCTACACGGCTGAGCTGAACGGGTCGCTCTACGAGCTGCTGGCCGAGCGCTACGGGCTCGAAGACCAGGCCGAGGAGCAGTACCTGGAGGTCGGGGCGGCCGACGACGACGAGCGGCGGCTGCTCAGGCTGCCTTCGAAGTCGCAGGTAGTCCGGCTTCGCGGCCTGTCCAGCGATCAGAACGGGACGCCGTTCGACTGCTTCACCCAGGTCTACCCGGCTCTTGAGTTCGGCTTCTACATATCCGGGGGCACCTCACGCGGCTTGTTCCGCACCACTTCGTGGGACGGCTGGGGCGTCACAGCCGCCCCGGTCCGTTCGGAAGAAAAGTAAAACAGGCACCACCGCAGCGCCGCGGCTATCCAGACAACCCGCACCCGTAACGACCCCGATGAAAGAGGTCCCGTATGGCTGTCGATAACCCTCCCGGCCGCTCGCTCGCCGCCGGTGCCCTGTCCGGCCGGGACGTCGTCGTGATGGCGCTGGCCAGTTCCGGGCCGACGCAGTCGGTCGCGGTGAGCCTGGCGGCGATTCTCGCCACGGTCGCCTACGCCGGCTTCCTGCCGATCCTGATCTGCTTTGTCCCGATGCTCGGCATCGCCATCGGCTACCAGCGTCTCAACGCCTGGCACACCAGCGCGGGCGCGACCTACTCGTGGGTCGGCCGGGCGCTCAACCCGCACGCCGGGTTCCTGGCCGGCTGGCTGATGCTGATGTACTACACGGTCGGCACGACCAGCCTGACAGTGCCGCTCGGGACCTACTTCCTCAGCTTCTTCAGCGACTCGGCGGCCAACAACCAGTACGCGGTGGCCGCCGTCGGCTCGGCCTTCGACCTGATCGTGCTGGCGGTGGCGGCGCGCGGGGCCGGGGTCTCGGCGAAGTTCCAGTGGGTGTGGGCGGTGTTCGAGTACGCGCTGCTGCTCGGCTTCTGCGTGGCCGCGATCGTAGGCATCTACAGCGGCGGTCTGCACCGCACCGTGCACATCGCCTCCACCTGGTTCACGATCGGCGGTGCGGGCGGGTTCAAGGCGCTGATCTCCGGCGTGCTGCTGGCGATCTTCCTGTACTCGGGCTGGGACACCGCCGCCTACGTGACCGAGGAGGCTCGGGGCAAGCAGGCGGGCCGCGCGGCCGTCACCAGCGTGATCCTGCTCTTCGTGATCTACGCGGTCGCCGTCCTCGCCTTCCAGGGCATCGCGCCCAACGGCGACATGCAGGCCAACGCGGGGAACATCCTCGCCTTCGTGGGTGACAAGATCGGCGGCGGGTTCTGGAAGAACGTGATGATCGTCGCGGTTCTCGGCGGCACCCTGGCCTCGCTCCAGGCGGCGATCGTGTCGTCGGCCCGGATCTCGTTCGCGATGGGCCGGGACCGCGTCATCCCGTCGTGGTTCGGCGCAGTCAGCGAGAAGTACCGGACGCCGTGGAATGCCACCATCCTGCTCGGCCTGCTGAACATCGTCTTCCTCTGGGCGTCGACCCTGATCTCCACCATCGGCCAGGCGCTGAGCGACATCCTCTCCACCCTCGGCCTGATGGCCGCGATCTTCTACCTGCTCACGGCCGGCACCGCCGTCTGGTACTACCGGCGGCAGATCACCTCCTCGGCCGCGAACTTCTTCCTCGGCGGGGTGCTGCCCGGCCTCGGCGCGGCGTTCATGGCCTTCGTGGTGATCTACTCGGTGGTCACCGGATCGTTGAACGGCGTCGAGGAGTTCTGGGGTCTCGGCCTGGCGCTGCTCGGCCTGGTGCTGTCGTTCATCTCGTCCCGGGTGGGCAAGGCCCGCTTCTACAGCGACCCCTCGGTCAGCCACGGCGACACGGTCGAGGCCGAGCTGGCCGGCGCCGCTGGCGGGGCCGAAGCCGGGGCCGGCGTCGCGGCCGAGAACGCCTGATGGCGGGAAGCCGGTGGATGGCGGTGCGCCGGTGAATAACGCCACCGAGGCCGTGTACGCGGGCCTCGATCTCGGCACCTCGGGCTGCAAGGGCGTGCTCGTGACCGGCGACGGCCGGGTCGTCGCCCGCGCCGCCGCCCGGTACCCGACCCACCGGCCGGAGCCGGGCGCGGCCGAGCAGCATCCAGGGGACTGGCTCAAGGCGTTTACATCGGTCACACTTGGACTAGCGCAGGCGGTGGCGGCGGACCGCTGGCGGGCGGTGGGCCTGTCGGCGATGCTGCCAACGCTAGTTCTCACAGACGGCGTCGGTGCCGCCGCCACCCCCGGCGGCATCGACGCCCACTCCCTGGAGTCCCTCGGCCCGGCCATCACCTGGGAGGACGGCCGGGCGGAGGCGGAGGGCAGCGCGTTCCGCGAGGGCTTCGGCGGCGACGCGCTGTACCGGCGCACTGGCCAGTGGGTGGACGGCCGGTACCTGGTGCCGATGGCGCTGCGGCTGGCGGCGCGGGAGCCTGAGCGGATCGCGGCCGCGCGGTACCTGCTCGGGGCCAAGGACTACCTGTTCGGCGTGCTCACCGGCGAGCTGCTGACCGACCCGTCGACGGCGACGGGGGTCGGCTGCTACGACCTGGCGGCCGGGGCCTGGATCGCCGACGCGGTCCCGTCGGGGCTGCCGAGGCTGCCGGAGATCGCCCCGTGCGCCACCGCGCGCCCGCTGCGGCCGGCTGCGGCCCAAACCCTCGGTCTGGTCGCAGGCACCCCAGTCGTCCTCGGCGGCGCGGACTCGGTGCTTGGCGCGCTCGGCCTCGGCCTCACCACCCCGGGCGAGGTCGCCTACATCGCCGGGACCAGCACGGTGATACTCGCCTTGGCCGACACCCTGGAGCTCGACGCCGCCCATCGCTACCTGGTCACGCCGATGGCGAGCGCGGGCGGCTGGGGGCTGGAGATGGACCTGCTGGCGACCGGGAGCGCGCACGCATGGCTGGCCGGGCTGCTGGCCGGCGGCGACCAGGCGGCCCTGGCCAGGCTGGCCGACCAGTCGGACCCGGAGGCGGCGCCGCTCTTCCTGCCGTACCTGCTGCCGGGCGAGCAGGGCGCCCGCTGGGACCCCGACCTGGCCGGGGCGCTGTCCGGCCTGCACCTCGGGCACGGCCCGGGTGACCTCGCCCGGGGCCTGCGCAACGGCATCGTGGCGGAGAGCAGGCACTGCCTCGCGGTGCTGGAGTCGGCGGCCGGCCGAGGCGAGATCCTGATGGCAGGCGGCGGCGCGCTGGCCCCGTCTCTTGCGGCCGACCTGGCCGACGCGACCGGCCGCGCCGTTCACCCGCCCGACCCGTCGCTGACCGACAGCTCCGCGATCGGCGCGGCGGTCGTCGCCGCGGCCGGCGTGTCGGGTACGGCGATCGCCGTCCAGCGCGATCGCGAACGGGCCCGACTCGCCCCCGACCGCAGCCGCTGCGCCTGGTGGGAGTCGCAGGCGCAGCGGCACGAGTCTGCTCTGGCGGCCCAGATCGTCAGCCGGTGAGGCCCGCGATGGCGGTGCCAAGGTAATCAATATAGGCACCGTATTTATGAATGCCGACCCGAATTTCACCCGGCCGGTAAAGCCGCCGCAGGTCGGCGTTAGCGGTTAAGCGGGAACCTTCCCCGGTTCAACCTAATAGGTCTAATCTGGGTGCTCATGTCGGAAAGCACCCAGGGCAGTGATGGGCCGGTCCTGCCGGTCATCCCACTATTGCCGGTTATCGAGGGCCTCAGAAGAAGGCCGGCGGTCCCGCCCCCGGGGACCATTTTCTCGCTCGGCTGGCTGATGGCGGAGCTGTTCGATCCGCGACGGCGGGTCAGCTCGACGGTGCGCCAGCCGCCCTTCGACCCCGACGTCCAGCTCCCGCAGGTTTCTGACCTGGGACCGGACCCGATACTGGTCTTTCTCGCGGCCGAGTTGACCGAGCTCGTCTGGTGGTATCCGAAGCTGGCCAGGCAGGCGGCCGCCGTCACCGGCGAGATCAACAAGCTGAAGGCGACCGTGGCGGCGGAGTCCGCGTCGGTGGGAGACGCCGCCGCTGCCGCCGACGCCGCTGACGCCGAGGCCGCCGCAGCCGATGGCGGGGTCGCTACCGCGGCCGAGGCAGCGAAGCCGACCGACGGCGGGACGGCGTTCTCCGCAGCCGCGCTCCTGACCGCGGTGTCGGAGCTGAACCAGGCGATCCTCGACGAGTTCGCGGACACCCCGGAGCGGCTCAGCGCCTACCAGCTCGGCCTCGCGCTGAGCGACCTGACGTGGCTGCCGCGCAAGCCCGAGCCGGGCACCCAGGGGTCGGCCGCGAGCAGGCCGAGCGCGCTCATCAGCCTGTTCTCGCGTTCCCAGCTGGCCGCGACCAAGACGCTCCTGAGCGGGGCGGGCTCGCAGCTCCCGACGTCGGCCGCCGCGATCGTGAGCCAGTCGCTCGACAACTGGGCCGACTGGCTGGACGTCAATGCGTCCAGCTTCACCGAGTCGGGCGCGGACGCCTGGTCCGCGAAGGCCGACGTCGTGCTGGACGCGCTGCGGGTGCAGGGCTGGGTCTGGTACTCGGTGCTCATCGCCGACCCGGACGTGTCGGCGGCGCCGTCGATGGGCGCCTGGATCCAGGCCGCGTCGTCGATCGCGCGGGCGACGGCGAAGATCAGCGGGGTCGTGCCTGCGCCGGTTCTGGCCGCTGGTGCTGCTCGGGCTGGCGGTGCTCGGCGGGCTGCTCGCGCTGGTGATCGTGAACCTCAGCGGGGCCAGCCAGGTCTGGGCGTCCCTGGCGACCGTCGCGGCCGTGATCAGCGCCAGCGGCGTGGGCATCGGGAGCGGGGTGTCAAGCGCGTTCGACGGGGTCGGGTACGAGATCTGGGGGGCCGCCAAGAGCGACGCGTCGGCCTGGAACATCACCTGGCTGCCGGCCATGACGTCGACCGCGGTGCAGCGGGCACGCCTGGACAGCCGCGGCGTGGCCGCCCCGCGAATCAGGAAGAACCTCGATCAGTCTCCCGGGGGGACGACGCCTCCGAACCCCCCCGATGAACGGCACTAGCATCAGTCTCATGCCGGACACCGAGGACACCAACGCCGCCGTCTGGAAGTCGGACATCGGCGTCAGCTTCTGGAAATCGACCCAGGCCGATCGGGAGCAGCGCCGGGCGGGCCAGCGCACGCTGCTGGCGGAGCTGCTGCCGTTCGCCGCCGACGAGCGGTTCACGGTCGTCGACCTCGGGGCCGGCACCGGCGCGGCCGCCCGGATCATCCTCGACCACTACCCGGCCGCGCACGCGATCCTGGCCGACTTCTCGCCGCAGATGATGGCCCAGGGCGAGGTCGAGCTCAAGCCGTACGAGGGCCGCTACCGCTACGTCGAGTTCGACCTGACCAAGGCGGGAGGCTGGCCGGCCGGCATTCCCGACCCGGTCGACGCCGCGATCAGCTCGCTGTCGGTGCATCATCTCAACGACGACCGCAAGCAGTCGCTGTTCGCGGAGATCCTCAGCCACCTGGCCCCCGGCGGCTGGTACCTGAACTACGACCCGGTCCGGCCGCCGGACGCCGTGGTCGAGGAGGCGTGGCTGCGGGCGGGCGACCGGCGGGACCCGACGGCGGCGGCCAAGCGCGAGCACCGGACCGAGCAGGAGCAGTTCCGCTACGAGAACCACGTGCGGTACATGATCCCGCTCAACCCCCAGCTCGATTACCTGCGGGCGGCGGGCTTCGAGGGGGTCGACGTGTACTGGAAGGACCTTGACTTCGTCATCTACGGCGGTCGACGGCCTACCGCCTGACCTTGTCCGCCATCGCCTGCACGCCGGCGATGAACATCTCGATCCCGAGCTCGTAGTGGAAGTCGGGATCGTCGCACGCGGTCATCGGCGCGGCGCACTCCACCAGCCTCGGGTACCTGACGGTCGGCAGGGTCGCGAACACGACCTGCTTCCTGCGCTGCAGCTCGGTCCGGTCGTCGGCGTCCAGTGACTTGATCCCGGCCTCGCTCATCACCAGCGTGATGCCGGTCCACAGGGTGGAGCGGGCGATCTCGCTGGCATAGCGCGGATCGAATCCGGCGTTGCGCAAGACGTCGAGGGTGGTCTCGGTCGCCCGCAGGAAAGACTCGTTCTGCGTCTCCTTGTGCAGCAGCAGCGCCGCGGCAGCCGGATGCGCCCGAAGCACCTGCAGCAGCGAGTCGAGCAGCCCGCGGAGCTGGTCGGGCCAGGGCGCGCCCGGGTCGACGTCGACGTCGATCTCGGACCAGACCCGCTCGGCCAGCCCGTCGAGCAGCTCGTCCTTGCTCCGGAAGTGCCAGTACAGCGCCATCGGGGTGACGCCGAGCTCATGGGCGAGCTTCCGGATCGTCAGCGCGTCGAGCCCGGCGCTGTCCGCCAGCTGCATCGCCCGGTCGACCACCGCGCTCCTGGTCAGCCGGGTGCGCTCGGCGTCGCCGCGGGCCGGCTCGGCGGCCGCGCCGAGCTGCGCTGAAGAAGCTGAAGAAGAGGTCACTTGACAACCATACGCCGTACAGGTCATGATCGGCAATGACGACATGTACAACGTATAAGAACGCCATACAGGTACGCCATACAGGTACTTAGTACACGATCCAAGCGGAAGGACCGCAGCCATGACGGCGAAGACACGGTGGTGGGCGCTGACGGCGGTCAGCCTCGCGACCCTGATGTGCTATTTGGACAACAATGTTGTCAATGTCGCGCTCCCCACGATCGAGCGCAGCCTGCACCTGTCGGTCAGCGGGCTCGAGTGGATCGTGAGCAGCTACCTGCTCGTGCTCGGCGGCCTGCTGCTGGTCGGCGGCCGGATCGCGGACGTCTTCGGGCGACGCCGGATCTTCCTGGCCGGCCTGGCCATCTTCACGCTCTCCTCGCTCGCGGCGGGCCTGGCCGGCAGCGCCGACGTGCTGATCGCCGCGCGGGCGGTGCAGGGCCTGGGCGCGGCCCTGGTGATGCCCGCCAGCCTCGCGATCATCGCCGCGACGTTCACCAACGCCCGCGAGCGGACGGCCGCGATCGGCATCTGGGGGGCGGTCTCGGCCCTCGGCCTGGCGCTCGGCCCCGTCATCGGCGGCCTAGTCAGCCAGCACCTGCACTGGGGCTGGATCTTCCTCATCAACGTGCCCCTGGGCGTGATCACGGCCGCCATCGCGGTCCCGTTCATCGCCGAGTCGCGCGGCCGGACCGAGGCCGAGACGGCCGCCGGCACCGCCCGGTCCACCGCCTCCCTGCTCGACATCCCCGGCCTGGTGTCGTCGGCGCTGGCGCTCTTCGCGCTGACCTACGCGCTGATCGAGGGGCAGGACAAGGGCTGGACCTCGCCGCTGATGACGGCCACGTTCGCGATCGCCGCCGTTGGCGCGGTGATCTTCGTGGCGATCGAGGCACGCAGCCCGCACCCGATGGTCCCGCTGCCGATCTTCCGCTCGGCCGCGTTCAGCGGCGGGCTCGGCACGATGATGATCTGGTCGTTCGGCGTCCTCGGGATCTACTTCTTCACCTCGCTGTACCTGCAGGGCATCCTCGGCTTCTCGCCGACCAAGGCGGGCCTGGCGTTCGTGCCGATGGCGCTGTGCCTGGCGGTCGCGGCGATGCTGTCGCCGCGGGTGACGGCGGTCATCGGCGGGCACCGCACGGTGGCGCTGGGGATGGCGGTCATGACCGTGGGCCTGGTGCTGTTTGCCGGCCTTGGGGCGGGAGCGACGTTCACCGGCCTGCTGCCCGGGTTCGTGCTCTTCGGCCTCGGGGCCGGGCTGATGAACGTGCCGCTGACCAACGCGGTACTCGACAGCGCGCCCGACGAGCAGTCCGGCATCGCGTCCGCCCTGCTCAACGCCTCGCGGGAGGTGGCCGGCCTGCTCGGGGTGACGGTCGTCGGCGCGGTTCTGCGGACGCGCGAGGGCAGCGCCCTGCGCGGCGGCGCCGACCCGGCGCGGGCCTTCATCGACGGCTACCACTCTGGCCTGTGGCTGACGATCGGCCTGCTGGCGGCCGGGGTTGTGCTCAGCTACCTGACGCTCCGGCCGCGGCCGGGTGTCGAGCTGCCGCAAGCGGGAACTCACATGGCGACAGCGCAGGAGACGGCGGCGCAGCAGACGACGGTCGCGCCGCGAGGACAGTGAGGAGAGCCAGTGGCCGGGGCCGACGGATTCGACGCGGTTGTCGTCGGGTCGGGGCCCAACGGCCTGGTCGGCGCGGTCATCCTGGCTGAGGCGGGGCTGAAGGTGCTGCTGGTTGAGCAGGCGGACGAGGTCGGCGGCGGGCTGCGGAGCGGCCCGCTGACCGGCCTCGACGGCTTCACCCACGACATCTGCGCGACCGTGCTGCCGCTGGCCCGTGCGTCGGCTGCCTTCCGGGAGCTCGATCTCGACCTCGACTGGGCCTACCCGCCGGTCCAGGCGGCGCATCCGCTCGACCGGCAAGACGCGGTGCTGATCCACCGGGACGTGTCGCTGACGGCCGACGGCCTGGGCTCGCGTCGGGACGCGATCGCCTGGCGGCAGAGCGTCGGCGTGACCGCGGGCGGCGGGTTCGGTCTGGTGGACTCGCTGCTGTCGCCGCTGTCGCCGCCGCCCGCGCCGCTCCGGCTGGCCCGGTACGGCGCCCTCGGCCTGCTGCCGGCCAGCGCGCTGGCCCGGATCCTGTTCGGCGGCGAGCGGGCGCGGGCGGCCCTGGCCGGGATGGCCGCGCACTCCATGGTCGACCTGCGCAGGCCGATCACCGGCGGCTACGGCCTGCTGCTGGCCGCGCTCGCGCATCAGGTCGGCTGGCCGCTGGTCCGCGGCGGCTCCGCCCGGCTGGCGGCGGCCCTGGTCGCCCGGCTGGTGGAGCTGGGCGGGGTGGCGGAGACCGGGCACCGGGTCCGCGACCTGGCCGACGTGCCGAGCGCCCGGGTCGTCCTGCTTGACCTCGGTCCCGGCCAGGCGGCCGACGTGTGCGGCGGCCGGCTGCCGCCCGGGTACGCGCGGCGGCTGCGCCGGTACCGGCACGGCCCGGGGGCGTTCAAGCTCGACTGGGCGCTTGACGGCCCGGTGCCGTGGCGCGACCCGGCGATGGCGGGCGCGGCGACCGTCCATCTGGGCGGGACGCTCGAGGAGATCACGGCTGGGGAGGCGGCGGTCGCGGCCGGCCGGCACCCGGAGCGGCCGTACGTGCTCGCGGTCCAGCCCTGCGCCGCCGACCCGTCCCGCGCGCCGGCAGGCCGGCACGTGCTGTGGGCGTACTGCCATGTGCCCAACGGCTCGGCGGTGGACATGACGGCGGCGATCGAGGACCAGGTGGAGCGGTTCGCGCCCGGCTTCCGCGAGCGGATCATCGCCCGGGCCGCACACGGCCCGGCGGCCATGGAGCGGCGCAACCCGAACCTCGTCGGCGGCGACATCGCCGGCGGCTACGCCGGCCTTTCGCAGCTGGTCCGGCGCCCGAGCCTGTCGCCCCGGCCGTGGGCGACGCCGCTGCCCGGGGTCTACCTGTGCTCGGCCAGCACGCCGCCCGGCGCGGGCGTGCACGGCATGGGCGGCTACCACGCCGCCCGACTGGCGCTGGCCCGTTACTGACCCAATCTGGACGCCGGGGGCCGCGTCGGCACGCTGCGGCCGGTGCCCGCGCCGACCCGGGCCGGACGCCGGCTGGCGATGGTCTCCACCAGCGTGATCAGCACGCCCTTGACCGACGCGACGTCGCGGGCGTCGCACAGCACCAGTGGGTTGCCCGGGTCGAGATCCAGTGCCTGCCGGATCTGCTGCGGGTCATAGCTCGGGGCGTCGTCGAAGCAGTTGACGGCGACGACGAACGGCAGCCGGAGCCTCTCGAAGTAGTTGACCGAGGGGAAGCAGTCTCCCAGCCGACGCACATCCGCCAGGATCACCGCGCCGAGGGCGCCGTAGGCGAGCTCGTCCCACATGAACGAGAACCGCTCCTGCCCCGGCATGCCGAACAGGTACAGCACGATCCGAGCGCCGAGGGTGATCCGGCCGAAGTCCAGGGCGACGGTGGTCGTGGTCTTGCGGCCAACGCCGGTCAGGTCGTCGAGACCGATGCTGGCGGTGGTGAGCGCCTCCTCGGTCTGCAGCGGGCGGACCTCGCTGATCGCGCCGACCAGCGTGGTCTTGCCCGCCCCGAACCCGCCCGCGACGAGGATCTTGTGGGCGGTGAAGGCGGGGACGGCGGCGGTGCCGCCGTGAGTGTCAGAGCGCGCGGAGGCCATTCAGTATCTCCTGGAGCACGTCGTTGCCGGTTCGCTGGTCAGCCGATCGTTGCCCTACGACTGCGATCGCCTCCAGCTCGGTCAGGTCGGCGACTAGCACGCGCACCACGCCAAGCGGCAGCGCGGTGTCGGCCGCGAGGTCGGCCAGGGTCACCTGCCGGCTGCACAGGCTCAGCAGCCGGTAATGCTCGGGGGCCAGCCGGGCCGGGTCGTCGGTTGGCAGCGGCCGCCCGGTGGCGACGAGCAGAGTGAGGAGCGTGGGTGCGTCACCGCCCCCGGGGTCGGTCCGGCCGCCGGTCACCGCGTAGGGCCGCACCACCGGGCCGGATTCCCGCTGCGGCCAGGCCTCGTCTGCGGGTCCCTCGGTCACTGGGCCGGGAACTCGGTCGACCGGACCCGGGGCAGTGCCGCGAGGTGCGGTCGAGCCCGCTTGGCCAGCATCGCCATCTCATAGGCAACGGTGCCTGCGTCGGCCTCCGGCGGGCACAGCGCGGCTAGGCAGCTGCCCTGGCCGGCCGCGATGAGGAAGAAGATCCCGTGCTCGAGCTCGATGATCGTCTGCCGCACGCCGCCCGCCGAGAAGCGGTCGCCGGTGCCGGCCGCGAGGCTCTGGACCGCCGCCGCGACCGCCGACAGGTGCTCGGCGTCCTCGCGCGACAGGTCCCTCGAGGCGGCGATGAGCAGGCCGTCACGGGAGAGAATGACGGCCCGGCGAAAGTCGGCCAGCCGGTCCGCGAGATCATCAAGGAGCCAGGCAAGATCCCGCAAAGGAGCTCCGCCGTCAGGCAACACAGCCATAACCCTTCCTCGCCACCGGATGGGCTGTCCGGATGGCTTAGCATGCGTGGGTGCGCCTGGCCTGGCGGGCTAGGAACGCCCATATATTAGCTCCTGCGAATTTGTGTCGCGGGTGGAACTGCAAGCGCCAAAGTGTCGTCTCGACGCCATCGGGTCTGAGCGTACAGAACTGCTGTGGTGTTATGTCGGCCTATAGCCAAATGCCCGAAATGGCCGTTACAATCGCACCGGCTCGGGGCCAGGCGGTCCGGCCTAACGTCCGCGAGCACGCGAACCTTCTGAGGAGAACCATGCCGGAGCCGTCCGCGCCCGCGCTTCCGGGAACGACCTCGACCACCGCCGGGGGGCTCGAGCCGGACGCGATCGGCGTAGCGCAGGACACCGTCATCGGCATGGCCTCGTCCGCCCCGGCGGCGGTGGTCGCGATCTCGCTGGCGGCGCTCGCGGCGGCGTCGGCCTACGGCGGCGGGCCGGTCCTGCTGATCAGCGCGGTCCCGATGCTGATCATCGCGAACGCGTACCGGCGACTGAACATGTGGAACGCGAACGCGGGGGCGTCGTTCGAATGGGTCGGCCGGGCGATCAACCCCTACCTCGGCTTCCTGACCGGCTGGCTGATGATCGTCGGGTTCGTGGTCGGAACGCTGAGCGGGGTGGTGATCCTCGGGCCCTCGGTGCTCGCCGTCTTCACCAACTCGGCCGCTAGCACCTGGCCCAACGTCCTCATCGCGACCGCGGTCGGGGTGGTGATGACCGCGATCGCGGTCGTCGGCATCCGGATCACCGCCCGGGTCCAGGTCGTCATGGCGGTGGTCGAGTACGCGATCCTGGTCGGGATGTCGATCTGGGGGCTGTGCTACGTGCTCGGGCACCACCCCGGCACCTATCACCTCACCAGCGGCTGGTTCAGCCTGAGCGGAGTCGGCGGGCAGGGCAGCATCGTCGCCGGGTTCCTGATCGCCGTGTTCGCCTACAGCGGCTGGGACGGCAGCATCTACGTCAACGAAGAGGTCAGGCACCGGCACGCCAACCCGGGCCGGGCCGCGGTCATCGCGGTCGCGCTGCTCGCCGTGATCTACACGGTGGCCCAGGTCGGCCTGCAGGGCGTCATCTCGCCGAAGAACCTCCAGGCGAGCGCGGCGCCGCTGGTCTCGGTGGCGCAGGCCCTCGGCGGCGGCGATTGGGCCAAGGTGATGGCGCTGGCCATCGCGCTCTCGGCCATCGCCACCACCGGTGCGGGCATCGTGGTGGGCGCGCGGATCATCTACGGGATGGCCAGCTACCGGGCGCTGCCTGGGCTCCTGGCGAACGTGAACCGACGGTTCGCCACCCCCGCCTCGGCCAGCATCGTCTTCGGGGTGGCGGTCGTCGCCCTCGGCTGGGTCTACCTGCTCGCCACCTCGGTCCAGAACGCCTTCAACGACGTGGTCGACATCACCGGCCTGGTGTTCGCGATGTTCTACGTTCTGACCGCGCTCGCGGCCGTCGTCTACTACCGGCGCCGCGTCTTCTCCGGCGTCTGGGGCGCGGTGATCCTCGGCATCGCGCCGGTCGCATCGGCCGGGTTCCTGGTCTGGATGGTGGTGAAGTACATGACCACGGCGCCTGCGGCGCAAAACTGGTCGGTGGCCGGCATCCTCATTTCCGGCGTGCTCATGATGCTCGTCGCGCGGTTCTGGCTGCGGTCGCCGTTCTTCCAGGTCCAGCGGGAGAGCGACGCCGGCTGATCGGCTGGCGGCCACCCGGGTGACGACTGCCATGGGACGACTGCCCGGGCGTGACCGCCCGGGCGGTCACGCTACGACCGTCCGACGTTCTGCCAGCTGGTCTGGGCCGCGATCCGGAGCGGATCGGACGGCGTCAGGGTGGCGTTGCAGCGCTCGACCGTGTCCTCGAGGACCTTGACCGCGTCGCCGTTGCGGCCGACGCTGAGGTAGGCGTTCGCGAGGTGCAGGCTGGCGGTCAGGGTGTCGGGGTGGTCGACGCCGAGCAGGCGCGTGTAGCCGGTCCGGGTCTGCTCGCCCAGCCGCACCGCGGCGGCCATCTTGCCGCCGGCATGGCAGGCCGCGCCGAGCGCGCCGCGCGCGGCCACCGTGAGCAGGTGGTCGGGGCCGAGGTCGCGCTCCCGGTCCGACACCACCTTCTCGTACTGCGAGATCGCGGCCTTGGGCCTGCCGTCGGCCAGGTAGGCCTCGGCCAGCTGCTGTCTGGTGGCGGTGACGTCCGGGTGCCGCTGGCCCTGGATCCGCTCGCGCTCGGCCAGCGTCCGGCGGTACACCATGATCGCCTCGAAGATCGAGCCCGCCGCGCGGTAGGCGACGCCGAGGTCCTCGTGCGCGGTGAGCGCGTCGAGGCTGTTCACCCCCTGCGACCGCTCGCGCCCGCTGACCACCTCGGTCAGCACCACGACGGCCTCGTTGAACCGGCCCGCGCTGACCAGGGCGAGGCCGAGGTTACGGGCGGCCTCGATCGTGCCGGGGTGATCCGGACCGCGCCTGCGCGCCCGCTCCGACCACACCCACTGAAGCAGCGAGACGGCGACCGGCGCCTGCCCGGCCGCCAGGTAGGCCTGCGCGAGCCGCTCGTTGATCTGGAAGAACACCGGGTGCTCGAGTCCCAGCATCCGCTCGCCGGTCGCGGCCAGCTCCTGCCAGTAGGCGACCGCGGGCCCGCCCAGCCGGGCGGCGTCGAGGCTCTGCCCGGCCCGCAGCAGCAGCGCGTGGCAGCCGCCCTGCCAGAGCAGGTCTCCGGCCGCGTGCCGCAGGGTCTCGGCGCACGAGCGCAGGCTGCGGGCCAGCCACTCCGGCTGGTCGTCGGCCGGCCACGCCTGGAGCAGGGCATCGGCCGCCGCCATGGCCGCGCCCTTGAGCATCCCGTCCGGCATCGCCGCGCGCACGGCCGCCTGCACCAGCCAGCTCATCTGCATCATGGCCGGGGCCGAGGCCGGACCGTCGGCCGCGGCGGGCGGGCCCGGCTGCGGGACTGGCGAACAGCAGGCCCGCCTGCTCAAGTGAGGTGATCGCGTTGGCGAGGGTCGCCGCCGAGCCGCCGACGGCGGCGGTGGCGTATTCGCGGGCCGCGTTGGCGGTCAGGACCGCGGTGGGGATCGCGTTGCCGTCGAGCAGCGCCGTGAGCACCAGCAGCGACTGGGCGGTACCCGGTGACAGCAGGTCGGCGTGGTCGACCGAGAGCGACCAGGTGATCGCGCCCGCCGCGGGCGAGCCGCCGGCCGCGCCGCCCCCGCCCGCCTGGTCGCGCCGGTAGGCAAAGTGCTCGCGGTAGTCGTGACAGGTCAGTTCCGAGCTGGCGATCACCGCGCTCGCCTGCGCCAACGCCAGTGGCTCGCCGTCCAGGTCACCGACCAGGTCGATGGCGCCCTGACGCTGATCCAGGTCCGTGGTCAGCCGGCCGACGAGGTAGGTGAGCGATTCCCGGCGGCTGAACGGGCCGACCGGGACGACGTGCGCGCCCCGCCCGAACAGGGAACCGGGCTCGGCGGTGGTGACCAGGACCCGGCCGGACGGCCCGGCCGGCCAGGGGAACCCGTCGTCGAGGGCGACCGCCGCGGTGAGGTCGTCAAGTACCACCAGCCAGGGCCGGTCGGTGTCGCGCAGCCAGCTGAGGAAGCGGGCCGTCACCGTGTCGGCGTTGCCGGTGAACTGGCTGCCGACCGCGGCCGCGGCCGCCGCGTAGCCGGACAGCACCGACGCGCGGGTGGTGGCGGTCAGCCAGATGACCAGGTCGACCGCGCCCGACTGCCACAGCGACTGGGCGGTGTACACCGCCAGCTGGGTCTTGCCGCACGACTCCCGCCAGTCGCGGCCGCCGCCGCCGGGGATGCCGGACACCAGCGCGACCGCGGCGCCGGGAACGAGCGAGCCGTCAAGCACCGCGCCCGTCTCCGGCCGGTCGATGAAGCCGTGAGCGAGCCCGGGCGCTGAACCCGTCCAGACGGGCGCCCCGGCGTTGTCAGAGTGCGCGGAGGCCATCGAGTATCTCCTGGAGCACGTTCTTCTCGGATCGTTGGTCGGTCGGTCGCTGCCGCACCACGGTGACAGCTCCCTGCTGGGTCAGGTCGGCGATCAGCACGCGCACCACGCCCACCGGCAGCGCGGTGTCCGCCGCGAGGTCGGCCACCGTGATCTGCTGCTCGCACAGGGCGAGAAGCCGCCGGTGCTCGGGTGACGAGCGCTCGGCCTCGGGCCCGGCTGGCAGCCCGGTGGCGACCACGACGGCGATGAGGTCGAGGACCTCGCCGTCGGCGGGCTCGGTCCGGCCGCCGGTCACTGCGTACGGTCGTACCACGGGGCCGGAGCTGCGCCCCCGCCATCTGTCGCCAGCGGGCACCGTGATCACTCGGCCTGGACGATGGCGGACGGGAATCTCGGCAGTGCGGCTAGATGCGGGCGGGCCCGTTTCACCAGCATGGCCATCTCGTAGGCGACGGCGCCGGCGTCGGCGTCGGCCGGGCAGAGCGCCGCCAGGCAGCTGCCCTCGCCCGCCGCGATGACGAACAGGATTCCGTGCTCGAGCTCGATGATCGTCTGCCGTACGCGCCCGGCCGCGAAGCGGTCGCCGGTGCCCGCCGCGAGGCTCTGCACGGCGGCCGCGACCGCCGACAGATGATCCGCGTCGTCGCGGGTCAGATCGCTCGAGTTGGCGATGAGCAGGCCGTCGCGGGAAAGGATCACGGCCCGGCGGAAATCCCGTACCCGGTCGGCCAGATCGTCCAGCAGCCAGGCGAGGTCTCGCCCGGGCATACTCCCATCGGCCATCCCAGCCATCATGCCTCCTCGTTATCGGCAGCGTCGTCAAAGCCAGCGTCGTCAAAGCCAGCGTCGGCATTGTCATCGTCGCTCCGGCGGACCCGGGCGGTCAGCGGCGGGGCGGGCGGCTGCGTATCCCGGCTCCGGTGCCAGCTGCTCTGCAGTGAGGCCGCCAGGCTGCGCGCGTCGTCCGGGGTGGGGGCCTCGACCGGGACGTGCCTGGGGATTCCTCCGGCCGGCGTCACCGTCAGGTCCGCGTCGCCGGCCGGCTGGCTGTCGGGCCGGACCCGCTGCGGCAGGCCGTGCAGCGCGCCCGGGGCCGGCCTGGCCGCCAGCGCCTCGGCCGGGCCGCCGCCGTCGGCCGCGCCCGGTTCCCGCTGGACCGGATCGGTCAGCGAGAGCACCTGCGGTGCGCGCAGGTTGAGCCGGGTGGAGTCGCCCCGCTGGGGTTCGCCGTACTCGCCCTGGATAGCCGGGTCGGAAACCATGATGGCGTCCGGCAGCACCACGATCGCCTTGGTGCCGAGGTAGGGCGACGGGCCCAGCGCGACGTGGACGCCATGCCGGGCGGCCAGCCGCCCGGCGACGAACAGGCCGAGCCGGTCGGCGTCGGCCAGGCCGACGTCCAGCGGCTCGGCCAGCTGGGCGTTGAGCTCACGGAGCTGGTCAGCCGGAATCCCGAGGCCCCGGTCGGTTACCTCGACGGCGAAGCCGTTGGCGACCCGCTCCGCCCGAATCTCGACCCGGGTGCTCGACGGGGAGAACAGGGTGGCGTTCTCGATCAGCTCGGCCAGCAGGTGGATCATGTCGGTGACGGCGACGGCGGCCACCGCCTCCTCCGCGCCGGAGATGACGGTGACCCGGGTGTAGTCCTCGACCTCGGCCGCGGCCGCGCGCATGACGTCAATGATCGGCACCGGGCCGCTCCACGAGCGCCCGGGGGCGGCGCCGGACAAGACCGTGAGGCTCTCCGCGTGCCGTCGCATCCGGGTGGTGAGGTGGTCGAGGGCGAACAGCTCGGCCAGCGCACCCGGGCTCGACGCCTGCTGCTCCAGGGTGTCGATGATGCGCAGCTGCCGGTGCAGCAGCGACTGGTTCCTCCTGCCCAGGCTGGCCAGGATCTGCCGGAAGCCGTTGCGCAGCGCCGCCTCCGCCGCCTCGGCCACCGCGGCCTGCTCATAGGCGCCGCGTTGGGCGGCCGCGACGCGTCCCTCCGCCGCGCGCTCGACCCGGCGCGCGAACCTGTTCATGAGCAGGGCCGCGACCAGGACGACGATCAGCCCGGTACCCGCCAGCACAGTCGAGCCGACCAGCGCGCGGTGCCCCCGCAGGGCCGACCCGAGCCAGTGCAGCCGGTCCGGCGCGCCGCTCAGCAGCACCGCCGCCAGCGCTCCCCACAGCACCAGCAGGCAGCTGACCGGAGTTATGAGGTCGGCGATGAAATGGACGTCGGTCGAATGGCTCGCCGCGCGCTTGGCTGACTGGCGTGGAGAGGTGCCGACGGCCATGTAGTCACTCCTGCGATATTCCGCCCTGCGGTGCCCGATGCGCGTAAGTGCGCCATGTAGACACCATTGTGTCTGAGCGTACAGAAATGTCTTAGGGCTGTGGTGCTGTGTTGCGCAGCTGATGCAGGTCAATCGTCGGCCAATGGCCGACTGTGACCGGTCACGGCCGCCCCTGGCGTTTGTTGCCTGGCAACGATAACTGCCTCGGCGGGTGCCCGCAGGCCGACCGCAGTTTCCCAGATCACCCGTGCTACCTGCGCGGTCGGCCGTCTTCGGACGGCCTGCGGTGGCTGTCGTCGGCCACGAAGGGGTCGGTCCCAATTCGTGTGAAAGCAACAGCGACACGGTGACGGCAGAGGTAGATCATGGTCATCGGGCCGCCGGCCGGGACGCAATACCCGGCTGGCCGGGGGTAACGCGTAGTAGCAAAGGAAGGCAGGAACCCTAGTATGACGCAGCGAAGCCTTGAGGATCTGCTGCAGACGGCCAACCCCGTTGAGCTGCTGCGGAACTCCCAGGAGGGCGCTTACGTCTATCCGGTCGTCCCGACCGAGTTCTCCAACTGGAAGGCCGAGCAGGTCGCCTGGCAGCAGGCCGCGGTGCTGTTCGACCAGAGCCACCACATGGCTAACCTCTACATTAAGGGTCCGGACGCCCTCAAGCTGATCTCCTACATCGGCTTCAACACGTTCAAGAACTTCCCCACGAACATGGCCAAGCAGCTGGTGCCGGTCACCTACGACGGCTATGTAATCGGCGACGGCATCCTGTTCCACCTCGAGGAGGACGTCTACGAGTTCGTCGGCCGGGTGCCGAGCGTGAACTGGATCCAGTTCCACGCGGAGACCGGCGACTGGAACGTCGAGCTCGTCCGGGACGACCGCTCGCCGTCGCGCCCGCTGGGCAAGGCCGTGACCAGGACGCAGTACCGGTTCCAGATCCAGGGGCCGAACGCCTCCCAGGTGATCGAGAAGCTCAACGGCGGCCCGATAGCGGACATCAAGTTCTTCCGCACTGACTTCATCAACATCAAGGGCAAGAAGGTCGCGGCGCTCAGGCACGGCATGTCCGGCCAGCCCGGTCTCGAGGTCTTCGGCCCGTACGAGGAGTACTTCGAGATCCGGGACGCGATCCTGGAGGCGGGCGAGGAGTTCGGCCTCACCCCGGTCGGCTCCCGCGCCTACGCGTCCAACACCCTCGAGTCCGGCTGGATCCCGTCGCCGCTGCCGGCCATCTACACCGGCGAGAAGCTGAAGGCGTACCGCGAGTGGCTCCCGGCGGTCGGCTACGAGGGCTTTGCGGGCACGCTCGGCGGCAGCTTCGTGTCCGACAACATCGAGGACTACTACCTCACCCCGTACGAACTCGGCTACGGCCACATGGTGCGGTTCGACCACGACTTCATCGGCCGCGAGGCGCTTGAGGCAATGGACAAGCCGTCGCAGCGCCGGAAGGTGACGCTGGCCTGGAACAAGGAGGACGCGGGGAGGATCGCGGCCTCCCTGTTCACCGACGAGATCCCGGCCAAGGGCCTGGACGTGCCGATCTCGAACTACTCGTCGTCGAACTACGACGCGGTGTCGCTCGACGGCAGGCTCGTCGGCCTGTCGCTGTTCACCGGCTACAGCCACAACGAGCGGCTCGAGCTCTCACTCGGCGTCATCGACCCGGCTATCGAGGTCGGCACCGAGGTGACGCTGGTCTGGGGCGAGCCGGACGGCGGCTCGCTCAAGGCCTCCGTCGAGCGACCGCACAAGCAGGTGGAGGTGCGCGCCACCGTCTCGCCGGTGCCGTTCTCGGCCGAGGCCCGGGAGCACTACGCGGAGGGCTGGCGCCTCGCCGGCAAGGCCTGAAAACGGTTTAAATCATGAGAAGGGCGCCCGCCTCGGTTCCGATAGCAGGTACCGGGGCGAGCGCCATTTTCATAGGAAACTAAAATTATTTTCCTAGCCTCAATCCGATGGCCAGCCGGAACCGTATAAGAGGTACCGGGTATCGAGGCGATTTCGCGTCACGGCCAGTGATGGGGCAGGGGAGGCAGATGTGTCCAGCCATGTGGACGTGCCAAGCAAAGCGGTCTCTGCAGGCAGGCCGTGGTGGCTCGACCTGCTGCTGACGCGCAGCCCCGGGCCCTGGCGGTCAAGGCCGGCGCGGGCGGTCATGCTGCTGCTGATCATCGCCGGCGCGGGACTCACCGCTTACTCGGGCTACATCCACCTGTATCTGTGGGGCAGGCAGCCGTACCCGTACAGCGCCATCCCCACCATCGGCCCGCTCTTCCTCCTGCAGGGCATCGCCGGGATCCTGCTCGCCGTGCTCCTCGTCGTCGCCCGCCGGCTCTTCGCGGTCCTGCTGGCGGCGGGATTCATGGTCGTCTCGGTGGCCGCCCTGGTCATCGACGTCGAGGTCGGCATGTTCGGCTTCCAGGACAGCTGGGCGGCCCCGTACGTCACCGGCACGCTCCGCTACGAGATCGTCGGGGCGGTCCTGCTGCTGATCGCCGCGGGCGCGCTTGCCTGGCCCGCCGTTGCGGCCCGGTCCTGGCGCAGGCGGTAGCCGCGCCGGAACTGCCCGTCGCTGACCGGCCAGCGCTCGCCGCCCGGTCCCTCGACCACCCAGTCTCCCGGCCGTGCGGTCGCGCTGCCCTCCTTGGTCCTCAGCACCACCGCCTCCGCGACCTGCCAGGCGCGGAAGACGCCGACGCGCTGCCAGCGCCCGTCGCGGAGCGGTACGTGGCTTGACCGGAACTCCGAGTCGGTGACGGTCCTGGCCGTGCCGGCGCCATCGACCACGTGCCAGTCCCCGGCGTCGCCGAACAGCCTCTCGCCCGAGGGCAGCGTCCAGTGCAGTCGGGACGTCCAGCCGCGGGCGCTCACTACCCCGACGCGCTCGAAGCAGGCCGCCGCCACCGGGCCGCCGGCCGGCACGATCGGCAGCAAGCCGGCCCGCTCAAGCCGCGCCAGCTGCCTGCTCACGTCGGCCACGCGAGCGCGCGCCGGCCGCCGCCACCCGCTCGAGATCGGCCTGGCTGAGCTCGATGAAGCTGCCGGAGGGGACCTGGCCGACCGGCGCCCACTGACGGCCGAGCGCGGCGACCTGGGCCAGCATCGATCGAAGGCGCAGGATGACGAGAATCCGGCCGGGGGACCGCGCGTCCCGAGCCAGCAGCCGCACCAGCGACAGGTCCGGCCGCCCGCGGCTCGCCGGCTGCCGTCGCCGGTGGATCTCGGTCCGGTTCAAGGTCTCCCCAGCCCGCGGTCCTGCGATGAGTTCTCACGCCAATCATCGGCACCCGTCCATATCTTTGCAACGATGTCGAACGCATCCCAGACGAAAGGGCCAAAGGTCTCGACGTCAACACGGATATATGCACACTTGTGTAACACCACATTGGCGAGAGTCCTTGCAACACCAGATTGCCAACATGAAACGATGCTAAAATGGGTAGGGGACTTTATGCGTACCGATGCCTCGTGCCGCTACAATGAGCGGGTCGCGAAGCGGTGTGGACGAGACCTGGTAACCAGGCTGACCGACTCATTCGGCGTCGTATGGGCAGGTGGCGGGGACACGGCCGGGATGGACGGTCGAGTTTCCGCTGCAGGAAGCAAGGCACGCGACAGTACGTGTGTAACTTGCTGTCGACCAATAGCCACCAGGCTCGAAGATATTAGGACGAAACATGGTTCCCAACGAAGAACTGCGGTCAGCTGTCCCGACCTTGGTCGCCGATCTGCGTGACATCCCACTGGCCGAGTTGTCGGCCCTTGGCTCGCACATGCTTGGGAGCGCAATCGGCCGGGTGCTGCCCGGCGCCTCAGCGGACCTGGTGTCGGCGGCCGCGTTTCAGTCGTCCATATAACAAGAGTGCGCAAGGGGCTGGCGCGGGTTCATGTCAGCGGTCCAATTTGTCCTCAAGGTGCACAGTCGCTGCGATTTGGCATGCGATCACTGCTACGTCTACGAGAGCGCGGACCAGAGCTGGCGTGGCCGCCCTCGGGGCATCTCGGAAGAGGTCGCCTCGCAGGCCGCGATGCGGATCGCGGAGCATGTCAAGACCCACGATCTGCCTGCCGTCGAGGTAGTGCTGCATGGCGGCGAGCCGCTGCTCGCCGGGGTATCCGGTCTTCGCCGCATCCTAGCCGAGCTGACGGGGACGCTCGGCGGCCTCTGCCGACTCCAGATCCGGGTGCATACCAACGGAGTGCGGCTGACCGAGGAGTTCTGCGAGCTCTTCGATGAGTACGACGTGCGCGTCGGCGTCTCTCTCGACGGGAACCGCGCTGCAAACGACAGGCATCGCACCTATCGCGATGGGCGCAGCAGCTACGACCAGGCTGTCCGTGGCATCCGACTGCTCTCGAGCGACCGCTTTCTGCACCTGTACGCGGGGCTCCTCACCACTATTGACGTCGCCAACGACCCGCTGGACGTTTATGAGTCGTTGCTGCGGCTGAGCCCGCCTCGGCTGGATTTCCTGTTGCCCCACGCGACCTGGGATAGCCCCCCTGCGCGGACGGATGCCTCCGCCGCTCAGTACGCCGACTGGCTGATCTCCATCTTCGATCGCTGGCAGGCCGACGGACGACCGGTCAGGATCAGGACATTCGACTCGATCATCGACATGCTGGGCGGCGGCCCAAGCAGTACCGAGGCGCTCGGCCTCACGCCGGTACGTATGGTCGTCATCGAGACCGATGGCACGTACGAGCAGGCTGACTCGCTCAAGGTGGCGTACGAGGGCGCGCCGGCCACAGGCCTTGACGTTTTCCGGCATTCTGTTGACGCCGTCCTCGAGCATCCCGGCCTGGCTGCCCGACAGCGTGGATTCGCAGGACTGTCCGCCGCCTGCAGGCAGTGCCCAGTCGTGACAATCTGTGGCGGCGGCATGTACGCTCACCGCTACAAGTCGGGATCTGCATTCGACAATCCGTCTGTCTACTGCGGCGACCTGATCAAACTAATTGAGCATGCCAAGGCGGCGCTGCCCCGCCTGTCCGCGTTCGGGCGGTGGAACCCAAACCATGTGATCAGCGGCAGTGTGCTCGCTGAGCTGGCGGTCGGCCTGGGCGGCGCCGAGGCCATCCGCGAACTTACCCAGGCCCAGCGGTCCCTCCGTCGCGCCTTGCTGACCGCCGTCTACCAGGCCGGCATGAGCACGTCGGCCGTCCCGGCAGCGGTCAAGGACAGGATGAAAGCGGCCTGGCAGGTGCTTACCGTCTCGGACGGCGATCGCCGGGGTGCGCTGGACAGCGTGCTCGGGCACCCGTACGTGCGTGCGTGGGCGGACCGCTGCCTCGACCGGCTGCCGTCATCGGGCCGACCAGGCGGCTACGCTGCGACCGATCACGTCGGGACGGCCCTCCTGGCGGATCTCGACCATCTCGGGGCGGTCGCGGCGGCCGTCGCGATCAGGGGGAGGGCCGCGGCGCAGCTGACCGTGGCGATGGTCGCAGGCGCGGTGCACCTGCCTGGACTTGGCCGGCTCGTGATCAAGCGGGCCGATGACGTGCCGCCGGGTGGCCGGACAGAATGGGTGCTCCTCGACTTGGACGCCGACTGGCTGCGGATGCGAATTGGAGCGGACGGCCTGCGGCTGCCGCGGGCCAGCCTGCTGGCCAATGAGCCTTGCCAGGCGGAGCCGTACGCACCCGACGGCACTCGAGCAGGCGGGGTTACCGGCCTAAGCGCCGTCTGGGAGCCGATTCGCGTGCTCTCAGCGCCGGGCATCCGGGTCGCCTGCGAGGACACCGACTTCTACCGAGAGAATGACCAGGAGTCCACCGCGCCGCGATTGACCGACGAGGAGTTCGCTCGATCGCAGCGCGACTTTGCTCTCGCCTGGCAGCAGATCCAAACCAACCACCCAGCTTACGGTCCGGCCCTCGCGGCGGGTCTGACCGTGCTAACGCCGGCGTCGGCCGGGGCGGGAACGCGACTTCCCCGGCCGGCGGCGCGGCGCGCCTTCGGCGCCATCGAGACCGCGCTGCCCGCCGAGCCGACCACCCTGGCGCTAGAGCTGATCCGCGAATTCCAGTATGTGAAGCTGGCCGGCCTGCTCGAACTGCTTGACCTCGTTGCCCGGGTGGACAATCGGTCCGATCAAGCGCCAACACAAGCACGGTCGCGACCGCTTGAAGGGATGCTGCAGGGCGCGTACGCGAACCTGGCGGTCACCGAGTTCTGGCGCGCCCGCGCGGAACTACGCGAATTCGACCACGCCGAAGCCCGTCAACGGTACGTGCGCTGGCGTGCGCACACGTCGGAGGCAATCGACACGCTGACAGGTTCGAATTCGCTGACCCCGCTGGGCGCTCGGTTTGTCGAAGGCATGCGGACCGCCATATCCGCCCCGGGCAAGGCACTCGGCATTCGCTAGTCGAAGGCCGCGCAATCCCCTCCTACGGTGGTATTGGCAATTCTCGACCCGCAGTCCGGCGAGGCAGAGGGCACCCTGCCTCTGGCAGCGGCAGCGAATTTTCGCTACCGTCGATAGGGGCAGGCGCCGGCATGGGTTTAGGCGCCGCTGCCCGGGAGGGACGGTCCATGCCCGCTGGCGAACGACGCGTCCTGGACGGGGTGAGCCAGGACGTTCGTCCGTACTTTTTCCTCAGTTACGCACGGACGCCCAAGCGCGATCCCGCCGACCGGGATAACCCCGACCGCTGGGTGCGCAAACTCTACAGGGACCTGTGCGACGCCATCCTGCAAATGACCGACGTGCAGCCTTCAGAAGCAGGCTTCATGGACGTTGAGAACAAGGTTGGCGCCGAGTGGTCGCCGGCGCTTATAGACGCAATCAAGAATTGCCGGGTGTTCGTGCCGCTCTATTCGCGACGGTACTTCGAGAGCGCCAACTGCGGTCGCGAGTGGTTCGCCTTCGCCCGGCGCGAGGTGACGCACCGGGCGCGCGGCGGTGAGCGAGTGGACGCGATCGTGCCCGCCCTGTGGACGCGGCTCGACCGCCAGCAGATACCCGCGATCGCCCAGACCTTCCAGTACAGTCACCCGGACCTCGGCGAACGATACTGCGCGGACGGGTTCTACGGGCTCATCAAGCTACGGAACTTCCATGCGGACTACCAGCGGGCGGTGCACCGTCTGGCCGAGCGGATCATCGAGGTCGGAGACAAGAGCGTCGCCCACGGGAACGACGACGTGCAGAGCATGGAGCGAAAGGATTTCGAGTCGCTCTCCAGCGCGTTCGGGCCGACGAGCGCCCGGCGCACAACCAGCGGTCATCTGCAGATCACAGTGCTCGCGCACGACACGTCGACGCTGCCGCAGGGACGGTCAAGGGACTATTACGGTGCCACGCCGCGGTCCTGGTCTCCCTATCAGCCGAACTATCCGCAGCCGGTGGCTGAATACGCGGTTGAGCTGGCTAGGAATTGTCTCGGCTGTGATCCGCTCGTCGATTCATTCGACGCGGATACGCTTGGTAATGGCGCACGTGAACGAACCACGGCGCCGGGGATATGTCTCGTTGACGCGTGGGTCGTTTTGTCGGATGCTCATTACGAGCAGTTGCGCCGGCTTAATGAGCTGGCAGTGCCGTGGGTCAGCGTGATGATCCCCTGGAATAGTGATGATCGAGGACTTGTCGCCGAGACGGATGTGCTCCGCGTGAAACTAGAGCAATATCTGGGACTGAAACTATCCGGTGTTCCCAGGCGCTGCCGCATGGCTGCGGACGGAATACCGACAATTCAGGACTTGGCGCAGCTTCTTCCCGACATGGCGATGATCATGTTGAAGCGATACCACAAGGATGCGCCCGCGCCGGCCGACGTGGGCCCGGTCACGCTGCGGCCGCGACTGCAGTAGGCCGAGGAAAAAGCCCTGGAGGCTTACAGTGAGTGCGTCGCGCAACGGCCGAGTCGTCACGTTCTACTCCTACAAGGGAGGCACCGGCCGGACGATGGCGCTGGCCAACGTCGCCTGGATCCTCGCCGCGAGCGGCAGGCGGGTGCTGGTCGTCGACTGGGACCTGGAGTCCCCCGGCCTGCACAGGTTCTTCCTCCCCTTCCTCGACGAGTCGACGGTGAGCGCAACCCCCGGCGTGATCGACATGATCAACGACTACGCCACGCGCCTCCCTTGACCGAGCCGCGCCGCGCCCCGATGACTGGTACCTGGAGTACGCGCGCGTCGACCGTCACGCCGTCTCCCTGGAGTGGGCACTTCCTCGGCGAGGGGAAGCTCGACTTCCTTTCCGCCGGGCGGCAGAACCGCGACTACTCCGCCGCCGTCGGCTCGCCTCGACTGGGACAACTTCTACGAGCGGCTGGGCGGTGGCCGCTTCTTCGAGGCGATGCGCGCGGACATGAAGCGCGAACTACGACTACGTGCTGATCGACAGCCGCACCGGGCTCTCCGACGTGGCCGACATCTGCACGATCGCAACTGCCCGACGTCCTCGACGGTGTGCTTCACGCTGAGCAACCAGAGCATTGAGGGCGCGGCCAGGGTCGCCCACCAGATCAGCGAGCAGATACCGCGACCGGAACATCAGGGTGCTGCCGGTGCCGATGCGCATCGAGGACGGCGAGAAGGAGAAGGCTGGACGCCGGCCGGACGCTGGCCCGCGCGCCGGTTCGAGGGCTTCCCGCAGGGCATGACCGACGGAGCGACTGACGACGCTACTGGGCCGCGGTCGAGGTCCCGTACCGGCCGTTCTACGCCTACGAGGAGATCCTGGCCACCTTCGGCGACGCCCCGGGCTCGCCGACCTCGCTGCTGGCCGTCGTTCGAGCGGCTCACCGGCGCGGTGACCGCAGGACGACGTGACCGCGCATGCCGCCGATGGCCGACGAGCTGCGGCTGCAGTACAAGGAGGCGTTCACCCGTCGGCCGCCGGCCGCGCCTCACCCAGGTCGTACCTGTAGCTACGCGCCCGAGGACCGGATGTGGGCGGACTGGATCGAGGCCGTCCTCGACCCGGACGGGCTTCCGGGTCGATGCCGCAGGTGCACCGTGTCACCGCTGGCGTGCGAACTCCGCAGGCCGAGGCATCGCTTCGAGGCCGTCGCCCCGGACGCATCGCCGTGCTGCTCCGCCGGCTTACATGCACTCACCGCAGGCGCCAGGTCGCTGTGGCGGGCGCTATCGGCGGCGGACGCGCGCCGGCATCCGCGGCAGCTCGTCCCGGTCCGGGTCAGCGACGTGCAGCATAACCGAGCCGTTCAGCGAGCCGACAGCATCATCGACCTGGCCGACTGGACGGACGCCGGCAGGCGACGGCGCGGCTGCTGTGGGCCTTGGACCGGCCAGCGCAGCCTGCCGGAGCGGTGGCCGCACCGGCCGACGGGCCGCGCTTCCCCGGTACCGATCCCGCGGATCTGGAACGTCCCGGCCAGGAACGCCGACTTCACCGGCCGCGCCGCGACCCTGGAACAGCTGCGCGACAAGCTCGCCGGCAGCGGCGCCGGTGGTCCTGGTCGCCGCAGGCGCTGTACGGCCTGGGCGGGGTAGGCAAGACCCAGCTGGCGCTGGAGTACGCGCACCGTTTCATGGCCGACTACGACCTGGTCTGGTGGGTGCCGTCGGAGCGGCCAGAGCGAGATCAGCCTAGTCGCTGGCCGACCTGGCCGAGCAAGACTGGACCTGCAGCGTCGGCGACAACGTGGCCGAGGCGGCCGAGGCCGCGCTGGAGGAGCTGCGCCGGGGCGATGCCATCCGCGCGCTGGCTGCTGATCTTCGACAACGCCGACGACCCCGAGCAGCTCGAGCCGCTACCTGCCCGACGGGCAGCGGGCACGTCCTGATCACCTCGCGCAACCAGACCTGGGCGCAGTCAGCGCCGAGCCTGCTGGAAGTGGACGTCTTCACCGCGCGAGGAGAGCGTCGCGCACCTGCTGCCGCCACGTGCCGAGCCTCGACCGAGGACGGACGCGGCCGGGTCGCGGAAGCGCTGGGCGACCTGCCGCTGGCGATCGAGCAGGCAAGCGCCTGGCTTGAGCAGACTGGGATGCCCGCTCGATGCCTATATCCGAGCAGCTGTCGACCCGCAGCCACCCGGATCCTGGCGCTCGAACCAGCCGTCGGACTACCCGACTGCCGGTGGTGGACGACCTGGAACATGTCCATCGACCGGCTGCAGGGACCGCTCGCCGGCGGCCGTCCGGCTGCTGCAGCTCGTGCGCGTTCTTCGCGCCGGGACCCGATCTCGATGAACCTGCTCTACAGCGAGGAGATGATCGCAGTCGCTGCTGCCCTACGATCGGCGCTGCAGCGAGCAGGCTGATGCTGGGCCGGATCATCCGCGACATCAGCCGGTTCGCGCTGGTCAAGGTCGATCAGGGCAGCAACTCGCATGCAGATCCACCGACTCGTCCAGGCCGTCATCCGGGCTCAGATGACGCCTCGAGGAGCAGGACCGACGCCCGGCACGAGCTGCACGGGATCCTGGTCGGAGCGCGCCCGCGCCAGCGGTGAGACCGACGACCCGTCCAACTGGTCGACTTACGAGCGTCATCTGGCCGCACCTCGGACCCGTCGTTCGCGGAGGAGTGCGACGACGCGCGGACCAGGCAGCTGCTGATCGACTGGGTGCGCTTCCAGTGGAAGCGTCGGCGAGTTCGAGGCCTGCCTCGAACCTGGCCCACCGCCTGGAGGCAGCTCTGGGCGCGAGGAGCTCGGCCCGGACGACCAGCAGACCCTGCACCTGCGGTTCCACATCGCGAACGTGCTGCGCTCACAGGGTAAGTACCGGGAGGCGCGCGATCTCGACCTGGCCGTCCTTGAGCGGCAGCGCGCGGTGCTGCGGCATCGACCATCCGCACGCGCTGATGACCGCGGGCAGCCTCGCCGCCGACCTGCAAGGCGCTCGGCGAGTTCCGGGAGGCGCTGCTCTCCGACCAGCAGACCTACGACCAGCTTCAAGGACCAGTTCGGCGAGGACTACCCGCGCACGCTGGCCGCGCGCACAATCTCGCGATCTCGTACCGGCTCGTCGGCGACTACTCGGCCGCCCGCCGCCTCGACCAGGAGACGCTGGATAGGCGCCGCATCGTGCTGCCCGCCGATCACCCGTACATCCTCGGCACGGCCGCCAATCTGGCCCTTGACATGCGAGCCGAGGGCGCGTTCCGGGATTCCGTCGAGCTCCTCCGGGTCACGCGGGAAAAGTACCGCGCAGTGTTCGACGACGATATGATCGAGCCGCTCCGCACGGCCAGCAGCCTGGCGGTCTCGCTCCGCAAGGCGGGCGATCAGGCCGAGGCCATGAAGCTGGCCCAGGACACCTACAACCGGTACAAGCGCCGGTACGGCAGCGAGTCACCCGAGGCGCAGGATTGCGCGCTGAACCTGGCCTGCGACTACGCGACCGCCGGCGACTTCCGGCGGGCGCTTGACCTGGCAACCGACGTCAAGGGCGCGCTGCAGGCGGCCCTTGGCGATGATCATCCGAACACGCTCGTGGCCGCCAACAACCTCGACTGTTACCTCCGCTCCTCGGGCAGGTTCGCCGAGGCGCTGGAGGGTGCCAAGGACAGCACCGAGCGGATGCGGCAGACGCTAGGCGAGGATCACCCGATGACCCTGTCCGCCGCGATCAACCTGGCCAACTGCTTGGGCGACACGCAGGACCTCGAGGCAGGGGAGGCACTGCACCGCGCAACGCAAGAGAAGCTAGCCCGGGTGCTCGGCCCCGAGCATCCAGACACCCTCGTCTGCCAGGCGGATCTCGCCGTCACGTTCCGCGCCCAAGGCCGACTCGCGGAGGCGGACGAACTCGCGGCCGTCGTCCTGGCGGCCCTCGAGCGGGTTCTCGGCGGCAATCATCCCGACATCGTGCAGCTGCGCGCGGGCCAGCGGATCAACCGCGACCTGGAACCGCAGACTTACTGACGCATCCGGCAGGCTGAGGCCCGGACGCCGTCATTCCACGCGCTTGCCCGCTGTCAGCCAGCGAAGGATGTCGGGGAGCACATCGAGCGCCCCGAAATGGGCCGCGCCCGCCTGGACCACGACGGCCGCGCTCGGCATGCGCTCCGCGAGCCACTTGGCGTGACTTACCGGTGAGAGGTTATCTCGTGCGCCGTGCCACAGCAGGACAGGGACGGTGACCGCAGCCGGGTCGAATCCCCACGGCGCCCAGAAGGCCAGCGCATCGTCGATCCAGCCGTGCGGGGACGTCCGCAGCGCCTCCGCGTACGCCGCCTCAAGCAGGGGGCGAATGCCGGTGTCGGTCACCACCCGCAGATCGGCGGCGGGAAGCTCGTGCTGGAGCTTGGCGAGCAGGCTGGCGGGATCGGCCCGGACAGCGTTGGCGATGGTCTCGGTGACGGCGGCGATCGCCGCATAGCCGCTGGAGGCGGCCTCGTACTCGGTGAGGTTCGACTCGGTCATGCCGTCGAGCCAGTCAAGCCCGTCGGCCTCGCGCGGGGCCAAGCCGACCAGCACCGCCACCTTGGTCACCCGGTCGGAAAGCAGCGCGGCGCAGGCGAGCGCGTGCGGACCGCCCCCGGACCGGCCGGCTACCGCGAACCGCCCCAGGCCGAGGGCGTCCGCGATCGCGGACACGTCGGCGGCGGCGTCGGCAACCCGCCGCCCGGGGTGCCGGTCGGACTCGCCATAGCCGGGCCGGTCGAAACAGATCAGCCGTACCCCGAGCCGGTGCAGGATGGCCGAGCGCGGGCGCGGTCCGATCCGGCTTCCCGGCGTTCCGTGCAGCAGGAACACCGGACGACCCTCTGGATCCCCATACACCACAGTGGCGAGCCGCCTGCCATCGGCTGTTCTGACCGTTCGCTTCAAGATCTTCCCTAGCCGCCGCGTTGTGCGATGAGTTCCCGAACTCAATCATGATCGCGCGCTTATTATCTTGGCAACGAGACAGAAATAGGACATTTTGCTGTTTCGCTTGTTCAGCGCGTTCGGACGAGGGTGAGCTCCGTGTCTGGGAATTCACCAGCCACACAGGGCCCAGTGGTTCGCCGTTAAGGCGAAGCCAGGGTCCGTTCGGGATAAAAGCTTTGAAAACCCATCATCTCGAACGGACCGCGGTTTCGCCCGTCACGCCACCGATGAGGCCCATAGCGCGGCCGGGCCCAGTCGGGTGGCCGGGTCGTACCTGAGCGGGGCGTAGCCGGTGTAGTTCTCGGCCAGCATGGTGGCGGCGGCGCGCGAGGTCACCAGGTTGCGGAGCTGGGCGAGCTGCAGGGCGGACTCGAACTCGTCCTGCCCGGGAACCACGTGCAGCATCGTCGTCATCCAGCAGGCCAGGTGGGTCGCTCGCCACACCCGCTCCAGGCAGTGCTCGGAGTACGCGTCGGCCAGCTCCGGCCGCCCGTCGCGGACCAGCCGGACCAGCGCGGTGGCGAGCGCGGCGACGTCGGCGACGGCCAGGTTGAGGCCCTTGGCGCCGGTCGGCGGCACGATGTGGGCCGCGTCCCCGGCTAGGAACAGCCGCCGGTACCGCATCGGCGCGGCGACGAAGGAGCGCATCGGGGTGATGCTCTTCTCCAGGATCGGGCCGTCGGTGAGCTCCCAGTCCGGTACCGCCATCCGGTGCCTGAGCTCGGCCCAGATCCGGTCGTCGGGCCAGCGCTCGATGTCCTCGTCCGCGGGCACCTGGAGGTAGAGGCGGCCGATCTCCGGCGTGCGCATGCTATGCAGGGCGAAGCCGTTCTGGTGGCGGCAGTAGATGACCTCGTCGGTCGACGGCGGGGCCTGCGCGAGGATGCCGAGCCATCCGTAGGGATAGGTGCGCTCGGTCGCCGTGAGCAGGCTGCGGCTTGGTATCGACCGGCGGGTGATGCCGTGGAAGCCGTCGCAGCCGGCGATGGCGTCGCACTCGACCTCGTGCCGCTGCCCGGCCTCATCGGTATAGCTGAGCCTCGGGCGGTCCGAGTCGAGCTCGCTCACCCCGGTCCCGGTGACGTTGAACTCGAGCTCGGCGTCGTCGGCGATGCGGGCCGCGATCAGGTCCTTGACGATCTCGGTCTGCGCGTAGATGGTGACCCAGCGGCCGTTGGTGAGCTCACGAAAGTTCACGTGGTGCCGCTCGCCGGCGAACTGGAGGTAGATGCCGTCGTGTTCGAGCCCCTCCGCGTCCAGCCTGCGCCCGAGGCCGACCTCGCGGAGCAGTTCCACGGTGGTCGATTCGAGCATCCCGGCGCGCTGCCGCGCCTCGCAGTAGGAGCGGCTCCGGTTCTCGACCACGATGGAGTCGATGCCGGCCAGGGCGAGCAGGTGGGACAGGAGCAGGCCGGCCGGGCCGGCACCGACGATGCCGACTTGGGTTCGCTGCCTGATGGTCATGGGGGCACCATCCATCGTTACATTTTGTGTTCGGCCCTAATCCAAGGGTAACGATACTGAAAGTTGCACACAAGTACCGGAATGTAATCAGATGATGTGAAAGCGGCCCGGGGGCCGGGGCCCGCACCCCGCCCCCGAGCCGCCGCTTACTGCACCACCGCCCCCAGGCCGGCTAGTGCAGCAGGTCCAGGGCGTTGGTGGCGTCGTCGACGAAGTAGACGCCGTCGCCGCGCGGCGCGACGGCGAGGCCGAACAGCGCCCCGGCGCCGGCCGGGGAGCCGGACGTGTCCAGCTTCTTGACCGCGACCTGGCCGCCGTTCGGCTTGACTTCCACCAGGTTGCCGTTGAGGGAGTTGACGGCGAGGACGTCACCGTTCGGCGCGATGGCAACGCCCAGCGGGCCCTTGAGGGCGCCGTTCCTGCTGACCGTGAGGCCGGTCCCCGCGCTGCGGGCGCGCAGCAGCGCGTTCGGTATGGCGACGATCCTGTTGTCGAGGGTGTCGGCCACGAACAGCGTCCCGTTGCGGCCGAGGCCGAGGCCAGTCGGGCCGATGACGAGGGCGGAGGCGTTGGTCTGCTCGGGGAACCCGGAGCCGACCGTGGTGTCCGCGATCAGCCGGGGCAGCCCGCGGGCGGGCGTGGTCACGATCAGTCGCAGCACGGTGCCGCCGTGGACCGTCTTGCCGTTGGCGGCGACGGTGCCGTTGAGCACGTTGGTGACGAACAGAGCGGAGACCCAGCGGCTGCCGACCGCGGTCATGTCCCAGGGTCCGTTGATGCCGTGGGAGTGGAACGTCTCCACCACCCGGCCGTCGCTGTTCAGCACCAGCAGGCAGCCGGCCTTGGCGGTGGCCGGGTCCCCGCCCGTGGTGGGCAGGCTGCCGACGATCACCCAGTCATTGCCGAGGACCGCCAGCGCGGTGGTGAGACCGATACCGCCCGGACACGTCCCGGGCAGGTGCGCCGCGTTGATCTGGGCGAACACGCGCACGGAGTGGTTCGGCGCCACTTCGACGATCGTCGTGCCCGTCCCCTGGGCGTTCGCCTTGTCGTTGAAGTTGCTGACCAGGACATCGCCCCGGTGCAGCCTGTCCTTGCTCCGGGTGACCACCGCGACTCCGTAGGGGTTGACGTCCCCGTTCTTCGGAACCGTCGACGCGACCGTGGTGATGGTCTTGAAGCCGGCCACGAACGAGGAAGCCGTGCTCGCCCCCGCCGCCGGGGCGACCGCCACCCCGACCGCCAGAAGGGCCCCCACCGCCCCCGCGGTCGCCGCCAGCGTTACTCGATGTCTCGACCACATGGCTCTGCACTCCTTTCTGGTTTTCCGTGACTCCTGGGTCACCGCTACCAGGACTACGAGCGCTGTGGCCGATTAGATTTAATTTCCCGACAGCCAGTTTTCAACTGGCCGCAATTCACTCGAAAATGGATGTGTCGCCCGCCCCGCGACGCACGATTTCCGGTTCTTCCCCGGAGAAGTCGATCACGGTCGTGGGCTCGGTGCCGCAGTCGCCCGAGTCGATGACTCCGTCGAGCGCCTGCCCCAACTGCTCGTTGATCTCCCAGCCCTGGGTCATCGGCTCCTCTTCGCCCGGCAGCAGCAGGGTGCTGGAGACGAGGGGCTCACCCAGCTCGGCCAGCAGCGCCTGGGTCGCCACGTGCCGGGGGATGCGCACCCCGACGGTCTTCTTCCCGGGGTGCTGGAGTCGGCGCGGCACCTCCTTCGTCGCCGGCAGAATGAACGTGTAGCTGCCGGGGGTGGCCGCCTTGATGGCCCGGAATATCCGGTTGGGAACCTGCGCGAACTGGCCCAGCTGGGCGAAGTCCCGGCACATCAGCGTCAGGTGGTGCCGGTCGTCGAGCTGGCGGATCGACCTGATCCCGGCGATGCCCTCGGTGTTGCCGAGCTGGCAGCCGAGCGCGTAGCAGGAATCGGTGGGGTACGCGATCACGCCGTTGGCGCGGACAATATCGGCGATCGCGGCGATCAGGCGCGGCTGCGGGTTGTCCGGGTGAATGTCGAAGTAACGGGCCATGTGACGAGCGTAGTCGTGGGAGCACAGGTGGGGCGGGGCAAGACCGAGCTCAGCTGGTTTCGGCGGCGTAGACGACCGTATTGTCGAGGTACGACCTGGTGCTGTAGTCGAACGTCCCGCCGCAGGTGATGAGCCGCAGTTCCGCGGTCGGGAACCGGGCCGTAGACGGCGGCGGTGGGGAAGTCGTCCTTCGGGTAACTCTGCACCTGCGTCACCTCGAAGACCGCGAGCGTCCCGTCCGCGCGTCGCACGTAGACCCGGTCGCCGCGCTCCAACTGGGAGAGCCGGTAGAAAATCCCCTGCCCGGCGACCGAGTCGATATGGCCCGCGATCACCGCCGACCCGATGGCGCCCGGGCGCGGGCTGCCCGTGTACCAGCCGGCGACGGTCGTGGTCGACGGCACCTGGAGCGCGCCGCTGCTGGTCAGGCCCAAGTGCACGAGCGAGGTGGTCACCCCGATGGACGGGATGACGAGCGAGACGGGCTCGGCTACCTGAGCCGCGCCCGTCGCCGGGGCGGCCTCGATCGGGCCGGTCGGCACCGGCAGCGCCTGCAGGGCGGCTGCCTGCGGAACGTCCGGGTGACGGGTCAGGGCCAGGCCGACGGCGCCCGCTCCGGCCGCGACCAGCGCCGACCGCGACCAGCAGGGCGGCCGTCCGCCTGCCCCCTGACATCCCCCGGCGGCGGGCATGCCTGCCGCCGCCGCTCATCCGCGACGACTCATCCGGTATGACTCATCGGCTACGACCGCAGAGGCGGCGGGGACCCGGTGGTGCCTGCCGACGGCCGCCGCGGCGGGCGCCCGGCGAGAGCGAAGGCGCAGGCCGCCAGCCGCCGCCAGCAGCAGTCCGGCGCCGATCGCCGCCAGCCACGGCAGCGGGGAGGACGGACCGCGCGGCGCCATCCCGCCGAACCCGGTGCCTGCCCCGCCGGCCGGGGCGGTGCCGCTGCCGGCCGCGTCAAGCAGGTCGTCGATCTGCAGGCCCTTCGGCCCGTCGAGAACCACGAGCGTGTGCGCGGTGCCGGCGGCAAGCGGGACGCTGGCGGTCGCCTGGTCGCCGCCGGCGCTGACGGTCAGAGTCGCGGTCCCGGGCGACACGGTCTGGTACGAGCTCACCGACCCGAACTTCAGGCTGCCGTCCAGCACCTGCCCGCCCCAGTTGACCGAGACCACGCTCTGCTTGAGCGAGGCCTGGATGACCCGCACCAGCGCCTTGCCCGACGGCGTGGCCAGCTGGTCATCGAGAACCTGCAGTCGCAGCCCGGACTCCGGCCCCAGGCCGGCCACCGTGTAGGCGCGCCCCGCCACAACGTCAACGCTGGCCGACAGCACCGGTGCGCTGGCGGCGGACGCGCCCGCCGCGCGCATGGCCACGGTGTAGTCACCGGTGGGGACCTGCTCGTACGGTGAGACCGTGCCGTAGGCAACGTGGTGCAGCACGATCTGGGCGGACGAGTCGCCAAACGAGTAAAGGTAAACGTCCACCGCCGGCGTGTTTGGCGAAAGATGGGCCAGCCTGATCCAGCCGGTGGCGGTGGCCGCGCTGGCGGTGGCGGCCGAGACGGCGGGAATGGCGAGCAGCAGCAACGGCAAGGCCGCCAGTAGGACTAGCCGGCGGGCGAATCTGGTGAATCTCATGGGTCCCCTCCCCTACCCGGAGCTCAAGCAGAGCCCGCGGTCGTCATTAGTTACCGCTCAGCAATCCGAGCGGGCTAGGCGCGGCGTACTCGACGGTCAGCGCGGATCCGTGCGCGAGCGCGGCCGTCGCTGGCAGGAACGGCTGCTGCTGCGCTCGCAGGAACGAGAGCATGGTCCGCAGGCGGACGGCGGCATGGGCCGAGGCCGGGGCCAGCTCGGCGCTGCGCAGCGGGACGGCTGCGCTCGCGCCCGGCGACGGATCGCCGAACGCGAGTATCCGCAGCGGCTGCTGGGCGGCCAGCGCGGCCAGCATGGCGAGCAGTCGCGGGTCGACCCGCCCGGCTCGCAGCACCGCTTGGTCCGCCGCCGTCATGCGCGATCCGGCGGTTGCCGATCAGCTGCCCGCCCGCCGCGATCCGGGCGCTGCGGTCCGCCGCCAGCGCCGAGTCGTAAGCCGCGGTCCCGTCGGCGGCGACCGCGCGGATGTCGATCCGCGCGGTGCCGGAACCGAAGCTGGCGATGACCACCGGCGCGTACACGCTCGCCAGCCGGGCGCCGAACTGGCTGCGCAGGGCCGGGGTCGCGACCACCAGGTCGGATCCCAGTGGGTCGGACGCCGACGTCCCGAGCGCCAGCAACCTGCCCGCGCCGACGCCGCTGCCCTGCAGCGCGGCGCACATGGCGGGATCGCAGGCCACGATCGCACTGGGGCTGACCTGCCCCGCGATCCACTGCGCGGCGCTCGACCTGGCCGCCGTGGCGGCCTGCAGCGAGACCGAAATCGGCGGGCTGGCGGAGCTCGCCCGGGCGGGCGCCGCAGCGGGCGAGGCAGTGGTGCCGACGACGACCGCCGCGACGGCGGCCGAGACCGCGAGCACGGCGCAGCCGACGAGGGCGAGCAGACGCCAGCCGGTTACCTTGAGGCCGGCCACCGGGTGCCGGCCGACCCACAGCCGCACCGTGGTCGCGATGACCGTAGGCCATGACGGCTCGGGTCGCCGCGCCCCCGCGTGCGACCATGCACTGTTATCAGCCATCTCCGCCCCCCAACCCTGCCACCAGGCAAGATGCGGCTTAGATGCTATGAGAGCACACTAACTGCGAAATTTCAGTCGATACCTGATTTAGGTGAGTCCTTGGGCTTGGCGGCGGGCCGGGCCGCCGGGGCGGCGCCCGGTGTGGCCCGGGGGCCGCAGCCGGCCGGGCCGACGGCGCCGGGGTGAGGATCTGCGTGACGTACGCGGCCATTCCGGTCAGATCGGTCGTCAGCTTCATCATCGTCGCGCGGATCTCGGCCGCCTCGAGTTCAGCCGCCTCGATCGTCAGCCTGGCCTGCTCGCCGGTCCGACGTACGAGTTCGGCCGCCTCCTGCTGCGCGTCCGCCAGCGAGCTGGACGCCTGGCTGCGCGCCTGGCGGAAGATCTCGGCCGCCTGCTCGTTGGCATCCTCGATGATCCAGTCGGCCAGCTGCGATGATCCGGCGTCCCAGATCCGCTCGCGGGCGGGCTGCGCGTAGCCGGCGTCCGGCTGCGCCCAGTTGGCGACGTCGGTGATCGTGTCCTGCATGATCGGCGCCGGGTAGAAATCCATGTCCCGCGCCGACGGCCGACGGTCGGTCCCCGGTGCTTCGCCGGGCCAGGGCGCGAACTGGGACTCGGGCCAGCTGGGGTGGTCGGGATGGAGGGCGTACTGGCCGTAAGGCCCCGGCTGACCCGGATACTCGCCCTGGGCTGCGGGAGGCTGCGCCCAGCCGGAGTACCCGTCCGGGTGGACGGGAAGCTGAGCCCAGCCGGGATACTCGCCCTGGTAGCCGCGCTGGTCGCTCCAGCCGGGGGGTCGGGCCTGGTAAGCGGGCTGTCCGGACCACTCGGGGTACTCGGCCTGGCGCTGTCCGGCCCACCCGGGGATCTCGCCGTACTCAGCCTGGTAGCCGGGCGACTGAGTCCAGCCGGGGTACTCGGCCTGGTAGTAGTCGGCCTGGTACGCGGTCGGCCCGGGATCCTGGTACGCGGGTGGCGCGGCGTCGGGCCAGCGGGGTGATGTCTTAGCGTGGGCGGGCTCCCGACGCCCGTCACCCCGTCGGCGATGGCTGCCGAAATCCTCGCCAGCGCTCGTCATCTCCGCACCTCTTCCGGTAACGGCCACCCCGGGCTATATCAGTCGCATACCGCCGGACCGGAAACGCTGACCGGGGTTAGGTTTGCGAACTGATGGTGACACCTATCGGGTGAAGGTGTGACGGATCTTGCGAAGACGTAAGTTTTCTGGACCGCATAACGACGAAAGTCAAGGCAAGGGCCTCGGCCGCACTCGGCCAGACGGCACCCCGAGGGCGCCGTCGGCACGTCGAGTATCTGTTCTTACGGTTTTCTTACGGAGGCAGGTCGATTACTGTCCGTATCTCCAGGCGATAACACCCGGGATATCGCCGATGGGTTTCCCTTTTTCGAAAGGATAACGACTTCCGCGGCCCCGACGCGGGGCCGCGACCTCAGGACGCCGCGCTGTCGGCGCGATGCGGCAGCTTCCAGCCGGGGCGGACGAAGTGGCAGGTGTACCCGTTGGGGTACTTCTCCAGGTAGTCCTGGTGCTCGGGCTCGGCCTCCCAGAACGGCCCGGCCGCCGTCACCTCGGTGACGACCTTGCCCGGCCACAGGCCGGAGGCGTCGACATCGGCGATCGTGTCCTCGGCGGTCTGCTTCTGCGCGTCGCTGAGGTAGAAGATGGCCGACCGGTAGCTGGTGCCGATGTCGTTGCCCTGCCGGTTCAGCGTGGTCGGGTCGTGCACCTGGAAGAAGAACTCAAGCAGGTCCCGGTAGGAGATCTTCTCCGGGTCGAAGATGATCTCCATCGCCTCGGCGTGGCCGTGGTGGTTGCGGTAGGTGGCGTTGGGCACGTCACCGCCGGTGTAGCCGACCCGGGTCGAGACTACGCCGGGACGCTTGCGGATGAGGTCCTGCAGGCCCCAGAAACAGCCGCCGGCGAGGATTGCCTTCTCGGTCGCCATGATGCTCCTTCGCCAATCGCGTGCGCCCGCAGGGTGCGGGCGCACGGTTCACACCCATTCAACCTCGCGCCTCCCATCGCTATTTCACTCGCCTGGGGACGGCCCGACCTGGCCGCGGGCCGCTGACGTCACTCTTCCGTTCCGAGGAAGCTCCAGGCCTGGGGGAAGCTGCCGATGCCGATGGCCCGGCAGATCTTCTGCGCGGCCATGCTGACCGCCTCGGTGAAGGTGGGGAAGGCGAGCTGTAGCTCGGCCACCTGCTCCACCCGCAGGCCGGCCGCCATGCAGGCGGCGATGGTCTGGACGGTTTCCGCCGAGTACTCGCCGAGGACGTGGGCGCCGAGGATGGAGTGGCTGTGCCGGTCGGCGACGAGCTTGCAGAAGCCGTCCGAGCGCCCGTCGGCGACCGGCCTGAGCAGGTCGTCGTAGCGGGCCACGGCGACCACGACATCGTGGTCCCGCGCGGCCTCGGCCTCGGTGAGTCCGACCCGGCCGTACTCGGGGTCGGTGAAGCTGCCGCTTGGGACGACGTCATAGGCGGCCTGCCTGGCCGGCCCGAGCACGGCGTTCCTGGCCGCGACGCGTCCCTCCTGCCTGGCCGTCTGCACCAGCATCGACTGGCCGTTGACGTCACCGACGGCGAAGATGTGGCCGACGTTCGTCCGCAGGTACTCATCGACGGTGATCACGCCCGGCTGGGCCCGGACCCCGGCCGCCTCCAGGTTCAGGCCCTCGATGCTGCCGGGCCAGCCGACCGCGAAGAAGACGGCGTCGGCGGCCGTCTGGCCGAGGGCCTGGCCGGTTCGGTGATCAAGGTAGATGGACCCGCCTCCCGGTGCAGGGCGGTGACGAAGGTGTCCGTCGCCACCGTCATGCCCGCGGTTGCGGAAGGCGCGGCCGAGCTCGGCCGAGACGTCCGCGTCGGCCGCCGGGACCAGGGTGGGGCCCGCCTCGAACAGGGTCACGGCGACGCCGAAGTCGTCGAAGATGGAGGCGATCTGGCAGCCGGTGTCGGCGCCGCCGATCACCGCGACCCGGCCCGGCAGGTTAGCCAGCGAACGGATGTCCTCGTAGGTGAGCGCCAGTTCGGCGCCGGGGATCGGGAGACGGGCCGCGTGCCCGCCGACGGCCAGGATGATCCGGTCCGCGGTCCAGGTCCGGCCGTCGCCCGCGGCCATCGTGTGCGGCCCGGTGAAGCCGACGGGACCGAGATGCTCGATCAGGTCGACGCCGTGCCGGCGGATGTGGGCCGCCACGTCCTTCTTCTCGTGCGCGTAACGGGCCACCCGCTCGCTGTTGGCCAGCACCGCAGGCAGGTCGGGGACCGGTGCCGGGCCGGTCAGGCCGAACTGCGCCCAGGACGACCAGTCACGGGCCAGCCGGGCCGCGCGGGCCAGCGTCCGGACCGGCGCCGGCCCGGAATTGAGGCTGGTCCCGCCGACCTGGGCCGCCTCCAGCAGCGTGACCCGCGCGCCGAGCTCGCACGCCTGCAGGGCGGCGGTAAAGCCGGCCGGGCCGCCGCCGACCACCAGCACGCTGATGTCGGCGCTCACTGGCCGTTCCCGGCCGAGTGGTCCGGGCTCGCGGCGGTTCCCGCGTGCAGGTCCAGCCCGGCCGACATCGCCCCGCCGCTGCGGCGCTCGTCCTCGCGGATCAGGTGCATGACCGCGTTGATGAGCGCCAGGTGCGAGAACGCCTGCGGGAAGTTCCCCAGCTGGCGGCCGGAGTGCGCGTCGATCTCCTCGGCGTACAGCGCCAGCGGGCTGGCGTAGGACAGCAGCTTCTCGCACAGCGCCCTCGCCCGGTCCACCTCGCCGATCTCGGTCAGCGCCGACACCAGCCAGAACGAGCAGATCGTGAACGATCCCTCCTCGCCGCTGAAGCCGTCGTCGGTCTCTTCGACCCGGTACCGCAGCACCAGCTCGTCCTCGGTGAGCTCGTCGGCGATGGCCAGCACGGTCGAGCGCACCCGCGGGTCGTCCGGCGGCAGGAACCCGAGCAGCGGTATCAGCAGCGCCGAGGCGTCCAGGGCGGTGGTCCCGTAGTGCTGGCAGAAGACGCCGCGGTCGTCGGTGCCGTTGGCGCAGATGTCGGCGTGCATCTCGTCGGCCGCCTTGCGCCAACCCGCCGCGTGCTCGGCGTCGCCGCGCAGCCGGGCGAGCTTGGCGCCGCGGTCGGCCGCCACCCAGCACAGCACCTTGGAGGCGGTGAAGTGCTGGGCCGGGCCCCGCACCTCCCACAGCCCCTGGTCGGGTTCGCGCCAGTGCGCGATCGCGGCCTCGACCTGGCGCGCCAGCATCGGCCAGCGGCGCTCGTCGAGCCGGTCGCGGGACCGGGTGTGCAGGTAGACCGAGTCGAGCAGCACCCCCCAGACGTCATGCTGGCGCTGGTCCCAGGCGCCGTTGCCGATCCGGACCGGGCGGGCGCCCTCATAGCCCGACAGATGATCGAGGACCTCCTCGGTCAGCTCGCGCTCGCCGCCGATCCCGTACATGATCTGCAGGTCGGCGTCCTGCTCGGCGAGGTCGGTGATGAAGTAGAAGAAGTCGTTGGCCTCCCGGTCGAAGCCGAGGGTGTACAGGCCCCAGAGCATGAAGGTCGAGTCGCGCAGCCAGGTGTAGCGGTAGTCGTAGTTGCGCTCGCCGCCTGGCGTCTCCGGCAGCGACGACGTCGCCGCCGCCATCAGCGCCCCGGTCGGCGCGTAGATCAGGCCCTTCAGCGTCAGCGCGGAACGCGCCAGGTACTCCCGCCAGGGGTGGTCCGGGAAGGCGCCGCGGCTGATCCACTCGTGCCAGAAATCGGCCGTCCGGGCCAGCCGCTGATGCGCGTCGTCGAACGTGGCCGGCGGCATCCCGTCGCCCCACGAAAGCGCGCAGAACACCTGCTGGCCGGCCCGCAGGCGGCGTCGGGCGATCGCCCGAGGACCCTCGAAGCCCAGGTTCAGGTCGGTCGTCAGCCGGAACTGCGGCTCGTCGCCGACCAGCGCCTCCGCCTCGCCGTAGCCGTCGCCTGCATGCCGCCAGGTAGCGCGCTGCCGACCGTAGTCGAACGCTGGCTCGCACTCCAGCGTGAAGTCGATGAACCCGTTCAGGCACCGGACGGTCCGCAGCAGCACCCGGTCGCCGGCGTGATCGACCGGCGCCCGCTGCTGCCCCTCCGATCGGCGCGCCTGGTGCCGCCACGGCCCGATCAGCAGCACGTCGCGGACCACGGCCCAGCCGCTGGCCGTGGCCCACGTCGTCTCGAGCACCATCGTGCCCGGCAGGTAGCGTCGTCCGGCCGGGACGGTGACGTCGGTCGGCCCGAGCCGGAACGACCCGGCGCCGCGGTCGAGGGCCGCCGCGAAGATGCTCGGGCCGTCCATCCGCGGCAGGCACATCCACTCCACGTTGCCGCTCGGCGCGACGAGCGCGCACACCTCGCAGTCGGACAGGAACCCGTACTCTGCGATCGGCGGGAACGGGCTTCCGTTCACCGTTGAATGGGCCGGATGCGAACCTCCGGCCAGCATGTCAGTCACCCGGGCACACGCTCCTCACCGATCGCGGTCGCGCACGCCGCCCACCGCGAAGTTCATGCCACGGCCGCCGGTGCGGCCCGGCTGCGCTGATGTGATCCTGCCCCGCAAGTCGCCACTTGTCACTCTGTGGAGTAGTGAATTCACTTTACGTAGCGGATATTTATGGCGGGCACCGGGCGTAACATGGGTGCCTGCTCGGCGTTAGCGCGCCGCCGGTCTCGGGGAGTAGGGGCTCGTGGACATCACCCAGTTGATCCTTGACGATCATCATGAGCAGCGTCGGCTGTTCGCGATCCTGGAGCAGATCGACCGGTCCGACACCGGGACGCTTTCGGCCGTCTGGGCCCGGCTCGGTTCGTTCCTCGAGCTGCACGCGGCGGCCGAGGAGGCGATCTTCTATCCAGCGCTGCTGCAGGTCGGGATCGCCGCCAGGCGAAGGACCGGGGTAGAGGAAGAGACGCTCGACGCCATCGGTGATCACAACGAGATCAGGGACGCGGTGGCCGAGGTCGCGCGGCATCCGGTCGGCAGCGACGGCTGGTACGCGGCGGTGGCCGGGGCGAATCTGGCCAACGGCGACCACATGGCCGAGGAGGAACGCGAGGGCCTGACCGATTTCCGCCGCCTGGCCGGCCTGCAGCAGCGGCACAGCCTCGCGGTCGCCTTCGCCGCCTTCGAGGCGCGGAATTTCGCCGGCGTACGGCCGGTCGACAAGGACCCGGCCGCCTACGTCAGCCAGGCCGAGGCGGGCACGCCACCGGTCAGCGACGGGTCACTAAACATCGGCGGACTTAAATAACCAGCGTGACACGCGCCGCCGCGGCCGTCGCGGCCTGCTGCGCGGTCGCGGCCCTGTCGGCCGGGTGCTCAGTCACGCCGACGCCGACCGGGCCCGCGCCGATTACCACGACCGTCTCGGCCAAACCGACCGTCTCGGCCGCCTCGGCCCGGCCCACCGACGACGCCGGGCCCGCGTTCACCGTCGCCGGCGACAACCCGGTGACGCCCAACGGCAGCCAGGACACGGACGCGGCCACCCCCGGCGCCATCTGCGACAGCGCTCAGCTCAAGGCCGACCAGTCGCTGGGCGCCTCCATCGCCGGCGGGTTCTCGCTGGAGGGCTTCCCGGCCGCCTCCGCCCTGCTGAGCCACTTCCTCGCCGGGACGGGGACCGAGGTGGACTACCGGCTCGGATCGACGATCTCGAACCTGGCGCAGGCGAGCGCCGGCTTCCAGACCGTGAACCACCTCGTCCAGGGGGAGATAGCGGTCCAGCTGAAGGAGGGCGACACCCGGGTCCGGCTCTCGCCCGGCCAGCTCCCCACGGTGCTGTTCGCGTCGAAGGCAAGCGACCTGTACTGGGGATTTCGCGGCACCCAGGGGCTGGCCGTGAGCGGGACCGGCCGCCGCGGAAACGGCCGCTACACCGGCACACTCACCTATGTCATCAGGGACAGCTACGGGTTCCCGGCCGACGACACCCTCGACGGGTTCGGCCCGCCGATGAGGTACCTGCAAACGGTGTGCGGGGCGTCGCAGCATCCGGGCGGCGCCCGCTGGTTCCCTGACACGATCACGGTGCGGGTGCCGTTCAGCGCCGCCGACTGACGCTGGGGAGTAACACTAGGTGCCGTGTCTTGGTCGGCTGACGGAAGGCCGCCGCGACGTCTCCCGGCTGCATCGGCAGCCCCAGCGAAAGGCGGCTGAACTCGACCGCCAGGCGATGCCAGAGCGGGGCCCGGCGCAGCATGGTGTGCTCGCCCCCGAGCACCTCGATCGTGGTCGTCTGGGTGACGGCGCGGGCGCGTTCGGCGTAGGCCCAGGTTTCCCCGGGACTGGTGACATGGTCGGCGTCTCCGTGCACGAGCAGGACCCGGCGGCCCGCCAGTTGGTCCACTGGCTCCGTCGGGGGCAGCCACGGCGCCAGCCCGGCGACCGCCGACACCGCCGGGTGGCCGGCTACCCGGAACGCCGCCCGCGCGCCCATGGAATGGCCGATCAGCACGATCGGGATGGATCCGAACCGCGTCCCGATCTCGTCCAGCGCGTCGCCGAGGTCTTGCACCGGCGAGGCCAGCTCGCCGTTCCAGCCCCGCACGTGGTATCGCGGCCGGAATACCGCAATCCTGCTTCCGCGCAGTCCGTGCCGGATGGCGAGCGCGAGCGGGATCATCCGCAGCACGGCCGGGTCGAGCGGGCTGACCGGCTCGCGGCTGACCTCGGTACCCCCGTGCGCCACAAGCACCGCCCCGCGAACGCCGACCCCGGTCTTCACGTCGTCCGTGCCCTGCATCGCCTCGCGGCTCATCGGCCACCGTCCCCTCTGGCTTCCCGCAGCCTATCCGTGAGGATTACGCGAATGAGTGTGGGGCGCGTAGGCAGCGGGAACGGAACCGTAGCCCGTGGCGCTTCCCCATCGAGAAAGCCCGTGGAGGAACCGTGACCGACAGCAAGGACGAGTCTCGACCGCTCAGCTTCGGCTTCGGCGCGACCCGGCTGATCGGCATTGGCCCCGGACGCCTGCTGGCCCCTGCTGTACCTGCGGGCCGGGTCGACGGCCGGCGGTCGTCCGCCTGCCCGGACCGCACCCCGCCGTCCCCAACGGTGGCCCGACCGCCGTCGCGCCCTCTCCACAGCCTCGCGGAATACACGCGTTCCCCTCATCCGGCCTGAATTAAACCGGCGGATGCCCAGATTTCCGGTTTTGATGTGAAAGATCGAGGGGTGGCGCCCCTGGGGAGGATGTCCCATTATTAGACAAACCGCGCGTCGCCCGTCGTCCGCAATGTCGTGAGAAAGGGGTCCCCAGTGAGCATCACTACCCGAGCCGCGGTCTGCCGCGTGCCCGGCCAGCCGTGGGAAATCACCGAGCTTGAGCTCGACGACCCGAAGGCCAACGAGGTCAGGGTCAAGTTCCTCGCCTCCGGCCTGTGCCACTCCGACGACCACATCCAGAAGGGCGACGCGCCGATGCGGCTGCCGGTGGTCGGCGGGCACGAGGGCGCGGGCATCGTCGACGCGGTGGGCGACGCCGTGACCAGGGTCAAGGTCGGCGACCACGTCACCTGCTCGTTCATCCCCGCCTGCGGCCAGTGCCGGTACTGCTCGACCGGCCGCCAGAACCTGTGCGACGCGGGCAAGAACGCCGGCACCGGCATGTTCCCCGACGGCACGTTCCGGTTCCACCAGGGTGGCGAGGACTTCGGCGGCCTGTGCGTGCTCGGCACCTTCTCGCAGTACGCGGTGGTGCACGAGTACTCCGTGATCAAGATCCCGAACGAGATCGGCTTCGACGTCGCCGCGCTGGTCGCCTGCGGCGTCCCGACCGGCTGGGGATCCGCGGTCCGGGCGGGCGGCGTGCGGGCCGGGCAGACCGTGGTGATCTACGGCGCGGGCGGCGTCGGCAGCAACGCAGTCCAGGGCGCTAGCCTGGCCGGGGCCAAGAACGTGATCGTGGTGGACCCGGTGGAGTTCAAGCGGAAGATGGCGACGACCGAGTTCGGCGCGACGCACGCGTTCGCCACCGCCGAGGAAGCGCACGAGTTCGTGGTCGAGACGACCTGGGGCGAGCTCGCCGACGTCGCCATCATCACCGTCGGCAAACTGCACGACGAGGTGATCAGCCACGCCATCAAGGTCGTGGGTAAGTCCGGCCAGGTCACGATCACCGCGGTCGGGAACGGCTGGGTGAACGAGAACCCCGGCATGCTCATCGGCTACCAGCGCCGGATCCAGGGCTCGATCTACGGCGGCTGCAGCCCGCTGGTCGACGTGCCGCTGCTGATCGGCCTGTACCAGGCGGGCAAGCTCAAGCTCGACGAGCTGATCACCCGCCGCTACTCGCTCGACGAGGTTAACCAGGGCTACCAGGACATGCTCGACGGCAAGAACATCCGCGGCGTCATCATCCACCAGCACTAGCAGGAAGGGAACAGCGGAAGATGAGCATCACCACCCGCGCCGCCATTGCCCGGGCCCCGCACGTCGGCTGGGAGATCGCCGACCTGCAGCTCGACGAGCCGAAGGCGCATGAGGTCCGCGTCAAGCTGATGGCGGCCGGCCTGTGCCACTCCGACGACCACATCACCACCGGTGACGCCCCCATCCGGCTGCCGGTGGTGGGCGGGCACGAGGGCGCGGGCATCGTCGAGTCCGTCGGCCCCAACGTGCAGCGGGTCAAGCCGGGGGACAAGATCGTCTGCTCGTACATCCCGGCCTGCGGCGCCTGCCGTCCGTGCTCGACCGGGCACCAGAACATGTGCGTGAAGGGACTTAACGCAGGCACTGGCATGTTCGAGGACGGCACCTGGCGGTTCCACCTGGGCGATCAGGACCTGGGCGGGTTCTGCACGCTCGGCACCTTCTCCCAGTACGCGGTGGTGTCGGAGTGGGCCACGGTGCCGCTGCGGGAGGACTTCCAGGACATCCCCTGGGAGATCCTGTGCCTGGTGGGCTGCGGGGTTCCGACCGGCTGGGGCTCCTCCGTGCACGCGGCGGGCGTGCAGGCGGGCGACACCGTGGTGATCTTCGGCGCGGGGGGCGTGGGCAGCAACGCGGTTCAGGGCGCCCGCTTCGCCGGGGCGAAGAACGTGGTCGTGGTGGACCCGGTCGAGTTCAAGCGGGAGATGGCCACCACCGTGTTCGGCGCCACGCACGCGTTCGCAACCGCCAAGGAGGCGCACGAGTTCGTCGTCGAGACGACCTGGGGCCAGCTCGCCGACCACGCGATCATGACCCCCGGCGCGGTCACCGAGGAGATGGTGAACGCGGCGGTGATGATGACCGGCAAGGGCGGCAAGGTGACGATCACGGCCGTCGGCCACATCAACGAGCGCGCAGTCCATTTCCACGCGGGCGCGCTGATCGGCTACCACCGCCAGGTCCGGGGCGCGCTGTTCGGCGACAGCAACCCGCTTTACGACATCCCGATGCTGCTCGGCCTGTACAAGTCGGGCGACCTCAAGCTGGACGAGCTTGTCACCCGCACGTACACGCTCGACCAGGTGAATCAGGCCTACCAGGACATGAACGACGGCAAGAACATCCGCGGCGTGATCATCCACGAGCATTAGGCGGCGACGAGCCGGGCGACCTGATCCTCCAGCGACGCGGCCGCCGCGCGGCGGTTATCGATGACCGAGTGCGGCGCCGCGGGCGGGGAGTCGAGTTGCATCCGCGCGGTAAACGCGCCGAAGTCAGCCAGCTTGGCGGCGTCCCGCCCGGACCCGCGGGCGGCGAGCCGGCCGCGCAGGGTGGCGGCGTCCGACCGGACCCAGACCAGGCGGACCATCCCGCCGCCGAGCTCGGCGACCCAGGACCGCCACCGGTCGGCGTCGTGGATCTGCCGGGTGAACGGCGCCGACAGCATGACCGGGCAGCCGTGCGAGCGGATCTCGCGCGCGGTCGTGGTCATGCCGGCGTACTCGTGGGCCTTGACGTGCTCGTCGTACCAGGGACCCTCGCGCTCACCGGCCGGACGCCCGGCCGCGGCGAGCGTGGCCGCGACGAACGGCCCGTACATGGTGTCCTTGTCGAGTAGCGCGGGCACCGGTGCGAGCGACGCCAGCAGAAGCCGCGCGACCGTGCTCTTGCCCGCTCCCGGCGCCCCGGCCACCACCCACGCGATCGCGACATCCACGTCCACACGTTAGCGTTGGCCCCGGCCGGGTCCGGCGACCAAGTGGTCCGCTAGTGTGCCGCTTTCTTGTGGAGCTTGACCGCCGTGCCGTAGGCGCAGATCTCGGTCCAGTTCCCGCCCATCTCCGAGGTGTCGAAGCGCATCGCCACGACGGCGTCGCCGCCCCGGGCCTGAGCCTCCTTGCTCATCCGGTCGATCACCTCATTGCGGCTCTCGATCAGGTTCTTCGTCATTCCCTTGAGCTCGCCGCCGGCCATCGACTTGAAGGCGGAACCGAACTGAGAGCCGATGTTGCGGCTCCGCACCGTCAGGCCGAACACCTCGCCAAGCACCTCGGTTACCTCGTAGCCGGGGACGTCGTTCATCGTCGAGATCAGCACACCACACCTCCGAGGGGGGTATCGCCGCGCAACCCCGCCGGTAAACGCCGCTATTAACTGAGAGTAATCGTCATGAGGCGCTGGCGCGGGCGAGCGCAGCGCGGATCGACGAGGCCGGGTCGCCATGGTGGTACACGCGTTCGCTGGGCTCGATGTTGTCGAGGAACTCCTGGTACCGGACGGCGTAGGCGAGGTGCGCGAGCGGTTCCGCGATCCGCAGTGCCTCGGCCGGCCGGGAGCTGGGTCTGGCCGCCGCCCAGGCCGCGATCCAGGCGTCGGCCGCCGCCCGGCGCGGTCCGGCCGGGAGGAAGTCGATCGCGCGCAGCCCGTCGAGCACCGGGTTGCCCGCGTGGGCGTCGGCGAAGTCGAGCACCACCGGTGCGCCGACGCCGCAGCGCCAGTTGCCCGGATGGAAGTCGCCATGGACGAGGGTGTCGGGCAGGCCGCAGTCGGCCAGCATCTCCCACCGTGGCTGGAGCGCTCTCGCGGCCCGCAGCTCGGCCGGGCTCAGCTCGGCGCCGACTGGGCCGTCGAGCAAGTCGCGGACGGCCGCCGCCAGAATGTGCGGCCGGCGGTCGGGGATGGCCCGCGGCAGCCGGCCGAGGCGGGCCTGGGCAGCGGCCAGGCGGCGCACGGCGTCCGCGGCGACCTGCGGGGAGGCCTCCCAGCAGTCTGCGCCGGGCACGTCCGCCAGCAGCAGGCGGCCCGGCCCGCTGGCGAGGACGGCCGGCACCAGGCCGGGGTCGACCTCGGCGACGGCGGCGATCGCGGCGGGCTCGGCGGCGGCGAAGCCGGGGAAGGCCTTGAGCCAGACCGGGCCGTCGGCGGTCGGCAGCCGGAACAGCCCCGACAGGTTCCAGGTCTTGACCTGCCCGGGCCGCCCGGTGAGGTCAATGTGCCCGGCTGCCCACTGGAGGAGCTCCCGCACGCCCGACGGGCGGGCCCAGGGCAGCCGGAGCGGGTGGTCGTCGTCGGCGAAGTCGCACGGGGCCAGCCTCCCCGGTGGCTCGAGCGCCTCCGCGTGATAGGTGACGTGCCCGTCGCGCGCCCCGTCTGAACCCTCGACCGTGAGCAGTCGCAAGACGACGACCGGCACCCCCGTCGTCTGCTCCAGATGCGCCACGACCGGCTCGACCTGGGCCCACCAGGGGATGTCGACCGGGAACGGCCCGACCTTCCCGGCGCACGCGCCGCGGTACGTCACGACCGCGGTCACCGTGCGTCCCATCCGGCCAGTGTGACGGCCCGTCGGGAAAATGCCCATCGAATATCGGCGCGGCGAAACGACTGCAACTCTACGTGAGCGATTCGCTACTTTCTGACTGACAAGGCGCGGTAGCCTGCCGTTTCAGGGTTACGGGTCGCGCCCTTGGCGGTCCTCCTTCGTGACCTATTCGTTATCGATGGCTGCGTATCTAGCCGCCTGCCCGCGCCTCTGGGGGTGCCGACGGCAGGTTCATGGCTGGCCCTGCCACCGCGGTTGTTGGACTACACGGGGGGATTCCAGATGCCGCAGCCGTTCCGGAACTGGTACTTCGAGCCTGATCGCGTTCCGCCGCAGGCCGACGGGCCCGGCTGTGATGACAGCACCGCGCCCGGCATTGCCTACCTGCCGCCCGCCTCGCGGCAACGGCACGGCGCGCGGCTGCTCGATCCGAGCGACGCGCCGACGATCCCGGGCGCCCGGCAGCAAGGCTGGGCCAGAACGCCGAGTTCGACCGTGTACCGGGCGCGGACCCTGCTGATCCCGGCCGACCTGCTGCGCGACGACGCCGTGGTCGCGGCGATCAACGCCGCGCTCGTTCCTGTGGGGATGAGCATCGTGCTGCCCGACCTGGATAGCCGTCCGGTGCGGAGCGAGGGGCCGGCCGCCGACGCGCTGCGGCGGCTGCCTCGCATCGCCGGGCTGGTGCCGGCGGTGCCCGCGCCGGGCAGGCCGGCCGTGCCGGTGGTGGTTGACGCCTGGACGGCGTTGCAGACGCTCCGCGCGGCGGCCGAGTCCACGGCGCGGACGAACGCCGAACGCCGACGCCGACGCCGACGCCGCTGAATTGACCGGCTCCGGGCTGACCACGGAGATCGTCAGGCGGATCGGGCTCGAGCATCTTCTGGTCGGGTCCGCCGTCAGCCCGAATGCGTTCTGCGAGGGCAACGACGTCGAGGTCAGCGCTGCCGGCGGGAGCGCTGCCGGCGGGAGCGCCGGCGGCCACAGCGCTGTCGGGTCAAACGCGATCTCCGGTACCCCGTTCAGCGAGGGCAGCGCCGTGTCCGGGCCTGGTGCCGTCGGCTCGTACGTCTACGGCAGCGGCGATACCCGGTCTCCGGTGACGCTCTGCCTGCGCGCGCCCGACCGCCGGGAACCGGACGACCTCCGCTGCCGGCGGCCGGTCGTCGCGGTCCTCGACACCGGGGTCCGCCCCCACCCGTGGCTGGACGTGCAACGGGATCCGGCGGGCGGGTACGTCATTGACCCGGCCGATGGTTTCGTGTTGGACGATCCGCGTATCCAGGCCGTCGTCTACGCCGAGGCCAGCTTCGCGGCGGCCGAGCAGGGAGACGCCTCCCGCCAGCTGATCGCGAACGCCTGGGACGGCCCGGCGGCCGGGGACCCGCTGCTTGGCGAATTGAACGACGCGACCGGTCACGGCACCTTCATCTCCGGGATCGTGCGCCAGGTCGCGCCCGACGCCCGGGTCCTCGCCCTCCGGATCATGCACAGTGACGACGTGGTGTACGAGGGGGACCTGCTGTGCGCGCTCGCCCTGCTGGCGGACCGGATCGCGGCGGCCGAGGACGCCGGCATGGCGGACATGGTCGACGTGGTCTCGCTGTCGCTTGGCTACTTCGACGAGTCCGCAGCCGACGTCACCTACAGTTCGGGACTCTGGCAGGTCATCCAGGTGCTGCTTGACCTGGGGGTGGCGGTGGTGGCCGCGGCAGGCAACTACTCGACCAGCCGCCGGTTCTACCCGGCCGCGTTCAGCCTGCAGCCGTCGCCGGTACCGGTGATCAGCGTCGGCGCCCTCAATCCGAACGGCTCCAAGGCGCTGTTCAGCGACGGGGGCCGCTGGGTGCGGGCCTGGGCGGCGGGCGCGGCGGTGGTCAGCAGCTATCCCGATGGCGTCAACGGGAGCCTTACTCCCCAGGTCAGGGTGCGCACCCGTCCGGACGGGCTCGCTTCCGGGGACGGACCGCCCGATGACCGCGAAGGGCTCGACCCCGACGATTTCCGCGGTGGTTTCGCCGTCTGGAGCGGAACGTCGTTCGCGGCCCCGCTGATCGCCGCGCTGATCGCCGCGCGACTGCTGGAACAGGCCACCGAGCTGGGCCTGGACGCGACCGGAAGCCAGGCGGCGGCGGACCGGACCATGGCCGTCCTGGCCTCGCTTGGTTGGCCGGGGAAGGCGTGATGGATGAATCGACGTCGGTCACCGCGCCGCCCGACCGCCTCGATCCGCCGGATCGGCCAGATCGGCCGGATCGGTCCGACCGGGCCGCGCGGATGGCAGACCTGCTCGACGCGGCCAAGGGCGGGAGCGAGGACGCGCTCAGCCAGATCACGGCGGAGCTCAGCCCGATGCTGTGGCATGTCGCCCGCGCTGCCGGGCTGGGCGCCGACGATGCCGAAGATGTCGTGCAGACCGCGTGGGAGCGTCTGCTCTCTCACCTGGCCGACATCCGCGCCCCTCAGGCGTTGGTCAGCTGGCTCGTCGTGACCACCAAACGCGAGGCGTGGCGGACACGCTCCTGCGGCCGCAGGCAGCGGCCCGCGGACCAGGAATGGCTCACGGCCATCCCCGACCAGGCGGCCGGGACCGAAGAGCAGATCGTCCTCGACGAGCAGCAGCGGGCGCTGTGGCGGGCGGTCGGAAGGCTCTCCGCGCAGTGCCAGGAGCTGCTCCGGATCGTCGCGTTCATACCGCGCCCGGACTACCAGTCCGTATCGGCCGCGCTTGGCATGCCGGTCGGCAGCATCGGTCCCACCCGCGGCCGGTGCCTGGACAAGATCCGCGCGCTCCTGGCCGACGAGCCCGACGGGAGAAGATCATGAAGTCACCGGACGATGCGCAGGACCAGCCGATGGACGATCTCGACTTTGAGATCCTGGCCGGGATCCGCGCGCTCTTCGAGCGGCTCGACCCGATGCCGGCCGAGCTGCCCGAGCGGGTCAGGTTCTCGCTCGCGATGCGCGGGCTCGAGAGCGAGGTGGCCAGGCTGGTTACCGAGGAGGACCCGCGGCTGATTGGCGCGCGCGGCACCGAGGAGAGCCGGACCGTCACCTTCGACAGCGCCAGCCTCAGCATCGTCATCCGGATCGAGGAGAACAAGAACGGCTCGGTCCGGATCGACGGCTGGCTGGCGCCGCCCCAGCCGCGCGATATCGAGATGCAAACCTCGGCCGAGACGCTCAGCGTCGCCAGCGATGAGCAGGGACGCTTTGCCTTCGACGAGGTCCCGCCGGGCACGGCCAGGCTCGTCGTGGTGGGGGCCGCCGCTCGTGACCAGGGCAGCGGGGGACCTTCGGTGGTGACCCCGGCGCTCGTCCTGTGACTCGTGGCCGGTGAACTCCAGACCGGCTCGGCGGCGCCCGGCGTCGCGGCCGGCGTCGCGCCCGGGGCCGTGCGCAGTGTCGTTCGCCGGGCATGGGAGGCGCACCGGCGGGGCGTGCAGGCGGGAGCATCCGGGCGTCCGGTCGCGGGGGCCCGCCGCCTGCGGGGCGGGCTGCTGCTGCTGGGGTGGGAGGAGAGCGGCGGCCAGCCGGAGCTGCGGCCCGAGTACCGGGCCGTCGCCGCCCGGCTGCTGATCAGCCTGGCCCACCTGGAGGCGGAACAGGGCCGCACCGAGCAGGGGCTACACCTGCTCGCCGTAGCCGAGCGAATGACCGCCCCGGCCGACCGCGGGGTCCTGCTCTCCCAGCACGGCCTGCTGCTGATGCGAACGTGGCGGATAGCCGAGGCGCTGCGGCTGTTCGACGCGGCGGTGCCCCTGCTCGAGGGCCACCCGGACGTCAGGGTGCTGGCCCGGCTGCTGCTTAACCGGGGCTTCCTGCACCTGAACGTGGGCAGCGTGCAGCGGGCGCGGGCGGACTTCGCGTGGTGCCAGCGGATCGCGGCCGCCGGGCAGCATAACTCGCTCGCGGCCAAGGCCACGCACAACCTGGGATGCTGCGATGTGCTTGCGGGAGACATCCCGGCCGCGCTGAAGGTGTTCGCGGCGGCCGAGGACGGCTTCCGGCTGACCGCGTCGACCGCCCCGCAGTGGGTACCGGTGCTGGCCACGGACAAGGCCCGCGCCCTGCTGGCGGTCGGTCTCAGCAGCGACGCGATCGCCGAGTTGGACGGCGCCATCGCGGCCTTCCGCAAGCTGCGGCTCGACCAGGATCTCGCCCAGGCCGAGCTGACCCTGGCCCAGGCGGCGCTGGCCGCGGGCGCGCTGAGCGCGGCCCGCCGCTGGGCGATCGCGGCGCGCAGCCGCTTCCGCCGTCAGGGCAACACCAGCTGCGCCCACCTGACCGAGCTGATCCTGCTGCGCTCGCGATTCGCCGCGCCCGGACGTCGCCCCGGCCCGGTCGCGGCCGAGGCGGAGCTGCTGGCCGTTCGGCTGCGGGGGTGCGGACTGCGCAACGACGCGGACCTGGCGGAGCTGCTGGCGGCCCGGGCCCTGATCGCGGCCGGCCGCCCGGCCGAGGCGCGGCGTCGGATCGCGGCCACCCGTCGCCGGGGCCCGACCGCCTCGCTCGAGGCGTTGTTGCTGCGCCAGCTCGCCAAGGCGGAGCTGGCCGAGGCTGAGGGCCGGCGGCCGGCATGCTGGGCGAGCTGCGGGACGGGCTGGCCCTGCTCCGGGCCCGCCGCGGTCGGCTGGGCAGCGTCGACCTGCAGACCGGGGCGGCGGCGCTCGGCGCCGACCTGGCCGCGGCCGGCCTGCGGCACGCGCTCGACCGCGGGTCGGCCCCCCTGGTGTTCGCCTGGCTGGAACGCTCCCGCGCGCAGGCGTTCCTGGCCAGGCCGGTGCGACCGCCGGCCGACGCGCGCACGGCGGAGGTCGTGGCGGAACTGCGCCAGCTCGGGTACCTCATCCGCAGCGCCGAGCTGAACGGCAGCCGCGATCCGGCCGCGATCGCCCGCCGGGTCGGCCTGCAGCGCGAGCTGCGGGAGCTCAGCTGGCAGGCCGTCGGTCGCGGCGAGACGCTCGGGCGGATCAGCGCCGGCGAGATCAGCGGGGAGCTCTGGGCCGGCGGCCAGCGGCTGGTCAGCCTCCTCGCGCGGGACGGCCGGCTGCACGCGGTGGTGCTGACCGGGAAGTCGATCCAGCTGATCGGCCTGGGCGATTTCGGCATTGCCGCCGAGGCCGCCCGCCGCCTCGGGGCCGACCTCGACACGCTGGCCGGGCGGCGGCTCCCCGCCCGGCTGGAAGCCGTGGTCAAGGAGTCGATCCGGCACCAGACCGAGGTGCTCACGGCCGAGGTGACCGCGCCGCTTGGCCGGCTGCTCGGCGACGCTGGGCGTCGTCATCGTGCCCGCCGGGCCGCTGGCGTCAGTTCCGTGGAACCTGATCCCCGATCTGCGCGGGCGGCCGGTCACCGTGTGCCCGTCGGCGGCGTCGTGGCTGAGCGCGCGGCGCCGCCTGCCGCCGTCGGCGGCCGGCCCCCGAGGGGGCGCCGCCGCTGCTGGTCGCCGGGCCCGACCTCGCGCACGCGGCGGCCGAGGTCACCGCGATCGCGAAGATCTACCCGGGGACCCGCCCGCTGCTGGCAGAGTCCGCCACGGTGAGCGCCGCCCTGCTCGGCCTCGACGGATGCCCGCTGGCCCACCTGGCCGCGCACGGCCACGACGAGCGGGAGAACTTCCTGTTCTCCCGGCTCGACCTGGCCGACGGGCCGCTGATGGCCTACGACGTCCAGCAGCTGGCGGCTCCGCCGGGTCAGGTGATCCTGTCCGCGTGCGATGTCGGCCGGTCGGTCGTGCGCCCCGGCGAGGAGCTCCTCGGCTTCACCGCCGCCCTGCTCTACATCGGCACCGCGACGGTGATCGCCAGCGTCGCCCGGGTGGCTGACGAGGCCGCCGTCGGCATTATGACCGCCTATCACCAGCGGCTCGCCGCAGGCATGGGGCCGGCCAGGGCGCTGGCCGAGGCCGGGGCGGCCGAGCCGTTCAGCCCGTTTGTCTGTTTCGGGTCCGGGTGAATTCGAGCCGGGCCCGGAACTACCGGAATTAGAGTCCCGGCAGTTGTATCTAGATGGCTAGCACCTCTTCTTTCACATCGCTGCAGCGAATTGCACGCAAGTCATCACCCTCAGCGATTAGGAGAGGAGTCGTCATGACATCCGAGAACAAGTCCCACGACGACCAGCCCGCCCCCGCCAGGCGCAGGTCGCGGTTCGGCCGCGCGGCGATAGCGACCGGCCTGGCGGCCGGCGTCGCGCTGCTCTGCGCGGCGGCGGTCCCGGCCTCCGCGGCGACCTCGGCCGCCGCGGTGACGCCGCGCGCCAGCGTGTCCGGGCACCTGACCGGCAGCGCCAGCGACGCCGGCATGGCCGGCAAGCGGACGGTCGCCTACTGGACGCGCGCCCGGATGCTGTCGGCGGCGAACGGGGCCAGCGTCACCGAGCGGTCCGCCGCCGGCGCGCACGCCGCGCCGACGACCGCGTCGGGGCCGGCCGGGCGGGTCGCGGCCACCGCGCCGGACCAGGCCCTCAAGGGGCCGAAAGTGCAGATCACGTCGGCCAAGCCGACCGGGGCGAGGCCGGAGTACGGGTCAATTGGCAGCCCCTGGCCGGGCAACCCCTATCTGCCGCCGGCCACCACCACCGGCCGGGTGTTCTTCACTACCCACAACGGCGAGAACTGGTCCTGCTCGGGAAGCACGGTCAACAGCGCGGGCAAGGACTCGGTGATCACCGCCGGGCACTGCGTTTACGGCAGCCTCGGCGGCGAGGTACCGGGCGAGGGCTGGCACACGAACTGGATCTTCGTGCCCGACTACAAGAACGGATACGCGCCGTACGGGGTCTGGACGGCCAAGGAGCTGTGGACGCCAAGCAACTACTACTACAACCAGGACGAGGGTGACGACCTGGGCGGCGCCGTCATCAACACCAACGCCTACGGCCAGCACATCGTCAACGTGGTCGGCGGCCAGGGCATCGCCTGGAACTACCCGAACGATCAGTTCGTGTACGACTTCGGCTACCCGGCCGGGGCGCCCTTCAACGGCGCCACCCTGCAGTACTGCACCGGCTCCGAGTTCAACTGGTCCGGCGTCTCCAGCACGATGGGGCTGCCGTGCAACTTCACCGGCGGCTCAAGCGGCGGCCCGTGGCTGATGTCATTCAACGGCGAGTTCGGGTACATCAACGGGGTCAACGACTTCGGCTACTCGTCGCTGCCGGGCTACATCTTCTCCGCGTACTTCGGCAACAACGCCGGGTCGCTCTACAACGCGATGGCCAATCTCTAGCGGCACCGCGCAGTAGCGGTTCCCGCGCCGCGCGCGGGTGAGATAGCGCGGCAGCGCGCCGACCCGGATCGACCGGGCCGGCGCGCTGCCGCGTCCGGCGTCAGGGGACGGTGACGACGGGTCCGTGGGCGTGGTTGAGCACTGCGTGCCTGACCGCGCCGGGGCCGGGCAGGAGGCCGTCGGGCCGGTGCCGGCCGAGGACGACGAGGTCGGCCCGGGCGGACAGGCCGACCAGGGCGCGGCCGGGGTGCCCGTAGACGAGGTCGTAGCTGACCTCGACGCCGGGGTACCGGGCCCGGCCGTCGGCCAGCAGGGCCCGCAGCTGCCCGGCGACGCGTTCTTCGATGGCGTGCGCGCCCGGCGCCGCCAACGCCCGGGTGGCGCGGCTGACGTCGCCGCCCGAGTCCCAGGCGTGCACCGCGATCAGGCTGGCCTTGCGCAGCGCGGCCTCCTCGAACGCGAACGCGAGCGCGGCCGACGCCTCGGCCGGATCGCCGATGCCGACGCCGACCTGCGGGTGCGCGGCGGTCGTCTGCTCGCGGACGACCACGACCGGGCAGGGCGCGTGGGCGGCCGCGTAGCGGCTGACCGATCCGAGGATCAGCGCGGTGAACGCGCCCATCCCGCGGGAGCCGACGACCAGCATCGAGGCGCCCGATCCGGCTTCGGTGATCGCTTGGGCCGGCGATGAGCTCAGCCCGTCGGCGTCGACCAGGATGTCGGGGGCGACCGCGGTGGCGCGCTGGGTGGCGGCGGCGAGGGCGCGGTCGCGGTTGCTGACCACGGTGTCGGCCACCGTGGCGACGCCCGACGCGGTCTGGTGCTCGGCCATCCGCGGCGGCAGCGCCGCCGCCGCGACGATCCGCAGCGGCAGACCGCGGAGCTCGGCTTCCCTGGCGGCCCATTCGACCGCCCGCAGTGATTCCTCCGAGCCGTCAGTAGCGGCGACGATCGGGCCTGCTGTCATCGTGAACCTCCATGCCGATCCCGGCCGCGCCGGGGTGAATCGCGAAGTTCCGTGCCCTCAGGATTCCCGCCCGCTGGCGGGGACGAACCGCGCACCTGGCGTTACCGCTCGGGGCTGGCGGTTCCGTCGAGCGGGAGCATCAGCAGGGCGTTCTCCACGACCTCGGCCAGCGCCGGGTGAATCCAGTACTGGCCGCGGGCCATGCTGGCGACGCTCTGCCCGGATGACATGGCCTGGACCAGGGGCTGGATTAGCAGCGAGGCCTGATAGCCGAGGATGTGGGCCCCGAGCAGCCTGCCGGTGACGGGATCCGCGTAGAGCCGGCAGAATCCGCTGGTGTCCTGCAGGGCCCACCCGTAGGCGGTGTCGTGATACGGCCGGGTGGCCTGCACGAAGGGCCGCACGCCGTCCAGATCCTGCAGCCGCGCGCCGACCGTCGCGATTTCCGGATTGGTGAAAACGGCGGCGGGCACCCAGTCATGCTGGAACGGGCGCAGGTCTTCCGGGTGGGCCAGGTTATGGGCCACGGTCCTGGCTTCGGAGTTGGCGACGTGCTTGAGCTCGAACGGCGAGCTCGCGTCGCCGATGGACCAGATCCCGTCGGCTGTCGTCCGGCCGTACTCATCCACCTGGACGCGCCCGTCATCCCTGACCTTGACCCCCGCGAGCTCCAGGCCCAAGTCATCGGTGTTCGGCTGGCGCCCGGCGGCGACCAGCAGCAGGTCGCCTGCCACCTTGGTCCCGTCGTCGAGGACGACGGTCGCGCCGCCCCCGTCGCGGCCGTGCACGCCGGTCACCTTGGCCGACAGGTGGATGTCCCAGTGCTGCCGGGCGAGCGCGGTAAAGCGCTCGGAGACGTCGGTATCGAGCGACTCGAGCAGCGCGTCGGCCTTATTGACGACGTGAATCTCGACGCCAAGACCGTAGAATATGTGGGCGAACTCGGCGGCGACGGACCCGCCGCCGACGATGACCATGCTGGCCGGGAGTTCGTCGATCCGCATGATGTTGTCGGACGTCCGGAACTCGACCTGGGAGTCGGCGATCACCGGGGGGATCGTCGGCCGCGCTCCGGTCGCCACCACGATGCGGTCGGCGGTAATCCGGGTCGTGTCATCGATGACCAGCTCATGCGGGCCTGCGAAGCGAGCCCGGCCCTCGAACAGCGTCACGTGGCCGGACTCCGCCCGGGCGTTGCGTCCGGCCGCCGAGACCCGGTCGATCTTGGAGAACGTCCGGTCCCTGATTGACGGCCACTGCACCCCGGTCACCTGGGCGTCGATGCCGAAATCGGACGCGGTGCGGGCCTGGACGGCCACGTCGGCCGTGTGCACCAGGATCTTGCTCGGTATGCAGCCCCGGTTGAGGCAGGTCCCGCCGAAGGCGCCGGCTTCGATGAGCGCGACCGGGCCCTGGGCGTCGCCAACCGGCACCAGGGTGTTGCCGGACCCGGACCCGATTATGGCGAGCGAAAAATGCCGCACCCTCGCATCGTAGGCGCTGGGCCGGGTCGCTACGGCTTTCTGGCGATGCCGCAGTAGCAGCTCAGGCCGGAGCCGTCCGCAGTTTGCGGAGTTGCGGAACCCCACCACTGGGCGAGCGGCTGCAGGCCGGCGTCGGTCATCTCCATGCCGTCGAAGAACCGGGCCACCGCTGCCCGGTCCCTGGGGGTGATCGTCAGCGACGAGGTGGCGTTGTAGTTGCGGGCCATCGCGGCGGCCGTATCGGGCTCGATGTCGCTGGCGGCGTGGGCGATGACCAGGTAGCTGCCCGGCGCCAGGTCGGCGGTTATCCGGGAGATCAGCTCGTGCGGGTCCTCCGCGTCGAGGATGAAATGCACCACCGCGATCAGCACGACGGCGACCGGCTGGCTGAAGTCCAGGGTCCGCCGCGCGCCGGCCGAGATCGTCGCCCAGTCGCGCAGGTCGGCCTGGATGTAGTCCGTTTTCCCCTGCGGGCTGCTGGTGAGCAGCGCCCGCGCGTGGCTGATCACCAGCGGATCATGGTCGACGTAGACGATTCGCGACTCGGGGGCGGCCCGCTGGGCCACGTCATGCGTGTTGTCGGCGGTGGGCAGACCGGTTCCGATGTCAAGGAACTGGCGCACGCCCGCGGCCGACAGGTCCTCCACCGAGATGGTCAGGAAGCGCCGCAGCATGGCCGCCACACAGCGGCAGCTCGGGCATCGCCTCCCGCACGTGGTCCCCTGCCTCGCGGTCAGCGCGGAAGTTGTCCTTGCCGCCGATCCAGTAGTTCCACATCCGCGCGGCATTGGCGACGCCGGTGTCGAGGCCGGGTAGCTTGCCGCCGCTAGTCCTCGCGACCCCTGGTGAGTCCTGCGTCACGGCTCACTCCTTCAGCGCCCTGCGGGCGCTGCCTGTCGGTGGACATTTCAGTCAATAGCGTATCTTGCACTCCCCGGTCACAATGGCCCCCATGCCGTAAATCCTGGCCGTGGCGATACTTACCGGGCTCGGCGCCGAGGACCGGGAGCGGCTCTCCGCTCTGCACCAACTCGGCGCGTCGCAGGCCCGCGCCTAATAGGGACGCTAGCGCCTGGCCTGGCGGAGCGAGTCACGATCACCCCTCAAGGGTGAAGTCGGCGGGACGCCCGAGGCGAGATGCTCTGGGGAGGTTATGACAGGGATACGAAGGCCCGACCCGGTTGGCATTGGCTGCAGCCTGGATCTCGCGGCCCGGAAGGAGGATCGGTGCCCACAACGGCATGGCGGTTCCCCGGTACCGAGGGTGCCGACAGCGCGGTGGTCCGGCTCAAGGAGCTGAAATCCAAGGACCTCATCAACCTGATCGACATCGCCGTGCTCCGGTGGCCGGAGTACGCGGAGCAGCCGACCACCGTGGAGCACGCGCACGAACAGGGCAGCAAGGTCTCGTCGTTGGTTCGCCGACTGCAGCACCCGGCCATCGACGGCTCCATGATCACGAGCGTTAAAGGCGACCTGCGGCCGGGCACATCGGCGGTCGTGGTGCTGAGCTCAGATGGTGAGATCGAGGCCATCGTGCACGCGTTCGAAGGCCAGCCGATGGAGCTCATCAGGAGCGACCTGTCCGTACCGGACCAGGATCGGTTGCGGCAGGCCGTGGAACAGGCCGTGCGCGAACAGGGCCAGCAACCGAAGTAACCGGATGAGCGCGAGCGACCAGCCGCCGTCGGCCGTGCCGAGGCCGGCCCGGCAGGGGCGCGGCCCGGCGGTGCTACGCGGACGGCCGACCGGCTGTGCGTCGACTGCCTTGACGCCTCGGTCGCGGTCGCCAAACCCGCCCGGCGGCTGTCCCGCCCGGTCGCGTTCTGGCTGATCGCCTACGCGTTCGCGGTCACCATGCTCGGCACCACCCTGCCGACCCCGCTGTACGTGATCTTCCAGGAGCAGTGGCACTTCTCCACCAGCCTGATCACGCTGATATTCGCCTTCCTACGCCGTCGCCGTGCTCGCCGCGCTGCTGCTCGCGGGGCGCTCGTCCGACCAGGTCGGCCGGCGTCCGGTGCTGGCGGCGGCGATCTGCCTGAGCATCGTCAGCACGGTGACGTTCATCCTCGCGCCGAACGTCGGCTGGCTGTTCGTCGGGCCGAGTGCTGTCGGGCCTGTCGGCCGGGCTGATGACCGGCACGGCCACCGCCGCGCTGACCGAGACGGCGCGGCCCGGTGCAGGGCGCCGTGCGTCGCTGGTGTCGTCGGCCGCGAACCTGGGCGGACTCGCTCTCGGACCGCTGCTGGCGGGCCTGCTCGCCCAGTACGCGCCCGACCCGACCGTGCTGTCCCTTCGTGGTCCAGCTCGGGCTGGTGGCCGACGGCCGGGCTTGGCCTGCTGGTCGTTCCCGAGACGGTGAGCGCGCGTTCCGCGCTGTCGCTCAGGTTCCCGGCCTGGGTATCCCGCAGCAGGGCCGGGCCGCGTTCATCGCGGCCGGGTGCGCCGGCTTCGCCGCGTTCTCCCTGCTGGGGCTGTTCAGCGCGCTTGTCCCGACGTTCCTGGTCGGCGTGCTGCACGACACCAGCCACGCGGTCGCGGGGGCAGTGGTCTTCCTGGCCTTCGCCGTCGCCGCCTGCATCCAGCTAGGCGGGTCCCGGCTGCCGACCCGGCCGGTGATACTGGCCGGGCTGACGGTGTTCCTGGCGGCGCTCGCCTTGATCGTCGCCGGTATCTCGGCCGCGTCGATGCCCCTGTTCCTGGCCGCGACGGTGGTCAGCGGAGTCGCGGTCGGCGCCGTTTTCATGGGCAGCCTGGCCACGGCCAACCGGCTCGCCCCGGCGCAGACGCGCGGCCAGGTCATCTCCACCTACTTCGTGTTCGCCTACGTCGCCTTCGATGGCCATCATCCGCCGGTCGGCGCGAAAGCTCGCGACTTCCGCCCACCTGGTCAAAACCACGCCCCGCGGTCATAGCGCTGGCATCGATGCCACCATCCGACGGTCGGTCGCCTATCTCTGATCCCCGAACGCGGCGAATTCCGCCAGCGCGCGGCCGGCTTCGGGCAGGAAATCGAACAGGATGAACGAGTGGACGCTGTCGGCGACGGGGCTGAACGCGACCGGGACGCCGGCCTGCGCGCCTGGTCGGCCAGCCGCCGCGCGCTGGCGAACAGTGCCTCGGGCTCGGCCGCCTGGATGAGCAGCGGCGGCAGGCCGGACAGGTCCGCCCGCGACGGCGACACCGAGTGCCTGGCGGGGGTCGGCGTCGTGGATGTAGCAGGCGGCCAGCTGGATCAGCGCGATGCGGTTGAGCCACGGGTCGGAGTCGGCCGCCGGATCGAGGTTCTCGGCCGACGGCGCCAGGTCGCAGAAGGGCGAGACGAGGTGGATCCCGGCGGGCATCCGGCTGGCCGGCGCCGAGTCGCGCAGCGCCAGCGCCAGGCTGAGGGCCAGCCCGCCGCCCGCGCACTCGCCGCTGAGCAGGATCGGGGCCTGCGGGTACTCGCGGGCCAGCCATTGGTAGACGGCCAGGGCGTCGTGCAGCGCGGCCGGGAACGGGTACTCGGGTGCGAGCCGGTAGTCGGGCACCAGCGACCAGCCGTCGACCGCCGCCGCCAGCCGTCCGGCCAGCGGCGCCGCCAGCTCGGCCGACCCCATCACGTAGCCGCCGCCGTGCAGGTGCAGGACGGCCGGGGCGCCGTCCGGCCGCGGCCGCCCGACCCGCAGGGCGGGCGTCCCGTCGCAGCTGATCGCGGCGGCCGGCCCGTCGCCGGCGGCCGGGCGCAGGCGGCGCGCAGGAACTCGGCGTAGCCGCGGCGCTCGCCGAGCCAGCCCGCCGCCCGGTGCTCGCCTGTCAGCGCGGCGCGCCACAGGTCGTAGGCCCGCCGCGCCTGCGGCCGGCGCATCGGGTTGGCGGGAACGACCAGGTTCTGCTCGAACTCGGCCGGCGACTGCACGGCGGCGGCGACCGGGTCGTGCCCGAGCAGCCACTCCTGCATCGGCGGCCCGGCCGGGCTGAGCCGCTCGCAGCCCGCGGTAGTAGCCGTCACGGCCCGGACCTGGACCGGATCGCTGGTCTGGCTGTTGCGCAGGTTAACGCGGGAGGACACAGCATCCGGGTGGTGCGCGGCTGGCGGCGGAAGGCGTATTCGCGCAGGGCCGCCCGCTCGTTGCCGGCCCGGCCCGCCGCAGGCAGGCCGCGAGCATGACGGCGTCTTCGAGGGCCATGCCGGCCCCCTGCCCGGCGCTGGGCGGGGCCGGGTGGGCGGCGTCGCCGAGCAGCACGACGCGGTCGGTCCCCAGGTCTCGAGCGGGTCGCGGAAGTAGATCGCGGTGATCAGCGCCGCGTCCATCAGGCCGAGCAGCTCGTGCAGGGCCGGGCACGCGTCTGCCAGCGACGCGTGCAGGTCGGCCAGGTCGCCGGAGGCGGTCCAGGACTCGCGGTGCACCTCGGTCGGCGGGCACGAACGCGCTCAGGCTGTAGACGCTGTCCGGGTGCCCGGCGTGCCTGAGCGGATACAGCAGCACGTGGCGGTGCGGCCCGAGCCAGGACATGATCTTCGGCGTCGTAGCGCTCGGGCACATGTCCCGGCGCGATCAGCCCGCGCCAGACGACGACGCCGGTGGACCGGGCCTCCCGCTCGCCCATCAGCTGGCGTCCGGATCTGCGATCGCAGGCCGTCCGCGCCGACCAGCAGGTCGCCGCGGAGCTCCTCGCCGCCGGCGAGCTCGCACCCGCACGTCGCCGGCGGTCTCCTCGAAGGCGACGACGCGGCTGCCGGTGCGCACGCACTCGGGCGGCAGCGCCGCAGCAGGCTGGTCATCAGGTCGGCGCGGTGACCGCAGATGTAGTGCTCGCCGTACTTCGCCGCCTGCGCCGCTCTAGCGACGACGCGGTGATAAGGTCGTCGTCGCCGAGGCCGCGCTGCTCGGCGACGTCGATGCGGGCCGCGGTCTGCCGCCAGTAGCGCGTCGGCCCCGAGATATGTAAGCGCTTTCATCGCGTTCGCGTAGAGCCCGAGGCCCGCTCCGATCGCGGTGAACGCGGGCGCCTGCTCGAGCACCAGCGGCTCGATGCCGCGCCTTGCGCAGTGCGATCGCGGCGGCAAGCCCGCCGGTGCCGCCGCCGGCGATGATCACGCGCACTCGCTCCTCACTGGGCCAGCGGCCAGAGGCGCTTGGACGCGATCCTGGCCCCCTCGGCCAGGGCCGAGAACTTGGCCCAGCCCACCTTCGGGTCGATCTCCCTGGTGGCGGCCTGCGAGGCGAAGCCGCAGTCGTTGCCGATCATCACGTTCTCCCGGCCGACGAGCTCCGCGTAGCGCACGGTGAGCTCGGCGATCAGCTCGGGGTGCTCGACCCAGTTGGCGCCGTTGCTGAGCATGCCCGGGATGATCACCTTGCCCTCGGGCAGCTTGACGTCCTCGAAGGCGTGGTAGTCGTGCAGGTGCCTGGTGTTCATCACCTCGAACGAGAACGCCTGGGCGTTGATCGTCAGCATCGGCTCGATGAAGTCCCGCAGCCGCAGGTCGTAGACGTGCGGGCCCTGGTTGATGCCGTAGCAGGTGTGGTAGCGGATCTTCTCCGGCGGGATGTCGCGGAGCGTGTAGTTGATCAGCTCGACGGTCTCCGCCACACGCCGGTCCCGTTCGGCAGGCTCGGCGTCCTGGTAGCCCCAGAGGCTCGGAGGCGGCCGGGTCGTCGAGCTGGATCAGGAAGCCGGCGTCGATGATGGCCCGGTACTCCTCGTGGCACGCGTCGGCCAGCGCGGTCACGTACTCCTCGCGCGAGGAGTAGTACTCGTTCTTGTAGTCGGCCAGCCCGGTCGGCAGCGCCGCCGACATGAAGACCTCGGTGTACTGCTTGCCCGCCAGCGCCGCCCGCAGGTTGGCGAGGTCGGTCGCGAGCGCCTGCCTGGCCGATGTACGTGACCGGTCCCCGGCAGATCACCCGGGCGGGCGGGCTGAGCATGGCCCCGTACATCGCGGTCTTGAAGTAGCGCTCGTAGTACTCGGGGAACTCGGCCACTTCGGGCCACGAGGCGGGCGACTCGCCCGCCGCGTACGGGAACCGCCTCGAACCCGGCCAGCCGCTCCTTCAGGTACGTGGTGAACCCGCTCTTGCGCTGCTCGCCGTCGTTGATCACGTCGAGGCCGGCCTCGACCTGGCGGCGGACGCACTCCTCGACGGCGGCCGTCGCGCTGGCCTCGAACGCCTCGCGGTCGTAGGGCAGGCCGTTCTCCCTGGCCCGCATCAGCTCGATCAGGCCGTCCGGCCGGGCGATGCTGCCCGTGTGGGTGGTCAGGATCCGATCAGTGCTCGTCTGCACGGGCGAGTCCCTTCGTAGCGGGTGAAACTTTATAATATAAAATTGACGACATGGACGGCAAGGCTGGGATTGCGATGACATATGTCGACCGGACCCGTGGTGAGGCGACAAAGGCCGACGGCGTCTATCTCGAGGTGCGCAACCAGATCCTGTTCGGCGTGCTCGAGCCGGGCAGCCGGATTGACTACGTGCAGCTCTCGGCGTCCCTGGGCGTGTCGATCACGCCGCTGCGGGAAGCGCTGCGGCGGCTCGAGGCGGACCACCTGGTCATCCGGATCGCGCACCGGGACGTGATCGTCGCGCCGCTCACCCGCGAGGAGGCGGTCGAGCTGGTCCAGGTGCGACGGGAGCTCGACCTGCTCGCCGCGCGGCTCGCGGCCGCGCAGATGACGGCGGATGAGCTGGCGGCCGCGCGGGATCTGGTCGAGAGCCAGGACGAGCGGGAGGCGCTCGGCTACCTGCGCGGGGCCGGGCTCCCGGTCGCGGTCGGGCGGCCTGGCGACCGTCAACCGGGCCTTTCACCGGATGGTCTACTGCGGATCGCACAACCGGTGCTGATCCAGTACCGGGACGCCATATCGACCAGGACCGAGCGCTACGTCATCCTGGCCCGGCAGATCAACAAGGTCGCGCCCGAGTCCTTCCGGCTGCTGCACGAGAGGCTGCTGGCGGCGTTGCAGGAGCGCGACCCGGAGGCCGCCGCCGAGGTGATGCAGGCGCACTACCGGGACCTGGACCTCGACTTCGCCAACGTGATCTTCGGCCCGGCCGCCCCGGCACCGGCTCCGGCCGGCTGACCGGCCAGCGCGGCTAGCCGCGCTCGCCGGGCGGCAGCGTCTCGACCAGCCCGACCGCCGTCGCCTCGAGCAGCAGCCTGAGCCTGGGGGCGAAGTCGAGGGCGACGTGGCCCCAGGCCGGGGTGACTGGCTTCGCCGTCGGCGAGCGGCTGGTCACGTTCTCGGCCACCGGGGCGGGCGGCTACGCGTCGATCTACGTGGCCGGCCAGGCGCTGGTGTTGTCGACCGAGGGCTACGGCATCGACCCGGCCGTCGCCGCCGCCGTCGTGCCGAACGCGGCGATGGGCGACCATCGGCCTGCGAGGCGCTGGTGGCGTCGACCGAGGGATACTGCATCGAGCAAGCGGTCGCCGCGGGGGTCGGGCTGATAGTGTCCACGGCCTACCTTGCGTTCGCCAACGTGGCCCGGCTGGCGCCGGGCGAGCGGGTGCTCATTCACGGGGCGCTCGGCGGCTTCGCGGCCGGGTCGCCAATGCGGCAAGCCGGCCGGGCCGGAAGCCGTGATCGTGCGCTGTTTGGGTCGACGTTTTCCGCCCGCGGGCGTCATTGTGTGCCGTCGGGGGCAGCCCGCGACCTGGAGTACCCACGCTGACCGCCGTGGTCATCCTTAGCCTGTATGCGCGTGGTGATGATGGGTCTGACGTCTTGCAGTTATGGCCGAGTGGCTTGTCGCCGGCTAGCCGGGCGTCGCCGTCGGCGAGCTCGCCGCGGTACCAGTCGATCTTCTCCCGCAGGTGCGCCTGCTCGCCTTGCAGCGCGGCGATGCGCCGCCCGACCTGGGCGTCATGCTCGATGAGGAGGGCCAGCCGCTCGGTCATGGTGGGCTCGCCGCCGCGGGCGAGCTCGGCGTACCGGCGCATCTGCGCGATCGGCATGCCGGTGTCGCGCAGGCAGCGCAGCACGCCCAGCCACTCCAGGTCCTCCTCGCGGAAGCGGCGGTGGCCGCTGGGCGCGCGGCCGATGTCGTCCAGCAGGCCGATTCGCTCGTAGTAGCGCAGGGTGTCGAGGCTGAAGCCAGACTGCTCGGCGGCCTGGCTGGGCGGGATGCTGCCGGTCATAGGTCCCGATCATGACACCTGGAGTGCGCTCCAGGTCAACGGGGATGAGCGGCCGGGCTGTCCGCCTCTTCGCGCTGAAACGGACCGGGGCTCAGTGGAGTCGTCCACAGGCGCCCCGGTCCGTTCCAGATCATGGTTGAGACTTGGACTTTTAACTTCGCTGGGCCCTTCGCTCAGCTGTAGTTGGTCAGGTCGGCCACGGTGCTGCTCGAGTTGACCGTGCCGCCGGTGCCGTTGATGATGTGCTGGATCGTGCCGGTGCCGCCCAGCGAGACGGTGACCATGTCGTTCCACTGCACTCCGGACGAGGTCGGCGAGGTGAGCGCGTTCGCGCTGACCACGCTCGGGGTCACGTCGAAGTAGCAGTAGACGCCCAGGCCGTAGGCCTTGAAGCTGGTCACGCTGTTGGCGACGGCGATCGAGGGATAGCCGTCCGAGGATCCGTCCATCCAGGCGGACTGGCTGGGCGGGTCGTAGGGCATCTCGCTCTGGTAGAAGTAGTCGGCGCCGCCGTTGCCGTTCCACTGGGTCTGCACGGCCTGGTAGTGCTCGACCGCGAGCCCGTACATGGTGACGTTGGCGCCGTTGACGACCAGGCCGTTGGCGGCCGTGTTGGTCGTCCAGCCGACCGTTCCGCCGTTGCCGTGGTCCGCCCGCCACAGCCACAGGTCGTCGCCGATGACATTGGAGCTGTTGACCTGCAGCGTCTCCGTGGCCTTGCCGACGGTGGCGCCGCCGATGCGGGCGAAGACGTCGGACAGGACGGTCGGGTCGGAGGCGTGGCTGGCGCTCGAGCCGGACGGGCCGATCTGGACCAGGACCGAGCTGTTGGTGCTGCCGGCGTCGAAGATGAACCCGCCGATGCGGATGCCGTTGACGTCAGCGGTCTGCAGGATCGTGTTGCCGCCGTTCGACACCAGGGTGGCCAGGCCGAGGCCGAGCACCACGGTGTCGGGGTTGTTGACGTCGATCGTGCCGTTGATCTGGTAGACGCCGGGGGTGAACAGCAGGTCCTGTCCGCCCGCGAGCGCGGCGTTGATCTGGGCGACCGTGCTGCTCGGGGTCGCGATGTAGAAATCGCTGATCGGCAGCGAGGTCCCCGGCGTGTTCCCGTTCGCCCACGAGACGCCCTGTGCGTTCGTCCGGTTCGAGGGAACGAACACGTCCCAGTTCCCGGAGGAGTCGATGTACAGGTACGGCTTCTCGTCGGAGGTCGGGGTCTGGTTGACCGTCGTGTACGGCGGGCTGGGGAAGCTCTGGGCGGGGACGCCGGTGTCGCCGACGAACACCATGTTCCAGTTCGAGCCGGTCCAGCTGCCGAGCTGGTCGTTGCGCATGATGAACTGCTGCTGGGTGCCGGAGTTGACCTGGCCGGTGACCTTCGAGTCGCTGATGTAGCCGCCGGACGACCATTGGTTGGCGGGGTTGGCCGTGGTGTCGTCGTCGAGTACGAGGTTGCCGTCGATCTGCACCCGGCGCATCGGGTCGGCCTGCGAGACCGCCCACTCGGTGCTGCCGGAGGACGGGTCGATGGTGATGTTCTCCACCCCGCGCCAGAAGTTCTCGGTCGCGTTCCCGTCGTTCCAGGCGGCGTTGGCGTAGATCCCGCCACCGGTGATCACCGTCTGGGTCGGGTTCTGGCCGAGGCCGACGACCTCGGTGTAGAAGCCGACCGGGACGCTGACGTTGTAGGTGCCGGGCTCGAACATCAGCTCATAGCGCTGGGTGCCGAACTGGTTCGACTGCTGCGTGTTGTAGACCGCGTTGATGTCGCTCTGGATCGTGGAGGTCGACATCGAGGGGGTGAACACGTAGACGTTCGGGCCGAAGTTCGGCGTGTTGCCCGGGGGCGGTGTCGTCCCCCCGCTCGGCAGCGTCCATTGCTGGTTGGAGCTGTCGGCGCAGGCCCAGATCTGGACCTGGGTGCCGGAGCCGCCGAAGCCGGTGTCGTCGAGGCACTTGCCCGAGTTGGGGTTGATGCAGCTCGCCGTTGGACTGGGGATCCCAGACCTGGGCGGCGGTGCCGTTGCAGGTGTAGAGGTCGACCAGGGTGCCGTTGGCGGTGCCGGCCGCGTTGACGTCCAGGCACATGCCGAGCACCTGCAGGGTGTTGCCGGATCCGACGGTCCACTGCTGGGCGCTGCTCCCGTTGCAGGTGTAGACCTGGATCGGGTTGAAGTCGGCGGTGCTGGCCGAGCGGTCGTCCAGGCACAGGCCCTCGTACCCGGTGATCGCGCCGGTCGCCCCGGTGGCGGCCGCTGCCGGTAGCGCGTGGTAGGCGGCGACGGCCGTGCCGACCCCGAATACCAGGGCTACCGCCGCGAGGATGCTGAGGAGTCGCCGCTTCACGGAATGTTCCACTGCTGGTTGGAGCTGTCGGCGCAGGCCCAGATCTGGACCTGGGTGCCGGAGCCGCCGAAGCCGGTGTCATCGAGGCACTTGCCCGAGTTCGTGTTCACGAGCTCGCCGTTGGACTCGTGGGTCCAGGACTGCGCGCCGGTGCCGTTGCAGGGATACAGGTCCACCAGGGTGCCGTTGGCCGTGCCCGCGCCGGCCACGTCCAGGCAGTCGCCCAGGACCGTCAGGCTGCCGTTGCTGTTCACGGTCCAGCTCTGCGCGTTGGTTCCGTTGCAGGTGTAGACCTGGATCGGGTTGAAGTCGGCGGTGCTGGCGGAGCGGTCGTCCAGGCACAGGCCCTCGTACCCGGTAATCGGCCCGGTGCTCCCGCTGGGCGGAGGAGTGGTGCCGCCACTGCCGCCGGTGATCTTGTTGAAGATCGACGAGTACTGGTAGCCGGTCCCCTTGTCGTAGCCGTCGACCTCCCAGAAGGACAGCTCCTGGACGCCGTTGGACGCGGCGAAGCTCTCCAGCGACTGGGCGTTCGAGATGGAGAAGTCGGTGCCGTCGTCGTTGACGCCGGCGATGGGCGTCAGGCCCATCATGTTGTAAGCGGCCGAGGTCGAGATCCCGTACAGGCTCGATAGCTGGCCCGCGGCGCCCTGCGCGGCGGATTCAGCGGCCGCGAGGTCGTTGGTCCCGGCGCCGAAGTCCATCGTCATGATGTTGACGATCGACACCTTCACGCCCTTGGCCTTCGCGTCCTGGAGCACCGCGTACTCCGAGCCGTTGCCGGTGGGCAGCCCCTGCGGGGAGACGCCGAGGGTGAAGTCGACCTGCACGGCCGGATCCTGCGCTTGCAGCGCGGCGAGCGCCTGGTCACGCAGGGACGTGGCAGAGGTGTCCGCCAGGTCGGAGTCCTCGATGTCGAAGTCCAGCCGGGTAGAACCGGTGGTGTTCACTATGTTCTGGTAGGCGGCGGTGAGCTGCGAGACGTTCGTGCAGGTCTGTGCGAGCTCGGTGGCACCCGCACCGCCGGACGAGATGATGACGTTGCCGCCGGCCGCCTGAAGGGCGCTGATCTGCGAGTTGAAGGTGCCCAGGCTGTAGCCGCCGTCCTCCCAATCGGGAGTGCAGCCGGACTGGGAGACGAGGAAGGCCAGCGTGTAGTACTTATCGCCGGTCGCGGACATGTCGGCGGCCATGTCGCCGGCGTCCGACGAGCTGATCTGCAGGTACGGCGCGGCGTAGTGCGACGGGAAGGCCGAGCCGGCCGCGGCGGCGGGCCCGGCGGCGGCGACCGCGAGGCCGGCCGACCCGAGCGCGGTCACGGCGGCCGCGACAAGCGCGACTGACCACGGCTTCCTGGAGATTCTTGGTGTTCGCATGGTGATCCGGCGATCCCTTCGGCCGAGCGGTCCGGCGGGAGCGGGGTCACCCGCCGGGATAAATGATTAGGACTTGTTTCTGAAACAGTAAAGAAACTATCCTGTTTACGAGGATTGGAGCATTTGCCTAGGTGCGCGTCAATACGTATCGGCGATGTTGAGAGTTTGTTAACTTCTGCCTAAGGGACTCTTATGGTGAAGCAATGAAACAAGAATCTGTTTCAGATCTTGTTTCAGAGACCGAATCCGGCCGGGTCACGGTGCGGGCGATCGCGGCGGAAACCGGGCTGTCGATCGCGACCGTCTCCCGGGTGCTCAACGGCGGCGAGAACGTGGCCGCGCACACCCGCCAGCGAGTGTCGGCGGTGGTCGAACGGCTTGGCGACCGGGCGCCCGAGCCGCGGCGGCGGACGTCGGCCCGGGCAACCCGGCCGCCCGTCTTCGTGCGCTGCCCTTACCTGCTGACCGACTACTTCGGGCACATCGTCACGTCGATCGCCGAGACGCTGGCGCTGCACGAGCAGAGCATGCTCCTCGACGCGGGGGACGCGGTGGTCAGGTCCGCCGCCCTGCGCGAGCTGCCGCGCCGCCGGGCCGTGCACGGCGCGGTTCTGATCCTCCCGCCGGAGCCCCGGGCCGACCTCGAGACGCTCCTCGCGCGGGGGTACCCGCTGGTGGTGGTGGACCCGCGGACCGACGTGCCGCGGGGCATGGTGTCGGTCTCGGCGGCGCACTTCTCCGGTGCCCGGGCCGTCACCCGGCATCTGATCGAGCTCGGCCACCGCCGGATCGGGGTGATCACCGGGCCGCCGAACTGGCATACCCGCGACGACCGGCTCGGCGGGCACCTGGCCGCGCTGGGCGAGGCCGGGATCCTGGGCGACACGGAGCTGATGCGGTCGGGCGAGCCGGCCACCAAGACCGGAGTGTGGGCCGGCCGGGAGCTGCTCGACCTTCGGCCGCGACCGAGCGCCGTGGTCTGCTTCAACGACAAGGTCGCGGTCGGGGTGATGGAGATGGCGGCGGCGCGCGGGCTGCGGGTGCCCGAGGACCTGTCGGTCACCGGCTTCGACGACATCGACGTCAGCCGGGCCACCACGCCCCGCCTGACCACCGTCCGCCAGCCGCTGCAGGAGATGGGCCGGACCGCCGTCACGATGCTGATGCGCCAGCTCGACGGGCACGCTCACGAGGCGCTGAGCATGGAGCTGCAGACCCGCCTGGTCGTGCGCGAGAGCACCGGCCCGGCCCCGCCCGGGTCCATCTAGGGCGGTCAGAGCTGCTCCCTGCGCTCGCGCAGCGCGGCCGGGAGCGCGGCGAGCACCGCGACCCCGGTCAGGGCGAACCCGGCCGGGTAGCCGGCGTGGGCGCTGAGCAGGCCGAACGCGACCGGGCCGACGCCGTACCCGGCGTCGTAGGCGAGGTTCCAGAGTGCGCTCGCCTTGGCCTCGGGCAGCCGCTCGATCAGCAGCGCGAAGGTGGAATTCTCGACCACTCCGAAGCCGGCCCCGAACAGCGCCATGCCCGCCAGCACCGCAGCCGGCGAGGCCAGCCAGATCATCGCGGCCAGGCCGGCCGCGGACGCGAGGACGGCCGGGATGAGCAGCCGCGCGTGGCCGAAGCGGTCGCCGTGACGGCCGGCCTGCCAGCGGCTGATGGTGGCGGTGATCGCCTGGACCAGCAGGGCGGCCGAGGCGACGCCGCTCGGCACCTCCCGGGCGAGCGGCAGGAACGAGTCGATCACGCCCGCCGCGACCGTGCAGACGGCGAAGATCAGCGCCAGCCGGAACGCGCCGCGACCGCCCGGCGCCGGACCGTCGCCCGCCCGCGAGCCGGGCCGGCCGCCGGGCAGCCAGCGCAGGCCCGCCAGCGGGGTCAGGCCGGCGATGGCGGCGACGGCCACGACCACCGTCGCCTGGTGGTGGCCGGCCAGCCAGACGCCGGCCGGCAGGGCCACGATCGCGGGGACGCCGGAGACGAGGCCGAGCAGGCCCAGGCCCTCCCCCCGGCGTTCAGGCGGGAGCAGCAGCGCGGTCAGCCCGCCGGCCGCGACGCCGCACAGGCCGAAGCCGAGGCCGCGGACGAAGCTGACCGCGAGCATGATCGCCAGCGGCTCGCGCGGTAGCAGCGCCAGCGTGGGCGCGCCGAGCAGCAGTGCCCCGGCCGCGAGCGCCGCCCGGTAGCCGAAGCGCCCGATGGTGAACGTCGCCGCGGCCTCCGCGATCACGGTCCCGCCCAGCAGCGCGCCGGTGATCAGCCCGGCCGCGGCGCTGCTGGCGCCCCCTGCGGCGGCGAGCATCGGCATCACCGAGACCAGCAGCAGGAAGCTGGTCAGGGAGGCGAACTCGGCCAGGAACGTCAGCGCCAGCGGCCGGCCGACGAGGCGGGGCGGGCGCGGTGCCTGGTCGGCGCCGGGCGCGGTCTGCGTGAAGCTGCTCATGCTAACGACGCTAGGGGCGAACCGGCACCCTGGTAAGGTCCGATTTCATGGCGATAGAGTGGTCCGGTTTGAGCCCGGAGCTGCTTGTGCGGCTCGACCGGTCGTCCGGCCAGCCGTTGCGGGCGCAGCTCGAGGCGGGCCTGCGGGACGCGATCAGGAGCGGCCGGCTGCGCGGCGGTGAGCGGCTGCCGTCCTCGCGCGAGCTGGCCCGCGAGCTCGGCGTGTCCCGCGGCATCGTGCAGGAGTGCTTCGGCCAGCTGCTGGCGGAGGGGTACCTGACCAGCCGGACCGGCTCGGCGACGCGGGTGGCCGAGATCGGGGACGGGGCGGTCGCCCGATCGGCGGCAGCCTGGATCGCCCTCATCCGGCGGCCGGGGCTCCGCGGCCCCCATCGCCCGGCGCCACCGAGACCCGGCCGATGCTGATCGCGGACTTCGCGCACGGGCGTGCCTGACCTGTCGAGCTTCCCCAGGGCCGACTGGGCGTGGGCGGTCCGCGAGGCCTGCGGCGCGGTCGCGTCGGCCGACCTCGGCTACGGCGACCCCCGCGGCAGCGTGGCGCTGCGCGAGGTGCTGGCCGGGTACCTGCGCCGGGTCCGAGCGGCCGCCGCGGACCCGGGCCGGATGATCGTCAGCACCGGCTTCGCGCAAGGGCTCAACCTGGTGCTGCGCGCGCTGGCGAGCCAGGCCGGCGTCGGCGTGGTGGCGTTCGAGGATCCCGGCTACGGGAGCGCCGCAACCGACGAGACGGTACGGGCGGCGAGCGCGATCGGCCTGCGCGTCGTCTACGTGCCGGTCGATGACGAGGGTCTGGTGGTCGCCGCGCTGGCCGCCAGCGGCGCCGACGCGGTGGTGGTGACCCCCGCCCACCAGTCGCCCACCGGGGTGGTGCTGACCGCCGCCCGACGGCACGCGCTGGCGGACTGGGCCCGCCGCGCCGGCGGGTTCGTCATCGAGGACGACTACGACTCGGAGTTCCGCTACGACAAGGAGCCGGTCGGCGCGCTGCAGGGACTGGCGCCGGACCGCGTCTTCCTGGTCGGGACCGCCAGCAAGGCGCTGGCGCCGGCCGTGCGGCTGGGCTGGGTGCTCGCGCCGGCCGGACTGGCCGGGGCGGTCGCGGCCGAGAAGGAGATGAGCGACCGCGGCTCCTGCACGCTGGATCAGGTGGCGCTGGCGGCGCTGCTCACCTCCGGCCGCTACGACCGGCACCTGCGGCGGATGCGCGCCGTCTACGGCGCCCGGCGCCGGGCGCTGGTCGACGCGTGCGGACGGCACGCGCCGAGTGTGCGGCTGACCGGCCTCGCGGCCGGGTTCCACGCGGTCGCGCAGCTGCCCGCCGAGCCCGGCGAGGCGGCCGTGATCGCGGCCGCCCGCGAGCGCGGCGTCGGCCTGCACGGGATCGCGGAGTACCGGGGCGTACCCGACCCCGCGGCGCCGCCCGCGCTGGTGATGGGCTTCGGCAACACCGGCGAGCGCGCCATCGAGCCCGCCATCGCCGCGATCGCCGACCTGCTGCGCTGAACCGGGCCCTCGATCGGGCCCTGTGGCCCCCGGCCCACAATCGTTCCGGCCCGGTGGCCCCCTGACCCCGGGCCGCCGCCTGCCGTTCCACATGAAACATCCCGCCCCCGGGGTGAGCGGGAGGCGGGATGCGTCGGGTGCTGGTCAGGTCGCTGGTCACTCCGGGTTGGTTAGCAGATACTCGAGGGCGGACTTGGCCAGGTAGCCGGCCGGCAGGCCGTCGAAGATGATCGTGTCGGCGGTGGTGTTCTCGGTCCGCAGGTGGCGGATCTTCAGGTAGTCGGGCGACTCGTACCAGCCGCGAGCCGCGTCGAGGTCGGGAAACTCGATGATGATCAGGTCCCCGTTCCACGTCCCCTCGACCGCGTCGACCGGGCCGCCGTGGGCCAGGAACCGTCCTGCGAACGGCTCGAGGGTGGCGTCGATGCGGCGCAGGTACTCGATGAGCTCCGGGCCGAAGTTGGTGCTGTGGACGTGTGCCATCGCGTAGGCGGTCATGTCGGTTGTTCCTTTCTTGGTGACGAGTTAGGAGCTGCGGCGCAGGAGCTGGACCAGGACGGCGACCGCGAGGCCGAGGCCCGCCATCACCGCCAGGCCGAGCCCGAAGGCGTGCGGGTAACCGTGGCCGAGGGCGCCGTAGAAGACCGCCCCGATGACCGCGACCCCGATCGAGCCGCCCGCCTGCTGGGTGGTGGACAGCACCCCGGAGGCGGCCGCTGCGTGCTCGGGCTTCACCCCGGCCAGCACGATCGCGGGCAGCGGGGCGATCACCAGGCCCATGCCGACCCCGGAGACCACCAGCCCGGGGATGAGCCAGCCGGCGCCGTGCTGCAGGTTCGCGGCCAGCAGCAGGTACCCGGCCGACACGACCAGCGAGCCGAGGGCCAGCACCTGCGGTCCGAGCCGGGCCGCGATCTTGCCCGATTGCACCGAGGCGGCGAAGTAGCCCAGGCCGAGCGGCAGAAATATCAGCCCGGACTGCAGCGCCGACAGGCCCAGCCCGTCCTGCAGGAAGAGCGCGAGCACCAGGAAGAACGAGGCCATCATCAGCTGGTAGGTCAGGCTGATGACCAGGCCGGCGCTGAACGCCCGCTCCCTGAACAGCGCCAGGTTGACGAGCGGGGAGCCGTTCCCGGCGGCGAGCCTGCGCTGGTGCAGGGCGAACGCGCCCAGCAGCGGGATCGACGCCGCCAGGCTCACGAAGACCCAGGTCGGCCAGCCCTGCTGCTGGCCCTCCACCAGCGGCAGCACGATGGCGACGAGCCCGAGGGTGACCAGCACGGCCCCGACGAGATCGATCCGGCCGCCGTCGGCCGCCCGGGACTCCGGGAGCAGGCGCGGCGCCAGCGCGACCGCGGCCAGGCCGATCGGGATGTTGATCAGGAAGATCGACCGCCAGCCGAGCCCGGCCAGGTCCACCTTGATGAGGACGCCGCCGACGAGCTGCCCGAAGACCGCGCCGAAGCCGACCGTCAGGCCGTAGGCGGTGAAGGCGCGGGCCCGCGCGGGCCCGGTGAAGGAGGTGTTGATGATGGCCAGGATCTGCGGCATCAGCAGGGCGGCGGCGCCGCCCTGGACCACCCGGGCGGCGACCAGGAAACCCGCGGTCGGCGCGAGTCCGCAGGCCGCCGAGGCCAGGGTGAACAGCCCGAGGCCGAGGACGTACATCTTCCTCCGGCCGTACATGTCGCCCAGCCTGCCCGCGGTGATCAGTCCGGCCGCCAGCGCCAGGCCGTAGCCGGCCACGATGAACTGGACCGCCGACGGGCCCGCGTGCAGGTCGCGCTGGGTGTCCGGCAGCGCCACGTTGACGATGAAGAAGTCGAGCAGCGAGGTGAACACCCCGGCCAGCAGGACCAGCAGGGCGCCCCGCGGCGGGCGTGTTTCGATCGAGACTTGCGGTGGGGCAATGGCGGTCGCCATTGTGCGCTCCTTAATTTTCTCAGTCAGTGGGAGGGGCCGCGCGGCGGCACCGGCCGCCGCGCGGGCCGCTCGAGGGAGGGGGTCAGGCGGGCACCTTGTCGAGGAACCCGTAGACGTTGGCGATCCGGCCGTCGGCGTCCAGGACCAGGACGTCGAACCCGACGACGAGCTCGTCGCCGAGGTTCCAGCTGAACCGGGCGGTGTCGTGGTGCGCGTCGACCGGTCCGGCCAGCGTGAACGCCAGGCCGGGGAACTGGGACTGCACGGCGGCGATGGTCGCGTCGATCTGGTCCCGTCCGGCCGCGACCGCCATCGGGTCGGTGTACCCGCCGTCCGGCGCCCACAGCTGGTCGATGGCCTTCCTGCGGGCCGCCGGGTCGGTCTCGTTCCAGGTCTCCAGGTAGCTGGCGACCAATTCGCTGACTGTCATCTTGTACCTCCGTTGGTTTGCGTTCCTGCAGGTCAGAACGCTACGGAAAACGGCGCGGGGAGGAATCAGTCGCGTATAGGTAATTCCTGCGGTCATGATCGGGTTGCATAAGACACATGCAGCTGTACGGCCGGGACGCTGAGCTGGCGGCCCTCAGCGACCTGCTCGACCAGGCCCGTCAGGGGACCAGCGGCACGCTGGTGCTGCGGGGCGACCCCGGCATCGGCAAGACCGCTCTGGTCAGCCACGTGATCGGGCGCGCGGACGGCTTCCGGGTCATCCGCGGGGCCGGGATCGAGGAGGAGTCCGAGCTGCCCGTTCGCCGGGCTGGACCTGCTGCTGCGCCCGGCCCTCGACCGGATCGACGCGCTTCCCGGCGTCCAGGCGGAGGCGCTGCGCGGCGCTCTCGGGCTGGCCAAGGCGGGGCCGCCGGATCGGTTCCTGGTCGGGCTCGCGGTCCTGTCGCTGCTGGCCGAGCTGGCCGCCGAGCAGCCGCTGCTGTGCGTGGTGGACGACGCGCAGTGGCTCGACCGGGCCAGCGCGGACGCTCTGCTGTTCGCCGCCCGGCGGCTGGACAGCGAGTCGATCGTGCTGCTGCTGTGCGCCAGGACCGGCGCCTTGACGGCCGCGGGCCTGCCCGCGCTGACCCTGAAGGGCCTGTCCGCCCAGGCCGCGACCGAGCTGCTGCCCGACGGCCTGCCCGCCAGCCGCCGGTACCGGGTGCTGGCCGAGGCGGCCGGCAACCCGCTCGCCCTGCTTGAGCTTCCCCGGGTGCTGGCCGGCGCGCAGCCGGAGGGCCCGCTGCCGCTGACCGACCGTCTCCGGGCCGCGTTCGAGAGCCAGCTCACCGGCCTCCCCGAGGCCGCCAGGACCGTCCTGCTGGTCGCGGCGGCCGAGGGCACCGGCGACCTCGCCCCGATCCTGCGAGCGGCGGGCACGCTCGGCGCCTCGCTGGCCGACCTCGACCCGGCCCGCGCGGCGGCCCTGATCGAGGTCAACGGCAGCGCGCTGACCTTTCGCCACCCGCTGATCCGGGCGGCCGTCCATCACCTGGCCCCGTTGGGGCAGCGGCGCGCGGTGCACCAGGCCCTGGCCGCCGCCCTGGACGCCCCCGGGCAGGCCGACCGGCGCGCCTGGCAGCTGGCGGCGGCTTCGGCCGGCCCCGACGAGGAGATCGCCGCCGCCCTCGAGCGCGCGGCCGCCCAGGTCCGCCAGCGCGGCGGCGACACCGGCGCCCTGGCCTGGTACCGGCGCGCGGCCGAGCTCAGCGCCGACCCGGTCGCCAAAGCGAGGCGGCTGACGCTGGCGGCCGAGACCGCGGCCGGATCGGGCGATCTCGACCAGGCCGCCGCCCTCGCCGCGGACAGCCTTGCCCTGACCGCGGCCGGGGCGACGCCGGAGCAGGACCAGTTGGTCGCCCAGGCGCTGCAGGTGCAGGCGACGGTGGCGTTTCTGCGCGGGGAGCCGGCGGCGGCCCACCGGCGGCTGCTTGAGGCGAGCGAGCTGATCGCGGCGGTCAATCCGGAACAGGCGAGCGCGCTGCTCATCGAGGCGGTGCACGCCGGCTGGTACGCCGGTCAGGACGAGCTGACCGAGGCTGTGACCCCGCTCGAAGGACAGCGCCGGTCGCGGACGGCACTGGTACGGCTACTGCTGCGCGCGGTGGCGCCGATCCTCGGACGGCCCGCCGACCGGTCCGATCGCAGCGCCGACGCTGGCCGAGGCCAGGTCGGCTGCGGCCGGGAACGTGGCCGAGCTGGTGCTGGTGTGCGGACTCGCGCTGCTGCTCGGCCAGGACGAGGCGGCGCAGCAGATCGGCGACGAGCTGAGCCGGGACCTGCGGGCGGCCGGGCAGATCGGCTGGCTGCCGACCGCGCTGTTCTACTCCGGGTCGGCGCGGGCGTACGGCGGACGTCACCAGGAGGCGCTGCACACCGTCGCCGAAGGGCTGCGGTTGGCCCGCGACACCGGGCAGCAGCGCTGGGTGGACGCGTTCGCCGAGCCGCTCGCGCTGCTGGCGGCGGCGCGCGGCGACGAGCCGCTCGTCCGGCAGCTGACCGCCGAGGCGCTGAGCCGGGCGAGCCGGCCCGCCTGGAACACGCCCTGGACCAGTTCGGCGCTTGGCCTGCTCGATCTCGGCCTCGGCCGGGCCGAGTCGGCCCTGGGGCGGCTGGAAACGCTGGCCGAGGGGCGGCGCTTCTTCCACATCGCCGCCACCAGGTCCACCCCTGACCTGGTCGAGGCGGCGGTGCGGCTCGGCCGGCCGGAGGCGGCGGCCGCGCCGCTGGCGCTGTTCGAGACCTGGTCGCACAACACCGGGCAGGGCTGGACGAGCGCGCTCGTGCACCGCTGCCGGGCGCTCCTCGACGGCGATGAAGACCTGTTCCTGGCGGCACTGGCGCGGCACGAGGAGGACAGCCGCCCGTTCGATGTCGCGCGCACCCAGCTGCTGTACGGCGAATGGCTGCGCCGGGACAAGCGCAAGGCCGACGCCCGGGCCCAGCTCCGGATCGCGCTTGAGACCTTCGAACGGATCGGCGCCGCTCCGTGGGCGGAGCGCGCCAGGACCGAGCTGACCGCCACCGGGATCACCGGCCGGACGGCCGAGCGCGGCCCGTCCACGAGCCTCACGCCGCAGGAGTCGCAGATCGTCCGGCTGGCCGCGCAGGGGCTGTCCAACAAGGACATCGCCGCGCAGCTGTTCCTCAGCGCGCGGACCGTCGGTCACCACCTCTACAAGGCCTATCCGAAGCTCGGCGTGGCCTCCCGGGGCGAGCTGGCCGACCTAAAGCTCGGCTGATCCGGCCTCGGGCGGTTCGCACTGCACGGGGAAGTTGACCGAGTTGGCCCGCCAGCTCGGCGATGCCCAGATGCATGCAAGGACGTCAACCTGACTGCTACCGCCCGGGAGATACTTGCGTAACTTTCCGTTGACCTTCACTCACTATAGGCTTATGCTCCAGTCGCGCCTCCTGCCGCGCAACGCCGCGCTCGCAGTTGATCTGGGGAGAGCCGAGGGCCATGCCTGACTATGATCCGAGGACCGCTACCGGAATTCCGACCGAGCCGGTCGGCTCGCTGCCCCGCCCTGGCTGGCTGCAGCAGGCGTACGCCCGCTACGACGCCGGGGGGATCAGCCACGACCAGCTGGAAGCCGAACAGGACAAGGCGGTCGCGGATTCGATCGAGCACCTGGAGGCGACCGGCGAGCCGATCATCTCCGACGGCGAGCAGCGCTGGTCGAGCTTTGCCACCTACGCGATCACCGACACGCTGGCCGGCACCGGGCTGGCTGACCACCTGGCCGGGACCGGCGGGCAGTACTTCGCCATCTTCGCCGACGGCCACAACCGGCAGCTGCCCCGGCTCACCGGCGGCCCGTTCCGGTACAAGACCTACGCCGCCGACACGCTCAAGCGGTCCCTGCCGATGGCGCACCGGCCGATGAAGCAGGCCGTGATCGCGCCGTCGATGCTGGCCCTGCTGTACCCGCTGGACGAGGAGATCCCCGGCTACGCCCAGGCCGAGTTCGAGGCGGACCTGGTCGACGAGTGCGAGAAGGACATCAGGCAGGCGTTCGCGGCCGGCGCGGCGCGGGTGTCGGTCGACTTCACCGAGGGGCGGCTGGCCACCCGCGACGACCACCGCAACCCGTGGACCGGCCGGAACATGCTGCCGCATTTCATCGAGCTGAACAACCGGGTGATGGACCGGTTCACCGCCGAGGAGCGGACCAGGATCGGGATCCACACCTGCCCGGGCGGCGACCGGGACTCGGTCCACAGCGCGGACGTGCCCTACAGCGACCTGCTGCCGTCGATGTTCGGCATCAATGCCGGGTACTTCCTGATCCAGCTCGCGAGCGAGCGGGACAAGGACCCGGTTTACCAGATGATCGGCGACAACCTGCGCGACGACTCCAACGGCGTCACCCAGATGGCCTACGTCGGCGTGATCAACCCGCTCAACCCGCGGGTCGAGAGCCCCGAGGAGGTCCGCGACGCGCTGATTCGGGCGGCCAACTTCATCCCCAGGGAGCAGCTCGGCTCGACCGACGACTGCGGGTTCTCGCCGTTCAGCATCGACGAGAAGCCAAGCCACGGGTCACCCGACTTCGCCCGGGAGACCGCCTGGCAGAAGATCTCCAACCGGGTGGCAGGCACGACGCTAGCGGCCGAGAGGCTCGGCGTCAGCTGACGGGCACAGCTGGCAGTCGTCAGATCCAGATGTTGTCGTGCCGCAGCGCTACCTCACGCCGCTCCGCGTCGGCCGACGGGTTGCCGGCCAGCCGCGCCAGCGTCTCGAAGTACTCTTCGCGCGGCGCTCCCGGGGCGAACAAGATCAGCATCGACGCCGCTAGGCCGGACTCGTTGCGGAACGCGTGGATGCCGCCCTCGGGGACGTAGGAGAAGTCGCCCGCGGTGGCGTCCACCCACTCCTTGCCGTCGTAGAGGCGGACGGTGCCGGAGAGGATGAAGAACGACTCGGAAATCGTGCGGTGGAAGTGCGGTGCGGGGCCGCTCGGCTGCGGGCTGAAGTCCCAGCGGTAGAGACCGAAGCGCCCGTCGGTGGAGGCGCCGGTCGCCAGGTAGCTGACGGCGTTGCCGGAGCGGTAGGGCAGCTCGGCCGGCTCGCCGGCCCGGCGGAAGGTGGCGCTGACCTCGCCGGTCTCGCCGGTGTAGCGGGGTTCGGGATATGACATGTCCTGCCTCCTTGTCAGCGGGTCCCGCAGCTACGCTAGCGGCCATGGGCGGGCAGTGGCGCCCAGCCGGTTCCAGGTGTTGATCACGGCGATCGCCCAGATCAGCTCGGCCAGCTCGGTCTCGGAAAAGCGCGTGGCGGCCTCGGCGTAGACCTCATCGGACACCGGGCCTTCGCTCAGCCTGGTCACCGCCTCGGTCAGCGCGAGCGCGGCCCGCTCGCGAGCCGTGAAGAACGGCGTCTCGGGCCAGACGGCCAGCGCGTAGAGCCGCCGCTCGCTCTCGCCGCCCTTGCGCGCGTCGCCGCTGTGCATGTCGACGCAGTAGGCGCACCCGTTGATCTGGGATGCCCGCAACCGGACGAGCTCGAGCAGGGCCGGCTCGAGGCTGACGTTGCGGGCCGCCGCGTCGAGGGTGAGCATGGCCTTGTTGGCGCGCGGCACGAGCTCATCGACGGCCAGCCGCGTCGGCGGGACGACGACAGGTGACGTGAGGTTCTGCGGCATAAGAGACCTTCTCTTGTCATAGCGCCCAAGTGGCCGCACAATGAAGTGAACTGTATAGGACAGTTCATATGAACTCAATAGTTCAGTTCATATGAACTGTACTGTTCAGTTCAAGTGATAGCCTGGTGCGCACGGACACGGTGAGCAAGAGCCCGAAGGTGGACGATGCCCAGCCACGACCAGACCACGCCGCGGATACCGACCGGCGAGCGGGCCGCGCAGAAGCGGCGCGCCATCCTGGCGGCCGCCCGCACGGTGTTCATGCGGGACGGGTTCGGCGTGGGGCTTGACGTGATCGCGGCCGAGGCGGACGTCTCCAAGGTCACCATCTACAACCATTTCGGCAGCAAGGACCAGCTGTTCGCCGAGGTGATCGGCAGCTCACTCGAAGACGCGCTGACCGCCGCCATCACCGGCGCCGAGGCCAGGCTGGGGGCCGGTGACGACCTGCGCGAGGCCCTGGTCTGGATCGTCCAGGCCTGGATCGACGGCCTGACCACACCCGACGTGCTGGCGCTGCGTCATCTGATGCTCAGGGAGATGGAGCGGTTTCCTCAGCTCGGGCTGGTCTGGCGGGACTACGGGCCGGACCGGGCCAGGTCCGACCTGGCGGCCGCGTTCACCCGGTACATCGACGCGGGCCGCCTGGACATCCCGGATCTCGAGGCGGCCATCTACCAGCTCTACTCACTGGCGCTCTACCCGCACCTGATCCACGCCGCCTACGGCACGAAGCTCGCCCCGGAGCTCAGCCAGAAGCTGGTCTCCTCCGGCGTCGATATGTTCCTGACGTACTACCGCTACCAGGACGCGGGGTAGCCACCGTGATCGCTCACCGGCGAATGCCGTTTGGAATGGGCCGCTCGAGGCAGATGTGATCGTGAGGGCAATTGGCCTCTCGATGTAGTCAGCGCCTGCCGGAGGTGGATGGCATGGAGATCCAGATGGCCTTTCACCTGCCTCGCGATGCGGTCAGCGTGCCGGTCGGGCGTCAGGTTCTTGACAGTTGCCTGGAGACGCTCGGAGTCGCGGCGGATACCCGCGCCGACATCGCCCTGGCGCTCAGCGAGGCCTGCGCCAACGTCATCCAGCACGCCGGCCCCGGCGAGGAGTACCAAGTGCAGGTCAGCGCCAGGAACTGCCGGTGCACGATCGAGGTCGTCAACGCCGGCAGCGGCAACGGCGAGCCGGTCCCCGGCGGGTTCGCCGTCACCGACGAGCCGGTGTCCGCGACCGCCGAGCACGGCCGCGGCCTGAAGATAATCGAGGCGGTGGTCGACAACCTGCAACTGACGGGCAACGGACGCCAGGGTACGACCGTGCACTTCGAGAAGACCCTGGAGTGGGTGCCCGGGGCGGCCGGGCAGCATCTATTCAGCGCCGACGTCGAAAGTAGCGATCCAGTCCTCCCGATCCCATGATCGAGCAGGCTACCTGGGGTGTCGGAGCGGTGGCGCTGGGTACGGTCGCAGCGTGCGATCTGACGTCATGCCCGGTGCTACCTTCCCGGATTACGAGCTTCCCGACCAGACCGGCACGGTCCGCAGGCTGAGTGAGCTGCAGGGGCGAGATCCGCTGGTCCTCACCCTGGCGCGCGGCAACTACTGCCCCAAAGAGCACCAGCAGCACCTGGAACTGGCGGCCAACTACTCAAAGATCGCGGTGGCGTACACCCAGGTCGCCACCATCGCCACCGATGACCATCACACCCTGCAGGAGTTCCGCGCGTCGGTCGGCGCCCAGTGGACGTTCCTGTCCGATCCCGGTCGCACGGTGCAGCAGGACCTGGACATCCAGGAGTACACCGACCCCGAGCACAACCCCATGATCCCGCACACGCTGGTGCTCAAGCCCGGGCTGATCGTGCACAGCGTCTACAACGGCTACTGGTTCTGGGGCCGCCCGTCGTTCTCCGAACTCTGGCGCGACCTGCGCGAAGCCACCAAGGAGATTCGCCCGGACTGGGATCTGAGCGTCCCTGGACTCCGCCAGGAATGGGAGAAAGGCGACTTCTCGCGCTTCCACGGCTGGGACAGGAAGTCGCCCGGGGCGATGCCGACGTCGTATGTCGAGGCGAGCAAGAGCGCCGGGTGAACGCGGTGCGCACCCCGGTGTGCGAGCTGCTCGGGATCGACCAGCCGATCGTGCTGGCCCCCATGGTCTCGATCCCCGAACTGGCCGCGGCCGTCTCGAATGCCGGCGGGCTCGGCATGCTGACGCTGACCTGGGCCGACGACGTCGGAGCGGTCGTCCGCGCGACGGCGGAGCTGACCACGCGGCCGTTCTGCGGCAACCTGGTGCTCACCGACGACCGGCACCATCGCCTTGACCAGGCCCTCGACGCCGGTCTGCGGGTGATCTCGTTTTTCATGGGCGATCCCAGCGGCTACGTCGGGCGGGTGCACGACGCCGGGGGCGTCGTCCTGCACACGGTCGGCAGCGCCGAGGAGGCGCGGCGGGCCGTCGGGTCCGGGGTGGACGTGATCGTGGCGCAGGGCTGGGAGGCCGGCGGGCACGTGTGGGGCACGGTCGCGACCCTGCCGCTGGTGCCCGCGGTGGTCGACGCGGTCGCGCCGGTGCCGGTGATCGCGGCCGGCGGGATCGGCGACGCTCGCGGAGTGGCGGCGGTGCTCGCCCTCGGCGCTCAGGCCGCGTGGGTGGGCACACGGTTCCTGCTGGCCGAGGAGATGCCGATCCACGAGGAGTACCGGCGTCGCCTGATCGCGGCGGACGAGACCAATCCGCAGCGGTACCCGAACTTGTACTCGGTCGGGTGGCCGGACTCCCCGCACCGCGCGCTCCGAAACTCGACCGCCGACGCGTGGGAGGCCGCGGGCCGGCCCCCGCTCGCGCGGCGGCCGGGCGCGGGCGACGTCATCGCGCACTTCGCGTCGGGCGAGGCGATCGTCCGCTACGAGCCGGCCCCGCCGATGGCCGGGACCACCGGTGACATCGAGGCGACCTCGATGTGGGCCGGGCAGAGCGTCGCCCTGGCCAGGAAGTCGCAGCCGGCTGCGGAAATCGTCGCCGAGCTGACCTCCGCCCTGTAACCCGGGCCGCCAATGCGGCGGCATGAGCGCCGGTCACTGACCCGCGATCCCGCTCGCGTTCCCCCTTGGTCACGGCTGCCGGCCTCGCCGGCCGCCGTGACGCTGTCGTGCACGGCCCGGCCTTTCAGCCGCCGACGCCTCAGGCGTTGAGATAGGTGAGCACCGCGAGGACCCGGCGGTTGGCGTCTTCGCCCGGGTACAGGTCGAGCTTGGCGAAAATGCTGCCGATGTGCTTGCTGACGGATTTCTCGGTGACGACCAGCCGAGCGGCGATGCCGGCGTTGCTGTGTCCCTCGGCCATCAGCCCCAGCACCTCGCGCTCCCGCGCGGTGAGCCGGGCCAGCCGGTCGTCCCGGTCGTGGCGGGCCAGCAACTGCGACACGACCTCGGGATCCATGGCGGTGCCCCCGTCGGCCACCGTACGCACCGCCTCGATGAACCTCAGCACATCGGAGACCCGGTCCTTGAGCAGATAGCCGAGTCCGCCCGTGCCGGCCGAGAGCAGCTCCCTCGCGTAGAGCTGCTCGACGTGCTGTGACAGCACGAGCACGGGTAGGCCGGGCAGCTGCGTGCGCGCCGCGATCGCCGCTCGCAGCCCCTCGTCGGTGAAGGTCGGCGGCAGCCGCACATCGACCACCGCCACATCTGGGCGGTGCTCGATCAGCGCCCTCAGCAGTTCCGGACCGCTGTCGGCCGCCGCCACGACCTCCATGTCGTACGCGCTGAGCAGCCGGATCAGGCCGTCCCTGAGGAGGGTCAGGTCCTCGCCAAGGACAACTCGCACGGTAGCTCCATGGTCACCTGGGTCGGCCCGCCGGGCGGGCTGGTCACCGCGACCATACCGTCGAAGGCCCGAAGTCGCCGCTCGATGCCCTGCAGCCCGCCGCCCGCGCGCGGATGGGCGCCGCCGCCCCCGTTGTCGCCGACGATCGCGACCAGCCGGCCGTCGTCGTACTCGAGCTGCGCCCAGGCCCGGTTCGCGCCGCTGTGCTTGACCACGTTGGCGAGCGCCTCGGCGATGGCGAAGTAGGCGGCCGACTCGACCGGCGCGCTGGGCCGGGCGGGCAGATCGATGTGCACGTCGACCGGGAGCGGCAGGCTGAGGGCGAGCGCGCGCACGGCCCCGCCGAGACCGCGTTCGGCCAGCGCGGGCGGGTGGATGCCGCGCACCAGCGCCCGCAGCTCGGACAGCGCCTGACCGCTGGATTCGCGCGCCTCGGCCAGCAGCGTCAGCGCCAGGTCCGGATTTTTCCTGACCATCTGCTCGGCGAAGCCAATGTTCATGCCGAGGGCGACCAGCCGAGCCTGCGCTCCGTCGTGCAGGTCACGCTCGATCCGGCGCAGTTCCGCCGCCGACGCGTCCACCGCGTCCCAGCGGGACTCGGTCAGCTCGCCCACCCTCGCCGCCATCTCCTTTCTGGTCGGTGCCAGCAGGGACGACGAGGCGATGGCGCGGATCTTCAGCATCCACGGCCCGGCGATCGCGCAGGCCGGGAGCATGCCGAGCAGGAAGACCTGGAGCAGGAACCCGTGCGGCGCGGCACCGCCCCATCCGTCGACCACGGTCCCGTAATCGGCCACTACGGTCCACGCGAAGGCGACCAGCATGAACACCGGCGCTAGCCCCAGGACCGCGCTGACCGGCACATTGACCAGTGTCCAGAGCAGATCCCGCCAGGTCGCCGGGTCGCCCAGAATCCACCCGCAGCGCCGGAACACCCGCGTCAGCCGGTTAGAGGGCTTGGTCGACCGGGACCGGTAGGGCGCCGCGATCGTCACCCCCGACCAGCCGAGCGCCCAGCGACGCTGCCGCTCGGCCTGCCGGCGCACCGCGAGCAGGCTCTTGGGCGCGAGCACCACCCCGAGCCCGGTCGGCAGCAGGACAACGCAGACAACCGAGGCGAAGAACAACGGGAGCGCGGCGACGGCGGTTACCGCCAGGGCCATCCCCCGAAAGGACGTCCGCAGGGTGTGCCGGACAACCCACACCATGGTCTCGCCCAGGTCCATCATCGCCATCTCCGCACGCCTCGGCACCATTCCCGGCTCGGCACCCCGCCCCACCGGGAGAGGCGCGCTGCACCCTCTAATTGTGGGCGCAGACGGCAGTCGTACTCAGTGGTGCTAGCTCCCCTCTTCGAGCCAGCTGCTCAGCATCGTCAGGTGCTGGGGGAGGGCCACCTCGGGCGCGGCGATCTCGGGGTGCCAGCGTTTCTCCCACTCCACCGACACCCAGCCCTGGTAGCCGCCGTCGGAAAGCAGGGTGAGCATGTCCCGGACGGGCACCTCGCCCTCGCCGAGGAGCACCAGCTGCCAGCCATCGTCCCGGCCGGGGTCGGGCCGGGCATCCTTGACCTGGGCGAGCAGAACGCGCGAGCCGAGATTGGCCCAGACGTCGGCCGCCCGCTCGCCCAGCCGGTGCGGGTGATGGCTGTCCCACACCGCGCCGACCGCGGCCGAGTCGACCAGCGCCAGCAGCTCGGCCACCACCGCCGAGGCCGAGAACGCGTCGTGGGTCTCCACCCCGATGGCCACGCCGAGCCGCGCGGCGGCCGGCGCCGCCTCCTCGAGGACCCGCGCCGCGGCCTCAAGCCGAGCCCGGCGGCCCGGCCCGTCGTCGGGCAGCGCGCCGCCGAAGACGCGGACCAGCGGGGCCTCCCAGTCGCTGGCGAGCTCGAGGAACTGGCGCAGCTCGGCGGCGGGATGATCACCGGTGAGCCGGATGGAGCTATCGACCGCCACAGCCGGGAGGCCGGCCGCGGCGAGGGTCCGCTTGACCCGGGCGCGGGCCGCGGCGGGCATCGCCGGGTCGATCAGCTCGCCGTCGATCAGCCGCAGCTCGACGCCGGCGTAGCCCCAGGAGCGGCCGAGCGAAACGGCCGTGGCCAGGTCGGCGTCAGGAAACGCGAGGGTGCTGAAGGCGATGCGCGCGGTGGTGATTGAAGCCTCCTGTGACCTGGGTGGCAAGCACAACCGAGGGACCGGTCCCGTCCTGCGACAGGGCAAGGTTAACGGGCCGGCGGCCATGGGCCGCCAGGCCCGTTATGGGGAAAACACCTTGCGGTGCGGCTAGCCGCCCGCTGCTACGCGATGGTGCCGATCAGCATCCGTCGTAGGCCGACCAGTTGGACTGGCCTCCGGCCGCGATGGCGTTGTCGAACACCTGGTTCTGCTCGCCCGCGCTGGCGTGGCCGAAGTCGGCCGGGTTACCGCCGTAGGCAGCCCAGGTCGAGGAGCTGAACTGGTACAGGCCGTAGTGCCCGCTGGAGTTCATGACCTGGCTGTTGCCACCGGACTCGCTCGAGATCACGCACTCCTGGAAGGAGCCGGAGCCCGTGTAGGTGCTCGCGCTCTGCGTGGGCTCGGCCACCCCGGCCGACGCCTGCTGGTCGGTGGCCGCCTGCTCCGTGCTGGCCTGCGCGGGGGCAGGGGCAGGGGCAGGGGCAGGGCCGGCGCTGGACCCAGCTGCGAAGGAGCGGCCGGGATGTGCGCGGGCTTGACCGGAGCGGTCAGCACCTGTCCGGCGTCGACGTTGTTGGCCCAGCGGATCTTGTCCCGGTTGGCCCAGTAGAGGACCGGCCATGCGCCCGGGTCGTGGTAGACCTTCCCGGCGATCGCGCTGAGGGTGTCGCCCGGCCGGACGGTGTACTTGGCGGGTCGGCTCGCGGCCGCCTTGCTCGCGGTGGCCTGGCGCTGCGTCGCCACCGGGTGGATCGCCGCCAGCAGCTGGGCGTTGGTGATCTTCCACGATTGCCCGGTCGACTCCGAATGGCGGGAAAGCGTGCTGGCGGAGGCCGGGCTCGGGATCATCTGGGCTGACAAGGTAATCGCCGCGGCTACCCCGAGTAGGGCGGGCGCGGCGGCGTATGGCAGCCGGTGGGAAATGCGGGAATTCGTTGATTTCTTGCGTGGGCGGCCCAAAGGGCTCCTTCTCGCGAAGTTCGCGCTCACTGGGAAGGCCGGACGGGTGCGTGGTGCTTCGCTCGCCCCCGTTGCCTTCGGAGCGCCTGACATCACGGAAGCGTAAATGCCTAATGGCCCAATTTACAGAAAATTGGCAAAATCAACTTTCCTTGCTAAACTACTCGACTTTTGCACGCCATATGTCCCTGACCAGGGCCTTTGACGCCGATCGTGTTGGCCGACGGCGGCGATTTGTTACCTTAATCACGGCTTCCTGGCGACTCCGCCGTAGCAGTTGACCTCGGCCGGGGCCGGACGGGGGCCATCGCCCGAGGGGCGCCACTCCGAGACCAGCACCACCCCGGGCGGCACCAGTTCCAGGCCGCCGAACGCCAGGCGGGCGAACTCGTCGGAGTTGCGGGCCTGGGCCGACAGGCCGGCTCCGCGCATGGTGCGCTGCCCGGCCGCGATCGCTTCGGTAGCGTGTTCCATCGTGATGTGCGAGGCGACGAAGTAGCTGCCGGGCGGCAGCGCGTCGAGCAGGGCGGCGATGATCTCGGCGGGCTTGTCGTCGTCCTGGATGAGGTGCAGGGTGGCCAGCATGACGAGCGCGGTCGGCTGGCTGAGGTCGAGCACCTCGCGGATCGCCCGATCGTCGAGGATCTTCCGCGGTTCCCGCAGGTCGGCGTGAATATAGGCGGTGCGGCCGGCAGGGGCGGAGTTGAGCAGCGCCCGGGCGTGCGCGAGGACCAGCGGGTCGTTGTCCACGTAGACCACACGGGACGCGGGCGCGACCGCCTGCGCCACCTCGTGCACGTTGTTCGTGGTCGGCAGCCCGGTCCCGATGTCAAGGAACTGCCGGACGCCCGCCTCGGCCGCCAGGTACCGGACGGAGCGACCGAGGAACGCGCGGTTCTCCCGCGCGGCGATGCGGATGGCGGGGTTGGTCTGCAGGATCTTCTCCGCGGTCGCGCGGTCGGCGGCAAAGTGATTCTTCCCGCCGAGGAAGTAGTCGTAGATCCGCGCCATGTGCGGCCGTGAGATATCGACGTCCGGCACCATCGGGGGGTTCTCCATCCCGGGAGTCCCTTTCAGCCGAGCCTCGCGGGCGCTGCCCGCCTCGAACCCCCCCAGCGTAGAGACTATCGCTCGCCGGGCATCAGTTGCTCGGCCGAGCACCACCAGCTGGTCCGCCCGTCGACCGGGGCGGTCTGCATCGGCGCGTGATCGCGCGGGCAGAGCGCGCCCCGACGCCGGTAGGGGACGATCGTCAGGGCGTGCACCCCTCCGTCGCGGAGGGCGGCCCTGATCGCGTCGCGGGTGGCCCGCAGCAGCCTGGCCTGCTCGGCCGGGGTGAGGCCGCCGACCGCCCGGGCGGGGTGTATCCGCGCGCGCCAGAGGATCTCGTCGGCCAGCAGGTTGCCGATGCCGGCGATCCGATGCTGGTCCATGATCCGCGCCTTGACCGGCGCCGAGCCGCCCGCCGAGAGCACCGCCCGGAACTCGGCCGGGGTGATGACCTGCGCGTCGGGCCCCAGCCGCTCGATCGGCGGGTTGAGCCGGATGCGGCCAAGCCGCCGGGGGTCGACCAGCATGAGGCGCCCGCCGTCGGCGAACGTCACCGTGAAGCGAGCCCACCGGTAGTCGCCGGGCTGGCGCCGACCCTCCCAGTAGTCCCCGCCGTCGACCTCGTCCCCGTCGGCGTCGGCGATCACGATCTTGCCCGACATGCCGAGGTGAATGCCGAGCGCGACGTCATCGGTCGAGGCGCCGGTCGGGCACCAGATGCTCTTTCCCCGGCGCAGCGCGCCGATGAACTCGCCCCCCAGCAGCGCATGGCGGATTTCCCCTGGCGCATGAGGGCGGGAAACGTAGGAGTCGGAGTCGTCGACGTCGACGATCGGCCGCCACAGCGCCTTGCGCTCGATGACCGCCCGGGCCGACTCCACCTCAGGAAGTTCAGGCATGTCAGTTCTCCCTACCCGCGGTTCGCGGCACCGGAACGCACGACAGCGCCCCCGCGAGCGGGTGCTCGACGGGGGCGCGTCGTGGCCGGTGCGCAGGTCGCCTCACGGCGAAAGGCGCAACATGGCTCCAGCCGGACGGTATTCCATGAAGGCAGTGAGTTGAGCCCGGGGGACACTAGCGCACCGACCGGGGGAAGAACGCCCGGCCGGCCGGCCCTATTCCTCGCCGCCTCGCCCCGGCGGGCGGAACGGGGCCACCGGATCCGCCGGCCGACGGCGACATTGCGCTCACTTGCAGATCCATGACATAATGTTGCATGAAACTTGCTGAAACTTAGAAAATAACTAATTTATTATTGCAAGAACTAGCTCACCGTGTTACATAAGGCGATGAACGCGGGAAAAAAGTAGACATCGAGGTCCCCGCGTTCATGAGTCCATGGAAGGGCGGTGGGCCGTGTTCGCACGAGGCCTCACCACGGGGGTCGCGCTGGCGACGCTCGTAGCATTGGCAAGCTCCGCTGGCGCGGCTGCGGCAAGCGCCTCGCCTAGACCCGCGTCGGGACGAGATCCCGGCTATAGCCAGGTAGTCCCGACATCCGACGGCGGCCGCGGCGCCCAGGTCCCGTTCACGCAGTACTCGGCGGTCAACGCGCGGAACACCGGCACCGTGATCGGGCCGTCGGACAACCTCTACACGCTGCCGGCCGAGGCCATCGGGCGCACCGCGGTCACGCTCAACGGCGCAGGCCAGTACGTCCAATTCACCCTGGTGAAGCCGGCTAACTCGGTCGACCTACGCTACTCGATCCCGGACTCGGCGGCCGGGACCGGGCAGACGACGCCGTTGAAGGTGTACGTCAACGGCCAGGCAAGACCCGACCTGACCCTGTCGTCGACCTACGACTGGTTCTACGGCAGCTACCCGTTCACCAACGACCCGGCCGACCTGGGCGGGCACCACATGTACGACGACGTGCGGACTCTGTTCGGCCGGACCTTGCCCGCGGGCACCCAGGTACGGTTCCAGATCGCCGACCGGTCGATCCCGGTCACGCTCAACGTGGCGGACTTCGAGCAGGTCGCGCCGCCCGCGCCGCAGCCGCGGGGCTCGATCTCAGTGCTGTCCTACGGGGCGGACCCGACCGGCCGGACCGACTCGACGACCGCCATCCAGAACGCGATCAACGCCGGCAGCGCGGCAGGCAAGGCGGTCTACATCCCGCCGGGCAACTTCCTCGTCACCTCGCACCTGATCGTCAACAACGTGACCCTGACCGGCGCGGGCGAGTGGTACTCGGTGCTCGGCGGCAACGGCGTCGGCGTCTTCGGCAACTTTGCGCCCAACCCGAGCAGCAACGTCCACCTGTCCAGCTTCGCCATCTACGGCCAGGTCAACGCCCGAGTCGACTCCGAGGACTTCATGGGCATCGGCGGCAGCCTGCAGGACTCCACGATCAGCGACGTGTGGATCCAGCACGTCCAGGCCGGCATCTGGATGACCGGCCCGTTCACCAACCTCAAGATCAGCAACGTCCGGATCCAGGACACCGTCGCCGACGGGATCAATTTCGACGGCGGCGTCACCGACTCCTCGGTCACCAACACCTACATCCGCAACACCGGTGACGACGGCATCGCGCTGTGGTCGAACGGGGTCGCCGACGCCAACGACACCATCTCGCACGACACCGTGCAGCTGCCGGTCCTGGCGAACAACTTCGCCATCTACGGCGGCAGCGACAACTCCATCGTCAAGGACTACGGTACCGACACGATCACCCAGGGCGGCGGCATCCAGGTCGGCAACCGGTTCTCGGCCGTCCCGCTGGCCGGCACCACCACCATCGCCGACAACACCCTGGTCCGCGCCGGCACCCTGGACCCGAACTGGAAGTTCGGCGTGGGCGCGATCTGGTTCTACGCCTCCGACGGGGAGGACATGACCGGGACGATCAACGTCGTCCACAACACGATCATCGACAGCCCCTACGACGCGTTCGGCTTCATCGGCGACTACATCCCCAACGTCACCCCGCCCGCTTACGCGATCGACAACGTCAACATCAACGACAACATCGTCCACAACGTCGGCTCGTTCGTCTTCCAGCTCCAGTCGGCCGGGTCGAACGACACCATCTCGAACGTCGTCTCCACCGGCACGGTCGGCCTGGACGGCACGATGGCCTGCGGCTACGGCATCACGCCGACCTACGGGAGCGGCAACACCGGGTGGAGCGGCTCGGAGTGCACGTTCCCGCCGTTCAACATCCTGTCCACGTCGACCTCGTCGCTGCAGTTCGGGCTGGTCAACCTGAATACCCAGAGCCCGGCCCAGACGGTCACCATCACCAACCCGGGACCGGACGCGGCACCGATCTCGTCGGTCTACGCGACCGGCGGATTCGCCGAGACGAACAACTGCCCGGCGACGCTCGCGGTCGGTGCCAGCTGCACCGCCACCGTCACCGTCACGCCGACCGCCGTGCAGCAGTACCAGGGCAGCCTGGTATTCGACGCCAACCCGCTCACTAACCCGTTCGCGCCGTACGTGGTCAGCCTGAGCGCGGCCGTCTACAACCCGGCCGGCAACCTCGGGCTGACGGCGACCGCCTCGGCCGACAACACCCTCGCCGGGTTCCCGGCGAGCAACGCCAACGACGGCAACCAGGCCACCTACTGGCAGGCGGCCAACGCCACCGGCGTGCTCACGCTGCAGCTGGCCGAGGCGGCGCCGGTTGACCGGGTGGTCCTCGAGCTCCCGCAGGGCTGGGGCGACCGGGACCAGACGATCGAGGTGGACGGCAGCACCGACGGCACCACCTGGACCCAGCTGGTGGCGCCGACGGCCTACCTGTTCAGCGCCAGCAACGCGGCGGGCAACAACGTCGTCAGCATCCCCGCCCCATCCACCACGGTGAAGTACATCCGGGTGGACGTCAGCAATAACACCGTCCAGGGGGCTCCGCAGATCGCGGAGTTCCAGGTCTACTCGAACTAGCCGTCACCCGGGCATCCCGGTTGGGCCAGGGGACCTGGCCCAACCGGGATGCTGCCAACCGGAGTCAGCTAACTGCTGCCTGGACGGCTAGATGTCCGCGGCACAGGGCGGTGCTCATTAGCAGCCGTCGTAGGGCGCCCAGTTGAACTGGCCTCCGGCGGCGATCGCGTTATCGAAGACCCGGTTCTGCTCGGCCACGCCGGCGTGGCCGAAGTCAGCCGCGTTCCCGCCGTAGGCGGCCCAGGTCGACGCGCTGAACTGGTACAGGCCGTAGTGCCCGGTCGAGTTCATGACCTGGCTGTTGCCGCCGGACTCCCTCGAGATCACGCACTCCTGGAACGAGCTGTCGCCGGTGTATGACGTCGCGGTCTGCGCGGGCGCGGACGTCACGGACGTCGCGGACGTCGCGGGCTGCTCGGCGTTCTGCTCGATGACCGTCGGCCGGGCGACGGGGGCGTGCGTCGGCCCCAGCCGCCTCGGCGCCGTCGGCAGGTGCCTGGGCCTCGCCGGCACCGTCAGGACCTGGCCCACCTGGATGCTATTCGCCCAGCGGACCTGATTCCGGTTGGCCCAGTAGAGGACCGGCCACGCGCCCGGGTCGTGGTATACCCTCAGGGCGATCGAGCTAAGGGTGTCACCCGACCGGACGGTGTACTTGGCGAGGACGGTCGACGCCGCCCGGCGGACGATTGCTGGCCTCGACGCTGCCACCGAGTGAGTCGCCGAGAGCAGCAGGGCGCTTGAGACGCCTCGTGAGCTGGCCGCGGACGCCGCCCGGTGGCTGATCGCGCTGCTTGACGCCGACCCGGGAATCGATTGGGCCGGCAAAGTAATCGCCGCGACCAGCCCCAGAAGGGCGGGCGCGGTGGCGATTGGCGTCAATTTGGAAATACGGAATTGCGCTTGTTTCGTGCGGTAGCTGGCCAAAGGACTCCTTCTCGCGAAGTTCGCGCTCAGCAGGAAGGCCGGAGGGGCACCTGCTCGGTTGCCTGCCTCCGATACCTTCAGAGCGCCTGAGATGACGGGATCGTAAAGTCCACCCGCCCGCGTGAAAGGTCCCCCCTCCGCAACGGAGTCAAACGGCGCTGTCAACATGGCCTTTGAGCAGCCATTATCACTGACAGTATTTGATTGAATATCTAGCGTTATGGTAAACGTGCGAGGTGTGCATGAGGCTGTAGGCCGATAATCTGTCCTTCGATGGACAATTGCAGCGAAGCGTAGGAAAACCGGATTCAGGCGCCGCTGCCCTTCGTCCGGGACGGCGCGTCAACTGGCTGGATTCGCTGCTGTCGAGCTACGCAGTGCGAACGACTTGAGCAGACTAAAGCCGAATGGATTTAACGTCGCTGAACGAGAAGAAGCTGCGCAGGCGTTCAGCGGGGCCTAAATGTTGAAACGTTACCGTTCCCGAACGTCGTCCCGGCGCATACTGGACCCGTGGAGCCGGCAGCTGAATCCGTCGGGGCACAGGTCCAGCCCCTCGCAGGCGGCCGCGCGCGGGCAGGCCGCCCGCGGGTAGCAGGGCCGTCCGACCAGGCGCTGCACTGGCTCGCGGGATGGTACGCGATCGCCCTGCGCCTGGGCGGGGCCGTGTTGTTCACCGCGATCGCGGTGCTGGCGGCCACCAAGCTGACCTCAGGCTGGTGGCTGGCCGCCCCGCTGACCGGGCTGTGCCTGTGGTCGGCCTGCTTCGCCTGGCAGGTTCGGCGGTCCGGGCTGACCCCGATCGTGGTGGTGGCCGACGCCGCCGTGATCGCCGCCCTCGCGCTGGTCCAGCAGCACCTGGTTCCGGCCACGCTGATCACGGGCAACACGACCTGGATGCTCCCGCTGGCGTGCACGTCGATTTACATCATGCAGATCGCGCTGCGACCGCGGCTCGCGCTGCCGGGGGCGGCGATGGTGATCATCGCCTACGGGGTCGGCGCCGGCGACGTGACCGACGGCTGGCTGCTGGTGGCGGAGACGATCGTCGTCGCCGGGCTGGTGGCGGTGATCCGCGGCGGCGCCGCCCAGGCGGACGAGGTCGTCGCGGCCAGCCTGGAGACCGAGGGGCGGATCCGGGCCGAGGAGGCGCGGCGGGCGGACGAGCGAGAGCAGCACCGGCAATTGCACGACACCGTCCTGTCGACGCTGACCATGGTGGCGGCCGGCGCCTTCGCCGAGCCCTCCCCGGCCCTGACCGCGCAGGCGGCCAGGGACCTGTGGGTGCTGCAGGGGCTTGCGGGCGCCCCGGCCGTCCAGGACGGGCTGGCGCCGCTGACCGACCTGACACCGAAGCTCGAGCGGGCCGCCGCCAGCACCAGAGACCTGGCCGTAGGACTCAAGCTGGTTCCAGTCACGCTGCCGCCCCCGGTCGCGGATGAGCTGGTCGCCTGTGTCGGCGAGGCGCTGCGCAACGTCGAACGCCACGCCGGAACCGGGCGGGCCGAGGTAACCGTCACCGGCGGCCAGGGCTGGGCGGTCGTCAAGATCACCGACCGCGGCCGGGGGTTCGACCCGGCCGCCACCCCGTCGTACCGCCGCGGCATCCGCGAGTCGATTACCGGGCGGATGCTGGCGGCCGGCGGCCAGGCCGCGATCGCCAGCCGACCCGGCGCGGGCACGACCGTCACCGTGAGCTGGCCCGCATGACCGGCGAGCAGCCGACGACGATGATGTCCGGCCGCTACCAGCGCGCGTTCACCATCGCGGTGGTCGTCTTGGTGGCGGGCTGGCATCTGGCCGGCGGAGGCGGGCAGCTGCTGCAAAACCGGGCCGACTACGCCTCGTTCGCCTTCCAGGTCGCCCTCTGGCTGGTCATGGCGGTGGCGATCGCCGTCGGATCGGTCCTCGTGCTGCGCGGGCCGCCCGACTGGCGGCTGGCCTGGACGGTGGCCATCATCGCGCTGGTCGCCAGCACGGCTTCGGCCGCGGCCAGCCCGGCCGGCCAGATGCTGGCGGTCAACTGGGCGTGGGGGAGCGCCGGCTGGACCGGCGTGCTCGTGCTGCACCGCCGTCGGCTGGCCGAGCTTGCCTGGTTCCTCGCCGCCGAGGCCGCGACGATCCTGGCCGTGCAGGCCTGGGACGGGCTGGACCGCATTGACCTGGCCGCGTTCCTGGCTCTGCTGGCGTGGTCGACCGGCGCTCAGATCGCGGTCGCGGCCGCGGTCAAGGCGCTGGACTCGGCCGCCGACCGGGCCGCCACCGCGGCGCGGAGCGAGGACGCCGCCCGCGAGCGGGCCGCCACCGCCGAGCTCATCCAGGCCGCCCGGGAGGCCCGCTGGCTGGCGCTCCAGGAAAGCACCGTCCCGCTGGTGGCCGAGCTGGCAGCGGGGACGGCCGACCCGGGCGACCCGCAGCTGCAGGTCAGGTGCGCGGTCCAGGCGGCCCGGCTCCGCCGGCTGATGGCGGAGGGCGATGAGCTGCCCGGATCGCTGGTGCACGAACTGCACGCGAGCGCCGATGTGGCCGAGCTGCGCGGGGTTGCAGTCGAGATCGAGACGGCCGGGATGCTGCCGCAGGTGCCGGGCCCGGCCCGGCGGGTGATCACCGACGCCGCCATCGCGATCCTGACCGCCGCCCGCAGCCAGGCGCGGATCACCCTGGCGACGGTGGCCGGGGGCATCGCCGTCAGCTTCGTCGCCGACACCGGCTCGGTCGTCCTGCTGCCGGCGGCCGGCCAGGGGGTCGACTTTGAACATCAGCAGGACGGCGGCATGCTCTGGGCGGAGGCGCGATGGAACAACAGGTGACGGTGGCGATCATCGAAGACCATCCAGTCGTCACCGAGGGAGTGGCTTCCTGGATCCGCTCCGATCCGGGACAGCGGGTGCTGCTGGTGCACACGGCGCGCGACCTGACCGGGCTGCAGGGCGAGTCGCGGCCGTCGGCCGACGTGGTCATCCTCGACCTGGAGCTGTCCGGCGAGCTGGTCACCGCGCAGATCCCCGGGCTGGTGGCGGCCGGGTACCGGGTGGTGGCCTTCTCCGGGCACAGCGATCCGGGGATCGTGATGGAGACGCTGGACAACGGCGCGCACGCCTACGTGTCCAAGGAAGAGGGCAGCGACCATCTGGTCGAGGCGGTGCTGGCGGCCGCCGCCGACCGCCCGTACGTGACCCGATCGCAGGCCAGGGCGATGCTGTCCGATCAGCGGCCGGGGCGGCCGGAGCTGTCGCAGCAGGAGCTGCAGGCGCTGTTGCTGTGGTTTCAGGGCATGTCCAAGGCATCGGTCGGGCGGCGCATGTCGATCAGCGAGAACACGGTCAGGCAGTACATCAGCCGCGCTCGCGCGAAGTACGCCGCCACCGGGCGGACCGCGCCGAGCAAGGACGCGCTGCTCGCCCGCGCGATCGAGGACGGCGTGATCAAGCCAGCCGAGATCATGCCGTACACGTCGTTCGCGCGCGCTGCCGCGAACCGCCCTAGCCTGGGGGCCCCGGGTCAGTAAGTGACCCGGGGCGTCCAAGCCATCCCGTGAGCCGCCCCCCCAGGAGAATCGGCCGCAGGCCGGCCCGGGTCTGCCTGGCCGGGCGCTGCGGTGTCATCAGCTCGCGGGCTGGTGCACAGTCAGCATCCCCGATCGAGGGCGGCGAGGTCACGACGCCCGATCGGGTGACACGCCGGGCGAGTTCCGCCCGGACGGCTCCGGCGGCGCGGAAATGCCAGCTCATCATCCATCCGCGAGTCCCGGCCGACTCCGGCCTGAACGCTTCCGGCGTCAGCTGGCTAATACCGGGTGGAGAGCGGAGCAGGCACAGACGAGGAGGGACATGGCGTCAGACGCGGAATTGATCGGCAGGTCGCTGTCCGGCGACGAGGACGCGTTCATGGAGATGATCTACCGCCACGAGGTTGCGATCGGGGCCTACCTCGAGCGGCGAGCGGGACGTGAGGCGGCCGAGGACCTGCTCGGCGACGTGTGGGCCGCGGCCTTCAAGTACCGGGGAACGTACGACCAGTCATTCCCCGGCGCGCGGCCGTGGCTGTACACGATGGCGCTGAACCGGCTGCGGCAGCACTGGCGGTCCCGGTCGCCCGAGGACCTGCTGCCGGATGTGACCATCCTGGCCGACGGATGGGACCCGTGGCCCGCGGTGGACGTCCGGGTGGACGCCAGGACGGCGTTCCGGGCGGCCGTGGCGGGTCTCAGGCCCGACGAGCGCGAGGTGCTGATGCTGGTCGCGGCGGAGGACCTCACCGTCGCCGACGCGGCCCAGGTGCTCGGCCGGCCTGCCGGAACCGCGCGCCGCCTGCTGCATCAGGCCCGAACCGCGCTGCGTAACTCGCCTGAGGTAGCCGCGCTCCTGACCGAACTCAACAGTGTGAAGGGAAGCAAGTGAACATGGACGAGATGGATCTGGCCCGCCAGGCGCTGGACGTGACGCCCTGGCGTCCCGAGGAGTACGAGCGGGCGCGGGCGGTGCTGCGGGGCGTCATGGCCGAGTCCGGGTCATCCGAGCAGACCGCTCCCGAGTGGGGACGCGGGCCGAAAGGAACGCCGCGTCGTCGCCGGACGCTGAGCGGACGGGGCAAGGCCGGGGTCGGGGCCGGGATCGCGGCGGTCGCCGCCGCGGCGGCGGTCGTCCTCGCGTCCACGTCGACGCCGCCCCCGGCGCCGTCGGCACGGGCGTCGGCGGCCTCGGCCGGGTCGAGCGCCCGGCCTGCCGGGCCGGCCTCCAAGCTGGCCACGCTGGCCGCGTTCATCGAGGCCAGCAGCGCCGCCCAGCCCGGTAACGCGTCGCTCGAGATCGCCCGGCAGGTCAATGGCGGCAAGCTGATGCAGGTCGTGTACGCCCTCTACACCGACAGCGGCCGCCTGTACCTGGGAGACGACAAGCAGACCCTGATGGCGGAGGTCGCCGGCCACGAAAACCAGGCCGATTTCACCAACGCGCGCGAGCTGGCGGCCGCGCGCTTCGCCGCCACCGGCAACCTCGCCGCCGCCGTCAGGCAGATGGTCAGCGCGCTGCCCAACGACTACTTCGACAGCCTGGCCGAGCGGAAGGCGATCTGGGCTAAGGGCGCGGCGGCGCGGGCGGCGCTGGAAAAGGAGAAGGGCATGAAGACCGCGATCCCGATGCCCACCGGCAAGCTCCTGCAGCAGGACATCGACAACACCCTCTGGACCGCCTCCACCATCGCCTTGTCCTGGGGGGCGGGCGACCCGCAGATCCGGGTCGGCGTGCTGCGCCTGCTGTCGACCCTGCCCCACGTCACCGTCGTCGATTCGACCACCGACCGGCAGCCGACGCTGACCATCACGGCGGGCCCGGCGCTGTTCGGGGCCGGCAGCGGCGACCAGGTGCTGACGGTCAGCGCCAAGACCGGGGTGCCGGTCAGCTCGGTCGAATCCGGCGGCGGGCTGTCGACGGCGGTGGAGACCGATGTGGTCTCCCGGGTGACGGTGGCCGCCATCGAGGCCGGAAAGTTCTGACTCCGATCCGTGCGCGAGCGCCGGGAATCAGCCGGGCCTGATCACGCGGGCCGCCCTCACCAGGGCGGCCCGCTTCGTCAGGCCGCCTGCCAGTCGCCCTCGGCCCGGAATTCGATGCTGCGCGCACCCAGGTTCTGCCGCCCGAAATCGTCGAGCGGCGCAAGCTCGCTGTGGCCGCTCGGGTCGTACAGCCGGCCGATCGCGAGACCGCGGCCCGACCCGTCGACCAGCCGGAAGAACCGGCCGGCGGTCAGCGCCTCGGCGACGTCCTCGGCGACCGCCCGATCGGGCCCGGACCGGCCGACCGCCGACGGCTCGGCCCCGTCGTAGCCGGCCACCGCGTCCTCGGTGATGACCCAGCAGTACGGCGTCGTCAGCGAGGAGAATTCCGAGACCAGCGAATCGGGGACCTCATCGGTCTGCAGTTCGTCCAGCGGGGCCAGCCCGGCGGCGACGGGTTCTGACCGTGGCTCTTCGAGGTTCTCGTTGTGACTGCCCATACAGTCTCTTCCTGTCCACGCCCGGCCCGATTATGCGTGACCGAGCGGCCGCAGGTGCCCTGGCGCTGCGGCGGCAGCGACGCCACCAGCGGGTGGCCCAATCTGACCGGAAAAGAGACGCCCCGGTCCGTTCGGAGGAAAAAAGATTTTATCCCGAACGGACCGAGGCGACTCATCTACCCGAACCAGGGACTCGGTCCCCGTGGTCAGCCGGACAGGGTTAGAAGCCGATGGCTACCTGCACGTACTGCGCGTCGGTGGTGTTGAAGTCGGAGGACTGGCCGTTGTCGTCGTCGTAGGCGAAGCCGTACTGCAGGCCGTTGACGGCGACCGAGTGCCAGAACGCGGAGTAGTAGTTGCAGGGAGCGTTCTTGTAGTAGTCAGACGGCGTGTTCTGCACCGTCGTCGAGAATTGCGCCACGCAGCGGTTCAGGGCCGAGCACAGGGTCGGGTCGCCGTTGAGGGCGGGAGTTCCGCCGCCCTGGCAGCCGAAGACCTCCTGGGTGGTCTCGGTGGCGCCCACCGAGGCCGCGTACGAGGTCATGTAGCTGGCGTCGGCGCCGCCCGGCTGGAAGGCCGCGACGTCGCCGGGCGCGGGGATGCTGTAAGGCGCGTCCACGGTGGCGAGCTGCTGGAACGCCGCCGGGACGTAGTTCTCGAACTGCTGGAACAGGGCGGTCCTGCTCTCGGCGAAGACCTGGTCGTCTTCCCCGACCACGACGTCGCTGCCGTCGGAGTTGTGCAGGTGGATCGCCAGCGGCAGGCCGAACGCGTCGACCCGCGAGGTGTCGGCGTTGATCGTCGTGCCGCTCGAGTTCAGCTCGATGAAGTCGTGGTACGAGCTGGTGGGCGATCCGAGGTAGAAGTTGATTCGGCAGGAGGCGCACGAGGTCATCTCGTAGTACGGCGACTGCGCGATCGACTCGGTGACGCCGTTGACGCTCCAGTAGACCTCGCTGTCGGGGTACTGGCCGTTGGTGGCGTTGAGGAAGTCGAACTCGATCGCGCCCGACGCGCTCGGGATGCTGCTGGTGTTGCCCCAGAACCCGGCCGGGAATCCGCCGTAGCTGCCGCCGGTTCCAGTGCCTCCGGAGGTGGCGAACGTCAGGTAGTTGATGTTCCAGCCGGGGCTGTCCTGGTCCACGGTCAGGGTCTGCACGCCGGCCGGCAGGGTGATGTTCGCCGTCACCGTCGTCCAGGTCTGCCAGCCGCCGGTCGCCGGCGCGGTGATGACCCCGCTCAGGTCGGTCCCGGCCGCGTTGTTGATCTGCAGCGCGTTGGTGACGGCGGTCGGCGCGGCCAGGCGCAGGCTCAGGGCGTAGGTGCCCGCGGTGGCGACGTTGACCGTGTACTTGAACCACTGCCCGGTCGCCGTCCAGCCGACGTCGTAGCCGCCGCCGGAGTCGGTGGTGGCCTCTAGGTCGACCCCGTCCGAGCGGTAGCTGTTGGCGCTGCCGTTGACCGCGGTGACGTTATAGGCGACGCCCTGCCCGCCGGTGTCGTAGTTCTCCGCCTGCACGGTGCCGGGCACCGCGGCCGCGGTGCCGCCGTAGGGAGCTTCGCCGGGCGGCGTCCCCCCGCCGCCCCCGGTCGAGGCGAACGAGATGTAGTGCAGGTTCCAGCCGTTGCTGTCCTGGTCGACTCTCAGCGTCTGGAGGCCGGCCGGCAGGGTGACGCTGGCGGTGACCGTGGTCCAGGTCTGGTACCCGCCGGTGTTCGGCACCGCGATCGAGCCGGACAGGTTGGTGCCGGCCGCGTTGGCGATGTGCAGCGCGTCGGTGATCCCGTAGGGCGAGGCGACCCGGAAGCTGAGCGTGTAGGTGCCGGCCGTGGCGGCGTTGACGGTGTAGTTGAACCACTGCCCGGCGGTCGTCCAGCCGATGTCGTCGGCGCCGGCGCCGGTGTTGCTCGTGGTGTCGGCGGTGGCCTCGAGGTCGACCCCGTCCGAGCGGTAGCTGTTGGCGCGAGCCGTTGGCGGAGGTGACGTTGTAGGCGACGCCCTGGCCGCCGGTGTCGTAGTTGGCCGCGTAGACGGTGCCGGGAACCGCCGCCGCGGTCCCGCCGTACGGGGCGTCGGTCGCGGCGGACGCCGCGTAGTGCGCGCCGGCCACCATCGTCATGGCCGCGACGACCGCGACGACGAGGCCCACGCGGCCGGTGCGGCCGAGCCGCGGCCCGGCCCGCCTGCGCCCGGTCAGCCTCGGAACGTGAATTGATCCCATTCCCGGTGTGCTCCTTTGCTCCTAAATCCAGGGCTTAGATTAAGTTGTGACTTACCACCGACGCCTGGCTTCGTCAAGGCCCGTCCGTGCTGGAAGCCCGGCCTGAACGGGGTTTCGCCGCGTGTCCGGCCAGGCTGGGACCCCTTGACGAACGGTAAGTACGGTGTTACAACACAACTTAATCTAAGACATAAATTAGGCCACGGACCCGGGGGACGAGAAGAGGAGTGCGCGCGATGAGATCAGTTCACTGGCCGCGGCCGACCGGGCGCAGGCGCGCCGGGCCGCTCGCCGGCCGCCTGCGCCGGATCGGGCTGGCGGCTGCGGTGCTGGCCGCCATGGCGGTGGCGGGCGGCGTTCACTCCGCCGCCTCGGCTGCGACCGGGGCCCCCTACGGCGGCACCGCGGCGGCGGTGCCCGGCACCGTCTACGCGGCCAACTACGACACCGGCGGGCAGGGCGTCGCCTACAACGTCACCTCCGCCAACGGGTCCGCCAACAGCTACCGCGCGGACGGGATCGACCTCGAGACGACGGCCGACACCACGAGCAACACCGGCGCAGGCGCGTACGACATGGGCTGGACGACCGCCGGGCAGTGGTTCAACTACACCGTCAACGTCGCCACGGCCGGCACCTACACGGTCGCGTTCCGGGTGTCATCCCCGTACGGGATCGCGGACGCGCTGCACATCGCCAGCTCCTCCGGCGCCAACCTATCCGGCTCGGTCACCATCCCCAACACGGGCGGCTACGAGACCTGGACGACGGTCGACGCGAGCGTCACGCTGCCGGCCGGGCAGCAGACGCTGAAGGTGGACCAGGACTCCAACGGGTGGAACTTCCACTACATGGCGTTCACCCTCAGCTCGGGCGGCGGTGGCGGTCCGGCGGCGGCGGCTCCGGTGACCAGCCGTTCGGCGGGACCCCGGCCCCGGTGCCTGGCACCGTCCAGGCGGCGAACTACGACACCGGCGGGCAGGGCGTCGCCTACAACGTGACCTCGGCCAACGGCTCGGCCAACAGCTACCGCTCGGACGGGGTCGACCTGGAGAACACCGCCGACACGGCGGACACCAGCCCGCCTGGCGGCGCGTACGACATCGGCTGGACGAACCCCGGGCAGTGGTTCAACTACACCGTGACCGTGGCCACGGCCGGGACGTACACGGTCAGCTTCAGGGTGGCCTCGCCCTACGGGGTCACCGACGCGCTGCACATCACCAACTCCTCCAACACCAACCTGACCGGGTCGGTCGCCGTCCCCAACACCGGCGGGTACGAGACCTGGACGACGGTCACCGCCACCGTGACCCTGCCGGCCGGGGTGCAAACCCTGCGGGTCAACCAGGACTCCAACGGCTTTAACTTCCACTACCTGGCCTTCGCGACGGGATCGGGCGGTGGCGGTGGCGGCGGCGGCGGTGGCGGCGGCGGTGGCGGCAAGTACTGCGGCACGACCGACCTCGCGATGGACCAGCCGACCACGGCCTCCTCGGTCCAGGCCAGTAGCGACTACCTGCCCTACTACGCGACCGACGGCGACCCCGGCACCCGCTGGTCAAGCGCGTCAAGCGACCCGCAGTGGCTCGAGGTCGACCTCGGGACCCCGACGGCCATCTGCAGCGTCGGCCTCCTCTGGGAGGCCGCGTACGCCACCGCGTTCTCGATCCAGACGTCGAACGACAACTCGACCTGGACCACGGTCTACTCCACGACCACCGGAACCGGCGGCCAGGAGACGTTCCCGATCAGCACGACCGCCCGCTACATCCGCGTATACGCCACCGCCCGCGCCACCACGTTCGGCGACTCGATCTTCGAGTTCGACGTCTACGGCCCGACCAACACCCCGCCGCTGGCCGGCGGCAACGGCAACGGCGGCAACGGCAGCTGCCCGTGGGTTGGCTCCACCGCGCCGGTCGCCACCCGGGTCCAGGAAGTGCTCAACACGATGGACCAGGCCGAAGCGGCCAGCCTGCTCTCCGGAGACGGCACCTCGTCCTACATCGGCCAGGTCAATGCCATCCCCAATCTGTGCATCCCGTCCATCAACATGGAGGACGGCCCGTCCGGAGTCGGTGACGGGAACGGCGGCGTGACCGCCTTCCCGGACGGCGAGAACGCGGCCGCGACCTTCGACCCGACGCTCATCCAGCAGGAGGGCTCGGCGATGGGGGCCGAGTTCGCCGGCAAGGGCGCCACCGTCACCCTCGGCCCGACCACCAACCTGGTGCGCGACCCGCGCTGGGGCCGGACCTACGAGACCTACGGCGAGGACCCTTACCTGGCCGGCCAGATCACCTCGGCCGAGGTCGCGGGCATCCAGAGCCAGGGCGTGATGGCGATGGTCAAGCACGTCGCCGCCTACGACCAGGAGCAGTACCCCAACGGCACCAACAACGAGACGGTCGGCCAGCAGGCACTGGAGGAGCTCTACCTGGCGCCCTTCCAGACCACCATCCAGCAGTCCGCCCCGGCCGCGATGATGTGCTCCTACGCGGTCGTCAACAACGCCGCCTCGTGCGAGAGCGCCCAGCTCCTGCAGGACGGCCTCTACGAGCAGGCGAACTACGGCGGCTTCGTCACCTCCGACTGGGGCGGGGCCGGCTCCGCCGTCGGCGACGCCAACGCCGGGATGGCCATCGCGATGCCGTTCTCGGACGCGAGCAACATCACCGCCGCCCTCACGGCCGGCACGCTGAGCCAGGCGACGGTCAACTCGCTGGTGTCGGAGATCCTGACCCAGATGTTCGCCTTCGGCAACTTCGACAACCCGCAGACCGGCTCGCTCTCCGCCACCGTCACCAGCGCCGCGCACCAGCAGACCGCGCTGAAGCTCGGCGAGGAGGGCACGGTCCTGCTGAAGAACAACGGCCTGCTGCCGCTCAACCCGAACCCGAGCACCAAGCAGACCATCGCGGTGATCGGCACCGACGGCGGCGCCGCGGTCGAGCTGGCCGGCGGCGGCAGCGGCGGGGTCGACAGTTCCAACACGGTGTGGCCGCTGACTGGCATCCAGAACGCGGTCGGGCCCAACGTCACCGTCACCTACACCGCGGGCGATGACAACGGCACCACCGACATCCCCGCGGCGGTCACGGCGGCGCAGGCCGCGACCGACGCGATCATCTTCGTCAACCTCCCGGAGGGCGAGGAGAGCGACCTGACGTCGATCGACCTGTCAGCTGCGGACGAGACGATGATCGCGGACGTGGCCGCCGCCAACCCGCACACGATCGTCGTGATCAACAGCGGCGGCCCGGTCGTCATGCCGTGGCTCAACTCGGTGGCCGGGGTGTTCGAGAACTGGTACGGCGGCGGCGAAACCGGCGCGGCCGACGCGGCGCTGATCTTCGGCACCGTCGACCCGTCGGGCAAGCTGCCGGTCACCTTCCCGGCCAGCCTCAGCCAGGTCCCCGCGCAGACCACCGCGCAGTGGCCGGGCACCGCCACCGGAGTGGTCTACAGCGAGGGGGTGGACATCGGCTACCGCTGGTACCAGTCCCAGAACATCACCCCGCTGTTCCCGTTCGGGTACGGGCTGTCGTACACCAAGTTCGCGTTCTCCAACCTGTCCGTCGGCGCGTTCAACGCCAACGGCCAGGCCACGGTGACCGCGACGATCAGCAACACCGGGTCGGTCGCGGGCGCGGACGTGGCGCAGCTGTACGTCGGCGACCCGGCCGCCAGCGATGACCCGCCCGAGCAGCTCAAGGGCTTCCAGCGGGTCACGCTCAACCCCGGGGCGAGCGCGACCGTCACGTTCCCGCTGAGCATCCACGATCTGGCCTCGTGGTCCTCGACCGCGAACGCCTGGGAGGCGCAGGCGGGCAGCTATTCGATCAAGGTCGGCGACTCGTCCGCGAGCCTGCCGCTGAGCGGGTCGACCAGCCTCGCCCAGACCCTGAGCGGCCAGGTCGCGGCGGGCACCTCCGGCGCGGGCACCTCGGCCGCCAGCACCGCCGTCAGCGCGAACGTCACCCCGAACTCGGGCGTGCCGGGCGCGGAGACCGTCGGCGTCGTCAACCCGCAGGGCTACAGCAGCCCCAAGGGCGCGGCGGTCTCGTTCCCGATGTCGGCGGTGGACTCCAACTCGGCCCAGACCCTGACCTTCACCGCGACCGGGCTGCCGCCCGGCATCTCGATCGCCTCGAACGGGACGATCTCCGGTTCCGGCAGCACGCTCGGGACCTACACGGTGACGGTGACCGCGACCGACGCGAAGGGAGTAACAGGGACGGCCACCTTCGTGTGGTCGGTCGTGCAGTGAGCTAGCTAGCCGGCTAGCCGGTGAGCGCGGCCCCCGCTTGGCGGGGCGCCGCGCTCACTTGCGTTCCGGGCCAGACCAGGGCAAGGGCGCCAGTCAGCCCTTCAGCTGGTCCAGGACCTCGATCTTGATCCTGGCCAGGGTGTCGGCCAGCGTGTCCGGGCTGAAGTTCCAGTCGGGCAGGATGAACTCGTCGAAGCCGAGCTCGGCGTACTGCCCGAGCTGATCGACCACCGCTGCGGCCGAACCGGAGAGCGTGGGCCGCCCGGCCGGCGGCGCGGCCCCGCCCAGGTCGATGAAGGCGTTGACCGAGGTCCGCATCGTGGCCGGGTCGCGGCCGGCCTTCTCGCAGGCCGCCAGCAGCGCCGCCCTGTGCGCGGCGGCCTGCTCGGGGGCTCCCCAGGTGTTCCACTCGTCCGCCTGGCGCGCGGTGATGCCGAGCATCCGCGGGCTGCGGGTGCCGACCAGGATCGGCAGCGGCGACTGGACCGGCTTGGGATCGCACGGGGCGTCGGTGAAGTGGTAGAACTCGCCGTCGAAGGTGGTCGAGTCCTGCCCGAGCATCGACCGGACGATCGTGATCGCCTCCTCGAACCGGCTCACCCGCCTGCCCGGGCGCTCGAGCTCGATGCCGTAGGCGTGGTGCTCGTTGATCTGCCAGCCCGCCCCGAGGCCGAGCACCATCCGGCCGCCGGAGAGCCGGTCGATGGTGGCCGCGCGCTTGGCCAGCAGCGCCGGGTGGTGGACCGAGGTGGGCGAGACGAGCGTCCCGATCCGGACCCGTTCGGTGACCGCCGCCAAGGCCGGCAGCAGCCCCCAGCACTCGTAGGCGTCGCCCCGCGCGGGCGTCGCGTCCCCGGTGTCGGGCATGTAGTGGTCGGCCAGCCAGACGCCGTGCCAGCCGGCCGCCTCGGCCGCGCGCACCTCGTTCAGCAGCTCGGCGGGCGGACGGTCGTTGTCGGGCCATAGCGAGAACTTCATAGCCCTCACCCTAGAGACACGCCGTCCGGCCCCGCGGGCCGGGACGTTCGAGTAGCCCTAGACGTAAGCGGGCTCGGGGCGGGGAACCTTGGCGTGGGGAACGTCGGGCTGCGGAACTGCGGGCGGGAGAACCCCAGTGGACGGGGCCTCGGCGTCCGGGACCTCAGGGTGCGGGGCGGAGTAGGCCAGGCAGGCGAGCGCGACGCCGGTGACAAGGACGGCGAAGCCTGCCGCGATCGTGCCCGCCAGGCCGATCCGGGGCGTTTCGCCGAGCAGCCCGATGCCGACGGCGACGCTGGCGATCGGGGTGACCGCGGCGATGATCGGCAGCGTGAGGATGGGCCGTCCGGTCTGGTAGGCGGTCTGCGTCAGCAGCACGGTGCCAGTCCCGCAGACGGCCACCGCGTAGACGCTCCACGAGGTGGCGAGGGCGGCTATGCCGTGACCCGCCGCGTGCGAGAACGCCATCGTCACGACCGCCGAGCAGCAATCCGCCAGCCCGGCCGCCACCGCCAGCAGGACCGCGCGCCGGCGTCCCGCCGCTCGCAGCCCGACCACGGCGGCCGCGAGCGCGCTGCCTCCGGTGGCGGCCGCGCCCAGGGCCAGCGCCGCGCCGTGGCCCGGTTGGGCCGCCAGGTGACCGTGACCAGGCGAGGTCAGCGCCAGGAACGCGGCGACGGAAGCGACGACCGCCAGTGCCGCCGCCCAGGACGCCCGGCCGAGCGGGCGACCCGACCAGATCCGGACGATGATCACCGCGACGACGAACTCGCCCGACACCAGCATCTGCACGGTCGCCAGCGACCCTGACCGCAGCGCGACCGCGTGCGCCGCGAACCCGCCGATCTGGACCGCGATGCCGAGCAGCCACAACGGCTGGCGCGCGAGCTGCAGCAGCAGCCGGGGGCGTCCGGCCGACGACTGCGGGGCTGCCGCCGCCTGCCGCTGCTCAACCGCCGCCCCGGCCCCGTAGAGGACGGCGGCGGCCAGCGCGGTCGCGATCATCAGCATCATGACAACCACGCTAGAAGCGATGCATCGCGTCAACCATCCGGAAGGACCCCCATTTCGGGGTGGGGTTAACCCCACTCCGTCCCCCATCTGGCGCAGAATCGGCCTCCGGCTTCGCACCAGCCTCAAGGTGCCCATAGAGGCCATTGCCGAGTGAGCCTGCGGTGTTGCCGAGGTGCAAGACCACGCCCGCGGTCATCTTGTCGCCGAGCTTGTCCTTCAGCCAGCGCAAGTGCTTGGCATTACTGCTGGATGGCGAGGCTGAAGCCTTGACCTCTATACCTGCGACCTTCCCGTCCGGCCCTTCAAGCACGAAGTCAACCTCGGCACCGGCTCGATCGCGCAGATGATGGATCGCGAAATCGGTTGCGCTGACGGCCCGAAGCTTATTCAGCTCGGAAAGGACGAAGGTTTCAAATTATAGCTTGTGATTTGTCCGCAGTAGAGGCCGCCTATCCTTGCGAGAGCCGTGACTGCGGATCGTGGGGGCTTGATGAGGACCGGCGAGCTGGCGATCCAGGACCTGGAGGCGCTCCGCGTGCCCGACACCGTCTGAGGACAGCTCGTAGGCTGGGTGCCGTGACCAAGATTGCAATCCTTGACGATTACATCGGTGTCGCCCTGGAGTACGGCGACTGGTCGGCGCTGCCGGGCGACCCCGAGATCACCGTCTACCGGGAGGCGATCGCGCCCGAGCGCCTGGTCGACGAGCTTTCCGACTACGAGGTCATCGTCATCACCCAGCAGCGGGCGCGCTTCCCGCGCAAGGTGCTCGAGGGCCTGCCCAACCTGAGGCTGCTGGTCTGCAACGGCCGGACCAGCAACGTCATCGACCACGAGGCCAGGATCGAGCGCGGAATCCTACTCTGCGGCACTGCGGAAACCGATCGCGGCGCCGCCTCAGCCCGGCTGGCCATCAGGTCACGCGCGGCCTCCCCGCGCCATCGGAGATGGCGTGGGCGCTGATCTTCGCGGTCGCCAAGCGGATCGGCATGGAGGACCGGGTGATCCGGGCCGGCGGCTGGCAGACCGGGTTCCCGGTCCCGCTCGCCGGGAAGACGCTCGGCCTGCTCGGGGCCGGGCGCCTTGGCGGCGCGATGGTGCCGGTGGCGAAGGCGCTCGGCCTGGACGTCATCGCCTGGAGCCCGAATCTCACCGATGAGCGCTGTGCCGAGCTCGGCGTGTCACGGGTCACGAAGGACGAGCTGTTGTCGGGGGCCGACATCCTCGGGATCTTCCTGGTCCTGTCCGAGCGCTCCCGCAACACGCTGCGGGCCGACGACCTGGCCAAGATGAAGGCGGGCGCCATCTTGGTCAACATCTCCCGCGGCCCGATCGTCGACGAGGCGGCCCTCATCGAGGCGCTCCGCTCCGGCCGGCTGGCCGGCGCCGGCCTCGACGTCTTCGACCGCGAGCCGCTTCCCGCCGATCACCCGTTCCGGTCGCTCGACAACGTCGTCGTCACCCCGCACATCGGCTACGTCACCTCGGGCGGCTTCCGCGCCGCCTGGCAGCGGATGGCGGAGGACGTCCGGGCCTACCTCGCGGGAGCGCCGGTCCGTGTCGTCACCGACCCGGCCGACTGCCCGCCGATGGCACCGCAGTAGCGCGGCCGGCATGGCGGCGGACTCGGCCAAGCTGACGGCCTACCAGCGCAAGCGGGACTTTGCCCAAACCCCCGAGCCGTCTGGATCGCCGCCGGGCGCTCAGGATCAGGGCGCTCCCCGGTTCGTGGTCCAGTTGCACCGAGCCCGCCGGCTGCACTACGACCTCCGGTTCGAAATCGACGGCGTGCTCGTGAGCTGGGCCGTCCCCCGGGGGCCGACGCTGGACCCGGAGGTAAAGCGCACCGCCGTGCACGTCGAAGACCACCCCATCGAGTACCTGGACTTCGAAGGGGTGATCCCGTCCGGCCAGTACGGCGGCGGTGACGTCATCGTCTGGGACAACGGGACCTGGGAACCGCACGCCACCGACGACCCGGCGGCGGCCGTCGCGGCGGGCGAGTTCCACGCCGACCTGCACGGTCGCAAGCTCCGCGGCCGGCTGATCCTGGTCCGGCGGGAATCCGACCGGTCCGGCCAGGAGCAGTGGCTGCTGCTGCACAAGCACGACGAGTACGCGGTCAGCGGCTGGGAGCCGGGAGACTACCCGCGATCGGTGCTCAGCGGTCGCACCAACGACGAGGTCAAGGCCGACCCGGCCCGGCTCTGGCGGTCAGACCTGCCGCCGTCGCAGGCGTCCGTCGCCACCGGCGGCCCGGCCGCGATCGCGGACGTTCTCGAGGCTGGTCCCGCCCCGGATGAGCTCGACGCGCTCGACCGCCTCGGGCCGGGCGGCAGCTGGGAGGTATTCGGCCGCCGCCTGCGGCTGACCAACCTCGACAAGGAGCTGTTCCCGCCCGTCGGCGGGCAGCCGCCGGTGACCAAGCGCGAGTTCATCCGCTACAGCGCCCGGATGGCCCCGGTCGTGCTGCCCTACCTGGCGGGCCGTGCGCTGAACATGCACCGCTTCCCGGGCGGGGCCGGCACCCGCGGATTCTGGCACAAGGAGCTGCCGGGCCATGCACCGGACTGGATACCGCGCTGGGACAACCCGGCCGCCGATCCGGGTGAGACCAGGACCTACCTCGTCGTCGACGAGGCCGCCGCGCTGGTGTGGGCGGCCAATTTCGGCGCGCTGGAATGGCACGCCTGGACCTCCCGTACCGACCAGCCGCAGCAGCCCAGCTACGCCCTGATCGACATCGACCCCGGCCCCGGCACCTCCTGGGATGACGTGCTGGTGCTGGCGCGGCTGCACCGGGTGGCGCTGCGGCACCTCGACGTCGTCGGGCAGCCCAAGGTCACCGGACAGCGAGGCATCCAGATCTGGATCCCGATTGCGGCCGGCCCCAGCTTCGAGGAGACCCGCAGCTGGACCGAGCAACTGTCGCGTGCCGTCGGCGCCGCAGTGCCCGAGCTGGTCAGCTGGGCATGGAACGTGCGCGAACGCGGCGGCCGAGCCCGGCTCGACTACACCCAGAACGTCATCAACAAGACGCTGGTCGCCCCCTACAGCCCGCGCGCTGCCGCGGGCGCCCCGGTCTCGGCGCCGATCGACTGGGACGAGCTCGACGATCCGTCCCTGCGGCCGGACGGGTTCACGATCCGGGACTTCCCGGCCCGGCTGGCGCAGCGAGGCGACCCGTTCCGGCCGGTGCTGACCACCCCGCAGGTCCTGCCGCCGGTCCGATAGCCGAGGCCGCCCCGATTACACCGTGGTTACACCACGCTAATGATTGATACTTTTCTGACCAATATAGTAGGATTCACCGACCTACAGCTTCCTTCAACATTCAAGGGAACCCACGAGCATGATCATCCGCGAGAACGACGAGCCGCTCGGCCTCGCCGCGTACGCGATCCTGAACGAACCGGGCGACCAGGCCCGCAACTATCACGACGCACTTGAGCTGTTCACGCGGGCCGAACTGCTCGGCGTCGAAGGGCTGTGGGTGCGGCAGTTTCACCTGCGCCGCCACCGGCCCGGCGCTCAGCCGGCCCGGGTCGGCGGGCTGCCGTCGCCGTTCGTCTTCCTCGGCTGGCTGGCCGCGCGGACCAGCCGGCTGCGGCTTGGCACGGCCGCCGTCACGCTGCCGCTGGAGAGCCCGCTCCGACTGGCGGAGGACGCCGCCGTGCTCGACGCGCTCAGCGGCGGGCGGGTGGAGCTCGGCGTCGCCAACGGCGGCAGCGCCCCGGGCGTGGCTGAACTGTTCCGGGGCGTGACCTCCATGGACCGCGCGCCCGGGGGAGGACTTGACCCGGCCAGCCGGCGGGCGGCGTACCGGGCCAGCCTGACCAGGCTGGCGGACGCGCTCGACGGCGGCGGGCTCGGCCCGTCCGGCGACCAGCTCAATCCGCCGAGCCCAGGACTGACCGGCCGGATCTGGGAGGCGACGCCCAGCGAGCAGAGCGGGTACGACGCCGGCGCCCGCGGGAACGGCGTGCTGATCGGGACCGGGCAGCCGGTGCCGGCCGAGGTCACCGCGCGGTCCTACTATCGCGGGCTCAGCCGGCACGCGGCGGAATTTGGGGTCCGGCCGCCGCGCGTCGGCATCGCCACGCTGATCTACCCGGCCAAGGACCGGCCGTCCGCGCTGCTCGAGGCCAGGGAAGGGATCGAGGAGAAGTACGAATGCGGCAGCAGGTTCCTGCCGCACGCGACGACGCTGGCCGAGAAGGCCGCCGCCATCGGCCTGCACTACGGCACGCCGGAGCAGATCGCCGAGTCCATCCTCGCGCAGCCCTGCTTTCCCTACGCGACCCAGCTCATGGTGCAGACCGAGCTGTTCTACTCCAGCTACGCCCACCGCGCCGAGGCGCTCGAGCTGTTCGTGCGCGCGGTCGCCCCGGCCCTGGGCTGGGTAGACGCAGCGCAAGCGCTGACCCTCAGCTAAACCGCTCGCCTTGCCTGAAGAATCAGTGAGCGGATGTGGCAAAGTTATTAATGATTTCGATCGTTTTAGTGATAATTACGGGATGAGCTCGCCCGTCTTGCTCGGTCAGCGGGAGCCCGCGGCTCCCCGGCTGCGGCCGCAGCGTGCCGCTGCGGCCGCAGTGATCATGACCGCGCTCAGCATCGCCCTGTTCGCGGCGCTGAGTGCATCCGGCGATCCGGCCATCGTGGCGCCGATCGGCCCCGGCGGACCGTTCGCCGACCTGCATTACCGGCTGGCTCCGGTGCTGATGAAGGTCGCCTGCTGGCTCGCGGCGGGCTGCGGCGGGGCCGGGGTGATGGCCGGGCTGGCGGCCGTCCGGGGCGGCTGGCGTCCCCGTCCGGGCCTCGTGCTGGCCGCGTCCGCGGCCGTTGCCGTCCTGTTCGTGCTCGTCCCGCCGGCGGGCTCGGTCGACGTGCAGAATTACGCCGAGTACGGGCGGATCGTCGTCCTCGGCCGCGACCCCTGGGTGATGACCCCGCAGCAGCTCTATCAGCTCCATGACCCGGTCGGGCTGCTCCGGCCGCCGGAGTGGCGGACCCAGCCGACGGTGTACGGGCCCGCCGCGACCGCCCTCGAGGCGGCGGCGGCGTGGCTGGGCGGCGCCTCCATGGCGTGGATCGCCTTCTGGATCAAGCTGATCAACGGCGCCTGCTACGTCGCCCTGGCGGCGGTACTCGATCGCCTGGCCGGGCCGGACCCGGCCCGGCGCGCCCGGGCGGCGGTGCTCTGGGCGGTCAACCCGCTGATGATGTTCTGGATGGTGGCCGGAGCGCACACCGACCTGCTGGCCGCGCTCCCCCTGGTGCTCGCGCTGCTGGCCGGGCGAACGCTGCGGCAACCCGGACCGGCCGGTCGGGCGGCGGTCGCGGCCGGGGTCGCGGGCGCTCTGGCCGGGATCGCGATCGCGGTCAAGGTAACCTTCGCGGGCCCGGTCGCCGGGCTCGCGGCGGGCCTGTGGCAGACGCTCACCGAACGTCGAAGGGCCGCCTCGCTGGCGTCAGGGATCGCGGGCGGAGCGCTCGTGCTGGCCGGCGGCTACGCGGTCGCAGGCCGGGCGGCGATCCGGTCGCTGACGCAGCGGCTGTCCTCGGCCCACGACTCGTTCCTGCCGCTCCCGGCGTCGGTCTACCGCCATCCGATCGGCTACGCCGTCGTCCTGCTGGCCGCGTTCCTGATCGTCGGGGGCGTGCTCGCCTGGCGGATGCCGGCCGGGCCGCCCGACCTCCCCGAGTTGCGCCCGATGCTGATCTGCGCGCTGGCGGTGGTCATCGGTGGCATCGTGCAGTACCCGTGGTACGACGCGATGTTCTTCCCGCTGCTGGCGCTGCTGCCGGCCTCGCGCCTGGACGCCTGGCTGGTGGGGCGGATCACGCTGATCAGCATCGTGGTGCTGCCCGGGGTGGGCATCGCCACCTATCAGTATGGCGAGGCGCGGGTGGCCGTCCCGGTCTTCACGGCCTGCTTCCTGAGCGCCGCCGCGCTCGGAAAGCTCCAGCGCGCTACGAGTCCGCCGACGGGACCCGAGTGGTCATGAGCGCGCCGTAGGCCTCGATCGCGAGGTCGAGGTTCTTGGAGGCCATGTGGCCGACCAGGAACGCCAGCGCCTCGCGATCAAGGTCACCCATCATGCCGAGCAGCGATACCAGGCTCTCGGCGTACTCCGGGGTGATCTCATCGGGGGGATTCATGCAGGTTAGGGTACCTTTGTCGACTAGGCGCGGCGCCCCCGGGAATCGTGACCGTGGCTTGGCAATGAGCCGAGCGGCCACAGACGCCTCGGACCGTTCGGTGGAGAAAGACTTTGATTTCGAACGGACCGTTGGTTCCCCTCTTTATTTGGGATAGTCCAGGCCAGTTTGGGGCAGTTCGGTGGGGCGCTTGGGTAGCCTCGCAGGCGCACGTACGAGCCTGGAGGGACTGACTCGGATGCTCCCGGTCTCCTTGATCTTCACCAGCGGCGTCGCCAGCGGTGTCAACTGCTACGCGGCGGTGCTGGTGCTCGGCCTGCTGGGCCGGTTCGGGCACATCACCGCGATACCGGCGGCGCTGGAGCGCCCGGAGGTGCTGGCGGGCGCCGCGGTGCTGTACTTCGGCCAGTTCGTGGTGGGCAAGATCCCGATGCTGGACTCGGTCTGGGACGTGGTTCACACGGCCGTACGGCCGGTCGTCGGCGGGGCGATCGCCGTCGTCATGGCCCAGCAGGCGCACGCCAGCCCGACCGCGACGATCGGGGCGGCCGCGCTCGGCGGCGGGTCGGCGCTCGCCTCCCACGTCGTCAAGACCGGCCTGCGGGTCGGCGTGAACGCCAGCCCCGAGCCGTTCAGCAACATCATCGCCAGCCTGGCCGAGGACCTGGGGGTGGGCGGCCTGGTGTCGTTCGCGGTGTTCCACCCGGTCGCCGCGGCGGTCGTCGCGGCCGTGGTGCTGGCCGTCGGCGTCGGCTTGTTCGCGCTGCTGGCCTCGTGGATCCGCCGTGGCTGGCGACGCCGCCGCGAGGCCCGGCGGCGGCGCTCGTCCGGCGGGCTCAAGGCCAGAACGGCGCCGGCTGGCTCCTCCCGTACATGACGACCCAGGACTCGGCCCGTGACATTAAACGCGTTAGGCTGCGGTCGGGTTCACAAATGCGAGAGGCGGGCCGGGATGGCTGAGCGAGCTGGCGCTGAACGGTCAGGGTCCGGGCCGGCCGATGCCGAGCGGGCGGTCGCCCAGCCGGCGATCTCGGTGCGCGGGCTGCGGAAAAGCTTCGGCCGCAAAGACGCTGTCGCCGGGATCGACCTCGACATCGGCCGGGGATCACTGGCCGGCCTGGTCGGCCCGAACGGCGCCGGCAAGACCACATCCTTGTCCATGATGACGGGCCTGCTCCGGCCGGATATGGGGACGGTGCTGATCAACGGGGTCAGCGTCTGGGCTGACCCGGCTGCGGCCAAGACCGTCATCGGCGTCGTCCCGGCCGAGGTGCGGCTGTTCGAGCGGCTGTCCGGCCAGGAGCTGCTCGAGTACGCCGGGCGCCTGCGCGGGCTCCCGGCGGCCGAGGCCCGGCAGCGCACAGCCCAGCTGCTCGAGGTTCTGGACCTCAAGGACGACGCTAAGCGCCTCGTCGCCGACTACTCCACCGGTATGCGGAAAAAGGCCGCCCTCGGGTGCGCCCTGATCCACAACCCGCAGGTTCTCTTCCTCGACGAGCCGCTTGAAGGGGTGGACCCGGTGTCGGCCGACGTGATCCGCCGCCTGCTCAAGCGGTTCGCCGATTCCGGCTCCACCGTCTTGTTCTCCAGCCACGTGATGGAGCTGGTCGAGCAGGTCTGCGATCACGTGTCAATCATCGCCGCAGGCCGGATCGTGGCCACCGGCACCATGGACGAGGTGCGAGCGGGCAGGACCCTGCAGCAGGCGTTCATGGACCTGGTCGGCACGCGCGGGACGGGCGGGGAGGGACTGTCGTGGCTCGGGTCCTCGTCCAGCTGAAGCTCCGGCTGCTGCTCGGCTCGCTGCGCGCGAGCAACGCGGCCAGGGTCTCCTTCATCGTCAGCTCGACGTTCGCGCTCCTGGTCGCCGTCGGTACCTTCGCGGGCCTCGCCGCACTGCGGCACAACGGCGCGGCCGTCCACCTGACGACCGTCATCTACACGATGTTCGCGCTCGGCTGGGTGATCCTCCCGCTGCTCGTGTTCGGCCTTGACGGCACCTTGGACCCGGCCACCCTGGCGCTGTACCCGCTACGCACCAGGCCGCTGCTCATCGGGCTTATCGCGGCCTCGGCGACCGGCGCGTGGCCGCTGGCCAACCTGATCGGCGAGCTCGGCACCACCGTCGGGCTGGCGCACGGGCCGCTCGCGGTGCTCATCGCGATCATCGCCGCGCTGCTGCAGGTCCTGTTCTGCATCACGCTGGCCCGGCTGGTCACGACCGGCCTGGCCGGGCTGATGCGCTCGCGCCGGGGCCGGGACCTGGCCGCGCTGGCCATCATCCCGATCTTCGCCCTCTACGAGGTGTTCGCCCAGGTGCTGCCGAGGGCCATCGGCAACCACGAGCTGACCGCCGCCAGCTTCGCCGAGGTCGACAGCTGGCTGCGGTGGCTGCCGCCCGGCCTGGCCGTGCACGCCGTCCAGGACGCCTCGACCGGGCACGCCGGCCTGGCGGTCCTTCGCCTGCTGCTAGCGGCCGCCGTCACCGTCGTCCTCGGCTGGCTCTGGGCCAGCGCCCTCAGCCGCGCCCTGGTGACGGCCGACGCCTCGACCCAGGCGGCGACGATCAAAGGGGGCTTGCTCCCGTTCGGCCGCCGGGGCGGGCTGGCCGGCACCATCGCCGCGCGGTCGCTGGTCTACCAGCGGCGCGACCCCACCGCCATGTCCTACCTGGGCCTCACCGTGATCATCATGGTGGTGGCGTCGATCAGCTCCCTGCGCGGCACCCATCCCGAGATCGGCGTGCTGATCAGCGCCGGCATCGGCGGCGCGTTCGTGGGGCTGCTCCGCAGTGACTCGTTCGGCCTGGCCGGCCCTGCCTTCTACCTGGATGCGCTGGCGCTATCGGGCCGCCGGACGCTGCGCTCCTGGTTCGCGGGCCAGAACGCCGCCGACGCGCTCATCACCGTCCCGCTCATCCTGGTGGTCCCGCTCGTCCTCGCGATCATCAGCAGGCACCCGGTCAACGGCCTGCTGGCGATGGCCCTCGGCCTGGCCGCGACCGGCGCCAGCCTGGGGGTGGGCGACCTGTTCTCATCCGCGCTGCCGTTCCCGATGGAGCGGCGGGCAGGCAGCCCGCTGCCCCGGCAGGCGGAGGGGTTCGGCCTGCAGGCACTGGGGGCCAGGTTCGGCGGGCTGATCGTCACCGCGATCCTGGTGATCCCGGTCATCGTCGCCATCGGGCAAACCGGCTCGGCGGCCGACTCGGTCCGGGTCCCCGCCCTCATCGCGGGCGGCGCCGTCTACGGCGCCCTGCTGGCCTGGGCGGGCATCGCCCTGGGGGCGGCCCTGGCCGAGGGCAGGCTGCCCGAGCTCTACCAGCTTGCCGCGCGCGCAGCAAGCTCCCGCGCCTGACCGGGGCTAGCTGATCGCGGGAACCCGGCGGCCGTCTTCCAGGTAGACGCAGCGGCGATGCCGCGTCGCGGCCCGAACACGCCGGCGGATGGCGGGCCGGAGCAAGGTAAACGCGGTGTCGAGCGCGGCGAGGCGGTATTCCGCGATTTCCTCCGGCTGCAGGGTGATCGCGGCGAGGGCCTGGTCGGCTGCCTGCCCGCAGTCGAACAGGTAGCGGATCCCGGCGGCGCGACCCGGGCGGCCGGGGCGGAAGTCGGTGCAGGCCAGTCGGCCGCTGACCACGTCAATGCCGCATTCCTCGTAGACCTCACGGCGGCAGGCCTGCCACGGCGTCTCCCCGTCGGCCTCCATAACGCCGCCCGGTATGGTCCATCCCGTCTTGTAGGTCGGCTTGAGAATCAGCAGACGTCGCCGTGAGTCGAAGATCAGCGCGCCGGCCGACACCGGGATCTTCGGCAGCTCCTCGGCGGTCAAGGCGTCGTCGGTCATGCAGTCCTACCGGGACTGCTCGGGTCGCGCCGCGTCGGCCGCCGCCTCTCCGGCCGCGTCGTCGCCGAAGCCGACGCCGATCGCCTGGTCGTCGCGGCGCTTTTCCTGATGCACCAGGTGGGAGAGCACCCGCAGGTCGGCGTCGGTCGGCTCGCCGCCGAGGGGAAGCGCCCGGGGGTAGAGGTTGCGGGACAGCACCGGATTCAGCTCGGCCGCGTACAGGCTGAGCTTGGCCAGCAGCAGCAGAAAGGCGACGATGCCGATGACCGTGCTGAACGTGCCGTACGTCTCCGACGAGTGCTTGAGCTGGTGGGCGACCAGCCCGGCGCCCACGGTGATAAGCGCGGTGAAGACGACCCCGCCGAGGATCGCGCCCGGGAGCAGCCCGCGCGGACCTATCACCTTGGCCGTCAGCAGGGTGAAGGTGGCGAAATAGAGCGCGGCGTTGATGATGATGAGGCCGGCGATGACCGGAATTCGGATCGCATAGTTGCTCGTCCCGCCGGTGAGGTAGCCGGAGACGAACGCGTTGATGAGAAAGGCGCCGCCGATGGTGATGAGCCCGGCCACGCTCCGGCCGAGCCGCGGCAGGAAGCCGGTGCGCTGATCCTGCGGGATGTTCCAGACCGTGGCCATCGCCAGCTGCGCGGTCTGGGTCACGCCCTGCGCGCCGTAAATCAGCCCGATGAGTCCGATAACCAGCCCGGCCGTGCTTCCGTGGAGCGAGGTGCTGCTGCCCGGGTTGAAGCTCGAGCCGATCACCGGGAACTCGTGCAGCGTGTTGACCAGGCCGTTCCCGATCGACGCCTTGCCAATGAACCCGAACAGGGTGACGACGACCAGTAGCAGCGGAAAGATCGCGGTAAAGCCGTACCAGGCCAGCGCGACGACCACCAGATTGGCATTGTCGTCCCCGAATTTCTTCTGCACCGCGTAGGGCACCCCGACCCAGCCGTGCCGACGCTGGAAGCCGTCGACCGCGCCCATGACCTTCCGCACCGGATCCATCGCGCTCATCGGGGCCCCCTTGCCGTTCTGGCACTCGCTGCTTGCATGCTGCTACCCCGGGTCTGGCGAAATATGAGGGACGGTAATGCGTTCCAGACACCCCTGTCGCTCTGAGTATTGACGGCACCGGCTCTCTCGGGCATCGTTCACGTTCAGAGGCAGCCGCCCGGCAGCGCCTGGGCCCGCACAGACGGTGAGGTGCACGGTGAAGCGATCCTCCAGACGCCCGGCCGTACTGGCGACGGCCGGGGCGGCCCTCATCCTGCTCTGCGGTGCGCTCCAACTGCAGCCGGCCGCGGCCGCCCCGGTTTCCCCGGGGGCCGCCGCCACCGACGGTCCCGGCGCATCCTCCTACTTCGATCTCGCGCGGAAGGACTGCCTGGGCACCGCCGAGAACAGGGGCTCCAAGGTCTGGTACACGGTCGCGGCCGGCGTCTTGTCGGACGTCTACGAGCCCACCGTCGACAACACCAACGTCGAGACGCTGCAGTACGTGGTCACCGACGGCTCGACCTTCACCGACCTCCAGACCCGGGACATGAGCTACACCGTGCAGGCCGATCCGACCGGCATGGAGTGCACGATCACCTCGACCGACGCCAAGCACGGCTTCAAGCTGGTCACTACCTACATCACCGATCCGCAGCGCGACACGGTGCTGATGCACACCCGGGTCGAGCGGGCCAAGGGCAGCACCGCCAACATCGGCGCGCTGCAAGATTTACGCGCGGCTTGACGCGCACGTGAACGGCGACGGCGGCGGCGGGACGCAGAACGCCGGCGGCAACACCGGTGTCATCGACGCGCGCACCGGCATCCCGGTCGTCTACAGCACCAACACCACCACCGAGGCGGCCAACCGCAGCTACGCGGTGCCGACCTACATGGCGATGACCGCCACCTCGGCCGGGGAAGCCTCGGTCGGCTACCAGGGCACCGCGAGCGACGGGCTGACCCAGCTCGATTCCGGTCATGCGCTGACCCAGACCACCTCGGCCGCCGACGGGCACATCGTGGCGACTGAGAACGTCACCCCCAGGCGTGGATCCGGCGGGCAGTTCACCCTCGCCCTCGGGTTCGGCCGGTCGCAGCGGCAGGCGGTCGGCACGGCCGCCACCTCGCTGCGGGCACCCTTCCGGCTGACCGCGCGGGCCTACACGAGCACCTGGAATTCCTACGACCGGACCCTGAGCCGGCCGCCCCGCTCGGTCCCCGGGCGGTCGGCGCAGACCATCCGCACGACCTACTACCTCGACGCGAACGTGCTGAAGGCCAGCGAGGACAAGACGTTCCCTGGCGCGGTGGTCGCGTCGCTCGCCTCTCCCTGGGGCCAGGCGATCAACGCGGGCGACGACGTCAACGGCGAGCCGGTCTACTACGGGTCCTACCGGGAGATCTTCGCCCGCGACTCCTACGAGGCCTTCACCGGCTTCCTGGCCGACGGCGACCTGGCCACGGCCCGCGCCCAGGCCAGGTTCCTGCTCGACGACCAGCAGCTGCCGACCGGCGAGATACCGCGCAACTCGCTGCTGAACGGCAAGGCCGCGCCGGACACCGGCGGCGACCAGCTGGACGAGACGGCCGACCCGATCCTGATGGCCTACCTGTCCGGGCTCGGCGGCGACAACGCACTGTGGACCCAGCACATCAAGCCCGCCGCCGACTTCCTCGTCGCGCACGGCCCGTCCTTCGGCGTGGAGCGGTGGGAGGAGCAGTCCGGGTACTCGCCCTCGACGATCGCGGCCGAGATCGCCGGCCTGACCGCCGCCGCCGCCATCGCGACCGAGGATCACGACGCCGCCGACGCGGCGGTCTACCAGGCCACCGCCGACGACTTCCAGCGCAACGTGGAGAGCTGGACGGTCACCTCGACCGGGCCCGACAGCTCGTCGCCCTACTTCCTCCGGCTGTCCAAGACCGGTGACCCGAACGCAGACACCACCTACAACCTGGGCAACGGCGGCCCCACGGTCGCACAGGACACGGTGATCGACGGCGGGTTCCAGGAGCTGGTGCGGCTGGGCGAGCTCGCGCCGAACGCCCCGGTGGTCAAGAACTCGCTGTCCGTCCTCGACGGCGCGATCTCGGTCAAGACCCCGTCCGGCACCGGCTACTACCGGTACGGCACCAACGCCGCCCACGGCAGCGCCGACGGCTACGGTGACTGCTATCAGCCCAGCCAGACCTCCTGCACGACGGTGGGCGAGCCGTGGCCGACGACCGATGTCGGCACCGGGCACCTGTGGCCGGTGCTGTCGGGAGAGCGCGGCGAGTCCGCGATCGCGGAGGGCGATCCGTCGGAGGCCTCGGCGATGCTCTCGTTCATGATCAAGTCGGCCTCGGGCGAGGGCCTGGTGCCCGAGCAGGTGTGGGAGGACCCGGACGTGGCCGCCTCGCCGTACGGGTCGGACCCGACGACCGCGTCGATCGGCTTCACCGACGGCCAGGCGGCCGGCTCAGCCTCGCCGCTGACCTGGGCCCAGGCGCAGGAACTGCGGCTGATCGTGGACCTCGGCGCCGGCCGCGACACCGACACCCCGGCGACCACCAAGGCCCGTTACGTCACCCACGGCGCCCCGGCCGCGACCACGGTGACGATCACCTCCCCGGCATCCGCCGCCACCATCGAGGGCGGGACCACGACCGTGACCGGGGCGACCGCAGCCGGCGCCAGGGTGGACATCTTGACCCAGGACACCGACACGGGCGCCGCCGCGACCACCGTGAGCACGACCGCCGGCGCCTCCGGCGCCTACTCCGCCACGGTCGCGATCGGCTTCGGCACCAACGTGATCACGGTCGCCGCCACCACCGCGGCCGGCGCCACCGGGTACGCCCAGACCTCGGTGATCGGCGACGTGTCGGGCGGGACCACGGTGCTGTCGGTCACCGACCCGGCCGGGGACGACAACGGACCCGGCACCTACCAGTACCCGACCTCCTCGTCCTACTCGGCGGGCTCCTGGGACCTGACCGGGTTCCAGGTGATCACGGCCGGGTCCGAGGTCTACCTGCGCACCTCACTCGCCAGCCTGGTGCCGACGTTCGGCTCGGTCGACGGCGCGCAGCTGCTCGACATCTACGTGCACGACCCCGCGGCCACCGCCACCTCCACCGCGGCCGCGTTCCCGACTCGCAACTACACGATCGCCCCGGCCGACGCCTGGAGCGAGCGACTCGAGGTCCAGGGGTTCGCCTCGCCGGTGTGGGTCAACGCCTCCGGCGGCCAGGTCGGCACCCCGGCCGCCGTGGTCGCGTCGACGGTCGCCAAGACGATCACGATCGCGCTGCCGGAGACCGAGTTCGGCACCCCGGCGGTCGGCTGGACGTTCACGGTCGCGATCACCGGACAGAACGGCTACAGCGCCGACCAGGCCATTTCGTTCACGCCGACTCCGGGCGGTTACACGCTCGGCGTCTGCCCGGTCGGCGGAACCGAGAAGATCTGCTCGGTCAACCCGAGCCTGGTGCCCGAAGTGATGGACACCATCACCCCGCCCGGCGTCGTGCAGGACACCGAGCTCAACCCGGTCCTCGGGCCGGTGGTCCTGCAGGGGGTGACGGTGCCCTAGCCGCACCGCACTCACGCTTTCCCAGTACCTTCCTCGCTGAATGCTGCCCGGGCCGTTCGGGCCGAAGTCCTTGACGAGCCCTCCGGTCAGTGTTATTCACGACTTAATCTAAGACGTGAATTTGGAGGTCAAGAGGAATGCGAACATTTCACGTTCCGTGGCGGGCCCGGCCTCGCCGGGCCCGCACGGGCGGTCTCGGCCGCGTCGGCCGCATGGGCCGGGTGGCCCTCGCGGTTGCGGTCGTGCTCGGCCTGACCCTGGTGACCGCCGCCCAGCACTCGGCCTCGGCTGCGACCGGTGCCCCCTACGGCGGCACCGCGGCGGCGGTGCCCGGCACCGTCTACGCGGCCAACTACGACACCGGCGGGCAGGGCGTCGCCTACAACGTCACCTCCGCCAACGGGTCCGCCAACAGCTACCGCGCGGACGGGATCGACCTCGAGCCGACCGCCGACACCACGAGCAACACCGGCGCAGGCGCCGATGACATCGGCTGGACGACGGCCGGGCAGTGGTTCAACTACACCGTCAACGTCGCCACGGCCGGCACCTACACGGTCGCGTTCCGGGTCTCCTCGCCGTACGGGATCGCCGACGCGCTGCACATCGACAATGCGTCCGGCACCAACCTGACCGGCTCGGTCACCATCCCCAACACGGGCGGCTACCAGACCTGGACGACGGTCGACGCGAGCGTCACGCTGCCGGCCGGGCAGCAGACGCTGAAGGTGGACCAGGACTCCAACGGGTGGAACTTCCACTACATGACGTTCACCCTCACCTCCGGCGGCGGAGGCGGCACCGGCTCGGGCGGCGACGCGCCGTTCGGCGGGACCCCGGCCCCGGTGCCTGGCACCGTCCAGGCGGCGAACTACGACACCGGCGGGCAGGGCGTCGCCTACAACGTCACCGCGGCCAACGGCACCGCCAACAGCTACCGCTCCGACGGCGTCGACCTCGAGGCCACCGCCGACACGTCGGACACCGGCCCGGCCGGCGCCGCCTACAACATCGGCTGGACGGCCGCCGGGCAGTGGTTCAAGTACACCGTCGAGGTCGCCACGGCCGGGACGTACACGGTCAGCTTCCGGGTGGCGGCACCCACCGCCGTCGCCGACGCGCTGCACATCGACAACTCCTCCGGCACCAACCTGACCGGCTCGGTCGCCATCGCCGCCACCGGCTCGTACCAGACCTGGGCCACGGTCACCGCCAACGTGACCCTGCCGGCCGGCCAGCAGACGCTCACGGTCGACCAGGACGCGGCCGGCTGGAACCTGCACTACCTGGCCTTCACCAGCGGATCGACTAACGGCGGCGGCACCGGCGGCACCGGCCCGACCGAGTACTGCGGTACCCAGGACCTCGCGCTCGACCAGCCGACCACCGCCTCCTCGACCCAGGACGCGACCGACTACCCGGCGTCCGACGCCACCGACGGCGACCCCGGCACCCGCTGGTCGAGCGGGTCGAGCGACCCGCAGTGGCTCGAGGTCGACCTCGGCGCCCCGACGCAGATCTGCAGCGTGGGCCTGTTGTGGGAGGCCGCGTACGCCACCGCGTTCCAGATCCAGGTCTCCGCTAACAACTCGACCTGGACCACGGTCTACTCCACCACCACCGGCGCCGGAGGCCAGCAGACGTTCCCCATCTCCACCACCGCCCGCTACATCCGCATGTACGGCACCGTCCGGGCCACCCAGTTCGGCTACTCAATCTTCGAGTTCGACGTCTACGGCCTCACCACCACCGCCCCGGTCACCGGCGGCAACGGCAACGGCGGCAACGGGACCTGCCCCTGGGTCGGCTCTACGGCGCCGGTCGCAGCCCGCGTCCAGCAGGTGCTCAACACCATGGACCAGGCCGAAGAGCTGGACCTGGTGGCCGGAGACGGCACCTCGTCCTACATCGGCCACATCCCGGCGGTCCCGGACCTCTGCATCCCCGCGACCAACCTGGAGGACGGCCCGAACGGGGTCGGTGACGGGGCCGGCGGCGTGACCGCCTTCCCGGACGGCGAGTCGGCCGCCGCGACCTTCGACCCGACGCTGATCCAGCAGGAGGGCTCGGCGATGGGCGCCGAGTTCGCGGGCAAGGGCGTCAACGTGGCCCTCGGCCCGACCACCAACCTGGTGCGCGACCCGCGCTGGGGCCGGACCTACGAGACCTACGGCGAGGACCCCTACCTGGCCGGCCAGATCACCTCGGCCGAAGTCGAAGGGCTGCAGGGCCAGGGCGTGATGTCCATGGTCAAGCACGTGGCCGCCTACGACCAGGAGCAGTACCCCAACAACAACAAGGACGAGACCGTCAGTCAGCAGGCACTGGAGGAGCTCTACCTGGCGCCGTTCCAGACCACCGCCGAGCAGGCCGCCCCGGCCGCGATGATGTGCTCCTACGCCGTCGTCAACGGGGACGCCTCCTGCCAGAACGCGGACATGGAGCAGAGCGGGCTGGACGAGCAGGCGAACTACGGCGGCTTCATCACCTCCGACTGGGGCGCCGACTACTCCAGCATCCCGTCGATGGAGGCCGGCATGGACGTCGCGATGCCGTTCTCCGACGCGACCACCTTGCAGCCGGCCCTCACGGCGGGCACGCTGAGCCAGGCAACCCTCAACGGGGCCGTGTCCCGGATCCTGACTCAGATGTTCGCGTTCGGGATGTTCGACAACCCGCAGACCGGATCCCTTACCACCACCGTCACCAGCGCGGCGCACCAGCAGACCGCGCTGCAACTCGGCGAGGAGGGCTCGGTCCTGCTGAAGAACAACGGCATCCTGCCGCTCAACCCGAACGGCACCGAGTCCATCGCGGTGATCGGCACCGACGCCGGCGCCGGGGTCGAGCTCGCGGGCGGCGGCAGTGGCACGGTGACCAGCTCGAACACGATCTGGCCGATCACCGGCATCCAGGATGCGGTCGGGCCCAACGTCAAGGTCACCTACACCCAGGGTGACGACAACGGCACCACCGACATCCCCCAGGCGGTCGCCGCGGCGCAGGCCGCGACCGACGCGATCATCTACGTCAACCTCCCGGAGGGCGAGGAGACCGACCTGACGTCGATCGACCTGTCAGCTGCGGACGAGACGATGATCGCGGACGTGGCCGCCGCCAACCCGCACACCATCGTCGTGATCAACAGCGGCGGCCCGGTCGTCATGCCGTGGCTCAACTCGGTGGCCGGGGTGTTCGAGAACTGGTACGGCGGGCAGGAGACCGGGGCGGCGATGGCCGCGCTGATCTTCGGCACCGTCGACCCGTCGGGCAAGCTGCCGGTCACCTTCCCGGTCAGCCTCAGCCAGGTCCCCGCGCAAACCGCGGCGCAGTGGCCGGGCACCACGGCCGGGATCGATTTCAGCGAGGGGGTGGACATCGGCTACCGCTGGTACCAGTCCCAGAACATCACCCCGCAGTTCTCGTTCGGGTACGGGCTGTCGTACACCAAGTTCTCCTTCTCCAACCTGTCCGTGGGCGCCTTCAACTCCGACGGCAACGCCAAGGTGACCGCGACGATCACCAACACCGGGTCGGTCGCGGGCGCGGACGTGGCGCAGCTGTACGTCGGCGACCCGGCCGCCAGCGATGACCCGCCCGAGCAGCTCAAGGGCTTCCAGCGGGTCACGCTCAACCCCGGGGCGAGCGCGACCGTCACCTTCCCGCTCACCATCCACGACCTGGCCTCCTGGTCACCGACCGACAACCAGTGGGAGGCCCAGGCGGGGGCGTACTCGATCAAGGTCGGGGACGCCTCCAACAACCTGCCGCTGACCGGGTCGACCAGTCTCGCCCAGGAGCTGACCGGGCAGATCGCCGCGGGCGCCTCCGCTGCGGGCGTCTCGCTGACCAACACCGCCGCCAGCGCGAACGTCACCCCGAACTCGGGCGTGCCGGGCGCGGAGACCGTCGGCGTCGTCAACCCCTTCGGCTACAGCAGCCCCAAGGGCGCGGCGGTCTCGTTCCCGATCCAGGCGGTCGACTCCAACGCCTCCCAGACCCTCACCTTCACCGCCACCGGGCTGCCGCCCGGCACCTCGATCGCCGCTAACGGGACGATCTCCGGGGCCGGCAGCACCCTCGGCACCTACACCGTCACCGTGACCGCGACCGACACAGAAGGAGTCTCGGGCTCGGCCACCTTCGTGTGGTCCGTCGTCCAGTAGCCCCGACCCCGCTTGCGGGGACCGTAACCGAGAAACGCGGCGCGCCGGCCCGGCACCATCCCGGGCCGGCGCGCCGCGCCATCGAGGTCGGGAATTATGCAAACTCGCGCGCGTTGATACAGTTGAGAAACCCAAGAGCCGAACCGGTCGCCGGGCGACGATTTTCCCGTATCGTGGTGACCAGCCCTCCGCCGGCGGCTCCGGGTCCCCGTGGGACGCTTACCGTGGCCAATTGCGTCGATCCTCCGAGATCCGCAAGTCGGCTTGGCGTCGGGGGGCTGCAGGCCCCCGACCGAGGGCGTTGATCGCCCCGGTCCGTGGGACTGAGCGGCATGCTGCCGTGGCCACCGTGCCCCGGCATCGCAGAGGAGGAGTTTGTGGCTCGACCTGGCCAGCGTCAACAAGGCGCTCGCCGTAGCGCCCCGCGCAAGCAGCAGAGCGTCCGCCCCCGGGGCGACGTGTTCTCGGTGCTTTCCCGAACCGTCCGTGAGGTAGAGGCGGCTGCTCAGCGTGGCCGCGTTACGCCCGACGTGCGCAAGAAGTTCCAGGACGTCGCCCTGATGCTGCGCGAGGAGCGCGCCCGCGTCCTGGCTGCGCCCGGAAGCGCCAGTCACCGGGCTGAGCAGCTCAAGCGCCTGGACGGCATCGCGGCCATCCTCGCGGCGACCGCCGTCCGCGACGCCGGCCTGCTCGCCCTGCTGGCCGAGGACTCCGGTGCCTCGGGCCTCTCCGACGGCGCCCGGCCGCCCAAGCGTGAGACGGTGCGGGACCCCGGTGCCGAGCCTGCCCGCGAGCAGGCCCCGTCGGCGGAGCCCGCCGTTCCCGCCAGCCTGCAGATCCGCCCGGCCAGCCCGCAGACGCGGGTCGTGCCGCAGTCGGTGATCTCCCGCCAGCTGGCGAACCCGTTCCTCGCCCCCGACTTCTCGGCCGTGCCGCAGCGTGCCTCCCGTCCGCGCCACCTAGCCGGCTGGGAACTGCTCGGCCCGCTGCTGAGCTCGTTCGAGCGGGCCAGCGGGGGCGCCCCGGCGTGCATGGAGCTTCCGACGCCGACCGCCCGGTTCACCCCGGCCGGCCTTGAGCTGATGCCACATCAGGGACAGGTGGTCGCCGCGGCCGCGGCCGGCCACCGGACGTTCCTGCTCGCCGACGAGCCGGGTCTGGGCAAAACGGCCGAGGCGCTGCTGGCCGCGGAAGCGGCCAACGCCTATCCGCTGCTCGTCGTCGTGCCGAGCGTCGTCAAGACCAACTGGGCCCGCGAGGCGGGCCGCTGGACGCCGCACCGCCCGGTCACCGTGGTGCAGGGCGATGGCGAGGCGGTCGACGGCTTCGCCGACATCGTCGTGCTGAACTACGAGGTCCTCGACCGCCACCGGGGGTGGCTGAGCGACTTCGGCTTCCGCGGCATGGTCGTGGACGAGGCCCACTTCATCAAGAACGAGAGCTCGCAGCGCTCGCAGCACGTCCTCGCGCTCTCCAGCCGCATCCGCTCCCGCACGGTGCGGCCGCTGCTGATGGCGCTGACCGGCACCCCGCTGATCAACGACATCGAGGACTTCCGGGCGATCTGGCAGTTCCTCGGCTGGATCGACGACAGCAAGCCCCTCACCGAGCTGGCGGACGCGCTCGAGGACACCGGCCTGACGCCCGCCGACCACGCCTTCTACCCGGCCGCGCGGCAGAGCGTGATCGACCTCGGCATCGTCCGCCGCCGCAAGCTCGACGTGGCGGCCGACATCCCCGCCCGCCGCATCGCCGACCTCCCGGTCGAGCTGGACGGACCGGCGGGCCGGTCGATCCGGGCGGCCGAGCGTGACCTGGCCAGCCGGATGGTGCGGCGGTACGAGACGGCGGTCGCGAACCGGCCCGCCGACGCCGCCGTCGAAGGCATCGACCACGACCTGGTGCTCCGCATAGCCCGGTCGGAGCTGAAGGAAGCGGCGGCCGCCAAAGCCGGCGAGAACGTGTTCACCATGATGCGGCGCATCGGCCAGGCGAAGGCCGAGCTCGCCGCGGACTACGCGGCCCAGCTGGCCCGCAGCACCGGCAAGGTCGTCTTCTTCGCCAAGCACATCGACGTGATGGACGCGGCCGAGGAGGCCTTCGCCCGGCAGGGCATCCGCTTTGCGTCGATCCGCGGCGACCAGACGCCCAAGGTGCGGCAGGCCAACGTCGACGCCTTCGTGAACGACCCGGGCGTCGCGGTCGCGGTGTGCTCGCTGACCGCGGCCGGGGTCGGCCTGAACCTGCAGGTCGCATCCAACATCGTGCTGGCCGAGCTGTCCTGGACGAACGCGGAGCAGACCCAGGCCATCGACCGCAGCCACCGCATCGGGCAGACCGAACCGGTCACCGCGTGGCGCATCATCGCCGCGCAGACCATCGACACCCGGATCGCCGAGCTGATTGACGGCAAGGCCGGGCTTGCCGCCCGGGCGCTGGACGGGTCCGACGAGGAGATCTCATCGTCGTCCGACGTGCAGGTCGAAGCGCTGGCGGCGCTGCTGACGGACGCGCTGCAGGCGTCGTCCTGACCCATCTCCTGCCTGTCCCATCAGGATGGGTCGGCGGCGGGAACACCGGACGCCTCGTCGGCGCCGGAGTTCTCGTTCACGGCCGGCCCTACGGGTATCAGCAGCTCGAACGTCGAACCCTGGCCGACGGCGCTGTTCACCCGGACGGAGCCATGGTGGGCTTCGGCGATCGCCGCCGCGGTCGGCAGCCCGAGCCCGAACCCGCCGACCTCCCGGCTCCGGAAGGGAGTCGCGCGGGAGAACCGGCCGAAGATCCGCTCCAGATCGGCTTCCGGGATGCCGCAGCCGGAGTCGGTCACCGCCAGGATGACGTGCCCGTCTTGAACGCGGGCGCTGAGCTCGATGCGGTCGTCCTTATCCGTGTGCGCGACGGCGTTTTCCAGCAGCGCGTCAAGCGCGACCGCCAGCCGGTCGCGGTCGACCGGGACGGTGGCCTCGGACACTTCCCCCAGCCGCCACCTGCGCGGCGCGTACCCCCAGCGGTCAAGCGCCTCGATCACGATCGAGTCGACCCCGACCGGCGCCAGGTCAAGGAAGCCAGGGCTCCCGACCGAGGCGAGCAGCAGCATGCGGCTGGACAGCCTGCGCAGTCGGGCGAGCTCGCCGATGACCACGCGGGCGTCCTCGGCGACCATCTGGTCAGTGACCGACTGCCCGATGAGCTCCGCGTGCCCGAGCGCCACCGTGATCGGCGTCCCCAGCTCGTGGGAGGCATCGACCAGGAACAGCTGCTGCTGCTCGAGCAGGCGGAGGTTCTCCCGTGAGACGCGCTGCACCTCCTCCATCGCGGCAAGCCGCTCCAGGAGGGCGGCCTGCCGTCGACGCCCGTGCCAGACCATCGCCAGGAACATGAGCGCGACCAGCGGCACCTCGACCAGATAGTCGGCTTCCTGCTGACCGTCGACTACCTGTCCGACGATGATTCCGCCGGTCGCCAGCGTCACCACGGCGACGGTCAGGATGGCAGGCTGCAGCCGCCACATCCGCCACCCGTAGACGAGGGTCAGGCTCACCCAGATGACTAGGAACGGGATGGTCGACCAGGCCCCCATCTCGCGCATACCGAGCAGGTTCACCCCGACGAACACCGCCCACACGATGTCCGCCCGCGACGACCGTACCCAGCGCATCCTTCCACGTTAGGGGCCTTCCGCCGCCGGAGCCAGAAACCGCCACGAAGGTGACCAATCCGTCATTGGGGCCGACGCTGTCGGCCGGCGCGGATCCTCGGTGCGAGCGACAACCTTTGGCCGAGATCTGCCTCTAGGCAAGTGTGACCACAGGAAGCTGGCGTCGATGAGTGGCCCAGACGAGGAGTACCTGGAGTTCGCCGGCAGCCGCGCGGCTTCGCTGCATCGCTTACCTGGCTGACATCGCCGCTGGCAAGTTCTGACCGGCGGTATCCAACCAGCGGTCACCGGCCAGCGTCACCTGGCCGGGGCCGCCCCCTCCTCGCGTTAGCACCGGTCACGACCGCCCGGGAGCGGCCACGCCGGAATCGCCCAGCTCCGTGACGGCGCATCAACAGCACGATCTGCCGCTCCGCCAGTTGCTGCGTGTGCCAGCTCAGCCAGATGCAGACGGCGGCGAGCGGCAGCTCCACGAACACGGCAAGCAGCACTGACTCGATCCGCTGCACGCCCGGCGTGGTTAGGACGTCGAACCAGGCGTCGACCACCAGCAGCGCCGCCGTCGCGCTGGCGGTCGTGGCGAGGTAGACCGACTGGCGGAGCGCGAAACAGGCCGTGCCAGCCAGCGCCAGTGCCAGCAGCACATCAAAACCAGCCCAGGCGGCGTCGTAGTTGGTGGACACCTGCTGGGAGGGCAGCGAACCCGCGAGGTAGACCGTCCACGGAACTAGGAGCATGGAGAACAGCGCGAACAGCCGCCCGATCCAGGTTACGACGCGGGTTTCGTCAGTAAGCCCCGCGTTTCCCGCGCCGGGGGCGGGAGCCGCGGTCGCGTTGATCTTGCTGACAATTTTGCCAAGGCCAGGGACGAACACGACGGCTAGGACTCCTCCGGGGGCAGGTGGCGCAGGTCGGTGCGTCAGGCGGGCTCCGGCGGCGAGCCGGCTGCCGCATGCTAGCGCCTGGCGCGGCCACGCCTCTCGCCCAGCTACCCCCAGATTTCTCGGCAAACGGCCGGGGCCACGACCGGTGGCGGCCACCAAGCCGTCAACGTTCCCCCCGGCGCGGGCGTTAGCCTCCAGGGCGGGCGGGTAATCGGGGCACATGGAGTCAGCTGTGCCCGGGCGCCTGATCGCGGGAAGATACCGGCTCGCCACCGTCGTCGGTCGCGGCGGCATGGGGGTGGTGTGGCACGCGCGCGACGAGCTTCTCGGCCGTGACGTGGCGGTTAAGGAGCTAGCCTGGCCCGCTTATATCTCCGTCGACGAGCAGCAGGCAGTCTGCCGCCGCGCCGTCAGGGAAGCCCGGGCAGCGGCGCGGCTCAGCCACCACAACGTCGTCCAGGTCTTCGACGTCCTGGAGGCAGACGACGGTCCGTGGATCGTGATGGAACTGCTTTCAGCGCAGTCGCTCCGGGACCTAGTTGCGCAGGACGGGCCGCTCGCCCCTGCCCAGGCGGCCCAGATCGGACTTGAGATCCTCACCGCGCTGCGCGCCGCGCATGCGCTCGGCATCGTGCACCGGGACGTCAAGCCGGCCAACATCCTGATGGCCCCTGATCGGGCAGTTCTGGTCGACTTCGGTATCGCGCAGATCGCCGAGACCTCGGCCGGGGCCACCACCGCCAGCATGCTCATCGGGTCACCCGCGTACATGGCCCCGGAACGCGCCCGCGGCGGCCCATCGGGGCCGCCCGCTGACCTGTGGGGACTGGGCGCGTCGCTGTACGCAGCGGTCGAGGGCCGCGGTCCCTTCGAGCGGGATGGCGGCGCGCTGGCGAGCCTCACGGCGGTCGTCGCGGACGAGCCGGAACTGGCTACCCGCGCGGGGCCGCTGCTGTGGCCGGCGATCAGCGGGCTGCTTAGGAAAGACCCGGGCGAGCGCCTCGACGCGGTCGAGGCCGAGAGGATGCTCCGCCTCGCCGCCGCGCCTGCCTCGCCCGCCCCGGCCGTGGTCAGCGGCCATCGTGGGCGGCGACGGTCGCACATGGCAGCCGGTTGGCTCGCAGGCGCGGCGCTGGTGGTGACGGCGTCCGCCACGGCAGTGATGCTCGACCACCCCGTCCACGCGGGACGCCAGACGGTGGTACCGGCAATGCCGCCCGCTGCGGCGTCCTCGGCCGCTGCCCGACCGAGTGCCGAGGCAAGTGCCCGACCGAGTGCCCAGCCGAGTGCCCAGCCGACCGGCGCGCCCCGGGCGAGAGCTGGCACGGCCCGCCCAGTCGACGCGAGTCCGGCAACGCCCGCCGACCCTGTCGTCCAGGCGCAGGCGGCCAAGCCCGGCAACGGGAACGCGAAGGGGAAGGGGAACGGGAAGACGAAGGGGAAGGGGAAGGGGAAGGGGAGCAAATCCGCTGGGTGAGCTTCACTTTCACGTTCCTCACCGTCCTGTTCGCGGCCGGTGCCGTCGCCCGCCCCAGCGCCGTCGGCGGCACGACGCCCACGTCCCAGCCGAGGCGGGCGAACTCATCCCAGTTACCCCCGCCCTACCGTCAGCGGGAACTTAGGCGGCGAGGGCGGTGTCGTAGACGGCGAGGGTCTCGTGGGCGATGCGGTCCCAGGAGTAGCGGGAGCGGGCGCGGTCGGTGGCGGCGACGCTGAATGCCTCGAGTTGCATCGGGTGGGCGAGCAGGGCGCGGATTTTGTGGGCCAGCAGGGCGGGGCGCAGCGGCTCGACGAGGATGCCGGTGGTGCCGTCGACGACGGCGTCGAGGTGGGGGCCGTTGGCGGCGGCGACGACGGGGGTGCCGCAGGCCATCGCCTGGATCGAGGTGACGGCGGACGCCTCGTGCTGGTTGACGTTGACCATGAGGTCGGCCGACCGCAGCAGCGGCGGGAGCGCCCGGCCGGCCACCTGCCCGGCGAAGTGGGCCCGCCCGCGCAGGCCGAGGGCGTCGGACAGTTTGGCGAGGCGGCGGTAGGCCAGGTCGCCGGGCAGGTCGTCGCGGGCGGGGCCGCCGGCCACGATCAGCTCGGCGCCGGGGATCTTGGCCATCGCGTGGAGCAGGATGGCGAGGGAGTCGCTCTCGGCGGCCAGGTCGGCGATGGTGACCAGGCGGTGGCGGCCGCCGCGGGCGCTGGCGGGGCCGTCGGGGGTGAACTCGGCGGTGTCGATGCCGGCCGGGACGACGCGGATGTGGCGGCGGGGGACGCCGAGGCGGGCCAGGTCGGCCTCCTCGTCGTGGCTGCCGGCCACGACGGCGTCGACGGTGCGGCCGATGGCGGGCTCGAGGCGGATCCGCTCGGTGCCGGCCCCGGGCGGGATGAGGCCGTGGCGGCGCTCGGTGACGCCGAGCTGGTCGAATGTCTGCACGACGGGGACCTGCAGGTCGCGGGCGGCCGCGAGGGCGGCCAGGCCGCTGGTCCAGCGGACGGCGTGGGCGACGTCGGGGCGGTCGGCCGCCCAGGCGGCGTGGAGCGGGGCGCTGAACGCGCCGAGGTGGGCGACCAGGCGGGAGTCGTCGCCGCCGGGGTCGGCCGGGCCGACGTACTCGACGCTGACGCCGGGGGCCAGGCTGGCCCGGGCGGGCCTGGCGGCGCGGTCGCGGCGGGCGTAGACGGTCACCTGGTGGCCCTGGCCGGCCAGGCTCCTGCTCATCTCGACCAGCCGGGCGTCGTCGCCCCCGGCGGCGGCCGTGTCGGCGTCGGCGCCGGCCGGGACCGGGGTGCTGTGCTGGGCGACCAGGGCGATCTTCATGTCGGGGATGCCTCTCCTCGTGAAACGGGGAGCCATCATCGGCGGGCTAGCCGGCGCCGGAAACCCTCAAGCCGAAGGCGAGGAGAATGTGGCCGCGCGAGCACGCACGCCAAGATGGCGTGGACGTGCCTGCGTCGTAGGCACCACAGCTGTGATTTTAGGCCATGTGGGGGTTCGCTAAACCTCTTTCTGCAGAAACCTTTTCCGGCCAGCCGAGGCCGCGGCGAGACCTTGCGCTCTAGGAACACAATCACGGCGCCGCCCACGCCGGCTCGTCGGCATCCACCGTCGCCGCCTCAAACCCGGGACCGCCGCCCCGGCCGCCGGGTTCGGCCGGTCGGCCGTCTCCGGCTATCGTAGGTCGCGATTTCATCGGCCTATCCTGGGACTGTTCCGCGATGCTCATCTTCGTCCCGCCATCGGAGACTAAGGCGTTCCCGGTTGAGTCGCCTGCGGTCGAGCTCGGTACCCTCGTGCTGCCGAAGCTCGCGCCGGTGCGGGCCAGACTCCTCAAGGCGATGGTCCGCCTGGCTCGCAGCCGCGGGCCGGCCGCTCTGGCGGCGATGGGTCTGAGCGAGGGCCAGGCCGGGGAGCTGGCTCATAACCGGGAGCTGCTCTCGGCGCCGGCCGGCCCGGCGGCCGAGGTGTACACCGGCGTGCTCTACGACGCGCTCGACCTGTCCGCCCTGCACCGCCGGGGGATCGCAACCGATCAGGTGCTGATCTTCTCGGGCCTGTGGGGAGTGCTCAGGCCGGGTGACCGGATCCCGCACTATCGCTGCTCTCCGGCGGTGAAGCTGGCTGCCTCCGGCTCGGTCTCGGCGGCCTGGCGCAAGGCGCTGCGCGTGCCGCTGGCCGCGCACGTCGGCGACCAACTGGTGGTGGACCTGCGGTCGGGTGCGTACGCGTCCCTGTGGGCACCCGGAGGCAACGCCGTTACCGTGCGGGTACTGCACGAGCGCCAGTCCGGCGGGGCGGTCACCCGTTCCGTGGTGTCGCACTTCAACAAGGCGACGAAGGGACGGCTGACCCGGGCGCTGCTGGAATCGGGTCAGCGGCCGCGTAAGCCGGACGAGTTCGCCGACCTGGTGCGCGCCCTCGGCTACACGGTCGAACCGGGACCCGCCGGTACGCGCCCGCATGCCCCGGCGGCGCTGGACATCGTGGTGCGCGAACTCTGAGCCTCGTCCTAACCCGGGGCGCAGGGCCACAATGGCACCATGGATCTGCACCTGAATGGCAAGGTCGTGCTCATCACCGGCGGGACCGACGGGCTGGGAGCGGCGCTCGCGGATCGCCTCGTCGAGGAGGGCGCCCGGGTCGCGGTCTGCGGGCGGGACTCCGGCCGGCTGGCCGCCACCGAGCGGCGCCTCCATGCCGCCGGCGCCGGCGCGCTCGTCGTGCAAGCCGATGTCACGCGGCCGGCCGACCTTGAAAGATTTGTCGATGCGGCCGTCGCGCGCTGGGGCCGCGTCGACGGGCTGGTGAACAACGCGGGCAAGAGCGCCGCCGGGCGGATCGATCAGGTCTCGGACGATGAATGGATCGCCGACCTCAACCTCAAGGTGCTCGCGGCTGTTCGCTGCACCCGCCTGGCCGAGCCGCACCTGATCGCCGCTGGCGGCGGGTCCATCGTCAATGTGCTCAACATCGGCGCCAAGGCTCCTGGCGCCGGGTCGCTGCCGACGGCTGCCTCCCGAGCGGCCGGCCTGGCCATCACCAAGGCCGCGTCCAAGGATCTCGGCGGACACGGCATCCGGGTCAACGCCGTGCTTCTCGGCCTGGTTGAGAGCGGCCAGTGGCGACGGCGGGCCGACGCGGCGGGCCAGTCAGAGGAAGAGCTTTACCGTCAGATGGCCAAGAACGGCGATATCCCGCTGGGCCGGGTGGGCCGGTCCGGCGAGTTCGCCGATCTGGCGGCCTACCTCCTGTCCGATCGCTCCTCCTACGTGACCGGCTCGGCCGTCAATCTCGACGGAGGAACCAGCCCCGTCCTGTGAGTCGCCGCGGCGGGGCACTGGGCGCACCCGATCACCGGTTGGCCGCCCTAAAGGCGAGTGAGCCGCAGGGCCGTGGCGGCGTCATCTGACACCGAGGTCAACGTTCTGCCTTCCGGCGCTCTGATCTTTGGGTCGCCCGACGGGATACGCCGGTCACCACGGAGTCGGCGTGGTGGAGCGACCTCGCCGTTCGGGTAGCGGGGTTACGACGGTCGGCCGCTAGCGCCAGTCGATGGACCAGGGTCCGGGTGAGCGGCAGGGCGATCGCGAGCAACAGCCACATCCGCAGGCGCCTGGAGAAGAATGCCCACATGTTAAGAATCCCTTCGTCGCCGCTGCGCTACCCGCCTTATCCCGGTCTAAGCGCCCCGCGACCGGAACCGCCCAGCTCAGCGCAGACGGCAGCTTCGGTTAGAACGGTGATGTGGTGGGCAGCGAGCGAGGTCACAGCGTTGGGGGGCTGACGTGACCGACACACCGCGGCTGCAGACTGCGATCGTCCTTTTCACCCGGGACTTGCGCGTCCACGACAACCCGGCCCTTGAACTGGCGATCCGCTCGGCGGAGCACGTCGTGCCGCTGTTCGTCCTGCAGGAGGGGCTCAGGTTCGCCGTGCCCAACCGGGCCCGCTTCCTGCACGAAAGCCTGGCGGACCTGCGCGAGAGCCTCCGCCAGCGGGGCGGCGACCTGGTGCTGCGGCGCGGCGACCCGGTGGAGGAGACGCTACGGCTCGCCGCCGAGGTTAACGCCGACGGGCTGGTGCTGGCCCGCGACGTCAGCGCCTACGCGGCGCGGCGCTGGCAGCGGTTGGAACGGGAGTGCAGCGAGCGGCGAATCGCGCTGCGGGCGGTGGACTCGGTCACGATCGTCCCGCCGGGCGCAGTGACCCCGGCCGGCGGCGACCACTTCAAGGTGTTCACCCCGTACTGGCGCGCGTGGACCGATCATCACTGGCGCCCGGGAGTGAACGCGCCGGACGAGGTGCGCCTGCCTGCGGCCGTCAGCGTGGGCCGCCTGCCGGGACCCGGCGACGGGCCGACATCGGCCGGGCTGCCCGGCGGCGGCGAGTCGGCCGCGCGGCGGCGGATGGACCGCTGGCTCGGCGCCGGGCTGGCGGCCTACGCCGACCGGCACGACGACCTCCCCGGTGACGCGACCTCGCGGCTCTCGGCCGACCTGCACTTCGGCTGCCTGTCCCCGCTTGAGCTCGCGGCCCGGGCGGGCAAGGCGGGCGGAGCGGGCGGCGAGGCCTACGTCCGCCAGCTGTGCTGGCGCGACTTCCACGCGCAGGTAACGGCCGCGTTCCCGGCCCTGCCCTATAAGGACTACCGGCCACGGCGGGTCGGATGGCGGGAGGACGCGCACGCCCTGGACGCCTGGAAGGAGGGGAAGACCGGGTATCCGATCGTCGACGCCGGCATGCGACAGCTCGCGGCCGAGGGCTTCATGCACAATCGCGCGCGGCTGCTGGTCGCCTCGTTCCTCACCAAACAGCTCAACATTCACTGGACGGAAGGCGTCCGGCACTTCTTCGACCTGCTGGTGGACGGCGATATCGCCAACAACGCCGGCAACTGGCAGTGGGTCGCGGGCACCGGCAATGACACCAGGCCGAACCGGCAGTTCAACCTGCTCCGCCAGGCGCAGCGGTTCGACCCCGAGGGGAAGTACGTCCGCCGCTACGTGCCGGAACTGGCGGCGATCGAGGGCGGCGCGGTGCACGCGCCGTGGAAGCTAGACCGCCAGCCCTGCGGCTATCCGGCCCCGCTCATCGAGCCGTGAGCCTACGCACTGACCTTGCCGTCAGCCAGACAATCTTCACAACTGAAGTTTGTGCGAACAAAAATTATCAAGTTGTTTCATTAGTGGTCTTTCTGCGCCCCGGCCAACATGCGAGAATCCTTAAATTCTCGCTCGTCGGGGTCGCTGGGCTCTTCAGGATCCCTTGTCACTTGCACCGGGGAGTTCACTTTGCGTTTCAAGTTGTACGCGACCGTCGGCGCATGCCTGGCGGCCGCTGCTTTCACGTTGCCCGGGCTGGCAAGCTCGGGCCCAGCGGCGGCGGCCACGCCGCCGGCCTCGGCAACCGGACAGCTGACTGCCGCCACGGCTGCGCCGTCGCCCAACCTGCCGCAACAGCCGTCGGGAGCTAAGGATTGCGCGGCGCCTACGAGCCCTCTGATGATGCAGTGCCAGAGCATTGTGGCCACGTCGGGCAAGGCCGAGACCGCCGCGAGGAACGCGGCCAAGGCCGCGATGTCGGCTAGGGCCAAACGTGAGACCCCGGCGGTGAGCGCGACCGAGCCGCTTGAGCCGACCGACTTGCAGGCCGCCTACGGCATTGCCAATGACTCGTCGTCGCCGTCGGACGGCGTCGGCAAGACGGTCGCGATCGTCGACGCGTATTACGACCCGAACGCCCAGTCGGACCTCGCGACTTACCGGTCAGACTTCGGGTTGCTCGCGTGCGGCGGGGACTCCGCGTCTCCCCAGGCAGGCTGCCTGAACGTCTACAACGAAAACGGCACCAACCTGGCGACCGACCGTGGCGCGGCCCCGCCGCAGTCGCCGAGCGGCGACGACTGGGTCCCCGAGACCTCGCTCGACATTGAGATGGTCTCTGCCATCTGCCCGAACTGCACGATCGACCTAGTCGAGTCGAGCAGCGACCTGCTGCCTGACATGACCAAGGCGGAGGACACCGCGGTGTCGCTCGGCGCGAAGTTCGTCTCCAACAGCTGGAGCGGCGGTGACTACCCCGGGGAATCCGCGTACGACAATCACTTCAACCACCCGGGAGTGGCGATCACGGTCGCTTCCGGCGACGACGGCTACGAGGCCGGGTACCCGGCCTCCTCGCAGTTCGTGACGTCGGTCGGCGGCACTTACCTGAACCAGAACAGCTCCGCCGACTGGACGTCGGCCGTGTGGGACGACAACGGCTCCCAGAATGCGGACGACGTTGCCGGGGCGACCGCGTCCGGCTGCTCGGCCGGCGAGCCGCAGCCTTCGTGGGGGCCGGACAGCACCGACAGCACGTCCGCCAGCCTGTGCGCCAACCGCACCGAGAACGATGTGTCCGCGGTGGCCGACTCGCCGTCAGGAATTGACATCTACGACTCCGCCGACTGCGGCTCATTCTGCGACGCGTACGGCACGAGCGTCGCGGCGCCGATCATCGCCGCCATGTACGCCCTCGCGGGCACGCCAGCGGCGAATACCTACCCGGCCAGCTACCTGTACGCGAACTCGTCGGACCTCACGCGCGTCACCTCGGGTTCGGACGGGACCTGCGAGTCGACCCGTCAGTACCTCTGCAACGCCGCGGACAGCCTGAGCAACGGTTACAACGGCCCGGCCGGGCTCGGCACCCCGAACGGCAACCTCACCCCGTTCACCGAGACCGCAACCGGTCACGTCGTGTCTGTCACGAACCCCGGCACCGTCGACGTGCAGCAGGGCGCGAGCGTCAGCCTGCCGATCAAGGCCATCGACAGCGCGTCCGGGCAGACGCTCACCTACACGGCGGCGCTGCCGGACGGCCTGTCCATCAACTCCGCCACCGGGGTGATCACCGGCAAGGCCGTCTTCGTGGAAAACGACACCGTTCGCGTCACCGCCACCGACGGGACCGGTGCGAGCGCCTCGGTGTACTTCAGGCTCCCGTCGTCGGCATCCCTGACCGCCGATTACCACGCCGGGACCGGGCCGGTCAGGTTGGACTGGGACTCCAAGTGCCTGGACGACACCGGCAACTCGTCGGCCAACGGTGCCAAGATCCAGGTCTGGCAGTGCCTGAGTAACGACGCCGGCCAGGTCTGGTCCTTCCAGCCGACCACCGCGCCGGGTGAGGTGGCCAACGCGGGCCTCAGCCAGCTCGGCTCGATCGAGATCCACGGCAAGTGCCTGAGTACCTCCAGCAACAGCAGCGCCAACGGCGCCAAGGTTCAGCTGTGGGCCTGCAACGGCGCGACCAGCCAGCTGTGGGAGATCGCCGGCGGGTACGGCGAGCTGTACAACCCCGCCTCGGGCAAGTGCCTCGAAGACCCGTCCAGCAGCAAGACCAACGGCACCCAGCTGGACATCTGGTCCTGCAACAGCGAGCCGTGGCAGAACTGGCTGCTCCCGGGCAGCCCGTTCGAAAGCGCCGTGGCGGGCAAGTGCATCAACGACTCAGGAAACTCCACCGCCAACGGCGCGGCGATCGTCAGCTACACCTGCAACGGTGCCAGCAACGAGAAGCTGTCGGTCGAAACGGTCGGGCCGTACGCCTTGCTCCTGGTCAACGGCAAGTGCCTGAACGCCGTCGGAAACGGCACCGTCAACGGCACCTTGATCCAGCTGTACAGCTGCGCCAATAGCTCCAACGAAGTGTTTAACGCCAACCTGTGGTACCTGACCGCTTACGGTCAGCTCGAGAACGCGCAGGCGCAGAAGTGCCTGGCGATCCCGAACAACAGCGCCACCAACAGCACGCGCCTCGTACTCGAGGACTGCTACGGCGAGCCGGGCGAGATCTGGTCAGCTTCCTGATCTCGTTAGCGGCGGCCGCGCCCCGGCCTTCGGGTTACTGCCCGTAGGCCGGGGCGCAGCGCTGAGGATCAGCATCAGAGCCGGAGGACATGGTGGGCCGGACGACAATGGCCGGATTCGCCGAGGCGGTGGGCCACCGGGCGACGGTCGTGGCCACGTGCGGGCTGGCGACCGGATTGCTGACGGGCTGTGTGAGCTTCGGACCGAGCCCGCAGCAGCCAAGCGTGAATATCGCGACTGTGCCAGGGACGTGGGTCAGCGGCGATGGCGCGTCGATTACCTTCACGAGCGACGGCACGTTCACTGCATCGAAATTCAACTTCGCTAATGCGGCGATGCCGATGTGCCCCGCCCCGTCTGAGGCTGGCACCTGGAAAATCCACAACAACAGCGAGGACTACCCGGAACCCCCGGCCAACAGCCCGGAAAATCTGCTGGACCTCTCGTTCACGAGCGAAACTTGCTGGGGCGCCGTGGAGTTGACCACGTGGGACACCGGCGGCACGCAAGGCCTGTGCGTTCAGGTAGATCCGGACAACCCGTGCGGCGGGTATGTCTTCACCAAGCGCTGATGACTCCCGGACGCTTGTGGCTTGACGTCGCGTGACCCGCCGATGCGCGGCAGCAGCACGTCGGACTCGTCCAGCCGGACGTGAGAGTCGACCGCTCCGGTGTGAGCGGTCAATTTGACGCGGCAGCGCACTGCGCTTGTGGGCGGTACCGAGCACGTGCTGGACCCGCGCGGGGCGTGTACGCCTACCCAGTCCGCCCAGATCACACGCGTTGCTGAATGTTACGAGATGGTTACTAGAGTGATGGTAGGGAAGAAATTAGTAAGTTGCGACCACTCACGGTCACAACCGACTGAGAGTTCAACCAACGGGGGGAACGAGTGGCTCTGACCGATATTCTCAGCAAGCTCGGCGGCCAGAACGGCGAGCAGGGCGGCCTGGCCGCCATCTCCAAGCTGTTCGACGGTGATAACGCCCAGGGCATCCTGACCAAACTCCAGGCCAGCGGGCTGGACAAGCAGGTCATGTCCTGGATCGGCCACGGCCAGAACGAGCCGGTGACCGGCGACGACATTAAGAAAGTGGTCGACCCGCAGCAGCTGTCCAAGGTGGCGCAGGAGTCGGGCATGTCACAGGATGAGGTCGCCGACCACGTCGCCCAGGCCCTGCCGGAGGCGGTCGACCAGGCGACGCCCGCTGGCGCGGTGCCGCAGCAGGGCTTCAGCATGGACACCCTGATGGGGATGTTCAAGAAGTAACCGAGGCAACGTGAAGCGGCGGCGCCCGACCGGCTGGTGGGCGCCGTCGGTGTGCGGGCAGCCTGGATTGACGGCGTCGCCGCGCTTACGCTTGTCTCGTCTTAGGACGAGGAGGCCACGAGTGACTCAGCCCATCGACCAGAAGGCAAGCGCGGCCGCGTCCGCGGCCAATGACTGGCTGACCGCATTTCAGGCGGCCCTCACCGCCCGCGACGCAGAAGCCGCGGCGGCGCTGTTCGCGAGCGAGAGCTACTGGCGCGACATCATCTCGTTCACCTGGAACATCACCACGGTCGAGGGCCGCGCGGGCGTCGCCGATCTGCTCCGGGCCACGCTTGACGAGGTCGATCCGGTCGGTTTCCTGATCACCGAGGAGCCGACCGAGGCGGACGGGGTCATCACCGCCTGGGTCGCCTTCGAGACCAAGGTCGGACGGGGCAGCGGGTTGCTGCGGATCGTCGGCGGCGAGGCGTTCACGCTGCTGACCACCCTCGATGAACTCAAGGGCCACGAGGAGCCGGTCAACGACCGGAGGGCCAAGGGCGTGTACCACGGTGCCTACAGGGATCGGGCTACGTGGGCCGAGGGCCGAGCCCGCGAGGCCGCCGAGCTGGGCTACGCCGTGCAGCCGGAGGTTCTGATCGTCGGCGGCGGCCAGGGCGGTATCGCCCTCGGCGCGCGGCTGCGCCAGCTCGGGGTGCCCGCGATCATCATCGAGCGCAATGAACGGCCGGGTGACTCGTGGCGCAACCGCTACAAGTCACTCGCCCTGCACGACCCGGTCTGGTACGACCACCTGCCGTACCTTCCGTTCCCCGCGAGCTGGCCGGTGTTCTCGCCCAAGGACAAGATCGGCGACTGGCTCGAGATGTACGCGAAGGTCATGGAGCTCAACTACTGGGGCTCGACGACCTGCAACTCGGCCGTCCGCGAGCGTGACGGATGGGCGGTCGTGGTCAACCGGGCCGGCCAGCAGGTCACGCTTCGGCCCAGGCAGCTGGTGCTGGCGCTGGGAGCCTCCGGCCTGCCGAGCGTGCCCGAGATCACCGGCCAGGATAAGTTCCGCGGCGACCAGCATCACTCCTCGGCGCACCCGGGTCCCGACCAGTACAAGGGCAAGAAGGCCGTGGTGATCGGGTCGAACAACTCCGCCCACGACATCTGCGCCGCGCTCTGGGAGGCTGGCGCCGACGTGACGATGGTGCAGCGCAGCTCGACCCACATCGTCCGGTCCGACTCGCTGATGGACCTAGGCCTCGGCGACCTGTACTCCGAGCGCGCGGTCGCGGCCGGAATGACCACGTTCAAGGCCGACACCGTTTTCGCGTCGCTGCCGTTCCGTATCCTGCCCGCGGTCCAGACCCCGGTCTACGACGCCATCCACGAGCGCGACGCCGAGTTCTACCGCCGGCTGGAGCAGGTCGGCTTCGACCTTGACTTCGGCGAGGACGGCTCCGGCCTGTTCCTGAAGTACCTGCGCCGCGGGTCCGGCTACTACATCGACGTCGGCGCGTCCGAGCTTGTCGCCAACGGCGACATCAAGCTGGCCAGGGGCCAGGTGACCGAGCTGACCGAGGACGAGGTCGTGCTCGATGACGGCACCCGGCTCCCGGCCGACCTCGTCGTCTACGCGACCGGCTACGGCTCCATGAATCAGCTCGCGGCCGACATCATCGGCCAGGACATGGCCGATGATGTCGGCAAGGTCTGGGGCCTCGGCTCGGGCACCACCAAGGACCCCGGCCCGTGGGAAGGCGAACTGCGCAACATGTGGAAGCCGACGGCCCAGGAGGGCCTGTGGTTCCACGGCGGAAACCTCGCCCTGTCGCGCTACTACTCTCTCTACCTCGCGCTGCAGCTCAAGGCGCGCATGGAGGGCATCCCCACGCCCGTGTGCCGGCGCGCCCAAGTGCACCACACCGAATAAACAAAAGCTCTTGTCCCGAACGGACCCGGGCGACTCCTGAGCGCGCCATGGGCTCTGGCATGCTGGCGGCCGTGAAGCGCATGGAACTGCTACGGCCGACGGGCGTTCGCTGGGTTCCCGATGCGCATCGGGGTGCGGGCGTGCTGGTTCTGGCCGGGTCGAGCGGCCGGGTCGATGAAGCCAGGGCGCGCATCATCGCCGAGCAGGGCTGCATGGCCGAGTCGGTGCAGTGGTTCGGCGGCCCCGGCCAGCCCGGCCCGTGGGAGATCCCGCTGGAGACGTTCCACCGGCGGGTCGCGGACCTGGCCCGCGACTGCGACCGGGTATACCTGGTGGGCACCTCCTTCGGGGCGGAGGCGGCCCTCGTGACCGCCGCCGTCACCCCGGGCATCGACGGGGTCGCGGCGTTCGCGCCGTCAGACGTCGTGTGGGCGGGCGTCGACCCGGCCGGGCGGCAGACGTCCCACTGGTCTCTGGGCGGGCGGCCGCTCCCCTTCGTCGCCTTCGACGAGTCCTGGCAGCCTGACGGCGATCCGCCCGCCTTCCTGTCCCTGTACTTGCGCTCGCGTAATGCCGATCCGGAGGCGGCCGCCGCTGCTGCGATCGCGGTGGAGCGCATCCCCCGGGTGATCACCGTCGCCGGCGCCGACGACCAGGTCTGGCCGAGCGACCTGCACGCGGAGAACATCCGCGCCCGCCGGGCCGCGCACGGGCTGGAGACGACCGCGGTCGCCGACGGCGAAGCCGGGCATCGCGCGGTCCTGCCGGGTGAGCCGGTCGTCTCCGGCGGCGTCCGGATGCGGCGCGGCGGAACCGAGACCGCCGACCGCAGGCTCGGCCGTCTCGCCTGGGCCGAGATGCTCCCGCTGCTGCTCAGCGGTCCGGCACCAAGCTGACCGGCGACCGTCGGCGCGACTAGCACCGAACGGTTGAATTCGGGGTCGCCGGTCGTACAGCTGAGGCACGCGCATCACCCGGCGTCGCGACATCGCCTGACCTGCCTTCAGCGCTGACCGTCGGCTGTCTCCGGCCGTCCGGGCTGGATCGCGCCCGGGTTTCCTGATGGCGCGTGGCGGTGGGGATATCCCCACCGCGGACGCGTGGGACGGCACCATCGTCTCCGGCCGCCGCGACTGGCACCGTAAATGACATGACTGTGGAACACACTGCTGCCGCCACGCTGGAGAGCACTGCGTCGGAGACGGCTGCCCCGGTAGTGCTCGATGGCGTTACCAAGCGCTACGGACGGGGACGAGGCTCGGTCACCGCGCTCGACGGGGTGTCCCTGTCCTTCGCGGCGGGCTCGTTCACGGCGGTGCTCGGCGTCTCCGGGTCCGGCAAGTCGACCCTGCTGCAGTGCGCAGCCGGGCTCGAACGGTCCTCGTCCGGCGCGGTGCGGCTGTGCGGGGAGGAACTGTCCCGGCTGTCCCCACGCAAGCAGGCGGTGCTGCGGCGGCAGCGCGTCGGCTTCGTGTTTCAGGAGCTGAACCTGCTGCCAGAGCTGACGGTGGCGGAGAACATAGCGCTGCCGCTCCGCCTCGACCGCCGCCCCGCCAAAAAGGCGGACATCGAGCGGGCGGCAGCCCGGGTGGGCCTGTCCGGCGATCAGGTCCGCCAGCGGCCGGCCCAGTTGTCCGGCGGCCAGCAGCAGCGGGTGGCGATTGCCCGCGCGCTGATTACCTGCCCGGACGTGATCTTCGCGGATGAGCCCACCGGCGCGCTTGACCCGCACACCGCGGCCGGGGTGCTGCGCCTGCTGCGGGAGGCCGCCGACGGCACCACCGTGGTGATCGTCACCCACGACCCGCAGGTGACGAGATTCTGCGACCGGGCCGTGTTCCTGTACGGCGGACGGGTGGACCGGGTGCTGCCTGACCCAGAGCCGGCCATGGTGGCCCGGCTGGTCGCTGACCTTGGCGAGCGCGCCGACCGGGAGCGTGGCTGATGGGCGGGTGGATGCTCGCCGGGATCCGGCGCGGGCCCGGCCCGCTGATCGGAACCGTGGTGGCATCGGCCGCCGCCGCCATCCTGACGGTCGCGGCGATATCGACCGCCGCTGCCGACACCCAGGCGTCCGCCGGTCGGCTGGCCAGCGCCAGCGTCGTGGTAGCGGGGTCGACCAACCTCGGCGTCACGCTCGGCGGCGGCCAGGACGCACAGCAGGAGAGCCTGCCGCTGCCCGCCTACCGAGGCGTGCCCGCCTCGCTGGCGCAGCGCCTCGCCCTGGTACCGGGCGCAGCCTCGGCCGAGGGCGAATCCGGCTTCCCGAACGGCACGGTCAGGCCCGGTGACGTGGACCTCGTCGCGGTGACCGCCCAGCCGGGCGTCTCTCCGGACGTCCTCGCCGGCCGGATCCGGGCGGCCCTGCACGGCGGCCAGGGTTACACGATCGCGACCGGCGCCGCCCGCGGCGACGCGGCCAACCTGAACGCCGCCGTCGAGCGGTCCAACGGCCAGTCCCTGGCCGGCGCGATCATCGTCCCGATCGTGCTGATCTCCCTGTTCGTGCTGGCGAGCACGACCGCGCTGGCGGTGAACCTCCGCAGGCGCAGGTTTGCCCTGCTGCGCGCGGTCGGCGCTACCCGAGGTCAGGTCCGCCGGGCGATCCTGGCCGAGCTGGCAGTGTGCGGTGCGGTCGGCGGCGCGCTCGGCTGGCTGCCCGGGATCGCTCTCGGCGCGCTCAGCGTGCGGGCGCTGGCCGCCCATCAGATGCTTCCGGCCGGGTCGGCCGCCTGGCTCAGCCCGTGGCTGATCGCGATCGCCTGCGGGGCGAGCGCGCTCGTCGCGTGGCTGAGCGGGCAGGTCGCCGCGCGCCGGGGCAGCCGGACGCCCCCCGCCCAGGCGCTGCGCGAGACCGCCGCCGAACGTAAGTGGCCCAACCCGGTCCGGGTCCTGCTCGGCATCCTCGCGGCCGGCGGCTCGGGAACCCTGATGGTGGTCACGCTCGACCAGAAGAGCGGGGCCGGGCAGCTTGGGCTGGCGTTTCCGCTACTGCTCGCCTGCATGCTGACCGTCGCCCTGCTCGGCCCGCTGCTGGTGGCGTTCACCGCCTGGCTGGCCAGGCCGGCGATCGCCGTCGGCGGGGCGCCGGCCAGGCTCGCGCTGGCCGCGATCGGCGCTCAGCCGCGTCGCGCCGCGTCCGCGGTCATCCCGGTCGCGATGGCGGTGGCCATGGTCGGCACCATCTACTTCGCCAACACGTCGATCCAGCACGCCACCGCGAGCCAGGCGTCGACCACGGTAACGGCCGACAACGTGCTGTCCGGAGCCGATCTCACTGCGGCGACCCTGCGGCAGGTCCGGGCGCTGCCCGGGGTCCGGGCGGCGGCCGGGGTGATGCCGTTGAGCGCGGCCGTGACCGACCCGGACCTGGACCAGGCGTACGGGGAAGCCGTCACCGGCGGGCCGCTCGGCCCGCTGCTCGATCTCGGCGTGACCTCCGGCGGCACGGCGGCGCCGCTTCCCGGGCAGCTAGCCGTGAGCGCGCTCGAGGCAGGCTCCACCGCGCTTAACGTGCGCACCGGGTCCAGGGTCACCGTGTACCTGCCCGACGGCACGCCCTACCACGCGACGGTCAGCACGATCTACAGCCGTTCGCTGGCCGCCGGCGACCTGCTGATCCCGGCGTCCGTTGCGGCGGGACACACCGGCGCGCCGCCCGGATTCTCGCAGATCCTCGTCAGCGGGGGCACCGGCGCGGAGCTGGCCCGGCTGGTGGCCGACCATCCCGGGCTGCGCGTGACCAGCCGCGCCGTCGCCAACGCGCAGTCCGCCCGGGCAACCGCCCAGAACTCGTTTGCCAACGACCTGATCCTCGGCGTGCTCGGCGCCCTGTCCGCCGTGGCGCTGGTCAACACCCTGGTGGTGACGACGGTTGAACGGCGGCGGGTGCTCCGGCTGCTCGGACGGGTCGGCGCGACCCGCGGCCAGGCCGCCGCGGTGTTCGGCTGGCAGGCGGTGTTCGTCGCCGGCACCGGGCTGGTCGCGGGCGCGGCGGCCGGCGCGGTTACCTTGCTCACCGTCACCAGGGCGGTCACCGGCAGCTGGACCCCGTTCATCCCGCCCGCTTCCGCCGTCGGCCTGGTCGCGGTGGTGGCCGCCCTCACCGCGGGCGCAGTCATGATCCCATTCGGCGTGATGTCCGGCCGCGAGCCAACGCTCGCGTCCGGGGTCAGCTTCCGGTGAAGAACACGGTGAGCAGGACCAGGGCGACGGTCGCCGCGGCCGAGATGCCGTGGATGACGATAAGCGCCAGCACCGTCAGTAATGCGTCGCCAGCCGCCCTTGGAACGGTCAGACCCGGCGGTCGCCGGCCGGTCCGGACCTGATGCGCCTGAGCAGCTGCTCGTACCAGTCGGGCCGGGGCGGGCGGGCAGTTTCGATCCACCAGGTCGCGCCCGCCTCCTCGTAGGCCGGTAGCTCTTCGGCCAGTGACGCCGGGGCGTCGGCGACCTCGGCCCACACCACCAGATCGAAACCGTCAATCGAGCCTCGCCGCTCACGGACGAGTTCGCGCACTGAGGCAATGTCGTCCGCCGTGGGGCGGACGAGGGCGTTATCGCGGTAGCGGATCGGCACCGCGCCATCCCACCGCGCGGCGCGCCGCATGCCTGCCAGCGAAGGCAGCACGCCGCCCACCCACACCGGGATCTTGCCGCCGTGCGCGGGGGTGGGGGTGAAACGGACCGGGCCGACGTTGTAGTGCTGGCCGTGGAACTCGGTGACTTCGCCCGTCCACAGGCCGGCCATCAGGTCGAGTCCCTCGTCCAGCATCGCCGCCCGGGTCCGGTCGTCGGCCGGGTCGCCGAACAGGCCGAAGTCGCCGTGCGCGGGCGAGCCGAGGCCGACGCCGAATACGGTCCTGCCCCCCGCCAGCAGGTCGAGCGTGACCGTCTGGCGTGCCAGCACCCACGGCCTGCGTCGCGGGACGGGTGTGATCATGGGGCCGATCACCAGCCGCTGGGTGCGGGCGGCGATGACCGAGAGCACCGCCCACGGGTCCACGATCGGCGGGCCAAGGCCGTCGTTGGCCCAGGTGATGTGGTCCCACAGGAAGAAGCCGTCGAACCCGGCCTCCTCCGCCTCGACGGCCAGCCGAACCAGGTCGGCCGGATTCTCGGCGAAGCAGGGGGCCGCGACCGCCCGGCGGATGCTCACCGTCGCGGGGCCCGCTCGGACTGGGAGGAGATCATGCTTCCCGCCTTCCTGAATGGGCCGAGCCTGCTATCTGCCTCAGCCTAGACGGTGCTCATCCCGCCGCTCGCGCGCGACGTCACCGGCTGAGGTTGTGGTCGAGGGCGAAGATCACGGCGGCGGCGCGGTCACGCAGCCCGAGTTTGGCGAACACATGGTTGACGTGGGTCTTGACCGTCCCCTCGCCCACAAACAGCGCGCCCGCGATCTCGGCATTGGTCCTCCCGGCGCCGATCAGCGTCAGTACCTCCAGTTCGCGCCCGGTCAACGCGGCCAGCTCGGCGCCCCCGTGGGCAGTCGCCACGGGCGCCGACCGGTAGGTCGCCAGCACCCGGGCGGTGACGCCGGGATCGAGCCAGGCGCCGCCCTCGGCCACCACGCGGACCGCGCGCTGCAGGTCCTCGGCCGGGATGCCCTTGAGGATGAAGCCGGCCGCTCCGGCCCGGAGCATCCCGGCCAGCACCTCGTCATCGTCGAAGGTGGTGAGCGCCAGGACCGGCGTGGCGTTGCCCTGGCTCCGCAGCCGGCGGGTCGCGGTCACCCCGTCGACCAGCGGCATCCGCACGTCCATCAGCACCACGTCCGGCATCAGCGCGTCGACGGCGGCAGGCACCGCGCCGCCATCCGGGCACTCGCCCACGATCTCGAAGCCGAACCGAGCCCGCAAGATACCGCGCAGCCCGGCCCGGATGAGTTCCTGGTCATCGACCAGCAGCACCTTGATCATGGCGCTTTCCCACCGGGCGACGAGCGGGAACGACGCGCGCACCAGCCAGCCGGCCCCGCTCGGCCCGGCCGAGCAGCTCCCGCCGATCGACTCGGCTCGCTCCCGCATGCCGGGCACCCCGTGCCCGGTCCCGGTGCCCGGGTTTGCCGAGGCTGTCGACGGTAAGCGTGGCATCCCGTTCGGAGACCACCAGCCGGGCCGACGCCGGCGCCCCGGGCGCGTGCCTGATCACGTTGGTCAGCGCCTCCTGCAAGATGCGGTACACGGCCAGCCCGACCGTGGCGGGCAGCCGCCCCGCGTCGCCGTCGACCGTCAGCGTAACGTCCGCGCCGGCCGCCTGGAATCGCTCGACCAGCGACGGCACTCCCGACGCGCCCGGCTGCGGAAGGGTACGGTCCAAGCCAGACACCCCGCCGTCTTCGCGCAGGAGGCCAACCACCTGCCGGACCTCGGCCAGGCTGTCCCGGCCCAGGCGCTCGGCTTCGGCCAGGGAGCGGGCCGCGTCGTCGGGATCGGACTCGACCGCGAGCCGCGCGCTCATGACGTGCAGCAGCGAGACGGTCAGCGAGTGGGCGATGACATCGTGCAGGTCGCGCGAGATGCGGTTGCGCTCCTCCGCCCTGGCCTTCGCCGCCAGCCCGGCCTGTGCCGCCTGCAGCTGGGCGACGAGCATGAACTGGTTGCGCAGGAGCAGGCCGGCGAGCACCATCAGGACGCTGCCCGGCCAGCCAGGCGCCCCAGCCCTGATCGGGACCGAAGTGCACCCACTGGACGGTGAACAGCGCCGACACGGCGAGCCACAACGGCAGGCCGACCCGGCGTCCCCCGGTCACCGAGCACCACCCCACGATCAGCAGCATCGCGAACCACACCGGGTTAGCCGACCGGCTGCCGCCCACGGCGGTAATCCCGGCGCAGGCGACAGCGGCATAGAGCAGCGCCGGGGCCCGCCGCAGGAGCAGGAGAATCGCGGCCGCGACGGCCACGGCGGCTCCGACCGCCGGCCACGCCACCGGCGGCGGCTGCTCCTGCAGCCGCCCCAGCCACAGGCCCAGCGCCGACGACGACGGCGAACACGGCAAAGCCGGCCCGGCCCACGCCGGACGGCAGGACCGGGCAGGCATTGACGCTCATGGGCCGGATTCTACGAAATCCAGTGATGCCGCTCACAGTACCGCGCGGCGGGCGGCCACCGCGGTGACCACCACGGTCAGCGCCGCCACCGCCACCAGCGACGCGGTGCCGGTGCCGAGGCCGAGCCACGGCTCGCGCACCGCGTTGGTCAGCAGGGTCAGCGGCAGCGGCCGGGCGATCGCCCGCACGGCCGAGCCCATGACGTGCGGCGGCGGCCCTCCGGCGCCGAGCAGGAAGGACGGGAAGAACAGCACCAGCCCCACCGCCTGAGCCGACCGGGCCGACGGCAGCACCGAGCCGAGCAGCACGCCCAGGCCGATGAAGCAGACCGCGCCCAGGGCCAGCGCGAGCAGCACCCGCCAGCCATCGTGCAGGGCGGGCAGCCCGTAGACCGGCGCGGCCACCGCCAGCAGCAGCGCGCACGCCACCAGGGTCGTGACCAGGCCGACGACCAGCTCGGCGAGGGCGAACGACCAGCGCGGGAAGCCGGCCACCGCGAACCGGCGCAGCACCCCGCGTTCCCGGTACGAGGCCAGGTGAACCGGCATCATCACCAGGCCGATCGCGCCGATCACGACGGTCAGGTACGACGCCACGTACCAGTGCGACGGGTCGGTGAAGTCGAACGCGCGGTCCGGCTGGGTGCCGAAGGCGCCGCCGATGATCAGCATGGTGACGATCGGAAACACGAACACGAAGGTCAGCACCAGCGGATCGCGCCGGATGAGGGTGAGCTCGGCCCGGATGAGCTGCGCCGTCTGGCCGTTCATGCCCGCGCTCCTGCCAGCTGAGCGGCCCTGCGTGGCCTGCGCCGGACAGCAGGCCGAGGAGCGCGTCCTCCAGGGTAGGAACGTGCACCTGCAGGTCGGCCGGAACGGATTCACACGCGACCATGGCCGCGCAGACGTGCGCGACGACCCGTCGCTCGCCGCGCACCACGACGTGCGCCCCGGTCCGGTCGACGGACCGTACGCCGTCGATCCGGCCCAGCGAGTCCAGCATCCCGGGCGGGTAATCCGGCAGGCTGAACCGGATCGTCGCCTCGGCGGCGTGCCGGTCCACCAGCTCGGCCGGCGTCCCCGCGTCTACCAGTCGTCCGGCTCGCATCACCAGCACCTGGTTGCACAGGCTCTCGGCCTCGTCCATCTCGTGCGTGACGAGGAGCACCGTGGTGCCGTCCTCGTTCAGCTGACGGATGGCGGCCCAGACGTCGCGGCGCGCGGCCGGGTCAAGGCCCTGGGTCAGCTCGTCCAGGATCACTAGGCGCGGCCTGTTCAGCAGCGCAAGCACCAGGAACAGCCGCTGCCGCTCGCCGCCGCTGAGCGACGCGAACGCCGAGCGCCGGCGGGCGGCCAGCCCGAACTGCTCGAGCAGTTCCGCGCCGTCTCGCCCGTGCGGGGTGCGGAACAACCTGACCGCCTCCGCCACCCGCAGCCGATCCGGCAGCGCCGAGTCCTGCAGCTGGCTGCCGACGTGCGGGCGCAACTCGCGCGGCCTGGGTCACCGGGTCGAAGCCGAGCACGCGGAGCGTGCCGGCGTCCGGCTTGCGCAGGCCCTGCAGGCATTCCACCGTCGTTGTCTTGCCGGCCCCGTTCGCGCCGATCAGCCCCACGATCTGGCCGAGCGGGACATCGAGGTCGAGATCGTCCACGACCACTCGGTCCCCGTAGGCCTTGCGCAGACCTCGGACGGTCACTACATCGGTGTTTCTCATGTCGGCAATGCTTCCGGGCGGGCGCCCGCCGCACATCAGCCCGCGAGTAGAACCAGGTCTCCACCCTGGGTTAGAGCCTTGACGGTGGGTCATGGGCCGACCGCGCGGAGCCACGGTCCGTTAGGAAAAACTAAGATCTTTATTTCGAACGGTCCGTGGTTTCACCGGTTGAGCCGCCAGCCGAGCACCTCGCCCCCGGTGACGGTCGGCCGTCCGAGTAGCCCGGTCAGGTAGCGGGCGAGCGCCGAGCGAGGGCCGGCGACGGCGATCACCGCGGCCGGCTTCCAGCCGGCCAGCTGCCCCCGCACCTGCGCGGCGTCCGGGTACAGTCCGATCGCCGGGAGCGTGGCGACCGCCGCGATGTCGACGCCTGATGATTGCGCCCAGAGCTGGTTCAGGTACTGGGCCTCGGACGACAGCCCGTTGCCGTCGGTCGAGGGCTGGCCGCTCCAGGTCGGCCCCATGAAGTAGCCGCCGTACATCGCCGACGGAACGCCGGTGTCGGCCTGCCAGCGGAGCGGGGCGGTGTAGGTGCGCACGGGGATCGGCACCACGAGCACGTCGGCGCCGGGCGGCAGTCGCAGCGCGGCGAACGCCGCGGTCCAGCCGGCCGGCACCGGGGAGGCGCTGGCGGCAGGCAGCGGGCGTGGCACCAGCGGCAGGATCGCGATCGCGGCGGCGGCGGCGATGAGCGCTCGGCGCGCGGGCCAGCGGCTGCGGGCGGCGTCAAGGCCGAAGGCGAGCAGCGCGGCGGCGGCGCCGTCGGCGATGATGGAGAACCGGTCGGGGATCACCGCCGCCGCGACCGGGAGGGCCTGCAGCCAGTGCCACGGCAGCACGATCCCCCCGCGCTCCCGGCCGCCGGCCAGCAGCGTCCCGCCCAGCGAGAACGCGGACAGCACCGCGAAGGCCACCGCGGTGGCGCGCACCGGCAGGCGACGCCAGCAGCACGCCGCGACGACGGCGAGGACGGCGAGCATCGGCCAGCCGAGATAGCCCAGGTACTCGGGGAGACCGCCCTGGAACCGGGCCGCGAACGTGGCGCTGCCGGCCGTGTGCGCCAGCATGGACGCCGGCGGCAGGACGAAGCCGGCCAGATCGTTCTTGTAGTAATCGGCCGCGAACGGGCTGCCGTGCTGGCGGAGCGGGCCGAGGAACTGCACCCAGAGGGGATAGCCCGCGATCGGGGCGGCCACCGCGATCCCGGCGCCGATGCCGGCCGCGACGTCGCGGATCCGGTCGGCTGCCGCGGCAGGCCGGGATACGGCCAGCACAACGGTGATGACCACTGCGGCCACGACCGCGTCAAGCAGCAGTTCCTCGGCGATGAAGAGCTGGGCGGCCGCCAGCAGGCCAAGCCTGATGCCGCAGCGCGCAGCGGGCCGGCCGCCGGCGCCGCAGCGCCCGGTCACCAGCCGCACCGCGGCGTCGATGATCAGCGGCGGGAGGACCGCGAACTGAAGATCGTAGTGGCCCGCCGACGACTGGATCAGCGCCGGGGAGAATCCGTAGACAAGCCCGGCCAGGCCGGCCGCGGCGGTGCTGGCGTCCCACCGGCGCGCCGTGGCGAACATGCTGACCGCCGATCCGGCGAATCCAACCGTCATGAGCACGGTCAGGCTGGCTTGCGGTCCGGCCAGCAGCGTCAGCGGCGCGAGGAGGACGCCGGGCAGCGGCATGGCCGTGTTCCACATGAGGCTGATTCCCTGCGGGGCGTTCATCGCGGTGGTGATCAGCGCGGGCAGCCTCAGGTGCGCGACGGCGGCGGCGTCATACCGGAAGAACCAGGCGAACTGGTCGGCGTCGTACGGGTTGCCCGCCACGATCCGCGACGCCGGGTCTCGCCATAGCCACATGGTCAGCGCGACGGCGCCGACCAGGTAATAGGTCCCTGCCAGCCGCAGTGTCCGAGGGCCGGCCAGCGGGCGCGTGCGTTCGGCCGCAGCGGGGACCGCAAGGATCATAAGCGCACGTTACCGCGAATCAGGATCCTATCAAGTCCTATCACGACGTAATAACAATGACAATAGCGGCCGCTATGTGTGACGGATCCGTGACGCCGGATTCAAGGCCCCGTTCCCGTGCCCGACTGGCGAATATAGTCCTGAACGAGGCAAAGCGTGCACTCTTCAAACTCGGCCTCACGGCCGCTAGCAGGCCCAATGCCCCGCTTCTGGGGCGACTCGGACACGGAGGTGTCGGATCCAATGCTTAATAGACTTCGGTTCGCATGGCGACGGTACAGGCGGAGGAATCATTCCTCGCGTATTGCCGTCACGGTCGCCATTCCTGTGGTATTGGGCCTGGTGATCGGGGTCGTGATCATGGTCGCCGGGCGCTCCACCGTCACCGACCTGGGCAATGCGGCGCTCGGCGTCGGCGCGTCGGCCAGCGCCTCCCCGTCGGCGGCATCGTCGGTGGCTCCGTCCACGGCGGCGTCCGGGTCGAGCACGGGCACCACGACCGCGTCGGCCAACGTCAACTGCGACATCATCGTCCCCGCGAACCCACTTAGCGCGCGCGGCCTCGCCACCCCCTACCAGCTCACCGGCACGAACGGGCAGACTCCCGCGCAGTCCGGGTGCGAGATGACCAACGCGGCCAGCCTCGGGGCGTTCGTGCAGGCCACCATCCTGAACCCGGCCACGGGCAAGCTCTACGTCTACGACCCGCTGGTCATCACCAAGGGCACCACCCCGGCGGTGGCACCCGTCGTGCCGGCACTGCCGAGTGGCGCGATCGTCACGATCGACTTCGGGTTCAACGGCACCGACCTGTTCCTGGCGGGCGCGACGGCGAACGCGCTCAGGAATGGCAACTGCGTCAACGGCACGTCAGGCTCGATCTTCGGGCAAGTGGCGTTCTGCAACGGCATCAACTTCTTCAACGCGGCGTCGCGTGATGAGCGCCAGGGGAGGCTGGTCGTGCCGTCAGAAGGCACCTCCAGCAAGATCGTCGCGTCGGCAGGCACGCTCGGGTCCGGTCAGAACTGCCCGGAAACGCGCAACTTCGACATGGTGGACCAGGATCCGAGCGACAACGTGACCACCTTCTACCTGCTTGATCCGGCCACCGGCCAGACCGCGCAGGACACCGCCTCCAACGCGGCGAACATCCCGGACTCGACCCTGCTCGCCAACGGCAGCGACAACACCCTGCTCGACGCGTTCATGGACCCGCTGCTCGGCTGCACCCCCTTCCAGGCGCCCGACCTGGCGAACAACAACGCGCTGACCAGTTCCCAGGCCATGGACGAACTGCTGTCGGGCGCGCACCAGCCGAGGGTCGCGGCGCTGGTGCCCGAGAACGACGAGATGGTGCTGAACAACGGCGGCCAGTTGGACGCGGCCAAGACCAACCTCTACCGGAAGGAAATAGGCCAGCCGCCGGTCAGCGCCCGGACCAGCAAGGGCAGCACTCCGGCGATGTTCTGCCAGAACATGGTCGACATCCAGACGCCGTTCCTGGCGGCCAACCAGGCTCTGCTCTCCACCGGCCAGTCGCCGGTGCCAGGGGTAGGCGACAACCTGCTCACCTTCTTGGCGAACAGGCTCAGCATGTCCTTCACCAACCTCTCCTGCCAGACCTTCGGCCTGATGAACCCAGTCACAGTCACGCTGAACGGCCAGGGCGCGGCGACCGCGGCGACATTCAACATCACCAGGCAGACGGCGACCAGCACCGGGACGACGCCGGCGATGCCCGGCTCGGGGACGCCTGGCGCACCCCCGCGGACCGGCCGGACCCACCACCACATGATGGACCCGTCCGGGATGTGAGCACGGCAATGGGCCGCGGCGGCGCAGGTGCCTGGCCGTCGGCTCGTCAGGGACCGCACCGGCCTCCCGGTGATGCCCTGACCGAGGTGAATGCCCCGGCTAGGGGGCGCGCTCGCACAGAGCGCGCCCCCTAGCTGCTTGCCGTCGAACCCGACCAGCGCGAGCAGCACTTGGTCGTTGGCGGGAACCAGCAGATGACCTGTACGGGTCACGGAGGCGCCGGGGTCCGAGGCGCCGGGGTCACCGAGGCGCCGGGGTCACCGAGGCGCCGGGGTCACGAAGGCGCCGGGGTCACCGAGGCGCCGGGGTCACCGAGGCCTAGGAGTCGCGGAGCGCCGGGGTCGCAAGGGTGGCCGACCCGCCGCCGCAGAGGACGTCTCGCCTACGGCGACGGTCGGTGCAAGGCCTGCCTCGCACGCCACAGCCAACGACCGCGGGGCGGTCCCGGACTTCCGGGACCGCCCCGCGGTCGTTCGCGCAGGCCTGGTGGCGCCGGCTATGGGAGCGCCAGCAGGCCGTCGGTGTTGCCCTTGGCGTCGGTGAAGAAGCCGACCAGGTCACCCTCGTCATTGACGCCGTTGATCGCCGTCGAGCTCGCGCCGCTGATGTTCACGCTCGCGTACTTGCCGCCCTTCCAGGTGAAGCCATGGGTGACGGCCGCGTTGCCGGTCCCGGTGGTGTAGGTGCCGACGACCTCGTCGGAGTCGTTGACGCCGAAGGCCTGTGTCATCGCGGCGCCCGGGTAAGCGAGCGTGATGAACTTGCCGGAGCCACGCTTGAGGAACGCGTCCACCTGGTTGGAGGTCTTGTTGTAGAAGCCCGCGACATCGCCGCGGTTGTTGATGGCGGCAGCGGTGAGGCTTGGCCCGAGGCCCCGCACCCCCGGGATCTCCACCCTGCTGAACCTGTGCATCCGTATGCTGTACTCGTAGCCGCGGTTGAGGCCGGCGCTATTGGTGAAGAAGCCGACCGCGATCCCGCGGTTGTTGACGCCGAGCAGCTGATCCACCGGCGGGCTGGCGGCATCGCCTATCGGGAAGTTGACCTCGTGGATCCGCCCGTGCTGCTCGTAGAAACCGAAATTGTTGTTCGTCATGCTTGCGGTGTTCTGCGTTGACCAGAATCCGACGGTGACGCCCTGGTCGTTAAGGCCGGTGACCTGGGTCTGCGCCGCGCGCGGGAAGTTCTCGTTCAGGAAGCTGTGCTGCGCGAACGGAGGGACCAGCGTGTATCCCCTGTTCGGGTGGCGGGCGGCGCCAGAGCCGAAGTACCCGACGATCACGCCTTCGTTGTTGATGCCAAGCAACTGATTGAACGTCTCGTCGCGCGAGTCGTTGAGCTTGACGATCTGGTAGCTGCCGGCCATGTTGCTGCTCAGGCCCATGGTGCTGGTAGCGCCGGCCAGCGCGACCGAGTCAGCTGCCCCTTGGCCGGAGGAGCAGCCGGTCACCGCGAGAGCCGCTGCCGCGATCAGTGCCCCCGATGCGAGCGCCGTCCCGCCGAGATACCGCCTGGCGGGCGCGAAAGGCGTCGGCGGCGTGTGTTGATCCGCGAGCTTCATGCTGGGTTCCTTTCGGTCGGCGGAGCGCGGCAAGCGGAAACGAGATAACCGCGTACCGACACTCCTGGATGCCGCACGTGAGCCTACTGAGCAATGGCCAAAGCTCCCCGAGTAACAGCAGCCCCTTAAGGAGGATGTAAGCTCCGGTGCGCAATCCTCAAAAAACAATTAGAAATATGACGTCCGCATAACATTTATGGAACAGGAACTCCAGCCGCTTCAGTCGCGCAAGTCTCGCTGATCGGCCAGTCGGGCGACCGGCCTCCTGCCGGGCCGGTGATCACGAAGGATTTATGCACTTATACGATTAGGATCCTTCGTCAGGAAAAATCCTTCGCGATCACGGCCATGGGGCGGCGTGACGACGTTATCGGGGCAAATCCCCCCGGGACGCAGTTCTACGCCAGCAGCGTGATGGGCTCCCCGCGCCGGACCGGGCCGCCAGAGATGACCTCGGCGTAGACGCCGACCTGCGCGTTGTTGTGCTGGGCGGCGGTGCGCAGGATCCCGGAATCCTTGGGCAGGTCGCCCTGCGGAAGCGTAGTCATGACGCACCGGCCAGTCGCCATCGTCACGCGAAGGCGGACATGCTCGCCAATGGCGATCTCGCGCCCTACCCAGTCGTTCTCAACGAAGCCGCTCGTGCCCGGCCCGGTGGCGACAATGATGTTCGGCCGGAATCGGCGGGGCTCGAACCTCCCCTCAGGATAGAGGGACCGCAGCCGGTCGAGGGTGGCGGTGGTCACCAGGTGAACGACGGCCGCGTCGAAGAATGTCCCCGCCGGAAGGTCGAACGACGCCACCTCGTCGTCGTCGATCACGTACTCCTCGGCGGTCGCGGTCGGCAGCGCGGCGGACAGGGCGACCTCGCGGCCGAGCGCCTCGGACAGTAGCTTCGGCAGATCGGCCTCGTCTGTTGTGGCAGAGGTGCCGTCTGGCATGGTGACCCGCACGGCGGGCAGCGCCGCGCCTGCCTGCGGCGGGTTGGTGTACGCGGCGCGGAAGTAGAGGAATCCCGGCCACTTGCGGGGGTTCTTCGCGCCCGCGATCTTTCCGGTCGCCGGGTCGACGACTGCGAACTGCCGGTCGCCGAGCAGCCCGCCCGCCGTGACGTCGGAGGCGTTGAGCTCCTCCCCCTGCATCGATTTCACGGGATAGCGCCAGAGCGTGGCGACAGAATATTCAACATCCGCGATCGTCATGCATCCAGGGAACGCTAAGACGGTTACGGCCGCAAGTTTTCGCCGTTCAACAGCGTTAACTCCTTGCTAACCGACGATCCAGGCTCGCCGCGAGGGTGAGAGCGCGCGAGGAGTCGGCGCGGCCGACCCGGGCTTAGAAGTCGGCGCTGCCGAGACCGTCGAAGATGGCTGCGACCACCGCGTCGGCCACGCGCAGGCGTCTGCGGCCGGGGTCATGCTCCGGCTCTGGCGGCAGCTCAGCGGCGGCGGCGTCACTGGGCGGCAGCCAGGCCTGCCGAGACGGGTCCCACCGGTCCAGCCGGATGTCAGCGACCAGGCCCTGCTGGGCGAGCACTTCCCGCGCCATGGCCTCCGCGGTCGCGGCGGCATCCGCCGTGCCAGCGTACAAAAAGACGCCCGTCTTCCCCACGGTGACGGAGACATCCTCACCGGCGCGGCTGCGCAGCAGGTCACATACGGGATCAGCGAAACCCGGCTTCCCGGAAGCCAGCCGGCCACCGGCGATCAGGTTCACTCGCCATTCTCCATCCACGTTGCAGCTTATGCCGATCGGTGCGCCCGGGCGGCGGCGGACTTGACCCTCGGCCAGCGCAGCGTCCGCCCCAGGGGCGCCGTGACTGCCTCGCTCACGCCGCTCGACCCTGGCCGCAGCTCTGCTGCTAGGTGATCCGGACCAGCGGGTCGATGATGAACGACACTGAGGCTGACTGGGGTGACGCCTCGGTATCGGTGACGGTGATGGTGACGCGGGACGGCCCTCGGTGGAGGGGGTGCCCGTGATCACGCCGCCGCCGCCGTGATGACCGCGCAGCGGCCGCGGGCCGGTGGAGGCGGGAATCAGCTGGTGAACGCCGCGTAGATGATTGATTTCGGTTCGGGCAGCGTGGCGCTACAGGGACAGTTCCCGACGCAGGCAAATCCAGCGGTAGCCGTAGGCGGCGACCGTGAGCTTGGCCAGGTCGATGTCGCCGTAGTCGCGGTCGGCGAGCATCTCGGTGGGCGACTCGGCGATGTCGTCGGCGCTGCTGACATCGACGGTGGCATCTTGGTCGCCCAGGTTGTGCAGGAACAGCATGGTGCCGGTCGTGTCGTCGGCGCGGTGCACGAGCAGGGCGGGCGGGGTGGGCACGTCGACGTGGGTGCAGGTGCCGGTGTTGATCTCCGGGCACTCGCGCAGTGTGCGCATCATCCGTTCGAACCAGGACAGCAGCGAGCCGGGGTCGTTGCGCTGCGCCTGCACGTTGACCTTGTCGTAGCCGAACGCGCCGTCGGTGACCACCGGCGCGAATAGCTGGTCGGCTGCGGCGGTGGAGAAGCCGGCGTTGGGCAGGGGCGACCACTGCATCGGCGTGCGGATCGACTCCCGGTCCGGCAGCGACAGGTCATCGCCCATGCCGATCTCTTCGCCGTAGCGGATGACCGGTGTTCCGCGCAGGGTGAACTGGAGCGAGTAGGCGAGCCGGATGCGGCGCTGGTCGCCGCCGAGCATGGGCGCGAGCCGACGGCGGATCCCTCGTCCGTACAGGCGCATGTCCTCGTCCGGGCCGAATTCGGCGAATACCTCCTGCCGCTGGTCGGCGGTGAGCCGGGACAGGTCGACCTCGTCGTGGTTGCGCAGGAAGGTGGCCCACTGTGACCAGTCGGGCAGCGCCGGGGTGTCGCGCAGCGCGTCGATGACCGGCTCGGGGTCGTGGCGGGCGAGCGCCAGCATGATCTGGGCGTTCAGCAGGAAGTCGAACAGCATGTGCAGCCGGTTCGCCGAGCCGCCGCTGTCGCCGAAGTACTTGGTGAGCTGGTCGGGGTCGACGTTCGCCTCGGCTAGCAGCAGCGCGTCCGGACGCTGCCACTGCGCCGACTGGCGCAGGTCGGTGAGGAACCCGAAGTCCTTGCCATCGCTGTTGTTGTCCGGGGTGGTGTACTCGATGACGAACGGCGCCGCGTCCATCCGGAACCCGGCCACCCCGAGCCGGAGCCAGAATGACGCGATCTTCTTGATCTCGGCGCGGACCTGGGGGTTGCTGATGTTGAGGTCCGGCTGGAAACGGTAGAAGCGGTGGAAGTACCAGGCGCCGGCGGTCTCGTTATACGTCCAGGTCTCATCCTGCTCGCCGGGGAAGACCATGCCCTGGTGCCGGTCGGGCGGTTCTTGCTCTGACCAGACGTACCAATGCCGGTACGGCGAGTCGGGCGACGCGCACGCTGACTGGAACCACGGGTGCTGGTCCGAGGTGTGGTTGACGACCAGGTCGATGATGACCCGGATGCCGCGGCTGTCGGCCGCCTGCAAGAACTCCGCGAAGTCGCCCAGGGTGCCCAGCCGGGGATGGACGTTGTAATAGTCGCTGACCTCGTAGCCGCCGTCCCGGCCCGGTGAGGGGTGGATGGGGTTCAGCCATAGGCAGTCGACGCCGAGCCGGGCTAGGTAGTCAAGTCGACGGGTGAGCCCGGCGAAATCGCCGACGCCGTCGCCGTCGGAGTCCTGGAAGGTCTCGACGTCCAGGCAGTAGATGATGGCCTTCTCGTACCAGCGCTCGGTCATGTGTCTTAACACTCCCCGTCGCAGGCGCGGCAAAACGCTGGGCGAGGACGGTTCCTGAACCAGGACATGGCGGCGAGATCTTCCGGCCGTCAGGCATCGGCGAGCAGCTCGATCACCGGTGCGAACCGGTCGGCGAATTGGGCGTTGACCGAGACGTAGGACACCGCGGCGCGGTCCCGCCGTCGCAGTAGCGTGTCCGCCATCTGCCGGGCGGTCCCGACGAGCACGGTGATCGAGCCGTGAAGGATCAGGTCCCGGGGGTCCGCCCCGAGCCAGGCGGCGGCCTGGGGCGGGCACTCGTCGCCGACCAGGGCGATGTTGAGGTTGAGTTCGAGTCGGCCGAACCGTTCGCCTGCGATCGCGCGGACCTGATTGGCCTTCGCCTCTAGATCGTCCTCGGTACTACGCGGTGGCAGGCCCAGCGCCAGCGTGTCCGCCTCGCGCGCGGCGAGGTGCAGCATCCTCGGCCCGTTGCCGGCGACGAGCACGGCCGGCCGCGGCTGCTGCGCGCCTCGGGCGGCGTCGTGCTCGGGCGCCTCGTCCGACCGGGCATAGCGCGCGCGCACCGCCTGGAGACTCTGCTCGATGCGGCGGATGCGCTCGCCCGGCGTCCCGAAGGGCATCCCGAGCCGGGCCGCGTCCCGCTCGGCGTCGGGGCGGCCCGCGCCGAGTCCGAGTTCGAACCGGCCCCCGCTGAGCGCGTCCAGGCTGGCGCTCTCCTTGGGTCGCTCCCGGCTGAGATGATTCGATATCTAACACTTAGAAGGCTAAGCGTTAGATATCGAAGAATCAAGTGACCTCGAGCCCGTCCTCGAGCACGGCGGGCTCAGCCCCTGGTCGCCGGGCTGGGCGTCCGCCCGGCCTGCTCCGTGGCGGAGGTCGCGGCGGCTGGACAGCGCGCCGCCTGTTACCGCACAGTAGGGTGGACATGCAGCTGCCAGCTTCAGAAGGGGCCCCAGGTGACCCAGGCCGACGATGTGGCCGGCGTATTCGCGGACACGGCATCGGTCCGGGCGGGCCTCGCCGCGGCGGGGTACCTCGCCGATGACAAGATCGCCGGGGTGGTGAGCCTGGCTGCGCGGCTCGGCAAGCCGCTGCTCATTGAGGGGCCGGCCGGGACCGGTAAGACGCAGCTGGCCAAGTCGGTGGCGATGATGGCGGACCGCCCGCTCATCCGGCTGCAGTGCTACGAGGGCATCGACGAGTCGAAGGCCCTGTATGAGTGGGACTACCGCAAGCAGCTGCTGTGGATCCAGGCGGCCCGCGGTGACGAGACGTTCTCCGCCGACGCCGTCATCGAGACCGGGAAGGGGATCTTCGACGAGCGGTTCCTGCTGACCCGCCCGATGCTGGAGGCGATCCGCAGCCCGCAGCCCGCGGTGCTGCTCGTGGACGAGGTGGACCGGGTCGACGCGGAGACCGAGGCGCTGTTCCTTGAGGTCCTCGCCGAGCACCAGGTATCGGTGCCCGAGCTGGGCCGCCTGGAAGCCCGCCACGTGCCGCTGGTGTTCCTCACCTCGAACAACACCCGGGACCTGTCGGAGGCGCTCAAGCGCCGGTGCCTGTTCCTCTATCTTGACTACCCGGCCGCGCAGCGAGAGCGGGAGATCGTGGAGCACGCGGTCCCGGGCCTCGCGCGGGAGCTGGTGGACCGGCTCGTCGACCTCGTGGAGACCCTGCGCCGCCTGAACCTGAAAAAGCCGCCGTCCGTCTCGGAGACCATCGACCTGGCCCGGACGCTGCACCTGCTCGGTGCCACCGACCTGGACGTGACGGATTCCTCGCTCGCGCTGAACGTGCTGCTGAAGTACCGGGACGACGTCCAGATCGCGGAGGCCGCCCTCACGCCGCGCCAGTGGAACAAGCGACCGTGAAGGGCCGAGCACGCGCCACGGGCCGCCGGCCATGACCAGCACCGCCATCTCGCCGGTCGAGCGCATTCACCGCTTCACCGATGAGCTGCGCTCCCGCGGGGTGCCCGTCTCCATGGTCGAGCGGCTGGACGCCATGCGGGCCGCCAGGATAGCCGAGCTCGACCGGGCCGACGGGCTGCGCACCGCGCTGCGCGCCACGCTGGTCAAGTCGGGCGACCACCTCGCCGTCTTCGAGGAGGTCTTCGACCTCTACTTCGACCCGGCGGGCGCCCGCCTGGCCGCGCAGGCTGGCACCCCCGACGCCAAGCCACGGCTGGACCTGGAGCATGCCGTGCGCAGCGTCCTGCGCGACGGATCGGAGGAGCTCGCCCGCCAGGTCGCCGAGCAGGCGGTCGAGCAGTTCGTCCGGTTCGAGCCGGGACGCCCGGTGGCGGGAGTGTTCTACGAGCTGGCGGCGCTGGCGGGCCTGCGGCTGGATGAGCTGGTGGCGCAGCAGCTTGCGGAGGCTGCGGCGGACATCGGCGGGGCTGGCGGGGCGGGCGGGCTCGACGACGCCGGGCGACACTTGCGCTCCGAGCTCCAGCGGGCGCAAACCACCACCCGGGCCGAGCTCCTGCAGGGTCAGGTCCGCAAGTCCATCAGGGAGCTGCTCGTCGCCGATCGCGGAGCGGACGCGGTCGCCAAGACGCTGCGCCAGCCGCTGGCCGCCGACATCGACCTCGTGCGGGCGAACCGGGCGCAGCTGGCCGAGATCCAGCGGGTCCTGATTCCGATCCAGCACAAGCTCGCGACCGCGGTCATGCGCAAACGCCGCAGCCGCACCGACCTCATTGACGTCCGGGCTACCCTGCGCGCCTCGATGGCTACCGGCGGGGTGCCCGTGAAGGTTGTGCACCGCAAGCCCCGGCCCACCAAGCCGCACCTTTACGTCCTGGCCGACACGTCCGGGTCGGTGGCGAACTTCGCCGCCTTCACCGTCAGCCTGGTGGCGGCGATGTCGCAGCTCTTCTCCCGGCTGCGGACCTTCGCCTTTATCGACAGCGCAGCCGAGGTCACCGACGCCTTCCGCCAGGTCCGCGGCCCCGAGCAGGCTATCGCGGCGATGCGCGGCTACGTGACGGCCGGCGAGCTCGGCGACTCTACCGACTACGGCCGCGCGCTGCGGCAGTTCCACGCCGCAGTCGGCCAGGAGCTGGACCATCGCGCCACGGTCCTCATCTTCGGGGACGCCCGGGGTAACTTCCGCCCGGCCGAGGAGGCCACGCTGGCCAAGATCGCCCGCCGGGCCGGCTCGGTGTACTGGCTGAACCCCGAGCGGCGCGGGCAGTGGAACACCGGGGACTCCCTGATGAGCGTCTACGAGCCGCACTGCACCGTCGCCGTCTCCTGCCAGACCCTGAATGACCTGCGCGGCTTCATCGAGCAGCTCGGCTAAGCCAGCGCTACGCCGCGTTCCGGCCGCCGTCGACGTCGAGAACGGCGCCGTGGACGAAGCTGGCCTCGTCGCCGGCGAGGTAGTCGATGGCGGATGCGATTTCGTCCGGTGCGGCCGGGCGCCCGGCCGGAGCCATGGATGCGAGCATGTCGAGCTGGCTGCCCATCGCTTCCGTGCCCTCGGTTCGGGTCGGCCCCGGGCTGACCGCGTTGACCCGGACGCCGCTGGGACCGAACTCGGCCGCCCAGGCCTTGGTGAGCAGGGTGAGTGCGGCCTTGCTTGACCCGTACAGGCTCATGCCGGCGACCCCGAAGTGGGCGACCATGGTCAGCACGTTGACGATAGCTCCCTTGCCGCGGGCGGCCATGGCCGGTGCGAGCTCGGCGACCAGGATGAAGGGCGCCTTGACATTGACGGCGTAGACGGTGTCGATGTCGGCGTCGGTGGCGTCCGGGGTGGGCCCGAAGGGAAAGACGCCGGCGTTGTTGACGAGGATGTCGACGTGGCCGCCGCCCAGCTCGACGGCCCGGCGGGCGAGAGCGCGCACTGAGTCGGCGTCGGCCAGGTCCGCGGCGATGAAGTCGGCTTTTCCGCCCGCGGCGCGGATGGCATTGACGGCCGCCTCGCCGCGCCCGGGATCACGCCCGCTGACCAGGACGTGCGCGCCGCGTCGAGCCAGCCGGACGGCCGTGGCACGTCCGATGCCGCTGGTCGCGCCGGTGATCAGGGCCGTGCTGCCGGCAAGGTCGGTGGAAGGCATGTGAGTTCCTTTCGCAGTGAACTGGGTTGTACGGTCCACTATGACGAGGCAAAACTGGGTTGTCCAATCCAGTTTTCTGGTAGGCTCCTGGTATGGGCGAGAATGAGACCGGAGCGCCAGCGGAGCGCCCGCTGACCCGGCGCGGGCGCGAGACCCGGCAGCGGATCGTCGCGGCAGCGGCGGAGCTGATGTTCGACAACGGGGTGGCGGAGACCACGCTGGAGGACATCCGGGCGGCCGCCGGGGTGAGCGGCTCGCAGGTGTATCACTACTTCGAGGACAAGCAGGCCCTGGTCCGCGCCGTCATCGACTACCAGACAGACGCGGTGATCGACGCCCAGGGGGCGCACCTGGACCGGTTGGACTCAATGGCGGGCCTGCGGGCCTGGCGCGATTTCCTGGTCGAGCACCAGCGCCGGCTCGGCTGCCGGGGCGGATGCCCGATCGGCGCCCTGGGCGCCGAGGTGGCCGAGACCGATGCCGTGTCCCGGCTGGCCGCGGCCCGGGGGCTGCGCCGCTGGGAAGGGAGGATCCGCGAGGGATTTCAGGCCATGCACTCGCGCGGCGACCTCGCCTGGGGCACGGACCCGGATGACCTCGCGCTCGCGATGCTGGGCGCCCTGCAGGGAGGCTTGCTGCTGACCCAGCTCCAGCGTGACACCAGGCCGCTCGAAGTCACGCTGGACGCCATGCTCGACCGCGTCCAGACCCTGATCACCGAGAGGGTATAGCCGCAATCCCGGCCTCGGCCGAGGCGCGGCGCAGGCGATCGTTCCGTTCAGCCGGGACTAGATCCGAGTGGAGGCGGCATTACTGCCGCGTGCCTGCTCAGCTTGTCCAATAGCCCCGGCCGGCAGTTGAGGAGCTGGACGGCCGCCGGTTGCCGACAGCCAGTCCGCCAGCCTGCGCGCCACCACCTGCACATGCGGCGGCCACAGCAGGCTCTTGTGCGAGCCCGGCACCGGGATAATGTCGGGCTTCCCCCGAGAAATCGAGGACCAGCCGAGTGTCGGTCGGCCCATCGCTATCAGCCGCCCCTGCCGGGTGCGCATGACGGCGACCTTCCCGTCGTACGGCCGCACCTGGTACCACTGCTGGGCGATGACGGGCTGCATGGTCCTCGCGTTCGCCGCCATGACGTCAGCCGGGTCACCGGCGTCCGGCCGCGGACCGGACGGGGCCGGGCTTGCCCGCCGAAACGGCTTCGAAGCCGCTGTGAGCAGCCGCTCAGCCGCAATACGGGGCAGTTGGCGCCAGAGCATTGCCGACTCGCCCCAGTAGTAGTCAAGGGCGCCGTACGGCCGGGTGGTGTCCAATAGCACCACCAGCGGCTCCGCATTGCCGCCCTCCAGCATCAACCTGGCCGCTTCGAGGGCGACCAGCCCGCCGGCCGAGTGCCCGGCCAGCCGCCGTCGCGCCGCCGGTGCGTTTCTCCGGTAGCTGCGAGTTCCGCCCGGGCACGGTAGGCCCAGGGCCGGGCACCGAGTCTGTCGAAGCCGTCCCACCGCCGCGCAGTTGCTCGCGCAAGCACCCTGCTCCGAGACCGCCGCAGCCGCTGCCCGAAAGCAAGCCGCGTACGCGCCCCTTCGAACGCGTCCGGTGTCTGCTCGTGCAGGCTTATCGCGCGCTCGAAGGCAGCAGCGAAACTGTCTTCGTCGGCGAGCAGCCCCTGGGCGCGCAGCGCCCGGGCATGCGACCACGGCTGCCCTTTGCCCTCCGCAGCGGCCGAGAACCGGGAGCCGACTCGCTGGGCGTCGTCGTGGCGCCCGAGGGTGAGGCAGCCCTCGGCCAGCTCGGCGGCCGGGGAAAGGTCCGAGTCGGTGATCACAAGGTCATCGAGCTGTGGCCGGTGGTGTTCGAAGAGCGCTACCGAGCGGGCGGCGTCGCCGAGGCCCGATGTGGTAAGGCGTCTCGCACGGTACCGGCGGGCTGGCCGGCGGCTCCGCCCCCGGAAGCCCCCGGAGCGCCGTGCCCCGCGCACGGCAGCAATGCGTGCGGGCCCAGAAGTGGAGCATGACGATTTCCGAACGTGAGGATCCCCGGCACCGGGGGCAGACTGGGCGAGGGGATCAGCCGACCTAGCCGTTTGGTGGTGAATCGCGGGGGTAGCGGCGCGAATGCTGCCGATGGGTGGTGGTTTTGATACTCGAAATGACCGGGACGGTGCGGGTGCAACATTTCATCAGCTCCTACGGATACCTGGCCATACTCCTGCTGATGATGGCTGAGTCGGCCTGCATACCGGTTCCCTCCGAGCTCACGATGCCTTTCGGCGGAGCGATAGCGGCCGGCGCAGTAGCTGGGGTCCACCTCAGCCTGGCGCTGGTCATCGTGGTCGGCGTGGCGGGCAATGTGATCGGCAGCTATCTGGCCTGGGTGGTTGGCCGTTACGGAGGCGAGGCGGCCACGCGTCGGTGGTCTTCGTTCCTCGGCGGTCGGACCGGCATCGAGCGGTCGCAGCGCTGGTTCGATCGCTACGGCGGGCGGGCCGTCTTGATCGGGCGCCTGATACCCGTGGTGCGGACGTTCATCTCGCTGCCTGCGGGTTACGCCCACATGCGGCCATTTCGTTTCGGCGTCTATACCGCAGTCGGCTGCGTCCCCTGGATCGGCGGCCTGGCCTGGGCCGGGTACGCGGCCGGGGCTAACTGGCAGCATGTGCAGCACCTGGTGAGCACCCCCACCTATATCATCGCCGGGCTGATCGCCCTGCTGGTGATCGCCGTAGTGGTCGCGGTCATCGTGCGGCGGCGGAAGCGGTCATCGGCAGCCCGGTCGGGGCCAGCGACCGATTCAGCGCTTGCGGGTTCGGGACCGCAGCAGAGAAGGGGCTGACATGGTCAGCGCGCGCCGTCTGAACCGCCGGATGCAGCGATGAGTGAGACGCTCGTGGGAGCGCTGGTCGCCGGTCCCGCGTAGCAGTTAAATCGGCTTGCCCGACAGGAGGACCTAGGTGATCGATGCGGAGGAGCGGAAGGTGAGCCTGCCCTCCTGGCGGGACGGCTCCGCAAGGCGGTCGGTGCTTGCCTTTCTGCGGGAGGTCACCCAGGGACCGGACGCTCTCCCGGTGGCTGACCGGGTCGCCGCCTTCGACAATGACGGCACGCTGGCCTGCGAGAAGCCCCATACCGCGTTGGCGGGATTCCTCCTGGACCGGCTCGCCGCGGCCGGCTCAACCGTGCCGGAGCTGGCCAACGGCCACGACGTGCTGCGCGAACTAGGTGTGCTGTTCAGTGGCCAGACAACAGCGCAGTATGAGGAACAGGCGCGGCGTTACCTCGCCGGAGCACTGCATCCGCGTTTCCACCGCCCATATCCGATGCTGACGTATCAGCCGATGCTGGAATTGATGGCGCTGTTGCGAGCCCTGGACTTCAGCGTATTCATGTGCACCGACAGCTCCCGCGATTTCATGCGGGTCATCGCCGACCCGGCCTACGGCCTGCGGCGCGAGCAGGTGATCGGGTCGGAGGTCCAGATCCGGTCCGTGAACGGCCGGCTGGTCCGTACAGCCTCGCCGGTCCCCATGGATGACGGGCCGGGCAAGACGGTGCACTTGTGGGATCGAACGGGAACCCAGCCCGTGCTGGCGGCGGGCAACGCGCACGGGGACGTCGCCATGCTCCGAGCCGCCCGCTTCGCCCTTGTAGTTCACCACGACGACGAGGTCCGCGAGTACGCGTACGACGACCCTGAGATACTGAATGCGGCGGCCGGAGGCGGCTGGACGGTCATCAGCATGCGTGACGACTTCGCCCGCCTCTGGCGCGCAGGAGATCTCCCCATGCCACCGGTAAACCGGTCCGTCAACAGGCATGCCGCTCGCGACGCAGAACGATAAGGATCTCCGGGCTCGGGCAGTGCCACGGCGCTGGGCGAGTCCGCGATGAGAGCTGATGATCAGATCATCCCAGTCCCATAAGACCAAGGGAAAAGGAAGTTCTGAATCCGGCGCCACTGTCCAGGCCAGACCTTACTTGGCTGGGCGGAAAGTATCCGCGAAGCCCTGGAAGTAGTGGTAGTAGGTGTTCCAGTCGGTCTCCGGCGTGGACCAGTAGAGCGCGTATGCGTGGTGGGCGTTCGCAAGCACGTTCCTATTCAGGATATGCACGACGATGCCGCCCGTGAGGTAGGTGAACTCCCAGTCGGCGGCCTTCTCGGCCTGCGGGTAGTACACGGACTCCAAGCGGATGAGGTGGTAGTCCGGGTACGTGCTCGCACGGTTGGCCGCCTGCTGCTCCCAGTCGAGGAGCGGGTTCGGCTTCGGGGTGTCGGACTGGTCGATGAGCAGGAAGGTCTCGGCGTTGGACGGGTCGATAACGTAGACGTAGTGACCAACATGCCGGATCTGCCAGCCGTCGGGGATGCCGATCGAGAAGCCGGTGGAGTTCGTGAAGCGGTAAAAACCGGCGGGTAGCGCGCCGTACCCGACACCTCCGCTTCCAGGGGAGCCGGTCGACGCACTTGGCGGTACTTGGCCACTGGCAGGAGCGCTCGTGGGCGACGCAGACGGGTTCGCCGAAGCCGTGGCACCGTGTGTCGAAGCATTGGGCGTCGGAGCGCCCGATGTCCTGGTCAGAGGGGTGGCAGAACGCGAGCTTGTTCCAGACGACGCGGACGTGCGGCCCGGCGAACTGGTCAGGGCGAGCGTCAGGGCGGCGGCGCCCGCGGCCAACGCAGTCAGCGCGGCTAGCGCAATCGCGGGACGGCGAGACCGGCGCGGACGGCGAGAGTCGGGCTCTGCCGAGGGACTGGAGGCGGAGGGCGGCTGATCGGCGGACGACACCGCGTCCGATGCGGCGGCGGGCGCCTCGACCGTATCGGGAGCGGATACCGCGGCAGGCTCGACAGGCGCCGTCGTATCAGGTTCCGGGGGTGCGACGGCCGCGCCCGAAGTGGCGGGGGCCACGGCGATCGATGCCGCCGAATCGGTAGCCGCCACCTTTACAACCGCAGACTCTGAGGCTTTCTCCGAGGGGGAAGACTCCATTGCCGCGTTCTCCGCGGCGTCGGGTATCGCCGCCGATGCCGTACCGGCCGACTTTGCCGCCGGCGCTTTCGCAGCCGCCTCCTCATCCTCCGCTGCCGTCGGCCCGCGATCCGACTTGTCGCCTGCAGGCCCCGCAGTCAGGGGCGCCGCACCCACCGGCCTTCCTGCCGCCGACTCAATGCCGGCGGCCGACTCGGGAACTGGCGGGACACGCCAGGAAGCCGGAAGGAAACGCCGAAAGGCTGGCTGGACACGGCGAGGAGCCGACACGACACGCGCCGGCTCGTCGTGGTCAGCGACCTCGCGAAGCATCCGCTCGGTCTCCGCCGCATCGAGCCGCTCGTCCGGATCCTTCCGGAGCAGCCCGCTGATGACCGGCCATAGCGGTCCCGCGTGGACGGCTTCTTCGGGCTCGTCGACGACCACGGCGGTGAGAGTCGCGAGCGGTGCGTCCCGCTCGAACGGCGGGTGCCCCTCCACCGCCGCGTACAAGGAGGCGCCGAGCCCCCACAGGTCACCGGCCGGGCTCGACTGACCGCCTCTGGCCCGTTCCGGTGCGATGTACGACGGCGATCCGACCAGCGCGCCGGCGGTGGTGAGGGTCGGGCTGTCGACCGCCCGGGCGATCCCGAAGTCCGTGAGGACGACCCGCCCGTCGGGTCCCACCAGGATGTTCGCCGGCTTCACGTCCCGGTGCAGCACGCCCTCGGCATGGGAGGCGCCCAGAGCCGCGAGGACACCGAGACCTACCCGCGCCGCCCGGGCAGGGGCCAGCGGCCCATCCGCCCGCACCAGATCGCGCAGCGACTGATACGGCAGCAACTCCATGATGATCCACGGGTGGCCGTCTTCCTGGAGTATGTCGTAGATGCGGACCACGTTCAGGTGCGTAAGGCGGCCGGCCATCTGGGCTTCCCTGACGGCCCGGCGGCAGGCGATCTCCTGCTCGGCCTCGGTGAAGTGCAGCGGCCATACGAGCTCTTTGACGGCCACGTCGCGTTTGAGTAGCTCGTCGCGGGCCTGCCAGACCGCGCCCATTCCGCCTCGGCCGATGACGGTATTCAGTCTGTATCGTCCCGAAAGCAGACGTCCCGTCTCGGCCAGCTCCATGTCGTCCCCGCTACCCGGGAGATATGAGGCATAACGATTTATGGCGAAATTGACGTTGCCCGTCCCTGGCTAATTGGTCTAGACCTATCCGTAACGAACGTCCGGGGGTTCAAAGACGCACGAGCGCGGCCTGATCTTGCGCACCGGCCTGCCTCATCCATCTGCTGGCGTCCGGGTCTCCGATCAGTTCGAGCAGCCATTTCAGGAGGCTCATGCCGTCGTCCCGGCGGAAACCGTGGACCGCCGCAGCCGGTGCTAGGGCGGCGGTGAATTCGCTGGGTGGCGCGGACCCGCAGCGCAGCGCGTCGGCCGCGACCTGCGCCACGGCTTCGGGCCGCTGAACCTGCAGCCGCGCCCGGGTCGGCAGTGGGCCGCGGTCAGCGGGAGAGGCAAAGAGCCCGTCCTGGTTAAACCGCGTCGAGGCGCAGTTCACGGCGCTGTGCTACTTCGCGCTCAACGGGACCGGCCACGCCAGCCACCAAGAGCAGGCCAGCATGGTCCGCCGGTAGATCATCTGGCGCAACAACATCGCCTACGACGAACGACTCCGCCGCATCGTCGACAAGGCAAACGTTGCTCGAGGCGGCACCAATTCTGGGAATGAATATGCCTGGTCAGAGATGACTACGGTGCCTCATGGATGGCGGCGGCGAGTTTGATCAGGTATTAGAAGTAGGTGGGCTCCGTGGTCCCCGCAGCCCGGGCACTCATTTTCTAACAGCGGGGAGAGCTCAGTGGGCGTTCGGCAGGGTCCGGGCGCGTTGGTCTACGCCGAGTTCGCCGTATGGGTAGTCGGCGGGGTGCGGGTCGCTGGCGGCGTCGAGTGCGGCGGTCTCGGACGCTGACAGCCGCAGCCCGGCGGCGCGCAGGTTGGTGTCGAGCTGACTCGTGGTGCGGGCGCCAAGGATGGTCGAGCTGACGCCGGGCCGGGCCGTCACCCAGGCGATGGCCACCTCGGCCATGGATAGGCCGCGGTCCTCGGCGGCCTTCTGGACGGCGTCGATGACGCGCCAGGTTCCGTCGGTGCCGCGCCGGTCGTAGGCTTCCATGCCGCGGTTCGGGTCCTCGCCGAGCCGGGTGGCGCCGGCCGGGCGCTGGTCGCGCCGGTACTTGCCGGACAGCCAGCCGCCGCCGAGCGGGCTCCATGGCAGCATGCCCAGGCCGGCATCAACGGCGGCGGGCACGATCTCCCATTCAGTCTCGCGGGCCAGCAGGCTGTACTGCGGTTGGATCGTCACCGGGGCGGATACGTTCAGAGCGCGGGCAAGGTGCACGGCTTTGGTCAGCTGCCAGCCGGTGAAGTTCGACAGACCCCAGTAGCGGATCTTGCCGGCCCGGACGAACCCGTCAAGGGTCCGCAGGGTCTCCTCCAGCGGCGTCAGCGGATCGTAGGCGTGGACCTGGTAGAGGTCGACCGCGTCCCGCCCGAGTCGGCGGAGCGAGGCGTCGAGAGCCCGAGTCAGGTGACGCGCTGACAGCCCAGTGCCGTTCGGCCCGTCCGACGGCTGGGACGAAAAACGGCCCTTGGTGGCCAGCACCACCTGTTCGGTGACGTCGGCCGGGCGGCTGGCGAACCAGCGGCCGATGATTTCCTCCGATCTGCCGTCGGCGTACACGTCAGCGGTGTCCACCATGGTGCCGCCAGCCGTAACGAAGCGGTCGAGCTGGTCGTGCGCGCCGGTCTCGTCGGTTTCGGCGCCGAACGTCATCGTCCCCAGGCAAAGGCTTGATACCGCGCAGCCACTGCCCCCCAGCATCCGGTAGTCCATAGGCTCCACGTTACCGAGCGCGGCCCAGCTCGCAATAGGGCACTTTCCGGGAAATAGCCGCGGGCAAGGACACGGGCGGTTTAGCGGCGATGGCGCGGGTAACGCGCACTGAGCCCGCTCACCCGGCCCTGCCCGAAGGGAAACCGGTATGACAGAACTACCGCCGATCGCGCTGCCAGGCAGCCGGTCCCGGCCACCCGGCGCGGACGAGATCACTTTCGTCGGCACGGCGACCACGATCATCAAGCTGGCCGGCTTCACGATCCTGAGCGACCCCAACTTCCTGCACCAGGGCGAGCGCGCCTATCTCGGCTTGGGCCTGAGCAGCAAGCGGCTGACTGAGCCAGCGCTCTCGATCCCGCAGCTTCCCCCGATCGACTTCGTGGTGCTCTCGCACCATCACGGGGACCACTTCGACCAGCGGGCAGCTCGGGAACTCGACCACCAGCTGCCCATCGTGACCGAGCCGCACGCCGCCAGGAGACTGCGAGCGCAGGGGTTCCACGCGCCGATCGCGCTCGGCACCTGGGAGTCGCGGGCCTTCGCCCGTGACGGCGCAGAGGTCCGGGTGACCTCCGTACCGGCCAAGCACGCGCCCCGGCCGCTTGGCTACCTGCTGCCGCCCGTGATGGGCAGCGTGCTGGACTTCTCCCGCCACGGAAAGCGGCTGCTGCGGGTCTACATCACCGGCGACACCCTCATGCACGACGGCATCGACGCCATCGCCCGCCGGTTCACCGACATCGACCTGTGCGTCATCCACCTGGGCGGCACCCGGATCGGCGGAATCCTGCTAACGATGGACGGCCGCCAGGGAGTGCAGGCCCTGCAGACCGTGTCACCGCGCGAGGCCATACCCGTCCACTACGACGACTACCCGGTGTTCAAGTCGCCGCTGACGGACTTCCAACGGGAGGCGGAGCAGGCCGGGCTGGCGGTCTCTATCCGCTGCCTAGCGCGCGGCGAGACCCACCGCCTCAGCCTGGGCGCACCCAGCCGCCCGCAATAGCAGAAACGAGGAAACCAGATGGGCATCGTGGAATCGGTTCAGGCAGTCCTATGGGCACGCAAGCGCCAGCCGCAGGACGTGGCCTACGGCATCGCGCTCGGGCATGAGCGCTTCGGCCCGCGCGAGCTGCTCGGCCAAGCGGTCGCGGCCGAGCGCGCGGGTTTTGACTTCGTCGGGTGCAGCGACCACCTGGCGCCATGGTGGGACCCGGCAGGCGGCACCCCGGCGCACTGCGCCAACGCGTGGGTGTGGCTCGGCGCGGCCGGGCAGGCGACATCGTCGGTGTCGCTCGGTCCTGCGGTCAGCGCGATCGTGGGCCGGTACAACCCGGTGGTGATGGCGCAGCAGGCGGCCACGCTCGAGTTGATGAACCCCGGCCGGGCGTTCCTCGCGGTCGGCTCGGGTGAGGCGATGAACGAGGTTCCTGCGGGCCTGGACTGGCCGCGACCCATGGAACAGCTGGCCAGGACCGAAGAGGCGCTGGAGATCATCACCGGCCTGCTCAGCGGTGAGACGGTGACCAGGGAGGGCCGCTACTTCCGGGCGAAGCAGGCACGGCTGTACGACCTGCCGCCGCGCCGGGTGCCCGTCTACATGTCGGCGTTCGGGCCGAAGGCGGCCGCAATCGCCGGCCGGCTGGCGGACGGCGTCTGGACCCTGGCCCATCCGGTGAAGGCGCCCAAGGTAATCGCCGCCTACCGCAAGGCCGCCCAAGAAGCCGGGCGGGAACCGGGCGAGATCATTCTGCAGGCCGTCGCGGCGGTGGCGGAAACCAATGAGCTGGCGCTTGAGTCGTCCCGCGAGTGGAAAGCCACCCTGGCCGACGAGCCGTACGCCGAGGACGTCAGCGATCCCGCCGCTGTCGGCGAGATCGGCGAGGGACTGAGCGACCGTAAGTACAAAATGATGGCGATCGTCTCCGCCGACCCGGCCAGGCACGTGCGCCAGCTGCAGGCCGTCCGCGGGATGGGAGCCACCGCAGTGGCGGTCATGAACGTCTCCGCCGCCGACCCGACCGGCATGATCAACATGTACGGCGAGCACGTGCTCCCGCGACTGCGCGGCTGACCGCCAGGGGGTGGCCGGGTCCTGCAGGCGGCTCGACCGCCGCCGGGCGAGATGTTACTGGTCGCCACGCCGCGCGATGCCGTCCAGGCCGGGACAGGCCGCCGTCAGTTCGAGACGCTCCCGGAGTAGCCGGACCGTCTGCGCGCAGACCTGCTCGCAGATGCTTTCCGGCGACCCGGATAGGCGGAGCAGGACGGCACCGCCCAGCTGGTCAGGCCAGGTAGCGGCCCATACCGTGCCCGGAGGCTGGCCATCCTGGGGGTCCGGGCCGCCGACCCCTGTGACTGCCACGGCGACGTCCGCCCCGAGCAGGCGGCCGGCCCCTCGGGCCATCGCCGCCGCCGCCGCCTCGCTCACCACCGGCCCTTCCGGGACGCCGAGCAGGTCGTATTTGACTTCGCTGGAATAACCGACGATGCCGCCGCGGAACCAGTCACTCGAACCAGAAGCCCGTGCGAACGCGCTCGCCAGCAATCCCCCGGTCAGGGACTCTGCCACCGCCAGCGTGCGCCCGCTGTGCCTCAGTGCGGCTCCCACCAGGTCGGCGTCCTGCTCCGGGCTGCGCTGCGTTTCCTTCATGGGACTTGGCGTTACCCGGTGCGGGTCGGAGCAACCCTCGCGGAGGAGCCGGGACGCGGGCGCGCTGCTCGTCGGCGGGAAGCTCTTCGTCCTCGGTTCCCTGTGCCAGCTGCCGCGCTATCGCGGTCACCAGCGGGAGGTCGAGCTGACGCCCGCATAGGCCGGCCGGGTGTGTAACGGTGCTCCCCGGGTAACGGCAGTCGCATGACCGAGACACCTGAGCAAGCGCAGGCGGGCGTCGCTGACGCCCTGCATGACCTATCCGAGAACTCGCGTGCCCTCGTCCGGCACGAGATCGCAGCGGCGCAGCGAGAGATGCTCGGTAAGGCGCAGCAGGCGCTGCCGGCGCTTGGGCTGCTTGGCGCGGCGGCCTTCTTCGGGACGCTGTCAGCCGCCGCGTCCTTCCGGCTGAGCGTCCGGCTGCTGGAGAAGAGCCTGCCGCCCGCCGCGGCCGCGTTCGCGGCGGCGGCCGGCTACGGCGTGGCCGCCGGGGCAGCCGCCGCCATCGGGATCCAGCGACTGCAAGCGGTTCGGCCGCTGTTTCCGGCCGAGACCGCCCGGGACACTGCCAGAACGGTCGCGGACGCTGCGGGGCAGGCAGCCACCGGCTGACCCGGGTAGTGCCGGCGCCGGCTAACGACTGCGCGGCTAACGACGGTGCGCGGCTATCTCCAGCATCAGGGCCGCGAGCAGCGGGAACGCGGCTAGCAGGGCGATCCAGGTGCCGAAAGCGAGGCCAAGCCAGATCAGCGCGACGCCGACAGCAAGACAGGCCGCAGCGCCGGGACGGGCCGGGATACGGAGGCTGGCGGCGCGGCGGCGCCCCAGCCAGACGAGCAGGGCGATGACGAAGACAAGGGCCGAGGCAGCGGCGTAAATGGCGAACCCGAGAACGCCGCCGGGTCCGGCGCCGCCGTCCAGGCCAGCTGCGGTGAAGCCGGCCAGCAGGCCCGCGAGCAGGGCATTGAGCGCCCCCCAGGCGGCGACGACGGCCGCGGCCGACACCCAGCGTTCCACCTAGCCGTCCTCCTTCTCCCCGGCTTGCTCATGTTCCGCTTGCTCCGCGGCCAGCCGCGGCGGGCGCGCTTGCTGTTCGCGGCGGTCGAGCAGCGGCGCGTAGCTGCGCACCGCGATTACCGGGTAGTCGAGGTTGAAGTTGAACCGGGGCGGCGGGGATGATGTCGTCCACTCAAGGGTGTGCGCCGCCCACGGGTTAGGGTCGGCCGGAACCGCGCGGCGGACGGATACGTAGAGGTTCCAGATGAAGACGCACATCGCCACGCCGATGATGCCGGCCCCGATGCTGGAGATCAGGTTGAGGGTGGTGAACCCGGCGCCGGCCGGGTAGGTGGCCAGCCACCGGGGCATGCCGTCGTAGCCGAGGATGAAGAACGGGATGAACGCCGTGTTGGTCCCGATGACCATGAGGAGCCAGTGCAGCTTGCCGAGGCGCTCGCCCAGCATGATGCCGGTCGCCTTCGGGAACCAGAGGTAGAACCCGGCGAAGAAGCCGAACATGGAGCCGGCCAGCAGCGTGTAGTGGAAGTGGCCGAGGACGAAGTAGCTGTTGTTGACCTGGTAGTCGATCGCCGGGTTGGCGACCAGGATGCCGGTCAGTCCCCCGATGAGGAACTGCGGGATGAACGCCAGCGCGAACAGCATTGAGGTGGTGTACCGCAGCCGCCCGCCCCACAGCGTGCCGAGGAACCCGAAGTACTCAATCCCGGCGGGGATGGAGAGCATGATCGAGGTGAGGGAGAAGTAGTCGTTGACCTCCTGCCCGCTGGTGAACAGGTGGTGCCCCCAGACCGCCATCGAGCCGGCCGCGAACGCGAGCAGCGACAGCGCGGTGCCCTTGTAGCCGAAGAAGCGCCGCCCGGCGAAGGTGGAGATGACCTCGGCGACGCAGCCGACGAACGGGAAGAACATAACGTAGACCACCGGGTGCCCGTAGAACCAGAACAGGTTCTCATAGGCGATGTTGAAGGCGTTAGACCCGAACGAGTGCGGGCTGACGCGGTCGGCCGCGAGCATGACCAGCGCGATCAGCAGCGGCGGGAACGCGGCCGCCACCATCAGGCAGGTGACCAGCTGCGACCAGCAGAAGACCGGGATACGCATCAGCGTGACATGAGGCGCGCGCATCCGCAGCAGCGTCCACAGGGTGGTCGAGCCCTGCAGGATCATCCCGGTCGCGGCCAGGAAGACCCCGGCGGTCCACAGCGACTGGCCGGGGCCGGGCGAGTAGACGGAGTTGGACAGCGGCGTGAAGCCCCACCAGCCGTCCTGGGCACCGTTGGGGGACAGGAACGCCCAGATCAGTGTGAGGGCGCCCAGGACGTACAGCCAGTAGCCGAGGAGTGTCGCCCGGGGTGCGGCGATGCGCGGCGCACCGACTTGCAGAGGGACCAGGTACACGCCGAGGCCGAGGGCGAGCGGGGTGACGGCGACCGTGATCATCCCGGTGCCGTGCATGGTCATGAACTGCAGGTAGGCCTGCGGTCCGAGGATGTCCTGGCTGGGCTGGGCGAGCTGGGCGCGCATGGTCAGCGCGAGCGCGCCGTTGAAGAAGAACAAGACCAGGGCGGTGCCGATGGTCAGCAGGCCGATCCGCTTGTGGTCCAGGGACAGCAGCCACTGCGGAAGCCCGTCGCGGTTCTCGCCTGCATCGGCGGGCACCGGGTAGACGGCCCTGGCGGGCGCGGTCACGGTGTGCCGGTCCGCAGGAAGGCTTTGAAGGCGGCGGACGGAACCGCCTGCACGTAGAAGTCCATGTCGTAGTGGAAAAGGCCGCAGATCTGGGCGCACCGGCCGAGCCAGCGGCCGGCCTTGGGGAACGTGATGGTGAACGTGTTGACCTGCCCCGGGTAGGCGTTGACCTTGAACCGCTGGGCGGGCAGCCAGAACGCGTGGATGACGTCGGCTGAGGTCACCTCGAACTTGACCGGCTGCCCGGCGGGCACCACCAGAACGGGGAGCGTGCCGCCCTGGCACTGGCCGGTTACCGTCCGCAGTGAGCCGGCGTAGGCGAAGCGCCAGCACCACTGGTACCCGGTCACCGAAACGGTGGCCGCCGACTGGGGCGGGTCGGGGAAGTCCCGGGCGTTCGCGATGAAGCCGGTGACGACGAGGAAGGCGACGATGACGCCCAGCACCGCCACGTAGCCGAGCTCGACCCGGTTCGCCTCCGCCCGCCGCGACGCGGGCTGACCGCGGCGCCGCCGCCGCCAGCTGGCCACGACCGCGCCGGCGAGGGCGATCACGACCAGGCCGAAGACCACCGACGCGATTATCACGTCTTGCGTGAAGAGCTGCGCGAACGCGCTCTGGAACGGCATAGCGCCTCGCTCTCCCCGTGCCGCGCGGTGCTAAACCCGGTGAGCTGCCAGCTACTGCTTCCGCCGCCGCACGGATGAGCGGGCGGGACGGGCGAAGCCACGCGTCCGTTCGGGATAACCGAATTTGATCTTTCCCCGGGCGGCGTAGGCGAACACCGCCAAGACGAGCACCGGGGCGGCGGCCAGCGCCGCGCGCCGGACCCCGGGCTGGCCGGCGAACTGCCGCGGCGCCTGGCGCAGCGCCCTGAGCACGGCGCTGCGCGCGTCCGCGGTCATCCGCCGGGCGGCTTACCCGGCCGCCGCAGGACGTCGATCCGCCTGGTCAACTCGGCGAAGGTCTGCGCGACCTCACCGGCGGTGCGGTCGGCCTGCTCGCGGAGCATGATCAGCTCGGCCTGCTCCTCCCGTTCCGCCGCGGTGCGGATGGGGCTCACGGCCGCACCGCCCGCTCGGGCCGCGCTGCGCCGTCCGGCAGCGCGGCCTGCGTGTCCGGGACAGGGCCCCGGGCCGAGCCGGCGGATGCTGGCCGTGGTTAGCGGCAGCGGCGGTGTGGCCCGCGCCAGCCGCGCGCGGCCGGCCAGGAAGAGTAGGCCCGCCAGGGCCAGCAGGGCGCCCCCCACGATCAGCGCGGCGGCCCAGGCCGGCAGTGCCTCGGCGACGCCCATGACGGCCGCCGCGATCAGCACCGCTGACGCGCCGAGGGCCAAGGTCGCCGCCATGGCGAGCAGGCCGCCGCCGAGCACGGCCTGCCTGCCCCGGGCGAACAGCTCCGCCCGGGCGAGCGCCAGCTCCTGGCGCACCAGCCGGCTCAGCTGCCCGGCCAGGCGAGTCCCCAGCTCAGCGAGCGGCAGGCTTTTAGGGTCGGTGCCTTCCATGGCCGAAGGGCTACCGTGCGGCGGCGGGCTCCAAACATCGCCGCCAGGCCGGGAGGTTAAGAGCGCGCCGGGCGGATAGTAGTGCGCCGCAGGAAAGCCGGCGAGACTCTGGCACGGAGCTGGGAGGTGGCTCGTTGGACATCGAGCCGCGGCTGCGCGAGGCCGGGGGAGCCGTCGATGACCGGTTTCACGTGGCGAAGGCGGCGCGGGGGGCGCTGCGCAAGGTGTTTCCCGACCACTGGTCGTTCTTCCTCGGCGAGCTGGCACTGTACTCGTTCATCATCTTGCTGCTGACCGGCACCTACCTCGCCCTTTTCTTCCGGCCGGACATGACGCAGATCGTCTACCACGGCGGTTACGTCAAGCTTGACGGGCTGCCGATGAGCGAGGCCTACGCCTCCACGCTGAGCATCAGCTTCGACGTCCGGGGCGGCCTGCTGATGCGGCAGATCCACCACTGGGCGGCGCTGGTGTTCATCTCGGCCATCGCCGTGCACGCGCTGCGGATCTTCTTCACCGGCGCGTTCCGCAAGCCGCGCGAGCTCAACTGGGTGATCGGGACGGCGATGTTCGCGCTCGCCGCCGTGGAGGGGTTCGCCGGGTACTCGCTCCCCGACGACCTGCTATCCGGCACCGGGCTGCGGATCGCCGAGGGGATCACGCTGTCGGTGCCCATCGTCGGCACCTATCTCACCTTCTTCCTGTTCGGCGGCCAGTACCCGGGGACGAGCATCATCCCCCGGCTGTACATCGCGCACGTCTTCCTGCTCCCGGGGCTGATCCTCGCGCTGGTCACCGCGCACCTGATGGCCGTCTGGCACCAGGGGCACACCCAGTGGGCGGGGGTGAAGCAGCGGGAGGGCAACGAGGTCGGGCCGCCGCTGTTCCCGGTGTTCCTGCTGAAGACCACGTCGCTGTTCTTCTTCGTCTTCGGGCTCATCGCCGCGCTCGCGACGGTCGCGCAGATCAACCCGGTCTGGCTCTTCGGCCCCTACAACCCGGCCATCTCATCCAACGGGTCGCAGCCGGACTGGTACTTCGCGTTCGTCGAGGGGTCGATGCGGCTGATGCCCGCGGCGGAGACGAACTTCCTCGGCCACACCGTCGCCTGGGATGTGTTCCTGCCGGCCGTGGTGCTGCCGCTGGTGTTCTTCGCCTTGATGGGCGCCTATCCGTTCCTCGAGCGGTGGGTCACCGGCGACGGGCGTTTCCATCACATTCTCGACCGGCCGCGGAACATGCCCGCCAGGACCGCGCTCGGGGCGGCGGTCGTCGCGATGGCGGTCGACCTGCAGCTGGCCGGCGCGCAGGACGTGATCGCCTTCCACCTCGACATGCCGGTGGAGGACGTGAACTGGGCGCTGCGGGCGGGGTTCTTCGTCCTCCCGCTGGCCGCGCTGCAGGTGACGCGGCACGTGTGCGTCGCGCTGCAGCGCGCCGACCGGCGGCGGCTGCGGGCAGGCACGGTGACCCGAATCTCCGTGCAGCACACCGCAGGCGCGGAGGGTGCCGAAGGCGGCGCGGTCCCGGCCGGGTACGCGGGCACCGGGTCGCCGGTGCCAGAGGAGGAGAAGGCCCGGCTCGTCACCTGCCGGCCGGATGAGCTGATCACGCCGATCCCGCGGCACCTGATACCACTGCCGACGCCGGGCCGCGCCGCCGGGCAGCTGCGGGCCCGCCTCAATCACGCGTACCTGCTGTGCCGGCTGGAGCACGCGCCCGTAGACGGCGCCGGGCAGGCTGACGCGGCCGACGCCGCAGCCGGGAAACCCGCGGCGGACGCGGACCGGCGGCCGCGGTGACCTACCTGACCACGTGGCAGTTCGCGCCTTTCGCGGCGGTGCCCGCCATCGTCCTCGCCGTCTGCTACCTGGCGGCCGCGCAGCGCTGCAACTCGCTTCATTCTGTCCGTTCCCGCCCGGGGAGACGGCACCCAGTCCGTGCCTGGCCGGGCTGGAGGACCCTCGCGTTTTTCGCCGGCCTGAGCGCGGTCACCGCGGCCACCCAGGGCTGGCCCGGCGTGCACGACGACACGTCACTCGCGGCTCACATGGTCCAGCACCTGCTGCTGATCATGGTCGCGCCGCCGCTGCTGATCATCGGCCGCCCGGTGACGCTGCTGCTGCACACGGTGCGCAACCCGTGGCACACCCGGGTGAAGCGGCTCGTCCGGTCGCGGCCGCTGACGGCGCTGACCTGGCCGCCGGCCTGCGTGGCACTGTACTCGTCGGTTGTGCTCGGCACGCACCTCACCGGGCTGCTGCTCGCGCGCGGCGCGGCGCACGATGCCGAGCACTGCGCTTACCTGGCGGCGGGCTACCTGTACTTCCTGCCGGTCGTGGGGTCGGAGCCGATCAGGTGGCGGGTGCCGGTGCTCGGCCGGTACCTGCTGCTGCTGGCGGCGATGCCCGCCGATATCGCCACCGGGGCGGTCCTCATGCTGCACGGCCCGCTCGGCCCCTACGCGGCCGCCGACGTGCACGCGGCCGGGGTCATCATGCTGGCCGGCAGCGACCTGGTCATGACCGGGCTGGCGGTAGCGCTCGCCGTGGTCCTGGTGACCGGACGGGGAGGGCGGAGCGCGGGCCCGGCGGCGGACCTGGCGGCCTACAACGCACAGCTGGCCGCGCTTGCGGCGCCGAAAACACAAGGTTCGTGTTTGGCCGGCGCCGCACCTGGTAGATTCCCGCGCAGCGAGAAGGAGAGACCAACCACTCCATGAGCGTCCGGACCTGGATTGAAGGGTGGCCGGCGTACCGGCAGGCCACCGGTGCCGACCGGCTGGGCCGGGGCGCCGCGGCCAAGAGCGCGGCCACCTCGGCCCTGACCGCGCGGACCGTGGGCGCCGACAAGGTCGTGAAGTCGGTCTGCCCGTACTGCGCGGTGGGCTGCGGGCAGGACGTCTACGTGAAGGACGACAAGGTCGTCCAGATCGAGGGGGACCCCGACTCGCCGGTGTCCCGCGGGCGGCTGTGCCCCAAGGGCTCGGCGAGCCTGCAGCTCACCACCGGTTCGGCCCGCGAGTACGGGGTGCTTTACCGGCGGCCGCACGGGACCGAGTGGGAGACGCTGCCGCTGGACCGGGCGATGGACATGATCGCCGACCGGGTGATCGCGTCCCGCCGTCAGGGCTGGCAGTGGGAGACCGAGGACGGCAAGCGGGTCCGGCGGACCCTCGGGTTCGCGTCGCTGGGCGGCGCGACGCTCGACAACGAGGAAAACTACCTGATCAAGAAGCTGTTCACCGCGCTCGGGGCGATCCAGATCGAGAACCAGGCCCGTATTTGACACTCCGCCACCGTCCCCGGTCTGGGGACTTCGTTCGGGCGCGGCGGCGCCACCACCGCCCAGCAGGACCTGCAGAACGCCGACTGCATCGTCATCCAGGGCTCCAACATGGCCGAGTGCCACCCGGTCGGATTCCAGTGGGTGATGGAGGCCAAGGCCCGCGGCGCCACGGTGATCCACATCGACCCGCGCTACACCCGCACCAGCGCGGTCGCCGACCTGCACGTCCCGCTGCGGGCCGGGTCGGACATCGTGCTGCTCGGCGGGCTGATCAACTACGTGCTGGACACCGGGAAGTACTTCCGCGAGTACGTGGTGAACTACACCAACGCGGCCACCATCATCAGCGAGGACTTCCGGGACACCGAGGACCTGGACGGGCTGTTCTCCGGCTTCGACCCCGAGCAGCGCTCCTACGACCAGGGCAGCTGGACCTACGAGGGCGCCGAGGTGCAGGCCGCGTCGGGCGAGCGCGACCAGGAGTACGACGACCGGCCTCGTCGTCCTCGTCCTCGTCGGCGGTCACCGAGGCCGCGCGCGGCGAGGCGCACGGGTCCGGCGGCGCCCACGTCCCGACCCCGAAGACCGACCCGACGCTGCAGCACCCCCGGTGCGTCTTCCAGATCCTCAAGCGGCACTACGCGCGGTACACCGCGGCGATGGTCGAGCAGGCCTGCGGCATCCCGCAGGCGGCCTTCCGCCGGGTCTGCGAGCTGGTCACCGAGAACTCGGGCCGGGACCGGACCACCGCGTGGGTCTACAGCGTGGGCTGGACCCATCACACGGTCGGCGCGCAGTACATCCGGGGCGCGTCGGTGCTGCAGGCGCTGCTGGGCAACATCGGCCGGCCGGGCGGCGGGATCCTGGCGCTGCGCGGGCACGCCTCGATCCAGGGGTCGACCGATATCCCGACGCTGTTCGACCTGCTGCCCGGCTACATCCCGATGCCGCACGCGCACACCAGCGAGGACCTGGACGCGTTCATCGCGGCGGAGGGCACCGACAAGGGGTTCTGGGCCAACATGAGCGCCTACACCATCAGCCTGCTCAAGGCGTGGTGGGGGACCCAGGCGACCGGCGAGAACGACTTCTGCTTCGACTACCTGCCCCGGCTGACCGGCAGCCACTCCTCCTACGAGACCGTGATGGCGCAGATCGCCGGGGACTGCAAGGGGTACTTTCTGCTCGGGGAGAACCCGGCCGTCGGGTCGGCCAACGGCAAGCTGCAGCGGCTCGGCATGGCCAACCTCGACTGGCTGGTGGTGCGCGACTTCTCGCTGATCGAGTCGGCCACGTTCTGGAAGGACGGCCCGGAGATCGACACCGGTGAACTGCGGACGCAGGACATCGGCACCGAGGTGTTCTTCCTGCCCGCCGCCGCGCACACCGAGAAGAACGGCAGCTTCACCAACACCCAGCGGATGCTGCAGTGGCACCACGCCGCGGTCGAGCCGGCCGGGGACGCGCGCAGCGACCTGTGGTTCACCTACCACCTGGGCCGCCGGATCCGGGAGAAGCTGGCGAGCTCGAACGATGAGATGGACCGGCCGGTGCTCGACCTCACCTGGTCCTATCCCGTCGAAGGCGAGCAGGACGAGCCCTCGGCGGAGGCGGTGCTGGCCGAGATCAACGGCTGGGACGGCGACGGCAGGCCGCTGTCGGCCTACACCGAGCTGAAGGACGACGGCAGCACCGCGTGCGGCTGCTGGATCTACTGCGGCGTGCACGCCGACGGCGTCAACCAGGCCGACCGCCGCAAGCCCGGACGGGAGCAGAACTGGATCGCGGCCGAGTGGGGCTGGGCCTGGCCCGCGAACCGGCGCATCCTGTACAACCGCGCCTCGGCCGACCCGGACGGCAAGCCGTGGAGCGAGCGCAAGGCGCTGGTGTGGTGGGACGCCGAGCAGGGCAAGTGGACCGGGCACGACATCCCCGACTTCGTGCCGGACAAGGCACCGGACTACGAGCCGCCGGACGACGCGACCGGCCCGGAAGCACTGTCCGGGCGTGATCCGTTCATCATGCAGTCCGACGGCAAGGCGTGGCTGTACGCGCCCGCCGGGCTGGTCGACGGACCGCTGCCCGCGCACTACGAGCCGCAGGACTCGCCGGTCAGCAACCCGCTCTACGCCCAGCAGCGCAACCCGGCCCGGCAGGTCAAGGCGTTCGCGCACCCGGACAACCGGTTCCAGCCCAGCGGCGCCGAGCCGGGGGCCGGAGTGTTCCCCTACGTGGCCACCACCTACCGGCTGACCGAGCACCACACCGCGGGCGGGATGAGCCGCTGGCTGCCCTACCTGTCGGAACTGCAGCCGGAGTTCTTCTGCGAGGTCTCACCCGAGCTCGCCGCCGAGCGCGGGCTGGAGCACCTCGGCTGGGCGACGATCGCCACCGCGCGGAACGTGATCGAGGCCCGCGTGCTGGTGACCGAGCGGATGCGCCCGCTGACCATCCAGGGCCGGCGGCTGCACCAGGTGGGGCTTCCCTACCACTGGGGGCCCAACGGCTACAGCACCGGCGACTCCGCCAACGACCTCGTCGAGATCAGCCTCGACCCGAACGTCCACATCCAGGAGACCAAGGCGTTCGCCTGCGACATCAGGCCCGGCCGGCGCCCCACCGGGGCCGCGCGGCCCGCGCTGGTGCGCCAGTACCGGGAACGCGCCGGGATCACCGAGCAGACGGGAACCGAGCCATGACAGCGGTAGAGGTGCGCATCAGCCCGCGGCCGGATGACCGGCCAGACGGCATGGACAGCTACCCGGGCACCCAGCCGCGGATGGGCTTCTTCACCGATACCTCGGTCTGCATCGGCTGCAAGGCCTGCGAGGTGGCCTGCAAGGAATGGAACCACGTCCCCGAGGACGGGCTCGCCCTGTCCGGCATGTCGTACGACAACACAGTCGGCCTGGGCGCCGATACCTGGCGGCACGTGGCCTTCATCGAGCAGCAGCGGCCGCTGAGCGTCACCGGCGGCGGCGCTGGCCCGGGCAGTGACGATGGCCCGGACACGGGGGCGGCCGCTGACGGCGACGGCGCCGCCGCAGGCGGCGGAATGCGCTGGCTGATGTCGTCGGATGTGTGCAAGCACTGCACGCACGCCGCCTGCCTGGACGTCTGCCCGACCGGGGCGCTGATGCGGACCGAGTTCGGCACCGTGATCGTCCAGGAGGACGTCTGCAACGGCTGCGGCTACTGCATCCCCGCCTGCCCCTACGGGGTGATCGACCAGCGCAAGGACGACGGCCGGGCCTGGAAGTGCACCCTGTGCTACGACCGGCTCGGCGCCGGGATGGAGCCGGCCTGCGCGAAGGCCTGCCCGACCGACTCGATCCAGTTCGGGCCGCTGGACGAGCTGCGCGAACGGGCCGACGCGCGGCTGGAGCAGCTGCACGAGGCAGGCGAGCCCGGCGCCCGGCTGTACGGCCGCGACCCGCAGGACGGGGTGGGCGGCGACGGGGCGTTCTTCCTGCTGCTGGATGAGCCGGAGGTCTACGGGCTGCCGCCGGATCCGGTGGTGACCACCCGCGACCTGCCGTCGATGTGGCGGCACGCCGGCGCCGCGGCGGCGGCGCTGGCCGGCCTCGCCGCCGCGTCGTTCGCCGCGGAGACGCTGGGCCAGCGCCTCGGGCTGGGGAAAGGCCTTGAGCTAGGGAACCTGGGGTTCAGGAGGGACCGATGAGCGAGGCCGAGGCCACCCGGCCGGGGCTGCGCGGGCAGCGGGCGGGCCGGGAGGCGGTGCCCGGACAGGGGCGGCGGGCGGCCCCCGGCCGGGACGGCGGCGGCACCAGGCGGTGGCGGGGCGGGCGGCGGGGTGAACGGCCGATGGTGCCGAAGGCCGAGTTCACGTCCTACTACGGCAAGCCCGTGCTCAACGCGCCGGTCTGGGAGGCGCGCGACATCGCCGGCGACTTCTTCCTCGGCGGCCTCGCCGGCGGGTCGTCACTGCTGGCCGCCGGCGCTGACCTCACCGGCCGGCCGGAGCTGAGCCGCGCCGCGAAGACCGGTGCGGCCGCCGCGATCACGCTGTCGCTGGCCGCGCTCGTCCACGACCTTGGCCGCCCGGCCCGGTTCATCAACATGATGCGGGTCTTCAAGGTCACCTCGCCCATGAACGTCGGGACCTGGCTGCTCGCCGTCTACGCGCCGGCCGCCGGGGTGGCCGCCGGCACCGCGCTCACCGGGCGGCTGCCGCGCGTGGGCGCCGCCGCCACCGCCGGGGCGGCGGCGCTCGGCCCGGCCGTCGCCGCCTACACCGCGGCGCTGGTCACCGACACCGCCGTGCCGGCCTGGCACGACGGGTACCGGGAAATGCCGTTCGTCTTCACCGGGTCGGCCGCGATGGCGGCCGGCGGCCTCGGCCTGCTCGCCGCTTCTGCCCCCGAGTCCGGGCCGGCCCGGAACCTGGCACTGCTCGGCGCGGCCATGGAGGCCGCCGCCCTGAAGCGGATGACCGGCCGGATCGGGCTTACCGCCGAGCCCTACCACACCGGCCGCGGCGGCGCGTACCTGCGGGCCGGCAAGATCCTCGCCGCCCTCGGAGCCGCGGGCGCCGCCGTGTCGGGCACCTCCGCGATCCCGGCGGCCCGGCCGCGCCGGGCCATCGCCGCAGTGTCCGGCGGAGCCCTGCTCGCCGCGTCGGCCGCCACCCGCTGGGGGATCTTCCACGCCGGGATGGCCTCGGCCCGCGATCCCAAGTACACCGTCGTCCCGCAGCGGCAGCGTCTCACCGAACGCGCCGGCGCCGCCGTCGGCGCCAGCGGTAGCCCCCCGCCGCCGGCGTCGCTGTCGCCAGCCTGAACTGGCCGAGGAACCCCGTCGGGCTCGCTCACTGGCCCGCACGGCCTGCTCCAACCGGCGACGGGTAGCGTCTCTTATGAAGGGACGCAGAGTAGCCAGGAGCGAGACGCCAGCTGGTAGCAGCCGCGCTGAAGCACGGCGGATGCACGCTGTCGCGATCCGCGTCTTCGAGGCGAACACCGGCGACTCCACGGCGTTCGCCGAGATCGCCGGCGTCGTCAAGAGCACCTTCGGCCTGCGGGCGATGGTCATGGTCGGCGACCGCGGCATGATCACCTCCGCCCGCATCGAGGCCCTCCGCGAGCTCGACGAGGACTACGCGTGGATCACCGCGCTGCGCGCCCCCGCGATCAAGAAGCTGATGGCCGACGACGGGCCGCTGCAGCTGTCGCTGTTCGACCAGCAGGACCTCGCCGAGATCACCAGCGACGACTTCCCCGGCGAGCGGCTCATCGCCTGCCGCAACCTCTGGCCGTCGAGCGGAAACAGGACCAGATCGACGACGAGCCCCGGCCCGACGGGATCTACGTCATCCGCACCCCGTGCTGCCTGCAGCCGAGCTCGACGCCGCCGGCGGTCTCGGCATCTTCAGGACCCGTAACTCTGGACTAGCCAGCGGGGCCTCGGACCCGGCGGCGTCCCGCACGATCGAACCCGTTGGCTGCTGATGCGTCGGCAGCGTTGAGGGGGACGACCCACAGCCCCGGTGGAGGCTCTGTCGGGTCGCGAGATGGGTCGCCGCGGATCGCGGTGGTTTCGCGGGTGAGCTGGCGGTGGCCGATCAGCTTGGAGGCCAGGTGAGCCGGGGCCGGCACGACCTGCGCGGAACCGCTGCCGTTCGGCGTCATCGGCTTCCTCGGCGATGCGGCCGAGGATGACCAGCCGCCGGATGACCGGGATCGCGCTCATGCCGTGCTTGCCGAGTGCGTCCCATTCCGTTTGCGTCAGGGTGACCGAGACGATCGGGAGCAGCAGGTGTTCCCTCTCCGTCGTCGACACTAGTCAGATATCTTTACTAGTGTAATCGTACAGCAGCATCGATGACGACAGTAACGGGCGCGAAGTGGCTGAAGGGCGGACGGCGAGTGCGGCACGCGGCGAGCGCAGCGCTGCGCGCGCCGCCACGGTCGGGTCGGCGGCGATCCGGCGCGGTGGTGTTGGCGTAGGGGTGCGAACCTCGCGGGACCAGGTGGGCGATGGGAGCCGAAGGCGGCATGGACGACGAGCAGCGGGTTGATCTAGGGGTGTCGTTGCTCATCCCGTACCGGTACACCGAGGACCGGGTTTTCCGTGCCCTCACCGATGCCGGGTTCGACGACTGGACCCTCGCCCAGTGCCGGCTGTTCCAGCGCGTCGCCCGGGGCGGCTCGCGCCTCACGGACCTCGCCGACCAGGCGCAAATGAGCAAGCAGAGCGCGGGCGTGCTGGTCGACCAGCTGGAGCGCCTGGGCTACGTCCGCCGGCTCCCCGACCCGGCGGACGGCCGCGCCCGGCTGATCGTGATCGAGCAGCGCGGCCGGCGGGCGGTCGAGGTGGCCGCGGCGACCCTCGACGAGATCTTCTCGGAGTGGAAGGCCTACCTGGGCACCCGCAACTTCACGTTGCTACAGCAGATCCTGGATCAACTGCGCGAGATCACCGACCCCTACGCGCGGTAAACCCCGGCCGGGCCGAGCCGTCCGCCCCTGATTCCCGTTCGCCTCGGGCCGCCGGGGCCACTGGCCGCCAGCAGGCTCCGACCCGCCTTGACATAGTCAGCTTTACTGACTAGTCTTCTTGATGTAGTCAGTTTTATTGACTACTGCCAACCTACGATCCTGGCGAATCGGTCGCCGTGGACGCCCAGCAGAAAGGGAAATGTCATGAAGTTTCTTGTCCTTGGAGCAACCGGCCGCACCGGCGTTCTCTTCGTCAAAAAGGCACTCGACCAGGGGCATCACGTCACCGCCCTCGTTCGCAGGGCCGACGCCGCTGTTGACTCGCGCGCTCAGATCGTCAGCGGCGACGTCACCGACGCCGCCGTGATCGCGACGGCAGCCCGAGGCCACGACGCGATCATTAGCACGCTCGGAGTGAAAAACGCCCGCGAAACCCCAACGCTGATCACCGACACCGTCCGTGCAGTCATCGCATCCGCGAAAACATCAGGCGTTGACCGTTTCGTCATCCTGTCTGCGTTCGGGGTCGGCGACTCCCTCGCCAAAGCCTCGTTCCTCGTGAGCCCCCTGTTCCGCACCGTGCTTCGGAAAACCTACGCAGACAAAGCCGCATCGGAAGTGCTCTTGATGGCCAGCGATCTGAAATGGACCCTCGAATACCCCGGGGCGTTGAACAACAAGGACATCACGCGCTACACCGCGGTCACCCTCGAGGACGCCACGAAATTGCCGATCTTCCCCTCGACCTCCCGCGCGAACGTCGCTGAGTTCCTGCTCCACTCCGCCGTGCAAGACACCTTCATCCGTCAGACCGTCATCGTCACCGACACCAAATAGGTCGCCGAACGCTATGGGAGTGTCCGCGGCAATGGCCGAGCACTTCCCGGACGAAGAAGCCACCATCGTCCCGGCCATGGAGCATGCGCTCACCCAGAGCGAGGGGAACTGGTTCGGCAAGCACGGCCGGGCTGCAACCCCAAAGGGTCAGCTATGGAACATGATCAGCGCGATCATCGCCGCCCAGCCCGACGGGGGCGCCGCATGGTTGAAGAAGAACATGCCCGGACCCGCTGCGCTGGCCTGGCGAAAGATACCTGGCCGGGGTCTCCGGCAGGCGCCTATGCGATCGTGGGGGGCGGCGATGCTCGGCGCGGCCAAGCGGGCCCCGCTGACCGGCCGGGTGCTGATGCCGGAGCTCATCTCCCGCGGTTCGGCATCTTGATCCCGGTAGTCGCCGCCATCGTGACCGCCACCGTGGCGGGCCGCCAGGTCGACGGGCGGCTGGAGTCTGCCGGTATGTCGAAGGCCAGGCTGGTCGTCACCGCCGTCATCGTTGAGAAGCGCCCCTGACCAGAATGCAGCCTCTGCTCCGCATCCGCCGTCGGCCTAGGGGTAGATGTGCTTCACGGCTGGCGGACGACGCGGATGGTTTCCAGGCTGGGATCGGCCGGGTCGGGCAGCTGCCTCGTCGACGATCAGCGGCCTGCCCCGCCGGTGGCAAGCCTCGGCGATGCCCGCGATGCCCGCGCAGGTGCCGTAGGGGGTCGGGCTGACGATCAGCGCCCCGGCCGCGTCGGGGTGATCGTCCCATGCCTGCTCCACCTGCGCGGGCGACGGCGGGTGGGCCAGGTGCAGCCGCTCGTCGTAGCGGGGCCTGATCCACTGCGGCTGGATCCCGCCGAACACCAGCCCGGCCACGACCGACTTGTGCGCGTCCCGGCTGACCAGCAGGCTGCCCTTCCCGCCGGCGACCGCCAGCATGGCGGCCTTGACCGACAGGGAGCTGCCGCACGTCGAGAAGAAGGCCTGGTCCGCGCCCACCGCGTCGGCCATCAGCTCCTCCGCCCGGGACAGCTAACCGTGCGAGGACGAGCGGTCATCCAGCCCGGCCGTCGCGAGCAGGTCCGACCGGAACGCGTCCCGGCCGATCACCGCCACCGTCCGCCGGTCCGCGCCCCGCCCCTGGCGGTGCCCCGGCGGGGTGAACCCGTACCGGTCACGCGCATGGTAGTCGTCCAGCGCCTCCAGCAACGGCGCCGCAGAGTGATCCATCTTCCCGCCTATCTGCTGCGGCCCAGGCAATCCGCACCCGTCTGCGCGCCCTTACCCGGCAGCCCAGGCCCGTAACTTCCCTCGCCCGCGGCGCGGCGCTGACCTGGCCGTCGGCCGCGTGGCTGGCGCCCGGTGGCGCCGGCGCCGGTTCTCATTCCGCGGGTCCCGGCCAGGGCGTGTCAGCCTGCCGGGTGCCGGCCAGGGCGCCGTCGGTGCCGGCCGCGGCCGCGAGCAGCCCGGCGACCGCCAGCCCGTTGGTAATACGTCCGGTTAGCACTTCACTCACGGCCTGCGGCAGTGGAACCCAGCGCGACCGGAGCTCGCCTTCCTCATCCGGCCGCCCGCCCTCCTGCTCCTGGGTGTCCAGCTGCCGCGCCTGGTACACCCGGCACACCTCGGTGCTGATACCTGGCGAGGGCCGCAGGTCGACCAGCGTGCGCCAGGCCGCAGCCCGCAGCTGAGCCTCCTCGGCCAGCTCGCGTTGCGCAGCGGCCAGAGGCGGCTCACCGGGCCTGTCACGCAAACCCGCGGGCAGCTCCCACAGATACTGCCCGGCCGGGTGGCGGTACTGCCGGATCAGCAGCACCCGCTGCCGGTCATCGAGCGCCACGACCGCCACCGACCCCACGTGCTCGACAACCTCACGCTCGGCCCGGGACCCGTCCGGCTGGACCACCGTGTCGACGCGGACCTTGACCAGCGCCCCGTCATACTCTTGCCGGCTCCTGACCACCTCGTAAGCCATGAGCCCTCCATGTCCGACAGGCGCGGGTGCCGGGTGCAGCCCGCGCGGGGTAACTGCCGCCGCCAGGCCTATCCGGCAGGCAGGCCAGCGCACTGCCCGCAAATCCGCACCTCATTCTCCCGGCGCCTCCTTGGCGCGCACCGGGCAACATCACCTGCATAATGCCGGATACGGCTTACCGCGGCCGTTAGCCCCCTGAGCCTCGGTCCGGGCGCGCTAGCGCTGTTCTCGATGATCACGCTGATGCAGAGCTGGCTGACGTAGCTGCCGGCGCCGGACGCTCTGGCCCGGGACGCTCTGCCCGGGTCAGAACAGGTCTCCGGCCGGGTTGGTCTAGCATGCTGCCGCAGCCGGCCGACGGATCGGCCCGGTGCTCCGGCGGTTGCCCCGGCGGCCGGATGACGCCGTCCAGGCCAGACCGCGTAACAGGCTGGGACACGGCCGGAACCTGGTACTCCGCGACCGCAACGTTTGACCTGACTCACTTCATCAGCGCTAAGCGTGCCGCCTACCCCGACTTATAAGAAGCCGCAACAAGTTCCGTCCGAGAGGTTACGCGCAGTCGGCCCGGGTAGCCGGCGCATTCACTACCCGACAAGGAAGGGAGGTCGAGGATGTCCCAGTATTCGGAGTCCTACACGTCCGGCAGCGGGGAATTCACGGCCGAAACGTCCGCCGTTGACGTGGCCCGCGACGAGGCGGCCGACGTCGGCCAGCATGCCCGCCAGGCGGGCGGCCAGGTCGCCCAGACCGCGACGGACCAGGCCCGTCAGGTCGCCGCCGAGACCGGCCGACAGGCACGTGACCTGCTCGGAGAGGCACAGGAACAGGCGCGTGAGCAGGCGTCCGCCCAGCAGCAGAAGGCGGCGCAGCGGCTGCATTCCGTCGCCGACGAGCTCAGTCAGATGGCCGCCAACGGCGATCAGGCAGGCGTGGCCACCGAGTTCGCGCACCAGGCAGCCGGTCGGCTGCACGGCGCGGCCTCCTGGCTGGAGCAGCGCCAGCCCGCTGACCTGCTCGACGAGGTGCGCAATTTCGCCCGCCGCCGGCCCGGCGCATTCCTGCTCGGGGCGGCGGTGGCCGGAATAGCGGCCGGGCGCCTGACCCGCGGCCTGGCCGCCAACGGTGACGATAACGGGCAGCCGGGCACCGACGGCGGCACCGTCACCTCCGTCCCGGTGACGACCCCGGCCGATCCCGGCGCGGGAACCGTCCCAGATTTCTCTGCGGTACAGGACGAGCCGGGCTATCCCGCGGGCGGCGAGTTCGGTGACCCTTCCGCCCCGGCCTACCCGGCCGCCCCGGCCTACCCGGCCGAGGCCGCGTACCCGGCTGAGCCCGCGTACCCGGCTGAGCCCACGTACCCGGCCGAACCCACGTACCCGGCTGAGCCGGGAACGGCTCCGCGCTACGAAGGGCCGAGATAACCGTGACCCAGCCGCGACCAGAACCGGATATCCGACCGGCGCACCGGCGCGACCGGCGTGACCGGCGTGACCGGCGCGACCGGCGCGACCGGCCAGGACATAACTAACGCCTCGGTCGGCGAGATGATCGGCCACGTGGCGCAGGACCTGTCTCTGCTGATGCGCCAGGAGCTCGAACTGGCTAAGGCCGAAGTCAAGCAGGAAGTCAGCAAAACCGGCAAGGCGGCCGGGCTGCTCGGCGGAGCGGGCTTCGCCGGCTACATGGTGCTGCTGTTCGCCTCCATCGCCTTGTGGTGGGGACTGGCGAATCTCATGGACCAGGGCTGGGCGGCGCTCATCGTCACCGGCATCTGGGCGGTCATCGGCGCCGTGCTGTTCGTGGTCGGGCGCGACCGGATGAAGCAGGTCAACCCGAAGCCGGAACAGACCGTCGAGACGGTTAGGGAACTCCCGGACACGCTCAAGCCAGCGGCGAGGAGCCGAACATGACCAATGATCCAGACCAGATCCGCAACAGTATCGAACAGACCCAGCAGAACCTAAGCGCGGACGTCGACGCGCTGGCCCAGAAGATCAGCCCGTCGCAGATCGTGAGCCGGCGGGCCCAGCAGACCCGCTCGGCAGTGACTAGCCTCAAGGACTCAATCATGGGAAGCACGTCTGATGCGACCTCCGCCATAGGCGGGACGGCCGGTTCCGCGAGGGACGCGGCCGCCTCTGCCAAGGACACTCTGGCCGCGAAGGCCTCGACGGGCGCAGACCTGGCCAGCTCCGCTCCGGAGCAGGCCCGGCGGCGCACCCGGGGCAACCCGCTCGCGGCTGGCCTGGTCGCGTTCGGGGCAGGCTGGCTGCTGTCGTCCCTGCTGCCCGCCACCGCACCCGAACAGCAGGCGGCGGCACAGGTCAAGGACCTGGCGGTGGAAAAGGGCAAGCCGGTGGCACAGGGACTCGCCCAGGCCGGGCAGGACGCCGCGCAGCAGCTGCGCGAATCAGCGCAGCAGCGGGCCCAGTCGGTCAAGGACACCGCGGCTGACGCCGCGTCAACGGTGGCCGGCGAGGCCCAGTCGCAGGCGTCCGACGTGACCAGCCATGCGCAGGAGGCTCGGGGAAGGATCGCCGAACAGGCCAGCCCGAACGGTAGCTGATAACCGTGCAGGAGCCGACAGCCAAGCTGTCGGCTCCTGCCGGGTGTCCTGAGGTAGCCGCGCGTCAGATTAGCCCGCGGGCGCGCCGGCCAATACGCCGCTGACCGAAGGGCCGCATGAAGGTAACGAAGCCGGTTGCGGATCCTCCCGGGATGCAGGCTGCCGCCGGACTTATCCGCGAACAGAACGGCTGAGTCGGGGAACTTGCCCGCACGTCGTCGACGAACCAGTGCAGCACCAGGTCCAGGCCGTCCAGCATCGGCACACCACCGCGGCCGGGGCCCGGAAGCCCGGGCGCCCTTGCCGAACCGGACATGCAGCTTCCCGAACGGGCCGCGGCCGAAATCCACCGGGCAGACCAGCCGCGCCCTGAACGCGGCCTCGATCTCGACCGCCTTGCTGGCCTGCAGGAACCGGTGGAATCCCTTGAAGATCTGCACGTGATCCCGCCGGGTCGACGCCGCCCGCCCCGTCACCGCCAGGTCCCCGACGACCCGGTCGATGTCCTCCGGGGTGACCGCCCACGCGGGCAGCCCCAGCGTTTTCAGCGTCCCCTCCAGCAGTCCGGTGTCATTATCGATCGTGACCGGGCACCCCTACATGGCCCAGCCCGCAGGAGCGTTCAGGGATCGATGACGCCGCGTTTCGGCGCCCGTGGGCGCTGCTGTGGTTCCCCGCGCAGCTCTGACAGTCAGGTTGCGCGCTTCGTCGGATTCACTTGCACGTTTACCTTCCGCCTGGTTGGGCAACGGGTGAGCACGGTGCAGACACATGTGTCCACGCAGCAGAGCTTTGGGACACATGTGACTCCGAAGGGATGTGACAAAGATGTCTGACACCCATCAGCCGGGTAATGAGGCCGAGACGTCGGGGGACTTCGAACCAGGCACAGTGGATGAGAATACGCACGGCTGGGCCCCGGACGCTCCCGGGACCGGCGAGGCCAAGCAGCGCGCAAAAGAGGCAAACAAGAAGGCGTGGGAGGCCAACGACACCCAGGAAGAAGCTACCGGGCCAGCATTGCAGGGTCCAGATATGACCGGCGGCAATGTGGGTGAGAGCATCACTCGGCACGGCGAGGACGTCGTAAAACAGGAGGGCAAGTCGCCGGGTCGTTTCGATGGACCACCTCAGGGTCAGTCCCAGCGCCCGACTGGCGGATCCACTGCCCGCGACTTCACAGGCGTGGACCCTCAGGAGACAGTCACTAGCGACGCGCCGGAGGATCAAGACAGCTAACGGCACCCGCTTCCGACTGCGAACCGGAATGTCAGACCCTACGTGAAGATCTCCTGGTGCCGGGAAACTGAACCGATGTCGCGTGAGATGACGGCATCGATAGACACGAGCCCGAACCTGGCCGAAACGACGAGAGCGGCGTCCTTGCCTACAGTGCCTGGCTCCCGCCGAAGACTCCGGCCTACTCGGCATCATCCAGGACACGGTGATGCGGGCCGAGTGCGGGTCGGTTACCCGATATCGTTTACCGGTGTGAATTCGACCGGTGCCACAGCCCAGGGCGACAGTAAAGATAAGCCTGAGGGCCAGACCCGCGCCGCGGGGACCCGGCTCGCCCGGGCCGGCGCGGCCGCCTTCGCCGCCGTCCTCGTCAGCTGGCTCGTCTTCCTGGCGGCGAGCGGCCGGTCCGGCGCGCTGAACATGGTGGACCTGACCGTCTACCGCGACGGCGGGCTGATCGTGCGGCATGTGACCCCGTACTACGACCCGGCGAAGAAATACCCGCTCTACGACTGGCACGGCTACAGCTCGCTGAAGCTTCAGTTCACCTACACTCCGTTCGCGGCGATCGCCTTCGCGCTGGCGTCGTTCATCCCGACGACCCCGCTTGATGCACTGTCGGTCATCGCGAACATGATCTGCCTGCCGGCCGCGCTCTGGTTCACCTTCGGCGCCCTCGGCTACCGCGACCGCCGGGTGCGGCTCGGTGTCGCCCTGCTCGCAGCGGCGGTCACCTTCTGGCTCCAGCCGGTGGTGCGGACCATCTACCTCGGCCAGATCAACCTGATCCTGATGGCCGTCATCACGTGGGACCTGACCCAGCCCGACCACACCAAGAACGGCAAGTACCGCTGGTGGAAGGGGGCGGCGACCGGGATCACGGCCGGCATCAAGCTCACCCCGCTCATCTTCATCCCCTACCTGCTGGTGACCAGGAAGTGGCGCGAGGCGGCCGGCTGCGCGGGCGGCTTCCTGGCAACCGTCGTCATCGGCTTCATCGCCCTGCCGCACGACTCGTCCAAGTGGTGGCTGCACGGCCTGGTCATCTCCGACGGGAACCGGACCGGCTTCGCCGGCTGGGCGGGCGACCAGTCGCTGCGCGGGCTCGCCACCCGGCTGACGGGGTCCATCCACGCGGGCACGGTCCCCTGGTTCCTCGCCTCGGTGCTCGCCGTCATTCTCGGCATCAGCGCCGCTTACCTGCTCGAGCGGGCGGGGTATCACGTGGTCGCGATCCTGACGACCGCGCTGACCGGGCTGCTGGTCTCCCCGATCAGCTGGGACCACCACTGGGTCTGGATCGCGCTCGCGGTCGCGGTCGCTGGACACTACGCGATCAGCGGGGCCCGCAGCGGCGCGAAGGGGGCCGCCCGCTGGCTCTGGCTGGCGATCGCCGGGATGATCTTCACCTACGCCGCCTGGCCCGACGCGCTCTTCACGCAGGCCCGCAACCTCGGCAAGTTCTCCCTCGGCCTGATCTGGCTTCAGGAGAACACCCAGCCGGCCGTGTTCGCCCTGCACGGCGACAGCCCCTCGTATCCCGAGTACCACTGGCACGGCTTCCAGCTCATCTGGGGCAACGCTTACATCCTGGGCGGCATGGCCCTGCTGCTGTTCCTGCTAGTGATCGCCTTCCGCGTCCGCAGGCCGCTGGTACCCGCCGACGACCCGGCGCCCGCCTCAGTCCCGGTAACCCAGCCCGGCTCCGAGGCCCTTGTCCAGGGCCAGCCGGACCCGGCTGCCGCGCCTCGCGGACCACGAGCGAAGTCGCCGAACAGTTCCCGCAGAAGGCCCGCCGGGCGCCGACTACGACCAGCATGATCTGCGTCAGGCGACCAACGACATGAACCAGACGATCCGCTACGCCGCTGGCGAATACGGCGCCCCGCCATCATCAACACCGCTGCCACCATGACCCGGGCAGGCTCCAGCCGAGGCGCGGACACAGCGGCCAGGAAACGCGGACTCCTGCGGCCCGCAGGTGCGATCTCCTCCACGCCACCACGCCCGCACAGCCAGCATCACACCCCAGCCGCAGACCGCCCGAGTTTTCGAGCAGGCTCTCAGAAATAGCCGGCCGTAGCCCAAGACGCGGCAGCCAAGTGCGGAGCCATCAGCTACCGACACGAGGCCACGCAAGGCTTGGCAGAGCGTTCAGAATGTGCCATTGAATTGGTAGCCGGCTACTCGCAGGAAGGGCAGCAGGCTGGCGTGGGGGCCGCATGCGAACATACGTGAAATGGAGGAACGAAATGGCTGACGCGATCTCTGCCGCCGAGCACGCCGACCGTCGTGCACGTCTGAGCGAGCACGTACGGACGCTCGGCGCCGCGGGCTACGTGGTCTGTGACCCGACTTACATCACCTACCTCACCGGATTCCGGTTTCTGTCGACCGAGCGTCCGACCGTGTATCTCCAGAACGCGGCAGGCGACGACGTGATCTTCGTCGCCGGGTTCGAGCTCGAGCGCACACGGGCCGAAGCGGACTTCGAGCGCATCGAGACCTACCCGGAGTACCCCGGTCTCGAGCACCCGATGCGGATTCTGGGCCGCGTCGCCGCCGACCTCGGCCTGCGCGGGACGATCGCAGCCGACCACGACGGCTATCCCGGGATCCTCGGTTACATCGGCCCGAAGCTCAGTGAGGTGACCGGCGCCGAGATCATCGACATCGCCGCGCAGATCGAGACGATGCTCGCGCGCAAGAGCCCGGCCGAGGTGGAACTGCTCCGCGAGAGCGGCCGTTGGTGCTCGCACGCCCACCGGCTTCTCCAGCAATACAGCGTGCCCGGCAGCACCGAGGCCGAGGCCAGCCTGCGCGCGCAGAGCGAGGCGACGCTGACGATGCTCGCCGAACGCGGACCGGGCGGACTTCTGGGGTCAGGAGACGGAGTCAAAGCAGGCTACCGGGGCCAGATCGGCCACCGCAGCGCCTGGGCTCACGCCGTCGCGCACAACATCGGATTCCAACCCGGCCAGGTGCTCGTGAGCGAGACGGGCGCGCCCGTCTGGGGCTACCACGCAGAGTTGGAGCGCACGATGGTGATCGGCGAGCCGACTGACCGGATGCGCTGGCTCTTCGACCACATGCTCGCAGCGCGCAAGGCGGCGTTCGACGCGATCGTTCCGGGTGCCACCAGCGCCGACGTCGACGGCGCGGTGAACGCGTACTTCGAGAAGCACGGCCTCACTAGCTACTGGCGCCAGCACGTGGGACACGGTACCGGCCTTCGAGTGCACGAGACGCCGTTCATCGACGTGGGAAACCCTGCGCCGTTGCAGCCCGGCATGGTGTTCACCGTCGAGCCGGGCCTCTACGACTCCGAGGTCGGCGGATTCCGGCATTCCGACACGGTCGCCGTGACCGAAGACGGATACGAGCTCCTCACCGACTACCCGGACGACCTCGAGAGCCTCGTCATCCCGGCAAACGGATAGCTCTTCACCCGACCACGCGCGCAGCGGCAGCGGGATTACCTCGCGGCAGGAGCGGTGAAGACGGGCGGAGAATCCGGCTGCCTGACCAGAGCCCGAACGCCCAGGGTGCCCATCGCGCTGCTAGCCCGCTACGCCACCGGGTGAGCCACACGGCAGCCCTGGGCGGGGGGGTAGCCCACCGCCCAGGCGCCGTGCCGTGCAGTTGGTTAGTTCGGGTTGATGGCGGTGTCGTCCACGACGAAGGAGGTCTGCAGTGAGGAGTCCTCTGTTCCGGTGAACTTCACGGTGACGGCGCTGCCGGCGAGGCTGCCGAGCGAGTAGGTGTGCTGCTGGTAGCCGTTGGCGTGGTTGAGGTTGGAGAAAGTGGCGATCGTGGTGCCATTCGCCGTGATCGTCAGCTTGTCGAACGCGGTCGTGGTGGTGGTCTCGGCGGTGTCGATGTGCAGCCAGAAGCTGAACGACGTCGCGCTGCAGCCTGCCGGGATGGTCACCGTCTGGGACAGCGTGTCGGTGTGGGTGGTGCCGTAGCCGTCCAGCCAGGCGTACCAGCTGCCGGAGTGCGAGGTCTCGCCCGCCCCGTTCGGGTTGATGACGCCGGCCGTGGCCGACCATGGCGCGGCCGAGCCGGTCTCGAACCCGGGGTTGCCCAGCAGCTGGGTGTGGGTGCTGCAGCTGCCCTGGTTGCTGATCACCCAGCTGAAGGCGGCCGAGCCGTGCGCCCCGGTCGTGTCGGTCGCGGTCACCGTAACGCTCGAGGTGCCCGCAGTGGTGGGCGTGCCGGAGATCCGGCCGGAGGAGCTGATCGACAGGCCCGCGGGCAGCCCGCTGGCGGTGAAGGTGAGCGTCTGGCCGGACGCCGAGTCGGTGGCGCCGATCTGCAGGCTGGCCGCCGTGCCGACGGTGCCAGCCTGGTTACCGGGGTTGCTCACTGTCACGGTGTTGCCGGCGCTGGTGCCGGTGACCAGGCCGCCGATGCCGTCCGGGGTGCCGATGCCGCTCGGGCCGTCGTACCCAGTCTCCGCGGTGCACAGGTAGGCCGGGCTGCACGAGCCGTCGTTGCCGGTGGTGACGTCGAAGAAGTTGGTCGTGTGGGTGTAGATGTCGTTCGCCGGGGTGGTTCCGGGGCTGCCCGCGAGGGCGAACATGGCGGCCAGCATCGGCGAGGAGGCGCTGGTGCCGCCGACCTCGTTCCACCCGCCGTTGCCGTTGGAGGTGTCGTAGACCGCGACCCCCGTGTTCGGGTCGGCGTCCGCCGCGACGTCATTGTCGATCCGCTTGGAGCAGCCAGACAGGTGGAGCGCGGTCTGCCAGGACGGCTGCGGCTCGAAGGCAGAGCAGCCGGACCCGGTGCCCTCACCGCCGCCGTCGTTCCAGACCGACTCGCTCCAGCCGCGCGAGTTCGAGGCCGTGCTGAGGGCGGTGCCGCCGACCGAGACGACATTTGGCGACGCCGCCGGGTAGCTTACGCCGAAATCCGAGTCGCCCGCAGACGCGGTGATCACGTCGCCCGGGTGGTTGAAGTTCGAGGAGTCGAGCGAGGTGTCCGAGGACGACTCGGACCCGCCCCAGGAGTTGGAGATGTAGCCGGCCATGCTCGCGGCGGTGTTCTCAGCCACGTACAGCCCGGTGCCGCTGTCGTTGGTGGCCTCGACCAGCACGATGTTGCACAGCGGGCAGATCGCCGAGGCCATGTCCAGGTCGAGCGACTCCTCGAGGGTCCAGTCGTCGCTGGGCGGCGCCTCGCCTGGCAGCGGGGAGGTCGCGCCGTTCTGGTTGACCTTCTTGAAGCTGGGGACGACGGGCAGCCCGGCGGCCGAGCGGTAGGCGGCCAGATCGCTCGCGGCGGTCGGGTCGTCGTATGCGTCGACGATCGCGATGGTGCGGCCCGAACCGGCGGAGGCCGAGGCTGCGGTGAGTTCGTAGGCGGACTGCAGCTGAGAGGGTGCGTAGCCGACGCCCGCCGGGACCGCGTCCGGCGAGGCGCTTGCGGGGATCGGGTGCAAGCCACCGCGCTTGAGCACGAAGCATGAGTGGCGGCCGACGATCATGTCCGAGCACACGCGCGTAGAGCGGGAGTTCGCGCTGGTCAAGGCGGGCTGCGAGGCATGCGCGCCGTGCGCGATCTCCGAGGCGATCGAGACGGGAGGGGGCGGCGGTGCCGCGCTGGCGGGGCTGACGGTCAAGGCCATCACACCCGTCGCGAGCGCAGCGGCCGAGGCGACAGCCAAGCCTCGTTTCAGCCGCCATCCGGACAGCAGGAGATCCATGAAGGTCCCTTCGATAGGAGTTCGTCCAGCGCATCTCGCAGACGCGCATCGCGGCGTCTAGCTCAAGACGCCTGCGCGTAACGTAGCGATTCGACTACCCTCCGTCAACGACCGGGGGCAGCTAGGATCGCGCGGTGGGTTCTCGTCGCTTTCCCGGGTCGAAGGGTTACCTGTGCCCAAGAACAAGCTGAATTCGGAGCATCGCCTTGCCCGGTCAGCGGGCTGTTAACTGGTTGATCAGCGCCTTCTGCTTAGGCCAGCCTCAGGGTCAGCTTCGCGGCTTTGGCTACCCGTCTTTCCTGCCCGCGGCCAATTCGTCAGGCCGACCACGAGCGGCGCCAGCGCAACGGCGTCTGCCACGTCAACAAGTTCGTGACATTATTGTGACGCTTTGCGTGGCCCGGGCTCAGCCGATTTCTCTCTGGTGGGAGCAGACTAAATCGACCGACGGGCGGGCGGCTGACAAAGCCAAGTCAAACCCGCAAACCCGTCATCTCGAACGGACCGTGCCCTCCGCGTTCACCGTCACCAGAAAAGCCTCACGGCGGCAGTGCGCCAGCGCGCGATGATCGGGCAACGCCGGTACTGCGCCTGCTGCAGGCGATCCGCGCCGCCGACGATGTCGCGATCGTGCTCATCAGCCACGACGTCACCGTGGTCGGGCAGGTGTGCGACCGGGTGATGGTCATGTACGCGGGACGGATCGTGGAGGACCTGCCGGCCGCCGAACTGGCCACCGCCGCCCGCCACCCGTATACCCGTGGACCGGGTTAACCTGACCGTCCCGAACGGAGAAGTTGTCGGCCCGGTCGGGGAATCCGGCTCCGGCAAGTCCACCCTGGCGCGCGCCGCGGTCGCGCGCTGGGCGCTGCGCCCGATGTGGTGATCGCCGACGAGATCACCTCCGCCCTCGACGTCTCGATCCAGGGCACCGTGCTCAACGTCCTGCGTGACCTGCAGCGTGAGCTGGGGATGTCGATGCGCGTATCTCGCCCTCACCGGCCGCCGTCGGGTTGCCGCTACACCCCCGGTGCCCGATCGGCCCGCTGGTGCGCTCGATCTGACGAAGTAGTCCGTCCAGGTTCCAGCGGTCATCGGATGGCGAAGGCCGTACTGGAGATGGGCGTGCTCGGTGCCGAGTTCCGCGCGTGGGGCCGGTCCTCCCCCCTGTCCACGGTGGAGTTTTGTCTACCCAATCGGGGTTTCAGGACCACTGCCCGGGCCCTGGCAGTTACCCGGACCGGACTTACACCGGCAAGCGACGACGAGCTTACGAACACGAAGATCACCACGCCACGCCCAGCCGTGGCCGGTATGCCGCTAATAGCTTGCGCGGAGGCCGGCGGCCGGAACAGTGCGGTGAAATGGCCGTCGGCCCGCCCGACGTCACTTTCAGCAGACGTTAAGAGGACAGCAAGAAGCGTTGTGCGACTCTCGACGGACTGAACCGAGCGGACAGCCCTGCGGGACGGCACTTTCGGGGAAACCCGACCGGCAGTAAGAGCCCCAGGCAGAGCAAAGCACGCAGGCGGCGAAAGCAGGAGGGAGCAGAGATGTTCGGCGAGGAGTGGGAACCAGCGGAAGGCGAGCTCATCGACACCCGCTATGGCGGTAAGCACGGTGACTGGTCAGGAAATGGCTCTGTGACGGCAAATTCCGTGCACTACCTTATGGAGGTGCGGCCTTTGTCTGGGGCCGAGCCGTTCCGGTGTGAATGCGAGCCTCCGAGTTTGATGCTGTCCTTTAAGTCTCCCCCGTTCGGCGTGCTCGTAAAGATGGAATGCGTCCCTTCTAAAAAGAAGGCCAGATTCGACAGGAACGACCCGGCTATTAGCAAGAAGGACGCGGGGAAGCAGCAGCGTGCGGCATACGAGGCTGAGCTGCGCGCTGACATTCCAGATCCGGGGAGGGACCGCCCGGATTCCAGCTGAAGACACGTGATGACGCCGGAGAGCAGGGAGGCTAACCGACCGCTGAGGCTACAAGACCAGGATTACCCAATGAGCTGTTTCCAACCTGGTTATGCCTCGCGGAGCTGCAATACGTGGATTGCTTTGGCGAGTTTCCCGGCGCGCAGGGGCAGCAGCGGAGCTTGGCGAGGATCTTCCCTACCTTGAGCTGCGCGTTTGCCCTTTCGCCGAGGGCGCGGAGCTTGGCGTGGGCTTTGTTGGCCTGTTTCTGCGACTCCGGCTTGTTCCTGCCCTTGTACGGGACCTTCGCCCAGGTGCTGCCCTGGTATCCCTTGTCCGCGAGGGTGACCAGGCGGCTTTCTCCAGCTCGTCGAGGACGCCCCAGACCCACTCGGCCTTTTTATCGTGGACGGACCCGGGCAGCGCGCCGGAGACCCACAGGACGTCCCCGTCGGGCGAGGCGATGACCTGCAGGTTCATCCCGTGCTTTTTGTGCTTGCCCGAGTAGAACGGCCTGTCTGCGGCGACCCGGTCGATCGCGATGAGCGTCCCGTCGAGGATGACGTAGGCGTGACCTGCCCTTTTAGCGTCCCGGACCGCCCGCCGCAGCTTCGGCGCCCTGGCCGCGAGCAGTTCGACGACCTCGTTCACGTACCGCCGCGCCGTGGTCCTGCCGATCCCGAACCCGGCGGCAAGCTCGTCGAACGTCTCCCCTTTGCGCAGGTAGGCGAGCACGAGCAGGGCTTCCCGGCCCGGGCTGAGCTTCCGCCACCGCGACCCGATCGCCTTCAGGTGCCGGCGGACGACCCCGGCGGTGAAGTTGAGGGTCCTGGATGACAGCGGCAGCGCGGCACGGTAGAACAGCATGAAGAAGCCCCTGGTGATGGCGATGAGATGTGGTAATCCCTCGCTTACCAGGGGCTTCGCCGTTCCCGCAGCCGCGTGACCCAGCCACGGCCGACCCGTCGCGACAACGTTATCAACCACTCAAAGTCATAACTTGATTACGAACAAGTTGGAAAAGGCTTAATGCTATCAACTAAGGAATCCGCCGGGACGGCTGCCCGTCGGCTGCCATCCCGATCAAAATAAATCCACACGACGGCGGTCACTCTTGCCAGCACCCAATCGTGATCCGAACGTCCAATTATGCGCGGGCAACAACAGCACATAGGAACCCTTCAGAGCCGCGGCGAACGGCTACGCGCGCTCGCGTCCAGGCAGTTCCTGGCCGGGGAGAAGACCATCCCCGTGGTGGCCGCTGGGCCGAGCTCTCGGTAGACGGCCAGGTCCAGCACGCTCGAACCGCAGGCTGCGATTCAGGTCGCTGGGGCGCAGCGGGATCCGGCCGTCCGGAACGTCCCCGGTGCCATTCCCCTATCTTCCCGGCGAGGGAAGACCCGGAGAATAGGGCTGCCCGGGGCCTGCCGGGACGGCAGGGTGTATTAGGCGGTTATGCGCTGTCGCCTTGCGAATCCCCGCAGCGATGTGGGGCGCGCCGGTTAGGGGTTACGCTCCTGCGGCCGTCTGGTACTGCTCGACGACGTTGGCGGGGACTCGGCCGCGGTCCTTGACCTCGATGCCCTGCTCTTTGGCCCACTCGCGGACCTTGGCGGTGTCGACGGCGGCGCTGCCGCGCCGGGTGCGCGCTGCGCTCCTGGCGGTGCCGCCGGTCCGCCGGGCGTGCGCGAGGTACTGCTGCAGTTCCTTGCGGAGCTCGTCGTTGTGCGCGGCGCTGAGGTCGATCTCGTATTCCGTGCCGTCCAGGCCGAAGCGGACGGTGCCGGCCGCCTCGCCGCCGTCGAGGTCGTCGATGAGCAGGGTCTGAATTCTCTGGGCCATGAAAGGAATACTAATCCCCTCCTGTGAGGGAAAGCGCCAGCCGGGGCCGCGCCCAACCGGTTGCCGGCCAGTCATGCCGTCCCGCCGCGACAGCCATTCCCGCAGCAGGCCGGAGTCCGGATTCCGCAGACTCTGTTCCGTTAGCACCCGGCTGTTGTCGCCTTATGAACAACCGGCTGTGTCGCTCGCTAGTTCGGCGCTGAGCCTAAGCGCAAGGGCGTTATGCGCCTCGTTCGAGCCTTTGACCCCTCGGCTGCGCAAAGTCCGCCGGGACGCTGGCCTGCTCCGGCGAGCTCGCGGGCGGCACCGCGGGCGCGGCCGATGCCCGGCTCTGCAGCACGAGGGGCAGGGGCCGGGTCTTCGGCCACGACATGACCGTCGCGCAGGGGCATTGCTCGTCAGCGGACAAGTCGGCAGCACGCGAGTCGCTGGTCCAGGACCGTCCGGCTGTGCGCGGTCTGCTGCTGCGTCCTCGCGCAGCCGAAGCCGGTCTTCTGCGCGATGCCGACCTAGCCGGACCATACTTCGGCCGCGGCGCATCGGGCGGGCGGGGGAACCGGGGCCTCACTCGCCGTCGCCGTGCCGGTCGCGGGCGCCGCGCATGGTGATGACCGCGAGCCCGGCGGCGAAAACGAGGACGGCGCACAGCGCACCGCCTAGGTCGCGCGGCGGACGGGCAGGCCAGAGCCACGGCGTGGTGAGCGCGGGCCCGTGCCACTGCGTGTACAACGCATAGACACCCGGGAGCAGGTAGGCCGTGGGGCCGGTCCAGGACAGGCTGCCACCCAGGGCGCCGGCGCACAGCAGGCCGAGGCCGGTGATGCCTGCGACGTTCCTGAGGACGTCGAGCGTGCCGCCTGCCAGGTGCCCGCCGGTCGCTGCTGCTATCACGAGTGCGCCCGTCGCTGCGGCTGTGAGCGCGACCGTCGCGGCGAGCCGCAGGAACGGCAGCCACCGCCCGCATACTCGCTCCGGTTCGCCGAACGGGCTCGCGACCGTGGCCGCAACCATGGTCGCCGCGGCGGTCTCGATGACCAGCGGGAGCTGCAGGGCGCCGTAGGCGTCCCAGTGGCCGAGGAGCGCGACCCGCAACGCGATCGCGCAGCCCGCGATCGCGGCCAGCGCCGCCGGGATCCGGCGGCTGACCGCGTACAGCCGCATCAGGCGTGCCGCGGTGGCTAGGCCGGGTTCGGTCGCCCGGCCTGGCGTGGTCGTCTGCGCGGGCGTGCTCCCCTGACCGGGTGTGGCCGCTGAGCCAGTCGTGCTAACGGGGGGTGTGCTCATGGGAAGCGTGCTCCTGGGAGGTGTGCTCATGGGAGCTGGGACAGTGTGATCTGGCCTGCGCGCAGCGCGGCGAGGTGGGTGGCGAGCCAGGCCCTGCGTGCCTGCGGGGGCAGCGCGGCGAACCGCTCGGCCGCCGGCTGCGCTGGGGTGTCGCGGATAACGCCGCCAAGGTCGCTCAGGCCGGGCCCGCCTGGGGCTTCTCCGTTCGGGCTGGCCTGAAGGTTCGGGTCGGCACTCACGCGGCCGAGGATCATGGCCAGCGCGGCGGCGACCGCGTTCTGTGCCTGAGACGCGCCGGGTCCGGCACCGATGAAGTTCGCCACGATGTTAGGCCCGTCCGCCCACTTGACCTGGCTGGCCATCTGCGCGGTGGTCAGCGTCGGTCCCGGCAGCTGGGCGGGAAGCAGCAGGTGGTAAACGGCCTCGCCATTCGTGTTCCCCTCGGCCGGCCTTACCTCATTGCCATCGCGGGGGTCCACCCGGTACGTCGCGGCCTCCTGGAGGATGCGGGCCGGTGCGCCCGGCAGGCCGGCGATCTCGTTGAGTACCGGCTCAAGGGCGGCCGTCGTGGATGCAAGGTAGGCAGCGTAGGCGGGGTTCAGGCAGACCGGGATGGCCGTGTGGCTGCACGCTGGGGTGAATCGCACTGGCTGGTCGTTCGCGGCGTCGTGCAGGGCAGGAATGCGCATCATGCCGTGCGAGTCCATGGTGGCGGTGCCGACGAGCAGGACCGCGGTGGCAGCCGCGGCCAGGCCGGCCGCGGTCACGCCAGCGCCGGCGGCGCGCACTGCGCGGCTCCCTCCCACCAGGGCGAGCGTGCCGAGCAGCGTCACGGCAGCCCCAGCGAGGAACATCACCTGGGCGATGGACAGGTCGGGCAGGTACGGGTAGAAGGTCGCCACCCCCGGGTTGGGTCCCAGGTTCCAGGCGACGGCGACGATCGGCGCGATCTGCCAGTAGGAATGGCTGTTGTGCCCGATCAGCTCGGTGCTGAGCGCGAGGACGAAGAACGCGGCGATGGCGGCGATCGGCGCGGTGAACCTCGTGGGCAAGAGCACGCCGGCGGCGAACCCGAGGGCGGTGAACGCGGGCAGGCTGACGGCGGCGACCGCGACCGGCCACCACAGCGGACCGCCCCCGGTCACCTGCCCGGCCGTCATCCCGTAGAGCACGGCGACGCACCCCAGGTACGCCACCAGTGCCCAGATCGTGGTCGCGGCCCAGGTAGTGAGCAGCCGGGCCCACCGCGCCCGCGGGGTGATCGCCGCCGCGTCGGCGACGCGGCGGCGGGACTCCCGCGACCCCATCCAGGCCGCTGCCCCGGTGAGCGGCGTGACGAAGTCGATCACCGAGTACATCTGCAGGCCCGCCGCGCGCAGGTTCCATAGCGGCGGCATGGCCATGACCCTGCGGTAGGTGGTGAACCAGAACAGCACGGCCACGACGGGCACCATCAGCGCCATCGCGTTGTGGCGCAGCTCAAGGCGCAGCATGCGCATGACCGCGATCACGACTGGACCCTGTCCAGCGCGGCGGTGTAGCCGCGCTCCAGCGGCGTGTCCCCCGCGGCCTGCCCGTCGGCGCACGCCATCAGTTCGTCCGGCGTGCCCTGGAAGACGATCCGGCCCCGGTCCATGAGCGCGACCTCGGCACACGCCGCGCCGACGTCCTCGACCAGGTGCGTGCTCACCACTACGGTGGCGTGCTGTCCCAGCTCTCTGAGCAGGGCACGGAACGTCACCCGCTGCTGCGGGTCCAGGCCGGCCGTCGGCTCGTCGAACAGCACCAGCTCCGGCTCGTTGACGATGGCCTGCGCGATGCACGCGCGGCGGAGCATCCCGCCGGACAGGGTGCGCAGCCGGTGCTTGCGCCGGTCGGCCAGCCCGACCCGGTCGATCGCGGTCGCTACCGCCTGGCGGACCGTTCCCGCCGGCACCTCCTTGAGCAGCGCGAAGTACTCAACGAACTCTGTCACGGTGAACCCCGGGTAGTAACCGGGGTTCTGCGGCAGGTAGCCGAGCCTGCGCCTGATCTCACGGCGCGGGCCGTAGCCAGCCGGATCACGGCCGAGCAGCCGCAGCTGGCCGGAGGTCGGCGAGACCGCGGTCGCCATCATGCGCAAGAGGGTGGTCTTGCCCGCGCCGTTCGGCCCCAGCAGGCCGAACACTCCTGGACCCGCCCGCAGGTCAACCCCCGCCACGGCGGTCGCGGACCCAAAGCGCCGGGTCAGGCCGGTGATCTCAACGTTCATCGTGCTGTTCTGGTTCATGGCGTACAGGCTGCCCGGCGTTTTCGTCCCGCGTCGTCACACCACAGCGGCCGATCCTGGGTGCTACCACCGTGGCAGCCGGCCCCGGCGGTGGCCGGGAGTGATACCCGGGTATGACCACGAGAGAGGGATGGGCTGGCGGCCCCGGCGGCCTAACCTTGGAACATGCAGCGGATACCCCTGGTCGCGGCGGCGGCGTGGCACGGGCTTATCCAGGCTCTGGCAGGCTCCGCACCGGCACCGTCCTGGCGCTGGCGGTCGCCAACGGAACGCCGGACCGCGTATGCCGCGCTGGCGGCGGCCACGGTGGCGATGGGCTGGATCAGCGTGACCCACGTGCACCAGGTCGCACCCGGGGATGGCCAGCCGCCGGCTAGTCCGGCGCAGCTCGCCCTCGCGCTCGTGGTAGTACTGCCGCTGCCCCTAGCAGCCTGGTACCCGATGCTGGCCTGGCGGGCCGGCTGGCTCGCCCTGCTGCTCAGCCCGCTGGTGTCCGCCGCCTGGTGGGGCGGCTGGCCGTGGGGTCCGCCGCAGGTGCTCGCGCTGCTCGCGGCGTTCTGCCTGGCCGGAGTCCGCCAGCGGCGGCCGGCCCTGTGGTGGATGTGGGCGCTGACCCTGCTCCCGTGGGGCGCGTGGCTCATCCGCGACTTCCCCGACCTGAACGGGCCTGCCAGCGCCACCATGATCTTCACCGCGACCGCGATCGCGGTCGACAGCATCGGTTCCCGGCTGCGTACCCAGCGCGCGCTGGACGCGCAGACCGAGCGCACCGAGGCCGAGCAGGAGCGGCGGACCGTGCTGGCTGAGCGGACTAGGATCGCGCGGGAACTGCACGACGTGGTGGCGCATCACGTGTCGCTGATCGCGGTCCAGGCCGAGACCGCGCCGTACCGGCTCAGCGGGCTGCCCGAGCATGCCCGCGCGGAGTTCGCCGCGATGAGCGAGGTGGCGCGGGAGGCCCTGGCGGAAATGCGGCGGCTGCTCGGGGTGCTGCGCCAGGACCAGCCCGCCCAGCTCGAGCCGCAGCCTGAGCTGGCGGACGTGCCCGCGCTCGTGGACGCCACCCGGCGGGCCGGCGTAACCGTCGAACTGTCGCTGCCCGCTGGATTGAGCAAGGTGCCCGCCGGGGTCGGGGTGTGCGCGTACCGGATCGTCCAGGAGTCCCTGTCCAACGCCAGCCAGCACGCGCCGGGAGCGGCCGTCATGGTGACGCTTGATCACGACGCCGAGGCGGTCCAGCTCAGGGTGGCCAACGGCCCTGGCGGGCCGCCGGTCCGGCCTGGCGGCGAGCGCGGGCCTGGCCACGGCCTGACCGGGATGCGCGAGCGGGTGGCGCTGCTCGGCGGGTCGCTGTCTGCCGGGCCAACCCCGGCGGGCGGCTTCGTGGTTTCCGCGGTCCTGCCGCTCGGCGAGGCGGTCCTGGCCCTTGGCGAGACGGCATGAGCGCGGCCGGTACGGGGAGCACTCGATGCCTGATCGCTGACGATCAGGCGATGGTCCGCGAGGGCTTCGCCGCGGTGCTCACAGCCCAGCCTGGCCTACAGGTGGTAGGCCAGGCAGCCGACGGGGCCGACGCGGTCCGCCAGGTGCGGCATCTGGAACCTGACGTTGTCCTCATGGACGTGCGGATGCCGGTCATGGACGGGCTGCAGGCGACGCGCGAGATCCTCGGCGCCGGGGCCGGCCAGCTTTGCCGCGTGTGCTCATGCTCACCACGTTCGACCTCGACGACTACGTCTACGCGGCGCTGCGGGCCGGGGCGAGCGGTTTCCTGCTCAAGGACGCTACCGCCGCGGAGCTGGTGGCCGCCGTCCGCGTGGTGGCAGCCGGGGAGGCCCTGCTCGCCCCGTCGGTGACCAGGCGCCTGATCGCGGACTTCGCCCGCCAGCAGCGACCGGATCAGCCTCCTCCCCCAGCCCTGGATGCGCTCACCCAGCGGGAAACCGAGGTGCTGCGGCTGATCGCCCAGGGCCTGTCTAATACCGAGATCAGCAACACCCTGGTCATTGCCGAGCAGACGACAAAGACCTACGTCGGCCGCATCCTGGCCAAGCTGAACCTCCGCGACCGCGCCCAGGCGGTCGTGGTCGCGTATGAAACCGGCCTGATCACACCGGGCAGCTCAAGCCGCTGACCTGCGAGAGCGCCGCGAGGGCCGAGTAGTTGACGCCGTCGGTGCTTTCCAGCTGTGCGTTGTTATGGGATACAGCGGAAGGCTCGCGAAGCATTCCGAGCATGACCATTGACAATCGTTGTTTATTGCCACTCTGCCCACGACGGCGGGCGGCCTGGGGCCAGGCCGGATGACAGTGACGCCGGGCTGGCCCGGAGGGTTAGTTGTTACTGCAGATAGCCCCGTTCAGGTGGAAGGCAGCGGGGGCTGGCGTCTGCCCGGAGTCCGAGCCAGTGAACCCGAAGTTCACCGTGCCGCCGCTGGCGCCGATCGTGATGTTGTAGCTGGCGTTGGCCACGGTCACTGCGGTGCCGGACTGGGTCTCCGTGCCGTTCCACAGCTGGGTGATCGCCTCGCCCGAGTTCGGCCAGGTCCAGGTCAGCTGCCAGCCGTTCACCGCGCTGGCGGCCTCGTCGGTGATCGTCACACTGGCCTGGAACCCGCCGGGCCAGCTGCCGGTCTCTGCGTAATGCACGGCGCAGGTGGCGTTGGCCGGGGGTGGCACGGTGAATGTGATCGGCGGCGACGGCAGCGATGGGTTGCCGTGGCTGTCGACCGCGACTACCTCGTAGGTGTAGCTGGCTCCGATGGTCAGGCCGGTCAGCGAGACGCTGGTCCCGGTCGTCGTCGTGATCAGCGTGCTGCCGGAGTAGACCTGGTAGTTCGCGACTGGGTAGGTACCGGCAGCGGACGCGGGCCAGGTCAGCGTCGCGGTCCCGGTGTTGTTGCCCGAGGTGCTCGACGAAAGGCCGGACGCGACCGGCTGGCCGGGTGCGCCGGGGGCGGTGATGCCGGTGCCGCCGGACCCGGGGATGTGCACAACCGTCAGCGAGTACGGCGCGACGGTGGCTGACGTCGCCGAGCCGGGGGCGCTGGTGATCGTTGTCGCGTTGTTGGCCAGGGTGTAGACGGTGGGAGTGCCGGACGGCGAGAAGCCGGAGTAGCCGAGGCTGACGGTGTAGGAGTTGGACGGGTCCTCGTTGTCGATCAGCACGTTGAGGTTGCCCGCCGCGTCGCGCACGGAGTGCACTTTGAGCAGCGCCTGGCTGCTGCTCGAGGTGACCATCGTGGAGCCAGGAGTGGCGAGCTTGGACAGCATCTCGATGCCGTAGTAAGGCGCGAACGGGGTGTCCACGGCGGGCTCGGTGGTGCCGCCGGAGTTGGTGTTGTTGGAGAAGATGCCCTGGTCGCCGTAGTCGGTGGCACCGTTGACTGTGCTGACCGTGCCCTCTCCGTTGTGCTCGTTCCACCAGTCGACGCTGGTGACGCCGTTCTCCAGCCAGGTCATGTCCATGTCGGCAGCGAACAGCGCGGCGGGCTGGGTGTCCAGGTCGAGGGTGGAGTTGGTCTCGGTGACCAGGATCGGGATGCTGGCCGGGTTGGCGATGCCGGCGTACTGGCTGAGCTCGCTGTGCAGGGTGGAGACGATCCCGGCGATGCCGGAGGGGTCAGTGAGCATTCCAGCGGTGTTCGACCCGCCCGGATAGTAGTGCACGATCACGCACTGGGTGCCCGACTTCAGCGCGGTCAGGACGGTCTGGTTCCAGCTTTGCGGGTATTCGGAGTTGGTCACGTTGTCCGGCCAGAATCCGGGGGTCGTGAGGATGGCGCAGACCTTGGCGTTGGCGTCGGCGGCGTGCATGGCGGAGGCGAAGCTTGCGACGTTCGCGGCGTACTCCGCCGGGCCGCAGTTATAGGTCTGGGACGGCTCGCTGCCCACGGTGACCAGCGGGCCGTTCAGGCTGGTGTGACAGTGGGAGTCGGTTTCCCAGTTGGCGCCGTAGGTTCCGTTGCCGTATACCTCGTTGCCGACTTCCCAGTAGGAGATGCCGTCGCTTGCACTCGCCGCGCTCTGCACCCAGTCGGCCGCAAGGGCGGGAGTTCCCGTGCCATAGTTGACGGTGATGATCGGCTGGGCGCCGACCGCGTTGGCGGTGGCCATGAAGCTGCTGAAGCCGGTGTTTGGTGCGACGAAGCCGCCTGCCGCTGCGGTCTGGGTCTGCCAGTTGTAGATGTCGGAATATGAGCCGCCGGGGTAGCGCATCGCGGTGACGCCCGCTGCCTTCAGCAGCGGCGGGATGGCGGCATCGTTCATGTCGCTGTCGTACACCGCGGTGTTCACCCCGATCCCGTGCGCGGGCACGGAGCCGAGGCCGGCCGTGGCGTTCACGGTGACCGACGCGGTCAGGGCGGCCGCATGGGCCGGCACGGCGACGGAAGCGATTCCGATCGCCCCTAGCCCTAGTAGCGATGAGAAGAACAGGACACGCCTTTGCATCGCGGCCTCCGATAACCTTCGGGTTGACGGTGCCGCTCACGGTAGGTTTCGCCGGCTAAACCGGTCAACTTTTCGGTCGCGGCACGCCTGCCGAACTGCGGCGGCAGCGGACGTCGCCATGAAATTCTCATGAAACGCGGATCCAGGGACGGAAGCGCGTCCGTGGCAACGTGCGCTCGGCGGGCGTTCCTGAACACAGCTGGAGGCCTAGGCCCGGGGAGCTAGAGCACACCCTGAGTGAGGCCCTGGACCTGCCGCCTCAACCTTCAGGGCAACCAGCACAACGCTTCCACCAAGTTCTGACGGATGTGCGCGCCAGGTGCGTTGCGCAAGCCAGACGACTGTCATCCCTGGCAAATCCTGGTGGTGGCGGTCGATAAGCAGCTGCGCTACCCGGGCGGCCAGGAACTGCCGACGGGCGACGCTTGCCGCGGTGCCGACCGCAGCCCGGCGGCGGCCAGGATGCGAGGATCGTCCCCTCCCCACCCGGTACCCCATGGCCAGCGCGGCGAGCACGGCACGGTCAGCCCAGTTCGGCCTCGAGCGGCGACCTGCCGCCGCAGCACGGCGATCTCGTCCCGAAGGACGAGGATCTCGGCGTCCTTAGCGGCTGCGTTGCGCGCCAGCAGCGCGAGCCAGCCGAACACCCGGACCACGCTGGTGCTCACCGCGGTCCAGAGGTGAGAACAACCATCTCGCCTCCCCGGTCGCGGCCCCGCGACGGGACCTGGGAATGGCGACCCGCAAGCGGTTCAGCAAGGACACTACTAAGAGCAGGAGGCTCCGTTCAGGACGAAGCTGGTTGGCGACGTGTCATTGCTGGTCCAGGTGCCCTGGAAGCCGACGGACACGGAGCCGCCCGGCGCGATGCTGCCGTTGTAGCTGGCGTTGGTCAGGGTCGCGCTCTCACCGCTCTGGCTGAAGCCGCCGTTGAAGTTGCTGGTGATCTTCTGGTCGCCAGGGAAGGTGAAGGTCAGCGACCAGCTGGAGATCGCGGCCGACCCGGTGTTGCCGATCCCGACCTGCGCGGTGAAGCCGCCGGCCCACTGGCTGCTGCGGGTGTAGGTCACGTGGCAAGTGCCGCCACCGGTGTTGCTGACCGTCCAGGTGAAGCTCGCCGAGCCGGACGCGCCGGTGCCGTCCCTGGCCGTCACGGTCACCGAGGACGTGCCTTGTGCGGCGGGCGTGCCGCTGATCAGGCCGCTTGAGGCGTTGACCGACAGGCCCGCGGGCAGCCCGGTGGCGCTGTAGGTCAGCGTCTGGCCGGAGCCGGAATCGGTCGCACGGATCTGCAGGCTTGCCGCGGTGCCGACCGTGCTGGTCTGGTTGCCCGGGTTGGTCACCGTGATCGTGTTGCCCTGCGACTGGTTGTTCAGGCCGAAGAACGCGATCGCGTCGGCTTCCATCCCCGTGCCCGCGATCGGGAGCACGTGGCCGGCCCCGGCGATGCTGATGCCCTCGACCGACGGGTTGCTCGTGCTGCCGTACATCGTCTCGGTCCAGCCCGACACCGGAGTGGTGGTAGAGACTGGGGTCGAGCTGACTCCGGTCACGTTCGTCCACTGCAGGATTTCCTGACCGAAGTTGTTGTAGTTAAGCGTTCCGTCCGCGGTGCCGTGCCACAGCTGCATCCGCGGCCGAGGCCCGCTGTAGCCGGGGTCGGCCGTGTTGCGTACCAGATCGCCCCATTGCTGCGCGGTCATGCTGACCTGGCCATTGGCGCAGGCGGAGTTCCAGCCGTCGACGGTGCCGGTGAAGAAGCAGTGATAAGGCACGCCCATGAACGCCGCGCCGGCTTTGAACACGTCCGGGTAGTCGGCCAGCAGAACGTTCGTCATCATCGCGCCGGATGAGGCACCGGTGACGTACACCTGGCTCGCGTTGCCGTTGAAGTGCTGCTCGGCGTAGGTGATCATCGACATGATCCCGACGGGGTCGCTGCCGCCGTTCCTGGTCAGCGCCTGGGTGGAGGAGACGTCCCAGCACTGGCCGCTCCTGTTCGCATCCGGGTAGATGACGATGAACCCGTACTGGTCGGCCAGTGAGGCGAACGCCGTGCTTCCGAAGAAACCGGGACCGGTGCCAGTGCACTGGTGCAGGGCCACCAAGATGGGCGGATTGGCCCGGACGTTGTTCGGCACGTAGATGTACATCTTGTTGTTGGACGGGTTGTTTCCGAAGTTCGTCACCTGCACGAGCGAGGCAGCCTTCGCAGCGGGCGCTCCGGATATAACCGCCATCAGTAGCCCAGCCGCCGTCACCGTGGCCGCGCAGGCGGCGAGCAGCGCTCTCAGCCATCTCTTCATGCTCTGCCCTGTCCCTCCCTTGGGTACTCCGCATCCTTCGGCTCTAGCCGGAGCAATACAGCGAGGTCCCGAAAGTATTTCGGATCTTCTCGGCTTTGTTTCCCCCGGTATTACACCCCGCGGTTACCTCCGTGGCCAGAGGAGCGCGGTCGGAATTTGCCGCGCTTTATGCGTTTCCGCTGACGTGCAATTGCGCCGGACCGCGCCAGCAGGGGGAATTGACTTGCGCGGAACTGCCTCGGGGCCGGGGCGAGGCAGGGCCGGATTGAAAATTTCAATTTCCCTTTCCGAAAACTATCGGTCTCGCGCCGCGTGGGGTCACGGCGCTTTGTGGCTTAGTTAGTCGCCTTTTCTAATCCATGGCCGGCGCAGGTGATGGTGGCGTGAGGCGTGGTCGGCGCTGGGATTGTGCCGGTGATGGGAACGCGGTAGAGGCCGTGGCGGAGCTCGCTAGATAACTGGATAGGTTCGGCTGTCGTGTAGCGATGCTGCTTTCAGCGCTTGGCGGCCCTGGGCGCTCGCGCAGTCAGGCGACGTGCCTGCGGAAGAACACCCGACTGAAGCCGCCCTGCTCTGCGCGGTGCGTCTCGGCATACCCGCGGCGCGGGTAGTACGCGAGGTTCTCCGTCATCGCCCCGTTGGTGTACAGCCTGATCTCGGCGAGCCGCAGCCTGCGGGCTTCGTCCTCAGCCAGGAGGAGCAGCCGGGAGCCTGCGCCGCCGCCCCGCTGGGACGGCCGCACCGCCAGGTTTTTCAGCAGCAGGTGACCAGGCCCGCGATGAGTACTACGAAGCCGATGACCTGGCCCTGGTCGACGACCACCCACGCCTGCCGGTCACGGATGGCCGCGCCGTAGGGCCGCGATTCTGGCTCGGGCCGGGTGACCATCCCGCCGGGGTCGCGGTGCGCGGTGACCACGCCGGCGTCGGCGGTGAGGGTCAGCCGGTCGCCGCCGGCCCGGCCCAGAGCGGTGCTGATGGCCCGCTCGCAGATCCGGCCTGAGGCGTCGATGCGGGCGAGCCCGTACACGACGTCCTGCGGGACGGACCGCACCGGGCGGGCCAGCGGCAGGGCGCGGCCCGCTGAGGACATGGCCCGCCGCCGGGACGCCGGGACGGCCGACGGGGGAATGACGGGAGCGATGGACCTCGAAGCGCCGCTTGGCCACGCAGGCCGGTGATTCGTCCCTGGAGAGGGAGATCGCACGGCCGCGTGTTTCAAGCGGGTGCCAAATCGGGGAAAATGCAGGTCATCAGGTGGTCTACGGCAGGCGTGGTGGTTGGCGTTGCGCTGGTCGCTGCAGTGGCGTCTTATGAGCACGCATGCGAGTTCGATGGTGAGGCTGGACTCATTGCGCCGCAAGGCATCGGTCCCGGCGCTGGCGCGGTGGCTCCTCGGCCTCGGTATCGCGGCGACGCTCGCGGCCAACGTGGCTCACGGCTTGGGGCACGGGGCTGTTGGCGCGGCAGTGGCCGCGTGGCCGGCGGTTGGCGTGCAGCACTGAGAGTGCCCGGTCAGATCCCGCGAATGGTTCGATCCAAGATCACCCGCGCAGGTCTGCGCGGGTGATCTTGCGACTGTCAACGTCGGCCGATTTCGGCCGGGGTTACGTTCCGCTGGATCTTCAGGCGCGGCTGGACGTTTCCCAGCAAAGGGGGACTGCACCACAAAGCCCATGGCTGTTTCTGCGGGGTTCTTGCTGGCTGATGGTGGTGCCTGATGAACCCGGCCGATCGGGGACGGCGGGGTCAGGAGCAGGTGATAGTCGCCGGGGCGTTGTTAGTCCCGGTGACGTTGGCCGTGAATCCAACGGTGAGTGAGCCGCCAGCGGGGATCGTGCCGTTGTATGGCTGGTTAGTCACCGTGACCGCTTGTCCTGACTGCGTGTAGGCGCCGTTCCACAAGCTGGTGATCTGCTGGTTACCCGGGAAGTTCCAGGCGAGCTTCCAGCCGTTCTTCGGGCTGCTGCCGGTGTCCTTCACCACGACTTGGGCCTGGAAGCCGCCGCCCCAGGAGTTCACCACCGAGTAGGTCGCGGTGCAGGCCGCCGGAGTCGGGTTGGAGCCGCCGACGTTCACCGAGAACGAGTTGGTCGCGAGACCCGCCCCGCCCTGCCACAGCTCGAAGCCGGCCTCGATGTCGATCAGCCACCAGGACGGCTGGATGTAGCCGCGGCTGATCGCGTCCTGCACCAGCGGCGCGAGGTCGAGACCGCTCACCGAGGTGGTGGGGGTCGTCATGGTGTAAGAGACGGTGTTCCACCCCTGGGTGCCGAACCAGACGTTGTAGCCGCGGCCGCCGATGGTGGTGCCGGTGGCGACCTGCGAGCCGAACGGCTGCACCGGGCCGTTGTGGTTCAGCCAGATCATCAGCTCGGTACCGTTGGGTTGGCCGGACGTCGTCGGTGTCTGGTTGAACCAGATGTCGTAGGCGACGTCGTAGTCGTTGCTGCCGCCAGGCTGCGTGGTGCTCCAGCTCGTGGTCACCTTGCCGGTGGTGATGGCCGAAGCCTGGACCGGGTTACCCGACAGGCCGCCCGACGTGCAGTTGCCCCAGTGGCAGCCCTGGTAGATGGACGGATAGCCGCCGGGCGCGCCGTTGGTGGCGTTGCTGATGGACGAGTTGGCGACCGTGAAGTCGGCGTTGCCGTCGGTCGTGATGCACTCCGGCGCGCTGGAGCCCCACTCGTTGTTCTGCACGGTATAGGCGCCGCCGCCCACGGCCGCCGTCTGCGACTGGCAAAGCTGGGTGGTCGCCGCACGTGCGCCGCCCGACCCGGTTACGAGCAGCCCGGCCGCGAGCAGCCCGGCGGCGGCCAGGCCAGCCACCCTGTTTCTCCAAGACACCGGACGCGTCTCCCTTCGCGAACCTTCCGTTCGATATCGAACATTCGGGACGCTAAGGCGACAGCAGGTCCGAAAGCCATAAAGTGCTGAGGCACCCCAACCTTAGGCCAGGTCAGGGACTTGAAAGAGACCGTGAAGTCATGAAATTTACTTACCAGCCGGCAAACCGGCGCCATCGGCGGCCGCGTAGTTGACGGTCTGCTGCGTGCTCATTCGCGAGCCCGCCGCCATCAACCCGCTGCCGCCACTCCTCCTGTGCATACGCGGGCAGGCACCGCTTCAGGGTGCGGTAAGACGGCGTGCCCCCGCCTCGTCAAGAGATCGAAGCTGTGGTAGCCGCGCTCCGCGACCTCGCGCGCCTGCTCCAGCGCGCCGACGCCGCCCTCATGATGGTCATCCGAAGTTCTCCGGCCGCATTCGATGACACGTCTGACAGCAGGACCACTGCGGATCCCCTGCAGCAGCAAGCGGCTCAGGTGTTCGCCGAGCAGCTTGTGGCGGACCGGGTTCCCTCAATTCGTACGATCCGCGCTCAGCTCCACGTCGGCCAGCCCCGAGCACAGCGGCTGCGAGACTATCTCGCCGCAGGTCAAGAGACGTGAGGATAACATCGCTGCGTAGCGATAACGACTCATTCATGCACGCTGGATAGCTCGATGTCGTAGCCGTGGTCGCCGTGCCGTGTCAGGTCAGCTCAGATGGGTGACGAGGCTAGCCGCCTCGCCATCCCAGGGACTGAGGCCGTCAGCCGGGTGGCCGATACCCTTCCTGACGGGTCATCGTGCGAACCGCCCTCGTCGCGGTGGCGGCGTCCTGATGCTGCACTTCATGAGGGTGACGCGCGAATCTCTTGAGCGACGGGGCGGTTCCGGGCATGATTGAATCCAGCGGATAGGCAACGGATCGGGTGCTTCAACGGCATCCATGAACATCCAGGGTCAATTGACCAAGGAGTTCCGTGAGAGGGGATCCCGTGCGCATCATCCAGCTTTTTCTTGCCGGGTTGACACTAGTCGGCGTCGCGGCAATGGTCGTCTTGGCCCCCGGCGCGGCCGGGTCAACGCACAGCCTTGCCGACACGGGAGTTGCCTCGGTGTCGCTGACCCCCGACTCGATGGTGTGGGACATCGCCTCCTCCTAGCCAGCCCTCAGTCACAGCAATCCCCGGTGACATCGTTGCCGTGCCGACGATCCCCTCGTGCAACTGCACTAGCTCCCAGGTTGACTCATCCCTAGCGCGTGGCATCGGCGCTGTCCGCTGCTATGCTGTGCCCTAAATGATACTTGATGTCGCGACATGTTGTTATTTATGCCGTTTGTTGGAGAACGAGTCGCGGACGATAGCTCCATCCACCTCCACCGGGGACGTGGGATTCGGGGTACTGTGGTGGCGCAGCTTCGCGTGCTTGAGGCATTTGGAGTTAGTCCGGTTGCAGAGATGGTGTATCTCGCCATGCTTGAGCATCCGGCCGACGGGGTATCGGCGCTGGCCGAACAGGTCGGTGTCTCCGAGACGGTGGTCAAGGAGTCCCAGGACGAGCTGGCCATGATCTCCCTGCTGAAGCCAAGCGCAGAGGATCCCGGTGTCCTCCGGCCGGTTGCCCCGGAGATCGGCCTTGAGGCGCTCCTCGCGCGTCAGCAGGCAGAACTGCTGCACAGGCAGGCTCAACTTGAGGAGAGCCGCGCCGGACTGGCCGTGGTCATCGCCGAGCAGGCGAGCCGACGCGCAGCCGGGCCGAAGACGGATGCCGAGGAGTTCCTCGGCATCGACGCCATCCGTGATCAGTTGGAGCAGCTCACTCATAAGACGCAGTACGAGGTTCTCACGTTCGCGCCCGGCGGTGCCCAGTCCGCGCAGGCGCTGCAGGCCAGCGAGCCGCTGGACGAGCAGTTGCTTGGCCGGGCCGTCAACATACGGACCATCTACCTCGACAGCGTCCGCAATGACCCGCCGACCGTCAGCTACGCGCGGTGGCTCACCGTCCTGGGCGGCCAGGTCCGCACCGTCCCCGTGCTTCCGCTGCGCCTGATCGTCGTCGACAGGTCCGTCGCCGTCGTTCCGCTTGACCCCAACGTCACCAGCGCTGGCATTACGCTGCTGCGCAGTCCAGGGGCCGTGGCGGCCATGCACGCGCTGTTCGAGCAGGTGTGGGAGAACGCCACCCCGCTTGGCGTAGCGCAACCCCGCGTCAGGCAGAACCTGACGCGGCAGGACGCAGCCCTCCTGAGGCTGCTGTCCCAGGGTGACACCGACGAGGTGGTCTCGCGCAAACTGGGAGTATCGGTGCGCACCGTACGGCGGATGGCGTCCGAACTCATGGCCGAACTCGGGGCGCGGAGTCGGTTCCAGGCGGGGGTACGCGCGTCTGAACGCGGCTGGCTAGACCCCGGCATTGACCTGTCGAGCGGCGGCTAGGCCACGCCAGCGTGCGAAGCCGAAAATCCATGATTTCTTAACGACAAATTCGGTGCGTCGAGGCACGCCGCCTGTGGTGCCGGGACCCGTCCGGATCCAGGACGGCCCCCGGCACCATCTTGCTGACCTCGCGGTTTAGTGGCGGACGCTCAGTCAACTGCCTCGGATATTCGTGGATTTCGCCCGGGGGGGGGACGGGCTTACCCATTTCGTATCCAGTGGCACTAATCATGCAAGCAAGGAGCCAGGCCGTTCAAGGGATTCGCCTGTCACCCTCCTGCACTGCAGCATTAGGACACGCAGGATCAGGACAGCGTTAGCGACCAGCCGCGCCCAACGCGGCTCACCAGCGCAGGGCTGGCGGGTACGCACGGCATCAGGGATTCGCCCCGCTAATCCCTTCGGGTGCAGCTCCTCTGGAGTGAGGCAGCAGCTCAAGCGCCTAGGGCGTATTTTCCCTGCTTGGTGCCGGGATAGAGGCGCTGGTGCTCGCGGGCGAGGTGAGCGGACGCAGGAATCCGCGCCGGTTCGCCGGCTGGCTGGCAGGCTGGCGGCACTCGCCTCGGCGGTGATCTCCGCCGACGCCCGGCCGCTGTCGCCGGCCAGCACCGCGAGCGCCCTGGCCGCGACCCAGTCCTCGGCGGCGGGGTCCCCGGCGTCGTGCAGGCTCGATGCCGCTTCCATATGTATTCGAGCACGTGGATCAGGTCGATCACGATGTGGACCTGCGCTCCGCGGCGGCCGGCCTCGGCGCGGATCAGGTTCAGCTGGTGCTCGGCCCCGTCGACGAGTGCGACCCAGGTCCGCAGGTGTCCGGGGTCGCGGGCCTCGGCCTGGTTGAATGCGGCGGCGATCACCTCGGCGGGGTCCTTGCGGACGGACCCGGCCAGCCACTTGGCGAGGGCCTTCGGCCCGGGCCGGAGAGGGCGGTCGCCGTGCCGTCCGCCGGGCGGGGCGATCACGTCGTGCGGGCTGCGCTTCGCCGGCTCGGCGTCGTAGACCGTGACGAGGGCGGCCATTCTCTTGCGGTTCGGCTTCTCCCCGGCCGACAGCCGGGTGCGCATCTTCCCCAGCCGGGCGGCGGCCTTCGCGGTGGCGGCCCGCAGCGCCCCGGGCCGCATCACGATGCCCTTGCAGTCGGCGGACAGGACCAGCAGCGTCGGCGGCGTGCACGGTTCCGGGATCCGGGCGGCGTAGAACGCGGGGACATCGGCGGCGGCTGCCGTCACGGCCTGCTCGAGCTGCCGTTTGCCGATGACCGGGCCGCACCGGCGGGCGATGGCCGCGTGCGCGGCCCCGAACGAGCCGCGGGCTGCCTCCAGCGCGGCCAGCCTCGTCAGGGAGTGCGAGTGCCGGCCCGCTGGCAGGGACAGGGCGGCATCGGCCGGGCGCCAGTTGCCCGCTCCCGGTTTCCGCCAGGCGCACCGGGTCACCCGGACCGCGCCGAACAGGGTGGCCAGCAGCCGGCCGTGCCCGGTCTCCAGCCGGGTCCTGGTGATCCCGTCGGGACCCGTCGCGGGAGCTCGCTGGCTTCAGCTTCGACCGCAGGCCCTCCACCTTCGCCTTGTCCGTGGCCAGCCCCGCCGCGGCCGCGAACTCGCTCGCCCGCAGCGGGCGGCCCGCGTCGGCCGCCACTTCCAGCAGGTCCTGATACGACCGCGGCAGCACCGACGCCTCCGCGCCTTCCTGCCACGGCGGCACCGCCACCGCCCCGGCCGGCCGCGGTTCCCCGCCGGCCTGTCGTTCTGCCCGGCGGGCGGTGTCAGACGGTTCCGCGACGGCAGGCTCTCCCAGTACCCGCGCGACTTCCTCCCGGGCGATCGACAGCCGCGAGGCCTGCTCTTCCGTCCTGGCCAGGTCCTGCGACAGCTCCTCGATCCGGGGGCGCAGCCGGCCCGCCTCGGCCCGGGCCGCCGCCTCCCGCCGCCTGGGTTCCTCGATCAGCGAGCCCGTCTGCGGTCTCCTTCCCCCGGACACGACAGTGGAAGACCAAGTCGCTGATCAGCCGGCTATCCGGCAAAGCTGCTGGCCAGGCATCCCTCACAGGAGCTGCACCCGCCGTCGATGGAGTCTTCCCTATGCAGAACTCGCTGCCCTCAGGGTCGCGCATGACGTTCACGGCGCTGGAAGACCCTGAACTGCACGTCTACCGTCACCGCGACCGGGCTGGGCAGCGCGCGGATGCGCACGGCCAGCGACTGCGGCGAGATGTGCCGGGCACTGGGCCCCATCGTCACCAGCGCGGCGAGGTCGGCGTGACCCATGCTCAGCTGGTAATTCACGATGGTGAGGCCAGACAGGGCCCAGTCACGGTAGGCGCTGGCGATCCGCCGGGGCTTTTGCCCGTCGATGCCGATCAGGCCGAGCGGCCGCCGGAGTTCCCCCAGGTGGGCGGGGCCGGGCATGGCCATGATCAGCGCCCCGCCAGGCCCGAGGACGCGGCCGGTCTCCGCGGCGTTGCGCGGCCCGAAGATGCTCAGCGCCAGAGCCGCCGACCGGGCCGCGAGGGGAAGGGGCTGCCAGATGTCCGCACCCACGGCCGCCGCCCGCGGATGCGCTCGCGCGGCGCGGCGCAGCGCCGGGACCGACAGGTCCAGGCACACGCCGCGCCGGTGCGGCAGGGCCTCAAGGACGCCGGACAGATAGTGGCCGGTCCCGGCGGCCAGGTCGGCCACCAGGCCGGGCGCGCCCGGATCGTGCTGGACCGCGAGCGCGCGCAGAGCCTCGGCGAGCGGCCGGTAGTGACCCCGGCTGAGGAAGGCGCCGCGGGCCGCGACCATGGCAGCGGTGTCGCCGGTACCGGGTCCCGCCCGGCCGGCGGTGAGGTTGACGTATCCGTGCCGTGCGATGTCGAAGCTGTGGCCGCGGCCGCAGGCCAGCCGCGCCCCGCCTGGGCGGAGCTCGCCGGCGCAGGCCGGGCAGCGCAGGTACGCGGCGACCGCGGCGAGCGCGCGGAACCGCACAGCGAGTGAGAGAGTGTTGTCAAGGCAGGCGTGATCGCGTGGATCCACTGGGATGGTCCCGTCCGGTCGGAAGGATGACTGACCGACGGCGGCACGCCCAGACGCCAGAGCCCGCTCAGGAGCTCACGCCACAGCACCGGACGGCACACAGCCGCCCGGTACCGCGCACCGCCTCAGACGGTGCGGGGACGCTTGAAGTAGACGTAACCCACGACGCAGAGCGTACCCGCAGCCCAGCGCTATCCCTCGCGCAGCTCCCACCGACGGCCAGCTCGACCGACCTGCCCAGATCAGGCAGTCCCTCCAGACGAGCCGCACCCAATCCCTTCTTAGCCTGGATCCACGGGTCCGTCCCACAGGTGCAGCCCCGACCGTGCGGCACGGTCTCTGATCGGTTCGGAGAGCACCCCTGCGCGGGCGAGGGCCAGCTCGGGGCTGCACCGTGATCGCGTCCGTGGCCGCGTCGTCAGCCCACCCGAAGTCGAACAGGAACCGGATGCCGGGGAACCCACCGTCCGTTCGGGACAATCAAAAACATCATCCCGAACGGACGGTCAGCTCCGCGCTGACAGCGCCGGCTGAGCCCTCGCAGCGCTGACCGAGGCAAGTTAGCAGTACGACCACCCTGCGGAGGACTCCGGCGTGTTCAGCAGCCGGGGTGACGAGGGCGTCGATGATGCCTTGGTGGCGGCATCAGCCTGCCCGTCAATGCAGTGGGCGTAAATCGGGGCCACCGAGGCAGAGCCCGCCGCCGACGGCTGCATTCAGGTCAGCTCGCTTGCGGCGGGCAGGCCGGGCACCAGCCGCTGCCGGCTGCGGCATGCCGGGGCGGACGCGGCCCCGCCGGTCACGCTCTGCGCTGCCCGGAAGCCGGACAGGCGAAATATCCGCCTGATTGCAGAAGGGCTGATCTGCGCTGCAGTCTGTGCAGATCACCGATCCGAGACGCCCTCTTCTGCCGATGAGCGGACGTGGGCTAGCTATTTGAGTGAGTCACACATATATTGTCGTCTCATGCAGAAGACCATGGAAGCCAAGCTGAAGATCGAGTCATGGGACGAGAAGCCCTACCGGGAACTCGACGAGGGGGGCAAGCTCACCAGAGCGGACGTCCTGCTCTCCGGTCCGGATGACGGACTCACGTCCGCCACCTTCGAGTCACTGATGTTCTACCGGGCCGACGGCACCAGCGCCTACGTCACCGTCATGCATATCACGGGCATGCTTGGCGGCCGGCGTGGCAGCTTCGTACTGCAAGGCCACGGCACATACGACGGGACAACGGCACGCGGCCTGTCCCACGTGGTGGAGGGCTCCGGCACGGGCGAACTGGCCGGATTGACCGGCACAGGCGAGAGCGCGTCCACCCACGACGACTACCCCTTCATGCCCCTCACACTGAAGTACGACATCGGGTGACAGCACTCGACCGCCAAGCCAACCTGCTAGGTGCCCTCGCACTTGTCATCACCGACCAGACCGCGCAAGCAGCCGCGGCAGCGGCCGGGCAGTCCGTCTCAGCCGCTGCCGCGTTGTCGGCGCTGCACCACTTCCTCGACCGCCCGACACTCGACCAGCTGCACAAGGTACTCGGATTGACACCCTCAGGCGCCGTACGGCTTGTAGACCGGCTCGCCGACGCGGGCTTGGTGACGCGCGGAACAGGCGATGACGGACGCTCCCGATCGGTTGTCCTGACCGACGCCGGTAAGCGGGTGGCCCAGCAAGTCACGGCGGCCCGGGCAGCGCTGCTCAGCAGCGTGCTCGATGAGCTGTCCCCCGCCGAACGAGAGACGCTGCACTCGCTGATGAGCCGGATCATGGCCAGCGTCGTCGGCGGCAAGGAAGGCGGCGCCTGGATTTGCCGCCTCTGTGACCCGGACGCCTGTGGCCGCGCGTCCGGTCACTGCCCAGCAGCGAGCGCTGCCGCCGCCAAGTACGCCAACCCGTAGCCGCCCGGGGGGAAACCTGTGCACCGTGAAAGGGCCGGGTTCGGCTTCGTTTACCTACACGGTCCAACAGGAATCCGCGACCAACACGTGGAGCCAGCAAGTCAGCACCATCAAGGGTGATGACGGGCAGGCCTTGAGTGAACCGGGCATCGGCGATCGGGCCGTCTGGGGCGGCGAAGAATTCGCAGCGGAAGCGCACGGGTACATCGTGGGCGTAATCGGGGCGGATTTCCCGAGCACCCCACAGGGGAGCGGCTTCGTCCGGACCGGGAAGATCGCGAAGCTGTTGATCAGCAAGCTGTGAAGCGGTGAGCGCACAACGAGATGCCGGCGCCCCGGACAATGTCACAGACAGCCGATCTCGTTCGGGAGCGGACGGACCGAATACGCCGGGACCAGCAGAGGAAGTCGTAAAGCAGTCGGACCGGCACCACCCGCTGCTGGATCGTCGCGTTCGCTAGCCCCCGCCCGGAGCCGATCGCCGCCACGTTCGTACCGCGATGATGCGGCCGTCACGTCGGCTCCCTCGGCTTCGGCCCGCAGTTCGTCGTGGGCGAGGAACTTTGCTGTGGGAATCTACGGGTCGTGGGCCGCATGGCATGTGGGCGCCTCTTGGCTTGACCGGGTCGGGCGCGGGCTCCAGGCGGGCACGAGTCACCGCGTCCCAGCCCACAGTGCCACATAATGTGGAACCCATCTAGCTGGCAGCCATGCTATTGTGAGCGGCATGTGCATGACGTGTCAAGCTCGCCTAAGCCGCGAATGTGGCTGAGCGCGGCGCTTCTCAGGGTTTCGACCCGCTTGGTCGGCAGCTCAATGTCACGGCCCGCGTCGTCCGCGGCGTGCTCGACGCCGTGCTCGCCAAGGCCGGCACCACCTTCTCCAGCTGGACGGTCTTGGCCGCGCTGCACGCCCGCGGGCCGGTCATCCAGAAAGACCTCGCCAGGTCCCTGGACATGATCGGGCCGTCGGTCGTCGAGCGCATAGACCAGCTAGAGCAAGCTGGTCTTGTCCTCCGGTCCCCGGTTCCCGAGGATCGCCGCGCATCCATGATTACCATGACCGACCAGGGCCGGGAGTTGTTCGCCCGCCTACTCGGAGTGATGCGGGAGACCGAAGCCTCCCTTACCGACGGCCTCGACCCCCACGATGTCCAGACCACTCGTGACGTTCTCTCCCATCTGGCCGAACGCGCCCGGGGGTTGCGAAGCCAAGCCGAGCGGACCGGAGGCTAGGGCAAAGGGCACTCGCGGCTGACCCGAATGCTGCCGCGGCACGGTCAGGGGCCTGAACGTGCTGGCGGCCGTCATCAGCACGCTGCCTTCGACGCCGGTGATCGCGGCCACGTGGCTGCGCGGCGGGTACGCAGCCTCGTCGCGCTGTTCCCCGCGTGACGCGGCTGCGGCGGCCGTGATTGGCTCTCGGGGTCTGTGCGGGCAGCGGCGGACTGGCGGCGCACTGACCAGTGCGCCGCCAGTCCGCCGCATGCCTGCCGTCAGGCCTTGCTCCGGGTGAGGAGTCCGGTGGCAAGTGAGAACTGAGACGGGCTTCCGTCGATGATGTCGCTGCCGGCCATCACCGCATATTCGTGGCGGCCGCCGCTAGCCATAGCCCAGAAGCTATAGGTCTGGGATGAGTTATCGGGAAGCTGGCACGTCTGGGTGCCAGCCAACTCGGCGGTGTTTCCCGCGACCTCCAGCTTCCACTCGCAGCCGTTCGCCGTCCGCGCCAGGATGCTGTCCGGGCCGGTCCTGCTGATGGACACTGAACCGGTCACCGCCTGCTTGGAGGCCTGCCCACTGGCCGGGACGACGTTCTCGATGTTGACTCCGGTCGCGGGGTCCGCCGGATTGAACGTCCAGTCCCCGGTGTAGCGCTTTGCCGCGTCTTGGCGGCTGGCCTGGTTGACCTTAGTGCGGGCTGCCCGCGCGAGCGTGAAGTTGAAGGTGCCGTAGGGCAGGAAGCTGGTGGCCTGGATGTACTCGTGCTCCTGGTTCCCGGTGACGCTCACCGTCCAGCGGTTCATCTCGTACTTCGAGCCGATGACGTTGTTGAAGCACGTTTGCCCCTGCGAAGCCAACTGCAGTTCGCCGGACTCAAGCGCGAACTGCCAGGAGCAGCCCTGGTCGGTCGTGCCTGTCACCTCGCCGTCCGGATCTTGCGTGAAGTCGACCCAGCCGACCTGGGGGAACTCCTCGGAGAAGTTTGCCCCGCTGACCGTGGCGATGTTCAGCCCGGTCGTGGGTTCCGGCGTCCGGTAGTTCCACACGCCGAGAAATTTCGCGGTGCTTGCGTGCGGCGTCGCGGGCGACGCCGCCGCATCGGCCCGCGTGTTGATGGCGAACGAGCCAGCTAGGGCACCGAGCACCAACACGGCGAGCACCATCCATCGCCGCGGCCGCAGCGCCCGGGTCTTCACGAGGTGTTGATCAGTCATGGTTTCCTCCTGGACAGAGAGCACAAAAGAGATCACTGGCTTGCCATCTCTCACTAGTGCATCCATACGATACGGCACCATACTATCTGGCATCAACTTATTCGCAATCTAAGGCTGCCACCAGCCGGTGAGTGCGCGTCGCTGCCCGGCCAGTCGCGGTTCCGCTCGGCAGGGCGGCAAGCCGCGCCCGCCATCCACGACAGTCGCAGGCGAAGCCGCCACCAGAACCACGGCAAGGGCGAATCCTCGTTCGGCGTCTGCAGGCAAGGCCTGAGGCGCCTCGAAGACTGATGTCTCGGAGCGCGAAGTCACTCCGCCGTGCGGGTGCTGGGCAGCCGCACCAGGCCAGGCTCGCGGGCCGTCCGGGCCGCGACTTGACGCGGCCGCTGGTTCATGGCGGCTGATCAGCACGACCTTGCGGCCCGGCTCGCCCTGCCGGGGCGGCACCGGTGACCTTTCCTTTCGGACTGAGCGATGAGTTCCGGTGTCCTCGCCGGTATGTACCGTGTCATTACCTCGAAAAGGAGCATCACCATGACGGTTCGCTTCCTCGTCTTGTACGGGACCCCCGCCGACCCGGCCGCATTCGACCGGTACTACCGCGACGTCCACATCCCCCTTTCCCATCACCTGCCAGGGCTGCGCAGCTATACCGTTGCCCGTGACGTCTCCCCAGTGCGCGGCGGCGACCCGTACTACCTGATTGGCGAGCTGAAGTGGGACACGATGGAGGACCTCCGCGCCGCCTTCGAGTCCCCCGAAGGCCAGGCGGCCGCCGCCGATGCGGCCGTCCTCGCGGAGATGGCCCCCATGCGCAGCATGGTCTTCACACCCACCGAGACCCTCGTCGGCTCCCACGACACCGGCCCTGACGCGTAACGGCTGGCCTCGGTTCAAAGCTGCCAGTCCAGCAGCGAGGACCGGCGCGCGGACTGTCGGCTCACGGACAGTGCATCATGCCGTGGAGCGTGACTGCCTTGCCGTCCTCGTTCTTAACTTTGATCCCGTCAAGGTCAACCCTTTGCCGTCGGTGTCCAGCGGCGTGTTCAGGAACCCTGAGTCATAGTCCGTGGTGTCGGGCCCCTCCCAGCCCACCTCCGTCGAGCTGATGTTGCCGGTGTAGCTGGTCGAGGCGACGCCGTCGAACACCATCGTCACGGACACCGTGGTGTTCGGCCCGGTGCCTACGCCATTCATGATCTTCATCGTTCCGGAGTAGGCGCCGTCAAAGGTGACGCCCGCCGTACTGCTCGTGGCGGTCGATCCACCGGCCGACGTTTGGGACGTGACTGAACTGGCGGAAGCGACACTCGACGCCCTGGCAGTCGAACTCGCGGTGCTGAGCTGCTGAGACGAGGTACCCGGCGATGCCGACGATTTAGCTCCGCTCGATGAGCATCCCGCCACGGACGCAACTGCGAGAAGAATGCCTGCCGCAATCCGAACCCTGACCATCAAGCACTCCTAAGTCTTGGGACTAGTAAGTGCAGTTGATCAGGCACCCGTAATGGCTCAGTAAGGTGATCTCAACGATTTTCAGTTGAGGTATTTGTGCTCGAATTGGGTGAGGACGAGTGCGGCCCGGACTATCTGGGTGGTTCTTCTGGGGCTGGCGGTGATGCGCTGGAGGGCGGTCCAGCGCTGGGTGAGCAGGGCGAACCCGCGTTCTCCCTGGCTGCGCAGGCCGCGCAGCAGGCTGTTGCGGGTTCTGGTATCGGGGTCGAGCCGCTGGTTTCCGGGCGGGTTCTTGACGGGGACGCAGATGCCGATTCCGGCTCCCTCGTAGCCGCCGTCGGCCAGCGTCGGCATTCCGGAGGCGGCGGCCCGGTAGAGGAGGGGCAGGGCGTGCCGCCGGGCGGCGGTGATGTCGTGGACGTGGCCGGGCTCGGCCTCGGATGTCCAGGCCGGGAGGCCGCCGGGGAGCATGACGGCCTGGACGTTCGCGCCGGGGCGGTGCTTCTTCCCGGAGTACCAGGCGTTGATGTCGTCGCCTTTTGTGCTGGTCACGGTCTCGGAGAGGCGGTCGGTCTCGAAGATCTTCCCGTCCAGGACCACGTAGGCGGCGCCGTCGGCCAGTGCCCGCTCCAGGGCCTGGTCCAGGCCCGGGGCCTGCGCGGACAGCACGTCCACGGCCTCGTCGACGTACCTGTAGGCGGTCGCGCGGGAGATCCCGTGGTCGGCGGCGAGCCGGCCGGGCCGGGTCCGGTCGCGGAACCAGCGCAGCGCGAGGATCGCCTGGCCGCGGCAGGAGAGCTTCCTGCTGCGGGCGGGGGTGCCGCGGCGGCGGCGCTCGGCGGCGAGCAGCCGGGTCAGGTAGCGAAGCAGTTCCGCGGGGACGTCGAGCATGGCACGATAAGGGATCACGTGGGGTCCTGGTGGTGAAAAGGGCTTGTGGTGAGACCTCTTCTACCGGGACTCCACGGCTGTTTCCGGGCACGTCCGGACTGTCGGCGAGCCTGCCCGAAACGCCTCTTCCGCGTTGTTAAAGACCGAGTGTCCGATCCACTTTCAGTGAGATCACCTCAGTAACGCCCTAGCTTGATCACCGCAGCACGGGGGCAACTAGACCGCCAGGGCGGCCAGCGAGGACTTTCAGCTTCGTGTTCTCCGACACCACCGCGCGGTACCGGGCTGGCTTGTTCCACCGGCCGGCTCGCCAGCACTCCCTGCGCGAGAGTGCTGGCCGCAAAAGGGCGTCAATGGTCTGTGATGTGCACGCCGGACATCATGGCCGACCGCTTCCCATCCTCCACTTGCGACACGTCGGCCAGCGCATGTCACGTGATCATCGCCAGAGCCCGTAATTCCCCAGGGTGTTGATCACGTAATTCCCCAGGTCCTGGCCCTGTTCTTATTTCAGCTGGCGATCGTGTTCCCGGTGGGGATGACACGCGCGGGTGTCTTGTTCGGGCGGTAGCTGGGTCCGTTCATGAAGGCCTGGTGGCTGTTGTTGATGAGCCGGTCCAGGAGCGAATCGGCGACGACGGGGTCGGCCCAGCACCAAGTTCGCCAACTGGAGCGCAGACACCCTCGTGAAGCGCAGGGCTTGTCCGAGTGGACCCGTGATCTCCGTGGGTACCGCCTGAGCTTCCTCCTTGAATACCTACATCTCGGGTCGCCCTGGCGCCTGGCTAGCCGTTGGACATTCCGGATCGGGGGAGCGTCGTCGGGACGCGACCTCTGAACTGCTCAATGCAAATGATGATCCGGAACGGTCGGCTTGGGCGTCGGGGCTGGTGCGGAGGGTAGATACCAGATTGCAGGAACCCCCTGCCGTTGCCGTGGCCGTCCCGGGCGGGCGCGGCCTTTGCCGCGCGGGGGATCCATGGCCGGGGTACCGGGCCGACTGCCGTTGATCGAGCCGATGCTCGCCACCCCGGTCCGCGAGGTGCCCCCCAACGATGGCAACTGGGCCGCTGAGGCGAAGTGGGACGGGGCTCGGGTCGTCGCGTATGTCAGCGGCGGGGCTGTCGTCCTTCGCGGGCGCAGCGGGCGAGATGTGACCGCCAGCTACCCGGAGGCCGCCGCGGCGCTGGCGCGGGCGGTCGGGCGGCGGACGTTGATCCTGGATGGGGAGGTCGCCGTCTTCGACGGGGACAACCCGAGCTTCGCCCAGTTGCAGCGCCGGATGCACGTCGGCCGGCCGACGCCGGCCCTGGTCGCGGCCGTCCCGGTCACCTACATCGCGTTCGACTTGCTCTGGCAGGCCAGCCGCTCGCTGCTGCGCAGCCCCTACGCTCAGCGGCGCGCCCTGCTCGACGGCCTCGCCCTCGCGGGGGAACGCCTGAGCGTGCCGCCCGCCTTCCCCGGCCAGGCGCGCGCACTCGCCGACGCCAGCCGCGAACTCGGCCTCGAGGGCGTCGTCCTCAAGCGGCTTTCCTCTTCTTACCAGCCCGGCCAGCGCAGCGGCGACTGGCTCAAGATCCGCAACCTGGCCGCCGTCGACGTCCTCATCGGCGGCTGGCTCCCGCAGGCCGGCGCCCGCTCCCAGCTGGCGGGGTCGGTCCTGGCCGGGGCGCCGGGGCCGAACGGCCTGGAGTACCTGGGCTCGGTCGGCTCCGGGCTCGCCGAGGCCGAGCGCCGCGACCTCACCGCGCGGCTCCTGGCCCTCGAGCAGCCCGAGTCGCCGTTCTCCGCCCCACTGCCGGCCGACGCCGCCCGCCGGGCGCGCTGGACGCGTCCTGTGCTGGCGGCCGAGGTCACTTACGCCGAAATCACGCCCGCTGGGCGGATGCGGCACCCCGTCTGGCGCGGCCTGCGGCCCGCGTGAACGCATTGATGGTGCTCGCTGTGACTTTTCTCGATAGTTGGCCCCTTTTCAAGCAACTTGGCTGGCTGCGTCTTATCAAGCGCAAGATGTTGTTCCGTCGGCCCTTCCAGGCTTCCTAGATCTCCGGGGGACGGTAGCGCCGGGCGGGGACGCGTTCGGTTCTACACTGGGCCCTGGCATCACCGACATCAGTGGTTCCACTGGCATCAGTGGCACCACTGGACTTGGCCCCTCCGCCAGGCACGTCCTGCACTGGAGAGGGGCCGGTGGCAGGAGAGGATCCTCGGTGTACAGCTCGAGCGCGCACGGCGTGCGCCGCCGCATGACGGGGTCGCGCCGCCGAAGGTCCAGGCGTACTCGCCGGCCCCCGGCCGGTACGTGGTCGTCTTGAGGTCGCTCATCGGCAGGTCAGCCCTCCGCCACAGGGCTTTCCGCAACAGGGCCCGAGTCCGGCTCGTCGAGGTGAACGAGCCCCACCTCGGCGACCGTCCGCGGGTGCTTCGCGTACAGGTACCCGAGGTAGATGATGCCGAGCACCATGAAGCCGGCGACACCTGGACCCATGTAAGACGCCGGCGCGGTAAGCGGCACCACGAAGGAGAACACCTTGATGCCCGCCGCGGTCAGCCAGGCGGGCACGAAGACGGCGATGCCCAGGACAGGCACGATGAGGTGCAGGAGCACGTTCCACCGCCTTCCGCCCCGGTTGGCCGCGCGCGCGAAGTACCCGATGCAGGCGACGTTCATCAGGATGTAGATCGCCACGAGCACGATCACGATCCCGGTGCCGGTCATCGCGAACCCGTTCACCGGGTTGTACGCGAGGCCGAGGCCGAGCAGCACCGCGACGGTGAGCACGAACGACACCGCGATCGCGAGTACCGGGGAGCGGTGCCTGGGGTGGACGCGGGCGAGCGCCGCGGGGAACGCGCCGATCCGCCCCATCGCGAACGACATCCGCGACGCGATGTTCACCCCGGCGTTGGCGTTGCCGATCGTGGAGTTGACGATCGCGAGGAAGACGAAGAACCAGAACAGCCCGTACAGCGAGCGCGCCATGCCCTCCCAGGACGAGGCACCGGACGACGTGAAGCCGGAGAACCCGGCGGGCCCGAACGCCACGTCGGCGGCGTAGGTGGTGAACACGTAGAAGATCCCGATGCCCAGAGTGGAGAACAGCACTGCCTTCTGCACGGTCCGCTTCGGGTTCCTGCTCTCCTCGGCCAGCGGCGCCGCGCCCTCGAACCCGCCGAACGCCAGCACCGTGTACACCGACCCGGCGATCACCCCGGTGATGCCCTTGTAGCCGCTCGGCGTGTGCCCGGTGCCGAACACGCTGATCGTGTTGTGGCCGCCGGCGTGCACGATGAAGAACACCGCGAGCACGAGGAACACCGCGATCTCGGACACCCCGAGGATGGTGCCCATCCGGGCCGAGGTCCTGATGCCGTAGAACCCGGCGGCCAGCACGACCAGCGCGCCCAGGATCGCCCACGGCCACCACAGGGTGGCCGGGTAGCTTGACCACTCGCCGTTGATGGTCCCGGCGACGGTGAACCCGAGCTGGAACAGCACGAGCGGCGGTATCAGGATCGAGACGAGCACGTACCCCCACGCGGTGAGGAACCCGGCCGCCGGGTGCACGCCGCGCGCCGCGTAGGTCGCCAGTGACCCGGCCGCGGGCATCTCCCTGGCGAGCAGCCCGATCGAGGACGCCGAGAGCAGGCAGGCGATCAGCGCGAACACCACGGCCAGGGGGAGTGACCCACCCGCGTACCCGGCTCCCGCGGGAATCGAGGCCGCGACCGCGGCCCCCGGCGCCATGCCGGTAATCGACTGGAACAGAACCTCGCGCAATCCGATGGCGTTCGCCCGCAGGCCCGTCGCCGCCCCTGTTGCCGCCGTCTCAACTGCCACTGGTGACCGCTTTCGTTGTAGTTAGATCAACTAAAGCCACTAACGAGGCGATCGTCTAGGGTTGAGGTTTCCGGCGTGTTTCCGTCCGTCGTAGTTACTTGAAAGAATCAGTAATTCCGAACGGGAGCGTGGCGCTTTGATAACCCAGCGTTAATTGCTTGTGGGGGCGTGGTTGGGAGGCGGGGACGGGGAGTGTCTCCTGTCGCAGTCGTGGCTCAAAAAGGCGTGGTCGGCCGTGGCTGAGGCGGCGTTCAGGGCGTTGACCGTGGTCGCGGGAACCGCCGGCCAGCAGCTTCGGCGCGATGACCACGCCGCCTATCGCGACCACGGCGAGTACGCCCGCGCCCGCCGCGAGCGCCTTGTTCCTGTTCGGGGATGGCTTCGAGGAAGGCTGCCTTCCCGACTTCCGGGCCACCACCGCCGCCCAAGCCGCCGAGGAGGCGCGGATCCTGTCGGTCACGATGTCGCGTGCACGGCCCGGCTTGGTCCTCTCCTTCGCCCGCTCCGTCCCCGAACAGTCCGGTAGGGCGCGGCAGCGCGAACCGTCCCGCCTGCTCAGGCATTTCGCGGGTGTCAGGGAAGGTGAACCTGTCGTCAGGCCCCCCTCCCTGGCCAAACGAGCCAAATTCAAATGGTGGCGACGGCGGAGTTGGAGGCGGTCGAGCCCATGACGAGGTCGCCCTCGTAGTGGCCGGGGACCAGGCGTCCTCGGCCTCGGGGGGGCGCTGCCCGATCGGGACGGCGCCGATGATCTTCCCGCGGCGGTCGCGGCGGCCGCGGCGGCGGCGGATCTGGCGGCCCGACCTCAGGCTGGCCTTCAGCTCCTTGCGGAGCTCGGGCCGCGAGCGCTGCGCCGCTCGCGTCCCGGGTGGCGCGTACTTTGACGCTGTGGCGGAGGCGATCGAAGCGGCGGGCGTCGTGCTGGGGGACTGGTACCGCGATGAGGATCGGGCCGTCATCTACGAGATCGACCCGTCCGATGTCCACCGTGGGCCGCTCGCCGTGATCGCCCCTCGGGGCTTGTTCGTCGGCTGGCTCCGCCCGGCGCTCGGCGGCCTCGCCGGTCTCGCGGCCGCTGGGGGCTGGTTCTGGGTGCCCTGCAGTCGGCTGACTGAGGACCTGACCTGGCGGCACTACCGCGGGGCGGTCGACGTCTTCGGGGTCCAGGAGGCGTTCGGCGCGGGGCACGAGCCGGCGGTGGAGTGGTGCCTGCCGGAGGAGCTTGCCGAGAGGCTGCCCGTCTAGCGGGTCGCTTCACGGGTGCCCCCGCCGTTGTGGGCGGGGGCACTCGGCGTTTCCGGGCGGGTCGTTTGCGGGTGGTATCTCACCGTGTAATGGATTGCGGGGGCGGCGGGCGGTTTGATCGTGTCGTGAGCAGCCATCTGCGGGGCACGGGAGGACGAGGCCGTGATGCCACACGATACCGCCGGGGCGGCGGTCAGCGGGGCGGCCGGGTTCGGGGCGGTGGAGCGGCGGCTGCGGGCGGTGATGCCGCTGCACGCGGTCACCGACCGCTACGGCGAGGGCGGGCTGCGGGAGCGGCTGCTGATCGAGGCCGGGCGGGTGCCCGCCGCCGATCGGGAGCGGGTGCCGCGATCGCGGCTGGCATCCGGGTCATCGACACCTCGCCTATGTACGGCGAGGCCGAGCAGCTGCTCGCCGGCGCGCTGGGCGGACACCGCGAGCAGGTCTTCGTCGCCGACAAGGTCTGGACTCCCTCGGCGGCCGACGGCGCGGCGCAGCTGTCCCGGGCGGTGAGCTGGTACGGCGGCCGGGTCGACCTGATGCAGATCCACAACCTGGTGGCCTGGCAGGCGCACCTGCCCATCCTTGAGGCCGCCCGCGACCGCGGGCTGGTCGGCCTGATCGGCGCCACTCACTACTCGCCAGCCGCTCTCGGCGAGCTCGCCGAGGTCGTGCGCACCGGCCGCATCGACTCCGTGCAGGTGCCCTACAACCCGGCTCACCGGGAGGCCGAACAGACCATCTTGCCGCTGGCCGACGACCTCGGCCTCGGCGTCCTGCTGATGCGCCCCCTCGGCGAGGGCGAAGCTCATGCGCCGGCCGCCCGGCCCCGCCGAGCTCGAAGCGGACGTTCGGCGCCAGGCGGCAAACCGCGATGCATCTTGGTGCGATAGGTACGGATTCGGCGATCCGGAAACTCACGCCCGTGAGCTTTGTCGCATCCGTTATCAGCTCTGGCGACGTCAGCTGTTGGGGGTCGCGGCGGGACCGGCGATCGGTAGTCCTTCTTCGGTTAGCCTCCTTCCTTGTGCCTTCCCAGACTGCGTGAGCCCGGCCGCCCGCGTATACCGTGGTAACTTGGCGATCCGTGGATCGGCTCGCCCGGGACCGTCCGACCGGAGGCGTCATGGCTGGGTACTTCGTTGCGAACTACACGATCACGAACCAGGCCGGGTACAAGGAGTACCTCGCTGCGGTCGGACCCACCCTGGAAGCCCACGGTGCCGAAAGGATCGTCGTCGACCGCGAGTCTGAACTTCTCGAAGGATCAGCCGGGCAGGTCACCGTCGTGTTGAGGTTTGCCACCAAATCTGCGGCAGACGCCTGGTACGAGTCGCCGGAATATCAGGCCATCATGCACCTCCGCACGGACAGCAGCGAGGGCATCGGCGTCATTGCGGAAGGCAAATAGCTCTGCGTCTCGTCGGTTCTGATTCGCGGAGATCAAGACCGGGCTGCAGCTCTAACACCTGGTCGGCTCACGCGACCGGGCCTGGATGCCCAGCGGCGGGCGACGGCTGCACGCGACTGCACCGAGCCACGCTATGCGCGACCCTCCAACCTTCGCCAAATCAGCTTGGGCAGGCAGAACGACAGATCTGGCTGATCTGGGAGCTAGGAATCCTCCGAGCCAGACGTATGACAGAGCGCGCCTAATCGGCAGGCGCCTCGTTCGCCATGCGGGCCGTGCGGAGTTCCGACAGGCTTCCCGCAAGGCTGGGTCCGCGGCGCCGCTCCCGCATGGAGCCTCGGATTCTCGCCCGTTCTCGCCGTCGGGGTGGCGTCAGGTGCCTGGGCGGAGCGGGCCGAGCAGCAGGTCGTGATGGCGGTAGTCGATGACGACCGGGCTGTGGCGCGGAGGGTGCCCGAGCCGAGCGAGCCGTCGGCGACCGGGAAGTCGGGTGCGCTGCCGACCGTCTGCGGGGCCAGGGTGAGGCCGCCGAAGGACCAGTCGCGTGCGGTGCAGCAGGGTCACCGGCCGTGTGCGCCCGGCCCCGCGTAGGTCCGGGTGGTGACGGGGGACGCCAGGGGCAGGCGCGCTTGCCGGCGAACGCGGCACTTGCCTGTTGGAGGTTAGTGTCGGCTGTTCGAGGTTAGTGGGGTAGTGACCGAGACCAAGGAGGCAGCGACATGGCAACCGAGGACAAGGCAGCCCATAAGGCCACAGAGCTGAAGGGCAAGGCGAAAGAGGCGGTCGGCGACGTTACCGACGACCAGGACCTGCAGGCGGAAGGCCAGGCCGACCAGGCCGAAGGCAACGTCAAGCAAGCCGGTGACAAGGTTATTCAAGGACGCCGTAACGGGGGACTGACCTCGCACAGGCGGTGAGGCTGGCAGGCCCGGTGTCTGGCTGGGTCTGCCAGTTTCTTGCGTTAGTCGACAGTGGTTGCCATCTCATGGACGGCGGCAATGACGAGGCAGCGCGCGTGGCCGAGGGTGGCCGGCACTCAGGAAGATTTGTGCCGCTGATGAAGGGGGAGCCTTCACCCGCATGCGACTCGCATTGAGTTCGTCGGCTCAGTCCCGGTTCTCACTGGTATACGACGCGATAGGAAGCCTTAGGTTCAGCCAAATCGGAGACCGGGTAAGACTGCCGGGATGGGCTGTCATGGCTGGGTTGATCCATGGCTGCTGGATCCGGAGCAGACGTCCGGGCGGCTCGGTGCATCGTCCGACCGACCGAGCCGCGGATTCCGGTCACCGCGGGCCAGCTCAGCCGGTTCTCGCCGCTGGTGGAAGCCACTGCGTCGAGTCACCGACGCGCGTCGCGGCTGGCACTCGGGAACCGCCGTTATGCGCGGCAGATTTGTGATTCCGGATGCCGTCGAGCCGCGTGCAGATCTGGGTGTTCTGCATCGTTTGGCCGTCCGCCGGGCTCTGGCTCGGTACGCGCCAATGAGCTGCCGATTGCGATATCAGGCTCGCTAAGCCCCCGGCGCATCCGGTTTCGGCCGGTCGTAGAGGTAGAAGACCCCGAATTCCTCCGGCATCTCGTCACCCATGGCCCGGAAGACCGCGGTGAGCGCCATCTCGTAGCTGACGCCGTTCCCCGTCAGCAGCACCGGCGGCTCCCTTATCACCCTGTGCCCTTCCAGGCGCAACGGATGCAGCCACGCGTCCCAGACCTCGTGGTCGAGGCGGTGGAGCACCGCGAAGCTCCTTCTCGGCCAGGAACCCCTGGCTCCATTGCAGGTGGACCTCGGCCCGCTTCTGCACGGTCAGTTCCGGGTGCTCACGCTCGTCGGCCGGGCATCGCGCCCACTCGCACCGCGGACGGTGCTCATCGGCCATCCGGATCAGCGTGTCCAGGCTGTCGCCGTCCTGGATCGGGTCCTCCAGGATGACCGCGTTATCGCTGCCGACGCCGCCGGTCCGGCCACTGCAGTTCAGCGACATCCCGGATTCAAGCCAGTCGGCGCGGCGGATCAGGTACCGCGTGTACGACATGGGGAGCGGCGCTTTGGACGGAGTGCCCTGCTCTGCAGGCAGCTCGAACGGCGGGCAGGCGACCGCGAACTCCTCCGGCAGCGCATCACCCATGGCCCGGAAGACGGCCGTGAGCGCCATCTCGTAGCTGACGCCGTTGCGGGTCAGCCGCGCCGGCGGCTCTCCGTCTCCTTCTCCTTCACGGGGCCAAGGCCGCAGCCACGCGTCCCACACGTTGTAGTCGAGGCGATGCAGCACGGCGAAACTGCTCTCGGCCCGGGATCGGGTGACCCAGTTCAAGTGGACCTCGGCATGCTTTTCCACGGCCGGCTCCTGGTGCTCAGGCTCGCCGCCGGGGCTCGCCGCCCACTCGCACCCCGGGCGGTGCTCATCAGCCCACCGGATCAGCGTGTCCAGGCCGTCGCCGTCCCGGATCTGGCCGAGAACAGTCCCGTCGTCGCTGAAGACGCCCCCGGTCCGGCCGCTGCACTGCAGCGCCATCCCCGAATCGAACCAGTCGGCCAGGCGGACCTGGTACCACGCATACGACGACGCCGCTCCGGACGACGCCACGTCGCGTCCGCCCTCAGGGCCAGCGGCGGTGTCCGGCACCTGCTGCCCAGCTGACAGCACGAGCGGCTGCAGATATGGATCGGGGTCGGAGGGACGATGGTCGCCGAACCGGAGCAGCTCGTCCAGGATCCAGGCCGGCGGTTCCGTGGCGCGACCCGGGTGCCGCTCGGACGTCAGGGCCCAGTCGCGGACCGAGGACGGGATGTCGCGGCCAAGGTCCAAGACGATGTCGGCGGCCGGATCCAGCGGCGGGTTCTCCCGTTCGCGGCGAGTGAACGCCCACGTGAACCCGTCGCTGCCGTCGTCGTTGCGCTGCGCCTCGTGGACCCGCCGCAGGTAGCCGAGCCGCAGCGGCACCCCGAAGTACGCGGTGCCCGCCTGCTTGGCCCCCGGGTCCACGACGGTCTCGCCGTCAAGGCACCAGGCCCAGCTCGCCGGGATGCGCATGCCGCGCGGGCGACAGGTGTAGCCCTCCGCGTAGAGCAGCGCCGAGTCCACGGCCCGCGGGTAGGCGTTCCGGCCGGCGTAATCGGAGGACATCGGGTAGGCCCCGCCGCCGACATCCGTACCCGGCGTGAACAGCCGGCCTACCGCATCACCGGACTCCAGCGCCTCCAGCCGCCCCACGCCACGCACTGAGCCGCCACCGCGGCCACTGCCTTAGCCTCATCTTCGGTCACGGGACGAGAATGCCCGGCCAGGCTGACGCGCGCAACGCGGAATTCTGCGCACAGCCGCCCGCCTGAGCGACACGGCGACAGGCCACTCCGATTCGGCGCTCGGCGCGTGCCCCTGCGCGTTGTTCATAGCGTCGGCCGTGGCTAGAGTGCGGCCATGGAGCCTGTGCTTGCTGATGATGAGGCCGTCGCCGCCTTCGCCAGGGATGGCGTCGTATGCGTCCGGCAGGTCCTCAACACACGGGAGATCGCGGCCGCGGCCTCCGCGATTGACGTCGTCCTGGCCAGGCGCGGCCCGCTCGCCCAGGTCGCCAGCGGCGCCGATGACCCGGGCTCGTTTGCTGAGGACTTCTGCCGGTGGCGGGAGATACCGCAGATCGAGCAACTGGCCCGGCACTCGCGGGTACCAGCGGTTGCCGCAGCGCTGATGGCCACTCCGCAGGCGCGCTTCTACCATGATCACGTCCTGGTGAAGGAGCCCGAGACCGCCCAGCGCACCCCGTGGCACCAGGACCAGCCGTACTACAACGTGGACGGGCACGGCGTCAGCGCCTGGATCGCGGTTGACCCGGTGCCCGAGGGCGGCAGCCTGGAACTGGTGGCCGGCTGCACCGCGGCCCGTGGCTGATGCCGCGGACGTTCTTGACCCGGCAGGCGCGCTGGTTTCCCGAGGGGAGCCTGGCCGAACTGCCCGACATCGACGCCGGACCCGGCGCGTTCGATATCCGCCGGTTTGCCCTGCAGGCCGGCGACGCTATCTTCTTCGACTTCCTGGCAGTGCACGGCGCCCCCGGCTTCCCCTACCCGTCCCGCCGGCGCATCCTGTCGCTGCGGTACCTGGCCGCCGACGCCCGGCACGCGCCCCGGCCCTGGCCCACCTCGCCGCCCTTCGACGGGCTGCAGGCTGAATTGCCCGCCGGGGCCGCGATGGACCATCCGCTGTTCCCCGTCGTCTGGCCGCCGTGACCTTGCGTATCACGTGACGTGACCGGAAGTTCGATCCGGCACGCGCGCATCGCCGCCGATCTGCATGTCGGCGGAGGCATCGACCTGAGGTGCTTTGGCCGTGCCAGAGTGGTTGATCTGTCCCCGCCAGTGCGCGACCTGCGTGGCGCTACGCGGGCGCTTACTCCCGTGGGCTGAGCCGGATGGGCGCCTCCTTCACGCCCGGCCCCGGGGCTCCTGCGTGCCGAATGTCTGGGCCCGCTGCCCGGTTGCTCGCATGACAGTTCATAACCGGGCGCTTGCTGGCAGTCTTGACGCGTGACGGAAGACGAGGCGAAGGCCGTGGCGGCGGTGGCGGCCCGCTGCCTGACGTGGAGCGGCTGCCGGCGCTGGGAGCCGGTCATGCGGTACGGCCGGCTGTTCACCCCGGGCCCGGGGCCGGATGCGGACCACGGTGGGATGTTCCCCGAGCTGGCCGGCGGGAAGGCGGCCCAGCTGGCGGTGGATGAGGGCCTGGTCTACGCGGAGGGCTACGCCGGGTACGTGCGGGGCGACCGTGTCAGCTGGCCCTGGCCGTGGGCCTGGTGCCTGGACGGCGGTACGGTCGTGGACCCAGCGGCCAACCGGCCCGGGACGGCGTACTTCGGGGTGGCGCTGCGCCCGGAGTACCTGCGCCGGGTGCAGGCGGCCCGGCGCGGCAGCGACGGCGGCAGTGAGGGCTTCCGGTGGGCCTTCACCCGCGGCGACCGGGAGGTCCCGCCCTTGGAGCCGGCCGCTGATCTTGCCCTCGACCTCGGCCGGGACATCCCTTCCGCGGTCCGCGAGTGGGCCCTGACGGCCGAGCGGCACCCGGGGCCGCCCCGGACACCGCCCGACTGGGTTCTGGCGGAACTGCTCGGCGGCGGTGCTCCCCGTCCGGCTGACCGCAACCAGTTCCACGACTGGCGGGCTCCGGCCCCCGTCGACGAGGGACAGTTCCCGGCGGTCCCGGGTCCGTACGCGCGCTACCAGGCCTGCCTGGCCGACTGGCTCGACTCCGGAATGGCCCTGCGCTGCGGCGTCCCGGCTGGCGGCGCCGATCCCGGTGACGGCCACATCGTAGGCATGATCCACGACGGCGACAGCCTGGCCACGCTGCGGCGGATGGCGGACGAGCACCGGCAGCAGTGCGAGGGGGACTCACCCGTCACGCCGAGGTCAGCCGCGGAGCCCGCGTGGACACCCGCGGAGGCGCGCCTCCAGGCGGCCGGGCGGACGTTCGCGGTACTCCGCCGCCTTGAGTACAACACGTGGGACGCGTGGCTGCGCCCGCCCGGGGAGGCGCCGGACCGGCGGGTGACCCGGAATTGCGTCAGCTACGAGGTGGCGCTCGCCGCCGTCTTCCGCGCCATGGGCGGCGACATGCCGGGCGAGTTCACGACGACCTACGCCGGAGAGCAGCCGGCGGTCGCACCGACGTCGGCGTCACTGCTGCCCCTGTCGTACGAGCGCTACATGATCCGCAGCACCTTCGAGCGACAGCGCATGACGCTGCAGGAAAGCGGTGACACAGCGGGGATCCACGGCCGCGACGGAACCTACTTGGGGGACCTCCCTGACGGCACCACCCTGTCCACCCTGATCGGGGTGGCCGACGGGCACTGGCCCGGCGACGGGTGGACGTCGTGCTCGCCCCTCGAGCGGAAGTACCCGGAGTTCACCATGCAGCAGAACAACGAGGTGGACCTGTGCTGGCAGATAGGGGGCGAGCTGATCTTCGCCGCCCTGCACCGCTTCCCCGACAACACCTGGGACGCGTGGGTGATCCCGATGCCCGCTGATGTGACCCTCCTGCACCGGGGAGAGCCGACCGAACTGCTGACCCCGGCAGGCGTCAGCTACGAGGCGGCACTCGCCGCCGTCTTCCGCGCCATGGGCGACGACCTGCCCTCCGGGTTCGGGCTCAACTACCTCTGGCAGCGGATCACGCCGGGGCTACCCGGCCCCGCCGAGGCATAACGCCTTACCAGCCCAGAGTCCGCCACCCTGCCAGCGCGGGCGCTCTCCGCCTGAGGCGCGTCCTTTATGCTGACCCTGGCAGAACGACAGATCTGGCTGATCTGGGAGCTAGGAATCCTCCGAGCCCGACGTATGACAGAGCGCGCCTAATCGGCAGGCGCGCCCTTGACAATGAGCGGGGGCGCCGCCTGGCTTGCCAGTTCCTTCCGGGGCACCTTGTGAATTCTCAGCTATATGGGAAGGCGCCGCACTCGGAGCATGTCCTCGTGGATGACGACCATCGCCCCGGCCGCGAGGTCGTCGGTTACCTGGTCGAGGTTGGCGAGAATGATCGTTGCCTGCTCCGCGGCCCTGCGTCCCGCCAGCCGGCGGATGAGGATCACTGACGGGCTGCTGGCCCCTGGACCGGAAACAGGAGGCCGCCGAAGTCGGTGTCGGCAGAGATCAGGACCTGCCCTACGGCGTGGGCTCGCTCAAGGACTGCTTCGTCGGGCGCCGCCTGCATGCCGAGGGCGCGCATGTGAACGGCGTCATGCCCGGCCGCCTTGGGAGAGGTTGTTGTCGATGAGGAACTTCACGCTGTAAGCCGGAGCGGCAGCTCGCGCTACGGCCTCGGCGGCGTACAGCAGGGACTCGTGGATATCCTCGGCGGTGAGGCCGGGATGCTCGGCCAGGATGTCTTCGGTTGCCATGCCGTCCGTGAGCATCGCCAGCACCGTCGCGACCGGGAAGCGCAGCCCTCTGATGCAGGGCAGTCCGCCCATGACAGCAGGGTCTGTGGTGATGCGTTCGTAGGTCACCATCTCATGCTAACGGCGGCGGGCATCCTGGGCACGCGTCGCCGACCTGAAGGGGCGCCAGCCGTGGCGGCCGGCAGCGTGCGGCAGCCAGTACGCCATGATGGCGCCATTGCTGGAGCATTACGGTGTTCAGCTGTGGATGCCCGAGGCGGGCGGCCGGGTCGATTTCTCCTCCGAGCACGACAAGCAGGCGATGGCAGTGCTGGGGCTGTCGTCGAAGCGGGGGGTGACCCGGACCAGCATCCGGGTGCGAACCGCGATGGCCGCCCAGGCCCGGGAGCAGGGACGCTACCTCGGCGGGCGCCCGCCGTACGGCTACCGTCTCGGCGATGCGGGGCTGCACCCGAACAAGATGCACGCGAGCTGGGCCGGCGGGCGCATCGCCTGGAGCCGGATCCGGAAACGGCTCACGTGGTGCGGTGGATCTTCGCGGAGCGACTGGCCGGGCACAGCGTGGCCCGGATCGCGCGGGCTCTCAACGAGACGGAGGTGCCGTGCCCGTCGGCGGCCGACCCGGACCGCAACCCGCACCGGGCGGGTGCCGCGTGGACAGTCGGGACGGTGAGCACGATCCTGCGGAACCCCCGCTACACCGGGCACCAGGTGTGGAATCGGCAGCGCACCGACAAGGACATGGCCGGCCCCGGCGACGTGAGCCTGGGACACAAGCAGGTGCAGCGCTGGAACCTGCCCGACGGGTGGGTCATCTCCCGCAGGCCCGCTCACCCGGCGCTGGTCAGCGAGGCCGGCTTCATCGCGGCCCAGGATGTCAGCGCCCGCCGGGGGCCCGCGCCCTGCGGCGAGCCGGGCGCTCCCGGCAAGCGCAGGTACCTGCTGGCCGGGCTGCTGGTGTGCGGGGCGTGCGGGCGGCGGATGGAGTCGGCGTGGTCCAACGGCCGGGCTGCTTACCGCTGCCGCCACGGCCGTACCACCGCGAGCGCCTCTGCGCCGGATCGGGCCCCGAACGCCTACGTCCGCGAGGACCTGGTCCTGAGCTGGCTTCCTGCCCTGCACCTGCTGCTCGCCGGGACGCCGGCTCCCGCGGCACGCCGCCGCCGGACCCGCCGCGGAATCGACGTCCCGCCGGTGGCGGACCCGAAAGCAGCGGTCAGTTACCTGCGTGAGAACGAGGTCCCGCTGACCTCAGGGATCCGGCAAAGTCGTTCATGCGGTCTGAAGTAGCTTGAGCGTGCGCTGCGGGTCGCAGGTCACGCCCTCAATTCATGACTTTGCCGTATCCCTAGCCCATCGGAGAGGCTCATAGCGTTCCCTTAAATCCCTGGTGTTGGCCGCAGGGCCGCTAGGAATCATATTGGATAGACCACTGCTGATTCTGGTCCCCGCCGATCCAGTGATACTGCTGAATCGGTGCGCCATTGTTGATGTTTCCGTTCGTCAGGTCAAGTACGTAGCCTGACTTATAGTTAAATACCACGGCCACATAGGTCACGTTGCCTATGAAGTCGATCGACCAGTACTGGTCAAGATTTTGGCTGCGGCAGGTCCCGCCTGCTACGCGGGCACCTTGGCTGACGCTCCCGCCGGATACTCCAAGGCACTGACCAGCGTCGTTGATTAGCTGGTAATAGCCGCTGCCGTCGTACTGAGCACCCAGGCGCCAGTGCTGGTGCGTCCAGCCAGGAGGGATTACGCAGTTCCATGCCCCGGCAAGACCCGTGTGGGTATCCAAGCACCGCTCATAGCCGGCGTTAAGATCCTTGACTGACTCCATTACGAACTTAGAAGTTGCGTCGGGATGAATAATGTTCGTACTGGATGCGTGCGCTTTCGCCGGCGTGAGGGCTCCGTTCCGTCATCAGGATGCTACACGGTTCTACATGCCTTGCATAGAGACGCTCGGCGTGAACTCGCGATCTATCTACGGGGACTGAATCATTTTTCTCAGAAGAAATCTTCAGCCTCGTGTATGGCTCCGGCATCTATTACCACCTCGTTATCGAAGGGAGTTCTCAGAACCAAGCCGTTATAAACGGCATGAGTTGCGGTAGGCCGATGCCGTTGGTCGACCTCAGCACGGCCAGGCAGGCCTGTAGGCGAGGGTGCCCGTGGATGAACTGCTCAAGTGCGGCAGTAGGTCAGCAATCTGGCGTAGCGGCGGCCCGCAGCGAACGACTAAGCTTGCCTGCTATGGGGATGCCTGATCCGCGCATCGTCCTGCGCGGAGAGCAGACCAGACTGGCGACTGACCCGATCGTGGAGCACCCAGCACAGCCTGCGGATTATACGCACACGGATGGCACCGTATGGACATGGCGCCAGAGGTGGCGGATCGTCGGCGGGGTGCATCTGCGCATGTATGACCTGGTGACGCCAGAAGCCACGGACACGGCAAAGTCATGAATTGAGGGCTGACCTGCGACCTCCCAGCGGCGGACGCTTGATCCGGCGTGTCCACGGGCGGCGGACGGGGCCCGGGCGGAACGATGGAAGTTCTCTACGCTCACCATCGCCTGCCACGAGGACACCGGCCGCCAGCACCTGCTCGATCTTCTTGCCCAGGTCCCTGACCCGCGGAAGAGGCGCGGTCGGCGGCATGCGCTGGCGGGACTGCTCGCAGCGGGGATGGCCGCCGCCGCGCTGGCCGCGTCAGGGTAGCTCCTGACGGCGACCAGTGGGGTCACGTGGCTGTGACCTCAGGCGGTCCCACCGGGTGCGTAGAGTTCCGTGCTACTTCGTTACAAGCCGGAACCCCTTTTCCTGTCCAGCCGGTTAATGGTGGCCGGGCTACACAGCCAGGCCACCATACCGCTCTGTAATCAAAATGCCACAGTGAGGCATGTTGGCGCCACGTCATGCTTATTAACGGTCGGCGCTTTAGCGAGGTCGGAAGCTCGGCCTGTGTGGTGATGGCCATGTAAGCACAATCGCTCGCTGGGCAATTGTCCCTGCCACGTACGGCGTGTCAAGCCAAGGCCGCTTCGCGGTCGCTGCACGAGCCTTGACACGTCGGGCGCGGCCTGGGGGATGGCAGCGATTGAGGCGACCGGGGAGAGAAGCAGGGCGCAGCGGTGCGGGTCAACCCGGATTGGTCGTGCCATTAGCATGTGTCATTTGCCAGGCGATAACGGTGTCCCACGGTTAGTCGCGGGCGGGCTGCGCCGCAGGTTAGGCCGCGTATCGGGTAAAACGGGGCAGCTTCCCAGGCTGACAGTCCGCAAGCGGAGCTATGGCGCGGCATGAGTCTAACCGGGGGTGCCGTGCCGAATTCGTGCCGAAGGAAGTCACGCCGAGATCAGTGGTGCAGGTCATCAGGGCATGTTCCCGGGCGGTCTGTAAAGCGCAACCTTACTAAGTGCAGTGGGACAGCTGCAGTACTCGCGCTCAGAACGCACTGCTCTGCGTGCGCCGACAGAGCAGAACTGAGTGTCCCTCAAGACGCCCCGAACGGCGGTTATCTTAAGTCGGTTTGCGTGAAGCCCTGGTGGTGCGGGGTTCTTGCGTGAGCGAAATGTCGCTGACGTGAGGTTCCGGGACGGCAACTAGAACCAAAAGCGCAGCGAGAAGAGGATAGTCGCAGGTCAAGGCAGGGCGCTTCAGATACGCTACGTCATGGACACCACTTCGGATAACGTGTCCACCACGCAGCCCGAAGGCCGGTAAAGCTACATGGGCGACACCCCAGAGCGGACTTAAGATAACGGCGGCTACGTGCGCGCCTCCACCATGGACTGCTGTCACACCAAGTGACCGCTTTGGCCGCCACGGGCAGCTCGCGTTATCCGCCGCTGGGCAGCTCCGGCTGGCCGGAGTCAGGATTCCGGAGGGTCTCCCTCGTTAGCTTCTCCCTCGTTACCTACCGACTCTTGTCGCCTTATGAACCGGCTGTGTCGTGTCGATCGCTAGCTCGGCGCTGAGTCTGAGCGCGAGGGCGTTGAGCGCCTCGTTCGAGCCTGTGACCCCTCGGCTTCTTAGCGCCCGTCGGGAGATGCGCTGGTCGGCTCGGGCAAGCTCGCGGGCGATGCCGCGGGCGTAGTCGGTGACCGGCTCTGCAGCGCGAGGAACGGGCGCTGGGGATTCGGCCTCGACATGGCCGTCAGGCCCGGCCGGCGTCGTGGTCCGCCCCGGCGGCCGGGGCTCGGCGGCGGTCCGATCCGGAGGATTTTGGTTGGGCTGGTCCCCGGGTTGTTGGTCCGGAGAGCAGGGCGGCAGCGCGCGGGTCGCTGGTCCGGGGCGTCGGTCTGCGCGCGGTCGGCCGCTGCGCGGCGTCCTCGCGCAGCATGTGGGCGAGGGCGGTCCCCATGCCCAGGACCAGGACCGGGAGGCAGGACACCAGGGTGGTGATGGCCCAGGGCGCCCGGGTGACGTGGTCCTGGTCCATCAGGTGGAACGCGACCTGCCCGGCCATGCCGAGCGCGAATGAGAAGACCGCTGACCGCCTCGCGAACCGCCGGGTCCGGTCGCTGATCGGATGGTCGGCGGAGAGCCAGGCGCGTAGCGCGTAGGCCGCGTAGCACTCAACCCCGACCGGCAAGGTCACGCCGTGTCCAGGGAAGCGAGGAGCAGATGCCGGGCAGGAGGGGGACCATGCCGAAGCCGGTCTTCTGCGCGATGCCGACCCAGCCGGACCATACTTCGGCCGCGGCCGGGACGGCCAGGACCAGCAGCGGCCAGGACCGCAAGGTCCTCGCATGGTCCCGGACCGCCCCGGGGCGGTCTGCGGCCGGGACCGCCTCGGGGACCGCCGCCGGTCCGGGACCGGGGCTGCCGGGTCCGCGATAGCGGCGGGTCCGGGCCGCGAGGAAGTCAGCCAGCGCGGTCATGCTGCGCTCCCTTCCGGCTCTGCGAGCGGGTGGGGTTCCCCGGTCAGCGCGGCGAGGGCGGCGGCGACCTCGGCGAGCGTGGCGCGGACATAGGTCGAGGTGGCGCTGCCGGTGTCGCCGGAGCCGTCGGTGTGCCCGGCGTAGGCGTGGGCGATGGCGAACCCGAAGTTGCGCTCGACCCAGGTCAAGGTGGTGTGGCGTATCCAGTGGGTGCTGATCTGCTGGGTGCGGACCCAGGGCAGGTGCCGGCCGACGCGGACCCACAGGCCGTCGTAGCGCCGGTAGGTGACCGGCCGCCCGTCGGCGTAGCGCAGCAGCCGCCCGTCGGTCGGGGCGTGGCGCTCATCCGAGTGCCTGACGAGCGCGGCCATGAGCGTCGGGGAGACCGGCTGCCAGCGGACCGTCTCCCCCTTTTCCCGGAGCAGGATCAGGCGCTGCTGGCGGTCGAGGTCGGCCGGGCGCAGGTTGAGGGCGCCGCCGCGGCGGCAGGCGGTCTCGGTGTGCAGCCGCAGGATCAGCGTGTCGAGTTCGGGGTCGTCGCCGGCGGCGGCGGCGACCTGGTTGATCTCCGCGAGCCTGGCGTCGTTCACGGCCCGGCGGGTGGACGGCAGGCGGCGCGGCTTGGCCACCTTGCGGGCCGGGTTGTCGCGCTCTTTGATGAGCCCGTCTTCCTCGGCGCTCTTGTGGAGGCAGCGCAGCGCGGCGATCAGGTTCTCGGCCGCGCTGCGCCCGCCGCGGGCGTTGCGCCGGGGCACCGTGTTCGCCCGGACGTGCGCCACGAGCTGCTTGATCTCCGACGGCGTCGCTGGTCAAGGCGGCGGGAGCCCCACTGGTCGACCACCCGGTTCCAGTAGGAGCCGTACGCCTTGCGGGGCGCCATCGGTGACCGCGGCGAGACACGACCGGCACGTAGTCGGCGAAGGTAGGCACGTCCGGCCGTCGCCCGGGCGGCGGCCAGGTCTTCCAGGGTCAGTCCCATCGACTTCAGGACCAGTAGCGCCGCGTCCACGGCGGTCGGCTGGGGCGCGGCCGGGGAGGCCGGGGCGGTGGTCATGGGTTTCCTCCTTGGGCGTGCGGGAGAGCGCCGTGGGCGCGGATGGCCTGGTCCACCACGGCGAGGGAGAAGGCGGCGAGGGAGTCCTCGCCGGGGAGCGGTGGCCAGCAGCACCTGGTCGCCTGGCTCCAGGCCGCAGCGGCGGCGCAGCGCGGCCGGGATGGTGATGTAGCCGCTGGCGGGCAGGGTGACCATGCCGTCGGGATCAAGCGCATGGTGACCACGCCCGCGTCCGCGGTCAGGGTCAGCCGGTCGCCGCCGGCCCAGCCCAGCACGGTGATGATGGCCCGCTCGCAGATCCGGCCTGAGGCGTCGATGCGGGCGAGCCCGTAAACGACGTCCTCGGGGGGGACGGACCTGACCGGGCGGGCCAGCGGTAGGGGCGCGGCCCGCTCGCGGACCTGGCTCTGCCGCCGGGGCCGGACGGCCGACGGGGGAATGACGGGAGCGATCCGGGCGGTCACGGCCGCCTCCCGGCAGGGAGAGCAAGGCGGGGCCGGCCGCGATGAGCGCGGCGGTGACGCCAACGGAAGGTGACAGGGCAGTGTGCGTGTGGGGGATTTCCCCCGCCCAGCCGCGAGCTCAACGCCGCTTGACCGCGCAGGCCAGTGAAATCACCCCGAAGGGGGAGATCGCACCGCCGCGTGTTCAAGCGGGTGCCGAATCGGGGAAAATGCACGTGGATTTGTGTCC
>CAWISQ010000002.1:0-255000 GCA_963838825.1 uncultured Actinomycetota bacterium
CCCGGCGACGGACGCGCCGTTCTGCAGGGCCGACCTGCCCACCCGCAGCGGGTCGATGATCCCCAACGAGATCATGTTGCCGTAACGCCCGACAGGGCGTCGAACCCTTCGTCGGGGCCCAGCAGCGCCGTCGCCGCGACCACCTCGGCCGCCGCGTAGCCGGCGTTCCCGGCGATCAGCTGCGCCGGCTCGGCCAGCGCCCGGCGCACGATGTCGACCCCGATCGCGTAGTCCCCGGTGACGTCGGCGCCGCCGTCGTCAGATCGCGTCGAGCGCGCCTTCGGCGTGCAACAAGGTGGCACCGCCACCGGCCACGATGCCCTCGGCCATCGCCGCCCGCGTAGCGGACAGCGCGTCCTCGACCCTGTGCTGCAGCTCCTTCAGCTCCGCCGGTCGGGGCCCCGACCCGGATCACCGCCACTTTGCCGGTCAGCGCCCGATCCGCTCGGTCAGCACGTCCTCGTCGACGCCGAACGGGCCCGCGCGAGCTCGGCCCGCAACTGTGCACGCGGAAATCCACGTCGCGGCCGACCGGCGCCGCCGACGATGGCGGTGGAGTCCTCGTTGACCCGGACCTGGCGTGCCCGGCCGAGGTGCGCCACCGTCATCGTCTCCATCGAGAACCCGGAGTGCCGGCTCAGACCTCGCCGCCGACGACGGCCGCCAGGTCCTCCAGCTTGTGCAGCCGCCGGTCGCCGAAGCCCGGCGCGCGCACGGCGACGGCCTGGAAAATGCCGTTGACGTGGTTGTGCACCAGCATCGAGAGCGCCGTGCCCTCGACCGTCTCGGCGATGAGGACCAGCGGCCGCGGCGCGCGCATGACCTTGTCCAGCAACGGCATCAGCTGCTGGACCTTGGTCACCTTCTCGCTGCACATCAGGATGTACGGGTCGTCGAGCACGGCCTCCAGGCCGGCCGGGCTGGTGACCAGGTACGGGGTCACGTAACCGTTGTCCAATTCGAAGCCCTCCACGAAGTCGACGGTCATGCCGCCGGGGCGACTCCTCGACCGTGACGATGCCCCCTTCGCCGACGGTGTGCAGTGCCTTGGCGATGACGGCGCCCACCGTTCGTCGTCGTTGGCCGAGATCGCGGCCACGCGGCGAAGTCCTCCTCGGTCACGACCGGGTGCGCGACCTTTGCAGGTATTCCACCAGTCGCCCACCGCGAGGTCGATGCCCCGCTTGACCAGCACCGGGTTGCCGCCGGCGCTGATCGCCTTCATGCCCTCGCGGATGATCGCCTGGGCCAGGACGGTCGCCGTCGTCGTGCCGTCGCCGACCACGTCGTTGGTCTTGATCGCGGCTTCCTTCACCAGCTGGGCGCCCATGTTCTCGAACTGGTGCTTGAGGTGGATCTCCCGGGCGATCGTGACGCCGTCGTTGGTGACGACCGGCGAGCCGGTGATCTTCTCGAGGATGACGTTGCGGCCCTTGGGGCCGAGCGTCGACTTCACCGCTTCTGCGAGCTGGTCGACCCCCGACAGCAGCAGGCCCGCGCCTCCCGCCGAATCGCAGTTCCTTGGCCATGGTTCTCCTCTTTCAGGAGGATCCGAGAATCGGTGGCTTGAGCGGATCGTGGCTTAGGGGACGAGGATCGCGCGGCCGCGCACCCGGCCGGCGTCGAGATCGGCAGTGCGTCCGGGGCGGCGTCCAGCGGGTAGGTCTTGGTGTGCAGGGTGACCTTGCCGGCCTGGGCGAGCACCATCAGCTCGGCGAGCTCGTTGTAGGTGCCGACGATGTTGCCGACGATGTTGCGCTCGGTGGAGATGATGTCGAGCGTCGGGATCGTGAGCGTGCCGCCGTAGCCGATCACGAAGTAGGAGCCGCCGGGCGCGGTCATGGCCCAACCGTCCTTCTCGGCGCCCTGCTCGGCGACGAAGTCGAGCACGACGTCCGCGCCGTTGCCGTCGGTCAGGTCCTGGACGGCGTCGACGTGCTTGCCGTCGGCGACGACGGTGTGGTCGGCGCCGAGCTGCCCGGCGAGCTCCAGCGCGTCGGGGTTGCGGTCGACGACGATGATGCTGGTCGCGGTCAGCGCGGCCAGGCACTGGATGCCGATGTGGCCGAGGCCGCCGGCGCCGATGACGACGCGGTCGTGCCCGGATACAGCAGCGGCACCGCCTTGCGTACCGCGTGGTAGGCGGTGATGCCGGCATCGGCGAGCGCGGCGACGTCCGCCGGCTGGGTGGACGGGTCGAGCTTGACGCAGGCCCGGGCGGACGTCAGCAGGTACTCGGCCATGCCGCCGTCCGTCGTAGGCCGGGGAACGTGCTGTTCTCGCAGTGCATGTCGTCGCCCGCGCGGCAGGCGCGGCACAGGCCGCACGTCGGGGTCGGGTGCAGGATCACGGTGTCGCCGACCGCCACGTTGGTCACGGCGGAGCCGACCTCGTGCACCCAGCCCGCGTTCTCGTGGCCGATCGTGTACGGCAGCGGGGTGTTCATCGCGGCGTCCCACTGGCCCTCGATGATGTGCAGGTCGGTGCGGCACACCCCGGCGCCGCCGATCTTCACGATGACGTCGAGCGGCCCGGTGATCGTCGGCTCCGGGACCTCGTCGATGACCGGCTGCTCGTGGTAGGCGTGCAGCCGTACGGCCTTCATGGTGGTTCCTCCGTCGAACTGCGTGGATCTGCGCTGCGAAGCGGTGTCACGACGGCATCGGGGTCCCGCCGTCCGGGTAGCGGGCCGAGCATGCCGCGGCAGATGCTGGCGTTGGCCTCGATGTTGACCCGGGTGACCCGGGCGCTGCGCAGGTGCAGGGGCACGCGGCCTCGGCGAGCGGCTCGCCGGTGGCGGGGTCCACCAGCAGCGGGGCGGCGTCGCCGGCCGGCAGGCCGAGCTCGGCGCGGCGCTGGCGCAGCCGGTGCAGCTCGGGCGAGGCCGGCACCTCGCCCAGGGTCAGCGCGGCGAGCTCGGCCTCGTGAGGCCGGCGCGACAGGGGGCGGCAGACCCGGTCGGTGCCGGCCAGCACCGCCTTGCGCAGGAAGTGGGCGCGCAGGTCGTCGAGCTCTCCGACCGCCTCGCCGCCGAAGGAGGCGACGAAGCCGGCCCGGGCGGCGACCCCGGCGTTGATCGCGTCGGAGGCGAAGTGGTCGTCGAGGATCACCTCGGCCGCGGCACGCCCGGGACCGCGCTGACCGCGTCGTAGGCGTCGGCGACCATCAGGAAGGCGAAGTTCGGCGCGCAGAAGTAGGTCGGCAGGCGCAGCCGCACCTGCGCCTGGCCCTCCCGGAGACGGTGCAGGACGAGACGAAACCCAGCGCGGTCAGGGCTCGTCGAGCTCCGGGTCGCGCACCGTCGCGAGCGCCGCGCAGGACGGCGCTCGCGCCGGATCGCTGTCGGCTCGGTGACTGCGTCATGACTCCGGTCGACCAGCTGGGCGTCGTCCTGCGCGGCGGGGGTGCCGGCGTCGGCCGGGAGCTGGAACTCGTCCGGCACCTCGATGTCGTAGAGCTTGGCGGCGTTCAGGCCGAGGATCTTCTTCTTGGTCGCGACGGTGAGCTTCGGCGTAGTCGGAGAGCTCGTCGCCGTCGGGCATGTTCCAGTCGACGAGGCCCTCGACCTGCCACTTCGGCTCCCAGATGCCGTAGTCGCTGCCGAAGGTCATCTTGTCCTCGCCGACCCAGAACAGCAGCTCGCCCATCACCTTGGCGAAGAACTTCGGCCGCGCGTGCATCAGGCCGCCGATGACGACCGACAGGCCGGCGTAGACGTTCGGCTCCTGCGTCGCCATGAAGCAGAAGTCCTCGATGCGCGGCAGGCCGACGTGCTCGACGATGAAGTTCAGCTCCGGGAAGTCGGTCGCGGCGTGGTCCACGTCGGAGACGTCGAACGCGTCCTTGTCCAGCGGCCAGATCGTCGGGCCCTTGTGCACGTGGATGTTCTTGATGCCGAGCTCCTGCGCCTTCTCGAGGAAGCGGTAGGCCTCCGGGTCGGTCAGCTTCTAGCCGCGGGAGCCGTCGTTCCACTCGGCGGTGTAGAGCTTGACGCCCTTGGAGCCCCACCGCTCGACGTTGCGGCTCGAGCTCCTCCAGGCCGGCGTCGCCGTCGCGCGGGTCGAAGCGGGTGTTGACGATGAACTTGCCCGGGTGCTTCTCGGCCAGCGCGCCGTTGCGCTCGGTGGTGTTGAAGCCGTCGGTGTACCACTCCTTCAGGTACGTCGGCTGGAAGATCGCGATGTCCACGTGGCCGTCCTCGAACACGTCCTTCATCAGGTCGTCCTCGGTGTACTTCTGGAACTTCTCGATCGGCCAGTGCGTCTCCGTCGGGCCCAGGCCCTGGTAGGCGTGGAAGCACTCGATCCAGCCCTTGGCGTACTGCTCGCGCCCGGGCACCCAGTTCTCCGGGCTCGCGTCCCAGAAGTGCATGTGGCTGTCGACGACGAAGTACTTCTCGCCGTCCTTCTCGTACACGGTCCCCTCCTACGATCAGGACGTGTTGACTGTAAGTACTGTTTGGGTACGGTCGAGCTGCTAGGCGGTCGAGGTCGAAGCCGATGTACTCGGCCGCGTCCTCGGGGTTGGCGAACATGATCGTGCGGTCGTCCTCGTGGATCATCCGGCCGTAGTGGGTGGACATGTTCTCCTCGAACTCGGCCGCGTCGAAGAAGCCGGCCTCCTCCCCCAGCGCCTCGGAGATCTCGTCGTAGACGAAGTCCATCCGGCCCATCGCGTCGACCCGGATCATCGACGGCAGGGCGTGACCGTGACGTCCGTCCTTGGTCGCCATGACCTGGGCGACGACCGCGCCGATCTGGTTGTTCATCAGCGTGACGCCGCACAGGTTGGAGGCGGTGTTGTCGGACTTGAACGGCGACTCGGCGGTCCTGAACCGGGCGTGGTCACTGGCTCAGCTCCTTCGGGACTTTGAGGTTGAGGTCGGAGAGGATGCCGGCGAAGCGGCTCTTGGCGGGGTCGAGGCCGTCCTCGAACCGCGGCGGCTTCGCGTCGGGCTGCGACCACAGCGGCTGCAGCTTGCGGGCGGCGTCGATGGCGCTCGGCACCCAGTTCGCGAGCCACCGTCCATCAGCGCCTTGTTGTGGTCGGCGAACTCCTTGTCGGTGGTGAGCAGCTCGAACATCGCCTTCGTGTAGCGCAGGTCGCGCTCGGCGAAGTCGTACTCGGCCGCGCCGACCACGGTCGGGGTGACGAAGTCGCCGTTGCGGGGCGCGATCTGCTGCACCAGCTGGCTGCGGAACAGCTCGCCGACCAGCGGCTCGAACACGACGTTGCCGCGAAGATCGCCTCGCACCAGTCCCAGATCGAGGTCAGCTGCTCGGCCGTCTCCCGCACGCCCTGCCAGGCCGGGTCGGCGTTCCAGGTCTCGAGGTGGGCCGACGCCGTCGAAGCCGGGCACCTCCTCGGTCAGCGTGAGGTTGTAGAGCGCCAGGTCCTGGGCGGCCCGGATCCGGTGCATGCAGTTAACCGAGATCGCGTTGTTGTGCATGTTGGTGGGGGCCCGGCGCTGGGCGTTCGCGTACAGGTAGAGGCCGAGGCCGTGGTCGACGTGCATCCACGCGCCGACGTTCCGCTCCATGAAGCGCGACCCAGTTCGGGTTCCACTGCTCGAACGCCTTGGACTGCCGGGCGTTCTCGACGTTCTGGTTGACCTGCCGGACGACGTTGGAGTTGTACCGGTAGAAGGTCAGCTCCCACTCCTCGTTGGGGTCGCGGAACTCGTGCCAGCCGTGCGCGGGCCAGTCGTAGCCCTTGCCGCCGGAGCCGGGGAACCGCTCGGGCTCGGGCCGGTCGGAGCCCCACGCCTTGAGCGCGGTCCAGTCGAGCGGGTAGCCGCCGCGGCCGTCGGCGAACCCGTACAGCCAGCCCTGGGCCAGGTAGTGCCGCGGGTCGGGCTGGACCTCGACGGTGACGTCCTCGTAGTGGGTCTGCTTGCGCTTGGCGGGCTTGAAGTAGTTGTAGTTGCGCGCGGTCGAGTCGGGGAACTCCTTCGCGCCCGCCTCGGCGTCGGTGAAGACCGGCTTGGGAACGCTGCGTTCGTGCGTCTCTGCTGTCATCGAGTTCTCCTTTTTTGATGTCCGGATTGAGAGACTCTGGATTCGAGGGCAAAAAGAGTCACTAGGGCTCTCCGGTCGTCGTGAACTTGTCGTAGTAGATCCGCTTCTCGGCCACGCCGAGCGAGGTCAGCAGGGGGATCGCCGCCTCGACCATCGGGGGCGGTCCGCACACGTAGGCGTGCGCCCCGCCGGCCGCGCTGGTGGCGAGCCGCTTGACGACATCGGTGATGAGGCCGGTCTCGCCCGTACCAGCCCTCATCCGACAGCGCCGGGATGTAGGTGAAGTTGGGCAGCTTCTCGGCGATCGCGGCCAGCTCGTCGGTGAAGCAGAGGTCGCGCTCGCCCCGGGCGCCGTAGAAGAACGTGGCCTTGCGCTGGATGCCGCGCTCGGCCATCGTCCGGAGCAGGGCCAGGATCGGGGCCATGCCGGCGCCGCCGCCGACGAAGAGCAGCTCGGTGTCGGCGTCGCGGAGCGTGAACACCCCGAACGGGCCGGTCAGCTCGAGCCGGTCGCCGACCGCCAGCTGCTCGTCGAGGAAGCGGGAGAACAGGCCGTCGGGGTACACCTTGATCACGAACTCGAGCAGCCCGTCCCTGCTCGAGGTGTTGGCCATCGAGAACGACCGGACCTGGTCGGTGCCGGGCACGGCGATGTCCATGTACTGACCGGGGAAGAACTTGACCTCGGCCGGCTCGACCAGGCGGAGCACCAGGTGCCGCATGTCGTGCGTGACCGGGTCCTTCGAGACCACCTCGGCCGCCGCCTGCTGGATCGGCAGGCCGGAGCGGATCATCTCCTCGTCGTAGTTGAGCAGCTCGATCGTGACGTCCTCGTACACGTGCGCCCGGCACAGCAGGGTGTAGCCCTCGTCCTTCTCGTAGTCGGGCAGCGCGAACGTGGAGTACTTGTCGTGCTCGATGTCCTCGCCCTCGAGCACGAACGACTTGCAGGCGGCACACTGGCCTTCCTTGCAGCCGTGCATGAGCATGATGCCCTGCTCGGCCGCGGCCCGCAGGACCGTCTGGTCCTCGCTGACGTCGATCTCGATGCCGACCGGCTCGAACCGAACCGTGTGCTTCTCGGTCATGGCCGACCCCTTGTTAGGCTCCCGATGGCCGGCCCCGCCCAATTGCGCTGGGCGGGGCCGGTCCTTGACCGCTCGCTAGCGGGTCTAGCTGGCGGCGGGGGCGGGGCGGCCGGCCGGGCCCTGCCGGTTGTAGTCGGCCGCGAAGGCGGTGCGCTGCTCGTCGGTCATCTCGTTGAGGAGCGACGTTGGGCGACTGCGATGTGCGGCATCCGGCGCAGGTGGTCCAGGGTCCACATCTTCGACGGGTCGAGGTCGAGGTGCGGCTGGGCGACCAGCGTCTTGCCGTCGTCGCGGACGTAGCCCATGTCGGAGACCGCGTCGGCCCAGTTCCAGCCGTGGTACAGGGTCTCCCACTCGCGCTTGCCGATCAGCTGGCCCATGTTCGGGGTCTCGCGGCCCTGGTAGGTCGGCCGGAAGGCGGTCGCGTCGGTCCAGTGGCAGGGCTCCGAGCAGTAGGTCCGCCACTGCCCGTCGACCTTGTCCATGACCATGTCCTCGCGCACCAGGCACGGGACCATGCAGGTCCAGCACCGGTGCGGGTACTCGTAGTCGACGTCCTCGGCGACGATCGGGTGGTGCCCGTTCGGCCTCGAGAGGCGGTTGTAGTTCTCCCACCAGGCGCCGTACTTGTCGTACCAGCCCGGGTACTTGTACTCGAACCACTCGAAGTCCTTGTCGGTCATCGGGTCGATCCGCCAGTAGTTGGCGAGCCAGCCGGTGGCGAAGAACTGCGCGACCTCGTGCACGTAGCCCTTGTTCCAGATCTGGTCCCAGGCCTGCTCGATCAGGTCATGCGGGATGACCAGGCCGTACTTCTCGAGCGGGACCAGGTAGGAGCGGTAGTAGTCGTCGTAGATCCAGCGGCGCCACATCTCCGCGTAGGACTCGCGGTCCTTGCGCCGGTCCTTGGTGCCGTACTCGATGAACGTGCCGATCGCCGCGTCGACCACCCGGTGGTTGTTCCACCAGGCGTAGCGCAGGTCGCGCTCGAGCAGCTGGTGGTTGCCCTCGTCCGCCAGCGCCATCAGCAGGGTGGCGTAGCCGTTGGAGATGTGGCGGCTCTCGTCGCTCTGGACGCTGTGGAAGACCGTCGGGAGCAGGTAGTCGCCGTTGGCGGCGGCCTCGGCTGGCATCGCGACGAAGAGCGTGTTGGTGAAAGCGGTCTCGGCCACGATCGTGAGGTAGATGCTGGCCGCGGTGATGGCGTCACCGGTGATGAACCCCTCGGCGAACTGCCGGCCGATCGTGCCGCAGTAGTCGTTCTGGAAGTTCCGCAGGCTCGAGTTGAAGCCGGCCGGGTCGATGTAGTTGTTCATGTACAGGCGCTTGAGGTTCTGCTGGATCGTCGAGTGGCGGACCTCGTCGATCATCTGGATCGCCTGGCCGTTGTGCAACTCCGGGTTGGGGACGGTCCTGAACAGCAGCGGCATCGCCCGGGCGGCCGAGATCTCCGGCAGCGGGATGATCGACAGGAACAGCTTCTGCCATTCCAGCCAGCGCTCCTGGACCTGGCGGAACATGTTGCCGCGGATCGCGCCGTCCTGCGCGCCGTAGACCCGGTGGTCCTTCTCCTCCTGCATCGGGAAGTAGGAGCGGAGGACCTGCTTGAGCGGGTCCTTCTTCTGCGCCTTCTGGAACGTGTAGTCCGTTCCGTACTGCGAGACCGGCTGGTGGTACTGGGGTTCCCAGGACAGTTCCTGGATCTTCTGGTGGGCCTTCGCCACGCTTTGGCGGCTCATCGGCATCCTCCCTTGGTGGGAAAGTCCTTGTGTGCTGGATAACATCCCGGATTCGGGCGGTCTGTGCTCTCAACCTGAGACGGTTGTCTCCCGGGGGGCGACCCCCCGTACCCCCCGATGCGCGTCCGATCGCGAAAATCGGCGATCGTATCGGACGCGCGGCGTCACCGAGGGTTCATCTCCTCGAAGGCCTCGCGGAGGCGGGCGAGCTCGGCGCTGACGCCGGTGACCACGTGCGGCCTGGACTCGAAGGCGGGGGTGAGGCCGAGCGCCCGCAGCAGGTCGGCGGCGGGCTTGCCGGGATCACCCGACTCGCCGAGGACCGGGTGCAGGCCCTCGGCCGCCAAATGCCGGAAGACGAGGTTGACGATGCTCCAGGGGTTGTAGGTCTCTGCCTGGGCGGGTATGGATTCGTCACTGGGTGTCCATGCGTCCGAGCAGACGCCGGGGGGATTGCATGTGGCATCTCAAGTTGAGACAGTGCAAAGAATCAGCGGGCTTATCTTTTGTGCAACGCGAACGCCTAGACAGCGCTTCGCAAGGGATGGGAGACCCTCCGACTGGACGCGCAGGTGGAGGAGGCGGCATGGGACGTGCATCACCGAGGCTGCACCGTTCTGCGCTCGAGGCGGTGCGACCACCGCCGTCGAGCGAGACCCGCTGGCCGAGGCCAGGGACCGGTTCCTCGCGCGCGACCCGGTCGACGCGCAAGGCGGTCAGGGAGCCGATCCTGGCCTCGTGGTGGCGGTCGCGGGAGTGGCACGTCGCCGCCGACCGGCTTGACCTGAGCTACCTGGGCGAACCGGACCTCGACTCGGCCCTGGCGCGGGCGGCCAAGCCGGTCCTGCGGCACCTGCACGAGCAGCTCGAGGGCCAGCCGATCAGCATCGTGCTGACCGACGCGAGCGGGCTGGTGCTGCTCCGGTTCACCGGCGACCACGACCTGGAACGGCAGCTCGACACGATCAAGCTCGCCCCCGGCTTCTCCTACGCCGAGGACGTCGTCGGCACCAACGGCATCGGGACCGCGCTCGAGTCGGGCGGCCCCGCGCACGTGTTCGGGCACGAGCACTACGCCGAGCGGCTCGAGGGGCTGGCCTGCGCCGGGGTGCCGGTCCGCGACCCGATGTCGGGCAAGACCGTCGGCGTGCTCGACCTGACCTGCTGGCGCAGGCACGCCGACCCGCTGATGCTGTCGCTCGTCCGGTCCACCGCCGACCAGCTCAACCAGGCCCTGTCCGAGACCAGCAACGGCCGCGACCTGCGGCTGCTGCAGGAGTACACCAAGGCCTGCAGGCACACCGGCGGCATCGTCCTCGCGCTCGGCAACGACGTGGTGATGCTGAACGACCGCGCCCGGCAGGCGTTGTCGCCGGCCGACCAGGCGGTGCTCATCTCCCAGGCGGCCGACGCGCTCGGACGGCAGTCGTCGGGCGCGGTCACGGTCGACCTGCCGAGCGGGGTGGTGGCCCGGATGTTCTGCCGGCCGGTGTGGCTGGCGGACGGGGTGGTGCACGTCAAGCTGGCCGCCGCCGCCGCCGACACGCCGGCCGCGGCCGCGCCGCCGCGGGCCTCGATGGCGCTGCCCGGCCTGGTCGGCTCGGGCCCGACCTGGCGGCGGGCCTGCCGGTCGGCCGAGGCGAGCTACGACCGGGGCGAGTGGCTCACGGTCGAGGGCGAGGTCGGGACGGGCAAGCTCGCGCTCGCCCGCGCCGTCCACCAGCGGCGCGATCCGGCCGCGCCGTGCCACGTGCTCGACGCCGACGACGCGGCGCTGGATCACGACTGGCTCGGGCGGGCCCGCGACGAGCTCATGAACGGCACCGGGCTGCTGATCATCAGGCACGTCCACGCGCTCAACACCCGGCAGGTGCGGGCGCTCGCGGCCGCGCTCGGCGAGGCCAAGGCGGCGGGCAAGGAGGCGAGCCTCCGGGTCGCGATCACCCTCGACCGCGACGCCGCCCGGGCCGACCTGACCAGCCTGCTGCGGCTCTTCCCGGGCACGGTCACGGTCCCGCCGCTGCGGCATCACAGCGAGGACCTGCGCGAGCTGATCCCGTTCTTCCTCGGCCGGCTCGGCCAGCAGGGCCGGGTCACCTGCTCGCCCGCCGCGATGCAGCTGCTGCTGCGGCACACCTGGCCGGGGAACGCGGCTCAGCTCTGGCAGGTGCTGAAGCAGGTCGTGCAGCGCCGCCGGACCGGCCAGATCATGCCGGCCGACCTGCCGCCCGAGTGCTGGACGGTGAGCCGCCGGGTGCTCAGCCCGCTCGAGTCGATCGAGCGCGACGCGATCGTGCAGTCGCTGCTCGACCACGGCGGCAACAAGATCCGCGCGGCCCGCGCGCTCGGCATGTCCCGGGCGACGATCTACCGCCGCATCCACGAGTACGGCATCGTCACTCAGTTATCGCCCGCGGCAGGCGGGAAAGCACTGTCATCCGGTAGGGGTTAGCATGCCGGGGGCCGGCGGGGTAGGCGGGGAACGGGCGGGGTGGGCGAAGTCAAGGGTCCGTTCGGAATGATTGAATTTGATCTTAACTCGACGCCCCGGGTCTTCCCAGGCCTGCGTTTGCAGGGCAGCATTGCACCAGATCACTTCGGGAGGAACAGACATGGCCGATCCGCGGGTCCTGGGAATTGTGCTGGCCGGCGGGGCCGGCACGCGGCTCGCGCCGCTGACGGACGACCGGGCCAAGCCCGCGGTGCCGTTCGGAGGGGTGTACCGGCTGGTGGACTTCGCCCTGTCGAACCTGGCCAACAGCGGCATCAGGAAGATCTGCGTGCTCACCCAGTACAAGAGCCACAGCCTCGACCGGCACATCTCGACCACCTGGCGGATGAGCGACCTGCTCGGCAACTACGTGACCCCGGTGCCGGCCCAGCAGCGGCTCGGGCCGCACTGGTACACCGGGTCGGGGGACGCGATCTTCCAGTCGATGAACCTGATCAACGACGAGCACCCGGACCTGGTGGTCGTGTTCGGCGCGGATCACGTGTACCGGATGGACCCCCGGCAGATGATCTCCCAGCACCTGGAGTACGGCGCGGGCGCGACGGTGGCCGCGATCCCGGTGTCGCGGCAGGACGCGAAGGACTTCGGCGTCCTGGCGGTGGCCAAGGACGGGCGGACGATCGAGCGGTTTCTGGAGAAGCCCGCCAACCCGCCGCCGATGCCCGGCTCGACCGACGAGTCCTACGCCTCGATGGGCATCTACGTGTTCGGCCGCAAGGAGCTGGTGGACGCGCTCGAGCGGGACGCGACCGACCCCGAGAGCCGCCACGACATCGGCGGCAACATCATCCCGATGATGGTGACCGACGGCTCCGCCCAGGCCTATGACTTCCTCACCAACTCGGTGCCCGGCTCGACCGCGCGGGACGAGGGCTACTGGCGCGACGTCGGCACGATCGACGCCTACTTCGACGCGCACATGGACCTGCGCACGGTCGAGCCGATGTTCAACCTCTACAACGACGAGTGGCCGATCCTGACCCACATGGACCCGCTCCCGCCCGCTAAGTTCGTGCACGACAGCGGCGACCGGGTCGGCCGGGCGATCGACTCGCTGGTCTCCAACGGCGTGATCGTCTCCGGCGGCCTGGTCCGGGGCTCGGTGCTGTCGCCCGGGGTCCGGGTGAACTCGTGGTCCACCGTCGACCGGGCGGTGCTGCTGCACAACGTGAACGTGGGCAGGCACGTCGAGATCAGGGACGCGATCATCGACAAGAACGTGATCGTCCCCGAGGGGGCGAAGGTCGGGGTGGACAAGGAGCACGACCTCGCCCGCGGCTTCGCGGTCTCCAAGGGCGGCATCACCGTGGTCGGCAAGGGCCAGGTCGTCACCCGGTGAAGGTCTCGCTGCTCACCCGCGAGTACCCGCCGGACGTCTACGGCGGGGCCGGGGTGCACGTGGAGTACCTGGCGCGGGCGCTGTCGGCGTCCGGCCTGGTCGACCTGACCGTGCACTGCCAGGGCGCCGACCGGCCCGGCGCGGTCGCGCACCAGCCCTGGGCGGCGCTGGCCGACCCGGTGCTGCGGGTGTTCTCCGAGGATCTTTCGATGGCGGACGCGGTCGCGGACGCGGCCGTGGTGCACTCGCACACCTGGTACGCGAACCTGGCCGGGCACCTGGCCTCGCTCCGCTACGGGATACCGCACGTCGCCACCGTGCACTCGCTCGAGCCGCTGCGGCCGTGGAAGGCCGAGCAGCTCGGCGGCGGCTACGCGCTCTCGTCCTGGGCCGAGCGGGTCTCGCTCGGCTCGGCGGCGGCGGTGGTGGCGGTCTCCGACGGGATGCGCGGCGACGTGCTGACCGCGTACCCGGAGATCGCCGCTGACCGGGTCCGGGTGATCAGGAACGGGATCGACACCGTCGAGTACGCGCCCGATCCGGACTCGTCGGTGCTGGTCAAGCACGGCATCGACCCGACCAGGCCGTACGTCATCTTCGTGGGCCGGATCACCCGGCAGAAGGGCGTGCCGGTACTGCTGCGGGCGGCGGCCGCGCTCGACCCGGCCGCCCAGCTGGTGCTCTGCGCGGGCGCGGCCGACACACCGGCGCTCGCCGAGGAGGTGTCGTCGCTGGTGGCCGGGCTGCAGGCGACCCGCTCGGGGGTCATCTGGATCCCGGAGATGCTGCCCAAGCCGTCGGTCATCCAGCTGCTCACGCACGCGCTGATGTTCGTCTGTCCCTCGGTCTACGAGCCGCTCGGCATCGTCAACCTGGAGGCGATGGCGTGCTCGACGGCGGTGGTGGCGTCGCGGGTGGGCGGCATCCCCGAGGTGGTCGCCGACGAGGCGACCGGGCTGCTGGTGCCGCCGGACGACCCGGCCGCGCTCGCCGACGCGATGAACGCGCTGCTGCGCAACCCGGGGCGGGCGGACGCGATGGGACGGGCGGGGCGGCAGCGGGCGGTCGACGAGTTCAGCTGGGACGCGGTGGCGGCCCAGACCGCGGCGCTCTACGCCGAGCTCGTTACCTGATCCGGACGGCCAGCAGGCAGGCGTCGTCGCCGGTGTCGGAGGCGGCGTTGGCCAGGATCTGGGCGACATGGCGGTCGATGTCCGCGTCGGGGTCGTCGGGGACGGCGGCCGCCGCGAACTCGGCCAGCGCGTCGCTGATGGACTCGGCCCGCCGCTCGATCAGCCCGTCGGTGTAGAACAGCAGCGTGTCGCCGGACATCAGCTGGAGCGTGACCTGGTCGTACTCGGCGTCGAGCTCCATCCCTAGCAGCATGCCCTCGGGCAGCGGCTGGACCGCGGCCAGGTGGCCGCGGACCAGGACGGGCGGCAGGTGCCCGGCCCGGGCCCAGTGCAGCAGCTGGGTCTTCGGGTCGTAGCGGCCGCAGATCACGGTTCCGGTGACGCCCTCGGTGAACGCGCAGGCGGCGTAGTTCAGCCTGCTCAGCAGTTCATGCGGGTCCGCCCCGGTCGCGGCCAGCCCGCGCAGCGTGTTGCGGGCGGCGACCATGCCGGTGACCGCGTCGATCCCGTGGCCGGCGATGTCCCCGACCACGAACAGCAGCTCGCCGTCGGGCAGCTGCAGCGCGTCGTACCAGTCGCCCGCCACCAGGTAGCCCGCCTTGGCCGGCCGGCAGCGGACGGCGATATCCACCCCGCAGGTCTCCATCAGGCGCACGTCGGCGGGCATGATCGCGCGCTGCAGCCGGAGCGCGAGTTCCTGCTGCTCGGCGGCGCGCTGCTCGCTGTCGGCGAGCAGGTCGCGGGCGGCGGCCAGGGCCACCCGGGTGCGGCCGTGCTCGAACGCCTCGCCCAGCCGGCCCTCGTCGCCGACCCGCCCGCGCCAGGTGAAGACCACGCCGCCGGCGTAGCGGGCGGCCCGCAGGTCCATCACCGGCACCGCGTCGGCCGGGGCGGCCCCGGTCAGCGGGCCGACCAGGCCGGGCGCGTACTGCGGAGCGCCGTCGGTCAGCACCCGCGCCGCCCGTGCGGCCAGCCCGTCGCCCGACGCGCAGCCGGGGTACGCCTCGAGCAGGGTTCTTCCGGCGATGTCGTGCGGCGGCCGGCCGGCCGGATCGATGTAGCCCGGGCTGAGGTGGACGATCGAGAAATCGGCCCGGCCACGGTCGGCGTCGGCGTCGGCATTCGGGACCGGCGCGATCGGCTCGACCACGAGCACGGAGTCGGCGACCTGGTCGAGCAGCCGGAGGTGGTCGTCGCTGGCCACCGTCATTTCTCCCCGCCTACTTCTCGTTACTGGACGTGACATTTTTAGCAACGTACCACCGGGCGCGGGGAATTCTGGCGGCTAACTGAGAGGTATATCTGAAAGAGACCTAAGTGCCGGGACAGTTCTTTCACCTGTGCTTTCTCGCTATGCATTTTCGGGAAATGCAATTGCGGATGAACATGCGGACCGGGATGCCGGCTTGGAATTTTCCGACCTTCGGCCGGTCCAGGGCCGGGAGGGGGGGCGGCGCGTTTCGATCGAGGGGGCGCGGGGGTAGTGCGCTGCACTGTGGCTGGAGTCGGTTTGACGGTCTGCCCTGCCCGCGACCAGCGCGATTTGTCGGAACCGCGTGGTCCGCTGGTCTCCGGCCGCCCCGGCCCGGTTGCGCGCGGTGTATCGTCGGAGCCGATAGCGGCCGTTGCCTGTGCGGGCAGCGCTCGACAACCTCGCGTTCGCGCCCGCGGAGCCGGAGATCCGCAGCTCCTATGACACCGCTGCCCTCGCACCAGCCGTCATCGCCGACGGCGGCCGGAACGGTCCGCCGCCGGCCTGGGCGGGCTGCGGCGTGACCGAGCAGGAGCAGGCCGCGCCGCTGCGCACCCCGCCGCTGCCGCCGCTTCCGCCCCCGGGCGACGACGCCGTCTTCCATACCTACCGCACCGACCTGGCGAAGGTCCGGGCGCTGGTGCTGCAGCAGGGCCGGGCGGCGGGCCTGAGCGAGAGCCGGACGACCGACCTGGTGCTGGCGGTCAGCGAGGTGGCCGCCAACACGCTGCGGCACACCCAGTCGGCCGGGACGCTGACGATCTGGCGCCAGCCGGGCGAGCTCGTCTGCGAGATCCGGGACGAGGGCACGATCGCCGACCCGCTCGCAGGCCAGCGCAGGCCCGGGCCCGACGCCACCGGCGGGCACGGCCTGTGGCTCGTGTACCAGGTCTGCGACGTGGTCGAGCTGCGCTCCGGCGAGGACGGGACCACGATCCGGATGCACATGGGGATCCAGCCCCCCGACGTGGCGGCTGGCCAGCCGCCGACGGCGGGCGGCTGAGCTCGAATCAGTGCGGGCGCGTGACCCTGACAGTAGCCTTGGTGTGGTAAAACACGGATGTGGACCTGCTCACCACGTCTGTCGCGACGGTCGACGGCGATCCGTACACTCTGGTGGCGCTGGCCGGCGAGGCCGACGTGACCAATAGCGGCGCGCTGCGCGAACTGCTTGACGCCGAGGTCGCCAAGGAGCCGCGGACGCTCGTCATCGACCTGTCCGAGCTGCGCTTCATGGACTCCTCGGCGCTGCACGTGATCTTGCGGGCCAACCGGACGATGGACCGCCAGGGCGGCGTGCTGGCGCTGGCCGGGCCGCGCGACCCGGTCGCGAAGATGCTTCGGCTGACCGCCGCCGATCAGCTGCTGCCGGTGTACGCCACCGTGGCCGAGGCGACCGCCGAGTAATTTTCGGTTGGTCAGGTTTGAGGCGGCGCTGGGTTGGAAAGAAACACCCTCGTGGTGCCTACGACGCAGGCACGTCCACGCCATCATTGGCGTGCGTGCTCGCGCGGCCACATTCTCCTCGCCTTCGGCTTGAGGGTTTCCGGCGCCGGCTAGCCCGCCGATGATGGCTCCCCGTTTCACGAGGAGAGGCATCCCCGACATGAAGATCGCCCTGGTCGCCCAGCACAGCACCCCGGTCCCGGCCGGCGCCGACGCCGACCGCCGCCGGGGGCGGCGACGCCCGGCTGGTCGAGATGAGCAGGAGCCTGGCCGGCCAGGGCCACCAGGTGACCGTCTACGCCCGCCGCGACCGCGCCGCCAGGCCCGCCCGGGCCAGCCTGGCCCCCGGCGTCAGCGTCGAGTACGTCGGCCCGGCCGACCCCGGCGGCGACGACTCCCGCCTGGTCGCCCACCTCGGCGCGTTCAGCGCCCCGCTGCACGCCGCCTGGGCGGCCGACCGCCCCGACGTCGCCCACGCCGTCCGCTGGACCAGCGGCCTGGCCGCCCTCGCGGCCGCCCGCGACCTGCAGGTCCCCGTCGTGCAGACATTCGACCAGCTCGGCGTCACCGAGCGCCGCCACGGCCTCATCCCGGCCGGGGCCGGCACCGAGCGGATCCGCCTCGAGCCCGCCATCGGCCGCACCGTCGACGCCGTCGTGGCCGGCAGCCACGACGAGGAGGCCGACCTGGCCCGCCTCGGCGTCCCCCGCCGCCACATCCGCGTCGTCCCGGCCGGCATCGACACCGCCGAGTTCACCCCCGACGGCCCCGCCAGCGCCCGCGGCGGCCGCCACCGCCTGGTCACCATCGCCGACCTGGCCGCCGAGAGCGACTCCCTCGCCATCCTGCTCCACGCGATGGCCAAGATCCCCGGCGCCGAGCTGATCATGGCCGGCGGCCCCGCCCGCGACGACCTGCGCGGCGACCTGGCCTACCGCCGCCTCGCCAAACTGTCCGACGCCCTCGGCCTGCGCGGGCGGGCCCACTTCGCCGGGCAGGTGGCCGGCCGGGCGCTCCCGCCGCTGCTGCGGTCGGCCGACCTCATGGTCAACGTCAACCAGCACGAGGCGTCCGCCGTCACCTCGATCCAGGCGATGGCCTGCGGCACCCCCGTCGTCGCCGCCGCCAACGGCCCCCACCTCGACGCCGTCGTCGACGGCACCACCGGCATCCTCGTCGAGCCGCTGCGCCCCGCCCTGCTGGCCCACAAGATCCGCGCCCTGCTCGCCCACCCGATGCAACTCGAGGCATTCAGCGTCGCCGCCACCGACCGCGCCCGCTCCCGCTACTCCTGGGACCGCATCGCCCACGAGACCCTCGCCGTCTACGACACCGCCCTCGCCGCCTAAGTTCCCGCTGCGGCTGCCTGAATAGCTCGTACCCCGGCCCTGACGTGCAGGGCCGGGGTACGCACCAGGCCAAGGGGGCATCGGCCTGGGCGGTCGGTGTTGCTGAGGCGAATGCTTGGTCGGCTAAAAGTGGTGATTTGGTGCGTTTGTGGAGTTATGGCCGGGGGTACGTGAGGCTGGCGATGAATCGGCGAAGCTATGCGGACGTCGTTGCCATGCAAGGTCAGCTTGGGGCTGGTCGGCGGCGGCGTGCGGGGGCGAGCACCGGGCACCGGGCACCCACGGGGTGATGCGGGCGCTTGGCGCTTCCGCATCGCTGATTCTCCGCTCAGCGTGGTCAGACGATGCGGACCACTACTAGGCAGGCGTCGTCGCCGGTGTCTGAGATCGCGGCGGCGAGGATGCGGTCCGCGTGCGAGCGGGCGTCCGGGCCGGCCGGGGCGGCCGCGGCGGTGAAGTCGCGCAGCGCGTCGCTGATCGAGCCGGAACGGCGCTCGATCAGCCCGTCGGTGAACAGCAGCAGGGTGTCGCCGACCCGGAGCTGGGTGCGGGCCTCCTGGTAGCGCGCGTCCGGGTCGAGCCCGAGCAGCACGCCGTCCGGCAGCGGCAGCGCCCTGGCGGCGCCGTCGCGGACCAGGACGGGCGGCAGGTGCCCGGCCCTGGCCCAGCTCAGCACCCGGGTCTGCGGGTCGTAGCGGCCGCAGACGACGGTCCCGGCGATGCCCTCGGTGAGATGACAGGCGGCGTAGTTGAGGTGCCGGAGCAGCTCGGCCGGGCCCTCCTCGGTCGCCGCCAGCCCGCGCAGCGCGTTCCGCGCGGCGACCATGCCGGTCACCGCGTCGATGCCGTGGCCGGTGATGTCCCCCACCACGATCAGCAGGTCGTCGCCGGGCAGGGTGAGCACGTCGTACCAGTCGCCGCCGACCAGGTGCCCCGGCTCGACCGGGCGGTAGCGGACCGCGATGTCCACCCGCGCGGCCGCCACCGGCGGCTCGTCCTGGGCCATGATGGCCTGCTGGAGGCGGAGCGCGAGCAGGTGCTCCTCGGCCGCCCGCTGCTCGCTGTCGGCCAGCTGGTCGCGGGTCGCGGCCAGCGCGACCTGGGTGTGGTACTGGGCCGAGACATCCTGGAAGGCGCCGCGCAGCGCGACCAGGGCGTCGTCGACCACGACCGGCTCGGCGAAGATCCTGATCTGCCTGATCGCGGTGTCGCCCGGCCGGACGATGCGGAACAGGGCCACGGCCGGCTCCCGGCGCTGCAGCAGCGACTCCTGGAACCGGCGGACCGGCGCGCGGTCGGCCGCGATCACGAAGCTGTGCAGCTGGGCGATCGGAATCGGCGCGGCCTGGGCCGGGTCGAGCCCGAACAGCGCGAACGCGGAATCGGTCCAGCGGATGGTGCCCGCCGCGAGCTGCTCCTCCCAGCCGCCGATGCTGCCGAGCCGCTGGGCGTGGCCGAGCAGCTCGGCCAGTCGCTCCGCCTCGCCCGGCGTCCGCCAGGTGAACAGCACCCCGGCGAAGAACGGGATCACGGTCAGGTCGGCGATCACCGGGTGCCCGCGATCGACGCCGTTCCCGGCCGCGTCGGCGGCGCCGGTCAGCGGGGCGCTGACCGGGCCGGCCACGTGCTCGGGGCGCCCGCTGGCGAGCACCCGCTCAGCCCGCGCGTAGAGGCCGTCGCCCGCCGCCGAGGCCGGGTAGGCCTCGAGCAGGGTGAGCGGGGCGAGCTCGGCCGCCGGGCGGCCGAGCGGGTCGGCGTAGCCGGGGCTGAGGTACATGATGGCGAAGTCGGTGATCTCGCCGCCGGGGCCGCGCAGCGGCCGGGCCAGCAGGACCGAGTCGGCGATCTGGTCGAGGGCGGCGAAGACGGCGGGCGACGGCGTCCCCGCGCCGATGTGCCCGTAGGCGAGGCGCACGCCGAGCACGTCGGCGAAGCCGGCCACCATCGCCGCCAGCAGGCCCCGGGTGTCGGCGTCGAACTCCCGTCGCGGCCCTCGCCACCAGGCCTCGGCCACGCCGAGGAGGATGCCCGCCCGGTCGCGGAGCGCCAGCACCGCGCGGGCGGCGTTCCGTCCCCAGGGCGCCGCGACCGCGACCGGGTCGGACGGCGGCGGCCCCGCCTCCCACCACAGGTCCTCGCCGTCGGCCACCACCCGCTGCTCCGGGCAGTCGAACTGCGGCGGCAGCCGCCGCCAGCGGCTCGAGTCGGTGCCGTCGAGGCCGTCCTGGCCGAGCAGTTCGAGCGCGCCGTCGGCGTCGAGCAGCCAGACGGCGACCGCGGCCGCCTCGAACCTCGGCCCGAGCTGGCCCGCGAGCGCGCCGACGAGCTCGACGCCGTCCCTGGCGCGGGTGATCGCCGCCAGCGCGAGCGACTCCTCGGCCCGGTCCAGCCGCTGCCCGGGCTCAAGCCACTCCCCCGCGCCGAGCCGTTCCCCCGGCCCGCGCCCGGTCGGCGGAATCGGGCCGGTCGGCGGCGGGCGGGGCGGAATCGGCCGGGGCCGACGGCGGCTCCTGCCTGAGCACCGCCGCGGCCATCTCGGTCACCGGGATGCCCGCCGCGGCGGCCATGTCCGCGAGCTGGCGGATCGCCGCCACCGGCGACAGCCCCTGCCGCTCCATCAGCACGCCCCGCGCCATCGCGGCGACCTCCGCCGCCTGCGCGTCGGCCCGGGCGAGGACCAGTTCACGGCGCTGGCGCTCGATGACGGCGGCGAGCCTCGGTAGACTGGAGTCAGGGTCGGCGTCATCGCGGGGAAGCTGGCTGTTTCCGGGCAGCGGAGCGTCTCCAGGCGATACCGCATCACCGCTGCCTGCCACCATCACCGCCCCACGCCAAGACGCCGAGATGCGGAAACCGTACCATCTGCCATCGGGGCAAACGGCAGGCAGACCAAGGCCGGCCGAGGCGACGCCGATATCCGCGATTACCCCTCATAGCAGGCGGTTGCAGCTGGCGGGAGCGGAGTATATGGGCAATTTGACAGCAACCGCGCATGGCCAGGCGGCTATCGTGTAACAGTCAGTCGTTTACGAATTCTCCGCTCCAGGCGAGGAATGGGAGCACCCATGACAGACGTTGACCAGCGACCCCGGCTCGACCGGTCCGGCCTCGAGCAGCTTCTCGCCGGGCTGACCGCGGTCCGCGGCGGCGACTTCAGCCGGCGGCTCGCGCTGACCGGCGACCCGCTCGTGGACGAGATCGCAACGGTCTTCAACGGCATGGCCGACCAGCTCGACCAGTTCACCTCGGAGGTGACGCGGGTCGCGCGCGAGGTCGGCACCGAGGGCAAGCTCGGCGGGCAGGCGCACGTCTCCGGGGTCTCCGGCACCTGGCGCGACCTGACCGAGTCCGTGAACGCGATGGCGGGCAACCTGACCACCCAGGTGCGGAACATCGCCCAGGTGGCGACCGCGGTGGCCAAGGGCGACCTCACCCAGAAGATCGGGGTGGAGGCCCAGGGCGAGATCCTCGAGCTCAAGACCACCCTCAACACGATGGTCGACCAGCTGTCGGCGTTCGCGGACGAGGTCACCCGGGTTGCCCGCGAGGTGGGCACCCAGGGCGACCTCGGCGGGCAGGCGGTGGTGCACGGCGTCTCCGGCACCTGGAAAGACCTGACCGACAACGTCAACTCGATGGCGAACAACCTGACCAACCAGGTGCGGAACATCGCCCAGGTGACCACCGCGGTCGCGCAGGGCGACCTCACGAAGAAGATCGACGTGGACGCGCGAGGCGAGATCCTCGAGCTCAAGACGACCATCAACACGATGGTGGACCAGCTGTCGTCGTTCGCGGCCGAGGTCACCCGGGTGGCGCGCGAGGTCGGCCGGGAAGGCCAGCTCGGCGGTCAGGCCGAGGTCGAGGGCGTGTCCGGCACCTGGAAGCGGCTGACCGAGAACGTGAACGAGCTGGCCGGGAACCTGACCCGCCAGGTGCGCGCGATCTCCCAGGTCACCAGCGCGGTCGCGGCCGGCGACCTGACCAGGACGATCTCGGTCGAGGCGGAGGGCGAGGTCGCGGAGCTGAAGGACAACATCAACATGATGGTCCAGTCGCTGCGCGAGACCGTGCAGGCCTCCCGCGACCAGGACTGGCTGAAGACCAATCTGGCCAGCATCGGCTCGATGATGCAGGGCCACCGGGACCTCGAGGTCGTGGCCGAGCTGATCATGGAGGAGCTGGCGCCGCTGATGGAGGCCCAGCACGGGACGTTCTTCCTGGCCGAGGAGTTCGGCGGGGAGACCAGGCTGCGGCTGATCGCCGGCTACGGGCTGCGGGCGGACAAGGACGCGCCGATCCAGTACCGGATCGGGCAGTCGCTGATCGGCCAGGTCGCCAAGTCCAAGCGGCTGATCGTGGTCGACGACATCCCGGAGGGCTACATCAGGATCACCTCCGGTCTGGGCGAGGCGCCGCCCGCCAACCTGGTCGTGCTGCCGCTGCTGTTCGAGGGCGAGGTGCTCGGCGTGGTCGAGCTCGCGTCGTTCAGCACGTTCACCCCGATCCAGATCGACTTCCTCGAGCAGTTCGCCGAGACGCTCGGGATCAGCGTCAACGCGATCATCGCCAACTCCAGGACCGACACGCTGCTCGGCCAGTCGCAGCGGCTGACGGCGGAGCTCCAGGCCCGGTCGTCGGAGCTGCAGGCCCGGTCGGAGGAGCTGCAGCGGTCCAACGCCGACCTCGAGGACAAGGCCGAGCTGCTGGCCGCGCAGAAGCAGGACATCGAGGCCAAGAACTCCGAGATCGAGCGGGCCCGGGCAGAGATCGAAGAGCGCGCGCGGCAGCTGGCGCTCGCCTCGCAGTACAAGTCGCAGTTCCTGGCGAACATGTCGCACGAGCTTCGGACGCCGCTGAACAGCCTGCTGATCCTGGCCCGGCTGCTGGCGCAGAACCCGGGCCGGAACCTGACCGCCAAGCAGGTCGAGTACGCCAACGTCATCCACTCGGCCGGCTCCGACCTGCTGCAGCTCATCAACGACATCCTCGACCTGTCGAAGGTCGAGGCGGGCCGGATGGACCTGCACGCCGAGCGGTTCACGCTGGCCGCCCTGATCGAGGATCTGCAGGCCACCTTCCAGCCGCTGACGACCGAGAAGGGCCTCGACTTCGAGGTCGCGATCGAGCCGTCGGCGCTGGCGGAGCTCGACACCGACCGGCAGCGGCTCCGCCAGGTGGTCGGAAACCTGCTCTCCAACGCGGTCAAGTTCACCGAGCGCGGGCGGGTCACGCTCCGGGTCAGCGCGGCGCCGGCCGCCGACGGCCAGGGCGACGACCCCGAGCTGGTGTTCTCGGTCGTCGACACCGGGATCGGCATCGCCCCGGAGAACCTGGCCGTCATCTTCGGCGCGTTCCAGCAGGGCGACGGGACGCTCAACCGCCGGTACGGCGGCACCGGGCTCGGGCTGTCGATCGCGAGCCAGGTCAGCGCGCTGCTCGGGGGCCAGATCACCGCCTCCAGCGACCTCGGCCGCGGCAGCACGTTCACTCTGCGGGTGCCCGCCACGCTGCCCGCCGTCCCGCCCTTCGACGACGCCGCCGACGCCTTCGCCGCCCTGGCCGAGGGCTCGCCTGCGCCGGACGGGCTGATCGGGTACGCCGGGCCGGCCGGCCGCGGCGGCCCCGATGAGACCCGTGGCCTCGGGAAGGCCGGCCGACCAGGCCGCGGATCCCAGGCGGCCGCGCCCGCCGAGGAGGGACCGGACGAGATCAGCCAGCCGCTGCTGACCGCGATGGCCGACATCACCCGCGCGGCGACGTCGATCATCGCCTCGGGGACAGCCGGACGCGACGACGACCCCGTTCCTGTCGCGCTCGTCGCGGGCGCCGCCGTCACCGGCACCGCGGCCACCGTCAGCGCGATCGCGGGCCCGTCGGCCGGCGGCGCGGACGGGGCGGGCGGCCAGGACAGGAACGTGCTGGTGTTCGAGGGCAGCAGCGGCGGCCTGCTGACGCTGCTGGCCTACAGCGCGATCTCCGACCTGGCCGGCGTCAGCACCGCCGTCCGGGTGTCCACCGCCGTCGGCCCCAGCCAGGGGGTCGCGATGCTGGCGGCCGAGCCGTTCCGGTGCGTGGTCGTCGACCTGGCGCTGCCGACCGCCCTGGAGTTCCTCGAGCAGGTGCAGGAGAAGCCGGAGCTGCGCGCGGTCCCAGTGCTGGCGTACCAGTCCGCGCAGCCCGACAGCGCGAGCGCGGAGCGGTTCGCGGCGCTCCGCTCCGCCTACCCGACGCTGGAGCTGCTGCCCTCGCTGGACGAGCTCCGCGAGCGGATCACGCTGCACCTGTCGGCCGCCCGGCCGGGGCAGGTGCCCGCGTTCGTCGGCAGCTCGGCCGCCGCGGCCGAGACCGCCCGGCGAGCAGCCGAGCCGGTCGCCGACGAGCACCCCAACCTGCGCGGCAAGCACGTGCTCGTGATCGACGACGACGCCCGCAACGTCTTCGCGATCACCAGCTCGCTCGAACTGCACGGCATCGAGGTGACGCACGCGAGCGACGGGCGGCAGGGCATCGAGGTGCTGCGCGCCAATCCGGAGACCGACCTGATCCTGACCGACATCATGATGCCGGGGATGGACGGCTACGCGACGATGACCGCAATCAGGCAGATGCCCAAGTTCCAGTCGCTGCCGATCATCGCGGTCACCGCGCGGGCGATGCCGAGCGACCGGGAGAAGAGCCTGGCGGCCGGCGCCAACGACTACGTGACCAAGCCGGTCGACACCGACGAGCTGATGGCCTGCATGGAGCGCTGGCTCGCGAACGCGTAACCCCCGCGAGCGCCTGACAGACCCATAAGAAAAACCCACCGGAGCCCTGGGGGGGTCGTGGTAAGGCTCCGGCGGGTTGCCTTGGGGCGGTACGCCCCATTTGACTACCCGCGCCGCTGGCGCTAAACATCGCCGGCGGGCGGGCCTATTCACATCGCCGGGCCGTCGATCTTGATCTCGGTCACCCGGTTCCGCGCCATATCCTGAACCTGGCTCGGTTGACGACGACAATGCGGGGATGGCGGACATATGCCGCAGGGCGGACGGCTCGATGGGGCGCTGGCGGACCTGGCGGGGCGGCGGGACGCGCTACGGCAGGCGGTCGGCCTGCCCGGCGCCGATCCCGGGTCGCTGGTCGACGCCGCCCTGACCGAACTCGACGGCGCTATCGACGCGCTCTCGGTGGCGCTGACGGCGACCCCGGTCGGCCGGGGCGACGCGCCGCCGGACGGCCTGCCGGGCTCGGCCGAGCGCCGGCTGCTGCACGCCGCCTTCCAGCGCACCCCGGCCGCCTTGTTCCTGCTCGAGCAGGACAGCACGATCCGGCGGGCGAACGACCGGGCGGCCGCGCTGCTCGGGTTCCCGGCCGGGTACGCCACCGGCAAGCCGCTCACGTCCTTCGTCGACCTGCCGTTCCGGGCCGCGCTGCAGACCCAGCTGGCCGCGGTCGCCCGGACCGGCGAGGACCGGAAGGCCAACTGCCGGGTGCTGACCTCGACCGGGCCGCTCGACGCCACCCTGACCGCGGCCGCGGTCGAGCTGCCGGGCGACCCGCCGCTGTTCATGGTCACTGTCGCCCCGGCCGGGGCCGAGCCCGCGGCCGCGGGCGGCCGCGGCGTCGCGACGGCCGACACCGCCGCCGGGCCGATCGAGGACGCGACCGACCCCGCCATCACCGCGATGACCAAGCGGCTTGACATGGTGACGGCCGTGACCAGGCTGCTGCTCGACAACAGCACGTTCAGCGAGGCGGTCACCCTGCAGCGGTGCGCCCGGCTGCTGGCGGGCGAGCTGGCGGACTGGGTCATCATCGACATCGACCGCGGCGGCCAGCTGCGCCGCCAGTTCGCGGCCGGGCTGCGCGACGGCCAGGCCGACAAGGTCGTGCGGACGGTGCGGTCGATCGATCCCGATCCGGAATCGGCCCCCTGGCAGGTGCACTCGACCGGCAAGTCGGTGCTGCTCGCGCACGCCGACGACCCGTCGGTCCTCGGCACCGGGCCCGGCGGCACGCCGCTGCTGATGACGCTCGGCGCCACGTCGCTGATCTGCGTCCCGATCGCCGACGGGAACACCGGCTACGGCGCGCTGACGCTGGCCCGGCACGCGGCCAACAGCCCGTTCTCGGTCGCCGACCTCGGCCTGGCCGAGGACCTCGGCCAGCACCTGGCCAACGCGATCCGGGTCGACCGGATGTTCCGCCGCAAGTCCGAGGCGGCCGAGTCGCTGCAGGCCAGCCTGATGCCCGCGAGCCTGCCGACGGTGCCCTGGCTCGAGTTCGCCGCGGCCTACATCGGCGCCCAGCAGTGGCAGGAGACCAGCGGCGACTTCTACGACGTGTTCCCGGCGTCCGATGGGTGGGCGATCGCGATCGGCGACGTGTGCGGCAAGGGCCAGGACGCGGCGGCGATGACGGCGGCCGCCCGACACTCGATCCGCGCGCTCGCCCATGTCCACGACAGCCCCGAGGACGTGCTCACCGGCGCCAACCAGGTGCTGCTGGCCGGGGACTACGGCGAGCGCTTCGTGACCGCGTCGCTCGCCTTCCTGCGCCAGCACGACGGGCGAGTGCAGGTCCGGCTGGGCGGCTGCGGCCATCCCGGCCCGGCCCTGGTCCGGGCGGACGGCCGGGTGGAGATCCTGGAGGCGGACGGGCTGCCGCTCGGTCTGTTCGACGGCTCGGAGGCGAGCAAGCTGGAGGTGGAACTGCTCCGCGGCGACGTGCTGTTCTTCTACACCGACGGGGTGACCGAGGCGCGCAGCCCGGACCTCGCGTTCTTCGAGGACCGGCTGGCGGACGAGCTCGCCTCGGTCGCGGGCCGCTCGGCGGCCGATACCGTGCGCGCGGTCCAGGAGCTGGTGACCTCGTTCTCCGACGGCGAGCTGCGCGACGACGTGACGATGCTCGCGGTCAGGGTCAGTCCCTGACGCGCGAGCATCGAGCGATCGGGCCCGGCGGCCCTGACGGCGCCGCTACGGCTGCTCGTAGAGGTCCTCGATCACCTCGGTGTCGCCCGCGGCGGGGCGCGGGGTCCCGTACGGTTCGCCGTTCAGCCGGGTCCCGTCGATCAGGTCCTCCTGCTCGAGCAGGGTCGGCTCGGGCGGCAGGCCCGCCTCTTCCCGCGCGGTGCCCGGGTTGAGGCTGACGTACGGCGGCACCACCCGCTGCTCGACCCGGCCGCTCGGGTAGCTTCGCCGCACCGTCATCCGGCGGCCGAGCCAGCCGTAGGTGCGCCTGGGCAGCAGCATCCCGACCAGGCCGACCAGCATCAGCACCCAGCCGACGGTGTGCAGGTTCACGAACCCGGGGCTGCCGTTGACGGCGAACGCCAAGATCGCGCCCACGGCGATGAACGCCAGGCCTGCGCCTGTTTTCATGGGGGGTTGTCCTTCCTTGTGGGTCGTGCCTGGGTCAGGCGGCCGCGTCGAGCAGGCGGCTTCGCAGGTGGGCCAGCGCGCGGGAGAGCAGCCGGGACACGTGCATCTGGGAGATGCCGAGGGTCGCGCCGATCTCGGCCTGGGTCAGGTTGCCGTAGAAGCGCATGGTGAGGATCTTCTGCTCGCGCTCGGGGAGCTCGTCCCAGTGGGTCGCCACCGCCTCCATGTCGATCGCGCGCTCGACGTCGGCGTCCTCGTCGCCGAGCATGTCGGCCAGCTGGCCGGGGTCATCCCCGTCCGACAGCGGGGCGTCGAGCGAGTAGGAGGTGAACACCATGTCCGCCTGCTGCGCCTCGAGCAGGTCGTCGGCGCTGACGCCGAGCCGCTCCGCCAGCTCCTCGTTGGTCGGCCCGCGGCCGAGCTCGTGGGTCAGGCCCTCGGTCGCCTTGCGCATCTCAAGCAGCAGCTCCTGGGCGGCGCGGCGCACGTGGACCTGCCACCGCTTGTCGCGGAAGTGGCGCTTGATCTCGCCGCTCACGCACGGGGCGGCGTACGCGGTCAGGCTGTTGCCGAACGACGGGTCAAAGTTGTTGATCGCCTTGAGCAGACCGACGTAACCGACCTGCATCAGGTCCTCGACCGGCTCGGGGCTGCCGCGGTACTGCCTGACGCAGGAGCGGACCAGCTTCTCGTGCCGCTCCACAATCAGCTCGCACAGCGCCGCGCGCTCGTCGCTGTCGCGCGGCAGCGCGCGCAGCCGGATCAGGAGCTCGTCGTCGGACAGGTCCCTGAGCTCCGCTCGGTGGCCGAGCGTGGGCCTGTCGGTCGTTGTCTTCATCATGGCCATCTCCGGGTCTGCGGGGGACGAATGCCGGACGTTCGCTGTTGTGCCCGCACCAGAGCTTCTAAACTTTGTCTTGTGTGATCTACATCACATAGGCGTGGCCGATCGCGCCGCGCCCCGACTGGGGGGGTGCCGGGGGCGCGACGCGACGCGGCCGGGCCGTTGGTGACTGAGCCGGTCGCATCGTCGCGGCTACCCGGCCGACTTGGCGGCAAACGGCCCGATCCCCGTTCGCCGCAGGAAGGGGCTCGCCCACTACCAGGTGTCGTACTTGGCCTGAATAAATCGGTTTTGGGCGGGCAGCGGACCGGTCGGCGGTGACGACGCCGCCGATCTCCCCGCCTTCCGTGAGGACGCCAGATGACCCACTACGCCACCGAGTGGCGCGCTGCCAGTGCCTGCCTGTCGGCCGATCCCGAGCTGTTCTTCCCGATTGCCCAAGGCTCGGCCGCCGATGGGCAGACCAGCAGCGCGCTGCTGGTCTGCGCGGGCTGCGCCGTCCGGCAGCAGTGCCTCGACTTCGCGATGACGAGCGGCGAGGCGCACGGCATCTGGGGCGGCACCACGCCCGACGAGCGGATCCGGGCCCGGCGCAGGGCGATGCGCCGCCGCCAAGAGCGCCAGTCGCGCCCGCAGGCGCCGGACGCGCGCGCCTGCTGACCGGGTGATGTTCGCGGCGGTGCGGGTAGGCGTGGCCTCATGACGACCGAGATACGCGAAACAGAGCAGAAGTACGAAGTGGAGGGCGACGTCGCCCTGCCGTCGCTGGCGGACCTCCCCGAGGTGGCCGCCGTGTCAGAGCCGGAGCAGGAGACGCTCACGGCCGAGTACTACGACACCGATGACCTGCGGCTGCTGAAGGCGGGGATCACGCTGCGCCGCCGCGAGGGCGGATCGGACGAGGGCTGGCATCTGAAGCTGCCCGACGCCGCCGCGGAGACCGCCGAGAAGACGGCGGGCGCATCGCGCCGCCGGGAGATCCGGCTGACCCTCGACCAGGGCGACCGCGACCGGCTGGACCGGCGCCGCAAGAGCGGCGGCGATCCGGTCCCGGCCGAACTGGCGGGCCTGGTCCGGGCGCACGCCCGGGACGCCGCGCTGCGGCCGGTGGCGCGGATCGAGACCCGCCGCCGCCTGACGACCCTGCTCGACGCGGCCGGGACGTCGCTGGCCGAGATCGCGGTGGACGAGGTAGCGGCGCAGAGCCTGGGCGCGTCGACCACCCTGTCCCGCTGGAACGAGATCGAGATCGAGCTGACCGGCGGCCGCCCGCGGCTGCTGCGGGCGGCGGCCAAGCGGCTGCGCCGCAGCGGGCTGCGGCCGGCCCGCCACTCGGCCAAGCTTGAGCGCGCACTGGCGGCGGACGCCCCGCCCGCGGGCGCCTCGGACCGGCCAGGCGACCGGGACGACGCCGCCAGGGCCGATCGCCGAGCGCAGGCGGGCGACGTCGTCGCGGCCTACGTCAGCGCCCAGGCAAGCCGGCTCAAGGCCCTCGACGCCGCCGTCCGGCGCGAGCAGCCGGACGGCGTCCACCAGATGCGGGTGACCACCCGGCGGCTGCGGGCCGCCCTGCAGGCGTTCCCGATGGTCTTGCCCAAGCCGGCCACCGCCGGGCTGCGGGACGAGCTTCGGTGGCTGGGCCAGGTGCTGGGCGACGCCCGCGACGCCGAGGTGCTCGAACAGCGCTTCCAGGCCGCCCTGGCCGACCTGCCGGTGGAGCTCGTGATCGGCCCGGCCAAGGCGCGGGTCACCGTGCACTTCGCCGCGGAGCAGGCCGCAGCGCGGAAGGCGGTGCTCAAGGCGCTTGACTCGCGGCGTTACTTCCGGCTCCTCGACGACCTGGACCGGCTGGTCGACAACCCGCCCCAGACGGCGGCGGCGACGGCCGCCGCCGACGAGATCCTGCCGCAGGCGGTGGCCAGCGCCTACCGCCGGACCAAGCGCCGGATGAACCGGGCCGGGCGGTCGCCGGCCGGCGCCGCCCGTGACACCGCGCTGCATGAGGCCAGGAAGGCGGCCAAGCGCGCCCGCTACGCGGCCGACGCGGCCGAGCCCGCAGTCGGCAAGCAGGCCCGGCGGTTCGCCAAGCGGATGAAGGCGGTCCAGTCGGTCCTCGGCGACCACCAGGACGCGGTGACCGCCCGCGCGGTCGCCCGCGACATCGGGCTGCAGGCGCACCTGGCCGGAGAGAACGCGTTCAGCTTCGGCCTGCTCAACGAGCGTGCGCACCGCGACGCGGCGGATTACCGGCGGCATGCCCGGTCGGTGTGGCGGCGCGCGTCCCGCCGCAAGGGGCGGCGGTGGCTGGCCGGGTCCCGGTAGGCCCGTGGCCGGGCCGGGTGCCGCCCGACGCGGGCGGCGGAACCGGGACGCTAAGCCCGTCGGCCGGGCCGGGTGCCGCCCGACGCGGGCGGCGGAACCGGGCCGCCGGGGGCGTAGGTCGCGATGACCCGGGCGGCGACGTCGGTGACCTTGATGTGGCGGCGCTGCGACTCGCGGCGCAGGTACTTGAGCGCCTCGTCGGCGTCGCAGCCGAGCGCGTGCATCAAGATGCCCTTGGCCTGGTCGGTGACCGCGCGGGCGGCGACCGAGTCCTTCAGCTGGGTCGCGACCCGCTGCGCCTCGCCGTAGGCGAGGCTGTTGGCGAAGACGGTGGAGCCGAACCGGGCGAGCATCTCCGCCATCGGCACCCCGTCGGCGTCCAGGCTGCCGGGCCGCACCCCGAACAGCGCCAGGACCAGGGTCATGGGCGGGAACTGGGTCACCAGATGGACGGAGGAGCGCAGTCCGCGGCGGAGCGCCTCCTGCGCCCAGCGCGGCCAGCGCTCCTCGGTCAGCGTGTCGGCGCTGCTGACCGGCGTTCCCTCGCGCGCGGCGAGCAGCAGCGGGCCGACGCCCATCCGCAGCTGCAGGTCGACCAGCTCGGCCGGATCGGGGTGGCTGGCCGCCACCGCCGTCACCTCGCCGTCGCGCCAGATCGTCACGTTCGCGGCCGCGCAGCCCGGGACCTGCTTGACCGTCATCTCGGCGAGCTTGCTGAGCGACCTCGCCTCGCCGTTGGAGAGGCTGACCAGATCCGTCGCCCCGTGGCCGAGATCCCCGACTGTCACGTCATGCCTCCGTCCTACCGGCCCCCAACCGATGGACGGTATGCAGCGGTCGTTTACTTGGAGAGTACTAGGATCGGCAGGAGACCTTCGGGTTGAGGCCGGCGTAGTTAAGCGGGCCGGCCAGAATAGTGACGGCGATGGTGCCCGCGCCGCCGCAGTTCGGGGTGTTCTTGTAATAACCGCGCTGACCGCCGGCAATCGCCCCGATGATCAGCCAGATGACGAGGATGATAGAGCCGAGTCGCATGATTGTTCCTTATCCGGGTGTCGCGCCGGGGGCGGCGCGTGGGGGTGCCCCGGTCATCTACCCGCGCACGCAACTCGAAACTAGGTAGTAACATTCTTCAAGTTGTGCAGCGGCGGCAGGATCGCGATAATGCTGCCTGCGGTCGCGCCATTCGTGGCGGCGGCCGTTGCGTTGGGTCCGGAGACGCGGCCCGCCCTAGCCTGAAAGCGGCGGTGTTTTTTCGTGCCCGATGAGCGTTTTCCCGTTACCTGGTCCGGCCGGACCGCCACGGTGGTGGTTCCGGGGGAACTCGACCTGACCATTGCCGACGGCCTGCGCGAGGCGCTGCTCGGCGTGCTCAACGCGGGAGCACTCGGACTGGTGGTCGACATGAGCGCGACTACGTTCTGCGACTCGGCGGGCATCGCCGCCATCACCCGGGCCGTCCGGCGGGCGTCCGCCAACGACGCGACCGTGCGGCTCGCCGTCAGCTCCCCGGCGGTGCTGCGGGTGCTCGACCTGGTCGGCATCGACCGGCTGATTGACGTCTACCCGGATGCGAGCGCGGCGCTGGCCTCGCTGCCCGAGCACGCCAGGAACGTCAGCTGACGGGTACTTCAGCTGACAGACATCGAGGCGAGCACCGTCACCCCGTCGGGACCGGCCTGGACGCACGAGTAGTCGCACAGCCGGTGCAGCAGCCTGCGGCGCAGTCCCTCGGCCTCATCCTGGCCGCCCGGTCCCCGATGGGACAGGCCGTCACCGTGCGCCTCCCAGAACACCCGCGGGCCCGAGGCCCACAGCCGGAGCCTGGCGGTGCACGGCCCGGCCGCCACCGTGCAGGCCGCGGCCTCGCTGACCGCGAGCACGAAGTCAGACAGCCGGACCGACCTCATCCCGAGGCGGGCGCCGAACTCCACCGCGAAGCGGCGGACGGACGGGATGTCGCCCTGGCGGAAGGTCCGTTCCGCCAGGGAGTGAACGCCGGCCATCGGGAGCTGCCGTCCGTCGGCCGCCCGCCAGTCACGCATCCGGGTGTTCATCATGGCCTCAGTCATCCTCCTCGAATGGGGAACCGGACTGCGGCGGCTCGCCGCTGACGCTCGTCACGATGCTGGCGGCCAGGTCGCGGAGCCGCACATTGTTGTTCTGGGAGATGCTCTTCAGCAGCGCCAGCGCCCGGTCCTGCGGGCAGTGCTCGGTCGCCATGATCACGCCGAGGGCCTGGTCGATGACCGCACGGGAGCTGATCGAGGACCGGAGCTGGTCATTGAGGTCGGCGCAGGCGGCCATCCGGACCGCGAGGGTCAGCGCACCCGAGGCGTCGCTGGCGAACCGGTCCGCCCGCTTGGTCTCGCCCGGTCCGAACGCGGCCGGGCGGCGGGCGTACAGGACCAGCGCCCCGACTGGCTGGCCGTCGACCATCAGCGGCAGCGCGTAGCAGGAGTGGATGCCCAGTTCGGCCGCCCGGCGGCAGAAGCGCGGCCAGCGGTCGCTGGTGGCGGTGTCGTCGATCTGCACCGGCCGGGCGTGCCGCACCGCGTGCAGGCACGGGCCGTCGCCGGTCTCGTACTGCACCTCATCGGCGGCCGACGCCAGCGAGTCGCTGCAGGCGGCGGCGGTCAGCGGCCGCCCGTGCTGCCGTAGGGCCATGCCGCAGGACATCGCGCCGTCCACGGTCTGCGCCGACAGGACGGCAAGCTCATGCAGAAACTCTTCCACGCTGTCGGTTGTCAGCAGGGCCTTCTGCAACCCCAGGAGGTCTTCTTGAACTTCACTGGACATGCAACCCCTCTACCCCTGCTGACCGGACGAAACGTGTGGTCAGGCAGCCTGGGCGGTATCCGGCCGGACACGCGAACAGCCGTGGTCTCGACCGAGACCACGGCTGTCAGCGTCTGGACCTTCAGATGTTTGGCTGGGCCTGGCTGACGGCGGCCAGGGGGGAGTCGCCGTCGGCCGAGACGGCGAGGTCGCCCATCGAGACCATGCCGACGATCTGCCCGGCCCCGTCGATGACCGGAAGCCGGCGGACGGCGTTCTCCTTGATCAGGTGCTCGGCCTGGGCGACGTCGGCGTCGGCGGCCACCCCGACCAGCCTGGGGCTGCAGAGCGGGCCGACCGGCGCGTCCGGGCCGAGGCCGGCCGCCAGGCCGCGGACCACCAGGTCCCGGTCGGTCACCACGCCGGCCAGCGACTCGCCGTTGACGACCAGGACGGCCCCGACCTGGGCGTCGCGCATGATCCGGGCGGTGTCGGCGATCGTCTGGTCGAAGTACACCCCGACCGGGTCGGGCGTCATGATGTCCTGCACCTTGCTGTTCATGGTGTCCCTCCTGTTCGGTCCTTCGCCCTCTCCGCTATCCGTGGTGCAGTTGGCTAAACGCGAGGCGCGAGTGGCGGAGCGGGCGAGGCCGCGAGAGCGCCTCAGATACGGAGGCGACGGCGACGGCGGCCGCCGTTGAGGTAGGCGTGGGACCTCGGGTGGGAGATCGCCGCGATCAGCAGGGCGGCGACGATCAGCGAGACGATGAACGTGATGATCGCGTGGCCCGCGCCGAGGATGGCGGCGGTGACGAGGCCGCCGACGATCGCGCCGACGATGCCGACCAGGATCGTCAGGATGATGCCGACGCGGTTTCTGCCGGGGACCAGCAGATGCGCGAGCCCGCCGACCACGAGCCCGATGAGTAGCCAGATAACAATGGCGGACAGTGTAATTGTCATGGGGGCTCGCTACCCTCGGCTTACCCCCTTATTCCGCTGGGGGCAGACAATTGCCGCGACCATTGGGAAGGGCACCGGGAAGGACGGCCGCTGAGGGGCGGTCATTGACGAGGGAGAGTCGCCCGGGACCGTTCGGGAAAACTATGACGGCCTGCCCGGCGGGGACCGGGCAGGCCGTCGCGAACGGAAGCGGCGCGGGGCCGCTTTTCATTCTTTTGCTTTTCAGCCGGCCGGGGTGAGGTGCAGCAGCACGACCTCGTCGCTGCCGGTGCCGGGGCCGTTGTCGGTGCCCGAGGGCTCCCCGGCGTCGTAGGTGTTGGTCTGGGTCGGCCAGCCGACGTAGTTCTGCGAGTTGTACTCGAACCAGAGGGCCGCGGTGGTGGTCGGGATCACCGGCAGGTTGTCCGCGACGTACCTGGCGATCGGTGCCAGCGCGGCCGCCTGCGCGCTCACGTTGGGAGCGGCGCTCAGGGCGGCCAGGTCGGACTCGATCGCCGGGTCCTTCAGCCGCTCGAAGTCGCCGGTCGCCACCGTCGAGCTGACCAGCGAATCGTCCAGCCAGTTGTCGTAGAGGTTGTAGGGGGTGACGCCGTTGCTGCCCCAGTGCAGGGTCAGCTGGAACTTGCCCGCCGCGAGGTCGGCATTCCACGTGTTCACCTGCTGGCCGACGAAGGTGACGTCGATCCCGGCCGCGCGGAGCTGCTGCGCGATCAGCGCGTCATCCTGCGCGTAGTCGGTGTACGAGGACGGGTCGGTGAGGCTCAGCGCCAGGGTCCTGCCGTTCATCTGGAAGTACCCGTTGCTGCCGATCGTGTAGCCGGCGTGCGACAGCACGGACTTGGCCGCGGTCACGTCGCCGGTCGCGGGGACCGTGTCGCCGGCGACCGGGCCGGACCACGCCAGGAACGTCGGCAGGGTGAGGCCGGACGCGTTGGTCAGCGGGGACTCGAGGCCGGACTCGCCCTCGGCGCCGATCACGGTGCGGTTGATGGCCAGGTCGATGGCCTGCCGGACCGCGAGCTGGTTGGTCGGCCACACGTTCAGGTTCGGCCACAGGGCGTTGGAGCTGCCCGACGCCTCCCAGTAGTGGTGCTCGGCCGGGTTGGTGTCCACGAAGTTCCGCTGCAGGTTCGGGATGTAGTTGCCGGTCCAGTCGATCTGACCGGAGAACAGGGCGCTCAGCACGCCGGTGTTCGAGGCGTAGACCGGGAAGTAGACCTTCGGCACCTGGACCTTGCTCGCCTGCCAGTAGCTCGGGTTCTTGACCAGCGTGTACCCCTGCGGCGTGAACGAGCCCAGCGTGTACGGGCCGGTGCCGATCGGGTCCGCGTCCTGGAAGGTGGACGGGTCGCTGACCGATCCCCAGACCGACTTGGGCAGGATCGCCTGGCCGGCGATGTTCTCCAGGTTGGTGTACTGGGCGGTCGGGAAGGTCAGGGTGACGGTGTCACCGCTGCTGGTGACCGTGCTGATGTTGAGGCCGCCGAGGTTAATCGCGGGGTGCTGCTTGATGTACTCGTAGGTGAAGGCCACGTCGGCCGGGGTCATCGGGGCGCCGTTGCTCCACTTGACGCCGGTGCGGATGGTGAAGGTGATCGACTTGCCGCCCGGGCCCCACGCGAAGTTCGTGGCCAGCCACTTGTACTTGATCGTGGGGCTGGCCAGGTCGAATTGGTACAGCGGCTCGTAAATGAGGCCGGTCGCGCCCATGCCCTGGGGGGCGGCGGTGGACACGAATGGATTGAAGTCCCGCGTGACGCTGTTCTCCGGCGAGCTCTCCATAACCAGCGTCGCACCGGTGGTGCTGGTGGGGGCGGAGTTGCTGGATGCGCAGGCCGCGAGCCCGGCCGCAAGGAGCACCGCGGCCACTAGCGCCACCGCTCTCTTGCTGGACATTCGATTAATAGTCAACTTCGGCTGTCCTCTCGGGGATATTCACCTTTGACTGTCCTCCCGAGGGCATTTTGAGAGGGTGGACTTTTTGTTTCTGGGGGATGACTTTTGGTTTTGGTGGTATCGCGTGGGCCTGCGGTAGAACGCGGAAGGCCCGCCCGAGGGTGACGGGCGGGCCTTCGCAGTTGTTCAGCGGGGAACCCGCTTAGGTTGTGCTGGTTGTGTGCTGGTTGCGTTACGAGGCGGCCTTGAGGTGCAGCAGGACGTACTCGTCGGTGCCGGAGCCGGGACCGTTGTTGGTGCCCGACGGCTGGCACGAGTCGTACGGGTTCGCCTGGGTCGGCCAGCCGGTGTAGTGCGATGAGGTGTACTCGCACCACTCGGCCGAGGTCGTGGTCGGGATGACCGGCAGCTGGCTGGCGACGTAGGACTCGATCGGGGCGAGGTCCGCGGTCTGCTCGGCGATCGTCTGGTCGCCGTTCAGCTTGTTCAGGTCCGCGGTCATCGTCGGGTCGTTCAGCTTCTCGTAGTTACCGTTGCCGGTACCGATCAGGCTCGGGCTGAGCCAGCCGTTGTAGAGGTTGAACGGGGAGATGCCGCCGGAGCCCCAGCGGAGCAGCAGCGAGAAGGAGCCGCTGGCCGCGTCCGCGTCGTAGGCGGCCGGGGTGGTGTTGTCGAACGTGGCCTTGATGCCGGCCTTGTTCAGCTCGGCGACCGCGAGCTCAACGTCGTTCGCGTAGTCGCTGTAGGCGCCCGGCGTGGTAATCGAGACGTCGACTTCCTTGCTGCCCTGGGCGAAGAAGCCCGCGCTGTCCCGCTTGTAGCCGGCCGCCGTCAGGATCGACGCCGCCTTGGCGGGGTCGCCGGTGGCGGAGAGGTTGTCGTTCGCCAGCGACGGGGAGAGCCACGCGCTGAACGCCGGCTGGGTGATGCCGGAGGCGTTCAGGACCGGGGCCTCGAGGTCGGACTCGCCCTGGGTGCCGATCGCCTTGCGGTCAAGCGCCACGTCGATCGCCTGGCGGACCGGCAGCTGGTTGGTCGGGAACTTGCTCAGGTTCGGGTAGAGGGCGTTGGAGGAGTCAGAGCCCTCGAACGCGTAGTTGTGCGACGGGTCCTTCTGGATGAAGTCCTTCTGCAGGTTCGGGATGTAGTTACCGGTCCAGTCGATCTGCCCGGCGAACAGCGCGCTCTGCGCGGTGGCGTTCGTCGAGTAAACCGGGAAGTAGACCTTGGGCACCGGCACCGCGCCGCCCCAGTAGTCCGTCCTGGCGACCATCGTGAAGCCCTCGTTGGTGTAGTTCCCGAGGGTGTACGGGCCGGAGCCGATGGGGGTGGGGTCGGCGTAGGTGGCCGGGTCGCTGATGCTGGACCAGATCGACTGCGGGATGATCGCCTGGCCGCCGATGTTCTCCAGGTTCATGTACTGCGCGGTGGAGAAGGTCAGCGTCACGTTGTTGCCGGAGGTGGTGACGCTGGTGGGCGCGAGCCCGCCGAGGTTGATGTCGTCCGACCCGCTGGTGTGGGCCGCGACGTACTTGTACGTGAAGGCGACGTCGGCCGCGGTCAGCGGGGTGCCGTTGCTCCACTTCACGCCCTGGCGGATCGCGAAGGTGATCGTCTTGCCGCCGTTGCTCCAGGCGTAGCTCGTGGCCAGCCAGTCGTACGGCTTCTGGGACGGGTTCGCCAGGTCGAACTGGAGCAGCGGCTCGTAGACGAGACCGGTCGCGCCCATGCCGTTGATCGGCGAGCTGCCGGCGAACGGGTTGAAGTTCTGGGTGATGCTGGTCTCGGGGGAAGACTCCATGACCAGGGCCGGCCCGGTGGCCGGGGCGGCGCTGGAGGTGGAGCTCGAGCCAGCCGCGGGGGAGCTAGATGCGCTGGACGGGGTGGACGAGCTCGACGAGCAGGCCGCGAGGCCTACGGCGAGGAACCCGGCCGCAGAAAGCGCCAGCGCTCTCTTGCTGGTGATTCTCTTGGTTGTCAACTTTGACCGTTCCTTCCGAGGGTGATGCGATTGAAAGGAGAGCTTTCCCTTGATTGAATGACCCGGTTTCAGATCGAGCCGCTCGCCACCGGCGAGGCGGCTACATCCAGCCGCCAGCACGCCGCCGCACGGACGGGTGTCAGCAACTGAAGGGCGGGGTTATCCCGCCGGCATTTGTCGTCGGCTATCGGACAGCGGTTGCTGAACGGGCAGCCGACGTGGGCCGGTCCGACGGACCCGGCCTTCCCCGCAATCGCACCACCGGGTCCGACCACGACATTTCCAGCCCTGAGCGAACTGCCCAGGTTGTCGGGATCGGGGGCGGAGGCGATGAGGAGCTGGGTGTACGGGTGGGCGGGATGCTGGGTGACATCCTCGGCCGGCCCGCGCTCGACGATCTGGCCGCCGTACATCACCAGCACCTCGTCCGCGAAGTAGCGGGCGGAGGCGATGTCGTGGGTGATGTAGAGCAGCGCCAGGGAGAGCCTGGAACGCAGATCGTCGAGAAGATTGAGCATCTCCAGCCGGATGGAGACGTCGAGCATGGAAACCGGCTCGTCGGCCAGCAGCACCGTCGGCTGGGCGGCGAGGGCCCGGGCGAAGGAGACCCGCTGGCGCTGGCCGCCGGACAGCTCGTGCGGGTACTTCACCGCGAACTGCGCCGCCGGGGTCAGCCGGACCTGCTCAAGCAGCGCGGTCACGGCGGCGGGGACGTCCTTGACCCCCGGCTGATGCAGCTTCACCGGGCGGGTGAGGTCGTACCCGACCGTGTGCACCGGGTTCAGCGAGCTGAACGGGTCCTGGAAGACGTACTGCACGTGGCTCTTGTACGCGCGGAACGAGCGGGTGTTGCGCACGTCGATCGGCTTGCCGTCGACGATGACCTGCCCGCTGGTCGGCCGCTCCTGGCCGGCCAGCAGCTTGGCCACGGTGGACTTGCCCGAACCGCTCTCCCCCACCAGCGCGACGACCGCGCCCTGGTAGAGGTTGAATGACACGTCCCGTACCGCCTGCAGCGTCGCGCCCCGGCCGAGCTTGAAGACTTTGTTGAGGCCGATCGCCTCCATCGCCAGCGGCCCGCGAGCCGCGGCGACCGACTCGACGACGGCCGGCTCGCCGACCTGGTCGGCGTTCGCGTTGACGGCCGGGGCGGCGGACTGGTCGGTGACGACCGGCTCGCTCGAGACCAGGCCGCCGGCGGCAGCGCCGGGGGCCAGGCCGCCGACGGCGGGCACGTTGCCGGTGGGCTCGGTCATGACAGCACCCCTTCCTGGCGCACTTCTTCTGGGGTCACAATCGGGCAGGCTGTGAGGTGGCTGCCGTCGGTGATCGGCCCGGTCCGGTCCGGCTCCGCGCCGGGGGCGGCCGCGGGCGGGACGAGCGACATGTCGACCTCCGCGCAGGCCGGGATGGAGTACGAGCAGCGCGGGATGAACGGGCAGCCGGGCAGCGCGTCGCGCAGGTCGGGCGGCGTGCCCGGGATGCCGACCAGCTCCCGGCGCGGTCCGTGCAGCGACGGGAACGAGTTCAGCAGCCCCCGGGTGTAGGGGTGCGCGGGCTCGCGCATGATGGCCGACGCGGCGCCGGTCTCGAGCAGCCGCCCCGCGTACATGACCGCGATCCGGTCGGCCAGCTCGAGCAGCAGCGACAGGTCGTGGGTGATGAACAGGACGGCGAAGCCGAGCGTCTCCTTCAGCTCCACGATCTGCGCCAGGATGTCCCGCTGGACCACCACGTCGAGCGCGGTGGTCGGCTCGTCCATGATGACGACCTCGGGATCGGCGGCCAGGGCCATCGCGATCATCACGCGCTGGCGCATGCCGCCCGACAGCTCGTGCGGGAAGGCCCGGAGCCGGTCGCGCGGGATGCCGACCAGGTCGAGCAGCGTCGCCGCCTTCTCCCTGGCCTCGTGCTTGGGCAGCTTGAGGTGCGCGGTGATCGCGTCGAGGATCTGGTCCTGGACCCGGAGCACCGGGTTGAGCGCGTTCATCGCGCTCTGGAACACGATCGCGACCTCGCGCCAGCGGATGTGCGCCAGTTCCCGGTGGCTCATGGTCAGGATGTCGGCCGGGTCGCCGCCCTGGGTGATCCGGCGACCGCGGTAGCGCACGCTGCCGCCGGTGATCAGGGCCGGCGGGCGGAGCAGCCGGGTCGCGCCGTAGGCGAGGGTCGACTTGCCCGAGCCGCTCTCCCCGCACAGGCCGACGACCTCGCCCGCGTTGAGCGTGAGGTTCACGTGCTCGACGGCGTGCACGTCGCCGCCCGCTGACCGGTACGCGACCGACAGGTCGTCAATCTCAAGAATCGGAGCCATTTACAGGTCACCCCCGGCTGCGTTTCCTTCAAGCATTGAGCGGCGCGAGAAGGAGTAGAGGAACGATCCAAAGCGACCACGGCTCGCCTGGAGCTGCGCGAGCACCGGAGTCGGGTCGGTCGGCCAGATCCTGTGCCCGGCGACCTTGGCGGTGCCGCGGGTCGCGCGCAGCCGCGGGCTGCCGAGCTCGTCGAGGCCGCTATTGAGCAGCACCAGGGAGGTGCCGATGAGCGCCACCGCGAGGCCCGGCGGCACGAACCACCACCACGCGGCGGACTGCAGCGCGCTGTCGGTCTGGGCCCAGAAGAGGATGGTGCCGAGCGACCAGGAGTTGACGTTGGTGAGGCCGACGAAGGCCAGCGCGACCGAGGCGCCGATCGCGTACAGCACGGTGTTGACGAAGCTGGCGGCGATGAGCGAGATCTCATTGGGGATGAGCTCGAAGAGGATGATGCGCCAGCTCTTCTCGCCGGTCTCCCGGGACGCGTCGATGAAGTCGCGGCCCCGGATCGCCAGCGTCTGCGCCCGGATCACCCGCGCGCCCCACGGCCAGCCGAGCAGGGACAGCACGATGATGGTCGGGGTCTGACCCTGCTGCGACAGGTAGCCGAGCAGCATGATCAGCAGCGGCAGGGGCGGGATCACCAGGAACACGTTGGTGATCAGGGAGAGCACGTCGTCCCAGATCCCGCCGAGGAACGCGGACGTGACCCCGACCAGCACGGATACGACCGTGACGATCACGCCCACCGCCAGCGCCAGCTCGAGCGTCAGCCGGATGCCCGTCAGCACCTGGGACAGGATGTCCTGCCCTTCCTGCGTGGTGCCGAACCAGTGCTGGGCGGACGGCGCGGCCATCGTCAGGGGCGTCTGCAGGCTCGGGTCATACGGCTGGACCTCCGGCCCGATGATCGCGGCCAGGATGAAGAAGCCCAGCAGGCCGACGCCGACCTTGGCCTTCAGCGGCAGGTTCCGCCAGATGTTCGCCAGGCTTTTCATTACGCTGCCTCCCGGGTGCGGGCCCGCGGGTCGAAGAAGACGATGATCAGGTCGACGACCAGGTTGGCGACCAGCACCGCGAACGTGATGACGAGGAAGATCGCCTGCATGAGGGGGAAGTCCTTGTTCTGCACGGCCTCGAGCAGCAGGTAGCCGATCCCCGGGTAGGAGAAGACGATCTCCATGATCAGCGCGCCGGAGACGACGAAGCCGAGCGCGAGGCCGAACCCCTGCAGCTGCGGGAGCAGCGCGTTGCGGGCCGCGTAGGTGAAGATCGTCCTGCCCTTGGACAGCCCCTTGGCCTGCGCGGCGATCACGTAGTCCTCGCTGATCGTCGTGATCATGACGTTGCGCATCTGCAGCATCCAGCCGGCCACCGAGGTCAGCACGATGGTGAAGGCCGGCAGGAGCGAGTGCTCGAGCGCGTTGGAGATGAACGCCCAGGTCCAGCCGGGCGACGTCACCTCCCCGTTGAAGCCCTGGCCGACCGGCAGCCAGTGGTGCTCGATGGCGAAGAAGTCGACCAGCACGAGGGCGATGAAGAAGTACGGCGCGGCCTGGAAGAACATCCAGACCGGGAGCGAGCGGTCAAGCCAGCCGCCGTGCCGCCAGCCGGCCAGGATGCCGAGCCCGGTGCCGAGCAGGAAGGCGATGACGGTCGCGGTGCCGACCAGGATCAGCGTCCACGGGATCGCCTGGTCAATGATCTGGGAGACCGGCGTCGGGTAGTTGGCGAGGTCCACCCCGAAGTTGAAGTGGAAGACGTTGCTCCAGTAGTGCAGGTACTGCGACCAGAGCGAGCCCGTCCCGACGGCGCCGCCGATCATCTGCTCGAGCGCCTTGTAAGCCTGCGGGGTCAGGTCTGGGTACTTCGACAAAATAATCTCGGCCGGGTTACCCGGTACCGCGCGCGGGATGAAGAAGTTGAGGGTGATCGCCACGAACGCCGCTACCAGGTAGAAGGCGAGGCGGCGGAGTAGATACGTCATCCCCTTCCACCTACCTTTCTTTTAATCGGGTCGTTAGTTGAGTCTTGGTTCTGATGTCCGGCCGCCGGAGGTCTGGCGGCCGGGGGTTGCTGCCTCATCGGGAGTCCGCCGGGTCGACGGTCTCCACCAGCTTGCGCACCACCGTGCCGGGCGGGCAGCCGCAGCTGGACCGGATGACGAGCTCGGTGGGGAGCAGTTCGACCGAGGGCCGCAGCGTCGGGTTGGCGATCCGCTCGATCAGCTGCTCGCAGGCGCGCTCGCCGATGCCACGGATCGGCTGCCGAACCGTGGTCAGGGGCGGGTCACACAGGGTTGCAGGATATATGTCATCAAAACCGACAAGTGCCACATCTTCCGGCACCCGGATCCCGCGCGCCGCCAGCGTGCGGAGCACGCCGATCGCCATCTGGTCGTTCGAGCAGACGATCGCGTCGGGCAGATCGCGATCCGGGCCGCCGAATTCGGCCAGCATCTGCTCGGCCGCCGCCTCGCCGCTCTTCACGCTGAACCGCCCGCTGTGGGCGCCGACCAGCCGGGCGCCCGGCTGCGACTCGATGACCGCCTGCATCGCCAGCCGCCTGGTTTTCGCGTCCGGCGCTGACGGCGGCCCGTCGACGTGGTACAGCCGACGCCGGCCGTGGTCGATCAGCAGATGGCAAACCAGCGCGTACGCGCCCGACCAGTTGTCGGCCGCCACCACGTCGACGCCGCGCATCCCGGCGTCGCCCGCCACCACCACCACCGGCAGCCGCCGGGCGAGCCGGGCCAGCGCGGTCGCCGGGACCACGCCCTCGCCGATCAGCAGGCCGTCGACCTTGCCCGACAGCGCCTGCAGGCGGGGCAGCACGGGCTCGTCCTCCTGCGGCGCGACGCTCGGATTCTCATCCTCGCGCAGGTAGGTGATGAGCAGCGACCAGTGCCGCTCGCGGATGAGCGCCTCGACGCCGCGCATCACCTCGTCGTAGAACAGCAGGCTCATCGACTCGATGTCGTACTGGTTCGGGTTGAGACCGGTGTGCTCCACGCAGACCAGTCCGATAACGTCCTTGCGGCTCCGGGCAAGCGACTGGGCGGCGCCGTCGGGGACGTAGCCGAGTTCCTTGATCGCGGCGCGCACCCGGTCTCTGGTGGATTCGCGCACCGGCTCCTGCCCGTGAAGCACCCGAGAGACGGTAGCGATGGACACTCCCGCCTGGCGCGCCACGTCATAGAGCGTAACCACGTTGCCACCTGTCCGAAATGTAAGCGTTTACAAGCAATGATGTAAGCGCTTACGCTAGACCCCGCTATGGGTCCCGTCAAGGAGGAAAACATGACCAATGTCACGAAACTTGGCTTCCCGGCCGGGTTTACCTGGGGCGCGGCCACCGCCGCGTACCAGATCGAGGGTGCTGTCGACGTCGACGGGCGAGGCCCGTCCGTCTGGGACACCTTCAGTCACACGCCGGGCAATGTCCGCGGCGGCGACACCGGTGACATCGCTTGTGACTCCTACCACCGCTACCCGCAGGACGCCGACCTGCTGCGCTCGCTCGGGCTGCTGGACTACCGGTTCTCGATCTCCTGGCCGCGGGTCATCCCGGACGGCGCCGGGCCGGTCAACCAGGCCGGCCTGGACTACTACAAGCGGCTGCTTGACGCGCTCGGCGAGCGCGGGATCAGCCCGGCCGCGACCCTGTTCCACTGGGACACCCCGCAGGCGCTGCAGGATCGCGGTGGCTGGTCCGCCCGGGACACCGCGCTGCGGCTGGCGGACTACGCGGCGGTCGTCGGCGAGGCGCTGGGCGATCGGGTCAAGCGCTGGATCACGCTGAACGAGCCGCTGGTGGTCGCCCACAACGGGCACCGGATCGGGGTGCACGCACCGGGGCTGCGCGACAACGCGGCCGCCGCCGCGACCACCCACCACCTGCTGCTCGGCCACGGCCTGGCCGCCGCCGCGCTGCGCGCCAGCGTTCCCGGCGCCGAAGTGGGCATCACCTTGAACCTAACCCCGATCCGGGTCACCAACGACGACAGCGGCTCGGCCGAGGCGCTGGAGAAGGCCCGGCTGGTGGCGGACGCCAGCCAGAACGGGATGTTCCTCGACCCGATCCTGTTCGGGCGGTACCCGGAGCACGGGCCGGCCTCGCAGCTGCCGCCGGCCGAGCTGATTCTGGACGGCGACCTGGCGACGATCGCGGCCCCGATTGACTTCCTCGGCGTGAACTACTACCAGCCGGTCCATCTGCGGGCGGGCGACCCGGCCAACCTCCGCCGGGGCGAGAAGGCACCGCAGGAGGGGATCTCCGGCGACGTCGTGGAATTCCACCCGGACGGCCTCGAGCAGACCAACATGGGCTGGCTGATCGACCCGGAGGGACTGTACGAGCTGCTCCTGCGGGTCTCCAAGGACGCACCGGGGCTGCCGCTTTACATCACCGAGAACGGCTGCGCGGCCGAGGACTACGCCGGCCCGGACGGGGCGGTGAATGACCTCGAGCGGGTCAAGTTCCTGCACCTGCACCTGGACGCCTGCGCCCGCGCGATCAAGGACGGGGCGAACCTGGCCGGCTACTACGTGTGGTCGCTGCTCGACAACTTCGAGTGGGGATACGGCTACCAGAAGCGGTTCGGGATCGTGTTCGTGGACTTCGCCACCCAGCAGCGCATCCCGAAGGCCAGCGCCGCCTTCATGGCCGAGGTCGCGCGGGACAACGCGATCCCGGCCCTGCCCGCCGCCTGGCCGGTGTAGCGAGAGACGTCCGCCCCCGAAAACGAGGAAGCGGGGCGCCGGGTGGTGCTCCACCGCGCGTTCGGCTCCGCCTGAGTGGTGTTCTCCGGCGGAGCCGACAGCGCGGGAAGCACCACCGGCGCCCCGCTTCCCAGCGGCCAACTACACCTATCTATCTACGCAAGCTCCGCAAGCGCCTTCTGGTAGTCGGCGATGTCGCGGGCCTGGGGGATCGGGTTGACGACCTTCCAGCGCACCACGCCCTCCTTGTCGATGACGAAGGTCCCCCGGATGGCGAGGCCGCGGTCATCGTCGAACACGCCGTAGGCCTTGGCGACCCCGCCGTGCGGCCAGAAGTCGGCCAGCAGGGAGAACTGGAAGTTCTCCTGCTCGGCCCAGGTCTTGTGCGCGAAGAACGAGTCCACCGAGACCGTCAGCAGCTCCACGTCGTCGCCGCTCACCTCGGGGAAGTCCTCCCGCATGGCGCACAGCTCGCCACTGCAGACCGGGCTGAACGCCAGCGGGTAGAACACCAGCACCACGTTCTTGACGCCGCGGAAGCTGGACAGCTTCACCGGCGTGCCGTGCTGGTCGGGGAGTTCGAAGTCCGGGGCCACGTCCCCGATCTCAACTGCCATGCATGCGTCCCTTCCATGGGTGATGGCGCGAGCGAGATCCACGCGCCGGCGGCTGCCAGCCTAAGTCTGCCACCGAAGGGAAAAGTGGCGACCCGTTACCTCCGCGCCTTGGGCGCCACCAGGCGCGAGCCTGACCAATCTCTGGCGGCGGACACGCTCGATGTCTGGGCGAGGCCGGCGGTCGGAGCCGCCTCGCCGATGTCACTCGGCTCGACATGACCCGGTCTGCCCGCCTTGGGCGTGAGCAGCCAGATGTATCCCCCATCGGCCAGCGGAGTCAGGGCATCGACCAGCGCGTCAACGAGGTCGCCGTCTTCCTCCCGAAACCACATGAGGACCACATCGACTACGTCCTCGTAGTCCTCATCGACAAGCTCCACGCCTTCGACTGCCGTGATCGCCTGGCGCAGCTGCTCGTCCGTATCGGTGTCATAGCCGAGTTCCTGTACTACCTGGCCCGGTTTAATGCCGAGCCGCTCGGCCTGGCCGCGTTCATCCTGCGCCTGGCGCGCGGTCGCGCTCACTGACGTTCCTCCCCAATCCTTCCCCGCTTCCGCTGTCACCTGAGACGCGCCAGCGGCCGCGTCAGTACTTCTTGTTGGGACAGTTCACACTGGGTCGGCCCCTTGCGCAAGTGGCAATCGGCCTAGCGCCGGAAACCGCTGCAAATTGTTGACCTGTTGTCGGCCGGCGAACCTCCCCTTGGACTAGCTCTTGATACGTACCGTAACCGGTGAAGTCGTCTTCCGCGACACCAGGCCGCAGGTAAGGGCATCCTCGCCCGGATTGGCGGTCCTGGTGGCCCCGGTCACCGGGTGCGACCGGTTACCGTCTGGTAGAGATGAAAATCAGGCCAAGACCTACGAAGATTGGTCTGTACAAGCGAGTCGAACTATCCGCGGCCAACCAGCCGCCGAACTGCGGAAGGCGAGGCTACCCCGTGGCTTCCGGACGCCAGCGTTTCTCGATTATCAGCGACGGTCTGCCCACCCAGCTGCCGGACATCGATCCCGATGAGACCCGGGAGTGGGTCGACTCGTTCGATTCCGTCACCCGCACCCGCGGCCGCGGCCGGGCTCGCTACCTCATGCTGCGCCTGCTCGAGCGAGCCCGCGAGCAGCAGGTCGGGGTGCCCGGCCTGCGCTCCACCGACTACATCAACTCGATCCCGCCGGAGCGGGAGCCGTGGTTCCCCGGGGACGAGCACGTCGAGCGGCGGATCCGCGCCTATATCCGGTGGAACGCCGCGATCATGGTGTCGCGCGCCAACCGCCCGGGCGGCGCCAGCGTGGGCGGGCACATCGCGACCTACGCGTCGGCCGCCTCGCTGTACGAGGTCGGGTTCAACCACTTCTTCCGCGGCAAGGACCACGGCGAGTCGGGCGACCAGGTCTTCTTCCAGGGGCACGCCGCGCCCGGCATCTACGCGCGGGCGTTCCTCGAGGGGCGGCTGACGGAGCGCCAGCTCGACGGGTTCAGGCAGGAGCTCTCGCACCGCGGCGGCGGGCTGCCGTCGTACCCGCACCCTCGGCTGATGCCGGACTTCTGGGAGTTCCCGACGGTCTCGATGGGACTCGGGCCGCTGGACGCGATCTACCAGGCGCGGTTCAACCGCTACCTGCTCGCCCGCGAGCTGCACGACACGTCGCGCTCGCACGTGTGGGCGTTCCTGGGCGACGGCGAGATGGACGAGCCCGAGGCGCTGGGCGCGATCGGGCTGGCGGCGCGCGAGGAGCTCGACAACCTCACCTTCGTGATCAACTGCAACCTGCAGCGGCTCGACGGCCCGGTGCGCGGCAACGGCAAGATCATTCAGGAGCTCGAGGCGTACTTCCGCGGGGCGGGCTGGAATGTGATCAAGGTCATCTGGGGCCGCGACTGGGACCCGCTGCTGGCCAAGGACACCGACGGCGTGCTCGTGAACAAGATGAACACCACGCCGGACGGGCAGTTCCAGACCTACAGCGTGGAGCCGGGCTCGTACACCCGCGAGCACTTCTTCGGGTCCGACCCCCGGCTCCGGAAGATGGTCGAGCACCTGTCCGACGACGAGCTGCGCAACCTGCCGCGCGGCGGGCATGACTACCGCAAGGTGTACGCGGCGTTCAAGGCCGCCCGCGAGCATGTCGGCCAGCCGACCGTGATCTTGACCCACACGATCAAGGGCTGGACGCTGGGCAAGGACTTCGAGGCCCGCAATGCGACCCACCAGATGAAGAAGCTCACCCACGACGAGCTCAAGGAGTTCCGCGACCGGCTCTACCTGCCGATCCCCGATGCGGCGCTGGAGGCGGAACTGCCGCCGTACTACCACCCGGGCGAGGACTCGTCGGAGATCCAGTACATGAAGGAGCGGCGGGCCGCGCTCGGCGGCGTGCTGCCGCGCCGGGTGGTCCGGGCCAAGCCGCTCCCGCAGCCGCCGGACGCGCTGTTCGACGGCTTCCGGCGGGGCTCGGGCAAGCAGTCGGTCGCCACCACGATGGCGTTCGTGCGGATCCTCAAGGACCTGATGAAGGACCCGGTGATCGGCGACCGGTTCGTGCCGATCATCCCGGACGAGGCGCGCACGTTCGGGATGGACTCGCTGTTCCCGACCGCGAAGATCTACTCACCGTTCGGCCAGACCTACGAGGCGGTCGACCGCACCCTGGTCCTGGGGTACAAGGAGTCGGAGCGCGGGCAGATCCTGCACGAGGGCATCTCCGAGTCGGGCGCGATGGGCTCGGTGATCGCGGCCGGCAGCGCGTACGCGACGCACGGCACGCACATGATCCCGGTCTACGTGTTCTACTCGATGTTCGGCTGGCAGCGGACTGGCGACCAGATGTGGGCGTTCGGCGACCAGCTCGGGCGGGGCTTCCTGCTCGGCGCGACGGCGGGCCGCACCACCCTGACCGGCGAAGGGCTGCAGCACAACGACGGGCACTCGCCGCTGCTGGCGTCGGTGTCGGAGGCGTGCGTCTCCTACGACCCGGCTTACGCGTACGAGGTGTCGGTGATTGTGAAGGACGCGCTGCGGCGGATGTACGACTCCAGCCCGGAGCACCCGGACGGCGAGAACATCTTCTACTACCTCACGGTCTACAACGAGCCCTACGTCCAGCCGGCCGCGCCCGACGTCGACGGTCTTGACGCTGGGATCCTGCGGGGCATGTACAAGTACGCGCCGGCGGCCGGCTCGCCCGAGTCCGCCCCGCGGGCCCAGGTGCTCGCCTCGGGCGTGGCGATGCCGTGGGCGCTGTCGGCCCAGCGGCTGCTGGCCGAGGACTGGGGGGTGGCGGCCGACGTCTGGTCGGTCACCTCGTGGACCGAGCTGCGGCGGGACGCGCTCGCGTGCGAGTCGCACAACCTGCTGAACCCGGGCTCGCCGCGGCAGACGCCGTACGTGACCACCGCCCTGGCGCACTCGGCCGGGCCGGTCGTCGCGGTGTCGGACTGGATGCGGGCGGTACCGGACCAGATCTCCCGCTGGGTGCCGTCGTCGTCGGCCTACACGTCGCTGGGGACGGACGGGTTCGGCTTCTCCGACACCCGGCCCGCCGCCCGCCGGTTCTTCCACGTGGACGCGGAGTCGATCACGCTGGCGGTGCTGGCAGAGCTCGCCCGCTCGGGGGCGGTGGACGCGTCGCTGCCGGCCCAGGCGATCGCCAAGTACAAGCTCGACCTGCCGGTGTCGGAGGCGCTCGGCTAGTAGTGGCACCCTGAGAGGGTGGCGGGATGGGTGGGCGGGTGAATGGAAAACGGCAGGTCGCGCGGGGCGGGAGCGGCGACGCGCGGGTGCACCCGGAGACGGTGGCGCGGATCGAGCGGGCCATGGGCGCGCTCGGCACCGCCGCGATCGCGGCGATGGACGAGCGGCTGCCGTGGTTCAGGAAGATGTCGGCCGAGAACCGGTCGTGGCTCGGCCTGGTCGCGCAGGCCGGCATCGCCGCGTTCGCCGACTGGATCAGGCACCCGGAACGGACCCGCCCCGCCGCCACCGAGGTGTTCGGCACCGCGCCCCGCGAGCTCGCGCGGGCGGTGTCGCTGCAGCACGCGGTGGAGATGGTCCGGGTCATCATCGACGTCGTCGAGGACCAGGTGGACACCCTGGCCGCGCCGGGGTCGGAGGCGGAGCTGCACCAGGCGGTGCTGATCTACGCGCGGGAGATCGCGTTCAGCGCCGCCCAGGTGTACGCGCGGACGGCGGAGGCCCGGGGCGCGTGGGACGCCCGGCTCGAGGCCCTGGTGGTCGACTCGCTGGTGCGGGGCGAGGGGGCCGAGTCGCTCAACTCGTGGGCCTCGGCCCTGAACTGGTCCTCGTCGCCGGTCACGGTCATCGTCGGCACGGTCGACGGCGACGACGCGGAACCCGTCATCGACGAGCTCCGGGCGGCGGCCAGGCGGGCCCGGTTCGACCTGATCGCCGGGGTGCAGGGCGGGCGGCTGATCGTGGTCCTCGGCGGCACCAGCGACCCGATGGCGGCCGCCGAGAAGCTGTCCGGCCTGTTCGGGACCGGGCCGCTGGTGGTCGGCCCGACGGTCCGGGAGCTGCAGTCGGCCTCCGCCTCGGCCCGGGCGGCGCTGGCCGCCCTGCGGGCGGCGCCGGCCTGGCCGGAGGCGCCGCGGCCGGTCGGCTCGGACGAGCTGCTGCCCGAGCGCGCGCTTGACGGCGACGCGGACGCGGTCCGGAGCCTGGTCGCGCAGGTCTACGAGCCGCTGCTGGCCGGCGGACCGGCGCTGCTTGACACGCTCACCGCCTACCTCGAGCAGGGGTCGTCGCTTGAGGCGAGCGCCCGGATGCTCTTCGTCCACCCGAACACGGTCAGGTACCGGCTCAAGCGCGTCACCGAGCTCACCGGATACACCGTGTCCGAGGGCCGGGACGGGTTCACTGTGTGGACCGCGATCATCCTCGGCCGGCTGGCGTCCAGGCGGGGCTAATTCAAAATCCTTCATCCCGAACGGGCCCAGGCTGCGCCTAGTCCGCTTGGCTCCGCCCGGTCAGGTGGCCGGCGCAGGGCCGGGGCGGTGATTCGACGGGCATCGTGGTTTCCGTTGCTGTTGCGCGGCGGGGGCGGAGGGGTGCCGCAGCACCGTTCAGGGGACCTCGGTCCTCGCGATTGTCGCGGCCGCCGGGTGGCCGAAGAGGCCGGGCAGGCCGCCGGTGTGCCAGAACACGACCGGCGCGTCCCGGTCGAGGTCGCCGTCGCGGGCGGCGGCGATGAGGCCGGCCATCGCCCGGCCGGTATAGGTAGGGTCGAGGACGATGCCCTCGGTCCGGGCGGCCAGCCGGATGGCGGCGGCGGTGTGCTCGGTGAGGCTGCCGTAGCCGGCGCCGACCTGGTCGGTGCGCAGGCGCAGGGTTCGCGGGTCGAGCCGCCGGGCGGTGATCGCCGCGGTGAGGACGGCGACGGCTTCGCCCGGGGCGGCGACGGCACCGGTGTGCACGCCGAGCACGCGCTCGGGCCCGAGCGCGGCCACCAGACCCGCCATGGTGCCGCCCGAGCCGAGGGCGACGACCGAGGTCGCCTGCCCGGCCACGCGACCTCGCTCGCCGAGCTGGTCGCGGAGCTCGCGGGCGGCGTCGGAGTAGGCCATGGCGCCGTCGCGGTTGCTCCCGCCGAAGGGGATCACCGCAGGGTGCGCGCCGGACGACGCGAGTTCAGCCGCTGTCTCGTCGGCGACGGCGGCGAGGCCGGTGGCGTCGGCGTCGCCGGCCCACCGGATGCGCGCGCCGAAGATCTCGTCGAGCAGCAAGTTTCCCTCGGGCGCGTCGCCCGGGCGGCCCGACCGGCCGGCCAGCACGAGGGTGACCGGCAGGCCGAGTCGGGCGCCGGCCGCGGCGGTCAGCCGGGCGTGATTCGACTGGGCCGCGCCAGTGGTGACGAGGCAGTCCGCGCCGTCGCGGAGCGCGGCGGCCAGGGTGCGTTCCAGCTTGCGGACCTTGTTGCCGCCGCCGCCGAGGCCGGTCAGGTCGTCCCGCTTGATCCACAGCCGGTCGGCCCGCAGGCCGACGGCGGCGGCCAGCCGCGGCGCGGGTTCCAGCGGGGTCGGGAAGGTGCCAAGCGAGATGCGCCCGGTGCTGCTGCCGGTCATGATCCTGCAGAGTACAGCACCCGATTGAATGTTCGATGGAATGAAGGTGAGGAGCTCGGGACTATTACGAAGAAGGACCGCTGCAGGACAAGCAGCGCTGCCGGCGATAACGCCGGCTCAGTTGCTGGCCGACGCGAGCGCCTTGGCCCGGCTGATGCGGCACGCCCGCGCGTGGGAGGTGCAGGGCGAGCTCACCGCGCCTGGCGCTGCCGCATCACAACCGCGACTTCGCCGCCGCGGGCGGGCCACCGGGCGGGCGCTGCGCTGGTAGGGGCCCGACTGATCCAGCCGCCCGAAACGTCCCGGGTGACCATACGGTGACTAGATGGTTAACGGTATTTAGAGGTATCCTACAAACTTAGGAGCCTTAACTTCGTATCGTTCGATATCGGTGTGGTGGGTCTCTACAGGGCAAGGTTAACGATGTGCTCATCTTCACTGCGCCAGGGCAGGGCGCGCAGACCCCCGGATTCCTGTCCCCCTGGCTCGAGATACCCGGTCTGGCCGAGCAATTCGGCGCCTGGTCGGAGCTGGCTGGCCGGGACCTGATCAAGCTCGGCACGACCGGCAGCGCGGAAGAGATCACCGATACCGCCGTCGCCCAGCCGCTGCTGGTGGCGTCCGCGATCGCGGTCGCCGGGCTGCTGGGCGAGCCGGACGCCGCCGCCGGGCATAGCGTGGGCGAACTCGCGGCGGGCGCGATCGCGGGCGTGCTGTCGGCGGCCGACGCGATCCGGCTGACCCGGGTTCGCGGCGAGTCGATGGCCGCGGCGTGCGACGCCGAGCCGACCGGCATGACGGCGGTGCTCGGCGGGGCCGAGGCGGCCGTGCTGGCCGCGATCGCCGAGGCCGGGCTCACCCCGGCCAACATCAACGCGGCCGGGCAGATCGTGGCCGGCGGCACCCTTGAGCAGCTGGCCGAGTTCGCCGCTAACCCGCCCGCGGGGGCCCGGCTGCGGCCGCTGCGGGTCGCGGGCGCGTTCCACACCAAGCACATGGCGACGGCGGTCGACGCGCTGGTGGCGGCGGCGGCAGGCACCGTCGTGAGCGACCCGGTGATCACGCTGCTGTCCAACCGCGACGGGGCCGTCGTCACCTCCGGCCGGGCTTGGGTGGAGCGGATCGTGCACCAGGTCGCCAACCCGGTCCGCTGGGATCTGTGCATGGCCACCATGTCCGACATCAACGTGACCGCGATGATCGAGCTGCTGCCCGGCGGCACGCTGACCGGCATGGCCAAGCGGGCGCTGCCCGGGGTCGAGGCGCTCGCGATCAAGACCCCTGACCAGCTCGACGCGGCCAGGACGCTCATCGCCGCCCACGCGACGGCGACCAACGGGTACGCGGCGAACTCGGTCGGGTCGCCCGCCGAGTGGCAGATCGTGGTGTCACCGAGCGCCGGGACCGTCCGTTTGATCTCGGATGAGACGGGCAGCGGGAGGACGCCGGCCGGCGCGACGATGGTCTACGCCGGCGATTCCCTCGCCTACGTCGCCGCCCGCGGCGGCGAGAAGCCGGTGATCGCACCGAACGACGCGGTCGTGGTGGAGTGGCTGGTCGAAGACGGCGACCCGGTCAGCGAGGGCCAGCCGATGGTCCGCCTGCAGCCAACCCAGCGAAGGGAGTCGTGAGCATGACCGGAGCGAAGATACTCGGATTCGGCGGTTACCAGCCGGACCGGGTGGTCACCAACGACGACCTCGCCAAGCTCGTCGACACCAACGACGAGTGGATCAGGACGCGAGTCGGCATCCGGGAACGACGGTTCGCGCGCGACGACGAGACCGTGACCGACATGGCCGAGGCGGCGGGCGCGAAGGCGCTGGCGGCCAGCGGCCTCGAGCCGTCCGACATCGACCTGGTGACGGTCGCGACGTGCAGCCCGGAGTCGCTGATGCCGACCATCTCGGCCACCGTCGCCTACCGGCTCGGCATCGTCGCGCCGGGGGCCTACGACCTCAACGCCGCCTGCGCCGGATTCTGCTACGCGGTCGGCGCCGCGGCCGACTCGGTCCGGGCCGGCAGCGTCCGCAACGCGCTGGTGATCGGCGCGGAGAAGATGACGTCGTGGATGGACTGGTCCGACCGGTCGACCTGCATCATCTTCGCCGACGGGGCCGGGGCGGCCGTGGTCGGAGGGTGCGCCGAGGGCGAGCCGTCCGGGATCGGGCCGATCGTGTGGGGCAGCGCGGGCGACCAGGCGCACAAGATCGTCATCGAGGGCCGGACCGGGAAGCTGACCCAGGACGGTCAGGCCGTGTTCCGCTGGGCCACCACGGCCCTGGCCCCGGTGGCGCTCGAGGCCTGCCGGCGGGCGGGGGTGTCGCCGGACGAAATCTCGGCCTTTGTCCCGCATCAGGCGAACCTTCGCATCATCGAGGCCATCGCCAAGAAGATCGGCATTCCCAGGGACCGCGTCGCCGACGACATCATCACCGCCGGGAACACCTCGTCCGCGTCGATACCGCTGGCGCTGTCCAGAATGGCGGAGCAGGGACGGCTCCAGCCCGGAAAGCCGGCGTTGCTGCTGGCCTTCGGCGCCGGGCTGTCCTACGCGGCGCAGGTCGTCACGGTACCCTAGCCGCGCCATCGCAACATCGCTTCACATCCTCAACTCAAGCTCAACTCAAGCCAATCAAAGGAGCAACCAGTGACTGACCAGGAGATTCTGGCCGGACTCGCGGAGATCATCGAAGAGATCGCGGGCACCCCCGCCGACGAGGTGACCCCGGCGGCGAATTTCGTCGACGACCTCGACATCGACTCGCTGTCGATGGTCGAGATCGCGGTCGCCGCGCAGGACAAGTTCGGCGTGGAGATCCCGGACGAGCAGCTCAAGGACCTGAAGACCGTCCAGGACGTCGTCAACTTCGTGTCCAAGAGCTCCTGAGCTCTCGGCGGGGGCCTCCGGGCTCTTTGTCGGGCTCTCCGTGGCTCTCCGGGGGCTCTTCCGCTAAGCAGTGGTCGTTAGTCGTTCGTAGTTGTGGAGGTTGCAGTGGGCAACAACGGTCAGGTCAGCGTCGTCGTCACTGGGCTCGGCGCGACCACGCCGCTCGGTGGTGATGTCGCGTCCACCTGGTCGGCGATGCTCGCGGGAACCAGCGGCGTGCGCACCATCACCGACCCGTGGATCGAGACGGTCCCGGTGAAGTTCGCGGGTACCGCCGCAGAGGACCCGGTTGCCGTCGTCGGCCGGGTGCAGGCGCGCAAGATGGACCGGTGCGAGCAGTTCGCGCTGGTCGCGGCCCGCGAGGCCTGGGCCGACGCCGGGTCGCCGGAGGTCGAGCCTTACCGGCTCGGCGTCGCGGTCACCAGCGGCATCGGCGGCATCGGCTCCACGCTCACCGCCTACGACGCGCTTCGGGAGAAGGGCTGGAAGCACATCTCGCCCTACACCGTCCCGATGCTAATGCCGAACGGCGCGGCCGGCTGGATCAGCATCGAGTTCGGCGCCAAGGCCGGGGCGCACGCGCTGGTGAGCGCGTGCGCGTCCGGTGCCGAGTCCATCGGCTACGGCATCGACATGATCCGCTCGGGGCGGGCCGACGTGGTGATCGCCGGCGGCACTGAGGCTGCGATCATGGCGTTGAACGTCGGCGCGTTCGCCCGGATGGGCGCGATGTCGACCAGGAACGACGACCCCGAGCGGGCCTCACGCCCGTTCGACAAGGGCCGCGACGGCTTCGTGCTCGGCGAGGGCGCGGGGGTGATCATCCTCGAGTCGCACGAGCACGCGCTCGCCCGCGGCGCCCGGATCTACGCGGTGGCGGCGGGGGCCGGCTACTCCTCCGACGCGCACCACATCTCGCTCGGCGCGCCGGACGGCGAGGGCGTGGCGTTCGCCATCAACGCGGCGCTGCGCGACGGCGGCATCTCGCCCGATCAGGTGGTGCACATCAACGCGCACGCCACCTCAACCCCTGGCGGCGACCCGCTCGAGGCGCGGGCGATCGAGGCCGCGCTCGGGTCGGATGCGTCTCACGTGGTGGTCTCGGCGACCAAGTCGATGACCGGCCACCTGCTCGGCGGGGCGGGCGCGATCGAGACGGTCGCCGCCATTCTGGCGCTGCGGGACCGGGTCGCGCCGCCGACGATCAACCTCGAAGACCCCGACGACGACATCACCATCGACATCGCCACCAAGCCGCGCCCGCTCGCGCCGCGGACCGCCGACGCGCCGATGGCGGTGCTCAACGACGCGTTCGGCTTCGGCGGGCACAATGTGGCGCTCGCGTTCACCGAGTACGTCGCTCCTTCCACGACTTCCACGACTTCCTCGACTTCCTCGACGGCTGCGGAGGCCTGATCGCGATGACTGCTGTGTCCGACCCGCCGGCCATCCAGGCCCACCTGCCGCGTGACCCGATCGCGAGGCTCACGGCGCTGTTCGACCCCGACACGATGTCGGTGCTGACCACGGTCCCGCACGAGGGCTCCGGCGCGGTCGCCGCGGCCGGCCTGATCGACGGGTCCGGCGCGGTGGCGTTCGCCTCCGACCCTCGGGTCCAGGGCGGCGCGATGGGCACCGAGGGATGCGCGGTGCTGGTGGCCGCCTACGACGAGGCCATCGCCCGGGGCGTGCCGATCATCGGCCTGTGGCACTCCGGCGGCGCGCGGCTGGCCGAGGGGGTGGCCTCGCTGGACGGCGTCGGCGCCGTCTTCGCGGCCATGACCGCCGCGTCGGGCGTGGTGCCGCAGATCTCGGTCGTGCTCGGCCCGGCGGCGGGCGGCGCGGCCTACGGGCCGGCCCTGACCGACATCGTGATCCTCTCCAGCGCCGGCCGGATCTTCGTCACCGGGCCGGATGTGGTCCGCTCGGTGACCGGCGAGGAGGTCGACATGATCCGCCTCGGTGGTCCCGAGGTGCACAGCCGCAGGTCCGGCGTGGTCCACCTGGTCGCCGCGGACGACGCCGAGGCGCTCGGCTACGCCCGGTCGCTGGTGACCTTGCTGTCCGAGCAGGGCAAGTTCTCAGCCGAGGCGGTCGCCGGGCGCGATCTGACCGGGGTGCTGCCGGACTCCGCGCGCCGCGCGTACGACGTGCACGCGGTCACGTCGGCGCTCCTGGACGACAAGGGAATCGAGCTGCACCCTCGGTGGGCGCCGAACATCGTGACCATCCTCGGCCGCCTCGGCGGGCGGACCGTCGGCGTGATCGCCAACAACCCAATGCGCCTCGGCGGCTGCCTGGACTCCGCGTCGGCCGAGAAGGCCGCCCGGTTCGTGCGGTTCTGCGATGCGTTCGGGGTGCCGCTGGTGGTGCTGGTCGACGTGCCCGGTTACCTTCCCGGCGTCGGCCAGGAGTGGGATGGCGTGGTCCGCCGCGGCGCCAAGCTGCTGCACGCGTTCGCCGAGGCGACGGTGGCCCGGATAACGCTGGTGACCAGGAAGTCCTACGGCGGCGCCTACATCGCGATGAACTCCAAGTCCCTCGGGGCGACGAAGGTGTACGCGTGGCCGGGGGCCGAGATCGCTGTCATGGGCGCGGTCGCCGCCGTCCGGGTGCTGCACAAGCGGAAGCTCGCGACCGTCCCGGCCGACCAGCTGCACGAGGCTGAGGCCGAGCTCGCGGCCGAGCACGAGGCCACCATCGGCGGCCTCGACCGCGCGGTCGAGATCGGCGTTGTCGACGAGATCATCTCTCCGGCCGACACCGCCACCATTCTGGTCGAGGCGTTCGCCGCCGCCCCCAACCGGCGCGGCCAGCACAAGAACATCCCGCTGTAGGCCGGGTCGGCTGACGGCCGGCCCGGCGCTTCGGCGCCGGGCTGGCCGTTTTTGCGTGGCGTGGCGCTGCACTTCTTGCTGTTATCGTACGAAATGCGTGTGGCGCGAAAGATCTTGGAGGATTTGCACGCGTATAGCGTGCTTTTCTTCCGCCACGATACAGGTTTCCAAGATCATTCCCGAGACTGCCACGGTTCTTGCTGTTATCTCGGATGGGGGCGTCGGTTGGTGGCTGCGGGGCACGCGGGACGGCTCGGGCGCAGGGTGGGGTGAGATGCGACAGCGCCCGGCAGCGTGGGGTGCCGGGCGCTGGTGGCGAGTGGTCGCGTGGGGCGGGGCTGCCGGGTGTTGGGCGGGGGCTGCCGGGTGTTGGGGTGCGGTGGGCTGCCGGGTGTTGGCGGCGCGGGCGTGCCTGGGGTGTTGGGGCGGAGTGGGGTGGGGCTACTTGGACTTGGGGGGCCTGGGGATGCCGTCGTTGCCGGCCGTGGGGCCGGTGGGGGGGTCGTCGGAGGGCGGGGCGGACGCGGGGGCGCGGCGCCGGACGGCGGGGGCGGGGGCGGTCTCGGCGGCGGGCGGGGTCGCGGCGGCGGCGGCGGAGCGGGACTCGGCCAGCAGCTCCTCGAGGCGCGGGCCCTGGAGGCGGCGGAACGTGCGGTGGGCGCGGGCGCGGTCGAGGATCGCGACCTCGAGCTGGGCGGCGGTCAGCTCGGCGGGGGCGCCGTTGGCCGCCGTCGAGCTGGCGGCGGCGGCCCCCGAGGCGGCCGGCGGGGCCGACGCGGGGGCGGTCAGGGCGGTGAGGGCCGCGCCGAGGGCCTCCGTTAGCGACATGTTGTCGGAGAAGGCCTCCTTGAGGGCGGCCGAGACCTGGTCGGCCTGGCCGCCGAAGGCGACGAAGCCAGGCTCGTCGGAGACCGAGCCGTCCCACGAGATGCGGTAGATCTGGTCGTCGTCCGGCCGCGCGCCGACCTCGGCGACCACGATCTCCACCTCGTACGGCTTCATCGACTCGGTGAAGCTGGTGCCGAGCTGCTGGGCGTACCAGTTCGCGAGGCCGCGGGCGGTGACGTCGCCGCGGTCGAACGAGTAGCCGGTGAGGTCGGCGTAGGTGACGCCGGCCTTGCGCAGCACCTCGTACTCGTTGTACCGGCCGACGGCGGCGAACGCGATGCGGTCGTAGATCTCGCTGATCTTGTGCAGCACGGTCGACGCGTTCGGCGTCGCCATCAGGATGCCGCCCGCGTACTGCAGCACCACCGAGCTGCGGCTTCGCCCCACGCCCTTGCGCGCGTAGTCGGACTTGTCACGCATCTGCTGTTCAGGCGACACGTAAAACGGCATAGACACCGCGGGCGCTTCCTTTGCTGTCGAGGGTGAGCAGGGCCTATCGGGGGCGGGTTGCCTTCAGACGTCGCCGACGCCGGTCAGCTGGCCGTCATGAGCGGGGCGTTGGGGCCGTCGGGCGACTGCATCCGGCCGGCCACGACCTGCTCCGCGACCTCGGCGGTCTCGGATTCCGGCAGCCGCCGGAAGCCGTCGTCGGTGATCGTGGCGACAATCGGGAAGAGCTGCCGAGTGAGATCGGGCCCACCGGTGGCCGAGTCGTCATCGGCCGCGTCGTAGAGCGCCTGCACGCAGGCCACGACCGCCTCTGAGGTCGACATGCCGTCGCGGTAGAGCTTCTTGAGCGAGCCCCTGGCGAAGATCGAGCCGGAGCCGATCGAGTAGAAGCGGTGCTCCTCATAGGGGCCGCCGGCCACGTCGTAGCTGAAGATCCGGCCGACCCCGGTCTCCTCGTCGTACCCGGTGAACAGCGGGACGACGGCGAGGCCCTGCATCGCCGGGCCGAGGTTGTCCCTGACCATCTTGGCCAGCCGGTTCGCCTTGCCCTCGAGGGAGAGCGCCCGGCCCTCCATCTTCTCGTAGTGCTCGAGCTCGACCTGGAACAGCCGGACGAACTCGATCCCGATGGCGAACACGCCCGCGATCGCCATGGCCGAGAACTCGTCGCTGCGGAACACCTTCTCGGCGTCCCGCTTGGAGATCATGTTCCCGGCGGTCGCCCGCCGGTCGCCCGCCATCACCACGCCGCGCTCGCAGACCGCGGCCACGATCGTGGTGGCGTGCGGCAGGTTCTTGATCACCTCGTTGGCGGCGCCGCCGGCCGGGAGATCCCGGCCCCGGAATCCGACCGGCAGCAGGTCCGGCGCGTAGCCGGCGAGGAAGTCGGTGAAGGACGGGACCCGAGCTGTCATGAACGCAGCCGGCTGTCCTGCCGTGCCGCCGAAGAACTCTCCCACGCCGCCGCCTCTCTGGTGACCCTGATGTTCCTGTGCCGACACTACCGTCCGCTGTGAACGCTGTTAAAGCTGGTTTGTTCTGCTGACCGCGAACCCCGCCGGCCACCCTGCCGACGGGATTGCGATCACCTACTGGCCGCCCTTTTGCACGTAGGAGCGGACGAACTCCTCGGCGTTCTCCTCGAGCACCTCGTCGATCTCGTCGAGGATCGCGTCCACGTCGTCGGAGAGCTTTTCGTGCCGCTCCTTGACCTCCTCGGTCGACGCCGCCTGGTCCTCTTCGGTCTCGTCGGTGCGGCGCGTGGTCTGCCGCTGGCCACCCTTGTCGTTCGTCGCCATCTGCGGTACCTCCTTCGGAGGGGCGCCTGCCCCTCGACAGTTCTAACGTTATCCTCGCCCGCCGGAGTCCCGCCCAACCCTGCGCGACCGGCATTGGAATGAAGTCGCTATGCGCGGAAGGCGTCCCGGCTGACGCTACTGCTGCTGGGTGAGGGCGGCGACCAGCTCGGCGGCGGTCTTGCAGCGGTCGAGGAGGCCGCCGACGTGGGCCTTGGTGCCGCGCAGGGGCTCGAGCGTGGGCACCCGCTGAAGCGAGTCTCGGCCGGGGACGTCGAAGATCACCGAGTCCCAGGACGCGGCCGCGACCGAGTCCGCGTACTGCCGCAGGCAGCGGCCGCGGAAGTAGGCCCGGGTGTCCTCGGGCGGGTTGTCGATCGCCCAGTCGATCGCCGCCTCGTCGGTCATCCGCATCATCCGGCCGCGGATGGCGAGCCGGTTGTAGAGGCCCTTCTCCTGCCGGACGTCGGCGTACTGGAGGTCGAACAGCGCGAGCTTGGGCGCGTCCCAGCCCAGGTTCTCCCGACGCCGGTACCCCTCGAGCAGCTCGAGCTTGGCGACCCAGTCGAGCTCGCGGGAGAGCTGCATCGGGTCCTCGGCCAGCCGGGTGAGGACCGACTCCCAGCGGTCGAGCACGTCCGCCGTCATCGGGTCGACGTCGGCCCCGTAGCGGTCCTCGGTGAACTTCCTGGCCAGCTCCAGGTACTCGGTCTGGAGCTGGACGGCGGTCATCTTGCGGCCGTCCCGCAGCGTCACCAGCTGCTTGAGCGACGGGTCGTGGGAGACCGCCCGCAGGTCGGCCACCGGGGTCTCGAGGGACAGGTCGGAGTTGAAGAACTTGTCCTCGATCATCGCCAGCACCAGCGCGGTGGTGCCCATCTTCAGGTAGGTCGCCACCTCGCTGAGGTTGGCGTCGCCGATGATCACGTGCAGCCGCCGGTACTTCTCGGGGTCGGCGTGCGGCTCGTCGCGGGTGTTGATGATCGGCCGCTTGAGCGTCGTCTCGAGGCCGACCTCGACCTCGAAGAAGTCCGCCCGCTGGCTGAGCTGGAACCCGGTGCCGCGGCCGTCGGCCCCGATCCCGACCCGGCCCGCCCCGGTGAACACCTGGCGGGTGACGAAGAACGGGGTCAGGTTCCTGACGATGTCGGCGAACGGCGTCGACCGGCGCATGAGGTAGTTCTCATGCGTGCCGTAGGAGACGCCCTTGTTGTCGGTGTTGTTCTTGTACAGGTGGATCGGGTGGCTGCCGGGCACGGTGGCGGCCTGGGCGGCGGCCGCCGCCATGATCCGCTCCCCCGCCTTGTCCCAGATCACCACCGACAGCGGGTTGGTGCACTCGGGGGCCGAGTACTCCGGGTGCGCGTGGTCGACGTAGAGCCGCGCCCCGTTGGTCAAGATGACGTTGGCAAGCCCCAGATCCTCGTCGGTGAGCTGGGTGGAATCGGCCGACTCGCGGGCCAGGTCGAACCCCCTGGCGTCGCGGAGCGGGTTCTCTTCCTCGAAGTCCCACCGGGCGCGGCGCGCCCGGGCGGCCGTGGCCGCCTGGTAGGCATTGACGATCTGCGATGAGGTCACCATCGCGTTGGCGCCCGGCTGTCCCGGTACGGAGATGCCGTACTCGGTCTCGGCGCTCATGACCCGCAGCACGCTCATAGTTGTTCAGCGTAGTGCCGGCAGACACCATTGGCTGCCGGCCCGCTTCTGCCAGTAACGGGTGAGAACGGTGCGATCAAAGGTACTGACCGGTGTTCGCGACCGTGTCGATGGACCGCCCGGCCTCGGTCCCCTGCTTGCCGGAGACCAGGGTGCGGATGTAGACGATGCGCTCGCCCTTCTTGCCGGAGATGCGCGCCCAGTCGTCCGGGTTGGTGGTGTTGGGCAGGTCCTCGTTCTCGCTGAACTCGTCCACGCAGGCGGCGAGGAGGTGAGCGACGCGGATGCCCTTCTGGCCGGTGTCGAGGAACTGCTTGATGGCCATCTGCTTGGCGCGGGCCACGATGTTCTCGATCATGGCGCCGGAGTTGAAGTCCTTGAAGTACAGGACCTCCTTGTCGCCGTTGGCGTAGGTGACCTCGAGGAAGCGGTTCTCCTCGGTCTCGGTGTACATCCGCTCCACGGCCCGCTGGATCATCGCGTCCACCGTCGCCTGCTCAGACCCGCCGTTCTCCTTCACGTCGTCGGGGTGCAGCGGCAGGTCGATGAGCACGTACTTGGAGAAGATGTCCTTGGCCGCCTCGGCGTCCGGCCGCTCGATCTTGATCTTGACGTCCAGGCGGCCGGGCCGCAGGATCGCCGGGTCGATCATGTCCTCGCGGTTGGAGGCGCCGATGACGATGACGTTCTCCAGCCCCTCAACGCCGTCGATCTCCGACAGCAGCTGCGGGACGATGGTGTTCTCCACGTCGGAGGACACACCGGACCCGCGGGTGCGGAAGATCGAGTCCATCTCGTCGAAGAACACGATCACCGGCATGCCCTCGGAGGCCTTCTCGCGGGCGCGCTGGAAGACCAGGCGGATGTGCCGCTCGGTCTCGCCGACGTACTTGTTGAGCAGCTCCGGGCCCTTGATGTTGAGGAAGAAGGACTTCCCCTCCTCGGGCTTCTTCGCCCCCGGGAGGCCGGCCGCGGCGTCCGCCGCCGCCTTGGCCTGGACCTGCTTGGCCAGGGAGTTGGCGACCGCCTTGGCGATGAGCGTCTTGCCGCAGCCCGGAGGGCCGTAGAGCAGGACGCCCTTGGGCGGCCGGAGCTGGTGCTCCTTGTAGAGGTCGGCGTGCAGGTAGGGCAGCTCGATGGCGTCCCGGATCTGCTCGATCTGCGAGGTCAGACCGCCGATGTCGGTGTAGGCGATGTCGGGGACCTCTTCGAGGATGAGCTCCTCGACCTCGGCCTTCGGAATGCGCTCGTAGACGTAGCCGGACCTGGGCTCGAGCAGCAGGGAGTCCCCGCTGCGGAGGACCTGGTCCATCAGCGGCGCGGCCAGCCTGACCACGCGCTCCTCATCGGCGTGCGAGATGACCAGGGCGCGCTCGCCGTCGGCGAGCACCTCCTTGAGCATGACGATCTCGCCGATGGTCTCGTAACCCTGGGCGATGACGACGTTGAGCGCCTCGTTGAGCACGACTTCCTGGCCGGGCTTGAGCTCGTCGAGGTCGATGTTGGGGCTGACGTTGACCCGCATCTTGCGGCCGCCGGTGAAGACGTCCGCCGTGTTGTCCTCGCAGACGGCAAGGAAGATGCCGAAGCCGGACGGCGGCTGTGCCAGCCGGTCGACCTCCTCCTTGAGCGCCACGATCTGGTCTCGTGCCTCGCGCAGCGTCGCCGCCAGCCGCTCGTTCTGAGTGGTGACCGACGTGAGCGAGGACTCTGTCTCGCGGAGCCGCTCTTCGAGCAAGCGGACCTGACGTGGTGAATCGGCGAGCCTTCGGCGCAGAACAGCGATCTCTTCATCGAGGAAGGAGATCTGCGCGGTAAGGCTGCCCACCTCATCCTCGTGCCGAGAACCCCGTCCGCTCTCGTCCCTAGCTACCACGGCCCTCACCTCCTCCCGGGGAGTATGAACTAACTCGACCTTACCTATCTGGCGGTCTTTCCTAACATCCCAGTGAGTACTCGATTGGTGACGCATCTCGCTTGAAGGTGAGAAACCGCAGGCCAGAGACTTATGATCAGCACAGAGTTATATTGCTGTCACGTATTGTGGTTATTCACTCGGCGGACGCCTCCGCGTCGCCCTCGGGAAGCGACCCCTTGGCCGGGCGGCGCCGCCGAGCGGGCGGCGTCACGCCGTCCGCGAGCCGCCGCGCGGTCACCAGAAACCCGGTGTGGCCGATCATCCGGTGGTCCGGCCGGACCGCGAGCCCCTCCACGTGCCAGCCCCGGTAAAGGGTCTCCCAGGCGGCAGGCTCGTAGAACGAGCCGTGCCCCCGCAGTTCCTCCACGATCCGCGACAGCTGGGTCGTGGTGGCGACGTAGCAGCAGATCAGCCCGCCGGGGATGAGGGCGCGGGCCGCCTCGGCGACGTTCTCCCAGGGGGCCAGCATGTCGAGGATCACCCGGTCGAAGGTGCCGGGGAGCGCGGCCGCGGCACCGCCGCCGAAGGCGGCGCCGGAGTCGGAGCCGGCCGCGCCGGGGTCGTCCTCCCCGCCGTCCGGGCCGGAGTCTTGCCTGAGGGAGTAGGCCCGGTCCGTTCGATAACTCGGGTCAAGGGCAGCCCTAGCCGAGAGCGGGGCGGAGACCAGCCGCCACCAGCCGGGGACCTCTCCGAAATATTTTCTTACGTTTTCCCTGGCGATCTCGGCGAAGTCGGCCCGGGCCTCGAACGAGACCACCTCGCCGTCCGGGCCGGCCGCCCGCAGCAGCCAGCAGGAGAGCGCGCCGGAGCCCGCCCCCGCCTCGAGCACCCGGGCGCCGGGGAAGACGTCCGCGTAGGCGAGGATCTGGGCCGCGTCCTTGGGGTAGACGATGGTCGCGCCGCGCTTCATGGCCAGCGTGAAGTCGGCCAGCAGGGGGCGCAGGGCCACGTACTGGGTGCCGCTGGTGGCGGTCACCACGCTGCCCTCGGGCGCGCCGATCAGGTCATCGTGACTGAGCGCCCCCCGGTGGGTGTGGAACGACGCCCCGGGTTGCAGGACTATCTGGTGCATCCGGCCCTTGGGGTCGGTGAGCTGCACCTGGTCTCCGGCCGCGAACGGGCCGCGCTGAGCTGCCTTGCGCTGTGTCACCCGGTTAGGGTAGCGACCCTCAGACCCCGGCGAAGACGTGGTCGAGGTCGCGGGCGGCGAGCACGCCGTAGACCTCGCCGCTCTGCTCGGTCAGCAGGTACTCGGTCGCCGGGGCCCGGCGGAGCGCGTCGAGCAGCGCCATGCCGCCGATGTCGGCGTTGAGCACCAGGCTCGGGTCGATCGTCCGGGCCAGCGTGCCGACGTCGATCCAGGGGCGGCGCTCGACCGGGACGGCCGTCACCGCGGTCTCGTTGACGATCGCGATCGGCGTGTTCTCGTGGTCGACGACGACGATCGCGCGGGCGCCGGCCTCGTCCGCCCGCCTGACCGCCTCCGCCAGCGGGGTGCTGGCCGGGACCGAGATGGCCTTGCGGGCCAGCCGGCGGGCCTGCAGCGCGGGCAGCCGCTCGCGGAACCTGGTCGCCTTGATCGACTGGGTCGCGCCGGTCCACATGAACCCGGCGATCACGATGACCCAGATCGTGGACACCATGTCCCCGCCCGCCAGGCGGCCGGTGTAGAACGGGACCGCGAGCAGCCCGAGGGCGAGCACTCGCCCGGTCCAGGCGGCCGCGATGGTGGCGGTGTTCGGCTTCTTGGTGAACAGCCAGATCACCGCCCGCAGCATCCGGCCGCCGTCGAGCGGCAGGCCGGGCAGCAGGTTGAAGAGCCCGACGATAAGGTTGGCGAACACCAGCTGCCTGATCAGCACGCCGGCGATGCCGGCATTGACGATCTGGTACAGGCCCCAGCCGATCCCGCCGAGCGCCAGCGACAGGGCCGGGCCGGCGGCGGCGATCGCGAACTCGCGGCCGGGGGTGGGCGCCTCGCGGTCGATCTCGGAGACGCCGCCGAGCGGCCACAGCACGATCCGGCGGACCGGCAGGCCGTAGCCGCGGGCCACCAGCGAGTGGCTCAGCTCGTGGATGAGCACCGAGACGTAGAGCAGGACCACGAACGCGGCCGCGACCAGGTACCTGGTGGTGGTGCCCTGCAGGCTGCCCGAGAGCTCGCTGGCGTAGATGACGATGAAGACGCCGGCGATGATGAACCAGTACGGCGAGACGTGCACGGGGATGCCGAACGGCTTCGCAACGACGAAGCCGCCCGAACCGCGCCGCTTCGGCTGCTCCTCCTGGCCACTTGCCACGTGTCTGATGCTACGTGCAATCGGCGGTGCTGCGGGTCAGGTAGGTGCTTCTTTCACGGGGCGGAGGGGGCTGCGCAGGCCGGGGGGGGGGCGCAGCGCCAGAGCTGGAGGGCGGCTGCAGTCGGACTGGGCAGCGGGCGGAGCACGGGTCGAGATCAAGATCTTGGTTTCCGAACGGTCGCGTGGTTCCACGGATCAACGCACTGCTCCGTCGCCAGGGAAGACGCCAGGTGGCCGGGTCGCCGCGGAGGCCGGATCGCCTCGACGGCCGGGCTGCGGGCAGGCTGTTCAGCCGGGAGCATCAGCCGGATGCCGTGCCTTAGTTCTTTCAGCCCGAAGAACGCCCGGTGATCCCAGACCGGCACGCCCAGCTCCGCCCCGAGCTTGCGAAGCTGACCCCGGGACAGGTCACCGCGCATACGCTGGACGGGCTGACGGTCATGGTCATAGAACACGTCATCCCACCGATTCGCCCGGATATAAGATATCTGGTCCCGGCGCGACCGGCGGCTCCCTGAACCTCGATATCAGGCGGATGTCGTCGCTGGTGACCACGAGCCTGGTCATACATCACGTCGAGCGCATAAATTCGCCACTGGAAGAGCAAGACCAAGCGGAAGGCAAGATTCCCATCCGGTACTAGGAACGTTATCGACAGAAAAGCCCAGGTGACGACCGCAAAAGCGAGAGGCGATCAGCAGCGACGGCCCACGGATCGCGCCATGGGGTGGGACCTGACCGATAAGGCTTCCCTCCCGGCGCCGGTTGCGTATCCTCGGCTCGGCTCCGCCACTGTCACGCCTAACCTCGCTTCCGCTCAGCCTCGCATGCGGCCTGCTGCGCGACCAGGTTGGAAGGATTGCAAGCGCCTCCGAATAGATCGGCTACACCGTACACAGCGTAATAAGCGATCTCCTTACAGCGTTTCCGCACTTTTGACGATATTGGCAAGGGCATTGCCCCCACCGATCGTCCCGAGAAAACCAACCCCTCCGATTAGGGCGCTGAATCCAGAACTAGCCCCCGCTTGAAGCAAGTTGACTTGCCCCTGGTTCGTCGCTTGCGACAAGACGCTATTGATCGCACCCCCAAAGGCATCGAGCCCAAGCGTCGCGGCCCAATGGTCCGCAATCGGGCCTACGCCGCCGAGGCCGCCTATGAGACCGGTGCCGAGACCGATGGCGGCGTTTAGAGCGATCTTCCCTGGGTTCGTCGTGCCCGTAACGTAATCGTTCACGCCCGAGCTGACCGAGTCCGAGCCCACCGTTGATCAGTGAGCCTCGCATCTCACGGCTGAGGCCCTTGCTGTCACCCGACGTTCTTCGTGCTGGCGGGGTTCATTGTCGCCGCTGGCGTCACCGGTCGACGGCGTATCGGGCGTCGTCGGGGTTTCGGGGGTGGTGACGGGCGTGTTGCCGGGGGCGCCCGCGGTGTCGCCGGCCGCCGGGTCGGGCGGCTCGGGCGTGGCGGGCGTCTCGCCGGGGACGGGACCGCCCTGGCCGCCCTCGGCGGACGGCTGGATGTTATCGGACGGCTCCAGGCCGTCCGGCGGCTTCGGTGACGTTGTGGGCGGCTTCTCGTCGATGGTCACGTGCGGATCCTTGGGGGCTGGGTTCGGATCCGTGACCTCTGGATCCTTCGCCAGGCCGGTCGGCGGCTTGGGAATGTTGGTATCCCCGTTTGCGTATTTGTCCTGCGGCGGGACCGGCGGGGGCGGCGGAGCCAGCACCACGCACAGCTCCGGCTGTTCCGCGCACACTCCGGCGATGGTCCCGATGCCGACGGCCACGCCCACGCCGATGACCGTCCGGGCCGCGCAGTTCCAGCCGCAGCCGGGCGGCTGCTGCTCGGACGGGGACGGCGACGGGTACGGCGGCGGCGCGGGCGACCACGTCGGGGCGGGCGAGCCGCCCTCGTAGCCGCATCCCCACGCGGGGCAGTCGTCATTGCCGAGCGACGTGGCGCACCCGAAGAGCAGGCAGGTGCCGACCGTTACCAATGGCGACCTCGAAAGCTATTCCAGCAGGTCCTTAGACGCTTACCGCTCGACGACGGTGCGCGGCGGCGCTGCAGAACCATCCGAACCCGGATCATGCACAGCCCGGACGGGTCGGTATTGGTCAGCGGGTTGCCGTCCGCGTAGGCGTACGGGTTCCCGTCGACCGTCGCAGGGGACGGGGCTCCCGCCGAGGGTGTCGCTGGAGGTGAACGTGCCGGTGGCCGGGTTGTACCAGCGGGCGTTCATGTCCACCAGGCCGGTCGTCGGGTCGGTGTAGTCGCCCTGGTAGCCCAGGTTCTCGGCTTGTTGTCGCTGCGGACGTGCGGCGCCGTACGGGCCGTAGGAGGACTACCCGGCCAGGCCCTGCGCGGTCGAGGTCGGGCTGAACGTGCCGCACGTCGCCGTGCTGGTCGGTCATCGCGGTGTAGGCGGTGCCGCCGGACTGCTGGGCCGCGGTGACGGTGCCGGCCGGGGTGTAGCTGTAGTCGCTGGTCCCGTCGGATGCCAGCGTGTCGCTGGTGCCGAGATAGGACAGCGAGGTCGCCGGACCCGAGCCGGCTGCGCGGCTGACCAGGCGGCCGAGCGCGTCGTAGCCGTAGCTGATGCCCGCCGAGGCGTGACGGTCTGCCGTAGGCGTCCCAGGTGTCGTCGGCGCCGGGCCGCCCGGCGGCGTCGACCGACGCCTGCTCGCCGTTCAGCGTGTAGCAGTAGTCGGTGGTCCCGGCCGATGACGGCGGACGAGGTCAGCTGATCCTGCGCGTTGTAGATTGGTCGCGGCGCCGTCGCTGGTCAGGTTGCCGTCGTTGTCGTACCCGTAGTTGGTGGTCTCCCCGCCGGAGGCGGCCGAGGTCAGCCGGTCCGCCTCGTCGTAGCCGAAGGTCGTGCTGCGCCGATCCCGAGCAGCCCGGTGGTGGCCTGGGAGGTGATGTCCCCGTCCGCGTCGTAGCCGTAGGACTGCGGAGGCGAGCGTGGCGCCGGACGGCGGACGTCAGGGTGTCGGAGGTGAGCTGGTGAAGGCTGTTGTAACCGTAACGACTGGGTGGGGCCGGACGTCCCGCCGTCCGCGTAGGAAATCGACGCCGGCTCGCTGTCGGCTGTTGTAGCCGTAGGTCAGCGTGGCCCCGGTCAGCGGCTCGGCCTCGGTCGACAGCCGGTCGGCGCCGTCGTAGGTGTAGCTCGTCTTCCCGGCCGGGTCGGTCTCCGACGCGACCAGCCCGTCGCCGTTGTAGGTGAAGGACGACGTGCCCCGACGGCCCGGACGCGGCGGTCAGGTCACTGTCACCGTTGTAGCTGAAGCGAGTCGGTCCCGCTCCGGACGGTCGCCGAGGTCATCCGCTGGTCCATGTTGTAGCCGAACGACTGGGTGGCGTCGTCGCCGTCGCCCCCGACCCGGACTCGGAGGTGATGTCGCCGAGCGGGTCGTAATCGTAGGACAGGGAGACCCCGCCCGGCTGCCGTCACCGCCGACGGCTCCCCGTCCGCGTTGTAGCCGTGGTCCACGTGCGTGTCCGAGGCCGAAGGCGCGGTCGGCGTGGTGGGCTCGATCACCGACTGGGGCAGGTTCCACGGGTTGTACGTCGTCCAGGTGGTATTGCCGTTGCCGGAGGTGGCCGACGTCCGGTTCCCGGACGCGTCGTACCCGTAGCTGGTCGAGATCGAGGCGGACGAGGCGACACCGGCTGCACCTGGCCGGTCAGGTCGCCGGCCGCGTTATACGACGAGGTGGTGATGTGGCCGTTCCAGTCGGTGGCCGACGTCTGGTCCCGTCGAGGTCGTAGCCGAACGACTCCGACCGCAGTTCCGGCGCCGCGTGGCCCGGCCGGCGCCGCCCCGTAGTCGGTGACCGCGGTCGGCCGCCCGGCCTGGTCGTACCCGTACTGCGCGAACGACCCGTCCGGGTTGTAGGCGTAGGCCAGGTTCCCCTGGTCGTACATAGTCGTAGGTCGACTCGTCCCCGGCCCCGTCGGTCACCGACGTCAGCTCGCCCAGGTGGTCGTAGGTGCTCGCGGTGACCGATCCGTCGGGCGTGTCCGCCGTCGTCTGGTCGCCGAGATAGTCGTAGGCGTACTTAGTGGTGTTGCTCATCGGGTCGGTGGACGTCGCGACGTTCCCGAAGTAGTCGTAGGTCTGCCTGGTGGCGTTGCCGAGGGGATCGGTCGCCGACAGTCGCTCGCCGTCGGCGTCGTAGGCATACCTCGACGTCCCGGGCGATGACTGGCCCGGCAGCTGCGGCTCGGCGACGGAGGTGACGTCGCCGAGGGCGTCGTAGGTGGCGGAGGTGACGTGGCCCGCGGGATCGGTACTCGGAGACCAGGTTCCCGTCCTCGTCGTAGGCATACGCGGTGGTCGCGGTGATCGCCGACGATGCGCCCGGCGGCGTGTAGGGCGCCTGGGTCACCGACGTACCGCGCCCGTCCCCGTCGTAGGCGGTCGTCGTGACGTTGCCGTCCGGGTCGACCGCCTGGGTCTGGTCCCCGAACGTGTCATAGCCGTAGCTGGTCTGCGGCCGGGTGGACGTCGCGGTCTGCGATGTGTAGGACGAGACCGACACCGGCGGGCCGGTTTCCGCGGTCAGCTGCCCGGCCTGGTTGTAGGCGTAGTTCGTGGTGTAGTCGGCCGCGTCCGCGCCGGAGGCGTTGCCCGCCGGGGTGGTCATCGACAGCGGCAGCCCGTTCTGGTCGTAGGTCCAGGTCGTCTCCGGCGTCGTCGATCCGTCCTGGACGCTCTGGCTGGTCATGTTCCCGGCGGTGTTGTAGCCGTAGTCGGTGACAGCGAGCGCGCTCCCGGTCCCCACCGTCTTCGAGAGGACATCGTTGTCCGCGTCGTAGGTGTAGGCGGTCGTCCGGTTCAGGTAGCCGCTGGACGACGAGCCGGTCGACGGGGTCGCGTCCTGGACCTCGCTGGTGACCTGGTCGGCGGCGTCGTAGGTCCAGTCGGTGGTGGTCGTCGTCCCGGCGGCACCGCCGTCGGTCGCGCTGACGGCCTGGGAGATCAGGTTGCCGGCGCCGTCGTAGGCGTAGGTGGTCATCGCGCCGACCGTGCCCGACGTGCACTGCGCGGTCGGCGTGCACGGACCCGACGACGAGCACGGCGCAGACGACGAGCACGGCTGGTGGTCGACACTCGATCAGCTCCTGGTCGTTGTCGTAGGCGTAGTTGGTGATCCGGCCCATCGCGTCGGTGGTCGCCGCGAGCAGGCCCGCCGGGTCGTAGGCGTCCGACTTCAGCACCAGATCGCACCCGCCGTCGGGATCCTGGGTGGCCGGGGACGCGCAGTCCGCGACCGAGGACGCCTCATTGGCGGACGGGGTGTAGAGGGTCTCCTGGGTTGCCTCCTGGTACTCGTTGTAGGCGTACCGGTCCTGATTGCCGTTCGGGTCGGTGACCTGGGTCACGTCACCGAACGCGTCGTAGTCGTAGCCGGTCGTCGCGCCGTCCGGATTCCCGCTGGCCGCCCCGTCGGACTGCGCGGTGCCGCCGGTCGTCGCCCCGGCCGGCTGGGTGACCGTGGCGACCTCGTCGTGGTCGTTGAAGGTGTACGTCGTCGTACGCGACGGGTCCCCGCCGGTGAGGTCCGACTCGACCGACGTCAGCACGTCGTTGTCGCCGTCGTAGCTGTAGGAGTACTCCAGTTGGTGGGCCACGTTGGTGACCGAGTTGGTGACCGCCGGGTAGGTGACGGTGGCCTGCTGCCCAGTCGGGGTGTAGGTGTACGACGTCGTCTCGCCCGACGGGTACGAAGAGGTGTGCACCACGGCGGTCAGCGGCCGGCCGAGCCCGTCGTAGGTGTAGTCGGTGGACCGCCCCGACGGCTCGGTGGTCTGCGCAAGGTCACCGTCGCTGTCGTAGGAGTAGCTCGTGACCGCGCCGCCGGGCGTGGTCACCGACTCGAGCAGCCCGGCCGGGATCGTCCCGCCGTTGGCCGCGCTCTCGGTCCCGGTCGAGTACGCGTACCTGGTGGTGCGGCCGCCGGGGAAGCCGGGGGTGGCCGGCGTCGTCTCCAGCGTCAGCTGCCCGATCGTGTTGTAGGAGTACGTCGTCTCGTACGTGTTGTCCGTGGCCGAGGCCGAGCGGCCGTCCCGCGCCGACGTCAGCTCGTCGTTGGTCGGGTCGAGCGGATTGGCCGCGTTGTAGGCGGCGTAGCCGTAGAACGTGGTGCACCCCGCGCCGGTGGAGGGGCAGTCCGCGCTCGACGTCGTCGAGTTGCCGCACTGCGCCGGGTTGACCCCGGGCCCGGTGCCCGGCAGGGTCGCCAGGCTCGACCGGGTACCAGGTCCGGGTCAGCACGTTGCCGTGGACGTCGTTGGTCATGCAGGCCAGGTTGCCGTCCTGGTTCACGACCGTGGTGAGGAACCCGGCCGCGTCGTAACCGTAGGCGTTGGGCGGGTCCACCCCGTTGTCGTAGGAGATCAGGCGGCCGCCGTCGGTCATGTCGTAGCCGTAGGTCTCGTTTCGTCCGGCCGGGTCGCGGACCGATACGTCCTCCGCCACGTACCCGAGCGCGTCCGAGCTCGCCTTGGTACCGGTCGCGAGCGGCGGGCTGATCGTCCACTGGCCGCCGTCCTGATCGGTGTAGGTCGTCAGCCGGGCGGTGCCCGGGTCGTAGGAGGCCTGCTCGTGGACCTTGCCCGACGGCAGGGTGACCTGGGTCAACGCCGGCGACGGGGCGACGGCGAGCGCGTGCTGGGAGGCGATGACGGGCGCGCTCAGCGGCTGCGGGTAGACCGCGACCTGGCCGATATCCCCGTTGAAGTAGCGAGGCGGTCGGGATCGGCACGGTGATTACGGACGGCCAGCTGCTTCCAGAACCCGGCCCCGATCGTGTCGGTGTCCTGGTTCAGCTGGTTGATCTGGCCGCTCAGGGGCGACCCGACCTGCGTCCCGTCCAGGTACAGGGTCTGGCTGTCGCTGGCGGCCGGTGATCACCGCGTAGTGCCATTTGCCGTCGGTGACGCTGGCGCTGGTGTGGATCGGGTCGACCGAGCCGTTCCAGAACTCGCCGTAGAGCTAGCCGTTCGTCGCCGATGTACAGCAGCGGGTCTGGTGCCCGGAGCTGCCGGTGGAATCGGTGATCGCATCGGTGTCGTAGGAGAACAGCACCCCGTCGCGGTCGCGCTCGCGGCCTTGAACCAGAGCCCGACCGACACGTCGGTGCTGTCGGTGATCAGGTCGTTCGGCAGCGACACATACGAGCTGGTCCCGTTGAACGACGGCCGCCGTCTCGCTGCTCCCGGCCAGCGGACCGGTCACGGCGATCCCAGCGTGACGTTGTGATAGGTGCCGTTGGCGGTCCCCAGGTTGGCTTCCACCTCGTCCGCCGCCGTGGTCCCGCTGGACTCGCCGAGCTGGTAGTACTCCCGCGGGTCGGCGTCCAGCGCGGACGACCAGTAGTGCGACCCGGTTCCGTAGGTGTAGGCCGTGCAGCCGGATCCCGTCACGGCCGGCGCGCACGCCTGGGTGAGCTCATCCCCGGTGTAGCTGTAGTTCCAGGTGTAGCCGGTCCCGCCCGTGGTCGGCGCGGGCGGTGGTCACCGACGCCACGTGAGAGTAGCAGGCGCCGGTCGGCGTGGACCACGTCAGCGTCAGCGCCCGGTCCGGGGACCGTGTCGGTGATCGTGGTCACCTGGCTCGGCGGAGTTGTCCGTGAAATCCTCGGCGTAAGCCCGTTCGGCGTCGGTGAGCTGACTGAGATCAGCCCGGCCGAGGTGAACTCGTACTCGTTACCCGCGGCGTCGCAGCAGCGTCCACGTCCCCGACGAGTTCTGCACCAGCGCGTCCGGGCTGCCGGAGGGCGGCCGCGTAGCTGCCGTCGCCGTTCTAGCCGAACCGGTCATCTGCTGGCCGCTGCGGCAGCGTCACCACGCGCTCACCGTGTTCCGTCGTTGTCCTGCGCAGCGCTGTGTCGAGCCACGCGACGACCAGCCGGCCCCGAACGCCCCCGAACCGCGGGTCGAGGCTGTTGTAGGTCCGGTCGATCTCCAGCGGCGGGCCCGGCCGCTGCCACCGCCGCGTCGGTCGCGCTGGTGGTGTAGTTCCCGACAGCGGGGTCGAAGTCCTGCCCGTCGGAGTCGCCCAGGCCGAGAGTGATGGCCGGCTGCGGCACCTCCGGCGTGATTGTGACCGGCCCGACCGTTGTCGACGACCCGTTCCCGGTGCCGCCTTGGTCACCGTCCACAGTGGTAGGGCGTGCTCCATTCCAGGTCAGCGCTCCGGCGGCGTCCAGTACGGGCTGGAAATACCCGGAGTCGATCGACGCAGTCCAGGCACGTCTGCCCGGCAGCGGCTCGCAGGTCAAGGTGAAGCTCGTAGGTGACCGTGCCGGTCCTGGTCGAGACGCGGTCGTCGACAGCTGCGGGGTGCAGCGTGCGGCGAGATGAACCCGGTCGGCGGGTACACCGCGGTGACCACCGGCGGCGGCTGCGGGCACGTAGAGGCCGATCGCGAAGGCTGGATCGCCCTGCGAGTCGAACGACATCGGGGTGCCGCCGGTCGCCGCCGGAGTACATGTCGAAGACGATCCGGTAAGAGCCGCCGGCAGCGCGTCCACCGCGGCGTCCACCGTCACCGACTGGCCGGGCGCCACGGTCGACGGCATCGCGGTGAACACCGGGCTGCCGTGGACCTCGGTGCCGTCCTTGCCCTTGCCGCCGTACGCGTAGTAGGCGGTCGGACGACAGCTCGTACCCGTTGCCGTGGCGGCGTCCAGGTGCTCGAGCCGGTGTTCGTCACCTTGATGGCGAACTTCCCGGCCGAGGTCGGCGTCACCTGCGTGACCGGCGTGCTTCGCGGCCAGGCTCGTAGCTGGCCCGTCGGTGGTGTAGGTGACGGCCAGGAACGGGTCGCCGTTCGAGCTGGCGCTGTCGGAGGCGAACTTCTTCCACCCGTAGCTGTCGGAAGACGACGCGCCTAGCGCCAGCCCGTTATCGGCGACCGTGCCGTGGGTCCACCCGTTGATCAGGTTGGTGCCGGCCTGGTCGAGATCGATCCCCTCCCAGCTGGCCGGGCACGGGGACGACGACGAGCCGTAGGGCACCCAGCCGGTCGCGAAGCTGCTGCGGCCGACGGCGCGCCGGTCGACGGGCCCGGTAGGACTTGTCGCCGGTCACCGACCACGACGAGGTGACCGGGTACACGTACACCGTCCGCGGTGAGCAGCTGTACGACCAGGAGTTGAACAGCCCCAGCCGAGCGCCGAGCACGGTGTCGTTCTTCAGCTCCGACGCCACGCGCTGAACTCCAGGAACGACTCGGCGACGTTGCCGCCGCCGTCGTAGGTGCCCGCGTCGATCTCGGTGTCGCCGGAGTAGTCGTTGTCGACGGGGACAGCACGTACGTGGTGCCGTTGCTGTCCAACGTCGTAGACGCTCGGGTCGACCGTGACCGGGAACACCCGGGACTGAGCTGTCCAGCCAGCCGGCGTCCAGCGTCATCCTGATCGCCTGGCTGCCCGTCCGCCGTGACCAGCGAGTACGTCGACCCCGAAGGATATCGCCCCGTCGCCCGAGTGCGGGTTGATGTTCGAGTCGGTCATGAACCCGTGCGGCACGTACGCGAGTACCTTCCCGGCCGAGTCCGAGAACTCGACCAGCCCGCCGGGCCCCATCTCCGCCTTCAGCCCCTTCATCTCCAGCGGGAACAGCCAGGTGCTGGGCGCGGCGGACGAGGAGAGCACGATGGCCTCCTTCACCAGTCCGGTTCCGGCGGTGAAGCTAACCGCCGCGTCCGGCCGCACGCCCGGGTAGCTAACCGAGCTGCCCGACGCCGCCCCCGCCGCCGCGTCCGCGCCCGAAATCCCGAACGAGACCGAGTGACCGGCATCCACCTGCATTGTCACCAGGGCGGGCGCATCGGCGGTGGCGGCGAACGATTCCGGCTCGGTCTCCGACTTTTCCGTCCAGCCGTCGGCCGGCGGCGGCGTGGAGGAAGCCGAGGACGACGACGATGGTGACGGGGAAGCGGACGGCGGGGCGGCCGGGGAGGATGCGGCGGAGCCGGCGGGCGAGGGCGAGGCCGCAGGCGGCGGAGAGGCGGAGTCCGACGGCGAGTCCGTGGCCGGCGCCTCGAACCAGGCGTCGACCGAGGCCTGCGCGCCCGCGGAAGCGTCGACGGGGGCGGCCGGCACCAGGCTCGTGCTGATCGACGCCCACGTCCCGTTGGGCCGCCGGTAGTTGACCGGATTGCTGTAGTCGAACGCCGTCTTGGTGCCGTCCGCGTTCGAGTAGACCGTTTGGTCAGCGCTGACCGGGGCGAGCGGGCGGCTCGTGGCCGGGTTGAAGCCGGCCTTGTGCTCGGCCGGGGGCGCTTTCAGCACGCTGACCGTCGCCGGGGCGGTTTTCCCGGTCGCGGGAAACGTCAGCGGCTTCGGCCGGACCAGGGCCGGCACCGCACCGGGGACCCGGGCGAGGTTGCCGTCCCCGGCCGCTCCGGACGACGGCGCGCTCGAGCTGGATGCGTCGGGGAGGAAGCGGCCATCGACCACCCGACCGAGGTCGGCGGCGGCGGTCACCCGATGCGAACGGCCCGCCGCCGTCCCGCTCTGCTGCACCGGAACCGACGGCCTGGCTGGCCCGGACAACGTCACGGCCACCATCGCCAGCGCCACGACCAGCAGCAACGCCGACCCGACAGCAATCAGGCCCCTGATCCGCATCCGGAACTCCTGTCGCGCGAAAACCACTGCAAAGGCTGGATAACGGAACGCCAGATTTCATGCTTTGTTGAGAATTTGTTGACGTTCCGTGGCGGTATGTGGTGATATAAGTGACGAAAAGACATCATGCACTGCAGAGTTGACAACGGCTTTGCGGGAATCTTGCAGAGCCTCCTGTAGCGGCGCGGCTACCAGGGATAACGGGACCACTACGGAAGAGGGACAATGCGCGGGCAGGTGCGCATGCTGGGGGCGCTGCAAGTAGCTATCGAGGACCGGCCCGTGAAGATCGCCTCGCCTCGGGAACGGGTCGTATTCGCGGGGCTGGCCATGCGGGCGGGGGAGACGGCGTCGCACGACCAGCTCTGCCGGGCGCTATGGGACGAGGACTGGTCAAGGAAGCGCGACGGCGCCTACCGCCCGGCGGTCAGCCGGCTGCGGAAGACGCTCGGCACCGACGGCCTGGTCGTGCGGGAATCCTTCGGCTACCGGCTCGATATGGACCCGGGCGACGTCGACCTGCTGGCGTTCGAGGCGCTGGCCGCCGGGTGCGGCACCGCCACCTGCCCGGCCGAGTGGCAGCGCACGCTCGAGCTTCTGACCCGGGCCTCGGCGCTCTGGCGGGTACCCCGTTCACGGACATCGCCTCCGACCACCTGCGCCGGGAGCACCGGCACCGGCTGGAGCGCAGTTCTCCCTGGTGCGGGCGAAGCGGATCGAGGCCGTCATCCGCGTCTGTCCTCCCCGCGCCGCGGCCGAGGCGCTGCACGACCTTGAGTCCCTGATCCGCGAGAACCCCGGCGACGAGCACCTTCGCTGGCTGCTGATGCTCGCGTTGTACAGGTCCGGCCGGCAGACCGAGGCGCTGGCCGCGTTCCGGGAGGCGTGGCGGTACTGCGACCGCAAACTCGGCGTGCGACCCGGCCAGGATCTGCAGAATCTCAACAAGCGGATGCTCAGTGCCGCCCCTGGTTTGACCAAGACGCCATACACCGACTGATCAGCGCCGGGAACTGCGCCGGGCGCCGCCCGTGCCAAGCATCTGCGGACTGTCTGCAAAGTCCCGCGCGCATTCTGAGCCGTGCCACGAGGAACGCCTGTGACACGAAGGGATGAAATGCGCGCGACATTTACCAGCCGGATAACCGGGCCGGCCTGTCCTAGCGGTCGCGATGACCGCAATTGCGCTGGTTGGCTCCGCCGCCCAGGCGGCGCCGCGGGTGTCCGCCACCGCCAGCGCCAGCGCCGCCGCCTACACGCTGCTGGCCGGCGCGTCATCGACCCCTGCCCGGCGGCCGCGCCGGGCGACGCGGGCTGCGCGGCCCTGATCAACGAGCCGGCCACGTCGGCGTCGGCGAGGGCGTCGGCCGCCGCCAGCGCTACCACCCCAAGCGGGTACAGCCCGGCCAACCTGGAGCAGGCGTACGACTTCCAGGGGAACAAGGAGCGGGCTTGGCCAGACCGTCGCGGTGGTGACGGCCTACAACGACCCGGACGCCGCCAGCGACCTGGCGGCCTACCGGACCCAGTACGGCCTGACCGCCTGCACGGTGGCGGACAAATGTTTCGAGCAGGTCAGCGAGACCGGCAGCACGACCAGCCTGCCCGGCACCGCGGCCGGCTGGACCGCCCCCGCCGCCGAGAGCATCGAGATGATCTCCGCGATCTGCCCGGAGTGCCACATCCTCCTGGTGGAGGCGAACAGCACCGCGATCTCCGATCTCGGCGCCGCTGAGAACGAGGCCGTGACGCACGGCGCCAAATTCGTGGACAACGACTGGATCATCCCCGAGGCCAGTGTCGGCGCCGGGGAGACCACCTACGACAGCGAGTACTTCGACCACCCGGGCGTCGCCATCACCGCGCCGTCGGGCGACGACGGCTACGGTGTCATCGACTACCCGCTGCGTCCCCGTACGTCACCGCCGTCGGCGGCACCACCCTCACCGCTGACGCCAGCGCGGCCCGCGGCTATAGCGAGGCGGCCTGGACCGGGTCGAGCGCCCGCTGCTCCGCCGACGAGGACAAGCCGTCCTGGCAGACCGATCCCGGCTGCTCGGGCCGGACGCTCAACGATCTCGCCGCCGTCGCCGATCCCGGCACGGCGGTCGCCATCTACGACACGCTTTTTTTTTTTTTTTTTTTTTTTTTGCCCGGGTTGGCTGCGGAATGTCGGTGGGCTGCCCTACGGTGGCCACTGTGGACATCGAAAACGCAGTGGATGTGGCGATCGACACCGGCGACGGGGCCGGCTTCGGGGTGGCGGGCGACCCGCCGTCGGCGTTGTCGCCGTCGCGGGCGGGTGACTTCATGACCTGCCCGCTGCTGTACCGGTTCCGGGTGATCGACCGGATCCCCGAGCCGCCGACCACCGCGACGGCGCGCGGCACGCTGGTGCACGCCGTGCTTGAGCGGCTGTTCGACCTGCCCGCGGCCGAGCGGACCCCGGCCGCCGCGCGGGCCTGCTGGAGCCCGAGTGGACCCGGCTGTGCGCCGGCGACGAGCCGTGCTGGCGGCGCTGTTCACCGACGAGGCGGAGCGGCGCGGTTCGTCGCCGACGCGGCCGCGGCCCTGCGACGGGCTACTTCCGGCTGGAGGACCCGCGGCGGCTCGAGCCCGCCTAGCGCGAGCGGTACGTGGAGGCGGAGCTGCCGTCCGGGCTGCGGCTGCGCGGCTACATCGACCGGCTGGACGTCGACGCCGGGCGGCGACATCCGGATCGTGGACTACAAGACCGGCCAGGTGCCGCTCGAGGCCTACGAGGCGAGCGCGCTGTTCCAGATGAAGTTCTACGCGCTGGTGATCTGGCGGCTGCGCGGCGGTGACCCGGGTGCTCCAGCTCATGTACCTGTCGGGGACGGCGAGGTGCTGCGCTACTCCCCGGACGAGGCGGACCTGCGGGCGACGGAGCGCAAGCTGGACGCGCTGTGGGCGGCGATCTCCCGGGCCCGGGAGACCGGCGACTGGCGGCCGCGGCCGGGCCGGCTGTGCGACTGGTGCGGGCACAAGGCGCTCTGCCCGGAGTTCGGCGGCACGCTGCCGCCGATGCCGGTCAGCCGGCGCGCGGCGGTCGCCGACGGCGGCGCCGCGGCTGCTGCCGCCGCCGTCGCCGTCCCCCGGCTGGGCGTCTACGACGGCGTCATTCGCCGCTGATTGCTGTTATCTTAAATCGGTTGACATCAGAGATTAGTCTCATGATACTAATCTCATGAATCTGACGCGGCTGATGGCGCTGGGCACGCTGGCCCGGTACGGGCCGACGCACGGGCACCAGATCCGGCGCCTCGCCGACGTCAGCAACGTCGGCGAGTGGGGCGGCGTGAGGCGGGGCGCTGTACCGGGAGCTGCGCACGATGGAGGGCGAGGGCCTGGTGGAGGCGGTCCGCACCGAGCAGGTCGGGCGGCGGCCGGCCCGGACCGTGTACGCGATCACCGGCGAGGGCCAGCTGGAGCTCGGTCGCTGCGGGAGCAGGCGATCGGCCGCACCGGGTTCGGCCGGACCCGCTCGGCGTGGCGCTGACCTTCGCGGCCGAGGGGATGGACCGCGAGGAGCTGCGGGACAGCTGCGGGCGCGGCGGGAGCCGGCTGGCGATCGGCGCGGTCGAACTCGCGGCCGAGCGCGAGCGCTGACCGCGAAGGGCTACCTGGACGCCGTGCAGGCGGCGGTCATGCGGCGCGGCGTGCTGCACGCCGAGGCCGAGGTGGGCTGGCACGACGAAGTTCGACGCGCAGCTCGCGGCGCCCCTGCCCCGCGCCCCGCGCTGCTGCCGGGCGAGGTGCCGACGCGCGGGCGAGCGATGAGCCCGCCGCGGCACGGAGTCGTCTGCAGCTAAGGTGGAAGAAACTAATAGAAACGTAGTTCGCGATATTACTTGAATTCTTTCGAGATATTACTCGATAATGATGGTGGCCTGCGAGCCGCCGCCAGAACCAGAGGGGAAGCAACGTCATGGCGATCATCGAGGCCAGGGGCCTGGCGCGGACGTTCACCAGCCGAAAGCGCACCGTGCAGGCGGTCCGCGGGGTGGACCTGACCGTCGAGCGAGGGCGAGATCGTCGGCTTCCTCGGGCCGAACGGCGCGGGCAAGACGACCACGCTGCGGATGCTCACCACGCTGCTGCGGCCGACCGCGGGCACCGCCACCGTGGCCGGCGCCGACCTGCTGCGCGACCCGCTCGGGGTGCGCCGGCGGATCGGCTACGTGCCGCAGGCGATCGGGCAGACGATGGGCGGCACCGACCCGCAGTGCCTGGTCATCGAGGAGCTCCTCGACCAGGCCGCGCTGTACCGGATCGCGCCGGCGGACCGCGGCCGGCCGGGCCGCGCTGCTGATCGGCCAGCTCGACCTCGGCGGGCTCGACCAGCGGCTGGTGAAGACGCTGTCCGGCGGGCAGCGGCGGCGGCTGGAGATCGCGCTCGGCCTGGTGCACCAGCCGCCGCTGGTGTTCCTCGACGAGCCGACCACCGGGCTTGACCCGCAGAGCCGCAGCAACCTGTGGGAGCACATCCGCGGGCTGCGGGCCGAGCTGGGCACCACCGTCTTCCTCACCACGCACTACCTGGACGAGGCGGACGCGCTGTGCGACCGGGTGTTCATCATCGACCACGGGGTGACCGTGGCCGCGGGCACGCCCGACGAGCTGAAGCGCCGGATCTCCGGCGACGTGGTCACGCTGGCGGTCAACGGCGCGGCCGACAAGGCCGCGCGAGCTGCTGGCCCGGCAGCCGATCGTCGCGCGAGGTCAGCGTAGCGGACGACGGCGGGCTGCGGCTGACCGTCGACCACGGCGAGGAGGCGCTGCCCGTCGCTGCTGCGGGTGCTGGACGGCGCCGGCATCACGCTGCACTCGATCAGCCTGTCCCGGCCGACGCTGGACGACGTGTTCCTCACCCTGACCGGGCGGTCGCTGCGGGACGACTCGCCCAGCGCCGCCGACGGCGCGCCCCAGCGGGCCGGGCCCGAAGCCCGAAGCCCGCGGGCAAGGAGTAACCGAGATGACGCTTCATCCGCGACACGCTGGTCGTCTTCCGGCGCGAGAAGCGGCTCAGCCTGCGCAATCCCGCCTGGGTGGTGATCGTGCTGATGCAGCCGGTGCTCTACCTGGTGCTGTTCGGCCCGCTGCTGACCAAGCTGCCGCGGAGGCTCGGCGGGTCTCGGGCCCGGCCAGCGCCGGGGCGGCCGAGGCGTACCGGTTCTTCGTGCCCGGGCTGCTGATCCAGCTCGGCCTGTTCGGCTCGACGTTCGTCGGGTTCGCGATCATCTCCGACTGGCGCGGCGGGGTGATCGAGCGGTTCCGGGTCACGCCGGTGTCGCGGCTGGCCGTGATGACCGGCCGGGTGCTGCGCGACGCGTCGTGCTGGTCGTGCAGGCGGTGATCCTGGTGCTGGTCGGCATCGCGTTCGGGCTGCGCGCGCCGGTCGGCGCGGTGCTGATCTGCCTCGGCTTCATCGTGCTGGTCGCGATCGGGCTGGCGTCGGTGTCCTACGCGATCGCGCTGACGGTCAAGAGCGAGGACGCGTTCGCGCCGATGCTCAACTCGGTCGTGGTGCCGCTGGTGCTGCTGTCGGGCATCATGCTGCCGATGACGCTGGCACCCGGCTGGCTGCAGGGCATCGCCCGGATCAGCCCGTTCCGCTACATCATCGACGCGATGCGCGAGGCGTACGCCGGGCAGTACTGCAACACGATCATGGTCGAGGGCGTGCTGGTGGCGGTCGGGGCTGGCGGCGGTGTGCCTGTTGCTCGGCTCGCGGGTGTTCGTCCGCGAGAACGCGTAGCTAGGGAGCGGGGCACGCGCTGACCGTGAAGGCAGTAATGCGCGGTCCGTTCGATATGACGGTGTTGATCTTTGTCGTTGACCTGCTACCGGCGGAGGCCAGGCGACGACGATCAGGATCACGGCCGGGACGGCGACGGCCGCCAGGGCGGGCCAGGACCAGGCGGTGGCGGCCGGCGGCGCCTCGGCCGCGGTCGCCGGCGGCCCGCTTGCGCTCCTTGGTCGGCCCGGGTGTCAAGGCGGGCCGCGATCGCCGCGCTGACCGGGAGGGACGCCAGCCGTACGGCCTCCTCCGGCAGCCGGGCGGACGGCTGCGCGTAGCCGCCGGCCGGCGCGGCGGCGACGAGGCCGCGCAGCCGCCTGGGCACGCCCGCCGCGCCGGGGGGCCGGGCCGACCGCGATCTTGCGCCGGGCGCGGGTTGACACGTACAGCGCCCAGCAGTGCACCGACCTGACCGGCGCCGCCGTCCCGCGCGTCGGCGCGCGTAGCGGACCTGGACCCACTCGCCGGTGTCGACCGAGTTGATCGCCGCCAGGGCAGCCGGTGCGTCCGGTACGGGTTCACCACCGTCAGGCCGTCGCCGTCCGCGACCACCCTCGGCCGCAGCGCCAGCGTGTAGGCCAGGCCGGTGACCAGCAGCAGGACCGCGGCGAGGACCGCGCCGAAGCGGGCCGACGGCAGCCCCTGGACGGCGTAGTCGGCGACGTTGACCGCGACGAACGCCACCCACACCCACCAGAAGATGACCGGCGGGGAGCCGGAGGGTCTCGCGTTCGGTCACGTCATCACGTTATGCGGACGCGCGGGTCGAGCGCCGCGTAGAGCAGGTCGACGACGATGTTCGCGATCACCACGAAGACCGCCGCGATGATCACGAACCCGATGATCACCGGCAGGTTGTCCTTGTCGACCGCCTCGACCGAGATCTGGCCGATGCCGCCGAGCCCGAACACCGCCTCCACCACGACGACGCCGCCCAGCAGCTGGCCGATGTCCACGCCGAGCTGGGACACCACCGGGGTCAGGGCCGCCCGGACGGCGTGCCGGAAGATCACCCGCCGCTCCGACAGGCCCTTGGACCGGGCGGTGCGGATGTAGTCCTCGCCCAGCGTCTCCAGCAGCTGGCCGCGGGACAGCCGGGTGTAGACCGCCGCCTGGACCGTGGCCAGGGTGATCCACGGCAGGATCATGTGCCCGACGAACGGGCCGATGCCCGGCGTGATGCCCGCGTAGCCGGTGTTGATGAAGTTGAACCCGTGCGAGTACAGCGGCTGGAAGACCAGCCGATCAGCAGCTCGCCGATCACGAAGACCGGCATCGACAGGCCGACCAGCACGCCGACCGACGGACCCGGTCGAACACCGACCGGGCCCGGGTCGCGCTGATGATGCCGACCGAGGCCGAAGACCAGCCACAGGATCGTGGCCCCGATGACCAGCGAGATCGTCGGCGGCAGGTCCTGCTTCAGCATCGTGTCGACCGACTCGCCGGTGAAGTACGAGTACCCGAGGTTCCCGTGCACCAGGTTGTCGAGGAAGTGCCAGTACTGGGTCATGATCGGCTGGTTGAGCCCGAGGTTCTTGATGACCTCCTGATGACCTGCGGGGTCGCCGCGCGGCCCGCCAGCTGGCGGGCGACGGTGTTGACCGGCCGGGCGAAGAAGAGGAAGAACGTGACGTGGCGACCAGCCAGACCACCACGAACCCGGACAGCAGCCGCCGGATCAGGTAACCGACGATAGCCATCAGATTCTGCCCTTCTTCCCGGTCTCGTGCCACGGCGCCCCGCCGGCGGTGAACGCCGCTCAGCGCTTCCTTGTTGCCCCGCTTGCGTTGCGCCGGGACAGCCGCCGCCGCATCCGCCGGGCCGCGATCAGCCGCTCGGTGCGCGGGTCCATCGCGTCCCTGATCCCGTCGCCAAGCAGGTTGAACGCGAGCGTGGTGATCAGCAGGGCCACCGCCGGGAAGACGATGTACCACCAGGCGACCTGGTAGAAGTTGGACGCGTCGGAGAGCATGTTGCCCCAGCTCGGCGTGGGCGGCTGGATGCCGAGGCCGAGGAAGGACAGGGTGGACTCGAAGACGACGGCGTTCGGGATGTAGAGCGTGCCGACGACGAGCACCGGGGCGAGCAGGTTCGGCAGGATGTCGAGGAACATGATCCGGAACGGGCCCGCGCCGAGCGACCTGGCCGCCTCTATGTACTCCTTCTCCTTCAGGGACAGGGTCTGGCCGCGCACGATCCGCGCGATGCCCGCCCAGGAGAAGAACGTGATCATGACCACGATGAGGGTCAGGCTCGGCCCGAACACGGTCGCCAGCGCCAGCGCCAGCACGAGTAGGGGAAGGCGAGCACCGCGTCGGTGAACCGGGCCAGGATCGTGTCGATGACCCCGCCGAAGTACCCGGCGATCAGCCCGACGCCCACCCCGAGCACGACCGCGATGAGCGTGGTGACGACGCCGACGAACAACGAGATGCGGGCGCCGTAGAGGACGCGGACGAGCAGGTCGCGCCCGGTGGAGTCGGTGCCGAGGAAGAACCCGTTGACGCCGGGCGACCGGGTTGCCGTCCGCGTCCTCGCCGGTGACCGGGTAGGCGGTGTTCACCGCGTGGCCGGTGAGCGCGGCGAACGCGGGCGCGGCGATGGCCAGGACCACCATCATCAGATGACCGCCAGCGCGATCATCGACACCTTGTCGCTGCGCAGCCGCAGCCAGGTCAGCTGCCACTGGGTGCGGCCCTCGACGGTGCCGCCGCGCGCTGGCGCCGTCGGCCTGGTGGGCCTCGAACTCGGCCCGGTCTTCGGATGCTCATGCCTGCTCCCTTACGCGATCGCGGCGGGCGGCCGAGGCAGGGTCTCGCCCGGCAGGACCGGGAAGTGGCAGGCGGTCACGTGGGCCCAGCCGCCGGGAAGCCCGGACCAGCCCGCGTCGCCGACGGCGGCCCGCGTTCCCGTGCCGCCGTGGGACCGTCGGCGATCTCTGGGTGACCAGCGGCGGCTCGACCCGCCCGCAGATCTCCTGCGCCTTGGGGCAGCGGGGGTGGAAGCGGCAGCCCGCGGGCGGGTCGATCGGCGACGGCACGTCGCCGGTGAGGATGATCCGCTGGCGGGCGGCGCCGCGTCCGGGTCGGCGGCGGGGGCGGCGGACAGCAGCGCGACCGTGTAGGGGTGGCGCGGCTGGTCGTACAGCTCGTCGGCCGGCGCGGCCTCGCCGATCCGGCCCAGGTAGATGACCGCCACCTTGTCGCTCACGTGCCGCACGACCTCCAGGTCGTGCGCGATGAACAGGTAGGACAGGCCGAACTCGGCCTGCAGGTCGCTCAGCAGGTTGAGCATCTGCGCCTGGATGGAGACGTCGAGCGCGGAGACCGGCTCGTCGCAGATGATCAGCTTGGGCCGCAGGGCCAGCGCCCGGGCGACGCCGATGCGCTGCCGCTGGCCGCCCGAGAACTCGGCCGGGAACCGGTTGAAGTGCTCCGGGTTGAGCCCGACCCGCTCCATCAGCTCCTGCACCTTGCGCTTGCGCTCGGCCCCGGTGGCGGTCTTGTGGATGGCGAACGGGTCGCCGATGATCGAGCCGACCCGGCGCCGCGGGTTCAGCGAGGAGTACGGGTCCTGGAAGATCATCTGGACCTCGCGGCGCAGCGGGCGCATCGCGCTGCGCGTCAGCTTGGTGATGTCGGTGCCGTCGAGGATGACCTTGCCCCTGGTGACCGGGATGAGCCCGGCGACGCAGCGGGCCAGGGTGGACTTGCCGCTGCCGGTCTCGCCGACCAGGCCGAGGGTCTTGCCCCGCTCGATGACCAGCGACACGTCGTCGACCGCGTGCACCTGGCCGACGGTGTGCCTGATGAAGCCGCCCGCCTTGACCGGGAAGTACTTGACGACGTTCTCCACGCGGACCAGGACGTCGTCTTCCGCGGTCGTTTTCTCGGTGCCATCACGCCACGCTCCCCTCATTGTCTCGCGGCCGCGCCGGGCCGCGGCGCCGCTCGGGGGCCCGGCGCCCGCCGACGGCCGGCTCCTGGGCGGCCGCGCCTCGGCCGCGCCCGCCATCTCCTCGCGGAGGTGCTCGGCCTCGGCCGACAGGCCCGCCGCGGTGGCGGGCAGCCAGCAGGCCGAGGTGTGCGTGCCCGTCGCGACCGGGTGCAGCACCGGCTCGCACTGCAGGCACTTGTCGAAGACGTAGCCGCAGCGCGGGTGGAACTTGCACCCCGTCGGCAGGTTGATAAGGCTGGGCGGGGCCGGGGATGGGCTTGAGCCTGCCGCCCGCCGCCTTGCTGCTCGGGATCGACTCCAGCAGGCCCTTGGTGTAGGGGTGGTGCGCCTGGTAGAAAATGTCGCGCTTGGGCGCCTTCTCCGCGGCGCGGCCCGCGTACATGACCATCACCTCGTCGGCGATGTCGGCGACCACGCCGAGGTCGTGGGTGATCATGATCAGCGCGGTGCCGAGGTCCTGCTGCAGCCGGAGCAGCAGGTCGAGGATCTGCGCCTGCACGGTCGCGTCGAGCGCCGTGGTGGGCTCGTCGGCGACGATGAGCCTGGGCTCGAGGGCGAGGGCCATCGCGATCATCGCGCGCTGCCGCATGCCGCCGGAGAACTGGTGGGGGTAGTCGTTGACCCGGGTCTCCGGCTTGGGGATGCCGACCATGCGCAGCAGCTCGACCGAGCGCGCGGCCGCCTCCTTCTTGGAGACCGACTTCTCGTGCGCGCGGATCATCTCGCTGATCTGCCAGCCGATCCGGTAGAGCGGATGCAGGCTGGTCAGCGGGTCCTGGAAGATCACCGAGATCCGCTCACCGCGGACGTGGCGCATCTCGTCGTCGCTGAGCTCAAGCAGGTCGGTGCCCTCGAACAGGGCCTGCCCGATACCTCAGCGCCCGGGGTCAGCCCGAGCAGCGTCTGGGTCAGGACGGTCTTCCCGCTGCCCGACTCGCCGACGACGCCGAGGGTCTGTCCGGGTTCCACCTCGAACGACACGCCGCGAACGGCGCGGACCACGCCGTCCGCGGTCGGGAAGCTGACGTTCAGGTCCCTTACCTCTAGCAGTGTCACTGGATTTTCCTCCGGCTCCCAATAGCGCGGCGTCGGCCCGGCCGGCCCAGGCTGGGACCCGCCGGACCGCACGCTCGCGCCTGGACTACCGGTCGGGCTACGAGCGTCAGCTCGCCAGCCAGACGTTCGCGAGGTCCAGTTCGCCGATGGTCGGCGAGAACAGGGCCGTCGGGTAGGTGGTGCCGTCCGGCAGCACCGACGGACCCGCTTGCTGGCGATCGTCGGGAACGTCTGGCTGAAGAAGGGCACGATGGCCGCGTCCTTCATGATGTCGTGTTCGCCTGGTCCAGTCCGTCCCGACGCGGTCAGGGTCGCCGACTCGGCCTTGGTGATCAGCGTGTTCACGGCCGAGCTGTCGTAGCAGCCGTAGTTGACCGTGTTGTCCACGCAGTTCGGGCCCTGGAAGAGCGCCTGGATGACGGTGCGGCCGTTGTTGCCGAACCAGTCGGGGATCCAGCCGGGCTGGCCCATGTCCCACGTGCCGGCCTTGTTGTTCTCTGGCGCGTTGCCCAGGTCGGTGAAGAACGACGAGCCGGGCTCGGCCTTGCCGTTCAGGGTGATGCCGCAGGCGCAAGCGAGGCCTGGATGGACTGGAAGAGCCGGGTGTTGGCCGAGTCGTTCGGGTACATGTACGTGATCGCGATGCCGTTGGGGTGGCCGGCCTTGGTCAGCGCGTTCTTGCACTCGGTCACGTCACCGGCGCCGTTGTCATCCGGGTACTGGTTGTAGTTCACGTAGCCGACGTTGCCCGGCGGGATGGCCGTGTTGATCACGTTGCCGACGAGCGGGCCGCCCATCGCCTTGACGACGGCGATCTTGTCGATGCCGTACTCAACCGCCTGGCGGATGCCGACGTTCTGCATGGCGCCGCCGTCGTTCGGGCTGCGCAGGTTGAACACCAGGTACTGGAAGTGTTCGACCACGGCCAGATCTTGAAGTTGGACCCTTGGAGGCGGCCAGGCCGGGGACCGACGACGGGTTGACCGGGGTGTCGCTGGTCAGGTCCTGGGCCGGCCTGAATGTCGGCCAGCTGAGTCTGGGCCGAGGTGACGCCGAGGGTCTCGACGATCTCGTTCGGGTAGTCGTGCCGCAGCGTGTCGGTCGACTGCTTCCAGGCCGGGTTGCGGACGAACGTGATCGACTTGCCCGAAACGTACGAGCTGATCTGGTACGGCCCGTCGGAGATCGTGTGCTCGTCCAGCTGGATCGAGTTCGGCACGTACCAGTCGTACTCGACCGGGCGGGCCGAGGCGAACGGCATCGCCAGCATGTAGATGAAGTCGCTGGCCGGGGCCGTCAGCGTGAACTGGATCGTCGACGAGTTCGGGGTCAGATGCCGGCGATGGTGTGCGAGTTCTGGAACGCCGCGATGTTCGCCGCCGTCGGCGGGTGCGTCTTGGCGTTGGCGAAGTAGGCGGTCTCCGCGGTGTCGTACGCCGCCAGGCCCTTGATCGTGCTGGTGTAGTACCCCGGGTTGCCGACCGGGCTGACCGGGTTGAAGAACGCCTTGAACTCGCGCAGGAAGTCCTGGGAGGTGACCTGGCGGGCCGGCGTGGTGTTCCAGTCGACGCCCGGCTTGATGTGGAAGGTGTAGACCGTGCCGTTGCCGGTGATCCCGCCGTTGGCGGCGGTCGGCACCTCGGTCGCGGCGTCGGCGACCGGCGTGGTGTCGGTCGTCCAGGCGGCGCTCGAAGTGGTCGCGGCCGGCATGGTCGGGTAGCTACGAGCTGCCTGGTGTACACCCGCTCGACCTCGTAGTCGGGGGTGTAGTAGGCCGGCACCGTGTCGATGTGGTCCGGGCCGCTGGCGGCGACGATGTTGAGCGTACCGCCGGACTGCGGTTTCTGGCTGCTGGTGGCTGCCGTGGGCGCGGTCGTCGAGCCGGTGGAGCTCGAACTCGAGCACGCGGCGAGGCCGCCGGCCGCGATGGCCAGGACGGCCAGCGTGGCGACGCGCTTTGAAGCTCTTGGCATGGACATCTTCCTCTTGGTCTACTCAGCTCAGGTCGAGGCCGACTGCCATCGATCGTTCGACCGCTCGGTCGTCCGACCCTCATGCGATGACTGTCTACCTACCGAGAGATTCTGCGGTAATCCGAGATGAATCCACACCAAAAAGCGGGTCGTAGCCCGATTGTGACTAGAAAAGTTCTTGTTTGCCACATTTGGTAACAAAGATGTTACATCCATGACAAAGGCCGCAAACTGTGCCATGTCCGGCGGGAACACAGGCTCATCGGGCCGGATTGCGGCACGCGAGCACGGCCACGGCGGCAGCCAGGCGGGGGCGGCGGGCGGCGGGCGGCGGGCGGCGGCGGCTAGATGCCGCGCTTGCGGAGGATGTCCTCGATGTCCTTCAGATCGTCGTCATCGGCGGGCTGCGCGGCCTTGCGGGAGGCCTTGGCGGGGGCCTCGGGCTTGCGGGTGGCGGGGACCGGGGCCCGGTTCGCGGGCATGGCCCGGGTCGGTCCGGCCGAGGACCCGGCGAGGGCGTCACGGCGGCCGTCGGCGGCTGTTACCTCGGGGCCGCCGTCCTGTCTGGCCCGGCGCGGCCTTGCGCTTGTCCCTGGCCGTTCTGCGCGCCTGGCGGCCGCCGGCCGCGAGGAACAGCGCGATCGCGAGCCCGGTGACGCCGATGCCGACCCACTTGGTGGTGGAGAACGCGAACCCGGTGCCGAACTGGCCGATCGCCACGCCGATCTTCCAGAGCATCTCGATCGCCCCGGTCAGGTAGGCCGCGATCGGCAGCAGCGACACGGCCACGACGCGCAGCGCCGGGCGGGTCCCGGAGCGCCGCAAGACGACATAGCTCAGTATCAGGCCGAGTACGGTGAGTCCCGCGGCAAGCGGGAGCCAGGCAATGCTGCTATAGCTCATGACGCGCCTCCCTGCTCCCTCCATCGTGACATATCTCGAGTAGTGCGCGGAACGTCAACGGCGATCGGCGCGCCACGCTTCCCGCCGTTAGGCGTTCGCCGCTGCGAGGGCGCGGAGGGTGCCCAGGGTGACGTCGGACAGCGAGCGGACGACGAGGCGGCGGGGGGCGGCCGGAACGGCGACGAACGACGGCGCGGCGACCACCAGGCAGCCGGCCGCGGTGGCGGAGGCGACGCCGTTGGGCGAGTCCTCCAGGGCCACGCAGCGGGCCGGCTCGACGTCGAGCAGCTTGGCCGCCAGCAGGTAGGGAGCGGGGTCGGGCTTGGTCACGGGGACGTCGTCACCGCAGACGACCACCGGGAAGCGGAACCCGGTGGCCGCGAGCACGGCCTCCACGAACGGGCGCAGCGAGCCGGTGACGAGCGCGTACGGGAGCCCGGCGGCGGCCACCTCGGCCAGCAGCTCGGCGGCGCCCGGCAGCACCGTCACCCGGCCGGCCGTGGTCCGCTTGAGCATGCCCTCGATCATCCAGCGCTCGACGTCCGCGGGCGGCGCGGGCCTGGTCGCCTTGGCCAGCAGGTAGGCGACCGACCGCTCCATGGACCCGCCGAGCAGCGCCGCCTGGTCCTGCTTGGTCCACGGCCCGCCGAGCCGCGCCATGACCTCGCTCTCGGCCTCGAACCAGAGCGGCTCGGTGTCGACCAGCAGCCCGTCCATGTCGAACAGCACCGCCGCGAGCCCACTGCATCATCAGTCACGTTCACACGCTGAAGTATCTCGCAGCCGGGTGGTGGACGACGATGGCGTCGGTGGACTGCTCGGGGTGCAGCTGCATCTCCTCGGAGAGCTCGACCCCGATCCGCTCGGGCTGCAGCAGCCGGGCGATCTTGGCCCGGTCGGCCAGGTCGGGGCAGGCCGGGTAGCCGATCGAGTACCGCGCGCCCTGGTACTTGACGCTGAAGAACCCGTCGAGTTCGGCCGGGTCGGCGGCGGCGATGCCGAGCTCCTGCCGGACCCGCACGTGCCAGTACTCGGCCAGGGCCTCGGTGAGCTGGACCGAGACGCCGTGCAGCTCCAGGTACTCGCGGTAGGCGTTCTTGCCGAACAGCTCGGCGGTCGCCTCGGACACCGCCGAGCCCATCGTGGCGAGCTGGAAGGCGACCACGTCGGTCTCACCCGACGACTTCGGCCGGAAGTAGTCGGACAGGCAGAGCCGCTCGTCGCGCTGCTGGCGCGGGAACGTGAACCGCTCCCGCTCCTGCCCCGTCTCCGACAGCACGATCAGGTCGTTGCCCTCGCTGACGCAGCGGAAGTAGCCGTAGACGACGGCGGCCTGCAGCAGCCCCTCGGTCTGCGCCCGCTCCAGCCACATCCGCAGCCGCGGCCGCCCCTCGGTCTCGACGAGGTCCTCGTAGGAGGGGCCGCCCTCCTTCCGGGACGGCTTGAGGCCCCACTGGCCCATGAAGGTGGCCCGCTCGTCCAGGTACGCCCCGTACTCGGCGAGCTGCAGGCCCTTGACGATGTGGGTGCCCCAGAACGGCGGCTCGGGCACGGGGTTGTCGACGGCGACGGCCTCCGACCGGATCTGCGCGTGCGGCGGAACCGGCTCGGCGGCGGGGGTCTGCGCGGTGGCGCGGGGGTCGGGCCGGGCGGCGACGCGGCGCTCGCGCAGCGCGGGCAGGGCGGCGCCGGGGACGCCGCGCTTGACGGCCATCGCCGCCTCCATCAGGCGCAGTCCCTCGAAGGCGTCGCGGGCGTAGCGGACCTCGCCGTCGAACAGGGCGGCCAGGTCCTGCTCGACGTAGGCGCGGGTGAGGGCGGCGCCGCCGAGGAGGACCGGCCAGCGCTTGGCCAGGCCGCGCGCGTTCAGCTCGGCGAGGTTGTCCCGCATCACCACGGTCGACTTGACGAGCAGGCCGGACATGCCGATGACGTCGGCGTTGTGCTCCTCGGCGGCGGCGATGATCGCGGAGACCGGCTGCTTGATGCCGATGTTGACGACCTCGTAGCCGTTGTTGGACAAGATGATGTCGACCAGGTTCTTGCCGATGTCGTGCACGTCGCCGCGGACCGTGGCGAGCACGATCTGGCCGCGCCCGCCGTCGGCGAGCTTCTCCATGTGCGGTTCCAGGTAGCCGACCGAGGCCTTCATCACCTCGGCCGACTGCAGCACGAACGGGAGCTGCATCTGGCCGGAGCCGAACAGCTCGCCGACCGTCTTCATGCCGTCGAGCAGGATGTCGTTGACGATCTCGAGGGCGGCCATGCCCTCCGCCAGGGCCAGGTCAAGGTCGGCCTCGAGGCCGTTGCGCTCGCCGTCGATGATCCGCCGCTTGAGCCGCTCGACCAGCGGCAGCGAGGCGAACTCGGCCGCCCGCTCGGCCTTGGCCGAGGTCGCGTCCACGCCCTCGAACAGCTCGAGCATCCGCTGCAGGGGGTCGTAGTCCGGGCGCCGCCGGTCGTAGACCAGGTCGAGCGCGACCTCGCGCTGCTCGTCCGGTATCCGCGCCAGCGGGCAGGATCTTGGACGGGTGGACGATGGCGGAGTCGAGCCCGGCCTGCACGCACTCGTGCAGGAAGACCGAGTTCAGCACCTGCGCGGGCGGCGGGCTTGAGGCCGAACGAGACGTTGGACAGGCCGAGGGTGGTCTGCACGCTCGGGTGGCGCCGCTTGAGCTCGGCGATCGCCTCGATCGTCTCGATCCCGTCCCGCCTGGTCTCCTCCTGGCCGGTGGCGATCGGGAACGTGAGGCAGTCGAGGATGATGTCCTGCTCGCGCATCCCCCAGTTCACGGTCAGGTCGCTGATCAGCCGCTCGGCGACCTCGATCTTCCACGACGCGGTGCGGGCCTGGCCGCGCTCGTCGATGGTCAGCGCGACCACCGCCGCGCCGTGCTCGCGGATCACCGGCATCAGCTTGGCGATCCGGGAGTCCGGGCCGTCGCCGTCCTCGTAGTTGACCGAGTTGACGACCGAGCGGCCGCCGATCAGCTCGAGGCCCGCCTCGATCACCGCGGGCTCGGTCGAGTCGAGCACCAGCGGCAGCGTCGCGGCGGTGCTGAGCCGCCCGGCGATCTCGCGCATGTCGGCGACGCCGTCCCGGCCGACGTAGTCGATGCAGACGTCGAGCAGGTGCGCGCCGTCACGGGTCTGCGACTTGGCGATCGACACGCAGTCCTCGTAGTTGTCGGCGATCATCGCCTCGCGGAACGCCTTGGACCCGTTGGCGTTGGTCCGCTCGCCGATCGCGAGGAACGCGGTGTCCTGGCGGAACGGCACGTGGCTGTAGAGGGACGCGACGCCGGGCTCGGAGCCGCGGCGAGCGCGGCGCGAGCGGCCGCGGCAGCGGCCGGCTCTCGGCGGTGGCGAGGCGGTCGACCAGCGCGGCGATGTGCTCCGGGGTGGTGCCGCAGCAGCCGCCGACCAGGGTCAGGCCGAACTCGCGGGTGAACCGGTCGTGGGCGTCGGCCAGCTCGGCCGGCGAGAGCGGGTAGTAGGCGCCGTCGGCGGTCAGCTCGGGCAGGCCGGCGTTGGGCTGGCAGCAGATCGGGATCGGCGAGTTCGCGGCCAGGTAGCGCAGGTGCTCGCTCATCTCGCCCGGGCCGGTCGCGCAGTTGAGGCCGATCATGTCGATGCCGAGCGGCTCGAGGGCGGTCAGCGCCGCGCCGATCTCGGTCCCGAGCAGCATAGTGCCGGTGGTCTCGATGGTCAGCGACGCGATGACGAGCGCGTTGGGCGCCAGCGCGGCCACCGCCCGCTTGGCCCCGATGATCGCCGCCTTCGCCTGCAGCAGGTCCGGGCAGGTCTCGATGATCAGCGCGTCGGCGCCGCCGCGGAGCAGGGCGGCCGCGTTCTCGTAGTAGGAGTCGCGGAGCTCGCGGAACGTGATGTGGCCGAGCGTCGGCAGCTTGGTGCCCGGGCCCATCGAGCCGATCACCCAGCGCAGCCGGCCGTCGGCGGCGGTGAACTCGTCGGTCGCCTGGCGGGCCAGCCGCGCGCCCGCCTCCGCGAGCTCGCCGATCCGCTCGGTTATGCCATACTCGCCGAGGTTGGCGAGGTTGGTGCCGAACGTGTTGGTTGTCACGCAGTCGGCCCCGGTCGCCAGGTAGGCGCGGTGGATGTCAACGATGATGTCCGGCCGGGTGGCGTTCAGCACCTCGTTGCAGCCTTCGTGGCCCTCGAAATCGGCCAGGGTCGCGTCGCTGGCCTGGATCATCGTGCCCATCGCGCCGTCCGAGATGACCACCCGCGACGCCAGGGTAGAGCGGAAGGCCGCGGCGCGCTCGGTGGCCTCTTCAATCACAAGACTGCTCATAGGTGTCCCGACTTTAGGCCGTTTATGATGAGGCAACAATAATAGACCAGCAAAACTGTGCGTGGCACAGGTAGCGCGTCACCCGTCCGTGGCGACGTAGGCTGTAGTCGCGGGCGAGGGCCCGCGGCTCTTGCGGAGGTGAAGTCATCAAGTTCAGCGACGTCGAAGGACCGCTCGTCAACCCGGTGGCGATCGCCGCGTTCGAGGGGTGGAACGACGCGGCCGAAGCGGCCAGCGGAATGGTCAACCACCTCGGCATCGCGTGGCAGTCCACTCCCATCGCCGCGATCGACCCCGATGACTTCTACGACTTCCAGGTCAACCGGCCGGTGATCGACGTGGTGGCGGGCAAGACCGAGCGCCTGGTCTGGCCGACGACGCGGATCTCCCTCGCCCGGGGCTCCGCCACCGGCCTGTCCCGCGACATCGTGCTCGTGCACGGCGTCGAGCCGAACATGCGCTGGCGCGGGTTCACCGACGAGCTTATCGGCGGGCTGTCCGAGCTCGGGGTTGAGATGCTCATCCTGGTCGGGGCGCTGCTGGCCGACTCGCCGCACACCCGCCCGGTTCCGGTCCAGGTCAGCAGCTCGGACTCGCAGCTGCTGCGCGGGGTGGGCTCGGAGCCGAACGACTACAAGGGCTCATCCGGGATCGTCGGGGTGCTCCAGTACACCGCCGCGGAGGCCGGCATCCCGACCGTCTCGCTGTGGGCTTCGGCGCCGCACTACGTCGCCCAGGCGCCGTCGCCGAAGGTCACGCTGGCGCTGCTCCGCTCGGTCGAGGACGTGCTCGACGTGTCGCTCCCGCAGGGGGACCTGCCGGAGGAGGCCAGGGCGTGGGAACGCGGCGTGGATGAGCTCGCCCAGCAGGACTCCGACGTGGCCGAGTACGTGCGCACGCTCGAGGAGGCCAAGGACGCCACCGATCTGCCGGAGGCGTCCGGTGACGCGATCGCCCGCGAGTTCGAGCGGTACCTGCGCCGCCGCGGCGACACCGGGGACAGCGACGAGCTCTAGGGCAGTCGACGTCTCGGGCAGTCGACGTCTCGGGCGATAGGGCGCTACCGCGCCCGGGCCGCCACCCACGGCGAGAGGCCGAGCAGGTCAGTCAGCGCGGCCACCCGGGTGTCGGCGCCGATGGAGCCCGCGCCGGCGTCGCCCTTGTCGGCGTAGCGCAGGTCGCCCCGGCGGAAGGCGACGCCGAGGTTGGCCTGGCCGGCCAGCAGGCGGGCCCACGCCTGGGCGGATCCGGTGAGCGACCAGTCGCAGTCCTCCCCGGCTTCGCCCAGGCCCGCAGAAACCGTGCCCGCCGCCAGGTCAAGCCGCCACCAGGCGTCAGCGTCGGCCCAGGCGGGCCCGTTCACGAACAACAGCACCGATTCGCTCGCGCGGGCCCCGTGGGCCCGGCCGAACTGCTCGCCGACCCCCGCCAGCCCCGCCCTGACGCGCTCGTCGACCGCGAGCGCCCAGCCCGGCAGCGCCAGACGTCGCCCCGGTCGCCGCCGGCCCGGTCGTCCGGCCGGGCCAGGTCGTCCGCCGGGCCAGGTCGTCCGCCGGGCTAGGTCGTCCGGCCGCGTTCGCAGGTCGGACGGCTTGGCCCCGGTCCCCCAGCGCTCGCCGACTGGTAGGTAGCCGAGCACGTCGGCCAGCTCGTTGACCCGGGCGAGCAGCGGGGCGGGTATCTTCTCGGCCGGCATCGTCCAGCCCCGGCCGACCGAGTCGGCGGTGACCCGGCCGGTGTTCCAGATCTTGTAGTCGCCGGGGCCGAACCGCTGATGCTCGGGTCCGAAGCAGCGGGCGACGATCCCGGGGCCGGCGCCGCGCCGATGAACTCGAGGATCCGCTCGATCTGGCCGTCCGGGTCGGTGACCAGGTCCTCGTACCTGACCGGGAGGCAGCGGTCGGTGAAGCGCTCCTCGGCCGCGACGATGGACGTCGTGTAGTCCAGCCAGTACCTGGCCAGCGCGGCCACGTTGTTGTCGGGCGGGCTGCCGATGTAGGGCTCGAACCCGTAGCTGGTCAGCCCCCACGGCGACGCCTCGATGCCGGACGCGATGACATCCATCGGGTGCCGGTAGAGGCAGATGAAGCGGGCATCCGGCCAGATCCGCAGCAGCAGCCCCGCGTGCTGCGCCGCCCCCAGGCTCTTGTCGCAGTACCGCCGCTTCCCCCGGCGCCGCAGGTAGGACGTCATCATCGGGTCGAGGCTGCGGCGCAGCCCGTCGGCCACCGGCGCGGAGATCGCGGCGTCGGCCGAGTCGCCGTTGGCGGACTGCCGCGTCGGCCCGGCGTCCTCGATCACCGTCCACGCGGTCGCCAGCTGCCGGGCCAGCCAGGGCAGCCGGGTCTCGGGCGGGCAGGCCAGGTCCGGATGGGCGTCGAGCAGGAACCGCAGCAGGGTCGAGCCCGACCGGCCGGCGCAGAGCACGAAAACGGGGTCGTCACCTGCCCCGCCCGACCCATCCTCGCCGTCGCCGCGCATGCCGCCTCCGCCCCGTGTCTCGCGTCCGCAGCCGGCCCAGGCGCTAGCTGGAGCTGTTGCCTGAGGACCCGCTGAGGGGATTGGCCGAGCCCGTGCTGCCGCCGGTGGCGGGCGCGGTGGTCGTGCTTCCCCCGGTGCCCGCGCCGTGCGAGAAGTTACAGCCCGCCAGCAGGCCTCCCGCACCGAACGCTAGCACCACCTCGCCGCCGGCCCGCAGGAACCTGCGGCGCCGCAGCGCGCGGTCCCGATCCTCGTCATTCCGGTCAGCCAGGTCATCCATAGGCACGAAAGTACCGCAACCAGGCAACTGCGAATAGGTGCAGGCGCTCAGCGAAACGGTAGCTCCGCGGGCGTCCGCGGCCGGCGGCCCAGCAGCCAGTCCCAGAAGCTGCGGCGGGGGCCGGTGCGCGCGCTGCGGACGACGAGGTTGCCGTGCCGGAGGCTGCCCGACGCGGTCACCAGCAGCGTGACCGGGACGTCGGGGTCGTGGTGAACCCGCTGGCGGATGACGCCGTGGCCGACCGAGACGCTGTCGACGTCAACCACGACCCCGGGCGGCACGGTCAGCACGATGTTCCCGTGACCGACCGAGATCTCCAGGTCGAGGGTCGGCCGACTGATGACGGCGGCGGAGAAGTCGATCGCCACGTTGCCGTGCCTGGCCTCGACCGTCAGGCGGCGCGGCACTACCCAGCGCCCGTCCCGCTTGATCATGCCGTGGGTGATCTTCAGCGCCACCAGGTCCTTGGCCTCGGCGGCCGGGGCGGGCCGGGCGCGGAGGAGGCGGGCAGGTCGGCCAGCAGCACCTCGAGCTCTCCGTAGGTTCGCGCGGTGAGCGCGGTTTCCAGCCGTTGGTCAAGCTCATCGGCGGTGAGCCGACCGTCCCCGGCTGCGACGCTGAGCTGCTCCGCGACCTGGTCACGGTCCTCGTGGGAGACGCGCAGGTTCCGGTTGTCGGGGGCCAAGTCTCCGGGCATGTTCTGTACTGTAACGCCACTTGCGGTCTAGTACGGAGGCCACGGGACGGCGGGCCAGTCCTGCGGCGGGTAGGGGTGCACCCGGCTGGTCAGCAGGACCTCGACCCGAGACAGCGTGGCGGCGATCTCCGCCCTGGTCAGGTACCGGCTCAGCTCCTCCCCGAGCCACCCCCCGGCCAGCTCGCCGGCCAGCCGTCCGAGCACCTCGACCGACCGGGCGGGCAGCGACTTGCCCCGCCACTGCCAGAGCACGGTGCGGAGCTTGTACTCCTCGGCGAAGCAGATCCCGTGGTCGCAGCCGTACAGGTGGCCGTCGGCGACCGGCAGCAGGTGGCCGATCTTGCGGTCGGCGTTGTTGATCACCGCGTCGAAGACGGCCATGTCGCGCAGCCCGGCGTGATCGAACCGGCGCGACAGCGAGATCAGGTCGGCGTCCGGCTCGACGTCGATCCAGAGCTGGCACATGCCCGGGCCGAACGGGCCGTCCCGCATCACCGTCGGCGGCACGAAGTTCCACCCGGCCGCGCTCGAGACCAGGTAGGCGGAGACCTCGCGGCCCGCCAGGGTACCGGTCGGGAAGTCCCACAGCGGCCGCTCGCCCGCGATCGGCTTGTAGACGCAGGTCGCCTCGACGCCCGCCTCCCTGATCGTGCACAGCAGGGTGGCGTTGGACGCCTCCACAATCCGGCCCTGCACGGTCAGCGTGCCCCGCTCGAGCAGTTCAAGCGCCTCGCGCTCGCCCCCGCCAGGGAGATCGGTGTCGCCCGCCTCCCCGGCCGTCGCGTTGTCAGGCACGGCTGGCCCGGTGGCCGTTCTGCCGCGGGCAGACGTGCCCGGAGGCGTCGAGCGGCAGCCCGCACAGCGGGCACGGCGGGCGGCCGGCCGCGACCAGGCTGAGGGCGCGGTGCGCGAACGCCCGGGCCGCGCTCGGCGTGATCCGCACCCGGAGCACGCCCGGGCCGTCGACCGGGATGTCCTCCGATAGCGGCTCGATCGGCGCCTCGCTGTCTTCCTGCGCCTCGATGACCACCCGGTCGCCGTCGCCGTCCCAGGCCAGCGCGATCGCGCCGACCCGGAAGTCCTCGGTCAGCGGCAGGTCGAGCGGGCCGTCGTCGCGCAGCGACGGCGGAGCGCTCTCGGGGATGTCCTCGGCCGCACCGGTGCGTCGTAGCACCTCGTCGAGAAGCTCGTCCAGACGTTCGGCCAGCAGGCTGACCTGGAACTTCTCTAGGGCGACGCTGGTCACCCGGCCCGCCGAGGTGGCCTGCAGGTAGAACGTCCGGTCACCCGGCTGCCCTACCGAACCGGCCACGAACCTGTCCGGCGGGTCATAGTAAAAGACCGGCATGAGTCCTATCCTTCCGCACTACCAGCACTACTACCCGCGCCGCCGCCGATCACGGCATCACTGTTGTCACTGGCAGCCGGGCGCGGCAGCAGATCAGCCACCCCGCCGCCGGTGTCATTCAGCCGGAGCACGAAGGGGCGCAGCGGGGTGTAGTTGATCACGGTCAGCGAGCACGGATCGGCCACGATGCGCTGGCACTGGTCCAGGTGGAGCCCGAGGGCGTCGGTCACGATGGCCTTGATCACGTCGCCGTGCGAGCAGACGAGGTACGTCGCGTCCGTGCCCAGCCGCTCGTTCCAGTCCCTGATCGCGGTCACGGCCCGGTGCTGCATGTCGAGCATCGACTCGCCGTCGGGGCCGGGGAACCTGACCGCGCTGGGGTGGTTCTGGACCATCGGCCAGAGCGGCTCCTTCGCCAGCTCCGCCAGCGGCCTGCCGGTCCAGTCCCCGTAGCGGCACTCCCCGACCCGGTCATCGACGACCGGCTCGGCGTGACCGTCGGCTACGTGGCCGCCCCCGGCGTGGCCGTTCCCGGCCGCGACGAGCTCGGCCACGGTCTGCCTGCACCGGTCAAGCGGGCTGGTCACGATCGCGGCGAGCGCCACCGGGGCGATCCGCGCGCCCAGCGTCCGCGCCTGCGCACGGCCGCGGTCGTCGAGGCCGATGCCTGGCGTCCAGCCTGTCAGGACCTGCCCGGTGGTAGCGGTCAAGCCATGCCGGACAAGCAGAACTGTTGTCACGTATCCCGACTTTAGAACATCTTCAAGGTATCGCTAACACAGCGAGTATTCGCTGTTGCCGAAGCTCACTAGGTCACCGGGGGTCACGCTGACCTTTCCGCGGACCCGCCAGCCGTTGACGCGGGTGCCGTTGGTCGATTCCAGGTCGGTCAGCAGCCAGCCGTCGGCCGTCCGCTCGAGGGTGGCGTGCCGCCGGGAGACGGTCATGTCGGCGATGGCCAGATCGCAGCTGGCGTCCCGGCCGATGCTGAACTGGTCGGCGCTGCCGCGCGGGAACTGCAGCGGCAGCGGCCGCCTGACGCCCACCGCCGCCTGCAGGCTCATCGTGACCCGGGCGGGCGCGGCGGCCGGGGTCACCGTGCGCGGCCCGTTCTCCGCCCCATCGCGGGCCGGGGCGGCCAGGCCGGCCACTCGGGACCAGGCGCCACGGAACCAGCCCGCGACCGAGTGACCGCCCGCCTGCAGGGCCGAGCCCCGCGACGGCGCGCTCGGCAGGCCCTCCAGCAGCGGGGACAGCTCATCGTGCTGTCTGGCCTGGTAGGCCGCGTCCATTCGGTGCAGGAAGGTGTCGTGCGACAGCCGGCCGGCCACGAACTCGTCCTTGAGCCGGCTCGCGACCTCATCCCGATCGGCGTCGGAGGCGCGCAGCCCGCCGGGCGTCGGTCCCGCCTCGGCCGGCGTCGGGCCCTCGGCCGCAGAACCTCCCATGAAAGCGAGTATCGGGATCAACCGGCCGCCGCGCAAGGCGAACAGCCGTAACCGTGCCCGCCGGATCCCCGGCCGGCTATACCCCGACTGCGTGCACGCCCCCGTCGACGTGCACGATTTCCCCGGTGGTGGCGGGGAACCAGTCCGACAGCAGCGCCACGCAGGCCCGCGCGGCGGCGTCCGGGTTGGCGATGTCCCAGCCCAGCGGCGCGCGCTGCGCCCACACGTCCTCGAACTTCTCGAAGCCGGGTATCGACTTGGCCGCCATCGTCTTCAGCGGCCCGGCCGCGACCAGGTTGACCCGGACCCGCTGCGGCCCGAGGTCGCGGGCGAGGTAGCGGGCGCAGGACTCGAGGCCCGCCTTGGCCACGCCCATCCAGTCGTAGCCGGGCCAGGCGACCGACGCGTCGAAGTCGAGGCCGACGATCGAGCCGCCGTCCGGCATCAGCGGCAGCGCCGCCATCGCCAGCGACTTGAGCGAGAAGGTGGACACCTGGACCGCCTTGGCGACGTCCTCCCACGGGGTGGCGAGGAAGTTGCCGCCGAGGGCGGACTGCGGCGCGTTCGCGATCGAGTGCACCACCCCGTCGAGGCCGTCGACATGCTCGCGGACCCGGTCGGCGAACGAGTCGAGCTGGGCCGCGTCGGTCACGTCGAGCTCGATCACCGGCGCACCGGCCGGGAGCCGCTTGGCGATCCGGGCCACCAGCGTGGGCCGCGGGAACGCGGTCAGCACCACCGTCGCGCCCTGCTCCTGCGCCACCCGGGCCACGTGGAAGGCGATCGAGGCGTCGGTCAGCACCCCGGTCACCAGGATCCGCTTGCCGTCGAGAATGCCCATCACAAACCAACTTTCGTCGTCACGTATCCGGATGCTTCGCGGCCGCAGGCTCGCATAGGCGGGGGACAGTACGCCGGGCCGGGGGCGATAGGTGGGCGTGGGCCCCGCGCCAGAGTGCTGTGCCCGCCAGGGAGATGCCAGTGGGGTGCGGGCCGGTGGGGTGGGGCCGTGGCATCGGCCGGCGACTCAGTGGCCCATGCCGAGGCCGCCGTCGACTGGGATGACGGCGCCGGTGACGTAGGCCGCGTCCGGGCCGGCCAGGAACGCGACCGCGCCCGCGACCTCGTCGGCCGCGGCGTAGCGGCCGAGCGGGACGGCGCCGATGATGGCCGCCTTGCGCTCGTCCGACAGCACCGCGGTCATGTCGCTGTCGACGAACCCGGGCGCGATCACGTTGGCGGTGATGTTGCGCGAGCCGAGCTCGCGGGCGAGCGAGCGGGCCAGCCCGACCAGGCCCGCCTTGGACGCCGCGTAGTTGGCCTGGCCGCCGGAGCCGTAGAGGCCGACGACCGAGGAGATGAAGATCATCCGGCCGCGCCGCATCTTCATCATCGGGCGCACCGCGCGCTTGGCGACCCGGTAGGCGCCGGTCAGGTTGGTGTCGAGCACGTCGGCGAACGACTCCTCGCTCATCAGCGCGAGCAGCTGGTCCTTGGTGATCCCGGCGTTGGCGACCAGCACCTCGACCGGGCCCTGCTCCTTCTCGGCGGCGGTGAAGGCCGCGTCGACCGAGGCCGCGTCGCGGACGTCGCACGCGACCACCGACAGCCCGTCCACCGGGTCGCCGGACCTGGAGGTCACGGTGACGGCGTCCCCGTCGGCCGCCAGCCGCCGCGCGATCGCCAGCCCGATGCCCCGGTTCCCGCCGGTCACTAGCACGGAACGTCCCACGTCTACCCCACATCCGAGATCGATCAAGTCGCCAGCCGAGGGTACATCCATCGCGCCGGCTACACGCTGCTAACCCTGCCCGGCCGGCGCCGGGCCCGCCTCCCGCGAGCCAAAGCGCGCGCCGCTGCCGGCGGACTGAGGAGGGAGGGAGCGCAGCGACTGACCGACGAGGGAGCAGGCAGCGGCTTCAAGCGTGCGGCGGCGAGCGGGAAAATACAGTGCCGCCGGGCACGAAATGTCCGCCCTGACCTTTGTAGCTATCCGCCAGTTAAGTGCGGTCAGCGGCTATGCGCTAGGGCGTGAGCAGCAGGGTGAGATTGGCGCGGGGCGCCCGGTGATAGGTTTTCGTGTTGTGGATGATCACAATGGACGGATCGACGCCGAGTTCGCCGCGCTGCCGCTGCGGACCCTGGCCGACGCCGCGCTCGACGCGGCCAGAAACCTCGGCGCCGACCACGCCGACTTCCGAGTGGAGCGGGTCAGGGGACAGCGGATCGCGCTGTCGGACGGCCGCCTCCAGGCGCTCTCCGACGGCGACGACAGCGGCCTCGCGGTCCGCGTCATCGTGGACGGGACCTGGGGTTTCGCGTCGGCAGTGGACCTGACGCCGGAGGCCGCGCGGGACGCCGCGCGGCACGCGTTCGAGGTCGCCAAGGTCGCCGCGGCGATGAACACCGAGCGGATCGAGCTCGCCCCCGAGCCCGGCTACGGGGACGTCAGCTGGGTCTCGGCCTACGACGTGGACCCGTTCGCGGTATCGCCCAAGGAGAAGACGGACCTGCTCGCCGCCTGGTCGGCCGGCCTGCTCGCGCACCCGGCGGTCACCCACGCCGACGTGAGCCTGTACCAGGTCAAGGAGTGCAAGTTCTACACCGACGGCGCCACCACGGCCACTCAGCAGCGGGTCCGGCTGCACCCCCAGGTCACCGCCACCGCGGTGACCGAGGCCGGGTTCGACGACATGCGCACGCTGGCCCCGCCGGCCGGCCGGGGCTGGGAGTACCTGACCGGGACGGGCTGGAATTTCCAGGCCGAGCTGGCCGAGCTGCCGGAGCTGCTGGCGGAGAAGCTCAAGGCCCCCTCGGTCGAGGCGGGCCGTTATGACCTGGTGATCGACCCGTCAAACCTGTGGCTCACCATCCACGAGTCGATCGGGCACGCGACCGAGCTCGACCGGGCGCTCGGCTACGAGGCCGCCTACGCCGGCACTTCGTTCGCCACCCTCGACAAGCTCAACACCCTGCAGTACGGCTCGCCGGTTATGCACGTCACCGGCGACCGGGTCCAGCAGCACGGCCTCGCCACCGTCGGCTACGACGACGAGGGCGTGGCCGGCCAGTCCTGGGACCTGATCGCGGGCGGCGTCCTGGTCGGCTACCAGCTCGACCGGCGGATGGCGCAGCTGAAGGGGTTCGGCCGGTCCAACGGGTGCGCGTTCGCGGACTCGCCCGGCCACATGCCGCTGCAGCGGATGGCCAACGTCTCCCTGCAGCCGGCCGAGAACGGCCCGTCGGCCGACGAGCTGATCGCCGGGGTCGAGGACGGCGTCTACATCCTCGGCGACAAGTCCTGGTCGATCGACATGCAGCGGTACAACTTCCAGTTCACCGGGCAGCGGTTCTACCGGATCAGGAACGGCCGCCTCGACGGCCAGCTCAAGGACGTCGCCTACCAGGCGACGACGACCGACTTCTGGAACTCGATGGAGGCGGTCGGCGGGCCGCAGACGTACGTGCTCGGCGGGGCGTTCAACTGCGGCAAGGGCCAGCCCGGCCAGGTCGCGCCGGTGAGCCACGGGGCGCCGGCCGCGCTCTTCCGCTCGGTGCGGGTGCTCAACACTGCGGAAGAGGGGAACTAAAGGCATGACTCCGAACGGACCCTTGATGACTCCGCAGGACACGGTTGAGCGGGCACTCGCGGCGGCCAGGGCCGGGGGCGAGTGCGTGGTGATCGCCGACGAGTCCTCCACCGCGAACCTGCGCTGGGCGGGCAACACCCTCACCACCAACGGCGTCGCCGCGACCCGCTCGCTGACGGTGATCGCGATCGACCGGCGGGCCGACGGCACCGCCGGGGTCGGCACCGTCTCCCGCTCCGGCATCACCCCGGACCAGGTCGAAGACCTCGTCCGGGAGGCCGAGAAGGCGGCCGAGCAGGCGTCGGCGGCCGAGGACGCGGCGGAACTCGTTTCAGGCGAAGACACGGACCGTTCGATATCGGATGATGTTTGGTCTTCGCCTTCGAGCGCCACCGACTTCGGGGTCTTCCGCGGCTTCGCGGCGCAGCTCGGGCAGACGCTGCGGGAGGCCGAGGGAGTCGGCCGGAAGCTCTACGGGTTCGCCGAGCACGACGTGACCTCGACGTTCGTCGGCAACTCGGCCGGGCTGCGGGCGCGCTACGACCAGCCCGGCGGCCGCCTGGAGCTGAACGCGAAGTCGGCCGACCTGTCCCGGTCGGCCTGGGCCGGCACCTCGACCCGTGACTTCACCGACGTGGACGTGGCCGCGCTCGACGCCGGGCTGGCCGAGCGGCTGTCCTGGCAGCAGCGGAAGATCGAGCTGCCGGCCGGCCGGTACGAGACCCTGCTGCCGCCGACTGCGGTCTCCGACATGCTGATCTACATGTACTGGTCGGCGGGCGCGCGGGACGCGGGCGAGGGCCGGACGGTCTTCTCCAAGCCCGGCGGCGGCACCAGGATCGGCGAGCGGCTGTCGCCGCTGCCGGTCGACCTGTTCAGCGACCCGGCCTACCCGGGCCTGGAGTGCGCGCCGTTCGTGGTGGCGCACTCCTCCGGCCGCGACTCCTCGGTGTTCGACAACGGGCGGCCGGCCGGGCGGGCGGCCTGGATCTCCGACGGCGTGCTGTCGGCGCTGCACTCGAGCCGGTTCTCGGCCGCCGCGGCCGGGGTCCCGGTCACGCCGTCGGTCGACAACCTGATCATGACCGCGCCGGGCGGGTCGGAGTCGCTGGCCGAGATGATCGCCTCGACCAGGCGCGGGCTGCTGCTCACCTGCCTGTGGTACATCCGCCAGGTCGACCCCCAGACGCTGCTGCTGACCGGGCTGACCAGGGACGGCGTGTACCTGGTGGAGCAGGGCGAGGTGGTCGGCGCGGTGAACAACTTCCGGTTCAACGAGTCGCCGGTCGCGATGCTCGGCCGGGTCGCCCAGGCCGGGGCGACGTCGCGGACGCTGCCGCGCGAGTGGGGCGACTACTTCAACCGGGCCGCGATGCCGCCGCTGCGGGTGGAGGGGTTCAACATGTCGTCGGTCAGCCAGGCCAGCTAGCCAGTGCTTCCCCGCTCGACCGTGGTCGCCCATGCTTGGGCGACTGCGGTCCTTGCGGTGCGGGCGCATAGGCTGGTTTTCGCGGCGCGTTCGGCGGCGTAGCTTGGAGGCATGAGGATGGTTCACGGCGGACGCGGGCAGCAGGTGCACCTGGTCACCCAGGCGCGCCGGCCGATGTCCGAGGACATCAGGTACCGGCAGCACCGCTACCTGCTGATGATGGCCATCAGAACCTTCTGCTTCGCGATCGCGGTGGTGCTGTTCGTCATGCACATGCGGGGGCTCGCCCTGATCCCGGCCGTCGGCGCGATCATCATCCCCTACATCGCGGTCATCTTCGCCAACGGCGGACGCGAGCCGGACAACCAGCGCGGCTTCCTTGAGCATCGGCCGAAGCGCACGGCGGTTAGCGCCCCTTCCGACCCCGGCCCCGAAGATAAGCGCTAAGTCATCATCTGAATACGCTGAGTGCGCTAAAGCGCTCTAGGAGCGGGGTCAGGGAAGTGACAACGGTGAATTCCTGGGATTCGGTTGAAATTAGGTCTTGACACATAGGGGGGGCTCTCCGTGTACCATTCATATCGGTGCCCTGGTCCCCCGTCGGGGTGCCACTGCCGGCGTTCCGGGCCCCCGTCGGAACGCCGATGAATGCGACGCCGGGTGGTTTGCCCCCGTAGCCACCCGGCGTCGCTCTTTTTTGCCCTGAATCAGACTCCGCGTCGCATTGCCGGCGATCAGGTCAATCCTGACGAAATCCTCACGTAGCTGAGAGTTTCCTGAAGGTTTCCCATCGTTCTACTCGGTTTTCTGGAACTCCGCGATCGCGATGCCGAGCAGGGCGGCGCCCATCGCCGCCACCATCCCCAGCGAGAGGCCGGCCGGGACCTGCCAGCCGGCCCAGGTGACGTTGGGCGCCAGGAACGACGCCGCCGCGGGCGAGACCGACAGATGGCTGAAGACCGCGTGCCGCATCGGCGACACGATGTAGGTCAGCGGGTCGAACCGGGTCAGCACCGTCAGCCAGGTCGGCAGGCCGTTCAGCGGGTAGAGCGCGCCGGACAGGAAGAACAGCGGCATGACGAGCATCTGGGTGAGCGCCATGAACGCCTGCATCTGCTTGATCCTGGCCGCCATCATCACGCCGAACGCGGTCAGCGTGAACGACAGCAGCAGCAGCTCGCCGATCACGGTGAGAAACAGAATGGGGTTGTACGGCACGCCCGCCGCGCCCGCGAGGGCGAGAATGATGATTCCCTGAAAGGTCGCCACGGTCGCGCCGCCGAGGCATTTGCCGATGACGATCGCGGACCGGCTGACCGGGGCCACCAGCATCTCCCGAAGGAAGCCGAACTCCCGGTCCCAGACAATCGAGGCGGCCGAGAAAATGGCCGTGAACAGCACCGACATGGCCAGCACGCCCGGATAGACGAACGTTTTGAAGCTGATGCCCGGCGGCAGCCCGTGGCCCGCCAGCGAGGACAGGCCGGTGCCGAGGACGAACAGGAACAGCACCGGCTGGACCAGGCTGGTGACCGCTCGCAGCCGGTCGCTTTTGAACCTGATCAGCTCCCGGTGCCAGACGATGCGGACCGCGCGCAGATCCTGGCGGAGCCCGCGCTCGGGGACGGAGACGCGGATCGCGGCGGTGACCGGGTCGACCTCGGGGGTGGTGAGTTGGGCGGTCATCGGCGCTATCTCCCTCTCCGCATCGCCATCATCATGCCGCGGTTCTTGTCGCCCGCGGTCGCCTCGGTGTCCCTGATCGTCCGGCCGGTGTAGGACATGAACACGTCGTCCAGGGTCGGCCGGGCCACGCTGACGCTCCGGATCTGCTGGGGCAGCTCGGCGAACAGGCGGGGCACGAACTGCTCGCCCGACGCCACGCTGAACGTGACCAGGCCCTCGCGGACGGCCGCGTCGAGGTCAAACTTGGCTTTGAGGTCGCCGATGGCGGCCGCGTCGTCGGCGGTGGAGATCTGGACCCGGTCCTTGCCCACGCTCGCCTTGAGGTTCTCGGGGGTGTCGATCGCGACGATTTTGCCGTGGTCGATGATCGCAATGCGATCGCAGTGCTCCGCCTCGTCCATGTAATGCGTGGTGAGGAAGATCGTTATATCCTCACGGCGCTTCAGGTCATTGACGTATTCCCAGATGGAGGACCTGGTCTGCGGGTCAAGGCCGACAGTTGGCTCGTCGAGGAAAAGCACCCGGGGCGCGTGCAGCAGGCCGCGGGCGATCTCCAGACGGCGCTTCATGCCGCCTGAATAGGTGGAGACCACCGAGTCTTTGCGGTCCCACAGGTTCACCATTTCCAGAACCTGCTTGAGCCTCGGCGGGAGCTGCTGGCGGGGGACGCCGTACAGGTCGGCGTGGAAGCGGAGGTTCTGCTCGCCGGTCAGGTAGGCGTCGAGGGTGGTGTCCTGGAAGACCAGGCCGATGTTCCTTCTAACCTCGTCCCGGTCTTTGACGACGTCATAGCCGGCGACCCGCGCGGACCCCGAGGAGGGGTTCGCGAGGGTGCACAGGATCTTGATCGTGGTGGACTTGCCGGCGCCGTTCGGGCCGAGGAAACCGAAGGTCTCCCCGGCCGTCACGGCGAAGTTGATACCGCGCACCGCCTCGATCTCGCCGTACCGCTTGACCAGGTCGGTGACCTGGACGACGGGCTCGCTCACGCGCCGTCGTCCGGCGCGTCGTCGACCGCCGTGGTGTCGGTTGCCGCCGTCGCCGTGTCGCTGGCCGTCGGCGTGTCGGTGGCCGTCGGCGTGTCGGTGGCCGTCCCGGTCGGGTCGCTGGCCGTCCCGGTCGGGTCGTCCTCGGCCAGGATCCGGTACATCGAGCGCCGGGTCTGCGCGAGCACCGCGCGGGCCTGGGTGAGCTGCTCGGGCGAACCGGCCCGGCGCACCTCCATGACCGCGATCATGACCTGGCGGATCAGGTCGCCGAGCTCGATCGCCTCGTCGTCGGTCATCCCGGCGACGGCGTCCCAGGAGCCGCGCAGCTCCTCGGCGTGCTCGGCCGCGTAGGCCTGGCCCGCCTCGGTCAGCGCGTACATCCGGCGGCGGCCCTCGCCCTCGGGGGCGATCAGGCCCTCGTCCTCAAGCTGCTGCAGGGCCGGGTAGACCGACCCCGCGCTCGGCCGCCAGACGCCGCTGGTGCGCCCGGCGATCTCCTGGATCAGCTGGTAGCCGTTCCACTGGCCGCCCTCGTCGAGCAGGTCGAGGATGGCCGCGCGGACATCGCCCTTGCGCGCCCGCGGGCCCCGGCCGAACGCGTGCCGGTCGAACATCGCCTGCCGGTCGAACATCCCCGCAAACCCGCCGCCCGGTCCGCCGGGGCTCATCGGGCCGAATCCGGGGCCGAAGGGCCCGCCCCGTCCTCCGTGGCGGCCGTAGCCGTGCTCGCCGCGTTCTCCTCGCTCGCCGTGGTCGCCGCGGTCTCCCCGCTCGCCGCGCTCGCCGCCTCGGCGGCCCGGGCCGCGTCCCGATCCAGGTCCCCACTCGGGGCGGCCCGGCCGCTGCGGTCCCCAGTCTCCGTCTCCTCGCATTCCGTGCCTGTGTTCCTCACGCATGGCACGTCACCTTCTTCCTATCGTCTTCGTACCTTCGTTGGTAGCTCAACGATATATCGCTGTAGTTCTCGATGCAACTGTGCGCTTCTATCGTCAACTATTAAGCATGGCGTTAATGACTGAAGGGTCTCGGATGCCCTCGTGGGGCGGAGGTGGCTCGAGGGCTGCCGAACGCGGTGGCCGGACCTCATGTGACAAGGAGAGCCATGGCGGGCCTTGCGGTGCGGGAGAGGTGCGGTCGGCTGCCGGGTCGACGCCGCCGTGGACTGTCGGCTACGCCATCGACATGACGCGGACGGGGCTTGCGGGCGGCGGGGAGCACCGACCGAGGGACCCGGCTTCCCTGCGCGGGGCCCGCTCGCAAGCGCGCAAGCGCTTCTTGCTGTTATCTCGATGGCGAGGCTCGCGCGGGTGCGATTCGGGCGATCGTGGACCGTTGTGTACATCCACGTGTACACAACGGTCCATCATGAGGCGGGACCAGACGCTTCTTGCTGTTATCAAATGGGTGGCCGGCTGAGTCCGGCCCGACGGGACGGGCGTGCCGGGAGGGCGTTCGGTGACGGGCGGGCGCGCGGAGGGCGTTCGGTGACGGGCGGAGGCTAGCGGACCGGGAGGTCGTAGGTGCGGCGAACGCTTGAGCCGACGCGGGTGATGTCGGTGCCGTAGACGTGCATCGAGACGGCCACGGAGTCGCCGATGTTGGTGACCCGGTGAATGTCGCCGGGCGGGGCGAAGCCGCTGACGGCGCCGACCGGGTTCGCGTTCCGCTTGACCACCTCGAGGTGGTCGCCGCGGAGGGCGTAGACCTCCTCGTACTCGGTCCCCTGCAGGACCGCCGTGCAGCACCAGGTCAGGTGGTCGTGGATCGGGGTCTGCTGGCCCGGCAGCCAGACCATGACCACGATGGAGAACGAGCCGTCCGGCTCGGCGTGCACCAGGTGCGTCTGGTAGCCGCTCGGATCGCCGGCCAGCTTCGCGGCCGACAGCAGGCCGGGCCCGGGGACGCGGCCGCCGAAGGCCCTGACGACGCGGTCGGCGGTCTCCTGCCACGAGCCGCCGGATCGCACGGCGCGACGGATCGCGGCGGTCAGCGGCTCCGGACACGTGCCTGCAACCTTGGGCAGTTCGGCAACTGAACGGGACATCGCACCTCCTGGATCACTCTCCACCACGGTAACAACCGGGCTTACATCAGCACAAATACCACTTTCCTATAGATCCATAGCCCACGTCTATGAGTCAGCTGCGGGCTTGCCTGGTCTGTACCCTGCCCGCGACCACGGGGCCAACACCCGCCGGTCAGCCCAGGCTGCCACCGCCGCGCTCGTCATGTCAATTATTACGATCTTTTTACTAGGCAATTAGCTGTTGCCCGCAGGTGATTGCACGGTGGGCGCGGTGGAACGGGTCGTGGCGGGGCGGTCGCCGTGGCGGGGCGGTTGCCGTGGCGGGGCGGTTGCCATGGCGGGGCGGTTTGCGGTGGGGGTGGGGGCGGCTGCGGGGTGGGGGCGGGGTGGCGTGATGTCATCGTTGTCGATAAGGGGAGGCTGAGGGCAAGCTGAAGGCCCGCCGTCTTCGAATACCGGTCGTGAGCACGCACCAGCGCGGGCGGCCTGGCCCCCCGCCCCCGGCCGACCGGGACCTGGATTCGCTGCTCGCTGCCGTGGGCCGCGGGCAGCACGGGGCCTTCGACCTGGTTTACGAGCAGCTCCGCGAGCCGGTCTACCGGCAGGTCGCGACCGTGCTGCGCGACCCGGCCCAGTCCGAGGAGGTCACCCAGGAGGTGTTCCTCGAGCTGTGGTCGACCGCCGGGCACTACGATCCGGGCAAGGGCAGCGCCGCCGGGTGGGCGATGATGATCGCGCGGCGGCGGGCGATCGACCGGGTCCGCAGCTCCGCTGCCTCCGCCGTCCGCGACCAGCAGGCCGCCCCGCCCGCCGAGCTGTGGGACCAGACCCACGAGGCCGCGGCGGAGGCCCTCGACCGCGAGCGGCTGGCCCGGTCCCTGAGCAAGCTGACCGGGCCGCAGCGGGAGGTCATCGCCCTCGCCTACTTCGGCGGCCATACCCACCGCCAGGTCGCCGCGATCCTGGGTGCGCCGCTTGGCACCGTCAAGGGACGGATCCGGGAGGCCCTGATCAAGCTCCGGCACGCCATGACCAGCGACGACTAGGGTACTCAGCCGCGGATTGCGCTGACGATGCTGATGGCGGCGAGCACCGCCATGATGGCCGCCGCGACGCGGGTGATCACGCTGATCGGGATGACCTTGAGCAGGCTGCGGCCGCCGGCGATCGCGAGCGCGGCCACCGCCCACAGCCCGAGGACCGCGCCGAGGCCGACGATGAGCGGGTCGTGGTACTTGGCGGCCAGGTTCGCGGTCACGAGCTGGGTCAGGTCGCCGAACTCGGCCACCAGGATGACCAGGAAGCTCGTGCTCGCCACCCGGAAGAACGTCGGGCGCTTGCCCTCGGCGATGGCGAGATTCTCATCCTCCTCGCCGTGCCGTCCGCGCAGCAGCAGCACCGCGCCGAGCAGGAACAGCGCCCCCACGACGGCCTGCAGCAGCCGGTGCGGCAGCAGGGTCAGCAGGCTGCCGAGCGCCACCGCCAGCGAGACGTGCACCAAGAACGCGGCCGCGGCGCCGGTCCATACGTGCAGCGGCCGGTAGCGGGTGCCGAGCACCAGGCTGGCGAGGGCGGTCTTGTCGGGCAGCTCCGCGAGGAAGATCAGGCCGAAGACGGTGCCGAGCACGGCGAAGTTCATGGAGAGTCCAGGGTCCTTACGGTGGGGCCGCGCCGGAGGCCCGATGGGGAGGCTTCGGCGTGGCAGCGGTCAGGCTGCGGCCGAAGGTCTCGCCCAGCGCCTCAACCAGGCGCCCTGGGGGCCGGGCCCGCCCCGATGGGGCTAGCCAGTATGTCGACATCCCAGCTGCGGGGCTACTCCCCTTCGCTGCCGATGAGTATATCAGCCGAGATCAGTAGCCCCTCAACCGGCCGGGCGGGGAGCGGTCCCGTTCACGCGGCTGCTCAGCCGCGCAGCGCCCTGGCCCAGGCGCTCTTGCGCAGCAGTCGGAGGCCGTTGAGGCCGACGATGACGGTGGAGCCCTCGTGCCCGAGGACGCCGAGCGGCAGCGGCAGGTGCCCGGCGAGGTCCCAGATGACCAGGGCGGTGATGATGGTGGCGGCGATGGCGAGGTTGGCGGTGACCACCCGACGGGCGCTGCGGGAGAGCGTGATGATCGCGGGGACGGTCGCCAGGTCGTCGCGCATGATCACCGCGTCGGCGGTGTCGAGGGCCAGGTCGGAGCCTGCGCGGCCCATCGCGACCCCGATGTGGGCCGCCGCCAGGGCGGGAGCGTCGTTGACGCCGTCGCCCACCAGCAGGACGCGCCGGCCGGTCGCCTGCAGCGCGCGCACGGCCTCGACTTTCTCCTGCGGGAGCAGCCCGGCCCGGACGTCGGTGATCCCCGCCTCGGCCGCGAGCCTGCTCGCGGCGCGCTGGTTGTCCCCGGTCAGCAGCACCGGCGCGGCGCCGGTGACCGCGCTGATGCGGGCGACCGCGCCGTGGGCGGCCGGCCGTATCCGGTCGGCGATGCCGAGCAGCGCGGCCGGCCTGCCGTCGATGAGAACGACGGCCACGGTCTGACCGCCGTCTTCCAGATCCGCCACCGGCGCCGCGATCGCGGGGCGAACGTCCGGTCCGAGCAGCCGGGCGGGGCTGCCGATTTCCACCAGGTGCCCGCTGACGCGAGCCCGCACGCCACGGCCCGGCTGCGCGGTGAACGCGTCGGCCGGGGCCAGAGCCAGTCCGGCGTTACGGGCGGCGGCGGTCACCGCCCGGCCGAGCGGGTGCTCGGATGGGACTTCGGCCGCCCCCGCCAGCGCAAGGACCTCCTGTTCGCTCAGGCCGGGGCCGGGCAGCGGCCTGATCTCGGCCAGCCGGGGCAGGCCCTCGGTCAGGGTTCCGGTCTTGTCGAAGGCGACGAGGGTGGTGGCGCCGAGCCGCTCCATCACCACGGCCGACTTGACCAGCACGCCGTGCCGTCCGGCGTTGGCCATCGAGGCGAGCAGCGGCGGCATCGTCGCCAGCACCACGGCGCACGGCGAGGCGACGATCATGAACGTCATCGCGCGCAGCAGGCTAGGCTGGAACGCCGCCCCGGCCAGCAGCGGGACGGCGAACAGGAGCACGGTGGCGGTGACCATGCCGATTGAGTAGCGCTGCTCGACCTTCTCGATGAGCAGCTGGGTGCTGGCCTTGGTGGCGGCCGCCTCCTCGACCATGGCCACGATCCGGGCGACCACGGAGTCCCGGGGTCCCCGGCCCACCCGCACTCGCAGCGCGCCGGTGCCGTTGGCGGTTCCGGCGAACACCTCGTCCCCGGCCGCCTTGGCCACCGGCAGCGGCTCGCCGGTGATCGTGGCCTGGTCCACGTCGCTGGCGCCGGAGAGCACCCGGCCGTCGGCGGCGATTCGCTCGCCCGGGCGGACCAGGATGACGTCGCCGATCCGCAGGCCCTCGGCGTCCACCGTCTCCTCGATCCCGTCGCCGGTGAACCGCACGGCCTGCTCGGGGGCCAGGGCGAGGAGCCCGCGGACGGCCTGGGCGGTGCGATGGGTCGCCACCGCCTCGAGCGCCCCGGAGGTGGCGAAGATGACGATCAGCAGTCCGCCGTCGAGGACCTGGCCGACGGCGGCGGCGCCGATCGCGGCCAGCACCATGAGCAGGTCGACGTCCAGGGTCTTGGCCCGCAGCGCGACCAGCCCGGCCAGGCCCGGCTGCCACCCGCCGGCGGCGTAGCTGGCGAGGAAGAACGTCCAGGCGGCGGCGGCCGGGGCACCGGTGAAGTGGGCGGCCAGGCCGACCGCGAACAGCGCGGTGGCCAGTGTCGCCCAGCGGACCTCGGGCAGCGACCAGATGCCAGCGCGGCTCGGCCGGGCGCGGTCCGCGCCGACAGCGCCGCGGGCCGGGCCAACGCCGGCGCTGGCGCCAACGCCGGAACTCGCGCCGCTGCCGCTGCCGGCCGCCGGGCGGCATCAGGTCGGTGGTCATCGCGTGCTCTCTCGGTCGGCGGACATTCCCTCATCGTACCGGATGAAATGAAGAAGTGTTCATATGAGCACGGCTGGTATCCTGCTGCCATGGGTCATGAAGCGAGGGATCGGGCCGGGCGCAAGACCCCGCCGGCGGTGCTCGACGCCGCCACGGCCGCGTCGGTGGCCGAGACCCTGCAGGCCCTGGCGACCCCGAGCAGGCTGCTGATCCTGGCCCGGCTGCGCCGCGAGCCGTGCTCGGTCACCCGGCTGTCGGCCGACATCGAGATGGAGCAGTCGGCGGTCTCGCACCAGCTCCGCCTGCTGCGGCACCTCGGCCTGGTGACCGGAACCCGGCAGGGCAAGAGCACCGTCTACGCGCTCTACGACGACCACGTCGCGATGCTCCTTGACGAGGCCGTGTACCACAGCGAGCACCTGCGGCTGGGCATCCGCGACGAGTTCGCCCGGCCCGAGGAGGCGGCACCGGCCGGCTGACGTCACCCTGACCAGCCTGGCTAGGGTGGCAGGTAACAGACAGGAGCGATCATGACATCCATGCCTGAGCCAGAGCACCTGAGCGGCCGCCACCGCGACACGCTGGCGCAGATCTTCGCGCACCCGGTGAGCCGCAACATCGAGTGGCACGCGGTGGTGTCGCTGCTCGAGGCCGTCGGCACGGTCACCACCCACCATGATCACAAGGTCGAGGTGACGGTCGGCGACGGGCAGGCCTTCATCGACCCGCCGTCGGGCAAGGACATCGACCCGCAGACCGTCGTTGACCTCCGGCACATGCTGGCCGGGGCCGGCTACCAGCCGAGCTGACCCCGAACCGGGGCTACGGCAGCGGCTCGCCGTCGGGTTCGGTGCCCTCGGGTGCCGTGCCGCCGGGTTCGGTGCCGTCGGGTTGGCTCGGCACGTTCGCGTCGAGCAGGGTGGTGGCGCCGGCCGCCCGGGTCTGGGCGTCTTCGGTGCGCTCGCGCAGCCGCTCCAGCGACTCGGCGTCGCCGTAGGGGACGGCCGCCTCGACCCGGTCGCTCGCCTGCACCTCGGGCAGGTCCATGACCGCGTCGACCAGGCTCGCCCGGTAGCCGGGGGGCGTGTAGGCGTCCGACTGCATGGATGTGCGGACGGTGCCCTCCGGTCCGAGCTCGGTCGTTACGTCGGCCTTGGCGACCGTGCGGTCGGTCTCGTCCTTGATCTCTAGGTGACGTGATTCCTCGGGGTTGGTCACGGGTCTCTCCTGGTTCGGTCGTCCTGGGTAGACCACAGGCGCGGACCGCCTGCACCGACTGGCCTGCCCGCGATCGGCCGGCCGAACCCGCTCGAGACCCGGTTAAGGTGCCAATCGGCGACCGGTCCGCATCCCGCCGGAAGACGAGTGACCAGTGACGGTTGACCGGGCCTGCGAGGGCCTTGAGTCAGTCGGTGAGGGTGGTGTACGCGATGACGCCGCGGCGCATGGCGTCGATGGCGGCGCGGGCGGTGGCGGCGACGTCCCGGTCGCGCGGGGCGGGCTCGCCCTCGGCCGCGGTCGGGCGGGGCTTGGCGCGGGGGGACTTTCTGGTGGCGTCGCAGGGGCGGGCGCGGCCGCGATCTGGTCGAGCAGGTCGATTAGCTGCTTGACCGAGCGGACGAAGTCGCCCGGGGTCAGGCCGGGGACCGAGTCGAGCACGTCCTCCAGCTTGGCCCCGCGCACCCAGCGGTAGGCCGCCCAGACGAAGCCCGAGTCGGGCTCGCGCAGGAACGAGAGCCCGTTCCGCCGCTCCAGCTGGTCGAGCTCGGCCCAGGTCCGGCTCATCGCGGTGAGCACGTCGCGGACCGGGCCGCCGGGCAGCCGGGCGGGCTCGGCGTCATCCGACTGCTTGCGGGACTCGAACGACAGGACCGACACGCAGGCGGCCAGCTCGGCCGGGTTAAGACCGTCCCAGACCTCGCGGCGGATGCACTCGGCCGCCACCAGGTCAAGCTCGGAGTACAGCCGGGAGAGCCGCTGGCCGTCGGCGGTGACGGTGTCGCCGTCGAGGTAGCCGAGCTCGTCGAGGACCGCGCAGACCCGGTCGAAGGTCCGCGCGATCACGTGCGAGCGGCTGTTGATCTGCCGCTCGAGATCCTCGACCTCCTTCTGCTGGCGGAAGTAGCGCTCGCCCGCCCGGGCGTGCTGCTCGCGGTCGGGGCAGCCGTGGCAGGGGTGGCGGCGGATCAGCCGGCGCAGCTCGGCGACGTCGCCGTCGCCGGGCAGTCCGTCCTGGCCGTCGGCGTTGCCACCGGCGGCGAAGTCGTGGCCGGATGAGGCGGAGGACAGGGACCGTTCGGGATAATCCTGATCGGCACCAGCCGACGACCGGCGGCGACGGGGCGGCAGATCCAGATCGCGGCCGGCGATCTTGGAGCGCATCGAGGAGACCAGATCGCGGCGGTGCTTGGGTGAGCGCTCGCTGAACGAGTTCGGGATCCGCAGGTGCTCGACCGGCTCGGCCGGGACCGGGAAGTCGACCGCCGACAGCTGCTTGAGCTGGCCGTGCTCGGTCAGCACGAGCGGGCCGTCGGCCCGGTTGGGCGAGAAGCCGCCCTCGGCCGGGGGCGGGTTGAGCACCACCGCGAAGCCGGCCCGGCGGCCGGACGGCACCCGGATGATGTCGCCCCGGCGGAGGGTGGCGAGGACGCGGCGGGCCTGCGCGCGCTGGGCGGCGCCGCGGCTTCTGGACGCGCCGCGCTCGGAGTCGGTGAGCCGACGGCGCAGCGCCGCGTACTCCATGAAGTCGCCCCGGTCGCAGCTGACCTGGCGGGCGAGCTCGTCGGCGGCCTCCTTGACCCGGCGCAGCCTGCGGGCCAGCCCGACCACGCCCCGGTCGGCCTGGAACTGGGCGAAGCTCGACTCCAGGAGGGCGGCGGCGCGCTGGCGGCCCGCCCGGCCGGTCAGGTTGACGGCCATGTTGTAGGACGGGCGGAAGCTGGAGTTGAGCGGGTAGGTACGGGTGCTCGCGAGGCCGGCCACCGCGCCCGGGTCGAGGCCCGGCTGCCAGAGCACCACCGCGTGCCCCTCGACGTCGATCCCCCTGCGGCCCGCGCGGCCGGTGAGCTGCGTGTACTCGCCCGGGGTGAGCGCGACGTGGGCCTCGCCGTTCCACTTGTCGAGCTTCTCGAGCACGACCGTGCGGGCGGGCATGTTGATGCCGAGCGCGAGGGTCTCGGTCGCGAACACGGCCCGGACCAGGCCCTGGGTGAACAGCTCCTCGACGACCTCCTTGAACACCGGGAGCATGCCCGCGTGATGGGCGGCGATGCCGCGCCTGAGCGCGAGGACCCAGTCGTGGTAGCCGAGGACGGTGAGGTCCTCGTCGGGGATGTCGCTGGTCCGCCGGGAGGCGACGGCCTCGATCTGCTCCGCCTCGGCGGGCGTGGTCAGCCGCAGCCCGGCCTGCAGGCACTGCTGGACGGCGGCGTCGCAGCCGGCCCGGCTGAAGATGAACGTGATCGCGGGCAGCAGCCCGGCCGCGTCGAGCCGGTCGATGGTCTCCGGCCGGTACGGCGGCTGGTTGCGCTTGGGCCGGTGGCCGCCGCGGCCGGGGCGGCTGGCGGGCGGCCGGATCTCCTCGCGCCGGGCCAGCCGGACCAGGTCGGGGTTGACCTGGCGGTGGTTGTCGTCGGTGAACAGGTCGTAGAGGCGGCGGCCGGCCAGCATGTGCTGCCACAGCGGCACCGGCCGGTGCTCGTCGACGATGACCTCGGTGCCGCCGCGGACCTGGGCGAGCCAGTCGCCGAACTCCTCGGCGTTGGAGACCGTGGCCGATAGCGCGACCACCCGGACCGACTCGGGGAGGTGGATGATCACCTCTTCCCAGACCGCGCCGCGCGACCGGTCGGCCAGGTAGTGCACCTCGTCGAGGACTACGTAGCCGAGGTCTTTGAGCGTGGCCGAGCCCGCGTAGAGCATGTTCCGCAGCACCTCGGTCGTCATCACCACGATCGGGGCGCCGCCGTTGACCGCGTTGTCGCCGGTGAGCAGGCCCACCGTGTCGCTGTCGTAGCGCTTGACGAGGTCGTTGTACTTCTGGTTGGACAGCGCCTTGATCGGCGTGGTGTAGAAGCACTTGCGGCCCTGCTCGAGCGCCAGGTGCACCGCGTACTCCCCCACGACGGTCTTGCCTGATCCCGTCGGCGCCGCCACCAGCACGCCGTCGCCGCTGGTGAGGGCGGTGCAGGCGGCGATCTGGAACGGATCGAAGTCGAAGCCGTACAGATCGCGGAACGAAGCGAACTCAGGGGCGGCCTGCCGCTCGCGGAACCTCGCGTAGCCTTCGGCCGGGCCCACCGGGGTGCTCATAGCTCCAGCGTATGAGACTTCGGTCCCGCGTGATACGGGTGAGGCGTCGCGTTACTTAGTTAAGGGAACTATCGACGTCGACCGGCTCGGGCGCGTCGACCGGCGAAAGCTCGTCGTCGGCGAGGTCCGCGTACGGGTTGCGCCTGGCCCGGCGCTTGTCGTTGAAGTACACGAAGATCTCGGCGAACTCGACCAGCGCGACCGCGGCCCCGCCGAGGATGAGCATCGTGCCCGGGTCGGGGCTCGGGTTCACGATGCCGGAGATCAGGAAGACGCCGAAGATCAGCAGCCGGCGCCACTTGCGGAACCGCTCGTGGGTGAGGATGCCCGCCAGGTTGAGCATGACGATCACCAGCGGCAGCTCGAACACGATACCGAAACCGACGATCATGCCGGTGAAGTAGCTCAGGTAGGTGTCGAAGCTCGGCAGGTTCAGCACCCCGCCGGGGGTCAGGCCGAGCAGGTAGTGCAGGCCCTTGCTCATCACCAGGTAGGCGAGCACGGCGCCGCCGACGAAGAGCGGGACCGCGGTGCCGGTGAACAGGTAGGCCCACTTCTTCTCGCGGCCGTACAGGCCGGGGGCGATGAACGCCCAGAGCTGGTACAGCCAGACCGGGCAGGTGCCGATCAGCGCGATGTAGAACGCGAGCTTGATCCGGAGCGACAGCGGGTCGAAGATGCCGGTCGTGGTGAGCTGGTCGCCCGGCTGCTTGCAGCCGGTCAGGCCGTGCACCGTGGCCTCGCAGAACGGCCTCATGATCCAGCTGATCGTGGGGCTGGAGAAGCAGAGCGCGATGATCATGCCGACGATGATGGCCAGCGCCGCCTTGACCACCCGGTTGCGCAGCTCGCGCAGGTGGTCCATCAGGGGCATCCGCCCCTCCGGGTTGGCCTGCTGCTTGGCGCGCACGTAACGCTCGCCGACGATGCGGGCACCCCTGATGGCGGAAGGCTTCGATGCCATGATCGTTTACGACCGTCTTCCCGGAGGGGGATCTACTGGGGCTGGCAGCGCGCTCGGTCTTACTGCGCCTGCACGTTGTCGGTCGCCTTGTTGCCGGCGGCGTTCTGCTGCAGGTTCGCGAGCTGGGCGCTGAGCGCGTCAATCTGGGCCTGGTGGTCCACCGGCGCGGCCGTCGGCTGGATCTGGGCGGGGGTCGGGACGGGCGCGCTGTGCGTCGTGGCCGTCTCGTTGTCCTCGTGCAGGCCCTGCACCTCGGTCTTGAGGATGCGCATCGACTGGCCGAGCGAGCGAGCTGCAGCCGGCAGCTTGCGCGACCCGAACAGCACGATGATCACGATCGCGACGATCAGGATCTTCCACGGGCTGTCGAACAGGTCAGCAAACATTATTTGCGTCCTTAAAGTCACAGGGATGAGTCCCGTGCAGGGGACTCGCCTTGCCGCCGAGTCTACACGGCAGTGCTGAAACGACTAGAGACTAGCCGCCGAACGGTCGGTGACCGGCCATATGCCTATAATACGCACAAATTAGCTACTTTACCCGCTCACCTGGTGTTCAGGATACCGGTGTGATGCTGGTTACTGCCGCAGGACGCGCAGGTTTCCTGCCGGGCGGTGCCGAGCAGGATCATGATCACGCATCCGGGGCATCCGCAAATCGGAGGTGATCGACTCAACGTAGTCAATAGGCTACCTAAAGCCACAGCATCTGCTCTCGCCTGCGGGTTGCGCGCTGTATACCGCACGCGATTCGCATACCCCAGTGAAGTTGGGTAGAAATACACAGAATCCTGTGAATTGCTAATCAAACGTCGGTACGGTCTCTGGCATGGCAGCCCAAGCCCCGCCGGTCCCGTCCGCGCCAACGCGACCGGAGCTCGGCATCAACTACGAGCGTTTGTATAAGTACCGGTTCCGCGATGTCGAGCAGGCCGGGAAGCTAGCGGTCTGGAGCGAGATCGCCCAGTACGTGCACGCCCGGATGGGCGCGCCGAAGCGCATGCTCGACCCGGCGGCCGGCCGCGGCGAGTTTATCCGCGCCGTCCCGGCCGAGGAACGCTGGGCCGTGGACATGGTCAAGCAGGTCGACCTCGAGGCCGACGGCGTCAAGATGATCATCTCCGACATCATGGACGCCGATCTCCCCGACGATTACTTCGACGGCGTCTGGATCTCCAACTTCCTCGAGCACCTGCCGGACCAGAACGCGGTCGCGGCGCTGCTCGGCCGGCTGCACGACTCGATGACGGTCGGCGGCCGGATCGCGATCATGGGCCCCAACTTCAAGTACTGCCCGCGCGAGTACTTCGACTGCGCCGATCACACGGTGATCTTGACCCACGTCGCGGTGAAAGAGCACCTGTACGCGGCCGGGTTCGAGGTCGAGTCGGTGGCGCCGCGGTTCCTGCCGTTCTCGTTCCGCGGCGTGCTGCCGCCGTCGGCCCGGCTGACCAGGACCTACCTGCACACGCCGGCCATGTGGCCGCTGCTCGGCAAGCAGTTCCTGCTGATCGCGCGGAAAGTCTCGGTCTAGCCGGCCGCCGCGGGCGAGCGGAGCCGGGCGAGCAGGTTCTCCCCGCGCGGCCACAGCAGGATCACGTACTCGTCGTGCCGGTAGGTCCTGGCCGGGCGGCCGAACGTGGCCGTCGCCTCGGCGATGGTCAGCCCCGAGCCGCCCGCCGCGGCGGGGGCGCCCGGAGCGGTGAGCAGCAGGAAGCGCGCGGTCCGGTTGGCCGGGTCGAACCAGGCAGCGGACGCATTCCAGGTGTACGCGCCGATCAGACCCGGCCTTGTCGTGGTGACGGGGCGCAGGGTGACCGCGCCGCCGCTCTCCAGGGTCACGATGTTGGCCTGGTGGTAGCCGCTGAGCCCTTCGGTCAGATGCTCGGCCGAGAGCCAGGCGGTCAGGTTCGCGTACTGCGGCGGTGCCGGAGGCTGGGCCGCGTCGTAGCCGAGCATGGCGGCGTAGCACGCGAGCAGCGCCGGCAGGGCGTAGCTGAGCGGGTGGCGGCGGCGCGCGGCCGGGCGGCCGCCGGGGAGCCGACCGGTGAGCTGGCGGGCGGCGAGCGCGGCGGCGAACGGGAGAACCGGGGCGATTTCCCTGGTCGAGGTGATGTTCACCGCCTGCACGCCGGCCACGTAGGCGGCCAGGTTGAGTACCAGGCCGGTCAGCAGGACCCCGTCGATGAGGTCGAGGCGGCGGCGGGCCGCCGCCGTCGCCGCCGCGATCAGCCCGGCGGCGGCGAGCGCGACGCCGGCCAGGTGGGCGAGCGCGAACGCGACGGCCAGGGCCGAGCCGGTTGCCGCGGCGCCGAACACGTCCGCGCCGAACAGCCCGAGCACGCCCTCGCCGGTGAGCCGCGCGTTCCCGGCCAGCTGCCCGGCCGCCGCCAGGGCGGTCGGGAGCCCGTTCACCTGCCAGCCGCCGAGCGCCCGGATCAGCGCGGTGGCGGCGAGCGCGGTCGGGGTCGCGAGCGCCGCCGCCGCCAACAGCGCCAGCTCGTACCCGCGCTCGCGGAGCGATTCCGAGTTTCTGAGCACGCCCCGGGCCACCCGGAGGGCGCAGGCCAGCGCGAGCGGTATGACCGCGATGAAGAGGGTCAGGGTGTCCGCGACCGAGACCCACGCGAGGGTGAGCCAGACCAGCACCGGGACGTGCCAGCGGGCCGGCCAGCGGTCGATCAGCAGCCAGACCAGCAGTACCGGGACGGCGGTGCCGGTGTGATCGGGGGAGAGGACGAGCGTCTCGGTCCCGGGGCCGAGCTGCGGCGCGAGCATGATCCCGGCCGCGATTAGCGCCCGGGTGAGGCCGGCCAGGCCGCGGGCGCGGCCCCGGGCGAGGAACGCGGCCGCGAGCACCAGCAGCGTGTAGGTCATCGCGCCGCCGGCGTGCATGACGTCGGGGGTCAGCCCGCGAACGAGCTCGAGCAGCGCGTACTGCGGGAGCTCGGTGGTGTAGAAGGACACGTCGGTGACCCACCAGCCGCGCAGCAGCGGGTTCCCGTGCAGCATGTCCCACGCCTGCAGCGCCTGCGAGGCGCCGTCCGAGCCGACCGAGACGGTCCGCGACTGGCCCAGGTAACCCGCGAACAGCGCCACCGCGGCGACGGCGGTGACGGCCGCCCACAGCGCCGCCCGACGCCGCGATCGGGCCGATCGGGCCGGCGCGGCGAGCCGGGTCGACTCCCCGGCTATCACGACGGCCCGGGAAACGCCCGGCCCCGCAGTCGGGTGAGCAGGTTGTACCGGTAGATCATGACGACGTCGGCGCCCACCCGGTACTCGGCGGCGGGCCGGCCGAAGCGGGCCCGGGCGGAGGCGACCGTGAGCGAGTCCTCCGGGTAGGTCGGATCGAGTTCGGCGATGACGAACGTGGCCCGGTGCCGGCTCGGCTGGTACCAGGCCGACGACGCCTCCCAGTGCTTGGCCCCGATCCCGGAGGCGGTGACCGGCGCCACCAGAACCCGGCCGCCGCTGGTGACCGTGGTCTGCGCGCCCTGCCAGTAGGCGGCCAGGCCGACCCGCTGGTGATGAGCGACTAGCCAGGCGGCCACGTTCTGCACCGGCACCGGTGAGGGCGGCCAGGTTGCGGCGTAGCCGGCCTCGGCCACGCCGACGGCGAGCCACCCCGCGAGCGCCACCGAGGCCGCGGTCACCACGGTCCGCACGTTCGCGATGTTCGCGACGTTGGCCGGCCGGGTCCGGACGAGGCGCTCGGCCAGCGGCCGGGCGGCCGACGGCAGCGTCCGGCCGGCCAGCACCGCGCCCAGCGGCAGCAGCGCCGCCACCTCGTGCGCGCTGGTGAGCGACTGCAGCACCGTGCTGAACAGGCCGGCCGCGATGGTGACGGCGATGGCCACCACGAGGACCTGGTTGACGCGGTCCCGGTCGGCTAGGTTCCCCGTCGCCCAGCGCGGCCGGCTTCCTCCGGCCGGCCGCAGGAAGCCGGCCGCGATGCCCGCGACCAGCCCGGCCCCGGCCACCACCACGCCGATGACGTGCAGGTCGGCGCTGAGTACGAGCGGTAGGTGCTGGGCGATCGTGAGCGCCCGGTTCGGCTTGCCCGGGTTGTTGGCGCCGAACAGCAGCAGGATCGACTGATAGAGCACCCGCGCGTTGCCGGGGACCTGTCCGAGCGAGGCCAGCCGGGTGCCCGGGACCGGCCGCTGGTCGAACCCGCCGACCGACCGCGCAGTCCGCTCGGCGACGTTGGCGATCGCGACCGAGATCAGCGCGGCCGCCGCCAGCAGCCCGTCCCAGCGCAGATCGACCCGGGGGCGCCGACCGGTCAGGGTGATCGCGAGGCGGAGCGCGCAGACCGCCGCGACCGGAACCGCGGCCGCCACCAGCGACAGCTCGTCGCCGACCTGGGTCCAGGCCAGCAGCGCGCAGACCGCGACCGGGACGTACCAGCGCGGCGCGGTCACCTCGTCGCGCCCCTCCCCCCAGTCAAGCAGCAGCAGGACGAGCAGGACCGGGGCCGAGGTGCCGAAGTGGTCGGGGTTCTCGAGGAAGACCTCGGTCCCGCCGAGAATGGAGGGCGCGAGCATGATGGCGACCGCGATCCCGGCCCGGCGCAGCCCGGCCCGGCCGGTCGCGCGGCCCCGGGCGAGCAGCCCCGCCAGCGCGACCGTGAGCGTGTAGGTCAGCGCGCCGCAGATGTGCACCACGTCGGGCGACAGCCCCCGGGCGGCGACCACCAGCGCGTACTCGGGTAGTTCGGTCGTGTAGAAGGAGACGTCCGAGGTCCACCAGCCGCGCAGCAGCGGGTTCCCGTGCAGCATCGCCTGCGCCTGCAGGATGTTCGATGCCCCGTCCGAGCTGAGGGCGGTCGTCAGCGACTGGCTCAGCGAGAGCGCGAACAGCGCCGCCAGCGCGACCGCGAGCGCGACCGCCCACGCCAGCCGGCCCGGCCACCGGGCCCGCGTTCCACGTTTCCTGCGCGCCCCGCCCGCCCGCGTGTCCCAACTGACACACGCACTGAACGCAGGCCCGTTCGTCCGGCCACCCCCGTAAGCATGAGCGGCAGCCTAGCGTAGCCAGATGGTCACTCAGAGGTAAAACGAGTGATCGGCCCCGGACCGCGGTCGGGCCGGGACGACGGCCTCCGGCCCGGCCGGCGGCCGGGCGCTAGTTGGCTGGCGGCCCGTAGAGATAGGCCGGGGTCGGCTGGATGACGCTGGTCAGCAGGTTGCGGTCGTAGACCAGGACCACGGTGTGGCCGAGGAAGTACTCCTTCGCGGGCTTGCCGAAGTGCGCGGTGGCCAGGCCCACGGTGAGGTAGCCGGCGCCAAGCTGCTGGACGTGCGCGATGACGAAGTTGGCCGAGGAGACCTTCGGGTCGAACCAGGCGGCCCGCGATTCCCAGGGGTAGCCGTACTTGCCGGCGTCAACCAGCGGCGCGATGGTGACCTTGCCGCCGCTGCCGAGCGCGGTAACGTCCGCGTCCCAGTAGCCGCCGAGGCCGCTGGTCAGATCGTGAGCGACCAGCCAGTCGGCCAGGGCCTGGTTCACCGAGGGCCGGGAGGGCTGGGCGGAGTTGTAGCCGACGTCGGACAGGTAGCCGATCCCGGCCGCGACGAGCACGCACGCCACCGCCAGCCGGGCCGTCGGCGCCTGCCGGCCGAGCAGGCCGCGACGCTCTTCCCGCGACGCCGACTGGCCGCCCGCGGCCGGGGGGTCGCCCTCGGCTGCGTCCTCGGCCTGTCGTCGGCCGGCCAGCCACGGCCCGATCACGCGGCCGGCCAGCGCCGCGCTGAGCGGGAGCATGATCGCGACCTCGTGCGCGCCGGAGATCGGCTGCATGAGCGGGCTGACCGCGCCCGCCGCGAACACGGCGAAGACCGCGACCACGAGCGTGCGGGTCACCCGGTCCGCCCTCGGCCAGGCCCAGATGGCGGTGAGCAGGCCGATCAGCGCGACCGCGACGCCGATCAGGTGCAGGTAGGCGTAGTCAGTCAGCGGCTGCGGCTTGGTCCAGAAGTTCGCGCCGAACAGGTACATCAGGTTCCGCCCGAGCGTGCGTACCTGCGAGGGAACCGTCGACCAATGCGAGATCTGCGACTTAGCCGGGATCGCGTGCAGGTAGAAGCCGCCGATGCGGTACATGAGCCGGTTCGCGAGCTGGGTCAGGCCGAACGAGGCGACCGCGGCCACCAGCAGCGCGAGGTCGTATCCGTGCAGCTCGGCCTCGCGGCGCCAGGACAGCGGCGGGGCCGTGCGGCGGCCGCTCCGGGCGCGGATCCGGTCCGCCAGCGGCCGGACTCCGGCCGCCGCCAGCGGCGTGGCGCAGGCCAGGGCGAGCGGGAGAGCGCAGCTGAACTCGGCCACCGGGTCGTCCAGCTGCGCCCAGATCAGCAGCAGGCAGACCAGCAGCGCGGTTCCGAGCCCGGGCAGCAGCCGACTGGGTCGCAGCCGGTCCACGACCAGCAGCGCGATCAGCACCGGGACGCCGATGCCGGTGTGGTCGGGCGCCAGCAGCAGCACGTGCGCGCCCGGGTTGGTGCCCGGCGCGACCATGATCCCGGCCGCGATCAACCCGCGGATGACCCTCTCCCCGGCCCCGCCGGCGCGCCCGCCGAGTCGCGGGTCGCGGCTCGCGCCCGCCGCCACCAGCGCGGCGAACAGCACCAGGAGCGCGTACTCGGCGGCTGCGGCCACGTGGATCACGTCGGACTGCAGCCCGTAGACCAGGCTGATCAGGCCGTCAAGCGGAACCTCGAACGTGTAGAACGACACGTCGGACAGGAGCCAGCCCCGCAGCAGCAGGTGGCCGTGGGCCATATCCCAGCCCTGCAGCACCATCGCGGCCGCATCGGAGTTGGCCGCCTGGGTCCTCGACTGCAGCAGGTAGGCCCAGAAGAGGCCGATGGTCAGCGCCGCGACCGCGGCGATGGCGGACAGCCGCCGGACGGCGGTCCGCCGACGGGTCGGCCGCGTCTGCTCCTCACCCACTGGGGCGGTAACTGCCAGCTGTCTCTGCCCGCTTTCATGCACTCTTAGAAAATAGCGGTCACTTCGCGGCGAACCGCCGCGAAGGCGACATAACGCGGCTGAGACTCTTGATCACCCGACGCATGAGGACTCCATTCCGCCCCGGGCGCGGGTTTAATCCGCTCGCTAGGAGCTCCGCAGCTGTCGGAGCAGGTTCTTGTGCCACAGCATGATCGTGAACCCCTGGTAACGATACCGCCGGTAGGGCTGGCCGAAGGCGGCGACCGCCTCGGGCGGGGTCACCGCCGAGAGCCCGCCCGGCCCGGTCGCGACGAGGAAGTTCGGGTCGTTGGCGCTGCTGTCGAACAGCCGGGGCTCGATCTCCCACGGGAAGCGCCGACCAGCCCCTGCCCGCGGTGGTATCTGACCGCCGCGACCACGACCCGGCCCGGCTGTCGAGCGTCGTGCTGTCGGCGTTCCAGTAGCCGGCCAGCCCGTCGGTCAGGTGATGGTCGGCCAGGAACCGGGCCAGGCCGGACGCGGCGGGCGGGGTCGGCTTGACGATCAGCAGCGGCGGCACCAGCACCGTGACCGCGGCGACCGCGCCGAGGGCGAGCAGCGGCTCCAGGCGCCGCCGGAGCAGCGGCTCGCCGAGCACCCGGCCGGCCAGCGCGCCGCCGAGCCCGAAGACCGGGGCGATCTCCCGCACGGTCGCCGCTGGACCCCGGGTAGAGCAGCACGTAGGCGAGGAGGTTGATCACGATCGCGACCGCCAGCAGCTGCGCGATCAGGTCGCCCGCCAGGAAGTCCCGGCGGGACGCGCGCAGCGCGAGGAACAGCGCGACCGCGACCAGGCAGGCGAAGGCCGGGTGGACGGCGGCCACCGCCAGCCAGGCGTTCAGCCGCGCGTTGAAGAAGTCGGCGCTGAACAGGCCGAGGAAGTCGCTCACGGTCGCGGACAGGTTCGCCGGGAGCGCGGCTGAGGGCACGGTGGACTGCGTCGCCTGCGGGCTCAGTGCGAAGCCGCCGTTCGCCTTGATCAGGACGCTCAGCGCGGTCCCGCCGATCGCGGCGGCCACCCCGGCCGCGGTCAGCGCGAGGTCGTACCACGCGACCGCGAGCGGCTGCCGGCGCAGCGCGAGCAGGGCGAATGACCGTGCCCCGCACACGATCACCAGCGGCGCCGCCCCGATCAGCAGCACCAGCGAGTCGCCCACCAGGGCCCAGCCGAGCACCGCCGCCACCAGCACCGGGACCCACCAGCGGCGCCGAGCGCGATCGACGGACCAGCAGGGCGAACAGGACGGGGACGGCCGTGCCGGTGTGGTCGGGGTCGTTGAGCAGCAAGGTGACGGCGAGCAGGGTCGGGCCGATCATGACGGCGACGGTGATGCACGGCCCGGACCAGGGCCGCCCGGTTATCAGCGGCCGCTGGCGCCGTGGGCCACCGCCGCCGCCAGCACCACCAGCAGCGTGTAGGTGAGCGCGGCGCAGATCCGCACCACGTCCGGGTTGAGCCCGCGGACCAGCTCGACCAGCATGTACTCGGGCAGCTCGGTCGTGTAGAAGGACACGTCGGCCAGCTGCCAGCCGTGCAGCAGCAGGTTGCCGTGCAGCATCGCCCAGCTCTCGAGCACCATCGCGGCGCCGTCGGACTGCACGCCCATCTGGCCGCGCCTCGCGCTGCGCGCAGAAGAACAGCAGCACCACCCCGGCCGCGACCGCCGCCGCAGCGCCAGCCCGGACGATCGCGCCAGGTCCGCCGGGGCCGTTGGTCGAGTCGGCCGCCCGCTCGCGCCGCTCGCGTCGCCCCGGCGGGGCCGCTGACTCCCGTCAAGCATGACGCGGCAGCTTAACGCTAATCATGCGGCTAACAAAGAGAAATTCAGCGGAGAAGGCTAGCGCCGGTTAAACCGCTCGCTAGGAGCGTGGCAGCTGGGCGAGCAGATTCTTGTGCCACAGCATGATCGTGAACCCCTGGTATCGATACTGCCGATATGGCTGGCCGAAGGCGGCGACCGCCTCGGGCTCGGTCACCGCCGAGCGCGCGCCCGGCCCGGTCGCGACGAGGAAGTTCGCGTCGTTGGCGCTGCTGTCGTAGCGCCGGGTGTCGATCTCCCACGGGTACGCGACCAGTCCCTGCCCGGGACGGAACCTGACCGCCGCGACCACGACCCGGCCCGCGCTGTCGAGCGTCGTGCTGTCCGCGTTCCAGTAGCCCGCCAGCCCGCTGCTCAGCTGGTGGGCGGCCAGGAACCGGGCCAGGCCGGACGCCGCGGGCGGGGTTGGCTTGACGGTCAGCAGCGGCGGCAGCAGCACCGTGACCGCGGCAACCGCCGCGAGGGCGAGCAGCGGCTCCAGGCGCCGCCGGAGCAGCGGCTCGCCGAGCACCCGGCCGGCCAGCGCGCCGCCGAGCCCGAAGACCGGGGCGATCTCCCGCACGGTGGCGGTGGACCCCGGGTAGAGCAGCAGATAGCCGAGGAGGTTGATCACGAGGGCGGCCGCCAGCAGCTGCGCGATCAGGTCGCCATGCAGAAAGTTCCGGCGGGACGCCCGCAGCGCGACGAACAGCCCGCCCGCGACCAGGCAGGCCAAGGCCAGGTGGACGGCGGTCACCGCCAGCCAGGAGTTCAGCCGCGCGCCGAAGAAGTCCGCGCTGAACAGGCCGAGGAAGTTGCTCACGGTCGCGGCCGCGTTGGCCGGGACCGCGGCCGACTGCACGGCGTACTGCGTCGCCTGCGGGCTCAGTTCGAAACCGCCGCTCGACTTGATCAGCACGCTCAGCGCGGTCCCGCCGACGGCGGCGGCCACCCCGGCCGCGGCCAGCGCGAGGTCGTACCAGGCGACCGCGAGCGGCTGCCCGCGCAGCGCGAGCAGGCCGAATGACCGTGCCCCGCACACGATCACCAGCGGCGCCACCCCGATCAGCAGCACCAGCGAGTCGCCCACCAGGGCCCAGCCGAGCACCGCCGCCACCACCACCGGGACCCACCAGCGCCGCCGGCCGCGGTCGACCGCCAGCAGCGCGAGCAGGACCGGGACGGCCGTGCCGGTGTGATCCGGGTCGTTGAGCAGCACGGTGGTCGCGGCCACGGTCGGGCCGATCATGACGGCGACGGTGAGGCCGGCCCGGACCAGGGCCGTCCGCTTGTCGGCGGGCCTGGCCCCGTAGGCCACCGCCGCCGCCAGCACCACCAGCAGCGTGTAGGTGAGCGCGGCGCAGATCCGCACCACGTCCGGGTTCAGCCCCCGGACCAGCTCGACCAGCATGTACTCGGGCAGCTCGGTCGTGTAGAACGACACGTCGGACAGGTGCCAGCCGTGCAGCAGCAGGTTGCCGTGCAGCATCGCCCAGCTCTCGAGCACCATCCCGGCGCCGTCGGACTGCACGCCCATCTGGCGCGCCTCGCGCTGCGCGCAGAAGAACAGCAGCGCCACCCCGGCCGCCACCGCCGCCGCCTGCCAGCCCCGGCGGTCGCGCCAGGCTCGCCGGGACGGTTGACCGCGTCCACTGCCCGCCCGCGCCGCCCGCGTCGCCCCCGCTGGACCGCCCACCCCCGTCAGCATGACGGGCAGCCTAACGTAATCATGCGGTGACAAAGAGCGATTCACTGGAGAACGGCGGCGACGCGAGCCGGGTCGTGGGTTATTCCGCCGTTGGCGGCGCAGCGGCTAGCGGTGCGACTTGTGCGGGGGGACCGCGCCCTTCGGCGCGTACAGATGGCTCGGCGTCGGCTGGATGACGTCCTCGAGCAGGTTGCGGTTGTAGACCACGACCGTGTACTGGCCGACGACGTAGGACCTGACGGGCTTGCCGTACCAGGCCAGGACGTTCTTCAACGGGACGTCGCTAGTGCCCTGCTGCTGGGTGGTGGTGACGATGAAGTTCGCGTAGGAGACGTCCGGGTTGTACCAGGCCTCCTCGGCCACCCACAGATAGCCGTAGGTGCCGCCGTTGGCCACCGGCGCCAGGTGGACCCGGCCCCCGGTCTGGAGCGTGGTGATGTTCGCGTTCCAGTAGCCGCTCAGGCCGCTGGTGAAATGGTGCGCGAGCAGCCAGCTGGCGATCGGGGTGTTCCTCGGCTGCCCGGCCGGCTGCGCGGCCGCGTAGCCGAGGCAGCACAGCAGGCCGAGGGCGGCCGCGGCGAGCACCCCGGCCACCGCCGCCCGGGTCGCGCGCCCGGCCCGGGCGACCTGCCCGGACTCCGCGCGGGCGGCGAGCCAGGAGCCGACCACCCGGCCGCCGAGCACCGCGCCGAGCGGCAGGATGACGGCGATCTCGTGGGTGCCCCCGCTGGGGATCATCAGCGGGCTGGCCGCGCCCGCCGCCAGCATGACGAAGATGCCGACGACAAGCGCCCGCGTGACCCGGTCGGCCGTCCGCCACCGGACGATGGAGACGACCAGGCCGATCAGCGCGAGCGCGAGGCAGATCAGGTGCAGGTAGGCGAAGGCCGCCTGCGGCTGGGGCAGGTGCCAGAAGTTGGCCCCGAACAGGATCAGCAGGTTCTCCCCGAGCGCGTGCACCTGCGCCGGGACCGTCGACCAGTGCGAGATCTGCGAGCCGGCCGGGATCGCTCGCGAATAGAACCCGCCCACGTCGCTGATCGCCTTGATCAGCACCTCGGTCAGGCCGAAGGAAGCGGCCGCCAGCAGGGCCAGGGCCGCGTCGTAGGCCGGGGACTGCGCGCCGCCGCGGGTGAGCCCGGGCGGATCGGCGGCCGGCCGGCCGCGCCGCCCGTCGGCTGCGCCTGCCCCGGCCAACCGGCGGGCCCCGGCCGCGATCAGAACCGCCGCCGCCGACGCGCCGCAGACCACGGCCAGCGGAATCGCGCAGCTCAGCGTCGCTACCAGGTCATCGAGCTGCGCCCACACCAGGAGCACGAAGATCAGCGCCAGGGTGGCGGCGGCCGGCCGCCCGCGGCGGGGGGTCACCCGCTCCACGACCAGCAGCGTGATCAGCACCGGAACGCCGACCGCGGTGTGGTCCGGCCCGCCCAGCAGCACCGCCGAGCCCTGCCAGGTGCCGGGCGCGACCATGATCCCGGCCGCGATCAGCCCTCTGGTAACCCGGCTCCCGGCCCCGCCGACGCGGCGGCCGGCCCGCCGGTCGCTGGCCGCCCCGGCCGCCAGCAGCGCGGCGAACAGCACCAGGAGCACGTACTCCAACGCCGACGCCACGTGGTTCACGTCGGTCCGCAGCCCGTAAACGGCCGAGACGAGGCCGTCGATCGGGATCTCGAACGTGTAGAACGACACGTCGGCCATGACCCAGCCCCGCAGCAGCAGGTTGCCGTGCTGGACCATGTCCCAGCCCTGCAGGACCATGTCGGCCGAGTCGGAGCTGCCGCCCTGCGTCCTGGACTGCAGCAGATAGCCCCAGAAGAGCCCGAACAGGACCGCCGCGACACCGGTCACCGTGAGCGTCCGCCGCGCAACCGTTCGCCACCGGTCTGGTGGCGACGGTTCCCCGTCGGTCGGGGCGGTTACCTCGAGTCGTTCCGGCCGGCTCACATGCACCCTTAGAAAATAGCGACCACCGCGGAGCAAAACTGGCGGGGCCGGCTGAGTCGTAGAGCGCGAGGGCCGCGGCGGCGGCGGACCGAACCTCGTCGGCCAGCTCGGCCGGGGCGATCACCCGGCCGTCCTCACCGAGGCGGAGCGCCAGCCGCCGAACCCAGCTGGTATCCGGAGTGCGGATCACCACCCGCAGCCGTCCGTCCCCCAGCTCGGTCAGCGACTCGTACGGGTAGCGCTCCGCCACCCAGCGCGCGCCTGCCGCCAGCTCGAGCTCGACCGGGACGTCCGCCTCCGACGGCCGGAACAGCCCGCCGACCCCGTCGAACGGCTCCTCTTCCTCATGCACCTCGGCCGGCAGGTCGAGTACCTCAACGTCCAGTACCCGGTCGAGCCGGAAGTTCCGCACCCCCTCCGCCAGCCGGCACCACCCCCGCAGGTAAGTCTGCCCCTGATCCAGATCGACCAGCAGCTTGATCGGATCCACATCACGCTCGGTCGCCTCGTCGCGACCCGGCACGTAGTAGCGCAGGTGGACCCGTTTGCCGGCCGCCAGAGCAGCGTCGACGGCGGCGGGAACCCCGGGACCGTTCGGACGATCGATTTTGATTGTGAACTGAGAACTCGCAGCCGCCGATGCGCCGGCCGCATCCTCGATCTTGGCCACCAGTCGGGTGACGGCGTCACCGTCGCCGCCCGCCTCGGCCAGCATCCGCAGCGCGACCAGGAGCGCGCTCGCCTCGTCGGCCGCCAGCCGCAGCGGGCGGGCGATCGATTCGGCCTGGCTGATCGTGATCTCTCCGTCCTCGTAGGAGAGGTCGATCGGGCAGTACGGCTCGGGGGACTTCAGCTCCACGCACCAGGCGAGGTTGAGGTCGTCGATCAGCTCCCGCTCGGTCATGCCGAAGGTGGCCGCGGCCTCGGCGAGCCCGACCGCCTGCCGGGTGACCACGTAGGGGACGAGCGCGAGGAGGCGGCGCAGGCGCTCGGCCGAGGTCACCATCCGCGGTCCGCCGGACTGGTTTTGCACGGTCACGCGAGCGCCCCCTTCAGCCGCCTGATGACCGACTCGCGCAGGTCCGGCGGGTCGAGTACCACCAGGTCGGGACCGAACGAGGCGAGGTAATCGGGGTACCAGCCCGAGTCGGGGAAGCTGAGCGTGACCCGGTCCCAGCCGGCCGCCGCGCCGGTCTCGGGGGTGATCTCGCGCGCCCAGCGGCGCAGCGCGACCCCGGCCCCGGAGCGGATCCGCAGCACCGCCGTGCGGTCGTGGGGCGGCGTGCGGTCCCAGTCCTTGACCAGGTCGCGGACGTCCGTCCCGTCCGGGACCTTGACCGTGCCGGGCGGCCCGGCCATCTTGACCGGCCCGGTGATGCGGCTCATCCGGAAGACCCGCGGCGCGTTCCGCACTCGGTCGTGGCCCGCCACGTACCATCGGCCCCGCCGGTTGACCACGCCCCACGGCTCGAGCTCGCGCTTGATCACGTCGGCGCGGCCGCTCGCCTGGTGGCTGAAGGTGACCGGACGACGGTCGCGGACTGCCTCCCAGAGCGGGCCGAAGGCCGGTTCCTGGGTGGTCAGCCGCGGCTCGATCGACCGGTTCAGCCGGGCGCCGTCCTCCTCGCCGTCGACCTCGCGGCTGGCCGCCTTCAGCTTGAGCAGCGCGCCCGCGGCGGCGCCCGCCAGCTCGGCCGACTGCCAGACCCGGGCCGCGATGCCGAGGACCGCCGCCTCATCGGGCGCCAAGCTGGATCTCCGGCAGCTCATAGTCCTGGCGGCGGATCCGGTAGCCGATCTCGTCGTCGAAGGCGCTGCTCTTGCCGGTCTCCAGCGGGATGCCGAGCTCGCGCAGCTCGTCCTTGTCGCGCTCGAACATCCGCTTGAACGACTCCCCGGCGTCCGGGTAGCCGCTGACCGAGGCGCGGATCTGCTCGGCGGTCAGGTACCGGCGGGAGGACAGCAGGAGAACCACGATGGACAGGAGCCGTTCAGTCCGTCGCTTAGACATCGCGTATGTCACTCCTTGCTGTGCTTGACCCCTGGAGCCGGGACTAATGTTCCACCGTGATCCGATGGCGGAGCGGGACTGTCACGGCGGTGCGGCGAGAGTGGGCCGGAGCTGCCGAATTCATGGTAACCGTGGACGGGGATTCGATTCGCGCGCTCGCGTATCCGGCCCTGGTCGGGTCGCCCCAGATCGGCGACCGGGTGCTGCTCAACGTGGGCGCGCTCGAGGCCGGGCTCGGCACCGGCGGGTACGCGCTGGTGGTGGCGATCCCGGACCGGCTGCCAGCCGACGGCGATACGCCCGGACATATCGTGAAAAGTCGGTATAGCCCGCTGCAGGTTATGGTGGCGAGCGCCGATGAGCAGGGGTCCGCGCACCATGAACTGCTCCGGTCGGCGGATTCTCTCGATCAAATGCCGGTCGTCGTGGCCGATCTTCACTCGGCCCTGCCCGCGGTCCTGGCTGGAATCCACGGCTCATATCGAACGGCCCGTGGCTCGGGCCTTCGGGTCGCCTATGTCATGACCGACGGCGGCGCGCTCCCGGCGTGGTTCTCCCGGACCGTCGCCGGGCTCCGGGAGGCGGGCTGGCTGGCGGCGGCGATCACCACCGGCCAGTCCTTCGGCGGCGACCTGGAGGCGGTCACCGTGCACTCCGGGCTGCTGACCGCCCGGCACGTGGTCGGGGCCGACATCGCGATCGTCGCCCAAGGGCCCGGCAACCTCGGCACCGGGACTACCTGGGGCTTCTCCGGCGTGGCGGCGGGCGAGGCGGTCAACGCGGCCGCGACGCTGAGCGGCCGCCCGGTCGCGTCGCTGCGGCTGTCGTTCGCCGACCCGAGAGGCCGCCACCAGGGCGTCTCCCACCACAGCCTGACCGCCTACGGGCGAGTGGCCCTGGCCCCGGCCGACGTGGTGCTGCCGGCGCTGCCTGAGCCGCAGGCGAGCCGGGTGGCGGCGGACGCCGCCCCGCTGGCGGGGCGGCACCGCCTCGTAACGGTCTCTGTCGACGGCCTCGAGGAGGCCCTGCGCTCCTGCCCGGTCACCCTATCGACCATGGGCAGGAGCGTTGATCAGGACCTCGAGTACTTCCTGGCGGCGGCGGCGGCCGGCCGGCACGCGGTTTCGCTGCTGGGCTAGGAAGCCTCGGGGCTAGGAAGCCTCGGGGCTAGGAAGCAGAGAGGATGTCGATCGCGAACACCAGCGTGTCGGTGCCCTTGATGCCGGCCGAGGACGACCCGGTCTTGCCGTAACCGTCCGCGGGCGGGATGACGAGCAGCACCCGGCTGCCGACGGTCTGGCCGACCAGGCCGGTGTCCCAGCCCTTGATGACCTGGCCCTCGCCGATCACGGTCGCCCACGGCTCGCTGCGCGACCAGGAGGAGTCGAAGACCTTGCCGGTCCGCCAGTTCATCCCGGTGTACTGGACGACGAGGTAATTGCCCTTCTTCACCACCGGGCCGGTGCCCTTGATCAGCGTCTTGACCTGGAGGGCTGTCGGCGCGGCGGTCTTCGGGATGGTGATCGTGGGGCTCTTGCCCGCAGCGCCGGCGGTGACCGTCGGGAGCGTGCCGCCGCCGTTGGAGGCCTGCGGCGCCGGACACGCCGTCGGTGTTGGCGAAGGTCTTGAGCATGTCGATGACGAAGATCACGGTGTCATTGGCCCGGACGCCGATCTGCGAGTTGCCGGCCGTGCCGAACGCGTCCTTGGGCGGGATCACCGCGAGCACCCGGCTGCCGACCTGCTGGCCCTCGAGCGCGGTCTCCAGGCCGGGCAGCAGCGACCCCGTGAACAGGGTCGGCACGCCGTCGGAGTAGGTCGAGCCGATCAGCTTGTGGGTCGTGCCCGACCAGTCGTACATCACGAAGTTGCCGAGCAGGCTGTCCGAGGTGGTCAGCTTCGCGCCGCTGCCCTGGATGAGCGTCTTCGTGTAGAGCGCCCCTGACCCGGTCTTAGCCGGGATCGTCACCGCCGGCGCCTTTCCGAACGACCCGGTCGCGGTGACCGACGTGTAGGTGTCGGCGGCCGAGCTCGCCGAGGAGCTCGCGGAGGCTGACGAGCTCGCCGCGGCGTGCGACGACGAGGACGATGATGCGCAGCCGGCCGTGACGGCGGCTGCTAGCAGGGAGGTGATGGCAAGCGCGGCTACGCGTCGGCGTCGCATGGAAACCTCTCGGGTATGACGGGTTATGTCGGTGTGCCCAGGCCCGGCACCCAAATCTCTTTGCTTCTGGTAAAGCTCCAACAGGCTACCCGGACAGACCGGGCAGTTGACGGGCCTAGGCTACTGCCCGCAACCGACCGGGTGAACCCCGCTCAGCAATGCACGATCATGTTTGTCGGGCTGACCGGCTGGCTCGGGTTGTCGGGCTTGCCGTTCAGCGCCCGTTTCAGCGGCTTCAGCTGAGTGAGCAGATTGCCCTGGTAGGTCCGGACGTTGTAGTCGTAGAACGGCAGCATCCGCCCGTTGACCTTGACGAAGAAGAGGTTGCCGTCGTCGAGGACGTCGCGCTTGTCGGCCGGGAACTTCACGTTGAGGAAGTTGAGCGCCGTGCCGCGCACGGCGAAGCTGGTGAAGTAGCCGGACTCGTTCGACAGCACCAGGAAGTTGGCCACGTTCTTGCGGGGGAGGTACCAGTCGAGTTTGTTTTCCCATTCGTAAGGCTGCATACAGGAGGGGCTCACCGCGCGGATGGTGACCGCGCCGCCGGTGTCGACCGTGATCACGGACGCGTCCCAGTACCCGCCGAGCCCGTAGCTGAGGTTGTTGGCCTCGAGGAACTGCTCAAGCCCGGTGAACGGGTTGGCGGCGGCCGGGGTGTCGGCCTGCTGGAACAGGCCGAAGCTGTACCAGCCGAACAGCACGACCAGGGGGATCACGATCAGCCTGAGCCCCAGCGGCCGGCTGATCTTCGGCAGTCGGACCCGGATCATCGGGCCGAACGCGAGCAGCCGGTCACCGCACATGCGAGCGGCCAGGACCGCGCCGAACGGCAGCACCGGCGCGATCTCGCGCACGTTGAGGGCGGAGTGGTCGGCCAGCGTGGAGGGAATGTAGGCGACCAGGTTGAGCACGATCCCGGCCAGCAGCAGCTGGCTGATGAAGTCGGCGTCGCGGCGGAAGAACCGGCGGGCGATCGCGCAGCAGCCCCAGAGCGCGAGCAGCACGCAGGGCGAGCCGGGAAATGGCGAGGGCCTGGTTCAGCCCGGACAGCGGCGGCGCGAGGACGAGCTGCCCGGGCGACTTGTAGTTGATCGCGTTGCCGGGGACGAAGTAGGCGCCGAACATCTCCAGCAGGCCGTGCACCACAACCCTGGCCTGCATGAACCAGCGGCCGATGCCGCCGTCGAGCTGGAACGGAACGGCCTGCTGCTTGTAGCCGCCGGCCCGGTCAAGCAGATGCCCGCCCACCCAGACGAGGAGATAGCCGATCCCGGCGGCGACGCCGAGCGACAGCTCGAGCCAGCGGCCGGCCAGACCCTGGCGGAAACCGCGGAGCCCGCCGCCGTGCCGCGCCCCGCCGACGGACGCGGAGATCACCCGCACCAGGCAGACGACCACCAGCGGGTAGATGGCGACGACCAGCACCAGCGGGTCGGCCATCAGCGCCCAGCCGATCAGCAGGGCGACGATCACCGGGATGTACCAGCGCTGGCGCAGGGTCGGCGCCAGCCCGGCCCGGGTGGTCAGCCCGAACCGGTCGAGGACGAGCCAGCTGAGCATCACCGGGGCGGCGGTGCCGATGTGGCCGACCGAGAAGACGAGGACGAAGACGCCGATGCCGGGCTGCGGCGCGAGCATGATCGCGAGGACCAGCGCCATCCGCATGATCGCCTGCGGGCCGCGGGCCCGGCCCTTGGCCAGCAGCATGGCGACCGCGATCACGACCGTGTACGTGAACGCGGCCGCGATGTGGGCCGTGTTCAGGTGCAGGCCGAACAGCCAGACCAGGACCGCGATCTCCGGCAGCTCGGTGGTGATGAACGGCACGTCGGAGGTGTTCCAACCCGTCAAGTACAGGTTGCCGTGCAGCATGTCGTTGGCCATCAGCAGGATGTTGGCCTCGTCGGAGTTCTCCATGTAGGTCTTCGACAGGTGCAGGTAGGCGTCGAAGAGGACGACTAGGACCAGCAGGAAGACGGACGCGCCCGCCCACCACCAGGCCCGGCTGACACCCGGGCGCGCAGAAGTCACGGGCGCAGTGTCGTCCTCGACACCGCCCGCCAGCTGATCCGCTCCCGGCGCGGAACTCGGCATCAGAGCCGGCCGCAGTTCAGGAACGTCAGCGTGATCATCTTCGGCATATAGCTTTTACACTCTTACTCGATCAGTCCCGCACGGGACGCAACCCGGGCCTAACGTGTCACAGAGTAGCCTGAACCGGCGCTCTGGTAGGCTGCGGCGCAGTCTTTGGTGCTCGTCCTGCTATCTCAGGGCGGCCGTTTTACCGCACAGGACGGACTTACACGGGTGCAGGTCACTTCAACGTCGGAACCCGCCGCGTCGGATCGGTCAGCTGGCGGCGGGGCGCTGCTGGAGCGATTGAACAATCCTATACCGGTTGGTTTGATTGGGTTTGCCGGATGGCTGATTTACGTCATCCTGCGGTGGCAGGTGTGGGCCAACGGCCACATCTCGAAGTTCATCATGTCCGGGTCGAACAACAAGTACAGCCACCCGGCGCAGATGTTCCCCAAGATCAGCCACGTGTCCAGCACCGGCTACGACGGCCAGTTCTACTACCGGTTCGCGTTCGACCCGTTCAACTGGGCCCGCACCGCCTACGGGATCACCGTTGACTACAACTACCGGTTCACCCGGATCGGGTACTCGGTGGTCGCCTACATCATCTCGCTCGGCGGGCACGGGCGGCTGCTGCCGACCGTGCTCGTGGTGGTCAACCTCATCTGCGTCGGCGTCATGGGCTACCTGGGCGCGAAGTTCGCCCGCGAGGGCAACCGGCACGCGCTGTGGGGGCTGCTGTTCGTCGCCTACTTCGGCCTGACGATCAGCGTCGGCCGCGACACCGCCGAGCCGCTGGCCGACGCCTGCATGCTGGGCGGGCTGCTCGCCTACCGGCACTCCCGCTATATCCTCGCGGCCCTGCTGGTCGCCTACGCCGTCTTCACCAACGAGCCGGTCCTGGTGCTGGCGGTCGCGCTCGCGATCGTGCGGCTGTACCAGTTCTGGAAGAAGCAGGCCAAGCCCGGCCTGCCGGACCTCGTCTGGGTGCTCCCCGGCGTCGTCTACGTGCTCCTCGAGGGCATCGAGAAGGTCGTGGTCAAGGGCAAGGCGAGCGGCGCCGCCGACGCCACCCAGAACCTCACGCTGCCGTTCAAGGCGCTGGTGCCCGGCGTCTACCGGGACATCAGGTTCAGCATCGACAGCTGGACCCAGCCGAACTTCTTCGACGGCTGGGACTACAACCTCATCATCTTCATCGCGCTGCTGGTGATCGTGGTGGCGGCGTTCTCGGTGATCAGGTCGTCGGCCGCGGCGCTGCACGAGAAGGCCGCGTTCGTCGGCTTCGTGCTGGTGGAGATGGTGATCGCGTCCGGCCAGTTCTGGGACGCCACGTTCGGCGACGGCCGGACGTTCATCGAGGTGTACCTGACGGCCGTCATCCTGCTGCTCGCCACCCCGGCCGGCGCCGTCGCGGGCGCGACCAATTCCGCCCGCGCGACGCTGGCGGACAAGCTCCTCGCGCCCGACCGGACCATGTCGAGCAAGCGCCTCGCGCTGGTGGCCGCGCCGACGATCGTGGTTCTCATCTTCCTGCTCCGCCGCCACATCATTCACCAGTAGAAGCCCCGTCGCTCGCGCGGCGTCCGGGGCAACGGCGCAGCCGCCAGGTCCAGTTCGGGTCGCTCGGGAAGCCGACGGGCCGACGCCGACGATCGCATGTGTGGCGCTTCTTGCTGTTATCCGGCCGTATCGGGAGCGGGCGATGATGATGGACCGTTGTGTGCATCGGGATGTACACAACGGTCCATCATCCCGAGGCAGCGGCGAGAGGGTCTGCTGGGCCGGGCACGTGCGCGGCAGCGAGTAAGGGCGTTTCGGGGCGGGATGGTGGCCACAGGGAATGCACCCCAGCAGCCACTGGGGTGAAGGGGCAGCCCGGTTACATGCCGGCGATGAGCTTTTCTACGCGCTCGTCGACCGAGCGGAACGGGTCCTTGCACAGGACCGTGCGCTGGGCCTGGTCGTTCAGCTTCAGGTGGACCCAGTCGACGGTGAAGTCGCGGCGCTTCTCCTGGGCGCGGCGGATGAACTCGCCGCGGAGCTTGGCCCGGGTGGTCTGGGGCGGGATCGACTTGGCCTCGAAGATCTTGAGGTCGCTGGTCACCCGGTCGACCGCGCCGTTGCGCTGCAGCAGGTAGTACAGGCCGCGGCCGCGGTGGACGTCGTGGTAGGCGAGGTCGAGCTGAGCGATGCGCGGGGCCGACAGCGGCAGGTCGTGCTTGGCCCGGTACCGCTCGATCAGCTGGTACTTGGTCACCCAGTCGATCTCGCGGGCGATCTTGTCCAGGTTGCCGTCCTCGATCGCGGTCAGCGCCCGCTCCCACATCTCGATGACGCGCAGGGTGATCGGGTCGATGCCGTTCTTCTCGGTGAAGTCCTTGGCCCGGGACAGGTACTCCCACTGGATCTCGAGGGCGGACATCTCCCGGCCGTTGGCCAGCCGGACCTTGCTGCGGCCGGTCATGTCGTGGCTGACCTCGCGGATCGCCCGGATCGGGTTGTCCAGGGTCATGTCGCGGAGCACGACGCCGGCCTCGACCATCCGCAGCACCAGGTCGGTCGAGCCGACCTTGAGCAGCATGGTGGTCTCGGACATGTTGGAGTCGCCGACGATGACGTGCAGGCGGCGGAACCGCTCGGCGTCCGCGTGCGGCTCGTCCCTGGTGTTGATGATCGGCCGCGACCTGGTGGTGGCGCTGGACACGCCCTCCCAGATGTGCTCGGCCCGCTGGCTGACGCAGTAGACCGCGCCCCTGGGGGTCTGCAGGACCTTGCCCGCGCCGCAGATGATCTGCCTGGTGACCAGGAACGGGATCAGGATGTCGGCCAGCCGGCCGAACTCGCCGTGCCGGCCGACGAGGTAGTTCTCGTGGCAGCCGTAGGAGTTGCCGGCCGAGTCGGTGTTGTTCTTGAACAGATAGATGTCGCCCGCGATGCCCTCCTCGCGCAGGCGGCGGTCGGCGTCGACCAGCAGCCCCTCGAGGATCCGCTCCCCCGCCTTGTCGTGCGCGACCAGGTCAACAACGTTGTCGCACTCGGGGGTGGCGTACTCGGGGTGGCTGCCCACGTCCAGGTACAGCCGCGCCCCGTTGCGCAGGAAGACATTGCTGCTTCGACCCCAGGAGACCACGCGGCGGAAGAGGTAGCGGGCCACCTCATCGGGTGACAGCCGCCGCTGTCCCCGGAAGGTGCACGTAACGCCGTACTCGTTCTCGAGCCCGAATATTCGCCTGTCCACGTCCCTAGGCTACGTTCACTTACCCCCTGCGGTCACTATCCCGCGCCGAAGCCGGTAGACGACGGTAATACCGGGCGGCACCGGACCGGGCTGGTAGACGGTGAAATGATCGCCCGCGCGGAGCTCGGCGGGGGTGCAGATGAACTGCTGGGTCACCATGAACGCCCAGTTCGGATCGGCCACGCAGGCGGTGACGCCGGTCCGCTCGGCCTGCACCAGCAGACCGGTGATGGCGGGCCAGGCGCCGTTCTCGAACCGGAGCACCACGGGCCGGCCGCCTGCCTGCCGGGCGAGAGAGGCGGTGCCGGGGCCGAGCGTGGGGTCGGTCACGCGGCCGGTGGCCGACGGCGTCTCCGGGTCCACGTGGGCCAGGTCGAACCGGGTGAGCGGGGCGACGGCGAAGGCCGCCGCGGCGGCGACCGCGGCGCAGGTCGCGGCGACTGCGGCGACCCGCCCCGGCAGCAGCTCGGTCACGGCGAGGGCGATCACCAGGACCGCAAGCAGCGGCGCGGTCCAGTAGAAGTAGCCGATGTAGTAGTTCGTGAGAGAGTCGGCCGCGTCCTTCGCGTAGGCGAGGAACATGACCGTGGAGAGGGCGTCGGCCGCCAGCAGCGCCCAGCAGAACCGGCGCAGCGGGCCGCTGCGCAGCCGCCACGTCGCGCAGGGCGGCCGCAGCCAGCAGGACGACCGCAAGCGCCCAGGCGTGCTCGTGCGGCCACCAGAACCAGAGCACGTACCTCACCAGCTGCACCGGGGTGACGATCACGGGCTTGGCCGACGAGGTGTAGGTGACGTACTTGACGAAGTTGCCCGGCCAGTGCAGCGCGAGCTCGATGACGATCGGCAGCGCGAAGACCGCGCTGACGGCCGCCACCGGAATCCAGACTCGGCGGGCCGGGGGTGAAAACAGGGTCCGTTCGATACCAGATTTTCCGGCTTTGACGTTTTCCCGCCACCGCCGCCACAGCGCCGCCGCCACCGCGGCGACCGCCAGCACCGGGACGAAGAGCAGGAAGGCGGCGTAGCCGTGGATCAGGAACCAGCCCGCCAGCGCCGCCAGCCAGCAGTCCCGGCTGCGCCCGGCCGCCACCGACGCGATCGCGACCACGAAGGCGAGGTAGGCCGGCACGAACACGTACGGCATCCAGTCCGAGCTGAACGCCGTCGGGTGCAGCGCGCCGAGCAGGGCGACCACGGCCAGCGTGGCCGCAGCGCCGCCGATCGACCTGGTCCAGCCGTAGCCGACCGCCACCACCGACGCCGCGAACAGCGCGTTCAGCGCGTACAGCCCGATCAGCTGGCCGTTCCACGCCGCCGGGACCAGGTGCAGCACGTCGTAGAAGAGCGACTCGCCCCACGCCTGCACGTACAGGAACGCGGGTCCTGGCTCGTTGAAGTGCTCCCGCGAATAGTGGCCGACCAGCAGCGTGAACCGGCGGGCCTGCTCGATCAGGATCGAGTTGGCCCCCATGTCGGCGTCCTCGTACTCCGGGGTGCTGAACAGCAACGCGTTCCTGGCCAAGAGCACCGCCAGCACCAGCGCGAACGGGACGGCCCAGACGATCACGGCGGCCGGAATCCCGAGAAAGCGCGCCCGCAGGTCTTCCTGACCGGAGCCCGGATGGCGGGCCCGCCCGGTGGCGGGCTCAGGCTGCTGCTGTCGTGAACCACCGATAATCACGTGGTCACGATAGTGGCGGATATACCCCTATGTGCCGCTAACAGTAACGATTGAGACCATTGGCTACGTTCGCAGCCCCCCGGCGGCCGCGGCCGCGCCCTGGAACCGGGCCACCGCGGCCACGCCCGGAGGTTGCGTGCCGGTCGGGTAGACGCTCATCCGGTAGCCGCCCGCCAACTGGGCCGGGGTGCAGATGAGCTGGCTCGTCATCATGAACTTCCAGTGCCGGTCGGCCACGCACGCGCGCACGCCGGTCCGCTCGGCCTGCACCAGGATGCCGGTGACGGTCGGCCACGCGTTGTGCGGGAAGGTCAGCACGATCGTGCGCCCGGCCGCCAGGCCGGCCATCGCGGCGACGCCGGCCGGCAGCATCGCGTCGGTGCTGTAACCCGCGTGCGGGTTCTCCGGATCAACGTAGACCGTCGTCAGCTGGGTCGCGGGCGCCGCCGCGAACGCCCACCAGGCGGCCACCGCCACCGCGGCCGTCACCGCCAGGCCGGCCAGCCCCGGCCAGCGCAGCGCGCGTGCGTGGCCGACCTCGGCCCGGGCGGCCTTCGGCCGGCCGGCCGACGCGATCAGCTCGGCCATCGCGATCACGCTGACCAGCACCAGGATCACCGGGTTGGCCCAGGAGAAGTAGCAGATGTAGTACTGGTTGATCTCGTCGACGCCGACCAGCACGTAGCCGGCCACGACCGCGGTCGAGAGCGCGTCGAAGATCATCAGCGAGCAGCAGAACCGCCGGGCCGGGCCGGCCGGTAGCCGCCAGGTGAGCAGCCCGGCGACCAGCGCCAGCAGCGGCGCCGCCGCCCACGCGCCGGCGTGCGGCCACCAGAACCAGAGCACGTAGTCCGCCACCTGGGCCACCGGGTGCCCGCCGCCGGCCCCGCCGGACTGGTAGGCGAAGTACGCCTCGAAGTTCCCCGGCCCGGCGATCGACCACTGCAGGATCAGCGGCAGCGCGAAGACCGCGCTGATCGCCGCCGCCGGCAGCCAGGCGCGCCGCCGCGCGAGCACCTCACGCGCGAATCCCCGCAGGTTGTCGTGGCCTTCGTCGTCAGCGAGCGAACCCGAATCCAGGGCCGAGCGCACCGTGGGCCAGGTTCGGACCGCGACCGGGACGGCCACCATGGCCGGCACGATGAACAGGAAGGCCGCGTGGCCGTGGATGAGGAACCCGCCCGACAGCGCCACGATCCAGCCGTCGGCCGAGCGCCCGGCCGACGCCGAGGCGAGCGACACCACAAACGTGAGGAAGGCCGGCACGTACACGTACGGCATCCAGTCCGAGTTGAACACCGCCGGGTGCAGGAAGCCGAACAGGCCAACCGCCGCGCCGGCCGCGAGCACGCCGCGGGCCGACCGGGTCCAGCCGTAGACGACCGCCGCCACACACGCCGCGAAACCCGCGTTCAGCAGGTAGAGCCCGATGAGCTGGCCATTCCACGGAGTCGGGACGACGCGCAGGAGCCCCCAGAAGATCGACTCGCCCCATGACTCCACATACAGAAAGGCGGGGCCCGGATGGTTGAAGCCCTCCCGTGAGTAGTTGCCGACCAGCAGGGTGAACCGGCGGGCCTGCTCGATCAGGATCGAGTTGGCCCCCATGTCGGCGTCCTCGTACTCCGGCCTGCTGAACAGGAACGCGTTCCTGACCAGCAGAACGGTGAGCATGGCGGCGAACGGCGCCGCCCAGACCCACCAGGGTCGCCGCCGGGCGAGGGAGCGGGCGGAGGCGAGCTCGGACGGCCCGTCTACCTCGTCTGATGAGCTATGGGTAGTAAGATAGCCACGGGCTGTGAGGGGCACGCGGCACAGCCTAGAGCAGCCAGCCCGTTACTTTCAGTGACTTCCGTGGAAATAAGAAACGGGCCGCGGCACGCCGCGGCCCGTCCCTTTCCCAGGAGCTAGAGCGTCCCGTTCTCGACCGCCTGCGTGATCCACGGGATCACTTCGTCGAGCATGGTCTCGAGCGAGGTGGTCGCCTCGAAGCCGAGCATCCGCTTGGCCTTGTCGGTCGACGGGACCCGGCGCTGCACGTCGTACTCGAACGGGTCGTCGCTGGTGACCCGCAGCGGCACGTCGGCGCCCTTGATCTTGCGCCAGATCACCTCGGCCAGCTTGGTCACCGAGGTCGACTCGGCCGTGGAGAGGTTGAAGTCCTCGTTGGTGGCGTCGGGGTGCTCCATCGCGGTGATGATGCCGCGGGCGAGGTCGCCGCCGTAGGTGTAGTGCCTGATCTGCTCGCCGGTGCCGAGGATGTGCAGCGGGTCCTGGCCCTTGAGCACCTTCTGGACCAGGTCGGGCACGACGTGGCTCATCGCGAGCTTGACGTTGCCGGAGAGGATCTCCTCGTCGCCGAGCGCCCGGCTCTCCCCGATGCCCACGCAGTTGAACGGCCGCGCGATCGTGTAACGGGAGGCGGTACTGGTCCCAGGCGGCCTTCGCGAAGTACTCGACCGCGAGCTTCTGGAACCCGTAGGAGGACAGCGGCGGCGGGATCTCGCGCTCCGAGCCCTCGACCGACGGCCACTCGGTGGCGCTCTCGTAGACCATCGAGGACGACATGTAGGTCATCTTCTTCAGGCGGCCGTTCTTGTGCGCCTCGATCGCGGCGTCGCAGGACGAGGCCATGATCCGCTCGTTGGCGGCCAGCAGGTCGTAGGCGTAGGTGTGGAAGTACGAGATGCCGCCGATCAAGGCCGCGCCGGCGATGAAGTGGTCGCAGTCGGACAGCAGCCGCGTCATCAGCTCCACATCGCGGGCGTCGCCCTCGACGAAGTGGTAGTTCGGGTGGCTGTCGTAGGACTTGACGACCTTCCCGTACTTGGAGTAGTTGTCGATGCCGACCACGACATCGCCTCGGCCAAGCAGCTCTTCGACGATGTAGCCGCCGATGAAGCCAGCGGATCCGCTGACCAGAACCTTCTGCATCTTTACTGACCTATTTCCTTCCGTACACGCTGCCCGTAGGCCCTGATCTGCTCCGCGGTCAGCCGCGGCCCGAACGCGAACCGGTACCACCGCAGGTAACCGGGTATCCACTTGGCCACCCGGAAGTTCGACACCCCGGCCTGGCGGTCCAGCCAGATCGTGGGGATCTCCGCCACCGGCAGCCGCATCCGCCGCGCCTTGGCGGTGAGCTCGATGCCGAGCTCGAAGCCGTCCCGCGAGTCGATGCCGACCGAGCGGACGAACTCCGTCGAGTATGCCTTAAACGAGTTGGTGGCGTCCCTGGTCCCGATGTGCGCGAGGATCCGGAGCGAGCGGCCCGCGGTCTTCGACATCAGGCCCTTCAGGCCCGGCCCGCCGACCTGCTGGCCGCCGGGCATGTAGCGGGACGCGACCGCGACCGCGACGCCGCGGTCCACCAGCCGGGCCAGGTCATCGATCTGCCGCGGGTCGTCGCAGCCGTCGGCCATCGTCACGACCGCGACCGGCGCCGCCGCCGAGTCGATGCCGAACCTGATCGCGTTGGCCGGGCCGCGCCCGTAGGTGTTGACGACGGCGCGCAGCCTCGGCTCCTTGAGCGAGTACTCGTCGACAACGGGAACCGTCGTGTCGTCCGGGGCGTCCACGACCACCAGCACCTCGCAGGGCAGGTGGACCGCCTCGAAGATCCGGTCAAGCACCGGGAGGATGTGATCCCCCTCGTTGTAGGCCGGGATCACCACGGAGACCCGCGGCAGATCACCGGTCATACGCGCACACCCGACCCGAGCACGTTCCAGATGTCGGCCACCGGCTTGTCCGTCACCAGGCCGCGGTACTGCGGGTGCGGGGTGGCGATCACCAGCAGGTCGGACCGGGCGATGACCTCCTCCTGCGGGAGCAGCCGGGGGTCGACGGTGACGTGCGGGTCGGCGGTGAGCACCGCGTCCGCCTTGAACTCGAGGATCCGCTTGAGCTTGTAGGACAGGCTCGACCTGATGTCGTCCGACTCGCCCTTGAACGCCATCCCGAGGATGCCGACGGTCATCGACGACAGGTCGTACTTCTGCTCGAGCCGGTGCACCAGGTAGAGCGGGAGCCCCTCGTTGATCGTCATCGCGGTGTGGCCGAGGGCGAAGTTGTTGTGGTTGAACGCGGCCAGCTGCATCGTGTCCTTGAACAGGCACGGCCCGGCCGCGAAGCCGGCCCCGGGCATGTCCGCCGCCCTCGGGTAGTCCTGGGACAGCCCCTTGCGGATGCGCTCGAAGTCGAGGCCCCGGTCGTTGGCCATCATGTAGAACTGGTTGGCGGCCGCGAACTTGATGTAGCGCCACACGTTGGTGAACAGCTTCGCGAGCTCGGCCTCCTCCGGCGACAGCTCGACGACGCTCTCGGTCAGCAGCGAGAAGAGCTTGACCGCCCGGTCCATCCCCTGCGGCGAGCGCGCGGAGACGATCTGCGGCAGCTCGAACAGCTCGGTCATCGCCTTGCCCTCGGCGATCCGCTCGGGGCAGAAGGCGACGTCGATCGAGACCCCGAGGCCGACGATCATCTTCTCCACCAGCGCGGTGACGCCCGGGAAGACGGTCGAGCGGAGCACCAGCAGCTGGCCGTCGCGCAGGTACGGCGAGCAGCCGCCGAGCGCCTTCGGGATCGCGGTCTGGTTGGGGTTGAGGTGCTCGTCGACCGGGGTGCCGATGACCACGACCACGTGCTCGGCGGTGCCGACGATGGCCGGGTCGGTCGAGGCGGTCAGCCGACCGGCCGCCACCGCGCGCTCGAGGAGCGGAAGGGCGCCCGGCTCGTCGAACGGCAGCTTGGCCGCATTCACCCGCTCGACGGCCTCGTCGCTCACGTCGTAAATGGCCACCCGGGCACCGCGGTCGGCGAAGGCGATCGCCAGCGGCAGGCCAACGTGACCGCCGCCGCCGATGACCACAACGTCCCGCTCGAACTCGCCGCTGGAAGGCGGTGTCGCCATGCTTGTCCCTCCGGTATGCCTGGTATGCCTGGTAAGCACGTCACGGTTGCCGAAGCACTTACCTTATCGGCATTGTCCACGCGCGTTCTTCTGATTGATCATTTGCTGCGGTCGGCAGAAAATGACTAATATTTACTTAAGGGTCGTTACAACTCGCGGAGCCCGCGAGCGCGGCGGCTCAATTATATTTGCGCGGCGGGACTCCGCCGCCGGGTCCCGAGCGCGGCCCTGAGCGAGCGCACACAAGCTACCAGTCGGTCGCGATGTACTTGGTCTCGGTGTACTCGAGCAGCCCGTCGTGCGCGCCCTCGCGGCCGAGGCCCGACTGCTTGACCCCGCCGAACGGCGCGGCCGGGTCCGACACCAGCCCCCGGTTGAGGCCGACCATGCCCGCCTCGAGCGCCTCCGACACCCGCAGCCCGCGCCGCAGGTCCTGGGTGTAGACGTAGGAGACGAGGCCGAACTCGGTCGCGTTGGCCCACCGGACCGCGTCCGCCTCGTCGGTGAACCGCACCACCGGCGCGACCGGCCCGAAGATCTCGGTGCCGAGGATCGCCGCGTCCGACGGCACGCCGTCGAGCAGCGTCGGGGTGTAGAAGTAGCCGCGCCGGTCCGGCGCGCCGCCGCCGGTGACCACGTTCGCGCCGGCCCCGGCCGCCTCGTCCACCAGGCCGACCACCTTGGACCTGGTGGCCTCGTTGACCAGCGGCCCGATCTCGGTCGCCTCCTCCAGGCCGGGCCCGACCACCATCGACTTCATCCGCTGGGCGAAGGCGGCGTTGAACTGGTCCGCCACCGCCTCGTGAACGTAGAACCGGTTGGCGGCGGTGCACGCCTCGCCGCCGTTGCGGAGCTTCGCGATCAGCGCGCCCTCGACCGCGGCGTCGATGTCGGCGTCGTCGAAGACGATGAACGGCGCGTTGCCGCCGAGCTCCATCGAGCAGGACGTCACCGAGTTCGCCGCCTGGCGCAGCAGCAGCCGGCCGACCTCGGTCGAGCCGGTGAACGAGAGCTTGCGCACCCGGGAGTCGGTCAGCATCGCCTCCACCGCCGGGCCCGGCTTGGACGTGGTGACGACGTTGACCACCCCGTCGGGCACGCCCGCCTCGCGCAGCAGCGCGGCCAGCGCGAGCGCGGTCAGCGGGGTGTCCTCGGCCGGCTTGAGCACCACCGAGCAGCCCGCCGCCAGGGCCGGGCCGATCTTGCGGGTGGCCATCGCGGCCGGGAAGTTCCACGGGGTGACGAGCAGGCTGACCCCGATCGGCTGGCGCAGGGTGAGGATCTTGTTGGCCCCGGACGGCGCGCGCATCAGGGTGCCCTCGATGCGCACCGCCTCCTCGGCGTACCAGCGGAAGAACTCGGCCGCGTAGGTCGCCTCGCCGCGGGCGTCGCGCAGCGACTTGCCGTTCTCGGCCGACATCAGCCGCGCGAACTGCTCGGACCGGGCGGTCATCAGCTCGAACGCCTTGCGCAGGATCTCCGCCCGCTGCCGGGGCGGGGTCGCGGCCCAGCCGGGCAGCGCGGCGTGGGCGGCGCCGACCGCGTCGAGCGCGTCCGACGCGGTGCCGTCGGCGACCTCGGCGATGGGCTCCTCGGTGGCGGGGTCGAGGACCGGGAACGTCGCCGTCCCGGTGCTCCACTCACCCCCGATGAGCAGGCCGGTCGGAACGTCGATGCCGGTGAGTTCGGCGATACTCATGTGCTACTCCATGCCTTCAGCGTCTGGGTGATCCCGCGCCTTCGAGCCTACGCTGAACTCCCTGGATGAGCGGACGGCGGAGGTCGGCCGGGGGCGGGACGTCAGCCGTGCTCAGCCGGTCGCGTTGAGCCAGCGGACCGGGGCCCCGTCGCCGGCCCGCCGGAACGGCTCGAGCTCGTTGTCCCAGGCGGCGCCCAGCAGCCGCTCGATCTCCTTCTCGAGGACCGAGGTGCCGTTGGCGCCGAGCGCGAGGACCGCCCTGAGCTTGTTCTCCGGGACCAGGATGTCGCCGTTGGCGCTGGTGGTGGCGGAGAAGATGCCGAGATTGGGGGTGTAGCTGTAGCGGACTGCGTCGCAGCCGGGCGACGATTCCTCGGTCACCTCGAAGCGGAGCCGGTTCCAGCCCGCGAGCGCGGACGTGATCGCGCCGCCCATGCCGGGCTGTCCCTTCCAGGTCAGCTCAGCACGAAGAGACCCCGGGGCAGCGGGCTGGCTGACCCAGGGCATGCTGACGGTCGACCCGACGGTCCCCGCCACGGCCCACTCAATGTGCGGGCACAGCGCCGGGGGCGCCGAGTGAACCTGCAGAACGCCATATACCGACACCGGTGCCTCCCAGAGACGAGGTTCGCCTTCCCCTGCGACCTCGGCCTCATCGAGCGGCTCCGTGCTCACTTGCTGCGCACGGGTTGCCCGGTATCTTCGTCATATTCTGCCGTAGCTCCACTATCGACACCAGTGGTATTGCCAAGAATCCCGCGGCTACGCATCAGCAGGACCAGTCCGGCCAGCGCGGTGACCGCCACGCCGGTCCACATGACGTAATCGCCGGCCTTGTCGTAGTACGTTCGGTCGGCCGCGGCGGGCAGGTCGAGGCGGACCGTGACCACGCCGCTGCCGTCCTGGCCGAGCCAGGCGAGCTCTCGGCCGCGGGCGTCGAACGCGACCGAGTCCCCGGTCAGCGCCGCCTGGACGACGGGGCGGCCGGTCTCGGCCGCGCGCAGCGCGGCGAGGGATCCGTGCTGGTCGGGGCCCCAGGTGCCCTGGAAGGTGGGGGTCGCCGACTGGTAGACGATCACCTGCGCGCCCTGGTCGGTCTCCGCCCGTGACATGTCGGGGAACGCGGACTCGAAGCAGATCAGCACGCCGATCGTGAGCGGCTGGCCGTTCGGGGTGGTGGTCACGGTCAGCGTGCGGGCGCCGGCGCCGGGGATCATGTTGCTCGGCGCGGCCTTGCTGATGCTGGTCAGCCAGCCGAGCTGGTTGCGGAACGGTATGTACTCGCCGAACGGGACCAGCCGGGTCTTGACGTACCGGCCCGCGATGCCGGACGGGCTGACCAGCACGGCGACCTTCTCCTGGCCGCCGGCGGTGGTGCTGTCGCTGCCGCCGCTCGGGCTGGGGCTCGGGCCCGGCACGGTCGAGTCCTGGCTGACGAGGATCTCGGCGTGATCCCTGGCCGAGAGCTGCTCGATCTGGTGGAGCAGCGAGTGGTCGAAGGTCAGGTCGTCGGCCACGCTCGACTCGCCCCAGACGATGAGGTTGGGATGTTCGGCCGCGAGTCTGCCGTTGGCGCTGAACTCGGCCGTCAGCGCCTCCGAGGCGTTGACCCGCTGGGTTGGGTTCTGCACGTTGCCGGGCTGCACGAGGGCGATCGTGACCGACCGGACGGCGGGGAACGGGGCGGTCAGGGCGAACGCGAGCGGGCCGGAGCCGACAGCGGCGGCGAACGCGGCGACGCCGAGGGCGCCGAGCGCGATCCGGTGGCCGGATGCGGGTTTGGCCGGGGTTGCCGCAGGGGGCGGGAGCCTTGTGGCGGGCGGGGCGGCCGGGCCGGCTGCGGCGGGTGCCGCGGGCGGGCCGGCGAGCAGGGCCGGGCGGAGCGCGCCAAGCACGAGCAGCAACCCGGTGTTGGCGAGCAGGAGGGCGACGCTCACCAGCCAGGTGCCGCCGACGGCGGCGAGCGCGAGGACGGCCGGGTGCTGCCACTGGGTGGCGCCGTAGAGCCCCCAGGGGCCGCCGAGCCCCTGATAGGACCTGATCCACTCGGGGATCAGCCAGCAGCCCGGCACCACGATCAGCGCGGCGACCGCGCCCGAGCCCGGCCGCAGGCGGCCTGAGCAGCCGGCTGACCGCGATCGCGAACGGCGACCACATGCACCCGAAGACCGCCCCGATCAGCACCACGCCCGGCCCGATCTCCGGCGTCATCCACTGCAGGATCGCGATCAGGTAGCCGGCGCCGAACCACCAGCCGCGGGCGACGGCCTCCCTGGTGGTGGCCGCGCGAGTGAACAGCGCCATGCCGGGCACCAGGGCGAACCAGGCCAGATAGGACAGACTGGGCCCCGGGAAAACCAGCACAGCGGGCACACCGCCGGACAAGAACGCCAGCCACCGGACCGGATACCGGAAAGGCCGGGCGAGCACGCTGCGCAACCTCACGCTTCCATTGTCCGCCGAAAGCAGCCGTCACGCACGCCGGGCCTGACCGCTGCGTCAGGTGCTCGTCGCCTGGCGGCCCTCCGACCGCCCAGCTACGTGTTCCCTGTGGCCGTTGCTAGCGGTGCGGGATGAACCAGGTCGAGCAGCTTCCCGACCGGTTGCCGTGGACCACCCGCACGCTCACCACGACCCGGTAGCCGGGCGTCGCCCCGCTGATGTAGTAGGCGATGGTGGCGTTGCCGCGAACGCCGGCGGTGCCGGTCTTCTTGTGGTTGGTGGTCTTGTAATGAGCGATGGTGGTCACCGAGGCGTAGCCGACCGTGTGCACCCGGACATCGGTCGTCGTGTAGTCGGCCGGGTGGTTGTTGCTCATCGACGCCTGGCAGGGCAGGGCCGCAGCGGCTGGGGTGGCTGGGGCGGCGACGGCTGCGGTGGCCGTCGCCGAGCCGGCCGCGGCCAGGAGCGCGGCCGCGGCGAGGGGCGCGACAACGAGGGATCTCGTGCGTTTCATGGCAGCTCCTTCAATGCGAGGCACATGCGGAACACTCAACGTCACCGCACAGGGACGTTAAGTGAGATTATGGCAGCGTTCGCATGGCCCGCGGCCGCCCACGTCAAAAGATCTTGGAATGCTTGTTCTTCGTGGAAGTTTTGCACGCATATAGCGTGCTTTCCTTCCGCTAGGAAAAAACTTTCCAAGATCTTTCCACCCTGGAAGCCTACTTCTTGCTGTTATCCGCGCTTGCGTCGTTTACGAGCGCGCGGCCGCCTCCTCGAGTCCGCGCCTGACCAGAACGCGGGCCAGGTGCTCGCGGTAGGCCTTGCTCGCGTGGATGTCGGAGCCGGCCGAGGTGCCCTCGGCGGCGCGGGCGGCCGCGTCGGCGATGGAGGCGCCGGATGCCAGGGCCGACTCCACCGCCGACGCGCGCAGCGGGGTCAGGCCCATGTTGATCAGCGCCACCGATGATCCCTGGACCGCCACGCCGACGATCGCCCAGTCGATCTTCCGCTTGGTGAACTTCTGGAACGACCAGGCGGACGGCCTGGCCGGCTTCGGGACCTGGATCTCGGTCAGCAGCTCGCCCGGCTCGATCGCGGTCTCGAAGATGCCCTTGAAGAACGCCGCGGCCGGCACCGCCCGGGTGCCCGACGCGCCCCGGATCACGAACGACGCGTCCAGCGCGAGCAGCGTGGCGGGCAGGTCGGAGGCGGCGTCGCCGTGCGCCACCGACCCGCCGATCGTGCCCCGGTGCCTGATCTGCGGGTCGCCGACCTCGCCGGCCGTGTGCGCGAGCAGCGGGACGTCGGTCGCCAGCAGCGGCGACGTCGCCACGTCGTGGTGCCTGGTCATCGCGCCGACCGCGACATAGGTGCCCTCATCGCGGACATACGACAGCTCGGTGATCCGGCCGAGGTCGATCAGCACCTCGGGGAAGGCCAGCCGCAGCTTCATCATCGGCAGCAGCGAGTGACCGCCCGCCAGGTACTTGGCCTCCTCGCCGTGCTCGGCCGCCAGCCCGAGCGCCTCGTCCACCGACGAGGCACGCAGATAGGTAAACGAAGCGGGGATCACTGACCTGCCTCCTGCCCGCTCGAGGCGGCGGCGGCGGTCAGCGCCGCGCGCACGATGTTGTGGTAGCCGGTGCACCGGCAGATGTTGCCCTCGAGGCCGTCGCGGACCTCCGCCTCGGTCGGCGCCGGGTTCTCCTTCAGCAGCGACACGATCGCCATCACCATCCCCGGGGTGCAGTAGCCGCACTGCAGGCCGTGCTCGGTGTGGAACGCCCGCTGGACCGGGTGCATCTCGCCGGAGTCCGATGCCAGGCCCTCGAGCGTGGTCACCGAGCGCCCGTCGGCCTGGGCGGCGAGCACGGTGCACGACTTGACCGACTCCCCGTCGAGCAGCACCGTGCAGGCGCCGCAGGACGTGGTGTCGCAGCCGATGTTGGTCGCGGTGAGGTCCGCGGTGTCGCGCAGGAAGTGCACCAGCAGCGTGCGGTCCTCCACGTCGCCGGTGATGTCCTTGCCGTTGACGGTCAGTTCGACCTTCACTGAGCGTTCGCCTTCGCCTTCTGGATAGCGGTCCAAACTCGTTCTGGCGTCATCGGCATGTCGATGTGCCGGACGCCGAGGTGCGACACGGCGTCGATCACCGCGTTGTGCACGGCCGGGGTGGCCCCGATCGTGCCCGCCTCGCCGATGCCCTTGACCCCGAGCGGGTTGCCCGTGGTCGGCGTCTCGCTGGTGAGCAGCTCGAAGCTGGGCAGCTCGGTCGCGGTGATCGCCGCGTAGTCCGCCAAGGTCGAGGTCAGCGGGTTGCCGTCGGAGTCGTAGAGGATCTCCTCGCACAACGCCTGCGCCGCCCCCTGCGCGATGCCGCCGTGCCGTTGGCCTTCAAGCAGGATCGGGTTGAGCACCGGTCCCGCGTCGTCGGCGGTCACATGCCGCAGCAGGGTGACCTTGCCGGTCTCGACGTCGACCTCGACTAGCGACAGATGGGTGCCGAACGGGAACGTCGGCCGGTCGGCGGTGAACCGCACGTTGGCCACTATCAGCCCCTGGTCGGCCGCCGAGGCCACCTGGGACCAGGTCAGCGACTTGTCCGGGTCGCCGGCGATGTGCCAGGTGCCGGTCTCGGCGTCGAGCACGACGTCGGACTCGGATGCCTCGAAGAGCTCGGCCGCCCGCCTGGCCGCCTCGTCCTTCACCTCGATCGCCGCCTTCTGCACGGCCGACCCGCCGAGCTGGAGCGAACGGGAGGCGTAGGTGCCGATACCGTCGGGGATCAGGTCGGTGTCGCCGTGGATGACCTCGACCTTGTCCATCGGGATGCCGAGCTCGCTGGTCACGATCATCGCGAACGCGGTGTGGTGCCCCTGGCCGTGGGCGGAGCTGCCGGTGTAGACGGTCGCGGTGCCGTCGTCGTGCACCTCGACCTTCGCGGTCTCGCCGGCCGCGCCGTCGGCTGCGGTTATCTCCACGTAGGACGCCAGGCCGATGCCGAGCTGCCTGGTATCACCCGCCTCGCGACGACGTCGCTGCTCGGCCCGGAGCTCCTCGTACCCGGCGGCGGCGAGCACCTTGTCCAGGGCGCCCTCGTAATCGCCGCTGTCGTAGGGCGCCCCCGTCTTGGTGACGAACGGGAACTGCTCGTTCTTGATGAAGTTGAGCCTGCGCACCAGCGCGGGATCGACCCCTGCCTCGGCGGCGTACCAGTCCACCGCCCGCTCGATGGTGGCGGCGGCCTCCGGACGGCCGGCCCCCCGGTAGGCGGCGATCGGCGTCGCGTCGGTGACCACGACCTTGTAGCCCGCCTGGACGGCGGGGATGTCGTAGACCCCCGGCGCCATCAGGTTGGTCAGCATCGGCAGGAAGCCGGACATCCGCGGGTAGGCGCCGGCGTCCTGGACGACGTCGAGGCGGTAGGCCTTGATATGCCCGTCCCTGCTGCCGCCGATCTTGATGTGATGCCGCTGCGCGCGGCCCTGGGTCATCGCGACCAGGTTCTCGCTGCGGGTCTCCACCCAGCGCACCGGCCGGCCGGTGTGCTTGGCCGCCCAGGCGACGACGATCGACTCGCGGTCGATGCCGATCTTGGCGCCGAATCCCCCGCCCACGTCCGGCGCGACCACCCGGATCGCCTCGGGCGGCAGCCCGATGGCGGTCAGGATCAACCGCGCGATCTGCGCGTTCTGGGTGGACGCCCAGACCGTCAGCTTGCCGTCCACCCACGCCGCGGCGGTGGACCGGCCCTCCAGGGGAAGGCAGGCGACCCGCTGGTTGACGACGTCGCCCTCGACGATGACCTCGCAGCCGTCGAAGATCGATTCGTCGCTGACCTCGCCGCGGCCCTGGACGCAGACGTTCTTGCCGGCCTCCGGGAAGAGCAGGCTCTCCCCCGCCAGGGCCGCCTCGATGGACGCCACCGCGGGCAGCGGCTCATAGTCCACGCTGACCAGTTCGGCGGCGTCCTGGCCCTGGTAGGTCGAGTCGGTCAGCACCAGCGCGACCGGCTCGCCGACGAACCGCACCCGGTCCACCGCGAGCAGCGGCTCCGCCCATAGGCCGCCGAGCGGCATCGGGCCCTCGGCCGGCGGCACGCCCTCGGGCTCCGGCTCGGGCGGCACCTGGTCGGGCATGTCGGTCATGTCCGCCACCGTCAGCACCGCGACCACGCCCGGCTGCTCGAGCGCGGCCGAGGCGTCGATCCCGGTGATCAGGGCGTGCGCCACCGGCGAGCGCACGAACGTGGCCCGCACCGCCCCGGCCAGTTCGGGTTCGCGCAGGTCGTCGACGTAGACGCCGCCCGACGTCAGCAGCCGCGGATCCTCCGTGCGGATCACCCGCGTGCCCAGAATGCTCATAAAACCTCCGCTGATAAGCCAGTTCCTCGCGAACGTACACCCTCGCAGCCGGGTACTTCCAGCCTCTGGAGGGCAACGTTACGCCCTTTTCCTTGTGGCCAAACAAGCAGGTGGGGACCGTGCTCGAGTAGTCTCATTGTGACTTCTGGCCGACAATTCAACGACGGAAAGATAAAGGCGGTTATATCGAACGGACCGTTGTTTCACCATCGCCGCTTCTTACTGTTATCCCGGGTAGTACCGGGTCGGCGCCGCCCCTCATTCCCTTACGGGTGCGCCCGGCCGGGGGTCCGGATTACCATGACGGCTAAATGGCGAACCAGGGCAAACAGCCAGCCGGCCGGCCGACGTCGGCCGGCTGGCTGGCGGTGCGGAACGTCGACGCCCTGGTATTCGCGGCCGATATGTACGGCCTGCAAATGGACCAGCTGGCGGCGCTGGCCGGCGGCGAGCGACCCGCCCGGGCGGCGGCGTCCCGGTGGCGCGAGCTCGGCTACGCGGAAACGGCCCGGCTGAGCGCGGGCGCGCCCTGGCTGTGGGTGACCAGGGCGGGCCTCACGGCCTGCGGGCTCGGCTACCGGGCCGGCCCGCCCGCGCTCCCCCAGCTCGCGCACACCAGGGCGGTCGCCGCCGCCCGGATCGCGCTCGCGGCGACCGACGCCTACCGGGCCGCCAGCGCGTACTGGCGGTGCGAGCGGCGGATCAGGTCACGGCTCGGGGCGGGCGTGGGCGTGCGCCAGCACCTGCCCGACGCCGAGGTGCACTGGCCGGACGGGGCGCGCGGCCAGGACGGGACGCCGATCGGCTGGGCCGGCGAGTGCTGGGCGATCGAGGCCGAGCTCACCCCGAAAACCGTCGCTCGGACGACGGCGATCATGCGCGAGATCCTCTTCCGCACCGGCGACTACGGCTGCCCCGCAGCCGACGTCTCGGTTCCCGGGCGCCCGCCCCGGCACGCGCGAGCGCTGTACCTGTGCTCCCCGGCCGCGCTGCCGACCGTGCTGCGCGCCCGGGCCGCCCTCGGCCCGCTGGCCGCCCGGATCGAGGTGCGCGACCTCCCGCCCGGCGCGCTGCTGTAAGCGCGCATTCGGCCCTCGACCGACCCAGGCGCCGTCCCGCGCCACATTGATGGGGAGCGCTGTGGATGGGCCCCGACCGACTCCGGCGGGGTGGGGGGTTTAGGGGGCGGGTCGAGTGGATGACGAGTCGAGCGGATGACGAGTCGAGCGGTGACGGATGGGCGTAATCGGACCGTAAGAGGGGATATCGGCGATTTGCCGGGCCGGGGTGGTGTAGTTGGCGCGTGAGCAGGCAGCACGAGCCGGAGCCGCGGCACCTGGTGCGGCGCGCGGTCGGGCGCGCAGTTCTGTGGCTGCTGCGGCTGGCCGTGGTGGCAGCCGCCGCGGTCGCGGTCGCGCCGGTGACGGCGGTCGCCGCCGGGGCGGCCGGCTACGCGTGGTGGCGAGGGTGGACGCCGCGGCGGCTGTACCTGGCTGCGGCCTGGTGCCTGCCGATGGCGGCGGCCTGGCTGATCGCGGTCGCGGTGTGGCCGGAGCGGGCCGCCGACCTGGTCGCCGCGCCCGGATTTCGGCCGCCGCCGCCCGGGGTCGGTCCAGGCGCGCTGTGGTTGCGAGTCGTCGTCGCGCCGTTCCGCGCGTGGACGGGAATGTGGCAGCTGGCCGGGCACGGGCAGGCGGCCGGCGGGATCGTCGCGGTGACGCCGCTCGCGGTACCGCTCGGCATCACCGTCGGCGGGCTCGGGTGGACCTACCGGCTGTTCCGCATGCGGTCCGGAGCCGGCGGGCTCACCCCGGCCGCGCCCGCCGCGTTCGACCAACGGCAGTGGCGGCACCAGGTCAGGTCCGCGCGAGCGCTGATCGCGGCGCCCGGCTCGCTGCCGTTGCTGTCGGCCGGCGGGCAGGTCGCGGTCGGGGCGACGATCCGCGCCGTCCGGCACCGGGCCGGGGCGGCCGCGGTGATCCCGTATGAGCGGCTCCGTTCCCACCAGGTGGTCATCGGGTCGACCGGGACCGGCAAGACGACCTTGCTGCTGCGGCTCTGGGCCGGGTTCATGGCGGCCGGGCTGCGCAGGCACGCGGCCGGGACCGGGCGGCCGCCGCTACTGGTGGTGCTCGACTGCAAGGGCGGCGCGTCGTCGCGCAAGATCGCCGACCGGACCCGCCGGGTGCTGCGCGACGCCGGCGCGCGCTCGACCGCGATCTGGCCGGACGAGACGGCGCTGTCGCTGTGGACGCTGCCGCCCGACCGGCTGGTGACCACCCTCCTCGACCTGATCGAGCACGGAACCGGCGGCGCCGCGTACTACAGCGACGTCATGGAGGCGCTGGTCGCCCTCGCGGTCTGCGCGCCGTGCGGGCCGCCGGTGAACTCGGCCGACTTCCTCGGCCGGCTCGACGCGGACTGGCTCGCCATGGTGTACGGGGCGAGCGGGGACGGCGCCGGGGTGGCGACCGCCCGCTCCTCGGCGAAGGCGTTCAACGACGTGAAACTGCGGTTCGCGGCGCTCTGGCGGCGGCTGGGCGGCGGCCTCGACGGCTGCGCCACCTACGCCGACGCGGACGCCTGGTACTGCGTGCTCGAGGGGACCGCCGAAGCAGCCGTGGCCGAGGCGCAGGCCCGGGCGCTGACCGACCTGCTCGCGTTCTACGCGCTCGACGGCGAGCGCGAGATCCTCCTCTGCGTCGACGAGTTCTCGGCCGTGAGCAGGCGGCTGCCGATCTGGCAGCTGTACGAGCGGGCCCGCTCACTAGGGCTCTCGGTGCAGGTGTCGGCCCAGTCGTGGGAGGGCCTGGCGGGCTCGCAGGACGAGCGGAACCGGGTCGCCGCCACCGCCGAGGGCGGCATCTGGCTGCTGCGCACGCCGCGGCCGGACCCGGTGGTGGAGCTGGCGGGGACGCAGCCCACGGTGGACACGACCCGGCGGTTCGACGGGGCCGGCCCGTGGTCAGACGACGGGCTGTCCCGGACCAGGCTGGCCCCGGTGCTTGACGGCGATATCGTGCGGCGGCTTGAGGTGGGCCAGGTGGCCTACGTCTATCGCGGCGGCGTGACCTTCCTGCAGATCAAGCGGCTGGCCGGAAAGCAGGCGGCGCTCGCGCCCGGATCAGGCTCGATCTTCCCGACCGGCCTGGCCGGCGGCACCGGGCGAAGTGCCAGCGCGGGCGGCGGGTCCGGGCGAAGTACCAGCGCGGGCGGGTCCGGGCGGGCCGACGGAGAGGAGCGACGGCTGGGGGGCGTCGGCGCATCAGCGGCCGGGCCGGCCGCGGGGACGGACGCAGGTACGGGATGGCTGACGGGCGTGGGGACGTCGGGCGAACCGCCGACCATTCCGCTGCCCGTCATCGGGGCGACGCCGAGACTGCCGGTGACGGGACTGCTGGCGTCGGGGGGGCCGGCGCTACCGGACGTTAGCGCGGTGCTCGACGAGGCATTCGGGGTGCGGCGTGACTGAGACTTCTTCCTTGAGGGCACGCCGACGAGGGGTCGGCCGCAGCGACGCCGCGGTCGGCGGCGATCCGTTCGCCCTGCTCGGGCTGGCGCCGCGGCCAGGCCTGTCGGATGACGACGTGCGGGCCGCGTGGCGGCGAATCGCGGCGGCGACGCACCCGGACCGGGAGGATGGCGGCGACCCGGCCAGGTTCGGCGCGGCGGCCGGTGCCTACGTCGTGCTCCGCACCGGATTCGGCCGCAGCGAGGCGCTCGCCGACCTCGGCCTGAGCGGGACGCCGGACCACCACGGACGGCGCGCGCACCGACGTGGCCGGCCAGCGGATCCGTCTTCCCCGGGGCCCGGCCGGCACCGCGCGCGCCGCGAGGCGCCGGCCGGTCGGCCGATGGCAGCGCGTCCGCCCGGGTCGAGTCGGCTTCGGGGCTGGTTGTCTCGATGGCGGGGGTCGGGGCGGGCGCCGACCTGGCGGCCCGCGAGGTTGCGGCTGAGACGGCCGCCGATTCGGCGTCCGGGCGGGTTCGCATTGCGGGTGACCGCGGTCGCGGTGGTGGCCTTGGTCGCGGTTGTGATCTCGGGGTGGTCACCCGGCGTTGTCGGCGTGCTGGCCGGGGTGCTCACCTGGCTGCTCGCCACCGCCGGGCATGCCTTCGCGCGGCGTCGATCTCGCTTCCCGGTGGCACTCCGCAGCCGCCTGAAGCGTGTCCGGAGTTGGCGGGATCAGGCGGGGGCGCCTAGCTCGGGGCCGGTGGCGATGGGGCGGTCGGGGTCGGTGATCCAGTCGGACCAGGAGCCGAGGTAGAGGGCAGCCGGGAGGCCGGCCACGGTCAGGGCGAGGGTCTGGTGGGCGGCGGTGACGCCGGAGCCGCAGTAGACGCCGACCTCGGAGTCGGCCGTCACGCCGAGACCGCGGAACCGGGCGGCCAGGTCCGCGGCCGGGCGGAAGGTGCCATCGGCGTTGACGTTCTCGGCCGTCGGGGCGCTGACCGCGCCGGGGATGTGGCCGGCCACCGGGTCGACGGGCTCGGTCTCGCCTCGGTAGCGCTCCCCCGCCCGCGCGTCGAGCAGCAGGCCGGTCCTGGCGTGGGCGGCCGCGCCGTCGGCGTCGAGCAGCGGCAGGTGGCCAGGGGACGCGGTGAAGTCGCCGAGCGGGGTGCCCGGGGCGGGCGCGATCTCGGGGGTTCCGGGCAGCTCGATCGAGCCCGGCGAGCCGGGCGAGCCCGACGGGCCCGGCTCGGCGGTGTGGCCGGCCGCGGACCAGGCGCGGAAGCCGCCGTCGAGCACGCGGACCGACCGGTGACCGAAGTAGCGCAGCAGCCACCAGGCGCGGGCGGCGGCGGTGGAGTCGGCGTCGTCGTAGACGACCACCAGGCGGTCGTCGCTGACCCCGGCCCGGCGCATCGCCGCCGCGAAGTCGTCGGCCGACGGCATCGGATGGCGTCCGCCGACGCCCGGCGTGGCGGCCAGCTCGAGGTCGAGGTCCACGAAGGCGGCGCCGGGGATGTGCCCGGCCTGGTAGAGCTCCCGGCCGGGCGGGCCGCCCAGCCGCCAGCGGACGTCGAGCAGCGTCGGCGGCGAGTCGGCCGCGAGCAGAGTGGACAGTTCGTCGACGGTGATCAGTGGGGCGGCGGCGCTGTCATCGGTCACCAGGCCAGTATGCCCGTCCGGGCGGCAGCTTCCCTGGGCGGCGGGCCGGGATCATGTCGATGGCGTGGGTGACAGGAGTGGGTTTTGGGGTCGCGTGGGGGCGCGCGGGCGGGAGGCGTCGGGTTACTGGGTGGTGAAGGCGAACATGGGGACTAGCTGCTCGGCGGCGGTGAGGGAGCCGTGCATGCCGAACAGGGATGACTGCAGGGGTTCGGCCTTGGAGGCGATCACGGCCGCGGTGCCGGCGCAGGCGCACACGACGTCGCCGATCCTGGCCGCCATCGCCTCGTCGATCACGCCGGGCGGGCCGAACCAGCCGTCCTTGACCGCCTCCTCGCGGGACGCGACCCAGGCGTGCTCGCCGAGCACCTCGCGCCAGGTGGCGAGGACGTCGGCGGCGGCGCCGGGGGCGGCGTAGACGTGCCGGGCGCGCGGCTCGCCGCCGAGCAGCGCGACGCCGTCGCGGAGGGCGGCGGCCGGGCCGTCGGCGTCGACGTCGATCTTGTCGTCAGGACCGACGTTGACCATGCCGTGGTCGGCGGTGACGTAGAGCGCGGTCCCCGACGGCAGGGCCGAGGCGAGCTGCTCCACCAGCCGGTTCACGTGCGACAGCTGGAACTCCCAGGCCTGCGAGGACACCCCGTACACGTGCCCGGTCGAGTCGAGGTCGCCGTGGTAGGCCGCCACCAGCGCGGCGTCGGACTCGGCCAGCGCCTGGGCCGTCAGCGCGGCCAGCGTGCCGAGCGAGTCGGCCCCCTTGAACTGCGGGCCGCGCAGCGCGGCCATGCTCAGCCCGCTCTTGTCGTAGCCCCGGGGCGCGACGTAGGTCGAGCTCACCCCGGCCGCGAAGGCCCGCTCGAAGATCGTCGGCCGCGGCTGCCAGCCGACTGGGTCGACCTCCTTGGGCCAGTTGAGGCCGTTCAGCAGCCGGCCGGTGCCGGGGATCGCGACCTGGTAGCCGAGCATCCCGTGCACGGACGGCGGCAGGCCGGTGCCGATCGAGCCCAGGCTGGTGACCGTGGTGGACGGGAACCCGGCCGTCAGCGGCCGTGAGTTAAACCCCAGCTCGGCCAGGAACGGCGCCGCCGCCTGGTGCGCGCGCAGCAGCTCGAGGCCTAGCCCGTCGATGATCAGCAGGCAGGCCCGCTCGGTCTCCGGCAGGCCGAGCACGTTCCCGGTCGGGTCGCCGGTCAGCGCGGACAGGACGGAGGAGGAGAGGTCGGCGAGGCTCGACTCGCCGTACGAGGGCAGGATCGGGCTAGTTCTGGGCTCCCGCGCCATCCGTCAGCTCCCGGCGCGCGCGACGGCGTCGTTCAGGGCGCTCGCGAACGCCAGCACCGAGGCGATCGCGTCCTCGCCGTCGGCGGCCTCGCTGATCCGCAGCGTCAGGTCGTCGGCGGTGATCGTGCCGAGGTACCCGTGGTCGGCCTCGCAGGTCTCGTCGCCGCAGTGCGCGGGCTCGAGCTCCACGTGGCTGAGGACGTTCCAGCCGATCGTCAAGATCACTTCGGAGGGCTGCGTCACCCCCGGCAGGTAGGCCGCCGGGTCGGGCACCACCCGGGTCAGCGACACCGACGACACCCGGGAGAACTTGATCGACTCGCTCGACGTCTCGGCCCGCGGCCGGTCCTGCGGCTCCTCGGGCGGGTGCTCGTCGGTGTGCGAGAAGACCAGCCGGGTCGCGGTCAGCGCGAGCACGGTCATGTGCCTGCGCACCTCCATGCCCGGGTCGAATATCGCGTCGTGGTGCACGAAGAAGGCGGCGGGTGGCTCCGCCCCGAGGGCGAAGGTGACCGCGTCGGTCACCAGGCCCGGGTAGTAGCCGCTGCGTTCGATCGCGACTCGCAGGTCCTCGGTCATGACTCGGGTTTCCGTCATTACTCCATCCTGCACTGTCCGGCGGCGTGGTTCACCCCTTGGGCAACCTAAACCCACATCGGCCTACTCGCTGGAACGGTCAACGGCGGCGATATCACGCGATACCGGGTCAGCCTCGGGTGTCCCGGCCCCGGGAACGTCGGTGCCGGGACTGCGGTCCGGCTCGTCGATCCTGGTCGGCTCGCCGCCGAGTTCGCGCAGCACCTCGTCGATCGCGTCCTTGCCGTTGTACAGCAGCTTGCGCGGGACCTTGACCTTGCGCTCCTTCTTCGGCTCGTCGAGCTCGAGGGCGGCCGCGCCCGGGGCGGGCTTGGGCTTGCGGGGCTTGCGGCTGCCGGACGCGCCGCCCCGGCCGCGGTAGATGATGAGCCCGTCGACCGGGTCGGGGACCCCGTCGAGGGCGGCCCGGACGGCCGGCAGCGCGCGGAACGCGTCCCACTGCTCGTCGTCGCGGAACAGCACCTCGAAGATCACGCCGTACTCGGTGTCGTGCCACTCGTAGTACATCGCGCCGTGGGTGATGGCCGCCTCGGTCAGGTCGTCCTCGTAGGCGTACCGCCAACCGCTCGCCGGGAGCCTGTCGCCGGAGAAAACCTCGATCGACCACCACTCAGCCATGCCGTCGCCGCCTGTCCGTGCCACGCCGCACCTCTGCTAGACACGAGGGTACGTCGTTGTCGCCGCCATGGGAAAGGCAGTTATCTCCGGCCTCGTGACCTGCGTTTGCAGTGCCCCGCGATCGTCGATACGTTCACGGCATGGCGGCAGACGGACGACGACACGTGCTCGCGATCGGCGGTGGCATGCTCATGCCCCGCGACGCGATCCCCCTTCATGTGCAGTACGCGACCGAGTTGAGCGGACGGAGCCGGCCCCGGCTGTGCGTGCTCAACCAGGCCGTCGGCGACGACCCGAACACGTACCTGCGGTTCTACGACCGGCTGGCGGGGGCCCCGGTCGAGCTGCGGCACCTGTCGCTGTTCCCGATGCCGAACGCGAGTGATCCCGAGGACCTGCTGATGTCGCAGGACATCATCTTCGTCGGCGGCGGCAGCGTCGCCAACATGCTCGCGGTCTGGCGGGTGCACGGCATCGACGAGATCATGCGCAAGGCCTGGCAGGCGGGGATCGTGCTGGCCGGCTCGTCGGCCGGCGGCATCTGCTGGTTCGCCGGGGGAACGACGGACTCGTTCGGCCCGCGGCTGCGGCCGTTCACCGACGGGCTCGGGATGCTGGCCGGGAGCTTCTGCCCGCACTACCACTCCGAGGTCGAGCGGCGGCCGTTGTACCACCGGCTGGTGGCCGAGGGGGCGCTGCCGGGCGGGCTGGCGTGCGACGACGGCGTCGGCGCGCACTTCGTCGACGACGACCTGGAGGAGCTGGTGGCCGACCGCCCGGGCGGGGCAGGCTACCGGGTCGAGCCCGACCCGGACGGCGGGGCGATCGAGACCGAGCTTCCCGTTCGCTACCTGGGGCGTAGGGACCCCCGCCCGGTGGCGAGCGGAGCGGCGGAGCCTTCCCCGCCAGCACGCGCGGCTGACGGGGAAGGCGGAGACAGGGACCGTTCGACAAACTGGGTTTCGCGGTTTTGACCTTCTGGTTTTTACTTCCGGGGGGCGGTCGCCCGGTGCAGTGACCAGACCAGCGCGGCGACGACGAACACCGGCAGCAGCCACCAGGCGTTGACCTTGGCCGCGTGGGTGATGACGGCGGTGAGCGCGAGGCCGGCCACGACCAGGGCGGCGACGTGCCAGTCGTCGCCGACGATGAAGTCGTACCAGAACGCGCCGAACGACTTGAGCTGCTTCATGAGCCGACGACCTCCGATTGCGGTGCGGACACGGTGACGGCTGCCTTGCGGGAACGCAGCCAGAGGATGCAGGCGGCGGCGACGACCGCGACGACGGGGATGACCACCAGCAGGGCGGCGTCGTTGCCGGGCCAGCGCACGCCCGCGCCCTCGGCCCCCCAGAAGGTGCCGAACGAGGTGAGCATCACCCCGACCGCGAGCTTCATCCAGTTCTCGGGGACCTTGGTCAGCGGGGCCCGGACGGCGATGCCGACGATCGTGACGAGGACGATGGCGGCGGCCGCGCCGATGACGGCGGCGCCGTAGTTCTTCTGGTTGTCGCCGAAGGTGACCACGATGAACACGACCTCGAGGCCCTCGAGCAGGACGCCCTTGAACGCGAGGGTGAAGGAGTACCAGTCGGTCACGCCGCGCTTGGCCACCTTGGTCGCCTGCTGGGCGGCGGTGACCTCGCGCAGGTAGGCGCTGGCCTCGTCGTGCAGCGCCTTGTAGCCGGTCGCGCGGAGCACCGCCTTGCGCAGCCACTGCAGGCCGAAGATGGCAAGCAGCGCCCCGACGACGACGCGGAGCGCGGTCAGCGGCAGCTGGTTGATCGCCGGGCCGATCGCGGCGGTGATCACCGCCAGCGTGACCAGGGCGGCGGCCATGCCCTGGAAGGTCGACCGCCACTCGCGGGTGATGCCGGTCGCGAGCACGATCGTCAGCGCCTCCACCGCCTCGACCACGCAGGCGATGAAGACGGTGAGGATCAGCGGGAGGGCATTCAAGTAATCTCCTCGGCTTGGTCAGACAGAATGTGGGGGTGACGAGTGATCAAGACCCGACCGAAACCCCGGCCACCGTGGACGGCGCCGGGCCTGGCTGGCTGCTGCTGATCTACCGGGTGCCGCCGGAGCCTACCCGGCTGCGCTCGACCGTGTGGCGGCGCATCAAGTCGCTTGGCGCGATCTACCTGCAGAACTCGGTCGCGGCGCTGCCGGCCAGCCCGGCCAACGAGCGGTCGCTGCGCAAGCTCCGACGGGAGATCGTGGACATGTCCGGGACCGCCATCCTGCTGACCGCGACCGCGCTGGGCGGGGAGGCGGAGGTGCGCGGCGCGTTCGTGACCGCCCGGAACGAGGAGTACGCGGAGATCATCGACAAATGCGAGGACTTCCTGCGGCAGGTCCAGAAGGAGTACGACGAGAACCACTTCACCTACGCCGAGCTCGAGGAGAACGAGGAGGACCTGGTGAAGCTGAAGAACTGGTTCGCCAAGATCGTCGACCGCGACGTCTTCTCGGCGCCGGCGGCCGGCCACCGAGCGGGCGCTCGAGACGTGCGAGCAGTCGCTCGAGGCGTACGCCGCGCGGGTGTACGCCGAGGAGGCCGAAGGTCAGTGACACGCTTAGATTGTAACAGTCGTTAGATCGAATGTGTAACCCTCGTTAATTCTAGGTTGTGACAATCGGTTCATTTTACGGCTAACTTCAAAGGCGACCGCCTGCCGGCCAGAAGGTGATGCAGTCCGGTGACCCGACCGGCGACTCGCTCTACTACCCGGTGATCGACGGCGTCGCTGCCGTCGCTGCCGTCGCTGCCGTCGCTAGACCGCGGCGCTCCGACATCCAGTGCTTGCTTGAGTGTCAGAATCTTCTTGACGGTGCATTGCCTCACCGGTACATTACTCAAGTAATTAACCAATGTTGCTGGAGGGGGCGGACCCGGTGCGGGATATGGCTGGTCTCGACGAGGGCACGCCGTTGTTCGCGCAGATCGCGGAGCGGCTGGCCGAGGAGATAGCGGACGGCGGGCTGGCCGAGGGCGAGCGGGTGCCGTCGATGAACGAGCTGGCGGGTTTCTACCGGATCAACCCGGCCACCGCCGCCAAGGGCCTCAACCTGCTAGCCGACGACGGCCTGCTGGAGAAGCGTCGCGGCATCGGGATGTTCGTCGCGTCCGGTGCGCGCCTGCGGCTGCTGGCCCAGCGCCGTCAGCGGTTCGCCGCGCAGTACGTCGCCCCGCTGGTGACCGAGGCAGCGCGGCTCGGCATCGACCCCGACGAGCTGATCGCGCTGGTCAGGGAGTCCTCGCAGGCAATCTCGGTCAGCGCCCAGGGAGGTGTGACGGTATGACGCCGATCATCTCGGTCAGCGGCCTGACCCGCCGCTACCGCGACCATGTTGCCCTCGACCAGGTCAGCCTCGAGGTCGAGGCGGGCTCGATCGTCGGGCTGCTCGGCCGCAACGGCGCGGGCAAGACCACGCTGCTGCGGATCCTCGCGGGCCAGGAGTTCCCCTCGACGGGCGCCGCTCTGGTGCACGGCGCTCGGCCGGCCGAGAACGAGACGGTGCTGCGGCGGATGGTCTTCGTCCGCGAGGACCAGGTCTACCCCGACGTCAGGGTCGGGCACGCGCTGCGGGCCGCGTCCTGGTTCTACCCGAACTGGAGCGCCGAGCTGGCGGACGCGCTGCTGGCCGACTTCGGGCTGCCGGCCGACCGGGCGGTCAAGAAGCTGTCGCGCGGGATGCGGTCGGCCCTCGGGATCGTGATCGGCCTCGCCGCCCGGGCCGAGGTGACCCTGTTCGACGAGCCCTACGCGGGCCTCGACGCGGTCGCCAGGCAGATCTTCTACGACCGGCTGCTGGCCGATTACGCCGAGCATCCCCGCACCATCGTGCTCTCGACCCATCTGATCGACGAGGCGGCCGGGCTGCTCGAGCGGGTGATCGTGATCGACCGGGGCCGGATCGTGCTCACGGCCGACGCCGACGACCTGCGCGGCGTCGCCACCGCCGTGAGCGGGCCAGTCCTGGCGGTGGACGAGTTCACCATCGACCGGGTGGTCTGGGACCGGCGGCGGGCGGGCTCGCGGGTCTCGGTCGTCGTCGTCGGCGGCCTTGACGAGGCCGACCGGCTGCGGGCCCGCTCGCTCCAGCTGGACCTGACGCCGCTGACGTTGCAGCAACTCGTCGTGCAGGCCGCCGCGCAGCCGGCCGACACCCTCGAAAGGACAAGCGCATGAGGACCTGGCGCAACGTCGCCCGCTACCACCTGGTCGTGCCGTGGGCGATCCTGCTGATGCCGTGGGTGATCCTGGCCTGCAGCTTCATCGTGAACCTGGTGATCTTCTCCCGCGTCCCAGTTGCCGACGCCTCGCACAGCCACACCGGCGGGGTGGCGAGCATCTACGTCATGTTCCTGGTGATCGGCATCAGCGCGGTCGGCCGGTCACTGCCGTTCGCGCTGACCCTCGGGCTGAGCCGTCGCTCCTACTACGCCGGGACGGCGGCGCTCGGGGTGGCGCTTTCGGCCGTGGACGGGCTCGGACTGGCCGGTCTGCAGGCCATCGAACGGTCCACCGACGGCTGGGGGGTGCACCTGCAATTCTTCCGGGTGCCGTACATCCTGGCCGGGCCGTGGTACCTGACCTGGCTGACCTCGTTCGTCGCGCTGGCGGTGCTGTTCGTCTACGGCATGTGGTTCGGGATCGTCTACCGGCGCTGGAACCTGGCGGGCGGGGTCGCCTTCACCATCGCGCAGTTCGCGGTCGTGCTCGTCGCGGTGCTGCTGGTTTCCTGGGCCGACGCGTGGTCGGCCGTCGGCCACTTCTTCACCGGGCTGACCGCGGCCGGGCTGACCGGGCTGCTCGCCGGGCTGACGGTGCTGCTGCTGGCGGGCGGGCACGCGACCATCCGCCGCGTGACCGTGTAAGGGAGGCCGATCCGTGATCCCGGTCCTGCTGATGCTCGTCTACCCCGGCCCGGCGTTGGCCGGGCCGACCCAAGCGCCCCCGCAGCGCGCGTCCGACGCCGACCGGGACATCGCGGCCAACATCCTCTGCGCCGCGGTCGGCGACGGTCGGCTGACGCTGGGCGAGCTGGACGACCGCCTCGGGGCCGCGTTGTCCGCCCGCACCACGACCGAACTGGCCGCGCTGATCGCCGATCTGCCCGGCCGGCATCCGCTCGGCCGATCGGGCCGACTGGGCCGACCGGGCCGACCGGGCCGACCGGGCCGACCGGGCCGACCGGAAAGACGCGTGCGCGGCGTGGCGCTCCGACGGTGCGCCGATGGGCGCTCATCCAGTCGCTTTGCCCCGACGCCGGCTCGGCCGCCGGGTAGCTGGAGGCGTACCGGGGGTCGCCGAGCGGGAGGGTCAAGGCGGCAGCTGACCGCCTGCCAGGGCGATCAGGACCCCGGTGGCGGCGGCGGCCAGCAAGGTCAGCACGACGCCTCGGCGCAGGCCGAGCAGCGCGATCGCGGCGGCGGCGAGAACGGCGTACTGCCAGGGCTCGGTCAGGGCCCGGGCAAGGGAGGCGGCGGCGCCGAGGATCGCGCCGATGGCGGCCGGGCCTGCCCCGTCCAGGAACGCGCGGGCCTGCTGGTTGCCGCGCAGGCGGTCGAACCGGCGGGCGCCGAGCAGGATGAAGGCGAAGGACGGCGCGAACGCGACGGCGGAGGCGAGCAGGCCGCCGGGGATCCCGGCGGCGGCGTAGCCGACGACCGCGACGGTCTGCACGACCGGGCCGGGGGTGATCTGCCCGAGGGCGACGGCGTTCAGAAACTGGCCGCCGCTCATCCAGTGGTAGTGGCTGACCGCGTCGGACTGCATCAGCGGGATGATCACGAACCCGCCGCCGAACGACAGCGCGCCGACCTTGAACGCCACCCACGCGACCGACAGCAGAACCCCGCCGCCGATGGCCCCGCCGGCCGCCAGCGGTGCGGCCATGAACCCGTGCGCTCGCGTGGGGAGCCGCCAACGAGGGCGCCGGATGGCGGCCTCGGTCACCCCGCAGCCGAGGAGGACCAGCACCAGCCACGGGCCGATCGTCGCCGCCGCCGCGCCGCCGGCCGCCAGGTAGGCCAGCCAGCGCCGGGTGCTGCCGTGCTCCCGTGCCCGCCGCCAGGAGGCGGGCGTCAGCGACCAGGCCGCCTGGACGGCAACGGCGGCGACGGCCGCCCCCGCCCCCGCCCCGGCTCCGAGCACCCAGGGCGGCGGGGAGCCTGCCAGGAACAGGGCGGCCAGGGCGAGGATCACGATCAGGCCGGGCAGAATGAACGCGGCGCCGCCGATCAGCGCGCCCGGCCGGCCGCGAACACGCCAGGCGCAGAAGATCGCCAGCTCGGTCGAGGCCGGGCCCGGCAGCAGATTGCAGGCCGCCACCGCGTCCTCGAATTCGGCCGGGTCCAGCCAGCCGTGACGCTCGACGCACAGGTCGCGCAGCATCTTGATGTGGGTCGGCGGTCCGCCGAACCCGGTGCAGCCGATCCGCCCCCACGCCCGCAGCACCGTCATCAGGGACGGCGACGGCGCCGCGGCGACGGCGGCGGGCCCGGGCGGCTCAACCGGCTGAGTCACGGGGCCGGACCGCTTAGGGCGGTGACGAGGAACTTGATGCGGGTATCGAGGTCGGCGGCCGTGCGCTCGAACGCCGGGCAGCCGGCTGCGGCGGCGTCGCTGGCGGCGGCGGCCGGGTCGCTGGCGGCGGCCGGGTCGGGGATGCTCCAGTGCACGGTCTCGGGCTGGCCGGGGAACTCGGGGCAGATCTCGCGGACCTTGTCGCACACGGTGATCACGTAATCGAAATGCTGTCCGGCGAACTCGTCCAGGTGCTTGGGACGGTGCCCGGCCATGCTGATGCCGCGTCCGGCCATGACCCGCACCGCGCACGGGTGCAGCGGCCGCGGGCGGCTCCCGGCGCTGTGCGCCTCGATGCGGCCGCCGGACCGGTTTCTGGCCAGGGCCTCGGCGATCTGGGAGCGCGAGCTGTTGCCGGTGCACAGGAACAGCACCCGCGCCGCCGCCGATCCGGCCGCCGGGCCAGGGACGGCGGGTACCGGGGCCAGGCGAAGCCCGGGATGGAGCGCCTGTCCGGCGGCGGCCAGCAGCCCGCCGAGCCGGTCCAGGTCGGCTGTGTAGTACGCGTCACGCGCGTCGGCCGAGCTGCGCCGGGCCGACACCAGCTTCGCGGACCGGAGCTGGCCGAGGTGATAGGAGACCAGGTTCTGCGGCCGGCCGGTCAGCGCTGTCAGCTCGTGCACCTGCCGGTCACTGCGCGCCAGCTGGTGCAGCAGCTCCCACCGCAGCGGGTGCGCCGCCAACCGCAGAAAATCGGCCGCCGGGGTCCCGTCCGGATGAGGGTCGAGCATGCGTCGACGTTACATCAAGGCAGTTTGATGCGATAGCCGCGCGCCGGTCCTGACGGCCGTCATTCTCGTAGCGAAGATGCGACGCCCGGGCGGGAACTTAGTGTGCGGTGGGTCACGGCCGGGCGCTGGGTAGCGTCCGCGCGGGGCAGGGTGCAATAACATCGGCAGCGTGACAGTCTCCCTTTCCAACAGCGAGTCGGCAGCAGGCACAATCGAGGCCGACGTCCTTGTCATCGGGGTTGCGCAGACCCCTGACGGCCCGAGCGCCGCACCCGGCGCGGACGGCGTAGACGAAGCGCTCGGCGGTACCCTCGCCGACACGCTCGCCGCTCTCGGCGCGACCGGCGAGCTCGAAGAGCTCACCAAGATCCCCGGCGGCGGCAAGCTGCCCGCCACGCTGCTCCTCGCGGTCGGGCTCGGCACCGCGTCCGGCGACGGCGACGCCGCCTTCGACGTCGAGAACCTCCGCCGGGCCGCCGGAACGGCGCTGCGATCGGTGGCGGCGAAGACCGGGACCGTTCGGGATGACGGGGTTAAGTCTGTTGCCGTTGCGCTGCCGGCGCGGACCGCCGGCGAGGCGGAGGCCGTCACCGCCGGGGCGCTGCTCGGCGCGTACACCTTCAGGAAATACCGGGCGACGCCCGCGGTTTCCGTCGCCGTGACCGTGCTCACCGGCGAGGGCAACGCCGCCGCGGTGCGTCGCGGCGAGGTGACCGCCAACGCGGTCAACCTGGTGCGCGACCTGGTCAACACCTCACCGCTCGACCTGCCGCCGGCCGCGCTCGCGGCCGAGGCAGAGCGGGTCGCGGGCGAGGCCGGCCTGGCGGTGGAGGTGCTCGACGAGGCCGCGCTGGCGGCCGGCGGGTACGGCGGCCTGATCGGCGTCGGCATGGGGTCGACCCGGCCGCCGCGGCTGGTCCGGCTCTCCTACACGCACCCGGAGGCGACCAAGACCGTCGCGTTCGTGGGCAAGGGGATCACGTTCGACTCCGGCGGCCTGTCGCTCAAGCCGCCGAAGTCGATGGAGACGATGAAGTGCGACATGAGCGGCGCCGCGGCCGTGCTCGCCGCTACCGTGGCCGCCGCCGAGCTGTCGCTGCCGGTCAACATCGTGACCTACATGGCGCTGGCCGAGAACATGCCCGGGGGCGCCGCCCAGCGGCCGTCCGACGTGATCACGATCTACGGCGGCAAGACCGTCGAGGTGCTCAACACCGACGCCGAGGGCCGCCTGGTGCTGGCCGACGGGCTGGTCCGGTCGGCCGAGGACAACCCCGACGTGGTCGTGGACGTCGCCACCCTGACCGGCGCGGCGACGGTCGCGCTCGGCCTGCGCACGGTCGGCGTGATGGGGTCGTCGGACGCGGTCGCGGCCTCGGTGGCCGAGCTGATGCGGGCGGCGGGCGAGCCCGCGTGGGCGATGCCGCTCCCCGAGGAGCTGCGCAAGGGCCTCGACTCCACCGTCGCCGACCTCGCCAACGTCTCCTCCGACCGGGCCGGCGGCATGCTGACGGCCGGGATCTTCCTGCGCGAGTTCGCGCCCGCGGGCGCGGCCTGGGCGCACCTGGACATCGCCGGGCCCGCCTACAACGAGAAGGCGCCGTTCGGCTACACCCCCAAGGGCGGGACCGGCTCGGCCGTCCGCGCCCTGATCGCGATCGCGACGGCGACGGCGGACGGAACACTTACCGGCGCGTAAGCGCGCCGCGATGACATGATTGGCACACTGACCTTAGGTCAAGAAGAGGGGATTACCGTGGCAGAGGGCGGCCATTACGACATCGTCATTCTCGGCGGCGGCAGCGGCGGGTACGCCTGCGCGCTGCGCGCGGCCGAGCTTGGCAAGCGCGTGGCCCTAATCGAGAAGGACAAGGTCGGCGGGACCTGCCTGCACCGGGGCTGCATTCCCACCAAGGCGCTGCTGCACGCGGCCGAGGTGGCCGACTCCACCCGCGAGTCGGAGAAGTTCGGAGTCCGGGCCACGTTCGAGGGCATCGAGATGCCCGCGGTCCTCTCCTACCAGCAGGGCGTCGTCGAGCGGCTCTGGAAGGGGCTGCAGTCCACCCTCGCGAGCAGGAAGATCGACACGATCGCGGGCGAGGGCCGGCTGACGTCGGCCAACTCGGTCGCGGTGGGCGACGCGACCTACACCGGGGACTACATCGTGCTCGCGACCGGGTCGGTGCCGCGGTCGCTGCCGGGGCTGTCGATCGACGGCTCGCGGGTGATCTCGTCCGACGAGGGGCTCTCGCTCGACCGGGTGCCCAAGTCCGCGATCGTCCTCGGCGGCGGCGTCATCGGGGTGGAGTTCGCCTCGGTGTGGCGCTCCTTCGGCGCCGACGTGACGATCGTCGAGATGGCCCCGCAGCTGCTCCCGCTCGAGGACGAGGCGTCGGCCAAGGTGCTGCAGCGGGTGTTCCGGCGGCGCGGGATCGGGTTCGAGCTCGGCACCCCGTTCCAGTCGGTCTCCTACACCGACGACGGGGTCTCGGTGACGCTCGGCAACGGCAAGGTCCTGGCGGCGGAGATCCTGCTGGTGGCGGTCGGCCGCGGGCCGGTCTCGGCCGAGCTCGGCTACGAGACCGTGGGCGTGGCCATGAGCCGCGGCTACGTGGACGTCGACGGCTACTGCCGGACGTCGGTGCCGAACATCTTCGCGGTCGGCGACCTGGTCGCGACCCCGCAGCTCGCGCACGTGGGCTTCGCCGAGGGCATTCTCGTGGCGGAGCAGATCGGCGGGCTTGACGTGCGGCCGATCGACTACGACGGGGTGCCGCGCATCACCTACTCCGAGCCCGAGGTCGCCTCGGTCGGCATCACCTCCGCCCAGGCGGCCGAGCGCGGCATCAACGTGGTCGAGGTGAACTACCCGCTCGGCGGCAACGGCCGGTCGGTCATCCTGCAGACGCAGGGCCAGGCCAAGGTGATCGCCGAGGCGCCGTCGGCACCGGGCGGGAAGCCGGGCCGGGTGCTCGGCGTCCACCTGGTCGGCAGCCGGGTCGGCGAGCTGATCGCCGAGGCGCAGCTCATCGTCAACTGGGACGCCGAGCCCGATGACGTCGCCGCGCTGATCCACCCGCACCCGACCCAGTCCGAGATCATCGGCGAGGCGCACCTGGCGCTCGCCGGCAAGCCACTGCATTTCCACGCCTAAGGAGTTACTACCGACATGTCGGTCTCCGTACTTATGCCGCAGCTCGGCGAGAGCGTCACCGAGGGCACCGTCACCCGCTGGCTGAAGAAGGAAGGCGAGCAGGTAACGGCGGACGAGCCGCTGCTCGAGGTCTCCACCGACAAGGTGGACACCGAGATCCCGGCGCCGGCCTCCGGCATCCTGCGCGGGATCGTGGTCGACGAGGACGAGACGGTCGCGGTCGGCGCGCAGCTCGCGGTGATCGAGGACGCGGACGCCCCGGCCGCGACCCCGGCCCCGGCCGCGCCGGCCCCGGAGCCTGCCGCCGAGACGCCTGGCCGCGCCCGGCCGCGCCGCCGGCCCCGTCTTACCAGCCGCCCGCGCCCGACCCGGCCCCGGCCGCGCCGTCCTACGCGCCCTCGTACGCGCCGCCGACGTCGTACCAGCCCCCGGCGGACGCCCCGGCCAACGGCGGGCAGTCCGGGTCGGGCAACTGGTCGTGGAACGAGCCGTCGGCCCCGGCCCCGGCCGCGCCGTCCTATCCGCCGCCTGCCGCCGCGACCCCGGCCGCGCCGGCCCGGCGCCGTCCTACCAGCCGCCTGCCTCCCCCGCCCCGGCGGCCGCTCCCTCGTACGCGCCGCCGGCGCCCGAGCCCGAGGCGGCCGTGGCCGACGCCTACCCCGAGCCCACGCCGCTGCCGACCGGGGACTCGCCGTACGTCACGCCACTGGTGCGCAAGCTCGCGGCCGAGCACTCGGTCCCGCTCGAGTCGATCGACGGGACCGGGGTCGGCGGCCGGATCCGCAAGCAGGACGTGATCGACGCGGCCGCCAAGCGCCGCGCCGACGAGGCCGCTGCCGCCGCGGCCGCCGCCCCGGCTGCGCCCGCGGCCAGCGCCGCGCCCGCAGCGCCCGCAGCGCCGGCCGCCCCGGCCCGGCCGGCGATCGTCCCCGACGCGCTGCGCGGCACCACCCAGCGGATGTCGCGGCCGCGCCAGGTCATCGCCAAGCGGATGGTCGAGTCGCTGCAGACCTCGGCCCAGCTCACCACCGTGGTCGAGGTCGACGTCACCAACATCGCCCGGCTCCGCAACCGGGCCAAGGCCGCCTTCGAGGCCCGTGAGGGCGTCAAGCTGACGTTCCTGCCGTTCTTCGCGCAGGCGACGGTCGAGGCGCTGAAGATCCACCCGAAGCTGAACTCGGTCATCAACGCCGAGACGCAGGAGGTCACCTACCACGCGGCCGAGCACCTCGGCATCGCCGTGGACACCGAGCGCGGCCTGATGGTGCCGGTCATCCACGGCGCCGGCGACCTCAACATCGGCGGCCTCGCCCGTAAGATCTCCGACCTGGCCGCCCGCACTCGCGGCGGCCAGGTTGGGCCGGACGAGCTCTCCGGCGGCACGTTCACGCTGACCAACACCGGCAGCCGGGGCGCGCTGTTCGACACCCCGATCATCAACCTGCCGCAGGTCGGCATCCTCGGCGTCGGCAGCGTGGTCAAGCGCGCGGTGGTCGTCGAGGACCCGGCCCTGGGCGAGGTCATCGCGGTCCGCTCCATGGTCTACCTGGCGCTGACCTACGACCACCGGCTCGTCGACGGCGCGGACGCCGCCCGCTTCCTCGTCACGGTCAAGAACCGTCTCGAGGAGGGCGCGTTCGAGGCCGACCTCGGACTTTAGTCGCTCACCGGCCGGTGTGCTGACTCCGATGAAGGTAGCGATCACCGGCTCGTCCGGGCTGATCGGCACCGCGCTGACGGCAAGCCTGCAGGCGGACGGCCACCAGGTCGTCCGCCTGGTCAGGCGGCCGCCGCAGGCCGCCGACGAGATCCGCTGGGATCCGCGCGCGGCCGACGCGGGCAACCCGGTCCTGACCGGCGTGTCCGCCTGCGTGCACCTGGCCGGCGCCGGGGTCGGCGACCACCGCTGGACCGCCGCCTACAAGGCGGAGATCCGGTCCAGCCGGGTGCTGGCGACCCGGGCGCTCGCCACCGCCCTGGCCGGCTTGTCGCCCCGGCCGCTGACGTTCATCTCCGGCTCGGCGATGGGCTGGTACGGCGACACTGGCGGCGCCGCGGTGACCGAGGACGCGCCCGCGGGGAAGGCGTTCCTCTCCCGGGTGGTGGCCGACTGGGAGGCCGCCGCCGCGCCCGCCCGGTCGGCCGGCATCCGTGTCGCCCAGCTCCGTAGCGGCCTCGTGCTCGGTTCCGGGGGCGGCATGCTCGGCCGGCTGGCGCTCCCGGCCCGCCTCGGGGTGCTGCCTCGCTTCGGCGACGGCCGCCAGGTGATGAGCTGGATCTCGCTGACCGACGAGGTCCGCGCGATCCGCTTCCTCCTCGACGGCCCCGGAGCCGCTGAGCGCAGCGGTCCGTATAACCTCACCGCGCCTAACCCGGTCACTAACTCCGAGCTGACCTCGGCGCTGCTGGCCGCGCTCGCGGCGGCCCGACTTCTCCTGGCTGCGCGTCCCCGCCCCGGTGCTGCGGCTGGGCCTGGGCGAGATGTCATCGGAGTTGCTGACGAGCGCCCGGGTGCTGCCGAAGCGACTGCTCGAGGCCGGCTTCGAGTTCGACTACCCCACCGTGGGGGCTGCCCTCGCCGCCGAGTTGAAGTAGAACCCCGGGCGCCAGCGATGGTTTCCCGGTTACGCTCCAGGCTGCATGATGATGTCGAAGTCGGCGTGGCGGAAGGGGACGCCGGGGACGTTCCACTTTTCCGCCAGGGCCGGGTCGGTGACCTCTTCGAAGTCCTCGACCAGGGATTTCTTGACCGCGAAGACGGTGTCGGACTCGATGTACTCGCTTCCGGCGACGAAGATGTGGGTGGTCAGCGGGCGGTGGCCGGGGGCGGCGACGATGAAGTGGATGTGGGCCGGGCGGAAGGCGTGCCGGCCGGTTGCCTTGAGCAGCTCGCCGACCGGGCCGTCAGTCGGGATCGGGTAGTAGCTCGGCACGATCGTGCGGAACCAGAACTCGCCCTTGTCGTCGGTGGTGAAGAAGCCCCGGCCGTTGGTGCGGGGCTGCCCGTCGGGCTGCTGGACGTCGTAGAACCCCTGGTCGTTGGCCTGCCAGACGTCGAGGGTGGCGCCCGGGAGCGGGCTCCCGTCGACCGAGACGACCCGGCCGGTGACCACGCACGGGGTGCCGGCGCCGACCAGGTCGATGGTGTCGCCGAGCTCGCGCACCGGGGAGGTCACCACGTGGAACGGCCCGAGCACGGTCGACTCGGTGGCAACGCCGAACTTCCTGTTGCTGATCGTCTCGGTCAGCATCGACAGGCCGAGGACGTCGGACAGGAGGATGAACTCCTGGCGGTCGTCGTCGCACTTCTGGCCAGTCCTGGTGAGGAAGTCGATCGCCTGCTCCCACTCGGGGATCGTCAGCTCGACGTCGCGGGCGAACGCGTGCAGGTGCCGCACGAGCGCGGTCAGGACCTCGCGCAGCCTCGGGTCGGTCTGCGCGCCGAAGCTGTCGATGACGGCCTCGGCCGCCGTTTCCTCGGTGAAATCGGTTGCCATGGGAACGAGGCTACGGCCGCGCTGAGGTGCGGGTCTACCACCGGTGGCTGTGAGATTTTCCGTCCGAACGGCCGGTGGTTTCACCCTCGCGGGCCGCGCGCCCGGCAGCGGCGGCGACGTCCACCCCCGCGAGCGGGATCTTCCAGATCGGCACCCGCCGGCGGTCCTCGGCCGACCACGCCGAAGGGCCCGACTCGCTCATCGCGGCCAGGGCGGAGACCCTGATCAGCCGGCGGGCCGCGTTGAACATCAGGAACGCCAGCGGCAGCTCGATGAACACGGCCGAGGCGAGGCTGCCCCAGATGTCGCGGGTGCCGGAGTCGAGGATCACGTCGAACCAGGCGTCGCAGCACAGCAGCGTCGCGGTGATCAGCAGGAAGGCGATCGCGATCTGGCGGCCGCGCCAGAGCGCCCAGGCGGTGGCGGCGAAGCCCAGGAACTCGAGGATGTCGAACCCGACCCAGGCGCCGCGCCAGTAGTGGGTGTGGAAGGAGCGGTGCAGGGTGAGCGCGAGCACGATGATCCACGCGGCCAGGGCCGCGCAGGCCACGACCGAGAACACGACCCCGACCCGGCGGCGGCGCGAGATGTACAGGCCCAGCATCGGATCCGGGCAGTCGAACGTGGCCAGCGTGTGAGCCAGCTGCCGCCGGTCGGCCGCGCTCATGTCGCGCAGATCTGACTCTTTGATCACAATTGGGATTCCTTCCCAGCTGGCGCGCGGGTATTACAACCGTCGTAGTCTCGATGGTGTGGATGCAGAACTCGTGTACGCGCATGTCGGCTTCGGCGCGGAAGCCGTGGAGTACCGCCGGGCCTGGGAGACGCAGCGCGCCGTGCACGGGCGGCGGGTGCTCGGTGAGATCCCGGACTGCTGCCTGCTGCTCGAGCACGCGCCGGTCTACACCGCGGGCAAGCGGACGGCGGTGTCCGACCGGCCGTTCGGCGACCCCGGGGCGCCGGTCATTGACGTTGACCGCGGCGGCAAGATCACCTGGCACGGCCCCGGCCAGCTGACCGCGTACCCGATCGTGAGGCTGCGCGAGCCGATGGACGTGGTCGCCTACGTGCGGGCGCTCGAGGAGGCGATGATCCGGGTCTGCGCCGAGTTCGGGCTCGAGGCGATCCGGGTCGAGGGGCGCTCGGGCGCCTGGCTCCCCGCGTCCGGCGGGCGGCCGGAGCGGAAGGTGGGCGCGATCGGGGCCCGGGTCGCCCGTGGCGTCACCATGCACGGCCTGGCGCTCAACTGCGACTGCGACCTGTCGTGGTACGACCGGATCGTGCCCTGCGGCATCAGGGACGCCGGGGTGACTTCGCTCACGGCCGAGACCGGCATCCCGGTCTCCGTCTCCGACGTGACGCCGCTGCTTGAGCGGCACCTGACCACCGCGCTGGGCTACCGCACCTGGTCGCGGATCCACACGGTGACGCCGCTGCTCGCGTCGGCCGCCTGAGGCATCGCGCTGGCGTAGGTGACAGGCTCGGCAGGTAGCGCAGAGCCGTATTCCAGGAGTCGGCGCGGGATCAACCCCTGCGGTGGCGGGTGGTCATCGACACACCGTTCTCATCATCACCACGGGCAGCAGGCAGGATCCGCCTTTGGGTCATCGTGGGCATTTCGGGTCGCATAGCGCCTAAATTGGAACACGATGACGCATGTGAGCCGAAATAGTAGTCGACAATGGAACACGATAATGATTTCTCCGGACCAGAGGGTTGAGACGGGGCGCTGGTGACGCGCGTGGGCGGAAAGGGCAACGGGCGGCGGGGGGCGGTGGCGGGAGGGGGCAACGGGCGGAGAGGGCGGTGGCGGGGAGGGGGGAATGGATGGTGGGGTGGTGGGGTGGGTCACAGGGCGGGGGGGCGCGCTTGGTGGCGGGCGAACGTAGGGTGGAGGTGTGGTGAGTACCCCCGAACTGGCCCCTGAGGGGCGGCGGATGCTGCGCCTTGAGGCGCGCAACGCGCAGACGCCGATCGAGAAGAAGCCCGCGTGGATCAAGACCCGGTTGCGGACCGGGCCCGAGTACTCCGCGCTCAAGGATCTGGTGAAGGCCGAGGGCCTGCACACGGTCTGCCAGGAGGCGGGCTGCCCGAACATCTACGAGTGCTGGGAAGACCGCGAGGCCACCTTCCTCATCGGCGGCGACCAGTGCACCCGGCGGTGCGACTTCTGCCAGATCGACACCGGCAAGCCGCTGGCGCTCGACACCGGCGAGCCGCGCCGGGTGGCCGAGTCGGTGGCGACGATGGGGCTGCGCTACGCCACCGTCACCGGCGTCGCCCGCGACGACCTGCCCGATGGCGGGGCCTGGCTCTACGCGCAGACCGCGATCGAGATCCACCAGGCGATCCCCGGTTGCGGGGTCGAGCTGCTGGTGCCCGACTTCAACGGGAACCCCGACCAGCTGGCGGAGGTGTTCGCCGCGCGGCCGGAGGTATTCGCGCACAACCTGGAGACGGTACCGCGGATCTTCCGCCGGATCCGGCCCGGATTCCGCTACGAGCGGTCGCTCGACGTGCTCCGGCAGGCGCACGCGGCCGGGCTGGTCACCAAGTCCAACTTGATACTGGGGATGGGCGAGACCAGGGACGAGATCGGCCCGGCGATGGCCGATCTGCGCATCGCCGGCTGCGACCTGCTGACGATCACCCAGTACCTGCGGCCGTCGGCCAAGCACCACCCGGTCGACCGCTGGGTCCGGCCCGAGGAGTTCGTCGAGCTCCGCGAGGAGGCCCTGGCGATGGGGTTCGCGGGCGTGCTGGCCGGGCCGCTGGTGCGCTCGTCGTACCGGGCCGGGCGGCTGTACGCCCAGGCGATGGAGCAGCGCGCCGCCGCCCTGTAACCGGCGGCGGCAAGGTCCCAGCTCAACAGGCGCCTGGTGACAACGGCCGTGCAGAAGCGGCTCTGGACCGGGGGCCTCGTACCGGAGCCGCTAGAGCGGCAGCTTCCTGCTGTTATCCAGTTGGGCGGGGTCATGGACGGGTGGGCGGAGCCGCGGACCGTTCGAGATGATGGATTTGCGGGTTTGACTTTCTTCGGTTACAGACCTGTGCGCCGGAAACCGTATGCTGCCTGATGTTGGCACACGTTATGAGGGAAGGCAGAACCGGTGGTTGACAACTACAGCTCTGAGGATGTTGCCAAGGCCGGACGGCTGAAGCAGATCCGGATGGTCGCCAAGCTGGTCAACCAGCAGAACAAGCGCGCGCTGCCGATCACGGCCGGGGCCGCGGTCGGCGTCATCGTCGTGTTCGTGTTGGTCGGGCTGCTCACCGGGCTGTCCGCGTTCCTGATACCGCTGGGCGTGCTGATCGGCCTGGCCACCGCGATGATCCTGTTCGGGCGGTTCGCGCAGCAGGCGCAGTACTCGGCCATCGACGGGCAGCTGGGCGCGGCTGCGGCGGTGCTGCAGTCGATGCGGGGCGACTGGACGGTCACCCCGGCCGTCTCCGGCAACCGGTCGATGGACGTGGTGCACCGCGCGGTCGGCAAGAAGGGCGTCATCCTGGTCGGCGAGGGCGCCCCGAACCGGGTCAGCGGGCTGCTGGCGGCCGAGCGGAAGAAGACCGAGCGGGTCGCCCACGGGGTGCCGATCACCGAATTCCAGGTCGGCGGCGGTGACGGGCAGATCCCGGTCAGCAAGCTGCAGAGCTCGATCATGAAGGTCCCCGGCACCCTCAAGGCCCCCGCCGTGAGCGACCTGAACTACCGGCTCAAGGCCCTCCAGCCGACCATGCAGGCGCCCAAGGGGCCGATGCCGAAGGGCGCGCGGCAGCCGAAGATGCCCCGGCCGCGCTAGGACTGCCTCACATCCGGACGACGATCGTGTTCGCGGCCCGGTCGTGCAGGCCGCGCAGGTCACGGTCGGTTATGCAGGCCGGGACGACGAACAGCAGCAGCAGCGTGCGCACGGCCGCCCACTTGAAGCCGGGGGCGCTGCCGTCGGTGCTGATCACCCGGATCCGGAAGATCCGCTTGCCGACGGTGAGGCCGCTGATCGCGGTGAGCAGGTAGACCTCGAAGACGAACAGGAGCAGGGTCCCGTACTGGGCGGCGAAATAGTGATGGTCGGCGGCGCTGCCGAACAGCACGTGGCCGGTGACGCTGGACACGATCAGCGCGCACAGCAGCCAGTCGACCAGGAGCGCGAGCAGCCGCCTGCCCATCGGCGCGACCGACGCCGGGCCCTGCATCGGCAAGCCGAACCGCTTGCCGGGGTAATCAGGCGTATCATCAGCCGCAGCGGCACCACGCGATGGGGCTACTGCCGTCGCGGTCCGGGTTCGCGGACGCCGGGGTTGTTGGGACACAGAACCTACGGTATCCGCTTGCCCGTCTCGGCTGCGAAGGGCACTGGGTGCCGCAGGGGACGCGTAACACCGGTGAAACGTCGCGGATACTGCGATGAAATTGCGGACGGCTACCGTCCGAAGCGCGTCCACGACGAAAAATCTCGATAAACCTCTTAATGCGCGCCCTGTACAGGGAGGGTTGATGTTCAGTTCTGCCGAAGAAGTCCTCGCGTTCATCGCTGAGGAGCAGGTGGAGTTCATTGACGTCAGGTTCTGCGACCTGCCGGGTACCATCCAGCACTTCACCGTTCCGGTGTCGACCTTCGACGCGGACGTCTTCACCGAGGGGCGGATGTTCGACGGATCGTCCATCCGCGGGTTCCAGGCCATCCACGAGTCGGACATGCTCCTGCTGCCCGACCCGAAGACCGCCGTCCTCGACCCGTTCCGCCAGCACAAGACGCTGAACCTCACCTTCTCGGTGTTCGACCCGCTGACCGGCGCGCCGTACTCCCGCGACCCGCGCAACGTGGCGGCCAAGGCCGAGGCCTACCTCAAGGGCACCGGGATCGCCGACACGGCGTTCTTCGGTCCCGAGGCGGAGTTCTACATCTTCGACTCGGCTCGGTTCTCCACCGGCCCGAACGAGGGGTACTACCACCTCGACTCGATCGAGGGCGCGTGGAACACCGGCGCGCTTGAGGACGGCGCGAACCTGGCCTACAAGCCCGCCTACAAGGGCGGCTACTTCCCGACGGCGCCGACGGACCACTTCACCGACCTGCGGTCGGAGATGGTCAACAAGCTCATCGAGTGCGGCATCGACGACCGAGATGCAGCACCACGAGGTGGGCACGGCCGGCCAGGCCGAGATCGACGTCCGCTTCGGCTCGATGCTCGAGATGGCCGACAAGATGATGCTGTTCAAGTACGTCATCAAGTCCACCGCCCGGGCGGCGGGCAAGACGGTGACGTTCATGCCGAAGCCGCTGTTCGGCGACAACGGCAACGGCATGCACTGCCACCAGTCGCTCTGGAAGGACGGCGAGCCGCTCTTCTACGACGAGACCGGCTACGGCGGCCTGTCCGACATCGGCCGCTGGTACGTCGGCGGGCTGCTCAAGCACGCGCCGTCGCTGCTGGCGTTCACCAACCCGACGGTGAACTCCTACCACCGCCTGGTGCCGGGCTTCGAGGCGCCGGTCAACCTGGTCTACTCGGCCCGTAACCGGTCGGCCTGCTGCCGCATCCCGCTGACCGGCTCGAACCCGAAGGCCAAGCGGATCGAGTTCCGGGTGCCTGACCCGTCCGCCAACCCGTATCTCGCGTTCTCGGCGATGCTGATGGCGGGCATCGACGGCATCAAGAACAAGATCGAGCCGCCCACGCCGCTCGACAAGGACCTGTACGAACTGCCGCCGGACGAGGCGGCCGAGGTCCCGACGGTCCCGGGCTCGCTCGACGCGGTGCTCAACAACCTCGAGGCCGACCACGAGTTCCTCAGCGAGGGCGGCGTGTTCACCGAGGACCTGATCGCGACCTGGATCGACTACAAGCGGACGCGGGAGATCGACGCGGTGCGGCTGCGCCCGACCCCGCACGAGTTCGAGATGTACTTCGACTGCTGATGTAGCCGGGATGGCGGAAGCCCGCAGGGAGGCGCTTGAGCCTCGCTGCGGGCTTTTCGCATTGCGCGCTCGATCGCCACGGGGCGAGGACCTGGTCGTCAGCGGCGTCGAGCGCCTGCCGCTCGGCCGGCATCTGGGCGAGGCACTGCTGGCTGCAGGGCGACCGGCGTCACGGACTGAGGCTTGACTCATGGACTTCCGCCATGGTCGCGGCCGGGGACTCGGTTCTTGTGTCCGTCGCCTGCAGCCGACGCACTGTCGAGTGTCTCGTCGTGAAACGTCAGCGACGAAATGGCGCGTCCGCGCTCAAGCGGCTGCTCCTGGAAGGCGCTATGAATACGATTGACCTCCCTCAGACTCCCTGATCCAGCGTTGAATTCCTGATCTAGTGGGCTCTGGTAAGGCTCCAGGCCGCTGCGTCCCGCGAGGGGCGATGCCGCTTGGATCACTTCGTCGCGCTGGTCGGAGCTGATCTGGACGCTGATCGCCTTCGTGAGACTCCACGCACTCCGATCCCGGTAATCGTCTTCACTGTCGATGCAGGTGGCGAACGCGACGAGTCCGCAGCACCGATATGAGCACGGGCATGGGGGCGCCCGCGTCCCGTTTCACCCCCAGGTCAGCCGGTTCGGCGTAGGGCAGTCCCATCTCGGCCGCGGTGCTCCGCTCCAGGGCCAGCAGGCCGCTGGCTCTGCGGCATCGATCTGCGGTGAGCCCCATCCGTGTTCGCTCGATGATGTGGTGCAGCTCGTCCTCTGCCTGCCGGAGCAAGTCACGTCGTTGACCCTCGTCCACCACAGCATCATGTCGGATGAGCCATCGGGAGGCGGCATGGCATGGCGTGGCATGGCGGCTTGGCGTGGCCTGGCTGACATGCGAGTTCTGGCGGGGCCGCCGCAGACGATCGGAAATGTCGGCACCTGACGGTAACGTGCTGCCGTGCGCGAGGCGTATTCGGTGTACTGGCCGCAGGCCAGGTGGAGGCAGGCTGCCCGCGTGGCGGAGCCGCTGACTCTGCTATTCGGCGGCCCGCACACGTCGCGAGCCGAGCTTCCGACTGCGCCCTACTCGCTGCAGCGCTGGTCGACCATCATGCGCCCAGCACGAAGGAAAAACCAGGCGAAATTGCTGACGACCACGAGATTCCCGGGCTAACGACTGTTCCGCCGCTGATGCGCGTCGAGCAGACGCTGATCAGCGGCGGTCCTAACCGAGCAGCGGATGGACGAGCAATGAAATCGCAGACCGGACAAGGCCGATAGACCGCAGGCCGGGAGATCCAACGAACATGACCCCCTTTCTAGCTCCGACGATGTTCCTGACTTCGACTTCTGCTGATCGCGGCCGGCCGGATATCGGGTGCGAAGGCTCGCGGGGCTGGCTTGTCGCTCTGCGGGCCTTCCGCGATCTGCCGGTTAGTCTGAGGGCATGAGCGACGGCCTGGACGAGCGGTGGATGCGCCTCGCCATCGAGCTCGCCTGGCAGTGCCCGCCGTCGCCGACGGCGTTCTCCGTCGGCGCCGTCATCGTGGACGCGGGCGGGGACCAGATCTGCCGCGGCTTCTCCCGTGAGGGCGGCGACCCGACGGTGCACGCCGAGGAGTCGGCGCTGGGCAAGCTCGCGGCCGATGACCCGCGACTGGCGGGGGCGACCATCTACAGCACGCTCGAGCCGTGCTCGCAGCGCAAGTCCAGGGCGCGCACGTGCACCCAGCTGATCATCGCGGCGGGGCTGCGCCGGGTGGTCATCGGCTGGCGCGAGCCGGCCCTGTTCGTGGCCGACTGCCAAGGGTACGAGCTGCTGGCCGAGGCCGGGCTCGAGGTGGCGGAACTGCCCGCGCTGGCGGCGCTGGCGGCGGCGCCGAACCGTCATCTTTTCGGTTACGACCCGACCGATGCGAGCTTAGTCACGTCGATACCATGTTCCACCGGATACAGTTACTGATGAGTAAATTATGCCTGTTCAGCCGCGCCGGGGGGAAACCGCGCGGACGTTCAGCCGATTTGTCATCAGGGGAGCATCGATGGAGACGACCACCTACACCGCGCTGTGCGAACGGGCAGGTCGCTGGTGGACGATTCATGTTCCCCAGATTGAGGGGCTGAGCGCTCAGGTGCGCAGCCTCGACCAGGCCGAGGTGATGACGCGCAAGGTCATCGCGCGGCACCTGGGCATCCCGGCCGAGGCGATCAAGGTGGACGTGCTGCCCGACGCCCCCGCCCCGGTGGCGCGGGCGCTGCAGGCCAGGCACGCCGCCCGGCAGGCGGCCGAGGCCGCCGCCAAGGCCACCCGCGAGGCCATCGAGACCCTGACCCGTGACGGCTATCCGTTCTATGACGTGACGACCATGCTGTCGCTCTCCCGGGGCGAGATCGAGCACTACGGGCGGGCCTCGGACCAGGCAGCCGGCCTCGGATCAGGGCCGCTGCCGGCGTCGGCCGGGTAAATCCTGTTTGGCGGTCCGGGCTTGCGCGCCTAGGGTGGGTACTGCCGTGAGCGATTCCGGGGTAATTGAGCGTATCGACGCCTTCTGCGACGCCGTGCCGAGAGAGCGCGCCAGAGCCGAGGCGATTGGCGCACTTGTGCTATTCGTGCCAGTCGGCACGGGGTTCCCTTACTATGCCCGGCCGCGCACTGGTCAGCGGCCGACCGCCACCGCCGCCGATGTGCGCGCGGTCCGGGCCAGGCAGCGTGAACTGCTCATCCCCGAATCGTTCGAGTGGGTCGAGCGGACCGCTCCCGACATGGCCGCCGCCGCGGCCGAAGCCGGCCTCGACGTGCACGCGCACCCGCTGCTGGTCCTCGGCTCGCTCGGGCCGGCGCCGCAGCTGCCGGAGCGGGTCAGGGTGCGGATCATGAGCCCCGAGGACCCCGACCTCATCTTGGCCTGGGCGGTGCCCGGGGTCGCCTTCAACTACCCGGGTACGGCCATCGGCGAGGCCTCGGTCACCGAGCGGGACAAGATCGCGGCCGACCACGACGCGGCCACGATCGAGCTGCTGCGCGACCGGCTGCGGTCGCGCGAGTCCGTGCTCGCCACCGCATCCGGTCCCAACGGGCCGCTGGCGGCCGGGAGCTACCAGCTTGCGGACGGCACCGCCGAGATCACCGGGATCGGTGTGCTGCCGGCCAGCCGCCGACGCGGACTTGCCGCGGGCGTCACCCGCGCGCTGGCGGCGCACGCGCTGGCGAACGGGGCCCGAACGGTGTTCCTGTCCGCGACGGACGCGACCGTGGCCCGGATTTACGCCCGGCTCGGCTTCCGCGAGGTCGGTACGGCCATGATCGCCGAGCCGCCTGGGGACTGACCCCTCCTTTGTGCTTCCCTTGCGCTTCTGGTTAGCGCGGCCGGGGTCGCCTGACGCGGGCCAGGGCGGCGGGGGTGAAGCCGGACAGGGCGGAGCATTCGCGGGTGAGGTGGGCCTGGTCGGCGTAGCCGGCCTGGGCCGCCAGGGCAGCTAGGTCGGGCGGTGGGGCGGCGTCGGGCGGTGGGCGGCGTCGGGCGGTGGGGCGAGGACGGCGTCGAGCAGGCGGACGAAGCGGTGGAAGCGGAGCACGCGCTGGAGCGTCTTGGGGCCGTAGCCGGCCGCCGCCTGGCTGCGGCGGCGGAACTGCCGCTCGCTCAGGCCGACCTCCGCCGCGACCGCCTCGGCCCGCGCGGCCGGGTCGCGCAGCAGAACCGCGGCCCGCGCCATGGCCTGGTCGGGGGCGGCCTCGGCGATCAGGGCGCCGGTGATGTCGAGCACTCGGCCGGCCGCCTCGGCCGGGTCGAGCGCGGGCGACAGCCGCCGGGCGGCGGGCGGCAGCAGATCGGCCAGCGGAACCCGCTGGTTGGCGATCTCGCTCAGCGGCGTCTTGAGCACCTGGCCGCCCGCTGACGGGCGGAACCTGACGCCGACGATGACCGGGTCCGGCTCGATCATCGGCCGGGCCGGGCCGGTGTCCGGGCCGGCCACGTAGCCGCCGACGCCTCGTTCCCAGATGAGATCGCTGCAGGCGTCGGGGAGGACCAGGCCGGGCTGGGCGGCCTGGTCTGGCTGGTGCGGCTGACCGGATCCGGCCGGGCTGACGCGGGCCCACAGGCACGCGACCGCGCCGCGCAGCGCGGCCGGCGGCGCCCACTCCGCGTACCCGGGAGCGAGCCACGCCCCTGGCGGCACCCAGTCGATCGGCGAACGTCCCATGCCACCAGGATGCCACGGGACGGGGAACTCGCGTCGATGGCCGTTTCGTTCAAGACGGCGGCCCGGCCTGGTGGTGGAATTGGCCGCATGAAGAAGACTCCAGACTTTGACGCGGCGGCCGCCTTCATGGCCGGGCACGCGCGGGTACTCGACCGGCGGATGTTCCAGCGGCTGTTCTGCGACGGGGCGGCCGGCCCGGTGCGGGACGCGGTGACGGCCTACCGGAACTCCGACGGCGGCTTCGGGCACGCGCTCGAGCCGGACTGCCGGGCGGCGGCCAGCCAGCCCGCCGCGGTCGAGATGGCCCTGCGGATGATGGACCTGGCCGACGAGTGGGACTCGCGGCTGGTCAGCGCCGCAGTTGACTGGCTGGCCGTCGTCGCCCCGGCCGAGGGCGGGGCCGCGTTCGTCGAGCCGTCCGTGGCCGAGGGGCCGCACGCGCCCTGGTGGGTGCCGGAAGCCGGGCATCCGGCGTCGCTCATCCAGACCGGCCAGCTCTGCGGGGTGCTGCACGCGCGCGGGTTCGCGCACCCCTGGCTCGACCGCGCGACCGAGGTGATGTGGTCGCGGATCGACGCGCTCACCTCGCCGGGCGGCTACGAGATGTTCGGGGTGCTCGCATTCCTGCAGCATGTGCCGGACCGTCCGCGCGCGACGGCGGCGTTCTCGCGGGTCGGGCCGCTGCTTACCTCGTGCGGGCTGGTCGCCCTCGATCCGGAGGCACCGGGCGAGGCGCACTCGCCGCTCGCCTTCGCGCCGCTGCCCTCGTCGCTCGCCCGGGCGCTGTTCTCCGAGGCCGCGATCGACGCGCACCTGGACCACCTGGCCGGGGCGCAGCGCGACGACGGCGGCTGGATGTTCAACTGGCCGTCCTGGTCACCGGCGGCCGAGGCCGACTGGCGCGGCTTCCTCACCGTCGACGCGCTGCGAGTGCTGCGCGCCAACGGCCGCGCCTGACCGGCTCCCGGCGCTCGCCGCTCGGCGCTCGCTAGTCGGGGGCTAATTCGCGGGCACCGCCATGCGGACGGCGCTCGAGGAGGTCTTCAGTCGCCGACGCCTGAGCTCGATCCCCGGCACTGGCTCGCTGCTGGCGGCAGGCGGAGTCGATTTCGCCGACGACGGCGAGGCCATGCTCACGTACGCCGGTGCGGCGCCGTCAGCTTCCTGCCGGTCAGAGCGGGCGGGTCAGGATGTCGCTGACCAAGGCGGCGGGGCCGCGGGCGCGGCCGGCCTTGGTCCAGCCCCAGTTCCTGAACGCGGCTTGCGCGGCGGCGGCGCTCGGCGGGAGCTTGACGGTGGCGCGCTCCTCGGCGCGGCCGTCCAGGATCAGCTCATGGAGCTCGGCGGCGATGCCCTGGCGACGCCAGGAGCCGCGCACCAGCAGCTGGGTGAGCGCGAAGGTGCGACCGGGATGCTCGGCGGTGACGGCGGCGGGCAGCGGGGCGGTCAGGTCCCGCCACCAGTCGGTGGACGGGCGCAGCGGCATCCCGCACGCGTAGCCGACCAGATAGCCGCCGTGGCTCGCCTCCACCAGCGCGAAACCGGGCTGCCGACGCCAGACGCCGAGCCGGCGGGCGAAGTCCGCGTCGCCGTCCTGGCCGGCGACCTCGTCGTGCAGGGCGACGAGCTCCGTCTCCCGCGCCGCCGCCTGGCGGCCGTCGTATACGTCCAGCGTCACGCCGGGTGCGGACCACGACGGGATGCTCACCGGGCGGCTGTCCGCAATTGGCCGGGCGGGGTCGCCGGTTGACCTGGCGGCGTCGCCGATAGTGGAGGGTCGGCGTCGCGTGATCGTGCGGGTGGCGTCCGTGATCGTGCGGGCGGCTTCGGCAGATCGTCTGGGCGGACAGGCCGGCCGGCGGTCGCGGGCGTGCGGGTCGGTGGTGGGGCGGCAGCGCCGCCTGGCCGCGGTCCCACTCGGTCATCGGACGATGCCGGCGTGGTCGGTGTCGCGGCTCGGCCAGCCGGACCGGCCAGCCGCTGGACTGCGCGGCCGGCGGCGGCGAAGTCACGCGACTGCTGGATGCTCCACCCTCGTATCGCCGGGCTGCCGTGCACGAGGTGGAACGGGACTGGCGTCGGCAGCCTTCGGCTGCGGCTTGGGCGATGTCTGCCATCGGGCCGTTCCCGATCGGGCTCATCACGGTCGTCGCCGGCGGAACCCGGCCGCCAGGCAGACGACCGCCGAGGGACGCCAGCCGCCGGCGGTACTCGGGGTTGCAGCGCCAGCGAGGCGGCCATCCGGCCGCCTCGTCGACCAGCCGGCCAGCACGAACTCGCCGTCGCCGCCGGTCGCCAGCTCGCCCGGCCGGGCGCGGGCCAGCTCGCGGGCGAAGTCCAACGACGCGAGCAGGTGCGTCACGGCCGCCGTCGGCGCGCCTCGGAGTCCCAGTCGGGGACCACCGACCGCGACGCCAAGCGCGAGCCGCCTCGGTGGCCAGCGGCTCGAGGACGTCCCGCTCGTCCACGCCGATGCCGTGCCATAGCAGCGACCAGCGGGGCCGGCCCGCCGGACCGGGCCGGTAGATATCCGCCAGCTTCCCCAGCCCGTAGTCGACGCCCCGCTCGATGAGAACGTCCCCAACGCCAGCACCAACCACCACCCCAGCAGGCTACAGCGGTGCCCCGATCGACCAGGCTCCCGGCAGGCGGCGTGTCTGACAGTCATCGGGCGCGCGAAGCGTACTGCTTCTTGCTGTTATCTCGAAGAGGCGTCTGCTGTGGCTCGGACGTTCTCTGCCCGCGTCACGGGTGGGGCGGATTGGGCGAATGAGCCAACGCCGATAAAGAACTTGGAGAGAAAGACCGCTATGCGAGTGCTTTTCTTCCGCCACGAAAAAGGATTCCAAGATCTTTTGCATTAGTGGGACGCGCGGGTGGAGATCAATCTTTTGGGAGCAGAGTGGTCGATGGGGCGCGCGGTGAGGCTGAATGTTTGGGGGGAGGGTGGTCGGTGGGCGTGCGCGTGATGGAGCGGTTAGCCGTAGAAGAGGCGGTCCATGACCTTGCGGGCGCGGCGGGCGGTGCGGCGGTAGTCCTCCTCGAGGGCCTGGGCGGGGGTGTCGTTCCAGGCGACGGCGGAGTTGGAGGAGCGGGCGGCGGCGGCGGCGGCTGCGGCCGGGCCGGCTGACGGTTTGTAGCCGAGCAGCCGGGCGACCGCGGTGAGCTCGTCGTGCTTGGCCGGGAAGGCGTCGCCGGGGCGGCCGCGGACGAGCATGATCGCGTTCCTGACGCGGGAGCCGAAGCGCCAGGCGGCGCTCAGCGCGGCCTCGTCGGGGAGCGGTGACCAGGCCCGCCTCGACCGCCGCGGCGAGCGCGGCCAGGGTGCGGGTGGTGCGCAGCCCCTCGACGGCGTGGCCGTACCGGAGCTGGAGCAGCTGCACCGTCCACTCCACGTCGGACAGGCCGCCCGGGCCGAGCTTCAGGTGCAGCGCCCGGTCGGTGCCACGCGGGATCCGCTCCGCCTCGATCCGCGCCTTGACCCGGCGGATTTCGCGCACGGCGGGATCGGCGAGGTCGGCCGGGTACCTGAACCGGTCGGCGAGCGCGATGAACTCCGCGCCCAGTTCCGCGCTGCCGACCGCGAACTCGGCCCGCAGCAGCGCCTGGAACTCCCACGGCGCGGCCCGCCGCTCGTAGTACGCCCGGCACGCGGCCAGGCTGCGGACCAGCGGGCCCTGCCTGCCCTCGGGGCGCAGGTCCGCGTCGACCAGCAGCGGCGGGTCGGGGGCGGGGAGCGAGAGCAGGCGGCGCAGCTCGGTGCCGACCGCCTGGGCGGCGTCGGACGCCTGGCGCTCGGCCGCCGGGCCCGCCTCGGGGTCGATCGGGTCGTGCACGAAGATGACGTCGGCGTCGCTGCCGAAGCCGGACTCGTGGCCGCCGTACCGGCCCATCGCGATCACCGCGAACTTAGTCGGCAGCGGGGCGCGCAGCTCCATCTCGATCTTGGCGATAGCGATCGCGAGGACGGCGTCGAGGGTCGCGGTCGTGATCGCGGTGAGCGCCTCGGCCGTCTCGGCCAGCCCGATCAGGCCGAGCACGTCGGCCGCCGCGACCCGCAGCAGCTCGCGGCGGCGGAGCGAGCGGATGGTGACCGCCGCCTGCTCGGCGTCGGCCGGGACGAGGGTGGGGGCGTGGCGGCGGGCGGCGGCCATCATCTCGGAGCGGAGGGCGTCGGCGGTCTTGGGGACCAGCTCGGCGTCGTCGGCGAAGATCGCGACCGCTTCCGGCGCGCGCAGCAGGAGGCCGGTGGCGTAGCGGCTCGAGGCGAGCACGGTGGCGATCCGCTCGGCCGCCTTGGTCTCGTCTCTGAGCAGGCGCAGGAACCACGGGGTTTCGCCCAGTGCCTCGCTTACCTGACGGAACGCGAGCAGCCCGGCGTCCGGTTCGGCCGCGTCGGCGAACCAGCCGAGCAGCACCGGCAGCAGCGTCCGCTGGATCGCCGCGCGGCGGCGCAGCCCCGAGGTCAGCGCCTCGATGTGCCGCAGCGCGCCGGCCGGGTCGCGGTAGCCGAGGGCCTCGAGCCGGGCCCGGGCCGCGTCCGGGGTGAGCCGGGCGGCGCCGGACGGGAGCTTGGCCACCGCGTCGAGCAGCGGGCGGTAGAACAGCTTCTCGTGCAGCCGCCTGACCTGCTGGGCGTGCCTGGTCCAGGCCTGGGTGAACGCCTCTTCCGGGGCCGCCGCGGCGGCCGTGGACGACGACGCAGACGGGCGCGGGCCGGGAAACGCCCCGGAGGCTGGCCGGAAGTCAGGCAGCAGGCCGGGGGCGGGCGGGCGGAAGTCGGGCGGCAGGCCGGGGGCGAGCGGCGCAGGACCGGGAGGCACCACGAGGCCGGGCTGGGGACGGGCCAGGGGTGAGCGGGCGGCGGTGGGGGGAACCAACGGACCGTTCGGGAAAACTGGATTTGCTGAATTTGACTTTCGCATCGCGCGGCCGAGGCGGCGCAGCACGGCCGGGTCGGTCGGCAGCGTGTGCGTGCGGCGGAGCTGGTAGATCTGCAGCAGGTGCTCGGTCTGGCGCAGGAACCGGTAGGCCTGGGCGAGGTCGTCGGCGTCGGCGCGGCCGACGTAGCCGCCGTCGGCCAGGGCCGCGAGGGCGGGCAGGGTGGCCGGGACGCGGAGCCGGTCGTCGGCGCTGCCGTGCACCAGCTGCAGGAGCTGGACGGCGAACTCGATGTCGCGCAGCCCGCCCGGGCCGAGCTTGAGCTCGCGGCCGGCCATGTTCCTTGGCAGCGTCGCCACCACCCGGCGGCGCATCGCCTGAACGTCCTCGACGAAGTTCTCCCGCTGCGACGCCTGCCAGACCAGCGGGGCGACCGCCGTGACGTAGCGCCGGCCGAGGTCACGGTCGCCGGCCGCCGGCCGCGCCTTCAGCAGCGCCTGGAACTCCCAGGTCTTGGCCCACCGGTCGTAGTAGGCGAGGTGGCTGGCGAGGGTGCGGACGAGCGGGCCCTGGCGGCCCTCGGGGCGCAGGTTCGGGTCGACCGGGAAGATGGCGCCCTCAGGGGTGGCGCGCTCGCAGACCCGGATCAGCCCCGCCGCCAGCCGGGTGGCGGCCCCGAGGGCGGCCTCCTCCGCGGTCTGCTCGTCGGCGGGCTCGGCCACGAAGATCACGTCGACGTCGCTGGCGTAGTTGAGCTCGCGGGCGCCGCATTTGCCCATCGCCACGATCGCCAGCCGGGCGGCCGCGGCCGCGCCCGCTTCGGCCGGGTGCTCGGCCGCCAGCTCGGCCCGGGCCACCGCCAGGGCCGACTCGAGCACCGCGTCGGCCAGATCGGCCAGCTCGGCCGCGGCCTGGTCGATCGTGATCACGCCGGTCAGGTCGCGGGCGGCCAGGTGCAGGAGGCCGCGGCGGTAGGCGGCGGCGAGCCGCGCGGCCGGGTCGGCGGCACCGGGGGCGGCATCGGCGGCGGCCGCGATCGGGACCGGGTCGTCGGGGTCGGCGCCGACCGCGCGCAGCAGCCCGCCCCGGAGCTGACTCGGTTCTGGGCGGCGGTCGGCGTCCCGTCCGCGCAGCACGGCGGTGTCTTCCGGGTGGCGGGCCAGGTGCGCGGCGAGGGCCTTGCTGACGCCGAGGACGGCCATCAGCCGGGCGCGGAACGCGGGGTCCTTGGCCAGGCCGTCGATGAGGCCGGAGTCCCGCTCGGCGACCTGGGCCAGGCCGGTGAGGGCGAGGTCGGGATCGGGCGCCTGGGCGAGCTCGGCCAGCACCGGGTGGTCGCCGCCGGCGATGCCGAGGGCGGCGAGGTCGCGTTCCGCCCTCGGGACGTCGGCGAAGCCCATCCTGGCCAGCCAGCCGGACAGGGAGGTACGCGTGCCGCTCACGGTAATGAGCGTATACCGCGCGGTTGAGCTGCCGGGAAATACGTCTGTAACGTGGGAAGTCGAGTCGGTGAGGCGGACCGTGCGCGGACTGCGCGGTGGTGCCCGGGATCGCCCCGATGTGACCGGCGAGGATGGTCGCCGCGTGTGATAGGCATGATTCATGGTCGATCTCATCCCTCGCAGCGTGCTTTTCGGCAATCCCGAGCGGATCCAGCCGCGTATTTCCCCCGACGGCGGGTCACTGGCGTGGATCGCGCCCAAGGACGGCGTGCTGAACGTGTGGATGGCGCCGATCCTCGCCCCGGCCGACCCGGACTCGGGGGTCGAGCGGCTCGGGCGTCGACTGGGCCGCGGCGCGGGTGATGACGGCCGACACCGACCGCGGTATCCGCACCTTCAGCTGGGCACGGGACGGCCGCCACCTGCTGTACGTGCAGGACGCGGGCGGCGACGAGAACTGGCGGCTGTACGACGTGGCGGTCGACTCGCTCGAACGCCGGGACCTGACGCCGTTCGACAAGATCCACGCGACGATCATCGGAACGTCGAAGCGGCGGCCGACCAAGGTGCTGGTCGGCATCAACGCCGACAACCCGCAGCTGCACGACGTGTACCGGCTCGACCTGGTCACCGGCGATTTGGTCAAGGAGATCGAGAACCCGGGCTACGCGGGCTGGCTGGCGGACGAGGACCTGGTGGTGCGGTGCGCGATCGCGCCGCTGCCGGACGGGTCGTTCGACGTGCTGGTGCGGGATTCCGGCGGCGCCGATTTCCGTACCCTGCTGACGATCCCGGCCGAGGACGCGACCTCGACCGACGTGGTCTCGTTCAGCGGCGACGGGCGCTCGGTGCTGATGACCAGCGCGGCCGACTCCGACACGGCCCGGCTGACCAAGGTCGACCTGGCGACCGGGGCCGCGACGGTGCTCGCGTCCGACCCCGAGGTAGACATCTCCGGGGTGCTGCTGGACCCGGACACCCGCGACCCGCAGATCGCGATGTTCCTCAAGGACCGGATGGAGTACCTGGTCCTCGACCCGTCCGTCGCCGACGACCTGCTCGCGGTGCAGAAGCTGCACCCGGGCGACCCGAGCTTCGCCGGGCGCGACGACGCCGACGCCACCTGGCTGATCGCGTACAACATCGACGCGGGCTCGGTCGTGTACTACATGTACGACCGCGCGACCCGCACGGGGAAGCCGCTGTTCGTGTCGCGGCCGGAGCTGGCGGACTTTCGGCTGGCGGCGATGGAGCCGTTCTCGTACGCGGCCAGGGACGGGCTCGTCATCCACGGGTACCTGACGTTCCCGCCCGGGGTTTCGCGGTCGGCGCTGCCGGCCGTGCTCAACGTGCACGGCGGGCCGCAGGTCCGCGACGCCTGGGGGTACGACCCGGAGGCGCAGTGGTTCGGCAACCGCGGCTACCTGTGCGTGCAGGTCAACTACCGCGGCTCGACCGGCTACGGCAAGTCGTTCGTGGCGGCCGGGGACCGCGAGTGGGGCGGCAAGATGCACGACGACCTGATCGACGCGGTGTCCTACATCGTCGGCCAGGGGTGGGCGGACCCGGCCCGGGTGGCGATCTACGGCGGATCTTACGGCGGGTACGCGGCGCTGGTGGGGGCGGCGTTCACGCCCGATGTGTTCTGCTGCGCGGTCGACATCGTCGGGCCGTCGAACCTGAAGACGCTGCTGGAGACGATCCCGCCCTACTGGGCGCCGATGATCGCGCAGCTGTACCGGCGGGTCGGCAACCCCGAGACCGACGAGGAGTTCCTGTGGTCGCGGTCGCCGCTGTCACGGGCACGCGACATCCGGACCCCGCTGCTGATCGCGCAGGGGGCCAACGACCCCCGGGTCAAGCAGGCCGAGTCCGAGCAGATCGTCGCCGCGCTGAAGGACGCCGGGATCGACTACGAGTACATGCTCTTCCCGGACGAGGGGCACGGCTTCGCCAAGCCGGAGAACCGGATCAAGTTCTACGCCGCGGCCGAGCGGTTCCTGGCCCGGTACCTGGGCGGACGCTTCGAGGAATGAGGCGTGCCGCCCTAGGCACCGGACCGCTTCGCGGGCCACAAGGCAGGAATGGCGGCCCGACACGCTTGGCCCTGTGACCCACGGTTCCTATCTAACGGCCCGGCGGGGCGGAGCGCCATGATGACTAGGCGGCAAACTCGGGCCGCTCAGCCGGAACTACCGGACGCCGCGCCCGCGCGCGCTCCGCTGGTCACCCCGCTGGAGGAGTAATGGGGGAAATGGGCGGAGACAGGGCCCGTTCGAGATGAAAACGGGGTTGCATTTGGGGATTTTAGAGAATGGGGAGGTAGCGGTCTAGTTCGTAGCGGCTGACCTGGCGGCGGTACTCCTGCCATTCTTCGCGCTTGTTGCGGAGGAAGAAGTCGAAGACGTGCTCGCCGAGGGTCTCCGCGACCAGGTCGCTCGACTCCATGACCCGGATGGCCTCGTTGAGGTCGGACGGGAGAGGCTTGATGCCCATCGCCCGGCGCTCGGAGCTGGTCAGGGCCCACACGTCGTCCTCGGCCCCCGGGGGGAGCTCGTAGTCGTTCTCGATGCCCTTGAGGCCGGCCGCCAGGATGACGGAGAAGGCGAGGTAGGGGTTGGTGGCCGCGTCCACCGAGCGGAACTCCAGGCGGGTGGAGTTGCCCTTCTGGGGCTTGTACATCGGGACCCGGACCAGGGCGGAGCGGTTGTTGTGGCCCCAGCAGACGTAGGCCGGGGCCTCGCCGCCGGCCCCGGCGGTGCGCTCGGCCCCGCCCCAGAGGCGCTTGTAGGAGTTCACCCACTGGTTGCAGACGGCGGTGATCTCGGGGGCGTGCTTGAGCAGGCCGGCGATGAACGAGCGGGCGGTCTTCGAGAGGTGGTACTCGGCGCCCGCCTCGTAGAAGGCGTTCTGGTCGCCCTCGAACAGCGAGAGGTGGGTGTGCATGCCGGAGCCGGGGTACTCGGTGAAGGGCTTGGGCATGAACGTGGCCCAGACGCCCTGCTCGATCGCGACTTCCTTCATGATCAGGCGGAACGACATGATGTTGTCGGCCGTGGTCAGCGCGTCGGCGTAGCGCAGGTCGATCTCCTGCTGGCCGGGGGCGCTCTCGTGGTGGCTGTACTCGACCGAGATGCCCATCGACTCGAGCATGGTGATGCTGGTGCGGCGGAAGTCGTGCGCGATGCTGTGCGGAGTGTGGTCGTAGTAGCCGCCCGAGTCGACCGGGACCGGGGTCGAGCCGACCTCGGGGCGGTCGCGCAGCAGGAAGAACTCGATCTCCGGGTGCGTGTAGAAGGTGAAGCCCATCTCGCTCGCCTTGGACAGGTTCCGCTTCAGCACCCAGCGCGGGTCGGCGTAGCTCGGGGAGAGGTCGGGCAGCAGGATGTCGCAGAACATGCGAGCCACGCCGGGGTACTCGCCGCGCCACGGCAGCAGCTGGAACGTCGACGGGTCGGGGCGGGCGATCATATCGCTCTCGTGCACCCGGGCGAAGCCCTCGATGGCCGAGCCGTCGAAGCCGATGCCGTCCGCGAACGCGCCCTCGAGCTCGGCCGGGGCGACCGCGACCGACTTGAGCGCACCGAGCACGTCGGTGAACCAGAGCCGGACGAAGCGAATGTCCCGCTCTTCTAGCGTGCGCAGCACGAATTCTTCCTGCCTGTCCACGGCTATCACCTTAAACGCTTCTCGCGGTTGGTTCACACTGCGCGGTTGTTCGGCCGGCGGTCCGGTCACGGTAGCAGCAGTTGCGCGGGCTCGGCGTTTCCGCTTGGTTACGTTCGGGTGATCGGTCTAGGGTGAGGGCGGTCAGGCTGCGAGACGGGGCACCCGAGAGACCGGCGGCAGCCTAGACTCGGGGACTAACTAGGACATTTTCCGTGACTGAGGAACAGGTGAGGCATGTCACTCACGGCAGTAAGCACAGCGAGTCCGGTCCTGGCCGAGAAGCTGGCGGAGTTCGACCGGGACGGGTACACGATCATTCCCGGCGCGCTCTCGGCCGATGAGGTCGGCTTCTACCGGGACGCTCTTGACCGCGTGTACGCAGAGCAGGAGGCGGACGGGCGGGTCAACCCGGGCACGTCGATGCACCAGCTCAGCGCCGTCGCCAACTGCCCCGAGGCGCTCGGCCTGCTCGACCACCCGACGACGTTCCCGTACGTCTGGTCGATCCTGGGCTGGAACGTCCACGCGTACCACTCGCACCTCGACGTGCACCCGCCGCTGCCGAGCAAGCGCCCGTTCCGGTTCGAGTGGCACCAGGACGGCGGGCGGCAGAACCGCGAGATCGAGACCGACCCGCGGCCGCGGCTGTCGGTGAAGTACGCGTTCTGGCTGTCGGACGTGTCCGAGACCGGCCGCGGCAACTTCAAGGTCGTGCCGGGCAGCCACAAGACCAACTGGATTTCCGGGCCGCCGCGGCGTGACGTCGAGTGGCCCGACCCGGACGGCGCGATCGAGGTCACCGCCAACGCGGGCGACGCGGTGCTGTTCGACCGGCGGCTGTGGCACGCGCGTTCTGACAACTACTCGACCATCACCCGCAAGGCGATGTTCGTCGGCTACACCTACCGGTGGGTCGCGATGCGGGACGAGAACGACGGCATCTGGTCGTCTTCGCTGGCCGAGTCGGTCAACCCGGTCCAGCGGCAGCTGCTTGGCGGGCTGCCCGACAAGTCCGGTGACCACGCGTGGGGGCACTACCCGGAGAGCACGCCGCTGTACGGGTGGCTGAAGGAGCGGGACCTGTTCGACCCGTCGAACCCGCCGCTGAAGGCGTAGGTTTCGTCTTTCCGTTTTGCTTTCTGGTTCTTTTCAGGGCAGGCGTCCGACGGCGGCAGTCGCGCGGCGGGCGCCTGCGCTTGCGCCTCCCCCCGGCCACGCGGCCGGGGCGCGGACCAGCAGCATCGCCGCGTCGTCGTGCGGCGGCGAGCCGACGTGCCGCAGCAGGTCGTCCCTGACCAGGTCGAGCAGGGTGGGGCGGCGACGCCCGAGCTGCCGGGGGGACTTCGGCGACTTGGCCGGCTTGGGCAGCGTCTGCGGGGCGAGGGCGGCCACTCGCTCGTCGAGCGGGTAGAACTCGCGGTTCCCGTCGCGGGCCTCGGTGACGCCGTCGGTGTAGAGCAGCAGCTGGTCGTTGGGCTCGAACGGGTAGGCCTGCTTCGCTCCCGAGTCGTTGCCGAGCGTGATCAGACCCAGCGGGGGCGCGGGGGCGCGAACCTCGAGCACGGTGACCTCGCCGGTGGCAGAGACCAGGATGGGCGGCGGGTGGCCGGCGTTGAGTATCGTCAGCCGGCCCCGTTCCGGGTCGACCTGGGCCAGCAGCGCGGTGACGAACTCCTCGTGCTTGCCCCACCGCCGGGTCAGGCCGGCGTCGAGCCGGTAGGCGATCTCGTCGAGGGTGTGCACGCTGTGCGCGAGCTCGCGGAACCGGCCGATGATGTCGGCCGCCACCTCGACCGCCTCGAGGCCCTTGCCCCGCACGTCGCCGATGATCATCCGGATGCCGTGCTCGTTGGTCGCGACGACCTCGTACAGGTCGCCGCCCACCCGCGCCTCGGCCGCGGCCGCCAGGTAGACGACGTCGACGTTGAGCGGGCCGATCGTCTCGGGCAGCTGCCGGAGCACGGCCCGCTGGGCGGCCTCGGCGACACTCGTGACGTTGACGATCTGGAGCGCCTGCTGGGCCTGCTGGGTGGTCTTGTGCTCGGCCCCGACCTTCGTTCCCACCAGGCTGAGCACGGTGGCGACGGCGGTGGCGCCGATGGCCGCCAGCGCGAGCTGGTGGCTGCTGCCGGTGGTGACGGTGATGCCGCCGTTGAGCAGCGCGTCGATGACGACGCCGGCGATCAGGGCGGCGACGCCGTACGCCAGTGGCCGCCAGATCCTGGTCGCGCCGACGCCGGCCAGGGCGGGCGCGACGGCGAGCAGCGGGGCCAGTTCGAGCGGCGCGGGCCAGGCGCCGGCCAGGCAGACGACGGCGGCCGCGATGACGGCCGCGGCGACGGTGACCTCGAGCCAGCGGGCGCGCCAGGCGCGGCGGCGGGCCTGGGCCGTGGCCGGCTGGTCCGCGGGCGTGGTCGCCTTGGCCGGCGTGGTCGCCGGCGGCGTGCGTTGCCGGCGGCGGCGTTGTTGCCGGCGGCGGCGTTGTTGCCGGCCGGCGTGGTTGCCGCCGGCGTCGTCGTTGACGGCTCGGCCGGGGTTGCCGCCGGCGTTGCGATTGCCCGCGTCGGCTCTGCGGGCGATTCCGTGGCCATACTCACCTCATATCGCATGATCGACCGGAATGACCATACGTGGGCGGACCGGGTTCGCGACATGGTTTAGCCGTGTTTCCCCTGAGGAGAGCGGGGTTTCGGTGGCGAGGGCGGCCGCGGGGGTTCCGTGGCCGGGTACATCAGGTTCCCGGCGCGCGCGGGTGGCGCGGCGCGGGGCCGCAGGCGGGCGCTCAGTGCGCGGCAGTGTCGCGCCGAGGTTGACGACGCGACGCTGCTCGAGCTCGATTCCGTCCACTTCGAAACCCGTGATGGGCGAGCCGATCTCGGCTAATTGCGCAACGATTGCCATTGGCACGCAGTTGCATTTATGACATGAAGAATTTACATCCGATTTGCCGCCCTTGATGGGCGGATCGGCGTCCGGCCAATCCAAACCTATTACGGTTGATTCAATCGCCTCCGGTGTCGGCGGCGTGGGGCTAGGCGAGCCGGGGAGAGTGAACGACCATAGACGACGTCAACGCGCTGGCCCGATTGCTGGCGGTCGAGGTGCTGCTGGCCGAGCCGGAACTGCTCGGCAACGACGCGCTTGAGGCCGATCTCTATATCCTGCGCGACAAACTACGGAAGGCGGCCGGCCCGATCCTTTCCTCATGAGAGGCCGGCATGGCTCGGCTGGCTCCGCGCGTTCATGACGTACCTGACCAGGCAGACGAGAATCTTCTTGACCGAATCGCGCTCTCGTGCGTCGCACATCACGACGGGCACCTCGGGCGGCAGGGCGAGGGCGATCCTGATGTCGTCGGCCCCGAACCGGGGGGCATCATCGAAGCAGTTGACGGCGATGATGAACGCCGTGCCGTTCCGCTCGAAGTAGTCGATCGCGGGGAAGCAATCGGCCACTCGCCGCGTATCGGCCATGACCACGGCGCCAATCGCGCCGATGGCCAGGTCATCCCACATGAACCAGAAGCGCTCCTGGCCCGGCGTGCCGAACAGGTACAGCACGAGCTCCGACTGAAAGCTGATCCGGCCGAAGTCCATCGCCACGGTCGTGGTCGTCTTGGCGCTCACGCCGCGCGTGCTGTCGACGCCGACGCTGCTCTCGGTGAGCGGCTCCTCGGTTCGCAACGGCCTGATCTCGCTGATCGCGCCGACCAAGGTCGTCTTCCCTACGCCGAAGCCCCCGGCGATGAGAATCTTGGCGGTCGTCGGGACGCTTGACCCCGTCATGCCGTCTTCAGAGTGATTCAAGGCCATCAAGCACCATCCTCAGTAGGCTCAGATCGGGGACTGGCTGCCGCTGCGAAGAGACGATCCTGAGCAACCCGTCGCCCGTGAGGTCACCAAGCAGCACCCGGACCACCCCGATGGGAAGATCAATTTCCGAGGCCAGGTCGACGATAGGCACGGGGCGGCGGCAGACGCTGAGGATCCGCCGGTGCTCTGGCCCGGGCCGGAACTGCTCCGACGGTCGTTCGCCGGTCGCGACCACCACGTCGATCAGGCCGAACGACGCCCCGCCGTTCGGCTGGGTCCGCCCTTTGGTCAGCGCGTAGAGGCGGACCACGGGACCGGCTTCCCGATCCATCCAGCGCGCGCCCCAACCGTCCTGCGAGGTCATTCTGCGGCTATTTCATGCCCGGGAAATCTCGGCTCGGAGCCGAGGTACTTGCCCATGCGGCGCACTAGCGTCGCCATCTCGTAGGCGATGACGCCTACGTTCGGCTCGGCCGAGGTCAGCACCGCCAGGCACGTTCCCTTGCCCGCGGTGACGACGAAAAGGAAGGCGTGTTCCATCTCGATGATGGTCTGCCGCACCTCGCCGCCCCTGAAGTGCAGCCCGGTTCCCCGGGCGAGGCTCTGCACCCCGGCCGCCAGGGCCGACAGATGCTCGCCGTCCTCGCGAGTCAGGCTTTGCGACGCCGCTACCACGAGGCCATCGCGGGACAAGATAACCGCCTGGTGAACGTGCTCGACCTGATTGACCAGGTTGTCAAGCAGCCAGCTGAGCTGCCCGACCGTGTCAGTCTGTGCCATTACCCAGCCTCGCTATCGGTCGGTTCCTTGGCTGGGGAGTCGTCGAGATCATCGAGATCATCCAGGCGCCCGCGCTGCCATCCTTGCTGCATCGTCATGAACATGTCGCGAGTCGCCTCCGGCGCCCGCTGTTCGACCTCGGGTTCTTCGCTCACCCGTGCCTGCGGGCCGGTAGCGCTACCGGGCCGCAACTGCGGCGCCAGGCTGGTCTGGGGGACGCGGATGGGCATCCCCAGGTGAGTGTCCCCGGTGGGCGTGGGAGCCTCGGCTGGCGGGGCCGGCCAGGGCGGCCTGCCGTTCTGGGCACCCGCATCGACCGGACGCGGCGCGGTTGGCCCGAACACGTCCTGCTGGGCCGGCTGCGTCCACGGGGTGCTCGCCACCGCGTCCCACGGTGGCATCGGCAGCTCCGGGCGTTCCGGCGACTGCGGCGCCGGCGCTGACGGTTGCGGCGCAGGCGGCTGGTACTCCCAGGGCGAGCGCGGTTCGGTCCGGGGGGCCGGGGGCCACTCCCGGTCCGCGAGGCGAGGGTGCTCGCCGGTGTCCACGCGCCGCCCGGTCGCGGCCGCGGGCAGCCGGTGCCGGCCAGTCACGCCGAACGGCGACCAGTCGTGCGTCCCCGGCGAGCGGGGCTCAGGGCCCGGGCCGCCCAGGTCGGGCCGCAGACCCTGCCCGCCGCCGAAATGGCCGATGGCGGGCGGTGCGTCCTCTTCCGCCCGGACGATCACGCCGAACGGCAGCAGGACGATGGCCGTCGTGCCCCCGTAGGCGGACCGGCGGAGCGAGACATTGATCCGGTGTCTGGCGGCCAGCGAGCTGACCACGAACAGGCCCAGTTTCTCGCTGTTGACCAGGTCGAACTCGGCTGGGTTGGCGAGCAGCCGGTTGATGTCGTCGATCTCATCAGGCAACATGCCGAGTCCGCGGTCCTCGACCTCCGCGACCAGGCCGGTGCCCACCCGGTCCGCCCTGATCTCGATCCGGGTGTTGGGCGGGGAGAAGACCGCGGCATTCTCGACGAGCTCCGCGACCAGGTGGATGACGTCGTTGACGGCGATCCCCGCCACCAGGTCGGGCGACTCGCTGACCACATCGACCCGGACGTAGTCCTCGACCTCGGCGATCGCGGCGCGCAGCACATCGACGACGGGCACCGGATCACGCCAGCCGCGGCCGGGCGTGGCCCCCGACAAGATGATCAGGCCTTCCGCGTGCCTGCGCATGCGGGTGGTGAGATGGTCGAGGCGGAAGAGGTCGGCCAGCACGGCTGGGTCGCTGGTCCGGCGCTCCATCCCGTCCAGCATTCCCAGCTGCCGGTGGAGCAGGGACTGGTTGCGCATGGAGATGTTCAGGAAGACCTTGTTGATCCCCCGGCGCAACCGCGCCTGATCCACGGCGGCCGCGACGGCCGCCTGCTGCACGGTGGCGAACGAACTGGCGATCCGGGACACCTCCCGGATGCCGCTGGCGGCCGGCGGCGGCGACTCCGCCAGCACGTCCACGTCGTCGCCGCGGCGCAGCCGTTCGACCACCCGCGGCAACCGCTCCTCCGCCATCTCCCGGACGCTGCCGTCAAGCCGGGTCAGGTCACCCGTGACCTTGCGGCCGAACCAGATGACGAGGAAGACCGACGCAAGCACGCCGACCAAGCCGACACCGCCCGCGAGGACGGCCTCGGTGACCAGCCCGCTGCTTCGCGACGCGCCCAGCGCCGCTAGCTGCCCGCCCTCATTGTACCCCGCGGTCTGCATCCCCGCGAGGACCTCCCCCGATGTCGGCCTCCCAGGCGCCGGGGTTCACCGGCAGCGGCCCATTGCCCGTGCTATCCATGATCTGGTTTTCCATGGCCTGGAACTGCTGGTAATTCGGCGAGCGGGCGATGGCCGCGAACCCGGCGTCAAGGCTTGGCGTCAGCAGGGCCGTGGCCTCGTTGAGGTACACGCGCCGGCTGGTGACGGCGCTGTCGAACAGCTGACGTGCGTCGGCGCTCATCAGGCCACGGTCGGCCAGCGCGCCGTCGACCAGGGTGACCTCTTGGCTGGCCATCTCAACCGCGTAGTCCGCCTGGATGCCGCCGACCGAGATTCCGGACAGCGTGCCCCCATTGTTGTCCTGGTCGGACGCCTCGAAGGAGTGCAACTGGGCGTCGATGACGTTGCTGTACGCCTGGAACGCGGCCGCCGGGCTCAGCGAGCCAGAATCGACGGCGGCCCGGATGCTGCCGATCCGTCCCAGGTCACCGAAGAAAGCGTTCAGCTGCGCCTGCGGGCCAGCTGAGAGCAGGCCGTCCTCCGTGTGCAGCGCGGCCTCTGCGGGCGGGATCGCCCTGGTCACGAGCTCCCTCGTGGCCAGCAGGGACGCCTTCGATGACCTGCGGCCGCTAAGCAGCCACAGGTAGGTCTCTGCCCGTTCCGTGGGCAGTTCGACCGCGAGCTCCCTGCCGTGGGTATCGACAGCCGCCGTGGATACGTTGAGGTTGTGGTCGCTGTCGGCCTCGGGGACGGTGACGCTCACCGCGAACACCCACAACCCCACCAGGCAGACCAGCGGGATGGCAAACATGCTGATCAGGAACAGCCGGATGGGCCGGGAGCGGACAGGCCGCCGCAGGACTGCCATAGCGCCTCACATAAATAGCACGGAGGGGGCGCCAGCCTGTTCAGCCGCATAAAAGCACAGAAAGGTACAGAACCAAAACATCAGGGTCAGCCCCGACGCACTGTCTTGCGGTTACCGGGCCCCCCCGGCGTGACCAGCCATTGATACGGAATACCTCGAGGTTGCAACCGTAACACGGACGTGTCACCGTATTCCGGCAAACTTCGGTATGTATCAACCAATGAAAGGCTTTTGGTTATCGCAGGCCACAGCATGGGCGCCGCGCAATTGCGCGGCCATGGCGGCCGAATGCTGCGCTAGCGCCGATGGCGCCGATGGCGAGCCGATTAACACGCGGCCGGAAATGATCGTCTGCGATTACCCGTGAGTAGTAAACGGCTGCGGCAGTAGCGCTCAGGACTTGCCGGACTCGTAGACCTCGGTGAACAGGTCGCCTTGGGCGGCGCCGGCGCCGGACTTGCCACCGCCCCGGCCGCGCAGGACGAAGGCGATGGCGACGGCGACGGCGGCGCCGGCGATCGGGCCCGCGATGTAGACCCAGTAGCCGGTGAAGGTGACGCTGGCCAGGTCGGGGCCGAAGGTGCGGGCCGGGTTCATCGAGGCGCCGGAGATAGGACTGCCCCACAGGCCGGCCAGGGCGATGTAGGCGCCGATCCCCAAGGCGCCGATGACCCCGACGTTCTGGGCGCCCGAGGCGGTGCCCAGGATCACGCTGACCAGGCCCGCGGTCAACAGGAGCTCCATCCAGAACGCGGCCCCGGCGGAATAGCCCTTGGCCGGATAGTTGGACCCGTAGCTGGCCGACACGTTGATGATGGCGTGCAGGATCAGGGCCGCGATGGTGGCCCCGGCCAGCTGGGCCACGATGTAGCCGGGGACGCGTCGCCACGGGAAGTCGCGGCGCAGGGCGAAGGCGATGCTGACGGCCGGGTTCAGGTGCGCGCCGGAGACCTTGCCCATGTACAAGATGATCCCCAGGACCGTCAGCGCGGGCGCCGTGACGGCGGCGCCGTGGCTGATCACGCCGGGGAAGGCGTGGCTCATCATGCCCCCGCCGGCGGCCGCCAGGACCAGGAAGAAGGTGCCGAGCGCCTCGGAAAACAGCCGCCGCCACTCCTGCCGCGGATCGTTGAAGTCGTTGACTCGGTCGACGAGGTTCTTCTCGTAACGAGCGAGCGGGCCGATCGGACTCGGCGTTGGCACCGGCTCTTTCGCGGTCATTGTTGCCTCGCAATCAGGACAGTCGGACCAGGGCACTGATCGACAGATAGCCGCCCAGGAGCAGGGCGACGACGGCAATGAGCTGCTTGGCGTGGCTCCCGAGCCAGAGCTGGCTGCGCTTGAGCCGCCCCTTGGTGGCCTCGGGCCGCAGTTCCAGGAACGCGTACGGGATGATGATCAGCAAGAAGGTAATGATGACGAAGACGAAGACGGCGATGACCTCGGTGGCGGTGGAGTATTTCCCGGCCACCAGGTGGTGCAGGGCGGTGAGGTAGCTCGCGCCGGGGATGCCGATCACCGCGCCCGCGAGCGCGGCGAGCCCGAACCGGGGCTCGGCCAGCAGCCGCTGCGCCCAGCTGTCCTTCTTCTCCTGCTTGACCGGCTTCTCCGGCTGCCGGTCGGCGGCCGGGACCGGCGCCTTGCGCCGACCGTGCAGGCGGCCGGTGGCGACCAGCGCGCCCGCGGCAAGCAGGAACAGGCCGAGGGCAAGGTCGACGCCCGCGCTGACCGATCTTTGCTGATTGATCGCATCGATGTGAAAGACGAGCACGTCAAGCAGCCCGATCGTCACGCCCACGGTCAGGCCGCCGACCAGCAGCCACAGGAACATCGCCCGCGGCCGCCGGTTCTCGATCAGCAGCAGGTCCAGGGCCAGCAGCTTCGGGTTCACCGCCGCGAGGAACGCCAGCGCGAAGAACTCGGCGTTCATACCCGGTCGGCCGGCATCCGCTCTCGTCTCAGGTCGCCGGCCGGCGCCGACGGGTGGCACCGCCCGACGTGGGCTCGGTACGCGGCGATGCCGTCCGCGACCAGGTACGGACCGCGGACCTGCCGAAGCTCCGGCGAGACCTCGGAGTAGTCCAGGTCGGGGTGGTCGCCGCAGTCGCAGCAGACGATCTCGAACGCGTCGGTGTAGCCGCCTTCCGGCAGGCCCTCCACCATGCGGACCGGCTGACGGCGGAGAACCACCGTCCAGCCATGTCCGGGCTGCTCATGGGTCGCCATGCCGACGATCGCACCTCGCGCGGGCCGCCGAGGCATCATCCCGACGGGGTGAAAGCCCAACTGGCTTGTTCACCTCACCGGGGTGATGCCGTCACCGTGCGTTCATGCTTGTCTGGGGTCTGACGAGGGAAGCGCCCTCGGTGCATGACCGGCTGCCAGTTGCACGCCTCCGCAGCCCGGAAGGAGAGGCCATGACAGTGACAACCGGTCGCGCGACGGCGGCGAAGCCTGGTGCGCAGGCAGTTCCCCGGCAGGCGGCGAAGCCCCGCGCGCAGGCAAGTCCCCGGGCGGCAGCGAAGCCAAGCGCGCAGGCAACCCCCAGGCAGGCGGCGAAGCCCCGCGCGCAGGCAAGTCCCCGGGCCGCAGCCAAGCCCCGCGCACAAGCGACTACCCGGCCGGCGGCGAAGCCCCGCGCACAAGCGACTACCCGGCCGGCGGCGAAGCCCCGCGCGCAGGCAACGACTCCCCGGGCGGCAGCCAAGCCTGGTACGCAGGCAGTTCCCCGGCCGCGGTCGCAGCCGACGGCGGAGCGTCCGAGCCGGGCGGACCGGGTGGCGCGGGGGAAGGATGCAAGGAAGGCGGCCCCGCTGGAGTCGCAGGCCGAGTTCCGGCCGGCCCAGGGGCGGGACCCGGTCGGGCTGCTGCTGGGCCAGGCGGCGTCGCGGGTACCGGAGCTGGTTCCGGTCCGGCACGGGCGGATGCTGGTGTCGCCGTTCACCTACTACCGGGGCGCGGCCCTGCCGATGGCAGCGGACCTGGCCACCACTCCTGCCGCCGGCCTGCGGGTGCAGGTGTGCGGAGATGCTCACCTGTCGAATTTCGGCGCGTTCGCGTCGCCCGAGCGGAACCTGGTCTTTGACGTCAACGACTTCGACGAGACCCTGCCGGGGCCGTTCGAGTGGGATGTCAAGCGGCTGGCCGCCAGCCTGATCGTGGCCGGCCGGGACAATGGATTCACCGCCAAGGCGTGCCGCAAGCTCGCCCTGGCGTCGGCCGAAAGCTACCGAACGGCGATGCGAACGTTCGCGGAGCAGACGCTCCTTGACGTGTGGTACGCCCATCTGGACGTCGAGCCGGCCCTGGCCGAGGTGAAGGCGCAGATCAAGGCCAAGCGGATCAAGATGTTCCAGAAGGCGCTGGCCAAGGCGCACACCAAGGACAGCACCTCGGCCCTGGCCAAGCTCACGACCGAGGTCGACGGGCAACGGCGGATCATCAGCGACCCGCCGACGATCGTCCCGGTCGAGGACCTCTTCCCCGATCTCGAGGCCGCCGCGATTTACGAGCAGATCAGCGCCGTGGTGAGCAAGTACGGGCGCAGCCTGCAGTCCGATCGGCGGCACCTGCTCAGCCAGTTCACCTTGATGCACGTGGCGCGGAAGGTCGTCGGGGTGGGCAGCGTCGGCACCCGCGCCTGGATCGCGCTGATGGACGCCGGCGACGGAGTCGAACCGCTGGTCCTGCAGGCCAAGGAGGCCCAGGAGTCGGTCCTGGCGGAGTTCGCCGGGCGCAGCGTGTACAAGAACGAGGGCGAGCGGGTGGTCGCCGGGCAGCACCTGATGCAGGCCCAGAGCGATATCTTCCTCGGCTGGACCCACATCCTCGCCCCCGACGGGGTCGAGCGCGATTTCTACGTCCGCCAGCTGCGAGACTGGAAATTCTCGGTGCCGATCGAGGTGATGCGTCCGGAGGGCCTGACCGTGTACGCCCGGCTGTGCGGGTGGACCCTGGCCCGGGCCCATGCCCGCTCCGGCGACCGTGTCGCGCTGGCCGCGTACCTGGGCGGCTCGGCCAAGTTCGACAATGCCATCGCCGACTTCGCCGAGACCTACGCCGACCAGAACGAGCTCGACTACGCCGCGTTCCAGGCCGCCGTCAAGGACGGCCGGGCCGAGGCCATCGCCGAGGTCTAGGACAAGTTCAAAATCCTTCGCTCGAACGGACCGTTGCTCCGCCCCTCCAGTCCGGTTGCTTGTGTCGTCGTCGCGACTTGGCAGGCCCGGTGGCGAGTGGACTGGTTTGGCGGGCTGTGGCACTATTCGGGGCGTGGCGCATGTCGAGCTTGGGAATCAGCTGCCGGGGATCAGAGGGCTGCTGGCGTACCGGCCGGAGACCGCCGGGCCGCTGATGGAGCTGGCGCAGGTGCTGCTTCGGGGTGACAGCACACTGTCGGCGGGCGAGCGGGAGCTGATCGCGGCCAGCGTGTCCCGGCAGAACGAGTGCGAATACTGCGCGCGGTCGCACGGGGCGAGCGCGGCCGCGCTGCTGCCCGGCGGCGGTGAGCAGGTCGAGGCGGTGCTGGCCGGGGCCGTCGGCGATGCGCCGGTGTCGGGGAAGATGCGGGCGCTGCTTGACATCGCCGGACTGGTCCGGGTGGACGGGCGGCTGGTGTCTGACGAGGCGGTGGCGTCGGCGCGGGCCGAGGGGGCGACCGACCGGGAGATCCACGACACGGTGCTGATCGCCGCCGCTTTCTGCATGTTCAACCGGTACGTGGACGGGCTGGCTACCCCGGTTCCTGACGACCCGGCCCAGTACGAGCTGAGCGCCGCGCACCTGGTCACGCACGGCTACCGGGTGCCGCGCTAGCCACGGCGACATGCGTTACCCGCGCTTATTGGCGGCGTCCTAAGCTGGAGGGGTGCCTATGCTGCGGATCGCCCTTGCGCAAGTGAACGTCACGGTCGGGGACCTGACGGGGAACGCCGAGATCATCGTCGAGTGGACCCGACGCGCGGCCGCGCGCGGCGCGCGGGTGGTGGTATTCCCGGAAATGGCGCTGACCGGGTACCCGGTCGAGGACCTGGCGCTGCGGGCGTCGTTTGTCGAGGCCTCGATCGCCACCCTGCGGGACGTCGCCGAGCGGCTGAACGTCGAGGGGCTTGGCGGAGTCGCGGTGGTCACCGGGTACCTGGACCGCAAGGCCGGGATCGCGCCGCGGACCGGGCTGCCGGCCGGGGCGCCGCTCGACGCGGCGGCGGTGCTGCACGACGGGCGGGTCGTGATCACCAGCGCCAAGCATCACCTGCCGAACTACGGCGTGTTCGACGAGTACCGGTACTTCGTGCCCGGGGACACGCTGCCGGTGTTCCGGGTGCCGGTGGCCGACGGCGAGGCGGTCGATGTCGCCATCGCGATCTGCGAGGACCTGTGGCAGGACGGCGGACCGGTGGCGGTGTGCCGTCAGGCGGGGGCGCCGCTGCTGGTGGTGCCGAATGCATCGCCCTACGAGCGGGGCAAGGACGACGTGCGGCTTGAGCTGTGCCAGCGCCGGGCGCGGGAGGCGGGGGCCGCACTCGCCTACTGCAACCTGATCGGCGGGCAGGACGAGCTCGTCTTCGACGGCGACTCGATCCTGGTGGCGGCCTCCGGTGAGCTGCTCGCGCGCGGGCCGCAGTTCGAGGAGGCGCTGATCGTCGCCGACCTGGAGCTGCCCGCCTCGGCCGGGGTCTGCGCAGAAACGTCGGGCGAGGCGGCCGACGCCGGCGACGGGAGCGTGATCACCATCGAGCGGGTGACATTGCCCGACATTCCGGACGTACCTGACCGCGTCGTTGGACCCGGCGGGGCTGAGGTGGTGGTGGAGCCGGGCGGGCCGGATCTGGGGGCCGGGTCGGTCGGGTCGCGCGGTGTGGTGGAATCGGGCGAAGAGGCGGGACCCTTCTGGCCGCGGCTGGAAGACCTGGCGGAAGTGTACGCGGCGCTGGTGCTCGGGACGGCGGACTACGTGCGCAAGAACGGGTTCCGTTCGGTCATCCTGGCGCTGTCGGGCGGGATCGACTCGGCCCTGACCGCGACGATCGCGGCCGACGCGATCGGGCCGGAGAACGTGCACGTAATCCTGATGCCATCGCGGTGGTCATCCGACCACTCGTTGACCGACGCCGAGGACCTGGTCAAGCGGCAGGGGGTGCACGCGCGGACGATCGCGATCCAGGACATCGTCGACGCCTTCAAGATCGGGCTGGGCGAGGGCTTCCCCGGCGCCGGGCTGCCGGCCGAGAACCTTCAGTCCCGGGTGCGCGGCGTGATCAACATGGCGCTGTCCAATGCCGAGGGGCACCTGGTGCTCACCACCGGGAACAAGAGCGAGATCGCGACCGGCTACTCCACCCTCTACGGCGACTCCGCAGGCGGTTTCGGCCCGATCAAGGACGTGCTCAAGACCCTCGTCTGGGACCTGTCCAGGTGGCGCAACGACCATGCGGAACGGGCCGGGGCGACTGCCCCGATCCCGCCCAACTCAATCACCAAGCCGCCGTCGGCGGAGCTGGCCCCTGGTCAGCTCGACACCGACTCGCTGCCGGAGTACCCCGTGCTCGACGCGCTCCTGGACGACTACGTGGCGAAGGACATGGGCTCGGCCGACCTGATCGCGGCCGGTCACGACCCGGAACTCGTCGCCCGGGTGATCAGGCTGGTCGACCTGGCCGAGTACAAGCGCCGCCAGTACCCGCCAGGCCCGAAGATCAGCCCCAAGAACTTCGGCCGCGACCGCCGGCTGCCGATCACCGACCGCTGGCGGGAGTCGCTGCCCGGGTAGCCCGCCGGCACCGCCGGGATTAGTGTTGGCGGATGGATTCGTTTGCCGGGAAGATCGCGATCGTCACCGGGGGCGGCTCGGGCATGGGGCGGGAACTCGTCCGCCAGCTCGCGGCCGAGGGATGCTCGGTCGCCACCTGCGACCTCAACGCCGACACGCTGACCGAGACGACGGAGCTGGCGGCGGGCGGGGCGGCCGGGACCGTTCGGGTTACCGCTCACGCCTGCGATGTGTCGGATGAGGCGGCGGTGCTGCGGTTCCGCGACGAGGCGCTCGCGTCGCACCGGGCCGATCACGTCGACCTGGTCTTCGCCAACGCCGCGATCGGGGGCGGCGGCAGCTTCATCAACGACCCGCGCGAGCAGTGGGAGCGGGTCTTCGCGGTCAACTGGTGGGGCGTGTACTACACCGCGCGGGCGTTCCTGCCGCTGCTCATCGCGAGCCCAGAGGGCGTGCTTGTGAACACCAGCAGCGTCAACGGGTTCTGGGCGACGCTGGGGCCGGCCTGGCCGCACACCGCCTACAGCACGGCGAAGTTCGCGGTCAAGGGGTTCACCGAGTCGCTGACCGAGGATCTGCGAACGAACGCGCCGCACGTCCGCGCCGTCCTGGTGATGCCGGGGTACATCGCCACCAACATCGTCGGCAACTCGATGCGCGCGTTCGGCCTGACCGACGAGGCCGAGATCGAGAAGGCGAACGCCGGCTGGCGCGAAGGCGCCCCGACCACGTCGGCCGATGCGGCCACGGTCATCCTCGACGGGGTGCGGTCCGGCGAGTGGCGCATCCTCGTCGGCGAGGACGCGCAGCTGCTCGACGAGTTCGTCCGCGCGAACCCGGAGGCCACCTACGACCACGACGCACGGGCCAAGTACCGAGGTTAAGTGCGTGGCCGGGCAGGTCCCGGGTAAATAGAGGCCATCGCCGAAGTCTCCGGTGGGGCGCCCCGTCGCACGGGCGGCCGCCGGCGACTGACGGGCGCGGCCACAACGGGGGTGTGGTGGCTCAAGACATCGGCATCGCCAACCTGCAGAAGATCGATCACATCGTCGTCCTGATGCTCGAGAACCGCTCGTTTGATCACATGCTCGGCTATCTGTCGCTCGAGGGCGGCCGGGACGACATCGACGGGCTGCGGGAAAAGTTCGCCAACGACCACGACGGACGCAGGTATCCCGTCCACCATCTCGAGACCACGGCGATCCCCGATGACCCCGACCACTCCAGCCGGAGCGTCGACCGGCAGATCGGCGGCGGCGAGATGAACGGCTTCGTCGCCAGCTACGCCGAGACGCTGTCCGGTCGCGGGGTTCTGGACGGGGACCCGAGCCGGGTGATGGGTTACTACAACGCCGCCGACGTCCCGGTCTACGACCACCTCGCCCGGCACTTCGCCGTGTGCGACCGCTGGTTCAGCTCGGTTCCCGGCGCGACCTGGCCCAACCGCCTCTACGCGCTATCCGGGCGCGCCGCCCGCAGCCGTGACGACCTGCCGCACAACCTGCCGCCGTTGTACAACCAGCCGTCGTTCGCACGACACCTCGACCCCCACGGCGTCACCTGGCGCTGGTACTCCTTCGAGGTCGGCACCCTGCGCATGGCCGATGCCCGCTACGCGCTCGGGCACCATGACAGCTTCGCGTTCTTCAGCCGGGAGAGCTTGAACTGGAAGGCGGCGCTCGAAGTCAGGATCGACGCCCACCAGGCGAGCTTCCTCGAGGACGCGGCTCGGGGCACGCTCCCGTCGGTCTCCTGGATCGACCCGAACTTCAGCGACTTCAACCCCATCGGCTTCCAGCCCAACGACGACCACGCGCCGGCCGACATCAAGGACGGCCAGGAACTCGTGCTCGCGGTCTACCACGCGCTCGCCACCGGCCCCCAGTGGGACAAGACGATGCTGGTGATCTTCTACGACGAGCACGGCGGCTTCTACGACCACGTCCCGCCGCCCGCCGCGGCCGACGACGACCCGGCGATGTTCGGTCGCTACGGCGTGCGGGTGCCCGCGCTGGTCGTCTCGCCGTGGGCCGAGCCCGGCTCGGTATCGACCACGGTCTTCGACCACACCTCGATCATCAAGACGATCCTGCAGCGCTTCGCCCCCGACGCGCTCAAACGGCCCAACCGGCACTCCGGCCTGCTCGCCCGCGCCGCCAGCGCCGGCCACCCGCGCTACCTGGGAACACGGGTGGCCCAGGCCCGCGACCTCGGGGAGCTGCTCACCCGCAGCGCCCCCGAGCCAGCTCCAGACCGGGTCGCCCTGATCCACGACGCGGCGGCGCGCGCGGCGGCCAGACCACAGGGCGCGATGATCCACCGCTACCCGCACGTCCCGCGACCGGCGACCGACCTCCAGATCAGGATCGCCGCTGCGTCCCACGAGCTGAGAAGACGAGGACACCCCGAGAATCAGCCGTAGCCGTTCGCTGGCCCCGACTCCGCCACCGGCGCCAGGATCGGGCATCATCCGCATCAGGTGATGCCGCCTCGCTGGTTCGCCCCCATGCTCGATGATGTGGGAACCACCCCGTCGAACTCGCAGGCGTCCGCCCGGGCGATGATTCTGCCGCTGGCGCTCGCCCAGTTCATCGCGAGCTATGCGGCCACGAACATGAACGTTGCCATCAGCGCCATCGCCGAGGACCTGGGCACCACGGTGAGCGGGGTCCAGACGGCGATCACGCTGTTCACCCTGACGATGGCGGCCCTGATGATTCCCGGCAGCAAGCTGACCGACATCTGGGGCCGCAAACGGTGCTTCGTGCTCGGGCTTGCGGTCTACGCGGTCGGGGGGCTGCTCGCGGCCCTCTCGCAGGGACTGCCGCTGCTGATCGGGGGCTATTCGCTGCTGGAGGGCGTCGGCTCGGCGCTGATGATTCCGCCGATCTACATCCTCGTCACCGTGACGTTCCCCGACGTCAAGTCGCGCGCCCGGTACTTCGGGGTGGTCAGCGGCGCGGGCGGCCTCGGCGCCGCCGCCGGGCCGCTCATCGGCGGGCTGGTCACCAGCGCGATCAGCTGGCGCGCCTCGTTCGGCCTGCAGGTCCTGGTGGTGGCCTGGATCATCGTGCTCGCCCGCAAGATCACCGACCCGGCCCGGTCCGGGCCCGCACCGCGGTTCGACCTGACCGGTGCGGTGCTGTCCGCGGCGGGCCTGTTCTTCGTGGTGCTCGGGCTGCTGCAGTCGCGAACCTACGGCTTCGCCAAGTCACGGCAGGACTTCAGCATCGGCAGCACGGTGGTGATACCGAAGGGCTCGGTCTCCCCGGTATGGGTGTACGTGGCGATCGGCGCGCTGTTCCTGCTCTGGTTCTTCCTGCACGTCCGGTCGAGGGAGAAAAAGGGCAGGGACGTGCTGCTTCCGCTGCGGCTATTCCGCAACAAGCTCGCCAACCTGGGGCTGGGCACCCAGACCATCCAGTGGCTCATCCTGCAAGGATGCTTCTTCACCGTCTCGGTCTACCTGCAGGAGGTCAACCACTACAGCCCGATCCAGACCGGCCTGATCCTCACCCCGGCCACGATCGGGATCCTGGCCACCTCGGCCGCCGCCGACCGGTTCGCCCGGCGGCACCCGCAGCGATGGCTGATCATCGCCGGCTTCCTGGTTACCGCCGTCGGCATGATCTTGCTGCTGGTCCTGGTCCGGGCCCACGCAGGCGTCTGGCGGTGGATACCGGGGCTGCTGCTGTTCGGCGGCGGAATCGGAACCATGCTGACCTCCTCGGTCAACGTGGTTCAGTCCAGCTTCCCCGATAAAGACCAGGGCGAGATATCCGGCTTGTCCCGCAGCGTGTCCAACCTGGGCTCCTCGCTCGGCACCGCCTTGGTCGGCTCGGTCCTGGTCGCCGTCAAACTCCCCGCGGGCAAGCCGTTTGCCGTGGCCCTCACCATGATCCTCGTCATCACCGTGATCGGCCTGGTCATCGCGGTCTTCATCCCCCGCCTGCCGGCCGGGTCGGCTGGACCGCCGACGTCAGCCGGGACGCCCGCGCCGGAAGCCCTCGACGGTCAGGTTTCGTAGCCGCCCGTCGGCCAGCGCCGGCCTTGTCGCCCGGACTATGTCACCTCGACTGAAGCCGAGCTAATCCTGGCCGGCGGCGCCCGGGCGGGAGGACTGCGCTGGCCAAAGCGGGGAAAACCTAGGGCTGGGACCGTCAACCGAGGATCGGAGACTCACGTGGATCTCGTGGAGCTGAAGGAGAAGACCACCCTCACTCGGGAGGCGGCGGCGGCGCGCCTGCACGCGATCGCCGACGAGCTCGCGTCCAACAACGATGTCGTGATCGAGCGCGGAGACCTCCGGTTCGTCGCGCACGTCCCCGATCAGGTGCATCTCAAGGTGGAGTTCGAGATCGAGGATGACGGGACCGAGCTTGAAATCGAGCTGACCTGGTAGTCACCGGCTGGCGAGCACGATGATCAGGCCAGGCCGATGAGGACCTCATTCGTGGTCACAGGTAATTCGTGCTGGAGGATCAGGGCGGCGACGACCTCAAGCAGGCCCAGCACGAGCAGCCAGATCCCGACCAGCACGGCCAGCACGGTGACGGACGACTCCGGGGACGCGATGACCACGATCCCGGCGATGAGGCTGACGGAGCCGAACACGCCCCACCAGACGGCGCCCTCGCGCGGGCCGATGACCGCCGACATCAGCCCGGCCGCGCCCTGGACAATCCAGCTGAGCCCCACCAGCAGGCCGATGAGGGCCAGGGTCAGGTGGAGGTGACGGATCAGCACCACCCCGACCACGATGAACGCCAGGCCGGAGCTGACGAGCCAGGCGCGGTGCTGCTCCGCCCGGCCAACCGCGCGGATCAGGTGGAAGATCCCCGAGACGACCGCCGCCAGGCCGATAAGGACGGCGACCACGTTGAGCGAGCCGTTCGGGTGGGCGGTGACGATGACCCCGAGGACGAGCGTGACCAGGCCCAGGATCAGCGTCGCCTGCCAGCCGTTGATCATCAGCAGCACCGTCGGCGGCGGCTGGTCTGCCTCATCGTCGTCCATGCCCGCTCCTTCCCTCGGCCGGGGTCGATTGCGCCGCCGGCCCGTGCGGCCGGCGGCGCCCGCGCAGCCAGGCGCCGGCGGTCAGCGCACCTCCAGCAGGTAGAACTGCCCCGGCTTGAGATCGACGTACAGCCCCGGGTCGGTCAGCTGGCCGCCGTCGCGGGTAAAGTCAGCCCCGCTGACCGGGTCGAGCAGGCGCCAGCGGCGGCCCGGCAGGTCCGCCCACGGAAGCGGGATCTGGGCCTGAGCCGGCGTCTGCGACAGGTTGACCACGATCAGGTGCCTGCGGACGTGCCCGGCGTCGTCGCCCGGCGTCCACGACCACGCGATCAGGTTGCGGCCGGACTGGTTGTCGGGCCAGCCCCCGGCCTCGAGCAGCTGCCAGGCCCCGGTCCGCACGCCTTGCTTGGCGACGACCGAGACCAGGCCGCGGTGCCACGCGGCGAGCCCCTGGTCGAGCGGCTCGTCGGGCCGCCGGGCGAGGAAGACCGGCGGCCGGACCCGGCGGCCCTCGAACTGCCCCTCGTGCCACATAGTCGCCCCGGGCAGGGTCGCGATCGTGACCGCGGCCGCCCGCTCGAGCTCGGCGGGCAGCTTGTCGGCGATCCTCGGCTCGTCGTGGTTCTCCAGGAAGCGCACCAGCCGCGACTGGTAGCCGAGGTCGGCCTGCAGGTGCCCGCGCAGGTCGGCCGGGTTGACCTCGAGGATCCGGTCGTAGAGCCGCTTGTCGTAGCAGAACGCGAAGCCCTGCTGCTGCAGGGTCCACTCCATGTCCCAGTAGGCCTCGGCGATCAGCACCGTGTCCGGGTGCCGGGTTCGCAGCTCGGCGATGATGAACGGCCAGAACTCCTCGTCCGGCCGCTGGCCGGCCCGCTCGCCCCAGGTCTTGCCGAAGATGTCATTGGTCATCAGCATCGCCATGTCGCAGCGGATGCCGTCGCACTGGTCGGCGATGTCCGACAGCGTCTGCGCCGTCGCCGCCCGGGCCGGGCCTGCGTACGCGTTCAGCTGCACGACGTCCGGCCAGGGCGGGAAGTACGGGTCGCGGCCGTGCGCGAGCACGTGCCCGCCGACCGCCAGCCAGCCGCCCGGGTCCGACTTAACGTCAGACTCGTCGCCCTGGATGAAGAACTCCGGGTGCTCGGTGACCCACGGATGATCGGGCGCGACGTGGTTGGGCACGTAGTCCAGGATCAGCCGGACGCCGCGGTCGGCCAGCGCCGCGCGGGCGGCGGCCAGCCCGGACGGGCCGCCGAAGCGCTCGTCGGCCACGTAGCGGTGCACGCAGTAGGGCGAGCCGATGATGTCGGAGTCCTGCAGGTCGGGCAGGGCGTCGCGGAACGACTCCAGCAGACCGGCGTTGGCCATGGCCAGCGCGAGCCCGGCCGGGCTCCGCTCCCAGACCCCCATCAGCCAGACCGCGTCGACTCCGGTCGGCGTGACCGCGTCCCAGTCGGCATCGGTCACGGCGGCGAGGGTCACCGGAGTCCCGGCCGCCTGCGCGAGCTCGGTCAGCCAGACGGCGGTGTTCACCTCGTAGATAACGGGCCGATCGGGCCATCCGGTCATTCTGCCGTCGCCTCCTGCCGTTGCGCGACCGCGCTCTCCTCGCGCGGCGCGGGTATCCACCCGCTCTGCTCAAGCGACCGGCTGCCCCGGAACAGCAGCGGCAGCACCCCCACCGTTCCCGACCAGCCGGTCTGATGGCTGGCGCCGATCCCGGCGCCGTTGTCGCCGTGGTAATACTCGTAGAACAGCACCAGATCGCGCCAGTGCGGATCGGTCTGCAGCATCTCCACGCCGCCGTGGACCGGCCGGCGTCCGGCCGAGTCCCGGCGGAAGGCGCCGATCAGCCGCTCGCTGATGTCGTTGGCCACCTGGTACAGGTTCTTGTGCTGACCCGAGCCGGTCGGGCACTCGACCGTGAACGCGTCGCCGTAGTACTCGTAGAGGTTCAGCAGGCCGCGGATGAGCATGATGTTGATCGGGACCCAGACCGGCCCCCGCCAGTTGGAGTTGCCGCCGAACATGCCGGTGTCGGACTCGGCCGGCAGATAGTTGACGGTGTAGTCCTGCCCCTCCAGGTCGAGCGTGTACGGGTGCTCGGCGTGCCATCTGGATACGGCCCGGATGCCGTGCGGCCCGAGGAATTCGCCCTCGTCGAGCATCTTGGCCAGGATCCGGCGCAGCCGGCTGGAGTTGAACATCGCCAGCAGCACCGGGCCGCTGGTCTGCTCCGCCTGCCGGCCCCGCTCGGGCAGCGCGGCCGACAGCGCCGGGTGCCGCTCCATGAACGCGATGGCCCCCGCCACCAGCTCGGGGAAGTCGGAGCGGACGCTGTCGCTGATGACGGTGGCGGCGACGAGCGGCATCAGCCCGACGATCGAGCGCACCTTCATCGGGATCGAGCTGCCGTCGGGACGCCTGAGCACGTCGTAGAAGAAGCCGTCCTCCTCGTCCCACAGGCCCACATCGTCGGGGCCGACATGGTTGGTGGCGGCGGCGATCCAGGCCCAGTTCTCGAGCAGCGCCTGCGCCTGGTCGAGGTAGACCGGGTTCTCGCGACCGAGCTCGGTCGCCATCTGAACCATGTTCTGGCTGTACAGCGCCATCCAGGCGGTCCCGTCGGCCTGGTCGATCCGGCCGCCGCCCGGCAGCGGCGCGCTCCGGTCGAAGACGCCGATGTTGTCCAGGCCGAGGAACCCGCCCTGGAAGATGTTGCGGTCGTCGGCGTCCTTCCGGTTCAGCCACCAGCCGAAGTTCCGCATCAGCTTCTGGAACGCGTCTTCAAGGAAGACGCGGTCGCCCCGGCCGGTTCTGGCCTTCTCCATCGAGTAGATGAACCAGGTCGCCCAGGCGTGCACCGGCGGGTTGACGTCGCTGAAGTTCCACTCGTAGGCCGGCAGCTGCCCGTTCGGGTGCAGGTAGCGGTGGTCGAGCAGCAGCTGCAGCTGCTGCTTGGCGAACGGCAGGTCGACCGCCGAGAGGGCAATCGCGTGGAAGGCGAGATCCCAGGCCGCGAACCACGGGTACTCCCACTTGTCGGGCATCGAGATGATGTCCTCGGAGATCAGGTGCTGCCAGTCGTGATTGCGCAGCCCCTCGGCCGGCGCGATCGGGTCGGAGCCGTGCTCGACCAGCCACTGCTCCATGTCGAGCCCGTAGTACTGCTTCGACCAGAGCATGCCGGCCAGCGCCTGACGGCTGACCAGGCGCTCATCGTCGCTGAGGTCCCCGGCCAGCACGCCTGCGTAGAACTCGTCCGCCTCGCCCCGGCGGGCGCCCATCACCTCGTCGAAGCCGTCGAAGGGGCGCTCGGACCGGGTGTCGGTCAGCCGCATCCGGATCGTCGCGCTGCCCTCGGCCGGGACCGTCAGGACGTAGTGCATGGCCGCCTTGGTCCCGCTGCCTTCGGGGCTCACCTTGTCCTGCTCGCCGTGCACGACGGCCCGTTCGATGCCGTCCTTGACGTAGGGCGAGTCGTTGGGCGAGCCGAAGACCCGCTCGTTGTTGGTCTCGTTCCCGGTCACCAGCACCGGCACCGGCTGGTCGGCGTAGAACCAGCGGACGCCGAGGTCGCTCTGCTGGGCGACGACGGCGCTGATCCCCTGAACGTCGGTGTCGACGTGCAGCGACGGCTCCTCGCGGCCGCCCGCCCAGGACCACGTGTGCCGGAACCAGAGCGTGGGCAGCACGTGCAGCCGGGCCGCGTCGGGGCCCCGGTTGTGCACGGTGACCTGCATGAGAAGGTCTTCCGGTGAATCCTTCGCGTATTCGACGAAGACGTCGAAATAGCGGTTGCCGTTGAAGATCCCGGTGTCGATGAGCTCGTATTCTGGCTCGGTCTTGCCGCGCGCTCCGTTGGTGGCGACCAGGTCCTGGTAGGGGAACTCGCGCTGCGGGTACTTGTAGAGCATCTTCAGGTACGACGACGTCGGCGTCGCGTCCAGGTAGTAGTAGCACTCCTTGACGTCCTCGCCGTGGTTGCCCTGAGAGTTGGTCAGGCCGAAGAGGCGCTCCTTGAGGGTCGGGTCGGCCTCGTTCCACAGCGCCACCGACAGGCACAGCCGCTGCTTGTCATCGCAGATGCCCGCCAGCCCGTCCTCGCCCCACCGGTAGGCCCGGTACCCCGCCTGGTCGTAGGGGAACGCCGCCCAGGTGTTGCCCGGGTCCTGGCCGGGGTCCTCCCGGACCGTCCCCCACTGCCGCTCGCTGACGTAGGGCCCCCACCGACGCCACCGAACTCCGCTGTCCGCCTGCTGAAGACGACCCTGCTCCTCGTTGGTCATGCCGCCCGCCCCGTTCGCTGTTTTGTTGGCTCGCCGACCCGCGCGCCGGAACATCGCCGGCGTGACGGCTACAGCATCGCCGCGGCCGGCGAAGGCATGCATCACCCCGGCGGGGTGACGAGCGCGGTTATCCGGCCGGCCCAGGTGAACAGTTGGTGAGAGGCAGCCGACGCGCGGGTGCGATGACCTCGGCTGGCCGGCCGCGGAGCCGGGGGCGTTAGCGGAGCGGCGGGCGTTAGCGGGGGGCGAGGCCGAGCAGGAGCTCGTCGACGACGCGGGTGGCGAAGCAGGGCTCGGCCGGGAGCGCTTCGTGCTTGCCCCGGATCATGACCGCGCCGGTCAGCGCGAGCATCGCGATCTCGACGTCCGCGTCCGGGCGGATCTGGCCGGCCGCGATGCCGCGGCGGAGCACCGATCGCATCAGCTCGCGGCGGGGCTCGACCACGCGCTCCTTGTACAGCGCCACCAGCCGGGGATAGCGCTCGCCCTCGGCGTGCAGCAGCGCGTACTGCTGGGCGAACCGGGGGTCTTCGGCGTCCTCGGCCAGCACCTCGAGCATCGCGATCAGGTCGTCGCGGACCGACTCGCCCCGCGGCTGCGGCAGCGGCCGCTTGAGGGCCGCGAACGCGGCGATCAGCAGGTCCTCCTTGCCGGGCCAGCGGCGGTACAGGGTGGCCTTGCCGACTCCGGCCCGGGCGGCGACGTCCTCGCAGCTGACACCGTCGATGCCGCGGTCGGCGACCGCCTCCATGGCGGCGTCGAGTATCGCCTGCTCGGCCTGCTCGCTGCGCGGCCGCCCGGGGCGCCTGGCGGCGGCGCACCCGGCGGGCGGCTCGGCGTTCGGGGCTACCCGGGCGTTGGCGGGCAGCCCGGGGCCGAGGTTCGGTCGCTGGGTGCCGGTTCGCGGCGCGGGCAGTCCGGTTCCGGTCGGCGATCCCGTGGCCGGCGTGCCCGCGGATGGGTCAGCATCTCGAGTTCGCATGGCCGGGATTCACCTCTTCTCGTTCTTGATTTTCGGGTGGTGTCGTCGGCGGGCCGGTTACCGGTCGATTGGTTCGCTGGCGCTGCCGGGCGAAGCAACGGTCCGTTCGAGATACCTGGAGTTTGAATTTGCGAGGTCGCGCTCGGCCGCCGCGATCTCCGCCGCGACGATCTGCTCGATCTCCTCGATGGTAGGCCGGGGCTTGCCCGGCATCCAGCGGGACAGCGCGATCGCGCCGATGACCGCCAGGCCGGCCGCGATGGCGGTAGTGACCCGCATCGCGTCCACGAACGAGGCGTCGGCCGGGGCGAGCAGGAACCGGCCGGCCGGGCCGAGGTGCTGGGCCAGCGCCTGGGTGGCGGTGATCGAGGTGCCAGCCGCGTTCCTGGCCGACTCGGGCAGCCTCCCCAGGGCCGGGCTGAGCGAACTGCGGTAGGCCTGCGCGAGGATCGAGCCGAGCACGGCGACGCTGAGCGCGACCGCGACCTGGCGGGCGGTGTTGGACAGGGCCGAGCCGGCCCCGGCCCGCTCGCGCGGCAGCGCCTGCATCACGCTCGCGGTCGCGGCCGGGATGGCCACCCCGAGCCCGGCCCCCTGGACGAAGAAGAGCAGCGCGACGATCCAGATCGGCGAGCTGGCGCCGATGAACGCCCAACCGCCGATCGCGATCGCGTTCAGCAGCATGCCCGCCACACCGATCGCCCTGACCCCGTACCGGTCGACCAGCCGGGCGCTGCGCGGCGCGATCAGGAACTGGGCGAGCGCGAACGGCACCGCCAGGGCGCCGGCCTCGAGCGGGCTGTAGCCGCGCACGTTCTGCAGGTAGAAGCTGGTGAAGAAGTAGACGCCGCCCATGCCGAAGAAGAGCAGCGCGATCGATCCGACGCTGGCCGACAGCGTCCGGTTCTTGAACAGGCGGACGTCGAGGCTGGGATGCTCGACGCGGGCTTCCCACCAGACGAACGCGGCCAGCACGGCCAGGCCGCCGAGCAGCGGTCCGAGCACGCCCGCGCTGATCCAGGACGCGCCGTCGCCGCCCTGGACAACCCCGTAGATCAGCAGCACCAGGCCGAGCACGGAGCCGAGCACGCCGACGAAGTCGATCCGGCCCGGCGCGGGGTTGCGGGACTCCGGCACCAGGAAGAACGCGGCCACCAGGCCGACCGCGGTGACCGGGACGTTGATCAGGAAGACCGAGCCCCACCAGAAGTGCGTCAGCAGCAGGCCGCCGAGGACCGGGCCGATCGCGACGCCGATGCCGACAGCGGAGGTCCAGATGCCGATCGCCCTGGCCCGCTCCTGCGGCTCGAAGACGTTGGCGATGATCGACAGCGTCTGCGGCATCACCGCCGCGCCGCCCAGGCCCATCGCCGCGCGGGCCGCGATCAGCTGGTCGGGCGAGTGCGAGTAGGCGCTCAGCAGGGAGCCGAGGCCGAACAGGGCCAGGCCGACCATGAGCACGCGCTTGCGGCCGATCCGGTCGCCGACCACCCCGAAGGTGAACAGCAGGCCGGCGAAGACGAGCGTGTAGGAGTTGATCGCCCACTCGAGCTGGGACTGGCTGGCGCCGAGGCCGCCGGCCGGGCTGGCGATGGTCTTGAGCGCGACGTTGAGAACGGTGTTGTCGATGACGATGGCGAGCAGCCCGACGACGAGCACGCCGAGGATGATCCATCGTCGGCGCTGGATCGCTGACGTGTCCACAGGCCCCTCCAGAACTCCGGAAAGCTTCCGCGCCGGCGCGCTCACGGGCGTCGTCAAGACGACGCCCGGGCCCGGCACTATCGATACGGAACAGGACCGTATCGGAATCTATTCCTGGCGGGGGTTTGTCGGTTTTTCATAGCGTTACGTCGGCCTGGCGGAGCTCGCCGGTGGACCGGGTGACCAGCAGCGCGAGCGTGGCCGGGGCGTGCTCGCCGACCAGCTCGACGGTGACCGAGGCGGTGCCGCTGCCGGCCTGGAAGGCGCCTGCGGTGCACTTCCCGGCCCAGGCGGCCGCCATCCGCAGGCGGCGGGCGATCAGGCCGGCGTCGGCCGAGGCGGCCACCGGCACCTCCGCCGGCCACTGCTGAGCGGGGTCGTTGAGCCACTCGACCAGGGCGTCGAGGGTGGCGGCCAGCGGCGAGTTCGGGGCCGGGGGGACGGCCAGGGTGAGCGACATGACCCGGGGCGCGCGCTCGGGGCTGAGCTGGATCTGGACCTGGACGGTGCCGTTGTCCCCGGTCAGCCACCAGCGGCGGTGGGCCGGGGTGTCGGACTCGGCCGCTCGGGTGGGGTCGGGGCTGAACGCGCCGATGCGCTCGCGGATCAGGCCGATTGCGTGGCGGCGCTCGTGGTAGGGGCCGTCCTGGGCGACGTTCTCGGTGAACAGCGCGTCGGCGGCGGCGTCGTCCCAGTCGGCCAGGAGGTCGTTGACCTTCTGCTGGGCGGCGAGGGTCTGCGGCCAGGGGGCGCCTGGTTTCAGCCGGCGCGAGCGCGACCTGGTACGCGTTCGAGCTGGGCACCAGGGCGTCGAGGACCAGACCGGTGAGCGGGGACATCGGGGCGTAGGTGCCGTTGCCGAGGGCGATCACGCCGACGCCGGTGGCCGGGTGCCAGCGCATGTTCGAGCCGAAGCCGGGGTATCCGCCGCTGTGCGAGACGACCCGGCCGAGGGACGGGTCCTCGTCGACGAACAGGCCGAAGCCGTAGTACTCGGGCGGCGCGGGCGGGCCGCCCGGCAGCCGCCCGGGCGCCCGCCAGCCGGTTACCGCCTGCGGCAGCTGCATCTGCCGGCGCGACGCCGGGCCGAGCGGGTGCGCGTCGCTTGGGTCTTCGCCGGCGGTTCCGCCGGCGGCTGCGTCGGGCGGGAACGCGGCCGCGAACCCGGCCACCCAGCGGGCGAGGTCGGAGACGGTCGAGAAGACGCCGCCCATCGGCGCGAACGCGCCGTACGGGTCGAACGGGACCTCGTCCCAGCCTGCCAGTCCGTGCCGGTAGCCGACGGCGAGGTTGCCGTGGTCGAACTCGTCGGCGGTGAAGCCGGTCCTTTCCAGGCCGAGCGGGGCCAGCAGCCGGGTTCTGATGAACTCGTCGTAGAGCACGCCGGACGCCATCGTCAGCACCCGGCCGAGGATCGCGTAGCCGAGGTTGGAGTACTCGAACCGGGTCCCCGGCGCCCAGTTGAACGAGACCCCGGCCGCCAGCAGCTCGTCGAACGCGGTGATCGGCAGCCCCTGCTGCCGGTCCCCCCACGGGTCGTCGGTCGGGAACCCGGCCGTCATCGTCAGCAGCTGCCTGATCGTCACCGGGGCGGCGTCGGCCGACCCGTACCGCCAGCCGTCCAGCTCGGGCACGTACTGCGCGGCCGGGTCGTCGAGCGCGAGCGCGCCGGCGTCGCGCAGCAGCAGGATGGCCGACGCGGTGAACGACTTGGACATCGACGCGATCCGAAACACCGTGCCCGCGTCGGGCGGCCCGGCCCCGAGCACCCGGGCGCCGAACCCGGCACTGTGCACCAGCCCGCCCCCGGCGACGATGCCGTAGGCGATCGCGGGCTGACCGCCCCGGCCGAAGTAGTCGCTGACGATGGCGTCCGCCGCCGCGAAATCGTCGGCCGTGAAATGGTCACGGTCGGCCAGGTTGTTTACAGGGGAGTCACTCGGCACAGCACTATCCTCGCACGCCAGGGCATGCGATTATTGGTCCGTCCGGGTACGCCGCAGGGGCGCCTCGAGACTTGGAGGATCTGACGATGTCGTCACAGGACATGCCGCCGCGCACGCTGCCGACGCAGGAATCGGAGCCGCTGTACGGCGGCCGCCGTCCGGGTCGGATCACGGTCAGGGACATCGCCGCCGCGAAGGCCCGCGGCGAGAAGTGGCCGATGCTCACCGCCTACGACGCCCTCACCGCCGGGATCTTCGATGACGCGGGGATTCCGGTGCTGCTGGTCGGGGACTCGGCCGGCAACGTGGTGTTCGGCTACGAGACCACCATCCCGGTCACCGTCGACGACCTGATCCCGCTGACCGCAGCCGTCGTGCGCGGTACCAGGCGGGCGATGGTGGTGGCGGACCTGCCGTTCGGCTCGTACCAGGCCTCGCCGGGCGAGGCGCTGCACGCCGCCGCCCGGTTCATGAAGGAGGCGGGCGCGCACGCGGTCAAGCTCGAGGGCGGCCAGCGGGTCGCCCCGCACGTCGAGGAGCTGGTCGGGGCGGGCGTGCCGGTGATGGGCCACGTGGGCCTCACCCCGCAGTCGGTGCACGCGTTCGGCGGCTTCCGGGTCCAGGGCCGCGGCTCCGAGGCGGGCGACCGGCTGGTGCACGACGCCAAGGCGCTCGAGGCGGCCGGCGCGTTCGCGGTCGTGCTCGAGGGCATCCCGTCCGAGCTCGGCGCCCGGATCACGCAGACCCTGAACGTCCCGACCATCGGCATCGGGGCCGGGCCGGAGTGCGACGCGCAGGTGCTGGTCTGGCAGGACATGGCCGGGCTGTCGGCCCGCTCGCCGAAGTTCGCCAAGCGCTACGCCGACGTCGCGGCCACCCTCCGGTCGGCCGCGTCCGAGTTCGCGGCCGACGTCGCCTCGGGCGCGTTCCCGACCGAGCAGTACTCGTACCGCTAGCGCGTTGGCTTCTCCTTTAGTTCAAATTCAACATCCGTCACTCGAACGGTCGCGTGTTTCACCTCGGGGCGCAGGCTCGCACGCCTGCGCCCCCGAGCCATGTCAGGAGGATTTTCTTACATGTAACGGATGTAAGAAAATCCTGCTTACATTTCCTATCAACGGTGAGTTGCGTTCGCGAATGTTGACCTATGGGCGAGGCCAGCGTATGGTTTTTTTATGGGTATTGGTGCCCATTCTCGGCCATCGCCAACAACCCGGATTAGCGCCGCGCTGTCCCAGGAAGGAATTGCCCTATGCGCGCAATCACCCGAACTGCCGACCGGATGCTCAACGCCTTCGTCCCCAAGATCACGGCCGACGCGGGCTGCACCCCGAAGACGTGGAAGGCCTTCTGCTACTGCAAGCTGGTGGGCAACGAGTACTACAACGAGTACTACCAGACGTGCACTACCAGCGGGGCGTGCGAGACCTACTGCGGTTCCTGCTACGTTACCGGGATCTGCAACTAATTCCCTGATCAATAATGTTGCAGCCGACTTTAGCGTCGGCTGCAACATTTGACGTGCAGAAAATGGGAAAGAATATGGCCGTGCTTATCGGCGCCGTTGTCATTGTCGGCGCATTGTGCCTGCTTGACCTGCTGCTTACGTTCGGCGTCATTCGCCGGCTACGCGAGCACACCGAGCTGCTCGCGCGCAGCCAGCCGGCCGGGGTTGACGTCATCGGCCTGCCCGCCGGGACGGCACCGCCGGCGTTCACCGCGACCGACGGCGACGGCGCGGCGGTGCGCGGGCCGTCCGGGCTCCGCGTCGTCGCGTTCTTCTCGACCTCATGCTCAATATGCCCGAAACGGGCGCCGGCCTTCATCGACTACGTGCGCGGGCACCCGGTCGGCCGCGATGAGGTGCTGGCGGTGGTGGTCGGGCAGACGGCCGAGTCGGTGCCCTACATGGCCGATCTCACGGACGTGGCGCGGGTTTGCACCGAGTCGGCCGACGGCGCCCTCGAGCGCTCGTTCGCGGTGCGGGGGTTCCCGGCGTTCTTCGTGCTCGACGCGGGCGGGACCGTGCTCTGGTCGGGTTACGACCCGGCCGCGCTGCCCGCGCCGGCCGCAGTCTGACCTGATGCGCGGGCCAACGCTGCCGGGCGGGCGGGCGCGCGCCCTCGCGATGATGATCGCGATGGCGTGGCGGGCGCACCGCGGCGCCTTCTGCGGGATGCTGGCGCTGGCGGCGCTGGCCGGCCTGGCCCCGATCGCGTCGGCCTGGCTGCTGCGGGCGATCCTGGACGACCTGGCCGCCGGTCCCGGCCACGGTCACCGGCCGGTGGCGGCGCTGGCGGTGGCGCTCGGGGCCGCGGGCGCGGCGACGGCGGTGCTGCCGGGGATCAGCCAGTACCTGTCGGCCCAGTCCGGCCGGTCGGTGCAGCGGGACGCGACCAGCCGGCTGTTCACCGCGGTGACCCGGCTGTCCGGGCTCGGCACGCTGGAGGACCCGGCCTTCCAGGACAAGCTCAGGTTCGCCCAGCAGGCCGGGGCGTCCGGTCCCGGCCAGGTGCTGTCCGGCGGCATCGCCATCGTCCAGTGCGCGATCACCGTGGCCGGCTTCCTGATCGCGCTGATGGTGCTCAGCCCGGTGCTGGCCGCGATCGTGACGGCGGCGGCCGTTCCGGCCGTGTTCCTGCAGCGGGGCATGGCCCGCCGGCAGGCGGCGGTGCTGCGCGGGATCACCCACGCGCAGCGGCGGCAGTTCTTCTTCGCCGGCCTGCTGTCCGGCCTCACCGCGGCCAAGGAGATCAGGCTGTTCGGGCTCGGCCCGTTCTTCCACGCCCGGATGCTGGACGAGCTTGACGAGGTGCAGCGGGCCGGCACCCGGGTCGACCGGCGGGTACTCGCGATCGAGGCGACGCTGGCCCTGATCAGCGCGGCGGTCGCGACCGGGGGGCTGCTGTGGGCGGTGTCCGCCGCCGCGGCCGGGCGGCTGACCATCGGCGACCTGTCGATGCTGGTGGCCGCGCTGGCGGCGATCGGCGCGACGCTCGGCGCCATGATCAGCAGCGCGGCCTTCACGTACCAGGCGCTGCTGATGTTCGAGTCGTACCGCGAGGTGGTGTCGGCCCGACCGGACCTGCCGGTCCCCGACCAGCCCCGGCCGGCTGGCCGGCTGGGCCGGGGGATCGAGATTGACGATGTCTGGTTCCGTTACGGGCCGGGCAAGCCGTGGGTGCTGCGCGGGGTCAGCTGCCTGATCCCCCGCGGCCAGGCGGTCGCCCTGGTCGGGCAGAACGGGGCCGGCAAGAGCACCCTGGTCAAGCTGCTGTGCCGGTTCTACGACCCCGATCGCGGCCGGATCCTGTGGGACGGCACCGACCTGCGCGATATGGATCCGGCCGAGCTCCGTGACCGGCTCAGCGTGGTGTTCCAGGACTACATGACCTATGAGCTCAGCGCGGCCGAGAACATCGCCGTGGGCGACCTCGGCGCCGCCTCGGACGCCGGCCGGCTGCACGCGGCGGCCCGGCAGGCGGGCATCCACGACACGCTGGCGGGGCTGCCGAAGGGCTACCAGACGCTGCTGACGCGGACCTACTTCGACCGGGCGGACAAGGAGAACCCGGAGACCGGGGTGCTGCTGTCCGGCGGCCAGCTGCAGCGGGTCGCGCTGGCCCGGGCGTACCTGCGCGGCGGCCGGGACCTGATGATCATGGACGAGCCGAGCTCCGGGCTGGACGCCGAGGCCGAGCATGAGCTGCACCGGCGGCTCAGCCTGCACCGGCGCGACCAGACCACCGTGCTGATCTCCCATCGGCTGAACACGATCCGCGATGCGGACGAGATCGTGGTGCTGTCCGGCGGGGTGGTCACCGAGCAGGGCAGTCACGATGACCTGATGGCGCTGTCCGGCACCTACGCCCGGCTGTTCACGCTCCAGGCTCGCGGTTACGTCGCTACGGGAGTGACTCATGACTGAAGTGGTGCTCGCGGTGCTCGGCGCCGCGTGCTGCGTCTACCTCGCGTCGGCGACCGCGAAGCTGCGCGGGCGGTCCGCCTACCGGGCGTTCACGGCCGGCCTGGCCGAGACCGGGCTGATCGCGCGGCGGCTGCTCCCGGTCGCGGCGGCGGCGCTGGCCGCCTGCGAGGCGCTGGTCGCGGTCAGCGCGGTGGCGGCCGCGGTGCTGACCGCGGCCGACGCGGCCGGCGCGGTCGCGGTCACAGTCTGCGCGCTGGGCCTGGCCATCGCCCTGACCGGGGTGCTGGCGGCGGGCATCGCGGTCATCCTGCACCGGGGCGTCAGCGCGCGGTGCGCCTGCTTCGGGTCGGCCGCCGAGCGCCCGCTCGGCCGGCCGCAACTGGCCCGCAATTTCGGATTGCTGGCGCTGCTGGTGGTCGCGCTGATCGGCGCAGCCGGCGGGCAGGGGCAGCCGCCCGCGGCCGGGGCGGCCGTGGCGGTGCTGGCCGGGGCGGTCACCGGATTGCTGCTGATCAGGTCGGATGACCTGATCGCGCTGTTCGCGCCGATCTCGAGCGGCAGCCCGCGGTGACCGCGGCAGGCCCCGGTGACGGCGGGAGCACCCGGTGACTAGGTACCTGCTGGTCGCGGCGGCCTGCCTGGCGGGCGCGGCCGCGATCGAGGGCCGGCGGCTGCGCCGGACGATCGCGGTCGTGACCGTCCGGGGCCTGAGCATGCAGCCGACCCTGAACGCGGGTGACCGGCTGCTGATCCGGCGGGTGCGGGCCGATCGGCTGCGGACCGGCCAGATCGTGGTCATCGAGCGGCCGGCCGGGGGCGGCGCTCCGGACGGCCGGGGTCCGGTCGGCGAGGCTTCGGGCGGCGAGGGTTCGGCCGGCTGGGCTGCGGGCGGCCGGGTGCGGAGCTGGCCTCCGGCCGGGGACGACTGGCTGATCAAGCGGCTGGCGGCGCTGCCCGGTGAGCCGACGCCGCCGGTGGTGCTGATCGCCGCCGCGCCGGGCGCGGAGCCGGTGGTGCCGGCGGGCAAGCTCGTCGTGCTCGGGGACAACCTGCCCTGCAGCCTGGACTCGCGGACGCTGGGCTACGTCGCCGCCGAGCGTGTTCTCGGTGTCGTGGTTCGCGCGCTGCCCGGCTGAGGGGCGCTCTTAAGCGGCCGGACGGGTGAAACACGGGACCGTTCGGAACACTGATCTTGATCTTGACTTGGACTGGCTGACGCCGACGAGCCGGACTGGGCGGGAGCGATGATCGTGTGCGGTTTGGGACCGCGTTTCCGCGCCGCAGGCGTCAGCGTGTGCGGTTGGGGGCAGCCCGCACAGGGCAGCCCGCGACCTGAAGTGCCCACGCTGACCGGTTTATGCGCCCGGCCTGTGGCCCGTGGTGACGATGGGGACGATGTGCCCATGCCCGGCTGCGGTTCGGCTCGGCCGCGCCGCTCGACCGGCGGGCCTGCGCGCGGTCTGCGTCCGCTTAGTCGTAGTCGCGCAGGCCGGTGGTGCCGATGTCGATGAGGGAGTCGGTCTCCGGGCCGCGGTTGCCCTGGCGCCACTGGTTCAGGCCGCCGAGCAGCTCCATCGCGGCGGCGGCGCGGCCGACGGCGGGCAGGGCGGCCTGCTCGGCCGGGGTGAGCGGCTGCGGGCCGGCCGCCGAGTACAGCTCGGCGACCTTGTCCATCCGGGCCGGCAGGGCGTCCGGGGAGCCGTGCAGGAGGCTGGCCGCGATGACCGCGAGCTCCTGCAGTCGCGGCCAGCGGTTGGCGAGCGCGAAGTCGAGCACGGTGATCTCGCCGTCGGCGCCGAGCAGCACGTTGCCCGCGGTCAGGTCGGCGTGGATGAGCGCGCTGGGCAGGGACGCGAAGTCGACCCGGGCGAGCTCGGCGATGGCCCCGTCGACCAGGCGGCGCTGCTCCGCGTCGAGCAGGTCGCCGACCTGCCCGGCCAGCGGGACCAGGTTGGCGATGGCCCACGAGTCGAACACCGGCTCCGGGCGGGCCTGGGTGCCGTGGATAAGCGCCGCCTGCGCGACGACCTTCGCCAGCTCGGCCTCGTCCGGCGGGCGGCCCAGGTCGTAGAAGGTGTGGCCGGGGGCGAAGTCCATCACCAGCAGCCGGTGCCGGTCGTAGCGGTGCACGTCGCTGCCCGCGGCGTCGGCGTGCAGCCGGGGGTGGCGGACGCCCGCCGCGGTGACGGCGGCGATGATCCCGGCCGTGCGGGCGGCGATCCCGGCCGGGCGGCCGGCCGCGAAGACCTTGATCACGACCCGCGCCCGCCCCGCCCGCAGGTCGATGTTGCAGTCCTCGTACCCGGTCGCGAGCACCGACCAGTCGCCGACCGGGCCCAGGCGGTACTCGGCCGCGACGTGCCCGACCAGTTCCGGCAGGCTGGTGCTGACCCGGCCGGCCGGCCCGGCGGCGGTGCCAAGCGAAGCGTCTCCGGTCACCGAGCCAGGGTACTCGACCGGCCTCGGGCGCAATGGGACCGCTGGCGCGGGATGATCGGCGCGAACCCGCATGTTCTACCTCTTCGGAAACGCGGACCGACCGTGCCCGGCCGGGGCGGTCGAGGCTGAGGCCAGTCACTTGGAGGACACCATGACCAGTACGCACGATTTCACGGCGACGACCGCCGACGGCGGCAAGGTCCAGCTGAGCGACTACGCGGGCAAGCTGCTGCTCATCGTCAACGTGGCCAGCAAGTGCGGGCTGACCCCGCAGTACGAGGGCCTGGAGGCGCTGTACCGGGACGAGAAGGACCGCGGGCTTGAGATCCTCGGCTTCCCTTCCAACCAGTTCAAGGAGCAGGAGCCGGGCACCGACGCGGAGATCCAGGAGTTCTGCAAGACCACCTACGACGTCACCTTCCCGGTGCTGGCCAAGATCGACGTGAACGGGCCCGACGCCGACCCGCTGTATGAGTACCTGCGGGCGGAGGCGCCCGGTGACTTCGGCCCGCAGTACGGCGGCTTCTATGACGCGATCTCCAAGATCCGGCCCGGGGCGGACGGCACCGACGAGGTCAAGTGGAACTTCACCAAGTTCCTGATTGGCCGCGATGGCACCGTCATCAAGCGGTACGAGCCGCCGGTGGCGCCGGCCGACATCAAGGCCGACCTGGACAACTACCTGTAATCCGATGCGACTACCGCTATCAATCCTTGACCTAGTCCCGATCGCGCGGGGCCAGACCGTGACCGACGCCTTCGCCGCCAGCGTCGCGGTCGCCCGGCGGGCGGAGGAGCTCGGCTACACCCGGGTCTGGTACGCCGAGCACCACAACATGCCGACCATCGCCTCGGCCGCGACCAGCGTGGTGATCGCGCATATCGGCGCGCACACCTCGACCATCCGGCTCGGGGCGGGCGGGATCATGCTGCCCAACCACTCGCCGCTGACGATCGCGGAGCAGTTCGGGGCGCTCGACGCGATGTACCCGCACCGCATCGACCTCGGCCTGGGCCGGGCGCCCGGCTCCGACCAGACCACGTTCCGGGCGATGCGGCGCGACCCCCGGTCGTCCGACGCCTTCCCGCAGGACGTCCGCGAGCTGCCAGGCCTACCTGGCGGGCTCGTCGCTGGTACCGGGCGTTGACGCGATCCCGGGCAAGGGCTCGCGGGTGCCGCTGTACATGCTGGGCTCGTCGCTGTTCGGCGCGCAGCTGGCGGCGGCCCTGGGGCTGCCGTACGCGTTCGCGTCGCACTTCGCGCCGGACGCGCTGTTCGCCGCGCTGGCGGCCTACCGCAGCGAGTTCAAGCCGTCGGCGCAGCTGGACCGGCCCTACGCGATCGTCGGCGTCAACGTGACCGCGGCCGACACCGCCGCCGCGGCCAAGGAGCAGTTCCACGCCGTCCGCCGGGCGCGGGCGATCAGCCTGTTCTCCCGGCACGTCGGCATCCCGGCCGAGGACATGACCGACGAGCAGGCAGACGAGCTGCTCGGCAGCGCGGCCGGGATGCACGTGGACCAGATGCTCCGCTACGCCGCGGTCGGCACGCCGGGCGAGGTGAGCGAGTACCTCGACGATTTCCGTAAGCAGACCGAAGCCGACGAGTTCATCACCGTCCACCAGGCGTCCGGCCTGGAGGGACGGCTGCGCTCGATCACGCTGCTGGCGGAGGCGATCCAGTAACCGCTCGGGCGCGGAAGCAGCGCACCTCAGCCGGCTAGGGCCCGCAGCTCGGGCAGGACGTCCTTGCCGATCATCTTGATGGCGGCCATCGGGTCGGCCGACATGACCTGGATGGAGACCAGGTCGGCGCCGACGTCGGTCACCAGCGGGCGGTAGGCCTCGATCAGGCCGGCCGCGTCGGGGACGACCGTGTAGCTGGCGAGCACCTCGGCCCGGTCCATCTCGTCGGCCTTGAACCGGAGCTCGGCCGGGTCGGTCGCCTCCAGGCGGCCGGGGGCTCGCAGGCCGCGCATCGACGACAGCGCCGTGCCAGGCCTGGCTCCGGGCCGTCGGCCAGGACGGTCCAGCGGGTGGCGAGCACCCGGTGCTCCTTGCCGACCTCGGTCGCGGCCTTGCGGTAGGGCTCGATGACCTTGGCGACGGTGTCGGCCGGGTCCTTCACGCTGGTGATCAGGCCGTCGGCGTAGGCGCCCGCGAACGCGGCCGACTTCGGGCCGCCCGCCGCCATCAGGATGGGCAGCGAGCCCTTGGGCGGGGAGTACAGCTTCGCGGTCTCGGTGGTGTAGTACTCGCCGTGGAACGTCACCTTCTCCCCCGCCAGCAGGCGATGCATGATCTCGAGCGCTTCCTGCATCCGGGCCTGGCGCTCGGCGTAGCCGGGGAACGGGAAGCCCAGCGGGCGCTCGTTGAGGGCCTCGCCGGTGCCGACGCCGAGCCACAGGCGGCCGTTCGGAGAGCCGGTCGACGGTGGCGGACATCTGGGCGACGAGCGCCGGGTGGTAGTGGAACAGCGGGGCGGTGACGGCGGTGCCGAGCAGCACATTCTCGGTCTTGACCGCGACCGCGCCGAGCCAGGACCAGACGAACCCGGCCGCCGACGTATCGTCCACCCACGGGTGGAAGTGGTCGCTGCCGAGAACCGCGTCGAACCCGGCCTCTTCGGCGGCAACCGCCTGATCCACCAGGTCTTCGGGCTGGTAAGACTCGTGGCTGCAGAGCCAGGCGAACTTCATCAACGCCTCCATCGATCATTGGGTCCGGTTCGATCCTCTCACTGCCCGGATCGCGGGCCGGGCGGTGGCATGGGCGAATTGCGCCAGTTGCGCGTTCGCGGCGGTGGCGCGGCTCGGGGATGCGGAGATCAGCCGTTGACCCGGGTGACGTACTTGCCGTGCCCCCGGCCCTCGGCCAGCAGCTGCTGCGTCGCGGGCGTCTCGGCCAGCGAGTCCACCTCGGTGACGGCGATGTTCAGCCGGCCGTCGGCGATCAGGTCGAGGATCCGGCGCAGGCCGGCCGAGGCGCGATGCGGCGCGTTGGCCCACAGCCCGGTGATGCTGAAGCCGCCGATCATGAGGTTGCCGCCGATCAGCCGGCCGACCGGCGGCAGCGGCGCCAGCTCACCGCCGCCGGCGTTGCCGAACAGCACGATCCGGCCGCCGGGAGCGGTGACGGCGAGGTCGGTGTCGAGCAGGACGGTGCCCTGCGGGTCGAGCACGATGTCGGCCCCGACGCCGTTGGTGGCGGCCAGGACCGCCGCCGGCACGTCCTCGGTCCAGGCCAGCGCCACGTCATATCCGTTGGCGAGGGCCGCGGCGACGCTGTCGGGACGGCCGACGGTGCCGATCCGCAGCCCTCCGCCGAGGGCGGGCACCAGCTGGGCGACGGCGCTGCCGATGCCGCCGCTGGCCCCGTGCACCAGCACGCTGTCGCCCGGCCGGAACCGGGCGGCGTCGGTCAGCAGCAGCAGCGCGGTCGTCAGCATGAGCGGGGCGGCGGCCGCGATCGGCAGCGCGACCTGGTCCGGCAGCGGCACCACGAACTCGGCCCGGGTCCGCGCCACCTCGGCCAGGCCGCCGCCGGGGGTGTAGGCGACCACCCGCTGGCCGGGCTCGAGGGTGCTGAAGCCGTCGCCGACCTCCCTGACCGATCCGGAGACCTCCAGGCCGGGCACGTAGGGCCAGCCGCTCGCATAGCCGGGGTCGCCGCGGCGGGCCATCACGTCCATGAAGTTGATCCCGGCGTAGGCCACGTCGATGGTGACCTCGCCCGGTCCCGGCGTGAGGTCCTCGACCTTGCGAACCTCGGTCTGGTCGGCCCCCTGTGACGGGCCGATCATCGTCAATGCCTGCACAGCCGCTCCTCTTTCGATGTTCGACGTACAGCGAAAGTCGTATCGTAATTGTACGATGATTGTCGAATGAGAGGTGCGAGATGCCGCGATCGCCGCGCCGGCCGGCGCTCATCCACCCGCCGCCGGAGGACCTCACCGTGCCGCACATCCTGCACGCTCTCTCGGACCCTACCCGGATGACGGTCGTCCTCACCCTGCGGGCGTCGCCCCGGCGGGCCTGCGGCACCTTTCCCGTCGAGGTGGCGCCGTCGACGCTCACCCACCACTTCCGGGTGCTGCGGGAGGCCGGGATCATCCATCAGCGCGACGACGGCAACCGCCGGTGGACCACGCTGCGGGGCGAGGACCTGGAGGCGCGCTTTCCCGGGCTGCTTGACGCGATCGTCACCGCTTACCTGCGCTCGGGCTTACCGGCAGTCGTATCGGCGGTGGCGGACGCGCGGTTAGCTAGCCAGCGGGGCCGCTGACGGTGTCGAGCAGCCGCGCCAGGCGGTCGCGGAGGCTGAGTTTGCGGGCGCCGCCGCTGGCGTCCCGCTCGCCGGCCGCGGCCGATACCAGGTGCTGCCCGGCGTCGAATGACAGCGACGCCGGGACCGCGAGGGCGTCGTGCGCGAGCGCGTCGAGCTCGGGGTCGCCGTCGCCGGTGTCCAGGGCGAGAATGGTGGCGCCGGTCTTGCGGGCGTCGTTGACCCGCTCGAGCAGCGGGACCGGGGCGCGGTCCTCGGTGACGACGAACAGGGTCTCGCCCCGGCGCGCGGCCTCGAGCCGGGCCAGGCCGACCGCCAGGTGCGGGGGCGCGTCGGCCGGCGGGGACCAGCGGACCAGCGTGGGGGCCAGCGCGGCGATGCCGGACAGCCTGCTCTCGTCATCCAGGTGCGCGGTCAGATGCCACGGCTCGAACTCGGGGGTGCCCACGACCAGCAGCCCGCCGGGCGACTTAGGGGTCGTCCGGAGCGCGCGGCCGAAGATCCGGGCCCGCTCCAGCCACCCGGATCCGGCCAGCAGTTCACGCAGCGTAGCGACCTGGTCAGCGTCCACGTACTTAGCATGCACGGGACGCCCCGGATTCGCACCCCTCTTGGGATGGGAACGCCTTATTCGGGCCGACTTCCGGCCGCCTGGCGAGCCGGCCTGCTCAGTCGGCCGGCCTAGTCGAGCGACAGCACCATCGTCGGGGGCTCGATGACGTGGTTGGCGCGCAGCGGGCGGACGGCGGTGCCGATCGCGAAGAACTCGGTCGTGTGCGCGCCCCAGGTGTGGCTGTGCTGGCGGAGCTGGACGCCGACGATGCCCTCGGCGTGCAGCTCCTCCGCCTCGGCCTGCATGCGGGACATCGCCAGCTCGCGCGCGTCGTAGAGGGCCTGGGTGAACTGCTCGATCTCGACGTTACGGCCGATGTTGCCGATGACCGAGCCCATCCGCTGGTGGGCGATGTGGTACACGCAGGTCCCCATGACCATGCCCAGCGGCGCGTAGCCGGCCCTGATCAGGGTCCAGAAGTCCTGCCCGGACAGGTCGGAGGTGAACGGCTGGCGCTTGTTGTTGCGCCAGTTGTCGACCCCGCCGCCGCCCGCGTTGGGCTCGGCCTTGACCGCGGTTCCGATCGCGATGAACTCGGCGATGTCCGAGCCGAACTCCTTCATCTCCACGTCGAGGCGGACGCCGACGATGCCGTCCGCGCCGAGCGCGTCCGCCTCCGCCTCCATCCGGGTCATCGCCAGCTCTCGGGCGTGGTAGAGCGCCTGGGAGAGCACGGTGAGCTCCTGGTTCTTGCCCCAGCGGCCGACCTGGAGGCCGACGTGGTAAATCGAGGTGCCGAGGACCAGGCCCACCGGGCGGAAGCCCGCCTCGCGGACCAGCAGGAACTCGTTCACAGAAAGGTCGGAGGTAAAGATCGACCCGGCCTTGCCCGGCTGCAGTTCGGAGAGCCGCTTGATCGCGTCCTGCGGAACGCCCGCCATGCTCATTCCGGTCTGTTGGTCCGTCATCGCGTGGTCTACCTTCTGTTCTGGCCGATGTCGACGCGTGCTGCCTGGCGGCGCTTGGGGTCTAGGGACATGATGGCGAGCGGCGGCCGGGTGGCCCGCTCCTTGTGATTTCTCAGCCGGACGATCGCGGTGCCGATGTTGACCGTCTCGACGACGTGATCGTGGCCGCCCTCCTGGGCGGGGCACTCCCGCTCGCGGACTCGCATGGTCATCTCGGCGATCACCACGCCCTCGGCCCCGATCCGCTTGACGTCGGCCGCGAGCTGCACCCGGGCGTCGTGGCGGGCGTCGTTGACGAGCTCGGTCCAGCCGCCGACCTCGGCGTTGCCCGAGCTCCAGCGGGTCTGGCCGACCGTCCGCCAGTCGTCGTGCCTGGCCGAGATCGAGATGCCGAGCGCCAGCCCGGCCGGCATCCAGCCGCTGTGCACCAGCTTGGCGAAGTCCTGCCCGGACAGGTCGGAGGTGAACGGGCGCTTCAGCGGTGGCGCGCCGGGTGCGTGGATCGCGGTGCCGATCGCCTTGAACTCGAGCCCGCCGGCCGGGAAACTGCCGATGGTGAGCTGCACGCCGACCACGCCGTGCCCGCCGAGCTCTACGCACTCGGCCACCATCCGGCTGATCGCCGTCCGCCTGGCCTGGTACAGCGTCTGCACCAGGGGCCCGAACGAGCCGTAGCCGCCCCGGCTCGACACCTGGGTCCTGGCGGCGGGCCCGTAGCCGAGCGGCGAGTAGCTGCCCCACGCGCCCGGGCAGCCGTAACCGCCCGCGTAGCCGATGTTGTAGACCGCCGCGCCGAGAACCTGCCCGGACGGCTCGAAGCCGACCGAGCGGATGGCCGCGAACTCTTCCGAGGAAAGCGACGACCCCCAGGTGCCGCTGCGCCTGATCTCGGCCATCCTGGCTTCCGCTGCCGGCGGCAAGTCGTCTTTGCTCACGGTCACTAGCGTAGTCCCGGTCGCTACTCTTGCGCGTCCCAGGCCTCGTTGCGTTCCTTAACTTTGTCGAGCGCGTGGGCCGCCTCCGCGCGCGTCGGGTAAGGGCCGAGCAGATCCTTGCCCGGGCAGGGGGTGTCGAATGGCTCCACGGTGTTGTGCCGGGTGCAGAAGTACCACTGCTCTTCGTTGTTGTTGGCCATGCGCACTAGAATCGCAAAACATGGCCACTGCGCTCAACCCGGGTCGGCTCTCGCCCACCCGGCAGGTTCCCCACAGCATCACCCGCCCCGAGTACGTCGGCAAGAAACAGCCGACCCTCGGTGAGGCCGACGTCAAGGACGCCGACACGATCGCGCGGATGCGGGTGGCCTGCCGCCTCGCGGCGCAGGCGCTGGAAGAGGTCGGGCGGAACGTCCGGCCGGGGGTCACCACCGACTACCTGGATCAGGTCGGGCATGATTTCCTCGTCGCCCACGGGGCGTACCCGTCGACGCTCGGCTACCGGGGCTACCCGAAGTCGCTCTGCACCTCGCTCAACGAGGTCATCTGCCACGGCATCCCCGACGACACGGTGATCAGCGACGGCGACATCGTCAACGTCGACATAACCGCCTATATCGGCGGGGTGCACGGGGACACCAACGCCACCTTCCTGGCCGGGGACGTGGCCGAGGAGTCCCGGCTGCTGGTCGAGCGGACCCATGAGGCGATGATGCGCGGGATCCGCGCGGTCGCGCCCGGCCGGTCACTCAACGTCGTCGGGCGGGTCATCGAGTCCTACGCCAAGCGGTTCGGCTACGGCGTCGTCCGCGACTTCACCGGGCACGGGATCGGGACCACGTTCCACTCCGGGCTGATCGTGCCGCACTACGACGACCCCGACGCGACGCTGCCGATCGAGAGCGGCATGACGTTCACCATCGAGCCGATGCTGACGCTGGGCACGATCAGCTACGACGTCTGGCCGGACGGCTGGACGGCGGTGACCAAGGACCGCAAGCGCACCGCGCAGTTCGAGCACACGATCCTGGTGACCGAGGACGGGCACGAGATCCTGACGCTGGCGTAGGTGATGGACGGCGAACGGGAGCGGGACGCGGGGGGCGGCATGATCGAGGCGGTCGTGTTCGACATGGACGGGGTGCTGATCGACTCCGAGCCGGTCTGGGAGCGGGTGCGACGGCGGTTCGTCGCCGACCACGGCGGGCGCTGGGCGGACGATACGCAGGACCGGCTGATGGGCATGTCCACCGCCGAGTGGTCCGCCTACCTAGCGACCGATCTCGGGCTCACGGGCCTGACCCCGCAGCAGGTCGCGGGGCAGGTGATCACGGCCATGGCGGACGAGTACTCGCGGCACCTGCCGCTGCTGCCGGGCGCGGTCGACGCGGCCCGGGCGCTGGCGGGGCGGTGGCCGCTCGCGGTCGCGAGCTCGTCGCCGCGATCTCTGATTTCGACGGTGCTGGCCGCGGCAAATCTCGAGACCGCATTCGCGGCGATCGTGTCGAGCGAGGAGGTTTCCCGCGGCAAGCCCGCCCCGGACGTCTACCTGGCGGCGGCCGAGCGGCTCGCGGCCGCCCCTGAGGCCTGCGCGGCGATCGAGGACTCGTCTAACGGGCTGCGCTCGGCCGCCTCGGCCGGCCTGACCGTCATCGCCATCCCGCGCCCCGAGTACCCCCCGGCGGCGGACGCCCTGGACTTGGCCCGTCTGGTGCTCCCCAGCCTCAACGTCCTCACCCCTGACACGATCGAGGCTCTCTCCTAGCCGCCCGGCCGTGATCGCGAAGGATTTATACACCTATACGATTAGAATTCTTCGTCGTAATGCAATCCTTCGTGATCATCATGACGAATACGTGTCCCGCCAAAATGAGGCTTATTTCCTGCTATCCATATTGCCCAGCCCCGCTCGCCGACGGCCGACGGCGGCGGCGAGGAGAGTCGCACGTCCGGCGTGGTGCTGGCGGCCATTGCCCTGAACCTGCGATCGTCGAATGCGCCGACTGGGCCGGCCTGCCGCCGCCGCGCAGGCCGGCCTCGCGCGTGGTGGCCTATCGCTGCTGCTCTAAGCGTCGCGCTTGCGGAAGAGGTAGGCGCCGACGCCGACCAGGACCGCCGCCCATACCGCGGTCACGCCGAGCTGCGGCCAGGCTGACCACAGGTGCATGTTGCCCGAGCCGACGGTGGTCGAGATCACCCGGGTGGCGGCGTCGGGCAGGAACCGCATGATGTCCCAGCGCCAGTCGTTCGGCAGCGTCTGCTCGAGGATCGGGACGATGAACAGCAGCGCAATCACGATCGAGATCGCGCCGGCCGTGTGCCGGACGATCGAGCCGACCCCGTACGCGATCAGCGCCACGATCGTGACGAACAGCGCGGTGCCGATGATCGCGGTCAGCACGGTCGACGGGTTGATGACGTCGGTGCCGAAGAAGGTCGCCGTGCACCCGCTCGGATTGCAGTTCACGTTCGCGTTGGCCGGGATCGTGACGGTGTGGAACAGAGAGGCGCTCACCCCCTTGGGCGAGTAGATCGCCTGCCCGACGAAGAACGCGATGAACGCGGTGACGACCGAGATCACGAGCGTCACCGCTGTGAACACGATCGCCTTGGCCGCGTAGACCACGCCCCGCCGGGGCTGCGCGGTCAGCGACGTGCGGATCATCCCGGTGGAGTACTCCGAGGTGATCACCATCGCGCCAAGGACCGCGATGATCAGCTGGCCGAGCTCGAAGAACGCGCCCAGCGAGGCCTGGGTGGCGTCGAACCCGGCCTTGTTGCCGGGGTTGTTGGCGAAGTTGGCGGCGGTGCCCGCGGTGATCGCGACGGCGAGGCCGACCGAGACGATGAACAACGAGCCCAGGGTCCAGTAGGTGGAGCGGACCGAGCGGATCTTGGTGAACTCCGAAGCGAGCGCGCCCTTCAGGCCCGCCCGTCCGGCGGCGGGCGGCAGCGACGAGAGCCGCACGTCCGGTGGTGCGATGGTAGCCATTGCTCAGTCCCCTTACGCGTCGCGCTTGCGGAACAGGACGGCGCCGATCCCGACCAGGACCACCGCCCACAGCGCGGTCACGCCGAGCTGCGGCCAGGCCGACCACAGGTGCCCCGGCGCCGTTGCTGGCGATGGTGAGCGAGACGACCTGGTTGGCGGCGTCGGGCAGGAACCGCATGATGTCGTTGCGCCAGTCGTCCGGCAGCGTGTGCTCGAGGATCGGGACGATGAACATCAGCGCGATCACGATCGAGATCGCGCCCGCCGTGTGCCGGACGATCGAGCCGACGCCGAACGAGATCAGCGCCACGATCGTGACGAACAGCGCGGTGCCGATGATCGCGGTCAGCACGGTGGAGGCGGTGATGACGTCGGTGCCGGAGAAGGTCGTCACCAGGTGCCCGGCGCAGGGGCCCGGGCCGGGGCCGTTGCCGTCAGGGACCGAGCCGCCGCCGCCCGCCACGCAGTTCGTGATCGCGTTGGCCGGGATCATGACCGAGTGGAAGAGCGAGGCCGCCACGCCCTTGCCCGACAGCATCGCCTGGCCGACGAAGAACGCGACGAACGAGGTCACGATCGAGATCACGAGCGCGACGGCCGCCGAACGCGATCGCCTTGGCGGCGTAGACCACGCCCCGCCGGGGCTGCGCGGTCAGCGACGTGCGGATCATCCCGGTGGAGTACTCCGAGGTGATCACCATCGCCCCGATGACCGCGATGATCAGCTGGCCGATCTCGAAGAACGCCCCGAGCGAGTTCTGGGTGGCGTCGAAGCCGGCCTTGTTGCTCGGGTTGTTGACCATGTTGGCGGCGGTGCCGGCGCTGATCGCAACGCTGAGCCCGACGGACACGATGAACAGCGCGCCCAGGGTCCAGTAGGTCGAGCGGACCGACCGGAGCTTGGTGAACTCAGAGGCGATCGCGCCCCGCAGCCCGGCCTGCCCGACGGCCGGGGGCAGCGACGAGAGCCGCACGTTCAGTGTGGTGGCGGTGGCCATCGCTCAGACACCGCTTCCGATGGTGGTGGTCGCCACTGGAGTCTCGGCCCGGTACTCGACGCTGCTGGCGGTCAGCTCCATGAACGCCTCCTCGAGCGAGGCGCGCACCGTGGCCAGCTCGTGCAGCCTGATGGCCTGCTCGAACGCGATGTCGCCGACCTCGGCGGCGGTCAGGCCGCGGACCTCGACCGCGTCATCGTCGGCGGTGGCGGTGACCGCGCCCTTGGCGGTGACGGCCTTGATCAGCTCCTCGGCCATCGGCGTGCGGACCCGCACCGACGCGCCGGAGGAGCGGGAGATGAACTCCGACATCGAGCAGTCGGCGATCAGCTTGCCCCGGCCGATCACGATCAGGTGGTCGGCGGTGTACTCCATCTCCGACATCAGGTGGCTGGAGACGAAGACCGTCCGGCCCTCGGACGCGAGCGCCTTCATCAGGTTCCTGATCCAGAGGATGCCCTCGGGGTCGAGGCCGTTGACCGGCTCGTCGAACATCAGCACCTTGGGGTCGCCGAGCATGGTCGCGGCGATGCCGAGCCGCTGGCTCATGCCGAGCGAGAAGCCCTTGGACCGCTTGCGCGCCACCTCGGACAGGCCGACAAGCTCGAGCACCTCGCTGACGCGGCGACGGGGCAGGTTGTTGGTCTGCGCCAGGCAGAGCAGGTGGTTGTAGGCCGACCGGCCGCCGTGCACCGCCTTCGCGTCGAGCAGGGCGCCGACCTCGCGCATCGGGTACGCCAGGTCTGGGTAGACCTTGCCGTCAACCGTCACCGTGCCCTTGTCGGCGTAGTCAAGGCCGAGAATGCAGCGCATGGTGGTGGTCTTGCCGGCACCGTTCGGGCCCAGGAAGCCGGTGACCTTGCCCGGCTCAATGCCGAACGTCAGGTCGTCTACGGCGATCTTGGCGCCGTACCGCTTCGTGAGGCCCCGTACCTCGATCATGGGGAAATGGTCCTCTCTATAGGTTTGACGGTCCCCATTCTGGTCGACCGGCCGGAGAAGCGCGTCGCCCGAGGTGATGATTGTCGGTAATCCTCTGGGCTGAGATTCGCCGGGCGTAGGATGCCGCGCCGGGGCTGAGAATTCGCTGAGGGGCTGCGGGGAACGCACGGTCCGTTCGGGATAAAAGATTTTGAATTTATCTAACGGACCGTCGCGACTGTGGCATGGAGCGTGACCGAATAGCCGTGGCCGGCCGTGAGCAGGCGGTGCGGGGCGCGCGTGCCGTGCACCAGGACGCGCCCGGGACGCAGCGGGCGGGCGGTTCCGGTGCCGTCCGGGCCGCCGGTCTCGACCGCCTCGCCCGCCAGCGCGGTGGCCTGGCTGCAGTCGCAGTCGGCGATCGCGCCGGGCGGCGCCACCAGCAGCCAGGCGCCGGGCGCGCCCGGCAGCGGGATCCGGAGCGGGCCGCCGGCGTCGAAGCGGACCAGGTCCCACCAGCGCTGCGGGGCGGCGGCGAGGTCGGCCAGGTCGCCCGCCAGGCGGCCGTCGGTGCGCGGGCTGGGCGCGTCGGTCTGCGCGGGGGCGTGCGGCGCGGCGAGCAGCGCGATCTCAGGGGCGACCGAGAGGTCGGTGTTCACGACGGTTCCTTCGTGTGTCTAGATGCGGCTGAGACTCCGAGTGCAACGGGTCAGCGACAACACGAGGAAAGGCGACAGCACGGCGGGGCCTGGCGGCTCATCCGGTGTGCTGGCATGCGGGACATCACACCGTAATCACGGAGCGTTGTCAAGTTGGGTTGCCGGGTTGGGCGCACTGCGCGCGCTTCTTGCTGTTATCTCGACTTGAGGCCCTGGGCGGCCAGCTGGTCGAGGGGGGCGGCGACCTGGTCGGCGTCGAGGGAACCCTGGCGGTCGTGGACGGCCCAGGCGGCGGCGGCGAGGGCGCGCAGGCCGTCGATCGCGGCGCCGTCGCCGGTCAGGGTCAGGCTGCCGTTGTCGGCCGTCGGGGCGGTCGCGGTCCAGCCTGCGCAGGTGGCTCCGTCGTCGGTGCGGGTGACGGCCGGATAGGGCTGGAGCAGGGCGTCGAGGGTCTCGGCGATGTAGGTGGGGCGGCGGTGCGGCGGGGCGAGCACGGCGCTGCGGGGATTGTCGACCCCGGTGAGGACCAGCAGGCTGTCGGCGTCGGCGTTGTAGGCGGCCTCGATGTCGGTGTCCAGCCGGTCGCCGATCACCAGCGGCCGCTTGGCGCCGGTGCGGATCACCGACTCGCGGTGCAGCGGCGGCTCCGGCTTGCCCGCGATCTGCGGCTGCACGCCGGTGGCGTGCTCGATCACCTGGAGCAGGGAGCCGTTGCCGGGCGCGGTGCCGCGCGCGCTCGGGATCGTCGAGTCCGCGTTGGTGCCGACGAAGAGCGCGCCCGCCCGGACCGCCAGGCCGCCCTCGGCGAGGTTGCCGTAGCCGATGCCGGGGCTGTAGCCCTGGACGACCGCCTGCGGGTGCTCGGCCGCGTTGGAGACCGGGGTGAGGCCGCGCTCCCTGACCGCGAGCCGCAGCGCCAGGGCGCCGAGGACGAGGACCTTCGCCTTGGGCGGTAGCTTCTCGGCCAGCAGCCGGGCGGCCGCCTGGGCGGACGTGACGACGTCGGTCGGCTGAGCCGGGACGCCCATGCCGGTCAGGATCGCGGCGACGGCGGCAGGCGTGCGCGAGGCGTTGTTGGTGACGTAGGCCAGGCGGGTGCCGCGCTCGCTGGCCCGCTGCAGCGCCTCGGGGGCGCCGGGGATCGCGGTGCCCCCGATGTAGACGACGCCGTCCAGGTCGAGGAGGAGGACATCGTAGGCGGCGGCGAGCGCGTCAGGCATGGACCCAACCCTAGCCGAGCCGACCGTGGCCGGATGCGGGGCGGCGGGCTCGGCGGCCCTGGCTCGGCGGCGCGCTCGGGCCCTGGCTCGGGCGCTGGCGCTGGCGCTTAGGGCTGCTGCGGCCGCTTGCGGTACTTGAGGGTGGCGCGGACCTGGTGCAGCGCGTCGGTGTAGGGCTTGCGGTCGGGCCGCATGGCGGCGGCCAGGGCCAGGTACTCGGCGGCGGACTCGTGGTCGCCGCTGCGGGCGAGGGCGAGGCCGAGGCCGAAGTTGGCGTAGTCGTCGGCCGGGGAGGCCTCGACGATCGTGCGGAAGTTAGCCGCCGCCGCTTCGTACTGGCCGGTGTCGAACTGGGCGCGGGCCAGCGCTTCGCGGACGCTGCGCGAGCCCGGCTCGGCGTTGGCCGCCCGCTGCAGGACCTGGGCGGCGGCGGCCGGGCTGCCGTTGCCGAGCAGCTCCATGCCGGTGGTGTACCAGTCGTGCACCTCGGCCGGATCCGGGTCGGCGGCGTCACGGCCGCCGCCGCCGTTCGCGGACGATTCGCCCGATGTGCGCCGCTCGCGGCCGGCGTGGCTGGCGAAGTTTTCCAGCTGCGGGGAATCCCAGCTACCGCTTGGCACTTCTGACATGGTGTGAAGACCCACTTTCCGCTTGGCGATGGTCCTGGTCTCGTCCTGACTCCGTTCCGTGGTGTCCGTTATGCCCCGGCCCGGGTCGGCGAACTCGCAAACGTCACATCACCACCGTACGACGTGATCGGCCCAAGCACCCTAGAGCAGTTGCGCGCGGCCTCGCCGTACAACATCGTCGGGCTGACCCTGCCCGCGCTGGACCTGGACGCGCGGGCGGCCGGGCAGATCGCGGCCGGGAGGCTGGCCCAGTGGCTGGCCGACGGCGTGCTGGCGGCGGACGGCGCGCCCGCCCTGTACGTCTATGAGCAGCGCGGAGCCGGGTTCGTCCAGCGCGGCCTGATCGGGCTGGTCCGGGTCGGCACCACCGCAATCCACGCCCATGAGGACGTGATGCCGGGCCCGGTGGCCGGGCGGCGCGAGCTTATGGCGGCGGTGCATGGCAACCTCGAGCCGATCCTGCTCGTCTACAACGGGGGAACCGGGGCCGGCGGGCACGGGGGCACCGCCGGCCCGGTCTCTGGCTCCGGTTCAGGTTCGCAGGTTCCGGTTCCGAGGGGCCGCCGGGCGTCGCCGCCAGCGCGACGTCGCGGCTGGTGGACCTGACGGCCGGGGAGCGGACGCCGCTCGCGTGCACGGTCACCGACGACGGGGTGACGCACCAGATCTGGGCGCTGACCGACCCGGCCGAGCAGGCCGAGGTCGCGGCCGACCTCGCCGCCCGGACCGCGCTGATCGCCGACGGGCACCACCGGTACGCCGCCTACGGCGAGCTCCGCGCGTCGATGCGGGCCGGCGACGAGGGCGACGGGCCGTGGGACTACGGGCTCGCGTTCCTGGTCGACGCGGACGCCTATCCGCTCCGGCTCGGCCCGATCCACCGGGTCATCCCGCACCTGGACCCGGCCGAGGCGGCCAGCCTGGCCGCGCAGGCGTTCACCGTGACCGAGTTGCCGACGACCGGGGCCGGGCCCGGGTTCGGCCCCGATCAGCTGGCGGACGCGCTCGGCCGGCTGGCGGACATGGGGCGCCGCGGTACGGCGTTCCTGCTCGCGGGCCGGGGCGGCCTCCGGTTGATCAGCCACCCCGACGCGGTCGAGCTGGCCGAGGCGATGCCGGCCGGCGCGTCACCGCGCTGGCAGGCACTCGACGCCGCGGTCATGCAGGAGCTGCTGCTGGCCCGGCTCTGGCTGATCAAGGACAACGAGCGCGACGTGCTGATCTCGCACGACGCGGCCGAGGCGGTCCGGCTGGCGGTGGAGACCGGCGGCACCGCCGTCCTCTGCAACCCGATGGAACTGTCGGCGGTGATGGAACTGGCCGCGCACGGCGAACGGGTGCCGCGCAAGTCCACGTCGTTCGGCCCAAAGCCGCGCACCGGGCTGGTGCTGCGCACCTTCGACGCCTGAGCGGGGCCGGGACACTCGAGGGAGCCGGTAGGTCACGGCGGAACGGGTCCTGGTTTCAGGGGTGGCTGGAACCAACGGTCCGTTCGAGATGAAGCTTGTGATTTGACTGGTTTACTGGTTTTACTCGGCCGGGTCGGTGCCCTCGGTGGCTGGCGGCGCCTGGTGGGCGGCGATCGCGTCCACGACCGAGTCGTAGATGTTGAACACCCGGCTGAGGCCGGTGATCCGGAAGATGCGCAGGATGCGGCCCTGGGTGCACACCAGGTCGATCCAGCCGTCGTGCGCGCGGACCCGCTTGAGCCCGCCGACGAGGACGCCGAGGCCGGTCGAGTCGAGGAACTCGACCGCCTCCATGTCGATGATCAGGTGGTAGCTGCCAGCCTCGACGAGGCTGATCAGCTTCTCCCGCAGCTTCGGCGCGGAGTACACGTCGATCTCCCCGCCGACCGCGACCACGGTGTACTCCGGCGAATCGGAATAGACGTTGAGCGTGAGATCCATGCCCTATTTCCTCTCCTGTTGTCTGGGACAATAGTCGGATGCGTGACGACATTGCTATGACGACAGGCAACTCTCAGGACCTGACAGCCCGGACATTACCGATCTTGGCAACGATGTCTACCAGATCGACACGCGGATGGCCGGGTATCAGGGGATCACGGCAGGGTATGTCCGTCCTGGCACGTCGGGCCGGTGACGTCGGTGGCGTCGACGCTCGAGCGGTCAGCCGAGGAGATCTCGGTCTGGGTGGACCCGGGTCCCGACGGGTTTTCGGCTGGGCCGCCCGTCGGGACCGGTGGTCGCGCTGGCTACTTCGCCGGGTCGTCCTGCCGTCTCCGGCTGCTCCTCGACCTCGCCGCCGGGCTCGTCCTCGTCGCCTTCCAGACCGACTAGCACGTCGGCATCGTCGTCGTCTGCCTCGTCATCGTCGTCTGCCTCGTCATCGGCGTCGGACTCGTCGTCGATGTCGTCATCGTCGTCGTCGTCGAGGTCGGCGTCGGACTCGTCGTCGATGTCGTCGTCTTCCTCATCGTCGAGGTCGGCGTCGGACGATGAGGCGGCGTCGAGCTCGTCGTCATCGTCGTCTTCCAGGTCGGCGACGGTGACGCCGTCGAGCTCGTCGAGGCGGGCGAGGGCGTCGGTCTGCTCGTCCTCGTCGGCGACGACGGCGCGGGCGAACGCCTCCCGGGCGGCCTCCCGGCGGCCGGCCGCGAGCAGCGCGTCGCCGTAGGCGTAGAAGAGCCGGGCCGACCACGGGCGGAGCTTGCCGTCGGTCAGTTCGGGGACCTGCAGAGCGAGCACGGCCGCATCGGCCAGGCCCTGGTCTCGGCGGATCCCGGACTCGACGATGCGCAGCTCGATCTGGGCCGCGCGCGGCAGCCGCTTGGCCTCGGGGCTGTGCACCACCTCGAGCGCGCGGTCGAGACGGCCGAGGCCGCGCTCGGCGTCCGCCATCAGCGCGAGGTAGTCGTTGCGCCCGGTCAGCCTGCGGGCCGCCCGCAGCTCCGCCAGCGCCTCGGTCCAGCGCTCGGTCTTGTACGCGGTGATGCCGGATAGCTCGCGGACCACGCCGATCCGCGCGGCGTAGTGCCGCGCGGCCTGCGCGTACCGGTACGCCTGCTCCGGGTCGGAGGCCAGCTCGGCCGCAACCAGGTACCGGCCGACCATGATCGCGAGGTCGGAGGGCAGACCGCCGAGCTCGCTCTTCACCTCGCGGGAGACCTGGTCCTCGGTGATGCTGTCGGGGATCCGGGGCAGGTCGGAGGCGCTGCCCCGGCGATCATCGCGACGCCGTTCCGGACGCTCCCGGTCGCGATCGAAGTCACCGCTCGGCCGCGGCCGCGAACCGTAACTCGACGGCCCGCCCGGACGATCCGACCGGTTGCCGGCCCCGGCCGGAGGTCCTGCGATCGCCCGGTCGGCCCGCGCTCGCGCGGCCGGTCCGACCGCTCCGGCCGACCGGTCTTGTCGGCCGGGAACGCGCCGCCGATGCGGTTGGACATCGTCCGGCTGAAGCCCGAGCCACCGGACGGGCGGTCCTGGCCGCCTGAACGGCCGTAAGACGGACGGCTCGAGTGGGCCGGGCCGTCCTGGCCGCCCCGGTAGCCGGTGGCACCGCGCTCGCCGGACGGACGCCCCTGCTCGCCGTCGCGGCCGCGGAATCCACCCTCACGACGGTCCGAGTCGTAGCGCGGCCGCTCGCGGTCGCGGTCGCGATCGCCGGAGCCGAACGACCGACGGCCGTCGCGGTCATCGCCGCCGCCCGGCCTGCGCTCGTAGCCTCGGTCCTCGCTCGGCCCGCGGTCCCAGCCGCGGTCGCCGCCGCCGCCGAACTCGCGGCGCGGGCCGCCCGATGCCGGGCGGTCGCCGCCGCGGAAGCCACTGTCAGAGCGGGACGACCCCCCGTAGGGGCGTCCGGTTGGGCGGTCGCCGCCGCGGAAACCGCCCTCCGGCCGGCCGCTGCCGCCGCCGCCGCCGCCGTACGAGCGTCCGGTTGGGCGGTCGCCGCCGCGGAAACCGCCGTCAGGCCGACTGGCACCGGAACCGTAGGACCGCCCGGTCGGGCGGTCTCCGCCCCTGAAGCCGCCGTCGGGACGGCCGGCCCCGCCGCCGAATGAGCGCCGGTCTCCGCCGGAGCCGGCGTCGCGGCCCTGGTATCCGCCTTCGCGGGGGCCGCTGCTGCGGTAGCCGCCGTCACGCTGGCCGCTGCCGTAGGAGGGGCGGGACGGACGATCCCCGCCGAAGCTTCCCTCGCGCCGGGGGCCGCCGTACCCGCCGGGCCGGTCACCGCCCGGGCGGTAGCCAGACCCGGACGGGCGATTGCCGGATCGCCGAAGAGGAGGGACCGCGGTCGCTTCCGTAGCGGCGCTCGCCATCGCCGGCGGAATCATCACGCCGGTAGCCGCCAGACGGCCGGTCGGACGGTCCGCGGTTGTATCCGCCGCGGTTCCCCGAGCTCCGGTTGTCATCGCCGCGGGGGTAACCGCCGCGAGCGCCACCGCCATCACGGTTGTATCCGCCGCGGGAGTCGCCGTCCCCGCTGGGACGCCGGTCGTCGCCGTCCCGGCCACGCGACGGTCCGCCGCCGTAGCCGCCGCTCGAGGCGCCGCGCGAGCCCGCGTAGCCGCCGCGTGAGTCAGAGCGCCCGGCTCCGTAGCCGCCTCGGCCGCCTGCCGCTCCGCGCGACCCGCCGCCGGAACCGCCTCGACCTGAATAACTGCCGCCCTGCCCGCCGGACCGGCCGTAGCCACCCGAGCCGCCAGAGCCTCCTGGGCGTCCGGAACCGCCAGAGCCACGGCCCGCGCTACCGCTGGGGCGCCCGCGCCCATCATCGGCGCTGTCGCGCTCCCGCGCGTTGCCGTCTTCAGCCACTGAAACCGCCTCCTGAACGCATAATCTCTTCACCCTACCCGCACCAAACACCCTCGCCGACCCCGCTCCAAGCGCCGTTGACGAGCCTTACCCACGCGATGTTTTCTTGCTGTTATCCCATAAATGACCATTCCCCAGAATGATCTTGGAAGAAAAGCCCGCTATACGCATGCAAATCTTCCGCCAAGAAAAAACTCTCCAAGATTCTTTGCCGCTGCCGCGAAATGCGTACGGCGTCGAGCCCGGTCTCCGGCGGGAGGGGGAGCGCCCGCGGTCGGAGGCTGGCGGGCTGCTCGGCGCTTGAGGCCGAGACTTGCCGAGCAGAACGCAAAGAGGCCGACCCCAAAGGGCCGGCCTCTTCACGAAGAAATGTGCGGCGGTGTCCTACTCTCCCGCGAGGCCTCCCTCGCAGTACCATCGGCGCTGAGGGGCTTAACTTCCGGGTTCGGGATGGGACCGGGTGTTTCCCCCTCGCTATGGCCGCCGCAACTCTATGGGGATATCAGCCTTGATGGTTCCCGGCCGTATTCCGGGAACCGCATAGTGGACGCGAGTCATTACATGCAGTGACTGTAAGTGTGTGTCAAGCCCTCGGCCTGTTAGTACCGGTCAGCTGAGCGCCTCGCGGCGCTTGCACTTCCGGCCTATCAACCCAGTCGTCTGGCTGGGGGCCTTACCCACTCGTAGGTGGTGGGAGACCTTATCTTGAGGCGGGCTTCCCGCTTAGATGCTTTCAGCGGTTATCCCTTCCCGACGTAGCCAACCAGCCGTGCTCCTGGCGGAACAACTGGCACACCAGAGGTCAGTCCGTCCCGGTCCTCTCGTACTAGGGACAGCCCCTCTCAAGTCTCCTGCGCGCGCAGCGGATAGGGACCGAACTGTCTCACGACGTTCTAAACCCAGCTCGCGTACCGCTTTAATAGGCGAACAGCCTAACCCTTGGGACCTGCTCCAGCCCCAGGATGCGACGAGCCGACATCGAGGTGCCAAACCATGCCGTCGATATGGACTCTTGGGCAAGATCAGCCTGTTATCCCCGGGGTACCTTTTAGCCGTTGAGCGACGCCGCTTCCACAAGCCGACGCCGGATCACTAGTCCCAGCTTTCGCTCCTGCTCGACATGTCTGTCTCACAGTCAAGCACCCTTGTGCACTTGCACTCGGCACCCGGTTGCCGACCGGGCTGAGGGTACCTTTGGGCGCCTCCGTTACCTTTTGGGAGGCAACCGCCCCAGTTAAACTACCCGCCATGCACTGTCCCTGACCCGGATCACGGGCCCAGGTTAGACACCCAGAACGACCAGAGCGGTATTTCACCAGCGACTCCGCGCGGACTAGCGTCCGCGCTTCCCAGTCTCCCGCCTATCCTACACAAGCCGTCCCGAGCACCAATGCAAAGCTGCAGTAAAGGTCCCGGGGTCTTTCCGTCCTGCTGCGCGTAACGAGCATCTTTACTCGTAGTGCAATTTCGCCGGGCCCGCGGTTGAGACAGCGGGGAAGTCGTTACGCCATTCGTGCAGGTCGGAACTTACCCGACAAGGAATTTCGCTACCTTAGGATGGTTATAGTTACCACCGCCGTTTACCGGCGCTTAAGTTCTGAGCTTCGCCCCGAAGAGCTGACCCGTCCCCTTAACGTTCCGGCACCGGGCAGGCGTCAGTCCGTATACATCGCCTTGCGGCTTGGCACGGACCTGTGTTTTTAGTAAACAGTCGCTTCCCCCTGGCCTCTGCGCCCCCACCCAGCTCAGGCCGCATGGGCCATCACCGGGTGTGGGCCCCCTTATCCCGAAGTTACGGGGGCAATTTGCCTAGTTCCTTAACCGCGGTTCACCCGATCGCCTCGGCATTCTCTGCCTGACCACCTGCGTCGGTTTAGGGTACGGGCCGCGCGCGTCCTCGGCGCGAAGATTTTCTCGGCAGCATGGCATCACTCACTTCCCCTCGCGGGTCGGCGTCAGATCTCAGGCTCATGGCCCGCGGATTTGCCTGCGGACCGCCCTACATCCTTACCCCGGGACAACCACCGCCCGGTAGAGCTAGCCTCTTGCGTCTCTCCTACGCCTCGCCTACTACCCAATCGGGTCCGGGCCGCCTCACGCCCCTAAGGGCGATCCGCGGCTCTTAGCATCATGGTTTCGGCCTGGACGGCCGCGCGCGGGTACGGGAATATCAACCCGTTATCCATCGGCTACGCCTGTCGGCCTCGTCTTAGGCCCCGACTTACCCTGGGCGGATTAGCCTGCCCCAGGAACCCTTAGTCAATCGGCGGACGAGCTTCTCACTCGTCTTTCGCTACTCATGCCTGCATTCTCACTCATGCAGCCTCCACAGCTGGGTCACCCCGCTGCTTCGCCGGCTGCATGACGCTCTCCTACCCATCCGCACCTCACGGCGAAGTGCCGCGGCTTCGGCGGCGTGCTTGAGCCCCGTTACATTGTCGGCGCGGAATCACTTGACCAGTGAGCTATTACGCACTCTTTCAAGGGTGGCTGCTTCTAAGCCAACCTCCTGGTTGTCATCGCAACTCCACATCCTTTCCCACTTAGCACGCGCTTAGGGGCCTTAGCCGGCGATCTGGGTTGTTTCCCTCTCGACCACGAACCTTATCGCCCGCAGTCTCACTGCCGCGCTCTGGCTTCACCGGCATTCGGAGTTCGGCTGAATTCAGTAAGCTTGTGGGCCCCCTAGTCCAACCGGTAGCTCTACCTCCGGGAAGGAACACGCGACGCTGCACCTAAATGCATTTCGGAGAGAACCAGCTATCACGGAGTTTGATTGGCCTTTCACCCCTACGCACAGGTCATCCCCCAGGTTTTCAACCCTGGTGGGTTCGGGCCTCCACGCGGTCTTACCCGCGCTTCACCCTGCCCATGCGTAGATCACCCCGCTTCGGGTCTACAGCACGCGACTCAGACGCCCTATTCAGACTCGCTTTCGCTACGGCTACCCCACACGGGTTAACCTCGCCACGCACCGTAACTCGCAGGCTCATTCTTCAAAAGGCACGCAGTCACCCCTCGAACGAGGCTCCCACGGCTTGTAGGCACACGGTTTCAGGCACTATTTCACGACCCCTCACCGGGGTGCTTTTCATCTTTCCCTCACGGTACTAGTCCACTATCGGTCACCAGGGAGTATTTAGGCTTACCACGTGGTCGTGGCGGATTCACACGGGATTTCACGGGCCCCGTGCTACTCGGGAA
>CAWISQ010000002.1:257500-1060828 GCA_963838825.1 uncultured Actinomycetota bacterium
CCCGTTGGGGCAACCCTTAAACATTACCTCAGAGTTTCGTTCGTGTCAACTTCGTTTCCGGAAGCTATCCGGAAGGTTGCCGACAGTCGGAGTCTCCGGCCACGGGTATCCGGCCTCCAGAAACTCCGCGCAGCGGTGTCTCTAGAAGCAGATCGCTCGGGGCTCCCCGGGTCCCGTCCCGCCTAGTGTCTCAGCTGAGACCGTGGCGTTCCGTCCCCCTCGGGGCAAGATGAACTCTACGGGTACGGCGAACCCTCGTCAAATCGGGGGTTGTACCCATGTTCCACACCATCTCTAACTAGGACATTCTCATTCTGGTGCCTGTGGGGCAACTGAGGTCTTGGAGGTTCGCCGACGCGGAACGGCGCGGCGATAGGGGCTCACGGTGGGGTCCTCGGCGAGCCAGAAGCGCCACGGGATATCGGCCGCCTGGCTGACGCCCACCCGCGGCCCGGCTTCGATCCGAGCCGGCTCGGCGGCCCGCTCATCGCCGACGGCCGCGCGCAGCCGCAGATTGCTGGCCGGGTCGAGGAGGTCCTCCCCGTCCTGGGAACGGTTGATCGCCATCGCCTGGCACAGGCGCGCGGGACCGCGGGCCAGGTCGCGGGGCGATCGGGCGGAGTCGAAGCCGCGGCGGGCGCGGGCCAGCTCCTCGCCGGCGACCACGCGCCCGGCTCGCAGCAGTATCCCGGTCGCGATACCCGGCGGTGAGCAGACGACGTTGGCGCAGAAGTGCATGCCGTAGGTGAAGTAGACGTAGGCGTGCCCGGGCGGGCCGAACATCACCGCGTTGCGCCCGGTCATCCCCCGGAACGAGTGCGAGGCAGGATCGATCGAGCCCGCATACGCCTCCACCTCGCTCAGCATGACCGCGACGAGGCCGTCGGCGGTCTCGTGTTCGAGCACGAGACCAAGCAGCTCCGGCGCCACCTCCGGCCCCGGTCGGTCGAAGAACTCTCTGGTGAGCGTGTCAGGCCCCGCCCGCCGCGGCCCAGGCGGCGCCGGCGTCGACGGTGCCGCGGAGCGCGGCCAGCTGCTCCTTCACCCGGACGGGGGCGGTACCGCCGAAACCCTTGCGCGCGGCGAGCGCGCCGTCGACGTTGAGCACCTCGCGGACGTCCGGTGTCAGATGCGGCGAGATGTTGGCCAGGTTCACGTCGCTCACCTCGTCCATCGTCACCTCGTTGACCTGGCACCAGACCACCAGGTGGCCGACGATCTCGTGCGCGTCGCGGAACGGCACGCCCCGCTTGACGAGGTACTCGGCCAGGTCGGTGGCGAGGGTGTAGCCGGCCGGGCGCGAGCTCGCGCAGCCGCTGCGTGTTGATCCGCAGGGTGGCGATCAGGCCGGCCATCGCGGGCAGCACCAGCAGCAGGGTGTCCACCGCGTCGAAGACCGGCTCCTTGTCCTCCTGGAGGTCCCGGTTGTAGGTCAGCGGCAGGCCCTTTGAGCGTGGTCAGCAGGCCGGTGAGGTCGCCGATGAGCCGGCCGGCCTTGCCCCGGGCGAGCTCGGCGACGTCCGGGTTCTTCTTCTGCGGCATGATCGAAGACCCGGTCGCATAGGCGTCGTCGATCTCGATCCAGCCGAACTCCTGCGAGGACCAGAGCACGATCTCTTCGCCCAGCCGGGACAGGTGCACCCCCGCCAGAGCCGCGACGAAGCAGAACTCGGCCGCGAAGTCCCGGTCGGAGACGGCGTCCATCGAGTTGGCGGCGGCGGCGTCGAAGCCGAGCTCCACCGCCAGCAGGCTCGGGTCGACCTCCAGTGACGAGCCGGCCAGCGCGCCCGCCCCGAGCGGGCTGATCGCGGCGCGCTTGTCCCAGTCCCGCAGCCGGTCAACGTCCCGGGCGAACGCCTGCACGTGGGCGAGGAGCTGGTGGGCGAAGAGCACCGGCTGCGCGTGCTGCAGGTGCGTCATCCCCGGGGCGGGCGTGTCGCCGCAGACATCAGCCTGGTTGATCAGCGCGGTCTGCAGCTCGGCGAGCCTGCTGACGACCAGCCGCGCATGATCGCGCAGGTACAGCCGGAGGTCGGTGGCGACCTGGTCGTTACGGCTGCGGCCGGCCCGGAGCTTGCCGCCGAGCGAGCCGAGCCGCTCGAGCAGGCCCCGCTCGAGCGCGGTGTGCACGTCCTCGTCGGCGATCGTCGGCCGGAAGGAGCCGTCCTCGACCGCCCGGTCGAGGTCGTCGAGCGCGCTCAGCATCGAGTCGGCCTCGCTGTCGGATCAGCAGCCCGCCCCGATGCAGCATGCGCGCGTGCGCCCGGGAAGCCAGCAGGTCGTAGCGGGCCAGCCGCCAGTCGAACTGGACGCTCAGCGATAGCCGCGCCAGCGCGTCCGCGGGTCCGCCTTCGAACCGTCCGCCCCACAACCGGGTAGGCGTGCCGCCCGATGCCTGGTCGCCGGATCCCATTTGTCCCACCCATCTCGCTTCCAACATGTATCGGCCCCGTGCCCCACCCTAATCGAGGTGCGGGTTGCAGGTGGTGCCGTCTTTAGGGGTATCGAACGGTCCGTTGCCCTGCCGCAACGGCTGACCTTGATCGTCTCCGCGGGAAAGCGCAAACGCTTCTTGCTGTTATCCGACGGATGGCTCAGCTGGCGATTAGCGCTGTGGCCCACAGCGCTAAAAGCGGTGTGGCGCGGTGGCCCACACCGCCAATAGGTTTGGCGCGGTGGGCCACAACGCCAAGCACGGTTTGGCGCGGTGGGCCACAACGCCATTGCGGCGCGATCGAGCGCGCCGGCTTCCGGCCCGCGGTCATCGCTAGCGGCGGCCCTCGGCTAGGTGGCGGAATTCGGCTGCTAGGGCTTCGCCGCCGGCCGGGTCGCGGGAGATGACCAGGACGGTGTCGTCGCCGGCGACGGTGCCGAGGATGGCGGGCCAGGCGGCGTGGTCGATGGTCGAGGCGAGGAACTGGGCCGCGCCGGCCGGGGTGCGCAGCACGACGATGTTGGCGCTCCCCTCGGCCGAGGTCAGCAGCTCCTTGAGGTAGCGGGTGAACCGGGCCGACGGGGCCGACGGGGCCGACGGGGCGGGGCCGCCCGGGTCGGGCGACGTCTGCGCGGACGGGGCAGACGCGCCGCCTGCGCCGCCTGCGCCGTTGCTGCTGACGCTGCCGGCGGCGTCGGTGGGTCCGGGTGAGCTGCTGTCGTCGGTGCCGGGGTGAGGGGAATTCGCGCTGGCGGGCGCGCTCGGGTCGGCGTCGCCGGGGACGGGGTCGAGGGTGGACGGGGCCCGAGGCGCCGCGGACCGTTCGGGATAATTCTCGAGATCTAGACCGGTGCCGGGGCGCGAGCCGGGGCCGCCGGGGTCGCCCGGGAGGGCGTAGACCAGGGTGCCGTCGGCGCTGCGGAGCCGCACCACGCCGAGCTCGTCGAGGTCGCGGGAGAGCGTGGCCTGGGCCACGTGCAGGCCGGCGTACTGGGCGAGCAGGCCCGCCAGCTGCTCCTGGGAGTGCACCTGCTCGCGGGAGAGGATCGCGACGATCCGGGCCTGCCGGGCGGTCTTGGTGGCCGGCGCGGCCGGGCGGCCGGGCGCCGTCATCGCTGCTCCAGCAGCCAGGCGAGCAGGGCCTTCTGGGCGTGCAGGCGGTTCTCGGCCTGGTCCCAGGCCACGCTGGCGGGGCCGTCGATTACCTCGGCGGTGATCTCCTCGCCCCGGTGCGCGGGCAGGCAGTGCAGCACGATCGCGTCCGGGCCGGCCGCGGCGAGCAGGTCGCCGTTGATCTGGTAGGGGGCGAGCGCGGCGACCCGGGCGGGGTCGTCGGCCTGGCCCATCGAGACCCAGACGTCGGTCGCGAGCACGTCGGCGCCTTTGCCGGCCTGGGCCGGATCGTCGAAGACGGTCGCGGAGCCGCCGGTGGCGGCGGCGATCTGCTGCGCCCGGGCGACGACGGCCGGGTCGGGCTGGTAGCCCGCCGGGCTCGCCGACCCGGACGTGCATCCCGGCCGTGACCCCGCCCAGCAGGTACGAGTGCGCCATGTTATTGGCGCCGTCGCCCAGGTAGGCGAGGGTGCGGCCGGGCAGCGGGCCCAGCCGCTCGGCGACCGTCTGCAGGTCGGCCAGGATCTGGCAGGGGTGGAACTCGTCCGTCAGCCCGTTGATGACCGGGACCGTGGACGCCGCCGCGAGCTCCTCGATCCGTTCTTGACCGGAGGTGCGCCAGACGATCGCGGCGGTCTGCCTGGTGAGCACCCGGGCAATGTCGGCGATCGTCTCGCCCCGGCCGATGTGCGTGCTCTGGGTGTCGATGACCAGCGGCAGGCCGCCGAGCTCGCCGATGCCGACGGTGAACGAGACCCGGGTCCGCAGCGACGGCTTGTCGAACAGGACGGCGACCGCGCGCGGGCCCTCGAGCGGGCGGCGGGCGAACCGGGCCTGCTTCATCGCGGCGGCGAGCTCGAGGACCTCGGCCTGCTCGGCCGGGGCGAGGTCGTCGTCCCGGAGGAAGTGCCTTGGCATCCGGTTACCCCTCCTGGGCGTGGGTCAGAATGGCGGGCAGGGCGGCGGTGAACTCTGCCGCCTCGGCCGGGGTGAGGATGAGCGGCGGGGCGAGCCGGACCGCGTCCGGCTGGACCGCGTTGACGAGGAAGCCCGCCTGCCGGGCGGCGGTGGTGACGGCGGCCGCCTGGTCGCCGTTGAGCACGGCCGCCAGCCACAGGCCACTGCCGCGCACGCCCTTGAGCAACGGGTGGTCGATCGCCTCGATGCCGCCCGCGAGGACCTCGCCCACGTGCTTGACGTTCTCGAGCAGGCCGCCGGTCTCGATCGTGTCGAGGACGGCGAGGGCGGCCGCGCACGCGATCGGGTTGCCGCCGAACGTCGAGCCGTGGTCGCCCGCCCGCAGGGCGGTGGCGCTGGCGCCGAAGCCGACGCAGGCGCCGATCGGCAGCCCGCCGCCGAGGCCCTTGGCCAGCGTGAGCACGTCGGGGGTGACCCCCTCGGCCTGGTGCGCGAACCACGCCCCGGTGCGGCCGATGCCGGACTGGATCTCGTCGAGCACCAGCAGCGCGCCGGCCCGGTCGCAGGCCGCGCGGGCGGCGGCCAGGTAGCCGGCCGGGGCGGGGATGACGCCGCCCTCGCCCTGGGTCGGCTCGAGGACGACGGCGGCGGTGCGCTCGTCGACCGCCGCGCCGAGGGCGGCGGCGTCGCCGTACTCCACCCAGCGGACGTCGAAGCCGAACGGGGCGAAGGGCGCCCTGATCGACTCCTTGCCGGTGATCGCGAGCGCGCCCATCGTGCGACCGTGGAAGCTGTGGTCGGCGGCGACGATGACCGGCCGTGCCTGCGCCCTGCTGGCGGCGGACCAGCTTGAGCGCCGCCTCGTTGGCCTCGGTGCCGGAATTGCAGAAGAAGACCCGGGCGCCGCCGTGGGCGTCGCCGTGCAGCAGCGCGAGCAGCTTCTCGGCCAGCCGGACCTCGGGCTCGTGCAGGAACAGGTTGCTGGTGTGGGCGATGCGGCCGACCTGGGCGGTCACCGCGTCGACGATGGCCGGGTGGGCGTGGCCGAGGGCGGAGACGGCGATGCCGGCGATCAGGTCGAGGTAGCGGTTGCCGTCGGCGTCCCAGACCCGGCTGCCCTCGCCGCGGGCGAGGGCGAGCGGCGGGGTGCCGTAGTTCACCATCATCGCGGCCTCGAACCGCTGCCTGAGGGCTTCGCTCTCGCTCACCGGGCGTCTCCTTCTGAGTCTGCTGGGATGACCATCGTGCCGATGCCGGAGTCGGTGAAGATCTCCAGCAGGATGGCGTGGCTGAGGCGGCCGTCGAGGACGTGGGCGCGCGGGACGCCGCCTTCGACGGCGGTCAGGCAGGCCTCCATCTTCGGGATCATGCCGGCCGATAGCGAGGGCAGCACCTTGGCCAGGTCGTCGGCGTCGAGCTGGCTGATCACCTCGTCCGAGGCGGGCCAGTCCCGGTAGAGGCCCTCGACGTCGGTCAGCACGACCAGCTTGGCCGCGCCCAGCGCGACCGCCAGGGCGGCGGCGGCGGTGTCGGCGTTGACGTTGTAGACCGCGCCGTCGCCGTCGCCGCGGGCGACGCTGGACACGACCGGGATGCGGCCGTCGTCGAGCAGCGCCCGCACCATCGACGGGTCGGTCGCGACGATGTCGCCGACCAGGCCGATGTCGACCGGCTCGCCGTCGACCAGGGCGCGCTTGCGGGCGGCGGTGAACAGGTTGGCGTCCTCGCCGGAGAGGCCGACCGCGTACGGGCCGTAGCGGTTGATGAGGCCGACGATGTCCTTGTTGACCTTGCCGTTGAGCACCATCCGGACCACGTCGATGGTCTCCTCGGTGGTGACCCGCAGCCCGGCCGTGAACACCGACTCGATGCCGAGGCGGTCGAGGTGGTCGGTGACCTGCGGGCCGCCGCCGTGCACGACCACCGGGCGGAGCCCGGCGTGCCGCAGGAATACCAGGTCCTGGGCGAACCCGGCCCGCAGCTCGGGTGACGTCATCGCGTGCCCGCCGTACTTGATCACCACGGTCTCGCCGTGGAACTCATCCAGCCACGGCAGCGCCTCGATCAGCGTGGTCGCCTTGGCGGTGGCGGAGGCCCGGCGGGCGGCGTCCTTGCCGCCGGAGATCACGATCGTCATGTGGAGTAGGCCGAGTTCTCGTGCACGTAGGCCTCGGTCAGGTCGGTGGTGAGGATGACCGCGCTGTTCGGCCCGGCCGACAGGTCGACGGTGATCGTGATGTCCTTGCCGCGCAGGTCGACCTTGGACCGGTCGTCGCCCGGCGCGCCCGCCCGGCAGACCCAGATGCCGTTCATGGCCACGTTGAGGCGGTCCGGCTCGAAGACGGCGTCGGTCGTGCCGACCGCGGACAGGACCCGGCCCCAGTTCGGGTCCGCGCCCGCGAGCGCGCACTTGAGCAGGTTGTTCCGCGCCACCGAGCGGCCCACGGTCAGCGCGTCGGACTCGCTGGCGGCGCCGACGACCTCGATCGTGACGTACTTGGAGGCGCCCTCGGCGTTGCGCTGGAGCTGGCGGGCGAGGTCGGCGCAGACCTCGGTCAGCGCGCGGGTGAAGTCCTTGTGATCGGGCTTGACCCCGCTGGCGGCGCTCGCCATCAGCAGCACGGTGTCGTTGGTGGACATGCAGCCGTCGGAGTCGAGCCGGTCGAAGGTGACGGCGGTCGCGGATCGGAGGGCGGAGTCGAGCTCGGCCGGGGTGAGGTCCGCGTCGGTGGTGAGGACGACGAGCATGGTGGCGAGGGAGGGGGCGAGCATGCCCGCGCCCTTCGCCATACCGCCTATGGTCCAGACGCCTTCATTCGGGGGGGTCTGGGGGGGTCGTCGAGGGGGCAGAGCCTGGCGGCGGAAGGCGATCTTGATGATGGTGTCGGTGGTGCGGATCGCGTCGGCCGCGTGCACGCCGCCGGACCGGTCGGCCTCGGCGACGGCCGCGTCGACGGCCGGCAGCAGCTTGTCCATCGGCAGCCGCTCGCCGATCAGGCCGGTCGAGCAGACCGCGATCTCGCCCGGCGAGTCGTCGAGGGCGGCGGCCAGCCGCTCGGCCGTGGCGTGGGTGTCCTGGAAGCCGAGCGGCCCGGTGCAGGCGTTGGCGCCGCCGGAGTTGAGCACGACCGCGCGGACCCGGCCGCCGCTGACGACCTGCCGGGACCAGGTGACCGGGGCGGCCTGCACCCGGTTGGCGGTGAAGACGGCGGCGGCGGCGCGCGACGGCCCGTCGTTGATCACCACCGCGACGTCCCGCTCGCCGGAGGTCTTGAGGCCGGCCACCACGCCTGCGGCGCGGAAGCCCAGTGGTGCGGTGACGCTCACGCGGTTCCTCCTTGGGAGGTCGGGCCGGCCGTCGCGGCGCGGCCGAGGATCAAGGTGGTCACGGCGCTACCCCATGGGTGGTCAGGCCGGCCGTCTCGGGGAGGCCGAGCATCAGGTTGGCGATCTGGACGGCCTGGCCCGCCGCGCCCTTGCCGAGGTTGTCGGTGGTGGCGATCACCACCGCCCGGCCCGCGTGCGGGTCGGCCGCGACCTGCAGGTGCGCGCCGTTGGAGCCGGCCACCGCGCCGGTCACCGGCCACTGGCCGTCGGGCAGCAGGTGCACGAACGGGCTCTGGTCGTAGGCGGCGGCGAACGCGTGGCGCAGGAGGCGGGTGACGTCCGGGCTGTTCGCTGCCCCCGGTGCCAGCCGGGCGGTGGCGGTGGCGAGGATGCCGCGCGGCATCGGGGCCAGCGTCGGGAGTGAAGGAGAGGGTGACCGGGCGGGGCGGAGTCACGGACCGTTCGGACAAATGGTTCTGATGGTTTTGAACTTCGGTCAGCGCCTGCTCGATCTCGGGGGTGTGCCGGTGGGCGCCGCCGACCTTGTAGGCGGACATCGAGCCCATGACCTCGCTCGCGAGGAGGTCGACCCGGGGCGAGCGGCCGGCCCCGGTGGTGCCGGAGGCGGCCACGATCACGATGTCGTCCGGCTCGACCAGGCCCGCGTGCAGCAGCGGGGCGAGCGCGAGGATCGACGTGGTGGCGTAGCAGCCGGGGGCGGCGACGGTGCGGGCGGCCTTGATCCGCTCACTCGCGCCGGGGAGTTCGGGCAGGCCGTAGGCCCAGCGGCCGGCGTAGGCGACCTCCTGGCCGTAGAACTGGTGCCAGGCTTCCTCGTCGCCGAGGCGGAAGTCGGCCGACAGGTCGATGATCTTCGCGTTCGGCAGCTCGTTCGCGAGTGCGGCCGATTCGCCGTGCGGGAGGGCCATGAAGATGAGCTCGGCGCCGGAGAGCGTGTCGGCGTCGGTGACGTCGAAGTTCTTGCCGTCGTAGCGCGGGTGACCAGTGAGGTTAGGGTGGATCGAGGTGATCGGCTTGCCCGCGCTGCTGCCGGCCGAGACCGCCGCGATCTCCAGATCGGGGTGGCCGGCCAGCAGGCGGAGCAGCTCTCCGCCCGCGTAGCCGCTGGCCCCTGCGACAGCGACCCGTATGCCCATATTGCCTCCTTGCTTCCTGAAGAAGTATGCACTCCATTGCATGAATATGCAAGATGGCGGGCCGGAGAGGGGTCAGGCTGGGCGGTTCTAGGGGGCGGCCAGCTGGTCGCGGCGGCGGATGAGGTAGGCCTGCCCGGCTGTGTTGCCGGCCAGCTCGATGGCCCGGTCGTAGGCCGGCCGCGCCTGGTCGCTGCGGCCCAGCCGGCGCAGCAGCTCGGCCCGGGTGGCGTGGAAGGGGTGGTAGCCGTCGAGCGGCAGCCGGTCGACCTCGGCCAGCGCCACCTCGGGGCCGTCGAGCTCGGCGACCGCGATCGCCCGGTTGAGCCGGACGATCGGCGACGGATCGAGGACCGCGAGCTGGTCGTAGAGCGCGACGACCTGCGACCAGTCGGTGTCGCGGACGTCGCGGGCGTCGGTGTGGACGGCGTTGATCGCGGCCTGGATCTGGTACCGCCCCGGCCGCTGGCCGGAGGCGAGGCGCTCCCGGACCAGGGCGTGGCCCTCGGCGATGAGCTCGCGGTCCCAGGCGCCGCGGTCCTGGTCGGCGAGGGCGACGAGCTCGCCGGCGGCCGACACCCGCGCGGTCCTGCGGGCCTCGGTCAGCAGCATCAGCGCCAGCAGCCCGGCGACCTCGCCGTCGGCCGGCAGCAGGTCGCGCACCAGCCGGGTCAGCCGGATCGCCTCGGCCGTCAGATCGCCCCGGACTGCGTTCTGCTCCGGGTCCGAGGCCAGGTAGCCCTCGTTGAAGATCAAGTAGAGGACGGTGAGCACGCCCGCCACGCGGGCTGGGAGGTCCTCGCGGGAGGGGACCCGGTAGGAGATTCTGGCCGCCTGGATCTTCGTCTTCGCGCGGGTGATGCGGCGGCTCATGGCGGTCTCCTGGACCAGGAACGCGGCCGCGATCTCGGGCACGGTGAGGCCGCCGACCATCCGCAGGGTCAGCGCGATCCGCGCCTCCATCGCCAGCGCGGGATGGCAGCAGGTGAAGACGAGGCGGAGCCGGTCGTCGTCGATGACGCCGAGCGGCTCGGGGGCGTCGGACAGCATCAGCGCCTCCTGGTGCTTGCTCGCGCGCATGGCCTCGCGCCGGATCCGGTCGATCGCCTTGCGGTCGGCGGTGACGGTGAGCCACGCGCCGGGATTGGGCGGGACGCCGTCGGCCGGCCAGCGCTCGACGGCGGCCGCGAACGCCTCGGCGGTCATCTCCTCGGCGATGTCGAGGTCCCGGTAGCGCCGGGCCAGGGTCGCCACCACCCGGGCCCACTCCTGGCGGTGGGCCCGGACGATGGCCTCGGTGACGTCGGTCATGCTGTGCTCTTTGGCTAGGCCTGGTCGGCTTGGTCGGCTTGGTCGGCTTCTTGCAGGATCGGGCGCACCTCGACCCGGCGGTTGCAGGCCTTCGAGCCCTGCCCGGCCAGCCGGAGGGCGACGTCGAGATCGGCCGCCTCGATGATCCAGAAGCCGGCGACGTGCTCCTTCGACTCAAGGTAGGGGCCGTCGGTGAAGACCGGTTCACCGTCCCGGCCGTCGACCACGGTGGCGGCGACGGGCGACGCCAGGCCGCCGGCGAAGACCCAGTGGCCCTGGGCGATGAGCTGGTCGTTGAAGACGTCGATCGTCTCCATCTCCGCCCGGGTGGCGAGCTCGGTCGAGTCGGTGAGCACGGATAGCAGGTACTGCGCCATCGGAGTCGTCTCCTGTCGTCGTATGTCTTCGTCTGGCCGGCCCCTTCTCGGGCCGCCTCTCACCCCTACTGCGAACGCGGCTGGCTGGATCGGACACGTGCCGCCTGGATTTCTTTTAGAAGATTCTGCGGCCGCCCGGCGGCGGCGCGATGCCGCTTACAGTGATTGCCATGCTGCTCTGGATCAACGGGCCGTTCGGCGGCGGCAAGTCGTCGACTGCGGGCGAACTCCACCGGCGCCTGCCCGGCAGCCTGATCAGTGACCCCGAGCAGCTCGGGTTCGGGATCCAGCGGATGCTGCCGGCCGGGCTGCGGTGCGACTTCCAGGATTTTGGCGCCTGGCGGGAGGGCGTGCACGAGGTGCTTGACCTGATCCTACGGTCGGCCGACGGGCCGGTCATCGTGCCGATGACGCTGATCGAGCCTGGGTATTTCGCCGATGTTGTCGGGCGGTTGACTTCGGACGGGCATGACGTCCGGCACTTCGCCCTGCTGGCGGACGCGCGGGTGATCGAGCGGCGGCTGCGCGAGCGGGCGGTCGTGCACTCGGTCCAGCGGCTGCGGGGGCGGGACGTGCCGTTGTTTCGCGAGACGTTCGCGATGCGGAAGCTGGGCCTCTGTCTCAATCGTCTGAGCCAGCCTGAGTTCGCGACGCAGGTGCGGACTGACGGGCTGACGGTGGCGGAGGTGGCGGACCTGATCGGGGCGGCGGCGGGGTTGGAGCTGCTGCCGCGCCGGGGCACGAAGGCCGGGGAGCGGTTGCGGTCGGCCGGGCGGGGGTTGCGGCACGCGCTGACGGGCTGACGGGCCGGTTCAGCCGGCGGCCGACGGGCGGTGGCGTCGGCACCAGGGGACTCGAGCCGCGCGGTGGCGGCCGTCGGCGGCCGAGCATCGGCCCACCGTCCTCACCATCACCACGCGCAACCGGCCGGACGGATTTTGGGGTCATCGTGGGGATTTCGGGTCGCTGGGTGCCCCCGCCGGCACACGCTGACGCACGCGGTCGGGAAACGCGCCCCCAAACGCCACACGATCACGGCCGCCCGCCTGGACCGACTCGGGGGCGACGGACCGGGGGCGGCGACGGATCGGGGCGGCAGCGGATCGGGGGTGGCAGCGGATGGCCGGCGGCGGGAGGTAGCGATCGGGCATCGACGGGGGCGCGGTTGGGGCGGCGCGATTAGGGTTGGGGCGGGGCGGGGTCAGGCGGGGTCGAGCGCTGGATTGGGTGTGCGAGGTGCGGGAGTTGACGGCGGACGGCCGGGCGACGATGCAGGCTCGGTGGCGGCCGGCGGCAAGGCCGCATCGTCGGGCGCGGTGGCGGCCGGCGGCTGGCCGGCTCCGGTGCTCGCGCTGGCGGTCGGGCCGATGCTGGCCGGGTGCTCGTCCGGCGGGTCGGGAGCGGCGGCCTCCGGCGCATCCTGCGGGAACATGCGGACGGCGGTGAACGTCCCGGTGGTGATCCACGTGGCCAAGGGGACGGTGAACTGCGCGGCCGCGCTTCGGGTCGAGCAGGGCTACGCGGCCATGATCAAGCGGGGCGACATCCGCGGCAACGGCGGCGGCGCGCCGGTGGCGGTCGACGGCTGGACCTGCCAGGGGTACACCACCACGCGGGCACTGCAGACCGGTAACACGTCGGAGTGTCACACCGCGAAGGCCGAGGTGGTCGCGGTGCTCGCGGTGCCCTCGTCCGGCACCTGAAACTCGTCGCCCGCGAACTCGGCCTCGGCGAACTCTTCCTCGACGAACTCCTCGCCAAACTCGGCCCCGCCGAACTCGCCCGCCAGGCCGAGCTCGCCCGGGTCGAGCGCGGTCTCCGGCGGCAGCGCGCCGGGGCCGCGGAACCCGCCGCCGGCCGCGGCTGGCACCGGCTCGTCGTCGACCGGCGAGCGCACCGCGCTCAGCCCGCGGCTGGTGCTGATCATCTGCACCTGGTTGCGGCCGGACGCCTTGGCCCGGTAGAGCGCGGCATCGGCCGCCGCCAGCAGCTCGGTCAGCTCCCTGCTCGAGCCGGCATCAAGCGCCGCCACGCCGATGGAGACCGTCACCGGCACCGGCTCGCCGCCGGTGGTGGAGATCGGCAGCCGGGCGATGTGCGCGCGCACCCGATCGGCGATCTTGAACGCGTCCGGCGCGCGGGTCTGCGGGAGCAGCATCACGAACTCCTCGCCCCCGAACCGGCCCGCGAGGTCGTAGTCGCGCAGCAGCCCGGTCATCGTGTCGGCCACGTGCCGCAGCACCTCGTCGCCGATCAGGTGCCCGTGGGTGTCGTTGATCTGCTTGAACCGGTCGAGGTCGAGCAGCGCCACCGCCAGCGGCGAGGAGGTCCGCACGGCCCGGCCGACCTCGGCCGTCGCCTCGCGCTCCCAGGTCGCGGAGTTGAGCAGGCCGGTCTTGGAGTCCTCGCGGGCCTCGGTCAGCAGCCGCGCGTGCCGGAAGGAGCGCTGCAGCAGGGTGGTGAGCGGCAGCGCGATGATCAGGGTCAGCGAGCTGACGGTCAGGCCGACGGCGACGAGCAGGGCCGCGCAGAGCTCGGTCGCGTCGTTGTGCAGCGACTCCCGGCCGAACAGCTCGTCGCGAATTCTCGTCTGCGGGTTGGCCAGCTTGAAGGCGGACCCGATCAGCGCCTGGTTGATCGCCCACTGGGTGATGGCGGCGGCGCCGGCCGCCACCATCCACATCGTGGTGTCGCTCCACAGGTAGTCGCGGGGCCGATCGCCGACGGGGATCACCGACATAAACATGAAGCGAGCGCAGGCGTAGCCGATGCCGATCGTCGCGGCGGTGTAGACCCGGCGGTAAACCGGTACCTTCCTCACCCGCCACTGGCTCAGCGTCAGCCTGATGGCCGGGACGATCAGCGCGTAGAGCCCGGGCAGCAGGAACACCATCGGGAGCTCCCAGACGGCGTACACGTCCTTGACCACGCCGTCCGGCTCGCTGGCGCGACGGGACATCTCGACCGAGAAGGCGACGCAGGCGAGCAGCGCGGCGAACAGCGCGAGGTTGGCCGGATGGAAGTGGAAGTGGATGACGTAGAAGGCCATCCAGCCCAGATAACCGCAGGCCACGGCCAGCAACAGGGCGATCAGCGGTTTGGACTCGGTCCAGATCGGCCAATCTCGGATACGCGGCCACCCGTGGCGGAACACGGTGCTGGGCGCGCGAACCATCTGGCCTCCTTGACCTACGCAATGATTTCCGCCGCCATCCGCGCTGAGCACGCCGGATAGCGCAACGTACGGTGCTAACCCCACATTGTCACAGTTTTCACGTGCGCACTGTCAAAACATGGCTACCGACTGACAGGAAGGGCCATCGGGCGACTTGTCCGGAACGCCGTACGGGAACGGGAAATCCCTGTGCTGCAAGCGTTTGCAGTCGGGCCGCCAGCGCGGGCGTCGACGTCGTCGTTACCAAAATGTTATCTTATCTCAATCGCCGTCACTGGGCAGACCCCGCAAACGGGCGCCTTATCCTGACGGCTCCCTGCGCCGTCAGATACGCCCGAACGATCGGGCCCGGCCCTAACCCCGCAGCACCGCCCCGGTGCGCCGGGCGGCCTCGGCCACGGCGGCGTCGCGGGCAGCCGTCACCTCGGCGGCGGTGAGGGTGCGATCGGGAGCGCGCAGCCGCAGCGTGTACGCCAGCGACTTGTTTCCCGCGCCCAGCTGCGCGCCGGCGTAGACGTCGAACAGCCGGACGTCCTCCAGAGCTCGCCCGCGCCGGCCGTGAGCGCCGCCGCCACGTCGGCGGCGGGCACCTCATCCGCCACCACCAGCGCGATGTCCTGGCTGGCGAGCGGGTAGGCCGACAATGCCGGGCCGCGCACCGGGCCGACCGCCTCGGCGGCGGCCGCGATCACGGCCAGGTCGAGCTCGAAGGCGCAGGTCCGCTCGGGCAGGCCGAACGCCGCCACCACCCTCGGGTGCAGCTCGCCCGCGTAGCCCGCCAGCCACTCGCGCGACGCCCCGTCGGCGTCGGCCGCGCCGGCCCGGACGGACAGCGCCGCGCACCGGCCCGGGTGGAACGGCGGCTCCGCCGCCGCCCTGACGTCGAGCGTCACGTGCTCCACGGCGGCCACCGAGCGGGCCCCCTCGATCGCGTCGGCCCAGGTCGCGGCCCGCCCGGGACCCCACGGGCCGGGCAGCTCGCGGTGCCCGGCCAGCACCCCGGCGATCCGCTGGGGCTGCTCCGGCAGGGCCGCGTCCAGCGTCGCGAGCTCCGCCTCGGTCGGCCCCCGGTCGGTGGCGAGGATCGGCGCGACGCCCGGCGCGCCCGGTCGGCGGAGGAAGACCAGGCCGGTCTCGAACAGCGCGATGTCGCCGAAGCCGCGGCCGACATTCTGCGCGAGGACGCGGAACAGGCCGGGCAGCAGGGTGGTGCGCAGCAGCGGCTGGTCGTCGCTGAGCGGGTTGGCGACCGTGACCGCGGACCGGCGCGGGTCGTCGGCGCCGATCATCAGCCGGTCGGCGTCGCTGGCCGGGCCGAACGGATCGGAGCGGACCTCGACGTACCCGTCGTCGGCGAGGGTCCTGGCGACCGCGCGGACCGCCTGCTGCCGTCGGGTGAGGCCGCGGCCGGCGGTGGCGCGGGGCTGGCGGACCGGGACGTTGCCGTAGCCCTCGAGCCGGATGACCTCCTCGGCCAGGTCGGCCGGATCGGTCAGGTCGGGACGCCAGGACGGCGGGGTCACCAGCAGGACCGTGTGCTGATGGTCGTGCTTGGGGTGGTGGTCGGCGCCGTCGGGCGGCTGCGCGCGCCACGGGGCGATGGTCGGCTGGCGCGAGGCCGGGGTGGAGCGGACGGCGCAGCCGACCTCCTCCAGCCGGGCGACGACGGTATCGAGTCCGTAGACGACGCCGGCCACCCGGTCCGGGTAGTCGGCCGACAGCGCGATTGTCACCGGCTCGACCGGCACCTCCGCCTGCGTCAGCCCGGGCACGATCCTCGCCCCGCCCAGGCTGGCCAGCAGCGCGGCCGCGCGCGCGGTGGCGCGCGGCGGCAGCTCGCGGTCGACGCCGCGCTCGAACCGGTAGGACGCCTCCGAGTGCAGCCGGTGGCGGCGCGACATCTTCGCGGTGCCGGTGTCGCTGAAGTGGGCGCCCTCGATGACGATGTCGGTCGAGCGCGTCGTCGATCTCGGTCGCCAGCCCGCCCATCGTGCCCGCGAGCGAGATCGGCCCGCTGTCGTCGGTGATGAGGATGTCGTCGGGGTACAGCGCCCGGTCGACGTGGTCCAGCGTGACCAGCGTCTCGCCCGGCCGGGCGCGCCTGACCACGATCGGCCCGTGCAGCTTGGACCGGTCGAAGGCGTGCAGCGGCTGGCCGAGCTCGATCATCAGGTAGTTGGTGACGTCGACCGCGAGCGAGACCGAGCGCATGCCGCAGCGGGCCAGCCGGACCTGCATCCACAGCGGGGTCGGGGCGCCGGGGTCGAAGCCCCGGACCTCGCGCAGCACGAAGCGGTCGCACGCGGTCGGGTCGTCGATGGCGGCGGGCCAGGGCGCCTGGCCCGGGCCCGGCCCGGCCTGGATCGTCGTCTTCCGGCCGCCCGGAGGCGTCCTCGCCGGGGACGAAGGTGGTGGCCGGGTCGGTGTACGGCACCTGATAGGCGGTGGCGAGCTCGCGCGCGACGCCGCGGATGGAGACCGCGTAGCCCCGGTCCGGGGTCACGGTGATGTCGAGCACGTCGTCGCGCAGCCCGGCGGAGGTGACGAAGTCGACCCCGAGCGGGGTGTCCGGCGGCAGGATGAGGATGCCGCTGTGGTCCTCGCCGATGGCGAGCTCGTCGACCGCGCAGATCATGCCCTGGGAGATCCGGCCGTACTTCCTCGCCGCGGTGATCTCGAAACCGCCCGGCAGGATGGCCCCGGCGGTGGCGAACGCGACCCGGTCGCCGGGCTTGAAGTTGGTGGCGCCGCAGATCACGCCGGTCAGTGTCTCCGGGTCGGCGGTCAGCTCGGCTTCGCTGACCGCGACCCGGCAGTACCTGATCGGCTTCTTGAACTCGGTCAGTTCCTCGATCGTGACGACCTGGGCGACGGTGACGCCGCGGATGTCGTGGCCGACCTGCTCGACCGCCTCGACCTCGAGGCCGGCCGCGGTGAGCCGGCGGCCGACCTCCTGCGCGTCGACCGGCGCGGGGATCGGCGCGTACTCGCGCAGCCAGGATATGGGTACTCGCATCGCCGTTAGATCTCCGTCCCGAATGCCCGGCTGAACCGCACGTCGCCGTCGTAGGTGTCCCTGATCTCGTTGATGCCGTGGGACAGCATCAGCGCCCGCTCGATGCCGAGCCCGAACGCGAACCCGCTGTACCGGTCCGGGTCGATGCCGCAGGCGACGAGCACCCTCGGGTTGACCATGCCGCAGCCGGCGATCTCGATCCAGCCGCTGGACCGGCAGACCCGGCACGGGTCGGCCGACGGCTTGGCGGACTCCCCCCGGCAGATGTGGCACTCCATCGACACGTCGCCGGACGGCTCGGTGAACGGGAAGTAGTCCGGTCGCATGCGCGTCTTCAGCCCGGCCCCGAACAGCGCGTCGACGAACGCCTGGATCGCCCCGCGCAGGTCGGCCATGGTCAGCCCCTCGTCGACCGCGAGCCCCTCGATCTGGTAGAAGACCGGCAGGTGGGTGGCGTCGAGCGCCTCGTTCCTGTACACCCGGCCGGGGCTCACGACGTAGAGCGGCAGCGGCCGGGTCAGCAGCGAGCGGATCTGCACCGGCGAGGTGTGGGTGCGAAGTACCATCCCGCTACGCTCCGCCCCTGGGGGCGGCGCAATGAACAGAGTGTCCTGCATCTCGCGGGCCGGATGATCGGGCGGGATGTTAAGCGCGTCGAAGTTGTACCACTCGGCCTCGACCTCGGGCCCCTCGGCCACCTCGTACCCCATCGCCACGAAGACGTCGGAGAGCTGGTCGGCCAGCATCGAGACCGGGTGCCTGGCACCTGGCGTGGTCCGGTCGGCCGGCAGCGTCACGTCGACCTTCTCGGTGATCAGGACCTGCTCGTCACGCTCGCGCTCGAGCTGCTGCTGGCGCTCCTTGACCGCGCTGGCGACGCGGCCGACGGCGGCGCCGACCCGGCGGCCGGCGTCGGCCCGGGCCTGCGGCGGCAGCGCGCCGATCTCGGCCCGCGCCAGCGACAACGGTGCCTTGTCGCCCGCGTGCGCGAGGCGCGCCTCCTTGAGCTGGTCGAGATTCTTCGCCGCATCGATGGCGGCGAGCGCCTCGGCGACCGCGCGGTCAACCTCATCCGCTGTCAACGCCGTCACCTCGACCGGGTCGTAGTTCTTATTTGGTGCGGACATCATTCGCTTCCTCGTGGCTTTGGGCGGCTGGAAGGGTCCTCGGTGGCGCCGGGATCTCAAAACAGTCATCCCTAACGGACCGTGGCGACTCGCATCCAGCACACCGAACCCTATCGGTTGGCGGCGAAACCCGTCGTCACGCCCGCAGTCGCGCACTCTGTCTCCCGCTCCCAGCGTGACCGGCGGAAAGCCCGCGGCGGCCCGCCCTCCCGTCGCGGCGGCGTTACTGCCGCCTAGGCGATGGGCGTGCCCGCGGGCACGGTAAATCGGAATTCGGCCCCGCCGCCGGGGGCACGGCCCACGGTGATGTCGCCGCCGAGCGCCTCGACCAGGCCCTTGACGATGTAGAGGCCCAGCCCGGTACCGCCGCGGCGCTTGCCCCGCCAGAACTGGCGGAACACCCTCGGCGCGACTTCGGGGGGAATGCCCTCCCCCTGGTCGCGCACGGACACGACGATCGCACCGGGGCGATCCCCGGCGCCTGCGTGCGCGCTGGCCACCATGACGGTCACGATACCAGCCCCGTGCCTGACCGCGTTCTCCACCAGATTGCCGAGGATCTGGTCGATCTTGTCGGCGTCGAGCCAGGTCTCCGGCAGGTCCGGGGCGGCCGCGAGCCGGAACCGGTCCTCGGGCTCGCCCGCCGCCACCCGGCCGGCGATGATCTTCCTGGCCCGGTCGGGCACGTCGACCAGCTGGCGGTGGACCTCCATCCGGCCGGACTCAATCCTCGACACGTCGAGCAGCTCGGTGATCAGCCGGGTCACCCGGTCCGCGTCCGCGTTGACGGTCTCGAGCATGACCCGCTTCTGGTCGTCGGTGAACCGGCCCCACTTGGCCAGCAGCGTCGCGGTGAACCCCTTGACCGAGGTCAGCGGGGAGCGAAGCTCGTGCGCGACGGTGGAGACGAGCTCGGCCCGGCTGCGCTCCAGCCGGGCCCGCTGCTGCGCGCCGCGCAGGGTGATGACCAGCCGGCGGACCGGGCCCGAGCGGCCGTCGCGGACGTAGCCGACGGAGACCAGCAGCTCGGTGCCGTCGGCCAGGTAGAGGGACCGCTCGGGGTGGCGGGTGCGGGTGGACAGGCCGTGGTACGGGTCGACGCAGACCCACCAGTCGCGGCTGTCCTCGTCGCGGAAGGGCAGCACGTCGTAGACGTACTTGCCGATCGCCTCGGCCGCGGCGATGGAGGTGAGCCGGACGGCGGCCCGGTTGAAGACGACCAGGCGACCGGTGTCGTCGGCCACCACCAGGCCGTCCGGCAGCTCGTCGGCCATCTGCGCCTGGGCGTCGGCCTCGGGGCCGGGCGCGAATAGGGTCGGCGCGGCCGCACCGGGGGCACGTGTGTCCCGGCCCGGTTGGTTGTACTCCACGACTGCGACGCCTCCGTCCAGCAGGGGGCGCATCTGGGTGGCCGTTGCCGGCTCGTTCCGTGATGCGGGTGACGGAATGTGATCAGACTCTAGCGCGTAAACGTACCTTACCGACAGTGCTCCGCCGCGGGATTTCGCTACGTTATAGCGTAAATACCCAATGCCACGGGGATTTGCGGGCACCTAAGGGGGCGCAACGCGATGTAATCATAATAGCTCGCGATGTGTTCCCGCGCGCCGGATAAGCCAGCCGTCGCCCGCTGCGCGGAGGCCGAGGCGTACAGGCAGACCGCCGCCGCCGAGGCGAGGTTGAGCGACTCCGCGCGGCCGTAGATCGGGACCGCGACTGACTCGTCCGCGAGCGCCAGCAGGTCGTCGGGTAGCCCCCAGGCCTCGTTGCCGAACAGCCAGGCGGTCGGCGCCGCCAGGTACTCGCGGGTGCCCGGGTCGTCGAGGGTGACGCCCGCGCGGCCGTCGGCCGCCAAGACCCGCAGCCCGGCCTGCTTCAGCATCGCGATCGTCTCCGGCAGCCGCCCGCCTGCCACGACCGGCAGGTGGAACAGGCTGCCCGCGGACGCGCGCACGCATTTGCCGTTGTACAGGTCAACCGAGGCGTCGGCGAAGATGACCGCGTCCGCGCCCGCCGCGTCGGCGGTGCGCAGCACGGTGCCCGCGTTGCCTGGATCCCTGACGTTGGCGAGCACCGCCACCAGGCTCAGGCGGCCGGCGTTCAGGCGCTCGAGCGGCACGTCCACGAAGTCGCAGACGGCCAGCAGGCCCTGCGGGGTGATGGTCTGCGCCAGCTCGCCCATCACCTCGCCGCTGACGAGCTGCACCTCGATCCCGGCGTCCTCGGCCGCGCCGACCAGGTCGGCGTGCTTGGCCTCGGCGGGCCCGGTGACGAAGAGCCCGGTGACCCGCGCGCCGGTCGCCAGCGCCTCGGAAACCGCCTGCGGACCCTCCGCCAGGAAGGACCGCTCGCGCTCGCGGAGCGCCCGCTTGGTCAGCCGCCGGGCGGCCTTTATCCGCGTGGCGCTAGCGGTCGCGTACATCCCAATGGCCTCGTTAGCTGGTGGCGAAAAAGACTTTTCTCACACGTAAGAAAAGCACGCGTATAGCGTGCTTTTCTTACGTGCTCACGGTTTCGCAACGCGCGGCAGCAGGTTACGCTGCGGCGCCGACGGTCTCGGGCAGCGCCGCGCGCGCCACCTCGACCAGCGCGGCGAAGGCGACTGCATCGGTCACCGCGAGGTCGGCCAGCACCTTGCGGTCGACCTCGACGCCGGCCGCCTTGAGTCCCTGCACGAAGCGGTTGTAGGTCATCCCGTTCGCGCGCGCGGCAGCGTTGATGCGCTGGATCCACAGGCGGCGGAAGTTGCCCTTGCGATCCTTGCGGTCGCGGTAGGCGTAGGTCATCGAGTGGAGGAGCTGCTCCTTGGCCTTGCGGTACAGCCGGGACCGCTGGCCGCGGTAGCCCTTCGCACGCTCGAGGACAACCCTGCGCTTCTTCTTGGCGTTAAGCGAACGCTTGACGCGTGCCATCGTTCAATCTCCCTTGGGGCGGCGGTTACTAGGGGATCGGCTACTTGCCGAGCAGTCGCTTGATCGCGCGCACGTTGGACGGGGCGAGCTCGACCCGGCCGTACAGTCGCCGCGTGATGCGGGAGGACTTGTGCTCGTTGTAGTGCGCCCGGTTGGCACGCTGCCGCGTGACCTTGCCGCTGCCGGTGAGCTTGAACCGCTTCCCGGCGCCGCTGTGCGTCTTCATCTTCGGCATGGTCGCCGTCTCCTATGCAACTCTGCGCTGCTTCGCTGGCAGCGTCATGATGCGGCCCGGTCGTGACCTGCGCCCGACCGGGCCGTCCTCTCCCCGTTAGCCGGGGTAAACCTCTATGCGTCGGTGGACGCGGGTGCCTGCGTCTCGGCCGCGGCGGGAGCCTGGGCCGGGGCCTGGCTGCGCTGGCTCGGGACCGGGCTCGGCTGCGCCTCCGCCTCCGACTCCGCCTCCGACTGCGCGGGCCGCTCGGCGGCCTTGCGCTCGGGCGGCCGGCGGTGCGGGCCGATCACCATGATCATGTTCCGACCGTCCTGCTTGGCCTGCGACTCGACGAAGCCGAGCTCCTGCACGTCATCGGCCAGCTTCTGCAGCAGCCGGAAACCGAGCTCGGGCCGGGACTGCTCACGACCGCGGAACATGATCGTCACCTTGACCTTGTCCCCTGCCTTGAGGAACCGCTCGACGTGGCCCCGCTTGGTGCCGTAGTCGTGCGGGTCGATCTTCGGGCGGAGCTTGATCTCCTTGACGATGGTCTGCGTCTGGTTCTTGCGCGACTCCCGCGCCTTCAGCGCGGCCTCGTACTTGAACTTTCCGTAGTCCATGAGCTTGCAGACCGGCGGCCGCGCGGTCGGCGCGACCTCGACTAGGTCAAGGTCCGCCTCCTGAGCCAGCCGGAGCGCCTCGGTGATCGAGACGATCCCGATCTGCTCGCCCTTGGCGCCGACGAGTCGGACCTCAGGGGTGCGGATGCGGTCGTTGATGCGCGTTTCGACGCTGATGTGACCTCCAGAGCCTCATCTGTTGCCGGGTTCCCCGGCTTCGCTGTGTGCTGCTGCCGCCGACTTCCGGCGCCAGCTTTCCGCCTTGACCTGTGGCCAAACGGAAAAGCCCCGCTCGGCGCTGTGCGCTGCGGGGCTACCACGTCTACGGCTTCGCCCGCCAGCTACGCTGGCGACCGTGCCGTGCCGCCCGCCTGGCGAGCCAGGGAGCAGCCGAACCCGCCGACCCGAGGGTTGGCCAGGTGGGAGGTGGTCCTCCGCTTGCACGCCCGGTGGTGTCACGCACCGGACTGGTCAATGACTACAGGTTATCAGCATTGGCGGCCGCTCGTGTATTCCGCCGCCGTAACGGTTGTCTTACCGCCTGATGTAGACGACGATCCATTATCCCTGGGTCGCGGCGCCCGGGGCGCCCGCAGCGCCGGCCTCCTGGTCGAGTTCAGCCGGGTATCTGGTCTCGGCTGGGTGGACTGGACGCGCTGACTTATCAAAGCCGCGCTCGCGGGCGCCGAATCGCTGTTCGGGATCGGAGTCCCACTCGAGGGCTGAACGCGGTAATGGCGCGGTCGCCGGCGGGCGGTAAGCTCGCCGCTCGCCGCCAGCGGGCCCGGCCGCCCCGGCGCCCGCGACTGCGCATGCGGCGGCTGGCGAGCAGGAACGCTAGCGACAGCCCGGTCAGCACGGCTGCCCCGCCGATGGCTTTGGTCACGGGAAAGATGACGACGGTTGCGCTGGCGTCACTGCGGTGGCCGTCCGTCACGACGGACACGGTGATGTGGCAGACGCATACGGCCGGCGGGTTGTCCCAGCGGGTGCTGACGCTTACCGTCGTCCCGCGTAGCACGGTGAACGGCGGGAACAGGAGCCTGGACCCGTCGGCAACTGCCGTCAGCCGTTCGTCGGCGCCGCGAAAACTGTGATGGACATCGCCGCTCTCGTGCAGCGTCGCCCTGATCAGGACGGCCCCGCCCGCGGAGAAGCGGTCCGCCGTCAGGCGGGTGACGCGGACGTTGTCGATGACCGGGCCGGGGACGGTGATCAGGACCGGCACTCCCAGCCCCTCCGCGATGTGGAGATTCCCCCGGCCGGGCACCGGCGGCGCCATGAAAACGATTTCAACGTAGTGGTCGCCTGGCTCAGCGCGGGCAGGCAGGTGGATGCGGATCTGCACGAACCGCTTGGTGCCCGGCATGATCAGCAGATTGCCCGGCACGACCTTGACCCACCGGACCGCCGAATACGGGGCGCCGGCCCGCGGGACAGTCGAGACGTCTGAAGCCTCCTCAAACGCTGACAGTTCGGCGTGCAGGTGCAGCGGCACGCTGCCGCGGTTCTCGATCTCCAGCCGCTGGACCCTGGTGACCTGCCCGGCTGGCACGACCAGCCGGGGCGGGCTGATCGCCATGCCGGTTCCTGGGTTCTGCGGGACGTCCCCGGCTGGGGCGGCGGCAGCCGGGACCGCGCAGAGAACGGCAGCCCCCATCACCACCAGCGCGGCCATTATCGAGGTGCCCACCGCCGACGGCCGCACGCACAGCGCGCGCGGCCACCGGCGGCATTTCTCCAGGCGGTGCACGTTCCTCATTTCGGTTACTCGCACCCGTCAGTTAGTCGCACCCGTCAGCGGCGTTACGGGTTGGTCGACGCGACATAGTTGAGCGTGCCGCTGTAGGTGCCGGCGGGCACGGCCGGGATGGTCATCCGGTAGTCGTTGACGATCGCGTCGCCCGTGTTAGACGACGGAGTGGCCTGGCTGAACACCTGGACCGGGGCGGTGCTTGACAGCGGAAGCCAGCCGGCCGTCCCGCCGGAGTAGCCGTCGTCAACCTCCAGGTCGGCTATCGGGATGTTGTTAGGGCCCGAGTTCGAGAGGGTCGGGTCGAGCGACTGCACGGTGACGTTGTAGCCGGTGGCATTGTTGGTCATCACGTTCATGGTCACCGCGCCGTCATCGGTCGGGGTGTCACCCGGCAGGCCGGACAGCGTGAACGACGGGGTGAGGTCGGTCAGCGCGATCGTCGTGCTGACGTCGACGTTCGCCTGGGTGGTCCCGCTCGCTGAGACAGGCGCGGCAGCCGGCGCGGCCAGCGCCTGGGCGGCCGGGAAGGTGACCACCACGGCAACGCCGAGGGAGATGACGCCGAAAGCAGCGGCCCTACGGTGCCTGCGCGGCAAGCCAGACTGATGAGCTGGAGTTTTACGCATTTAATCCTCCTGTGGGTGTCCTGGTCCCGGCGCACAGTGAGTTCGCAGGCCAGATAGCCCTATAGAACTCTCAGTAGTTCAACAATTACCCACTGCAACGAACACGGTAACAGCTCGCCCCTGCCCTGGCCGCCTTTACCTGGTCATGAGCTACGTGTCTTCGCCGAGGAAAAGAACCGGGCCGACGCCGAATGGCAAAGCCGAGCCGAATGGTCAGGCCGCACTGAAGCAGGAAAAGCGTGGCGAAAGACGCGAAGCCACGGGACCGTTCGATAGAGCGGGGCTTGATCTTGATCTGCCTCAGGCGAGGCGGGTGACCTCGACCGTGACCTGCATGTCGCTCTCGGGCGGGCCGTGGTAGATGCCCTTGAGCGGCGGGACGTCGGCGTAGTCGCGGCCGCGGGCGACGGCGACGTGGCGCTCGCCGACGGGGGCGCCGCTGGTCGGGTCGAGCGCGGTCCACGAGCCGGCCCAGTACTCGACCCAGGCGTGCGACTGGCCGACCGACGTGCTGCCGGGCTGCGCCCTCGGGTCGGGGTGCAGGTAGCCGGAGACGTAGCGGGCGGGCAGGCCGGCCGCGCGCAGCAGGGAGACCGCGATCTGGGCCATGTCCTGGCAGACGCCCTGGCCCTTGTCCCACGCCTCCTGGGCGTTGGTCCGCACCCCGGTCGCGCCGGGCAGGTAGGTGACGTGCTCGCGGACCCGGGCCGAGATCGCGGCGGCGGCCTCGTCGGGGGCAGTCCGGCCGGCCGCGATGTCGGCGATCGCGGCGTCCGAGATCTCCTCGGCCACCGTGGTGAGCGCGGTCGGGAGCACGAACTCGAGCAGCCTGCCGCCCCGGGCGTGCCGGCCGAGCTCAGCCCAGCCGGGCCGGTCGCCGGCGGCCGGGACGCCGGCGAACGGCTCCGTCTCGACCGTCGAGACCGCGCGGATCAGCAGGTCGTCGTGCGGGTCGGTGAGATCGAAGACGGAGACGTAGGTGCCCCAGTAGTCGCTGTAGGTCCAGACCGGGACGCCGCGGCCGACCGTCACCCGGGACTCCAGGGTGGTCTGGGTCGGCAGCGTCAGCGGGGTCATCCGCGCCTCGTTGAACGAGGTCCTGACCGGGCCGGTGTAGGTGACGTTGGTGGTGTGCTCGATCCGCAGCCGCCAGCTCACGACTCAGCCACCCCGTTCCCAGGCCACCGTCGCCTCGTACTGGAAGTACCGCCGGGCGATCGCCTCGCCCGCCTCGACGCAGGTCTCCTGCAGGGTGGACAGCAGCTCAGGGAGCTGCGCGGTGAGCTGCCGGGGGTCGGCGTACTCGAGCCGGTTCCGCAGCCGGCCGACCGGCCGCCGGGCCGGGTCGTCGACCCCGGCCCTGACCGCGCCCGGGTTCAGCGCCGCCAGGCACTCCTCGGCCGCGCTCAGCGCGAACACCACGCTGCGCGGGAAGAGCCGGTCGAGCAGCAGGAACTCGGCCACCCGGTCGGACTCGGCCGCCCAGCCGTGGGTTCTGATGAACGACTCGTGGGCGCCGCAGGCGCGCAGCAGCACCGTCCAGCCGAGCTCGTCGGGGGCCGACATCCGGGCCAGCAGCAGCCGGGCGGTCATGTCGGCCCGCTCCAGCGACCGGCCGAGGACGAGGAACCGCCAGGCGTCGTCGTGGCTCATGGTCGAGTCGGCCAGGCCGAAGAACAGCGCCGCCCGTTCCCTGATGTAGCGGAGGTAGACGTGCGGGCCGAGGCGCTCGGCGGCGCGCTTCTGGCCGGACAGGCCGTGCGCGGTGACGTTGAGGCACTCCCACATCTCGCTCGAGATGACCTCGCGGATGCCGCGCGCGCCGGCCCGCGCGCCGAGCATCGAGCCGGCGATCGCGCTCTGCGTCTGCGCCTCGAAGACCAGCCGGAACAGCACCGTGTCGACGTCGAGCTGCTCGGCCGGGTCCTCGACCGGCACCCCGAGGATGCCGAACAGGGCCCGGCAGGCGGCGTCGGAGTCGGCCCCGTTCTCGCCCAGCATCCGGTGCACGTACACGTCGATCAGCCGGGCGGTGTCGTCGGCCCGCTCCACGTACCGCCCGGTCCAGTAGAGCGTCTCGGCGATGCGGCTGAGCAGCTCGCTGTTCACTGCGCGCTGCTCACTGTTCCGGGCCGCTCTGCCGGCTGACGACCGCCAGCTCGGGTCCGCTGGCCGGGGCGGCCAGCGGCGGTACCGGTTCGCTGCGGCTCTTCACGCTTTCCTCCGAACGGACCGTGGCGTCGAGCACCCAGGTGTCCTTGGACCCTCCGCCCTGGCTGGAGTTCACCTTGAGCTCTCCCTCCGGCAGCGCGACGCGCGTCAGGCCGCCGGGGAGGACCCAGACGTCGTTCCCGTCGTTGACGGCGAACGGGCGCAGGTCGATGTGGCGGGGGCTGAGCTTCTCGCCGATCAGCACCGGGGAGGTGGACAGGGCGACCGGGCGCTGCGCCATCCAGCCGCGCGGGTTGGCTTTAACCTGGGCCTTGACCGCGGCGATGTCCTCGCCGGTGGCGGCCGGGCCGATCACGATGCCGGCCCCGCCGGCCCCGTCGACCGGCTTCAGGACCAGGGTCTCGGCGTTGGCCAGGACCCAGTCGAGGATCTCGGGGTCGTCGAGGCGGTACGACTCCACGTTCTCGAGGATCGGCTCTTCGGCCAGGAAGTAGCGAATCAGATCCGGCATATAGGTATAAATCAGCTTATCGTCGGCGACGCCGTTGCCGACGCCGTTGGCGACCGTCACCGTGCCGTGCCGGACCGCGTTGAGCAGGCCGGGGCAGCCGAGGACGGAGTCGGGGCGGAAGTGCAGCGGGTCGAGCCAGTCGTCGTCGACCCGGCGGTAGATGACGTCGACCGGGCGGCGGCCGTGGGTGGTGTGCACGTAGACCCGGTTGCGCCAGCAGAAGAGGTCGCGCCCCTCGACTAGCTCGATCCCCATCAGCCGGGCGAGCAGGGTGTGCTCGAAGTAGGCGGCGTTGTGCACGCCGGGGGTGAGCACGACCACGAACGGGTCGGCCACGCCGGACGGGGCGGCCGCTCGCAGCGCGTTGAGCAGCCTGCTCGGGTACTCCTCGACGTGGTGGATCCGCTGGTCGGCGAAGAGGGCGGGGAACGTCCTGGTCATCGCCAGCCGGTTCTCGATGACGTAGCTGACGCCGCTCGGCACCCGCACGTTGTCCTCGAGCACCCGGAACTTGCCCTGCTCGTCGCGGATCAGGTCGATGCCGGCCACGTGCACCCGGACGCCGTTGGGCGGGGTGATGCCGGCCACCTCGCGGCGGAACTTCTCGCTGGTGAAGACCAGGCTCCACGGGACCACGCCGTCGTCGAACGCCCGGCCCGGGCCGTAAACGTCCTCGAGGAACGCCTCGAGGACCTTCACCCGCTGCCGGACGCCCCGGCTGACCAGGTCCCACTCGAGCGCGTCGATGACCCGCGGTACCAGGTCGAGCGGGAACGGCCGCTCCTCGCCCGCGTAGTCGTAGGTGACGCCGCGGTCGGTGAACACCCGGGCGAGCTGATCGGCGCGGTAGCGCAGCTCGGCCGGGTCCATCGGCTGCAGCACCGAGACCAGCCCGTCGTAGCAGGCGCGGGGTTTGCCAGGGGCCGCGAACATCTCGTCCCAGGCCTCGGCGAGCCGGTAACCCTCGAATATGTCCGCCACGTCCTCCAGCCTAAGCAGCCGCTGTTCCACGCCTATTTCAACAGGTGACGGCCATGTTTCCGGCTGTTTCGCTCAGTGCCGGGCGACTAAGCTGGACGCGATCGGAGGGCCGCATGTACATACCTGCCCATTTTTCGCCTGATGAGGCGCTAGTTGACGAATTGCTCCGCAACCACGGGGCGGCGGATCTGGTCACGGTGACGTCCCAGGGGCTGGTGGCGACCCATCTGCCGTTCGTGTGGGTGCCGGCGGCAGGCCCGCACGGGGCGCTGCACGGGCATGTGGCGCGGAACAACGACCAGTGGAAGCTGCCGGTCAGCGGCGAGGCGATGGCGATCGTGCGCGGGCCGGGCGACGCGTACATCACCCCGGGGTTCTACGCCTCCAAGCGGGAGCACGGGCGGGTGGTGCCGACCTGGAACTACATCACCGCGCACGTGTACGGGGAGCTGGTGGTGCACGACGACCCGGTCTGGGTCGAGGACCTGGTCCGGCGGCTGACCGGCAAGCACGAGGCCGACCGGGAGCATCCGTGGTCGGTCGACGACGCGCCCCGGGCGTTCATCGAGGGGCAGCTGCGGGCGATCGTCGGGATGGAGCTGGTCGTCAGCCGGATCGAGGCCAAGGCCAAGCTCAGCCAGAACCGGCCGGCGGCCGACGTGGCGGGCGTGATCGCCGGGCTGCGGGAGCGAGGCGACTTCGAGGCCGCGGACGCGGTGGAGCTCGCCCGGGACGCGGTCGAGGTGGCCCGCCGGGACGCGGCTAACTAGCGCAAGGCGCGGCTAGCGCGGGGCGCGGGTGGCCAGCTCCGCCTCGCGGGCCGTGCGGGCGGCTAGCTCGGCCTCGCCGGCGGCGCGCATGGCCTCGAGCGGGGCGCGCTTGCCGGTCATGAGCTCGACCTGGGCGGCGGCCTGGTGCAGGAGCATGGCGAAGCCGCTGGCCACGATCGCGCCGGCCGCGGCCGCGGCCTCGGCCAGGGGCGTCGGCCAGGGGTGGTAGACCACGTCGAGGACGGCGATCGGGCGGGTGCGCGGGACCAGGGACCGTTCGGAGAAAAGATTGGGCGCGCCGGCCGGGACGGTGGAGATCAGCAGGTCCGGTACCGCCGCCTCGCCTGGGTTTTGATCTTCGAACGGGCGGAGCCTGACCGTGAGGCCGAGCTTGTCGGCGGTCGCGAGCACGGCGCCGGCCCGGGCCGGGTCGCGCAGGATGACGTCGGCCCCGGGCGCGCCGAGCTCGCCCACGGCGGCCAGGGCCGAGCAGGCGGTGGCGCCCGCGCCGATGATCGTGACGTTGCCTGGCGCGGGCGCGCCCGCCTCGGTCAGCGCGTCGACGATGCCCTGCACGTCGACGTTGTAGCCGTAGCGGCCGCCCGGGCGGAACACCACCGTGTTGGCGCCGCCGGTGGCGGCGGCGAGCGGGTCGACGTGGTCGAGCAGCGGCAGCACGGTCCGCTTGAGCGGCATCGTCAGGCTCAGGCCGGCCCACTCCTGGCCCCGGCTGCCGATGTAATCGGCCAGGCCCGCCTCGTCGCATTCGACCAGGTCGTACGTCCAGTCGTCGAAGCCGAGCTCCCGGTAGGCCGCGCGGTGCAGCACCGGCGAGAGCGAGTGGGCAATGGGCTTGCCCAGCACTGCTGCCTTCATGAGACGCGAGGCTACCTTGGCTGGCGGTCGGGTTACTGGCCGGCTAGCGGGTTGGCGGAGAACTCGGACTTGCCGCCGCTGACGGTGAGGAAGTAGAGCCAGTTGCCGGTGTCCGGGTGCAGGATGCCCTGGATCGCCGCGTCGCCCGGGTTCGCGATCGGGCCCGGCGGCAGGCCGGCGTGCTCGAAGTCGTTGTACGGGCCCGGGGTCGCGATCTGCGCGTCGGTCACGTTGATGGCGTACTTGTTGAGGCCGTAGAGCAGCACGCTGTCGAACTGCAGGGCCATGTGGATCCTGAGCCGGTTGTTGATGACCTCGGCGATCTTCTGGTAGTCGGTGGTCGAGCCGCCCTCGGCCTGGGCCATCGACGCCTCGATGATCACGTCGGTCTCCGAGATGCCCAGCCGCTGCGCGGCGGCGGGCAGGTCGATCGCCGTCGCCTCCTGGTTGTACCTGGCCACCATCGCCTGCAGGATCTGCAGCGCGGTCTCGTGCGGCACGATCGCGTAGGTGGCCGGGAACAGGTAGCCCTCGACCTTGCCGTTCGCGTAGGACGGCAGGCCGAGCCCGGACGGATGGGCGAGCACGGTCTGGAAGTCCTTGAGCGGGATCTTGGTCTGCTTGGCCACGATCGCGATGACCTGGGAGGCGCGCTTGCCCTCGGGGATCGTCACCACCGACTGGTCCCGGTTCTTCGGGTTCAGCAGCGCCGCCCAGGCCAGGGTGGCCTGCATGTGGCTGTTGAGGACGAAGAAGCCGGGCTCGAGGCCGGTCGGGTTGGCGCTGTTCTCGGCCGCGAGCACGAACGCGCGGGTGCTCTCGATCACGCCGTCCTTCAGCAGCGTCGGCGCGAGCTGCTCGGCGGTGCCGTCGGCCGTGGTCACCTGGACGATCACCGTCGGCTTGGTGCCGGACCCGGTGTAGTCGGCCGGGTGGACCTTGGCCTGGTAGATGTCCCAGATGTGGAGTCCGCCGATCGCCAGCGGCACCACGATCACCAGCAGCGCGATCCACGGCGCGAGCCGGCGGATGGGGCTGCGACGCCGACGGCGCGGGCCGTCACCGCCGTAGCCGCCGGGCCCGCCATCGCCGCCGCTGCCGTCCCAGTCGTCGCGGTCGCGGCGGCCGGAGCCGACCGGGCCGGACGTGCTGCGGGGGTCGCGGTCGTCGTCGCGGGCGCGGCGACGGTCGCCGCGGGCGCGCAGGTCCTGCTGGGCGAACTCGGCCGACCGGGCGTCGGCGGCGCGGCCGTCGGCGCCGCGGCCGTCGGCCCGTCGTCGCGGGCGTCGCGGGCGCGGCGGGGACCGCCTCGGCGGGAGTCGCGGCGGCCGTCGTACTGCTGGTCGCCTTCGAAGTCGTCGCGGGGGCCGAAGCCGGGCAGGAACGAGTCGTCGCGCTGGCCGTACTCGGCGTCGTCGCGCTGGCCGTAGCCGGCGTCGGCGCGCTGGGGGTAGCCGCCGGACGGGTAATCGCCGCCGGCCGGGCGGCGCGGGCCGGGGCCGCGGGGGTCGTAACCGGGCGGGACCGGCTGCATCCCGCCGGTGCCGCGCTGAATCTGCTGGCCGCCGGTGCCGCGACCGGCCGGCTGGGGGCCGGTCGGCGGGTACTGCTGCGAGCCGGCCGGCGGCCCCTGCTGGGGGTAGCCGGAGCGGGTGCGCGGGTCGGGCTGGCCGTAGTTCCGGGCGTCGTAGCCCGGCTGCTCCCGGGTCCGGCCGCCGTAGGCCTGACCGGGGTAGGCCTGACCGGGGTAGCCCTGGCCCTGGTCGTAGTCCTGGCCGCCGTAGCCCCGGCCGTCGTAGGGCTGCTGGCCGTCGCGGGGCTGCTCGCCGCCGCGGGGCTGCTGGCCGTAGGACTGCTGGTCGTATCCGGGCTGGGGGCTCTCCTGGCCGGTCCAGGGGTTCGGCTGGTCCTGCTGCCAGACCGAGTCGTCCCACTGCGGGTCGTTTGCTGGCGGCCACGTTCCGTCACCGCCGCGACCGTAGTTGCCGCTCATCGGGCCGCGCCCGGCGGGCGCGGTGTCACCAGGTCGCCGGGGGGCGCGCCGGTGCGGCGCTCGGACTCGAGCGCCGCCTCGAGCAGCACCGCGGCGGCGGCCGCGTCGACCGTCTGCCGCCTCGCCCGCGAGTCGTGTCCGGCCGCGGCGAGCGCGCCGTGCGCGGTCGACGTGGTGAAGCGCTCGTCGACCAGCCGCACCGGGAGCGGTGCCACTCGATCGGCGAGGTCCGCCGCGAACTGCCTCGCGGTAGTGGCGGCCGGGCCCTCACGGCCAGACAGCGAGCGGGGAAGACCCACCAAGATCTCCATTGCCTCTTCGGCCGCGGCCAGCGAGGCGAGGGCGTTCAAGTCGCCCTTGCCCCGCCGTACGACGGTCAGCGGTGTCGCGAGCACGCCGCCAGGATCACTACGTGCGACGCCAATGCGGACTGTACCCGGATCGACGCCTAGACGCACGCCTGACCTCACCGGATTCCCGGCCCGTGTGAACATTGCATCACGTTACCCGGAGGTTCGACTGCTGTCCCGCAATGCTTCGCGAATGCTGGCAAAAGCGGCATTTACCTCAGCCGGCCCGGCGCCGGGGGCGCCGCCGCCCTGGGCGATGTCCGGCTTGCCGCCGCCACCGCCGCCGAGCGCCTTCGCCGCCCCGCTGACCAGGGTGCCGGCCGACAGGCCGAACCCGCGGCCCGCCTCGTTGATCGCGATGACCACCACCGGCCGGTCGGCCGGGGCGCCGATGAGCGCGACCACCGTCGGCCGCAGCACCGGGATCTTCGAGCGGATGTCGAGCGCGAGCGTGCGGATCGCGTCCGGGTCGGTGCCGTCCGGAACGCGGTGGGCGACGAAGGCGACGCCGTCGATGTTCTCGGCCGCCGCCGCGATCTGCTCGGACGCCCCGAGCAGCTGGGCCGACTTCAGCCTGGTGAGCTCCCGCTCGGCGTCGCGGAGCCTGGTGACGACCGTGGAGATGCGCTCGGGGAGCTCCTCCGGGCGGGCCTTGAGCTGCTCGCTGAGCTGGTTGACGAGGACCGACTCGCGGGCCAGGAACCGGAACGCGTCGATGCCCACCAGCGCCTCGACCCGGCGGACGCCGGAGCCGATGGACGCCTCGCCGAGCAGCTTCACCAGGCCGAGCTGGCCCGACCTGGCCACGTGGGTGCCGCCGCAGAGCTCGCGGGAGTACTCGCCGACCTCGACGATCCGCACCTCGGTGCCGTACTTCTCGCCGAACAGCGCCAGCGCGCCCATCGCCCTCGCCTCGTCGATCGAGGTGTGGTACGCGCGGACGGTCAGGTCGTCGATAAGCACCCGGTTGACCTCGTCCTCGACCTCGCGCAGGACCGTGATCGGCACCGCGCCGGACGCGGTGAAGTCGAACCGGAGCCGGCCGGGCGCGTTCTCCGAGCCCGCCTGCGCGGCCGACTCGCCCAGCGCGCCCCGCAGGGCGCGGTGGACCAGGTGGGTCGCGGTGTGGCTGCGGGACGTCGCCCGCCTGCGCTCGACGTCGATTTCGGCGTAGGCCGGGGACCCGGTGCTGATCTCGCCGTAGCGGACCGTGCCCCGGTGCACCACCAGGCCGGGCAGCGGGGTCTGCACGTCGGTCACCAGAACCTCGGCCGGGCCGCCGGGCCCGTTGGTCTTGATCACGCCGTGGTCGCTGAGCTGGCCGCCGCCCTCGGCGTAGAACGGGGTCCGGTCGAGCACGACCGCGACCGCCATGCCGGGGGTGGCCCCGTTCACCGGCACTCCGTTCGCGAGCAGGCCGACCACGGTCGCCTCCCCCTCGGCCATGTCGTAGCCGGTGAAGGTGACCTTGCCCGCCTGCTCGAGCAGCGAGGCGTAGACGGAGATGTCGGCGTTGCCGGTCTTCTTCTCCCGCGCGTCCTTCTTGGCCCGGTCCCGCTGCTCGCCCATCAGGCGGCGGAAGCCCTCCTCGTCGACCTGCAGTCCCTGCTCGGCCGCCATTTCCAGGGTGAGGTCGATCGGGAAGCCGTAGGTGTCGTGCAGCTGGAACGCCTGCGCGCCGGTCAGCACGCTGGCGTGCTTGCGCTTGGTCTCCTCGACCGCCACGTCGAAGATCGCGGTGCCGGTGCGGAGGGTGTCGGCGAAGGCCGCGTCCTCGGCGTCGATGACCCGGTGGATGTTGCCCGCGTCGCGGCGCAGCTCGGGGAACTGGTCGCCCATCGCCTCGATGGTGGTCTCGGTCAGCTCGTGCATGAACCCGGTGCCGGAGGACGCGCCGCCGCCGCGCTGGGCGCCGGACAGCAGGCGCAGGTTGCGGATGCTGCGCCGCAGCAGCCGCCGCAGCACGTAGCTGCCGCCCTCGTTGCCTGGCCGCACCCCGTCCTCGATCAGCATCACCGCGCTGCGCACGTGATCGGCGACGACCCGCAGCGCCACGTCGCTGCGCTGGTCGGCGCCGTAGTCCTGCTCGGTGAGCTCGGCCGCCCGGTCGAGGATCTGGTAGGTGGTGTCGATCTCGTAGATGTTGTCGACGCCCTGCAGCAGCGCCGCCATCCGCTCGAGGCCCATGCCGGTGTCGACGTTCTTCATCGGCAGCGGGCCGTCGATGTCGAAGTCGTCCTTCTTCCTGACCTCGCTCAGCTGGTCCTGCATGAACACGAGGTTCCAGAACTCCAGGTAGCGGTCCTCGTCGACCTCCGGGCCGCCCTCGCGGCCGTACTCGGGGCCGCGGTCGTAGTAGATCTCCGAGCACGGGCCGCCCGGCCCGGCCACGCCCATGTGCCAGTAGTTGTCGGCCAGGCCGCGGCGCTGGATCCGGCTCTCCGGCACGCCGATCTCGTCCCGCCAGATCGCGTAGGTCTCGTCGTCGCCGTGCAGCACGGTCGGCCACAGCCGGTCCTCGGGGAAGCCGAAGCCGCCGTCCGCCTGCGACCTGGTGATCAGCTCCCAGGCGAACCGGATCGCGCCTTCCTTGAAGTAATCGCCGAACGACCAGTTGCCGAGCATCTGGAAGAACGTGCCGTGCCTGGTGGTCTTGCCGACCTCTTCGATGTCGAGCGTGCGCACGCACTTCTGGACGTCGGCGGCGCGCTTGAACGGCGGCGTCTGCTGGCCGAGCAGGAAGGGCTTGAACGGCTGCATGCCGGCGACCACGAACAGCAGCGTGGGATCGTCGGCGACGAGGTTGGCCGAGGGCACGATCGTGTGCCCCTGCGCCTCGAAGTACGCCAGGAAACGGCGGGCGATCTCTGCCGACTGCATCAGCGGTCATCCTTTACACGTTCATCGTTGGCTGTGTGTGCGCCAAGCGTAGGGCTTCCCTGGGCCCGATGCCGAACCAAATACAGGTCCATGCCTTCCCTGACGTCCCGGCTGAACATCCGCGCGTCGCGGGTCAACCGAATTGTCCCCCGGACCAGGCCGCGCCCGGCCCGGCCGGTCAGGGCCGCGCTGGCGCGGGCGGCCGTCCGGCCGCCGGCGGGCTGCTCGACGCCGTCGCGCGGGGCGGGCGGCGACAGCGTGCCCGACAGCTGGCGGCCGAGCGCGGTGGCCCGGCGGTAGCCCATGATCCCGCCGGTCGCCCCGACGGCCAGCCAGAACCCGCGGCGGATCATCGCGTCGCCCCGGCCCGGCGGCGCGGCCGGCTCGCGGCCTGCGGCGCCGGCTTGGCTGCCAACGCGGCTGTCGCCGGCGGCCCTTGCGCCGTCGACGGCGCGGCCGGCAGTTCCTGGCCGGCCAGGACCTGGCCGGCCAGCGGCCGGCGCGGCCGGGTCCCGGCGCGGACCCCGACCGCGTGCCGGATTCCGTAGGCGACCGCGGCCGCACGGCCGAGCGGGCCGCCGACGACCGCGCCCGCGACCGTGCGCCCGACCCCGGCCAGCGCCGACGCCTGCCCGGCGAGCTCGGTCATGGCCGTGCCGAGCTCGCCCACGCTCGCGGTGGCGGCCTCGGTCAGGTCGAGCTGGGCGTTGGCCCGGTCGACGGCGGTGTTCGCCCGGGCGAACAGCGCCTGCTGGTCGGACCTGGTGTCGCGGACCAGCGTGGCCGCGTCGCCCAGCACCCGGGTGAACCGCACCGCCAGGTACACGCCCGCCCCGGCCAGCACCGCGAAGCTCACCGCCGCGATCAGCGCGGCGATTCCGGTGAGGCTCATCGGACGCCCTCTCGGTTATTCCGGTCGCGCTCATCCAGCTCGCGCTGGTGGCAAGTCCCGGGATCGCTCACTTCTCTTCCCCACTGCCGGGCTCGCTCGCCCCGGCGTCCGCGCCGTCGACGCCCCCGTCCGACCCGCCGCCCGTCTCAGGATGCAGGATCTCGCGGATAAGCCGGGCCCGTTCGGAGAAACGGGCCTCCATGCCGTGACTCGAGGGCTCATAGTACGCCCGGCCGTTGACCGCGTCCGGGGCGTACTGCTGACCGACGATGCCCTCCGGCCGGTCGTGCGGGTAGACGTAGCCCTTGCCGTGACCGAGGCGCTTGGCCCCGGCGTAGTGCGCGTCGCGCAGGTGGTTGGGGACCGCGCCGATCAGGCCCGCCTGCACGTCCGCCTGGGCCGCGCCGATCGCCTTGATCACCGCGTTCGACTTCGGCGCGAGGGCGATGTGGATCACCGCCTGGGCGAGGTTGATCCGCGCCTCGGGCAGGCCGACGAACTCGACCGCCTGGGCGGCCGCGACCGCGGTCTGCAGCGCGGTCGGGTCGGCCATCCCGACGTCCTCGCTGGCGTGCACGATCAGCCGCCGGGCGATGAACCGGGCGTCCTCGCCCGCCTCCAGCATCCGGGCCAGATAGTGCAGCGCCGCGTCGGCGTCGCTGCCGCGCATGGACTTGATGAAGGCGCTGATCACGTCGTAGTGCTGATCGCCGTCGCGGTCGTAGCGGACGGCGGCCCGGTCGACCGCGCGCTCCAGCGTCTGGGTGTCGATGGTGTCGGTGCCGAGGGCGGCCGCTTCCAGATAGGTGAGGGCGCGGCGGCCGTCACCGCCCGCCAGCCGGACCAGGTGGCCGAGGGCGCCGTCGTCCAGCGCGACCTTGCCGCCGAGACCCCGGCCCTCGTCGGCCAGGGCGCGGGTGATCAGCTCCTTGACGTCCTCATCGTCGAGCGGCTGGAGGGTCAGCAGCAGCGACCGGGACAGCAGCGGCGACACGACCGAGAAGGACGGGTTCTCGGTCGTCGCGCCGATGAACGAGACCCAGCGGTTCTCCACCGCCGGCAGCAGCGCGTCCTGCTGGGTCTTGGAGAACCGGTGCACCTCGTCCACGAACAGCAGCGTCTGCCGGCCGCTGAACGACAGCGCCCGCTTGGCCTCCTCGATCGCGGCCCGAACGTCCTTGACGCCCGCCGTCACGGCCGAGATCTCGGTGAAGCGCCGCTTCGTGACCTGGCTGACGACCGAGGCGAGCGTGGTCTTGCCGGTCCCCGGCGGCCCCCAGAGCACCAGCGACATCGGCGCGTCGTTCTCGATGAGCTTGCGGAACGGCGTGCCCGCGGCGGTCAGGTGCCGCTGCCCGATCACCTCGTCGAGCGTCCTCGGCCGCATCCGGACGGCCAGCGGGGCCGCGTCGGCGGCGGCCCGCTCCCCCGCCTCGTCGAACAAACTCTCCACGGATTGAGCCTATGTGAGACGCAAACCACACCGCGCGTGCGCGGAGCGTTCCTTCTTGCTGTTATCCGTAAATTGGAGGCGTCTCCCGCGGCCGCACGAGATAATCGCATGATCGTGGACCGTTGTGTACACCCCGGTGTACACAACAGTCCATTATCTTGCCGAAATCGTGCCGCCGACCCGACGAAGGGAAGCCAGATGACAACCGACCACGTGGCGATCGTGACCGGGGCCAATCACGGGATCGGGGCGGCGACCGCGCGGGCGCTGGCGCGGCAGGGGTGCGCGGTGGTGTGCGCCTACTTCCGGGTGATCGACCGAGTCGATCCCGGCACTCCGCAGGCCTACCGTGACAGCCGGAAGAGCAACGCAGGCTCGGTCCTGGGCGAGGTCATCTCCTCGGGCGGCCGGGCCATCGCCCTCGAAGCCGACCTGTCCGATACGGCCACCCCGGGGTGGCTCTTCGACGTGGCCGAGCAGCAGCTCGGCCCGGTCGACATCCTGGTCAACAACGCCACCGGCTGGCTGGCCGACTCGTTCGCGGCGGCGCAGGCCGACCGCTTCGGCCGATCGCTTGAGCCGGTGACGGCGGCCGGCTGGGCCAGGCAGTTCTCGGTCGACGCGATGGCCCCGGCGCTGCTGATCGCGGAGTTCGCGCGGCGGCACATCGCCCGCGGCGCCGACTGGGGCCGGATCATCGGCCTCACCTCGGGCGGCGAGCTCGGCTTCCCCGAGGAGGTCTCCTACGGCGCCGCCAAGGCCGCCCAGGAGAACTACACGATGTCGGCCGCGCTCGAGCTGGCCCCGTATGGCGTCACCGCCAACATGGTGCACCCGCCGGTGACCGACACCGGCTGGGTCACCGACGCCGTGCGCGACATGGTCGCCGCCAGCCCGACCCTGGTCCACGTCGCCACCCCGGACGAGGTCGCCTCGGTCATCGCCTACCTGGCCTCCGACGCCGCCGCCCTCATCACCGCCAACACCATCGCCCTGCGCTGACAGGCAAGCGTCAGCCCAGGAATCAGCCGGTCTTGGGGGGCGCCGGGGTGGCGTCTACGCCGGCCTCCTTGCGCTGGGCGGCCGTGATCGGGGTGGGGGCGCCGGTCAGCGGGTCGGCGCCGCTGGCGGCCTTGGGGAACGCGATGACGTCGCGGATCGACTCCGCGCCGGCCAGCAGCATGATCACCCGGTCCCAGCCGAAGGCCATGCCGCCGTGCGGCGGCGGGCCGTACTTGAACGCGTCGAGCAGGAAGCCGAACTGCGACCTGGCCTCCTGCTGGGTCAGCCCGATCACGTCGAACACCGCCTGCTGCATCGCGCGGGAGTGGATACGGATCGAGCCGCCGCCGATCTCGAACCCGTTGCAGACCATGTCGTAGGCGTCGGCGATCGCGCCGCCGGGCTCGGCCTCGAACTTGTCGGCCCACTCCGGCAGCGGCGAGGTGAACGGGTGGTGCACCGCGGTCCAGCCGCCGCCGTCGGTCTCCTCGAACATCGGCGCGTCGACCACCCACAGGAACGACCAGGCCGACTCGTCGATGAGCCCGCCCCGGTTGCCGATCTCGAGCCGGGCCGCGCCGAGGAGCTCCTGCGCGGCATGGGCAGCGCCCGCCGCGAAGAACACGCAGTCGCCAGGCTCAGCGTTGACCGCCGCAGCCAGCCCGGACCGTTCGGAGTCAGAGATGTTTTTTCCGACTGGCCCTGAGATCTCGCCATCGGCCCCGATCAGCGCGTAGGCGAGGCCGCGGGCACCGCGGGCCTTGGCCCAGTCCTGCCAGCCGTCGAGCTCGCGCCGGCTCTGCGACGCGCCGCCGGGCATCACGACCGCGCCGACGTACGGCGCCTGGAAGACCCGGAACCCGGTCCCGGCGAAGTAGGCCGTCAGGTCGGTCAGCTCGAGCCCGAAGCGCAGGTCGGGCTTGTCCGAGCCGTACCGGGCGAGGGCGTCCGCGTACGTCATCCTCGGCAGCGGCATCGGGATCTCGTAGCCCGCGATCTCGCGCCACAGGGTCGAGACGATCGCCTCGCCCACCGCGATCACGTCCTCGCGGGTCACGAACGACATCTCGAGATCGATCTGGGTGAACTCCGGCTGCCGGTCCTTGCGCGAGTCCTCATCGCGGAAGCAGCGCGCGAGCTGGTAGTAGCGCTCGAGGCCGCCGACCATCAGCAGCTGCTTGAACAGCTGGGGCGACTGCGGGAGGGCGTACCAGTTGCCCGGCCGGAGCCGGACCGGCACCACGAAGTCGCGCGCGCCCTCGGGCGTGGACCTGGTCAGGTACGGCGTCTCCACGTTGACGAAGCCGTGGTCGCGCATCACGTCGGACAGCAGGTAGGACGCGGTGGACCGGACCCGCAGCGCCCGCGACATCTCCTCGCGGCGGATGTCGAGGTACCGGTACTTGATCCGGACGTCCTCGCTGACCTCGGCCGTCCCCTCGACCGGGAACGGCAGCGGGTCGGCCTCGCTCAGCACCTCGAGCGCCTCCGCGACGACCTCGATCGCGCCGGTCGGCAGCTCCGGGTTCTCGTTCCCGGCCGGGCGGGCACGGACCAGGCCGGTCACCGTCACGCAGTACTCGGCCCGCAGGTCGTGCGCGGCCTCGTCGTCGCTGCGCCACACCACCTGCACGGTGCCGCTGGCGTCGCGCAGGTCAATGAAGACCACGCCGCCGTGGTCGCGCCGTCGCGCCACCCAGCCGGCCAGCACGACCGTCTCCCCCGCGTGCTCGCCGCGGAGGGTACCGGCCTCATGGGTCCGGATCATCGCTCGTCCCTCAGTCCTTCTGTCGCCAGTGCGTCGATCAGCCAGTCGGTGGCCGCGGTCGCCGCCACGTCCTGCTGGTCGCCGCTTCTCAGATCTTTCATCCGAACGGTCCCGTTGCTTCGCTCTTCGGTCCCGATGAGCAGCGCGTAGTCGGCACCCGAGCGGTCGGCCGCCTTCATCGCGCCCTTGAGCCCCCGTGCGCCGAAGGCCATGTCCGCGCGGATCCCCGCCCTGCGCAGGCTGGTGATCAAGGTGAGGACATCCGCGTGGGCCGCCTCCCCGAGGGGCACCCCGAAGACCTGGCACAGGGCGGGGGCCGGCCGGACCGCGCCGGCCCGTTCGGACTCTACGGCTAGCACTATACGGTCAAGGCCGACCGCGAAGCCGATCCCGGGCAGCGGCGGGCCGCCGATCTCCTCCGACAGCCCGTCGTAGCGGCCGCCGCCGCCGATGCCGGACTGGGCCCCGAGCAGCGCGTGGTCGAACTCGTAGGTGGTCCTGGTGTAGTAGTCGAGACCGCGGACCAGACGGGCGCGTCGGTGTAGGGGATGCCGAGGCCGACCAGCAGGGCGCGCACCGCGTCGTGGTGGGCCTTGCACTCGGCGCAGAGGTAGTCGGTCATCACCGGCGCGTCCTCGGTCTGCGCGCGGACCTCGGGGCGCTTGTCGTCGAGGACGCGGAGCGGGTTGATCTCGATCCGCGCCGGGTGTCTCATCGAGGTCGAGGCCGCGCAGGAACTCTGCAGCGCCTCGCGGTAGACCGGGCGGCAGACTTGTCGCCCAGGCTGTTCAGCAGCAGCGTGTACTGCGAGGCCGAGGACTGGTAGGCGTCCCAGGCGACGGCGATTGTCTCCGCGTCGACGACCGGGTCCTCGGTGCCGATCGCCTCCAGGTCGAACTGGTAGAACTGCCGGTAGCGGCCTGGGGGCGCTCGTAGCGGAACGCGGGGCCGCTGGTGAAGACCTTGACCGGCAGCGCGGCCTTGTGCAGGTTGTGCTCGAGCACCGCCCGGAGCACGCCCGCGGTGAACTCCGGGCGGAGCGTGAGCTCGCGGCCGCCCCGGTCGGCGAACGAGTACATCTCCTTGCGGACCACGTCGGAGGACTCGCCGACGCCGCGGACGAACAGCGACGTGTCCTCGAACACGGCCGTCTCGACGTCGTCGTAGCAGGCGCGGCGGGCGGACTCGGCGAACGCGTCGCGCACCTCCGCGAACAGCGCCCCCCGGGGCGGAAGGTACTCGGAGACGCCCTTGGGCGCCTGGAACGTCATGGCGTCTTACAGCCCCTTCTGGGCTGGCCGGGACAGACCGGTCAGGAAGGGGTTGGAGGCCCGCTCGGTGCCGATCGTGGTCTGCGGGCCGTGCCCGGGCAGCACCAGCGTGGCGTCCGGCAGGGTCAGCGTCCTGGCCAGGCTGCGCAGCATCTTCGCGTGGTCGCCGCCGGCCAGGTCGGTCCGGCCGATCGAGCCGGCGAAGAGCAGGTCACCGGTGAACAGCGTGCCGTCGGTCTCCTCGGCGGCCGGCTCGGTGCCGAACGTCACCGACCCCTCGGTGTGGCCGGGGACGTGGGCGACGGTGAAGTCCAGGCCCGCCATCGTCATGACCTCGCCGTCGGCCAGTTCCTTGACGTCGTCCGGCTCGGTGAACGTCATCCCGCCGAGGAACTGCTGCTTGGCCAGCAGCGACAGCCCCCGGGCGGGGTCGCTCAGCAGCGCGCGGTCATCGGGATGAATGTAGGCGGGAATGCCCTTCGCGCCGCAGACCGGGGCGACCGACCACATGTGGTCGATGTGACCGTGAGTGAGCAGCACCGCGATAGGCTTCAGCCGGTACTTGGCGAGGAGGTCCTCGATCCCGGGCTCGGCATCCTGCCCTGGGTCGATGATGACGCACTCCTCGCCGGGGCCGGCGCCACCAGATAGCAGTTGGCGGCGAAGGAACCTGCGGGAAACCCAGCGACTAGCACATAGACAGGCTACCGACTCGGCGCAGGCCGGAGCGAACCGGTTTCACGCGGGGCCCGTGCAGCGAACCGATAACGACAGTACCGTTCCGGTGCGGTCGGCGGGTACGATGCGCGGACGATCGTGCGCTAACGCCCCCAATCCGGGCGTTACCGATTTTATCGTGATAAGGGAGGTCGGAACCCTTGGCGGGGAGTAAAGAGCGCGAACGCAGGCGTGCCCGGGAGCGCTTCGAGCAGGAACGGAGCGCACATCGCGAGCGGCAGCGCAAGAACCGGAAGCGGGCGGGCATCGCGCTCGCCGTGCTCTGCGTTCTCGGCCTCGTCGCGGGCGTGACGACTGCCCTCGTGAGCGGCGGCGGACGGCGACGGCGGCGAAGAAGCCGGCCGCGAAGGTCTCCGCGACCGCGTCCCCGTCGGCCTCCGCCACCAGCTCCGCTTCGCCCGCCGCGATCACCGAGCCCGCGACGCACTGCAGCTACACGTCGGCGTCGGCCGGCACGGTGGTGAAGTCGAGCCTGCCGACCGCGTCGCCGGATTACAAGGCCGCGTACACGGCGTCGATCAACACCAGCCTCGGCCCGATCAAGATCGACCTGGCGAACTCGAAGGCGACGTGCACCGTCAACTCGTTCGTCCACCTGGCGTCGGACAATTTCTGGAACGACACCCAGTGCCACCGGCTCTCCACCAGCGGCGGCCTCTACATGCTGCAGTGCGGTGACCCGACCGCCAAGGCGTCGCAGACGCTGTCCTGCTCGTCGACGACGCTTGGCACCGGCGGGCCCGGGTACGAATACGCGAGCGAGAACCTGCCGACGGCCGGCTCGTCCGGCAGCGTCACGTACCCGGCCGGAACGGTGGCGATGGCCAACAGCGGCGGGGCCACCAACGGGAGCCAGTTCTTCCTCGTGTTCAAGGACACGACGCTGGGGCCGGACTACACGCCGTTCGGGACTATTACCTCTGGCCTGAATATCCTCCAGAATGTAGCCAAAGCCGGCACTTCCTGCACCTTCGCCGGGGCCGGCGGTGGCGTTCCGAAGGACAAGGTCATCATCGACAGCGTGAGCATCTCCAAGACCTGACCAACAAGAAGAGCTGAGCTACATTTCGCCCCGGCTCACGCCGGGGCGGCTGGAGAACCAGGAGGTTCGCCGTGACCACCGCCAACGATCCCTGGGGTCGGGTAGACGCCGACGGGACGGTCTACGTGCGCACCGCCGATGGCGAGCGGGTGATCGGCTCGTGGGCGGCGGGAAGCCCGGAAGAGGCGCTCGTGTTCTTCCGGCGCAAGTTCGCCTCGCTTGAGACGGAGGTCGCGCTGCTGGAGCAGCGCATGAAGACGACCGAGGTCGCCCCCGCCCAGGCCCAGGCGACCGTGCAGCGGCTGCTTGCGGCCGTGGCCGACGCGAACGCGATCGGCGACCTCGACGCGCTCAAGACCCGGCTCGAGGCGCTGACCGGCGTCGTCGACCAGCGCCGGGAGGAAGTCAAGGCCGCCCGCGAGCAGGCCCGCAGTGAGGCCCGCGGGGTCAAGGAGCGGATCGTCGACGAGGCCGAGCGCATCTCGGCCGAGGCCACGCACTGGAAGCAGAGCGGCGAGCGGATGGCCGAGCTGCTCGAGGAGTGGAAGGCCGCCCCGCACGCCGACCGGACGGTCGAGGCGGCGCTGTGGAAGCGGCTGTCGGCCGCGCGGAACTCGTTCACCAAGCGGCGCAAGGCCTACTTCGCCTCGCTTGAGTCCGAGCGCGACGCGGTCAAGGCCCACAAGGAGAAGCTCGTCGAGCAGGCCGAGTCGCTAGCCGACTCGGCCGACTGGGCGGGCACGTCGAGCGCCTACCGCGAGCTGATGCGGCAGTGGAAGGAAGCCGGCCGGGCCGGCCGGGACGACGAGGCCGAGCTCTGGAAGCGGTTCCGCGGCGCCCAGGACAAGTTCTTCTCGGCCCGTTCGGAGGTCTTCTCGGCCAAGGAGTCCGAGCTCCGCGGCAACGCCACCGTCAAGGAGCAGCTCCTGGTCGAAGCCCAGGCGCTGCTGCCGGTGACCGACTGGCGCCCGGCCAAGTCCGCCCTCCGCTCCATCCAGGAGCGCTGGGAGCAGGCCGGGCCGGTCCCGCGCGAGTCCAGGGATCAGCTCGAGCAGGGCCTGCGCAAGGTCGAGGACGCGGTCAAGCGGGCCGAGGAAGCCCAGTGGAAGCGCTCCAACCCCGAGGCCCATGCCCGCGCCGAGGCCGCCGTCGGCCAGCTCCGCACGGCCATCGAGTCCCTCGAGGGCCAGCTCGCCAAGGCCCAGGCCCGCAACGACGCGGCCGCGATCCGCAACGCCGAGGAGGCTATCGAGGCCCGGCGGTCCTGGCTGGTCGAGGCCGAGCGCACCCTGGCCGAGTTCTCCGGCTAGCCCTCAGCCGTCCCGGCCGAGGGTCTTCTTGAACTCCCGCAGCAGGCGGACGCTCGCCATCGCCAGGCCGATCCAGCCGACCCGGTACCAGCGGTACTCGCCGGTGAACGCCAGCCCGCTGAAGTAGCCGGTCAGCCCGGCCCAGCAGGCATGCGAGATCGGGTCGGTCGGGAACCGCCAGACGTACTGGAGCTTCGTCACCAGGTCCATCGTCGAGTGGGAGCCCACGCGACGCCAATGTCCCTCCAGGGATGTTCCCGCTCAACCGCGTACCGGCCCATCGTAGGGGGAGGCACGCGCCCGGCCGACGGGCCCCGTGGACGTTAGCGCTGTGGCCACAGCGCTAAAAGACCATTGGCGCTGTGGCCCACAGCGCCAATAGGTTGAGCGCGGTGGGCCACAGCGCCAACACCGGATTAGCGCAGTGGGCCACGGCGCCAATGGAAATGACGGGTTTGGGGATTTGAGCTTTAGTTGGTGACGCGGTAGACGTCGTAGACGCCGTCGATGTTGCGGACGGCGCGCAGGACGTCGCCGAGGTGCTTGGGGTCGCCCATCTCGAAGGTGAAGCGGCTCATCGCGACGCGGTCGCGGGTGGTCTGGACGCTGGCCGACAGGATGTTGACGTGCTGGTCGGACAGGATGCGGGTGACGTCGGAGAGCAGCCGGGTGCGGTCCAGCGCCTCGACCTGGATCGCGACCAGGAAGACGGACGCGTCGGACGGGGCCCAGTGCACGCTGACCATGCGCTCGAGCTGGGTGTCGCTCAGGTGGGCGAGGTTGACGCAGTTGGCGCGGTGCACGGAGACGCCGTGGCCGTGGGTGACGAAGCCTTGGATGTCGTCGCCCGGCACCGGCGTGCAGCACTTAGACAGCCGGACCCAGACGTCGGCCGCGCCCTCGACCTCGATGCCGGAGTCGCTGGCGGTGCTGGGCCGGGCCACCCGGGAGACCTTGGGGATCGGGGTGAGCTCGGCCAGGTCCTCCTGCGCGCCGGCCGTGCCGCTGACCGCGCGGACCAGCTTCTCGACGACCGACTGGGCGCTGATCCGGCCTTCCCCGACCGCCGCGTAGAGGCCGGTCAGGTCGGGGTAGCGGAGGTCGCCCGCGATCGTGCGGAGGGTGTCGGCCGACATCAGCCGCTGCAGCGGGAGGTTCTGCTTGCGCATCACCCGGGCGATCTGGTCCTTGCCCGCCTCGACCGCCGCCTCGCGGCGCTCCTTGGAGAACCACTGGCGGATCTTGTTCCTGGCCCGGGCGCTCTTGACGAAGTCAAGCCAGTCCCGGTTGGGGCCCGATTCCTGCGACTTGGAGGTGAAGATCTCGACCGTGTCGCCGTTGTCGAGGGTGGACTCGAGCGCGACCAGGCGGCCGTTGACCCGGGCGCCGGTGGTGCGGTGGCCGACGTCGGTGTGGATCGCGTAGGCGAAGTCGACCGGGGTGGCGCCCTGCGGCAGCGCGATGACCTCGCCGCGGGGGGTGAACACGTAGACCTCGGCCCCGGCCAGGTCGAAGCGGAGGGAGTCGAGGAACTCGGCCGGGTCCTCGGTCTCGCGCTGCCAGTCGACGAGCTGACGGAGCCAGGCCATCTCGGCCGCCTCGTCGCCCTTCTTGGTCTTGTCCTTGTCCAAGGTGACGCCGCCGGGCAGGACCGGGCCGTGCGCGACCATGTCTTCCTTGTACTTCCAGTGCGCGGCGACGCCGTACTCGGCCCGCTTGTGCATGCCCCAGGTGCGGATCTGCAGCTCGACCGGCTTGCCGCCGGGGCCGATGACCGTGGTGTGCAGGCTCTGGTACATGTTGAACTTCGGCATCGCGATGTAGTCCTTGAACCGGCCGGGGACCGGGTTCCAGCGCGCGTGGACGGTGCCGAGGGCCGCGTAGCAGTCGCGGACGCTGTCGACCAGGACCCGGATGCCGACCAGGTCGTAGATGTCGTCGAACTCGACGTTGCGGGCGATCATCTTCTGGTAAATCGAGTAGTAGTGCTTGGGGCGGCCGCTGACGGTGCCCTTGATCCTGGCCTCGCGCATGTCCGCCGACAGGTCGGTGATGACCTCCTGCAGCAGCTGGTCGCGCCTTGGGGACCGCTGGGAGACGAGTCTCGCTATTTCGTCGTAGCGCTTCGGGTAAAGGGTCGCGAACGCGAGGTCCTCGAGCTCCCACTTGACCGTGTTCATGCCCAGCCGGTGCGCGAGCGGCGCGTAGATCTCGAGGGTCTCGCGGGACTTGCGCTCCTGCTTGTCCCGTGGCATGTAACGCAGGGTGCGCATGTTGTGGAGGCGGTCGGCGAGCTTGATGACCAGCACCCGGATGTCGCGGGACATCGCGACGACCATCTTGCGGACGGTCTCGGCCTCGGCCGAGTCGCCGTACTTGACCTTGTCCAGCTTGGTGACGCCGTCGACGAGGGCGGCCACGTCCTCGCCGAAGACGCTGCGGAGCTCGGTCAGGGTGTAGGCGGTGTCCTCGACGGTGTCGTGGAGCAGGGCGGCGCAGATCGTCTCGGTGTTCATGCCGAGCTCGGCCAGGATCGTGGCGACCGCGAGCGGGTGGGTGATGTACGGGTCGCCCGACTTGCGCTTCTGGTCCTTGTGCCAGTGCGCGGCGACGTCGTAGGCGCGCTCGACCTGGCGGACGTCCGCCTTCGGGTGATGCGCGCGGATGGTCTTCATCAGCGGTTCGAGTACTGGGTTCATGCCGGACCCCCGCTGGGCTCCGAGCCTGGCCAGGCGGCGGCGAACACCGACACCGGGCTGGGCGGCAGGTTGGGGCGACGCCGACTGTTGACGGGCTTCCTGGCGGTCCTGCCTGGCCTGACGCGCGGGCGTGCGACGCTGCGGCCGCGTCGCGGGCGTCTGGTCCGTCTCGGTGGGATCCTGCGGCGCCTGCTGCGCGGATGCCGCAGTTTCCGCATTCTCCTCGATCCGGGCAGCCCCCTCGGCGTCGGCCGTGGCGGTCGTCAGTACCTCACCGGCCACAAGCGCTCCTCGCATCTGCCAAGTCCCCAGTCTACTTACGGTTAATAACTCCCGGGTAGACACTGAGATTCCTGTGCACGCACGAAGCGGCCGGTTACGCGTTGGTTTGGCTGGTCTCGGGCTGGTTGGCCCGTCTTGGCTGGCTCGTCTTGGCTGGCTCGTCTTGGCGGCTCAGACCGTGAGCAGAGCGCGGACCTCCAGGTCACCGACGTTCTGGCGGCCGTTGAGGAAGGACAGCTCCATCAGCACGGCGACGCCGACCACCTCGGCCCCGGCCTGGCGGACGAGGGTGGCGGTGGCGTTGGCGGTGCCACCGGTGGCGAGCACGTCGTCCACGATCAGCACCCGCTCCCCGGGCTGGAAGGCGTCCTGGTGGACCTCGAGGGTGGCGCTGCCGTACTCCAGGTCGTACTTCTGGGCGAACGTGGCCGACGGGAGCTTGCCCTGCTTGCGGACCGGCACGAAGCCGGCCCTGATCTCGAACGCGACCGGGGCGGCGAGGATGAACCCGCGCGCCTCGATCCCGACCACCTTGTCGACCGGGCCGAAGGCGGCCGCCAGGGCCTCGACGACGTCACCGAACGCATCCGCGTCGCCCAGCAGCGGCGTGATGTCCTTGAACAGCACGCCGGGCTGCGGGTAGTCGGGTACGTCGCGGACGTAGGCGGTGATGAGGTCGGCGATGTCCGACACGGGTGGGCTACCGCCTCTTCTTCCTGGCGCCGGGACGGCGCTGGGCGCTGCCGCCGGTGCGCGGCTGCGGTCGGCTGCTGCGGGGGCTGGCCCCGGTGTTCGCGCTGGCGCTGGCGTTGGCCGGGCGGGCGGCGTCGGTGCCGGCGGCGGGCCGGGCCCGGGGCGGGACGGTCACGCCGTCGTCATCGCTGTCGGCGTTCCCGTCGCGGGCCGTGGCGCCGCCCGGGTCGTCCAGGTCGTCGGCAATCGCGGCGTCGTCTGCCAGCACGGCGTCGTTGTCCGGGCCGGACAATTTGCCCGTGTCGCCGCGGAAGAGGCCGGCGACGCCTTTGCCCCCCGACCGGTCGATGAGGTTGTCATCGACCAGGTCGTCCTCGGCCAGCTCCGCGGCCAGGACACGCTGCCCGGCGCGGCGGCCGCCCGCCAGGCGGCGCTTGACCTTGACCGCGAGGTCCTTGTACTCGGGCTGGCGCTCCTTGAGGTCGGCCAGCACCGGGGTGGCGATGCAGATCGAGGAGTAGGCGCCCGACAGCATGCCGACGAACAGCACCAGCGCCAGGTCCTTGAGCGTGCCCGCGCCGAGCAGGCCCGCGCCGATGAAGAGGATGCTGGCGACCGGGATCAGCGCCGTGATCGAGGTGTTGATCGATCTGACCAGGGTCTGGTTGAGCGCCAGGTTGGCCGCGTCGCTATAGGTCGAGCGCTGGGAGGTGAGCAGGCCGGCGGTATTCTCCCGGACCTTGTCGAAGACCACCACCGTGTCGTAGAGCGAGTAGCCGAGGATGGTCAGCAGGCCGATCACGGTCGTCGGGGAGACCTGGAACCCGGTCAGCGCGTACACGCCGATCGTGATCACGATGTCGTGCATCAGCGCCACGAACGCCGCGATCGCCATCCGCCACTCGAACGCGATCGACAGGTAGATGACGATCACGATCAGGAAGATGATCAGCGCCTCGAGCGCCTTGGTCGTGATCTGACCGCCCCAGGTCGGACCGACGAAGCTGGGCGCCATGTTCGCCGGCGAGATGTCGAACTTCTGCTCGAGCGCGTCGGCGACCTTCACGTTAATGTTGACTGGCGAGGTAGGCAGCGCCTTCGTGGTGACCAGCCAATGCGACTTGAGCAGCGCCGAGCTGGCGATCTGCACGGTCGCGTCGCCGCCGCCGGCGTTCTTCACCACCTGCGAGATCTCGCCCTGGACGGTGGCCTGGCTGCCCTGGCTGGTGCTGTACGGGAACTGGAAGGTCGAGCCGCCCTTGAAGTCGACCGAGAAGGCCAGACCCTTCACCAGCAGCGCGACCACGCTCACGAGCAGGATGAGGCCGGAGATGGTGTACCACATCCGCTGACGGCGGACGAAGTTGATCGAGACCTCACCCCGGTACAGCCTCCCGGCGATACCGCCGAAGCCCGCCATCATGCCTCCTTGGAGGTGGTTGAGGAGTTTCCGCCGTTGGTGCCGCCGATATTGCCGCTCGTGCGGGTTCGCCCGGTGCCGGTCGTGCCCGTCCGACTCGAGCGGACCGTGCGCCGACCGGATCGCCACGGCGTCTTGGCGCCGAGCCGCTCCGGGTCGAGCCCGGACCATTTGTTCCCGCTGCTGAAGAACTTCGTCCCGGCCAGCAGGGTCACCATCGGCTTGGTGAACAGGAAGACGACGATGACGTCGATGATCGTGGTCAGGCCGAGGGTGTAGGCGAAGCCCTGGACGTCACTGGTGGCGAAGTGGTATAGCAGCACCGCCGCCAGGAACGAGACCGTGTCCGAGACCAGGATCGTGCGCCGCGCCCGTTTCCACCCGGCTTCGACCGCCGGGCGGAGCGCCTTGCCGTCCCGTACCTCGTCACGGAGCCGCTCAAAGTAGACGATGAACGAGTCGGCGGTGATGCCGATCGCCACCACCAAACCGGCGATCGCCGACAGGGACATCGTGAAGTTCTGGTACTTGGACAGCAGCACGACCGAGAAGTAGGCCAGCAAGGCCGCGATCAGCAGGCTGGAGACCGACACGATGCCGAGCCCCCGGTAGTAGTAGAACAGGTAGATCACGACCAGAACCAGGCCGAGGATGCCCGCGAGCAGTCCCGCGCTGAGCGAGGCGTGGCCGGTCTGGGGGGAGATGTAGAGCTCGTCCTGCAGCTGGAAGGTCAGCGGCAGCGATCCGAACTTGAGGACGTTCTGGAGCTGGGTCGCCTGGGCCTCGGAGAAGCCGTTCGGCGCGCGGGCCGGTGATCTGGAACGAGCCGGAGGTGAGCGCCCCGTTGGTCTCCGGCGCCGACGACACGTCGCCGTCGAGCGTGATCCCGATCTGGTCAAGCACGGCGTCGTGTTTCGTTGCCGCCCTGGTACCCGGAGAAGTACTTGCTGTACTGGTTGGTGGTCAGCGTGCCGAAGGCCGAAGTCCCCGCGCCGTTCAGGGTGATGTTGACGACCCACTGGTCATTGCTCGTGTCCAGGGCGGCGTTGACCGAGGAGATCTCGTGTGCCCTTGAACCACGGCCTGGCCGAGCACGTACTTGTTGCCGGACGCGTCGCAGGAGACAGTCTGGATCTTGGGGTTGTCCCACGGGGAATCGTCTTCGCTGTAGCCGGGGACGGTGCTCTTCCAGTTGTCGTCCACGGTGTACTGGTTCGGGCCGGGCTTGCAGACCAGCGCGTCGAACTGCTTCATCGTGGCCGCGCTGACCGCCGACGGGTCGCCGTAGGTGGTGGTCGCGGCGGCGGTGGCACCCGGGTTGGCGCTCGGGGTGGCGGTGGCGGTGGGCGACGCGGTCGCCTTGGCCGTCGAGCTCGTCGTCGCCTTCGCCGATGCCGTGCCGGTGGGGGTGGCGGTCGGGCTGGCGAGCTTGGCGGAGACGTCGGAGGTCGACGCCTTCGCGCTGGCGCTCGGCGGTCGAGCTGACCGACGGGGTCGGCGACGCGGCGGGGGTGGCGGTACTGCTGGCCGACCCGCTCGGCGTCGGCGCCGGGGTCCCGGTCGCCTTGGCCTTGGCGGGGGCGGTCGAGACGCCGGTGTAAGGCTCAAATAGCAGCACCGGCCGGAAGGCCAGCTTGGCGGTCGTGTCGATCAGGTTGACGACGCTGGTGGCGGCCTTGCCAGGCACCGTGACGGTGATCTGGTCGCTGCCCTGCGTCTGGACCTGCGCCCCGGAGTTGCCGGTGCCGTTGACCCGGTTCTCCAGGACCCCGACGGACGCCTGCATCTCCGACGGCCGGCGGCACCGCGCCGTTCGGGGTCGCTGCCTTAAGCACCACCTGGGTGCCGCTTGACAGGTCGAGCCCGAGGGCGACCTTGAACTGGTTGTGCCAGTTGCCTGGGTTGAACGTCTGGGCGCCGAGGATCGAGATCAGCATGATCAAGATCAGCGCCGCCAGTCCAGCCAGCGCGCGGCCCGGTCGTGAGCCGCTTCTGCTTGGGGGTGCCACTTATCGCCTGCCTGGTTGAAGTCGCCTGGGCGGGTGCCGCTAGTCCTTGGTGGTGCTGGCGGTCGTGCTGCCGGTGGAGCTGCCGGTCCCGGCGACGTCGTCGCTCGCGAACGACTCCCAGTCGGCGTCGGTGTGCTCTTCGTCCGAGTCGGCGTCGTGCTCGACGTCAGCGTCCTCGTCTACGTCGTCCGTCTCGGTCTCGTCGACCGGGTCGCCGGGGCTGACGACCTCCATGATCGCGCGCTTCATGTAGCGCACCTCGACGCCCGGCGCGACCTCGAGGATCACGTCGTCGCCGTCGGTGTCGACGACCGTGGCGTACATGCCCGCGGTGGTCCGCACGCGCGCGCCCGGCTCCACGTTGTTCGACTGCTGCGCGGCGGCCTGCTTGCGGCGCTGCTGCGGCCTGATCATCAGGAAGTAGAACGCCACGACGACGATCAGGATGAGGATCAGCGTGGACGGGTTGAAGCCGCTGCTCTTAGCCGCAGTGGCAGCAAGATCATAATTCCCCAGCATCGGGGCATCCTTCCGGTTGACATTCCGCTCAGCTGGCTGGCCCCGGTCATTACGGTGACAGGCACTGCCAACCTGCGCAGTGTAGCGGCGCTAGGAATAACGCATAACCACCCTACGGGGTTTCCGTCCGTGATCGTTACGTCCAGACGAGTTCGTTTGCTGGCCGGTAACGCTGAGTGGCGGTCCCTCCTGGGGTTTCGCGTGTCCGCTCAGTCGAAAAGTGTGGGCAGATCGACTGACGGGGGCGGGGTGAGCCCCAGATGCGCCCAGCCGGCCGGGGTTGCCACCCGGCCGCGCGGGGTCCGGACCAGCAGGCCGTGCCTGACCAGGAACGGCTCGGCCACCACCTCGACCGTCTCCGCCTCCTCGGCCACCGCGACGGCGAGGGTGGACAGGCCGACCGGGCCGCCGCCGAACCTCCTGATCAGCGCGTCGAGGACGGCCCGGTCGAGCCGGTCAAGCCCGAGCTCGTCCACCTCGTAGAGCTCGAGCGCGGTCCTGGTGAGGTCCCTGGTGACGAGGCCGTCGGCGCGGACCTCGGCGTAGTCGCGGACCCGGCGGAGCAGCCGGTTGGCGATCCGCGGGGTGCCCCGCGACCGGGATGCGAGTTCCTCGATGCCGTCGTCCTCGATCCGGACGCCGAGCAGACCGGCCGACCGTTTGACGATGATCGCGAGCTCCTCGGGCTGGTAGAAGTCCAGGTGCCCGGTGAAGCCGAACCGGTCGCGCAGCGGGGCCGGCAGCAGCCCGGCCCTGGTGGTCGCGCCGACCAGCGTGAACGGGGCGATGTCGAGCGGGATGGCGGTCGCGCCGGGGCCCTTGCCAACCACGATGTCGACCCGGAAGTCCTCCATCGCGAGGTACAGCATCTCCTCGGCCGGGCGGGCGAGGCGGTGGATCTCGTCGATGAAGACGACCTCGCCCTCCTGCAGGGTCGACAGCACCGCCGCGAGGTCGCCCGAGCGCTCGATCGCGGGGCCGCTGGTGATGCGCAGCGGGGCGCCGAGCTCGGCCGCGATGATCATCGCGATCGTGGTCTTGCCGAGGCCGGGCGGCCCCGACAGCAGCACGTGGTCCGGCGGACGGCCGCGCCGCAGGGCGCTGTGCAGCAGCAGGGTGAGCTGCTCGCGGACCCGTTGCTGGCCGACGAAGTCGTCGAGCCGCTTGGGCCGCAGCGCGCCCTCGATCACCCGCTCGTCGCTGTCGGCCAGCGGCGAGACAACGCTGTCGGCGACGTCTCCGCCGGCGTCTTCGCCGTCCTCCCACGCCCGGCGGCGGCGTTCGAGCTCCGCTTCCTCGGCCCCGGTGAGGGCGTCGCGTCGGTCCGTCACTGCCGCGACAGCTTCCGCAGCGCGGCGCGGAGCGCGGTGGCGACGTCCGGCGTCTGGTCGCCGGAGTCGGCCTCGACCGCGTCGACGGCGGCGTCGGCGTCGCGGGCCGACCAGCCCAGGTTGACCAGGCCCGACTGCACCTGGTCGCGCCAGGACGGCTCGGCCCGGCGGGCGGGCCCGGCCCCGTCGCCGTGGCCGTGGCCAGCTCGCCGGGGGCGCCGAGGCGGTCCTTGAGCTCGAGGATGATCCGCTGCGCGCCCTTGTTACCGACGCCGGGGACCATCGTCAGGGCCTTGATGTCCTCGGCCGCGACGGCGCGGCGGAGCGCGTCGGGCGAGTGCACCGCCAGCATCGCCAGCGCCAGCCTGGGACCGATACCGCTGGCCGTCTGCAGCAGCTCGAATACGTTCCGCTCGTCTTCGGTGCCGAAGCCGAACAGGGTGAGCGAGTCTTCCCGCACGACCAGCGAGGTCGCCACCCGGGCCGGCTCGCCCAGCTTGAGCGACGCGAGGGTGCCGGGGGTGCACTGCACCCGGAGCCCGAAGCCGCCGACGTCGATCACGGCGCCGTCCGGGCTGACCCCGGCGACGCTGCCGCTCAGGTGCGCGATCACCTTGTCCCTCCAACTACGGGGGTTGTGCTTGGAGTGCTTGCGCTTGGTGCTGTGCTCGCGCTTGCGGTTGATTTGCCAGCGCTTGTGGTTGATCGGCCCGCGCCTGCGGGTGGCTGCCTGGCCTTGAGCGCCGGGGCGCGCCACAGATGGCAGATCGCCAGCGCGAGCGCGTCGGCGGCGTCGGCCGGACGCGGCGGGGCGGTCATCCGCAGCAGCCGCATCACCATCGCCGTGACCTGGTCCTTGTCGGCCCGGCCGCTGCCGGTCACGGCCGCCTTGACCTCGCTCGGCGTGTGCAGCGTGACCGGCAGGCCGCGCCGCGCGGCGCAGACGATCGCCACCGCCCCGGCCTGGGCGGTGCCCATTACCGTGCGCACGTTGTGCTGGCTGAACACCCGCTCCACGGCCACCGTGTCGGGCCGGTACTCGGTCAGCCAGCGCTCGATCTCTTCCTCGATCGCAAGCAGCCGGGCGGCGATGTGCTCGTCCGCGTCGGTGCGGACCACGCCGACCGCGACCAGGGTGGGCGGGCGGCCGGGGACGCCGTCCACCACGCCGAGCCCGCACCTGGTCAGGCCGGGGTCGATGCCGAAAACCCGGGTCGGCGGCCGCGGCGCGTACTGGGTCACCAGGTCCACCCGGTCATCGCGCGCTCCCGTCCGCCAGCGAACATCTGTTCGCCAGGAACCCTACCGCGTCATAGCGCCGGAATCCCGTAGAAAGCCTCGTGTCGCTGTCGTCTCGGTCATTGTGCAGGGCTCCCCTGCGCGGGCGGCGTCGGCCCGGAGCACGCCCGGGGTCGCGGCCTCGGCCGCCGAGTCGGGGCTCCACTGGTGGGTCAGGACCACGCCCGGGTCGACCACCGTCAGCCCGTCGAAGAAGGCGGTGACCTCCACCAGGCCCTGCGGGTCTTCCTCGTCGCGGAGCATGTGCGGCACCGCGACCAGCATGACCGCGACCGGCCGATCCTGAGGCTCTATATCGGCCTGTTCACAGGTTATCGGCGGCGCGTGATCAGAAGTCGTCCACCATGTAGGCCGTCGCGGCGAAGGCCGCGTCGAGGGCGGCGTCGTCGTCCGGGGTGCCGCCCGACGCCAGCCCGGACAGCCGGAGCGTCCCGACCGGCGTGCCGCCGTACAGCGCCGCCAGGCCGCGGGCGCCGATCGTGAGCGGGACGGCGACGCCGCCGGAACGGGCGGCGTCGCCGGCGGGCGGGATGGCGGCGGCGCCGGAACGGGCGGCGTCACCGGCGGGCGGAATGGCGGCGGCCTTGCTGACGGCCCCGGCTGAGACCAGCGTGCCCTTGCCGTCGGCGACCGTCAGCTGCCAGCGACCGGAGTTGGCGGGACGGGCCTGATCGTGAACCGCGAGTTGCACGCTAACGGAGACGCCGGGCGGGAAGCCGCGGGCGGCGATCGCGGCCGGCGCGTCGACCACCCGCAGCATCCACATCGAGCGCTTGCCGACGGTGGCGTCGCGTTCGGCCGTCAGCCACCAGAACGGGTCGTTCGGCGCGGTCAGGGCGGTGACCGTGCGGGCGACCGAGGAGTGCGAGGCGATCACCGACCAGAGCGCCCGCAGCGATTCCGGTGTGACTGCGTGCACCCGCTCGACCAGCAGGTTCGCGTGCCCGTCACCGTCCCAGCGGTAGGCCGCGTAGCCGTCGTCGCCGGCCAGGTAGGAGTACAGGTCGGGGCGGCTCAGCCACTGCCTGGTCGGGCCCTCGTCCCAGGTCAGCGGGCCGGCATCGCGGGCGGCCTGATGGGCGCGGCCGATCACGGCGATGACCTCGGCGGCGTCGTCGGGCCCGGCCCGGCGGACCTGGGACGAGGCCGTCCGGCCCCGGTCGACGCCCGTATCGCCGGCCGCCGCGGCCGGGTCCGGGGCGATGAGCGTCCGCAGCGAGCGGGCCGGGACCGTCGCCACGTACTTGCCGCCCGCCAGCTCCCAGCCGAGCGACCGGTAGATCGGCATCGTCGCCGGGTACAGCGCCGACAGCGGGTAGCCGCGCGCCGCGGCGGCGTCCAGCACCGCGGTCATCAGCCGGCGGCCGATGCCGCCGCCCCGGAACTCGGGCGCGACCTTGACCGAGGCGATGCCCGCGACCGGGACCGAGCGGCCCAGCCACCACTGCCGCAGGTCGTGGATCATCGCCGCCCCGGCGGGCGCATCGCCGTCGAACGCCCCCAGAAACAGGCCCTGCCCGGCCCGCAGCCCGGCGATGTAGGACCACGAGGCCCGCTGCCCGGCCGAGTAGATCCCGAACGCCCGCTGCCCCAGGTCGAGCTGGGCTGCCATGTCGTCGTCGCCGGTAATCTCCCGAATAACCACGTCAGTCACAAGCCCCGACCCTATAACTCCCCCGGCTGGCACCCGTTGACCACCGCCTTGCTGACGGAGGGCGGTCCGTAGGGTTCGGTGACCCTCCTGGGAGCCTACGGACGCGGGCGCGGTCCGCCTTGAAATTAAGCAGATAGGTGTAGATGGATTTGCGCGTGAACCGGCACCGGCGGGTCCCGCGACGGACGAGGTCCGCTACCCGAGCTTCTCCATGATCTCGTCGGACACGTTGTAGTTCGCGTACACGTCCTGGACGTCGTCGGAGTCCTCGAGCGCGTCGATCATCTTGAGTACCTTGCGCGCCTGGTCCTCGTCCAGGTCGATCTCGCTGCTCGGCAGGAACGCGGCGTCGGCCGACTCGTAGTCGATGCCGGCGTTCTGCAGGGCGGTGCGCACCGCGACCAGGTCGGTCGGCTCGGAGACGACCTCGAAGGACTCGCCCAGGTCGTTGACCTCCTCGGCGCCCGCGTCGAGGACCGCAAGCAGCACGTCGTCCTCGGTCAGGTCCTTGGTCTTCTCGACGACGATGACGCCCTTGCGGTTGAACAGGTACGCCACCGAGCCAGGGTCGGCCATCCGGCCGCCGTTGCGGGTGAACGCGACCCGGACGTCGCTGGCGGCGCGGTTCCGGTTGTCGGTCAGGCACTCCACCAGCACCGCCACGCCGCCGGGACCGTAGCCCTCGTAGGTGATGTTCTCGTACTGAGCGCCGCCGGCCTCCTGGCCGGAGCCGCGCTTGACAGCGCGGTCGATGTTCTCGTTCGGAACCGAGGCCTTCTTGGCCTTCTGGATCGCGTCGAACAGCGTCGGGTTGCCCGCCGGGTCACCGCCACCGGTCCGCGCCGCCACCTCGACGTTCTTGATCAGCTTGGCGAAAAGCTTGCCTCGCTTAGCGTCGACCACCGCCTTCTTGTGCTTGGTGGTGGCCCACTTGGAGTGGCCGCTCATGACGTCCCCTTCACCATTGAAACGAAAAGCTCGTGAATGCGCAGGTCCGGGGTCAGCTCCGGGTGGAACGCGGTGGCGAGCAGCACACCATGCCGGACGGCGACGATCCTACCGTTATCTTCGCCGAGCACGGCGACCCCGCGGCCGGCCTGCGCGACCCACGGGGCCCGGATGAACACCGCGTGAAACCGCGACTTATCCGCATTATCGCCCAACCGCAGCGTTACGTCGCGCTCGAACGAGTCGACCTGGCGGCCGAACGCGTTGCGCCGCGCGGTCATGTCGATGCCGCCGAAGGTCCGCTGTCCGGCGACGCCGTCCTCGAGCCGGTCGGCCAGCATGATCAGCCCGGCGCAGGAGCCGAAGACGGGCAGTCCGTCGGCGATCAGCTTGGCGATCGGGTCGAGCAGCTCGAACGCAGTCGCCAGGCGCCACAGCGTGGTCGACTCCCCGCCCGGGATGACCAGGCCGTCCACTGCCTCGATCTCGGCCAGCCGTCGGACCGGCCTCGCGGTCGCGCCCGCGCCTTCCAGAGCCCGGACATGCTCGCGCACGTCGCCCTGGAGGGCGAGCACGCCGATCTCCGGCAACGTCTACCAGCCTCGGGAGGCGTAGCGCTGGTCGGCCGGGAGGGTGTCGACGTTGATGCCGACCATCGGCTCGCCGAGGCCGCGGGAGACCTTCGCGATCACGTCGGGGTCGTCGTGGAAGGTAGTCGCCTTCACGATCGCGGCCGCGCGGGCGGCCGGGTCGCCCGACTTGAAGATGCCCGAGCCGACGAACACGCCCTCCGCGCCCAGCTGCATCATCATCGCGGCGTCGGCCGGGGTGGCGATGCCGCCGGCGGTGAACAGCACGACCGGCAGCCGGCCCGCCCGGGCAACGTCGGCGACCAGGTCGTAGGGGGCCTGCAGCTCCTTCGCGGCGGTGAACAGCTCCTCCGGCGGCAGGCCCGCCAGCTTGCGGATGCCCGCCGAGAGCGAGCGCATGTGCCGGGTCGCCTCGACCACGTTGCCGGTGCCCGCCTCGCCCTTGGAGCGGATCATCGCGGCGCCCTCGGCGATCCGGCGCAGCGCCTCGCCCAGGTTGGTCGCGCCGCAGACGAACGGCACGGTGAACTTCCACTTGTCGATGTGATGGGCCTCGTCGGCCGGGGTCAGCACCTCGGACTCGTCGATGTAGTCGACGCCGATCGCCTGCAGCACCTGCGCCTCGGCGAAGTGGCCGATCCTCGCCTTGGCCATCACCGGGATCGAGACCGCGCTGATGATGCCGTCGATCATGTCCGGGTCGCTCATCCGGGCGATGCCGCCCTGCACGCGGATGTCGGCCGGCACCCGCTCGAGCGCCATCACCGCGACCGCGCCCGCGTCCTCGGCGATCTTGGCCTGCTCGGGCGTGACCACGTCCATGATGACGCCGCCCTTGAGCATCTCGGCCATGCCCCGCTTCACCCGCGCAGTGCCCGTCTCGGGGAAATTCACATTCGATGATTCCGAACGGTCCGGGGCGACTGCCTCGGCGCCCGACATCGCGTGGACGGTGGACACTGAAAACCTCCTGGTGCGGGTGTGGTTATTTACATCGTATGTGGCCACCCTGTGTGACGCCTGCCACAGAGAAACCGTCACCCGCAGGGTGCATCAGCTGCTCCGGTCGCCGCCGGTCAGGGCGTCGTCAATGTCGAAGAACTCGGGCGCCCGGGCCGTGCCGGACAGGTGCAGGACCCGGGCCAGCGGGCGGCGGCGGTCGTCGATCGTGCGGCCGGCCAGGTCGTTGTAGAACTTGCGGGCGAGGTAGACCTGATGCGAGGCCGCCTCGACCTCGCCGACGAGCTCGGTCGCGCCCTCGTTCTCGGCCAGCTCGGTGCGGAAGCCGGGCTCGTCGAGGGTGGCGCGGAGCGCGCGGGTCAGGTCGGACTCGGCCAGGCCGAGCTCGGACGGGCCGGCCTGCCGAGCCCGCCGGACCGCGTCGGCCAGCAGCAGGCTGGTGGCCGGGTCGATCATCCCCGAGGAGGCGAGGTCGGCCGCGGCCGAGGACCGGCGGACCAGGGCCAGGTCGAGCGCGGTCCGGGCGGACTCGACCCGGTTATGCAGCCGGTCGAGCCGGCTGGCGCGCCAGGAGACCCAGAACCCGAACAGCACCAGGACCAGGACGGCCAGCACCACGATGGTCCAGATCACGAAGGCCTCACTTCTTGCTGTTATCTGAATTCTTGGGGGCGGTGTTTCTTGGCGCTGTGGGCCACCGCGCTAGTAGCACCCTGGCGCGGTGGCCCATCGCGCCAATAGGTTTGGCGCTGTGGGCCACCGCGTCAACGCGGGTTTGGCGCTGTGGGCCGCAGCGCCAACGCTCACTGGGCGAGCGAGACGGTGGAGCGGCCGAGGACGACCGTTTCGTAGACGCTGACGACGTTCCCGGCGACGACGCCCCAGTCGTAGTCGGCGACGGCGTCGAGGGCGGCGACCGAGAGCTCGGCCCGGCGGGCGGGGTCGTCGAGCAGCCGGGCCGTCACCCGGGCGAGGTCGGCCGGGTCGCCGACGCCGAACAGCTCGCCGGCCCGGCCGTCGCGCAGCACCTGACGGAACGCGGGGATGTCGCTGGCGACGATCGGCACCCCGGCCGCCATCGCCTCGGCGGTGACGATGCCGAACGACTCGCCGCCGGTGTTCGGCGAGCAGAAGACGTCGACCGAGTGCAGCACGCGGACCTTGTCCTCCTCCGACACCTCGCCGAGGAAGACGGCCCGGTTCCGGAGGTCGGCCGGGAGCTTGTGCCGCTGCTCGTCGGCGTCGCCGGGGCCGGCGATCAGCAGCCGCAGCCCCGGTCGCCCCGGCGCCAGCAGCTCGAACGCCTTGAGCAGGACCGACAGGCCCTTGCGGGACTCGTCCATCCGGCCCAGGAAGCCGATCACGCCGCCCGTCCCCGGCCAGCCCTCGAGCGGGTTCGCATGCTGGTAGCGGTGGGTGGCGACCCCGTTCGGGATCAGCACCGCGTCGCCGCCCAGGTGCTCGACGAACGTGGTCCTGGCCGCCTCCGAGACCGCGATCCTGGCGTCGATCTTCTCCAGCGCGGTGCGCAGCACCGGCTGGGTGGCGAGCAGCACCCGGGACTTCGGCATCGCGGTGTGCACCGTGGCCACGATCGGCCCGGTGGCTACCCAGCAGGCCAGCAGCGGCAGCGACGGGACGGTCGGCTCGTGCACGTGCAGAACGTCGAAGTCGCCGTCGCGGAGCCAGCGGCGCACCCGGTTGGCCGACAGCGGCCCGAACGAGAGCCGGGCGACCGACCCGTTGTACGGCACTGGCATGGCCCGGCCGGTGGGGACGACATAGCTCGGCAGCGGCCGGTCCTCATCGGCCGGGGCGATCACCGAGACCTCGTGGCCCATCCCGATCAGGGCCTCGGCCAGGTCCCGGATGTGCTGCTGGACGCCGCCGGGCACGTCCCACGAGTACGGGCAGGCGATGCCTATCCTCACGGCGAGACCCCGTCTTCGCTGGTCGGAGGCGTGGTCGCCGTCGGGCGCGGTGCCGTCTGCTGACGGGGCGGTTGCGGCTGCGGGCCAGGCGGTCGGGGTCGAGGTCGTTGACGAAGAGCCTCTGGAGCATGTGCCAGTCTTGCGGGTGCTCGCGGATCGCCTCCTCGAAGACGGTCGCCATCGTCTGGGTCATCGCGGCGGCCTTCTCCTTGCGGGTGCCGTCGGCCGGGATCGGGATCTCGTCGTAGATGTGGGCGCCCCACTCGTCCTCGCCCTCGAACCAGCAGGCGACCGGCATCAGCGCCGCCCCGGTCTGGATCGCCAGGGAGGCCGGGCCGGCCGGGAAGAGCGCCTTCTCGCCGAAGAAGTCCACCTCGACCCCGGTGTCGGACAGGTCCCGGTCGGCGACCAGGCAGACCAGCTTGCCCGCCCGCAGGCGCTGCGCCATGACCCCGAACGGGTGCGGGCCGCCGGTGGTCGGCAGTACCTCCATGCCCAGGCTCTGCCGGAAGTCGAGGAACATCTGGAAGACCGCATCGGGCTTGAGTCGCTCGGCCACGGTGGTGAACGAGCGGCCCCGTAGCCGATGATCCACTTGCCCGTCAGCTCGAAGTCGCCCATGTGCGGGAGGGCGAAGATCACGCCGCGGCCGTTCTTCACGTACTCGAGGGCCAGGTCGGCCTGGTCGAAGTTGACGTGCATCCCGGCCGCGATGCGCTCGGCCGGGATCGCCTGCATGCGGAACGTCTCCAGGTAGTACCGCCCGTACGAGCGCATTACCTCGCGCGAGAGCGTGCGCAGCTCCTTGCCTTCGTCCACGTAGGTACCGTCGGGCTGGACGCCGGGAGAGTAAGCCGGGTCCGTTCGGAAAATTCTCAGCAGGTTGCCCTCGAGGACCCGCACGCCGCCGCCCTGCTTGCGCCAGGCGGTGTCGGCCCCGAAGTTGAAGAGGGCGCGCGCCACTGACTCGGGGAGGCGGCAGACCAGACTCCAGCCGGCGCCGAACGCCGCGCTGCTCAGTCGTTCGCGCAGGGTCGCCATCACTCTTCCTCGGTCGGTGCCGCGCCCGGCGTGGCGGCCGGCGCGGGTGCTGGGGGCGGTACGGTGGCCGACGGCACGGTCGGTGGCGCTGGCGGTGTCGCCGCTGGTGGGGCCGTGGGCTGGGGCGCGGTCGGGGCCGCGGGTGACGCGGCCGCCTGGGATTTGGCGTCTACGTAGACGGCGCGCATCCGCTGGTAGAGGGTGAGCGCGGTGCCCGCGGCGAGCCCCCACATGCCGATCGGGAGCACGTACGGGATGCCCAGGCCGGACAGGCCGATCGAGGTCAGGCCGATGATCAGCCGTTCCGGGCGCTCGATCAAGCCTACGTCGGCGTTCAGGCCGAGTCCCTCCGCCCGGGCCTTGACGTAGGAGACCGACAACCCCGCCGCCAGGCAGAACAGGCTGACCACGGCGAGCAGGTGGTTGGTGCGCATGAACCAGATCGTGATGCCGCCGAAGACGGCCGCGTCGCCGAACCGGTCCAGCGTCGAGTCGAGGAACGCGCCGTACTTGCCCGAGTCGCCCTTGATCCTGGCCAGCTGGCCGTCGAGCATGTCGGTGAAGACGAAGCACGTCGCGATGAACGCGCCGGGGAACAGCTCGCCGATCGGGAGCAGCCAGAGCGCGGCGGCGGAGACGCCGACGGTGCCGGCGACCGTGATCATGTTCGGGGTCACCGGGGTTCGCGCGAGCCCCTGGACAATCGGTTTGAACAGGCGCGCGAAGACGGGACGGAGGAAGTTCAGCATGGCCGGTCAAGATCTTACTTGGGTCTTGTTTCCGATCGGTGCGCGTGTCTGTCCCGCTTTGGCTTCATTACCTTCCGCGATCGTTACGTATCGTCCCCGGTTACCCGCTCGCTACCTGATCGATTCCCGCTGGGGGTCTTGTGGTAACTCGCCCGGCAGGTTCACTCTGTGAACACGGAAGCTCATCGAGCGCGAGGAAGCGCGAGGAGGCGACGAGAGTGACTGGAACATCAGGCTCTACAGGCGCGGGGGCGGTAGGCCAGGGCAGGGATTCGGGGGCCGGCGGCGTCAGCGGCGGGGCGGAAAACGTCCGCAACGTCGTGCTTGTCGGCCATTCAGGGAGCGGGAAGACCACGCTGGCGGAGGCCCTGCTATCGCAGACGGGCGCGATTACCAGGACCGGGCGGGTCGAGGACGGCACCACCGCCAGCGATTTCGACGAAGTAGAGCTACGGCAGAAGCGATCGGTGAACCTGACGCTGCTGCCGTTTGTCGTTGACGGGATCACCGTCAACCTGCTCGACACCCCGGGCTACGCCGATTTCACCGGAGATCTGCGGGCCGGGCTGCGGGCGGCCGACTGCGCGCTGTTCGTGGTGTCGGCGTGCGAGGGGATCGACGGGGTCACCCGCCTCCTGTGGGAGGAGTGCGCGCAGGTGGGGATGCCGCGGGCGGTCGTCATCACCAAGATCGACCACGGCCGGGCGGACTTCGCGACGGTGCTGGCCGAGTGCCAGGACGCCTTCGGCGAGGGCGTGGCGCCGCTGTACCTGCCGACGGCGGGCGGCGCGCCCGGCGTCAGCGGCCTGATCGGGCTGCTCTCGGAGACGCTCTACGAGTACTCGTCGGGCAAGCGCTCGACCCGGCCGGTCACCCGCGGCAGCGACAAGGAGGCGATGGCCGCCGAGCGGGACGCGCTGATCGAGGGGATCATCACCGAGAGCGAGGACGAGACGCTCATGGAGCGCTATCTGTCCGGCGAGGCGGTGGACACCTCGGTGCTGATCTCGGACCTGGAGAAGGCGGTCGCGCGCGGCTCGTTCTACCCGGTGCTCGCGGTCGCCTCGCCGCTCGGGATCGGGCTCGCGGAGCTGCTCGAGGTGGTCACCCAGGCGCTGCCGTCGCCGCTTGAGCATCCGCTTCCGCCGGTGACGTCGGCCGTCGACGGCACGCCGATCACGGGCCTGTCGTGCGACCCCGACGGCCCGCTGCTGGCCGAGGTGGTCAAGACCACCTCCGACCCCTACGTGGGGCGCATCTCGCTGGTGCGGGTGTTCTCCGGCACGCTCACCCCGGACGCGGTGGTGCACGTGTCCGGGCACGGACGGGTCGCCCGCGGGCACCCCGATCACGATGACGACGAGAAGATCGGCGCGCTGACCTCACCCCTGGGCAAGGTGCAGCGGCCGGTGGCCTCGTGCGAGGCGGGCTCGGTGTGCGCGGTGGCGAAGCTGTCGACGGCGGAGACCGGCGACACGCTCTCGTCGAAGGAGCAGCCGCTGCTGATGGAGCCGTGGTCGATGCCGGAGCCGCTGCTGCCGGTCGCGTTCGTGGCCCGGTCGAAGGCGGACGACGACAAGCTCGCGACCGCGCTCGCGCGGCTGGTGGCCGAGGATCCGACCATGCGGCTGGAGATAAACGCGGAGACCCACCAGCTGGTGCTCTGGTCGATGGGCGAGGCCCATTCCGACGTGCTGCTCGACCGCCTCTCGTCCCGGTACGGGGTCGCGGTGGACACGGTGTCGCTGCGGGTGCCGCTGCGCGAGACCGTGGGCTGCTCGGCCCGCGGGCTCGGCCGGAACGTCAAGCAGACCGGCGGCCACGGCGAGTACGGGATCTGCCATATCGAGGTGGAGCCGCTGCCCGCGGGCGCGGCCGGGTTCGAGTTCGTGGACAAGATCGTCGGCGGGGTGGTGCCGCGGCAGTTCATCCCGTCGGTCGAGAAGGGCGTCCGCGCCCAGCTCGAGGCGGGGGTACTGGCCGGGTACCCGATGACCGGGGTCCGGGTGACGTTGTTCGACGGCAAGGCGCATCCGGTCGACTCTTCTGACATGGCGTTCCAGAAGGCGGGGCGGGCCGCCCTGCGGGACGCGGCCGAGAAGGCGTCGCCGATGCTGCTCGAGCCGGTCGACGAGGTGTCGATCCTGGTGCCCGACGACTACGTCGGAGCGGTCATGTCGGACCTGTCCGGCCGGCGCGGGCGGGTGATCGGCACCGCGCCGGTGGGCATCGGGCGGACCCAGATCCGGGCCGAGGTGCCCGAGCTCGAGATCATGCGGTACTCGATCGACCTGCGGTCGGTCTCGCACGGGACCGGGTCGTTCACCCGCGGCTACCTGCGGCACGAGCCGCTGCCTTCGCACCTGTCGGCCAAGGTGGCGGCGGACTCGCGGCCTGACTAGCCCGCCCGCCGGGTTGGGCGCTCGCCCCGGCGCTGGTGTCCCGCGGGGCGAGCGCCGTTGATGGTCCCGCGCCCCCGCAGTGCTGCAGCTGCGAGGGCGCGGGCGTTGGGGGGTTGGCGTTGCGAACTCGCCACCTAGCCGGTCTCGCTGAGCTGGCCGCTGGTGCCGCCGCCGCGGGCCCGTCGGGCGGCGCGCGGAGGGCGAGGACGTGTGGGCCATGCAGGCTCCTAGAGTTAATCTAAGACTTGAATTAACTCGCATGATACGGAGTGAGACGCTTCTGACAAGTCCTAAATTAAGTTTTGCCTTCCCGTTTTTTTCTCAGCCGGCGGCGAGGTCCCCCGCCTTGGCGGACATCGCGCCGTCGAGGAAGCGCTCCATCGGGAGCGTGGCGGCGCCCAGCGCCACCGCGTCCGGGCCCAGGCGGCCGAGCTCGATCGAGGTCTGGGCGAACTGGTGGGTGAGCGAGTGCTCCCTGGCCGCCTCGCGGATGGCTGGCAGCAGGCGCTCCCCCAGCAGCAGCCCGGCCCAGCCGCCGAGGATGATCCGCTCGGGGCCGAACAGGTTCACCAGATCGGCGATGCCGGCGCCGAGGTACAGCGCGGTCTCGTCGAGGATCTCGGCCGACCGCGCGTCACCCGCCGCGACCAAGGCGGCCAGCGCCGACTCCTCGTCCGCGCCCGGCAGCGAGAGCCCGTACCGGTCCAGGATCGCCCCGGCCCCCACGTACGCCTCCAGGCAGCCGCGAGAGCCGCAGCGGCAGGCTCTCCCGCCGACCTCGACCGTGGTGTGCCCCCACTCGACCGCGGCGGCGGTGCCGCCCCGGCCGGGGGCGCCGGTGACGATGCTCGCGCCGAGGCCGGAGCCCATCAGGCAGACGACGACCTGCCGGGCGCCGCGGCCGCCGCCGAACCACAGCTCGGCCTGCCCCATCGTCTTGGCCCCGTTCTCGATGTAGAGCGGGAAGTCGCCGGTCGGCCGCAGCAGCCGCCCCAGCGGCACCGCGTCCCAGCCGTAGGTCTGCGCGTAGACCAGGGCCTCCTCGCCCTCGTGCTCGACGACGCCGGGAACCCCGATGCCCGCGCCGAGCACCGCCGAGGGATCGCACCCGCCGTCGGCGAGCACGCTCGCGAGCCCGGCGTTGACCCGGTCGACGACCACGTCGATGCCCTGCTGCTGGGCGTCAAGGGCGTAGTTGGCGCTGGCCCGCATTTCCATCGTCATGTCGAACATCTCGACCCGGATGCGGGTCTCGCCGACGTCGACGCCGATGACCCGACCGTAGTCGGGATCCATCTGCAGCAGCGCCCGGGGGCGCCCGCCGTCGGAGTCGACCGAGCCGGCCTCGGTGACGATGCCCTCGTCGATGAACTCCCGCACGACATTGCTGACAGAGGCGGTGCTGAGGCCGGTGGCCCAGCTCAGGTCCTGCCGGCTGCACGGCTGTCCGATGAACAGCGACCACAGCAGAACAGAGCGGTTGTCCCTGCGCAAATCGCGGACGGTCGACCGTTTACGTTCCGCCACGGTCCCGTCACCCCCCACTTTTCTTTTTCTCAATCTTAGAACAAGTACGCAGTGTAACCGGGGTCCGTAACGCTCAGGTTTCGGTAGGGCCTTGCCAGAAACGCAGAACGGGATAAAGATCCGAGTTAGTTCAAGTCTTATATGAAGTCAAGGAGGACTCCATGTCCGATGTGAAGTGGCGAGAACATGCTAGTAGCGGTCGGAGACGGCTCGGGTCAAGACTCCGGTCCGGCTTCACCGCGCTGCTGCTGGCGGCGGGCTGCCTGACCGCGATCGTCGTGTCTACCCTGGCCGTCGCGCCCGCGGCGCTGGCCGGGACCGCGCCGGCCCCGCCCGCGGGCTGGTCGACGGTGTTCAGCGACAACTTCGCCGGGTCGGCCGGGTCGGCGCCGTCGGCCGCGAACTGGTTCTACGACATCGGGACCGGCTACGGAACCGGCGAGAGCGAGAACACCACCAACTCGACCAGCAACGTCTACCTGGACGGCAACGGCGACCTGGTGCTCAAGGCGATCGACAACGGCGGCACCTGGACCTCGGGGCGGATCGAGAGCACCCGGGACGACTTCCAGGCGCCGGCCGGCGGCGAGCTCGAGATGACCGCCTCGATCGAGCAGCCCAACCCGGCCAACGGGCTCGGGTACTGGCCCGCGTTCTGGGCGCTCGGGTCGCCGATGCGGACCGGCGGCGGCTGGCCCCAGTCGGGTGAGCTCGACATGATGGAGGACGTCAACGGGCTCAACGAGGCCTCGCAGACCCTGCACGACTCGGCCAACAGCCCCGGGCACCCGCTCATCGCCTGCCCGACCACCGGCTGCCAGACCGGCTACAACACCTACTCGGTGATCATCAACCGGACCAACACCAGCGCCGAGACCCTCGAGTACGTGATGGACGGGGTCGTCGAGGACACCATCACCGAGGCCTCGGTCGGCGCCACCGCCTGGCAGGAGGCCATCGACCACGGCTTCTACATCATCTTCGACCTGGCCATGGGCGGCAACTACCCGAACGGCGAGTGCAACTGCACCACCCCGACCTCGGCCACCACGTCCGGCGCGTCGATGAGCGTGCAGTACGTCGCGGTCTACGAGGAGGGCGGCAACTCGACCCCGACCGGCACCGCCACCGCGACCGGCCAGGTCACCGGCAACGGCGGGCTGTGCCTGGCGAACAAGGGCGCGCTCAACACCGAGTCCAACCCGATCATCGCCGACAGCTGCGACGGCGACGCCGGCCAGCAGTGGTCGCCCTACACCGACGGCACCCTGCGGACGCAGGGCGGCTGCCTGGACGTGGTGGCCGCGGGGACGACCGCGGGGACCGGTGTCGACTGGTACGCCTGCAACGCCAGCCCCGCCCAGGGCTGGACCCACGAGTCCAACGGAGAGCTGCTCAACCCGAACTCGGGGCTGTGCCTGACCGACCCAGGAGGTAATCCGAGCGCACAGCTCGAACTCGAGGCCTGCACCGACTCGGCCGCGCAGGTGTGGAACCTGCCGTCGGGCGGCACGACCGGTAACACGGTCACGGTCGGCAACCCGGGCAGTCGGACCTCCACCGTCGGCACGGCCGCCAGCGTCCAGATCGGCGCGACCGACTCCGCCTCGGGCCAGACGCTCACCTACAGCGCCGCCGGCCTGCCCGCCGGACTGTCGATCAACGCCTCGACCGGGCTGATCTCCGGCACCCCGACCACGGCGGGCACGTCGTCGGTCACGGTGACCGCCAAGGACACGACCGGAGCGACCGGGACGACCTCGTTCAGCTGGACGGTGAGTTCCGGTACCAGCACCGGTTCCGGCGGGGTTGACATCTCGGCCGGCGGCCCGGCCGCCTCGCCGTTCGTGGCCGACGAGGACTACACCGGCGGCGCCACCTCCAACACCACCAACGCCATCAGCACCACCGGCGTGACCAACCCGGCCCCGCAGTCGGTCTACCAGCACAACCGCTACGGCAACTTCACCTACACCATCCCCGGCCTCACGGCCGGCGGAAGTTACACGGTGCAGCTGGACTTCGCCGAGGAGTACTGGACGGCGGCCGGGTCGCGCACCTTCAACGTCCTCGTCAACGGGACGCAGGTGCTGACCAACTTCGACATCTTCGCCACCGCCGGCGGGGAGTTCAAGGCAGTCGACAAGTCGTTCACCGCAACCGCCAGCAGCGCCGGGGCGGTCACCATCCAGTTCGTCAGCGTCAAGGACAACGCCCAGGTCAACGGCATTCAGGTGACGCCGGTCAGCGGCGGCGGCACCGGGCCGGGGACCGGCGGGGCTGACATCTCGGCCGGCGGCCCGGCGGCGGCGCCGTTCGTGGCCGACGAGGACTACACCGGCGGCACGGCCACCAGCACCACCACCGCCATCACCACCACCGGCGTCACCAACCCGGCGCCGCAGTCGGTCTACCAGCACAACCGCTACGGCAACTTCACCTACACCATCCCCGGCCTCACCGCCGGCGCCAGCTACACGGTAAGACTCGACTTCGCCGAGGAGTACTGGACCGCGGCCGGATCGCGCACCTTCAACGTCCTCATCAACAACAACCAGGTGCTGACCAACTTCGACATCTTCGCCACCGCCGGCGGCGAGTTCAAGGCGGTCGCCGAGTCGTTCACCGCCACCGCCAGCAGCACCGGCACGATCACCATCCAGTTCGTCACCGTCAAGGACAACGCCCAGGTCAACGGCATCGAAATCTCGCCCGCGTGACCTGCTAACGGCTCCGCCGCAGGGAGCGGCGAGCAATCAGACCCTGCGGTGGGCAACGCTCCGGCGTTGCCCACCGCCTTGACAACTCGGCCGGGCGTCGACGTCGGCCGGCTCGGTCCCCGCTAGGTCGGCCAGGCGTCCGCGATCAGCTTGCGGGCGTCGGCCACTAGCTGCGGCAGCACCCGGGTGCGGCCGATGACCGGCATGAAGTTGGTGTCGCCGCCCCACCGGGGCACCACGTGCTGGTGCAGGTGCGCGGCGATCCCGGCGCCGGCCACGGTGCCGAGGTTCATCCCCAGGTTGAACCCGTGCGGCCCGGACACGGCCCGCAAGGCGGCGATCGTCCGCTTGGTGTAGTCGCTGAACTCGGCCGTCTCGGGCGCGGTCAGCTCGGTGTAGTCCGCCAGGTGCCGGTACGGGCAGATCAGCACGTGGCCGCTGTTGTACGGGTACAGGTTCATGACCGCGTAGACCAGCTCGCCGCGCGCGACGATCAGGCCCTCCTCGTCGGACAGCCGCGGCGCGATGCAGAACGGGCAGTCCTCGTGGTCGCCGGGGCCGGTCGGCTTGCCCCCGCCCTGGATGTAGGCGAGCCGGTGCGGCGTCCACAGGCGGCCGAACGCGTCGGGCACCCCCGCGCCGGGCAGCGCCGCATCAGGCAGCTGCGTCTCGACGGGCGGGTCGGCCTGGGGCTGGGCCGGCGGGGCCGGATCAGCCGCCGACGGCGGCTCAGGTGGCGGAACGGACGACACGATCCTGATGGTATCGGCACCGCCGGTTAGACCTTGCGGGAGCGTCCCAGGGGTCTACCATTGCTGCCGTCAAGTCACTCTATGTGAGGACATGTCGATGGTACGCGGGCGTCGCCCGGTTGTGAGAACGAACGCACGAACGCCGACCAGAGCAGAGGAGCCGATATGGCTGAGCCCGGGGATAACCAGGAGAGCTGGAAAGCGCTCGGCCTGCGCACGGATATCCCGCACCCCGCCCGGGTGTACGACTACATGCTCGGCGGCCGGGATAACTTCGCCGCCGACCGGGAGATGGCCGAGCGGGGGCTGCAGCTCGTGCCGGAGATGCGGGATTCCTCGCGGGGCAACCGTGATTTCCTGCTCCGCGCCGTCGCCGTTGCCCGCGACGCCGGGATTCGCCAGTTCCTCGATATCGGCACCGGGCTGCCGATCAGCCCCAACCCGCACGAGGTGGCCCGGCTCGGCCATCCGGAGGCGCGCGTCGTCTACGTCGACAACGACCCGGTGGTGTTCATGCGGGCCGAGGCGCTGCTGGCCGACGACGAGCACGTGGCCGTCGTCCGGGCCGACCTGCGGGACGTCGACGCGGTGCTGGCCGACGCCGGGCGCCTGCTCGACTTCGCCCAGCCGGTCGCGCTGATGTTCGTGGCGGTGCTGCACTGCATCGAGGACGGCGACGAAGCGGTGGCCATCGCCGCGCGCTACCTGTCCGCGCTCGCGCCCGGTAGCTACCTGGTCCTCTCGCATTCGACCGACGAGTTCGCACCGGAGCGAACGCACCAGGCCTCGGCCGAAGCCGCCAGGCGGGGGGCCACCTGGGTGCCGCGCGGCAAGGACGACATCCTGCGAATGTTCAACGGCCGGGAACTGATCGACCCCGGCCTGGTGCTCGTTTCCCGCTGGCGCCCGGACCGCGACATCCCCGCTCGCATCGCCGACCGGGCCTGGTCCTACGGCGGCGTCGCTCGGGTCTAGCCGCACGGCCGCCAGTTGCACCCGGCCCGGGTGTACGACTACCTGCCCGGCAGGTGCCTGCGCCGCGAGAGATGTACCAGCGACTCAACCATCACGGTCCCGATCGCCGTCACGGCGGCTATGCCGAGCACAAGTTCGTTGAAATCAGGCCAGCCAACCCGCTGCTCGCTGACACCGAGTGCGGATTGCGCCCAAGGGCCACGGGACCACATGGTCGGCAGCGCCGGGGCAGGCAGGATGGCCACCACGAACAGTGCCGCCAGGGCCAGCGACCCAAGTACAGCGCGGCCGAGCGGACGTCGGGCGGGATCGCCCACGGCGAGGTCGAAAGTCGGCATGGGCATGAGGTCGGCCATACCCAGCAGGGTAAGGCACAGAGACCGAGCCCACGGCTCAACTGGCCCGCCCGAGAAATTATGGCGATCCTGGTTAGCAGGCTTCCCGACGTCAGGGCGATCCGATTCAACCTCGGGGCCGGCCGGCGAGGTCGAGCAGGTCGTCGAGGATGCGGTCGATCGCGGTGACGGTCATCGTCAGGTGCCCGGCGCCCGGCTCGAGGTGGGCGCGGGCGCCCGGGATGCGCGCGGCCAGCCACTGGCCGTGCGCGAACGGGACCATCAGGTCCTGGTCGCCCTGCCAGATCGCGACCGGCGCGGCGAACGCGTCCAGGTCGAGGCCCCAGTCGGCGGCGAACGCCAGGTCGTCGTCGCGCCAGCCCGCGATCCCCTGCCGGATCGCGCCGTGCAGGCTCCGGGCCAGATCATCGGCGAACTCGCCGTTGATCACGCCGGCGTCGGCCCCGGAGATCAGGCCGCCGAGGGACGCGATGATCTGCTCGCCCTTGATCGAGCCGAGCGCGGCCGCCTCCTTCTCGAGGAACGGCGTCAGCGCGTCGGCGCCCCGCACGGCGAGTCCGAACTCCTCGACGTTCTCCGGTCCCATGCCGGCCAGGAAGTCCAGGCCCTCGACGCCGTAGGGCCCGACGCCCGCGACCGAGGCGGCGGCCAGGCAGCGGCCCGGCAGCAGCGCGGCGCAGGCGAGCGAGTGCGGGCCGCCGCCGGAGAAGCCGATCGACACGAACTGGCCGGCCCCGAGCGCGTCGAGCACCTGGGCCATGTCGCCGACGACGTCGGCCACCCGGCGGCCGGGCCGCGGCGTGGAACCCTCGTAGCCGGGCCTGGCCGCCATCACCACCCGCAACCCGCGCTCCTCGGCCGCGCCGACGATCTTGCCGTTGGGTACGAGTCCGCTCGGTGTCCCCTCGTGCACCACCAGCGGGAATCCGTCATCGGCGCCGACCGTGAGCACGTCGATGTCGCGGCCGTCGGCGAGGGGAACCAACCGTCGTTCAGTCTGCATGCGCCAAGGCTAGCGTGGCGCCGTCGGCCGAGCCCGGGGCGGCGTGGCTACTGGCCGGGGTTGGCGTAGACGCGGGCGGGGTGGACGAAGACCGCGGTGCGCCGCTCATTGCGCATGACCTGGTCGTAGGTGGCGAAGTCGTCGTGGGTGCCGCCGGCGGCGGTGAAGATCTCGCGCAGCAGCAGGCGCAGCCGCTCGGCGTCGACGCTCGGCTCCGGGTCGTCCGGCCCGATCAGGTCGACCGCGCCCTCGGCCGCCGCCCACTGCCAGCCGGACCGGATCACCACGTTGGCGTACGGGCGCTCGCGCAGGTAGGCCAGCTTGCGGGTGCCGCCCCTGATCACCATGCCGACGACGGTCTCGCCGGTGACCGGGTGCGGCAGCACCCCGGCGTTGACGACGGACGAGGAGATCGTCCCGTCGGTCCGGGTGACGGAGACTACGACCAGGCCGTGGTCCCCCGCGACGAGCCGTCTGAAGTCCTCGATGTTAGCCATGACCCCATTCAACTCCCCCCTGCGAGCCCGCGTGCGTTCGCGCCCTGGGGCAGATGGTGAAGCTTCCGGAATTCGGCCGCGATTCGTGGCTGCGCGGGGCTACGGGCGGCCGGAGCGGCGGTCGGCCGGGGCCTCGTTGGCGGGCTTGCCTGCGTCGTTGACGAGGCCGGCCCGGCGGAGCGCCTCCGCCATCGCGCTGTTGGCCGGGGGCGGCGGGGTGCGGCGGTCGCCGGAGCCCGAGCCTCGCCGGTCGGCGCCCGGGCCGGAGCCGCCGCCGTTACGATTGCCGCCGCTGCCGACGCCTGCGCCTCGGCGATCGGGGCCTGAGCCGTGGTAGTTGCCGCCGGAGCCGGGGGCGCCGCGACGTCCGTCGCCGCCGGAGCCGCCTCGGGCGTCATCTCCGGTGCCGGAGCCGCCACCGCGGCGGCCGGCCTCGGCGCCCGACCCGGTGGCGCGCTGGCCGGCGCCCGGGCCGCCCGGGCCACTGCGGCTACCGGAACCAGCACGGCCACCGGAAACACCGGAACCACCACGGCCGCCGGGAACACCGGAACCGCCGGGGCCACCGGAACCGCCGCGACCCCCGCGACCCCCGGCACCGCCGCGGCCGCCGCGGCGGTCAGTACCGCTGCCGCCGCGATGTTCGCTGCCGGGACCGCGGCGGCGGCCGGGGGCGCTGGGGGCGACTGCGCCGTCAACGGCGTCGGTGGCGACTGCGCCGTCAACTCCGTCAGCGCCCGCGGGGGGGTCGGAGGTGGCGTCGCCGACGGAGGCGGCCGGGTCGTTGGGAGTCGTGGCCTGAGGGGTGGGGCCAGGGACCGTTCGGGACGATGATTGTGATTTTGACCTTGAGTTCGGGCGGGGTCCCCGGGGTTGCCTGGGGTTTGGCTGGGCGCCGTCGGCCGGGTCGTCGGTTCGCATGGTGAGCGAGATGCGGTGCCTCGGTATGTCGACCGCGAGGACCTTGACCTGCACGACGTCGCCGGACTTGACGACGTCGTGCGGGTCGGCGACGAAGTTCTTGGAGAGGGCGGAGACGTGCACGAGGCCGTCCTGGTGGACGCCGATGTCGACGAACGCGCCGAACGCGGCGACGTTGGTGACGACGCCCTCCAGGATCATGCCCGGCTCGAGGTCGCCCAGGGTGTGCACGCCGTCGGCGAAGGTGGCGGTCTGGAATTCGGGGCGCGGGTCGCGGCCGGGCTTCTCCAGCTCCTTGAGGATGTCGTTGACGGTGGGCAGGCCGAACGCCTCGTCGGTGAACTCGGTCGGGTTGAGGCCGCGCAGCGTCTTGGTGTCGCCGATCAGCGCGCCGACGTCCTCGTTGGTCTTCTCCATGATGCGGCGGACGACCGGGTAGGCCTCGGGGTGCACGCCGGAGGAGTCGAGCGGGTTGTCGCCGCCGCGGATCCGCAGGAAGCCCGCGCACTGCTCGAACGCCTTGGGGCCGAGGCGGGGCACGTCCCGCAGGTGCTCGCGGGTGGGGAACGGGCCGGCCGCGTCGCGGCGGGCGACGATCGCGCCGGCCAGGCCGTCGGTGATGCCGGAGACCCGGGCCAGCAGCGGCTTGCTGGCGGTGTTGACGTCGACCCCGACCGCGTTGACGGCGTCCTCGACCACGGCGTCGAGGGAGCGCTCGAGCTTGCTGCCGGTGACGTCGTGCTGGTACTGGCCGACGCCGATGGACTTCGGGTCGATCTTGACCAGCTCCGCGAGGGGGTCCTGGAGCCGGCGGGCGATGGAGACCGCGCCGCGCAGGGAGACGTCCATGTCGGGCAGCTCGGCGCTGGCGTAGGCGCTGGCGGAGTAGACCGAGGCGCCCGCCTCGGAGACGACGATCTTGGTCAGGTTGAGCTCGGGGTTGGCCTTGATCAGGTCGATCGCGAGCTTGTCGGTCTCGCGCGAGGCGGTGCCGTTGCCGATCGCGATCAGCTCGACGTGGTGCTGCTCGGCCAGGTTCTTGAGGATCGCGAGGGACTCGTCCCACTTGTTCTGGGGGACGTGCGGGTAGATCGCGGTCGTCGCGACCGGCTTGCCGGTCTGGTCGATGACCGCGACCTTGACGCCGGTGCGGAAGCCGGGGTCGAGGCCCATGGTCGCGCGCTGGCCGGCCGGGGCGGCCAGCAGCAGGTCCCGCAGGTTGGCGGCGAACACGTCGACCGCCTCCGCCTCGGCGCTCTGCCACAGCCGCATCCGCAGGTCGATGCCGAGATGCACGAGGATGCGGGTGCGCCAGGCCCAGCGGACGGTGTCGGTCAGCCACTTGTCGGCCGGCCAGCCGTGGTCCATGATGCCGAAGCGGTCGGCGATCGGCTGCTCGTAGGAGGCGGACAGGCTGGTGCCGGCGATGGCGTCGAAGCCCTCGTCGTTCGGGTTGAGGGTGAGGTCGAGGATCTCTTCCTTCTCGGCCCGGAACATCGCCAGAACCCGGTGCGCCTTGAGCCGGCCGAACGGCTCGGCGAAGTCGAAGTAGTCGCTGTACTTCTTGCCCTCGTCGGCCTTGCCCTCGCGGACCTTGGCGATCAGGCTGCCCTGGGCCCACATCCGCTCGCGGAGCTGGCCGATCAGGTCGGCATCCTCGGCGAAGCGCTCGACCAGGATCGCCCGGGCGCCGTCGAGGGCGGCGGTGACGTCGGCCACGTTCTGGTTGAGGTAGGCCTCGGCCGCCTCCCTCGGGTCGGTCGCGGGCGCGTCCAGCAGCAGGTCGGCCAGCGGCTCGAGGCCGTTCTCGCGCGCGATCTGGGCCTTGGTCCTGCGCTTGGGCTTGTAGGGCAGGTAGAGGTCCTCGAGCCTGGCCTTGGTGTCGGCGGCGTCGATCTGCGCGCGCAGCTCGTCGGTGAGCTTGCCCTGCTCGTCGATGCTGGCGAGAATCGCGGTGCGCCGCTCCTCGAGCTCGCGCAGGTAGCGGAGGCGCTCGTCGAGCGTTCGCAGCTGCGCGTCGTCCAGCGTGCCGGTGGCCTCCTTGCGGTACCGGGCGATGAACGGGACGGTCGCCCCGCCGTCGAGAAGGTCCACCGCGGCGGTGACCTGGTGGTCGCGCACGCCGAGTTCCGCGGCGATCTTCGCCGACGATCGACCCGGTTGAGCCGGCCGTGGTCTCGGTGATCTGCGTGGTCACGTTCTGCTGCAGCCTTCCTGCCATGCGATGTCTGCCGCTGAGCCTATCCGGCCCGGGTCCCGCCAGGGACGTTCCGGAGACGTTGCGACATCGTCCGGGAGGCGTTCTGGAAGCGTCCAGAGATAACGTAACAGTTGGATTACGGTCCGGTTAGTGACCCGCCGCCGGGCAGTGCGCGAGTTTGTGTAAAGGGGGGAGCGGTTTCGCCAGGAAGGAAAACTGATGAATGGTGGCAACGACGCCAGGAAGCTCCGATACCGATGGCGGCTCGCCGCGCCCGGCGCGGCGGCGGCCGCGGCGCTGATCGCGGTGCCCGCCTGGACATCGTCGGCGGTGCCGGGCGGCACCGCCGGCGCCGCCTCGGCGGCCTCATCCTCCTCCGCCCCCTCGGCCGCCGGCTGTCCGTGGGTGACGTCGAAGGCGCCCATCGACCAGCGCGTCGCCCAGCTCATGAGCCGGATGACCCTCAGCGACAAGATCACCCTGGTCGAGGGGCACGGCAGCAGCAACCCCTACGTCTTCTACACCCCGGCGATCGCGGCCCTGTGCATCCCCGCGGTCGGCCTCGAGGACGGACCCAACGGGGTCGGCGACGGGCTGACCGGCGTCACCCAGCTGCCCGCGGGCGTGGCGCTCGCAGCCAGCTGGGACCCCTCCCTGGCCCGGCGGTACGGGACGGTCATCGGCGCCGAGGAGGGCGGTAAGGGCGCGAGCGCAAACCTCGGGCCGACGGTGAACATCGACCGCGACCCGCGCTGGGGCCGGTCGTTCGAGTCGCTGTCGGAGGACCCCTACCTGAACTCGGCGCTTGATGTGCCCGAGATCGACGGCATCCAGCGCCAGGACGTCGAAGACCAGGTCAAGCACTACGACGCGTACAACCAGGAGACCTACCGCAACACCCCGGCCGACGACGTGATCGTCAGCAACCGGGCGTTGCACGAGATCTACATGCCGTCGTTCTACAGCGCGGTCACGTCGGCCAGGGCCGCGTCGGTGATGTGCGCCTATTCGACCGTGAACGGCAGCTCCAGCTGCGACAGCTCGTACCTGGAGAGCACCGTGCTGCGCGATCAGTGGGACTTCCGCGGGTTCGTGATGTCGGATTACGGCGCCCTGCACTCCACCGCCGGCGCGACCGCCGGGACCGACCAGGAACAGCCCGAGAACACGTACTTCGGCACGCCGCTGCTGGACGCGGTGAAGTCGGGCGCGATCCCGATGAGCACGCTGAACACCATGATCGCGCCGGTGCTGACCGAGATGTTCCGCTTCGGCCTGTTCAGTCACCCGCGCACCGGCACGCCCACGACCATCGTGACCACGCCCGCCCACCAGGCGCTCGGCACCCAGGTGGCCGAGGGCGGGACCACGCTGCTGAAGGACTCCGGCGGCACGCTGCCGCTGGCGGACTCCTCGTCGGTGGCCGTCATCGGGCCGTCCGCGTCGGCCTCGCCGACCTCCGGCGGCGGCGGCAGCGCCTACGTGATCCCGTCGTCAACGGTGACGCCGCTGGCCGGGATCCAGGCGGCCGACCCGGCCGCCACCTACACGCAGGGCCTGCCGGCCGACACCTCGCTGCCGGCCATCCCGGCGGCGGACCTGTCCCCGGCCTACCCGGCCGGCGGCACCCCGTACGGCGGCAGTTACACCGGGACGCTGACCGTGCCCGCGACCGGCACCTACGTGCTCGCCATCACCAACCCGTGCGGCTGCTACACGTCGGCCTACCTCTCGCTGGACGGCAAGGAGCTGATCGACAACCCGAGCACGCCGCCGGTTCACACCTACTCGGCGTCGGTGCACCTGACCGCGGGCACCAAGTACACGCTCGCGATCAGCGGCGACACCTCGCAGCTGCTGATGGCGACGCCGGCCGACCTCGCGCCCGGTATCGCGGCCGCGGTCACGGCGGCGAAGTCGGCGTCGGTCGCGGTCGTCGTGGTCTCCGACGACACCGAGTCCGAGGCCACCGACCGGCCCGGCCTGTCGCTGCCGTCCGCGCAGAACGAGCTGATCTCGGCCGTCGCGGCGGCCAACCGGCACACGGTGGTGGTGATCGACGCGGGCGCGCCGGTCGCGATGCCGTGGCTGGGCAAGGTCGCGGGCGTCGTCGACGCCTGGTACCCGGGGCAGGCGAACGGGACGGCGCTGGCCAGTGTGCTGTTCGGAAACACCGATCCCGGCGGCCACCTGCCGGTCACGTTCCCCACCTCACTCGCCCAGGTGCCGGCCTCGGCCACCGCCGAGTTCCCCGGCAACGGCACCGAGGTGCTGTACTCCGAGGGCATCGACGCCGGCTACCGCTGGTACGAGGTGAAGAACAAGACGCCGCTGTTCCCGTTCGGGTTCGGCCTGTCGTACACCACGTTCGCGTTCAGCCACCTGCGGCTCAGCCGGGCCGCGGTCACCGGTACCAGTGACGTCCGGGTGACCGCGACGATCACCAACACGGGCTCGCGGGCCGGCAGCGACGTCGCCCAGCTGTACGTGGGCGACCCGAGTTCCACCGGTGAGCCGCCGCGTCAGATCGAGGGCTTCAACCGGGTGACGCTGGCGCCGGGCCAGTCGGCGCCGGTGTCGTTCACGCTCACCCCGCAGCAGCTGTCATGGTGGAGCGACAGCGCGAACGGATGGACCGAGAGCCCGGGCGCCTACCGCGTTTACGTCGGCGATTCTTCGGCGCTTGCGAACCTGCCGCTGCGGGGCGCGTTCGCGGTGACCGCGACGCCTGGAGCGCGGCAGGTCGCGGTGACCGCGCCGACCTCCGTGGCGGCGGGTAAGCCGTTCAAGGTCCGGGTGATCCTGGCGGCGGGCGGGAACCAGACGCTGCACGGCGTCCGGCTGGCGCTCCAGCTCCCGCAGGGCTGGCGCGCGACGCCGACCAGCCCGACCGTGTTCGGCACGGTCCGGCCCGGCCGCGCCATCGCGGCGACGTTCCTGGTGACCGCGCCGTCGAACTCGCCCGCGCTCAACGCGGTGGTCCACGCGACCGCGACTATGGGCGCCGCGCAGCGGGAGAACGGAGTCAGCGTCCTGGTGCGAGCCAGCTGACGCCTGGCGCGCTGGCAGGATCCCCGGGGAGGGCCGTCTGACGGCCCTCCCCGGGGCCTTGCCAACGTCGCGCTCTCCCGGCCGCGTTAATTCTGTGGGGCCGGACGGGGGCGCTGAGTAGAGTTTGCGCATGACCGACGCCGACCAGAGCCCGCGCCCCGCCGCCGTCCCCGACAAGCCCGTGCTCGACGGGCTTGAGGCGGTATGGAGCGTTCGCTGGGAGGCCGATCAGGTCTACGCGTTCGACCGGACGCGGCCGCGGGCCGAGGTCTTCTCGATCGACACCCCGCCGCCCACCGTCTCCGGATCGCTGCACGTCGGGCACGCGTTCTCCTACACCCACACGGACATCGTCGCGCGCTACCGCCGGATGACCGGGCGGTCGGTCTTCTACCCGATCGGCTGGGACGACAACGGGCTGCCGACCGAGCGGCGGGTGCAGAACGTCTACGGGGTGCGAGGCGACGCTTCGCTCCCCTACGACCCTTCCTTCGTCCCGCCCGAGAAGCCGGGCAAGGCCGAGGTGCCGGTCTCGCGCCGGAACTTCATCGAGCTGTGCGAGCGGCTGACCGCCGTCGACGAGCGGGTCTTCGAGGAGATGTGGCGGCGGATCGGGCTCTCGGTCGACTGGTCGCTGCTCTACACGACGATCAGCGATTCTTCGCGGCGGGTTTCGCAGCGGGCGTTCCTGCGCAACCTGGCCCGCGGCGAGGCGTACCGGGCGGAGGCGCCGACGCTGTGGGACGTCACCTTCCAGACCGCGGTCGCCCAGGCCGAGCTGGAGGACCGCGAGGTCGCGGGGGCGTTCCACCGGATCTCGTTCCGCTCCGAGTCCGGGCCGGTGTGGATCGAGACGACCCGGCCGGAGCTGCTGCCCGCCTGCGTGGCGCTGGTGGCGCACCCGGACGACGAGCGGTACCGGCCGCTGTTCGGGTCCTCGGTTCTGACGCCGGTGTTCGGCGTGCCGGTGCCGGTGCTCGCGCACCGGCTGGCCGAGCCGGACAAGGGGTCGGGGATCGCGATGGTGTGCACCTTCGGCGACCTGACCGACGTGACCTGGTGGCGCGAGCTCGACCTGCCGCTGCGTTCCATCATCGGGCGCAATGGCCGGCTGCTGGCCGAGGCGCCGGCCGACGTGCCCGCCCCGTTGTACGCGGAGCTCGCGGGCAAGACCGTGTTCTCGGCCCGGGCGCGGATGGTCGAGCTGCTGTCGGACAGCGGCGACCTGGACGGCCCGCCGCGGCCGGTGACCCGGCCGGTGAAGTTCTACGAGCGCGGCGACCGGCCGCTGGAGATCGTCACCTCGGGGCAGTGGTACATCAGGAACGGCGGGCGCGACGCCTCGGTCCGCGAGCGGCTGCTGGCGGCCGGGCGGGAGCTCACCTGGCACCCGGAGCACATGCGGGTGCGCTACGAGAACTGGGTGTCGGGGCTGGCGGGCGACTGGCTGATCTCGCGGCAGCGGTTCTTCGGGGTGCCGTTCCCGGTCTGGTACCCGGTGGACGCCTCGGGGGCGCCGGTGTACGCGGCGCCGATCGTGCCGGACGAGTCGGCGCTGCCGGTCGACCCCGCCGCCGAGGCGCCGCCCGGGTTCGCGGAGTCTTCGCGCGGGCTGCCGGGCGGGTTCGCGGCCGATCCCGACGTGATGGACACGTGGGCCACCTCGTCGCTGACGCCGCTGATCACCGGGGGCTGGGGAACCGACGACGACCTGTTCACGCGGGTGTTCCCGATGGACTTGCGGGCGCAGTCGCACGAGATCATCAGGACCTGGCTGTTCTCGACCGTGGTGCGGTCGGAGCTGGAGCTCGGGGCGCTGCCGTGGTCGGACGCCACGATCTCGGGCTGGATCCTGGACCCGGACCGGAAGAAGATGTCCAAGTCCAAGGGGAACGTGCTCACCCCGGTCGACCTGCTCGACCAGTACGGCTCTGACGCGGTGCGGTACTGGGCGGCCAGCGGCCGGTACGGGGTGGACACCGCGTTCGACCTGGGACAGATCAAGGTCGGGCGGCGGCTGGCGGTGAAGATCCTGAACGCCTCGAAGTTCGTGCTGTCGCTCGACGGCTCGGCCGGGCCGGTGACGGCGCCGGTTGACCGGTCGATGCTGGCGGCGCTGGACGAGGTGGTCCGGTCGGCGACGGCGGCGCTGGCCTCGTACGACCACACCGCGGCGCTCGAGGCGACCGAGCGGTTCTTCTGGATGTTCTGCGACGACTACCTGGAGCTGGTGAAGAGCCGCGCGTACGGTTCCGGCGCGGAGGCGGCGTCGGCCCGGGGCGCGCTGCGGGCGGCGCTGTCGGCGCTGCTGCGGCTGTTCGCGCCGTTCCTGCCGTTCGTGACCGAGGAGGCGTGGTCGTGGTGGCAGGAGGGGTCGGTGCACCGGGCGTCATGGCCCGCGGCGCTGGGTTCGGGTTCGGCGAGTGAGCCGGGCGGGGTCGGCGATCCCTCGGTGCTGGCGATCGCGGCGGCCGTGCTCGGCCAGATCCGGAAGGCGAAGTCGGAGGCGAAGGTCTCGATGCGGGCCGAGGCGGCCCGGGTCATCGTGCGGGGACCGGGCGACGCGGCCGACGCCGTGCGCGCGAGCGAGGGCGACCTGCGGGCGGCGGGCAACATCGCCGACTTCTCGTTCGTCCTGGTGCCCGGGGGCGGCGGGCTGGCGACCGAGGTCACGCTGGCGGACCCGGTTACCTCCTGAGCCGCGGCAGCGGACCGGTGGGCAGCCGGGGCATCGGCCGGGTGGTCGACTGGGGCCTCGGCAGCGAGCCGGCGGCAGGCCCGAACCTGAGCACCGCGCGCTCGGCGACCAGCTGGTAGCCGAGCCGCGCGGCCCGGCGGTCGGACTTGGTCCCGTCGGCGATCAGCACGACCTCGGCTGCCTTGCCCGATGCGGTGGCCGGGACCGTGCCGGCCAGCACGGCCCGGCTGACCTCAAGCGTGATCGCGGCCGCGTGGCCGTTGCGGCGGCGATCGGGCATGGTGTAGACGATGTTGATCCGCACCGTCCCCGCCACCGGAGGAGCGACGGTCGCCATCGCCACCGGCTGCAGGGCCGGCTCCGGCTGCTGCTGGGCGGCGTCCCGGTACTGCGGGCTGACCAGGTAGTGCGCGGCCTCCTTGATGCGCGAGGTGCGCTGCGGGATCTCCCACAGCACGGCGCCGCCGTAGCTGATCAGGTCGTCCGCCGCCTGCGGGGGCGAGGCGATCCGCTCCCCGGCCTCGATGCCGTAGGCGACCAGCAGGTCGATCAGCAGTCCGCGATCGGCCGCCGTGACCAGGCGAAGCCGGCCAGCCGAGCCGGGCGACTGCGGTGGCGGCCAGCCGACGGAGCCGTCGCCGCCGACACCGGCCGCCGGGCAGCGCCGGCTGCCGCGCCGACCGGCCGGTGCCGACTGGCCGGTGCCGACCGGGCCGCCGGCGGCGGCGTTGGCGGCGGCCGCGTCGGCCGTGAGCCGGTAGATGCGGAAGTGCCGGTGCACCCGGATCGCCGCCCGCGACCGCTGGCTCCAGGCGGCCGCGAAGGCGTCGGCCGCGTCGACCGGAGCGTCGACGCCGCAGACGGGCCGCCCCATCTTCGCCAGCGTCCCGGCCAGGGCGGCGGCCATCTCCGGGGTCCGCCCGGCAATCAGCAGCGGCACGGCCGGGTCGTGCAGGAAGGCGCCGCGCGGCCCGCTGCCGTCGGGCGGCTCCCACCAGCCGTACAGCACCTCGTCAGCCTCGCCGACCGGGGCGGCGGCCGGCCGCGGCGGCCCCGACGGCTGCCCGACGACCTGCGTCTGGCGACCGGATCCGACGGCGATGGCGGCCGACAGCAGCATGGTGTTCTCGGCCGCCCGGGAGCTCAGGTAGCCGCCGGCTGCCGCCGCGAACCGGTCATGGTCGGAGGTGGTGCACCAGCCCATGGAGTCATGCTTCCCGTCGTGCGCTCATGCCGGAACCAACCCGGTTCTCCGGTGCCTGGAGGTGTCTGGCAGTAGGGGCAAGGGGTCGCGGAATGTAACGGAAAAGCGTCCCGGCAAGTAACATAATGCCTTCTAGTATGCCGCCCGGGCGAGGGAACGCAAGAATACCAATCGGTAGCTAATCGGCCGAAAATGCCAGCACTACCCGGTCTTCAACCGGCCGGTAGCCGATCCGCTGGTAGATCGAGTTGGACACCGGATTGGCGAGGTCGGTGTACAGGACGACCTCCTCGGCCCCCGCGTCGAGCAGGCGCTGCGAGACCGCCGCGGTGGCCGCGCTGGCGTAGCCGTGGCCGCGCAGCTCCGGCGGCGTGTAGACCGGGCCGATCCGGACCATGGCGTGCACCGGCATGGTGTTGCAGGCGATGGCGACGGGCTCGTCGCCCGCTTCCCAGACCGTGACCCCGCCGTGGCTGATCTTCTCGCGCGCGACGGCGGACTGGTCCCCGCGCTTGCCCATGTCGTTGACCTCGTCGGCGAAGGCGGTGAACCAGTCGGCCGTCAGCCGCGCGTCGCCATCGCGGGCGAGCCTGGCCGCCCCCTTCGGCGCCGGGTCCGGCCAGACGAGCTCGGCCAGCCGGTACAGCCGCTGGCGGCGGAAGACGTCCGCCCGGCCGCTCCGGTTCCCGCTCCGCCAGCCGTCGGCGAACGCCTCGGCCACCTCCGGGTAGGCGTTCACCCCGCCGACCGGGCGGGCCGCCATCGTCACGGCCGCCAGCTCGGTCGCGGCCTCGGGGTCGACCGCGGTGAGCACGACGGGAAAGGGCGGGGTGTGCATGAACGCCCCCGCCACCGCGCCCGCCGGGTCCGTCCACCAGCCGAACAGCGGCCGGGCCGCGGCCGGGACCCACGCCAGGGGCGACGCGGGCGACGGGGGCGATTTACCTGCGGGCGCTGCCGCGTTAACCCGCATCGACTCGGTTACGCTGAGGATCACGGTGTTCCGCGCGCGCTCCCGGCGCAGGTACGGCCCCGCCGCCGCGAGGAACTCGGTCGCGTCACCGGTTGTCTGCCATGCCATGGCGGCCATGGTGCCACGGCGGCCTTGTCGCAGACACCTGATTTATCCCCCGCAAATTGTCAACAATCACCACGACAGATTGTTGACAATCCTCGGCGAGCTCCGTAGCGTTCGGGACATGCCAGCAGCTACGCCCGGTGGCCCCCAGGCCGGCGAGGCCGCGCGGTCGCACGCGTTCGCCGCGATCCGGCAGGCGATCCTCAGCGGGGATCTCGCCCCCGGCCGACGGCTCGTCGAGGAGGATCTCGCGAGCGCGCTCGGGGTCACCCGGCAGTCACTGCGGGCGGCGCTGCTCGATCTCACCGCCGAGGGGCTGGTCGAGCGGGTCCCCAACCGGGGCGCGCGGGTTCGCGTCGTCACCGCGGAAGAGGCGGTGGCGATCACCGAGTGCCGGATGGCGCTGGAGGCGCTCTGCGCCGTCAAGGCGGCCCAGCGCATCACCGACGCCGAGGTCGCGCAGCTGCGCCAGCTCGGGGAGGACCTCAGGCGCTCGGTCGCCGACGGCAACCCGCTCAGGTACTCCGAGCTCAACCGGGAACTGCACCGCCGGGTGGGCGCGATCTCCGCCCAGCACGTCGCCATCGGCCTGCTCGACCGGCTGCACGGCCAGCTCGTGCGGCATCAGTTCCAGCTCGCGCTCCGCCCCGGCCGGCCCGAGGTCTCGCTGGCCGAGCACCTGGCCATCCTCGAGGCCGTGGCCGACCGCCGGCCGCACGACGCCAACCTGGCCGTCCGTGCCCATCTGGCCAGCGTCATCGAGGCGCTGCGGGCCTGCGACCAGCCGGATCAGCCAGCCGGCGGCGCCCCAGAGGACGATATTCCCCGCTATGTCGAGCCCCGGTCACCCGACATCACGGGAACGGGACAGCCAACCGGATAGGGGAACCAGCCGCCCATGCTGAACGTCATCGTCACCGACCCGCCCCGAGCCGATCTCGCGGCGGTCGACGCGCTCGCCCCGTACGGCGTCGCCACCGTCCACGAGGCCATCGGCCGCAACGGCTACCTCGGCCCGGCCATCCGGCCGAACCAGCAGGGCGCGCGGATCGCGGGCGTCGCGCTGACCGTGGTCTGCTGGCCGGGCGACAACCTGATGATCCACGCCGCCGTCGAGCAGGCCAGGCCGGGCGACATCATCGTGATCACGACCACGTCGCCCTCATCCGACGGCGCGTTCGGCGAGCTGCTCGCCACCTCGCTCGCCGCCCGCGGCGTCCGCGGCCTGATCATGGCGGCCGGCCTGCGCGACACCAGGGAACTGCGCGAGATGGGCTTCCCCGCCTGGACCGCGCACGTCTCCGCCCAGGGCACCGTGAAGGAGACCCCCGGCGCGGTCAACGTCCCGGTCACGCTGGGCGGCCAGACGATCCGCCCGGGCGACGCGATCGTCGCCGACGACGACGGCGTCTGCGTCGTGCCCCGGCTGGACGTGGCCGCGGCGGTCACCGCGTCCGCCGCGCGGATCGCCAAGGAGGACGCGAACCGCACCGAGCTGGCGGCCGGCCTGCTCGGCCTCGACCTGTACAACCTCCGCCCCAAGCTGGCCAGGGTCGAGTACATCTCCTACGCCGAGTACGCCCGGCGGGCGGGCGAGGGCGGCTAGCGGATGGACGGCATCCGGGCGATGCAGATGCGCGGCGGGACGTCCAAGGGGCTGTACTTCCTCGCCGCCGACCTGCCGGCCGACCCGGCCGAGCGCGACGACCTGCTGCTGCGGGTCATGGGGTCGCCCGACCCGACCCAGATCGACGGGATCGGCGGCGCGCACCCGCTGACCTCGAAGGTCGCGGTGGTGTCGCCCTCGGCGGTCGACGGCGTCGACGTGGACTACCTGTTCCTGCAGGTGATGGTCGACCGTCCGGTCGTCACCGACCAGCAGAACTGCGGGAACATCCTGGCCGGCGTCGGGCCGTTCGCGGTCGAGCGCGGCCTGGTGCTGGCGGGCGGCGACCCGACCCGGGTGCGGATCCGGATGGTGAACACCAGCGGGATCGTCACCGCGACGTTCCCGACCCCGGGCGGCCGGCCACGCTACGACGGTCAGACCGCCATCGACGGGGTGCCGGGCACGGCGGCGGCGATCGTCCTCGACTTCGAGGACTCCGGCCCGGGCGCGGGCGTGTTCCCGACCGGCAACGTCACCGACACGCTGGCCGGCCTCCCGGTCACCTGCGTGGACAACGGGATGCCGGTCGTGGTGGCGGCCGCGTCCAGCTTCGGCAAGACCGGCCGGGAGTCGATCGCCGAGCTCGAAGGCGACCCGGAGCTGAACCGGCGGGTGCAGGAACTGCGGCTGGCGGCGGGCCAGGCGATGGGGCTGGGCGACGTCAGCGCGACCACGGTCCCGAAGATCACGCTGGTCTCGCCGCCCGTCCACGGCGGGACGATCGGCACCCGCACCTTTATCCCGGTCCGGGTGCACCAGTCGATCGGGGTGCTCGGGGCGGTCAGCGTCGGCACCGCGATCATGGTCCCGGGCGCGGTCGGCCGCGACCTGGCCGAGCTCGTCCCGGGCAGCCCGCGGCTGGCGATCGAGCACCCGAGCGGCGCCCTCGGGGTCGAGGTCGAGCTCGACGCCAGCACGACGCCGCCGACCGTGATCAGGTCGGGCGTGGTCCGCACCGCCCGCAAGCTGTTCGACGGCACGGTCTTTCCTCGCTAGCGCGCGGCGCGTGGCCGGCCCCGGGCGGAGGAGTCGTTGCCTGGGGGGTGGGACCAGGGACCGTTCGGAGCGACGGGTGTGACTTTGATTTTGGGGTCTGATGCGCCCGGGCTACTCGTCGTCGGCCGGGGTGGAGATGAGGCTGAAGACCGCGCCGTCGGCGTCGGCGACGACCGCCATCCGGCCGTAGGGGCTGTCGGCGGCGGGGCGGACCACCCGGCCGCCGTTGCCGGTCGCGGCGGCGACCGCCTGGTCGGTGTCGGAGGTGCCGAAGTAGACCGACCAGCCTGCGGGGTGGTCGTCGCCCTGGCCGGCCGGGAACGCGCCGATGCCGCCGACGACCTGCTGGCCGTTGATGAGCATGGTGGCGTAGCTGAACCCGTCGCTCGACATGTCGCCGTACTCGTAGCCGAAGACGGCCGCGTAGAACGCCTTGGCCCCCTCGAAGTCGCGGCTCATGTGCTCGCTCCAGGTGAACGCGCCGGGCACGTTGGCGACCTCGGTGCCGGTGTGCTTGCGGCCCTGCCAGACACCGAAGACCGCGCCCGCGACGTCGGCCGCGACCGCCAGCCTGCCCTGCTCCATGACGTCCATCGGGGCGGCCAGGATCTGCCCGCCGGCGTTGGCGATCCTGGTCGCGGTCGCGTCCACGTCGGCCGAGGCGAAGTAGGTGGTCCACCCGGACGGGGTGCCGGGCGGGCCCATGATCGGCCCGATCCCGGCGACGTTCCTGCCGCCGAGCCTGGCGATCGTGTAGCCGCCCATCTCGGGATCGCCCTGCTCTGCCTCCCAGCCGAACTGGCGGGAGTAGAACGCGATCGCCTTCGGGATGTCGTTGGTGCCCAGGTCCACCCAGCTGGGCGTCCCGTCGGGCCAATTGGTGTCACGGGTAACCATTCCTGTCACCTCCGTGTCGGTGGAAGCACGCTCCGTCGCGGCCACGCTACCGCAGGAGGTAACGCCCGCGCATCGGCCATGCTCAGGACACAGTCCGGAAACGATAGGAAACTGCTGTGTAATTCAATCCTCTTACAATGAGGCGATCATGAGCGATCCTGCCCCCAGCTACAGCAAGACCCGCCTCGGCGCCGACCAGGCCGCGGGCGCGATCTCACTCACGCCTCAGCGCAGGCGGGTCGTGTACATCGTGGTCGCCCTCGTGGCGGCGGCCGGGATCGGGATCGGGGTGTGGAGCGGGACCAGCCACGACCAGTACGGCCCGTCCGGCGACGGCTGCGTGACGCTCACCTTCGCCAGCTCGACCGGCGGCTCGACCATCCACGACTGCGGGGCGGCGGCGAAGTCGTTCTGCCAGGCCGCGTTCACCAACTCCGACCGGCTCTCGCTGCTGGCCCGGCCGCAGTGCGACCTCGCGGGCTGGACCCAGTCGAAGGTCGCGGGCTAGCGCATGCGGGCGGTCGTGCAGCGAGTCAGCTCGGCCAGCGTCACCGTCGACGGGGCGGTCATCGGCGCGATCGACGAACCGGGTCTGCTCGTTCTCGTCGGGGTCACCCACGACGACACGGCTTCGAAGGCCGGGAAGATGGCCGCCAAGCTCTGGGGCCTGCGCATCCTCGACGGCGAGAAGTCCTGCTCCGACCTGAACGCGCCGCTGCTGGTCGTCAGCCAGTTCACGCTCTACGCCGACACCGCCAAGGGACGCCGGCCGTCGTGGAACAACGCCGCCCCCGGGCCGGTCGCCGAGCCTCTGGTGGACGCCGTGGTCGCGTCGCTGCGGACGCTCGGCGCGCGGGTCGAGACTGGTAAATTCGGCGCCGACATGAAGGTCACGCTGGTCAACGACGGGCCGATCACGATCATCATCGAGTTGTAGGGCGCTGCGCGACCGCGGTGGCGGCTGGTTACGGATAGGGACGGGCGGGCACTTATCGGGCCAATAGGGGCAGCCGAGGGATAGGGACCGGCCATAATGTGCGAGTGACACCCTTGGAGCAGTTGTCCGCGGGCGACGTGGCCGCCAATCCCGTGCTGGCCGAGGTGATCCGGTCCGGGTTCGTGGAGTCCCGGCACCGCGGCACCGTCGTCGCGCTGGCCGCCGACGGCACGTTCGCATTCACGGCGGGCATCGCCAACGCACCCGTCTTCCCCCGCTCGAGCAACAAGCCGCTGCAGGCAGTGGCGATGGTCCGGGCCGGGCTGCCGCTCGACGGCGAGCTGCTGGCGCTCGCCGCCGCCAGCCACTCCGGTGAGGACTTCCACGTCCAGGGCGTGCGCGACATCCTCGACTTCGCCGGGCTGACCGAGGACGACCTGCGCTGCCCGGCCTCGCTGCCGGGCGACGAGCCGACCGCGCGGCGGCTGATCAGGGAGTCCGACGAGCCCGAGTCGCGGGTTCGGTACAACTGCTCGGGCAAGCACGCGGCCATGCTGGCGACCTGCATCGCCAACGACTGGCCGACCGAGACTTACCTGGAGCCAGCGCACCCGCTCCAGGTGCGCATCCGGCGGACGATCGAGGACCTGGCCAGGGAGCCGATCGCGGCGGTCGGGGTGGACGGCTGCGGCGCCCCGCTGTTCGCGCTGACGCTGGGCGGGCTGGCCCGGTCGTTCCGGGCGCTGGTGCTGGCCGAGCCGGGCACCCCGGAGCGCAAGGTAGCCGACGCGATGCGCAAGTTCCCGTCCTGGACGTCCGGCACCACCAGGGACGAGAACCGGCTGATGACCGACATCCCCGGGCTGCTGCTGAAGTCGGGGGCGGAGGGCGTGGACGCGTTCGCGCTCCCGGACGGGACGGCCGCCGCGGTCAAGATCGAGGACGGCAACGCCCGTGCCCGCACCCCGGTCACGGTCGCCCTGCTGGCCATGCTCGGCGCGCAGCCGCCGGTCGGGCTGGCCACCACCGACGTGCTCGGCGGGGGCGCGCCGGTCGGCGTGATCCGGGCGACCAGGCTGGTGTAGCCGTTCTCAGTTTCAGGGGTGCGGGGCCAGGTGCGCGGCGAGGGTGAAGCGCGGGTCGGGGGCGGGGGCGCCGGCGGCTAGGTCGGCGATGATCTCGCCGATGAGCGGCGCGAACTTCGCGCCGTGGCCGGAGCAGGGGGACGCGACTACGAACGGGCCGCCGCCCGGACGGTCGAGGATGAAGTCCTCGTTCGAGGTCCAGGTGTAGAGGCAGCTCGCCTCGTTGACCGGGGCGGGGTCGAGGCCGGGCAGCCGGTCGGCGACGAACGCGCGCACCCGGTCCCTGGCGGCCGGGTCGACGCGGAAGTCGCGGGCGGCGGCGGTGGTGGCCTGGCCGGGGTCGTGCTCGCCGATCTTGACCGCGCCCGGCGCCCCGCCGTCGCGGCCGCCGGGCAGCCCGTACCGGTAGCCGCTGCCGTCGAAGTGGATGAAGACCGGCCACGGCTCGGGTTCTCGTCCTCGCGCCGGGGCGAAGTGGAAGACCTGCTGCTGGGTCACGGTCAGCGGCGGCAACTCGACCAGGCCGCCCAGCAGGGGGGCGATCCACGGGCCGGCCGCGACGACGGCGATCGGGGCTTCGAACGTCTCGCTCGCGGTGCTGGCGACGGCGCCGTCCGGCCGGGGCCGTTGCCAGCCTTTCGACCGGGGCGTCGAAGCGGACGTCGGCGCCGCGGGCGGCCGCCAGCCGGAGCATCGCCGCGATCGCGCGGTCGGGGTCGATGACGCCGGCGTCGGCGTGGTACATCACCTGGCCGACGCCTTCGAAGTCGATGAACGGCCAGCGCTCGGCCGCCGCGCCCTCGGCCAGCAGCTCGGCGGGCACGCCGCACTCGGTCAGCACCGCGTGCAGCCGCTGCGGTTCCCTGGCCGCGCCGAAGTCGATGCCGCCGGTCAGCGTGAGCAGGGTCTGGCCCGCCTCGGCCTCGAGCGCGCGCCAGCGCTTTTCCGACTGCCCGGTCAGCCGGACGTAGAGCGGATCCGGGTAGGCCCGCCGGAAGATCCTGGCGCTGCCGTGCGAGCTGCCGTTGCGGTGCGCCGGACCGAACGCGTCGAGCACGACGACGTTCCGGCCCCGGTTGGCGGCGGCGTAGGCGGCGGCCGCGCCCGCCAGCCCGGCGCCGACGATGATCAGGTCTGCGCGCACCGTCACGATGAGCCTCCCTCGGGGGTCGGTGGACGCCGTCTCCCGGTTGTTGACCGGGGCGAATCGGCAAAGTCAAGATCATTATTCCGAACGGACCGTGGGTGACTCGGCCGCCCCGACGTCGCGCCTATCTGCGGGGTGGCGGCGTGCGGACGGTGATCATGGTGTTGTTGTGGCTTCGCTCGGCGGCCTTGGGCCATGATCGTGGGTCATTGTGGCGGTGCTGGGCGGCCTTTCAGCGTGATCGTGGGTCGTTGGGGGCAGCCGCGGCGACCCGAACTTCCCACGCTGATGGCCGGAATAGGCCGGGGGCCAGCCAGTGAGGTCAGTGGGGCTGGCGGGGTGGGCGCGGCGGTTGCAAGCGGGGTCGGACGCGGTGGGGGTCGGACGGGGCCGTGGGGATGCGGGCGCTTGGGACGGAGTGGGGTGGTTGAGGCGGGGTGCGGCGAGCGGGTGGGGTTAGTTCTGGGGGTGGGGCGCGCGGGCGTGAGAGGGTGGAGGGCGGGAGGTAGTTGACGATGAAGATCGGCTTGCAGATTCCTGACTTCAGCACGCCGCGGGGGCCGGAGCGGCTCTGGGCGGAGCTGGCGACGGTGGCGCGGACGGCTGACGACGCCGGGTTCGAGTACATCGCGCTGATGGACCACTTCTTCCAGATCCCGGCGGTCGGGCCGGCCGAGAACGAGATGCTCGAGGGGTACACGACGCTCGGGTACCTGGCCGCGTGCACGCGGCGGGCGGCGCTGCTCACGGTGATCACCGGGGTGATCTACCGGCACCCGGGGGTGCTGGCCAAGATCGTCACCACGCTCGACGTGCTGTCGAACGGCCGGGCGTGGCTCGGCGTGGGAGCGGGCTGGAACTACGAGGAGTCGCGCGGGCTCGGCATCCCGTTCCAGCCGACGGCCGAGCGGTTCGAGCGGCTCGAGGAGACGCTGCAGATCTGCCTGCAGATGTGGCACGGCGACGAGCGGCCCTACCTGGGCAAGCACTACACGCTCGAGCGCCCGCTGAACTCGCCCCAGTCCATCACCCGGCCGCACCCGCCGATCATGATCGGCGGCGGCGGGGAGAAGAAGACGCTGCGGCTGGTGGCCCAGTACGCCGACGCGTGCAACTTGTTCGCGGGGCGGGACGAGGCGCGCAAGCTCGACGTCCTGCGCCAGCACTGCGAGGCGGTCGGGCGCGACTACGACACGATCTACAAGACGGTGTACTACGTGTTCGACCCGGCCCGCGGCACCCAGCGGATGATCGACGAGCTCGGCGCGCTGGCCGCGCTCGGGTTCGACGCGGCGATCGGCGCGGTGGCCGGGGTGTGGGACGTGGCGCCGCTCGAGCTGATCGGGTCGGACGTGATCCCGGTGGTGGCGGACTTCTAGCGGACGCCCCAATCCGCCCGAGAGGGCGCAAATCAGTCGATACTGGGTTCGAATGAGGCGTTTGAGGTAGGTCGGCGCGTCGCCGGGCGACTTTCCGTGCTATACGCTAGCGTGCCCGACGTGGACCCAATCATCACCGCCGCCGCGATCACGGGCGGGGTCGCTGCGGTCGGCATCGCGGGCACCGTGATGAGCGCGATAGCCGGCTCGCGGAACACCCGGCTGGCCGCCGAGCAGACCGTCGAGGCCGCCCGGGCGGCCACCCTGGCCACGCTGGAGGCGGCGCGCGAAGGGCAGCGCTGGGAACGCGAGCACGCCGCCTACGTGGAAACGATCGCGGGCGTGCTCCGTCGTCAGCGGCAGCGTCGCTACCTGGTGACGAGCTCGCTGAGCGAGGATTCGGACCAGCTCAGGGACTTCCTCGACGCGCATGATCCGCCCGGCTGGCTGGAGGCGCAGGCCCGGCTGATCGCGTGCGCGTCCGAGTGGGTGAAGGACGCGGCCGAGGCTTCCCGGCAGGCGCACCTCGAGGTCTGGGCCCGGGTGCACCGCTACCGGCTGATGGACGACGACAACCGGCTGGCGCTGGAGTCCGGCCGTCGGTGACGGCGCGCCGTTCGACGGGCGGGAGCTGGTGGCGGCGCGGAAGGACATCGACGCGGCCATCGCCGACGCCGACGCGATGGATAACCTGCTGGTCACGCTCATTCGCGAGGAGCAGCGGAGCAACGGCCGGGCGGTGCTGACCGGCCAGTAGCGCCGGTTCGGGTTCGGGTTGGGGTTCGGGCGGGCCGGGCTCAGCGGAAATTGCGCCGTCAGTCCGGCCCACACCTCGTCGTAGTCGGGCTGCCGACTGGGGGCGTCCATCGCCTGCCTGGTCGGGAGGATGGTCCAGCGGGACTCGAACATGAACGCCAGCGTGTCGTCCAGCTTCTGCGGGGCGAGCTCGGCCGTGCTCGCCTTGGCGTAGGTGTCGGCGTCGGGGCCGTGGCTGGCGAACGTGTTGTGCAGCGAGCCGCCGCCGGGGGTGAACCCGGTCGCCTTGGCGTCGTAGGCGCCGGAGACCAGGCCCATGTACTCGGACATCACGTTGCGGTGGAACCACGGCGGGCGGAAGGTGTTCTCGCCCACCAGCCAGCGCGGCGCGAAGACCACGAAGTCGACGTTCGCGAGTCCGGGTGTGTCCGTGGGGCTGGTGAGGACGGTGAAGATCGACGGGTCCGGGTGGTCGTAGCTGATCGACCCGATCACCATGAAGTCCCTGGTGTCGTACTTGTAGGGCGCGTAGCTGCCGTGCCAGGCGACCACGTCGAGCGGCGAGTGGTCGTACTGCGCCTGCCACAGGTTGCCGCCGAACTTGTTCACCACCCGGACCGAGTGGTCGCGCTCCTCGAAGGCGGCGTGCGGGTACTTGAAGTCGCGCTCGTTGGCGAGGCCGTTGGCGCCGATCGGGCCGCGCTCGGGGAGGGTGAAGGGGGCGCCGAAGTTCTCGCACAGGTAGCCGCGGGCGAACGTCGTCCGCCAGCTCGACCCGGAACCGGATGCCGCGCGGCACCACCGCGATCTCGCCCGGGCTGACCCGGAGCGGGCCGAGCTCGGTGTGCAGGACGACCGCGTTGAGCTCGGGCACGAACAGCAGCTCGCCGTCGGCGTCGACGAAGTAGCGGTCGCGCATGGACGCGTTGGCGGCGTAGAGGTGGATCGCCATCCCGGCCCTGGTCCGGCTGTCGCCGTTGCCGCCGACGGTGAACAGGCCGTCGATGAAGTCGGTTTCCCGGTCGCTGACCGGGAGCGGGAACGGGTCCCAGCGCAGCCGGTTCGGATTCGGTTCGAGCTCGTCGAACGGCGTTGATTTCAGATTCTTGTTGTCGATCCGGTGGAAGGCCGGGTGCCGGGCCGACGGCAGGATCCGGTACACCCAGGTGCGCTGGTTGACCGCGCGCGGCTGGGTGAACGCGGTCCCGCTGAGCTGCTCGGCGTACAGGCCGAGGGGCGCCTGCTGGGGGGAGTTCCGGCCGACCGGCAGGGCGCCTTTGACCGCCTCTGTAACGAACTCGTTCCCAAAACCGCTTTCGTACTGGAAGTCGTCATCGGCCACAGTGCCGCCTCCTCGCTGCTCGTGCCTAGTCACGATCATGCATCCAGGCGAGGACGGCTGTCAGGCCGGGGCGGGTCCGACGCTTGGCAGACACGAACCGACGGTTGGCAGACATGCACGGACGAGCGCATAGTTCGGCGGATTCTGCAGTGAATCTGACACTCAAACACAGTTAGCAACAGTTACTGTGGGGAAGTTGCGCCTACTCCGAGATTTGGGTCACGAAAGAACTCGGGAGGTTGGATGGCCGCCACCAGATGGCTCACGTTCGACTGCTATGGCACGATCGCGGACTGGAATTCGTGCATGCTGTCGGCTCTGGAACCGGTGGCCGGAGCGCAGGCGGACGCGCTGCTCGGCGCCTACCACCGGGCCGAGTCCATCCTCGAGGCGGCGCCGCAGTGGCGGCCGTACCGGGAGGTCCTGACCGACGGGCTGGCGCTGGCCGCGCAGCGCAGCGGGATCGCGCTTGCGGCCGGGGCCGCGGGCGCGCTGGTCGCGGCGTGGCCGGGGATGGAGATCTTCCCCGACGTGGCCGAGGCGCTGACCGACCTGGTCCGCTCCGGCTGGCGGCTGGGCGTGCTGACCAACTGCGACGACGATCTGTTCGCGAGCACGGCCGCCAAGCTGCCGGTGCCGGCCGAGGTCGTGGTGACGGCGGAGCAGGTGCGGTCCTACAAGCCGGACCTGGGGCACTTCAGGAAGTTCGCCGAGCTGACCGGGGCGACCCCGGCGAGCTGGATCCACGTCGCCAACAGCTGGGTGCACGACATCCTGCCGGCCGTCCCGGATGGGGCTGCGCTCGGTCTGGGTGGACCGCGACCGCACCGGGCACCCGGCCAAGTTCGCCGAGCGGCGGATCACCGCGATGCGCCGCCTGCCGGAGACGGTGCTCGATGTCAGCGTGCTGCCCGCCTGGTCGCTGCCGGGGGAGATAATTGATCAATGACCACCAGCGCTGACTTGCTCATCGACGGATTCGGCCGGATCAGGGAGAACGTTCTTGACGTGCTCTCGGAGCTGACCCCGGCCCAGCTCGCCCACCAGGTCGCCCCGGGCGCCAACTCGATCAGCTGGCTTGTCTGGCACCTGACGCGGGTACAGGACGACCACGTTTCCAAGGCGTTCGACGCCGCGCAGGTCTGGTCCGCCTCGGGCTGGGCCGCGCGGTTCGGGCTGCCGGCCGCGATGACGGACATCGGCTACGGGCACACCGCCGCGCAGGCGGCCGAGGTGGGGGCGGCCACCGCGTCGGCCGAGCTGCTGGCGGAGTATCACCAGGCGACGCACGCGCAGACGGTGAAGCTGGTGTCCGGGGTGACCGACGCCGACCTGCCGCGCGTGATCGACACTCGCTGGACGCCGCCGGTCACGCTGGCGGTGCGGCTGCTGTCGGTGCTCGACGACGACATGCAGCACGCGGGGCAGGCCGCGTACGTGCGGGGGCTGGTGCTGGGGACGCTGGGGGCCGGGATCTAACCGGTCCTGGCGCTCGGCGAAGGCGAGCGCCTCGGCGGCCAGCGCCGACCAGCTCAGCCCGGAGCCGGGATCTGGGTCCGGGCCGACCGCGAACCACTCGCGCATCGGGGTGCCCTTGTTGGCGTCGAAGTGCGCGCCGTGGCCGGCCGCGACCAGGGCCGCCACCCGGTCGGCGGGCAGCTTGACCACCAGCGCGCCGCGCACGAGCACGGCGAAGATCTTGCCCCGGTAGCGCAGGGCCGTGCGGCCGAAGCCTGCCCCGCCGCGCGGCGGGGTCACCCCGTCGACGTCGTTGAACTCGGTGACGAGGTCCTCGAAACGCGCCCGCGAGGGCGAGTCCTGCTGCATGCCCTTAGTCTACTGGGCCGCAGATGAGGCCCCAGGGCTTGTCGTTCACGCGGGTGATCACGATGGTGGCGCGACCACGGCCGGACAGCTTGAGACGGCGGTGGATCTGGTCGACGTCGCCGGCCAGGCCGCGGCGGCGGATGTCGGCCGCGCCGATGCCGAGCTCGCGCAGCCGTCTGGCGAACCGCTTCTCGTTCCAGGGGGCGGAGTCGAGGACGCGCAGCGTGCGCGCGAACGGGGTCTGCACCGGGCGGTCGAGCGTGAGGAAGGCGATCTGCGGGTCGATCTTGGCGACGTCGCCGACGGGTCTGCCGTCGGGGCCGGGGCTGCCGTCGGGGCCGTCGCTTGATCCGAGCGAGCGGGCGAGGTCCTCGACCAGGCCGGACCGGGTGACGGCGGGGTTCGGGTCGAGCAGGTACTCGCGCGGCTCGGTGACCGGCACCGGGTCGCCGGGGCAGGCGACGAGCGCGTGCGCGACCGAGCCGGACAGCACCAGCGCGCGGCGCGGGCCGCCGGAGCCGGCCACCGGGGCCGTCGCCAGGGCCGGGGACCAGAGAACGGCCTCCTTGAGGTCACGGCCGTCGGCGATGAACTCCGCCTCCCAGCCGTCCGGTATCAGGTCGGCCGGCAGTCCGGGGGCGGCCTTGACGCAGACGCCGGGCACCCGGTCGGCGAGCGCGAAGCACCAGTCGAGCGGCGGCTCCGACCGGCCGGTCCTGAACCGGTGCGGCGCGCCCGGTCCGGCACTGCCCGTTCTGGCCGCGGTGACGGCGCCGGCCCTGGCCGAGGAGGCGGCCGTCCCGGCCGGGCCGCCGCTGGCGGTGCCGGGGCCGGAGCGGCGGGCCGGGTCGATGAAGACCGCGTCGAGGTCGTCGAGCCTGATGTCGCGCACGTCGGCCACGACCGCGCGGACGTTCTCCGCCTGCCCGTAGACCGCCGCGTTGTGCAGGGCGAGCCGGGCGTGAACGTCGTCCCGGTCGACCGCGAGCGCCTCCCGGCCGGCCGCGAGCGCGAGCAGGTCGCCGCCGATCCCGCAGCACAGGTCGGCCACCCGGCGGGCGGCGCCGAACCGAGCGGCCCGATAGCGCGCGATCGGCTCCGCGGACGACTGCTCGTACCCGGCCCTGGTGAACAGCATCTGCATCGCCCGGCTGAACTTCGCCCGGGCCGCCAGGCGGAGCTCATGCTGGGCGGTGGCCGCCGCGACCAGGTCGGCCGGGTACTGGCGGCGCAGCCTGACCGCGAGCGCAAGCGAGGTGCCGCCGCCGTCCGGCTCGGCCGCCAGCAGCGCCAGCAGCTCTTGCCCGGGCGGGGTGAGCAGGACGGTCGGGTCGGCGTTCATCGCCTTGAGGCTAGTGCAGCGGGCCGCGTCTTCGCGGTGGCGGTCGCTGGTGGGCGGTGGCCGCCGGTGGCCGGTGGGCGGTGCTTGGCCGCGCCCAGGGGTGAGGGCGCATTCCCGGCGGTCGATACGCTGCCCTGCATGAGCGAGAGCAGCCTGCCGCGCCGGGCGGAGAGCAGCTGGGACGTAATGGACCTGCTGGGCGAGATCGAGGGCATCGGGGTCGACCCGGTGCGCGGCGGTTACTCGCGGTTTGTGTTCGAGCCGGCCGAGTTGGAGCTGCGGGCGTGGTTCACCGGGCGCGCGCGGGCGCTGGGGCTGCCGGTCGAGCTCGACCGGAACGGCAACCTGTGGGCGTACTGGGGCGGCCGCGGCGACGGCGCGATCGCCGTCGGCAGTCACCTCGACTCGGTGCCCGGCGGCGGCGCGCTCGACGGCCCGCTGGGGGTGGCGTCGGCGCTGTCGGCCGTCGCCCGGCTCAGGTCGGACGGGGTCACCCCGTCCCGGCCGGTCGCGGTGGTCGCGTTCGCCGAGGAGGAGGGGTCCAGGTTCGGCATCGCCTGCCTCGGGTCGAAGCTGGCGGCGGGGGCGATCGGGCCGGAATCGGCGCTCCGGCTGGCCGACCCGGCCGGGGTCACGTTCGGCGACGCCGCGGCGGCGGCCGGGGTGGACCCGGCCGGGGTCGGCCGGGACGACGCGCGGCTGGCCGAGCTCGCCGCGTTCGTCGAACTGCACGTCGAGCAGGGCCGGGGGCTGGCCGACCTCGGGGCGCCGGTCGCGGTCGCGTCCGGCATCCTCGCGCACGGCCGGTGGCGGCTGCGGTTCACCGGGGAGGGCAACCACGCCGGGGCCACGCCGATGGCGGGCCGTCGCGATCCGCTGGCGGCCGCGGCGGCGGCCATCCTCGCCGCCCAGGCGATCGCGGCCGGCCACGACGACCCGCGCAGCGGCAGCAACGCCCGGGCCACGGTCGGCCGGCTGGTCCCGGTGCCGGGCGGCACCAACGTCATCGCGTCCCGGGTCGACGCCTGGCTTGACCTGCGGGCAGACGTCGACGCCGCCACCCGGGCGCTGCTGGCCGAGGTCCTGGCGGCGGCCGAGGAGGCCGCCGCCGCGCACGGCTGCGCGCTCGAGGTGACCGAGGAGTCCTACGTGGACACCGTGATCTTCGACCGGGCCCTGCGCGACCGGCTCGGCGCCGTCCTCGGCGGGCCGCCGGTGCTGGCGACCGGGGCCGGCCACGACGCGGGCGTGCTCGCGGCGGAACTGCCGACCGCGATGTTGTTCGTGCGAAATCCGACCGGGGTCTCGCACTCGCCGTTCGAGACCGCCAGCGACGACGACTGCCGGGCGGGCGTCGACGCGCTGACGGCGGTGCTGCGCGAACTGGCGGTCTAGCCGCCGGGCCTTGTGGCCCGCGCTGCGGGCGGCCAGGCTGGGGTCGAAGTCTTGACCGCCGTGCGGCGCGGCCGGCTGGGCTAGCTCGCGCCGAACCAGCCCGGCACGTCCAGCCGGAAGGTCTCGCCTGGGGCCATGGCGCGCAGGCCGGCCTCTAGGTCATCGACCCGTTCCTGGCCGAGGGTCTGGGCCCAGCGGGCGCGGATGTCGGTGAAGATCTCGGCCGAGAGGGTCAGCGCCTCGATGCCGCGCGGGGTGAGGCGGACCAGTTTCCTGCGGCGGTCGAGGCCGTCGCCCGCACGCTCGACGTAGCCGAGCGCTTCCAGCCGCTCCACGGTCTTGCCGGCCGCCTGCTTGGAGATGCCGAGACGGCGGCCGACCTCGGTCGCGGTCGCGCCGCTGAACCCGATCGCCTGCATCGCGAACCCGTGCGCGGGGCGCATGTCCTGGTGGCCGCGGCGGGCGAGCTCGGCGTGCAGCTCGTCGATGATCGAGCGGAAACCGGCGAACAGCAGCAGCGGGAGCTCGTAGCCGGCGCTTGACATAATAGACAACCTCGTTTACTGTTTTAGACAACCAAGTTGTCTTTTCTAGGAGCATACGCGATGTTCACTGAGCACACCATCGAGTCCGCGCCGGCCGCCGCCCGACGCTCCATGACCGCCACGATCAGCCACAACGGGTACCTTCCGGCCGCCGTGGGGCTCATGGCGACCTCGCCGGACCTGCTCGACGGCTTCCTGAAGATGAGCGCGGCGTTCGAGGGGACCACGCTTGACCCGCTCGCCCGGGAGACGTTGATCATGACCATGGCGACCAGGAACGGCTGTCACCTGTGCGTGGCCATGCACACCGCCCGGCTCACCAAGCTGGGGGCCGATGACGCGCTGGTCGCGGCGCTGCGGACCGGCTCGGCGCTGCCGGACGAGCGCCTGGAGGCGACTCGGGTGTTCACGCTGCGGGTGCTGGACACCACCGGGGCGGTGGGCGATGACGCGCTGAAGGCGTTCCTCGCCCAGGGCTACACGGAGCAGAACGCGCTCGAGGTAGTGCTCGGCATCGGCGCGTACACCATGTCCACCCTGGCCAACCGGCTCACCGGCGCCCCCATCGACGAGCCGCTGCGGCAGTTCGCCTGATCCGGCCACCGCGTGAGCGTGCGCCTGGAAGGCAACAGCGTGGACCGTTGTGTACACCCGGGTGTACACAACGGTCCACGCTGTCCGCGCCGACTCGGCTTGTTGCTGTTATCTCGCGGTAACAGGGTCGGCCGTGATCACGGGGCTGGGCGGCCGGACGCCGCCGGGTGGCGCTGTGGCCTGCCGGGGTGGGCGACTGCCGGGCCTTGGACGGGAGAGGGTCAGTGGGCTGCGGGGAGTCAGGCGGGACCGTTCGGGATAAAGATTTTGGATTTGCTAGGTCTTGGAGGACCTGGTTGAGGGTGGCGTCGTCGGCGGTGACGCCGCTTTCCGGGCGGCCGAGGGCGCTGAGGACGACGAAGCGGATGCCGTGGCGGTACTTTTTGTCGCGCATCCAGGCCTGCTGCAGGTCCTGGAGCTTGAACTCGCCGCTGACCGGCAGGCCGAGGCCGGCGATGAGCTGGCGGTGCTGGTCGACCACGGACGCGGGGATGCGGCCCTGGCGGAACGACAGGTAGGCGGCCGCCATCATGCCGAGGGCGACCGATTCGCCCTGGTCGTCGGCGGCGGCGCCGCGGACGAGCTCGATGGCGTGGGCGAAGGTGTGGCCGTAGTTGAGGAAGAGGCGGTCGCCCCGCTCGCGTTCGTCGCGGCTGACGATGTCGGCCTTGATCTCCACGCTCCTGGTCGCGGCGGCGCAGACGGCGTCCGGATCGCGGTCGACGATCGCGGCGCGCGCGCCCTGGAGGTAGCCGAGCAGGTCCGAGGGGCTGATGAGGGCGTGCTTGGCGATCTCGGCCAGGCCGGCCTTGAACCCCCGGCCAGCGTTGGCGCAGGCCACGTCGATGTCGCTGATCACCACGACGGGCTGGTGGATGGTGCCGACCAGGTTGCGGCCGAGGCCCAGGTTGATCGCGTTCTTGCCGCCGACGGCGGAGTCGGCCTGGGCGGCCAGCGTGGTCGGCACCAGGGCGAGGCGCATGCCGCGGTTGAACGTCGCCGCCACGAACCCGGCGATGTCGCCGATGGCCTCCCCGCCGACCGCGATCACCAGGTCGTCGCGGTGCAGGGCGCGAGCGGCGAACTCGTTGGCGAGGTACTCGGCCGCCTGGAAGGTCTTCGACGCCTGGGTGTCGGGCAGCGCGACGCGGTGGACCGGGATGCCGGCCTGCTCGAACCCCTCGGCCACCGTTGCGGCGACCGCCTCGTCGCCGGTCGACTCGATGATCAGGCCGCGCTCGACCTCGGGCAGCGCGGGTAGCAGGGCGCCGACGTGGCCGGTCAGCCCGCGCCCGACGTGGGCGTAGTAGGTGCCGCCGACCGGGGTGACGAAGACGCTTGAGCTGTTGGGCGGCAGGGTCGGCAGCCGGGTGAGCTCGGCCAGCACCTCGCGCGCGATCGCGTCCGGGCGGCGGCCGTCGGTGTCGATCGTGGCGGCGGAGAGGTCCTCGTAGACCGGCAGCCGCTTTTTGTACAGGTCGTCGAGATCGGGGCGGTGCAGCATCGGGCGGTACTCGTCGCCCTGGACCCGGGACATGGCCTCGTCGTAGCCGACCCGGAGGTAGATGACGCGGGCGTTGCGGAGCACGGCGCGGGTCCGCGGGTCCTCGACCGCGCCGCCGCCGAGCGCGATCACCGCCTCCTCGCCGCGGACGAGCTCGGCCACCGTCGCGTGCTCGAGCTCGCGGAAGTAGGTCTCGCCCTCGATGACGAAGACGTCGCGGATATTGCGGCCGAGGCGCTGCTCGATCAGCACGTCGCTGTCGACGAACGGCTGGCCCAGCCGCTCGGCGACGATGCGCCCGACCGTGGTCTTGCCGGCCCCCATGAAGCCGACCAGCACCGCCACCATGCGATGTCCTCCCGCTGCCGTTCGCCGCCCCGGGCGCTCGCCCCGTGCTCGGCCCCCGTGTGATGAGGCGATGGTATCGGTCAGGCCGGGCCGGGCGGTGCGGTGAGAGGGTCTCCCCTGGGGGGAGGTGCTGCCCGCGAGCACGGGCTTGACCCTCCAGTGGCGGGAGCGGCGAGGCTGGAGCCATCAGATCGAAACGAACCGGAAGGACGCTCATCATGGCCACCGCAACCAAGCTCACCGGGGTAGTCGCCGAGCACATCCGCGCCGTCAATGACTTCGACGCCGACGCGATCGTCGCCACCTTCGCCGACGATGCGTACGTCAACGACGCCCGCCGCGAGATCCGCGGCATCGACGCGATCCGCGCCTGGGCGAAGAAGGAAATGATCGGCGACAACGTCACCATTGAGCCGGTCGAGGTACTCGACCACTACGGCGACACGATCGTCCGCGGCCGCTACGAGGGCAGCTACGACAAGACGAACCTGCCCGGCGAGCTCATCATGAGCAACTACTTCTCCGTCCGGGACGGCAAGATCGTCTCGCTCGCCGTCATCTTCAACCAGCCGTCCGAATACAACCAGACTGCCGAGTGACGCGCCCCGCTTCCCGCGGCGCGACCGCGCCCCCGATCCCCGGCCACGCCGGGGATCGGGGGCGTTTCCGCTTACCGAGGCCTTTGGGCGGCCGTGCGCGGAGACGACCCGATTCCGTTCGGTGATCACGAAGCTTTTTAGCACTTATGCGATTCGGATCCTTCGTCAGGATAAAAGGCTTCGCGATCACCGGGCTGACGTATGGCGGCCGTCGAGTGGCATTTACGGATATGCGGGGCGGATGGGGCGCAATTGCATAGATGACGGCTGTCGGCTGTCAGAAGTGGGTCTTATGGCCACGCTGGAGGCTGGTCGAGTTGGTTACTGTGTGTAGCCAGTCAGCCGTGATGCGCGACGGGCGATGTCCGGCCCTCGGGGCCAGGTGCGGCATCGCCTGCGGACGGCCGGCGGCAGGTCCGGTCAGACGCCGACCGGCAAGTAGCCGATCACCTGGAGGCATCGATCGGCTACTTAAAGACAGAAGGCGGTGGCTTCGGTAAGGAAGCCACCGCCTGCGAGCTGGTGGGCGATACTGGGATCGAACCAGTGACCTCTTCGGTGTGAACGAAGCGCGCTCCCGCTGCGCCAATCGCCCGCTGCCCCAACAGGTTAGCGCATCCTGGGCTGTGCCGTGGGCGTCGGATGGCGAACTTGCGGGTTGCGCATCGATGGCTCGGTGGTTGCAGGACGGTTGCAAGCAGCCGGCTCGGGCGGGAAATGATGATCGTTCTACTGGCAAGTAGACCGGAGTTCGACTACTCTCAGCTATGCAATCGATAGCAACGGATGACATCAAAGTGGCATTCAGTTACCGACTGCTTACCTTGCGTAAAGCGTTGCAAACAAGGGGATGCGAGCTAGCTCACACCTCATGCAATCGATACGCAGGAACAATAGTCTGGAGGAGTGCCGTTAATGACTATCGGCGTCCGAACAGGACGGATGCCGTGACGACTCCCCCCGCGATCACACAGCGGGCCAGGGCGCAAACGGAAGTAAACGGGCATATCACTACCTAACGCTCCGTATTCGCGCTAATCGCCCATAGGTCGTGTCAGTAAACAGAGCCCGGTTTCCCCTCCGGGACCCAGTAGATTGAGGTTGACCTGACGATGAACAGCAGCAGCACGGTCTCGGCCGAACTCGGACTACGGCTCGTCGTTCCCCAGCAGACGATCGTCCCGCTCGTCGCGAGCCTGTTCTACTCCAAGGAAGATCCTTACGCGATCCGCATCGCGTTCCACGTCGGGCTCGACGAGCCGGTCGAGTGGATCTTCGCGCGGGACCTGCTGTCCCTGGGCATCGAGGGCCGTGAGGGCCTCGGCGACGTCGTCGTCTGGCCGTCCTCCGGGTCCGCCGACGGCGCACCGGGCCGGGTGCTGAACATCGAGCTTTCCTCTCCCTTCGGCCAGGCCCACTTCGAGGCCCCGATCAAGGAGATCTCCGACTTCCTCGCGCGGACGTACGCGATCGTCCCCGAGGGCGAGGAGAGCGACTTCGTCGACGTCGCGGCCGAGCTGACCGACCTGCTCAAGCAGGCGTAGGCAGCACTAGCTCCCCGGCCCGGTGCCCCCGTAGCGGGCCGGGGAAAACCCCCTACCTCCCCCGCGATGGGGGGCCTCCCCCGCCCCCCATTCGCTCTGGTCCCCTTCCTCCCCGTGGGGCCGTGCTTTGCCAATCCCCCCGGCCATCCCCCATGGCCGTTCCCCACCGGGACCTCCCCCAGGTCCCCGGTAGGGGGACCTCCCCCAGGTCCCCCGGGCAGGGCCCTCCCCCAGGTCCCTGCATGGAGGCCGACCCGTTCTGGGTCCCCCCGGCCTCCCGCGCTGAAGCCCTCGTCACCGGTGACGAAATCGGAGCCCCCCGCCCGATATCCGTCCTGGGCGCCGGGGGCTTTCGCGTCTGCGCGTTGGCCGGGCTGCCTGTACTGGGCGCAGGGCAGGCAAGGCTGGTGCGCTCGCGGCTCGCTGCGCCGTGACACCTGGGGTACCGATAGGGCCTGTCGGCGGCGCAGCCGTCAGGACTTTCAGCCGGTCCGGATCGCGGACGGGGCGGGGCGTGGGAGAACACGAGTCGTGGGCGGTCGGCTGGGGCTGGGCGGCTGGGGTTGGGCGGCTGACCTGGGGTAATGAAGGGGGTGGAGTCAGCCGGGACCGTTCGAGGGACGGATTTTTTGGCTTCGCTTCGATTCCGAGTTGGTGGTTGGGCCAGGATCGGATACAGTTCTGACGCAACGCCGGAGCGATCCGGCGGACCGGCCCGGGGTGACTCGGGACTGGCATGCGGACGTGGCTCAGCTGGTAGAGCATCACCTTGCCAAGGTGAGGGTCGCGGGTTCGAATCCCGTCGTCCGCTCGGAGGCGCGGCTATGCGGCAGATTAGCCGCCGGCCAACCACGCTCCTACGGCGGAGTGGCCGAGTGGCTTAGGCAAGGGCCTGCAAAGCCCTGTACACGGGTTCGATTCCCGTCTCCGCCTCCCCCGATTCTGTGACCAGCGGAAACGTCCCTTCAGGGGTCTTGCGGGCCGCACGGCGGTCCTAGCATCCCGGTCTTGTGTACGTAGCCTCGGGGCTCAAGACATTACACAAGGCTCCCCCAGAAGGGACCTGGCCATGTCCCGATCTGCCGCCTCGCCCGCCTCCGCCGGCCGGCCGCGCAAATCTCCGCTCCGCCTCGCCGCTGGCGGAGAACCATCCTTCGTTCCGCGCGGTGACGGCCGACTGCTGCCCGGGCAGCTGCGGACGATGATGATCAGCGAGTTCGAGCATGCCGTCACCCGGACTACGTCCCTGCTCGGGCTACCGACACCGCCGGACCCGCTGGAACCGGTCACCGCAGCCCGGGTGCTGCGGCTGGCGTCGTCGTGGATCGCGGCGGGCGGACGCGCCGGCGTCTGCCCGCCGCTGGCCATGTCCGCTGGCGATATCACCGCCTCGGGCATGATCGTCAGCGAGATGGACGTGTTTATCATCGGCCACGAGTTGGCGCACATCCTTCTCGGTCACTTCGACAACGGCCGCCCGCGGCTCGGCTTGGTCGGCGGGTCAGGTCACCTGCTCGGCAAGCGCCGCGACGAGGAGCACGCAGCCGACCTGCTCGCGCTTACGCTGATGTTTGACGACATGCTGACTGAGGGCAGCGGCTCTTCCGCAGCAGTGGAACTGCGGCTGACCGCTGTCCGCCTGTTCATGGCTGTGCTCGAGCTGTTCGAGCGGTCCTGCTTCCTCGTGCAGCCCGCCAGCCATCCCCCGGCTCCGGCACGGTGGCGCTACCTGCGCGACCAGGTGCTCACCCGCTGGTTCGAGGACTTCACCGGTACCCCGGACCACGTCGCGGAAAATCTCCTGGCCGGACTAGAAGCCATTGCCGAGCTGCCGCGAGCGGCAGACGCCGATGCCGCAGACGGACTAGGCGACAGGCTGGACCGCCGACTGTGGAGGCACGGCGAGTGGGCGAAAGCAGCCGAGTTGTCCCATTTGCTGGCTGCCACCGACCGGCAGGCGCTGCTCGTCCTAGAGACCTGGCGCGGCTGGCAGCCGGGAGCCGACGTTGCGGACGCCATCCAGCAGCAGGTCCGGCTGCTGATCGACGCCCCCTCAGCGCAAGCCATCCTTCGGGCAGCAGCAACCGGCAGTCGGTCCGTCACCCGGCTGGAAGCAGTCCAGGAACTGACTGCCGTGGCGGAGAAAGCGGCAAGCGCCAGCATCGGTGAAGCCGACCCACGCGCACATGGCCAGCGATTCCCCGCCTGGGCCGTCGCTATCCTGGCCATGAACGCTCTCAGTCATTCAGCCGATACGGAGCACGGCGTATAGGCACCCGCATCAGCTCCCGTCAAGCGCCTCGGCGCGTACCACAAGCGGGCGGGAGCGATGAATATGGCTGAGCGGATCCGGGACGACCACCCCCACAGTTGCCGGATCACTCGGCCGCCAACCGGACCTGGCGGCTAACTCAATCGAGCGGGACGCGACGACCGGGCCTTCGCCCCCGTCACTGCGAACGAGCCGAAGAGGACCTGATCACCGACCCGCACCGGGCCTACTCGACGAACCCGACGACGACAGTTACGCGGCCGGTCATCCTCGCAGCACGTATCCGCACCAGCGGCGGACTCTTCGGCCAGACTCAATCCTTGTCAGCTTCTTTTTCCTCGGCGTCGGTGTAAAGCACGAGTTCGTGGTGCTGGAAGAGGTCCTCATTACCGTCATGAAATCGGACGTAACTCCGAGCGGCACTTCTTGGGTGACAATCCCGACTCGCTTCGTGCGCGTGTGCATGACCTTCTTACCCACCACAGAATCAGTCATCACGTTAAGTTACCATTCGGTCACATCGATCTCACGTGCGATACCGAGCCCTAGGTTCAGGCAGGCTCGGGGGCGCCGCGGCACTGGCCCAGACAGTGGTCGCGCCGATCCTCGGGATCTGGATGCGACCCGGGCAGCACCGCCAGGCTTGCCCGGCCACGCCGAACGGCGTATCTTCAGCCCTTACGACACCGTCCGCAACGTGAGCCCGGATAACGCGCTCTGCCGGACGGGTCGCCGCTACGAGCACGGCGCAGGCCCCGAACCAGCCGGCAACCGTCAGCTCCTCTCGGGGCGGATCAGCAGCCCCGGCTCCGCGGCTAGGCGGCGGAGCTCACTTGACGCCAAGCAGGGTGCGCCCGCTACTATGTTCGCATGAGTTCCCCAAACCGGGGAATCTTCACGAGTTTTCGAGTTCAAGTCCAGATTCAGGGAAATCTCACCGGTTTCCGGGTTCAAGTCCCCCCTCGGACACATCGCAATCATCGCCTGACCTGCGGGTATTTTGTGGGGCGAGATACGGACGGCATCACCGTCGGCCGGTTTCCGCAGGTCAGGTTCGTGGGGGTTCAAGTGGCCGTCAGAGATCTTCCCGGTCCCTTTCCAGCTGCGGGGAGCGGGCCTGACTAAAGTCCTGCAACCGCCGTGGCGCCCAACTCGATGGCCCGCTCCGGCCCGCAATCCTCCGGTTGGATGAGCACGACGAGCCGGTGGACACCCGCCTCTGCAAACCGCTCGACCAGTTCTCTGGTGACCTCGCCGCGCGGGGTCACGCTGACCTCGAGCTCGCCTAGATCGGCGTGCCGCTGCACCCGGGCACCCGCGGCCTTCAACCCGGCTGCGCACTCGGCGGCCTGCTCCGGGGTCAGCCCGTACCCATACCAGCCGTGGCCGCGCGCGATCGCCCGGCGGTAGGCGGCCGGCGTGTGGCCGCCGATGACCAGCGGCAGCCTCCGCTGTACCGGGCGCGGGTAGGCGTCGACGCCCGCGAAATTGACGAAGCGGCCGTGGTAAGCCGGCTGGGGGTCGTGCCACAGGGAGCGCATCGCGTCGATGTACTCATCGGTGACTGCGCCCCGATCGGCGTAGTTCGCCCCGGTAGCGCGGAACTCCGGCTCCAGGTAGCCGGCCCCGACGCCCAGCGTCACCCTGCCACCGGACAGCACGTCCAGGCTGGCCACTTCCTTAGCCAGCACCACTGGGTTGCGCTGCGGCAGGATGACAATCCCGGTCACCAGCCGGATCGTGGTCGTGTGCGCGGCGGCCCAGGTCAGCGCGAACAGCGGGTCGAGCGCCGGCTCTTGGGGGGCCATCGGCGACGGCGGGACCCGCGGGTCAGGCAGGACCACGTGCTCGCCCGCCCACAGCGAGTCGAACCCGGCCGCCTCGGCGGCCCGCGCCGCCGCGGCTAGCGCCGCTGGCTGGCTCAGTTGCCTCATGTTGACGTGCACTAGACCAAGTCGCATGCCCATCCTCCCGCTACCTCGCCGCCGGCCGGGTTCGCTCGCCGATCGAAGGCGAGCGGCCGCAGAGAAAACTCAAAGCCCCCAAACGATACCGAATGGGGCTTGCGCGTCCTAGCGCCATCAACGCCCCATACGGTCCAGCCCTCGCTCTCGAATCTCTCGGTCACATTCAGGAGGCCCGTGCGGCCCGGCAAGATGCGAACCTCATTCTCAACCGGCTCGGCGACCCGAGGGCAGCCGATGCGCGCGACCGCCTTGATCAGTGAGCCGGGACGCCCGCGCCACCGGCCCCGCATGTGTCGCAGGATCATCAGGACCCGCCTACGAGAGCGCGGGGCGAAGGAGGTTGAGCACGGTGAACGCCCGGTCGTCAGCGTCCGTTTTGGCGGGCCGGACGAGTCCGGCTGCTGACCGAGAAGAGGTGCGCCCGCAGCGGGATCTCGCTGCTCAAGTCGAATGCGCGCCCGGCCATGCCTCGTAGTGCCTGGTCGAGTTCATCCGCAGCCGCTTGGCTGTGCTTCCTCGTCGTGAGCACGACCTAAATAACGGCCGCTGGGCGGGGTGTCGGCGACTAGACAAGGACGGGCGGGTCACCTCTCCGGATGCCGGTGCCTACCGCGTGAGCGCCGCGATGATGACATGGCGACCGCCGACCTGGCGAAGAGCGCGACGATCGCCACGAACACGCCGAGCACCACGTACGAGAGGCTGACCGCGGGCATGAAGATCGCCGCGGCCTTGCCGACGATGAGCTCCACCCGGGTGACCGGCGTGGTCAGCACCGGCTCGAGGGTGCCCTGCTCGCGCTCGCCGACCACGGAGAACGCGCTCATCGTGGCGGGAATGAGGACCGGGACGAGCAACGGCACGAACAGCGACGTGTCAACCCGCGCGGCCAGCACCGCGCTCGTCGCCGACGCCTCGATCAGGAGAATCTCCACGGTGAGTTCGACGAGGAAGATGATCGGCAGGATGCACGCGGTGACGAGGATCAGCTTGTTGTGCCGGATCTCCCGCGAGCTCCATGCGGATGACCGCTCCGACCCGGGTCGTGTTGACCATGATCGATCCTCCTCCTCCGCGACCAGTTCCAGGTAGACGTCCTCGAGCGAGTGCCGCGTCTCGGTGATCGACAGCACGTCGGCCCCGTCGGCGACCAGGGCCCTGGTCACGCCCGGCGCGCAACGTTAGCCGCGAACGTCGCTGCGATGCCAACACCGAGCAGCCACCGCGCGAGTGCGGGAACCGGCGCCTTCCGTCGCGCCGAGTCAAGCATCACCATCGGACTGGCGTAGATCAGCCCGTCCACCGTCAGCGGCACCAGCCGACCCGTCCACCCCGCCTCACCATGCGCCCGGACCAGAGGGCAAGCGCGCTCGTAGGATGCAACCGCAGCGACAGGCGCCACACCGACTACCGCCCCCGCAGTCGTCCACCGAATGACCCGATCGGCCGCTATCACCGAGACCATCGATGGTAAAAGTCCTGGTCAGAGCAATTTCGCTGTCATGCCCAATTGGTAGGCCTTGGGCCTCGGGCACTTTCGAAAAACCCACACTCAGCAGTCATTACTTGTGCGTCCACGATTCGCCTTCCTGGGTGATAGGTCAGCCTGAGTCCTAGCTGGCGGAAGATCTCTGACTTGTCCTTCGGGTCGGCGTTGGCTAGGACGCGCGCGAGGTCCGGGAGCCGGTCGACGATGGCCTTAATCTCTGCTTTGCTCATCCGCCGACGCCTTGGGCCGCCCGGACGCCTAGCGGCCACGTATCCTGCCTTTTCTGCTTCCGTCTCAACGATCCACGCGGCGACCGTGGCCGGGCTCGCGCTCGCGTCGAGAGCGGCACGGTACCCGGCGAGCTTGCGGGTCTTTCCTGAATTAGATCGGTAACCTTGCCGTCGAATCATCGATGGCTTCTACTACGGACAGCGATCAAGGAATATCCTTGATCACTACAGATCGGGCGTGTCGTGTCGCCGCTCGGCAGGCGGTGACCTGCCGTGGGGACGCACCGTGAAGCGGGGTCGGCCGATGGGGCTGTTCTGGGCCGGTGACCGCCGGTTGCGCTGCGTGCTGCTATGCGGGCAGCGCGGCGCGGGCTTGGGCGAGGAGATCGCACTGGGCTGGCCAGTCCTCGCCGACGAGCCCGACGACGAGGTGGCTGACTCCGGCGTCGGCGTACTCGGCGAGCCGGTCGGCGGCCTAGCTGACGTTGCCGGTGACGGGGACGCGCTCGGCTGTCTCGGCGGGGATGCCGTAGCCGTCGGTCAGCCCGTGGATGAACGAGTCGCGCTCAGCCGGCCGAGGCGGGCCGAGAAGGGCCCAGCGCAGAACGAGAGCGGTTAGTCACGCAAAGAAGCCGCAGTTAGACCCCTCGCGTCTTGCCCCTGGTAAATCGGCCCTCCAGCCCGCTTGCCCTTAGCCGCTGGCCAGGGTGCGGTCGAGGAGTGGGAGCAGGCGGTCCCAGTGGCGCTGCAGCTCGGAGGGGCTGAAGGCGTCGGTGTCGAACATGGTGAAGCCGTGGACGGTGCCGGGGTAGATCTCGGAGGTGTAGCTGACACCTGCGGCATCCAGGGCCTGGTTGAGCTCGCTGAAGGACTCGGGCGTCATGTCGCCTTCGGCGAGGCCGAGGTGGACCTGGGCGATGATCTCGGGGAAAAGGCGGTGCGGGCTGTCGGGCGCGCTGGTGACCAGGAAGAAGGGATGGAACCCGGCGACGGCGGCTACCCGGCCGGGATGGGCCGCTGCGGTGCGCACCGCCAGGACGGCGCCTATGCAGTAGCCGACCACGGCCACCGGACCGGCGCTGACCTCGGGCTGGGCGGCGAGAAACCTGAGGTAGGCGTCGGCGTCACGCAGGGCACGTTCGGTTGTGTGCGCCTGGATCAGTGGCATCAGCCGGGCGAAGACCGCGGGCCGGATCTCTTCCCCGATATGGCCGGGAAGTTCGGTCACAGGTGCAGGGCCGCGCCGGTAGTAGAGGTTGGGGACGAGCACGTAGTACCCGTGACCGGCCAGTTCGCGGGCTATCTGCTGCAGCACGGGCCGCACGCCGAAGGCGTCCGGGTATAGCAGCACTCCCGGGTGCCGCCCGCCGTTGCCGGGGAAGGCGGCGAAAGCGTCGGCCTGGCCGTCAGCGGTGGGAATCTGCAAAGACTTGTCGGGCATGAATGTCTCCTGTCGTGGTTGATGCATCGAGCCTGTGATCAACACGACAGGGGCGGAGCCCGCGCAGCAGCGCAAGATCCCCGGTCGAACGGCGGGCCCGAGCCGGCCCGCACGGCGCTCAGAAGAGCACCGGGTCACCAATCCGTGTATGGCGCAAGGCCGTCCCGGTATTCATCGCCAGGCAATTTAGCACAGGGAAAAACCGGCCACCATGGCACCTAGCCCCCTCATGGTTCAGGAACGAGCTCGGGTGTCCGGCGCGCAACACACGGGTTCAAGGTCGAACCGGGTGGCCAGGCTCAAGCATCTGATGGGCCAGACAAGGGACATCAGAAATGGGAACCTACAAGTGCCAGGCGAGTACCACCAGGAACGCGCCAGCGATCATGAAGGGACCGAAGGGGACCGATGCTTCCTGGTGGCACGTCCGGACGTCAAGACCGCGATGCCGTAGACGGCGGCGAGGCCGCCGACGATGAGGCGCTCCAGCCTTGCTATGCCAGCATGGTCCCCAGGCCCGCTGCGGCCTTGACATCGCCCATGCCCATCCCGGACGGGCTGATTAGCGCGAGCACTAGGTAAAAGCCGGACAGGGCGACGCCACCCAGGACACACGCTGGGCCAGGACAAGCCAGTTCCCGCCGGCTGCGGCTCCCGCGAGCAGGGGCGGCCCGGTGCGATCGTTTCAAACGCTCTACCTGTTTCGACGCGATCACGTACGCCGCATTCACTCTGGTCGTACTGGCGATGGTGACCAATCGACGCGCCGCGGAGGCGCACGCTGGCGCCGTGGGATGGGGATTCCGGGCGGTCGCTTGCGATCGCAGGTTCCTGATCGCCATTGCCGTGAACATCGTCCTCATCGTCGGCTACACGCTGTTCTCGAACATCCTGCCGTCGTTTGTGAAAGCGCATACACGCGTCGGACCGGGTGCGATCGGGATCCTCTTTCTCTTCAACACGTCCTTCATCGTGGCGGCACGAAGCGCTTCGGCAGCAGACGGACGTGGGCGAGCGCACCGACGCACGGCGCGCGCTCTGCATGGCTCCTCGACCTGCGATCGTCGACTGGACCTGGCGGTCACCGAATCGATTCGCTGGCCGAGATGCTGCACCAGCGCTCCCCTCCGGGCGGCAGTAGCAAGTGCGTCGCCTGCCTCGCCAGTTGAGTCGTCGGCGTCTACGCGCTCGACGGGTCGTCCGCTTGGAGTTGGTCGGCCCATCTGGCCGACCAACGGACAAGGGGGCGCAGGGCCTGGTAAGCGCCCCGGCCGAGCGGGGTCAAGGCATAGCTGGTGTTGGGGCGTTGCTCGACGATGCGGGCCTCGGCGAGTTCGGTAAGCCGCTGGCGCAGAACGCTGGATGACATGTTCTCGCAGCGCTGCTGCAGGGCGCGGAAGCCGAGCGGGCCGCCATTCAGCTCCCAGACGATGCGCAGGCTCCACCGTCGGCCGAACAGGTCGAGCGCGGCCATCAGCGGGCGCCCGGTGGTGGAGCCTCGTACTGGTTGCCCCGGTTTCGGCACCGCCACCGCTATCTCCTTTTCGGCCGTGCAGGTACTTCGGATGCCGACACGATACAGTAACGTCCGCTTCTGAATCCGGAGCATCGGAGGAGGCTGTGCCGACGCCGCGTTATATCGTCGTCGGCAGCGCAGCTGCCTACAGGGCGTGTGGGCCCAGGATCGGCCCGAGCGCGTCACCGGAACTAGTCGTTGCCGGCGGGTTGGAGACGCTGGCGGGGACCGCTGCGCGACGCGGCGACGTTGGCGAGTGCGGATACCGCTGGCGTGGCACTGGGCAAGTTAGACCGGGATAGTCTCCGCGTCGTAGTAGCGAGGAGACTCGCCGCGCGGATTGCAGTCGCCGGCGCGACCGGGAACATCAGAAGCCGCATACGGCCGCCCATCCGGGCCGGATCCCGATCGGTTCGAACCGGCGAGCCGTTTAGGCGAGCCTGCTGCCGCCGAAGGCGCGGTTGTATCCATGCGCGAGCATCGTGCATGCGATGCCGACCCGGTCGCCCAACCGCGCTAGTGCTTCGGATACCGATACGGTATGTTATGGCTCGGTGCTTCTGAATCAGAAGAGAAGGAGGGGTCGCGTGCTCACCACTTCGCTGTGTCGCCGGCTGCAGCTGCGGGTACCGGTCGCACAGGCGCCCATCGGGTCGGCCGCATCCCCGCAGTTGGCTGCCGCGGTCAGCGACGCCGGCGCGTTGGGGATGTTGGCGGCGACGTGGCTGAGCCAGCGCGCTCTCCGCGAGCGGATCAGGCGGGTGCGGCAAAGCACTGACCGGCCGTTCGGCGTCAACCTGGTCCTCGACTTCCCTGTCGCCGAGCAACTCGACGCCTGCCTGGCCGAGGGCGTCGGAATCGTCTCCACGTTCTGGGGTGATCCGGCTACGGTGCATGACCGGATCCATGCGATGGGCGCCGTGCACCTGCACAGCGTGGGCAGCGTGGATGAGGCCCGCCGCGCCGTTGACGCGGGCGTGGACGTCCTCGTAGCCCAAGGGTGGGAGGCCGGCGGCCACGTACGGGGTTCGGTCTCCACTCTCGTTCTCGTGCCCGCCGTGGTCGACGCGGTGGCGCCGCTGCCGGTGATCGCGGCTGGTGGCATCGCCGACGGCCGGGGCCTGGCGGCCGTGCTGGCATTGGGTGCGCAAGCCGCGTGGTTCGGTACTCGGTTCCTTACGGCGACCGAGGCGCATACCCATGAGATCTACCGACAATGCGTCATCGACGCTACAGCTGAGGACGCGGTCTACACCCGTTGCTTCGACGGCGGCTGGCCCGGCGCGCCGCACCGGGCTCTCCGTAACGCCACCGTCGATCGCTGGGAGGCCGCCGGCTCCCCAGCCGCCTCACACCGGCCGGGGGAAGACGAGGTGGTGGCCGTCGACGTCGACGGCCGCTCGCATGTGCGCTACGAGGACCTGATCCCGCTACCCGGCATGCGCGGAAACCTAGCGGAGATGGCCCTGTATGCCGGCCAATCGGCCGCCCTGGTACGTGACACCCGGCCCGCAGCGGACATCATCGCCAGCATCACCGCCGAAGCGGCGGCCATCATCAACCACCTACCCGCCATGCCCGCGTGACGCGGCGGGACCGTCAGTGATCGCCGTCACGCGGCCGCATCACCTACACCACGAGGAGACCGAAGCAGCATGATCATGCGGTACTGGCGGGGCTGGGCCACGCCCGAGAACGCGGACGCGTACGAGCGCGTCGCGCGCGAAGAGATCCTTCCGAGTTTTGCCGCCCGCGATCTTCCGGGCTACCGCGGCAGCTACCTCCTGCGCCGACAGGTCGGTGAGGACATCGAGTTCGCGGTGATCATGACCTTCGACTCGATCGACGCCGTTCGCGCGTTCGCCGGTGACGACTACGAAGCGGCGTACGTCCCGGCGTCCGTGCGCGAGGTCCTGACACGGTTCGACGGCCGTTCCGCGCACTACGAGGTCGTCGTTGCGCCGCACTGAAGAGCAAGCCGGGCTCGTCGCCCTTGGCGGCCCACGATCGATCGTGGGCGGCACACTCGCCGCCCCTGACGCACCCACCACGTGACCCCGGTACACGCCGCCCCGACCGCACCCGGGAGTGCCAACCTCAGTGAGCCGCCGAGCTAGGTCCCGGCCTCCGACATCGGTTCCGCCGACCCGGCCCGCTCAGGCGGCACCGACCCGCGCCGACGACCGACAGCGCCAACCCTGTGCCGGTCGCCGTCATCGTCCCCATCGCGACCTCCACGATCCTGCGCGAACGCCAGGAATGCCCGACCCGGTGCGGTACCGCGATGGCGGTGCCACGCGACGACAATGCGCCGGGTGAGCCTGGGACGTCGGAGGGCGAGGGTCACCAGTGGCTGCTGCGCCCGCTGGGCGCTCGACCGCGGGATCAGGGCGACGCCGAGTCCGTGCCGGGCCAGGTCGGCGAGGAGGGCGACGTCGTCGGTCTCGGTGCGGATCTCCGGGGTGAATCCCTCGTGGGCGCACGCGGTCTCCAGGACGGAGCGCAGCCCGCTGCCTTGCGTCAGGGTGATGATGACCTCGTCCCGCAGCGCGGAAAGGGCGATGCCGGTCTGTTTGGCGAAAGGATGGTCGGGGGCGACCACGACGACCAGCGGCTCGGTGAACAACGCCTGGCTCTGGACAGCGGCAGGCAGCCGCTGTCCCGCGAGCCCGAGGATGGCCGCGTCCAGGGCACCGGTCACGACCTCGGCGGCCAGCGCTTCGGGATGGCCGGTGCGCAGGGTGATGTCGACGTTCGGGTGGTGACGGTGGAACTCTCCGATCATGGCGACCAGCGATTCGGGTGGCGATTGGATAGTGCCGATCGCCAGCCGGCCGGTCAGGACCCCGGTCAGCGAAGCAATGGCGTCGCGCCCCTCGGCCGCCGCGTTCAACGAGATCCGCGCGTAGGGCAGGAACGCCTCTCCGGCGGGCGTGAGCCGGATCCGCCGACCGGATCGGTCGAACAACTGCCGGCCGAGTTCCCGTTCGAGCTGGGCGATCTGCTGGCTGATCGCCGGTTGCGCGACATGGACCCGGACGGCGGCGCGGGTGAACCCGGCCTCCTCGGCCACCGCGATGAAGTACTGAAGTTGACGCAGCTCCATAAGCAATCCTTATCAGACTGCATACAGATCATGTCTTGGACTTCTGGATGCGCGCGGTCGCACACTGGAGGCGCATCGGATCGCCAGTCCATCCACACGAGGTGAGCCATGGTTTCCTACCTTCCGGAACGCAAAGCGGTGCGACCCGTGCATCCGCCGTTGGTGCATGCCCCGATTGGGGCGATAGTGGCAGCCGCCGCCTTTGACGTGATCTCGGCGGCCGACGGCGGCACGCACCCTTGGGCGCGCGACCTCTTCCGGGCCGGCACGTTTGTCCTCATAGTCGGGACCGTGTTCATGTTCGCGGCGGTAATCACCGGCGTGGTCGATCGCGCTCGCGAGACCACGCCGTCCACCCATACGCGGCGGGAGGTGAACCGGCACGCCGCAGTCATGTCCGCCCTCATTCTGCTGTGCGTCCTGGAGATCGTCCTGCGCTGGGGCCGCTATGCGGACGCGCGGTCTAGCCCGGCCGTCATCGTCGCACTGGGGCTCTCGGCCCTTGCCCTGGTCGCCATCGGCGGCGAACTCGGCGGCCGGCTGGTCTACCGCAGTGGCGTCGGCGTCCAAGCCCCTCCCACCGAACCCGCGCCGCCGTATCGCAAGCCAGTCGCGTGAGCCGCGAGACGACCACTGCGGCGACTGCGCGACCGGACGCCGGGCGCTCGCCGAACCCGCGCCTGATCCTCGTGGCGTGCTGCTTTAGTCTGTTCATGGCACAACTTGACGCCACTGCGGTCAACGTCGCCATGCCTTCCATCAGCGGGAGTCTGGGCGGTGGCATCTCCGGCCTGCAATGGGTGGTCGACGGTTACGTCCTGGCGCTGGCCTGTTTGGGCATGTCCGGCGGCAGTCTCGGTGACCGCCACGGCAGAAGGCGCACTTACCGTATCGGATTGGTTGTGTTCAGCCTTAGCTCGCTCGGATGCGGTCTGGCCCCCGACCTCGCCAGCCTTGTCACGCTCCGCATCGTCCAGGGTGTGGGCGCGGCCATGCTCATGCCCGTCACCCTGTCCATCATCACCGTCACCTTCCACGACCCTGCCGCGCGGGCTCGGGCGATCGGGGTCTGGGCGGGAGTGGCCGGACTCGCGGCCGGAGTGGGGCCCATGGTCGGCGGAGCGCTGGCCTCAGGGTTGGGCTGGCGGGCCATCTTCTGGATCAACCTGCCGATCGGGGCCCTCGCCTACGCGCTAACTGGCAGGCACGTCCCCGAATCCCGGTCCACCGACCCAGGCTCATTCGACCTGACCGGCCAGGTCCTACTCGCAGCCACGCTGGCCGCGCTGACCTACGCGCTCATCGAGGCACCTGCGAAAGGGTGGGGTTCCGGCACGACCCTTAGCCTACTCGGCGGCGTCGGGATCGGCGGCCTGTGCTTCGTCGTTGTCGAAGCCCGGATCCGCAGGCCTCTGATCGAACCCCGGTACTTCCGGGACCGCGGATTCGCCGGAGCCGGCGCGATCGCCTGCCTCGCGTATCTGACGGTAATGGGTTTCCTGTTCATGAACTCGCTGTATCTGCAGCGAGTACGAGGCATGTCACCGTTGACTGCCGGCCTGGCGATGCTGCCCGCATCGCTGACTCTCGCCGCCGCAAGCCTGCTTGCAGGCCGACTCGTGGCCCGGTACGGTCCCAGACCGGTACTGATCGCGTCTACTTGCAGTCTCGTCGCCGCGATGGCGGTCCTCATCCGGTCGACGCCCACCACCGCGCCCGTTTTGCTTCTGGCCGCCTATCTGCTCCTCGGCGCCGGCTGGGGACTGCTCAACCCGCCGCTGACGAACGTGGCGATCGCCTCGATGCCCCGCGACCGGGCGGGCGTCGCCTCGGCGAGCGTGGGCGTATCGCGCCAACTCGGGGCCGTTCTGGGAGTCGCCATCATGGGCTCACTGACCACCACTCGTACCAGCGCGCTCATCCGCGGAGGACAGGCAGAGGCGTCCGCCTTCACCGAGGCCACCCACCTCGGCTATGCCGTCGGCATCGGCGCCGCCCTGGTCGGGCTGGTCATCGCGATCGCCACGATGCCCGGGAACGCGGCCGACCGACCGACGTAAGGTCTAAGGCGCGTTATGGGGGTTCGGTTACTCGTGGCTGAGGCAGACGCGGAGCAGTGTGTGGGCGGCGATGGTGGCTGCGGTCCTGGTGAGCAGGCCCCAGAAGGTGTGGGCGCCGTGCCTGGCCAGTTCGATGCGGTCGGTGATCTCGCTGAACGTCGTCTCGATCCGGTTGCGCCACTCGGCGATGACTTTCAGCAGGATGGAGGGCATGGCGGCGCGCTGGCCCTTGCCGGGCGGGACGAGGACCGCCGTGCCGCGGGCGGCCTGCGATGCGGCGAAGGCCTTCCCGTTAAAGCCCTTGTCCGCGAGCAGGTCGCGCGGGGCGGGCCCGGGTTCGAGCAGGTCCTCGGCGACGTCGCGCTCGCTGACGGCGGCGGGCACGATGCTCCACGCGCGCACGATGCGGCTGCCCAGGTCGGTCTTGACGGCGAGGCGGAAGCCGTAGAACCACTCGGCGTGGGCGGCGTCGCGGCCGAACCGGGCGGCCAGGTCGTTGCCGGGGCCGGTCCACTGGTCCGGGCCGCGGACCCGGGACGGGTGCTTGACCGGCAGCGCGGACGTGTCGACCTGCTGGCAGTCGTCTTCCGGGAGCCGGGCCGCCAGCGTGATCCTGAGCTGCTCGAACGCGCCCCACAGCCAGCGGGTCCGGCGGTTGGCCTCGCTCTGGCACGGCAGAACGGGGAACAGGTGCCCCCAATCGCGGGCCACCTCGGCGAGGAACCCCGACTCGCTGCGCCGGCCCAGCAGGTGCCGGACCACGGCGATGGCCAGCAGCTCGGCATCGCTGCAGGCGGGAGCAGGTCCCGGCCGGCCGGGGACCACGACCGCGCGGGCGAGCATCAGGTCGTGAACGAGCACGTAGACGTAGACGAACAGCTCTTCAGTTGGCAACATGGGGGACGGCCTCTGCGGACAAGGGACTTCGACAATCACTTGTCTTCCGCAGGGGCCGCCTCATGCTCAAGGCGACACGCCGCGATCAACCCACATAACTCGCCTAAGGTCGTGAGGCTGCGGCCGACGAAGAACCACCGTCCGTCCCGTTCCCAGTGTTTGACCACCTGATGATCCCGATCCGCCGTGCTCATTGCGCGCCATTGCTGAACACCGAAAACTTCGTCGTGACCAGGCATGGGTTCTCGGTGCAGTCCCTCTCCCCGCAAGAACCCCCAGCCCTGCTGAACATCTGCCAAGAAATGCCAGCTTCGGTATAGCGTGTGCCCTGTGCGCGTGGTATCGGTGGACCTGGCAGCCGAGCCGGCCGGACGGCGGTCGCGGTGCTTGAGTGGCACGACGGCAAGGTCAAGGTCGAGGACCTACGCACCGGGGCTGACGGATGACACCGTCCTGGCTTCGGTGGCGACTGCGGACAAGGCCGGCATCGACGCTCCCTTCGGCTGGCCGGATGCGTTCACCGCGTTCCTGGCCGCTCACCAGGCAGGTGATTTTCTCGTCCCGGCCGGCCTGAGCGGACATCTGGTTGGCCGCCGCCTCCGACCGGAGACCCCGCCGACTGCGGTCGCGGCCCCGCGCCGGCAACGGCTCGGCCACCAGCCGGCCGCGGAACTGGTCAGCGCCACGAAGCCCGGATCTGCCCACGGCAGGCTGCGGTCACCGCAGTAGCCGAGGTACAGGGCGACCCGGCCCGCGTACGACCGCTCCGTTTTTATAGACAGGTCCCGGCCGCGCGGGCTCGCCAGGAAAGCTGTCGCCTCAGCGTGCAGCCTCAGGTCGCGGTCAACCACCACCCACGCCTGCGCGCCGCCCGAGAGCAACGCCGCACGCTCCGCCAGATAGCCCCTCACGACGCAGAAGATAACAGAGACAACCGGGGACGGCAATCAGCTGAACTGAACCTGTGGGGCGAACTCCTCCAAGCCGCAGATGTCCCACAACCGCCGAAAATCGGCGGACGCGCCCTGGAGCCGTATGCCGTCGCCTGCGGCCCGGGCGCCGTGAGCGATCGCGCGCATGCCCGAGAGGTCGATGAAGCTGAGACCCGTGACGTCGATCACGCAGTCTCCCGGCCTGGCCGCCGTGCCAACGGCCGCGGCGAACGCCTCCTGCACGGTCATGTCGACCTCGCCGGATAGCCGCCAGTGCCGCTGAGGCCCGGCCACGAACCGGAATGGCGCCCGCGGCCCGCTTCCGAGCTGTTCCGGGTGCACGGCGAGCGCGCCGGCGATCGCCGTGGTATCGAACGATGACCGCCGGTAAGCGCAGACGACGGTCGCGTTCAGTTCGCTGAGCAGGCGGTCGAGTTGCAACTCGAAGGCGACGATATCGGCGGTGCTCAGGTGCAGCGGCAAGATGCAGTCCATGTCGGCGACGATCCGCAGGCCGCCGTATCCGTCAGCTGATGCCTTTGCCGCGAGTTCCCGGATCAGGTTGACGATGTCCGCGGGCGCGCCCGCGGCCACCGTATCTGGCCCGAGCGAAACAGGCCGCTGTCCCAGGCCGTCCCCTTCGGCCAGCAGCGCGGCCGCTAGCCCCTCGTATGCGTCCGGGTCGGACACGACCCAGCAGACATGGCCGCTGATACCGAGGTCGCCGATCGCGGCATCGGGCAGGATTTCCATGAGCATCTACCCTAGGGCGGGAACGGCACGGGCCGGTCCAGGCGCGGCAGTTCGGCCCATACGGCTTTGCCGTTGTCGCCGAACGGCACGACTCCCCACCGGAGTGCCAGCGCGGCCACCGCGCCGAGGCCGTGCAGCGGGGCGGGGGTCAGGCCGGACTCAGGCAGCGCGGACTCATCGCGGACAGAGATCCGCACCACCTCATCGCCGCAGGAAAGCGCGATGGTGAAAGCCGACCGGGCATGCACGAGCGCGTTGGCGGCCAGCTCGGTGGCTATCAGCGCGACGTCGCCGACGAGGTGCGCCGCGCCCATCCGGCGGATGACGTCGACGGCGAAGTGACGGGCCCCGGCTGGCGCGCTGGCAGACAACGGGAAGGCACGCGTGTGAGCGCCTTCCGAGGCGTCCACGATCCCGGCATGCAGCAGGCATACCTCGTTGAACGCGTCGAAATGACCATTCCCGGCCACCGACTGCGCCGGGTAGGCGCAGAACAGCGAGAACGGGTACCGGCCGCCGAGCTCATTCCACAGCGCCTCAAGCTCGATGGCGGCGCCGACGAGCCCGTCGTCCCACAGCAGCGCCACCATCTCGCCGTACGCGCGCACCAAGGCGCCGCTGCGCGCCGCCGCCGCGATCAGGCTGCCCACAGCCTCCTCGAACCCGGCACGGTCAGGCCGGCCGCCGACCATGAACCTGCCGAGCGTTTCCTCAGCATCAAAAGCCAGGTAGGCGCCTCGCCTGACAGCGGCCGCCACATCGACTCCCGCCTCCGCCAGCCGGACCTCGAACGCGGCCCGGTGCGCCGCTGTGGCGATCACGATCGCCACGCCGCCGTCCAGCACAGCCTCACGCAGGTAGCCGCCGACTCGCTCGGTCAGCTCAGCGTCGTCGTTGTAGAACTGAACGACGTGGTCCCGCGGGCCCACATCCAGCTGCTCAGTTCCGGCCGTCACTATTACCACATCCAGTCACGTCATTCGCCCCGTTCGTGAGTGTATCCGCCATCCAGCGGCGGGCTACGCGACTCTTTCAATCTCAACATCGAATATTCCGCGGCGCGCGTCGCCGACTTGCCGCTGATTCATGCACGGCGCATGAATCAGTGGTAGTGTTCGACCATGAGCGAGCCCACCGATGCCGGCATCGTGCAGGTCCGCGACGTCGACCCGGCAACGCTCGCGGTCCTTCGCGAGCGCGCCAGGTCACTCGGCCAGTCGCTGTCGGGGTACCTGCGGGACCTGATGGACGCCGACGCGGCCGCAGAGACCAACGCCGAGGTCATCGCCCGGATCGCCCGCGACAGGGAACCGGTCGACCTGACCATGGAAGACATCCTCGCCGCGCGCGACGAGGGACGGCGGTGACCCTCACCTACGTGGTGGACTCCTCCCTCGTCATCGACGCGCTGTCCGCCCGGAGGGAAGACGAGGTGCTGCGCCAGCGCCTGTCCGCACCGCGAACGCTGCACGCCCCGCACCACCTCGACGCCGAGATCGCGTCAACGGTCCGGGGACTGGCCGCCGGGAAGAAGATCACCGACCACCGCGGCGAGCAGATGCTGGCCGACTACGCCCGCCTGCGGATCACCCGCCACCCCGTCTGGCCGTACCACCCCCGGATGTGGGAACTGCGCCACAACCTCGGCGCCTACGACGCCGCCTACATCGCGCTCGCCGAGGCACTCGGCTGCGAACTGCTGACAGGCGACGTCAAACTCAAGAACGCCGGGCGCCACGCGACGGTCATCGTCACCCGCTGACCGGGAGCCCGCGAGACGTGTGTAACTTTCATCGGCCCACCACCGAACACGCTGCCGCAACGCGGCCGCGCCCCGCCGTCCCTGGCCATGCCTCTCGTCCCGCCGTAACGTCACGGCCCATGAGGCACCGCACGGGCCGCCCCATGACCGCCCTCGCCATAGTGCTGGCGGCCGGCATCGCCGTCAGCGGCTGCACCGCGGCCACCGCGACGACTGGGAGCGCCCCTGCCAGTTCCGCCTCGTCTGCCGCCCGTTCGGCCACCCCGTCCGCCCGGGCAAGCGCGCCTGTCTACGGGCCCGTCGCCGACCCAGCGTGTGCTGCCGCGGTGAAGGCCAGGCTGGTCCTGGAGGAGCGCCAGGGCAAGGACCAGGCCAGCGAGCCCGCCATCGACCGGGACTTCACGAACTTCGCCAGCGCGCTCAACGCCGCCGCGCAGGAAGAGAAGAACCCGGCGACGGCCAAGGTGATGACCGCCCTGGCCAACGACTACACCGCCCTGGTGCAGTCGCAAAGCGGTGCACAGCAGCTTCCGGACATGAGCACGGTCCAAAGCGACGGCGCCGCCTTCGACAACGCCTGCGGCTTATCCCTGGCGCCGCGGCCTGCCATCTCCTCTCACGGGTCCCTATCGTGGGCACGCGTGGCCATGCCTGCCATCCTCTCGCGAGCACAGTGGCCCGCCACAGCATGCGTCCGCCGGGGTCATCGATGACCCCGGCGGACGGGTTACTGGTCCTGCTCCCCGGGCCGAGGACCGGCCCGGGGAGCAGGCGCTCCGGTTAGGTGCAGGTGGTGCCGTTGACCGAGAACGACGTTGGCGAAGCGTCGCTGTTCGTCCAGGTGCCCTGGAAGCCCAGCGTCGTGGAACTGCCCGCCGCAATCGTGCCGTTGTAGGGCTCGTTCGTAATCGTGACTGCCTCGCCGCTCTGGCTCTCCACGCCGTTCCAGGCGCTGGTGATCTTCTGGTCGCCGGGGAAGGTGAAGCCCAGCTTCCAGCTGTTGATCGTCGAGGTGCCCGTGTTGTTGATCGTGACGTTGGCGGTGAAGCCGCCCTGCCACTGGTTGGGCGTGTAGGTGACATGGCAGGCTCCCGAGCCGGTGCCTGTGCTGATCACCCAGGTGAAGGTGGCCGTCCCCTTCGCGCCCGTGGTGTCGGTGACGGTCACGGTGACGCTGGAGGTTCCTGCCGTGGTCGGCGTGCCCGAGATCAGCCCGGTCGAGGAGCTGATCGCCAGGCCGGCGGGCAGGGTGGCGCTGTAGGTGAGGGTCTGGCCGGCGGCGGAGTCCGTTGCCTTGATCTGCAGGCTGGCGGCCGTGCCGACGGTGCCGGTCTGGTTACCCGGGTTGGTCACCGTGACGGTGTTAGTACCTTGCGGGTTGACCGTCCAGACGAAGGTGATCGTCGTCTTCGCCCCGGTGCTGTCGCTGACAGTCACGTTGACGGTGGTGGAGCCGCCTGACGTGGTCGGGGTGCCGGAGATCAAGCCGGTAGCGGTGTTGATGGTCAGGCCGACCGGCAGGCCGGTGGCGGCGTAGGTGAGGGTCTGGCCGGCGGCGGAGTCCGTTGCCTTGATCTGCAGGCTTACGGCGGTGCCGACCGTACTGGTCTGGCTGCCCGGGTTGGTCACCGTGATGGTGTTGGCGCCTTGCGGGCTGACGGTCCAGGTGAAGGCGGCCGTCCCCTTCGCCCCGGTGCTGTCGGTGACGGTCACCGTGACGCTGAACGGGCTGCCCGTCGTGGTCGTCGGGGTGCCGGAGATCAGCCCGGTTGAGGAACTGATCGCCAGGCCGGCGGGCAGGCCGGTGGCGGCGTAGGTGAGGGTCTGGCCGGCGGCGGAGTCCGTTGCCTGGATCTGCAGGCTGGCGGCGGTGCCGACGGTGCCGGCCTGGTTGGCCGGCTGGGTGACCGTGACCGTGTTGCCGGCGCCCTTGGGGCTGATGGTCCAGTTGAGGTTGACCGAGGACGCCCCGCTGCCGTCGTTGACGGTCAGTGTGGTGAGGTAGGTGCCCGCCATGGTCGGGCTGCCAGTGATCGCGCCGGTGGTGGAGCTGAGCGACAGGCCGAACGGCAGGTCGGTGGCGCTGTAGGTGAGGGTCTTGCCGCTGGCCGAGTCGGCCGCCTGGACCTGCAGGGACTCAGCGGTGCCGACGGTGCCGGTCTGGGTGCCGGGGTTGGTGACCGTGACCGTGGAGGTGGCGCTGGCCGGCGGGGACACGTTCGGGAACAGGAAGGCGAACGAGTCGAACGCCGTCGCGATGTCCGCCTCCGCCCAGAACCGGTGGTAGTTGAACGACGGGGCGGCCCCGCCGTTCAGGTAGTTCTGCACCTCGGGGTAGTTCGCCACGCTGGTGTACCACGGGCGGATGGACAAGAAGGTGTTGTCGGCGGAGGTCATGGGCGTGCTGCCGAGGCCGGGGTAGCTTCCGGTCCAGCCGGACGGGATGAACACGCCCTCGAAGTTGGTGGTGTTGAAGGCGGAGGTGAAGTTGCTGTAGTCCGTGCGGGTCTCAGGCGCGGAGAAGCCGAGCGAGTCGCCGTAGAACTGGTGGATGACATCGATGATGTTCTGCGCGGCGGTCTGCGCGGTGGTGTCGCCGGACTTGGCCGCGTAGTACATGTACGTCTTGGCCAGCGAGGCAGCCACGCCCAGGTCCGAGGAGCAGCCGTTCGACACCGTGACGTGCAGGCCAGGGTTGGCCGGCGGCTGCGCGGTGCTCGAGGTGCCGGTCGTGAAGCTCTCGGCCGGCTGGCCGCTCCAGTTGAGCTGCCCGGGCTCGCAGATCGCCCCGGTGGCGGTGTTGACGGTATTGACCGACTCAGCCCACGTCACCCACTTTTGCAGGATCGCCTTAGCCTGGGCGTTGCCGGTCACGTAGTAGTACTCCGCGACCCGCTCCATCGGCCAGGCCTGGTAACCGAACCACTGGTTGGACGGCGGGTTGTGGTAGACGGGCTCGAAGTCGTAGTACATGCCGTCGAAGGTGGGATCACCGGACGGCGGCTTGCTCGCGTCGCCGTAGTTGCCGGCCCAGTTGTTGGTGACGCCGCCGGCGATGCCACCCTCGCTCGACTGCAGCCACTGCATCAGGTTGAGCTGCGTGGTGAGGCTGGTGCCCCAGTCGGCCTTGGCCGACGGGGAGAGCGGGATCAGGCTGCTGGTGTTGGACAGCGCGTACGCCGCCAGCGGGTTCTGGTATCCCTCGTGGACCTCGGTGCCGCTGATCCGCCAGGACCAGGCACCGGTGGTGGAGCCGCCGAAGGCGTAGTACCAGGACAGCAGGTAGGTTGCCTCGTTGGCCTTGGACGTGCCTGCCGCGCACGCCACCGAGCCGTTCTGGCTGCACGAGGCGCTGATCTGCTTGAAGTACTTGTCGTACATCGAGTACCGCACGTAGTCGCCGAGCTTGGCCGCGCTCGCCAGCGTCGAGGCCAGCTGGGACTGGTTGCCTTGCGTGGTCGCGTACTGGAGCGCCCAGTAGGCGGCCTGGACCATGCGCGCGTCGGCGTCCGGCGCGTCGGTGTACTTGTACTGGGCGGCGAAGCTCCCGCCGCCGTTGTTGAACAGGCTGAGGTAGCCCGCATTGCTCTGGCCGTACTTCAGCGCGTCCCAGTCGGGCTGCGGGACCGTGTCCCAGACCGACTCCTCTGAGCCGCGCTGGAACGTGTTGATGTAGCTGGGCGTGGACGTGCCGTCTTCCTGCTGGCCGAAGCCGTACCGGTTGTCGGTGTCCATGATCCACATCGGCGCGTCAACGTTGCAGTTGCCGTAAGTCGAGGTCAGCTCGCTGGACAGCGGGTCCGAGCCGACCGGGACCGAGGAGTTAAGTGCCACCGGGTAGCTGGTCGGGGACGCCGCTTCTGGCCCGTACGTCGCGGGCGAGGACGCGTTGTAAGCGCTGCACCCGGGCTGGTTGGCCGCGTTCGGGATCAGGTACTGCTGCATGTTGGCCCACGCGTTGTTGAACGCGGTCCAGTCTCCGGCGACGCGGCCGTAGTCGGCCGTCAGCCACAGCCAGTAGCTGTAGGTCTCCGAGGTGGTCTCATGGCCGTAGTCCGGGGCCTCCACGATGAGCTGCTCGACCGAGTGGTACGGAATGCCCTTCGGGCTGAAGTACCCGTTGCTCGGGTTGGTCATCTGGTTGTAGAGGTCGAGGAACCACTGGTCATATCCGGTAGCGGTCGCCGCGGCGGTTACTCCCACCGAGGCATTCCCCAGCCCGGCCGCTGACGCGGTGATGGTCGAATGGCTGCCGGTCGTGGGCTGCGCAACGGCCACGGTGGCCTGCTGCGGCTGGTTCCAGTTCGACGGCGTGAAGGTAAGGGTCTGGCCCTTGGACACCGTGGACCCGGTGCCCGCGTCGCTCAGGTGCACCGTGACGGGGCTGCTTGGTGCCGTGGACAGCGAGACGGCGAACGACGCGCTGTGGCCCTTCGCGACGGTGAGCGAGGACTGGCTTGTCACCACGCTGGGCTTCTCGACCTGGATGGCCACCGGGTCCGAGGTGGTGCTGCCTTGCTTGTCGTAGGTCACCGCGGTCAGCGAGTAGTCGCCGGCCGGCACGTGGTTCCAGCGCACCGTCCAGGGCGCCGACGTGGCCACGCCCACCAGGACGTTGTTGGTCAAGTTGGTGCTCGCGTAGAACTTGATGGCGGTCACCGGGCTGTTGCTGAGTCCGACCTTGGCGGCAGTGCCGGCCAGGAAGGGAGCTGCCGATAGCGTGATGCTCGAACCAGGCGTGAACACCTGGCCAGGGGCCGGGCTGGTGATGGGCGAGCCGGCGGGCGGCCCGGTGACTGCCTGACTGGGTGACGTCCGCGCGGCCCCTGCCTGATGTGCGGGGGAGGCCAGTGCGTTGCCAGAGGCAAGCACCGTGCCAACCAGCAGGCCTGCTGCGGCCATGGCGCTGATGAGCGTGCGCGTACGAGGTCGATGTTGCGTCATCGGCATCTCCTCGATGGAAAAGTGGGGACCTGACGTGCGGCGTAAGCGCTTACACGTCAGACCCGCAACGTAACCTCGGGCGCGGTGAACCGGAAGCGCGCAATCGTGACGCCGGGGCGGCGCGATGCCACCGAAATCCAGCCGCGGCCCCGACACGGTGCGCGGCGTTTGTCTCTACCAGCCAAAAGGCCGGTGATAGCGGGGATCGGCGCAGAGCGCCGCCCGCGGCCACCGCAATCATGACGCCACCGAGCGGGCGCCGCGGCACGTGAAAGTTCCATGCCAGGCCGCCCTCCAGCACCTGCTTGGGGGGCATGCGCCAGGGCCGCTCCTTGACCGGTATAGCGGGCAGATTTACCGTCCAGTTGGCTTCCGGAAGGCGCCTTCGCACCCAGCGCTGCTCATCCGGGCCTTTCTTCCTGCACGTCGTGCAGGGAGGACTACGTCCGGAAGGAGCGCGACCATGACGCGTGGAACACGCAAGCAGCTCGCCGCGGCGCTAGCCGCGGCCTGCTCGGTGGCGGTGGCCGTAGGGGGGATGATGCTGCCGCTCACCGCGGGCGCCGCCCCCGCGGACGCCGCCGCCCATGCACCCGCCCTCCTGGCGGCCTCGACCCAGGGGGTCGGCGCGGGATACTGGCACACCAGCGGGAACCAGATCTTCGACTCGAACGGGAACCCTGTCCGCATCGCCGGCGCGAACTGGTACGGCTTCGAGACACCGGACGAGATCGCGCACGGCCTGTGGGTGCAGGACTACCACACGATCATCAACGACATCGCCGCGCTCGGCTACAACACGATTCGCATCCCGTTCTCCAACCAGATGGTGGAGACGCCGATCGTGCCGCAGAACCTGTCGTTCAGTAACAACACCGGCGGTTCCATCAACGCGGACCTCAAGGGGCTGAACGCGCTGCAGGATCTGCAGAAGATCGTGGCCGCCGCCGGGCAGGCCGGGCTGAAGGTCATCCTCGACGATCACCGCTCCGAGGCCGGCGAGTCCGCCGAGCAGAACGGCCTGTGGTACACCAGCGCGTACCCCAGCTCGGCCTGGGTCAACGACTGGGCGACGTTGGCGAAGATGTTCGCGGGCAATCCGACGGTGATCGGGTTCGACCTGCGCAACGAGCCGCACACCCCCACCGGGGACACCTACGCCCAGGGTGCCACCTGGGGCTCTGGCGACACGACCACCGACATCCGGCTCGCCTACCAGCAGGCCGGCAACGCGATCCTGGCGGCGGACCCCAACGCGCTGATCTTCTGCGAGGGCATCAGCGAGTTCCCGGACTCGTCGGCATCCAGCGGCTTCGACTCCACCTGGTGGGGCGGTGACCTGCAGGGCGTCGCGCAGTTCCCGGTAACGCTGAGCTCAGCCGGGCACGTGGTCTACTCCGCGCACGACTACGGGCCCAACCTGTTCCAGCAGACCTGGTTCAACTCCTCCACCACCGCGGCCAGCCTGGACGCCGTGTGGAACAAGTACTGGGGCTACATCTACACCCAGGGAACCGCGCCCGTGTGGGTCGGCGAGTTCGGTACCGGCAACGCGTCGTCCGACGTCGAGTCCTCCGCCGCCGGATCACAAGGCCAGTGGTTCCAGAGCCTGGTGTCCTACATCAGCGGCAACAAGTGGATGGGCTGGACCTACTGGGCGCTCAACGGCGAGGACTCCTACGACCTGCTGGATAACAACTACGACGCGACGCCGGTTAGCTCGCTGAAGCAGTCGCTGCTGGCGGGGATGCAGTTCCCGCTGCCCGGGGCCGGGAGCGGCGCTCCGCCGCCGAGCACCCCGCCCCCGGCGACGCTGTCGTGCGCGTTCTCGGTCACGAACAGCTGGTCCGGCGGCTTCCAGGGCCAGGTGACGGTCAGCAATGCCGGGGGCTCCGCGACCACCGGCTGGAAGGCGAGCTGGACATGGTCCAGCGGCCAGCAGGTCAGCAGCGGCTGGAACGGCGTGTTCACCTCGTCGGGGGCGGCCGTCACGGTGACCAACGAGCCGTACAACGGGAGCATCAACCCGGGAAGCTCGGTCTCGTTCGGCTTCACCGCCTCCGGAACGGCCCCCTCCAGCCTCACCGTGACCTGCTGACCTGAGCAGGCTCTCACAGAGGTGCCGTCGCAGCCGCCCGCCAGGCCGGCCGCGACGGCACCCTCGCCGTTTCTCGGCCAAGGCCCGCGATGGCGCCATCGCGGGCCTTGGCGTCCGCCCCGGGGTGGCGTGGGCGAGTCTGGAGGCTCCCGGGTCCATCCCCGGGGCAGCCTCTGCACGCCCAACCCCGCTCTCCACTACCTCCCGCGCGTTAACTGTGCACCTCGTACAGGCGGTGAGCGCGGCTGGGTGGCTGCGGCGGCGGCCAGGGCGGAGTCGTTTCGTAGCAAAGGCGACAGTAAGCCCGGCGGCCGGCCACCGTGCGGAAGGTGGCCGGCCGCCGGCGCGGCGGAGCCCGCGGCTACGAGGAGTAGGTCGTGGCGCAGACGGTGCCGTTCAAGGTGAAGGACGCCGGTGACGGGTAGGCGCCGTTCTGGTTGGCGACGAAGCCCAGGGAGACCGTGTTGCCGGAGTTCGGCGCGAGGACGCCATTCCAGCTCAGGTTGGTGACCTGCACGTTTGTCCCGCTCCAGGTCCAGTTGCCGTTCCAGTTGCTCGTGGTGACCGACTCGGTGCTGGACGGGAAGGAGAACGCGAGCGTCCAGCCGTTGATCGCATTCGGCCCGGTGTTGGTGATCGTCAGGTTGGCGGCGAAACCGCTCCCCCACCCGTCCGACACGTCATACGTCACCGCGCAGGTGCTGTGGGCTGGGGTGCCGGTGGTGAACCGGACCGGCGCGGACGGCACCGACTGGTAGCCCTTCTGGTCCACGGCGACCACGTTGAGCGTGTAGGCGGTGCCGGGATTGAGGTTCATCACGGTGAACGAGCCGGACGTCGAGGTGCCGAGCAGTTCGCTGGTGGTGCCGAACTGCCGGTAGACCTCGTACTTGTCGACCTGCCCGCCGCTGGACGGGGCCCACGACACGGTCGCCTGCGTGTCCGTCACGTTGCTCGCCGACGGGGCGCCAGGGGCGCTCAGCGCGCTCTCGGTGCCCGCCTGCGGCTGCAGCACGATCGTCTCGATGGAGTACGGCGGCAGGGCCTGGCTCGCGCCGGTGCCCTGCGGCGCGGAGGTGATCGATGACGCCTCATCGCCGTAGGTGTAGACGGTCGGCGCCGCGCTGACCGGCGTAAAGCCGGCGTAGTGCAGGCTGACCTGGTAGGAGTTCGCCGGGTCCTTGTTGATCAGCATGACGCTCAGGTCGCCGTTGGCGTTGCGCACCGCGTGGGCGGTCACCATCTGCTGGTCGGTGCCCGCGTTCACCATCGTGTCGCCGGGCAGGCCGAGCTTGCTGAGCATGGAGATCGCGTAGTACGACGGGAACGGGGTGCTCATCGCGGGCTCGCAGGTGCTGCCCACGCAGCCCCCGCTGGACAGCACGCCCTCGTCGCCGTAGTCGGTCGCGCCGTCGGGCGCCGTGGAGATGGCGGTCGCGCCGTTGCGCAGGTCCCAGTAATCGACGGTGAACACGCCATTTTCCAGGGAGGTCATGTAGGTGTCCGCCCCGTACAGCGCCCCGGGCTGGGTGTCCATGAAGTTGTTCCCGTCGGTCTCGGTCATCGCGACCTGGATGCCCGGCCCGTGAGCGCCAGCGTACTGGTTGATCTCCTGGCGAAGCTGGGCCAGTTCCCCGCCTAGCTGGTCGGGGGCATTCACCACCGACGCGCCCAGGGAGCTCGGCGGGTAGAAGTGCACGATGGCGAAGTCGATGGCCGACCCGGCGATCGACAGCACCTGCTGGTTCCAGTCCCCGCTCGCACCGGAGGCCACCACGCTGTCCGGCCAGTTGCCCGGCAGGGTCAGCACGGCCCCGATCTTGATCGACGGGTCGACCGCCTTCATCGCGCTGGCGAACTGGAGCAGTTCGGTCGCGTACTGCGCCGGGCTCTTGTCGGAGTAGTTGTTGGCCTCCCAGTTCGCGCCGTAGATGCCGTCGCCGTACTGCTCGTTGCCGATCTCCCAGTACTTGACGCCGTAACCCTTGGTGACGTTGGCGTACTGGACCCAGGCCGCCGCCTCCTGCGGCGTGCCGGTCCCGTAGTTGGCGATGAGGATCGGCTGCGCGCCGATCGCCTGCGCCGTGCCCATGAACTGGTCGAAGTCCGTCCCGGGGGCTACGTAGCCGCCCTGGACGGTGTTGTTCTGCCAGTTGTACGCGTCTCCGTAGGAGCCGCCCGGGTAGCGCAGCATGTCCACGCCCGCCGCCTTGAGCAGGCCCTGGGTTTGCGTGGTGTTCATCTGGGAATCCCAGACCGCCGTGTTCAGCCCGTAGGCGGTGGACGGGATCGTGCCTAGGCTCTCCGCGGCATTCACCGTGACGTTGACCGTGGACCCGGCTGCCGCGGCGGTCCCCCCGGCGCCGCCACCGGTCGCCGCGGCGGCCGCCGCGGCGCCACCTGGAGCCATGAGCGCGCTGCCGGCCAGCGCGATGGCTCCGAGCCCGGATATCAGGGCGGACCTTATGGTCATGGACGCGCGCATGAGAGCTCCTGGGAGGAATAGAGCGGGGACCGGCGGATAAGCCCGCCATGCGTCCGCGATCGTCTATCGGGGCGCGGAGCCGGGTCAACGACGGGTCAATGCCGGCATGGGGCGAACTGCGCTGAACTGGCGTTTCCGGATCGATCCGGCTGAAAGTTACACGCCGCACACGCGCCCCAGGGAACGTCACCGAACTGAACGGGCGGAGGCGAGGGCTCCGCCCTCATCAGTCCCTCACCTGCTCGGGCGGCAGGGCAATCGCGTCGTCGCCGTCAATGGTCAGCCGGCCTGCGGCCAGGTCGATGAAACCCAGCAAGGCGCACGCCGACTTCCCCGTGACGCCGAGGGCGAAGTCCCAGTTCCCCACCCCGTGGCGGGCGAGGCCCATCGTGATCACGCCCGCTCCTTCCAGCCAGTACGCCATTTTTAGTCCGCCGACGTCCAGCGGGCGGAGCCCGAGGCTCTCGATGAACGCCTCCACGCCCGCCTTGGCCTGCGCGTTGTCGCCTGCGATGAAGACGTCGGGACGGCCCTTCTCCAGGACGTGACGGAAGATGGTGTTGAATGCCTTCACCACGCTGGCGCTGGCCGGGGCCGCCTTGGCGACTTCCTGCGCGATCGAGGTGTCCTCGCGGTGGGCCAGCCCGTCGGCCGCGGAATTGAAGGGGTTGCTGATGTCGACGATGATCTTGCCCCTGAGGGCATCTCCGTACTGGGCGACGACCGGCACGACACTGTCGTACAAGAGCGCCACGATGACGATGTCCCCGGCCGGGGTGGTGCCCCACTCTCCCGTCGTGGCGCCGCCGCCGAGAGCCTTGGCCAGGTCAGCGGTCTTGGACTGATCGCGGCCCATGACCTCCACGGTGTTGCCGCCCGCTACCGCGAGCGCGCCGATGGTGCGGGCCATGTTCCCGGTGCCGATGATGCTGATGCTGCTCATGAGGTGTCCTGTCTTGACTGACGATCGAGAGGTTGGCTGCTCCCGCTTAAGCGGGGTTTGGTGGTTGGTGGGCGGGTCCGACCTGTTGCCGCGCAGGCGCTGTCGCCGCCGGTGACGCGTGCGTTCTTGCCGGCATACCCGCGCGCGCTAATGTCCCCCGCTCAGATCGCCGTGGCGACCTGGCCGGTGGTCAGCACGTTCACCCGGATCCGCCTGTCCTGGGCCGATCAACTTGATCCGCCCGTCATCACCGCTAGCTTGCATCGAGTTTTCCTACGATCACTCCCTGAATTCATGAATAAAGTCCGGATCTTATGTACACCGTACTGTGTGCTTAACCTAGCGCACGGCCAGCGCCAGCGCAAGCTATGTACACCGGACGTTACCCACGGGGCTATGCTGGAGACATGACGGAGCTGGAGAAGGGCCCGCAGGGACGGCGCCGCGGCAGGGGCGCGCGCGAGCGCATCCTCAGCGCGTCACAGCAGCTGTTCCGCGACCAGGGCATCAACCGCACCGGCATGGACCAGCTCTGCGCGGCGGCTCGGGTATCCAAGCGCACGGCCTACCAGCACTTCGCCGGCAAGGACGAGCTCGTCGTCGAGTACCTGCGCCGATTCGATCCCGACGTCATGCCCGCGGTGTTCGACCGCACCGACCTCACCCCCCGTGAACGACTCCTCGCCGCCTTCGAGGCGCCCGCGACCGGGACCCAGGACATCACGCCCATGTGCCCTTTCATCGCGGCGGCCGTCGAGATCCCCGACCCTCAGCACCCCGCACCCCAGTACGCACGCGACTACAAGAAAGCCGTCGCCGCGCGGCTCGCCGAGACCGCCCGCGAAGCCGGCGCCGCCAATCCCGAACAGCTCGGCGAGCAACTGGCGCTGCTCCTCGACGGCGCCTCGGCCCGCACCCGGGTCCTCAACACCGACACCTTTCCCACCGCCGCCGCCATCGCCGCCGTCCTCATCGACAACGCCATCCCCATGACAGCCCAGCGGGGAGGCGGGATACACAACGACGGCTATGACAGCTGAGTTGTCTCTGCTGTGCCTGTGAGAATCGGCGCGGGCCGGGCCACCTGTGGGACAGGGGCAACGGTGCACGGGTTCGATGTGAGCGTGTACGCGATCCGGCGGCATGGAATCTAGCGGCCCCCGACCGTCACCCGGTACCAGGAAGCCGCCGCCTACGCGGTGATGAAATGGCCGTCTCTGGCCGCCCGCTCCCGGGCCACGGATCGTGGAGGCGGCTGCGCGGCTGATCTACGAGCGGGCAGTGGCGGGCACCACCCTCGATGACGTCAAGGCGGCGGCGGGGGTGAGCGGGTCGCAGATGTACCACTACTTCCCCGACAAGGACGAGCTCGTGCAGGCCGTCATCAGCCACGTCGTGAAGGCGACCAGCAAGGGCTCGGCCGACTCGCCGATCGCCCGGCGGCGCGGGCAGGCCGAGATCGAGGCGGGACTGGCCGCCGCCGGGATCCCGCATACGCTGCTGCGCTCCAACGCCCACATGCAGAACGTCCTCGCCCTGGCCCCAGCCATCGCCGGGACCAGCAGCTTCGGCTCCGCGGCAGGCAAGGGCCGCGTCGGGATGGTCGACGCCCGCGACGTCGCCGCCGTAGCCGCGGCCATCGCCTCCGCCCCCGCCCCGCACGCCCGGAAGATCTACTGGCTCTCCGGCCCCGAGCAACAACGTCGGCTCCGCTCCGGCGGGATCCACGGAGTCCGCCACCGAAGCCGAGTTCGACCAGGCTTTCACCATCAACGTCAAGGTCCCGTTCTTCCTCGTTGCGTCCCTGGCACCCGCCATGGCCACGCGCGGTCAGGGGGCCATCGTCAGCACCAGCACCATGGTCGCCAGCTTCGGCCAGTCAGGCATGGCCATCTACGGGGCGAGTCGCGCCGCGCTCGAACTGCCGACCAAGGCCTGGGCCGCCGAATACGGCCCGCGCGGCGTCCGGGTCAACGCGGTCGCCCCCGGACCGACCCGGACCCCGATGAACGACGCTTACGGCGACATGCCGGACCGGTTCGCGGCACTGGCGCCGGCCGCTGCGTCGCCGAACCCGAAGAGATCGCCGCCGCCATCGCCTACCTCGCCAGCGACGAGGCCAGCTTCATCCACGGCGCCACCATCCCCGTCGACGGGGGCCGCACCGCCACCTGAACCCAGGCAGCCGAAGACGGCAACGCCAGCCTTTCCTGCACCGCCACAGCCGCGCTGGCGCAGAACAGGGCAGGGAAACCGGTCGCTGCCCGGCGACACCGCCGCTTGGCGAGCAACTCCCCAGCGGGCCTGGGTCGCTCGCGATGCCCGGGGAAAGCCGGGCACGGCAATCAAGGAACGCCCGGCGTTGCGTTGCGCTGCCGTTTCGACGACGTGTCAGCCAAGGTATTGAGAGTATTCGTATTATGAATTACCTTATACGTATATCGGTAGTCTGAGCCTCCACCGTGAGGCTCCAGCCGCGCCGCCTCCCGCATGTCTCGTACCGAACTGGAGGAAATGCCATGCCCGACTTGAGACTCATCTTGCCCAGAGCGGCCGTTGCCGGAGTCGCCGCGTTGCTGCTCGGCGTTCCGGCGCTGGCCGCCCAGGCGTCGGCCTCGCCCGCCGCGGCCGCGCCCGGCGCCGTCATCCAGGTAGCGGACGCCGGGTCCCCCGCTACCGCAGGCGATCACGCCCCCAGGGCCTACCGCGTCGACACCCTGGCCGCTGCGCAATCGCTGGCGGCTGATCTCGCGGTCCGCGAGAACGTGACCGTGGAGCTGCCGACGGGAACCCTGCGCCTTCCGCGCCCGCTCGTCTTCGCCGCGGCGGACTCAGGACGGGACGGCCACACGATCACCTGGGAGGCCGCGCCCGGCGCGCATCCGGTACTCAGCGGCGCCCGCCGCGTCGCGGGGTGGCGGCTCTACGACGCCACGAGCAATATCTGGGTCGCGGACGTCGGCCCGGGCGCCAACACGCGTCAGCTGTACGTGAACGGCAAGGAAGCGCCCAACGCGGCCATCCAGGTACCGAGATCGGACTTCACGTTCACCGCGACCGGCCTGACAATCAACAACTCCTCGCTGGACTACCTGGCCAGCCTCCCCGACCAGAACCAGATCGAGGTGGAGAGCGTCGACTCCTTCACCGACCGGTACGCTCCCGTGCAGTCGATCAGCGGCGACGCGATCACCATGCAGCAGCCGGCCTGGGCCAACAACAACTTTGGCTACGATGTGATGGCGGAGCCGTTCGAAGGCGGGGCAATGTACCTGGAGAACTCCCTCGCGTTCCTCACACAGGCCGGCCAGTGGTACCTCGACTCCGCCACCGGCAAGCTGTACTACGAGGCCCCGGCAGGTCAGACCATGAAGGGCGTGGACGTCGAACTGCCGCGGCTGCAGTCCCTGGTAGACATCAGCGGCAGCTACGCTCATCCGGTCCAGGGGCTCAGGTTCAAGGGCATCGAGTTCACCGGCACCACCTGGCTCGGGCCGAGCACCGATCAGGGGTACGCGGACCAGCAGAGCGGGACGTTCATCAGCGGGACCTGGCAGCAGCCGACGTTCGGCAGCTGCTTCTTCGGCTGCCAGCTGTTCGAGGCAGCCAGGGAAGACTGGGACCAGATGCCCGCCGCCGTGGAGGTCTCGGCGGCCACGAACATCACGTTCAGCGATGACACCTTCCGCGAGCTCGGGCAGGTGGGCCTCGGCGTCGGCCAGGACGCGGACGCTAACGCGACCGGGGTCGGGCTGGGAGCCAGCGACATCACCATCGACGGCAACGCGTTCACCGACGACGCGGGCGGCGGCATCGTGGTCGGCGGGGTGCAGACCGACGCCCACCACCCGAGCAACCCGGCGATGACCGACCAGGACATCACCATCAGCAACAACCGGGTAGCAGGCACCGGAACCGACTACAAGGAGACGGCGGCCATCCTGTCCACCTACGTCACCGACGACGCGATCACCCATAACCAGGTAGACGACCTGCCGTACGACGGGATCGACATCGGATGGGGCTGGGGCATCAACGACCCGGGCGGCAGTCAGGACTACGTCAACCGCGGCACTTACAACTACCAGCCCATCTACACCACCCCGACGACGGAGAAGGACAACACCGTCGCCTATAACCTCATCTACAACACAAAGAACGTGATGCACGACGGCGGCAGCATCTATAACCTGTCCGCCGACCCTGGCGCCGTCATCGAAGACAACTACATGTACAACAACAACCGCACCGTGGCGCTTTACCTCGACGAAGGCTCCCGCTACGTGACGGAGCAGAACAACGTCGTGCAGGACGCGGGGGTATGGGCCTTCACTAACGCCAACGCGAACAACAACACCGACGACAACACGTTCAGCGGCAACTGGTACAACGGCGGCGCCACCGAAGTCGCCACCGGAGCGCCGCACGACAACGTGCTGACCGGCAACGTCCTCGTCAGCGGGGATGACTGGCCAGGCGGCGCGGAGCAGGTCATCAGCGAGGCTGGCATCGCGCACCCGACTACCGCGACGCAGGCGGCGGAAGGCTGACGGCCAGCGGTGACTGACGGTCGCGTTGCGCCCGACGCCGCAGCCAGGAGAGCCCTGGATGACGCGGTGGCGGGGTAACCGTTCGGGCCACCCGGCCCACGGCCGAGCTGGCCGGGCACTCTCAGCGTCCCGGCCAGCTCGGCGTCGGTCATTAGGCGGACATTAAGATCCGTGCAGGACTGCGTTCGGGGGCTGGAGCGAGTGCAGTTATCCGGCCCTCGCTCGGCCAATCATCTCCGCGGCGATTCAGGGGCGCGCGGTCGGCCAGGAAACCTGAACGAAGTCAGAGCGCGGAAGACCGGAACAAGGCATTAGCACCGCTCGCGATGGAGGAGACACAAGTGCCCGTAGACCCGTACGTGCCGACCAGGGAAGACAAGTTCTCGTTCGGGATCTGGACGGTGGGCTGGCAGGGGGTCGACGTGTTCGGCGGCCCGGTGCGCCCGCCGATGGCGGCCGACCGGGCGGTCCGGAAGCTGGCGGAGCTCGGCGCCTACGGGGTGAACTTCCACGACAACGACGTGTTCGACTTCGACGCGACGCCGGCCGAGCGGGAGGGGCGGGTCGCCGCGTTCCGCAAGGCGCTGGGCGAGACCGGGCTGGTGGTGACCACCGCGACCACGAACCTGTTCGGCCACCCGATGTTCAAGGACGGCGCGTTCACCGCCAACGAGCGGTCGGTCCGGCGGTTCGCGCTGGCCAAGGTGATGCGCAACCTCGACCTGGCGGCCGAGCTCGGGGCGGGGACGTACGTGTTCTGGGGCGGCCGGGAGGGGGCGGAGTCGGGGGCGGCCAAGGACGTCAGGGTCGCGCTCGACCGCTACGCCGAGGGGCTGAACCTGCTGTCGGGGTACGTGCTCGAGCAGGGGTACGACATCAGGTTCGCGATCGAGCCGAAGCCGAACGAGCCGCGGGGCGACATCCTGCTGCCGTCGATCGGGCACGCGCTCGCCTTCATCAACGCGCTCGAGCACCCGGGCCTGGTCGGGGTCAACCCGGAGGTCGGGCACGAGGAGATGGCGGGGCTGAACTACGCGCACGGCATCGCCCAGGCGATGTGGCACGGCAAGCTGTACCACATCGACCTCAACGGGCAGACCGGGCCGAGGTACGACCAGGACCTGCGGTTCGGCGCGGGCAACGCGCGGGGCGCGTTCTGGGTGGTCGACACGCTCCTGCAGGGCGGGTACGACGGCCCGGTCCACTTCGACTACAAGCCGCCGCGGACCGAGGACGACGAGGGCGTCTGGGCGTCGGCCGCCGCCTGCATGCGGAACTACCTGATCTTGCGGGAGAAGGCGCGCGCGTTCCGGGCCGACCCCGAGGTCCGGGCCGCGCTGGCGGCGGCGCGGACGGCGGAGCTGGCCGAGCCGACCCTCGCCCCCGGCGAGACCTGGCGCGACGTCCGCGAGGTGGCGGCCGACCCCGACCAGCTCGGCGCCCGGGGCATGGGCTACGAGCACCTGGACCAGCTCGCCATGGAGCACCTGTACGGCATCCGCTGACCCGCCAGCGGCGTGGTGGCGTCCGGGCACAGACCGCTGTTGCTGGCCTACGCGGGCGGCCGGTGCGGGACTGGCTGGGACACGGTTGCGGTCAGCGCTTTCAGGTGGCGGCCTCTTCGCTCAGGTGCCAGATCTCGGTCAGGTCCGACCAGTGGCCGCCGGTCCCGGCGTCCGGCCAGGTCTCCTGGCAGGGGTCAGTCCGCTCCCACCAGCGCCGGGTATCGGGGTCGGCGGCGATGCTCGCCATGTCGGTCTCGAAGTCGTCGCCGTGGTATTCGAAGTAGCCAAACAACGTGTCTTCCCTGAGGAAGATGGTGTAGTTGCGGACGTTCGCCGCGCGCAGGGCGGCCTCGACGCCCGGCCAGACTTCGCGGTGCAGGGCGAGGTACTCCTCGCGTCGTTCCGGACGAAGCCGGATGGTCTGGGCGAGGCGCCTTACTGTCATGGGCTGTCCATTACGTTAGGGTGCCCGCCGAACCCGGCGAGCACCATGATCCGGGGCCTGGCCATCCGGGTGGCCTTAATATTAGTAGGACGTCATACGTATATTATGATCATCCGTGCCAGGAGAGAGCGGAGGCGCCCGGTGAGAGTGCGGCTGGCGTACGGTGCAACAGGCCTGGACATAGACGTCGATCCCGGGCTGACCACTGTCGTCGAGCCGGTGCACCACCCGGCCGCAGCGGACCCGCGTGAGGTGCTGCGGGCCGCGCTGCGTCAGCCGGTCGCGGGCCTGCCACTGCGCGGGAGGGTAAGGCCTGGGCAGACCGTCGCGATTTCCGCCTGCGATGGCACCCGGCCGCAGCCGCGACACCTGATGATCCCGGCGATCCTCGAAGAGCTGGACGGGATCACCCGGCTCGACGACGTCGTGATCCTAGTGGCGACTGGCACGCACCGCGGCAACAACCCCGGCGAGCTGCGGCAGATGTTCGGCGACGCGGTCGTCGACAGCGTCCGCATCGTCAACCATGACGCCCGCGATTCCGGGCAGCTGGCCTTCGCGGGAACGCATGGCAACGGCGTGCCAGTGTGGCTCAACCGCACGTGGCTGGAAGCGGACGTGCGGATCACGACCGGGTTTGTCGAACCGCACTTCTTCGCGGGGTTTTCCGGCGGCCCCAAGCTGGTCGCGCCGGGCCTGGCCGGCCTGGAGACCGTGCTCGTGCTCCATGACGCCGCCCGGATCGGCGACCAGCGCGCGACCTGGGGCATCACCCAGGGCAACCCGGTCCACGACGACGTGCGGGCGATCGCCGCGGCCACGGGGGTCACGTTCGGGCTTGACGTCATCCTGAACCGGGACAAGGAGATCGTCGCCGCCTTCGGCGGCGACCTGCTCGCCATGCACGCCACGGCCTGCACCGCCGCCAGGCAGGCCGCGATGCGGCCGGTCCCGGCGCCGTTCGACGTCGCGGTCACCACCAACTCGGGATTCCCGCTGGACCAGAACCTGTACCAGGCGGTCAAGGGGATGTCCGCCGCCCGGCAGATCACCCGGCCCGGCGGCACGATCGTCTGCGCCGCCGAATGCCGCGACGGCTTCCCCGATCACGGCTCCTACCGGCAGGTGCTGGCCTCCGCGCCGTCACCGCAAGCCTTGCTCGACAGCATCCGCTCCCGGGCGCAGACCGTGCCCGACCAGTGGCAGGTGCAGATCCAGGCGCAGATCCAGGCGGCCCACCGGGTCGTGATGCATACCTCTTACCTGAGCGACGCCGACCTGGCCACCGCGCACCTGGAGCAGACGGCCGACATTTCCGCCACTGTCGCCGACGCGCTCGCCGCGGCCGGCCCCGGCGCGCGGCTGTGCGTCCTGCCAGAGGGTCCGCAGACCATCCCCTATCTGGAGCCGACCCGGAGCGGGCACCATGCCTGACTCCCCCGTGCTCGACCTGGGCTTCGCCCGCCTCGACGTTGGCCGTGAGCAGCGCCAGGGCCTGGCCGAGGTGGTGTACGCCCCCGGCAAGACCCGCGAGCAGATCACCGCGATCGTGCGCGGCCTGCTGGACCGCAACACCGGACCCGTCCTGGTCACCCGCGTCGAGGAGGGCACCGCCGAGGCCGTGCGGGCCGATATCGGCACCGAGGATATCGGCGGCGCCGGCGATTACGACCCTCAGGCGCGGCTGCTGGCCTGGCGGCCCGCTCCGCTGGGCGAGTTCACCCTCGCCGTGGTCGCGGCCGGGACCGCCGACTGGCCGGTCGCGGCCGAGGCCCGCGCCGTCGCCACCGCGATCGGCCTCGGCACGCGCGTCATCCACGATGTCGGCGTCGCGGGCCTGGACCGCGTCCTGGCCGTCAAAGACCAGCTGGACGCCGCAGACGCGGTGGTCGTCATCGCGGGCATGGAAGGCGCGCTGGCCAGCGTCATCGGCGGACTTGTCGGCTGCCCTGTCATCGCCGTGCCGACATCCGTTGGCTACGGCGCCTCTTTCGAGGGGATCACCGCGCTGCTGGCCATGCACGCCTCCTGCGCGGCCGGCATCACCGTGGTGAACATCGACTCAGGGTTCGGCGCGGCGATGGCCGCGCACCGCATCGCCCGCGCCATCGACCGCACCCGGGCCGGCCTGCGGTGATCTGCTGGATCAACCCGTTCACCGGCCTGGCCGGCGACATGCTGCTTGGCGCGCTGCTTGACGCGGGCGCCCCGCTGGACGTAGTCCGCGACGCGGTCGCCGCTACCGGCCTGGCCGGGTGGGAGCTGACCTGCGAGCAGGTCACCAGCCACGGTCTGGCCGCCTGCCGGGTGCACGTCGACGTCCATGACCCGGTGACGCAGCGGCGCGCCGCTGAGCTGATCGCCCTGGCGTCGCGCACCAGGCCGCAGCCCGTCGCCGACCTCGCCGTCCGCGCCCTGACCGCCATCGCGGAAACCGAGGCCCGGCTGCACGCCGCCAACCCGGCCGAGATCCACCTGCATGAACTCGGCGGCCACGACACGCTGGTCGACATCGTCGCCGTCGCCGCCGCGCTGCACGCGCTCGGCGTCACCGCAGTCCACAGTTCGCCGCTGCCGCTGGGCACCGGCCACGTCCGCGCCGGGCACGGCGTGCTGCCCTGCCCGGCGCCGGCCACCCTCGGCCTGCTGGAGGGCGCCGCGGTCACCGGGACGGACCTGCCCGGTGAAACCGTTACCCCGACCGCCGCGGCCCTGCTGCGGGCCGCGGGCACCCGGTACACCCCGCCGCCGGCCATGACCCTGGCCCGCACCGGCTACGGCGCGGGCGCCCGCCAGCTCCCCGACCGGCCCAACGTCGCATCGGTCGCCCTCGGTGCGGCGGCATCGGTGGTCGGGGCCGAGACGGTGGAGGTGCTGGAGACAAACCTGGATGACGTGTCCGGTGAGACCCTCGGCTACGTCATCAGCCGCGCGCTGGCGGTCGGCGCGCTCGACGCCTGGGTGACCCCGGCGGTGATGAAGAAGGGCGGCCCGCGCACGTGCTGCACATCCTGACCCGCCCGCAGGACACCCCGGCGCTCCGCGAACTCATCTTCGCCGAAACCGGCACGCTGGGAATCCGGTGCGCCGCCGTTAGCCGTGCCCCGCTCCCCCGCCGCACCACGATCATCGACCTTGACGGTGTTCCGGTCAGGGTCAAGCACGGGCCGCACGGCGCCAAGCCCGAGCACGACGACCTGGCCGCCGCCGCCGCTCAGCTCGGCCTGCCGCTGCGCGCTGTCGCGGATCGCGCCGTCCGCGCGCTGCATGATCAGGCCCTTGCAGGCGACGATCAGGAAGGCACCGCATGACAGCCGCCGCCCCCGGCCACCTCGCCGAGGTGCTCATCGACCGGTTGCGCGCCATCGGCCCGCTTGCCGTCGCCTACTCCGGCGGCGCCGACTCCGCCCTCGTCCTGGCCGCCGCCGTCCGGGCCCTCGGCGCGGCCCAGATTGTGGCGATCACCGCCGTGTCGGAGAGCCTGGCCTCGGGCGAGCTGGCAGCCGCCCGCGCCGTCGCCGATGACCTTGGCGCGCGGCACCTCACCGTCCGAACGCAGGAACTGGGAAGCCCCGGCTACCGTGCCAACGGCCGCGATCGCTGTTACTTCTGCAAGTCCGAGGTCCTCGACGTGCTGGCCCGCGTCGCCCGCGAGCACGGCCACGACCGCCTGGCGACGGGAACCAACGCCGACGACGCGGCCGACCCGCACCGCCCGGGCATCAGCGCCGGGCGGGAACGCGACGTGCGCACGCCACTGCTCAACGCCGGCCTGACCAAGGCGGACGTGCGCGCCGTCAGCAGGCTATGGTCGCTGCCGACCTGGGACAAGCCGGCCACTCCCTGCCTGGCCAGTCGCATTCGGTACGGCCTCGAGGTCACCGCGTCCCGGCTGGCGCGCGTGGACCGGGCCGAAACCGCGCTGCGCGTGCTGCTCACTAACGCCGGAATCACGGTCACCGACCTGCGCGTGCGCGACCTCGGCGACGTGGCGCGCATCGAGTTGCCCGACGGCGACCTCGCCGCCGCCCGGGCGGTGCCCGGCCTCGACGAGGCCATCGCCCAAGCCGGTTTCGCCGCCGCGGCGATCGAGTACGCGCCGTTCAGCTCCGGCAGCCTCAACGTCACCGGGCATGGCAGGTAGCAGCCGGAACCAGCCGCAGGCGAGGGCCGCGATCGGTCACGGAGCCGACGGAGATATCCGCGGCCGGCCAGGAGTCACCACGGTCCGTTAGATATAAAAGTCTTTGATCTTGCCAGAACGGATGCGTCTGGCTGCTGACACCGCCGCAATCCCTCGATGGCGGCGAACGCCAACGGGTGCGAGCCGTTAGGTTAGCTCTGCCCAGGCCGCCTCGGGCACCGGCTCGGCCAGCAGCCGCAGGGCCGCGTTCACCTCGTCCGCCGTCCGCATCCCGGCGACCACCGCGGTGACCGCCGGATGCCGCAGGGGGAACTGCAGGGCAGCCGCCGGCAGGCTGGTGCCGTACCGCCGGCAGATGCCCGCGAGCGACCGGGCCCGGTCCAGGACCTCCTCGGGGGCACGCCCGTAATTGAAATGGCCGCCGGGATCGGGCCAGTCCCGGGCGAGCAGTCCCGAGTTGTACGGTGCCGCCGCGACCACGGCGACGCCGCGTTCGGCGCACGCGGCCAGCAGCGGCGCGCCCGACCGGTCAAGCAGGGTCCAGCGGCCGGCCAGCATGACCACGTCGAGGTCGGTCTCGCGGACCATGCGCCGGAGCGCCTGCCACTGGTTCATCCCCGCGCCGACCGCGCCGACGACCCCCTGGTCGCGCAGCTCGGCGAGAGCCGGGATCGCCTCGGCGATCGCCTGGTCCAGGTGCTCGTCCGGGTCGTGGACGTAGACGATGTCGACCCGGCCGACGCCGAGCCGGTCAAGGCTGGCCTCGAGGCTGCGCAGCACGCCGTCCCGGCTGAAATCGAAGAGCCTGACCAGGTCATCGGGCACCGCGAAGCCGCCGGCTTCCAGGTCAGACCCGGTCGGCGCCGGGTTAGGCACTAGCAGGCGGCCGACCTTGGTGGACAGCGCGTAATCGGCACGCGGCCGGCCGGCCAGCGCGGCGCCGAGCCGGCGCTCGGACAGCCCGAGGCCGTAGTGCGGCGCGGTGTCGAAGTAACGCACGCCGCCGTCCCAGGCCGCGTCGACGCTAGCCCGTGCCTCCGGGTCGGACGTCTGTCGGTAGAGGTTCCCGAGGGAGGCGCCGCCGAACCCGAGCTGGCTGACGGCCAGGCCGCGCAGCGGGCGGGCCTGCATCATGGGCCGAGCCGGTACCAGCGGCGGCGGTGCGTCCGAGCACGTCCGCCCGCCCGGCGGGGTCCAGGGTGCCGAGGACGGGGTCGAGCGTCGCCCATACCGCGCCGTAGTCGGCCGCCAGCAGGCAGACCGGCCAGTCGGAGCCGGCCATCGTGCGGTCGGCGCCGAAGCAGGCAAGCACGTGCTCAATGGCGGGCGACAGGCGGCCGGCGACCAGGTGGCCCAGTCCGCCTCGGTGACCAGCCCGCTCAGCTTGACCGCGACGTTGGGCAGTTCGGCCAGCCGGGCCAGGTCTGCCCGCCATGGTCTCAGGTCGCCTGCGGCCAGCGGCGGCTTGCCCGCATGGTCAAGGACGAACCGCGCCTCCGGCAGGGCGGCGGCCGTCTCGGTGACGAGCGGCAGCTGCCACGACGAGACCACCACGTCGTAGGCCAGCCCGGCCTGCGCGACGACGGCCAGCCCGTCGCGTACGCCGGGCCTGGCCAGGTAGCCCGGGTCGGGCTCGACCTGAAGCTGATGACGGACGGCGACGAGCTTGCCGCCGCCCGGCGCGGCGCGCAGCGCGGCCACGGCACCGCGGACGTCCGGCCCGTCCAGGTTGACCCAGCCGACCACGCCGGCCAGCCTTGGCGTGGTGCCGGCCAGCGCGAGCAGGTCAAGCGTCTCCCCGGTGCTGTCGCCCGCCTGGACGACCACGGCGGCGTCCAGGCCGTGGTCGTCCAGCACCTTTTCCAGCTCGGGGAGCAGGAAGTCGCGCTGGAGGACGGGAAACTGCGCGGTCCACGGCTGCGGTCGCGCTGCCAGGTCCCACAGGTGCACGTGGGCGTCGACGACGCTCACGGGCGCGGGCGCAGCCGCAGGCCGGCCATGCCGCCGTCGACCGCGATCTCCGCCCCGGTCGTCGACCCCGCGCGGGGGGATGCCAGGTAGAGCGCCGCGTGGGCGATCTCGTCGGCGCGGACTAGCCGGCCGTGCGGCTGGCGCGCTTCCAGGGCGGCGCGCTCGGCCGCCGGGTCGGGCGCGCTGTCGAGCAGCCGGCCGACCCACGGCGTGTCCGCGGTGCCGGGGTTGACCGCGTTGACCCGGATGCCGTCGGGCATCCCGTCGGCCGCCATGGCGCGGGTCAGCGCGGCCACGGCGCCCTTGCTGGCCGAGTAGACGGCCCGCTGGGGCAGCCCGGCGGTCGCCGCGACCGAGCACGTGTTCACCACCGCGGCATGACCCGAGGCCCGCAGCGCCGGCCAGGCGGCGCGGGAGACGCGGGCGGTGCCGACGACGTTCACGTCGAGCACGCGGTGCCAATCGTCGTCGGAGGCGTCCTCGACCGTGCCCTGGGCCCCGACCCCGGCATTGTTCACCAGGATGTCGAGGCCGTTGAGCGACTCGACCGCCGCGCCCACCGCCGCGCGGACGGCGGCGTCGTCGGTGATGTCGGCGGGGATGTACCCGATCTCGTCCGGCAGCTCCTTCGGGCGCTCGGCCGCGCGGTCGAGGACCACCACCGCGGCGCCCTCGGCGGCGAAGGTGATGGCGACAGTGAGGCCGATGCCTGATGCGCCGCCGGTGACCAGCGCCTTCAGTCCGTCGAGTTCGCCCATGTCAGGCCGCCCCGAAGGTCTGCCGCTGGCGTCCGAGGCCGTCGATCTCGAGCTCGACGATGTCCCCGGCGCGCAGGTACGGCTTGTCCGCCCGGCCGAGTGCCACGCCGGCGGGCGTGCCGGTGTTGATCACGTCACCCGGGTACAGCGTCATGAACTGGCTGAGGTACCAGACCAGGTAGTCGACGCCGAAGATCATGTTCTTGGTGTTGCCGTCCTGCCGGAGCTCGCCGTTGACCCACAGCCGGAGGCCCAGGTCCTGCGGGATCGGCCACCTCGTCAGCGGTGCGTGATCCACGGGCCGAACGGGTTGAACGTCTCGCAGTTCTTCCCCTTGTCCCACTGGCCGCCGCGCTCGGTCTGGAACTCCCGCTCGCACACGTCGTTGCTGATCGCGTACCCGGCGACGTACGCCCGCGCCTCGCCGGGCGCGTCCAGGTATCGGGCGGTGGTGCCGATCACGACGGCCAGCTCGACCTCGTAGTCGGTCTTCACCGAGCGTCGCGGGATCAGCACCTCGTCCTGCGGGCCCGACCACGGTGTCGGGTGCCTTCATGAACAGCACCGGCTCGGTCGGCGGCGTCGCCCCGGTCTCGGCCGCGTGGTCGCGGTAGTTGAGCCCGATGCACACGATCTTGCCGATGCGGGCGAGCGGCGGGGCGAACTGCGTCGGCGCGGCGGACCGTAGGCAGCGGCCGGCGTCGATCGCGGCGCGGACGACGGCCAGCGACTCGGCGGACACCGTTTCCGGCCCGATGTCGGCGGTGAGCTGTCGCAGGTCGAACCAGGGGCCGTCGCCGGAGGCGTGAATGTCGGCGACGGGAACGGTCAGGCCGTCGGGGGTACGGCTCCGGGCAAGGCGCAAGGGTGATCCTTCCAGGCAGAGTCCGATTCGGGCCTTCATGCACGATCAGGGAACGCGCGACCGGCAAGCACGGCATTGCGGATTCCTGTCATAGAACATAATACATATGACGTCTAGCAATAGTCTGCTCGGGTACCTGCCTGCTGGGCAGCGCACGACCTGGCGCGCGGTCGCGCCTTCTAGTCGGCGCTTCCCACGGACCGCGGCTCGGGCTCGCTCCTGCGTGCGAGCCATGAGCCCAGAATGTGCTCCGACATCGCGGCGGCCGCACCATCCGCGTCTGCCGCGACGATACGGTCGTAGATCTGCATGTGGCCGGCGTTGGACGCTTCGCAGTCGGGCCGCCTCGGGTAGCCCTTGTAGCGGTCGCTCGCCCGCGCTTCGGAGTGGAGGGTTCGAACGACGGCGCGGCCGAGTCGGTTGCCGGACGCGCGCATGATCACGTCGTGGAATTCAAGGTCGGTCAGCATGTGCCGGCTCGGCGTCACGACCTCGACGGCCAGCTGATCAAGCAGGCGCTTCATGTCCGCCCGATCGGCCGACGTGGCTCGCCCCGCGGCCTGTCCGGCCATGTTCGACTCGAGCACCCGCCGCACTTCCACCAGGTCATCGAGAATGCGCAGTTCCTTGTCGTGACGAACCGACGCCTCCAGCACCACGGGGTCGAGGAGGTTCCACTCGTCCGGCATGGCCACCGTCGTACCCTGGCCCTGTTTGATGCGAACCAGGCCCTTCTGCTCCAAGATCTTCACCGCCTCGCGGATCACGGTCCGGCTGACGCTGAATGCCTCGCACAGCCGCGGCTCAGTGGGGAGCAGCGTCCCTGATCCGAGCTCGCCGGACACGATCCGGTCGACCAGCACCTCCACAACGGCCGTCCCCAGACGGGCGGGCCGCCTCGGCCACGCGGGCAGTGCCGCGAGACCATCAGGGCTGCCGGTAGCGGTCACGCTCAATCCTGTCTACGGGTAGCGAATAGTGGATGACTGCGAGCATAACCCAGAGACTGTATTCGTCATACGAGCGACGTTCTGTGCAAACTTCCCGCTGCCAGGGGACCGAGGGGTCAGGCGGTATCCCCGTCGACCGCACGAAGATCCCTGCCGATCATCGCCCGCAGGATTGGCCCCGGCGAGTCGCCGGTCGTCAGCCGGACGTGATAGCCGACCGGGTGCTCGATGTCGATGCGCGCCCCGTCAGGGGTTGGGGTGACGTTGACCGGCGCGCCGCGAAACCGCGCGGTCAGCTGGCCTTGAATCCTGGTCGCTTGCCGCCGGTTCACGCTGTACCGTCCAGCCTGCGCCGGTACTCGGCGATAGCCGCGCCGTACTCGCGCCGGGCTTGTTCATGACCGCGGCTCGACTTGGGCCAGAGCGACAGGCGGGCACGGACCGCTGACCAGCGGGCGAAGAACTCGGGCTCGGCAAGCCCTCGCAGGCAGGCTGTCCCCGCATTCGCTGTGGACCGGCTCCGCGAGTCCCCGCCCGGCGCGTCAGGTATTCGAAGGTTGACCATATCGTCCACTTCATTCGAACCGATTCGATCATCATAGTAGGAGAAAGCAGGGTTCACAAGAGTGTTGATAAGTGAAGGATTTTAATTTCGAAAAAGACTATCTGAAGTCTACGACGCTCAATTGATCGCGGCTCCCAGCAGAACGGACCAGCTATTTTGTCAGCCCAAGGAGAAACCGCTTCGATTCATCTGAATCTTGTCAGGCCGGACGGCCCTGGCTTGCCGTCACCGCGGCGGCCGTGGCTGCTGGCCGAGTCGTCGTCCCCCTGCGCCTTGCCAGCGCTCAGCAACGCGCGGCCTCGGGCCCAGCTGAGTGAGGCCACGGTGGGCCATCCCGTCCCCGGCGCAGAGCGTGCCGGCGCTGACAGCGCCCACGGCTCCAGTTATCCACGGCAGCGTGCATGTATGTTGAACCGTTTCGATCATGAGCGCCCGCGCATGGAACCCGCCCGCTGCGCCCTCAGCCAGAGCAGGGATCCGCGAAAGTACGTCTCCTCAGGCATAACTTGGCTGATCTGGCATCCGTGAGCGGGGCCGGGGCGAAATGTAGTCGAACGCACGGGAACCGATTCGATTCGCGCGCAGTATTGCACGGGCAGACAATCGGGGCTTACATTCCAAGCACCGCGATGGCCATCGCACCGTTAGGTTCTCGTACTTCATGGAGGACATCGATGTCCAGATCAATCCTGCGGTTGCCGCATCGCGAAGGATCACCCCGCGGGGCGATGACTGGCCGGGCAAGAAGGACTACTGCCCGGCTCGCGGTCGCCGCCGTCGTCATCGCCGGCTGCGGCCTGGGGGCAGCCGCGAGCACGGCCCCGGCATCCGCCGCAACCACGCTAGTAGTGAACGCCAACCAGCCCTATCGCAGTGTCACTCATGTCGCCTCCGGCAGCCTGTACGGCCTGGCGACCGGCACGGTCCCCGCCGACAGCCTGGTGGAGCCGCTGCACCCGAACACGTTCGTACAGATGGCGGCGGGCGGCAAGCAGCAGGCCGAGGGCGACATCCTGAACGTCGCACCCGAGGCAGCCAAGGCTGGCGCCCACATCGTGGACCGAATGTCGGACTACTACGCCGGCTGGCCGTACGAGTTCAGCTGGTCCACCTGGCCTACCGTCGTCCAGAATCAGGTCCAGGAGATCGAAGCCTCCCCGTACGCGGGGATCACCAACTTCGAACTGTGGAACGAGCCCGACAACACCTGGCTCACCTCGAATGGAACTTTCAACAGCTTCTGGACCAAGACCTACCAGCAGGTCCGCTCGCTTGACCCCAATGCCGTGATCCAGGGGCCGAGCTTCTCCGACAACATCAGCGGCATGCAGAGCTTCCTGCAGAACGCGGTCGCGACCAACACCGTTCCGAACGTTATCTCCTGGCACGAGCTGGAAAGCGCGGGGAAAATCGCCGGCGACATCGCCACCGTCACCGCGCTGGAGCAGAGCCTGGGCATCACCCCGCGGCCGATCGCGATCGAGGAGTACGCCTCGCCGTCCCAGGTGTCGATCCCGGGCGATCTCATCGACTACATCGCCCAGTTCGAACGGCTCGGCGTCAACAACGCCGAGCTCGCGTTCTGGAACGCCTACGGCGCCCTCGGCGACCTGCTCACCGGCACCGGCGGCAGCCCCAACGCCGCTTACTGGCTTTACCGCTGGTACGGCCAGATGAGCGGGAACATGGTCACGGTCACTCCGCCGGGAACCGACGGGGTCGGCCTGGACGGCGCGGCTTCCGTCAACTCCGCAGTCAACCAGGTCAGCGTCATCTTCGGCGGCGGCAGCGGCTCGACCGCGGTCACCGTCAACGGGCTCGGCTCGGCCTTCGGCAGCACCGCCCACGTGGTCCTGGAGCAGACGGTATCGGCCGGCCGTACCACCGCGGTCGTCGGCCCGACGATTATCTCCGCCGGGAACTACACGATCAGCAACGGATCCATCACCGTACCCGTCAGCTCGATGAACGCCGCCAACGGCTACCACCTGGTCGTCACCGCCGGCAGTAACTCCACCCTGTCGGGCACCTACACAATCAAGAACTCTCACAGCGGGCTCCTGCTCGACACCAGCGGCAGCGGCACCGGCCAGGGCACAACGGCCGTTCAGGCGACTGCGGACGGCAAGTCCACCCAGCACTGGACGATGGTCCCGGAAGGCTCCGGCTACTACGAGATCAAGAACAATGCGAGCGGACTGCTCCTCGGCGTCAGCAACGAGAGCATCACCGACGGCGGTGACGCGCTGATCTGGAGCAACAATGGCTCGTCAGATCACCTGTGGCAGGTCATCTCGGAGGGCGGCGGCCAGTACAAGATCGAGAACTACAACAGCGGACTGGTGCTCGGGGTGCAGAACGAGAGCACCTCGTCCGGCGCCCAGGTCCTGCAGTGGGATGACAACGGCACCCCCGACCACCTCTGGACCCTGACCACAGGCTGACCAGGGTACGCGGCCGGTCCCTGGCCGACCCGGCACCGCGAGACCCGGCGAGGCGGCAGAAGCACGCCCGGCTCGCTGGGTAACGGTCGAATCCAAAGTTCCGGCGCGCGCCAGCACCCCATATGGCGCGCGCCGGATCATGGCCGACCAAGGGCAGGATACCGTCCCCCTCCGCTGGCCCAGAAGTCCTGCCTCATCATCGAATCGGTTCCTGCCTAGGACGCCAACTGAAACGGCCGAGCTTCCCCGACAGCGTCAAAGAAGAGGCGAAGACCCGGCCTGATCAGGGATCCAGTCAAATGAAAACTTCATCACGAATGTTCTTGTGTGTCAGGGCTCACGTCGTTACCATAGTCGAATCGGTTCGAAGTTAAAGGCAGGCGAGAGTGGCGACGACTATCGAGGACGTGGCTCGCCGCGCGGGAGTTGCGCGAAGCACGGTGTCCTACGCGCTGTCTGGTAAGCGGAGCATATCGCGCGAAACGCGCGAGCGCATAGAGGCGGCCATAGCGGAGCTCGGGTTCACCCCGAACGCCGGGGCGCGGGCGCTTGCCACGTCACAGACGATGGTAATCGGCTTGTTCGTCCAGTTCTTCGAAGACGAATTCTCGCCAGCGATGCTGCAGTACGTCCTGCCGATCTCCGATGCCGCGCGCGAAGCGGGCTATGACATCCTCATGGTCACCGAGGCCGACGGCCCGCACGCCGTCGATCGGATTTCAAGCTCGGGGATGGTGGACGGGGTCATATTGCTGAATGTCGCGCACGAAGACCCTCGGCTCCCGGTGCTGAGGAAGATGAGGCAGCCGGGGTCGATGGTCGGCCTGCCGCGCAACCCTGAGGGCTTCGATGTCTTCGACCTTGACTTCGCCCAGTCGGGCCGGATTCTCGTCGATCATCTGGCCGAGCAAGGGCATCACGAGATGACCCTGATCACCCCGCGTGAGCACGTATACGAGCGCGGCGGCGCCTACGCGTGGCGATTCCGTGACGCAGCCCTACAACAGGCGGCAAGCTACGGCATCCGCGTCCGCTCCCACTTCGGCCAGACACAGCAGCCCGCTATCAACGAGCAGCTCAACGAGATCCTCGACGCAGAGCCAGGGACGGCGATGGTGATCCATAACGACGCCGTCATCGCCGCCCTGCCGTCCGTGCTTTACTCACGGGGCCTGCGGGTCCCGGAGGACCTTTCGGTGGTGGGCATCTTCTCGGAAGACTTCGGGCGGCTGTTCTCATTGCCGTACACAGCGGTGGAGACGTCACCCAATGAACTGGGCCGCCTAGCGGTCCAGGCGCTCGTGCAGCGCATGACCACCCCGGGCGGCGCGATCGCCCCCAAGGTGGAACTCGTCGCACCGCACATCACGGACCGGGGAAGCACCCGCTAACAAAAGCGGGCCGCGCCTCCCCGCTGTGACACCTATCGTCGAACCGGTTCGGCATAATAGAACCCATAGCCGACAAATCATCAAAATGGAAAACAGAAAAATCCGGTGCTGCAACTATGCAAAGCCGGGGCATTCAGAGAGGAATGACCATGCAGAAAACTCGTAGACCCAAGTCAATCGGCGCCGCAATTCTGACCCTCACCGCTGCCGCCCTGGCAATAACGGCCTGCTCAAGCAGCTCTTCCGCCAGTTCCGCCAGTTCCGCGGGCGCAAATTCCACCAGCACGGGAGCGGCGACCGGCGCCACCTACAACTTCTGGGATCCGTATCCCCAATATACGGCGTCGTCCCCTTGGGCACAGCTTATTTCCAAGTGCGGGGCACAGGCCGGGGTAACGATCAAGCGCACCGCCTACGACACCACTGCGCTGACCACGCAGGCTCTGCTGGCGGGCCAGCAGGGCAACTCGCCTGACATCCTGCTCATCGACAACCCCGTCGTGTCCACGCTCGCAAGCGCCGGCATTCTCACCACGACCGCGCAGAACGGGCTGGCCACCAGCGCGATCGCGCCGAACATCCTCGGGGCGGGCGTCATCGCAGGGAAGACCTACGGCGTGCCGATCGGGGCGAACACGCTCGCGCTGTACTACAACCCCAAGATCCTCGCGGCCGCGAAGGTCAACCCGAGCTCCATCACCAGCTGGGCCTCGCTGACGGCGGCCCTTGCCAAGGTCAAGGCGATCGGCAAGAAGGGCATCACCTTCTCCGGCATCAACACCGAGGAGGGCAGCTTCCAATTCCTGCCGTGGTTCTGGGGCGCCGGGGCGAGCCTGACCAAGCTCGACTCGCCGCAGGCCACCGCCGCGCTCACGCTGTGGACCACCTGGATCAAGGACGGCTACGCGCCCAACTCGGTCATCCAGAACACGCAGACCACCTCGTGGCAGGAATTCCAGACCGGCGACTTCGCCTTCGGCGAGAACGGCACCTGGCAGAAGGCCCTTGCTGCCCAGGCGGGCGCGAAGGTCATTGAGATCCCGGGCGAGAACGGCGGGGCGGCGCCGGTGCCCACCGGCGGCGAGTTCTTCACCATTCCCGTGCAGAAGGACTCGTCGACCTACGCCACCTCGGCGAAGGTCGTGACATGCCTGTCCTCGACCAGCAACATCAGCACTACCGACAGCACGCTGAACTATATCGCTCCCACCCAGGCCGGGCAGCAGGCCCAGCTGACCGCTGATCCCACGCTCCAGTCCTGGGTCAGCGCGGTGGGCGTGGCCAAGGCCCGGACGGGCGATAACTTGGGCACCAAGTACCCGCTTATCTCCCAGCAGTTGTGGACCGCCGTCCAGAAGGCAGAAAGCGGTGTCGCCTCGCCGGCCGCCGCGCTGCAGGCGGCCCAGTCGGCTGCGACGGCGGCCATCAACAAGTAACACCGGTCCAGCCGACGTGAGAGCCATGACAAACAAGCGATCCAAGACTCATTCGGCTGCGCGGCAGCGTGCCGGGGCGGCCGGGGCCGCCCCGTCACGGGGGCCGCGCGCAAAGTCGCGACGCGGGGCGCGGCTGCGGGCGCAGGCGGCGGCGTGGGCTTTCGCAGCCCCAGTAGTCCTCTACCTAGTCGCCTTCTACGCGTACCCGCTTTACCGCAACATCGATTTGAGCATCAGAAGCTACACCCTCGCGTCCTTCGTCACAGGTGACGCTCCGTACGCGGGATTCGCCAATTACATCAGCGTCTTCCACAGCCCGACGTTCTCGCCCGCGCTGATCAACACCGCGATCTTCACCTTCGTGTCGATCGCCTTCCAGTTCATCATCGGCCTGGCACTGGCGGTGTTCTTCTTCAGGCGGTTCCGGCTGTCCGGTACTCTCCGCGCGCTTTTCCTCGTCCCCTGGTTGCTGCCGCTTCTGGTATCCGCGTCTACCTGGTCGTGGATGCTCAACAGCGACTCCGGGATCGTGAACGCCTTCCTGCATACGATCGGCGTCGCGCCGGTTGACTGGCTGACGTCCCCGCACTGGTCTCTGATCTCCGTGCTGATCGCGAACATCTGGATCGGCATCCCGTTCAACCTCGTCATCATGTACAGCGGCCTGCAGGGCATCTCGACGGACGTCTTCGAGGCCGCGGCGATCGACGGCGCGAACGGGTGGCACCGCTTCTGGCGGATCACCTTCCCGCTGCTGCGCCCGGTGTCCGCGATCACCCTGCTGCTCGGGCTGATCTACACCCTGAAGGTATTCGACATCATCTGGATCATGACCAGGGGTGGCCCAGTGACCTCGTCCACCACCCTGGCGATCTGGTCCTACCAGCTGGGCTTCGGGTCGCTACTGCCCGACTTCAGCTCCGCGGCGACGGTGGGGAACGTGCTGATCGTCATCGCGGTGGTCTTCGCGCTTATTTACATCCGCGCCCGGAACAGGCTGGAGACGACATGAAACGGCGCTCATGGTGGCTGACCACGATCGGCGTCGTGCTGACCGCCGCGATGCTGTTCCCCGTCTACTGGATGATCAACGTCTCGCTGACGCAGACGTCCAACATGCGCAAGAGCCCGCCCAACCTGATCCCGATCGACGCCACGCTGGCCGGCTACTCCACCGTCATCCACCAGCAGCTGCCTTACCTCGGCACGAGCCTGCTCATCGCGCTGGGCACAGTCGCGGTTACCCTCGTGCTGGCCGCGCCGGCCGGCTACTCACTGGCCAAGCTACGCCCGAAGGGCGGCGGCGTGCTGAGCTTCACGCTGCTGATTGCCCAGATGATTCCCGCGATCGTCATGGCGATGGGGTTCTACACCATCTACATCAAGCTCGGCGTCCTCAACTCGGTGTGGGGGCTCATCATCGCCGATTCGACCATCGCCGTCCCGTTCGGCGTGCTCATCTTCACCGCGTTCATGTCGCGGATCCCCGATGAGCTGCTCCAGGCGGCCCGGATCGATGGCGCGGGCACGCTCAGGACGTTCCTGTCGATCATCGTGCCAGTCAGCAGGAACGCGGTTGTGACAGTCTCCCTGTTCGCGTTCCTGTGGGCGTGGTCGGACTTCCTGTTCGCCAACACGCTGGACGGCGGCGGCGGGCTGCAGCCGATCACGCTTGGCATCTACGCCTACATCGGCAACAACAACCAGCAATGGAACGCGATCATGGCCACCGCCGTGGTGGCCTCGGTCCCGGCGGCGGTCCTACTCGTCCTCGCTCAGCGCTATGTCGCGGCCGGCGTTACCGCCGGCGCCGTGAAGGACTAGGCAGAACCAACGCGGACGTTCACCAGCCGGGCGGCACGTCGCGCCGCCCCTCGACCTTTGGACAGCAAATATGGTGATCTATACCGACGACCATGGCGTCCTCGAGGTACGGCACCGGCACGAGGTGGTCCGCATCCAGGCATGGGGGGCGGATAGCGTGCGCGTGCGCGCCTCCCAGTTCCGCGTACCGGCCGACAGTGCGGGCGCGCTGGCTGATGATCCGCCCGATGGCGCGACGAGCCAGATTGAGGTCGAAGGAACGCGGGCAGCGCTGACGAACGGGCGGCTCCGGGTTGAGGTCACCCTCGACCCGGCCGAAAGCTACCCGGAACCGCGGATCACCTTCCGCGGCCCCGGCGGAGACGAGTTGCTGGCGGAAAGCCGCGAGCATTTCTGGATGCCCGGCGCCCGCGTCTTCACGGGTAACCGGTCGGGTGCCTACGAGATTCACCAGCAGTTCGCCGCGTACCCGGGCGAGCGTCTCTACGGGCTCGGGCAGCGGACCCACGGCCGGCTGAACGTCAAGGGCCTCGCCCTGGACCTCGTCCAGCGCAACGGCGAGGTGAGCATCCCGTTCGTGCTCTCCGACCGCGGGTACGGGCTGCTGTGGAACTCCCCGGCCATCGGCCGGGTCGAATTCGCGGAGAACGCCACCCGCTGGCAGGCCGGGCAGGCACGTGAGATCGACTACTGGTTCACGGCGGCGGCCACCCCGTCGCAGATCCTCGCCCGGTATGCGGACGTCACCGGGCACGCCCCCGAGCTGCCCGCGTGGGCCAGCGGCTTCTGGCAATCCAAGCTGCGCTACCGCACGCAGGACGAACTGCTCGCCGTCGCCCGCGAGTACCGCCGCCGCGGGCTGCCGCTGTCGGTGATCGTGGCCGACTTCTTCCACTGGCCGGCTATGGGCGACTACCGCTTCGACCCAGCCGAATGGCCCGATCCCGGCGGCATGATCGCCGAACTGCGGGAGCTCGGCATCGAGCTGATGGTGTCGATCTGGCCCACCATGTCGCCGCTCAGCGAGAACTACGCCGAGTTCTTCGACCAGGGGCTGCTGGTGGGAGCCGACCAGGGCGCCGAGTTCCAGCAGACCATCCAGGACAAGGGCATGGCCGTGCCCATGCCGGTGACCTTCTACGACCCGACGAACCCGAGAACCCGCGCCCGGGTGTGGGACCTGATCAGGAAAAACTACCTCTCTCTGGGCGTCCGCGTCTTTTGGCTCGACGCCTCCGAGCCGGAGCTCAACCCAGCGCACCCCGCCAACCTGGCTCTGTACGCGGGTCCCGGCGCGGAAGTCGCAGGCATCTATCCGCGGGAGAACGCCAGGCTTTTCGCCGAGGGGATGGCCGCCGCCGGGCAGGCGCCGACGGTTCTGCTGTGCCGCTCGGCGTGGGCAGGATCGCAGCGCTACGGCGCGGCAGTCTGGTCCGGCGACATCCCCGCAACCTGGGCGTCGCTGCGCCAGCAGGTCCGGGCCGGCCTGAACATCGCGATCAGCGGCATCCCCTGGTGGACCACCGACATCGGCGGCTTCCACGGCGGCGACCCGAGCGACCCCGCCTACCAGGAACTGGTCGTCCGCTGGTTCCAGTACGGCGTATTCTGCCCGCTTTTCCGGCTGCACGGCGACCGGCTGCCCCGCCAGCCCACTGGCTACGCGATGACCGGCGGCCCGAACGAAGTGTGGTCCTACGGCAACGCCGGCTACGCGAAGCTCACCGCCGCGCTGCGGCTGCGCGAGCGACTGCGGCCCTACATCCACGAGCAGATGCGGGTGGCGGCAGACCACGGCATACCGCCGATGCGGCCCTTGTTCGTCGACTTCCCCGACGACCCGGAGGCATGGCGGACCGAGGACCAGTTCCTGTTCGGCCCGGATCTGCTCGTCAGCCCGGTCCTCGAACCGGGGGCGCGCGCCCGCGACGTCCACCTCCCCGCCGGTCGCAGCTGGGTCGACGCCGCGACCGGTGACCAATACGAGGGGGGCGCCACCATCGGCGTCCCGGTTTCCCCTGACCGCATCCCGGTCTTCGTCTCAGCAGGAGCAGAGGTTCTTGATGTCGTCCGCTAAACAGGGCGGTCCGGTGCAACCGTCGGTCTCGGTCTGGCGTCCTCTCGGGGCCGACGAGATCCGAGTTACTGGCGGCCTCTGGGGGGAGAAGCAGCGGCTGAACACCGCCGCGATCCTGGAGCACTGCCAGACGTGGATGGAACGCATCGGCTGGACAGGTAACTTCGACCGCGCGGCAGCCGACGCTAGCCAGGGGCGGCACGTCGGCATCGAGTTCGTCGACTCCGAGGTCTACAAGCTGCTCGAAGCCATGGCCTGGGAACTGGGCCGCGAGCACTCCGCCGACCTGGAACGCCGCTACCGCACGCTGGCCGGACGGGTCGCCGCAGCCCAGGAGCCAGACGGCTACCTGCACACCAGCTTCGGGCGGCCCGGGCAGCCGCCGCGGTACTCCAGCCTCGAGTCCGGGCACGAGCTGTACTGCTTCGGACACCTGTTCCAGGCCGCCGTCGCTCGGCTGCGGACCGGCCACGACGACCTCATCGTGCAGGTCGCCCGGCGGCTGGCGGATCACGTCGACCGCGAGTTCGGCGCGAACGGCAGGGTGGGAGTCTGCGGTCATCCGGAGATCGAGATGGCCCTGGTCGAGCTGGCGCGGGCCACAGGAGAACAGCGTTATCTCGACCTCGCGCGGCTGTTCATCGAGCGGCGTGGCACCGGGACCCTCGGCGTCCACCCGTTCGGCCAGGATTACTTCCAAGACGACATCCCGGTCCGCCGCGCCATCACCCTGCGCGGCCACGCCGTCCGAGCCCTTTACCTGGCATCGGGCGCCATTGACGTCGCGACGGAGACCGGCGATCCGGAGCTGGCGGCCGCGGTCCGCACCCAGTGGGCCAACTCGGTGGCGCGTCGCACCTACCTCACCGGAGGGGTTGGGTCGCATCACCAGGACGAGGCGTTCGGCGATGACTTCGAGCTTCCGCCGGACCGCGCGTACGCGGAGACGTGCGCGGGCATCGCTTCGGTGATGCTGAGCTGGCGACTGCTGCTGACCACCGGTGAGGACAAGTACGCGGACCTAATCGAGCGGACCCTGCTGAACAACGTGCTCGCCTCGCCGCGTGAGGATGGCCGAGCGTTCTACTATACGAACACGCTCCACCAGCGGGTACCCGGCCGGGTACCCGACGAACACGAACTCAGCCATCGCGCGGAATCGGGCCTGCGCGCTCCCTGGTTCGAAGTCTCCTGCTGCCCCACGAACATCGCGCGGACGCTGGCCAGCGTCGGCCTGTACTTCGCCACCGCGAGCGACGACGGCATCCAGCTGCACCAGTACGGCGACTACCAGGTGACCACGACACTGGAAACGGGAACCGTCGCCCTGCAGGTCTCCAGCGCTTACCCGGCCAGCTGCTCGGTCTCGGTCACCGTAATCAAGGCCCCCGCGCATGAGCTGGCGCTCCGGTTGCGAGTGCCAGCGTGGGCGCGCGGTTCCGCCGTCCTGAGCGAGAGCCCAACCAGCCGGGCCGGAGGCTACGTGGAGATCCGGCGCGTCTTCGGCCCCGGCGAATCGATCAATGTCACGTTCCCCGACACAGCGGTGGCAACCTACCCGGACTCGCGCATCGACGCCATACGCGGAACGTTCGCCGTCGAGCGAGGGCCGCTCGTCCTCGCGCTGGAGTCGCCCGACCTTCCGCCGGAATGGGACGTCAATGAGATCACGGCCCAACCTGAAAGCATCGCGACCAGCCAGGCTGGCGTCACCATCGATGTCTACCGCCGCGCCCGGCCCGCTGCCGGCTGGCCGTACCGGGCGGGACGAGACGAGAGGGAAGTCGAACGGGCGCGGGCGCGGCTGATCCCCTACCACCAATGGGCCAACCGCGGCCCCGCCACCATGCGCGTCTGGCTGCCGTCCAGCGCGCCCGGGCCGGCCACCCTCGATGACCGGCAGTAAAGCCCCACCGCAGGCAGAGGCCCAGCCGCTGGGGCGGTGACTAGCTCCCGGCCAGGGTCGTGGTGATCGCGCAGCTGTGCTCTGACGAGGTCCTGTTCACGGCCCTGGCGAGGGCGGACGCACGCCGAAACGGTCATCTCCGGTCGGACGCCAGCATGCGCTGCGGACGGTCCGACGTCGTGACCTCAGGAGGTCCAAGGCAGCCGCTGCAGGCGCACTTGACGATCGGACCGTCCAACATTTAAAGTCATTGTCGAATCGATTCGACAATGACTTGTCCTGCCGCAGCGCGTCGGCGCGGTCAGGCTAAGCCCTCGCAAGCCCGCCTCTGCGTTGCGCGCCGCACCACCGGCTTGGCGCCACTGAAGAAAGCAGCAGATGACTTCAGACCTTCCCGGCCCTCGTTTCGACCTACGGAAGATCCCCTTCAGTCACTACGGCTCATGGCTCAGCCTTTCGCCGGTCACCGGCAACGGGCGCAGCGCGGAAGACCTGCATCTCGTCTCTCACCGGCAAGGGATGCACGCGCTGCTGGCGCTGCGCCCCGTGAACGGCGACGGCAGCCGGGCGGAGGCACGGATAGAGGCGGTTCCATCCTGCCTGAGCTGGCTCGCCGGAACTGCGCGTATCGACGCCGCCTACGCCGGCGACGACATTCTGCGTTTGCGCGGGGAGGCACTCGCCCTTCGGATATCGGCGGCCGCCCCGAGGCTGACCCCTTTCAGCGGCAGCTACCTCTACCGCGACCCGGCCGACGGATCGCATGTCTACACCAGTTACGAAACCGGCCGACGGTACCGGATCACCGTGCTGGCGGGAGCGGCGGCCGTCGAAGGGGATCAGGCCGTAGGCACCGCCGCCCGGTCGGTCACCGTCAGCGCGGCCGGCGACGCTCCGGGCTGGGAGATAGCCATCGAGGAATACGGCGCGGGCCGCGCCCCCTATCTGCCGGCCGCGACGTTCGAACAGGCCGTGCAGACGGCCGCGGCGGCGTTCGGCGCGTTCGCCGACCAGGTAGCACCGTGGCGCTGCGAACGCACGCCCGCCGCTGAGCACGCCGCCTACGTGCTATGGTCCGCCACCGTCCGCCCCGCCGGGTTCCTCGCCCGGCCCGCAGTCCTGATGTCCAAGCACTGGATGAACAAGGTGTGGAGCTGGGATCACTGCTTCAACGCACTGGCACTCGCCGACGGCGCGCCCGACCTCGCCTGGCATCAGTTCAGCCTGCCATTCGATCATCAGGATCCGGCCGGGGCACTGCCCGACTCGATCGCCCACTCGGAGGTGCTCTACAACTACGTCAAACCTCCGATCCACGGGTGGGCACTGGGCCTGTTGCGCCAGCGGCGCACCGCCAGCCACGCCGAGGCGAACCTCAAGGAGACGTTCTGGCGTCTGGAGCGATGGACGGATTACTGGCTCGGGCGGCGCGCCCCCGGGTCGCCGCTACCGCACTACCACCACGGCAATGACAGCGGCTGGGACAACGCCACTACCTTCGACGCTGCCCGCGTGGTAGAAAGCGCCGACCTGGCCGCCTTCCTGGTCCTGCAGATGAGCGAGCTGGCAGACCTGGCCGAGCGCATCGGCGAGCCAGCTGCCGCCGTACGCTGGCACAACGAATCGCGGGGCTTGCTGGAGGCGCTGCTGTCGCTGCTGTGGACGGGCGAGAGGTTCGCCGCGCGGCTCGTCGACACCGGGGAGCTGTGCACCAGCCGAAGTCTGCAGTATGCGCTGCCCATAGTCCTCGGCGACCGGCTCCCCACCCACGTGCACACGGCACTGGCCCGGCAGATCCGCCTGCACCTGACCGAGCACGGCCTGGCCACCGAGACCCCTGACTCGCCGTCCTATGATCCCGACGGGTACTGGCGCGGCCCGATCTGGGCACCATCGACGGTCTTGATCGAAGACGGCCTGCGCCGCGCCGGGCACCTCGAACTGGCCGATGAGGTCAGCAGGCGCTTCCGCACGCTGTGCGAGACCTCAGGGTTCGCCGAAAACTTCGACGCCGTGACCGGCGCGGCGCAGCGGGATCTCGCGTACACATGGACCGCAAGCGCCTATCTCATCCTCGCCGAGGCCGCTGAGCGGCGCGAGGCTGCCCGCGGGTAACCCTCTGATGGGTAGACAGGCGGACATAACCGGGGATCCCGATGCGGTCGCGGAGCCTCGGTACATGTGGCCTCACCATAAGCCCAGGAGCCACCACGGTTCGTTCGGGATGAAAGTCTTTGATTTCCCAGAACGGATGCGTCCTAGCTGCCTGCCGGGCCCGGACGGTATCCGGTATGCCAGCGACGTCTTCTATAGGCTGCCCGCAGGCTCGTCGAAAGGGGTCGCGTAGGAGGGCTTCCTGGTCCGCAACGACAGCCTCAGGGTCAGCCGCACGCCCGTGGAGGCCGGCAGCCGCACGGCGAGCCACGGCCCGTGGACCTCAGCCTGACGTTCGATGACAACCGGGTCGCCGTGCCCGTAATCGTAGAGGCCCCCGGCCCAGGAGCCGTCCTCGCAGGCGGTGTAGCGCACCTCCTCGATGGTGTGCTCGGCGAACGCCCCCGCCTGCACGATGACCGCGCGGTCCTGTACCGGGTCTAGGTTGACCAGGTCAACAACCGTCGCCTCGGGATCGATGCTCGACACCAGGGCGGCCACCGAGGCAGGCAGCCCGGGCCGCCGCCGCTCGGCGTCGTAGTAGCGGACCCGGGCCTGCTGTAGCCCCCCGTTGTAGATGACCTGCGGGCCGCCCCAGGTGAGCTGCACCAGGGCTTCGGTCACGACCGGGTTGGACTGCTGCCACAGGTGAATGTCAGCCTCCGCGACGTCGCCGTCGCGGTAGGCCCGCATACGGGCGAGCCGGTGGCGGGCCTGGGCCTGCGCTGCGGCCAGGATCTTCTCTGGGTAGTCCGGGTTGTCGCCTGCCAGGAACGTGAACCAGGGCTCTTCATGCCCAGCCTCCTCCTTGCTGCGGAAGGAGCGGACGGTCCGCCAGTCGTACCCGGCCCGCTCGCGCAGGTCCTCCAGCCGCTGCCGGTCAGCCGGGCGGCTGGCATGGTGCCACAAGGCCATCGGGACGGCTGTCAGCATCGGGTTGTAGTCGAACCAGCCACGGTCGCTGTACCGGAAGGGCACAAGCAGCGTCGGCACGGCAACGTCCGGCCCGAGCTGCGGGTACCACTTGGACGGAATGGACGAGTCCGATTCGGTGACGGCCATCACCTTGCCGTGGGCGATCAGCGCGTCGAGCGCCGGCCGCACTAGGTCCAGGTAACCGTCGTCGCCGCTCACCGTGGCGGCTGCCAGCGCGGCGATGCCTGTAGCAGAGCCCACGCTGTACCATCCATGCGGCCATGACCAGCCGTAGTGACCGCCGTACCAGCGCCCGTCGAGCTGGCTGCCGACCACTCCGTCCGGCCCGACGTTGTCCGGCACGATCCCGTCGTTGGCGGCAGCGCGCTCCCGCCACGCGCCGACGTACTGCTCGATCCACCCCCGGTAGCGGGGGTCGCCAGTCAGGATCCAGGCGTTGAGCACGAGCCCGGCGGCGGCAAGGTTCACCGCCGTGTCTCCCTCGCCCAACCGGGCGTCCATCTCGGTGGTGAGCCGCGGGTCCTGGTCCCGTTCGGGCACGTCGGCGCCCACCGGGACCAGCCAGTCGAGCGGGAAGCCGTAGCTCCTCTCCTCCCTGTCTACCCAGGGATAATGCGGCCCGTCGAACAAGCCGGCGCGGCCGGGATCCGAGCCGTTATGCGGGCGGCGGATGATCCGGCGGACCGGATCATAGTTGCCGTGGGCCGGGTCGACGTACAGTTCGGCGAACCGCACCGCCCGCTGTGCCCACCGGGCCGGGTCGGCCATGGTCAGGAAGTAGAGCAGCAGCAGGCTCTCGCCCTGATGAAACCAGTCGTACCCGCGCTCGTACTCGGCCGACAGCATGCCAAGCTCGGTCAGCTGAGCGGTCACTCCCTCCCAGTGACGCTCCGACTCGGCCAGCAGATCGTCCGCCCCTCCGAGCAGGTACAGCTGCGGCCAGTTGAAGAACGTCTCGTAGAAGTCGTCCACGCCGTCACGGGAGGTCAGCGTGTGCCGGTAGTTCAGCCGTCCGTCCGGTCCGGTGAAGTCACCCGCGAAGCGGCGCCAGGCATGGTCGAGCAGGTCGAACAGCTCACGCTCGGCCAATGCCCAGCCGGGAGGCTCGAGCAGAGGTACCGAGGCCGCGATGTCGACATGCGTCATGTCACTCCTTCGTAGCTCCGGCCAGCAGCCCGCTGACCAGGTAGCGTTGCGCGAACAGGAAAACGAGCAGGACCGGGGTGATCCCGAGCAGCGTGGCCAGGGCGAGTTCGGGGCGCAGCACGGTTCCGGCCCCTGCCGTCGGGTTGAACTGCGGGACGTCGGTCAGCAGCAGCCCGATGCCGACCTGAACCGGGTACTGGCCGCTCTGCGGCAGCATCACGTAGGGCAGGAAGTAGTTGGTCCAGTTCGCCACGAAGCTGAAGAACCCGACCAGCGCGATGATCGGGGCGGCCAGCGGCAGCGCAACGCGGCGGAACGCCCCGAACTCCGTGCAGCCGTCGATGCGGGCCGCGGCCAGCAGGTCACGCGGAAGCGCGGTGCTGAAGTAGATGTACGTGAGGTAGACACCGAACGGGTAGAACGAGAACGGCAGCACCACCGACCACAGGGATCCGATCAGGTGCACCTCGTTGAGCTCCAGGAACAGCGGGACGACCAGGGTCGTGGCGGGCATCAGCATGACCACCAAGGTGATGATCAGCAAGGCCCGCCGACCGCGGAACTCCATCATCGCCATGGCATAGCCGGCCGGGATGCTGACGGCGAGCGTGATCGCCAGCGCGAGAAATGCGTACACCGCCGAGTTGCGCAGCCACAGCAGGATCACGTCGCCCTGGAAGCCGGTCAGCGCGTCCCAGTTCACCCGCAGCTGATGCCACGAACCGAAGGCGAGCGGATTGTCCCCCACGAGCTGAGCGTCCGTCTTGGTGGCGGCGAGCATTAGCCACAGGACCGGCAGGACGAAGAAGACGACGAAGACGAGCAGCAGCAGCCCCGCAAGCAGCTGGCCCGTCAGTCGGGATGGGGACGGCGCCCGGCGGGACGCACGTCGCGGCAGGATAGCCGCGCCGTCGGCGGCGGGCAGATGAATGTCAGTTCGCATCAAAGAATCTCGATCGGGTCACGAATACAGCGGCGACGATAAGGCAGACCACCAGGAGCTCCACGGAGATCGCGGCCGCGTAGTTCACGTTGTTGTTCTGGAAGGCGAAGTCGTAGGCGAGCTGATTGGGCGAGTAGTCACGGCCGGCTACCCCGAGGCTGGCCTCGGAGACGAGCTGCGGCTCGACGAACAGCTGCGCACCGGTGGCGAACGCGAGGATCGCCATGTACACGATCCACTTGCGCAGCATCGGGACCTGAATGTAGCGGGCGATGCGCCACGCCCCGGCCCCGTCGATCCGCGCGGCCTCCATGACGTCCTGCGGGATGTTGTTCAGCGCCCCGTACATCACCACGATCCAGCCGCCCGCGCCGGTCCAGAACGCGATGATCGCGAACAGGAGCGACAGGTGGCCCGGCGCGATGACATTCCCGAACGTGCCGTAGCCGAGCAAGTGCAGCAGGGACGAGGCCGGGCTGACCGTCGGGTCGAGCATGAACAGCCACACCAGCACGCTCGCGGCCCCCGCCAGCGCTCCGGGGATGTAGTAGAGGAAGCGCACCAGCGCGCCCAGGCGGCGCGCGGACACCTGGTGGAGCACCAGCGCCAGGACGGTCACCAGGACTACCAGCGCGACCAGCCAGATCGCCAGGTAGATCCCTATGTGCTCGAGGGCGGGCAGGTACCGGAAATCCTGCGCGGACTGGACGAAGTTGGACAGCCCGGCGAAGTAGTTGTCCGCGTTCGTGAACGCGAAGTAAACCGCGTAAACGACCGGCACGACTCCGAACGCCGCCAGCAGGATCACGTAGCCGGCGACGAAGACGTGGCCGGCCCCGACGGCCCGCCAGGGCGCGCGCCGCGCGCGCGCCCTGGCGGGTTCAGAAGACGTCACGCTCAATGGCTGACCTGGTAGCCGGCGGCGGTGGCGTAGTTGGTGATCGCGGTCTGCCAGGTCGGCAGCATCGAAACGATCGCCTTGCCCGAGGTGATGCCGGGGGTGACGGTCGCCGCCCAGATCGCCTCCTGGCTGAACTTGCCGTAGCCCCAGCCCTGCCAGATCTGCCCCGCCGCCTGCTGCACGACCGGGACGATGTCGTTGGCGAAGTAGCCGGCCTTCTGCTGGTTGGCCAGCCACACCGAGGCCGCCGGACCGTACGCGGGCAGGCCTGGCGCCAGGTCGCCCTGGTAGGCGGGGTTTGTCGTCACCCACTCGATGAAGTTGACGGCCTCCGACACGTGCGTGGAGTGGGCCGACAGCAGCCACAGTCCCCCGCCGACGTTACCGGTGGTGGGGGTGGTCGTCCCTGGCCACTGCGGCATCGGCGCAGCGGCGATCTGGTCCTTGGGGGTATTGAGGCCGGAGGAACTGTCGAAGACGGACCCGGCGAACCAGACCGGGGCCGGCATCATGAGCACCTTCCCCTTCTCCTGCTTGTCGAAGGCGCTGCTGAACGCGCTCAGCTTCGACATCGACTTGTCCGCCAGGAGCGTGTCGAGCATTGACGCCATCCGCGAGCAGTTCGTAGTGGTCACGTTCACGGTCACCGCCCGGATGCCGGTGACGTCGTTGGCCTGGCACTGGCTGGCCCACATGTAGATCTCCGGGGCGAAGGTGTCTCCCGCGGCGCCCACAATGTAACCCGGGTGGTGCTTGGCGACCGACTCCCCGATCTGCTCGTACTGCGCCCAGGTCGTCGGAACCTGGTAGCCCCACTGCTTCATCAGCGGCGCGTTGTACCACAGCATGGCCGGGGCAAGATCGTTGCGCAGGCAGTACACCGAGCCATCGACCGTGCACGGGGCCAGTGACCCGGTCGAGAACTGGCTCAGCACCGAACTCGGGATCAGGCCCTTGTTCAGCGGCGCGGTGAACCCGGCGGGCTGCGCCCAGCTCACCTCGTTGCTCTCGGCGCTGAACACCACGTCCGGCCAACCGTTCCCGGTGCGGTCGTACAGGTCCACTTTTGTTTGCAGCGTGTTGGACCCGTTGGCGTCGCCGTCGTAGGTGACGACGTTGAGCTTTACGTTCGGGTGAGCCTTCTCGTAGGCCTGCGCTGCGGGCACGCGGGTGGAATCCACCCACACCGTCAGCGGACCCGACGTCTGCGCGGCCTGGTTGAAGCCGTCCTTGCCACCGGAACTCCCGGCCGAGCTGCTGCCACCGTTCCCGCACGCGGCCATGGTGACCGCGACCACCGCCACTCCGGCTGCGAGCGCGGCCCGCGTCCATGACGCTCTCGGGCGCCTTGGCGCGCGAGCAGCGCGACTAAACAGGGCCATCGATACCTCCACTACGTTGTGCAGTCGCCCTGACCGCCACACGACACAGGACAACCGATCGCCTAAATGTGTCAGACCTATCGACGGCACGCACTTGCGTGCCGCAGAACTGAGCAGGCCAGCCGGTCAGCCGGAAACCACCCCGGTGAACACGCCATGACGTTCATGTTGCTTTGCATCATTAAGGCGCACAGGAAGCACTTCCGTCAAGATTATTGGCACACCTATTTTGGCCAATCGCTTGACGTGTCTGGGTCAGATATGCCATTAAGTCCGTATTGTCCGACCTCGCGTAGCAAAAATGAGTCGCACCTATAGTGCCGCCAGGGCTGGGATGCTAGGCTCACGGCACCGCGAGGCGTGGCTCGGCCCGGGCCGCGGGCCGACGACGAGGAAGAACAAGATACGTGGGAACGTGGACGGTGTGCCCGTGACAGAAGGCCGCGCTGCGGCGGCCGTCGATCGGGCCGCCGGATGTGGTCCATCCGACGCTTACCGGCCCCGCTACGAGGTGGTCGCGGGACAGATTCTTGATCTGATCGGCGAGCTTGCGCTGCGTCCCGGCGACCGGTTGCCCACGGAGAACGACCTCGCATCCCGTCTGGGCACGGGCCGCACCGTGGTGCGGGACGCGATCAAGATCCTCTCGGCGACCGGCCGCGTCAGCGCTCAGAAGGGCCGCGGCCTGTACGTCGCGGATGGTGAGAGCATGCTCACTGCGAGCCGGTGGGACGGGTTCTTCGTGCCCACCGACCTGGACCACATCTTCATGCTGTTCGAGTTCCGGCGGGTCCAGGAGGCCCAGGCGAGCAGGCTGGCCGCCAAGCGCGCCAGCCCGTCCGAACTGCGCGAAATCGAGGCAGCCGTCTTGACCTGCCGCCATGGACACGCAAGCGGCAACAACGGAATGTTCAGCGAGGGCGACAACGCGTTCCATCTCGGCGTTGCGACCGCGTCGCACAATTTCTTCCTGGTCTCGGCTGTTCGCGAAGCCCGCGCCCTTCAGTGCCGGGCCAGCGTCATCGGGCTGGGCGGGCACGCCGACGCCGCCGTTGAAGAGCATGAGGCGATCTTCCGCGCCATCAGGGACGGCGAGCCTGAGGCGGCCGCCCGGGCTACCTGCGTGCACCTCGACAACACGCTGGAGGACTACCGCCGCGAGATCCAGCGACGCGTATTCGGCTGATCCCGCACGGGTGCGGCCAACTCCAGGCAGAGCCATCTCACCAGCCCCTGCGCCAGCAGGCGGCTAGCACCTCCACTGCTAGCACCATCATGAATAAGAGTATTACTTATCATGGCGGTCCGGGATGCTGCGCCTGGCGTCTCGCGGTGTCGAGCGATCACGAATCGCCTATTCCTGAGCGCATAGCGTGGCCAGGCTGACCTTAAAACGTACTCTTGACAGCCGACGAACTGTCTATAACGTACATATCAATCGGCTTCGGCCAACTTCGGTATGGCTGAATGAGTATGAAACTTTCGGATTCATGGGTTGCTCATCCAACCCCAGGAGCCGCGCCGTTTCTGGCATTAGCCCTGCCGGTCCAGTCAAGGAGGACTATCTTGCACCGATCCAGACGATTGCCACCCGCTCTGGCCGTGGTCGCTATGGCGGCCGCGGCCCTACTCCCGGCAGGCGTAGCGGCCGCCGCGCCGGCCGCGCAGCAGGCGACATCCGTCGTTAACCTGTATGTGAGCTCCGGCGCCCACGACGCCGGCGCCCACCAGGCCAGCGCCGCCGCCGCGACCGGCGTCGCGACCGGCTCGCTCCAGCGCCCCTTCACCTCGATCCAGCAGGCCGCGCCACTCGCGCATCAGCTGTCTGCTACGGCGAACGTGGTTGTGCACGTGGCGGGCGGCAAGTACCGGCTGACCCAGCCGCTACGCTTCACCAGCGCCGACTCCGCGCACAGCGGTCACACGATCACTTTCGCCGCGGCGTCCGGCTCGCCCACCGTCATGAGCGGCTCGCGGCAGGTGACTGGCTGGACCGAGTACAACTCGGCGAACAACATCTGGGTGGCCAACGTCGGCACCGGGACAAACACCCGTCAGCTGTACGTCAATGGCACCGAGGCGCCTCGGGCAGCGGTTCAGGTTCCCCGGTCGGACTTCACCTTCACCTCGACAGGGCTCACCTTCACTGCCTCGTCGCTCGGCTACCTCGACAACACGACAGACCAGAAACAGATCGAAGTGGAGAGCGTCAACTCGTTCACCGACCGTTACGCACCGGTTCAGTCAATTAGCGGCGGCACCATCACCATGCAGCAGCCCGCCTGGAACAACAACACCTGGGGCTATGACACCGTCCAGGATCCAATCGTCGGTGGAACGATGTACCTGGAGAACAACTACGCGTTCCTCACCAAGGCCGGGCAGTGGTACCTGGACTCGGCCACCGGCCAGCTATTCTACGAGGCGCCGTCGGGGCAGAACCCGAACAGTCTCGACGTCGAACTGCCGACGCAGCAGAGCCTCTTGCAGGTCAGCGGCAGCTACAGCAACCCCGTCAGCGGCCTGACCTTTTCGAACATCACGTTCACCGGCACCACCTGGCTCGGCCCGAGCGGCAGCCAGGGCTACGCCGACCAGCAGAGCGGCACGTTCATCACCGGCACCTGGCAGCAGCCCGCGTTCGGCGGCTGCAGCAGGGGCTGCCAGCTCTTCGAGGCCACCCGACAATCCTGGGACGAGATGCCCGCCGCCGTGCAGGTCGCCGCGGCCACGAACATCACCTTCACCAACGACACCTTTAGCAACCTGGGCGAGGTCGGCCTTGGCGTCGGCCAGGATGCCGACGCCAGCCCCAGCGGTGTCGGCCTGGGCGCCAGCGACGTCAGCATCACCGGGAACACATTCAGTGACGACGCCGGCGGCGGCATCGTGGTCGGCGGGGTCCAGGCCAACGCGCACCACCCGAGCAGCGCCGCGATGACCGACCAGAACATCACCATCAGCGACAACCACGTGACCAACGTCGGGACCGACTACAAGGAGGTCGCCGGCATCCTGTCCACGTACGTGACGGCCGCGACGATCACCCACAACCAGGTCGACCACCTTCCGTACGACGGGATCGACGTCGGCTGGGGCTGGGGCATCAACGACCCGGGCGGCAGCCAGGACTACGTCAACCGGGGCACCTACAACTACCAGCCGATCTACACCACTCCGACCACGCTGAAGAACACCCTCGTCGCCTACAACCTGATCTACGACACCAAGAACGTCATGCACGACGGCGGCAGCATCTACAACCTATCCGCCAACCCGGGCGCGCTGATCGAAGACAACTACATGTACAACAACGACGGCACTGTCGCCCTTTACCTCGACGAGGGCTCCCGCTACGTGACCGAGCAGAACAACGTCGTACAAGACGCAGGCGTATGGGCATTCACCAACGCTGACGCAAACAACAACACCGACGCCAACACGTTCTCCGACAACTGGTACAACGGCGGAGCGACCGAGGTCTCCACCGGCTCACCGCACAACAATGTGCTGAACGGCAACGTCCTGGTCAGCGGCTATAACTGGCCTGCCGGCGCACAGCAGGTCATCAGCCAGGCCGGCATCCAGACCACGACCGGCACCGTGCCCCCGACAGGGCAGATCGCCTCCGCCATTAACAAGGCCAAGTGCGTGGACGACAACGGCCTGTCCAGCGCAAACGGCGCTAAAATTCAGATCTGGGACTGCACCAGCGGCAGCAACCAGCAGTGGACCGTGCAACCCAACGGCACCATCCAGGTCTACGGAAAGTGCATGGATATCACCGGCGCCAACTACGGAAACGGCACGCTCATCGACCTCTGGACATGCAATGGCGGTGGGAACCAGCAGTGGCAGGCTGTCAACGGACAGCTCGTCAACCCCGCGTCCGGCAAGTGCCTCGACCTCCCTAATTCGAATACCACCAACGGGACACAGCTAGAAATATGGACCTGCAATAGCGGCAGCAACCAGCAATGGCTAATCCCCTGACTCCGTTAGACCTCCCACCGGTGTCCCGCCCCTTCCCGCACGGGGCGGGACACGGTTGCCGCCAGGGGGTCCCGGGCGCGCTCCTCGAGCGCCTTGCCTGACACGTCGCGGCCGGCGCTGACCTGACCAGGCACTGTTGCCGCGAGGGCGGAGCCGCTCTGAACTGGATGCATGGAGCTGATGCGCGAAGAACGGTCATACTCTTGGGTGTGACACATGCCGAAGGGGGAGACGTGGTGAACGGCATGGCCCTGGGCGCCGCAGCGCAGACGCCGTCCGACACGCACGACGCCACGCCGACCCGCAGCGCCTACCGGCCGGGTTATGAGCTGGCTGCCGAGCACATCCTGGAGCTGATCGCGCGGTCGCAGCTACGCCCGGGAGACCGGATGCCCACGGAGAACGAGATCGCCGCGGAACTCGGGACGAGCCGGACGGTCGTGCGCGAGGCGATCAAAATCCTCTCCGCGCTCGGGCGGATCAGAGCCCAGAAGGGCCGCGGACTCTACGTAGCCGACGACGGGGGAATGCTCGGCATACGCTGGGACGGCTTCTTCCTGCCGACCGACCTCGACCACGTCTACATGCTGTTCGAGTTCCGCCGCGTGCAGGAATCCGAGGCTAGCCGCCTCGCCGCCACCCGGGCGACGCCCGCGGAACTGCGCGCCATCGAGACAGCCGCGCAGACGTGCCGGGAGGGGCACGTGACGGGGCAGGCCGAGGTGTTCCGCAAGGGCGACGACGAGTTCCACCTCAGCATCGCTTCGGCGTCGCACAACCCGTTCCTGGTCGCGGCCGTGCGGGAGGCCCGGCGCCTGCTCCTGCAGTCGGCAACGATCGGACTGCACGACACGATCGGCGGCCACGTGGCGGAAGCGGTCGAGGAACACACGGACATCTACCGCGCCATCCGAGACGGGGACGCAGACGGAGCGGCACGTGCCGCCGCCGTGCACCTTGACAACACGCTCGACGACTACCGCCGGGAGATCAAGCGTCGGCTGTTTGGCTAGGGGTGGCGTCGCCGAACGCGGCCCAACGTACAGCGTCTGGCGAATCTTGCGCAGGAAGAGCTCTATGGGTGGCTCGGGAAAGAGGCTGGACGCAGAGGGCGAATTTCCGACTTCTGCGCGTATTCACCAGGCCATTCTTCACTGGGAGCCGTAGCTGTGTTGACGGGTGGGTCTGTGTTAGCGTTCGCAATTGAGCCGCCGGTATGTGGTTGCAGTACCGGCCGAGGAGCCCCGGACCTGCACAGACACCTGCAGTAGCATGTTGACGCAGCTCAATCGACCAACTCGACAAGCAACTGGGGATTTCTGTGGACCGACTGGCCAGAGAACCGGCGATGACTGACGTCGCCAAGCTGGCTGGCGTCTCGCATCAGACCGTCTCCCGGGTGCTGAACGACCACCCCAACGTACGGGAGCAGACAAGGCTCCGGGTGCAGGCGGCCATCCACGAGCTCGGCTACCGGCCGAACAAGGCGGCCCGCATCCTGGTAACCGGGACATCCCAGGTCATCGGCGTGGTCTCGCGGTCATCGACGCTCTACGGGCCGGCCGCGACGCTCACCTCCCTCGCGGAGGAGGCCGTCAAGCGAGGTTTCACCGTCAACGTGGAGAGCGTCCGCACGCTTGACCGGCGACCGATCGCCGACGCCATCGGCCGCCATCTCGACCAGCGGGTCGCAGGACTGGTCATCATCGCCCCCGTCGAGTCGGCCAACGACGCGCTCGACGATCTCCGCGATGACATCCCGCTGGTCACCATCGACGGCGACCCGACCAGGCCGACCGAGCTGGTGACCGTGGACCAAGAGGCGGGCGGGTACGCCGCGACAAGGCACCTGCTCGACGCCGGGCACGCCACCGTCTGGCATGTCTCCGGGCCCGATGACTGGTTCGACGCCCGCGGCCGCGTAGCGGGCTGGCGGCGCGCGCTAACCGAGGCCGGGGCGGAGATCCCGCCGATCATGTCGGCCGACTGGCTGGCCGCCAGCGGCTACCGCAACGGCCAGATCCTCGCCCGGATGAACGACGTCACGGCGGTCTTCGCGGCCAACGACCACCTCGCGCTCGGCGTCCTGCGGGCACTGCACGAGCGAGGCCGCCGAGTGCCCGCGGACGTCAGCGTGGTCGGCTTCGACGACGTGCCGGAGGCCGCTTACTACATCCCGCCCCTCACCACCGTCCGCCCCGACTTCGACGCCGTCGCCGCCGCCAGCATCGACCTGCTGCTCGCCCAGATCATCAACGGCCAGCGGCTGGGCGACCGTCGCGTGATCATCCCTACCCTGGTCATCAGAGAGTCGGTAGCACCGCCCCGCTCCTGACAGTCACGCTGGAGTGTCCGCAGCACCCATCTGATACCCACCTGAAGTTGCCGGCGTCCCGGAAACGATCACTTTTCCTTCGCGTGATTCAGTGATCCTGATCAACCCGGCGGACAAGGCGTTGCGGCGGATCGGGACGGGGTGATGCCGATGACCGCCGAGCCCAACCGCCGCCCGTGCCTCGCGGCCAGGACAGACCGCAGGTCAGGCCTACCCGACCGCCGTGCTGATCAGCGACACCCGCCGGTCCTCGGTCACAGCCGCAAACTGCGGTCGCACCGTGCGCTGCAACCAACCAGTGGCAAGTGAGGATGTTAACGTGCCCAATTGATATATCGACGCTCGATAAGGCTTCGTTAGCAAAGCTAGAGACCCAAGGCAGTAGAACTAGGCCAGCAACCACTGGCGCGTTGCCGGACAGTTATGTTAGCGTTCACAACTGAGCTCTTCAGAGGCGGCCATTGAGCTCCCAGAGGCGACCGCTGCATCCGATCCGTAGCGATCTAGCCACGGATCTGATGCAGCGGCGGCGCAAGCACGCACGCAACCGAAGAGCCCCTGTCCCGCCACCCCGGGACGGAAGGGACCTGCCCCAGGCCGGGCTGACCACCAAGCGGCCGGGCGCGCCCGACTGCACCCCCCTGGAGGCCCACCCCATGCCAGGACGAATCACACCGACGGAAGGCACCTCACGGCCCCGTCCACGCCAGGTCTATCCGGCACCGGCCCGGCCGGATCACGCGTTTCTCGACCTGGATGCGGTCGTCACCGCGCCGGGCTACGCTCGGGCCTGGATCAGCAGGATGCTCTGGGAATGGGGAGTGGCCGAACTAGCCGAGGCAGCCACGGCCGTCACGAGTGAACTGGTGAGCAATTCCGTGAACGCCTCCGTGGGCGCGGACCGGGCCGGCATTAGGCTGATCGTCACCCTTAAACGGGACGAACTGGCCATCCTCGTACGCGACGACCACCCTGGCGTCCCGTTGGCCGCTCAACCGGGCGCAGAGGACGAAGGCGGGCGGGGCCTGATGATCGTCGAGAATCTCAGCGACCGCTTCGGGTGGTATCCGCTCAAAGACGATGCAACTGGCAAAGTTGTCTGGGCAGTGATTTCGGGATTTGGTCAGGCCGTAGGTAAGCCGCCGGGAGGGGAGGACCCGGGCGGTCTCCCGGATGCCGACCTAGTCGCCCCGGCTCCTCGGCCCGCCCCGGTGCCGCCACAAAGGCACCGCCAGGTGCAGCCCCCAATCACCGGGACGATAGCGCCGAGGGTCATCGACCCGGACATCCTGGTCGGGGTCAAGACGGCGCTGGAACGCTTTTAGCCGCCGGCCATCGCCTGCCGGTAGAACGGCATCGCTGCAGGCTCGGCCGTAGAGTGCGTACGGCCGCGCCGGCCGACCGTGGCAGGCCTTCCCGGAGCACGGGGCTGACCCGAGGCCACCGTGGCAGCCGGGCTGGTCGACCCGCCGTAGAGCGAGACCAGCGAGGCGCCGCCAGATGCGCTGAGGCTGCTGGAGAAGTTCACCGTGTGGTTGCGGCCGGGGTTCCAGCCAACGCCGGCGACGAAGTCGCCGATGTTGCTCCATGAGGTGGAGTAGCCGTTGCCGGAGTTCAGCGTGACGCACGCCGAGCCACTGCCAGCAGTCCACATCTGATAGTAGAAGCCGGCGTTCGTGCCGGTCTGGTTCGAGCAGATCGTCGTCGCCGCCCTGGCGGTGCCGGGCAGCACCGCAGCGGCCGCAGCCGCGATCACGAAGACGACGCCGAGCAGCAGCCGGAGCCGGCCTCCGCCGTGGCTCTTGGGATGCGTACCTCAGCCGGTGGCGTCAGCCTGAGATTGGCGGCGTCCGTCGTCAATGGCTTTCGGAGAACTTTCGAAACATTATTGGATCGTTTGGAGTGACGGGCTTACCGGCAGCTGTGGGTCTTTCACAAGACCTTTAGGCCCGGGAACTGGGGACGGTCCAGTCGGGGAAATTTCCGTCTTGACGCTCTGATTGTTAGCGTTCACACTAGCGGGAAGCCCGAAGGCGCGGCTGAACAAGCCAACGACAAGACAGGTTTGTGACCGGTAACAAAACGGTTGGCGCGAGCCCGCCCACACGCTCGCGCATCGGCGATCCACAGCCGTCAACGGGTTCAGCGAAAGGAAAGGGCAGATTCAACGATGACTGTCAAACTTCGACCCAGGCACGCCAGACGAGCGCTGGTACCGATCCTCGCTACGGCGGCACTAGCCGTCGGGGGCCTGATCGGCGCTAGCGGCCTCACGCCGGCCAGGGCGGCGACGCAGGAGCCGTGCGACATCTATGCCGCAGGCGGCACGCCCTGCGTGGCCGCGCACAGCACGACACGGGCCCTGTACGCCGCCTACGACGGCCCCCTTTACCAGGTGCGCCGGTCCTCGGACAACTCCACGACCAACGTCTCCCCGCTCAGCGCCGGCGGGGCCGCCAATGCCGCCACGCAGAACTCCTTCTGTTCTGGCACGACATGCGTGATCACCGAGATCTACGACCAGTCAGGCAACGGCAACAACCTGATCGACGCACCAGGCGGCGGTGCGGCCCGCGGGCCCGACGGCCTCGCCAACGCCACTGCCGCGCCAGTCACAGTCGACGGCCAGCCGGCGTACGGCGTCTACATCGCGGCGGGCGACGGCTACCGGGATAACAACACCAAGAACATCGCCACCGGGAACAACCCGGAGAGCGAGTACGCCATCTTCGACGGCACCCACTACAACGGCGGCTGCTGCTTCGACTACGGCAACGCCGAGACCAACAACGACGACGACGGCGCCGGCACCATGGAAGCCATCTACTTCGGGAATATCAAGGTCTGGGGCTACGGCACCGGTAACGGCCCGTGGATCATGGCCGACATGGAGAACGGCCTGTTCTCGGGCTCCAATGCCGGCTACAACGCCAACGACCCGACCACCAGCTACCGGTTTACCACCGCCATGATCGAGGGCGGCGCGAACCAGTGGGCCATCCTCGGCGGCAACGCCCAGTCCGGCTCCCTGGCGACGGACTACAGCGGGGTGCGGCCCTCGGGCTACAACCCAATGAAGAAGCAAGGCGCCATCATCCTCGGCACCGGCGGCGACAACAGCGATGGCTCGGACGGCACCTTCTACGAGGGCGTCATGACCACCGGTTACGCTTCTGCCTCGACGGAGGCCGCCGTCCAGGCCAACATCGTCGCGGCCGGCTACAACACAGGCGGCGGCGGAGGCGGCGGCGGCAGTGCGACCGGGGCAATCGTCTCCGGGGCCAACAGCTCCTACTGCGTGGACAACAACAACGGCAGCGGCGCCAACGGCAACAAGGTCCAGATCTGGAGCTGCGACGGCTACGCCCCCGCCCAGAGCTGGACCGTCAACGCCAACGGCACCATCACCATCGACGGCGCCTGCCTCGACATCACCGGCGCCAAGTACGCCAACGGCACCCTCGTCGAGCTATGGGCCTGCAACGGCGGCGCCAACCAGCAATGGAAAGCGCAGAACGGAGAACTCGTCAACCCCACCTCCGGACTATGCCTCGACGACCCCAACGGCAGCACAACCAACGGCACCCAACTCCAGATCTACGGCTGCTGGGGCGGCACCAACCAGAAATGGACCGTCCCGTAAACGCCGCTGAACCCAGCGCCTGAGTTATCCGGCCGCCGCCCAAAAAACGGCGGCGGCCGGACCGTTCCTAGGAGGGTGCGTCCCTCCTCCCGCCTCAGAACACAGTACGGCCGCGGTGGCGGAGACGGCTTAGTCCGCAAGGCGGCCTTGGACCAAGAAAGGCAAATCTTCCATGACTATCCGAACATCGTTCCGGCAGGCGAAAAGAGCGCTGCTGGTGGTGGCAGTGGCGTTTGCGCTGATGGTGGGCGCGCTGGCGAGTGTCGGCGCGGGCGCGCCGGCGGCGAGGGCGGCGACGTCGCTCCCGTGCGACATCTACGCCTCTGGCGGTACCCCGTGCACCGCCGCCTACAGCACGATCCGGGCGCTCTACGCGGCCTACGACGGGCCGCTGTACCAGGTGCAGCGCTCGTCCGACGGCACCTACCTCAACGTCGGCCTGCTGTCGGCGGGCGGGTACGCCAACGCCGCGCCGCAGGTCTCGTTCTGCGCGGGGACCACGTGCACGGTCACCAAGCTGTACGACCAGGGCCCCAACCACAATGACCTGCCGATCTCCCCGGGCGGCTACTGGAAGGGCCCGGGCCCGAACGGCGCCGACATCGGGGCCAACGCGATGGCCCTGCCGGTGACGGTCGCCGGGCACGCGGTATACGGGCTGAAGATGACCCAGGGAATGGGCTACCGCACCGACGCCGCCAAGGGCGTGGCCACCGGATCCCAGCCCGAGGGGATCTACATGGTCACCTCATCCAGCCTCTACACCAGCCAGTGCTGCTGGGACTTCGGCAGCGGCGAGGTGTCCAACACCGACACCGGCAACGGGCACATGAACGCGATCGAGTGGGGCAGCGCGTGCTGGTTCGGCGGCTGCACCGGCAGCGGCCCCTGGGTGGAGGCCGACCTGGAGAACGGCATGTACAGCACCGCCGCCGGGCCGAACACCGCCGGCAACCCCGGCGTCAGCGACCCGTTCGTCAGCGCCTGGGAGAAGAACAACGGCACGAGCAACTTCACCCTGAAATACGGCAACGCCACCAGCGGCGGCCTGACGACCACCTACTCCGGGGCGCTGCCCAGCGGCTACTCGATGCACCTGGAGGCGTCGATCCTGCTCGGCACCGGCGGCGACAACAGCTCCGGCGGCGCCGGGGAGTTCTTCGAGAGCGCCATGACCTCCGGCTACCCGTCGGACGCGACCGAGAACGCGGTCCAGGCCAACCTCACCGCGGCGGGCTACAGCTCCTCGGCGGCGGCGGCGGCGGCGCGACCGGGCCGGTCGTCTCCGGGGCCAACAGCTCCTACTGCATGGACAACAACAACGGCAGCGGCGCCAACGGCAACAAGGTCCAGATCTGGAGCTGCGACGGCTACGCCCCCGCCCAGAGCTGGACCGTCAACGCCAACGGCACCATCACCATCGACGGCGCCTGCCTCGACATCACCGGCGCCAAGTACGCCAACGGCACCCTCGTCGAGCTATGGGCCTGCAACGGCGGCGCCAACCAGCAATGGAAAGCGCAGAACGGAGAACTCGTCAACCCCACCTCCGGACTATGCCTCGACGACCCCAACGGCAGCACAACCAACGGCACCCAACTCCAGATCTACGCCTGCTGGGGCGGCACCAACCAGAAATGGACCGCCCCATAGGCGCCCCCGAACCCAGCGCCTGAACCACCTGGCCGCCACCGTCAACGGTGGCGGCCAGGCCTTCCCTAAGAGGGCGCAACCTCCCTTCTACAGGCTCAACACATGGCGACGTAATGTCGCGTGGCACTAGTTCCTTGACGGTCTGATTTTGACGATGAGTTCGTCGGCCTCTTTCGTCCAGGTGAATGGCTGGCAGCGCTGGTTGTAGGCGTCGATAAACCGGCCGACGGCGTGGGGGCGCTCGCCCTCTCTGCCAAGCTGTCGTAAGGCACCCGCCCCTCAGTAACCACTGACACTCCCCGAGGGCGGGGATGGAGACAATTTCTAGATGACAACTACCGTGCTCGACCGCACGCCGGCAGCCGGCGATGCTGGACGGGTGACCGGTGACCACAAGCGCCCCGATCCGGAGGTGCCCGAGAAGGCCCGCCGGCGGACGTTCACCGCGCAGTACAAGCAGGATGTCCTGGCCGCCTCTACGAGGCGGCGGGGCCTGGTGAGAAGGGCGCGATCCTGCGTCGGGAGGGCCTGTACTCCAGCCTGATCACCGAGTGGCGGCGGGCCCGCGATGCCGGGGCGCTGGCCGGGCTGAAGCAGCCGGTCGGGCGCCCGCCGGCCGATCCGCGGGACGCGCAGATCGCCCGGCTGCGGAAAGAGAAAGCCAAGCTGGACCAGGAGCTGGCCAAGGCCCGCTTCGTGGCCGACGTGCAGTCAAAACTGCAGGCGCTCTTGGAGACGATCTCCGAGGGCGCGGACACCGAGCACGGGTCGAGTTCCTGACCGACGAGGCCATCGCCCTGCTCGCACCGCAGATCGGCACCCGGGCAGCCTGCCGCGCGGCCGGGGTGCCGCAGGCCAGCTGGCACCGGCGGCACCGGGTCAGCCCGGCGGCGGCGAAGCCCGCTCCGGTCCCGCATAAGGAGCGGTTCCAGCCGCGGGCGCTGACCCCGGCCGAGCGGCAGGCAATCCTCGAGGCGCTGCACAGCGCGCGGTTCGCTGACCTGGCCCCGGACGAGGTCTGGGCGGTGCTGCTGGACGAGGGCGCCTACCTCGGCTCGGTGTCGACTTACCACCGGGTGCTGCGCGAGGCCGGCGAAAGCCGGGAGCGGAGGCGCCAGGCGGTGCACCCGGCGGCGGTCAAGCCCGAGCTCGCGGCCACCGGGCCGAACCAGGTCTGCTCCTGGGACATCACCAAGCTGCACGGCCCGGCCAAATGGGCCTACTACCACCTCTACGTCATCCTGGACATCTACAGCCGCTACGCGGTCGGCTGGATGGTCGCGACCCGCGAGTCCGCCGCCCTGGCCGACAAGCTCATCGCGGAGACGTGCGCCAAGCAGGGCATCACCCGCGGCCAGCTCAGCCTGCACGCCGACCGCGGCAGCTCCATGACGTCCAAGCCGGTCGCGCTGCTGCTGGCCGACCTGGGCGTCACCCAGTCCCACTCCCGCCCGCACGTCTCCAACGACAACCCGTACCCCGAAGCGCAGTTCAAGACCCTGAAGTACCGGCCGGCGTTTCCCTCGCGGTTCGGCTCGGTCGAGGCCGCCCGGGCGCACTGCCAGGACTTCTTCCGCTGGTACAACAACGAGCACCGCCACGGCGGGCTCGGCCTGCACACCGCCGCCGACGTCCACCACGGCCAGGCGGCAACGGTCCGGGCCGGGCGCGCCCAGGTCCTGGACGCCGCCTACCAAACCCACCCCGAGCGCTTCGTCAGCGGGCCGCCAGCCCGCCAGACCGCCAGGCACATCCTGGATCAACCCGCCTCAGGAGAAGGAACCCGTCACTCAGTAAAAGACACTCAGCGGCGCCCCGGACAGGTTGATTCCGTCGTCGGGTCACGGTCGTGCGCGCCGGGGGGCTCGCAGATCATGACGGCCGCCCGCCGAATTGCCAGCTGTGCACCTCGATGCCGGCGTACCGCTGCGGAGTCAAGACGGCCCGTGCCCTGCCCGGGTCCGTTGCCCGCACCAGCGCCGCCGTGCCCAGCCACGCGGCACCGTCGTCGGACAGCAGAGGCCCGTACGCGATCAGCTCATCCCGGCACGGTGGCACGGCAAGGTCGGCGGGCTGCCCCGCGCCGAGGCCGAGCACGAGGTACCGGCTGCCGCCGTCTGGTCCGCCGGGGAAGTCCCGCATGCTGCGTCCCAGCAGGTTGCGCCACCGGCGCAGCAGCACGTCCCGGTACACGCCGGCCTGGTAGTTCGGCTCGTCGAAGGCGAACGCGCGGGCGGCCGCGGGCCCGGGCAGGCCGACGATATGCACGCTGCCGGTGGCAGTATCGCCGTCGCCGGCCAAGGTCGGGCCGCGGGCGATCATCTCCGCTTGGTACTGGTCCATGTAGGACCAGTGCCGTTCCGCCAGTTCCTCGCGCAGCGTCATAGAGCCGGGCCGGTCGCGGTGGTAGCAGAAGAATTCCATGCCCACAGTCTTGGCCATCACCCCCGTGACCGCCCACGCCCAGCCGAGGCCATCGTCCGCTGCCGCTAGCCGGCCAGGGGGTTGATGCGGGCGGGCAGCGTAGGAGCGCTGGCCTGGAGGCGGCGGCCGGGGTCGCGTTCGAGGACGTGATGCCCGCCGTTCGGCGTGTTCGACCCGCTGGCCGAGGAACGGGGACCGTGGTGACCGGCGACGGGGACCGCTTCCCGCTGACCACCCGGGAAGGCTGGGAACGGTTCGCCGGCGACCAGCCGGCCGAGCCCAAGCTGCTCGCCGAGGCCGACCTTGGCCTCCTCAGCGGGGCGGACCGCGCGGCCTACGACCACGACCGGGCGGACTACCACTCGCGGCTGGTCATCGTCGCCACCCCCGTCATCAGGCAGGTGTTCGCCGCTGGACGGCGGCTCGTCCTGCTGAACCGGCACCAGGTCAGCGCCCGCCGCGGGCTGATCGTCACCGGCGCGGCCGGGACCGGCAAGACAACCGCCGTCACCCAGCTCGGCCGCAACCACGAACTGCTGCTCCGGCACCGGCTGGGGCAGCAGGCCACGGCCGGGCGGATGCCGGTCGTCTACGTCACCGTCCCGCCGGCCGCGACCCCGAAGATGCTCGCCGCCGAGTTCGCCCGGTTCGCCGGGGTGCCCGTCAACAGCCGCCAGCAGAACCAGGCCGACATCACCAACGCGGTCTGCGACGTGCTGGCCCGGCTGCGCACCGACCTGGTGATCGTCGATGAGATCCACAACCTGAACCTGGCCACCCGGGTCGGCGCGGACGCGTCCGACCAGCTGAAGTACCTCGCCGAGCGGATCCCGGCCACCTTCGTCTACGCGGGCGTCGACGTCGAGGGCAGCGGCCTGTTCGGCGGGACCCGCGGCCAGCAGATCGCCGGCCGGTTCGGCGTGATCACCTGCGATCCCTTCCCTTACGGAACGGCCGGACAGCGCCAGCAGTGGCAGGCGCTGATCGCCACGCTCGAGCAGTTGCTGCGCCTGCACCGCCACGAGCCCGGCCATCTCCTTCGCCTGGACGCCTACCTGCACGAGCGCACAAACGTGATGATCGGCAGCCTGTCCCACCTCATCCGCAGCGCTGCCGTCGAGGCCGTCATGGACGGCACCGAGAAGATCACCCGGGAGACCCTGGACCGCGTCGGCCTGGACCACGCCGCCGAGGCGGCCCGCAGCCGCCGCAAGGCCGCCGCCCGCAGGCGCCGTGACAGCGCCGGATGAGCCGCAGCGGCGGCTGCCGGTCCCCGTCCGGCTGATCGCCCGCGAGACGATCGGCTCCTTCCTGACCCGCATGGCGTTCGCCAACAGCCTGCGCGTCACCCACCTGCTATCGCTCGCCGGGAAAAGCCGGGCACGAGCCTTCACACCCGCCGCTGACGACGATGCGGCTGGTCCCCCTCCACGCCCGCCCGGATCGCCGCCATGGCCGGACGGGCGCTGCCCGAGCTGGCCGCGGCCATCCCCCTGCTGGCCGGCATGACGCCCGCGGGCACCGCGCTGCTACGGGCATGCGGGCACTGCACCGCCGCGAAGAACGTCACCGGCATGGTGATCATCCGCGCAAGCCCCCGCGACTACCTCTGCATCCGGCACCAGCAGTGGCTGCGCGGCATCCACCGCCCGGATCTCGCCGCACTGCCCGAGGTCACCAGCAGCCAGCGCCGCCACGACAGGCGCACCGCTCACGTCCCCGACCAGGACATCGCCCTTGCCCACCAGCAAGCCCAGGACATCACCAGGCAATGGCTGGAAGCCGGCTGGCATCCCGCGCTCACCGAGCGCTGGCAGCGCCGGCACCAGCGCCTGGCCGCCACGATCCCGGGGCGGGAGACTGTGCTCGCTGACGTGATCACCCACCCTGAGATGCTCGCGATCGCCCGCCTGCTAATCAGCGGCCAGGGCGCCCCGGGCATCCAGCCGCGGGAGATAGCCGCGCGGCTCGGCTTTCCCTACCCGGGCAGCCCGCACCCGCTCGACCCGCTCCGGAGCCGCCTGACTCAGTTAGCCGGCAGGGTCAGCCAGGCTGATCCGGCTGCGTCCCGACCATCCGTAGTGCGGCTGCCAGCCGAGGACGCGTGCCGCGGCGGAACAATCGAACAGGGCGCGGCCGGGCTCGCGATCGAAGCGGGCAGTGTCGCGGACGGGCACGGACGGGGCGAACCGCGCGGCCATGACCAGGCCCGGCCTGGTGGCGGCGATGTCGGAAGCACACAGCAGCACGCGGTGATGCCCGGACAAGGGCACCTCAAGTGCCCGCTGCACGGCACAGGCGACGTCCCGGACATCGACGAACTGGCCATACTCCCAGGTGGGCTTCCATTCCGAGCCGGGATCGGCCCGCCACTGCGCCTCGATCCGCTGATACATTCCGGGATCCCAGACCCAGCACGGCCGCAGCGCCACGCTCGCGATGCCGGTCCGGGCCGTGAAGCCCGCGCACAGGTCCTCGGCCAGGCACTTGGACAGCCCATAGGGACGCATCGCCCGCCGCGGGTGCGCGTCATCAACCGGGAAGTAATCGGGAGGCCGCTCACCCTCCGCGAGCCCGAACACCTGGCCGCTGGAGAAATAGACCACCCGGCCCGCGCCCGCAGCTTCGGCGGCCAGCAGCACGTGCCAGGTCCCCAGCACGTTGACCGCCATGATGTCCTCCGGGCTGCCCGCGCTGTCGTGGGCTAGCGCCCCGGCATGCACCACGGCGGCGCATCCAGCCGCCGCGCGCCTGACCGAGGCCAGATCCAGGAGATCATCGCCGTCGATTCGGTCAAAGCCGACAACGTCATGGCCCAGTCGCTCCAGATGAGCCCAGACCGGGCCGCCCACGTGACCGCGATGCCCGGTGACCAGAATGCGCACAACCTCATGATCGCCCAGGGACGAGGGATCGTGCCAACAGGTATCACCGATCCGCAACGGCCGCCAAAGCCAGCAGGCCAAGCGGGCCGCCACGCTTAAGCGGACGGCCAGCCCCAGAAATGCCACCTTAACTGAGACTTGTTAGGAGCTACTTCTCAGTCAAGCTGGCATACCCACTGGCCAGGAACACGTCACATGCCAACTCAACTGAGACCGGACACCGTTGCTGATGGAAACGGCGTGGGTGTTAACTCGCTGCGTCAGCCAGCCAGGGTGCCGCGCAGCGATCGTCGGCGCCGCAGCGAACCAGCCGCCCCCGCCTGCGCCATAAGGGGCATTTGGCCGACCGGGCCGAGTTGATCAATTGACTCACTAGCAACCCTAAGCGGCACAAGCTAAACGGCATTGTGGCAGGAGCAAAGGACATACCCCATTGTCCCGCCGATCACACCGTAAATAACTTAGGACACGCGGCACTAGACGGAAATCGCCATCTCATCGCATTTTTTGTTAGCGCTAACATCACAATTGACTCGAATCGGCATCGCCATTGCGCTCGTCCGATGTCCAGGGTGATGTTGTCGGATGAGCGCTAGATCTGGTACAGCGGCCCGTTATATACCAGCGGGGCACCGTTCTGGCCGCTGGGCGGCTTCAGCCCGCTGCACTCTGGCACTCGCTCCGGTCAGGGGATGGTCCATTGTTGGTTGCTGCCGCCGTTGCAGGTCCACAGGTCGAGCTGGGTGCCGTTGACGGTGTTGGAGCCGGGGTCGTCGAGGCACTTGCCGGAGGCGGGATTGACCAGGGTGCCGTTGGCCACCCGCCATTGCTGGTTGGCGCCGCCGTTGCAGTCCCACAGATCGATGCCGGTGCCGTTGCCGTAGTTGGCGCCGGTGATGTCCATGCACTTGCCGTAGACCTGGAGGGTGCCGTTGGACGCCACCGTCCACTGCTGGTTGCTGCCGCCATTGCAGTCCCAGATCTGGATCCTGCTGCCGTTGGCGGTGGACTGGCCGTTGTCGTCCACGCACTTGGAGCTGCTGGCGCCAACCGTGATCGGGCCGGAGGCCGGCGGGGGTCGTGCCGGCCAGACCGAAGAAGCTGATCGCATAGGCGGCCATTCCGGACAACGGAAGCATGTGGCCCGCGCCGGCGATGCTGTAGGCCTCGACCTCCACGGTGCCGGAACTGTTGTCATACCGGGTGCGGGTCCACCCCGGCTGTGGGGTGTCGGTGGACGAGGGAGTCTGGCTGACGCCGAGCACGTTCGTCCACTGCTTGATCTCTTCACCGAGGTTCGTGTAGCTCAGCGTTGTGTCAGCGGTACCGTGCCACAGCTGCACCCGCGGCCTCGGGCCGTTGTAGCCGGGATCGGCGTTGCGGACCATGTTGCCCCAGGACTGCGGGGTGTTCGTGACCTGCCCCTGGGCGCAGGCCGCGTTCCACCCGCCGACGGTGCCGGTGTAGAAGCAGCCGAACGGCACGCCCATGAACGCGGCGCCGGCCTTGAACACATCCGGGTAGTCGCCGAGCATGACGTTGGTCATCATCGCGCCCGACGACTCTCCGGTGACGTAGACCTGGTTCGGGTTCCCGCCGTAATGCTGCTCGGTGTAGGTGATCATCGACATGAGCCCGACCGGGTCGCTGCCGCCGTTCCTGGTCAGCGCCTGGCCGGAGGTGACGTCCCAGCAGTCATAGCTCCTGGTCACCGAGGGGTAGATCACGATGAACCCGTACTGGTCGGCCAGCGAGGCGAACTGAGTACTGGAGTACATGTAGGGCCCCGAGCCCTGGCACCCGTGCAGCGCCAGCAGGATGGGCGGGTTGGCGGTGACGCTACTCGGCACGTAAATGTACATCTGCAGGTTGGACGGGTTGGTGCCGAAGTTCGTCACCTGGCCAAGCGACGCCGCCTTCGCCGACGACGCCATCCCTGCGAACCCGACCCACGCCAGCATGGCCACGCCGACCGCGAGCAGGGCCATCAGCCGTCTCTTCATGCCGGCTCCCTTCGCTTCGAAGGAAATTCGAAGCAGTTACGACGATTAGCTAGCTTGCAGCCCTGGTTGTTACCAGGCCGTTCTTGCAGGTCCACTGCTCCAACTGCTGACCGGTCTTGGAGCTATCGCCGTACACGTCCAGGCACAGCCCGCTGTTCTTGTTCTGGAACTGCCAGGAGCCGTCTGACTGCGATGGCAGCCACTGGCTCGCCGCGTTACCGTTCACCGGCTCCTGGACGATGTCCGGGGTGCCCTGGGCAGTTGAGCTGTTGAGCACGGTCACGTCCTGGCCTGAGTTCTCCACCTGCAGCTCTCCGTAGCCACCCGAGGTCGCGACGAACTGCAACTCCTGGTCTTGTCTGGCCGTTGCAGGTCCACTGGTCGATGACCGCCCGGCGTTGGAGGTGTCCCCGAAGGAGTCCAGGTACACGGTGTGGCCATTGGTTCCCGAGTCCTGCGGCCCGAACTGGAAGGTGCTGGACAGCCGGTACGTGCCGCCGTACCGGCCGTGCTGAGCTTCCGCCAGGTGGATCGCCAGGTCGCGCTCATGCTCTCTCCCCGGTGTCAGTGCGGGGTGAAGTCCTGGTTGGTGCCGGGGGCGTTCTTGCACGGCCACTGGTCGAACTGCTGGCCGGTGTTGCTGCCGTCGCCGTAGACGTCCAGGCACAGGCCGCTGCCGGAGTTCTGGAACTGCCAGGAGCCGTCGGACTGCTGCTCGGGCTTCCACAGGCTGCCGGACGCGCCGCTGACGGGCTCCTGGACCACGTCCGGGGTGCCCTGCGCGGTGGAGTTGCCGGCCACGGCCACGTCATCGCCGGAATTCTGCGCCTGCAACTCGCCGTACCCGCCGGAAACCGGGACGAACTGGAACTGCTGGTTGGACTGGCCGTTACAGGTCCACTGATCGATCGCCGCGCCGCTCGTGCTCGTGTTCCCGGATACATCCACGCACAGGGCATTGCTGGCCACCACCAGCCGGTGGTACCCGGACGGGAACCCGCCGCCAGCGGTGCCGCTGATTGTCCACGTGAAAGTCACGGATCCGGTGGCGCCGGTGCTGTCCCTGGCGGTGATGGTCACGGTGGAGGTGCCGGCCGTGGTGGGGGTGCCGGAGATCAGCCCGGTCGACGGGCTGACGGACAGCCCGGCGGGCAGGCCGGTGGCGGTGTAGGCGAGGGTCTGGCCAGAGGCGGAATCGCTGGCATGGATCTGCACGCTTGCCGCCGTGCCGACGGTTCCGGTCTGGTTACCTGGGCTGGTGACCGTGACCGTGGTGCCGGTGCTGCCCGAGGAGCCCACCAGGTAGGTGACCAGGGAACGGGCCGGGATGGTGGCGGTGAACGAGCCGTTGCTGACGGTGGTGGCCCCCTGGGCGGCGATGCTGGCCGAGGAGTTGGTGAGGTACGGGGTGACGGTGGCGCCGTTGGCGGTGCCGGTCCCGGACAGCGAGTAGGTGATCGGGTCGGCGCTGCTGGCGGTGTTGAGCGCGACGATGGCTATCGTGCCGTTGGCGTTCTTGAACGCGGACAGGTCCACCGCGCCGCTGGAACTGCTCGCCCCGATGCGCACCGCGCCGGGCCGGATAAAGCGGCTGTAGTTCGCGAAAGCCCACAGCCGTCCTGACGTCTGGACGCTGGAGCCGTTGATCTGGACCAGGCTCTCGTTGTCGCCGGCCGCTGACGTGGAGCCCCACCAGTACAGGAAGGCGCTCAGGTTGGCGCCGGTCAGGCCCTGGTAGATGTGCTGCGCCCAGGTCATGCCGGAAGCGTCGGAGCCGTCGTCCCAGGCCGGGTCCCAGGTCTCAAACGTCGACCACTCGGTCTCCCAGGCCGGCTTGGTCCAGCCCGAGATCGGCGAGGTAGGCGCGCCGCTGTAGCCGTGGCTGGTGAGCATCGCGGTGTCGGCCAGCGCCGTCGGGTCGGACTTGATCGCCGAGGCATACTGGCCCGAGACCGGCCAGCCGGTGGCCGCGCAGCACTCCACCTGCGTGGACAGCCCGGAGTTCTTCACCGTCGGGCCGACCACGTCAAGCAGGCTGGCCATCTGCGCCGGGCTCATCGTCATGCTGTCGTAGTTGGCGCTGAAGTCCGGCTCGTTGGACGGGCCGATGTAGCTCAGCGGCACCCCGGCGGCGGCGTAGTCCTTGGCGTACTGCACCAGGTAATTGGCGTACGCCTGCCGCCAGTCACCGCTGGAGCAGCTGGCCCCGGTGGACCCGCAGACCTGCCCGCCGTTGGCGATGGCGCCATTGGTCTTCATGAATCCCGGCGCGCTCCACGCGTCCGCGAACACGTTGGTGACGCCGTAGTCCGCCTTGATCTGCTGGGCGAACCACAGCTGGCCCTGATCGGAGTTGATCGAGGACAGCGGCAGGTAGCTCGGCGTCGCGTTCGGGCCGCCCGGGTTGTTCGGCTCGATCGTGGTGCCAGGGTCCGCGCTGATCTCGTTGCGCAAGATGGTCAGGCCGGCGCCGGTGGTGGGGCTGTACAGGTCACTCAGGACCTGCTGCTGAATCGAGGAGGACGAGTTCATCACCGACGATGCCTGGCCGAAGGCCTCCGAGGCCCCGAAGCCGGCCATGGTCTGGTACGTCGTCGCGCCGTTGATGGTGGCGGTGTCCGCGGCCAGCGCGGGGGCGGCCGGGACCGCGACGCCGAGCGCCGTCACCGACAGCAGCGTTGCCGAGGTTGCCAGCGCGATCAGCGAAGCGCGGCGGGAAGGTCTGAGCACTGTCATTTCTCTCTCTCTAGTCTCGCCGGGTGTCAGGGGATGGACCATTGCTGGTTGCTGCCGCCGTTGCAGGTCCAGATGTCGAGCTGGGTGCCGTTGGCGGTGTTGGAGCCGGGGTCGTCCAGGCACTTGCCTGAGGCGGGGTTGACCAGGGTGCCGTTGGTCGCCTTCCATTGCTGGTTGGCGCCGCCGTTGCAGGTCCACAGCTCGATGCGCGTGCCGTTGCCGTAGTTGGCGCCGGTGATGTCCGTGCACATCCCGTAGACCTGCAGGGTGCCGTTGGACGCCGCCGTCCACTGCTGGTTGGCGCCGCCGTTGCAGTCCCACAGCTGGATCTTGGAGCCGTTCGCGGTGGAATGGCCGTTGTCGTCCACGCACTTGGCACTGTTGACACCAGCCGTGATCGGGCCGGTCGATCCGGAGGATCCGCCGCTGCCCAGGCCGATCTCGACGCTGCCGAGGTGCTTCGCCGAGGTCGCCTGGGTCCCGGTGACCTGCGCGAACGGCAGCGAGGTGGTGGGCGAAGAGGGCTGCTCGACCAGGTACGACTGGCCGGCGGTCACCGGGAGGCTGAAGGTGCTGCTGGTGGTGGCCGCGACGACCACGGCACCGCTGGCGCCATTGACCACCTCGGCCTGCTGGCCGGGCCAGGGGTTGCGGACGGTCATGGTGCCGGTGGTGCCTGCCTGGATGGCGGCGGTGGCCAGGGTCCCGCTCTCGACTTGGACGTCGACCTTCGACCCGCCCTGGATGTAAACGGTCCCGGAGGCGTCCCAGCCCGACGGCCAGGCCGGGGCGAACCGCAGCGTGCCGTCGTAGTCGGTGGCCAGCGCCTCGTCCAGCGTGGTGGCGACGTTGGAAGCGTGCTCGATGTAGGGCTCGTCGGGTGAGCTGGGGTTCCACGCGGCCAGCCCCGAGATGTAGAGCTGGTATTTCTCGGTGCTGGCGGTCAGGTCAGAGGCGACCTGGGAGCCCATGTCGAGGCGGGCTGCGTCGACTGAGTCGTAGGTCCAGTCCGGGTTGTTGATGTTCGGCCGGTAGGTGTAGGTGCGGTCGGCCAGCGCGGTCAGGTTGTCACCGTTCACGACCGTGTTGTCGCCGACCACGCCGTAGGGCCAGACCGGCTCCAGGCCAACGTTCTCGACGTTGTGCATGGAAGCGGTGGGCTGATACGAGTCACCGATCACGTCGGCGCCGGAGCTGTCGGCGGACGGGCCGAGCAGTTGGTTGTGCGTGGCCTCATCGGTGCGCGCGTACGGCTCGATGTGGGTAAGCGCGGTCCGAAGCTGGGAGACCAGCGAGGAGTCGGTGTTCAGCAGCGTCGCTGCGCTGATCGTCGCGGGGAACAGGGCCTGGTCGGCGGCAATGTCGGTGGTCGGGTCCTGCACCGCCCACTGGGTTTCGTGCGCGTTCGCCACCGCGTGCAGGTAGCCGTCGGAACCGGCCTTCTGGTAGGCGAGCAGGAACGTGGCGGCCTGCTCAAGCACCGGGTAGTACTTCTGCAGGAAGCTGATGCTGCCGGTGTCGGTGTATTGCTGCCAGATCCACAGCGCGATCTCGGCCCCGCTGGTGATGGTCTCGGCGTTGAAGCCGGGGCTGGAAGCGGTCGCGCAGGAGGCGTCTGAGGTGATACCGCCACCGTTGTAGTAGCCGTTGCCATTGAACCGCATGGTCTCCGGCACGCACGCCCCCGGCAGCCCGCCCATCTGCGCGCTGGTCCACGACTTGATCGCGGGCAGGTCGTTCAGGTACATGTCGAAGATCGGCAGGTTCAAGGCGAAGTTACCCGATGACAGGTTCGCCGAGGCCTGGCCCCGCAGGTTCCACAGCCAGTACCCGGCCGGGTACCAGTCCTGCTGGTCCTGGTCGTAGGCGTACAGGTCGGCCAGCCCAGCCTGGCTGCCGGGGTATTCCCCGCTGTGCATCAGGCCGGCCTCGTCGTACAGGTAGAGGGTGCGGAGATTCTCCATGTACTGCGCCGTGCCGTCGGAGGAGTTGGCCTCGATCAGCCCGCTGTTCGCCCAATAGCTGTTCCACGACGACGACTGCGTCGACAGCAGCGACGACGTGGTGGCGGTGGTATCGCCGCCGATCAGACTCGAGGCGGTGGACGCGGCATTGCCGCCCGTCCACTTCGGTGCCGCGATGATCACCCGGAACGAGCCGTCGGCGTTCGGGTTGAAGGACACCTGCACCTGCGTGGAGTTGACCACCGAGGCGGTGACGTTCTGCCCGCCCGCGGTGATGGCGGCCATCGCGCCGAAGGTCTGCCCGGATGAGCCGGACTGGGAGTTGTCCACCCAGGTCTGGGACAGGCTGCCGATGGCCCCGGATGCGGCGGCCGTCGGGCCGCGCCCGCTCCACAGGTGAAGTGTCGCGGTCTGCCGGTTACTGGGGCTGGCCCCGGTGACATCGACGATCAGCTCGTCCTTGCCGGCGGGCACCCATGCCTGCATGGTCATCCCGCCCCCGGACTCATCAAGCACCCCGTTGTACAGGTCCAGCCTGCCGCTGAAGTTCGAGGCCGACGTCATCGCGGACAGGCCCGGGATCTGCACCTGCCCAGGGGACAGCCGGTACGGCATGGTGTCGCTGCGGTTCAGCTGGGCGGTGAACCCGTTGGCTGCCCAGGCGGCAACGCCGAGCGAGCCGTTACTCAGCGGCATGAACTGAGCGGGAGAGGTGTTCGGCGCACCGAGCACGACATCGGAGCGCGATACCACTCCCGCGGTGTTCAGCGAGAAGGCCCCGTTCTGCCATGCGGTGGTGAGGCTGGCCGCCGCTGCGGACTGGCCGAGGCCGCCCAAGAATGCGGCCGCCAGGGCGCCAACCGTCAGCGCGAGCGCCGCGCACGCCACGAGCAACCCCTTCGCCGCGCGCCGTGACCGTGACCTGAGAGTCATCTGCGACCTGCCTTTCTCACCCGAGTGACCCGTCGCCCGCCAGCGGCGCCGGACGCCGACCGGCAAGGGGCGCCTGTCCTGCGGCCACCTGATCGGCCGGTTGCCGCCGCGCCGACGACTGACGACGGGAACGCCAACGGCCGCAAGTCCGCAGACCAACGCCTGGCGGACTACCACCATCGCGTTCCCTTCCTCAGCGCCGAAGGATGCACAATCGAACCGATTCGAGGAACCGGTTCGATCGGATATTACGAGCGGATGCGCGGGAGATCAATGGCGCGTTACGAACGCATCACCCCGCTACGCCGGCTCCATACCCGGGCCGGGTACCAGGGGCAGCACGGATGCCTGGTGACGGCTCGCCGGACCGCAGAATCCCCGCTGAGAACCGTGGCAGAAACCGCCTGAAATTTTCAAAGCGCCGCCAGCACGCAGGCGGTCTGAAGCCGCGCTCACCTCCGGGAAAACGGGAATGGGCGCGCCTCGTTGCATTCTGCGGACGGCCGCACGCGGCTGTTCAGCGGGCACTGGAGCGCCACGTTGGCGATCCCGAGCCGGTTCTCCATCACCGCAGTCGCGGCGCGGCACTGGGCCGAGCAGTTCCATCTCCAGCTCACCGCGGCCGACGAACGGGTTCCTGAAACATACCTGCACCCGCTTGACACCCAAGGACGCGGCAGCCTACGTTCTCATCGATTCGATTCGATAACCCCGGGCCTTGTCATCCGCGCGCCCACTCCGGGTGGCGACAATAGCAGCCGGCAGGCAGAGGACCCGGCGGGCCGACCGCCTAGGCGGCACCGTCGTTCTGGACGGTGGTCATGGGGGAGCCTCCGCGAGCGCCACGATCGGGGCCGCAGCCACGCTCGGCGTGGTTCCGGCCGGCGCGATCGGCCTGAACACCGCCGTCTACGACGGCGACATGAACGGCGCCGCGATAGCGCCGCTGCTGAAGGCGGCGGGGATCAACGCCCTCAGGTACCCGGGCGGATCTTACTCCGACATCTACGACTGGCAGACACAGACGGCGGCGGCCGGCGGCTACGTCGCCCCGGGCACCAGCTTCGCGGACTTCATGACGACGGCCAACGCCGCCGACGCCCGGCCCATCATCACGGTGAACTACGGCACCGGGACACCGAGCCTTGCCGCCGCGTGGGTCCAGGCGGCGGCCGGCGATTCGGTCGGCTACTGGGAAGTCGGCAACGAGGTGTACGGGAACGGCACCTACGGGTCCAACTGGGAAGCGGACGCCCACTGCAAGACCTCGCTGAACGGAACGGCGGTGACGATCGGCAGCGAGCCGTCGCAGACCTACGACTGCGGGCCTGCCCAGTACGCGGCGAACGTCGCGCAGTTCGAGTCCGCCATCCACGCCGCGAACCCGAACGCGAAGGTCTGCGCCATCTTGACCACCCCCGGATTCTGGCCGGACGGCGTCGCCACTCCGAGTACCCGCAGCCATGGAACCAGACCGTGCTCACCGCGCTCGGCCGCCAGACGCAATGCGTCGTCGTGCACTACTACCCCGGCGGATCCTCGGCGGCCGGCATGCTGACCGACCCCGCCGACATCGCCAGCATCACGTCGACGCTGCGCAGCGAGATCAGCCAGTACGCCGGCATCAGCAACGCCGCCAGCGTCCCGGTCCTGGTGACCGAGACCAACTCCACGATTGACATGGACACCCAGCCCGGTGCGCTGTTCGCCGCGGACATGTACATGACGTGGCTGGAGAACGGCGCCGCCATGGTCGACTGGTGGGACGAGCACAACGGGGAGGGCACGGTCTCCACCGTGGACGGCGCCGCGGACTACGGCGACTCGGGGATCTTCTCGAGCGGCTCCAACTCAGGGGGCACCGCGGAGCCGCCCGCCGACACGCCGTTCGCGTCCTACTACGGGATCGAGATGCTGTCCAAGCTAGCGGCGCCCGGCGACACCATGGTCAGCGCGACCGCGACCCAGCCGCTGCTGAAGGTCCACGCCGTCCGCGACGCGTCCGGGAACCTCAACGTGCTCATCGACAACGAGGACCCGTCAAACTCCTACACGGTGAGCGTGGCCTACAACGGCTTCACGCCCGCCGGGACGCCCACCGTGTACACGCTCGGCAACAACGCCACGTCGATCACCAGCGCGACGGGCACCGCGAGCTCGGTCACCGTCGCGCCCTACTCGCTGACCGTCGTCCACGTGCCCGGCAGCGGCACGACCGGCGTGACCGCGCCCGGGGCGCCCGGCCAGCCGACCGCCTCTGGCCTGTCCTCCAGCGCCTCGTCCAGCACGTCGGGGCACCGCCACGCTCACCTGGCCGGCAGCCGCGGCCGGCACCTACCCGGTGGCCGACTACCAGGTGTACCGGGCAGCCGGGCAGCGGCACGCTGGCGGCCACGACGACCGCGACAAGCGCGACCCTGAACGGGCTCACGATCGGGACCGCCTACACCTACTACGTAGTGGCCGTAGACAGCCACGGGAACCCCTCACCGCCATCTCCCTCGGTCACGTTCACCAGCGCCGGCGACGTTCTACCTCAACGGCAACCTATGCACTAACGACTGAGCAGCTCACCCGGACCCCTCCGAGCGCGCGGGAGATCCCTCAGCGGGAGACCCTCCGACAGTAGACGCAAAGACGGCGTGTTCACCACGAACGAGCGGGAGGTCCGCCGGTTCGCGCTTGCGAAGGTGATGCGGAACCTGGACCTGGCGGCCGACCTCGGCGCGCGGCACTACGTCTCCTGGGGCGGCAGTGGAGGCGAGTCCGGGCGGCGACGGACATCAGGTCCGAGCTGGCGCACCCGGAAATGGTCGGCGTCAACCCGGAGATCGGCCACGAGGAGATGGCGGGACTCAACTACGCCGGCCCCCTAACTAATGACGCGGTGCCCCGCTGCCCCAGCAGAAGCTGGGGCAGCGGGGCACCGTTCGTCTGCCGGCGCTTGCTGTTAAGCCTTCGAGTGTCCTACCGACTGCTGATGCGGTGAGATCTCCAGGTAGCAAGCCGCGGCCGCGGCCGCGTCAGGGGATGGACCATTGCTGGTTGCTTCCGCCGTTGCAGGTCCAGATGTCGAGCTGGGTGCCGTTGGCGGTGTTGGAGCCGGGGTCGTCCAGGCATTTGCCTGAGGCGGGGTTGACCAGGGTGCCGTTGGTCGCCTTCCATTGCTGGTTGGCGCCGCCGTTGCAGGTCCACAGCTCGATGCCGGTGCCGTTGCCGTAGTTGGCGCCGGTGATGTCCGCGCACATCCCGTAGACCTGCAGGGTGCCGTTGGACGCCACCGTCCACTGCTGGTTGGCGCCGCCGTTGCAGTCCCACAGCTGGATCTTGGAGCCGTTCGCGGTGGAATGGCCGTTGTCATCCACGCACTTGGCGCTGTCATCACCGGCCGTGATCGGGCCGGTCGGCGAGGTGGACCCCGCGACCGGGGTGACGGACAGGTTGTCGAACTGGTCGGTCTGGTAGCCGTCGGTGCCGAAGCCGACCATTCCCGACGCATAGCTGGAATCGGTGACGGTGCCGACGGTGGTGCCGTTGATCGCCGCGGAGATCGCGGCGCCGCTGAAGGTCAGCGCCAGGTGCTGCCAGGTACCGGTGCCCGGCGCGGCCACGGTGCCGCTGGCCAGGGTGGCCAGGGTGCCGCTGCTGTTGCTGCGCACCAGCTGCCAGCCGCCGGTGTTGGACAGCTGCAGGTAATATCCGCTGGCCGCAGGCGGGTAGTACCCGACCTGGGAGCCGGACCGCCCGAGGAGCTGCACCGCGCCGGCCTGCTCCATCAGCGCGTCCGCCGAGACGGTGTAGTTGGACCAGTTGGCGCCGCCGCCGATCGTGAAGGGGTTGGCGTTGCTGTCCCATTCGATCGGCGTGACCGGCGCCTGCTGCTGGACGCACTGCCCGGACCGGCCGCCCGCGCACGGCTCGACCTCGAACGCGCCCTGCACCTGGGAGAGGTACCGCGGCTGCTGCCCGATGGTGTCGCTGTCGAAGTTGTCGGAGTAGGGCAGCGCCAGCGAGCCCTGCGCGGGGGAGGTCGCGGTGCCCTTGCCCTGCCCGGTGGTGGTGGTCAGGGTGTAGACGTAGCCGGGCTGGAGGGTGAGCGAGAAGCTGCCGTTGACCGGGGTGATGTCGGCGGAGTGCACGAACCAGGTTGATGGATCGGAGGAGTTGACGTCGGTGGTCCACACATGCACAGTCCCGGTGGACAGGCCGCCGGTGACGTTGTAGTTGACGGTCTGCGCGGCGGAGGCCAGCGTCGTCTCGACGACCGAGCTCCAGTCAGATCCGTCAGGGGACTTGAGGGTGACGTAGCTGCCGTTGTTCCCGCTGCCGCCCAGGTAGCCGCTGGCAGAGTCGATGTAGGTCCAGCCCGGGGCGGTGAACTGAGTGGTCTGCGCGGTCACCCACGCCTGCTTGCCGACCGAGTACCAGCCCGACCACGGCTGGTTGGCCAGGATCAGCCCGTCGGTGTTGTAGGGGAAGCTCGGGTAGAGGGAGGCGACGATCGGCCAGTTGATGGTCGCGGTCATCTTCCCGTCCAGGTAGTCGCGGTTGTCCGCCCGGGCCATCGCGGCCGCGCCGTTGTTGTAGTCCTGCGACCCGTTCTCGCTGGCCCACAGCGGCTTGCCGGTGGCCACCGCATTCGACGAGGACGGGCAGGACGTCTGCGTGCTCATCCACCCGCAGGGGTAGTGGGAGCCGACGATCTGCACGGCCTTGGAGAACGCGCTGTTGGACACCAGGTCGTTGGCGACGGTCCAGTCGGTGTCGGCCCCGACGATCTGCACGGCCGAATAGCCGTCGGCGTTCAGTGTGGACCGCAGCTGCTCGTACCAGGAGATGTTGTAACCGCGCTCGTTCCAGCCGCCGAGGTAGTTGATGGTGAGGCCGTGCGAACCCGCGCAGTTCAGCCAGCTCACCAGGTAGTTGATCATGTCGGTGGACCAGAAGTTGCCACTGCCGATCCAGCCCGGCGCGCCCCACGCCAGCGCGTACAGCTTGATGTTCGGGTTGAGCGCCTTGGCCTGCTCCATCAGCTGCCACTCATACCCGGCGCTGCAGCTGACGGCGCCGCGGGAATGCTCGATGCTGGACTCCGACCCGTCGGTGGAGTTGGTGTCCCCGCCGATCTCCACCTTCAGGATCTGCAGGTCCGCGCCGTAACCGGGCTTGAACAGGTAGTCCAGGATCTGCTGCTGCTCGGCAGCCGGGTAATCGCTCAGCAGCCGGGAGTTGCCGCCCCCGCCGCTGATCGCCCCGATCCCATCGAACGTCCGGCCCCCCGCAGTGCCGTTGACCGTGATGCCGGTCGTCGCGGCGTGCGCGGGGGCGCTCACGGCGACCAGCACGCTGGCCACGGCCAGCGCGAGGCCCGCGAGCAGCGTGAAGACCCAGCGCAGGCCCGGCGTACCGGTGATGCGATGTCGTTTCATCTCTTGATCCCTTTTCGGCACGGTGATTGGTGAGTGAGTGGCGCGGACCATGTCCCTGGGCGGGTAACCACCGTCCGTTCCGTCAAAGGCTTGTCGCTTTTCAGAACGGACGGTGGTGCCGCCGCCGCGGAATGTGCGGGGTGATCAGTGCGGGGTGAAGTCCTGGTTGGTGCCGGGGGCGTTCTTGCACGGCCACTGGTCGAACTGCTGGCCGGTGTTGCTGCCGTCGCCGTACACGTCCAGGCACAGGCCGCTGCCGGAGTTCTGGAACTGCCAGGAGCCGTCGGACTGCTGCTCGGGCTTCCACAAGCTGCCGGACGCGCCGCTGACCGGCTCCTGGACCACGTCCGGGGTGCCCTGCGCGGTGGAGTTCCCGGCCACGGCCACGTCATCGCCGGAATTCTGCGCCTGCAACTCGCCGTACCCGCCGGAAACCGGGACGAACTGGAACTGCTGGTTGGACTGGCCGTTACAGGTCCACTGATCGATCGCCGCGCCGCTCGTGCTCGTGTTCCCGGATACATCCACGCACAGGGCATTGCTGGCCACCACCAGCCGGTGATACCCGGACGGGAACCCGCCGCCGGACGACGCGCTCGCCGGCGTCAGGTAGACCGCGAACGCGTCATGGGAGGCCTGGAAGGTGATCGGCACGGTGATGGAGCCGCTGGCGACGCTGACGTTCTGGTTGTAGACCACCTGCGGGGAGCTGAGCGGGTACTGGTCAGGGATCCGGTCCACAGTGACGTTGACGCTGCCGTTGTTCGCCAGCCAGGGCACCGAGCCCAGCCCGGTGTAGGTCACGGAAGCCGGGCCGGTGTACCCGTTCTCGTCACCGAGGATGGCCACGGACCTTTTGGCGGTGCTGTCCTCTGAGGCAGCGATGGCGGTGGTCCCGACCTCGCCGGAGGTGGATACCAGGGAACCGGTCATGTCGGCGTAGTCGCGCATCGCCCACCAGTTCCCGTTCGGCACCCAGGACCCGTTGACCTCGGTGAGGACACCGGTCAGGTTCGGCGTCAGGCAGCACTGCCAGTTCCCGCGTATCGCGTTGGTATAGCCGGACTCGGCGAACCGGGCCAGGTACCAGGCGGTCACCCCGGCGGTCTGCTGGTCGGCGGGCTGGTACTCGTTCGACGACAGCGGGATTCGCGGCAGCCCGGCGGCCGTCAGGTCGCTGTCGATCGCCTTCGCCACCGCCACCGGGTCGTCTCCGTCCCCCTCGTTGTGATTGCTGATCATGTCCGGCGCCGTCCCGGCGGACTTGACATGCGCCAGCCAGGTCGTCCACTCGCCGGGCATCTGCGGCGGGGTGTACGCGAACGATGGCCCGACGATCGTCGCACCGGGCGCCAGGCGGCGGATCTGCTGGTAAGCGGTGTCCCACATCTGGAAGTACTGGGTGGTGTTCACCCCTGGTTTCCAGAAGATGGACAGCTCAGGCTCGTTCCAGATCTCATAAGAGAACTTCAGCCCGGTCGCCTGCAGTTCGGGGATCACCGTGTCGAGGTAGGTGATCCAGTTCGAGCAGTTCCCGTTGGAGCACGGATACACGGTGTTCGACGGCTGCCCGGCATCCGCGCCGAAGATGTCGCTCAGCAGCACCTGGTACTGCGCGTGATACGGCGACTGGGTAAGCCGCTTCGCCTGCGCGATAACCGTGTTCACATCGGCCTGGGTGCCGGACCCGTTGACATACCCGTCACCGATCCACCCCCCGGACACGTGCCCGCCGCCGCGGAACGCGTTGATCCCCAGCGGCTCCAGGTACTGGTCGCTCGGCTGGGTGCCGTCCTGGCTCACTCCGTACAGGAACCCTTCCCCGACTCCCGTCGCGGGGCCTGTCACCGAGGCCAGGTTCACACTCAGCGACTCGGCTGCCGCCGCGTTCTCGGCGTGAAACAGCGGTATCCCCAGTGCTAGCGCCATTCCGGCTACCGCTGCCAGAAGACGAACTCGTCGTGTTCTCGTGCTCATAGGAGCCTCCTCCGGTATGGCGCCACTCGAGGTGCCGCTGCGCCGTGAGCGGGTAAAACGGACTGCGTGGCTGCGATGCCTTATGCCGCTTACGGCACCGCGGTACCAGTGGTTGGGCGTTCGCGGCTCGGGGTCGCCTGACAACATCGCGTTCCCTCCCCGCTGCACCGCAGGATGTAATCGAACCGATTCGAGCAACCGGTTCGATGGGGATGTTACGAGCGGATGCGAGGGAGATCAATGGCGCGTTACGAACCCATGAGCTCGATCTTCAGGTCTCCGATTCGGGCCAGCTACCTGGTCAGTACGGATGGCCTGGTGACAGCTCGTTGGATCGCTGGTTCTCGCTGAGAACCGCGGCTGAAACCGCTGAAACTTTCACGACGTCGCCCGGATGGAGGCGGTCCCAAGGACAGGCGGCCTCGATTAGATTCCAGCGGCCTGGTTAAGACCAGACCCTGCCTGGCCGCTGTCATGGCCAGCGCGGGCCACCGTGCCGGGTGCCGCTATTGCTCGCCACTGGGCGGCTCTGCCCGGGTACGGCCGTAGATGAAAGGCAAGGTCGCAGACGATGACGCGGCTCGGCTACCTGCGCAACCGGGTCCGCCGACGCCTGCGCAGCGGGCACGTAGACGCACGCCGTCGCCGCCTGCAGGGCGCAGTCGTCCGCGACTCCACCCGGCTCAACGCCAGAGGCATCCCAGCCAGACATTGACGTGTTGCGGACAAGGTCGGCATACAAGAAACAGCGGTGCTGCCCAACGGGGATGGGCAGCACCACTGTCTATCGAACCCGAGGCCGAGGCTATTGGGTCAGACTAAAGCTGTCGAGGTTGAACCACCCGAGGTCGGTTGGCAAGTACGAGACCGTGATGGTGTTGAGGCCGGCATTGAGCTGCACTGGGATTGTCGCATTTCCCCAGGTGTCCCAGTCCGCAGTCAGCGGCAACTGAATCTGACCTTGCACCGTTCCGTTCGAGGAGACTGTCGCGCTCCGCGTCTGGTTCGGTCCGCCGCTACCGGCCGCGTACCGCAGGCTCACGGTGTAGGTACCGGCGGTCGGCACCGAGAATTCCTGCGTGACGCTGCCGCCCGGCCCGGTGAAACCGGCAACGAATCCGGAGCCGGTGTATCCGGCGTGGTTGGTGGCCACGACTGCGCCACCGGCCAAGGTCCCGGTTTCCGCCTCACATATGTCGCCGAGACCGCAGGGCGAGATGACGTCGGCGGAGTTCTGCGGTGCGATCTTTGTTCCGTCGGGTAGCTGAGCGGTCGCCGATCCGGTGAGGCGATAGGCCAGGGAGCCGACGGGCACGGTAACGCGGGGCCGTCGCGCTGATCGTGAGCGAGGAGACCGTCAGGATCTCAGCCGACCCCTTCTTCGCCCGCATGCTGCGCTCGGTCGGCGAGGCGCTTTCCTCAGCCAATTCGCAGCTTGTCATGCTCGCGCTGCACTCGCCCCGCGATTATCACACGGTACCGGAGCTGGTGGTCCGCTCGGTCACAATGAGCCTCCATGCACGTGGGGATCAGGAGCGGCGCGCTCTTGGCACCCGCTCGTGTCCTGGCTTGCGGCCGGGACGGCAGGTGCCCGGCCGCCCCGGCCGCCCCGGCCGCTCGGTCACTGGCTGGCCGGCGCATTCCAGTCGAGAAGCTGGATGATGACGCCATTGGGGTCGGTGACCTGGAACGCGCGCTCGCCCCAGGGCTCCTCGCGCAGCGGCATGGTGATGTCCACGCCTCCGCGCGCAGGCGGGCCAGCTCGCCCTCGAGGTCCTCGACGAACGCCAGGGTCAGGCCGGCGGCGTGGGCGTCGCGCTGGTCCTCGGGCAGCAAGGGCAGGCCGCGGCGCAGGAAGGCGACGTGCATCCCGGCGTCATCGCGTGCCAGGGAGGCGAAGCCGTCGGCGGCCATCTCCTGCCGGAAGCCGAAGTGGCCGGTCAGGAACGCGGCGGAGGCGGCCACGTCGGCGACGTTGAGGGATACGGCGGAAGCGGTGGCGGGATTTGTTCACCCGGCACCCCTGGATCGCCGAGGTCTCTACCAGCCGGCCCCCGCTCGGTCCCGGGCTGATGGCCAAATACGAGCACGAACTTCAGGCGCTCGAGGGCCTCGGGCTCGATGACGTCGAGATGGACGCCGCCCTGACCTTTCTGCTCGGCTTCGTCCAGGCGGCGGCGCGTTCGGCCGCCGAGGCGGCCGCCGCCCGGCAGGACAGCGCGATGAGCGAGGAGCAATGGTGGGCCGCCAACGCCCCCCTGCTCGCCCGGGTCTTCGACGAGGCGAAGTACCCCACGGCCGCCCCCGTCGGCGCCGCCGCAGGCGCCGCCCACGGCGCGGTCTATGACCCGGGCCACGCCTACACCTTCGGCCTGCAGCGCGTCCTCGACGGCCTCGCCGCCCTAGTCGACACCAGCGACGCCTGATCCGCAACCGCTGATCCCCGGCCCCGCCGCGTCTCCGACCGCACCGCCCGGGGCGCCAGGGCAGCCTCCCAAGGGATCGAGATCGAGGCTGCGGTCATGGCCTGTGGCAGCCAGGTGCGGGAGTGTCTAGACCGTCAGATGGCGTGGTCCGTTTGGTGCGTCTAGCCATGGTTGCGATAGGCGAGCCAAGTGATATCACGGATTCGACACGGACGATCACTGAGTGATGCTATAGGTGAGTGCACCGCGGTCGGACGGGGCACATCAAGATGGTGGGTCGTTATTCTCACCGGGCAGACGGTCTGCCGCTGCGGATGCTGCGGATGTTCGTGCGGCGGAACGAGTTGCGCCGTTCATCGGACCGGGTTGAGGGCGTCGTGGTGGCGGTGCTATTGGTCGCGTTCGTCGTCGCCGTCGTCGTCGCCGGGCTGCTGGCGGCCCACGTCTACCGGACTCAGCAGGCCACCGCGGCGAGCCTGCGGCAGACGGTCGCGGTGCTGTCCTGGCCCGGCGCCATCACAGAGACGCCCATCCTGCATCAGGCCACCGCGATGGCGACCTGGCAGCTGAGCGACGGCGCGGCCCGGTCGGGCCTGCTCACCACCGACGTCGCGCCCGGGATCTACGGCCAGCCGGCCGGGGCCTCGGTCCAGCTGTGGCTCGGCCGGACCGGGGTTCCGGCGCCGCCGCCCCAGGGCGCGGCGGGGATGGCGGTTGGCGCGACGATGGCGGGGCTGGCCGTGATCGTGGCCGCCGCGACCGTGCTGACCTTCTGCTACCGGCTGTGCCAGCGCGGTCTTGACCGGCGCCGGATCGACAACTGGAGCTCGGACTGGGCCGTCACCGGGCCGCAGTGGACCAGCCGACAGTGACGGGCGAGGAGCCGTCAGGCCCCTCGGTCAGGCCGGGGTCAGGAACGGGAACTGGCCCGAGCGCTGGGCTTCGGTCACCGACGGCTTGAGCCCGCCCGGCACCGCCGCCCCCACTACCAGGGACATCATCGCCTCGGGGGCGTTGTCGGCCAGGGTCCGGCCGTTGCGGGTCGCGAAGCCGAACGACGCGGGCGTGCCCACCACGTACGGCAGGACGTCAGGCAGCAGCGTCTTGGCGACCGTGAGCCCGTACACGTCGGGCGCGGCCGACGTCCCGGTCGCGGCCACCACGGCGGAGACGTGGTCGGCCAGGTGCTCGCCCTCGGCGGCGTAGTCCTGCGACGGGTGACGGCTGTTGGCGGGATTGGTGAACTCGATGTCGTTGGGCCAGAAGATGGGCCACATCATCGGGTGCCCGGCTCGGTTGACCTGCCGCCAGCCGCCCGCGTCGGTCGCGAGCTTGGTGGCCGCCCACACGCCGATGGGGGTGCCAGGCGACAGGATCTCGTCGTGCCGCACCTCGAGCACGATGGTCCGCACGGTGCTGCCGGCGAAGCTGTTCTGCGCCCGGTCCGGGCGCCAGGCCGACAGGTCGACCGCGGTCCCGTTCGCGACCGCGCCGTTGACGAGCGCCAGCAGCGATAGGTCAACGTAGAACGAGTCCTTGACGTGCCCGGCCCAGAGCCGGACGCCATCGCCGTCGGTCGCCGTCTCACCGGTCCGGCCCTCGAGCACGAGGTCGCCGACGCCGGCGTCGCCGCGGGCCTGGTCCCCGGTCAGGGCGCGCAGGGTCAGCCGCTGGCGGCCGTCGGCGTCCGGCTCGGCGAAGGCGACCCGGTAGGTGAGGTCCTCGAACTCGGCCCGGTTGACGTGGATCTTGATCTCGTAGCGGGCCTCGGGGTGGAACCCCGGTTCGGTGTGCAGGCCGTTGACGTCGGAGTTGATGTCGAGCACGAAGATCGTGCTGCCCTCGCCGGGGAAGACGTACAGGTCGTCGATGAGCAGCTGACCCGTCTTCGCCGCCAGCGGCGTGTCGAGATGATGGGACATGCGATGGTCCTTTCTGCACTGAAGCTCGCCTCAGTGCAGATACCCTCCGCGCACAGCTCGACACGAAGTGTCGACGGCCCCTGGCGGTCCGCGTCGGGCAGGCGGTCCTTCTCCGCCGTGCCGAGGCCCTCGGAGCCGCGCGGGATGTCCTCGCCGTGCGCGCGCTCGCTCTGCACCTCGCGGGTCTTCTCGATATCGCGCCGCGTGGCCTCTTTCTGCCTGTCCGTCGCCATGGGCCGAGCCTCCCAAAACCAGATCCATTTTCCGAACGGACGCGTGGCTCCGCCTGCCAGGCCCATTGCTGCCTGCGAGGCGAAGCACGCTTCCGGGCTCCTGCTCGGCGTGGACTGGGGCGGCCGCGGCGGCGTCAGCGGGCGAACTTGTCGATCGCGGCCTGGGTCACGGGCGTGAAGAAGTTGACGAGGTTGCCGTCGGGATCGCGGAACAGCAGCGACCGGTTGCCCCACGGCATCGTGGTCGGCTCGTTGACGAAATCCTCGACCACGCCGGCCAGGTTGCGGTACACGGCGTCCACGTCGGCGACCAGGAACTCGATGATGACGGTGCTGTTGTCGGCCGGCCGGGCGGCGCCGGGAGCGAACAGCGGAACGGTGCGGACGCTGGCGATGGCGAGGGTGGCGGAGCCGACGGTGAGCTCGGCGAAGTTCTCGTTCGACCAGCTCGCTTGCACGCCGGTGGCGCGCTCGTAGAACCCGGCCAGCCGGGCGACGTCGTCGGTGATGACGCGGATTGAGACGAAGTCCATGATGATCTCCTTGTTAGCGGGAACGTCCTCCCTTCGCACGCTAGAACTAATACCGGTCATAATCCGCCCGGTATTAGTGAGATACTTGCGGCCATGGCTCGGCCCACCGCTCGCGTCCTGTCGCTGCTCGAGCTTCTGCAGTCGGGCGGCGTCAGGACGGTGGCCGAGCTCGCCGAGCGGCTCGAGGTCGACGAGCGCACGGTCCGGCGGTACGTGGACCACCTGATCGACCTCGACGTGCCGGTCGAGTCGGTCCGCGGCCGCTACGGCGGGTACCGGCTCGGCTCCGGCTACCGGATGCCCCCGCTCATGCTCAGCGACGACGAGGCCCTCGCGGTCATGCTCGGCCTGATCGCGGGCCGCCGGACCGGGCTGGTAACGACCGCGGGGACGGCCAGCGAGACCGCAGCGGCCAAGATCCGCCGGGTGCTGCCCGAGCGGCTCGCCCGCAGGCTGGACGCCCTGCTCGGCTCCCTCGCGTTCACCTCGCCGCCAGGCCAGGCGACCGCCCCCGACACCGGGGTCCTGCTCTCGGTCGCCGACGCCGTCCGTCATCACCGGCCGATCTGGGTCCGCTACACCGCCCGCGACGGCAGGCGCAGCGAGCGCGCCTTCCACCCGTACGGGCTGGTGGCCCACTCGGGCCGCTGGTACGTGACCGGCGCGGACCCGGGCATCGGCGAGGACCGGACGTTCCGGCTCGACCGGATCACCGGCACCAGGACCCTGCCCGGCTCGTTCGAGCCGCCGGCCGGCCTCGACCCGGCCCAGCACGTCCTGTCCGCTCTCGCCGCCACCCCGTACCGGCACGAAGTGATCCTGCGGATCCAGGGCACGAACGGGCAGATCCGCGCCCGGTTCCCGGCCAGCGTCGCCACCGTGGCGGAACTGCCGGCCGCCGGCGGCCCGAACCCGCAGGCCGAACCCTGGTTCCGGGTCGAGCTGCAGGCCGAGCGGCTGGACTGGCTGCCTGCGCTGCTTGCCTCGCTCGACCGGCCGTTCGCGGTCGAGCGGCAGGCCGAGCTCCGCGACCTGATCGCCGCCCTGGCCGACCGGCTCGCGGCTTCGGCCCGGCGCGATGCGCCCGGCCGGCCGCCCAAGGGCTGAGGCTGCGGTAAAGCTTCAGAAGTGGCCAAAGCCGCCGAAGCCGCCCTGGTCGTGATGCTCGCGCTTCTCGTCTTCGTAGATGCGGTCGATGCAGACCGCGATGGCGATGATCAGCGCGTCATCTACGCCCTGCTCGACCTCCACCCCGTAGGTGTCCCTGATCCTGAACCACTTGCGCGAGATCCGGCCCACGACCCGGTGGCCGTCCTTCAGCTCCCAGTCCTTGTCGGCGAAGCTGCCGACGGCCTCGAGCCGGGTCCCGTCGAACAGGTCGATCTCGTAGCGGTGGTGAATCGGGGAGAAGAACGCCGGGCGGACGGTTGCGACCACGCCCTGGCCGTTTTCGATTTCCATCGTGTCGCGGAGCGCGAAGAACTTCTTGCGGATGAGGATGAGCAGGTTGCCGTAGGCGTCCTTGAGCTCGAACGTCTCGCGCAGGCTGAGCGCCCGGCCATCGACGAGGAAGACGCGGTTGCCGTCTTCGTCCTCGATCCAGAAGTCAGCCCTGAGGGAGAAGATCCGTTCCTGGACCAGATATCTCATGACAAAAGGCTATCGGCCCGATTCGCGGTCGGTGGCGTAGATGTCGATGCCCCGCCGCCGGGCGTCGGCCGCGGGCACCCGGCTCGCGATCGCGGACAGGCGGCTGCGCTGGGCCGGTGGCAGGACGGCCACCAGCGCCGCGATCTGCGCCTCGCAGTCGGCCGCGAGCTGCCGTCGCTGGTGGCGGAGATCGACGCGGGGCCGTCGCGGTCAACGCCCGACCGGTGCCGCTGGCCGACGTCGAGGCCGCCTGGACCGTGCCGGACCCGCCCGGCCAGCGGACCGTGCTCATCCCCTAGCCCTGCTGGCGGCGGCCCAGCGCTGGCGGCCGGCCCGAGGAGGGCGGCTGGTGGTTTCGCTGCAGGCAGCGCCCGGGACCGTTCGGGATGAACTGCTTTTTTCTTTTCGAACGGACCGTGAGTTTCCTCTTAATCGACCGTGTCCCCGTCCCCGATGATGACCGCGATAATGCAGGTAATTGCCATTATTGCCGTGACATAGGGGCGGCTTTCATCGGGACCGAGAGGCGATTTTCCGCTGACCTGTTTGCGTTGCCGCCGTACACTCGGTGGCGTGGACGACCCCTTCGCCTTTCGGGAATTGCGTATCCGGCAGCCCGGTAAGGTCCTCCCCGGCCGTGCCCGATACGAGATCTTCGACCCCGACAAGAATCTGATCGCCGTCGCCGCCGAGACGGAGAGCAGGGGCATGCTGCAGACCGTGATCGGCCTGGTGCCGGGCACTCGGGTGCTGCCCGTGCGGACGCCGACGGGCGAACCGCTGCTGACGCTGATCAGGCAGGACAGTGAGAACGACTGGCTCGCGGCGCTGACCGATCCGGACGGCAAGCTGATCGGCAAGATCAGGATCGAGTTCAGCCGGCGGCACTACACCCTGCTCGACGACCAGGGCCAGGTGGCGGGCAGGGCGGCCGGTGACCTCGGCGCCACCCAGTTCGCGGTCACCGGGGCCGAGGGCGAGCGCTACGCCCAGATCCGCAAGACCTGGGCCGGGCTCCGCAAGGAGCTGCTCACCTCGTCCGACCACTACACGGTGACGTTCACCGGGCCGGTCTCGCCGAGCATCCGCACCATGATCGTGATGGTGCCGATCGTGCTCGACATGACCAGGCACGGGCCGTACTGACGGTCTTTGCCGGTGTCTTTACTGTCGTTGTCTCGGCCGTTGTCGGATGGGACTACTGGAAGCTCGCGGTGGCCAGGACGGTGCCGTTCGCGCTCAGCAGGCGGGCGCCGAGGATGGCGCCGGGGCCCGCCGTGTAGGGGCTGCTGCCCCAGGCGCCGTAACCGTCGGTCAGGCGGAACTCCCCCACGTTCTGGAAATGCCCGTTGGCCATCTCCAGCTGGCACTGCACGGTGGCGTTGCCCTCGCCTTCCATGTTCACCGACATGTACATCCACCACGGGCTGCGGTTATAGACGAAGACCTGGCCGACGGTCCGGTGGTCGCTGGTGACGAGCGCGGCGGTGCTGAGCGCGGCCTGGGCGGAGGTCGACGCGGGCGCGGTGGCGTCGCGCAGCCCCCAGCCGACGCCGCCCCCGATCAGCGCGAGCGCCACCGCCGCGGCCGCCAGCAAGCGGCGGCTGAAAGTGCTGCGGGCCCGGCCGGGGGGCCGGCTGGCGGGCTGGGTGGGTGGCCTGCTGCCAGACTGGCTGGGTGGCCTGTTGCCGGGCCGGCGTCGGCCGGTCCGACCGTTCGCCGGCCAGCACCCGGACGTCCGACGACTGCTGGCCGGTGACGTCCGAGAGCTCCTGGTTATAGGCGTCCGACGGCTGCTGGCCGGGGGCGGTGAGGCCAATGCGCTCGAGCACCCGGGACTCGAAGCCGGCCGGGGGCTCGGCCGACGGCAGCAGGGCGAGCAGTTCATCCTGCGCCATGGTCAGCTCGCGGACTTGCTCACGACAGGACTCACAGCCGTCCAGGTGCGCGAGCGCGGCCGCGCGCTCCCGGCCGGTCAGCACCCCGAGCGCGAGCTCCGCGGCCACCCCGGCGAACTCGTCGCAGCTCATGTCGTCCATGTCGTCCAACTCACTCATCGTCTGCGTCCTCAGGAAGAAGGGCCGTGCGCAGCTTCTGCAGGCCGTACCTGATCCTGGTCTTCGCGGTTCCCACCGGTATCCCCTCTGACTCGGCGACCTGCCGGGCCGTCATGCCGTAGATGCCGGCCATCGCCACCGCCCGCGCCTGTTCGGGCGGGAGCCTGCGCAGTTCGCGGCGGAGCCCGGCGGCGCTGTCGTTGGCGACCGTGATTCGTTCCGGCGAGTCGGCGATCGAGGTGATCAGCAGCGCCAGGTCGTCCGGGTCCATCGGCGCCGCCGAGCGCCCCCGGAGCACGTCGATCGCCAGGTTATGGGTGATCCTGGTCAGCCAGCCGCGGACCGTCCCCTGCCGGCCGTCGAACATCTGGGCGTGCTTCCAGGCCCGCTCGAAGGTCTGCTGGGCGACGTCCTCGGCCACGTTCCGGTCGCGGAGCACGTTCAGCGCCACGCCGAACACCAGCCCCTGGAACCGGCGGACGAACGCAACCGACAGCTCGGCGTCGCCCGCGCCCAGGCCTGCGAGCAGCGTCTCATCAGGCAGCCGTTCGGCTGGAGTCGCCATCATCGCCATTTTAGTCAGTACCCGCCGCCTGCGCCGCCGCCCGCCGGCGAGGCCGGCGCGGCTGGGGCGCCGCCGCCCGAGGAGACCGTCACCGCGGCGGTGATCGAGGTCCCGGCCGGGGCGATCAGCCACCACTTGGCGCCGAAGCTGTCGCTGCCCTGGCCGTTGACCTGCCCCGCCCCGGAGTCGCCCGCGAAGTAGTACAGCGGGTGGCCGTCGTAGACCGCCTGCTTGGCCCCGCCGGATCTGGTGATCGTGGACAGGTCGGCCTTGACGGCGCTGCCGGACGCGGTCACCGCGCCGGTCGCGGTCACCGGCGGCCAGGCGCCCGCGCAGGCCCCCTCGCAGGCGGAAGAATTCTTGCCGTCCTTCACCCAGAGGTAGACCGCCCGCCCGGACCCGTCGGTCAGGAACGCCCCTGCGGATCCTGACTTCGTGGTGATGACCAGGCCCGAGCCTGACCCGGCGGCAGCGGCGGTCGAACTGGCCGACCCGGCTGCCGGGGCGGCCGACGCCGCGGGCGCCGACGAGCTGCTCGAACCCGAGCTGCTGCAGGCCGCGGTGAGCAGCGTGGCCCCCAGCGCCAGAGCGAGCCCGGCACCCAGCCGGGTCGGCCCCGGTGTCCGAAACCCCACCGATGCGCTCATCGCCACCGTCTCCCGTCTGCTCGCGTTTTGTGCCGTCATAGTGACTACGACCGCAGCGGCGCGGCGGCTTGACAGAAACCGCGTGACACGGATCACATCCGGTCTCCGACGAGTGATGGTGGCGGCCCTGCCGTCGTGCGCGGCCCGGCTGCGGACTCGTCCGGGCATGTTCGCGTTGAACCCGTCGTCGTGTGCTGTTCGGTCGTCGGGTGGCGCGCTGAATCCGTGATCGTGTGCTGGACGGGTCGCGGGTGCCCCCAACGGCCCACGCTAGCGACCTGACGCGCCCGGCTGGTGACGCGAGAGGCAGGAGTGTTCGACGCCTCAGGCCGCCAGCCTTCGCTGCGGCCGACTTTGCGGGCCGGCCCGGTGCTTTGCTGTTATCTTCCCCGGCCGTCGCCATCCGGGCGCCGTAGGCGGCCTCGGCGGCGATCACCGGCCGCTGGCGGGGCCTTAGGCGAAGGTGGGTGGCGTCTGGGCTAGGGCGGATAGGTGCCGGGTGATGCCGGTGGGGCTAGGCGGTGCGGCGGGGGCGGAAGGCGGCGAAGGGGTTGGTTACCACCAGTTCGCGGGCGGCGAAGCGGTAGAGGGTCGCCGGGCGGCCGCCGGTTGAGGCAGGGCGGGAGACGTCGGTGGTCGGCTCGATGACGCCCCTGCGGGTGAGGATGCGCTGCAGGTTGGTGGCCGAGACGGGGTGGCCGAGGGCGGCGGCGTAGGTGTCGCGGAGCTGGGAGATGGTGAACGTCTCGGGGGCGAGGGCGAACCCGATGTTGGTGTAGGAGAGCTTTGCCCGCAGCCGGTTCCTGGCCGAGCCGACGATCGAGCCGTGGTCGAACGCGGTCGGCGGCAGCGCGTCGACCAGGTGCCAGGCGGTGTCGGCGGGCAGGCTCGGCCGCGCGTCGGGCGTCACCAGCGCGAGGTACGCCGTCGCGAGCACCCGTTCCTGCGGGTCGCGAGCCGGATCGCTGCGGGTCTCGAGCTGCTCGAGGTGCGCGATCTGGGGGATGTCGACCTTTGCGGCGAGGTGCCTGCTGGCGGATGCGCCGAGCCGCTCGCCGGCCTCGAGCAGGCCGCCGGGCAGCGCCCAGGTTCCGTCGAAGGGCGACTCCGCCCGCCGCCAGAGCAGCACCGACAGGCGCTGCTGTCGAACTTGAAACACCACTCCGAGCGCCTCGTGCCGGAAGCAGCCCACCCCTTCGCAGGTGGCCTCGTCATTGCCCACAGGCTCATCGTAACGGGATCGGAGGTCCGATGACCGCGACCAAAACCGGCGATCGGTCCCGGTGCGGCCTCGGGGGCCGGGTGCGTCTGGGGTGGCCGATCGGTTTTTGACCAGGAGTTGAAAACCGGAAGTTTTCGACTTAGAGTCGGAAACATGAGGGACATGCGAGGGACGGCAGGGGTTCACCAGGCTGACGCCGGCGAGCCGACGCGGGCTGGCCGGGAGGACGGTGCCGGAGCGACCGTGGTCGTCTCGGTTCGGGCGGACCGGGAGCAGGCGGCGGTGGGCGAGCGGGCGGACCGGGAGCAGGCGGTGGGCGAGCGGGCGGACGCGGGGTGGGCGGACCGGGTACGCGGGCTGGCCGCGGAGCGCGGGGCGGTGATCCTCGCGCACAACTACCAGCGAGCCGAGATCCAGGAGGTCGCCGACCACGTCGGCGACTCGCTCGCGCTGGCCCGGCTGGCGGCGGCCAGCTCCGCCCGGATGATCGTGCTGTGCGGGGTCTACTTCATGGCGGAGACGGCGAAGATCCTGGCTCCGGACCGGACCGTGCTGATACCGGACGCGCGAGCGGGCTGCTCGCTGGCCGACAGCATCACCGTCGAGCAGCTCGTCGGCTGGAAGGCCGAGCACCCGGGGGCGGCCGTCGTCGCTTACGTGAACACGAGCGCCGAGGTCAAGGCCGAGGCCGACGTCTGCTGCACGTCGGCCAACGCGGCCGAGGTCGTGTCCGCGATCCCCGCCTCGCGGGAGGTGCTGTTCCTGCCCGACCAGTTCCTGGGAGCGCACGTCCGCCGGGTCACCGGCCGGGAGAACCTGCACGTCTGGGCGGGCGAGTGCCACGTGCACGCGGGCATCAGCCCGCAGGCGCTGCGCGACGCGGCGGCGGCCAACCCGGAGGCGGAGCTGTTCGTGCACCCGGAGTGCGGCTGCTCGACTTCGGCGCTCTGGCAGGCCGGGACCGGCGATCTGCCGGCCGAGCGGACCCGGGTGCTCTCGACCGGCGGGATGCTGGCGGCGGCCCGGTCCACCCGCGCCCCGGCCGTGCTGGTGGCGACCGAGACCGGGATGCTGCATCAGCTCCGCAAGGCCAACCCGGACGTCCGCTGGGAACCGGTCAACCCCCACGCGAGCTGCCACTACATGAAGATGATCACGGCCCAGGCGCTGGAGCGAAGCCTGCGCGACGGGACAACCGAGGTGAACGTCGCCCCGGAGGTGGCGGCCCGGGCCCGGCACGCGGTCGAGGCCATGATCGCCACCGGCCCGGCCCCCGTGACTGCGAGCGCCCGATGACCGGCCCGACGGGCGCGTCCGCAAGTATCGTGGACCGTTGTATACACGGGGATGTACACAACGGTCCATCATCCGCCCAAGCTGGCCCCGGGGCCGCGTGGCCTGGTGAGGCTGGGGTTGACGGGGCTGCTGCGAATCGGGTGATTCGGGCGCTGCCGCCCGTGCGCGCGCGGTGGCGGCGGGACGCGGATGTCGTGGTCGTCGGGTCGGGGGCGGCCGGGATCTCGGCCGCGCTGACGGCGGCGGCGGCCGGGCTGCGGGTGCTGATCGTGACCAAGGACCTGATCGGCGGGGCGACGCCGTTGGCGCAGGGCGGCCTGGCGGCGGCCATCGGACCCGGGGACAGCGTGGCATCGCACGTCACCGACACGCTGACGGCGGGCGCGGGGCTGTGCGAGCCGGGCGTGGTCGCGTCGCTGGCGGCCGCGGCCCCCGGGGCGATCGACTGGCTGGCCGGGCTCGGGGCCCGGCTCGACACCCGTGAACTGCGACTTGAGGGCGGGCACAGTCATCACCGGATCGTGCATTCCGGCGACGACGCGTCCGGGGCCGAGGTTCACCGGGCGCTGCTGGCCGCGCTGCTCGCGAGCGGAATTGAGATCCTCGACCGCACGGTCGCGCTCGATCTGATCATGGAGAACCCGGCCGAAGCGGACGCGGCCGAGGGGGGCGGGGCGGGAACCGGCCCGGGACGGCCGGCTACCCACGGAACGGCGGCTGCCAACGCCGCTCCGGTTGACGTGCCTGCCCGGACGCCGGTCCCTGCCCGCCGGGTGGCCGGCCTGACGGCGGCGGTCATCGGGTCCGACGGGCGGCTGTCGGCCGGGGTCATCGACGCGCCGACGGTCGTGATCGCGGCTGGCGGGCTGGGGCAGGCGTTCGCGACTACGTCGAATCCAGCCGGGGCGACCGGTGACGGGATCGCGATCGCGGCCCGGGCCGGAGCGGCGGTGCGGGACCTGGAGTTCGTCCAGTTCCACCCGACGGTGCTGTGGCGGCCGGACGCGAGCGGGCAGTGCCCGCTGATCACGGAGGCGCTGCGCGGGGCCGGGGCGGTGCTCCGCGACCTCGACGGCAGCCCGCTGATGGAGGGGCACGACCCGCGCGGCGACCTGGCCCCGCGTGATGTCGTGGCCGCCCGGATGGCCGAGGTCATCGCGGCCGGGACCGCCGGGCACGTCTGGCTTGACGCGACCGGGCTCGACCCGGACGTGCTGGAGAAGGGCTTCCCGACGGTGACGGCCGCGTGCCGCAAGCACTCGATCGACCCGGTGACCGAGTACATCCCGGTCGCGCCGGGCGCGCACTACTCATGCGGCGGCATCGTGGCCGACCTGGACGGACGGACGAGCATGGGCGGGCTCTACGCGGTCGGCGAGGCCGCGTCGACCGGGGTGCAGGGCGCCAACCGGCTCGCCTCCAACTCGGTCACCGAGGCGGTCATCGCGGGCCGGCGGGCCGGCCACGCCCTCGCGGCGGCGGTCGGCTCCGCCAGCGACACCAATGCGAGCCGGTCAGCTACGCCAGCGACACCGATAGGGGCGGTCGATGGGGTAGGCGACAGGACGGACGGGCGGAGCGAGGGCGGACGGCGGGCGGCGGCGGCGGCGGCGGCGGGAGGCTGGCTCGGCGGTCGATGGGGTGGGCGACAGGTCCGAGGTGGGGGGCGATGGCGGATGGAGCGCGGGCGGCGACGGGAGGCTGGTCGAGGCCGCGGCGGGCGGCGGGAGGCTGGTTCGGAGGCCGGCGGCGGGCGGCGGGAGGCTGGTTCGGAGGCCGACGGCCGAGGCGACGGGGCTGACACGGAGGCCGACGGCGGATTGGCCCGCGGGGAGGGGCGGCGGGGGCTTGCGGTGGGGATGTCGCGGTGGGCGGGGGTTTTGCGGGATCGAGTGAGGCTTGGGGAGCTGGTTCGGGCGGTTGGGGCGGGGTGGGAGACGGGGGCGGTTGGAGAGTCGCCCGGGACCGTTCGGGATGAGGGGTGGGGGGTTGACCTGGATCTTGAGGCGGTCGAGGCGGCGAATCTGCGGGTGGTGTCGGGGCTGATCGCGGTGGGGGCGCTGCTGCGGCAGGAGAGCCGGGGGTGCCATCGGCGGCGGGATGCGGCCGGGACGGCGGAACGGCCGTGGCACACGGTGCTGCGGTGGGACGGACAAGAGCTCGTGGTGACCGAGGAGGAGCTGTGATGGAAGAAGTTCGGTTTTACGAGGACGTCGCGGGGCCGCGGCACGGCGCGACCGGGCTGCGGGGCGAGACGCTGGCGGCGCTGCGGGCGGCCGGGCTCAACGCCGACGACGTCGCGCGGGCGGTCGGGGCGGCGCTCGACGAGGACTTCGGGTACGGGCCCGACCTGACGTCGGCGGCGACGGTGGCCGGGCGGACGGTGACCGCGGACGTGGTCGCGCGCGAGGCCGGAGTGCTGGCCGGGGTGCCGGTCGCGCTGGCCGTGCTCGACCTGATCGGGTGGTACCTGGACGGGCCCGCGGCGAGCTGGCGGCTGAGCCGGGCCGCGCTGGCGCCGGACGGCACCCGGCTGCGGGCCGGGGACGCGGTGCTGCGGGTGAGCGGGCCCGCCCCGGCCGTGCTGGGGGCGGAGCGGACGATGCTCAACTTCCTCACCCACCTGTCGGGCATCGCGACCGCGACCCGGGCCTGGGCGGACGCGATCGAGGAGACCGGGGCGGTGGTGCGGGACACCCGGAAGACGACGCCCGGGCTGCGGGTGCTCGAGAAGTACGCGGTGCGCTGCGGGGGCGGGCGCAATCATCGGATGGGGCTCGGCGACGCCGCCTTGATCAAGGACAACCACGTGGCGGCGGCGGGCGGGGTGGCGGCCGCGGTCACCGCGGTCCAGTCGGCGGCGGCGGCCGGGCTGGTGGTTGAGGTTGAGTGCGATTCGGTGGCGCAGGTGAGGGAGGCGCTTGAGGCGGGGGCGCATTTTCTGCTGCTCGACAACATGGGGGTCGGGGCGCTGCGGGAGGCGGTGGCGGTGGCCCGCGAGTACTACGGGGTGCGGCTCGAGGCCAGCGGCGGGCTGCGGCTGGCGAACGCGCGCGAGGTCGCAGAGACCGGGGTCGACTACCTGTCGGTGGGGGCCCTCACGCATTCGTCGCCGGCGCTTGACCTCGCCCTCGACTACGCCGACGAAGGCTAGCGGCCGGCGCGCTCAGGCGTCGCGGATGAAGCCGGAGTCGCGCAGGTCGGCCGCCACCGACACCAGCAGGGCGCCGAGCTTCGGTTCGCCGTCGCACGCCGAGCCCCGGGCGCGCCGCGCGCCTCTTGCTGTTATCTCTTTGGTCTGAGCTGGATTACCCGGGGCTGGGCTACGCCTGATCCCGGCGCCCTTCCGCACCCCGCCGCGCTGCCGGTGCAGGCGGCCGGACCGCGCCGCTCCAGGACGAGGACGACGCGGCGATCCGCACCGGGCTGCGCGGGCTTGGGCCTTCGTCGTGCGCGGGGCACCGGCAAGGTCTGGTAAGGTCTTCATGTTCCCCGGGCGATTGGCGCAGCGGGAGCGCGTCTCCCTGACACGGAGAAGGTCACAGGTTCAAATCCTGTATCGCCCACACCGGAAGGCCCCTGCCGATGCAACACGGCAGGGGCCTTTTTGTCTTTCCCAGACGGGTGTTGGCCGCTGCCGCCACGACGGGCGGCCCGAGGCGCACCACTATGATCATCTATCGAGCCGTTTGACGCAGCACGACTTCCCCCGGCAGCAGGAGTCTCGAATGACGCAGGGCGCACCGCAGGAACAGGACATTGCGGCTGGCCCCGCCTTCGACCCGAGCGTGCCGAGCCCGGCGCGGGTCTGGAACTTCTGGGTCGGGGGCAAGGATCACTTCGAGGCCGACCGGGCGCTGGCCGGGCGGTTCGGCGAGGTCGTGCCGCAGATGCCGCTCATCGCCCGGCTCGCCCGGCTTTTCCTGGCCGACACCGTGAGCCAGCTCGCCGCGGCCGGGATCCGGCAGTTCTTCGACATCGGCACCGGGCTGCCCACCGCCGACAACACCCACGAGGTCGCCCAGCGGCTGGCACCGGATGCGCGGATCGTCTACGCGGACAACGACCCGGTGGTGCTCGCGCACGCCCGCGCGCTGCTGACCAGCAGCCCGCAAGGGAAGACGGCCTACCTGGACGCCGATCTGCGCGACCCGGCCAAGATCCTGGCCCAGGCGGCGGAGACCCTCGACTTCAGCCAACCGGTCGCCGTCCTGCTCATCGCCGTCCTGCACTTCGTCCCGGACGCCGACGACCCGTACGGCATTGTCCGGAGTCTCATGGACGCGGTGCAGCCGGGCAGCTACCTGGCGATCCTGCACGGCGCCAGCGACGTCGGGGCCGACGACATGCCGGAGGCGGAACGGCGCTACAACGCGCAGGCCTCGGCCCAGTTCAGCGCCCGCGATCGCGAACAGGTCAGCCGGTTCTTCGACGGCCTCGAGCTGACCGGACCGGGCCTGGTCAACCTCAGCCGCTGGACGCCGGGCACGGCCGGCGACGGCGCGCAGGCCGATGTCGCCGCCTACTGCGGCCTCGCCAGGAAGCCGTAGCCCAGTAGCGACGCGACGGGCTGAGTCAGAGAGCTGATTCCACCCTCACATGCGGTGTCAGCACTGGGGCGTACCCTGTCGCTTGTGAGCGCGATGACCCGCTTTTACCGGCAGCCGAGCCCGACCTCCGACCTCGGGCGCCACGCCGACCTCGTGCCCGATCTCCCGGCTGACCCGGAGGCGCTCGGCGCGATCGTGCGGGGACTGCTGATCCACAACTTCGCGGCGAAGATGCAGGGCCTGGCGTTTCCGGCCGAGCGCATGGCGCACATGCAGACCGTCGGCGCGGAGGCGATCCTGGACAACGTGCTCAGCCTCGACCCCGCTCCGCTGGGCGTCGAGCGCCCCGTTGAGCGGAGAATGGTGGGCTTCTGCTACCACTTCGCGCTGCTGCACTGCGCCCTGCTGCGCGCCACCGGCAGGCCGGCCCGCATCCGGTGCGGCTTCGCCCGCTACTTCGAGCCGCGATGGTGGATGGACCACTGGGTGGTCGAGTACTGGGACGGTGACGGCTGGACGCTCACCGACCCTCAGATCGGGCGCAGCGACCTGACCGGCGACGATTTCCAAGACGGCCCCACCGCGTGGAATCAATGTCGCGACGGCGCTTCGCGGCCGGCTGTGTACGGCAACGGGGAACTGCGGGGCTGGGACGAATTGCGGGGCAGCCTGATCAATGACGTCGCCGCCCTCAACAAGGTCGAGGTCTCCGGCTGGCACTGGTGCGACCGCCTCAAGGTGGAGCCCCTCGACCAGCCGCACGACGAGCTCGACACGTCACTCGACCTGCTGTCTCGTCTCGCGGCCGCCGCCCAATCGCCTGAGACGATCAAGGAGTGCTTTGACCTGTACCCGGAGTTGCAGCCGCCAGCGGACGCCGTCGCGCGATAGATGGTGGGATTAGATCTCCGACATGACCGACTGGATCTTTCAGGGAAACCGCAGGCGAGAGGACCTCGAAGCGGCGCTGGCGGCCTCGCCGGTCCGCTCGTGGCGGACGCCGCGTTACCGGGACCGCACGGCGGCCGGAGATCGCGTCTGGGTGCAACTGGTCGGGCGGAAAGACCCGGGGCTGTACTACGCAGGAACTATCACCGGTCCGACGCATGAGGATCCGGAATGGCACGACGGCGACTCGCCGTACGCGCGATGGCGGACCGAGGTGAGGTTCGCGTACCGCATTGACCCGCCCCTGCTGCGAGGCGAACTGCTGGCGACGGCCGGGCTCTCCTCCTTCCGGCCGTTTGCCGGGTTTCAGGGCTCGACCGTGCCGGTGCCGGCCGATGTCGCGGCGGCGCTTGAGAAACGGACACTGCCGCGACTGGAGCCGCTCTAACCGCGAAGCCACCGGTCGAACCAGGCGCGCGTGCGCCGGAGCAGGTCGAGCTGGTGATTGCGCTCGGCGAGCCCGTGTCCCTCACGCGGGTAGATGACGAGTTCGTGCTCGGCCCCGTACCAGCTGAGCGCACGGTGGAAGTAGATCGCCTGGCTGACCGGCACGTTGGTGTCGTCCTCGCCGTTCACGATCAGCACCGGGGTGCGGATCTTCGACGCAAACGAGATCGGGCTGACTTGGTCGTGCGGGTGCGGGCCGGCGCCCTCCCAGCCGCAGCTGCCGCTGAGCGCAGCGTCCAGGGTTCCCCCTTCGCCGGTCGCGACGAGCATCCCCCAGTCGCTGATCCCGGCGGCCATCATGGCGGCCTTGAACCGGTCGGTCTGCCCGATCGCCCAGGCGGCCATGAACCCGCCATGGCTGGCACCGCCGATTCCAAGCCGGTCCGGGTCGGCGACCCCCTCGGCGATCAGCAGGTCGATCCCGGTGATGATGTCGCTCCACTCGCTGCCGCCGACCGAGCGCGCGACCGCCGCCGCGAAATCACGCCCATGGCCGACCCCGCCCCGGGGGTTAGGCAGGAACACGGCGTATCCGGCGGTCGCGAGCCACTGTCCCGTAGGATGCGGGGCGAGCATGAACTCGTCGGCGTACCGGGCATCGGGGCCGCCGTGCACCAGGGTGACGAGCGGGAACGGGCCGTCCGCGCGGTTGCGGCCGGGCGGCAAGACGAGCAGGCCGTCGAGGCCGAGGCCGTCCGATGCCCGATAGGACAGGCGTTCTTGACTTCCCCAGGTGATCGCGCGCAGGGCAGGCTGGGTGTCGCTGAGCCGGATGAGCTGGCCTCCGGGCGGTCCGGCATGGACGTTCACCGGCTCATAGGAGGTGCTGGCCAGCGCCGCGATCACCTCGCCGGAACGACACGCGGTGAGCGAGTCGGCCAGGCCGTCCCGGGCGGACACGCACCCGAACCGCAGCAGGTCAGGGTCGAGCCGGTAGATCGCGGTGTCGAGCCCGTCCGCGAACAAGGCCAGCGGCGGGCCGTCCGCGACCTGGGCCAGCTCCGTCGGGCAGACGGTCATGCCCGCGGTCAGGTCACGATGGGCAGCGGCAGCCGCGGAGACGGCGACATCGTAGACGGCGTCGCCGCCGAACGGTACCGGCATCGCCAGGTAGGCCAGGTGCCAGCGGCCGTCGGCCTGCCACCAGACCGGTGACCGCGCCTCGGTCCCGATCCGGCCCAGATCAAGGGCCGTCCCTGTCTCCAGATCGACCACGTGCAACTCGCTGGTGGGCGCGCCCGGATCATCATCCGGGCTCGCCCAGGTGATCGCCGCCAGCGCGCCCCCATCCGGCCGCGCCGCGAGCTCCACGACGTGGCGGCGGCCGAGGCCGTCCACCGTACGCAGTTCGCCGGTGGCCAGGTCAAGCACCCGCAGCCTGGCCGAGTGCAGCTGCTGTCCCCAGACGATCGCGTCGTCGCGCTCGGCTCGCCTGCGCTCGTCCTCCCCGGTCGGCTCGTCGGTGGCCGCCACGGCGACCAGCCGGGCATCGGCAAGCGGCCGGGCACCAGAGATCTCGCCGCGCCAGTGCGTCAGGATCTCGGCCTCCCCGCCGCCGACCCGGACCCGGTGCAGCTGACGGGAGCCGGTGCGATCGGACAAGAAAAACACCGACGCAGAATCCGGCGCCCAGCGCGGATCAGAATCCGCCGCCGTCCCCGCGGTCAGCTTCCACGGCGGTGAGCTGCCGTCAGCAGCGGCCACCCAGAGCGCGCACATCTGACGCTCTCCCCTGCGGCCGACCGGAGCGACGACATACGCAACCCAGCGCCCGTCGGGCGAGATTACCGGCTGCGACGGCACCGCCCCGTCCACCACCAGCTCCGCGGTTAGCTCCGGTGCGTCTTCACTCATGCAACGCCTTTCCAGCCATCATCTGCACGTTCAGTTGCAGAGAGCCTGCCACGGCGGCCCGGTAACGGCAAAGGCGTTTGGGCTTGGCGGACGGCCCGGGCTGCGCGTTCATGGTAGGCAATAGGCGTGAAACGCGCGACTTCCGGCAATGCAGACTTAAGGGGCGAGTGGCATTACCTCGCTGATGAGCTTCGACCCGGGTATCAACTGCGCTTAGCCGTCCGACTATATTTGGCTTTCGAAGTCGACTAGGCCGCGCCTTTAGTTATTGGTTTCCCACTATTTCCGCGCGTTAGGTATATGCTGTTGCGCCTGGCCACCGGCCGGTTCTATCCCCTCATAATCGGTACAGATCACACCTAATTAGGCACGGGATGAAGCGGACATACCGTGCCTAATTATCATGCGCTTTTACGGCAAAATCCTGCTCTTTACTGGCACTGAATTCCTGGCTGAGCACCTAGTTGCTAACGAGGAGGGCGGCGGCATGGCAACTGACTTGTTCCTGCCCGCCGACGGCCTGCGCCTGCTCGGCCAGCACGAGGGCAGCGGCGTGGCCGGACGCCGGTTCCTGGTCGGCCGCGGTGACGGGCAGATCATTCAGCTGCCCCTGCTGCCGTACCTGATCATGGCGGCGATCGCGGAGGGCGGGGTGGACGGCGGCTGGAGCGCCGACCAGATCGGCGCCCGGGTGGGAACCGCGTCGGGGCAGGGGCTGACCGCCGACACGGTGCGCTATCTGGTCGCGGGCAAGCTGGCGCCGTTCGGCCTGATCGGCGACGGCGGCGCGGATCGTGCGGCCGATACGGTCGGCCCGTCGCAGCCGCCGCCCCGGGTGACGCTGCGGCTCGGGCTGACGATCAATGGCGGCCGGCTGCGGCGCTGGGCGGTCCGCGCGGTCCGGCGAGTTGCGTCATGGTCAATCGGCAGGCGGATGGGGCGGCTGCTGCCGCCGCACCGTCGGCCACGCTGGGCGCTCGCGGCCGGCGGGGCGGCGGTGCTGGTGTGCGTCGCGGCGGCCGCGCCGATCATGGCAGAAACCAGCAACGGGGTGGCGGCCCCGAGCCGGTCGGCCGCAGCGTCGGCGTCGGCGTCGGCGTCGGCGTCGGCGTCGGCCGCCGCGGCCAGCCGGCTGCGGGCCGCGGCCTGGGTGGCGCAGCAGGTGAGCGGGGACGTTACGGTGTCGTGCGATCCCGGGATGTGCCGGCAGCTGCGGCGGGACGGGTTCTCGGCCGCCCGGCTTCGGCCGCTGTCGGGCGGTGCCCGCGCGCTCCCCGGTTCTGGGATCGTCGTCGCCACGGCGGCCGTCGTCAGCCAGTTCGGCCCCCGCCTAGCGGGCGCCTACGCCCCGCAGGTGATCGCCAGCTTCGGCGCCGGCGCCGGGCGGGTCGACGTCCGCGCGCTCGCCCCGGCCGGCCCGGCCGATTTCAGCACCCGGCTCGCGGCCGAGCAGACCGCGCTGGCCTCGGCCGGCCGCCAGCTGCTCGGCAACAAGAACATCCACGCGTCGCCGTCCGCGCGGGCGGCGCTGGCGGCCGGCCGGGTCGACGCCCGGCTGCTCGCAATCTTGTCACTGGTCTCCGCGCAGCTGCCGATCCGGCTGCTGGCCTTCATCGGCGCGCCCGGCGCGGGTTCGGGCGTGCCGCTGCGGGGGGCAGAGATCGGCGTCGCCTCGCTGGCCGCCCGGTCCTCCGTCGTCGCCCTGCTTGACGCCCAGCAGGGCGCGTACCGGCCGGCCGCGGTGACCATGATCGGCGGCGGCGGCCAGGCGTTGGTCGGCGTCCGGTTCGATGCCCCGGCCGATCTGAACATCTCCGAGCCATGACCATCGTCAGTCAGCAATCCCCCAACCCCACAGAGAGGGTCAGCAATGAGGCACCTGAGGAACATCGGACGGATCGCGCTCCTGCTCGTCGCGTGCGTCCTGCTGCTCGCGGCGCCGGCCGTGAGCGCTGCGGCGGCGGCCGACGGCCAGGCAGCGGCGGGCCCGGGCACCGGCTGGATCCGGCTCGCCCACTTGTCGCCCAATACGCCGGCCGTGGACGTGTACCTGTACTCGTTCGGCAATCCGGATGCGCGGATGGTGCTGCATCACGTCGGTTACGGTGACGTGTCGCCCTACCTGGCGGTCCCTGGCGGCGACTACAGCGTCGCCATGCGCGGGGCGGGGGCCTCCCCGACCAGCGCGCCGGTGCTGTCGGCCAGCATCCGGGTCACTTCCGGCTCTGCCTACACCGCCCTGGCGGTGGGGTCGCGGACGGGTCTGCGGGTGCGGGTCTTCCGCGATGACCTGAGCACGCCGTCGGGCCAGGCCCTGGTGCGGGTGGTGCAGGCGTCGATGAAACACCCCCAGGTGTCGGTGAGCTGGGACGGAAAAGTCATCGCGACCAAGCTGCCGTTCGCGTCGGTGACGTCCTACCAGGCGGTGTGGCCGGGAGCGTCGACGATGGCCGTCGCGGCCGGCGCCGGTGACGCGAACACAGCTGTCACGCTGGCCGCGGGCAGCATCCACACGCTGGTGGTGCTCGACGGGGCCAAGGGCCTCGAGATCACCAGCCTCGAGGACGCGGACGGCAGCAGCCAGCTGCCGGCCGGCGGCGCGCAGACCGGTTTCGGCGGCACCGCCCCGCACGGGCCCGGCTCGCCGCTGCGGTGGCTGGAGGTCATCGCGGGCGGGTCCGTCCTCGCTGTCGGCGGCGGCCTCGGCCTGCGCCGCAGCCACCGTGGGGCGCGGCGCAGGCCGTTCGCGGCGGCATGACCGGGCGGCAGCGCTGGTGGGCGGCGATCGCCTGCGCGGGGGTGGCGGCGGCGATCGCCGGGACCGGCGGCCTGCTGCTGACCAGGCGCGGAACTGCGGCCCTGCGTCCGGCGGCGGCCGCCCAGGTGGCCGCGTTCCCTGCGCCGACCGGGCCGATCGTGGCAGCGCCGGCGACCGCGCCGCCGCTGCCGGTGGCCCCGCCCGCCGCGCTGGCGATCCCCGAGATCGGGGTGCGGACCGGGCTGGTCACCCTCGGCCTGAGCGCGCAGGACACCATCCAGGTGCCTCCGACGGCCTCGGTCGCGGGCTGGTATACCCACAGCCCGCGACCGGGCGCGGTCGGCCCGGCCATCATCCTCGGCCACATTGACTCGTCCCAGGGGCCGGGGGTGTTCTTCCGGCTGGCGCAGCTGCGCCCGGGCGACCCGATCTACGTCCGGCGGTCGGACGGCTCGACCGTCGAGTTCTGGGTGACGGCGGTGCAAAGTTACCTGAAGGCCCGCTTCCCGACCCAGGCGGTCTACGGCCCGACCCCCGACGCCGAGCTCCGCCTCATCACCTGCGGCGGCGCGTTCGACCCGGCCACCAGCCACTACCTAAGCAACATCGTCGTCTTCGCCACCTCTGCGGCCTGAGACGCAGGCCAGGGCTACTGGACCCGCTCCCAGCCGGGCAGCCGGTTCTGGCCGTTCCAGTGGATCGAGGGCGGCTGGCCGCTCGCGCTGTCAGTGGCGCTGATAGCGGCGACGGTCTGGCTGGTCCGCCGGCGAGCCGCCTGACGCGGGCCTCGTGTTATACCTACGGCGATGCTCATGGTATTCCAGCATCGTGGATGATGGATGTACCATGATGCTCCAACGAGATATCCGAATGGAGGTGAATGGATGGCCAAGACCAGCGTCGAGATCGACATGGAGAAGCTGGACAAGGTTAGGGGGATCCTCGGTACCGAGTCCATCCGGGAGACCATCAGCGCGGCGTTCCGCGAGGTGATTCGCGTTGCGGCCGTACGCGACCTGGTGGCCCTCGGCGAGTCGGGCGCCTTCGACTTCCTTCTCGAGCCGGGAGCCGAGGAGCAGATGTGGGGATGACTCGCTACCTGGCCGACAAGAGCGCCTTGGCCCGGCTCCACCTGCCCGCCGTCCGCGAGGAGCTGGAACCCCTCATTACCCGGGCCCTAGTTGGCATCTGCGCCGTCACCGAACTAGAGATGCTGTACTCCGCCAGGAACATCCAGGAACGGGCCCGGATGAAGGAGCAGCTCGAAGCGTCACTCGACCGAGTTGACATCCCCGAGGACATCTGGGAACAGGCTGCGGACATCCAAGAGGCGCTGACCGAGCAGGCCCAGCACCGGTCGGCCTCGATTCCTGACCTCATCGTCGCGGCGACCGCCAGGTCCCGCGGCCTGGAGATCCTTCACTACGACCGGGATTTCGATACCATCGCTCGATTCACTGAGCAGCCGGTTCGCTGGATCCTTCCGCCTGGCAGCGTGTAGCCCGTCGCCTTTAGTCGGCGGCGCCGAGGCGGCCGCCGCGGACGCCGAGGATGGCAAGCACCACTCCGGCGAGGGCGATCACCGGGCCGGCGATCGCCCAGAAGGTCACCCCGGACATGGCGTTGTCGCCGCCGATGGCGCCCAGGCCCTGCAGGGTGAAGATCGCCCCGGCCAGCACAAGGATCAGGCCCCCGCCGATCAGCAGTACCTGCTTCAAGGAAGCCTCATCTCTCGGGTCTATGACCCTGTGCGCGTATATCCGTCATCTTCTATACGGGTGTGGCGTGGGAATGGTTCACGTGGGGGGTTGGGGCGGCTAGGGGGTGGGGGCTGGCGAGATGGCGGTTAGAGGGATGGGGGTGAACATCGAGGGCTCTTGGGAGGGGGTGAGGGCGGTGGTGGAGTAGAGCCAGTCGGTGAAGGAGTAATCGTGGGGATCGCGGGCGCGAAGGATCTGGTTGCGGTGGTCGCGCTGCTGGCCGTCGAGGTGCCAGAGTTTGCCCCAGGCGCGGGAGGTGGCGAGGACCCGGCGGCAGTGCTCGGGGCGGACGGCCTGGTAGGCCGCGAGGGCGCGGTCGGGGTCCTGGGCGGCGGCCATGTGCTCGGCCAGCACGTAGCCGTCCTCGATCGCCATGATCGCGCCCTGGGCGATGTACTGCAGCGGCGGGTGGGCCGCGTCGCCGAGCAGCGCGATCCGGCCGTAGACCCAGGTGTCGATCGGGTCGCGGTCGAACATCCGCCACCAGCGGTCCCGCCACATCAGCGGCAGGCCCAGCTGAATGTTCCGGGTGGTGTGGGCGAACGCGGCGTCGAGCTCGTCGGGGGCGCCCCAGTCCTGCTTGCCTCGGCCTGCCTTGGCGGACTCGAACACCGCGACCTGGTTGAACATCTCGCCGCCGCGCAGCGGGTACTGGACGAAGTGGCAGCGCGGGCCGATGTAGACGACGACGTCGGTCTCGGAGATGTTGTTCTCGCGGACCTTCTCGATCGGGACCGCGCCCCGGTAGGCGACGTAGGCGGAGTTGACCGGCTCGTCACCGACGAGCCGCTGGCGGGCGGTGGAGTGCAGCCCGTCGGCCGCGATGACCAGGCTCCCGGCGTGCTCGGCGCCGTCGGCCAGCGTCACCCTGGCGCCGCACTCGGTGTTGTCGTACTCGGTCACGTGCTGGCTGGTGCGCAGGTCGACGCCGGCCCGCTGGCAGGCTCGCAGGAAGAGGCCGTGCAGGTCGGAGCGGTGCATGACTAGGTAGGGAGAGCCGTAGCGGCGCTCCAGGTGCTTGAGGTCGAGACTGGTCAGCACGGATCCGTCGAGGGCGTCCTTCATGACCATGCTGGCCGGCAGCACGCCGAGCCGCTTGGCCTCGTCGAGCAGTCCGTAGTCGTCGAGGATGCGGGTGCAGTTGGGGGCGAGCTGGAGTCCGGCCCCGACCTCGGCGAACTCGGCCGAGCGCTCGAGCACCCGGACGCTGACGCCCTTGCGGGTGAGCGCGAACGCGGCCGAGAGGCCGCCGATGCCGCCGCCGACGACGATGACGTCGGGCTCCGTCGTCGGGCGCCTCACTCGGGCGTCGTCCTCCCTGCTGACGCGGTTGAGCTTGAGCGCCTCGAAGACCGGGGAGTCGCTGAAGCGGAACAGGTCGAGCGCGCCCGAGTCGGAGTCGGTGAGCCCGGCCTGCGACTTGGCCGAGAACGGCTGCCAGGAGGGCACCACGAACAGGTCGCCGCGGCCGACCGACCAGGTCTGGTCGCCGACGGTGACGGTGCCCGAGCCGTCGAAGACGGTGTAGACCGACGATCCGGTCTCGCGGGCCGGCCGGGTCTCGGCGTCGCGGGCGATCCGGTGCATTTCCACCCGGATCGTCGGCAGCACGTCGCCGCCGGTGGCGGGGTCGGTGTAGCGGACGGCCGCGTGGCCGGGCTCGACCGTGCCCGGGTGGCCCTCGCGCTCCAGCGCGAGCTGGTCCGACAGCGCGCGGTCGGTGTGCTCCCAGCGGTAGGCCAGCAGCGGCGAGCCGGGGCCGGCCCGGTCGCCTTCGCGATCGGGGTCAGGCCCGGGTGGCCCCAGAGGCGCTCGGCCCGGGAGCGCTCGGGCGTGGTCTTCTCCTCGTCGCTGATCTCGTCCCGGCCGAGCTCGAAGAACTGCGCCTCGGTGATGTACTGGAGCGGGATGTCGAGGCCGTCGATCCAGGCCATTGGCTCGGTGGTGGCGTTGTGGTGGGCGTGCCAGTTCCAGCCCGCCTGCGGCAGGAAGTCGCCCCGGCGCATCGCCACCGGGTCGCCGCCGACGACCGTCCAGACGCCGTGGCCCTCGAGCACGAACCGGAAGGCGTGCTGGGTGTGCCGGTGCTCGGGGGCGTTCTCGCCCGGCATCAGGTACTGGATCGCGGCCCACAGCGTGGGGGTGGCGAACGGGCGGCCGCCCAGGCCCGGGTTGGCGAGCGCGATCGCCCGTCGCTCGCCGCCGCGGCCGACCGGGACGAGCTCGCCCGCGCGGGCCGCCAGCGCCCGCAGCGCGTCCCAGCGCCACCGGTGCGGCACCGCCTTCGACCTCGGGTGGGCGGGCATCAGGTCGCCGATCTCGGTCCAGAGCGGGATCAGCAGCTCCTGCTCGAAGCCCCGGTAGAGCTCCTCGAGCGCGGGGGTCACCGTCGGCTGCCCCGGCGATGACACGGCCTTCAGGTGGACCGGCGATGCGAAGTCATACGAGGTCGTCATGATCCCAGTCAACGCTCCCGAGTGGGTCGCGGGCCATTCTGGCGGCGAATAAATTCTGCTGGTCAGAACCGGGCGCGGGGTCAGCTCGGGCCGGGCGGGCCGAGCCAGGCGGCCAGCGGGGGCGTCTCGTCGGCGGCGGTGGCCGCCCAGGCGAGGTAGCCGTCGGGGCGGATCAGCATCGCGCGGACGTCGCCCCAGTCGGGGTGCGGCGCGGCCAGCCTGGCGGTCACCAAGTCGAGGCGGTCCGGGTAGCCGGCCGGCCCGTCGGCCCGGGCGTCGGTCTGGGTCTCGGCGGGGGCGTCGGCCGGGGACCGGAGGCGGAGGAGGACGAACCGGGCGGGGTGCAGCAAGCCGAAGACGGTGGCGGCGGGGGCGTCGCGCAGCTCTAGATCGGGGATCCGCAGGCCAGCAACCCGCTGGCCCGCTCGCGGGCCGGCGGCCGGGTAGCGGATAGCCAGGCCGGACAGGCGCAGCGCGAGGTCCTGGCAGACGGCGGACTGGGCGCCGAGGATCCGGTTGAACCGGTCGCGCAGCGCGATGCCCTCCCGGCTGGGGTTGGCGATCAGCCCGCACTGGGCGAGCGAGTCGTCGATCACGTCCAGCCCGACCGGGTAGCGCTCGTGGTGGTAGCTGTCGAGCAGGCCGGGCGGCGCCCAGCCCCGGATCTCGGCCGCCAGCTTCCAGGCCAGATTGGTGGCGTCCTGCAGCCCGAGGTTGAGGCCCTGTCCCCCGGCCGGGTAGTGGATGTGGGCGGCGTCCCCGGCCAGCAGTACCCGCCCGGCCCGGTAGCGGGCGGCCTGCCTGGTCGCGTTGCCGACCCGGCTGAGCCAGGCGTCCGGGGTCTCCCGCATGCCGAAGTCGGTGCCGGCCACCCGCCGGGTGCTCGCCCGCAGCTCCTCGAACGTCACCGGCTGGTCGGCCGGGTCGAACAGGGTGGCGTGATCGATCACCGCCACCCGGTGCCGGCCGCCGCCGAGCGCCACCATGTACAGCGCGCCGCCCGGCTGGTCGAGGGTGAGCGCCGGGGCCTGCGGCGGGTCGGTCAGCTCGATGTCGCCAAGCACCGTCTGCCAGGTGTCCGGGGTGCCCTCGAAATCGATCCCGGCGGCGGCCCGGACCACGCTCTTAGCGCCGTCGCAGCCGACTGCGTAGGCGGCGCGGATGACGGCCGGGCCGTCCGGCGTGTGCAGGTCGAGCTCGACGCCGTCGCCGGCCTGGCGCTGCCCGGTGACGGCGTGCTGCCGCAGGTAGGGCACGCCGAGCTCGGCCAGGTGCTCCTCGAGCAGCTCCTCGGTCCGCCGCTGGGGCAGGAAGAGCGTGTACGGGTAGCGGGTGCCCGCGCCGAGGCCGAGGAAGGCGAAGTCGAGCCGGTTCTTCAGCAGCGCGAAGTGCGACGACGGCACCGGCCTGCCCTCGGCCAGCCAGCGGTCGGCGATCCCCCGCATCGCGAACTGCTCGACCGTGCGCGGGTAGATCGTGAGCGCCTTCGAGTGCGGCGGCCGCTCCGCGCGGCGCTCGAGCACGACCGGGCGGACGCCCGCGCGCTGCAGTTCGGCCGCCAGCCACATCCCGACCGGGCCGCCGCCGACCACGGCGACGTCGTAGTCGCTCATATCGCACCGTCCCTGGTGACGCCGTTCATCCGAGGTAGGAGTAGTCGACCGCGACCGCGACCGGGTCCGGCCCGTCCGGCGGGATCAGGCCGCTGGACCGCAGCGCCGCGACCGCGGCGGCGAGGGCCTCGGGCGCGGCCCGCAGATCGGGCGGGATGACCCCGTCGGCGGCCAGCTTTCGGCAGGCTGACAGCGCGTAGCGCGGCTCCATCGAGGTGCGGGCGGCGGCGATGGCGGCCGACTCGTCGACGTGATCGCGGAACCACCGCACCGCTTCGGCCAGCGCCTGCAGGAAGGGGGTGACCACGGCGCGGTCGGCCGGGAGGCGGACGCAGGCCGCGTTGAAGCTGAACGCGCCGGTCGCGGGCCCGAGATTGGTGAAGCCCGCGTCGGTCGCAATGTCGTCGTACGGGATCATCTGCAGGGCCGCGTCGATCGTGCCGGCCTGCAGCGCCTTCCACCGCTCGACGTGCGAGCCCTCGAGCGCGAACTCGTAGTCGGCCGGGTAGGCCAGGCCGCGGGCGGCGAGCATCCGCTCGGCCACGTGCCTGGTGCCCTCGGTCATCGAGGAGGTCCCGATCCGGCCGCCGCGCAGGTCGTCGACCGTATGGTGCCGCCCGAGCGCGATCAGCGACAGCGGCGGGCGGTCGATCAGCCCGGCCACCAGCCGCAGCGGGCCGCCCGCGACCGCGTCGGCGATGCTGCCCTCGGGCGCGGTCAGCGCGATGTCGACCCGGCCGTCGCGCAGCGCGCTGGTCACGCCGTGGGTGCTGCCGAGGACCTGCTCGGTGGCGCTCAGTCCCCGGCGCTGGAGGAAGCCGCGCTCCTGCGCCACCCAGAGCGGCACGTTGACGTAGGCCGGGGCGACGACGCCGACCGCGATCTCCCGCATCGTCGTCAGCCGGCCTGGCGGCAGAGGTAGGCGTAGCCGGCGTTGATCTGGGATGCGGGCCAGACCTGCCGTTTCTTCAGCGCGAGCTCGGCCGAGTCGGACGACCGCTTGATCGGGCCGGCCGCCATCGCCTGCAGCTGGTTGTGACACGCCCGGGCCAGCAGCAGCGCCCGCATCACCGCCGTCGCCGGGTCGGGCCCGACGGTGACCAGCCCGTGCTGCGGGATCAGGCAGCCGACGCCGTCGCCGATCGCGTCGGCCAGCGCCCGGCCCAGCTCGGCCGAGCTGATCAGCGCGCCGGTTCTGGTGAAGCGCGGGATCTGCGGCTCGGCGAACTCGACCCCGTCGTGCGAGATCGCCAGCAGCGGCACGTCGAGCGAGGCGAACGAGACCGCGGCCGGGGCGTGCGTGTGCACCACGCTGCCGACGTCGGGCCTGGCCAGCATCACCTCGGTGTGGATGGGGTACTCGATGTGCCGCGGGCCGTTGCCGCCGAGCACCTCGCCGTCCGGGCTCACCAGCGCGACCCGGTCGGCGGTGATCTCGTCGAATGACCAGCCGGAGGCCTTCATCCAGACGCCGCGCCCCTCGGGGTCGCGCATCGACGCGTGGCCCCACACCATGTCGCTCTGGCCGCTGGCGCCGAGGGCACGATTGGCCTGAGCGGTCTGCGCGGTCAGGCTTTCCTCGGTGTCCATGTCTCTCCTCAAAGGTGGCAGGGGCCGAATCGGACCAGCGCGGGCGGATTCAGGCTAGACCGTGGCTCTGTCCTAAGGAACAGAATCTGCTTATGGTTCTGTGATGGGGAACCCGGCTCCGCCCTATCCCGTGCAGTCGGTTGACCATGTGCTGCAGCTGCTGCTGATGCTGAAGCGGGACGGCCTGCTGCGGGTGAGCGACGCGGCGGCCGAGCTCGGGGTCGCGAAATCGACCGCGCACCGCCTTATCTCCATGCTCCGGTTCCGCGGATTCGTCGAGCAGGCCGCTGACCGCACGTACCGGGTGGGCCCGGCGCTGGCCGATCTCGGTGGCGGGGGCCTCAGCTCGAGCACCGCGCTGCTCGGCATCGCCCGGCCGCATCTGGCCCGGCTGACCGAGCAGGTCGGTGAGTCGAGCAATCTGATGATCCGGGTTGGCGCCGACGTCCAGTTCATCGACACGGTCGAGACCGGCCAGGCGCTCCGGGTCGGCAGCCGGGTCGGCGTCCGGCTCGCGGCCCGGCTGTGCTCGGGCGGCAAGGTGCTGCTGGCCGATCTGCCGTTCGAGGAGGTCGCCTTGCTCCACCCGGAGCTGGCAGGCGATCCGGCCGGGCTGAGCGCGCTGCGGCGGCAGCTGTCGGCGACCCAGCGGCAGGGTTTCGGCACCGCCTTCTCTGAGGGCGAGCGGGGCGTGGTCGCACTCGGCATGGCGGTGCGCGGGGTGACCGGCACGGCGATCGCGGCCGCCGCCGTCGCGCTGCCGACGGTGCGGTTCAACCGGGGCAAGATCGCCGACCTGCTGCCGGCGCTGACCGAGACGGTGGAGGGGATCCGCTCCGACATCATCGGGCTGGCGACGCCGAAACGGCGCGGCGGTATCGGATGAGGTGTCGCCATCGTCAGAATCGGATGTTGACGCTCTTGAGCTGGGTGTAGGACTCGATCTCGCTGAGGTCCTCCTCCCGCCCGACGCCGCTGTTCTTGACGCCGCCGAACGGCGCCCCGAGGAAGTGCCTGGCGGTCTCGTTGACCCAGACGTAGCCCGCCTGGACGTCGCGGCAGAACGCCATCGCGGTCCGCAGGTCGCGGGTGAAGACGCTCGCGGTGAGCCCGTACTCGACGCTGTTGGCGATCGCCAGCGCCTCGTCGTAGTCGGCGAACGGGATCGCGGCCAGCACCGGGCCGAAGATCTCCTCGGTTGCCAGCCGGCCGTACGGGTCGACGTCGGCGAACAGGGCCGGGCTGACGAAGTTGCCCTCGGCCAGCTCGCCCTCGGTCAGCCGGACGCCGCCGGTCACCAGCCGGGCGCGCTCGCTTTTGCCGATCTCGATGTAGCCCAGCACCTTGTCCAGCTGCTGCCTGGTGACGATCGCGCCGGTGTCGCTGGCGGGGTCGAGCGGCGGTCCCGGTCGCATGCTGGCGATGCGGTCCCCCACCCGGGCGACGAAATCGTCGTAGCAGCCCCGGTGCACCAGCAGCCGCGAGGTCGACCCGCAGGACTGGCCCTGCCAGGTGAAGTTCATGCCGCGGATCGCGCCTTCGACGGCCAGGTCAAGGTCGGCGTCGGGGAAGACCACGATCGGGTTCTTGCCGCCCAGCTCGAGGGTGACGGTCTTCACGCCCGCGCTGGCGGCGCTGGCCTGGATGCGACGCCCGGTGGCGGCGCTGCCGATGAACGCGATCCTCGGGATGCCGGGATGCCTGACCAGCGCGTCCCCGACCTCGGGGCCGAGGCCGGTCAGGACCTGGACCACGCCCGGCGGGAACAGCCGCTGCAGGTCGTCGGCCATCGCCAGGGCCGACAGCGAGGTGAACTCGGACGGCTTGAGTATCACGCTGTTGCCGGCCAGCAGCGGGGCGGCGATCTTGGTGCCGGCGAACATCAGCGGGTGGTTGAACGCGATGATCCGGGCGGCCACTCCGAACGGCTCGTGCACGGTGTAGTGCAGCCGGCCGGGGGTTTCCGGCATGGTCCGGCCGCGGACCTCGAGCGCCAGGCCCGCCATGTACCTGATCTGGCTGGTGGCGAGCCCGATGTCGCCCAGCATCTCGTGCAGCGGGCTGCCGTTGTCGAGCGAGTCGAGCCGCGACAACTCCTCGCCGCGAGCCTCGATCGCGTCGGCGAAGGCGAGCAGCGCGGCCGCGCGCAGCTGGGGCTCGGTCGACCGCCAGCCGGGGGCGGCCCGTTTCGCGGCCGCCACCGCGACGTCGACGTCGCGCTCGTCGCAGCGGGGAATCCGGCCGATGACCTTGTTGGTGGAGGGGTTGATGACGTCCAGGGTGGCTCCGGCGACCGCGCCGACGCGTTCGCCGTCGACCAGGGCGGGGATGAGTGTCGCTTCCACGGGCGGAATTGCCTCCGAGTTGTCGATGACTTCCTGACCCGGCGCTAGCCGCCGAGGGCGGCGTAGCCGTCGGGGCGGACGCGGACGTCCACCAGCACGCACTGGCCTGAGCGGGCGGCGGCGACCGCGGCCGCCAGCGCGGCGGGCAGCTCCGGACGGTCGCGGACCTGGCGGCCGGCCTGGAAGCCGAGCGAGCGGGCGAACGCCCCCAGATCCGGGTCGGGGTCGGTGATGGCCTGGCCGATCCAGGAGTTCCCGGCCGGCCGCTGGCGTTGCCGGGCCACCCGTTCCTGGTGCACCACGTCGTTGAAGTAGCCGGAGTTGTTCGCGACCACGATCAGCAGCGGCAGCCGGTAGTGGGCCGCGGTCCAGATCGCGGACCCGCCCATCAGGAAGTCGCCGTCGCCGAGGACGGCCACCGGCAGGCGGCCGCTGCCCTCGAGCGCGAGCGCGGCCCCGACCGCCATCCCCGGCCCGGAGCCGATGCCCGCGCCGCCGTCCAGGCCCAGGTAGTCGAGCGGATGACCCACGTCGAGGTCGGCCCCGGCCCAGCCCAGCGGCAGCCTCACCAGGCAGGCCGTTGCGGCCGGGCTTGCGTCCGGGTCCTGGTCGGCGAGGGCGTCCCGCAGTGCCTCGGCCAGGCCGTGCATGAAGATGTCGTCGCCTCCGTCGGCGGCCGTCGCCGCTACGGCGTCGCCGGCGGGCCACTCGCCCGGCTTGGCCGGTCCGTCCGATTCGAGCAGCGCCCGCACCAGCAGGTCGGGGTCGGCCGGAACCGACAGGTCGGCCTGCTGGTACCCGAAGGAGTCCTTGGACCAGCCGTTGTGCAGCGCCGAGTCGGTCGAGCAGGAGACGATCCGGGCCGACGCCGGGTGCCCGAGGCTGGCCGCGGCCGAGATCGTCCCGGCCAGGTCGATCCAGTCGAGGCTGATGATCAGGTCGGCCGCGCCGATCAGCTGCGCGTTCTCGGCCGTCAGGAACAGGCCGGGCGGGTGCGGATGCAGCCGGTGGGCGGACGGGAACACCGCGCCGGTCTTGAGGTCGGAGACCACCAGCGCCTGATAGCGTTCCGCCAGCTCGACCCGGCGATCCCAGTCCTGCTCATCGCGGCTGAGGCGGCCGAGCAGGAAGAGCGGGCGGCGGGCCTGCCCGAGCAGCTCGCCGACCGCTCTGACGGCGGCGGCGTCCGGGCCGTGCGACCGCGGTGACCGGTCCCGCTCGACGTCGGGGATGGCCGGCCGGGCGGCCAGCGGCTGCTCCTGCAGGCTCACGTCGAGGCAGACGTAGGTCGGCGCGGACGGCGCCTCCCGGGTGATCGAGTACGCGCGGGCGATGGAGTCCAGGGCAGCCTCGACCGAGACGACCTGGTCGTCCCACTTGCAGTAGGGCCGGATCAGCGCGCCCTGGTCGCCGGCGGTGTGGATCCAGTCGATCCAGGGCCGCCGCCGGGCCGCGTCGACCGGGCCGGTCGCCCCGATGATCAGCATCGGGACCCGGTCGCAGTAGGCGTTGTAGACGGCCATGCTCGCGTGCATCAGGCCGACGTTGCTGTGCACGGCGACCGCCAGCGGCCGCCCGGTCACCTTCGCGTAGCCGTGCGCGATCGCGACCGCGTGCTCCTCGTGCAGGCAGACCAGCAGCTGCGGGTCGCGGTTGCCGTTGTAGTTCACCAGGCTGTCGTGCAGACCCCGGTAACTCGAGCCGGGGACGAGCGCGATGTAGGGCAGGCGGAGACGGCGCAGCAGTTCCGCCAGCGCGTCGCTGCCCCACTCCATCGCGCTATCGCCGCGCACGACACCTTCGGGATCTTCTGCCCTCACGCCGGACCTCCCGCCCAGACCACCCTAGGGATGCCGACACTAGGGGACCAGCTCCGGGGGTGTCCGGCACCGACGCGTGGGTTCTGTCTCACAGAACTAGTGCTCACTGCTTGGAGGCGAGCTCCGTGCCGAAATACTTAGGGGCGGGCGCAGCGCTCGATGACGGCGAGGCCGGGAAGGCCGCAGGCTTGCGGGTGCCCGGCATGCCGGCGGATCTCAGTAGGCCGTATTCGGAATCGCATCGCGCTGCATGACGTGCACGGCGCTGGTTCACCTGACGCTATGTGATGCCCATTGCGGCTCCCGCCGACAGCCGGGAGCCGGGGCGGGTAATCGGGTTGCGGCCGGGCGGTCTGGCCTTGTAGAACGCCTGCATGCTACGTGGCGAGATGACCGGGCTGCGCGCCCGGCACGACAGCGATATCCCCGTCCTGCACGCCGAGCTCTACGACGACGTCGCGACCCGGGCCAGGGCCGACTCCCGGCCCTGGCAGCCGATCCCGCCCGGCTCCGGTTCTCCCTACGTGGTGACCGGCCCGGATGACCACGCGGCCTGCTTCTCGGTGGTCGAGCTAGCCACCGGCGCGCTGGCGGGCGAGGCGCTGCTGTGGAACATCGACCTGCACAACCGCGCTGCCCATATCGGCATCTCGCTGCTCCCGGCGTTCCGCGGCCGCGGGCTGGGCACCGACGTCGTCCGGGTACTGTGCCGCTACGGGTTCGCGATCCGCGGCCTGCACCGGCTGCAGATCGAGACCCTTGCTGACAACGACGCGATGATCCAGGCCGCCAGCCGGGCCGGGTTCGCGCGCGAAGGCGCCCTCCGGCGATCGGCGTGGGTCAACGGAGACTTCGCCGACGAGGTCATCCTCGGCCTGCTGACCACCGAATGGAAGGCCAGCTGACCTAAGCCCGCACCGACTATGTCATCTGGCCGCCCCCGGACCTGCATCGCGGCTATCGATTGCCGCCGCGCGCGGTCGAGCGGACGCCCCGTCCGGCTTGCGCGCCGCGGCGGACCTGCAGCGAGCAGGGTTCCGAGCTGGTCTCTCCGGCACTGCTGGATGAATTCCCCGCCTGGAACCAGCGCTGCTCGGCCAGCGCCGCCGCCACGCCGATGGCTTCGAGGGCGGCTCGCCGATAACTCCTGCGAGTAACCAGACGCTGTCACGCCGCCGGCTCGACGGCGGTTCGCCGATCAACGCCAGCGAGTCACCATGCCGCTCACCGGAGTAGCACTGGCCGTTCGCCGTCTTCGCGTGGATGGCGCCGATCACCGACTACGCTCAGGGCGAGCCGCTCTCGACAAAGGACGTCTGCCGAATATTTTCGCGGCCGCCATATGGGCCGGTCGTCTGGGCGACGCACCAAATCGTCCGGTTCTGGGGCTGGCAAGGGGGAGCTCCGCAGATACAGCGCGAACCATCCGGATGCCCCGGTTTCATTGCCCGCCTGCAGGGCAGCGCCGGGATAGACGCTGACGGCTCGATTCACTGCCGATGGTGCGGGTGATTGGCCGACGTGCAGTGAGGTGGTCGATGTGGCGGTCACGGAGCATCTGGACCGGTTGCAGCGCAAGCACCCGTGGGCGGGCTTCCCGCTCGCGGTGGCCTACAAATACTTCGACGACTTCGGTGCCTACCTGGCCGCGCTGCTCACCTACTACGGTTTCGTTTCGCTGTTCCCGTTGCTGCTGCTGCTCTCGACGATCCTGGGCTTCGTGCTGGCAGGTGACCAGGGGCTGCAGCACGAGGTGCTCACATCGGCGCTGCAACAGTTCCCGGTGATCGGCGGGGACCTGGCCCAGCCCAAGCGCCTCGGCGGCGGCCCGGTCGGCCTCGTCGTAGGCATCGCCGGATCCCTCTACGGCGGCCTGGGAGTGGCGCAAGCCTTCCAGTATGCGAACAACACCATGTGGGCAGTGCCACGCAACAACCGGCCGAACCCCGTCAAGGCCCGCGGCCGCAGCATGCTCCTGCTCGCCACCGCCGGGCTGGCCATCTTGGGCACGACCGCCTTGTCCATCGCGGGCGGCGGCGGAGCCGGGGCACTCGGGACAGCCGGAAAGCTCCTCGCGCTGGCGGCGTCTGTTGCGATCAACATCGCCGTAGCCATCTTTGCGTTCCGCTTCGCGCCCGCCCGGCGGCTATCGGTGCGCGACGTCGTGCCGGGCGCGATAGCCTCGGCGGTAATCTGGCAGCTGCTGCAATCCTTCGGGGTCATCTACGTCCGGCATGTGATCAAGCACGCCAGCGCCACGAACGCGGTATTCGCTCTCGTCCTGGGGCTGCTTGCGTTTCTCTACGTCACGGCCGTGGCTGTCCTGCTCTGCATGGAGATCAACGTCGTGCGCGTTAACCGCCTGCATCCCAGGTCGCTGCTCACCCCCTTCACCGACAACGTCACCCTGACGGCCGGCGACCGGCGCGCCTACTCTCGCCAGGCTAAAGCCCAGCGCCTCAAGGGCTTCGAACGCGTCGACGTCAACTTCGACCCGCCGGCACCTGAACCGGACCGCGAACATCCCAGCCCGTAAAAGAAGACGCCGCGTCCCGGCAGGCAAGCCACCGCAAGAACGTTTCGATCTGCGCGCCTTGTCTGACGAGTGCCGCAGGCCCTGTGGCACTGCGCAGAACGGCCGGATATCGGCGATATCCGTGGCCATCTGCGGGGACCCCGCTGGCTCAGGAGGCAGTTGGCGGGATAGGCACCGGCACGACGGTCACGACGGTCACGACGGATTCGAGCCTTTGGCGGCTTGCGGCCCATGCTGATCAGCTCGGCCGCGATGACCCCGTACTGCCGCGCGGCCTCGACGTCGAATGGCAAAACGGGTAAAGGCGGCTTCTACTCGCTGCGGGCGCAGGATCCGCCGGGAGCGTCCGGCAATATCTTCAGCCGCGTGGACCGCGGCCGACAGCTCGGCGAGGCTGACCGTGCTGGTGAGCAACTCGGCGGGCAGCTGATCGGTAGCCAGTCGTTCCAGGTAAGTCAGGATGTTGGTGAGGCCGAGCTCCCTGCGCCTTCCGCTAGCTGACCTCGACCAGGCGGGCCTCGATGAGGGCGCCGTCGGCGACGTGGAGGACGCCCAGGGTGCCGTGCGGCTGGCGGCGGCGGTCGGTCGGCGAGCCGGGATTGAAGATCCGCAGGGTCCCGTCGGCGGCGTCGAGCGGAATGTGCGAGTGGCCGAACACGACCAGCTTCGCCTCGGGGAACCTGGCCCGCAGCCGGGGCAACCGGCCGGCCGCAGGGCCGCCGTCGTGGATCATCGCGACCGGCAGGCCGTCCGGGCGTCAGCGCGGCCGTCTCGGCCGCGCCCCAGGCGGCGACGTCGGGGCCGTCGTTGTTGCCGACGACCGCGGTCACCGGCGCGTACTGCGCCAGCTCATCGAGCACGGCGGCGGTGCACACATCCCCGGCGTGCAGGATCAGGTCGGCGCCGCGGAGCTGGGACGCGACCGCGGGCGGGCACGACTTCCAGCGCCGGGGAGCGTGCGTGTCGGACAGGACGACTATCCGCAGCATGGTGGTCGGCCTCCCGTCGGGTGAATGGGCCGGTCAGACAAACGTACTCGTGGCCAGCCGACCAAGATCCCGTGCAGCCGCCTGCTTGCTCGTGGCTATCGGCTTGTCCACATCAAAAGATAATGCTCGGCGGCCACCAGGCCAAGGCAATGCCCGTGCTACTCTGGCCGACCCCCGGATGGGCCGCTGCGAGGCGCTGATCATCGGGGAAGCCAAGACCCGCGCCACCCAGATCTTGGGCGACATGCAGCGCCGCGTCGGCTTGCCGGGCGTCATGTGGGCCCGATCCCGTTACCGGCCATGTCACGGCGAGCGCGCAGCAGCCTGGCGGAGCCTGGCTGGCACCGGACATCAACCCGCTGCCGTTCGTGGACCGCTGCTACCTGGCCCAGGACCCGGCCAGGAGATGAGCCAGCTCCGGGCCGCCCGGGTGACCGCGTTCCGGTTCGTCGATGACCTGTTCCTCGGCGCGCGCCGCGTCATCGACCCGATGATGGCCGCGTTCACCGCAGCGGGCACTGGGGACTGGGCGCGGTAGGACGCCCGCCGGTGATCCCGACGGCGCAGACCCTGCCAGCGCAGGAGCCGGGGACACGGCCCAGCGTGCCGCGGCTTCATCCTGGAGGGAGCGGATTAGCCGACCGGGATGTCGACACTGCGTGTATACTCTCAGTATATACACTCGATTTGTAGTGAGCGGTTTCAGGGGGACAGACATGGTCGGGTTCCGTCCGGGCATCGTGCAATACCATCAACTGCCAGGCCGCGTAGCTGGCCTGGCAGTGGCGGTAGGGTTGCTCGTCGCGGCCTGCTCGCCGGCTCCTACGGCCAGCAGTACCGGCCCCACGGCCCCGGCGACGACGGCAGGCGTCAGCCCGACGGTCGGCCGAGTCGGCGGCTCGACGGGGGGCACCGGTTCGACGGTCGGCCCAGCCGGCGGACCACCGGGAGACTGCGCCTCCGTCGCGACCTGCTATGCGCCGCAGCAGCTCGAGGTCGCCTACGGCGTCCAGCCGCTGCTGGCGCGTGGGATCGACGGTAGCGGCGAGACCGTGGTGTTGCCGGAGCTCGCGGAAACGCAGCTGAACCCGCCCCAGGTCACCGACCTGCGACAGGACTTCGCCGCCTACGACCGGCTGTTCCACCTGCCCGCGCCGCGCCTTAAGGTGGTGAGCACCTTCCCCGGCGCGGCGCACCCCTGGCTCGCCTTCGGTGAGGAGGTCCTGGACGCCGAGGTGGTCCACGCGATCGCGCCGCGCGCCGCGCTCACCATCGTCTTGGTCAGAGGGACCTCCCTGGACGGCGCCGGCCAGGCGGTGGCGGCCTCGGTCGCCGCCTTGCGGCTTGGCGCCTCGGCGGGCGGCGTCATCTCGCTCAGCCCGGCCGGCCAGATCGGTGGGGAGCACTGCGTCGACGACACCCAGGTCAGCCAGTTGAGCGCCGCGCTCCAAGCCGATGCCGACCAGCACGTGACCGTCGTCGCGGCCTCGGGCGACACCGGCGCGGCGGGGGAACCGTGCGCCCTCATCGACGCCCTCGGCGGCGGCAGCGGCATGAGTGGCTTCGTCCCGCGTAAGGAAGTCAACCTCGTCGAGTCCGACCCGCTCGTCCTCAGCGCCGGGGGTACGACCCTGCACGCGAGCCACGGGACCGGCGCCTGGATCGGCGAGACCGCCTGGGGGCTGCCCGACGGCAGCCCCGGCAGCGCCTTCCAGGCATCGGGCGGCGGGTTCAGCCAACTCTTCCCCCGGCCCTACTACCAGAACGGCGTCCAGGGCATCGGCTCGATGCGCGGCGTCCCCGACGTCGCGGCCGACGGCGACGCCGTCACCGGGATCGCGGTCGTCACGAGCAATGCCGACGGTGGTTACACGGTCAGCGGGCACGCCGGCACGAGCGCGAGCGCGCCCCTGTGGGCAGGGATCATCGCCCTCGCCGACCAGTACGCGAAGCGCCGCCTCGGTTTCGTCAACCCGGCCATCTACCAGATCGCCCGCAGCCCGCAATACCACCAGGCCTTCCACGACATCGAGGTCGGCGACAGCAACACGGCCGAATTCTCTCCCGCGATGATCACCGGCTACCGGGCAGGCCCTGGCTGGGACCCGGTCACCGGCTGGGGCAGCCCCGATGCCCAGATTCTCGTCCCACTGCTCGCCCGGTACGCCGCCCCATGACAGCCATTACAGGCAGGCCGAGGCAACAGCCCAATCTATGATTAGCATCCGGGCGGCAAGGACAATTTCGCCGCCGACCGGATCGCGCGACCGATAACACCAGCGAGGTCGCGAGTGGCGACCTGACCCCGACGACAGCGCTCCCGAAGGTACCGTCTCGGCGCACGGCGGCGTCGCCGCGAAGATCGGCTAGACCGCCGGGAGAAATCGTCTGGCTGACGGGCGGAGCCAGGGACCGTTCGGAAAACCTGATTTTGATCCTTTGGATGCTCAGCTCGAGCTCATCTGGTCATGACGCGGCTGGACTGCGAGCGCGTCGGTGAGGAAGGCGAGCTGATGGCGGAGCAGCTGGCTGACGGTGTTCTCGTCGGTTGGCGTGTGGGTGGCGCCGGACAGCGGCAGGACCTGGTGCGGGCGGCCGGCCGCGAGCAGCGCTGACGACATCCGCAGCGTGTGGGCGACGATGACGTTGTCGTCGGCGATCCCGTGGATCAGCAGCAGCGGGCGGGTCAGGTCGCCCGCCTGGGTGATGGTGGAGGAGCGGTCGTAGCCGGCCGGGTTCTCGTCCGGGAGGCCGAGGAACCGCTCGCGCCAGTGCGTGTCGTACAGCCGCTGATCGTGCGGGGCGGCGCCGGAGATCGCGGCGTGGAACACCTCCGGCCTGCGGATGACGGCCATCGCGGCGAGGGCCCCGCCGAATGACCAGCCGCGGATGCCGACCTTGCCCAGGTCGAGGTCGGGGACCTGCTCGGCGACCGCCGTGAGCGCGTCGGCCTGATCCTCGACCGGGGCGGAGAGGATGTCGCCGTGGACGGTCTTCTCCCAGGCGGGGCCTCGGCCGGGGGTGCCCCGCCCGTCGACCACGAGGACGGCGAAGCCGTGCTCGGCGAACCACTGGTCCTCGCAGAACGCGGCGGTGCGCATCCGGAGGACGAGCTGGCCGGCCGCTCCGCCGTAGGGGCTCATCAGCACCGGGAGCTTCGTTGCGCCCGGTTCGTACCAGGAGGGCAGCAGCAGGGCCGCCCGCAGTTTCCGTGGCCCGACCGTCAGCCAGGTGATTCTGGGCTGGAGCACGGGTTCCGCCGCCAGGCACTGAATCGGGTGCGCGGTCGTGTCGTCCGCCCGGGTGGCGGTTACCTCGACGCCTGCCTCGGTGCGCTCGAAGCGGACCACGGTGCCGCCGCTGGCGGTGCCGCTGTGCACGCCGGGCGTGCTGCTCAGGCGGCGCAGACCCTGGTCCTGGTGGTAGCGCCACAGGTGTTCCTCGGTTGGTTCCTCGATGCCGGTGAAGTAGACGGTTTCGCCGTCGGCGCCGTTGACCTCGACGACCTGGAGCCCGTCCGGGGTGACCGGTTTTCCGTCGATGACCAGTCGCCGGTCGCCGTCTCGGTCCGACACGTGGACCAGGCGGCCGGCCGTGGTGCGGAGCGGGGCGCCGTAGGTGAGCTGCACCCAGGCCGGGTCGCGCTCCTCGTGCAGCACGGTCGTCGCGCCGGTGGCCGGGTCGGCGGCGAGGACCAGCACCGTTCGCTGGTCGCGGCTCTGGACCGACAGCAGCGGACCGTGGTTGTCCCACGCTGCGGCGGTGAGGTACTCGAACGCCGTGCGGTCCCAGGTGAGCTCGGTCCTGGTGCCGTCGAGCCTGAGCACGTGCGCGGTGACGTCGGCGTTGGCGGTCCCGGCGGCCGGGTAGCGGATCGCGTGCGGCGCTATTTGCGGGTTGGCGGGGTCGGCGATCCACCACTGCCGGACCGGTTCGTTGTCGACCCGGGCGGCCAGCAGCTGACGGCCGTCCGGCGCCCACCAGAAGCCTCGGTGGCGGTGCATGGACTCGGCCGCGACGTGTTCGGGGAGGCCGTAGGCGACATTGGCGTGCTCGGGGGCGGCGAGCACCTGGTCGGCGTCGGCGTCGGTGCCGTGGCTGTCGCTGTCGCTGTCGAGCTCGACGACGTGCAGGGCGCCGTCGGTGACGTAGGCGACTCGGTGGCCGGTCGGGTCGATGCGCGGTTCGATCACCGGGCCTGGGGTTGGCACCAGCCTCGGGAGCGCGGGCGGGTGGCCTGCAGCCGGAACGTTCAGTGCCCAGAGGCGGCCGTCGAGGGCGAACGCTATGGTGCGGCACGCTTCGTCGGCGGAGTAGGCGACGATGCCGTCCGCGAGCTCGCGGGCTCGTTCGCGGCGGATGCGCTCGGCCTCGGGGACTTCGCCCGAGCCTTCGCGGTTCCAGTCGGCGGTCGGGTCGGCTAGGAGGCGCTCGGCGTTGCCGTCGGCCAGGTCGAGGAGCCACAGGCGGCTGACCGGGTCCTCTCCGCCGCCGGTGCGCAGGAACAGGACGCGCGCGCCGTCGGCCGAGATCGTTACGGCGCGCGGAACGCCGAGGGAGAAGCGCCTGGTCCTGGCCAGCTGACGGGGGAATTCGTCGAGAACCATGGGTCATAATCTGCCACAAAAGTCTTCGCTGTCGTGACGCGTGCTGGGGTTCGAGTCTGTCGGCTACGCCAGCGACAGGGTCCCGGTCCTGTCGGCTACGCCATCGACATCGTCTATCGGTGTCTCTGGCGTGGGTGACAGGAGGCGTTTGGGGTCGGTGGCGTAGGCGACAGGTGCGTGTTCGCGCGGGGCGGCGGGTCAGCCGACCTCGTCGGCCCACTCGGCCGGCTCGAGAGCCAGGATGGGGATGTCGCGGCCGGCGCTGGCGCGGTAGCGGGCGTAGTTCGGGTTGAGCGCGTCGGCGACGGCCCACCAGCCCTGCTTCTCCTCGTCGAACACCTCCCGGGCGCGGACGCGGCGAATCCGCGGGCCGTCCTGGACGGTCGCGTACGGATGCGCGAGGAGGTTGCGGTACCACTGCGGATTTTCAGGGTTCCCCGCGTACGAGGCGATCGCCGCGTAGACGCCGTCCTGCTCCACCCGCATGACCGGGTTCTTCCTGGTGTTCCCGCTGCGGGCGCCGGTCGTGGTCAAGATGATCACCGGCAGGCCGCCGAGCTCGCCGCCCTCGACGCCGCCGGTGGCCTCGTACCGCGCCACCTGGTCGCGCACCCGCTCGCTGGGGCTCGGCACGTACTGCGCGCCGCGGTCGGCCCCGGTTGTCGCGGCGGTTGCTCCGGTGTCGGCGTCGGTGCTCTCGTTCATGTCGGGCGCCTCCTGCGTTTGCGTTGGTCTGGTCGGCTGGCGGACGGGTTCTCAGATGGCGGTGCGACCGCCGTCGGCGGCGATGACCGCGCCGGTGATGTAGGCCGCCTTGGGCGACGCGAGGAAGGCGATCACATCGGCGATCTCGCTCGCCTCGGCGGCGCGGCCGAGCAAGGTGGTGCCGCCGAGCGCGGCGGTGCGCTCCGGCACCGCGCCGTCGGTGTAGGCCGGGCCGGGAGCGACAGTGTTCACCCTAACGCCCTGGGGGCTGAACTCCGCTGCCCAGGACCTGGTCAGCGACGCGAGCGCGGCCTTGGTGGCGCTGTAGGCCGCGCCCCCAGCGAGCCCGATCTGGCCCGCCATGCTGCCCAGGTTGATGATCGCGCCGGTGCCGCGCTTGGCCATCAGCGGCGCGATCGCCGCCACCAGAAAGTAGGCGGAGCGGACATTGGCGGCGAACATCGCGTCGAAGGTCGCCGGGGTCAGCTCGGCGGTCGGGCCGAACCAGGAGAAGCCCGCGTTGTTGACGAGGACGTCCACGTCGGCCGCCTCGGCCGCCAGCCGGTCGAGGTCGGCCGCGTCGGTCAGGTCGGCCGCGGCGAACCGGGCGCGGCCGCCGTCGGCGATGATCTCGTCCACCACCGCCGCGCCCCGGGCCGGGTCGCGACCGTGCACCAGGACCGAGAAGCCGTCGGCGGCCAGCTTCCGTGCCACCTCGCGGCCGATTCCGCTGGTGGCGCCGGTGACCAGGGCGACGGGGGCCGGGAGGCCGCTGCTGCCGTTCATGACCGCTCCTTGTACTAGGTAGACCGTTCTGTCTACTCGCAAGTATAGATAGACCGTCCTGTCTAATGCAAGTGGCGGCTTCGGATCCGAAGGCGCTCGCGGAACGGCCTGCCAGCCGAGGGCCGCCTAATGGCGGAAACGCCCAGCCTGGCAACTGGCCATAATTATGACCGGTCTGTATAGTGAGCCTTATGGAGACCATTCCAATTACCGAGGCGAAGGCCCGGATCGCCGAGCTCGCCGAGCGGGTCGCGCGCGAGCACGATCACTTCACGATCACCCGCAACGGCCGCGCCGACGTCATGCTCATCTCGGTGGCCGAGTACGAGTCCATGCAGGAGACGCTCGACATCCTCGGGGACTCGGAAGCGGTCGCGGACCTGCGGCAGTCCAAGGAGGACTTCGCCGCCGGCGACACCTACACCGCCGCCCAGGTGCGTGCCGAACTGGAACAGCGCCGACGCCTTGGCGCGCGGTGAGCGGAACCGACCCCGCGGCCGGGCGGCCCTTACCTAGTGCTCCTGTCCGGACAGGCCCGTTGCAACATCAGGGAGAACCTTCCCCTGGAAGTCGCCCTCGCCGCCATGGAAACGATCGACGGCTCGATCGCCGCGAACCCCTACCGGGCGGGCAAGCCACTGGACGAGCCGTTCGACGGCTACCACTCGGCCCGCCGCGGAACCTACCGGATCATCTACCGCATCGACGAGGCCAAGCACCAGGTCGAAATCCATTCGATCCGCCACCGCCGCGACGCCTACCGCGCCTAACCCATGCGCCGCCGGGCAACAGATGTCGCCAATGAGCGGCATGAGGCGCCAGCGCGGCAGCGCGCCCGCCTGGACGACGCCCTATCCGCCGCGCAGTCGGTGCAGGTGGAGTTGCCGGGAGCATTCAGCCTCGAACACGACCGGGAGATCTCGGCCTGCGTAGACGGCAAGATAACCGCCGCCGAGCTGTACCGCAGAACGGTCTCGCGGCACCGGCGGCCGAAGACGCCCTAGGATCCGTACGCTGACCAGCCGCGAGGACCTTAGTCGATCAGGCCGGCCAGGTTCAGCCGGCTGAGCCGGTCCGGGTCGGCCAGGATGTCGATCTCGGTGATCTTGCCGTTGCGGCTGGTCACGCCGATCACGACCAGCGGCCGTCCGTCGCGGGCGATGAGGTGCCCGGGGGTGCCGTTGACGAGCACTGGATGCGCGAACCGGGCCATCGGCGCGTAGCTCATCGCCTGGGCGGCCACCTCCGACGCGCCCCGGAGCAGCCGCGAGGGCCCCATCGGGCCGGAGCCGGCGTCGGCCCGCAGCACCACGTCCGGGTCGAGCACCGCCAGCAGGCCCGCGAAGTCGCCGTCGCGCGAGGCGGCCAGGAACGCGTCGAGCACGGCGCGCTGGCGGGCCGGGTCGGTCTCGGCCTCGGCGGCCGAGCCGACATCGTGCAGCCGGCGTCTGGCCCGGCTGGCCAGCTGCTTGGCCGCGGCGGGCGACCGGTCGAGGATGGGCCCGATCCGCTCGAACGGCACGGCGAAGATGTCGTGCAGCACGAACGCCAGCCGCTCGGACGGCGACAGCGTGTCGAGGACGACCAGCAGGGCGAGGCCGACCGAGTCCGCCAGCAGCGCATGCTGCTCGGGATCGTCGCCGGCGGCGGTGACCACCGGGTCCGGCACGTGCGCGTCGAGCGGCTCCTCATGCCGGGCGACCCGGGCCCGCAGCATGTCCAGGCAGACGCGGGACACGACGGTGGTCAGCCACGCGCGCAGGTTCTCCACCTCGCCGCCCGACCGGTTCAGCCGCAGCCAGGTCTCCTGGACGGCGTCGTCGGCCTCGCTCAGCGAGCCGAGCATCCGGTAGGCCACGGCCCGCAGGTGCGCGCGGTGCGCCTGGAACTGAGCGGTCGACCCGTCTGCCGTGTCCACTGTTACCTTCCTTCTCCGCGGTTCGTCATACCCATAGACGACCCGGACGGGGCCGAGGTAACAAACGACGAGGAGCACCAGATGACCAACGAGCCGGTGACGGGCAATCCGGCGGTCCGGCCGAGCCCGCGCGCACAGACTATGGCCCTGCAGAGCGTGGGGAATCGCATCGTGCGGGGGCTGCTGCGCACGCCGCTGCTGTCCCGGCTCGCGGGCAGCAGGCTGGTCACGATCTACATCGTCGGTCGCAAGACCGGACGCCGCTACACGGTCCCGGTGGCCTACACCCGCAGCGAGGGCGACCTGCTCATCGGCACGCCCTTCGGCTGGGGCCGGAACCTGCGCACCGGAGACCCGGTCGAGATCCGGCTCAAGGGCCGGCGGCGGCTGGCCGACGTCGAGGTCATGACGGACGAGCGCGCCGTCACCAACGCCTACGGGATCATGTGCCGTGACAACCGCACCTTCGCCAAGTTCAACAACGTCGGCCTCGACTCGGCCGGCCACCCCGACCAGACCGACCTGCACCTGGCCTGGGCGGCGGGGGCGCGGGCGTTCCGGCTGACACCGCGCTAGTGCGGCGGCCGCCGCTGCGGCCGAGGATCGCGATGGAGCTCGGGACCAGCGCCACCGTCCGGTGATCCGGGCGGCGGCCGCCGCCGGCGGCTACGCCAGCATCGCCCGGCCGTACCAGTCGGACGCGTTCCGCACGCCGGGGAGGGTGAAGAAGTACCCGCCGCCGAAGGGCTGCACGTAGTCGGTCAGCGGCTCGCCGATCAGCCGCTTCTGCACGTTTGCGAACTGGCGCTCCACGTCCTGCTGGTAGCAGACGAAGATGTGCCCGCTCTGCAGGTTGCCGTTCGGGTCGACGCCGAGGTCGTAGTTGTAGGAGCGGCGGATGAGCCGCTGGTCGGCGGTCGCGGGGGTGCGCGGGTTGGCCAGCCGGATGTGCGCGTCGAGCGGGATGACGCTGCCGTGCGGGTCGGCCTTGTAGTCGGGCGCGTCGAACTCGCTGTTGCCGTCGAGCGGCGCGCCGCTGTCCCGGCGCCGGCCGAACATCGTCTCCTGCTCGTTGATCGACACCCGGTCCCAGAATTCGACCAGCATCCGGATCAGCCGGACCACCACGTAGGACCCGTTGGCGGTCCAGGACGGCTCGGCCGGGTCGTCCACCCAGACCAGGTCGGTCGCGGTCGCCCCGGTCGGGTTGGCGGTGCCGTCCTTGAAGCCGAGCAGGTTCCGCGAGGTGCCCGACGGGCGCGGCGGCGAGTTGTAGCCCTCCATCTTCCAGGCCAGCTGCATGCCGCCGCGGGTGTGCTTGGTGATGTCCCTGATCGCGTGGTGGATCGTGTCGGGGTGGTTGGCGCACAGCTGCAGCAGCAGGTCGCCGCCGAGCCAGGCCGGCTCGAGCGCGTCGTTGGGGAAGGCGGTCATCGGGGTGAGCTTGCCCGGCTTGACCGCGGCGAGGCCGTAGCGGTCGTCGAACAGCGTCGAGCCGACCGACAGCGTCGCGGTCAGGCCGTCGGCCGGGATCACCGGCCCCAGCACGTCGCTGTCCGACGGCGGCTGGCTGACCCCGAGGTTGGCCGGGGTCCCGCCGGCCGTCAGGAACCGGGCGCGGGTGGTGATCGTCTGCATCAGGTCGGCCAGCTCGGCCGTTGCTCGACGCCATCGCGTCGAACGACGCGACGCAGGTGAACGCCTGCTTCTCGGCCGGGCCGGGGGTGAGCACCCCGGACTGGCGCGCGCCGTGGAACGGGTACCACGCCTCGGTCACCGGCCCGGACGTGGCGGTGGCCGCGTTCGCGTCGGCGTGCGCTCCCCCGATCAGCACGCCGCCGGCCAGCGCGGTGCCGGCCGCGCCGGCCGCGGTGCCCTTGAGGAAGTTCCGGCGGTTGATGTTCACGAAAAATCTCCTGAGGTTGATGCCCGGCCGCGGCCGGGGAACCAGTCCGCTAGCTAGCCGGGGGCAAGGATCAGTGCGTGGGGGGAACTTCAAGGAGGTCTGGAACGACCGCGAGCGTCTCGAGCAGCGCACCGATCGCCGCGTCCACGTGCTGGCGCTGGCCGAGCGAGACCGCGGTGAGCGACTGCCACTGGCCGTCGCTGGTCTTGGTCGCCAGCAGCGCCGAGTCGAGCGTGCTCAGCTCGCGCTGCGCGGTCGCCACCAGGCCCGGGTCCCGGTCGTTGATGAGCGCGGACTCCTCGCCGAGGACGACCCGGTCGACCTGGGTGTCGGCCCAGGTCTGGGCGTAGCCGGCGTTGCCGCCCTCGTCGTCGATGCCGGACAGGTGGTCGCGGAGCGCGTCCTCGATGATCTCGTGCACCCGCAGCGGCAGCTGGGTGGGGTCGCCCGCCAGGTCGTCGCTGGTGAGGTCCTTCTGGACGGTGGCGACGTTCTTCGCCAGCGCGTCGGTGACCGACAGCAGCCCGGCGGCGGGCTGGCCGTGCCAGAGGCCGTACTCGAGCCGGTGCAGGCCGGTGAAGCCCGGGTCGCTGACGCCCTTGACGAAGCCGGTCGGCAGCCCGTCGACCGCGAGGCCGAGGTCGCCGAAGCTGTCGTAGGACGCGCCCACCCGCTCCCAGTCCAGCTGGGCGGCCAGCCAGTCGGTCTTCGCCTGCGCGATGTCCTTGCGGCCGAGGTCGGACTTGATCTTGGCGACGTCGCTCGCCAGGTCCTTGAGCTGGACGGCGGCGTACGCCTGGTAGAGCTTGTTCGGCGGGGTCAGCTCGGCCACCGTGACCGGCTTGACCGCCACCGGGGCGGGGTCGTTGGTCGCGGTCTTGGCGCTGACCTGCACCGTCTGCGAGGTGGTGGCCGCCTGCGAGCCGATCAGGCACCTGAACACGTAGGTGCCGGCGCCGAGATCGGCGCTGAGCGGCGCGGAGGTGCCGGGGCCGAGCGTCTCGATCTCGCCGACGACCGCGCCGGCCGCGTTGTCGAGGTTGACCTCGCCCGCCAGGCCGGAGGTGTTGGCGACGGTGAACGTCTGGTTGCCGGCCGCGGCGGCGGTGAACTCGGGCGCGCACTCGGTCGTGGACACGGTGACCGCGTCGGCTCCGTTGCCTGCGCTAGCGGGCAGGGCGACGATGGTCAGGCCGGCCGCCAGCGCGGGGACGGCGACGAGGACGCCCGCCACCGCCCACGGGCGGCCGCCCGCGACTCGCTCCCAGCGACTCGGCTCGGGGTTGGCGGACGCCGCGGCGGACGCGCCGGCCAGGACCGGGGCGGGGGCAGGGCTTGCGGCGGTCTGCACGGCGCGGCCCGCGTTGACGAACGCGGGGATGACCACCACGAGGTAGGCCAGGTAGGCGGTGACCTGGAGCACGGTCATCTTCGGCGACAGCTCGGTGATGCCGGTGATGATCGACGCCCACCACGAGGTCGGGTCGATGTGCGCGGTCAGGTCGAACGCGATCCAGGCATGGCCGGGCAGGAAGTTCGCGTCCTGCAGGTCGCCCAGCCCGTAGGCGAGCAGGCCGGCCGCGATCACGATCAGCGCGATCGCGGTCCGGTTGAAGAACACGCCCAGGTTCAGGTGGATCGCCCGCCGGTAGAGCAGCCAGCACAGCAGGACGGCGGCGGCGATCCCGATCGCGGCCCCGACCAGCGGCCCGGCGGTCTGCCCGGAGGCCCGCGCCGCCGTCCACAGGAACAGGGTGGTCTCCAGGCCCTCGCGTCCGACCGACAGGAACGCGGTGATCGTGAGCGCCCCGGTGCCGATCGCGGCCGCCCGCGCGACCTCGCCCCGCAGGTGCGACGAGAGGGTGGCGGCGGTGCGCCGCATCCAGAAGATCATCGCGGTCACCAGGCCGACCGCGAACACGCTGAGCAGCCCGCCGACCGCCTCCTGGCCCTGGCTCGACAGCACGCTGACCGAGAACGTCAGCACCGCCGCGAACGCGCCCGACAGGGTCACCGCGCCGAGCACCCCGAGCCAGATCGGCGCCGTCGGCACCCGCGCCGCACCGTCGCCGTCGGCCTGCGCCGTCGCCGTTTTCTTCACGGCCGCCAGCAGGATGGTCACCACAAGGCCGGCCTCGAGGCCCTCACGAAGCCCGATCAGGAGGTTAGGAACGCTGTCTGCCCAAGTCACGCAGACTAAGGTAAGGCTTACCTAACAACACTGTCTACCGGGAGTGGCCTACCTCACTGAAGAAGTTCTTAACCAAAGGTACGTCCCGTTTAGTCCCTTGGGTGACCGCTGATCAGGCGACCGCCCGTCGAGAGGGCGATGAGTTCCCGCCGCGTCGCACGTCCTAACCGTCGTACCTATCTCGGCGGTAGCGAAGGCGGGAACCTGATACCCAGACCTAAGGACAAGGACACGACGATGCCAGAACTCCTCATCGACTACATCACCTCGCTTGACGGGTACGGGGCGGCCGACGGCTGGCCGGGGTGGTGGGGGCTCGAGGGACCCGAATACCTCGCGTGGCTGGCCGGGCAGCCAGAAGCGGACTACACGATCCTGATGGGCGCAAACACGTACCGCCTCATGTCGGGATTCGCCGCCGGGGGCGAGCCGGGCACCGATGCCCTGGCGGGCATGGCGAAGGTCGTCTTCTCGAGCACGCTGAGCGAGCCTCTTTCCTGGCCGAACACGCGGCTCGTGGCCGGAGACCCGGTTGCGGCGGTGCGGGAGATGAAGGACACGGCCGCCAAGCCGATGCGCACCATCGGCAGCCTCACCCTGTGCCGCTCGCTGCTGAAGGCCGGCCTGGCGGACCGCTTCCGCGTGGTCGTCTTTCCCGTTATCACCGGAAGCAGCGGCCGGGAACGGATCTACGACGGCTATCCCGATGTGGCGCTAGACCTGATCAGCAGCCGCACCTTCGACGGTCGCAGCCAGCTGCTCGAGTACGTTCCGACGATTCTGGACGGTCCGCCCGGCACCTGAGACGGGTGGCGGCGGGAGGTGGGGCCAGGGACCGTTCGGGGAAAAAGATCTTTTTTATATCGAACGGGCCGTTGATTTCACGAAGTTGCGCATGAGCACCTCGCCGCAGGTGGTCAGGATCGACTCGGGGTGAAACTGGAGGCCCTCGACCGGCGCCGATCGGTGCCGGACGCCCATCGGGAGCGGGCCGGTCCGCGCCGTGATCACCAGCTCGGGCGGGAGCGTGCGCTCGTCGATGATCAGCGAGTGGTAGCGGGTGGCCTGGAACGGATGGGGCAGGCCGGCCAGCACGCCGCGGCCGTCGTGGGCGACGTCGCAGGCCTGGCCGTGCACCGGGCGGGGGGCCCGGACGATCGCCGCGCCGAAGGCGGCCGCGATCGCCTGGTGGCCGAGGCAGATGCCGAGCAGCGGGGTGCCGGCGGCGGCGCAGGACCGGACCGCCTCGATGCTGATGCCCGCCTCGGCCGGGGCGCACGGGCCCGGGGAGATCACCACGCCCGCCGGCCGCGCGTCGGCGATCTCGGCGACGGTCACCTCGTCGTTGCGGACGACCTCGACCCGCGCGCCGCCGGTGGACAACAGGTGCGCGAGGTTCCAGGTGAACGAGTCGTAGTTGTCGATGAGGACGATCAGCGGCCGGGTGGCCTCCGGAGCCGTGGAGGTTATGGCCCTCGGGGCCACCGGGCCGGTACGGTTCTGGGCCGGTGGGGTGGCAGAGGTCGGCCTGGCGACTGGGGGCGGCAGGGTTGGTGGGGCCGGCGAGGTGGCTGTGGTCAGCGCGGGGTCGGGTGTGCGGGTGGCCAGGGCGGCGGCCAGGGTCTCGGTGAGCGCACCCGGAGGCCAGCGGGCGGGGAGGCCGTCGATGGCGGCGACCGGCAGGACGCCGACGACCGCGTTGGTGACGAAGACCTCGCTCGCGTCGGCGAGCTCGCCGAGGGTCAGCGGCTTCTGCCCGACCCTGATCCCGTGGTCGCGGGCCGCGCGCATGATCGCCGCCCGGGTGGTGCCGGGGAGCAGGCGGCCGTCGGCGGGCGGGGTCAGCAGCACGCCGTCGATGACCGCGAACACGTTCGCCTTGTCGGTCTCCAGGATCTCGCCGGTCTCGTCGGTGATCAGCACCTGCTCATCGGCGGCCGCGCCTGCGCGGATGGCCAGCTCGGCCAGCAGCCGCCGGTCGCGCCACTTCTGGCCGCCGATCCCGCCCGCGACCGTCATCGGCCGGAGGGTGATCGCGCCTCCGAGCGAAGCGGGCCTGGTTGGCATCTGTGCAGCGCTTGCGGCGCTTCTTGCTGTTATCTCGGGGAGGGGCGAGGGCGGCGCGGAAGAGGGGCGGAGGGGGACGACCTCGATCGTGGCCTGGAGGGGGCCGCCGACCGGGCGGACGGTGATGCGGAGGCGGCCGGTCGGGGCGGACGCCAGGCAGGCGGCGAGGTCGGCCTGGAGGCTGGCCGGGAGGTCCTTGCCGTAGAGGTCGCGGACGCTGGCCGCCAGGCGGGCGAGGTGCCCGGCCAGGCCCCGGGTCTGGCCGTCGGTGACGAGGAGCGAGCTGAAGACTCCGGCCGAGGGACGCGGCGTGAGCCGGCTCAGCGCGACCGGGCGGGCCGACTCGGGCGCCGCGCTGACGTCGAGCCGGGCGCCGATCGCGGTGAGCAGGGGGGTGGCCTTGATCAGGCACTCGGCGTACTCGGCGGCGGGGTCGGAGTCGGCGACGATGCCGCCGCCCGCGCCGAGCCAGGATCTGCCCGCCGCGAACTCGAAGGTGCGGATGGCCACGTTGAGCTCGAGGCCGGCGACCGGGGAGCGGAAGCCGATGGCGCCGGTGTAGGCCTCGCGGGGGGCCAGTTCGAGCTCGTCGATGATCTCGAGCGCGCGGACCTTCGGGGCGCCGGTGACGGAGCCGGGCGGGAAGGCGGCGCGGATCAGCTCGCCGTCGGTGACGCCGTCCCCGAGCGTGCCCTCGACGGTGGAGACCAGGTGCCACAGGCCGGGGTGGGGCTCGACCCCGAGCAGGTCGGGGACCGTGACCGCGCCCGGGACGCAGACGCGGCTGAGGTCGTTGCGGACCAGGTCGACGATCATCACGTTCTCTGACCGGTTCTTGGCCGACCGCTCGAGCTCGGCCAGTTGCGCGGCCGACTCGGCCGGGTCGTCGCCGCGGCGGGCGGTGCCCTTGATCGGCTTGGACGTCACCGTCTGGCCGGCCCGGCGCAGGAAGAGCTCGGGCGAGAGCGACGCCACGGCGGCGCGTGCTACTGCCGGGGCGGCGCCCGCGGCGACCGCGGCGCCGGCCGGGCCGGCCGGGCCGGTTGCCGGGACGGCGGAGACGCCGATGAAGGCAGCGTAGGGCGGCTGGAGTTCGGCTGCGGCCTGGCAGAAGGCGTCGAGGGGGTCGCCCGCGAACTCGGCCTCCGCCCGCAGGCAGATGTTGGCCTGGAAGATGTCGCCCGCGCGGATGTACTCCACCGCCCGCGCGACCGCTTGCTGGTGGCCGGCCGCCTCCCGGCTCAGCCGGAACGGCGAGAACTGGTAGCTGCGGGGCGGAGCCGGCTCGGCCGCCCGGGCGACCAGGCCCGCGTAGCGGCGTTCGAGCGCCGCCGCGCGGGCGTCGGTCCACAGTGCCTCGAAGAACCACTCCCCCGTCGCCCGCTCGCGCACCAGCACGTTGTCGTACCAGCCGAACCACCACGGGGGCAGCCGGCGCGGCCCGGCCGGGGCGAGCGCCTCGCCGCCCGCGCTGTAGCCCAGGTAGCCGATCCAGCCGCCGGCGAAGGCGGCGCTGTTGGCGAAGGCGGCGCTGTTGGCGAAGGCGGCGCTGTTGGCGAAGGCGGCGCTGTTGGCGAAGGCGAAGGAACTATCGTCGGCGGTGGACGACAGCGGCGGGTCGAACACGTCCGCCAGCGGGCCGGGTCCGCTGCGCACGCTGGCCGGCTCGGCCGCGACCACGTCGGCGCCGCCCGCCCAGGTGCCGAACAGCGCGACCGGGTGGGCGTCGTCGCGGACCAGCCGGAGCGCCTCGACCGCCTCGAGCTTCCACCGCAGCGGCCGGCGCACCACCGTGAACTGCGCTCGGCCGGACATACCAGCAGGTTAGCCGCGATCTCGGGGGAACCGCGTTGGCCCGGCCGACAAATCGCATCCGCCCCGGCGATGGTGGCCAGCAGATTCGTGGGCGCTAGACATCCGGGGCTTAGCTTGTCAAGCGGCGGCTTGGGTGTTCGGCGGCGGTCGCGGTGGCTCCAGGTGGTGTCTGGTGGTTGCGGGTGCGGGCTGCTGGGCGGCCGGGGCGGACGCTGGCGAGCGGATACGGTGGGGCCGTTATCGTGTTCCGTTGGGGACCGCGTTTTCCGGCTTGAGGCGTCATCGTGGTCCGTTGGGGGCACCCCGCGACCTGTCTTGTTTCAGGACATCGAGGACAGGTGTCTCAAGACATAGAGGACAAGTCCGGCGTGTCGCGGGGGCTGAGCGCGGGCGCGGCCGGACGCTGCGGGGATGTCGAAGGCCCGCCTGGTTATCACCGCCGTCATTGTCGAGAAGCGCCCGGTCGGGGAGGTCGCCGACGAGTACCGGGTGGCCCGGTCCTGGGTTTACAAGCTGCTGGCCCGCTACCGCCTGGAGGGCGAGGCGGCGTTCGAGCCTCGGTCGCGGCGGCCCGCCTCGTCGCCGTCCGCGATCGGCCCGGACGCCGCCGAGCTGATCGCCCGGCTGCGGAAGGAGCTGGACGGGGCGGGGCTGGACGCCGGGCCGCACACGATCGCGTGGCACCTGCAGGCCCATCACCAGCTCAGGGTGTCGCCGGCGACGGTGCACCGGTACCTGGCCCGGGCCGGGCTGGTGACCCCGCAGCCCCGCAAGCGGCCCCGCTCGTCATGGACCCGGTTCGCCGCCGAGCCGCCCAACGAGCTGTGGCAGTCCGACTTCACCCACTGGCCGCTGGCCGGCGGGCGGGACGCGGAGATCCTGGCCTGGATCGACGACCACTCCCGGTACATCCTGTCGCTGACCGCGCACGCCCCCGTGACCGGCCAGGACGTCGTCGAGGCGTTCCGCGCCGCGTGCGCCGCGCACGGCGCCCCCGCCGCCACCCTGACCGACAACGGCCTGGTGTTCACCACCCGGCTCCTGCCCTCCGGCGGCGCCGGCGCCCTCGAGCAGGAGCTGGCCGCCCTCGGGGTCACCCGCAAGAACGGCAAGCCGAGCCACCCCCAGACCCAGGGCAAGGTCGAGCGGCTCCACCAGACCCTCAAGCGCTGGCTCGCCCGCCAGCCCCCCGCCCCGCACCTGCCCGCCCTCCAAGATCAGCTCGGCCGGTTCGCCGACGAGTACAACCAGCGCCGCCCGCACCGCTCCCTCGATCGGCGCACCCCGGCCGCCGCCTACGCCGCCCGCCCCAAGGCCGCCCCCGCCCCCGACAACGGCCGCCCCGTCACCCGAACCGGCCGCGTCGCGTCCAACGGCACCATCACCCACAGCCACCACGGGCGCCGCCGCCACATCGCCGTCGGCCGCCGCCACGCCGGAACCCCCGTCCTGGTCATCAGCGCAGGCCCGGCCATCCAGATCGCCGACGCCGCCACCGGCGAGGTCCTCCGCGAGCTCACCATCGACCCGACCCGCGACTACCAGCCCACCGGCGCACCACCCGGCCGCACCAGAAAAAACCCAACCCCCGAAATGTGAGGCACCCTGTCCTCTATGTCTTGAGACATCACAGGGCACCCCGCGACCCGGAATCCCCACATTGAGCCCCGTATCCGTCCGGCCTGTGGACAGTGGTGACGGTGAGCATGGTGTGCTGGTGCGATGTCGATGGCGTAGCCGACAGACCGCGCAATCTGTCGGTGGCTGTAGTTGACAGGCCCGGCCGGGCTCCCCGCCTGCAGCCAGGCGTCGTTAGGCGGGGTTGGGGACGGCGATGTGGGCGTCGAGGCGACGGAGGCGGCCGGCCCGGACCAGGTCGTCGATGAGCGTGTCGGTCCAGTACCAGGGCCAGGAGAACCAGCGGCGCAGCTCCGGCTCGGGGGCGAGGACCGCGGCCCGGACGGCGGCGGCGACGAGGTCGGCCAGGGCCTCGGCCGGGTCGGACGAGGCGGCGGGCGGGCCCTGGTAGACCTGATCCCAGCGGGACAGCTCGGTGTCGTGCCGGTGACCGTCGCCGCCGTCGCCGTCGCGGCCTGAGGTCATCGCGACCGACCGGGCGACGATGACGCCGCAGCGCTCGAGCGGGGAGCGCAGCGCCTTGAGCTCCTGGCGCTTGAGGCTGAGCTCGGTCCGCAGATCCTCGGTGGTGGACGGGCCAACCCGGGCCAGGTGGTCGAGCAGCCGCCGCCAGCCCGGGTCGGCGGCTCGTACCCGGTCGGTCTCGGCCCGGCAGATCGGGTTCAAGGAGCGCGGCCGCCTCGGCGCTGACCAGAAGGTTCTTGCCCCGGTGGACGGCCACGCAGAGATGACCGCGCTCGGTCAGCGCGCCGAACCAGGGCCACTTGGTCGCGGGCCAGCTGCCGAAGCCGGCCGTGCCCGGCCGGTAGGCCGGCTCGTGGCACGCCTCGTACAGGCTGGGCAGGGCGCAGTCCGCCGTCCGGGTCAGCAGGGCGCGCTCGCGCAGAAACGCCTCGGCCTCGTCAAGCGAGCCGAGCGCCCGGTCGGCGGTCAGCCGGCACTCGAAGGCCCGACGCTCGCGCAATTCGGACAGCGACTCCATAGGCCCATGATGACACCGACGACCGTGGTGCCGCCCTGGACGCGATGGCCGGGGAGAACTCTCCCGGCCGTCCGTCCGCATTCGTTAGCGAGGCTTAGGGCTTATCTTTGAGGGGATGTCCGCCAACCTGACCCACGCATGAGTCCGCCAGTATCACAGTGGGTGGCCAGGCACGTTCTGCTCGACATCACCCCGCTGCGGCGGTCGCGCGATTACCGCGCGCTGATCTCGGGACTCGGGGTGTCGGTGCTCGGCAACCAGCTGACGACGGTCGCGGTGCCGTTCCAGGTCTACGCGATCACCCGGTCGTCGCTGATGGTCGGGCTGGTCTCGCTGACTCAGCTGTTCCCGCTGATCTTCGGCTCGCTGCTGGGCGGGTCACTGGTGGACGCGGTCGACCGGCGCAGGCTGCTGCTGATCGTCGAGGCGATCTGCGCGTGCTGCAGCGCCGGGCTCGCGCTGAACGCGGACTTCGGGCCCGCGCTGTGGCCGCTGTTCCTGCTGCCGGCGATCACCGCCTCGCAGAGCGGGATCGACAGCTCGGCCAGGAACGCGATGCTGCCGGGACTGGTCGGCATGGACCTGCTGCCGGCCTCCAACGCGATCTTCCAGTCGCTGTTCCAGGCCGGCGCGATCGTCGGGCCGGCCGTGGCCGGACTGCTGCTGGCGGGGGCGGGCGTGCACATCATCTACTGGATCGACGTCGCCAGCTACCTGATCGCGATGACGGCCGTGCTGACAATGTCGCCGCAGCTCCCGCCCGCGGCCTGGACGCCGGGCGCCGCGACCACCCGGCCGGGCTGGCGCTCCACCCTCGAGGGCCTGCGGTTCGTGCGGCGGTCCCAGCCGGTGCTCGGCGCCTACGTCATCGACGTCAACGCGATGGTGTTCGGGATGCCCCGGGCGCTGTTCCCGGCGCTGGCGGCGACCGTGTTCGGCGGCGGGGCGACGACGGTGGGGCTGCTCTACGCGGCGCCGGGGGCCGGGGCGCTGGTTGGCGCGCTCACCACCGGCTGGGTCGGCCGGGTTCGCCGCCAGGGGCTCGCGGTCATCTGCGCGGTCCTCGTCTGGGGCGCCGCGATCGCCGGCTTCGGGGTCGCCCACTGGCTGCCGCTGGCGCTGGCGCTGCTGGCGGTCGCGGGCTGGGCCGACGTGCTGTCGGCGGTCTTCAGGAACACGATCATCCAGTTCGCCGGGCCGGACGGGATGCGCGGGCGGCTGATGGGCGTGCAGATGGCGGTGGTCGCGGGCGGGCCTCGGCTCGGCGACCTGGAGGCGGGGGCGGTCGCGACCGCCTTCGGCGACACCGCGTCGGTCGTCTCCGGCGGGCTGGCGTGCATGGTGGGCGCGTTCGCCGTCGCCCGGGCGCTGCCGGGGTTCACCAAGCTGCGGCGGGGCGGCTAGCGGGGGGTGGGGGCGGGTACTGGGGCGGCTACCAGGGTGGCTATTTCGTCGGGGGTGAGCTTGAGGGCGAACTCGTCGGTGAGGGCGGCGGCGAACTCGGCGTCGGTGAGGACGCGGCGCTCCTTGACGTGGCCGGGGCGGGTGATCGTGTAGGAGCGGCCGACGAGCGAGCGGACCGCGTCCGGGTCGCGGCGGACCAGGATCGGCTGCCAGGTGAACCACGAGTCCGGGTGGGTGGACGTGAAGTGGTTGGACAGGACCACGTCGATCGGGTGCGTCCGGGCGTCGTCCCAGCGGTGCAGGGTGACCCACTCGCCCGCCTGGTACTCCCGGAGCTTCCAGACCTCGTCCCCGTTTTCCTGGTCGGGGGTGATCTCGTAGATCCAGCCGTCGACCTCCAGGGGGCCGCCGGAGCGGTACCGGCGCAGCGACAGCGGGGCGGGCGGTGAGTTGCCGAAGCCGGGATCGGCCAGCCACACCCCGGTGCCGGACTGGACCCGGAGGGTGAGGTGGGTGCGGCCGCGGGCGGGGCCGCCGTCCGGGCCGACCCGGGCGAGCATCCGCTCAACGGTGAAGCCGAGGCGCTCGAGGACCGCGCCGAACAGCTGCGCCTGCTCGTAGCAGTAGCCGCCGCGGCCGCGGAAGACGATCTTCTCCTGGATCGACTCGAGGTCGACCGCCACCCCGCCGCGCAGGAAGACGTCGAAGTTCTCGAACCTGATCGAGGCCAGATGCGCCCGGTACAGCGCCGTCAGCGTCGCCTCGGTCGCGTCTCGCGGGCCGGTGTAGCCGACCCTGGTCAGGTAGGCGTCCAGGTCAAGCGCGGCGACGGACCAGTCATCCACGGTCCGTTCGGACGAAAGATTTTCAGTCATCGGCGACGGGAGACTCGGCCGGGACCTCAGCCGGGGCGGGCTTGCCGGTGACCATCTTGGCGACTAGCGCGCCGACGGCCAGGCCGCCGGCCACGAAGCCGACCGCGGCCAGCTTGTCGGGCAGGCCGGGGCCGATCTTGTACTTGCCCGGGCCGGCCGCGGCCAGGGTCAGGGCCAGCGTCAGATAGAGCGCCGGCAGCTCGACGCCGCTGGTGCGTGGCCATCAGGCCGCCCTCCCGGTTATGGGCGGCGGCCACCGCCATGGCGCCCGCGACCGCCAGCGGGCCGGCCGGGAAGGCCACCCCGCTGATGGTGAGCGCCCCGCCGGTGAGCTCGGTCGCGGCCGCCGCCATCGCCATCTCCCGGCCGGGGGAGAGTCCGCGGGATTCGAAGACCGCGCCGATGCCGTCGAGGCCGGGGCCGTTGAACTTGCCCCAGAGCTTCTGCGAGGCGTGGATGCCCATGTAGCCGCCGAGCAGCAGTCTGGCACCGAGCAGAGCGGCGTCGCGCATGGTGGTCCTCCGAGTCCGTGGCCGACAGGCCCTACCTTTATATCTAGTGCGGCGCAGGGTCGGAAGCGGCGGGTCGAAGGCGGGGTAGGTAGTGGCACCGAGTATGGGTGCTTCTACCTATTCTGGCTGCGGAGTTGGCTCTCGGTATGACGCTCGGTCGCGCTAGGTGATATCTCTGAACGAACGGGCCCATCAGGGCCGTTACCAGGCTCTCGGCTCAAGTACGTCGATGCGGCGGTGATGGGTGCAGTGACTGGGCGCGCTCAGCAGGATGAGTTCACCGACTTCGTCGGCCGGCGCGGCGAGCTGGCGCAGCTTGCCGCCATGCTCGAGCGCGGCCGGCTGGTGACCGTGGTCGGGCCGGGCGGCGTCGGCAAGACCCGGGTGTCGCTGTGCGCGGCGGCCCAGGCGGCCGGGAACTACCCGGACGGCGTGTGGATCGTCGAGCAGTCCGGCCTGCGCGACCCGCTGCTGCTGCCGAACACGGTCGCGAGCGTGCTCGGCCTGCCCGAGCAGGACGCGCGGTCCGCCCTCGACGCGCTGCTTGAGTACCTGCGGGACAAGCGGCTGCTGCTGATCCTCGACACCTGCGAGCACCTGCTCGACGCGTGCGCCGACCTGATCCAGGCGATCTTGCCCGAGGCGCCCGGGGTGACCGTGCTCGCGACCAGCAGGCAGCCGCTCGACACCCTCGGCGAGCAGAACTTCGCGGTCCAGCCGCTGCCGGTGCCCGACTCGGACACGGTCGAGCTTGACCGCGGCGACGCGGTCGAGCTGTTCGCGCTGCGGGCCGCCGCGGCGGTGCCCGACTTCACCGTCACCGCGGCCAACGCGGCCGACGTGATCGGCCTGTGCCGCCGTCTCGACGGCATACCGCTCGCGATCGAGCTGGCGGCGGTGCAGCTGCGCGGGCTGGCCCTGAACGAGCTCAGCAAGCGCCTCGACCACCGGTTCGCGGTGCTCACCGGCGGACGGCCGGGGGCGCTGGAACGGCACCAGACGCTGCACACCGCGATCGAGTGGTCGTACGGGCTGTGCTCGCTGCCCGAGCAACGGCTGTGGGCGCGGCTGTCGGTCTTCGCCGGGACCTTCAGCCTGGCGGCGGCCGAGGAGGTCTGCGCCGAGGTCGAGCTGGAGCGGGGCGACGTCGTCAACGCGCTCATCGAGCTGGTCGACAAGTCGGTCGTGCTGCGGGAGGGCTCGCGCTACCGGATGCTCGACACGCTGCGCGAGTTCGGGGCCGACCGGCTGGCCGAGTCGGGCGAGGAGGCGGCGTGCCGGGCCCGGCACATCGGGCGGTACCTGTCCAAGGCACGGTACTTCGGCGACCACTTCGCCGACGACGACCAGATGGACCGTTACCACGAGCTGCGCGAGACGCACTCCAACGTCCGCGCGGCGCTCGAGTACGCGCTCGACGACCCGGCTGACCTGGCTGAACCGGGCGAGGCGAGCGACCGGTGGCGGTCGGGGCTGGAGGTGGCCTGCGCGCTGTACGGGTACTGGCAGATCTCGGGGCTGCTCGGCGAGGGCGGGTACTGGCTGACGAAGGCGCTCGAGCGATTCCCCGAGGCCGGCCGCGAACGGGCGCTGGCGCTGGTCAACCGGGGGTTCGTGCGGTCCTTCCACGGCGACATCAACGGCGCGCTGGCCGACTGCGAGCGGGGCACCGAGATCGGCCTCGCGATTGCCGACGATGCCATCGTCGCCCGCGGCTACCAGCACCTGCACCTGACGCTGGTGTTCCTCGGACGGCACGACGAGGCGCTGAAGGTCGGGGCCGAGGCGCGGGGCCGGCTGCGGGCCTGCGGTGACCGGGCGGGCGAGGTCATCTTCATGGGGCAGCAGGGGCACCTGCACCACCTGGCCGGACGGCCGCTCGAGTCGGTCGCCACCTGCGAGGAGGGCCTGGCGATGCTCGGCCCGGGCGACGGCGAGCAGTGGCTGCGGAGCTACCTGTACCTGATCTACGGCCTCGCGCTGTACCAGACGCCGGGCCGCGAGGCCGAGTGCGAGGCGGTCGTCCGCGCAGGGGCTGGTGGGCAAGTCGAAGCTGGGCGACATCGTCGGCATGGCCTACGCGCTCGACATCCTCGGCTGGGTGTCGCTCAAGGTCGGCCTGCCCGACCGGGCGGCCTGGCTGCTCGGCACCGCCCAGCCGCTCTGGGCCCGGTGCGGGGCGCCGTTCAGCGGGACCGCGATCATGGAGCAGTTCCACCTGGACGCGGAGCGGGACGCGGCGGCGGCGATGGGCGCCGAGCGGTATGCGGAGGTGCACGGGACGGGGGTCGCGTACATGAAGGGACAGCTGAACGACGTGGCGCGGGGGGCGTCGTTCCAGGTGCAGATCCCATAACGCTTTCGGGACGCGTTGTCGGCGGATGCCGCCCCGGAAGCCGCTGACCGGCAACTGAGATCGGTTACTAGCCTGCGGCAGGGAGCTCGCGGCCGCCGCTGGCGCGCCAGTCGGAGATGCGGACGAGCGATTCCAGGTAGGCGAGGACGAAGGGGCCGTAGTGGTCGAGCAGACCTTGCACGGTTTGCGTCCACGAGTGATCGCCGTCGAGCAGGAACTGATCCAGGTCGACGGTCAGCGTGGTGGCCGGTTGACCAAGCGTGGCCGGGATTGCGGACGTGGCGCCTTGGCGGAGGCCGCGGATGACGCTTGCTTCCTGCTGGCCTGCTGGCGGGAGCACGCCGACCGCTGGGACCGGCGGGGTAGGCAACACCGACTGGGCTGGGACTGGCGGACTGGCGGGGCAGATGGTGCAGCCGAGGCGTGGTACTCGTGGACTTGCAGGCGCAGCTTGCCGTGGTGGGCGAGGACCAAGTACTTGGTGAGGGCGGGGTCCGGCGATTCCGCTAGCAGCCCGGACAGCGGGCCGTCAATCAGCAGCAGGGACGCGAGCTCGTGGCGGAAGGCGACGCCTCCGGCGAAGATCAGCGCGCCGTTGCCGCCTGACTTGGCCCAGGGGCGGCCGGCCTCGATCGTGGCCCTCTCCTCTTCAGCGGCTACGGCGCAGATCGCGTCCTGCCAAATCTCGTGCGCCTTGCCGAGGTCGTGCAGGTAGCCGGCGACGACGACGCTGCGCGCGGCCGCGGGCAGGATAGTCGGCGCGAGGACGGCGAGCAGCGCGGCGGCCTGGTCGCGGACCTCCTCGCTGTGCTGGTCGAGCGACTGCCAGCGGCGCGGTTCGGTCTCGTCGAGGTCGGGCTCGTTGGGTGCCAGCAGCTCGGGGCTGTCCGGCACGGGGCCGGGCGCGGCCGGATCGAATCCGGTCTCCGGGTCGTAGCCGCCGTCGTCGGCGCTCACCAGTAGCACCTGGCCCGGCTTAGGGCGGGAGTGCGGCTGTTCGGTGACACGGGTCCAGCCGCCCGCCGACCGGTCGTAGCGCCAGACGGGGCGGTCCCGCGCGAGCGCGACGACCTCGCCGACCGGGACGCGGCAGCGGTACTCGGCAGCGGGAACCCGGATCTCCGGGTCGGGCTCGCCATCGTCGCCCGGCGTCCAGGTGGCCCAGGCGACTTCGACGTCCAGATCTTCGGCGTCTCGCACGTAGGGAGCGATGTCGACGTCGTTGCCCGACGGATCCGGTGAGGTGTCGAACAGGCCGTCGAGGTCGGCGCGACGGATCACCGTGATCTGGGCTCGGCTGGGCGGGACATCGCGGGCCGCCAGGTCATCGGCGGTCAGCCGCTCGCCTTCGAGGCGGCCGAGTTCGCGCGCTGCCGCGTCGATGTCCTCCTGCTGATACGGGAACGGATTCGGCGGCGGGAGCCACCAGACCTCGGCGTCGGCGTTGAGCAGACCGCTGCGGTTGCAAAGGCCGACTCGCTGGATCAGCGACGGCCACGGGGCGGTCTCCGTCACCAGGACTGCGGCGTCCAGGTCGAGTCCTGCCTCGACGACCTGGGTGCTGACGACGATCCGGCCGTCGGGCTCGCCGAGGGCGACGAGTCGGTCGGCTCGTTCGAGGCCGCGAAAGCGGGCGTGCAGCAGCGAGCAGTTGTCGGCTTCGGGCCGCAGCTGCCGGTAGAGGCGCTGGGCGGCGCCGACCGTGTTCATGACCACGAGGGTCAGCCCGCCCGGTCGGTGGCGCGCCAGCACTGCGGACGCCATCGCCTGGTAGTCGCCGGGGGTGGCGGGCAGACGTCGCGGCTTCTCAACTGAGGGCGTGGTGGGCAGGCAGGTCAGGCCGAACGGCTCGGCGGTGCCGATTTCCGCCGCGAAGCCGGCCAGCTGGCGCATCGTCGTGGTTGCCTGGGGCGAGAGCTGCGGCTCGTCGATGAGCCAGTGCGCGCCGTTGGTGACCAGGGCGAAGTCGATCGGGGCGATCGCACGCCCGACAGCGAATGACCGGACCAGGGCCGCCGATGACGAGCACGTCCGACGTCCCGATCACGATCGCGGGCTTATGCGGGTCGTCGCGCCAGTCCCCCTCGGTCTCCCAGCGGGCGCCCATCGCGACGTGCAGCGTCACCTCGTCGGTGAGCCCGAGGTTCGCCAGCCAGCGGCGGACGTCGCCGGAGACCTGCTCAGTTAGCGACCGTTGCGGCAGCGCGTAGATCAGCCTGCGCGGGAGTGCCGGCCGGATCCGGGCCGTACAGCCGCCGCCATAGCCAGGCGAGGATCACGCCGGTCTTGCCCGCTCCGGTCGGCGCCTGCATCACGTCCGGCAGGCCGTCGCGCGCGATCCGGGCCTGATAGCCGTGCGGCCGGTGTCCGGTGGCCTCGCTGAACAACGCTGCAAATGTCTTCACTTAGCCTCTCTTCAACATACGGATCATGCCCCGGATCTGCGTCCCGGTGACCCGCCGCCGAGCGTCGCCGCGACTAGGCGGTCACCGCCGCAAGAGGTCAGGAGCCGGCGTAGAGGCGGTTCAGATCGATCAGCTCAACGTCGTCGAGGCCGGCTGCCGCGGCCGTCAGTTCGCGGGTGAATCCGTCTCTGGCGAACAGGAGGAGGCGGGGCGGGGCCGGGGTCATGGCGGGCGGCAGCAGGGTGCGGATGTGCGCCAGGCGCTCGAGTTGGTTGAGGCCGACCGGTGAGCGGGTTGCCTTGACCTCGCCGGCGGCCAGGATGCGACCGCCGGACTGCGGGGCGTCGGCGATGACGACCACATCGAGTTCGTGGTTGATCTTGTGCTCGCGGCAGGCGATCAAGGCCGGCTCGCACCGGCTGGGGAGGCCGCCGAGCGTGTCCGTCGATGCGTGATCGACGCACCAGGAGCGGGCCAGGTCCTCGAGGTGCGGGCCGTTGATGAGCGACGACACCGTGTCGGCCTTGCGGATGAGCTGAACCCGCTCGAGCATGTCCAGCGGATGGCTGAGCGCGCTGTCCGGCCGGCCCAGTACCCGGGCGATGTCCGACCGCTTGTGCGCGCCCGCGCAGATCGTCGCCAGAACCGCGTGGTAGAGGCTCGCATCGCCCAGTTCCGGCTCTTCTGATAGCAAGGCGTTGCCCTCGCGGAACATCGGCGAGGCGGGATTCAGCAGCCGCCGAATAACCCAGTCGTCGAAATCGGCCACCGAATCCGGCCGGTCGACGCACATGTCCAGGTACGCCGGGGTGCCCCCGACTCTGCGACCGCATCGGACGGCGGCCGGTGATGGTGACCGGCCTGGCGCTGCAGGCGCTGGGCTTCACCTGGGTCGCCGCGCGTGGTTCGCTGGCCGCGAGCTGGATCGAGCTCATGCTCGCGCTGCTGGTGGCCGGCATCGGCATCTCGATCAGCAGCGCCGTGTTCTCCGCCCACGGTCACCTCGGCAGCCCGGCCGCCGTGACGGCCGGCTTCGCCCGGCCCTGTGGTCATGCGTCGTCTTCGCCGCCCTCGCGGCGGTGACCGCCGCCTCCATCGAAGGGGGCATCGGGCGAGATCGCCATCGCACCGGTCGGGGAGCAGCGGGACGGATGGCGAGCGCCCGGGACCGTTCGACATCGAGAATTTGAATTTTCTCCGGGGTTTAGGTATTGCCAATTCGAACCGGAATCGTGCGCGTTGCGTTTTAAGCAGTGTGAGGCGGTCTGGTCTGGTGCGGCGGCCTGCGGGGGACGTCGCATCAGACCGGCCGGCGGCCGAGAGGAGAATCGCGTGGGACGGGTTGGTCAGAGCAACGGGTCGTTCTTTATCAACGTGCGGGTGCCTCGGGAGCTGGTCCGGGTGCCCGCCGCCGGGACCGGGGCCGACCTCCTGTTCACCGCGGCCGACACCAGGAACGGCGGCGACGCGGCGATCGTGGTCTCGGTCACCGTGCTGCCGTTCGCGCTGCCGCCCGGGGTGGCGGCGGGCGAGGCGCTCGCCGCCATGCTCCGCGAGCGGGACCGGGGCGACCGGGCCGTGGTCGAGGAGTTCCAGACCGCGGCCGGGCACCCCGCGATCGGGATCAGGCGGATCCGGCCGGGGACGCCGCGGGAGAACGGCCGCCTGTCGGCCAACACCGGGCAGGCGCAGGTGCTGGTGGTCTACTGCGCGGCCGGCGCGCTCGGCGTCGTCAGCGGCGCCTGCCGCAATCCCCGGGACCTGAACGCGACCGCCGCGCTGGTGGCCGGCCTGGTCGCCAGGATGCGGGTCAGCCCCGCCGCGCCGGGCGTCGCGGCGGGCGGCGTCGCGGGGGGCGGCCCGTCCCTGGCCGGCCAGGTCATCGAGGGCTAGCGCAGGCGTCGCGCGATCCTGGCGCCCGCGATCCCCGCCGCCGCCGGGATCAGCGCGTGCAGCAGGATGCTGGCCGCGAGACGCCGGGCGGCCGAGGGCGCCGTCGGCCGGCGGCCGGACATGCCCGTCGCGCGCGCAGAAACCGCCACCCCTGCCGGTTCCTGCGCGCGACGCCGGGCCGACCCGGCCGCCCCGGCTGGTCGGCGGGCGGCCGCCCGCCGCTCCGCCTCAGCCGGTGTGAGCAGGCTCCGGTGCGCCAGCACCCGGTCCTCCGCGTCCTCGGCCAGCGCCTGCGCCTCCTTGAGCAGGTCGAGAATCCGCTGCGCCTGGGCCAGGTCGATGGCTTCCCGCGACCCGGCCAGGCAGCCGAGCAGCCGGGATCGAGCGGCGTCGGCGATCTTGCGCGCCTGCCGCGCCTCCGGATCGCGGAGGACCGCGTCATCCGGAGGTCTGTTCACATCGCTCTCCGTGAGGAGCACTGCACTTCACCACCTTCGCTGTCGACGAAAGCCTATCACTTCAACACTGATTTCCAGTAATTTCCGCTAATTTTGTGATGGCTGGCAGATGCCTCGCGCGAGGACGGGATCTGCCTAGGCGGCGCAGACGCGATGCCGGGCGAGATGCGCCATGAACGCCTGGTGCGCCTCCCAGCCGTCGGGGAACTTCACCGGCACGCCGAGATGAACCGGCTCGGCCGACGGGTGCGCGTCAAGCAGCTCGGGGATGCCCGCGCGGGCCACCACGATGCACGCGTGCCGATGCCGCGACGCCAGCACGCACAGCCGGCCGGCCTCGAGGTGGAACGCGGTCGCGTCCCGACGGCCGGACAGCGGGTGCAGCATGATCGTCACGTCGAACTCGCGCCCCTGCAGCCGGTTGGCGGTGTCGACCACCACGTCGGTCACGCCGAGCTCGCGCAGCGCCCGCCGCACCGCCGCCGCCTGGACGGTGCGGGTCACCCCGATCGCGATCCGGTCGTCGGTGACCGCGAGCGGCTCCGGCGACCGCTCCGAGATGGTGACCGCGCCGCGCTGGCGCAGCCGCGCGGCCAGCCCGGCGCAGGCGGCGATCGCCTCGGCGTCGGTCGGCAGGGTGTGCCGGTGGCCGAGCTCGAACAGCGCCCAGCCGGTCCGCGCCGCCGTCTCCAGGGCAAGATCAAAAGAGTTTTGCCCGAACGGTCGCGTGTTCCACCCCAGCCGCCGATCGCCCTCCTCGGTCGCGGCGGAGAACCCGGTGAAGGGGTAGAACGCCTCCGACACGACCGGCGCGGCCGAGGCGGGCAGCCGCCAGGAGACCGGCAGGCTGTGCACCGGGACGTGGCTGTTGTTGGTGAGCAGCACCGCGACCGCGCTCGACATGGGGTCCCAGTTGAGGCCCAGCCAGCGTTCTGTTTCCACCGTGGAGAAGGGGTCGAGCTGACCGGGGTCGCCCACGAACAGCGCCTTGTCGAACAGGCGGGCCACCCGCAGCAGCGCGTCCGACCGCATCTGGTACGCCTCGTCGACGATGGCCCACGGCCAGGTTCTGTCCACGTCCTTGAGCACCGCCCACTTGGCGGCGGTGGCGACCACGACCGGATGCTCGGCCAGGTCGGCGACCGAGCTGCGGGCGGCGACGTTCTGGTGGGCGGCCACGCGCTCGGACGGGGTGTAGGCGGCGGCCGACAGCCGGCCGATCGGGGTGTCAGGGTTGTCGGCCGCGAGCCGGTCGATCAGGTCGTCGACCTGCTCGTTGGTCTGGCCGACGATCATCACCCGCTCCTGGTTCCGCGCCAGCTCGGTGGCGGCGCGGACCACCAGGGTCGACTTGCCCGCGCCGGGGGGCGAGTCGACCACCACGCCGTGGGAGGCGGTGGCGAGGCTGTCGAGGATGCGGTCGGTCGCCTGGCGGGCGCGCTTGGCGGCCTCTTCGATGCTCACGCCGCGCCTTTGGCTTTCTGGGCGTGGGTGGCTCGTCGCCCGTGGCTGGCTCGTTGCGCGTGGGTGCCGGCTGGCGCCTCGGTCATGACCATGGCTCCTGGGCGTCGTCGTCGGTCGGGACGTAGTCGAGCGGCGGGCCGCCGTGCGTCCACGGCGTTTCCTCCCGGCTCGGGAACTGCGGCGCGGGCTGGAAGTCGTCCCTGAGCGTGGTGTAGGTGACCTCGTCGCCGAGGCCGGGGGCGCTGCCGGGCGGGACGGCCAGGGCGCGGCCCATTCCGCCGCTGAGCTCGAGGATGACCAGGGTGCCGCCTGGGTCGTCGTCGCTGTCGTCGTCGCTGTCATTCTCGCTGTCGTTCTCGCTGTCGTTCTCGCCGGCGGTCGTGACGTTGACGACCTTCGCCGTCTGGCTGGGGTAGCCGGGGCAGGTGAGCACCGCGCCCGGGTCGACGATGACCGCGTCGGTGGTCCGCACGGTCAGCCAGGGCCGGAGCTTGGCCTTCTTGCCGACCGTGTCGAGCCGGGTCAGGTCGGCTTCGACGACCGTGCCCGCGAACGCCTCGCCGGTCAGCCGGTACTCGGCCATCACCAGGGGGTCGTCGTGCGCGCGCTCGACCGCGAGCCGCTGCTGCTCGCGCTCGAGCCGGGCGAGCCGCTTGGCCGCCGCCACCGCGCTGTCCCGGCGCGGCTGCGGCGCGCCGCCCTCGAGCAGCCAGGCCGCCTGGGCGGTGAAGGACCGGCGGTCGTCCTTCCACCGGCGCTCCGCGTGGGCCGCCTCCGGCAGCGCCGTCAGCAGGGCGTGCCCGCGCCACATGAGCTCCCAGGTCGGCGCGAGCTGCCCGTGCAGCGCGGCGTCCATCGCCGCCTGCGCGCGGGCGAGGGCCGGGCCGTCGCCCGACTGGGTCGCGTCCCTGATCGCCTGCATCCGCCCTTCGAGCACCTCGTTGTCGAAGGTAGGGTCGGTCACCGGGCCGGCCGGCGGGCAGCGGACCGGGTCCTCGGCCAGCCGGGCCGCCTGCTGGCCGGTCAGGCCGTCGGCCGGGTCGATCCAGCCGAGCAGGGCGGCCAGGTTGGCGTCCTCGAGGTCGGACTGGCCGGTCGCCCAGTGCTCGGCCAGCGCGGTCGTCATCGGCAGCAGCAGGACCGAGCCGGGGACCTCGGCCCGCTCGGCGTAGTGGGTGAGCCAGCGGCCGACCAGCGGCACGGTCGGGCGGACCGCGTACTCGCCTTCGGTCCGCCGCAGCCGGGTTGACCGGCCGAGCAGGCGGAGGAACGCGGCCGCGTTCGGATTGGGGACGAGCAGCTGCGGGGCGTCCGGGAGCGGCTCGGGAGCCGGGGCCCGGCCTTGGTCGGGGCCGGCGTCGGTACCGGTGTCGTTGGCGTCGTCGTTGGGCGGAAGGTACGGGTCGAGGTGACCGAGGATGACCTCGGCCAGGTCGGCCGCGAACTCGAACCGCCGGGCGCGGTCGCGCGGCTCGTACACGGTGAGCAGCCGCGGCTTGTCCGGGTCGTCGCCGAGCATGACCGCGAGCGGCGCGCACGCCTCGCCCGCAAGCTGCAGCGGGATCACGACGAGCGGACGCCGGCTGAGGTGAACGTGCCGGACGGTGCGGATGAGCCGGGCGCGGCCGGCGGCGGCCGCCTCGACCCGGGCGAATGCGGTCAGCAGGGTCACGGCGGCTAGACCGCCTCCCCGAGCACCTGGCCGCGCAGCTGCGCCGCCCGCAGCAGCTGGGCCGCGATCTCCGCCTGCTCTGGGGCGGGCAGCTGGCCGCGGGCGAGGCTGCGGGCCTGGGCGATGTACTCGATCCCGCCCAGGTCCTCGCGGACCGGCTTGCCGAGCGCGCCGGTGGTGCCGGCCGCCTCATCGCGGCACAGGAAGCAGAGCTCGCAGGTGGCCAGGCACTCGGGCGCGTAGTTGGCGGCAACCTGGCCGATGGCGGCGGTCAGCTCGGCGGCCGGCCGGCGGGCAGGCCCTGCGGGTCCGGGTCAAGGTCGAAGGTGAGCGTGCCCGGGTACTGGGCGAGCAGGTCCTCGATGCTGGCGATCCGGCTGAGCTGCCGGTCGAGCACGCCCAGCTGCCTGCGGACGTCGAGGCCGGCGGCGGTCGGCTGGCTGGAGAAGTCCCTCGGCGCGACCAGGATCGTCCGATGGCTGACGGCGGCCGGGTCGCGGCCGGCCTCCGCCACCAGGTCGCGCAGGGCGCGAACGTAGACGGCGGACTGGATCGCGGCGGCGGCGACCTTGCCCGGGTCGGCCTGCCCGTCGATCACCGCGAAGGACTTGATCTCGATGACGTGGAAGGTGCCGTCGAGCCGGAGCGCGATCAGGTCGGGCTCCAGGTACGCTGGCCGGCCGCCGACCCTCAGCCGCAGCAGCGGGTGGTCCAGAAGCGTGCGGCCGGGCTGCTCCGGGGCGGTCAGCACGTGCCTGGTGTGCAGGTGCCTGACCTCGGCCGAGGAGTTGCCGCCGACGTCGTTGAAGTCGGCGTAGCCGACCTCGCTGACGTCCAGCTCGAGTACCTCGCGGAGCAGGGTGAGAAGCTGGGCGGCGCCGTTCTCCTTGACCTGGGCCTCGAACGCGTTGCCGCGGACGATCGCGAACCGCGACTGCCCGAACGGGGCCGGGAAGCCAGCCTGGGCCGCGACCCGCTGCTTGTCCACCCCGGCCGCGTCCATCAGCGCGCGGCGGGCGCAGCCGGGGTTGGCGGCGAGGGCGGAGATCGTGCGCGCGTCGTGGTTCTTCGGCAGCGCCCGGCCGCGGAGCCGGTCGAGGGCGGCCTGCGCGGTCGCGCTCGGCTGACGCCCGGTCACTCGCCCGCGGCCTTCCCGGCGATGCCGGCCTGGCCGGCCGTCGGCCATGTCGGCCGCGTCGGCCGCGTCTCCCGCTCGGTCGCGGAATGTGGCGGTGCCGAACAGTTGCTCGGCGTGTCCCAGGCCGCGGGCCCGGTCGGCCGCCGCCGCGCGGGCCTCGGCGTCGGCGTCGCGGTGGACGGTCAGCTCGGCCCGGGCGGCCGCGCTGACCGCGGCCGGGTCGGCCCCGCCGCCGGGGGAGATCGCGCCGGAAATGGAGGCGGCGAAACGTTGCAGCAGGCGGCGGGCCGCGGCCGGCGGCTCCGGTATCCGCTCGATCGCCTCCGCCACCCGGATCGCCGCCGTCAGGAAGTCGACCCGGGGCGACAGCGAGCCGATCACGCGCAGCTCAAGGGGCCAGGTCGAGACCGCGAGGAGGCCGCGGGACGGGGCCAGGTAGTCGGCCGAGAGCGCCGCGCAGATGTAGTACGGCCGGGCGAACGGCGCGGTCCGGAACGAGCGCTCCTCATCCCGCTTGAGGCTGGTGACCCGGGTGGTGGGGAACGTCGCGCCGAAGAACGCCTCGTGCACGGTCGCGATCAGCTTCGGCGCGGCCGGCACCTGGAGCAGGCTGAGCGCCTCGTAGACCTGCTCGCGCAGCGGCAGCAGCGACCCGGGCAGGGTGGGCGGCTCGGGTGACTCGGCCGGCCCGGCGGCTGCGGCTCTGGCGGTGGGGCCGGCTTTCGCGGGGGGTCCGGCGTGCGCCGCGGCCGCGTCGAGGGCGTCCTCCCAGGCACGCTCGGCCGACTTGAGGGCCGAGCGGCGCTGCCCGGCGAGCGTCCGGTCGCCGGCCAGGACCGCCTCGCGGACGGCGACCCGCAGCTCGTCAATCCGGCGCTCAAGCGTCTCGATGGTGTCAGCCACGGCCCCGATCATACCGGCAGCTCGCTGCTATTTCCAGCAATCTCCAGCATGGGGGCCGTACGCGTGCGGTCGGCCCGGGGCGCCACCGCGCGCGCCCGGTCAGGTGGTGCCGTAGACTTACGCAAGCGTAGGTCGCTCGGTGAGCCGAAACTTATATCCCGCGGACATCGGTTAGCCCAGGCACCGGTCAGACACTTCAGACGTGGCACCACAGCCCACGTGACCGGCACGATCCAATGTGACAGCCTGCGGCAACGCGACCACCCCGAGTCCTGGAGACGATTTTTCGTTGAGTGCCATGCCTGCAGAGCATTCTGCCGTGCCCGAAATCGATGAGACAGAAACTGACGTAACCTTCGCCTCGCTTGGCGTCCCCGCCCCGCTGGTCGCGGTGCTCGCGCAGGACGGGATCACCAGCCCGTTCCCGGTCCAGGCGGCCACCCTGCCCGACGCCCTCGCGGGCCGGGACATCCTCGGCCGGGCCCAGACCGGCTCGGGCAAGACCCTGGGCTTCTCCCTCCCGCTGGTCACCCGGCTGGCCGGCGGCCAGACCGCGCCGGGACGGCCGCGCGGCCTCGTGCTGGTGCCCACCCGCGAGCTCGCGACCCAGGTCCACGAGGTGCTGCGGCCGCTCGCGCGGGCGATGCGCCTGTTCGTCACCACGATCTACGGCGGCGTCTCCTACGGCCCGCAGGTGACCGCGCTGCGGCGGCGGACCGACATCATCGTCGCCACCCCCGGCCGGCTGGCCGACCTCATCAACCAGGGTGAGTGCGATCTGGCCGACGTCGAGGTCATGGTCATCGACGAGGCCGACCAGATGGCCGACCTCGGGTTCCTGCCGATCGTCCGGCGACTGCTCGAGTCGACCCCGGCCGGCGGGCAGCGGATGCTGTTCTCCGCCACCCTCGACGCCGCCATCGACGTGCTCGTCCGCCGGTTCCTCAACAACCCGGCGACGCACTCGGTCAACGAGAACTCCTCCCCGGCCGAGATCGAGCACCACGTGCTCACCATCGACCCGGCCAGGAAGCTCGAGGTGCTGGCGGCGCTGGTCGGCGGGGACAAGCGGTCGCTGGTGTTCACCAGGACCAAGCACGGCGCCGAGCGGCTCGCCCGGCAGCTCACCGAGCTCGGCAGTCCCCGCCGCCGAACTGCACGGGAACCTGCGGCAGGGCGCCCGCTCGCGAAACCTGGCGGCGTTCTCCAACGGCGTCGCCCGGGTGATGGTCGCCACCGACATCGCCGCCCGCGGCATCCACGTCGACGGCATCGACCTGGTCATCCACGCCGACCCGCCCGCCGAGCACAAGGCGTACGTGCACCGCTCCGGCCGCACCGCCCGCGGCGGCGCCGACGGCGTGGTCGTCACGCTGCAGATGCGGTCGCAGGCGCGCGAGGTCACGGCGATGATGCGCAAGGCCGGCATCGCCCCGCGCACCGCGGCCGCGTACGACCCCGAGTCGGACGTGCTGCGCGAGATCGGCGGCCCGCCCGCGCCCCGGGTCTCGGTCTCGGGCAAGGTCTCCGAGCTGGTCCGGCCGGAGGACCGGCTGGCCGCTAACGCCGCCGGCGGCCCCGGCGGACGCGGCGGCTACGGACGGGGCGGCGGGGGCCGGCCCCGCGACGACCGGCCGCGCCGCGACCGGCCGGGCGGCGGTCGCTACGGCAGCGACCGCAACGGCAGCGACCGCTACACCAGCGACCGGCCGGCTCCGGCGCGCGACTTCGCTCCCCGCGACCGCGACGAGCGCCCGGCCCGCTTCGCGCGGGATGACCGTCCCGCGCGGTTCGACGGCGACCGCGGGTCCGACCGGGGCCCGCGTGCCGAGCGCGACCGTAACGACCGTCCGGCCGACGACAACCGCGCGCCGCGCGGCGAGTTCCGGCGCGACGAGCGGCCGTATGGCGACCGTCCGGCCGGCGGCGGGCGCTCCTTCGGCGACCGGCCGTCCTCGGCCGGGCGCCCGTTCCGCGGCGACCGCGACAACAGGAACGCCGGCGGCCAGCGGCCCGAGCGGAACGACTGGTGGCCCCGCGAGAACCGGCCCGCCAGCGGCAACGGGCCGGCCGCGAGTACCGCAGGCCCGGCGCGGCTGGCGGCTGGCGACCGGCCGGGGCCGGCGCGCCGAACCGCTCGGCCGGCGGCTACCGGCCCGTCCGCGACAGCAGGAACGGCGAGCCGGGCGGCGAGAACCGCGACGGATCGGGTCGCGGCGACCGCCCGTCGGCGGCCGGCCGACCGGGCGCGGCCCGGGGCCGTTCCGGCTATTCGGCCGGGCGCAACGGGAGCCGCTAGACCTGGATGGCCACCAGATCCGACATTTCTGACATATCTTCGCTGGCAGCGGGCCCGGGAGTCGGATCAGTTTTCCGGCCGGAGAACGGCGATCCGCGCCGCAGGATGGGGTAGATTAACCCTTAGCTGTTGTCGGACTTTGCGATCTTGAATTCGCTCGCGGTTTCAAGTAACGGACGATTTACAGGTCGACGCCCAAGTCTCGTACGGCGGCGGTATCCCACAGCTGACTCGCGTGAAGCGCGCGGGTCTCAGGCACGCCCAGAAGGACAAACAGCAAAAATGGCTCAGGGGACCGTAAAGTGGTTCAACGCGGACAAGGGCTATGGCTTCATCGCCCCAGACGACGGTAGCGGTGACGTCTTCGTTCACTTCTCCGCGATCGAGGCGAACGGGTACCGCAGCCTCGAGGAAAACCAGAAGGTCGAGTACAGCGTGACCCAGGGGCCCAAGGGCCCGCAGGCCGCGCAGGTGCGGGCCGTCTGACGAAGACCATCCGGCGGCGGGTCCTCGCGTCCCTCGCGAAGGCCCGCCGTCGCGGTTTTCCCGACTCACACCAAGCTTTGTAACTCGCGAAGTATCTCAGTACGTCGCGCGGTCTTGGCCGCGAGTTTCTCGAATCAGGATCGCCCGGCTATTCACGCTTGAGCGCAATCGCCAGGTCCGGCTTGGCGAAGGACAAGAGCCATCGCGGCCAGACCATTGCGCCGTGACAGCGGAACACGGCGACGTCCCCGTCGGTCACGTCAAAGGACTGGTCGCGGCTCGAGTATCGGCCCGACCGGATCCTCAGCACATGGTGGCCGGGGTCGATCGCCGCCTCGACCGTCTCCGAGTACGCGATCGTGCCGATGGCCTTGCCGTCGAGCTCGATCTCGAACTGGCCGCGCCGTAGCTCTATCACCATGCCGTGAGCCTGCCGCGTCAGCCTCAGTGTCGCCGTCACCGATGCTCCTCTCCGCGCGCCCGTCTCGCAGGAAGCGCGCGGCCAGTCTAGAACGCAGGCGGCGACGGCGGCATCCGCGTCGGCGGCGTGTCCGCACCGGGGCCGGGGTTCCCTTCCGCGCGGCCTCGCTGTACTCTCAATTTTGAGCGATCGCTTAAAGCATTCGCTCAAGTTCTTCGTCTGAGAGGATGCCGTGCGAGACACCCGGGCCGCGCTGATCGACGCCGCCATCACCACCCTGCGCGAGTCGGGATTCGCGGCGGCCAGCGCCCGGCGGATCGCGGCCGAGGCCGGATGCAACCAGGCGCTGGTCTTCTACCACTTCGGCTCGGTTCCCGACCTCCTGATGGCCGCGCTCGAGGAGGTCAGCGCCCGGCGGATGGCCGTCTACCGCGAGCTGCTCGACCGGAACGGGACGCTGGGGGAGCTCATCGACGCCGCCCGCGCGGTCTTCGAGGGCGACCTCGACTCCGGCAACGTGACCGTGCTGGTGGAGATGATCAGCGGTGCGCACTCGGTGCCGGGCCTGGGCGAGCGGGTCAGCGCCTGCCTGGCCCCGTGGCGCTCGTTCGCGGAGACGGCGGTGCGGGACGTGCTCGCCTCGTCCCCGTTCGGATCGCTGGTCCCGCCGGGCGAGATCGCGCACGGCGTGGTGGCCGGCCTGCTCGGGCTGGAGATGCTGGCCAGCCTGGATGGCGACCGGTCGGCCGCCCTCGCCCTGTTCGACCGGGCCCGGGCGGTCGCCGATCTGCTCGACCGGATCCGGCCGCTGGCGGCCCTGCTGAACTTGCCACTCCCCGCTCCCGCTCCCCCCGCTCAACCGGAGGCATAATGCAGACCGACGTGGTAACCGGCGCGTTCGGGTACTCGGGCGCGGCGATCGCGCGCGAGCTTCTCGCCGCCGGGCATCAGGTGCGCACGCTTACCGGGCACCCGGGCAATGCCCCGGTCGGCTCGCAGATCGATGCGCGCCCGCTGGACTTCGCCGATGCCGACGGGCTCGAGCGCGACCTGCGCGGAGCGCGCACCCTCTACAACACGTACTGGATTCGGTTTCCGCACGGCGGCGAAACCCACGCCACCGCCGTCGCCAACAGCCGGGCGCTGTTCGCCGCCGCGGCCCGGGCCGGGGTCGAGCGGATCGTGCACGTCTCGATCACCCACGCCGACCCGGCCTCCCCGTACCCGTACTTCAGCGGCAAGGCGGCGGTCGAGGCGTACCTGCGCGACCTGGGCGTCCCTTACGCGGTCGCCCGGCCGGCCATCCTTTTCGGCGGGCACGGCGTGCTGCTCAACAACATCGGGTGGCTGCTGCGCCGCCTGCCGGTCTTCGCCGTCGGCGGTCGCGGCGACTACCGGATACGCCCCATCCACGTCGACGACCTGGCCCGGCTCTGCCTGCGGCTCGGTGAACGGCCCGACAGCGTCACGGTGGACGCGGTCGGACCCGAGTCGCTCGCCTTCATGGACATGGTGCGGGCCATCCGGACGGCGGTCGGCAGCCGGGCGCTGATCGTGCCCGCCCCCGGCTGGGCGATTCCCCCGTTGTCGGCCGTCCTCGGCGCCGTGCTGCACGACGTCCTGCTCACCCGGGCGGAGTACCAGGCGATGGCGGACGGCCTGGCCGACTCCGACGCCCCGTCAACCGGCTCAACCAGCCTCACCGAGTGGATCGCCGCGCACGGCCGCGAACTCGGCCGCGGCTACGCCAACGAGCTCACCCGTCACTACCGCTGACTGGCGCGCTACGGGTACAGATCCCCACGAGTAATCACGAAACAACGAGCCCGGTGCGCGACTAGCGCTTCGATCTCGGCCTGACGGTGCCGGATCCGCTCACAATCCCCCAGCCGTCCATGCGGAGCCCTTCCGGCACCGCTTTCCGGCCGAGGCTGCGGTCTAGGAAGAATCTAGGCGACTGTTGCTTGGGTGGTGACACGGATGGCGTCCTCAACGTCCCCACGGGACAGTCCGAACTCGGCGGCGACCGTGTCGACCGATTCTCCGGTCCTGAACAGGTCAATCACGTCGTCGACGCTGGCTCCGCCACGCACGAACCTTGGCCGCCCGAACCCGTGATCAGGATCGACGGTCACCTCCGACTCCCGGTACTGCGGCAGTCGGATCAGCCGGGCATAGCCGTCGCCCGCGAAGTCGATCCGCCGCAGATACTGCTCTACCACCTCGCTGAACACCCGCTGGTTGTTTCGCACCACGACGAGCTCTCGTGCGGACTCGCCCTCGGGCGTGTCGCCGGCGTGCTGGGCGTAGTCGTAAAGCACCTCTGCCCCGGCTGTATACAGCCGCCTACTAGCCAGCGCATACTCAAGCCCGAGCTCACTGGCCAGGGCGTCGATGGCCGGCCGGATGCGCTGCATGGGCACGCCCGCGTTCCGAAACGCGGCGAGCGTGTAGGCCTCGGCCAACCCAATAAACGGCACCGCCGGGTCGGTGCTGCGGTCCGGTCGCGGCTACGCGAACGAACTCACCCGTCATTGCCGCTGTCTGCCGCTCCCCACTTCGTGTTCATTTCGGGCATTGTGCGCCTTTGGGGTCGCGGGGTGCCCCCAGCAGCACCCGATGCCGCAACTGCACACGATCGTGGCGGGGTTGGGCTGGGGCGTGGGCGTGGGCGTGGGCGGGGGCGGGGGTTGGGCGGGCGCCCTCTATCGGCGGGACTGTCGTGGGTGCGGCGACGCCGAATTGTGACGCGACATATCGCGTTTGGGGCCGTCGGCGGCTAGCATGTGGGGCATGAGTGACGTGCAGCGCGAAGTTCGGCGATCGTCCGGCGGGCAGCTGGCTTACGGCGGGGTGGACCTTGAGCTCCGGGCGGCTGACGCCGACCGGGACCGGGCGGCGGCGGTGCTTGGCGGCGCGGTGGCGACCGGGCGGTTGACCAGCACCGAGCACGCCGAGCGGCTGGACGCGGTCTACGCCGCGAAGACCATGGGTGATCTCGCCCCGCTGACCCGGGACCTACCCGCCGAGGACGGCGCCGACGCGGGCGCGGTCGACGTCGGCCGGGCCGAGGTCGCCGCCCGGTTCAGCAAGGTGATCAGGTCCGGGCGCTGGGTGGCCGGACGGCGCACCAGGCTGACCTCGCACTTCGGCGCGCTGATCGTCAACCTGGCCGACGCGGTGCTGCCCGGCCGCGAGATCACGCTAGAGATCGACGCGTTCTGCGGCAAGCTGATCGTGGTCATACCGTCCGGCGCGCATGTGATCGACGAGGGCGGCGCGCTGTTCGCCAAGCGCGCCGTCTACGGCCGCAGGAACGATGGCGACGCCGATGGGCCAGTGATCAGGATCGTCGGCGACGCGCGGTTCTCGAAGGTCGTCGTGCACCGCGGCCGCCTCGACCGCCACGAGGGCTGGGCGCAGTGGATGCAGCAGCAGTAATCGGCTAGCGGCTCGCCGCCGGCGCCCTATTCGATCGGCGCCTGGTGCGAACCGGGGCTGCCGTAGGCGTGGCCGGCCTGTTCGAGTGCGCTCAGATAACCGCACCGGGTGTAGGCGGGCCTGCCCTCGGGGGCGTTGGCGAGCAGCCCGCGGACAGCGGCCAGCGACTTGAAGCCCTTGCGGTACATCCAGTTCTCGAGGCCGTCGAGCAGCACCCGGGCATGCTGCGGGCCGTGTCGGAGCAGCGCCGACGTCGTCATCACCACGTCCGCGCCGCCCAGCAGGTAGGCCGCCACGTCGGCGGCCGAGTCCACCCCGGTCGACGCCGCCAGCGAGCAGCGGACCAGGCCGTGCAGCCGACTGATCCAGGCGCGCGACAGCGCCGACTCGGCCGGGACCGAGAGCCGGAACCCCCGGGAGACCGTGAACGTCTCCGGATCGATATCGGTCTGCAGGAACCGGTTGAACAGCACCAGGCCGTCGGCGCCCGCCCGATCGAGCACGGTCGCCATCTCACCGAGGGAGCTGAAGTACGGCGACAGCTTCACCGAGACGGGGATCGAGACGACCGCCTTCACCGTGGTGAGGATCTCGGTGTAGCGGCGTTCTGCGTCGCGCGCCGGGATCAGCGGGTCGCCCGCCAGGTAATAGACGTTGAGCTCGATCGCGGACGCGCCCGCCGCCTGCATGGCCGACGCGTAGTCCGTCCAGCCGCCGGTCGAGCCGCCGTTCAGCGATGCGATCACCGGGATGTCGGTCTCGGCCACGGCTCGCTTGATCAGGGCTAGGTAGCGGGCAGGCCAGTCCCCGCCGCCAGGGCCCGCCAGGTCGCGGAAGTACTTCCGCGCCTCGCCACGACCCTCCGCGCCGCCCTCGGCGCAGAGCCAGTCGCGTTCGCCCTCGGCCGGGAGCTGCTCCTGGAAAAGCGAGGGCAGCACGACGGCGCCGACTCCCGCCTCGGCAAGCTTGGTGAGCCCCGCCAGCGAGCCGGTCAGCGGACCGGCCGAAGCAACCAGTGGGCTAGGAAGGGTGAGGCCGAGATAACGCGTGTGCAGATCCATGAGCTTCTCACACCCTCTGTAATCGGTCCTAGCTGGCTTGTCGCGCTGATGTAACCCACCGTGACACTCCCCGAGCTCGCCGGTTAGGGCAGAAGGTCCTGGTTACGGGGGACGTTGGGATGTCAACGGCTAGTGCAGGTGGTCAATGCTCGTCGCCATGAGCTCGTGGCTGGCGGGCGGACGACCCGGCCGGGGCAGCCGCCGCGACGCAGGTTCGGCGCGCTGATCAAGGCCGGCCCGTCGCTGCGGGCCCACCAGAGGGACATGAGGCATTTGACCGATGCGATAGCCTGTTCGTATGAGTGTGGCTGTACAGGACTCGCTGCTGGACTTCGGCGACGAGCCGACGCCGACCGAGCTGCGGCCGGAACGGGTGCCGCTGAGCCGCGGAGCCTGGGTGGACATCCAGCGGGGGTGGCTGGCGGGATCGGCGGCGCTGTTCGGGCGGCTGGTCGAGACGGTGCCGTGGAAGGCCGAGCGGCGGCGGATGTACGACCGGACGGTCGACGTGCCCCGGCTGCTGTGCTTCTACGGCGAGGAGGCGACGCTGCCCGACCGGTCGCTCGACGCCTGCCGGGACGCGCTCAACGCGCACTACCAGGACGAGCTGGGCGAGCGGTTCACGACCGCCGGGCTGTGCTTCTACCGGGACGGGCGGGACAGCGTCGCCCTGCACGGCGACACGATCGGGCGCGGCTCAAGCGAGGACACCATGGTCGCGATCGTCTCCCTGGGCGAGGCGCGGCCGCTGCTGCTGCGCCCGCGCGAGGGCGGGGCCGGCTCGACCCTCCGGTACAACCTGGGGCACGGGGACCTCATCGTGATGGGCGGCAGCTGCCAGCGGACCTGGGAGCACGGGATACCGAAGTCGGCCCGGCCGACCGGGCCGCGGATCAGCGTCCAGTTCCGGCCGCACGACGTCCGCTGAAGCCGGCGGCCGCGCGCGGGTCGCGGCGCGGGCGGAGGCGATTAGGCTCATAGCTTGTGGGTGACTTCCCGTTGCTGGTGGCGACCGATCTGGATGGGACGATCGTCCGTTCGGACGGGACGATCTCCGAGCGGACCGTCGCCGCGTTCGCGCGGGTGGAGGCGGCCGGGGCCCGGTTCGTGCTCGTGACCGGGCGGCCGCCCCGGGTGATGCGGGCCATCGCGGCGATGTTCGGGCACGTGGGGACGGCCATCTGCGCGAACGGGGCGCTCGCCTACGACATGGGGACCGAGGCGGTCACGACCAGGCACCTGATCCCGGCGCCGGTCATCGCCGCCGCCATCCCGGCCCTGCGGGCGGCCGTGCCCGGCATCGGGATCGCGCTCGAGTACCCTGACGGGCGCGCCGCCGACGATCACTACATCGCGGTCAACTGGGACATGAACCAGGCCATGCCGCGGCCCGGTGACGCGACGCTGTTCTCCCGGCCCGCGTCGAAGATGCTCGGCCGGCACCTCGGGTACAACTGCGACGACCTGCTGGCGCTGGCCCTGCCCGCGATCGGCGACCTGGTCAGCGTCACCCACTCCAACGGCAAGGGGCTGGTCGAGGCGGCCGCGCTCGGCGTGTCCAAGGCCTCGGTCGTGGCCGAGCTCGCGGCCGACTTCGGCATCGCCCGCGAGGCGGTCCTCGCGTTCGGCGACATGCCCAACGACCTGCCCCTGCTCACCTGGGCGGGCACCTCCTGCGCGGTCGCCAACGCGCATCCGGACGTGCTCGCGGCGGCGACCCACGTGATCGGCAGCGTGGACGACGACGGCGTCGCCGCCTATCTGGAGCGGGTCTACCCGTAGTTGGCGCGGGTGGAAGCACGAGGCCTGCGGACTTTTTCTTGCTGTTATCTGGGTGGCTAGAGCCTAATCGGAAGACGACGGACCGTTGTGTACACGGGGGTGTACACAACGGTCCATCGTCATGCCTCTACGTTCCGGTGGGGCCGAAGCGCTCGGTTTTGATGGCGGCGGCGGGGTGGCCGGCCTCGATTAGGAGGGACGTGGCGGCCTCGACGAAGCCGGAGGGGCCGCAGACGAAGATGCCGGGGGCGGCGTCCGGGGGGAACGCCGACGCGGCGATGACGGCGGCGTTGATGCGGCCGGGGGGCACGCCCCGATGGGCTGCCCGGGTGTAGAGGAGGGTGGAGAACAGAGGCGAAGACAGGGACCGTTCGGACAACTCGGAAGCGTAGATGACGTCGGCCGGAGAGCGGACCGAGTAGATCAGCCCGACCGGGACCTCGCTTTTCGCCGCGCCGTGGGCGCGGATCATGGACATCAGCGGGACGACGCCGGAGCCGCCCGCGAGCAGCAGCAGCGGCTGCGCCGACTCCGACGGCGACGGCGACCAGATGAACCAGCCGCCGATCGGGCCGCGCAGGTCGAACTGGTCGCCCGGCTCGGCGGTCCCGGCCAGGTAGGGCGAGACCTCGCCGTCGTCCAGGCGCTGGACGGTGAACTCGAGCCCGGCCGGGCTCGGGGGCGGACGCGATCGAGTACGAGCGCTGGGCGCAGTAGCCGTCCGCGGCCGTCAGCCGGACGTCCGCGTGCTGGCCGGGCAGGTGGCCGGGCCAGCCCGGCACCTCCACCATGAGCGTGCGCGCGGTCGCGGTCTCGTCGGTCACCGCCTTGATGGTGGCGACCAGCCACGGCCGCGGGCCGGAGATCAGTCGCCCTGGTACCGCTGCTCGCGCCACGGGTCTCCGTAGTCGTGGTAGCCGAGTCCCTCCCAGAACCCGCGGGAATCGGTCCGCATCAGGTCGAGCCCGGTCACCCACTTGGCCGACTTCCAGAAGTACAGGTGCGGGACCAGCAGCCGGGCCGGGCCGCCGTGCTCGGGCGGAAGCGGCTTGCGGTCGTAGGAGTAGGCGACCCAGGCCTGGCCGTCGCGCAGGTCGGGCAGCGGCACGTTGGTCGTGTAGCCGCCGTACGACCTGGCCAGCACGTAGCCCGCCTCGGTGGTCACGCCGTCGAGGAGGGTGTCGAGCGAGACGCCGCGCCACCGCGTCCCCAGCTTCGACCACTGGGTGACGCAGTGGATGTCGGCCGTGATGTCCTCCGACGGCAGCGCGGTGAACTGCTTCCAGTCCCAGCGGCTGGTGTCGCCGGTCTCCGTGGTGATCGTGAACGACCAGGTCGCGGTGCGCACCGGCGGGGTCGGGCCGGTCTGCAGGACCGGGAACCCGTGCTCGAGGTACTGGCCCGGCGGGAGCTCGACGTCGCCGCGCCTGCGGCCGGTGAAGCCTCGGGAGATGGTGTTCATCGATGTGACCCTAGGGGTTCAGCATCGACCGCCAGTTGTGCGGGACGCGGCCGGACGGGCCGGGGGTGGGCTGGTCGGCCGGGTGGCTCATCGGGGCGGCGAGGTCCGGGCCGGTCTCGTAGAAGTCCTCGTTCGGGTAGGACCAGAACCACTCCTCGCCCGGCTCGTAGGAGCGGATGACCGGGTGGCCGGTCTCCTTGGCGTGCCGGGTGGCGTGCTGGGCGGGCGAGTTGTCGCAGCAGCCGATGTGGCCGCACTGGGTGCACCGGCGCAGGTGCAGCCACCAGCCCTGGTCCGCCTCGCACTCCACGCAGCCGGGGCCGCTCGGCGGCACGCTCGGGTCCACACCCTGCATCTCGGTCATGTTCCCTCCACAGTCGTCGTCGGTGGTTCCAGCGGCAGCCGGATCTCGAACCGGGTGTCACCGGGGACGGACTCGACCTGCAGGTCGCCGTGGTGCTTGTTGACCACGATCCGCCAGGCGATGTCGAGCCCGAGGCCGGTCCCCTCGCCGACCGGCTTGGTGCTGAAGAACGGCTCGAAAATCCGGTTCTTGATGTCGGCCGGGATGCCGGGCCCGGTGTCGCCGATCTCGATCAGCGCGCAGTCGCCGTCCCGGGCGGTGCGTATGGTCAGCGTGCCCGTCCCGCCCATGGCCGACACCGCGTTGTCGATCATGTTGGTCCAGACCTGGTTCAGCTCGGACGCGTAGCCGGGCAGGCCGCGGCAGCGACCGGTCGTAGTCCTTGACGACCTTGATCGACGCGCCGATCTTGGCCGACATCATCAGCAGCGTGCTGTCCAGCAGGTCGTGCACGTCCACGACCTGGAACGGCGCCCGGTCGAGCTGCGAGTACTGCTTGGCGTCGCCGACCAGGGTCGAGATCCTGGTGGTGGCGTCCTCGATCTCGTTCATCAGCAGCTCGGTCTCAACCGTGTAGTTGAGCCACCGCAGGGCGGGCTCGAGCATGGCGTCGCCGACCATGTCCCGGACCTGGTCGAGCCACTCCGGCCTGAGGCCAGCCTGCACGAACGTCGGCGACAGCTGCCAGCCGTCGCGGATGCCGTTCTCATCCAGCCAGTCGGACATCTCGTCCTCCAGGTCGGACGCCTCCAGCGGGGCGAGCTTGGGCGCCTTGGCGACCCGCTCGACCGCGCGCTGCTGGAGCTCGATGATCGAGTCGAAGCTGGCCTTCTCGTACTTGCCCGCGGCCAGCATCTTGAGCTTGCCCCGCATCGCCGCGACCCGCTCGCGCAGCGTCACCGTCGCCCGGACGGCGGCCGCGGCCGGGTTGTTGAGCTCGTGGGTCAGGCCGGCCGTGAGCGAGCCGAGCGCGAGCAGCCGCTCGCGCTGGCCGACCGCCTCGCGGGACCGCTGGCCGCCGAGCCAGAGCCCCTCCAGCAGGTGCGTCGGCATCGGGAACCACTCGGTCATGACCTGCGCGAAGCAGGACGCGCCGAGCACGAAGAACTTCGACGGCTCGGTAACGCGGACCGTGTTCTGGTACACCTGCGGAACCCGATCCCCGAGGTAAGCGGTGTAGGCGCCGGTGTAGACGCCGCGCTGGCTGGTCCGGCCGACCTCGACGTCGTCCGGGCCGACCCGCCGGGAGGTGACCAGGGTGCCCTCGATGAGCACGTAGAAGCAGTCGGCCGGGGCGCCCTCGGCGAACAGCACGCCGGGCTGAAGCCGCTCCACGTGCCCCTCCTGGCACAGCCGCTGGAGCTGCTCCTCGGTCAGCTTCTCGAACAGGAATAGCGTCCGGAGCTGGTCCGGGGAGCACTCGCCGGGCAGCGTCTCCGCCTGCACCGGCTGGTCGGGTCCAGCGTCTGGCGTTTCCGGCGCGGTCGCCGCGGGGTTGGCGGTCATAGTGTCTCCAGGTAGCGGTGGACCAGCATGACGGCCATGGCGCCCTCACCCACGGCCGACGCGACTCGCTTGGCGGAGTCCGAGCGCACGTCGCCGGCCGCGAACACCCCGGGCACGCTCGTCTCCAGGTGGTACGGCGACCGGTCGAGCGGCCAGCCGGGCTTGTGCTCGGCCTGGTTCAGGTCCGGCCCGGACACGATGAACCCGTGGCCGTCACGGGCCACCACGCCGTCCAGCCAGCCGGTCCTCGGCGCCGCCCCGATGAAGATGAACAGCTGGCCGGCGTCGACCGACTCGGTTGTGCCGCTGTTCAGGTCGCGCAGGGTGAGCTGCTCGAGGTGACCGTCGCCGCTGCGCCTCGATGACCTCGGTGCAGGTGCGGACGGAGATGTTCTCGATCCCGGCGATCTGCTGGATCAGGTAGTACGACATCGACAGCTCGAGCGAGCCGCCGCGGACCAGCATGGTCACCGAGCGGGCGAACCGGGCCAGGTAGACCGCGGCCTGGCCGGCCGAGTTGGCGCCCGCCGACGATGAACACGTCGGCGTCCTTGCACGCCTCGGCCTCGGTCAGGGCCGCCCCGTAGTAGATGCCCGCCCCGGTCATCTCGGCGCAGCCGGGGGCGTTGAGCTGGCGGTACGACACCCCGGTGGCGAGGATGATCGCCTTCGCGTCGATCACGCTGCCGTCGCCGAGCCGGAGCGTCCTGGCCGGGCCGTTGATCTCCAGGCCGGCCGCCTCCTTGGTGGTCAGCAGCTCGGCCCCGAACTTGACCGCCTGCCGCCGGGCCCGGTCGGTCAGCTGGCCGCCGGACAGGCCGTCGGGGAAGCCGAGGTAGTTCTCGATCCGGGAGGACTGGCCGGCCTGGCCGCCGGTGGCGAACTGCTCCACCAGCACCGTGCGCAGTCCCTCGGAGGCGCCGTAGACCGCCGCCCCGAGCCCGGCCGGGCCGCCGCCGACCACGACCAGGTCGTAGAAGTCGCGCTCGGGGCTGGTCGCCAGGCCGACCCGGCTGGCCACCTCGGCCTGGGACGGGGCGATCATCGGCTCGCCGTCGGTGGTGATCAGCACCGGGAGGTCGCGGCCGTCGGCGCCGGCCGCCTCGAGCAGCCGCCGTCCTTCGTCGCTGTCGGAGGCGTACCAGCGGTACGGCACCTGGTTGCGGGCGAGGAAGTCGCGCATCGCCGCCGACGGCGCCGACCAGCGGTGCCCGATCAGCTTGGCCTCGCGCACCGGCTTGCGGTCCTCGTCCTGCCAGGCCCGCAGCAGGTCGTCGATGACCGGGTAGAGCTTCTCCTCGGGCGGGTCCCAGGGCTTGAGCAGGTAGTGGTCCAGGTCCACGATGTTGATCGCGTCGATCGCGGCGCTGGTGTCCGCGTACGCCGTCAGCAGAATCCGCTTCGCGTACGGGTACACGTCCATCGCCCGCTCGAGGAACTCGATGCCGGTCATGCCCGGCATCCGGTAGTCCGCGAGCAGCACCGCGACCTGGTCGCCGCGCAATTTCATCTGGCGGAGCGCTTCCAGGGCGGTATCGCCCGATTCCGCGCGCACGATCCGGTGGTGCTCGCCGTACCGTCTGCGCAGGTCGCGGGCGACCGCGCGGGATACTCCAGGGTCGTCATCCACGGTCACGAGCACCGAGCGGACCTCGTCCGTGATCGTCGTCGTCGTCACCTCACCAGGCTAACCCGTCATCGCAAGTCGGCCCCGGTTCAGGCGCGCTCGCGGGCGCTGGCGAGCGATGCGCCGGCGGCGGCGGCGGGCGCTGGCGGGCTCGGCTGGCGGGCGCTGTCGGCTAGTACCCCTCGGCGGTGATGACGTTGAGCAGCGGCTGCCCGGCCGCCAGCCGGGCGAGCTGGGCGGCGACTACCTCGTACGCGCGCTCCCTGGAGGCGCGGACGGCGCCGCCGACGTGCGGCGTGAGCAGCAGGCCGGGGGCGGACCAGAGCGGGTGGCCGTCCGGCAGCGGCTCCGGGTCGGTGACGTCGAGCGCGGCTTTCAGGCGGCCGGCGGTCAGCTCGGCCAGCAGCGCGTCGGTGTCCACGATCACGCCGCGGGCGGCGTTGACCAGCAGCGCGCCGTCCTTCATGGTCTTCAGGAACTCGGCGTTGACCAGCTGCCTGGTCTCCTCGGTGACCGGGACGAGGATGACGACCACGTCGGCGCGTCCGGCAGCAGCCGCGGCAGCTCGCCGATCGGGTGCACGCCGTCGCGGGCGTGCCGCGCGACCCGGTCGATCGTGACCTCCCAGCCCGCCAGCCGGCGCTCGACCGCCTGGCCGATCGACCCGTAGCCGACGATCAGCACCCGCTTGCCCGCGACCAGGTCGCTGACCGTCGGGTCCCAGTGCCCGGCCTGCTGCCCGGCCGCGAACCGGGGGAAGTTCCTGATGCTGGCGATGATCACGCCGGCCGTCCACTCGGCGGTGGCCGGGGTGTGCGCGCCCCTGGCGTTGCAGAGCGTGATGCCGTCGGGGATGTACGGGAGGATGTGGTCCGCGCCGGCCGAGAGGATCTGGATGGTCCTCAGCTTCGGCAGCGTGACGACGGTTCGCAGCACTTCGGGATCTTTCCCGAAGGGAAAGACGGCGAACTCGACCTCGTCCGCGGCTCGGCGGCAGCTCCTCGCCGCCCTTCCACAGGTCGGCCTCGAGGCCGGCGGGGAGGCCGCCGAACGCCTCGGGGGAATCGGGCAGCCATACCCGGGTCAACGTCGCCTCCGATGAATTGCTTGTGTGGCGGGTCTGGTCGGTCCGGGCTAGGCCAGGCCGAACTCGGGTCGGCGGTCCGGCGGGACGAGGTCCGCGTAGTCCGGGTGCTTCTTGATCCAGGAGTTGACGTAGGGGCAGAACGGGAGAACGGCCAGCCCGCGCTTCCTGGCGTCGTCGAGGCTGAACCGGGCCAGGTGAGTCGCCAGGCCGCGGCCCTGGAAGGCCGGCTCCAGCTCGGTGTGCATCAGGCTGATCGCCTGGCCGTTCAGGTGGTAGGTGAGGAAGCCGGCCAGCTCGCCCTTCACCCGCAGCTCGTAGCGGGACTGGCCCGGGTCGTCGGTGACGACCGCGGGCGTGGCGCGGTGATGGCGCGCCAGATGGTTCCACGGTCGATACTTTACGCCTGGCTAACGTCTTGCCCGCCAGCCGCAGGCCGGCCCGGCCCCGCTGAGGGCGCGGGCCGGCCTGGTGCTGACCTTGTGCCGCGCGGGCTAGACGCCGGCCGCCACCCCCGCGCTGACCGGCCCGCCGACGCCGACCGGCACCCGGGCGTCGCCCGGGCGGACCGGAGGCTCGCGGCGCGGGACCGGGTCCTGGGCGGCGCTGATGACCACGACCGGGCAGGGCGCCCGGCGCAGGCACGCCCGGATCACCGGGCCGGCCGACCGGGACGCGCCCGGCACGTCGCTGACCGTGCCCAGGATCAGCATGTCGGCGCCCGCGCAGCGGTCAAGCAGCACCCGCGCGGCCAGGCCGTCGGCCATCTCGGTGCGGATCTGCACCGAGCCGCCGTGCTCGGACTGGACCGAGCGCCAGATCTCCTCCACCTCGTCCTCGGCACTGGGCGAAGCGGGCGCGGCGTAGCTCGCGAGGCTGTGGCAATTCGCCTCCCGCACGTGCACCGCGTGCACCTCCGCACCGCGCAGGGCCCCCTCTCGGCAGGCCCAGCGGAGCGCGGCAGCGGACTCGGCGGAGCCGTCGACTCCAACGACGATCCGCTGGACAGCAGGAACCGACATGCGGAACCCCCTCATATCCCTTCGTCGCCGCCTGACGCCCCAATCCGCCGTCCCCCAGGCGGTTAGTCAGGGGTTTCGTCTCATGTACAAAGCCCGATCGTAATCCCGGGGCCCGTGTTGGCACGAGACCCCGCCGCGAGATTTTCCCGGGTGTTCGCAGGTCAACCGCGCGACATGGTTAACATCAGATGTCAGTAACTCTCTATATCTTGACATGTCACGCAAAAGCTACCCAGGATTTCCGGTCGGCCGGTCGAGATTTTGGCGGTGGCCGCCCGTCCCGGCGATCCAATTCAGTCATCTCGAACGGTCCCGGGCGACTCCGGCGCCGTCCGCTTGCTCCCCACCCGTGGCGGAAAATCCCCCGGGCGCGTCGCGGTCGCTCGCGCTAGCCGACGGTGACGTTGACGTGGCTGCCGTGGCGGCCCTTGGCCACGTGAACCTGGGCCGGGATGCGCTGGCGGAGCTCGGTGACGTGGCTGACGATGCCGACGATCCGGCCGCCCGCCCGGAGCCCGTCGAGGACGTTCATCACCTCGTCGAGGGTCTCCTCGTCGAGGGTGCCGAAACCCTCGTCGACGAACAGCGCCTCCATCGGGGTGCCCGCCGCCTCGGCGGTGACCACGTCGGCCAGGCCGAGCGCGAGGGCGAGGCTGGCCAGGAACGTCTCGCCGCCGGAGAGGGTGGCGGTGTCCCGGTCGACGCCGGTCCACGAGTCGCACGCGAGCAGGGACAGGCCGGCCTTGGCGTTCCCCCTCCTGGCGTCGGAGTGGGCCAGCGAGTAGCGCCCGGCCGTCATCGTCAGCAGCCGCTCGCTGGCCGCCTGGGCCACCTCCTCCAGGCGGGCCGCGAGCACGAAGCTGGACAGCGTCATGCGGTACTGGTTGGCGCCGTTGCCGTTGGCGAGCTCGGCGATCTGGCGGATCTGGTCGGCCCGCTCGGTGAGCGGGGCCAGCGCGGTCAGCAGGCGGGCGAGCCTCGGCGCGAGCACGGCGAGCTGATCGGCGGTGCGCTTGGCGGTGGCGTAGACCCCGTTGGCCGCGTCGTGCGCCTGCCGGGCGGCGGCGGCCGCGCCCGCCGCCTCCGCGACCGGGGCGGGCGGCTCGAGGTCGACCGCCAGCTCGGGGTCGGCGAGCTGGGCGGCGATGGTCGCGGTCTCGGTCTCGTGCCGCCCGACCCGTCCGGCCGCGTCGCTGCGCCAGCCGGGATCCCTGACGGCCGCCCTGGCGGCGGTGACGGCGGACTCGGGTGACCTTGCGTCGGTGGCAGCCGGCCGGCGAAGCCCGCCTCGGTGGCAGCGCGGAACGCGCGATCGGCCGCCGTCTGCGCCTCGGCGGCGGTGCGGACGGTCTCGGCGGCCGCCTCGGCGGCGGCGGACAGTATCTCCGACCGGCGGCGGGCGGCGTTGACGGCGGTGTCCAGGTCGACCGCGCCGCCCAGCTGGGCGGTGAGTTCAGCGCGGCGCTGCGACGCGCGCTCGGCGGCGGCCTCGGCCTCGTCGTCGGCCGCCTTGCGCTGCTCGGTCAGCTCGGCCCGCCTGGCGTTGCCGGTGGCGATGGCGTCGTCGAGGGCGTCAAGCTCGCGTTGCCGGGCGGGCAGCGTCGCTGCCTCCGCCGCCAGCCGCGCGGCCTCCGCTTCGAGTCGCCTGGCGTCGGCGTCCGCCCGGCGGGCAGCGGCGGACAGGCTGGCCGGATCGGCCTGCAGGGCGGCCGCGAGCGCGGCGGGAGCCGGATCGGCCACGTCGGGCCGCGTTGGTGGTCGTCGAGCGGGGCGAAGCCTGCCTGGCGGAGTCGTTGCGCTAGCTCGCTGATTCTTCCGTCGGCCGCGGCCACCTCCTGGCCGGCCTTGTCCGCCTTGGCCGTCGCCTGGTCGGCGAGCGCGTTGGCGGCGTCTTCGGTGTCACGGCTGACCGCCTCGAAGGTCGGCTCGACCGGATCGGGGTGATCGAGGGAGCCGCAGACCGGGCACGGGCTGCCATCGGTCATCGTGGACGGCGAGCTCGGCCCGCATGCCGTCGATGCGCGCCTCGCGGACGCCCAGGGCCGTCGCGCGGGTCTCGATCGCCTGCTCGCGCGCGACCAGGTGCGCCTGATGCAGCCGGTCCCGGCTTGCCCGCTCCTTGGCCAGGGCGGCGGCGTCGGTCGCGACCCGGCTGGCGGCGTCGGCGGCGGCCCGGGCCGCGGGCAGCTCGGCGGCGGCCGCGCTGGCCGCCGCTCGCCCGTCAACCGCCGGCGGGCGCGCCTGCTCCCGGCTCGCCGCCGCGGCCGCGGCGGCGGCCAGCTCCGCCTCGATCGCGACGGCGCGGGCGCGGGCGGCGGTCGCGGTCGCGTCCTCGTCGGCCGCCTGCCGGGCGACGGCGCGGAGCACGTCCAGCCGGCCGAGCTGGGTGCGCTGCTCCTCGGCGGCGGCGTGCAGGGTCTCGGCGGTCGCGTCGGCCGCCAGGCCGACGATGGCCGCTTCCGGCCGATCGGCGATCAGCGCCCGCGCCCGCGCTTGCGACCTCTCGGCCTTGACCGCCGCCGTGGCGGCCCGGTCGGCGGCGTCAAGGTCGGCCTTCACCTGGGCGGCCCGCAGCGCCGCGTCGGCCTCCGCCCGCAGGGCGGCGATCACCGGAGCCGCGTCGTGCAGTTCCCGCTGCCTGCGGAGGGCGTCACGGCGACGGCGCTGCCGTCCGGCCAGCTGCTCGGCCTCGCTCTTGGCCGCGAGCGCGCGCTCAAGCTCCGCGCCGAGCTGGGCGGCCTGGGCGGCGGCCTGCTGCTGCGCGACCGCGGCGTCCGCCGCCAATCCGGCCACCCACTGAGCCGGGTCCTGGCCCGAGTCGGGCGCTGGGTCGGGGACGGCGACGTCGGCCGCCTGGGCGACCTGGGCGATCAGGACGCTCAGATCCCCGGTCTTGGAGGCCACTTCCTTCTCGATCGCCAGGCGGCGGTCGGCCAGCCAGCGCTCGACCGCGCGGAACCGGTCGGTGCTGAACAGCTTCTGCAGCAGCGCCTCCTTATCCTGCGCGCTGGCGTGCAGGAAGCGGGCGAACTGGCCCTGCGGGAGGAGCACGACCTGGAAGAACTGCTCGGCCGACATGCCCATGAGATCCCTGATCTCCTGGTCCGCCTCGACCACGCGGACGGATTTGCTGTCCCACTCCCCCGCCGCCGTCCGCTCGTCCAGCCGGACCGCGGCCTGCTCCTTGGTGACGCCGATGACCCGACTTCTTGGGGCGGTCCTGCTCCGGCTTGCGGGTGATCCGCAGCTGCCGGCCGCCGATGGTCGCCTCGAGCTCGATCTCGGTCGTCAGGCCGGCGGCGGCATGGTCGGAGCGGAGCCGCTTGGCGCTGCCCCGCTCCCCCGGCACCCGGCCGTAGAGGGCGAACGCGATCGCGTCGAGCAGCGTCGTCTTGCCCGCGCCGGTCTCGCCGTGCAGCAGGAACAGCCCCTCCAGGTCGTCGAAGACGACCTCCTCGGTCCCGGCGAACGCGCCGAAGGCCTGGACCCGGAGCCGGTGCGGGCGCATCAGCGGCCTCCCTCGCGGGTGTCGTTGGCACTGTCCCTGGCGGCGGTGAACGCGTCCGCGAGGAGCTCGTGCTCGAACTCGGTCGCCTCGGTGTTGCGCACGTGCCGAACGAACTCGGACGCGACCGTGAGGTCGTCGCGGCCCTTGACCCGCTCCCGGTAGCTGCGCTGGTCCCGGTTCACCCCGTCGGGCTTGAACTCGAGCGTGAGGATGTGCGGGAACCGGCGGCGGAGCCGGTCCATCGCCGCCTCCGGCCGGGCCGGGTCGGTCAGCGTGACGGCGACGAAGTCGTCTTCATGGACCGTCGTACTCGGCCGACGTGAGCAGGTCGTCGATGCGGCCGGCAGAGCTCGGCCAGCCGCCGGTAGACCGGGGCGGCGACCCGCTCGACCCGGGTCTTGCCGTCGATGCCGACCTCGACCAGCCAGCTCCCCTTCTTATGGTTCTTCTCGGAGAAGGAGTAGGGCAGCGGCGAGCCGCTGTAGCGCAGGTGCTCGGCCAGGGTCTGCTGGCCGTGCAGGTGGCCGAGGGCCACGTAGCTGAACCCGTCGAACAGCGCGGCGGGCACGTAGCCGATGCCGCCGACCGAGATGTCCCGCTCGGAGCTGCTCTGCTGCCGCGTCGGCGGCGTCCCTGCGCTCGTCGTCGGTGCTCCCGGCCGTCACCCACGCGTGCGCCATCAGCACGGTGCGGTTCATGCCGCGGGCGGCCGCGTCGGCCCGGATGCGGGCCGCCGCCTGGCCGAGCACGGTCGCGTGGCCGCGCTGCCGCGGCGGCTCCTGACCGGTGCCGGGATCCGCCGTCGGGCCGGGCGCCGGGATCGCGGCCATCGGCTCGGCCGGGGTCTCGGCCGGCAGGCCGAGGGCGGGCTCCAGGTACGGGACGCCGTAGACGGCGACCGGTCCGTGCTCGTCGGTCAGCACGACCGGCTCCGCCAGCCGGGCCCGGTTGGTGCGCAGGTGGACGCCGGCCGTGTCGATCAGCGCGCTGTTGACCCCGAGCCGCAGCGCCGAGTCGTGGTTGCCGCTGATCAGGATCACCCGGGCGCCGGTGGCGCGGAGCCGGGCGAGCGCGTCCTCGCACAGCGCGACCGAATCGACCGGGGCGATGGCCCGGTCATAGACGTCGCCCGCGACGAGCACGGCGTCGACCCGCTCGGCCCGCGCGGTATCGACCAGGTGGTCGAGGAACGCCGCTTGCGCTTCTCTCAGGTCGGCCCGGTGGAGCGACCGCCCGAGATGCCAGTCAGAGGTATGCAGGAACCGCATGGCAGGGACAGTAGCGAACCCCTCCGACATTCCGGGCCGGAGTTAGGATTGCCACCAGCAATGGACGCGTCCCGGAGGTGGGCCATGACCACGACTGCCCGCGAGACTGCCCCCGCCCCGGACGCGGCCGAGATCGAGGACGCCGGTCACGTCGACGTGCTGATCATCGGGGCCGGCGTATCCGGCATCGGCGTCGCCCACCACCTGCGGGACCAGTTCCCCGACCGGACCTTCGTCATCCTCGACGCCCAGGACAACCGGGGCGGGACCTGGTGGACCCACCGGTATCCGGGCGTGCGCTCCGACAGCGACCTGTTCACCTACGGCTACCGGTTCAAGCCGTGGCGCGGCCCGGCGATCGCGGCGGGCGGTGAGATCCTCGCCTACCTCGACGAGGTCATCGACGACGATGACCTCGGCCGCCACATCCGCCTTCGGCACCAGGTCACCGCGGCCAGCTGGTCCACCGAGCAGCGCCGGTGGACGGTCGAGGTCACCCGGGGCGACACCGGGCAGCAGCTGCGGTTCACGGCCGGCTTCCTGTGGATGTGCCCGGGCTACTACAACCACGCCAAGCCCTATCAGCCCGAGTGGGAAGGCATCGACCGGTTCCAGGGAGCTGATCGTGCACCCCCAGGACTGGCCCGAGGACCTCGACCTGACCGGCAAGCGGGTGGTGGTGATCGGTTCCGGCGCCACCGCCGCGACGCTGATTCCGGCGATCGCCCGGCAGGCTCAGCACGTGACGATGCTGCAGCGCTCGCCGTCTTATTTCTTCGCCCCGCCGGCCACCAACGAGCTCGCGGAGACGCTGCGCGGGCTGGACATCCCGGACGAGTGGACGCACGAGATCCTGCGCCGCCAGTACATGGCGCAGACCGACCTGCTCGCCCGGATGTCGGTCCAGTCGCCGGACGAGCTGCACGCGTTCCTGCTCGAGTCGGTCCGCCCGCTGCTGCCCCCGGGGTTCGACATCGAACGGCACCTCACCCCGCGCTACCGCCCCTGGCAGCAGCGCATCGCCATCGTGCCCGACGGCGATCTGTTCGCGACCCTGCGCGAGGGGACGGCCTCGATCGTCACCGACACCATCGAGACCTTTACCGAGCACGGGGTGAAGGTCAGCTCCGGCGACGAGATCCCGGCCGACGTGGTCGTCAGCGCCACCGGTTTCAACCTGTCGGTCTTCGGTGACGTCGCGTTCACCGTCGACGGCGAGCCGGTCGACTTCACCGACCGGGTGACCTGGCGCGGCATCATGATCAACGACCTGCCGAACATGGCCTACGTCTTCGGCTACTTCCGGCACAGCTGGACGCTGCGCGTGGATCTGGTCGCTGACCTGGTCGGCCGCCTGCTGGAGAAGATGCAGGACAAGGGCGCGACTATGGTCATGCCCGCGCTGCGGCCCGCGGAGGCGGACATGCGGCGGCGGCCGTGGGCGGACCCGGAGAACTTCAACGCCGGCTACGTCATGCGCTCGCAGCACATCCTGTTCAGGCAGGGCGATCGCGAGCCGTGGACCCACCTGCTCGAGCATGAGCAGGAACGCGACATCCTGCCCGCGGCGGACCTCGACGACGGGACGCTCGTCTACCGCTGAGGCCGGCCGATGTGGCTGGGCTCCACCACCTCCTCGATCGGCGACGAGCCGGTCAGCCCATTTGACGCGGTCTGATCGTTGCGTAGAGCAGCATGTCCCGGCGGCGGCCGCCGATCTCCTGATGGCTGCCGAGCAGGCCCTCACGCTCGAATCCGGCTCGCTCGGCGGTCCTGACCGACCCCGTGTTCCACGGCTCGATGTAGAGCTCGATGCGGTGCAGGCCCTGGATGCTCCAGGCGAAGGAGGTCAGCGCCGTCAGCGCCGCCGCCGCCAGGCCACGCCCGCGCGCGCTCGGCATGACGGAGTAGCCGGCCGTGGCCCGTCCCTGATCCAGGCCGGCCAGCCACAGGCCGATGCCCCCGACCCCGTGACCGGTGCCCGCCTCCGCGATGACGAACGAGAAGCCGACTCCCTCCGCCAGACGACCACGCTGGCGGTCGATGTAGGCCAGCGCCTGCTGCGTGCTCGCGTTCGGCGGCAGCGTGCCGATCAGCGGCACGTACGGGTCGGCTGACATCTCGCGGACCATGGGCAGGTCTGCGGCCGAGAACTCGCGCAGGACGACCGGGCCGTGAGCCACCGGCCTGGTCGGCCAGGACAGCGGTTGAGTGCGGGTCACCCTCCGGACCTTACCGGGACGAGATGCTCCAGAAAATGACGCTGTGCGAGGCGGCCGGGCACAGCGTCAAGGTGGTTCGCTGCTGACATAGGCGTCGATGGCAGCGTGGTTAGACCGACCTGTGTGGCGTCATTCGGGCGGGCGGGAACAGGGGCCGGGTGGTTCGTTGCTGACTATGGCGTGGGTCACAGTGCGGGGGTGACGACCGGCGTGGGCGGGCCGGGTGTCCCGAGGCCGGTGTCGGGAAAAGTCGTTAGCTCGGGAAATGAAATATCGGGGCGGGGCGTTACAGGTCTTTGGCCCGCGATCCGGCCGGCGGCCCGTGCGGGGCCGGCGGCGCGGCGGGCGGGCCACGATCTTGACGAGCATCTCAGCGTGGGGCGGCATGAGCGAAAACGGTTACCAGCAGGGCAACGAGGCTCGCTGGATCAGGCGGCTGGCCGGGTACTGCTGGCGGTTCAAGCGCGATGTGACCATCGCGCTCATCGGGGCGCTGCTGTACACGGTGGCGACGCTGTGCATCCCGCTGCTGCAGCGGGCCGTCATCGACAACGTGATCGTGCAGCACACGGAGTCGGTCTGGCCGCTCGCGATCGGCCTGCTGATCGCCGCGGTCGCGAACTTCTTCGGCGTCTACATGCGTCGCTACCGCGGCGGCAAGATGGCGCTCGACGTCCAGCACTCGATGCGGACCGAGCTGTTCGAGTCGCTCTCCAACCTGGACGGCGCCCGCCAGGACGAGATCCACACCGGCCAGCTCGTCGGCCGGTCGATCTCCGACATCAACATGGTGCAGGGGCTGCTCCAGTGGATGCCGCTGATCCTCGGCAGCAGCATCCTGTTCGTGTTCTCGCTCGTCATCATGATCATCCTGTCCCCGCTGCTCTCGCTGGTGGCGATCGCGGTCGCCCCCGCGCTGTGGCTGATCGCCACCGCCTCGAGGAAGAAGCTGTTCCCCGCCAGCTGGCAGGCCCAGCAGGTGGTGGGCGACGTGGCCGGCATCGTCGACGAGTCCATCGGCGGCGTCCGCGTGGTCAAGGGGTTCGGTCAGGAAGAGCAGGAAATGGAGCGGATGGAGGAGGCGAGCCAGTCTCTGTTCGGCTCCCGGCTCCGGATGGTCAGGCTCACCGCCCGGTACAACCCCGCGCTCACCGCGATCCCGTCGTTCGGCCTGGTCGGCGTGCTGCTGCTCGGCGGCTGGCTCGCCATCCGCGGCAACATCACGCTCGGCACCTTCCTCGCCTTCTCCAGCTACCTTGCCGCGCTGGCGGGCCCGGTCCGGGTGCTCACCAGCCTGGTGACGATCGGCCAGGAGGCGCGGGCCAGCGTGATCCGGGTGTTCGAGGTCATCGACTCCAAGCCGACGATCACCGACAAGCCCGACGCGATCGACCTCCCGGCCGACGCGAACGGGATCGCGTTCGACGACGTGCAGTTCGGCTACGTCCCCTCCCAGCCGGTCCTGCGCGGGCTGACGCTCGAGGTCAGGCCGGGCGAGACGGTCGCCGTGATCGGGCCGTCGGGCTCCGGCAAGTCCACCCTCAGCCTGCTGCTGCCCCGCTTCTACGACGTGCGCGGCGGCGCGGTGCGGATCGGCGGCTACGACGTCCGCGACGTCACCCAGGAGTCGCTGCGGTCCTCGATCGGCATGGTCATGGAGGAGTCGTTCCTGTTCTCCGACTCGGTTAAGGCCAACATCGCCTACGGGCGGCCGGACGCAACCGAGGCGCAGATCCTCGCCGCCGCCCGGGCGGCGGAGGCCGACGAGTTCATCCGCGAGCTCCCCGACGGCTACGACAGCGTGGTCGGCGAGCAGGGGCTCACCCTCTCCGGCGGCCAGCGGCAGCGAGTCGCGCTCGCCCGGGCGCTGATCACCGACCCCCGGCTGCTGCTGCTGGACGACGCCACCTCCGCCGTCGACCCCCGGATCGAGGCGGAGATCCACGCTACCCTGCACCGGGTGATGGCGGGCCGGACCACGCTGCTCATCGCGCACCGCAAGTCCACCCTCAACCTGGCCGACCGGATCGCGGTCATGACCGCCGACGGCCAGCTGGCCGACGTCGGCACCGACGCCGAGCTGACCGAGCGCTGCGAGCTCTACCGGGTGCTGATCACCGGTCCAGGCGACGATGTCGAGGGGATCGACGCGGGCGTGCTGCCCACCGCGATCGGCTCTGACGGTGCCAGCGCGGGGACCGACGCAGTGGCCATGGTCGGCGACCACGGTCACGGGACGGTGAACGCGAAGTCCAGGGTCCGTTCGATATCAGGGGTTTCGGAGCGGGCAGCCGCCCGGGCGCTCGCTGCCGCCGCGGCCAACGCGGGCGGTCGGCTCGGCGCGGTCGGCGGCCGGGGCGCGGTCCGCGGCCGCGGGGCCGGCGGGCGCGGCAGCACGATGGACGGCATGATCGGGTCGGTTCCGCCCAGTCCCGAGCTGCTGGCGAAGGTCGAGGCGCTGCCGCCGATCAAGGACGAGCCCAACGTCGAGCTGGCGGCCGCGCGGGCCTCCGACCACCACTTCACGCTGCGCAAGCTGCTCAAGCCGATCGCGCTGGCGCTGATCTTCGGGCTCGTGCTCGACGGCCTCGACGCCGCCGCCGGGCTGGCGCTGCCCGCCCTGGTGCGGGGCGGGATCGACAGCGGCGTGCAGGCTAAGGCGTTCCACTACGTGATCCTGGTGTCGCTGATCGGGCTCGCGATCGTGTTCGCGGACTGGATCGTGAACATCACCGAGACGATGGTCGTCGGGCGGAACGGCGAGCGGCTGCTGTACACGCTCCGGGTCAAGCTGTTCGCCCAGCTGCAGCGGCTCGGCCTCGACTTCTACGAGCGCGAGCTCAACGGCCGGATCATGACCCGGATGACCAGCGACGTGGACGCGCTGTCGTCGTTCCTGCAGACCGGGCTGGTGACGATGGTCAGCTCGCTGCTGACGTTCATCGGCGTGCTCGCGGCGATGCTGGTGATCAACCTGCGGCTGGGGCTGCTGGTGGTCGCGATCACGCCGATCCTGGCGGTGGCCACCGTGATCTTCCGGCGGAAGTCGTCGCAGGCCTACACCGAGGCGCGGGAGCGGATCTCGGTCGTGAACGCGGACCTGGCCGAGAACGTGGCCGGGCTCCGGGTCACCCAGGCCTTCCGCCGGGAGGGGACGAACCGGAACCGGTTCGCCGGGCGGAGCGACCTCTACCGGCAGTCGCGGCTGCGGGCGCAGCGGTACATCTCGCTGTACTTCCCGTTCGTGCAGACGCTGTCGACCGTCGCCTCGGCCCTGGTGCTGGTGGTCGCGGTGGGGCAGGTGCGGTCGGGCGCGCTCTCGGTCGGTGCGCTGATCGCCTACCTGCTCTACATCGACATGGTGTTCTCGCCGATCCAGTCGCTGTCGCAGGTGTTCGACGGGTACCAGCAGGCGGCGGTCGGCCTGCAGCGGATCAAGGACCTGCTCCGGCTGTCGACGTCGACGCCGCCGCCGACTGCGCCGGTGGACGTCCCTTCCGCTGGGCTCAGCGGGCTGATCGAGCTGCGGGACGTGCATTTCGCCTACACGACCGGGTCCGAGCTGTCGGGCGGTGGGGTGCCTGGGCCTGGGTCTGCGTCGGCGGGGAAGGCGGGCGAGGCGATTTCCGGCGTGTCGTTCACGGTGACGCCGGGCGAGACGGTGGCGCTGGTCGGGCAGACCGGGGCGGGCAAGTCCACGATCGTGAAGCTGATGGCGCGGTTCTACGACGTCACCGGCGGCGAGGTGCTGGTGGACGGGGTGGACGTGCGGGACTACGACCTGACCGAGTTCCGGCAGCGGCTGGGGGTGGTGCCGCAGGAGGCGTACCTGTTCAGCGGGACCGTGGCCGAGGCCATCGCCTACGCGCGGCCGTCCGCGTCCGATGCCGAGGTCGAGGCGGCGGCGCGGGCGGTGGGCGCGCACGAGATGATCATCCACCTGCCCGACGGGTACTCGCACCAGGTCGGCGAGCGCGGGCGGAACCTGTCGGCCGGGCAGCGGCAGCTCATCGCGCTGGCCCGGGCCGAGCTGGCCGACCCCGATATCCTGCTCCTCGACGAGGCGACGGCGGCGCTTGACCTGGCGTCCGAGGCGGCGGTGACCGCCGCCACCGACGAGCTGTCATTGCGGCGGACCACGATCGTGGTCGCGCACCGGCTGACGACGGCGGCGCGGGCGGACCGGATCATCGTGATGGACCACGGGCGGATCGCGCAGATCGGGTCGCATGACGAGCTGCTGGAGGAGGGCGGGGTCTACGCCGGGCTGTGGGCCGCGTTCATCGGGGACACGGAGTACGCGGCGTAGGGGTCGGGCCGCGCCTTCCTCGCCTGCCGTGACCGGGCGCTGATCCTGCTGCTGGTCGAGTCTGGCGTGAGGCGCACCCGCGCCTACGTCAGGATCGACCCCATCCGCGCTGTGCCCGGCTAATCGACGTCACCCGCCCCGTCGCCTGACGGCCGCCTGCTACGGGACACGCCAGCTCTGCTGAATCTGCCCATTGCAGTCCCAGATCTGCAGCCGCGTTCCATCCGTCGAGCTGGCGGCCGGATCATCAAGGCAGCGGCCCGATCCCTCATTCACGATCTGGCCGTCCGGCAGCGTGTACCAGAGCTGGTTGGAGCCGCCGTTACACGACCACAGCTGCACCTTGGATCCATTGGCGGTGCCGTTATTGACGACATCCAGGCACTTGCCCTGGACTCGGAGCGTGCCGTCGAGCATCGCCGTCCATTGCTGGGATCCGCGGCCGTCGCAGGACCAGATCTGAGCCTGCGCGCCGTTGACCGTGCTCGCGTCGCTGTCATTCGCGCACATCCGCGCGATGGCGGAGGTCATCGGCCCGGTGGGCAGGGTCCAGTTCTGCTGGACCCTGCCATTGCAGTCCCAGGTCTGCAGCTTGGCCCCGTTAGCCCGGCTCGCGTTCGGGTCGTCCAGGCACCTTCCCGAACCGGCGCTGGCGAGCTCCGCGCCGCCATTGTCGTACCATTCCTGGGACGTGGCGATGGCGATGGCGATGTTGCTCGTATCGCAGCTGTAGAGGACGACCCTGGTGCCGTTGGCGGTTCCGCCGTTGCGGTTGGAGAGGCACTTGCCGAAATCCCTGATCCCATCCCCGTCGACCTGCCATTGCTGAGCGGCGTCCCCGTTACACGTATAGAGCTGGATTGGATTGTTGTCGGCCGTGCCGGAGCCCGTGTCGTCCACGCACTTGCCCGCGACCGCCGACTTCATCGGGCCGGGCTCGGCGGGTCCCGGTCCCAGGAGCGCCTGGAACTGGAGGTAGTACTCGGAGACTGCACCGAGGCCGTCGGTAGCGCTTACCCAGAGCATGAACCAGCCCGGAAGGGACGACCGCAGGATGCTGCCGGTGATCAGCCCGCTGGCCGAGACTGAGAGTCCGGGCGGCGTGATGGCGCCGGGGCCGCCCGACACCTGGTGGAACGTCACCGTCTGGCCCGGCACGGTGTCGGTCGCCGTGACTTGCAGGCTGACCGGGAAACCCACCGCGACGGTGGTTTCAGCGGGTGCGGCGATGGTGATCGTGCCGTACGCATCCCAGGTGAAGCTGGCCGATCCGGTGGCCCCGGTCTGATCGCTGGCCGTCACCGTGACGCTGTACTGGCCGCCCGTGCTGGGAGTACCCGAGATGACCCCGGCCGGGCTGATGGCCAGCCCCAGCGGCAGGCCGGAGGCGCTGAAGGTGAGCACCGCGCCGGCCGTGCTGTCGAGCGCTTTGACATGGAACGGGGTGATGGCGCTGCCCACCGGATCTTTCTGAGTATCGGGTCGGTAGACCGTGACCCCCGCTCCCGTGCTGGCCGGCGTCGAGCTGGAGGCAGCCCGGGCGGACGCCGCGGACGCGGTCACCGTGGCGCCGGCCGACAGCGGGGACAAGCCGGGGACGGCCAGCGCGGCCACCAGGGCGATGGTCACTGCGGCCCGTCGCAACGCAGGCACAGCGCGCATTATGCTCCTCAGACGTGCGAAGGCCTGCCATCCCCAGGAAAACGGCGGAACCGGAGCACCACGGGGCACCCGGCGGGACGGCCTTCCCGCCGGGGCCTGATCGGCGGATCTTTCGGTTGGGGATTAGTCGACGACGGGGAGGGGCGGCCCTTGCAACAAAGCGCCGCCGTCTATCGGGTAGACGCCGCCGGTCATGAAACTGGAGGCGCTGCTGGCCAGCAGGAGGGCCAGGCCCCTGATCTCGGCCGGGTTGCCCATTCGGCCGAGGGGGACGACCGCCTTCCACATTTCCTCGGCCGCCGCTGAGGTGGGGGCGCCGCCGCCGAGGTTGGTCTTGAACGGGCCGGGCGCGATCGCGTTGACCCGGACGTTCCAGCGGGCCAGGTCGTGGGCGGCCTGCTTGGTGAAGTTGACGACGCCGGCCTTGGCGATCGCGTACGAGTACGGGGTGTAGGGGTCGTTGCGGAGGCCGGCCGTCGAGGCCGTGGTCACGATCGAGCCGGACCGCTGGCGCTTCATGTGCCGGGCGGCGGCCTGCACGGTGTAGACGACGCCGTGCAGGTTCACGTCGATGAGCGCGTTGTAGTCGGTCATCGACATGTCGTCGAGCCAGCCCTCGGCCAGCAGCGGCGGGCGGCCGCGGGCCACCCCGGCGTTGGCGAAGACGATGTCGAGCGCGCCGCGGGTGTCGACGATCTGGTCGATGCAGGCCCGCACGGCGGTCGCGTCGCTGACGTCGAGTTGCCGGCCGCTGACCGGGGGCGGCGGCTGGGTCGCGGCTTGCGGCTCGCGGCCGGCGGCTCCGCGGGCGGCGGCGGCCGCGCGGGCGAGCGACAGCACCGCCTTCTCCATCGCGTCGCCGTTCCAGTCGGCGATGACCACGGTCGCGCCCGCCTCGGCCAGGATCGACGCGAACGCGTAGCCGAGGCCGGACGCTCCCCCGGTGACCAGGGCCACCTGCCCTCGTACGTCGAACAGGTCGTCTACCACGGTCATCCGGTCAGCCTTTCGCTCGCGGGGTGGTGGTTAGGCGGGTGGTGGAGGGGCGGGTGGCTTAGGCGGCGCGTCTGCGCTTGAAGATGCGGTCGCGGGTCACCTTCGGGATCGTGATCGACGCGACCAGCGCGGCGCCGTAGAAGATCTGCTGGAAGTAGGTCTGCGCGCCGAGCAGCTCGAGTCCGGCCGTGCCGGTGGCCAGGAAGTAAACGGCGATCAGGGCGCCGAGCGGGTTGATGCGACCGGGCTTGATCGCGGTCGCCCCGAGGAAGACCGCCGCGTAGGCCGGGAGGATCAGCGTGCTGCCCGCCGTCGGGTCGACCGTCCCGTTGGTGCCCGCGTAGGCGATCCCGGCTACCCCGGCGATGGCGGCGCCGATGATGTAGGCCCAGGCCCGCTGGCGGTTGACCCGCACCCCGCTCAGCCGCGCCACCTCGCGCGACTGCCCGATCACGAGGGCCTTCTGCCCGGTCGGGGTGAAGCTCAGCACGTACCAGACGACGAGGAAGATCGCCAGCCCGTAGTAGAACTCAAGCGGTATCGACAGGAAGTCGTTCCCGAAGATCCAGTTCGACAGGCCGGTCGAGACGATGCCGACGCTGTTGGAGCCGGAGACGATGTAGATGACGCCCTGCACGATCGTCATCGTGCCGAGCGTCACGATGAACGGGTCGTTGTCGAAGAACACCACGAAGAAGACGTTGACCAGGCCGACGACCATGGCCGCGCCGATACCGGCCAGGCAGGCAACGAGGACCGGCCACCCGTGCTGCACGTTGAGCACGGCCAGCGTCATCGCGGACAGGCCAAGCGATGAGCCGAGTGACAGGTCGACGAAATCGCCCACCACCGTCGGCAGCAGCACGGCCATCACCAGGATGAACAGCACCGCCTGAGATCCGAGGATGTTGGAGAGGTCGCCGACCGAGAGGAAGGTGCCGGGAAGCGCAATCCCGAACCCGACGATCAGGGCGGCGAACACGATGAGAATCGCGTAACGCTGGAGTCCCACCCGCCACAGCGCTGTGGACACCGGCGGCTCCGCCCGATGCTCCGCCTGCCGTGGCTCGTCGACTGGAGCCGGAGCGTTCATCTGTCCTCCCTGGTCTGCCGCAACGCCGCGGCACTGATGGCTTCCTCGGTCAGCTCTTCGCCGACGAGCGTGTCGGTGTGCCGCCCCTGGGTGATGACGATCACCCGGTCGCAGACCTCCGCGAGCTCACCGAACTCCGTTGTCACCCACAGCACCGCCATGTGATGCAGGTCAGCGGCCGATTTCACGAAACGGTAGATGTCGCGCCTGGCGCCGACGTCCACTCCCTGCGTCGGCTCGTGCAGCAGCAGCAGCCGGGGCCGGGCGAGCAGCCACTTCGCCAGCAGCGCCTTCTGCTGGTTGCCGCCGGAGAACGTCGACATGACGTTGCGCGCCCGCGGCGGCCGGATCAGGAACCGGTCGATCGCCTCGCGCGCGAGCGCGACGAGCTCGCCCCGGTGGAATAGCCCGCCTCGGTAGTGCTCGTCCTCGACCAGCATGACGATGTTCTCCCACAGCGTCAGCGACTGGCTGAGCCCTTGCATCGCGCGGTCGGCCGGGACCAGGGCGATCCGCTCCCGCACGCACCGCTGCGGGCTGAGCAGGCCGACGTCAAGGGTCTCGGCCCCCAGGCGCAGCGCGCCGGCGCCGGCCGGCCGCGCGCCGAACAGCAGGTACGGGAGTTCCTCGGCCCCGGAGCCGATGAGGCCGGCCACGCCGAGGATCTCGCCCGCGCCGATCTCGAACGACAGGTCGCGCAGCCACGCGTCGGTCAGGTGCTCGACAACCACGTCCTCGCCCGCCGCCGCCCCGTCCGCGTCGCCCGCGGACGTCATCGCCGCCAGGGTCAGCGCGACCGCCTGCTCGTCCTCGACCGGGCGCACGCCCGCCGTGGCGCCCTGGTCGACGCGGGCCGGCAGCCCCGACAATGAGACTGACCAGCTCCTCCTCGCGGATGTCGGCCGTGGCCTCCTCACCGACGACCCGGCCGTCCCTGAGCACGACGACGCGGTCGGTGATCTCGCGCACCGCCGTCAGGTCGTGCGAGATGAACAGCACCGCCGCCCCCTCGGCGACGACGGTCCTGATCAGATCGAAGAGCCGGTCGACCTCCTCCTCGGGCAGGAACACGGTGGGCTCGTCGAGGACGAGCACCGAGTGCCGGTAGCCGCTCTGGGTCCGGTACAGGCGGAGATCTTCGGCGGCCCGGACGATCGCCAGCCGCGCCTGGTCGACCGGCGCCAGCTCACCCGTCCGCCGGTCCAGATCGAGGGTGACGTCGTAGCGGTCGAGGACCTCGGCGGCGCTCCGGTGCTCCGCGATCCAGTTGATCGGCTGCCACGCGGTCAGGCCGCCGCCGATGCGCTGGCCCAGGGTCAGGTTCTCGAGGACGCTCAGCCCCGGCGCGAGGGCCAGGTTCTGGTACACGAAGCTGAGCCCGATCTGGCTCGCCTGGCCGGGGGCGAGGGGCAGCGCGATTTCCTGGCCGCCCACGAACAGGCGTCCGCCCGGTTCCGGGTCGTAGACCCCGGCCAGCACCTTGACCAGCGTCGACTTGCCCGAGCCGTTCTGGCCGAGCAGCCCGAGCACCTCGCCGTCGCCGATGCGCAGGTCCACCCGGTCCAGCGCCCGGTTGCTGCCGAAATCCTTGGAGATACCGCGCACCTCGATCGCAGGCGCAGCCGCCTGCTCGCCCGGCGCCGGAGGGTTCTGCAGTCCGATTCGCTTGTCGGGCGAGCCCGGCGTCTCGCTGTCTGTCGACGACAACGCACGCCTCCTTTTCTGCTGCTCGGGATAGGCCGGGAGCGGCGCGGTAGCCCGGAGCGGAGCACTCGTCCGTTCCGGGCTACCGACCGCCCGATAACCAGTGGATCAGGGGTCAGGGCTTGCCGGTCATCGCGCCGTTCAGCGTTGACGCGGCGTGCAGCGCGCTGCCGGACAGGTCCGGCAGCCCCACTAGCTGCGCGGAAGCCGTTGACCCAGTCGTCGCCGAAACCGCCGGTCGTGAGGACGCTGACCGCGTTGCCCGGTGTGATCATCAGATCCGGGCCGATGGCCTGGGTATACGGGATCGGGGCGAGCTTCTCCAGACCGCGGACGGCCTGCAGGACCAGCAGGTAGCCGGTCCACGGCGGGGACTCGCTGACGTCGCTCTGGATGACGCTCGCGCCCGGCTGGGCGGTCTGCAGCTGGACGAACGGGGTACCGCCGCCGAACGCGAGGTACGTCTTCACGTCGGTCTTGTGCGCGGCCTGGAGGCCCGCGAGCACGTAGGTCAGCTCTCCCGCGTAGTCAGGGAACAGCACGGTCGTGCTGGGATGCTGCAGCATCTGGGCGGTCACGGTGCTCGCGATCTGCGTCTGCCAGTCCGGCACCTCGACGTTGACCGAGCTCAGGGTGCACTGAGGGCAGTCCGCTTTCAGCGTGGCCGAGAGCGAGTCCTGCTCGATCACCGTCGCGGGCCCGGTGGCGTACGACGTGATCGCGATCGCGTTGAACGGCTGCCCGTTGTGCTGCACGACCGCTTGCTCGGCGGCCAGCTTGGCATCGAGCGCGTACGGGTCATCGGTGTTGTACGTGGTCCCGGCCCGCTGGTCCATGGTTGGCGTTCCCCCGTAGGTGCCCACCACGATGCCGGCCTTCTGGGCCTGGGCGATCGCCGGCGCGCTCTGCGACGGGTCCATCGCGCACCCCATGACGATCGCCGCGTACCCGCCGTGGATCGCGTTCTCGATCGCGCTGTTGGTGTCAGCCGTCGTGCCCAGGTTGTTGAAGATCGTCGGCACCATGCCCATGGACTTGGCGAAGTTCGAGGCCGCCTGGGCGATCTCCTCGCACGCGGCCAGCGCGCTGACGCCCGGGATGATCATGATCTTCTTGCCGGCCAGGTTCGCGATGCTGGGGACCTTGCCGCCGTAGCTCGGGCCGTAATCGCTGAAGCTCGGCGTCGCCGCGGCCTTGGTGATGTCCGCCTGTAGTGCAGCCAGGTTCGCACCGGTTGTCGAGGCGCTCGAGGCCGACGCGGTGCTCGACGCGGCCGAGCCCGAGGTGGCCGAGCTGGCCGGGGCCGGGGTGCTTGAACTGGAGCTTGACGAGCAGGCGGCCAGTAGCAGCGCCGCCCCCGCCGCGGTTACCCCGAACGCGACACGAAACGCCCGGGGATTAGGTCTGTCATGTCTGTCATCTGGCCTGAAGCGTTTCATGCGCCCTCGCATTTATCACACAGGATTTGACCGGACCACGCCTGGTGTCAGGTTTGATCTCGGCCGGCAGGATTGTCAACAGCGGCCCTGTCGTGATCGCGTCTCGTTCTGGTCACTATCGCCAGACCCTCATTCGCCGTCGCGGAATGTTGTCGCCACGGCACATTGTCACGCGGCAAACCGAACGAGTATTCAAAGATTAACCAATATTCATGGCCCTGATGGGCACTATAAATCGCCGCGATTACCGCCCCGGCGTTGTGGGCCGGCACAGCCGACCAGCCGCGATGCTGATCGGCGCACATATTGTCAACAAGTTGGGCCGAATTTAGGCTGAGGCCACGTCACCGATCCTCGGTGACCGTGAGCCCCCTCGAGAGGCAGCTGCCCATGCCCGACGACATCGTCACCCAGCTCGATCGCCGGCGGCCGGTCACCGACAACGAGCTGCTCCGCCGGGCGGACTGGATTCGGCTGCAGACCATCGACCTGATCAGGCAGGCCGGGCTCGGCCATTACTCGTCCACCTTCTCCTGCGCCGAGCTCGTGGCCACGCTCTACTACCGGACGCTGCGGCTGCGCCCGCAGGAGCCGCGGTGGGAGGACCGGGACCGGTTCCTGCTCGGCAAGGGCCACGTCGCGACCGGTCTGTGGCCGGTCCTGGCCGACCTCGGGTTCTACCCGCGGGACTGGCTCAGGCAGTTCGGCAAGGTCGGCTCGCCGCTCAACGACCACCCGAACATGAAGCTCGCGCACGGCATCGACTTCTCGTCCGGCTCGCTCGGCCACAACCTGTCGGTCGGCACCGGGATGGCCCTCGGGGCCCGGCTGACCGGGCGGGACTACCGGACCTTCGTGCTCACCGGCGACGGCGAGCTGCAGGAGGGCCAGGTCTGGGAGGCGGCGATGGCCGCGTCGCACTACAAGCTCGGCAACCTGATCGCGATCGTGGACGCGAACGGCTTCTCCGGGGCCGGCCCGACGTCGCGGGCGATCAACATCGAGCCGCTGGGAAAGCGGTTCGAGGCGTTCGGCTGGACGGTCAGGGAGATCGACGGGAACGACGTCCCCGCGGTCAGGTCCACCCTCGACGACCTGCCCGACCCGTCGAGCGAGGCGCCGATCGTGATCATCGCCCGGACCCGCAAGGGGCACGGCGTCGAGTTCATGGAGAAGCAGCCCCAGGCGTGGCACCTGGGCCTGCTCAACGCCGGGCAGTACGCGGACGTGGTCGCCGAGATCACCGCGCGGATGGAGCTGACCAAATGACCGAGCAGCATACCCCCGGGGGGACAGATTCCCCGCATGGGGGGCCCCGGCCCCCCATCCCCCCTGGCCCCCGAGCCCCCCGAGAAGGGCAGGCGACGACCGAGAAGAAGATGGTCGACGTCTTCAGCGACGTCGACCGCGAGACCGCTCTGACCGCCAACCCGGCCGGCTACGCGGTGGCCGAGCTCGGGGCCGAGGACGACCGGATCGTCACCATGGCGGCCGACATGTCAAACACGGTGGCCGACTTCATCGCCAGCTTCCCCGACCGGTACATCGAGCTCGGCATCGCCGAGACCAACTCGGTCTCGGTCGCGGCCGGGCTGGCGACGGCCGGCCTGCGCCCCTACATCTACTCGATGTCGCCGTTCGGCATGCTCAAGACGGCCGAGCAGTGGCGCACCGACGTGGACTACAACCACCTGCCGGTCCGCCTCGTCGGGCGGCTGTCCGGGCTGGCGATGGGGTACTTCGGCACCTCGCATTACGCGGTCGAGGACATCGCGATCGCGCGCACGATGAACAACACGACCGTGCTCTCCCCCGGCGACCCGGCCTCCACCGTCAGCCTCATGCGCTCGACCGCCGACCTCGACGGCCCGGTCTACATCCGGATCGCCGAGGGCGTCGGCAAGGTCTACGACCAGGCGCCCGAGTACGCCCGCGGCCAGTGGCCGCGGCTGCGCAGCGGCGGCGACATCACGCTGATCGGGCACGGCCTCGGCCTCGGGCTGGTCGCGGCCGCGGCCGAGCAGCTGTTTGAGCACGACAGCATCGAGGCCGACGTCTTCGACGCCGCCTACCTGCGGCCCTACGACGAGGCGGCGCTGCTGGAGAGCGCCCGCAAGACCGGCCGGGTGCTCACGGTCGAGGAGCACACCGTCGTCGGCGGTCTCGGCTCGCTGGTCGCCGAGGCCATCGCCCGGGCCGGGCTGTCGGTCCGGCTCGGCCAGGTCGCGCTGCCGGACCAGGACCTCGAGGTCGGCGTGCCCGCCGAGCTGTACGAGTACTACGGGCTGACGGTCGGCAACGTCGCCGACCGGGCGCGGAAACTGGCCAGGGCGTGAGCGGAAAGGAGGCGCGATGAGCACCAGGGAACGGCTGCTCGACCCGACCGGTGACAGCGAGCGCGACGCCAACACCACGCTGGCCCAGCCCCGGCCGCAGTCGCTGCGCGGGCTGACGGTCGGGCTGCTCGACAACACCAAGCCCAACGGGGCCACGATCCTGGAGGCGGTCGGCCGCGAGCTGACCGAGCACTACGGCGTCCGGGAGGTCCGGATGTTCGCCAAGAGCTACTTCGGCACCCCGGTCGAGGAGTCGGTGATCAACCAGATGCTGCACAACTGCGACTTCGCGGTGGCCGGGATCGGCGATTGAGGCTCGTGCAGCGCGGCCAGTTTGGCCGACGGGATCTTGCTTGAGCGGGCTGGCATCCCCGCTGTGAGCCTGTGCACCGATGCCTTCAAGATCACCGCCGAGGCGATGGCCCGCTCGCTCGGGTTCCCCGGCTACCAGTACGTGGCCGTGCCGCACCCGATCGCGAGCCGGACCCAGGCGGAGATCGACGTCATCGCCCGCGACTTCCTCCCGGAGATCATCCGGGTGCTCGGCGCGGGCCTGACGATCCGGCCAGCGGACTGAGAGGGAGGACGACGGGAGTGGAAGAGCCGCCCGTGATCGACGACGCCCCGCTGGCCGACCCGGCCGAGGTCCGCCGCGCGATGGAGTTCTACTCCTCGCGCGGCTGGACCGACGGGCTGCCGGTGGTGCCGGTGACCGAGTCGTACCTGGCCGAGTTCCTCGCGACCACGTCGCGGGCACCGTCGGACGTGGTCCTGCCGATGCCGCACCTGAACCGGGCGCTGACCGTGCGGCTGGCGGCGATCAACGCGGCGCTGGCCGGCTGCCTGCCCGCGTACTTTCCGGTCGTGCTCGCGGCCTGGGACTCGTTCCTCGGCGACGGCGGGGTGTCGCGCGCGATCTGGCAGTCGACCACCGGCACGGCGCCGTTCACGGTGGTGAACGGGCCGGTGCGGACCGCGATCGGGCTGAACTCGCGGGGCAACCTGTACGGGTCCGGGTTCCGGGCCAACGCGACGATCGGGCGGGCGATCCGGCTCGGCTCGCTGAACGCGTTCGGACTCCGGCCGCATGTGCTCGACCAGGCCACCCAGGGCACCCCGGCCAAGTACTCGTGCTGCATCGCCGAGAACGAGGAGGACTCGCCGTGGGCGCCGCTGCACGTGGACAACGGGCTGGCGGCCGCCGACAGCGCCTGCACCTCGACCGTCATCCGCTCGGTGCTGCACATCGAGGCCAGGCACACGATCGTCCCCGAGCAGCTGGCTATGGACCTGGCTGACTCGATCGGGCGCACCGGGGCGATGGTGCGGGCGTTCGCGTCGGTCTACGTGGTGCTCAACCCGGAGCACGCGCGGCTGCTCGATTCCCGTGGGTGGTCCAAGCAGGACCTGAAGGAGGCGATCGTCGAGCGCGGGTCGCGGACCTACCGGGAGCTGGCGGCGTCGGGCAAGGAGGCGATCGCCAAGGGCACCGGCTGGCGGCTGCCGGCCGGCCACCCGGACGCGCTCCCGCAGACCGCGCCGTCCGACCTGGACACGCCGGTGCCCATCCTCCGCTCGGTCCATGACGTGCAGGTCGTCGTCGCGGGCGCGCCCAACGCGGGGGTGTCGTCGGTGGTGGAGACGTTCGGCGCGGTCGGCCGCCCGCCGTCGGTGGCCAAGGTCGAAGACCAAAAACCAGACCCGGAGTATCGAACGGACCCTGGTTCCACCGGATAGCGGACCGCTGTGTACATCCGGGTGTACACAACGGTCCACGATCAGCCCAACCGCGATGAGGAGATCTGTTGAGCGGCGAGACGATCATCGAGCCGAGCCGGCCGGTGCCGGTCTACGGCGAGTTCGACGTGGTCGTGGTCGGCGGCGGGCCGGCCGGGATCATGGCGGCGTCGGCCGCCGCCCGGGCCGGGTGCTCGACGCTGCTGATCGAGCGGTACGGGTTCCTCGGCGGGGCCGGGACGGCGGGCGGGCTGTCCACGTTCTGCGGGCTGCACGCGCGCACCCACGGGGCGGACGTGCGGGTGATCCGGGGGCTGGCCGACGAGCTGCTCGACCGGCTGGGGAAGCTGGACGGGCTCAGCGCGCCGCACCTGACGATCGCGGACGGGATCGCGGCCCAGGCGTTCGACATCTCGGCCTACAAGATCGCGGCCGACGAGCTGGTGACCGGGTCGGGCGCGCGGATCCTGTTCCACGCGATGGCGGTCGGGGTGGTGATGCGGACGCCAGCGGAGATTGACGCGGTCATCATTGAGTCGAAGTCGGGGCGGCAGGCGGTGCGGGGGCGGTTCTTCGTTGACGCGTCGGGGGACGGGGACCTGGCGGCGTGGGCGGGGGTGCCGTGGGAGAAGGCGCCGCCGGTCGACGGGATGATGTACCCGTCGCTGATGTTCCGGATCAACGGGGTCGACGTCGGGCGGGCCGGGCCGGCCCCGTGGCGGACGGTCGAGCGGCTGATGGACGAGGCCGAGCGGGCCGGCACGCACACGTTCCCGCGCAAGAAGCCGATCGTCCGGCCGCAGCGCAACCCGCTCGAGTGGCGGGCCAACCTGACCCAGCTGCGGACCGCCGACGGCGGCGCGATCGACGGGACCGACGTCGACCAGCTCACGCTGGGCGAGCTGACCGGACGGCAGCAGGCGCTGGACGCGTTCACGTTCATCCGGGACCAAACCCCCGGGTTCGAGGACTCCTACATCGTCGACATCGCCCCGCAGATCGGCATCCGCGAGACCCGCCGGATCGTCGGCGCGTACCAGCTGACCGAGGACGACGTGCTCGGCTGCGCCGACTTCGACGACACCATCGGGGTGAACGGCTGGCCGGTCGAGGCGCACGTGGCGGGCACGGTCGAGTTCCGCTGGCAGCGCGGCGAGCGCGGGTTCAACCAGCTGCCGTTCCGGATCATCGTGCCGCCGGCCACCGCGAACCTGTACGTCGCGGGCCGGTGCGCGTCGATGACGCACGGGGCGCAGTCGGCCGCCCGGGTCACCGGGCCGTGCTTCGTGATGGGCGAGGCGGCCGGCCTCGCGGCCGCGATGGCGGTGTCGGCCGGGGTGGCGGGCGGCCGGATCGACGTGCCGGAACTTCAGCGAAGGCTCGAGGACCAGGGCGCCTACCTGGGCCGGATCGCCCCCGAGCAGATCCTCTAGGAACAAAACGCAGGCATTTCGTTTGGGAGGGCCACCCTTGTCCGGACAGCCCGAGCCGTACCAGGCTCACGGTGTGACAGCTCGCAAGCTCCGCTCTAACTTCACGCCCGGGTCGACGCCGTGGGCGATGCGCCGGGCCCAGTGGACGGCGCTCGGGCTGACCGAGGCCGACCTGGAGAAGCCGAAGATCGCGATCGTCAACTCCTCCTCGCAGCTCGCGTCCTGCTTCAGCCACCTGGACCAGATCGTCGGGCCGCTCAAGGACGCGATCAGCGCCGCGGGCGGGGTCGCGTTCGAGGTGCGGACGGCCGCGCCGTCGGACGCGATCACCTCGGCCGGGGCGGCCGGGCAGTACATCCTGCCGTCGCGGGACCTGATCGCGTCCGACATCGAGGTCGCGGTCGAGGGCGCGCTGCTCGACGGCATGGTCTGCCTCGCCTCGTGCGACAAGACCACGCCGGGCCAGCTGATGGCGGCCGGGCGGCTGAACATCCCCACGATCGTGATCGGCTGCGGATACCAGCCGTCGGGGGTGTATCGCGGGGAGGCGGTCGACTTCGAGGACATCTTCCGGTTCGCCGGGCACGTCAACGCCGGGCGGATGACGGTCGACGAGCTCGGCCAGATGTCCCGCTGCGCGGTGACCGGCCCCGGCGTCTGCGCCGGCCTGGGCACCGCCAACTCCATGCACCTGGCGGCCGAGGCGCTGGGCATGGCACTGCCGGGGACCACGCCGGTGCTCGCGCTCGGGCCCGCCATGTGGGGCGCGGTCGCGGCGGCGGGCGAGCGGATCGTGCGCCTGGTCGAGGAAGACGTCAGGCCCCGCTCCATCCTCACCCCGGCCGCGTTCGCCAACGCCGTCACCGCGATCCTCGCCGTCAGCGGGTCGGTCAACTGCCTCAAGCACCTGCAGGCGATCGCGGTCGAGGCCGGGGCGGACGTCGACGTCTACCGGCTGTTCGAGACGCTCGCGCCGAAGGTGCCGCTGCTGACCGACGTCAAGCCGAACGGGAACACCCAGATCACCGCGTTCGAGGCGGCGGGCGGGACGCTCGGGCTGCTGACGCAGCTCGCGCCGCTGCTCGACCTGTCGGCCCGCACGGTGGCCGGCGGCACGCTGGGCGACGCTATTGACGCTGGTTCGCGCGTCGCTGTGCGGTCATCGGCCGCCGGCGTCCGAGGGCCGGCCTGGTGGTGGACGACGACGTGATCCCGGCGCCAACCGGGCTGGTGGACGACAAGGGTGATCCCGGCGCCAGCCGGGCTGGTGGTGGACGAGAACGTGATCAGGCCGCTGGACAAGCCGGTGGCCACGCATCCGGCGATCGTGGTGATGCGCGGGTCGCTGGCGCCGGACGGGGCGGTGCTGAAGCGGACGGTGGCCGACGACGCCCCGCTCGCGTTCCGCGGGCCGGCCAAGGTGGTGCGGTCGCGGGACGAGGGGGTCGCGGCGGCCAGGGCCGGGCGGTTCGCGGCGGGCGACGTGGTGGTGCTGACCGGGCTCGGGTTGCGGGGCTCGCCCGGGATGGGGCTGACGTCGGCGCTGATGTTCGCGATCGACGGGGCGGGGCTGTCCACGTCGGTCGCGGTGATCACCGACGGGCAGATGTCGGGGCTGGTCAACGGCGGCCTGGTGATCGCCGAGGTGTCGCCCGAGGGGGCCGCGGGGGGGCCGCTCGGACTGGTGCGGGAGGGCGACATGATCGCCATTGACGTGAACGCGCGGACGGTCGATCTTGAGGTGGAGGCCGGTGAGCTGGCCGCGCGCCGGGCCGAGTTGCCGCCGCTGGCGGCGCCGGCCGGGTGCGGCTGGCTGTCGGTGTACGCGCGGACGGTCACGCCGCTGGGATCGGGCGCGACTTTGGGAGGCCGACGGGACTGATGCGATGTGTTGCGGGAGGCGAGGTAGACGGTGCGAGCGGTTCAGTATGTGGATGTTGAGACCGGGACTGCGGTCGGCGTGGTGCCGGATCCCAGCCCGGGGCCCGAGGATGTCGTGGTTGCGGTTGAGGCCTGCGGGCTTTGCGGGTCGGATGTGCACGCGCTGCAGGCCGGGCAGCCGGAGGCCGGCGCGATCCTCGGGCACGAGTTCAGCGGGCGGATCGTGGCGCTCGGCGCCGACGTGACCGGGTGGGCCGAGGGGCAGCCGGTGGCGGCGTCGCCGATCGGGTCGTGCGGGAAGTGCCGGGTGTGCGCGCGCGGGATTCCGTTCCGCTGCCCGGCGGTGCCGAACATCGGGATCAACACCCAGGGCGCGTACGCCGAGTACGCGCGGGTGCCGGCCCGGCAGCTGGTCGCGCTGCCGCAGGCGCTGCCGGTCGAGCTCGGCTCGCACGCGGAGCCGCTGTCGGTCGGGCGGCAGGCGGTGAAGCTGGCGCAGGTCGGGCCGGGCGACCCGGTGCTGGTGTACGGGGTCGGGCCGATCGGGCTGTACGCGATCATGGCGCTCAAGCTGGCCGGGGCCGGGCCGATCGTGGCGGCCGGGCGGTCGGCCGGGCGGCGGGCGGCCGCCGCCGACGTGGGCGCGGACGTGGTGATCGACACCCGCGAGATCTCGGTCGCGGAGTACGCGGCGCAGTCGGGGACGCTGTTCGCGGCCGTGCTCGAGTGCTCTGGCTCTTTGGGTGCGTTCAATGAGGCGCTCGCGGTCACCGAGCCGGGCGGGACCGTGGTCGAGGTGGCGCTGACCCCGGAGTCGGCCTCGGTGCCGCTGTTCCCGCTGATCAGCGAGGGGCATCAGGTGGTCGGGTCGTGCGCGTTCTCCGACCAGACCTACCGGGAGTCGGTCGATCATCTGGCGACCGGGCAGGTGCCGGTCGAGCGGCTGGTGTCGGAGCGGGTGCCGCTGGACGGCACCCCCGACGCGCTGCGGCGGCTGCAGACGCCGGGCACGCTCGTCCGGATCATTTCTCGTCCCTGGCAGTAGCGGCGCACCACTGGTTAGGAGATTCATTCGTGGAAGAGTTCGCGGGCAAGACCGCCGTCGTCACCGGCGCGGGCAGCGGCATGGGCAAGGCGTTCGCGCTGCGCTGGGGGGCCGAGGGGATGAACGTCGTGATCGGCGACATCCAGGTCGATGCCCTGGCGGCGACCGTCGCGGAGCTTGAGGCGGCCGGCGTGCCGGTGCTCGGGCTGCGGACCGACGTGTCGTCGCCGGGCGATATCGAGGCGCTGGCCGACGCGGCCGAGGCCCGGTTCGGCCCGATCCACCTGGTCAACAACAACGCCGGGGTGGAAGGGTACCTGGACGGGCCGATCTGGTCGGCGACGGCCAAGGACTGGGACTGGACGCTGTCGGTCAACCTGATGTCGGTGATCTACGGCATCCGGACCTTCGTGCCGCGGATGCTGGCCCACGGCGAGCCCGGGCACGTGGTCAACACCTGCTCGATGACCTCGGTGATCGCGGCGTCGAACATGTACGGGATCTGCAAGCACGCGATCCTGGCGCTGACCGAGGTGCTGGCAGCCGACCTCTTGGCGGCGGGGGCTCCGATCGGGGCGACCGGGCTGTGCCCGGGGATCATCGCGACCAACCTGTTCCACGGGTCGCGGAACCGGCCCGCCGCCCTGACCGAAGGCGGCTCGGCGATGTCGTCGTCGGGGGCGGAGTTGCGGGAGCACATGCACTCGGTCCTGTCGGCCGGGATGCCGCCGTCGGAGGTGGCGTCGCTGCTGGTTGACGCGGTGCGTGCGAATCAGCTTTACCTGCTGACCGATCACGAGTGGGACAGCCGGGTGGTGGCCCGGCATGAGGCGATCCTGGCGGGGGCCGTCGGGCCCGCCGCGACCGGGATTCTTGACCAGGAGGGCGTGCGATGAGCGTTACCTATGGGCTGTCGGGGCAGGTGGCGGTGATCACCGGGGCCGCCAACGGGTTCGGGCTGGCGGTCGCGTCGCGGCTGGCGGAGGAGGGCGCCCGGCTGGTGCTGGTGGACCGGGACGCGGCCGCGCTCGAGGCGGCTGCGGCCAAGCTCGGCGGGCTGGCGGTGGTGGCCGACGTGTCGGATGAGGCCGAGGTGGACGGGTACGCTCGCGCCGCCGTGTCGGAGTTCGGGCGGATCGACCTGTTCTTCAACAACGCCGGCATCGAGGGGCGGATGGCCCCGATGACCGAGCTGTCGGTGGCGGACTTCGACCGGGTGTGGGCGGTCAACGGGCGCGGCGTGTTCATGGGGCTGCGGGCGGTCCTGTCCGTGATGAAGGGGCAGCGGTCCGGGGTGATCGTGAACACCGCGTCGATGGCGGCGATCAAGGGGGCGGCGACGTTCTCGCCTTACATCGCGTCCAAGCACGCGGTGCTGGGGCTGACGAAGTCGGCTGCGCTGGAGGGGGCGCCGTTCGGCATCCGGGTCAACTGCGTCGCGCCGGGGCACATCGACACCCGGATGGCGCGCGACCTGACCGCGCAGATCGACCCGTCCGACCCCGACGGCGTGTTCGCGTCGGTCTCCTCGTCGGTGCCGCTGTACCAGCGCTACGGGACGGCGGCGGAGGTGGCGAGCGTGGTGCTGTGGCTGCTGTCGTCGGAGTCGGAGTACGTGTCGGGGGCGCTGCACCTGATCGACGGCGCGCTGAACGCCTGATCTCAGCTGCGGGCGGGCTTGCGGGCGAGGCCGCCGAAGAAGCTGTGGTAGTTCTCGTCGTGCTCGATGACGGCTTGGGTGTCGGGGCGCCACTCGGCCAGGGAGACCAGGCCGGGCGGGAGGAGGTCCCAGTCGCCGAACCAGGTGCGGATCTCGCGGTCTTCGCGCCAGCGGCCGCTGCCGAGGCCGTCGGCCAGCAGTTTCTCGCCCTCGATGGTGGTGGCGCGGAGTTCGGGGAGGTCGTAGCCGGGCAGCCGGAAGCTCGAGATCGCGAGGTAGCTGCCGGCTGGCATCGCGTCGCGGAGCCGGGCGGCGATGCCGGCCGGGTCGTCGTGATCCTGGACGTGGTGCAGGACCGCGAGCAGCAGCAGGCCGACCGGCCGGCCGAAGTCGATCAGCCGGGCGACGGTGGGGTCGGCCAGGATGCCGGCCGGCTCGCGGATGTCGGCGTTGATGATATCGACGCTCAGCGGGTCGCTGAGCAGCGCCTTGCTGTGGGTGTAGACGACCGGGTCGTTGTCGACGTAGACGACGTGGACGTCCGGGTCGATCTCGTGCGCGACATCGCTGACGTTGCCCGCCGTGGGCAGTCCCGAGCCGATGTCGATCAGCTGGGTGATGCCCGCCTGGCCGACCAGGAAGCGCACCACCCGGCGCAGGAACGCGCGATTGTTCTTGGCGGACAGCGGCGCCTTGGGGGCGAGTTCCATCGCGCGGCGGGCGAACTCGCGATCGGCCGAGAAGTTGTCCTTGCCGCCGACGAAGTAGTCGTAGACCCGGGCGACGTTAGGCTTCGTAATGTCGATATCGGCGAGTGTTCGCCGATAGGCGCGGGAGCTGCCTTCGCTCATAGCAGTCCTCCGTGCGGGCAGTTCGTGTCCGAGTAACACTAGCGGGCGTTATGCGGGAAGGCGGATGAATAACCTCAAACAGCCGGCTGCCTTCCCCCTATACCTGGAATCAGGATGGCAGAAAAGCCGTGATTTTGTTAGCAGTCGCCCTGGCCTGCGGGCCGCGCGGCGGGCGGGGGCCGGGGCCGCGCGGCGGGCTAATACAGTTGTCCCTGGCCAGGGGTTGATTGTCCCTGCTCTTGGAGGCGTGATTCGCTCTGGCCGGGGCTGGATGCGGGGCGAACGACGACGGAGGGCGACCGTGTACCGGGCGATTTACGCTGTTCTGCTGCGACGGCTGCCGGCCGAGGCGGCCCACCGGGCCGGGTTCTGGCTGATCCGGGCGGCGGCCGCGGCGCCCGGCCTGGCCTGGGCGCTGCGGCGGGCGCTGGCGCCGCGCGACCCGCAGTTGCGGGTGCGGGCGCTCGGGCTGGACTTCCCCGGCCCGCTCGGGCTGGCGGCCGGGTTCGACAAGGACGGCGAGGCGGTCACCGGGCTGGCCGCCCTCGGGTTCGGGTTCGTCGAGGTCGGCACCGTGACCGCGCGGCCGCAGCCGGGCAACCCGAAGCCGCGGATGTTCCGCTTCCCGGCCGAGCGGGCGCTGGTCAACCGGATGGGATTCAACAACCACGGCGCGGCGGCGCTGGCCGCCCGGCTGCGGACGCTGCGGGCCGGCTCCGGCCACCGGGGCCACCGCGGTTATCGCGGTCCCCGGGGCCACCGGGGCTATCGGGGCTATCGTCCGATCGTCGGCGTGAACATCGGCAAGACCAAGGTCGTGCCGGAAGCGGCGGCGATCGCCGACTACCAGACCAGCGCCCGGCTGGTGGCCGACGTGGCCGACTACGTGGTGGTCAACGTCAGCTCGCCGAACACGCCCGGCCTGCGCGATCTCCAGTCGGTGGGTAAGCTCCGCCCGCTGCTTTCCGGGGTGCGTGAGGCACTGGACGAGGCGTCGCCCCGACGTCGGGTGCCGCTGCTGGTGAAGATCGCGCCGGACCTGGCCGACGCCGACATCGACGCGGTGGCCGATCTGGCGCTCGAACTCGGCCTCGACGGCATCATCGCCACCAACACGACGATCTCCCGTGACGGCCTGGCCGACAGCGCGGCGGTGGCCGACGCCGGCCCCGGCGGCCTGTCCGGCGCGCCGTTGAAGGCCCGGTCGCTCGCGGTGCTGCGGCGGCTGCACGCCCGCACCGGCGACCGCCTGGTGCTGATCGCGGCCGGCGGCATCGAGACCGCCGACGACGCCCGCGACCGGCTCGCCGCAGGCGCCACCCTGCTGCAGGCCTACACCGCGTTCATCTACGAGGGCCCGGGCTGGCCGCGCCGCGTGCAGCGGGGCCTGGCCGCCAGGATCAGGGCCGAGAAACTCGGCTGAGGATCGCCTAAGGCTGGTCCGGGGCGCCTGAGGGCTGCCGCCGTTCGGCGTTTCCGGGCGCCTGCGGACGTCGTTTCGTCCCGGTGAACATCGTTTCGTCCTGGTCAACGTTGTTACGTTCCGGTCAAGGGTGGCCGCGAGGTCTTGACCCGAATATGTAAGTACGGTGAACTAACAAAACCCTCGCCTGGGAGGTCGGCCCCCAGACGGCCCGGTTTATTACACAGAGAAGAGACTTGATGAACAAGAAGCTCACGAGTCGCATCGCCGGCGGTGTCGCGCTGGCTTCGGCGGCCGCGCTCGCCCTCGCGGCTTGCAGCAGCGGCGGCGGTTCGTCGGCCGGTGGCGGCAGCGGCGGCACGACCACCCTCAAGCTCGTGGTCGCCGACTACGGCACCGGCGCGAGCAACACCAGCGCCAAGTACTGGGCGACGATCGTCTCCGCGTTCGAGGCGGCGCACTCCAACATCAAGGTCAACGTCACCACCATCCCGTGGACGAACTTTGACTCCCAGGTCCAGACGATGGTCCAGAACAAGCAGTACCCGGACATCACCGAGGGCGACTACTTCTCCAACTACGCCCAGGACGGGCTGCTCTACCCGGCGTCGGACGTGCTGTCTGCTCCCAGCAACCTGCTGCCGGCGTTCAAGGCCCAGGGCACCTACAACGGCACCCAGTACGGCATGCCGTTCACCACCTCCAGCCGCACCCTGTTTTACAACAAGAAGCTGTTCGCGCAGGCCGGCATCACCGCCGCCCCGCAGACCTGGGCCGACGTCCAGACCGACGCGGCCAAGGTCACCAAGCTGGGCAAGGTCGGCTTCGGCCTTCCCCTCGGCAACGAGGAGGCGCAGGCCGAGTCGCTGCTGTGGATGCTCGGCGACGGCGGCGGCTACGAGACGGCCGGCAAGTACACCATCGACAGCCCGGCCAACGTCGCCGCGTTCAACTTCCTCAAGGGCATGGTCGCCGCGGGCGACACCGAGCCCAACCCGGGCACGGTCGACCGCACCAACCTGTGGGAGCAGTTCGCGCAGGGCACCATCGGCATGATCAACGGCTCGCCGGCCCTCATCCCGATCATCCAGTCGGCCAAGGTGCTGACCACCTCCGACTGGACGTCGGTCCCGATCGCGGGCAAGACCGGCCCGCTCAGCGTCACCCTCGGCGTGTGCGACAACGTCGCCGCGTTCAAGGCCAACGGTCACGAGGCGCAGATCAAGGAGTTCCTCGACTTCGCCTACCAGGACAAGTACCAGCTCGCCTTCGACAACGAATACGATCTGCTGCCGGCCACGGTCACCGCCGCCAAGGCGCTGTCCACCAACCCGGTGTTCGCGCCGTTCCTCACCGCGCTGCCGAACTCGGTACAGTACCCAAGCAACACCGCGTGGGCGAACGTGAAGACCAAGATTCAGCAGACGATCGGCACCGCCGTCACCGGCAACCCGACCACGGTGCTGACCCAGCTGGAGCAGACCGCCACCTCCTCGGCGAGCTGACAGCCTAGATAGCGCCTGCTATCGGATTCCGCGTGGGGCCCGGTGCTCCCGGGCCCCGCGCATCCCCGAGCCCACTGAGGATGAACTCGATGCCCGCCCTTCGCCGACTCTCGCCACTGCTGTGGCTCGGTCCCGCCATCGCACTCATCGGCCTCGTCGTGCTGTGGCCGGTCGTGGTCATGGTGCAGTCGTCGTTCCAGAACATCAGCGGCATTGGCTTCGTGGCCGGCTATAACGGCACCGCCAACTTCCGCACGCTGTTCGACGACCCGAACTTCGTCTCGGTCCTGGTCCGCACCGTGATCTGGGTCGTGGTCGTGGTCGCCGTCACCATGCTGATCTCGCTCGGCCTGGCCCAGCTGTTCAACCAGCGGTTCCCCGGGCGCCGGGTCGCCCGGTGGGCGCTGATCATCCCGTGGGCCGCCTCGGTGATGATGACCGCGCTGATCTTCAAGTGGGCGCTGGACCCGAACGTCGGCGTCATCAACGTGATCCTGCACCACATCGGCGTGGTCAAGCGCCTCGGCTCCAATCAGGCGGACTGGCTCGGCAACCCGACCAGCGCGCTGCTGTGGATGATGGGGGTCGCGGTCTTCGTCTCCCTCCCGTTCACCACCTACGCCATCCTGTCCGGCCTGCAGGGAATCCCGCGCGACGTGTACGAGGCGTCCGCGATCGACGGGGCGACCTCGTGGAAGTCCTACCTGCGGGTGACGCTGCCGCTGCTGCGGCCGGCGATCGTGGTGGCGACGCTGATCAACGTCATCAACGTCTTCAACTCGTTCCCGATCATCTGGGAGATGACCGGGGGCGGCCCCGGCTACCAGACCGCCACCAGCACCATCTTCATGGTCGACCTCAAGCAGGGCAACGTGGGCGAGTCGGCCTCGATGTCGACCATCAACTTCCTGCTCGTTATCGTCATCGTGGTCGTCTACCTCGCCACCACCAGCTGGAAGGAGCAGGCCGAGCGATGAGCGCCACGACCCAGACCGCGCCGCCTCTGATCGCGACGCCGACCCGACCCGCGCGGCGGCCGCGCAGGCAGCTGCGCACCTGGCTGGTGGCGGGCGCGGCCTACCTGGTCGCGATCATCTTCCTGCTGCCCTACCTGGAAATGCTGGTGATGGCCGGCCGGCCGAACAACGAGCTCGGCCAGGCGACGATCTTCCCCAGCCACTTCACCTTCTCGAACTTCACCACCCTGTGGTCGGCGGCGGCCGGCGACCTCGGCGGCAGCATCGTCACCAGCCTCGAGATCGCCGCCGGGGCCACCGCGCTGGTGCTGCTGGTCGCCCTGCCGGCCGCTTACTACACCGCCCGGCACCGCTTCCGCGGCCGCCTCGCCTTCCTGCTGCTGGTGCTGGCGACCCAGATGTTCCAGCCGGCGGCGATGCTGGTCGGCCTGCAGCGGGAGTTCAGCAACTTCGGCTGGGCCTCCCCCACGGTGTCGCTCATCATCATCAACGCGGGCTTCAACATGGCCTTCGCGGTGTGGATACTCAACGCCTTCTTCACCTCGATCCCGGTCGAGCTCGAGGAGGCGGCCATGGTCGACGGGCTGGGAAAGGTCGGCGCCCTGCTGCGGATCACGCTGCCGCTGGCCGCGCCCGGCATCGTCACCGCGCTCATCTTCACCTTCATCTCGGCCTGGAACGAGTTCCTGGTCGCGCTCACGCTCAGCCTCGGCGAGCCGACCAATCAGCAGCCGCTGACGGTCGCGATCAACCAGTACATCGGCGAGTACTCGGTCGACTGGGGCCACCTGTTCGCGGCCGGCCTGGTCGCGACCGTGCCGGTGATCATCCTGTTCGCCATCATCGAGCGCCGCGTGGTGGGCGGCCTGACGGCAGGCGGGGTCAAGTGAGCGTTGGCGGCATGGGCCATCGCCCGCTCCGCCCCATCGGCAAACTGCTGGCCGAGGACACCAAGCGGCATCACCTGTCGCTGGTTCTGCAGCGCCTGTTCACCGACGGCCCGGCCTCCCGGGCCGACCTCGCCCGGGACACCGGCCTGAGCCGGGTCACCATCTCCGACCTGGTCGGCAGCCTCCTCCAGGACGGCCTGGTGGCCGAGCTCGGCGCGCCGGCCGAGACGCGGGTCGGCAAGCCGCCGACGCTGGTCGGCCTGCAGCCCGACGCGGTGCACATCGTGGCGCTTGACCTGTCGCCAGAAGACCGCCTGGCCGGGGCCGTGGTCGACCTGTCCGGGCAGGTCAAGGCCCGGGCCGAGATTCCTCGGGAGGGCGCCACCGGGGAGGCGGCGATCCGCCTCGTCGTCCGGCTCGCCCGGCAGCTGCGCACGGCCACCAGCCGGCCGGTGCTCGGCATCGGGGTCGGCTCGGCCGGCGTCATCGACGGCGACGGCGTCGTGGTGAACGCGGCCAACCTCGGCTGGGTCAACGTCGACCTCACCGGCATCCTCCGGCGCGAACTCCACACCTCGGTCTACGTCGCCAACGACGCCAACACCGCCGTGCTCGGCGAGCACACCTTCGGCCACGGCGCGGCGACCGACTTGATGCTGGTGCGGGTCGGCACCGGCGTCGGGGCCGGCCTCGTCGTCGGCGGCGCCCTCGTCGAGGGGCACACCTCGGCGGCCGGCGAGATCGGCCACGTCGTCGTCGACCCGAACGGCGCGGGCTGCGCGTGCGGTCGGGCGGGCTGTCTGGAGACCGTGCTCGCGGTGCCGCGGCTGCGGCGCGGCGACCGCTCGCTGACCGACGTCGGCACCATCCTCGGCGGGGTGCTCGCGCCCGTCATCGGCGCGCTCAACCTGAGCGAGATCGTGCTGGTGGGCCCGCTCGACCTGCTTGAAGGCGAGCTGTGCGAAGCCGTCGACGCGACCGTCCGCGAGCGGGTGATGGCGGTCTCGTCGGCCGAGCTCGTCGTGCGGACGTCACCGCTCGGCGACGACGTCGTGCTGCTTGGCGCGGCGGTGCTGGTGCTGTCGGGTGAATTGGGCGTGTCATGAGCGTCGACGTGAGGGTGGGCCTCGACATCGGGGCGACCAAGATCCTGGGCGCGGTGGTCTCAGCCGACGGCGCCATCCTGGCCCAGTTCCGCGAGCCCACCGTGCCCGGCGCCGACGGCGTCCTCGCCACCGCGACGCGGGTGCTCGACCGGCTCGCGGCCGAGTTCGACGGCGTGCTGCCGTCGCACGTCGGCATCGGGTTCCCCGGGCTCGTCGATCGTGATCGCGGCGCCGTCAGCCACGCGGTCAACCTCGGCCTCGGCGACGACTGGCTGCCGCTGGCCGAGCGGCTGGCGGAGCGCACCGGCGCCGCCGTCATGGTCGAGAACGACGTCAGGGCGGCGACCTGGGGCGCCCACATCCTCAGCGGGGCCGGCGACCTCGGCTACCTCAGCATCGGCACCGGCCTGGCGGCCGGCTTCGTCCTCGGCGGCGTGCTCCGGCGCGGCGCGGCCGGCGCGTCAGGCGAAATCGGTCACGTGCCGGTCGACCCCGACGGCCGTCTCTGCTCCTGCGGGCAGCGCGGCTGCCTGGAGCTGACCGCCGCCGCCTCGGCGCTGACCGCCGCCTGGCCGACCGACGGCGCGGTGTCGCCGGCCGCGGCCGTGTTCGCCGCGGCCTCGGCCGGGGATCCACGGGCGGTCGCGGTCCGCGACCATTTCGCCGCCCGGGTGGCCGACGCGATCAGGATGCTCGGCCTCGCGGTCGACCCGGCCGTGATCGTGCTCGGCGGCGGTGTCACCGACCTCGGCGAGCCCCTGCTGGCCGTGGTCACCGCCGCCCTGCGGGCGCAGGCGGTCACATCACCGTTCCTGGCCGCGATCGACCTGGCCGCCCGGGTCCGGCTGCTGCCGGCCGGGGTACCCGCCGCCGCCATCGGCGCCGCCATGATCTGGGACGCGCGCTGAGCGTTGCCCGTACCGACGAACTACCTGAACGGAGATAGCCGATGGAGGTCGTGCCGCTCGGATCGGCCGACGAGATCGCCGCGCTCGCGGCGGACGTCTTCGAGTCGGTCGTGCGCCGCAAGCCTGCCGCGGTGCTCGGGCTCGCCACCGGATCCACGCCACTGCCGGCCTACCGGGAGCTGATCCGCCGCCACGAGGCCAGCGCCGGCCCTTCGTACGCGGCGGTGACGTGCTTCAACCTGGACGAGTATGTCGGCCTGCCGGTTGGGCACGAGCAGAGCTACCGGGCGACCATCGCCCGCGAGCTGACCGACGGCCTGGGCATCAGCCCGGATCGGGTCAACGGCCCCGACCCTTCGCCTGACGGCCTGCCGACGGCGGGCGAGCGCTACGAGGCGCAGATCGCGCAGGCCGGCGGGGTCGACGTGCAGGTGCTCGGCATCGGCTCCGACGGCCACCTCGCCTTCAACGAGCCCGGCTCGTCGCTCGCCAGCCGGACCCGGATCAAGACCCTGACGGCCGAGACCCGCAAGGACAACGCGCGGTTCTTCGACTCCCCTGACCAGGTGCCGGTGCACGTCCTGACCCAAGGCCTCGGGACCATTCTCCAGGGTCGCCACCTGTTGCTCATCGCCACCGGGGCCGACAAGTCAGCCGCCGTCGCGGCTGCCGTCGAGGGCCCGGTCTCGGCCTCCTGCCCGGCCTCGGTCCTGCAACTGCACCCGCACGCCACCGTGCTGCTCGACCCGCCCGCCGCCGCCCGCCTGGCCCGCCTCGACTACTACCGCGAGGTCTACGCCGCCAAGCCCGCCTGGCAGGGGCCGTAGGCGCCTGCAGTTGGATAAGCGCCGTGTTACGGCCTTATGCCGCAACCTAGGTAGTAGACGAGGTTGGCTTGGCGCGTTACGCGCTGCGGCGGGCCTGCACGTAGATCGTGCCACCGGACTTCGTGGCAAGCTCGACGGCCGTTCCCACCAGGCCGAAGGGAAGCGCGACAACGCCCGCGGCCAGCGCGTACAGGCGGCGGGCGGGGTTCTGCGCCTGCTGCTGGGCCGCACTGCGGCGGATCGCGTCGTACAGGTCAGGGTGGCCGGGTAGCTGCCTGACCAGGCCGTGCAGCCAGCCGAAGAGCACCTGGCCGCCGCGCAGGTAGCTGACCCGCTCGACGGTGAACCCGAGTTCCTCGATCTCGGCCAGCAGCGCCGAGGGGCAGATGTGCACCAGGTGACGGGGCAGGTCGAGGGCGAGCCACTGGTCGCCGAATAGCCGGGCCTGCAGGCTCGCCGCGTTGGGCACCGCGACCACGAGCATCCCGCCGGGCACGACCAGGGACGCGGCGTGCCTGAGCTGGCGGACCGGCCGGCGGACGTGCTCAAGTGAGTGCCAGAAGATGACCGCGGACCACGCACCGGTCATGTCCGTGAGCTCGGCGGTGCGAATGTGAGGGTTTGTCCCCGCGTAGTAGGGGTCAACCCCGGTCGCGTCCCTGCCCTGCCGCCTGAAGGCTTCGACGAGCGTCCCGTCGCCCGCACCGACGTCAAGGACCGGGCCCGCCGGCAGCACCCGGTTGAGCCTGGTCGCCAGCGTGGACCTGGTGCGCGCGAGGATCTTGTCGCCAAGGCCGGAGAAGCGGCCCTCCTCGGGGCGGTACCAGATCGCGTACGCGGCGCCGAGCTGCTCGTCGCTCGGCCATGGCGAGGTGGTGGCGACGCCGCACTTTGCGCACTTGATCCTGCCCGGTCGAGGCTCGTCGCCGTCGTCGAAGCGGTGCCCGCACCACGCGCATTCCGTTGCGACGGGCGCCGCGGTGCGCGCGTACGCCTTGGCGGGGTTAGCTACCGCCGTGGCGCCGGAGCCGGCGTCAGCGTCAAGGCGGAACGACGAGTTCGTCGATGACAATCGAGTTCAGCTCCTTATCGGAAAACGCGCTAGTCGCGTATCCGCATTAACCGGGCAGTAGTGTCACTCACCACGTGCAAAATAGCATCTTGCGGGCTGGCCTACGTCGAGCACCAGAAAAGACGCGCGGCAAGCAGCTCGGGTAATGTTCCGCTATGCACGCCAGCGACCAGCACCGAACGACGACACCCGGCCCCGTAACCGAGAGTCAGCAGGCGGGGCGGCCGACGGTGCGGCGGCTGGTCGCGGCGCTGGCCTGGCTGGTTGGCGCTGCCGCAGTTTACACCCTCCTGCTGCTCATCACCCGCGGTGAGGGCTTCAACTCAGATCCCTCGAATAACGCGCTGCAAGCCTGGGACCTGCTGCACGGGCACCTGCTGCTGCACGGGTGGATCCTCGGCGACGTCACGTTCTACACCTTCGAACTGCCGTTGATCGCCCTCACCGAAGCCGTCTTCGGCCTGAGCACAACCTCCCTGGCCGTCGCTCTGGCACTGGTCTACCTCGCCGTCACGGCAGCCGCGGTCGCGATCGCGGTGACCGGCAGCCGCGCCGCCGCCAGGGTCGCCCGGGCCGGGGTGACGCTGGCCGTGCTCATCGCGCCGATCCTCATCCCCAGCGTCCGGTGGGTGCCGCTCGGGCTGCCCGACCACACCGGCACCACGCTCTTCCTGCTGGTGGCCGTCCTGTTCATTGACCGCCTGCTCGGCCGGTGGATCATGCCGCCGCTGCTGTGCGTTCTGCTGGCCGCGGGCCAGCTCAGCGACGTGACCGTGCGCTACGTCTTCATCCCCGCCATCGTCCTCGTCTGCCTGTACCGGATGCTGGCCGACCGCCGGGTCCGCACGGCCGACGCCGCCAATCTCGCCGCGGCGGTCGTGTCCGTCCCGCTCTCGCTCGCGGTCCGGGCGGTCCTCAAGCACTTCGGCTCATACCTGATGGTGACGCCGAAGACCCGCCTCTCGCCGCTGAGCGCCTGGCCGCACAACGCGGCGGTGACCTGGCACGTGCTGCGCATGCTGTTCGGCCAGGCCTCGGACGCGGGCTACCCGGCCGCCACGGCGAACAGGGTGTTCGGCGCCTGCTGCCTGCTGGCGGTGGCGGCGGGACTCGCCCGGGTGCTGTGGCGGTGGCGGACCGTCAGCCGCGCCGAGCAACTGCTTGCCATGGTCATCGTCGGCAACACCGCCTTGTACGTGATCTCCACGTTGGCGAGCCTGCGGACGCCGCACGACCTGGTCGCGGTGGTGCCGTGCGGCGCGATTCTCGCCGCGCGCGCCCTCGTGCCCGACCGGCTGCCGGAGTGGCGGAAGGCGATTGTCGCCGTCGCCGTCGCCGTCGCCGTATGCGCGGGGCTGGTTCCGCTGTCGGCCGTCGCGGTGGACGCAAAGCCGCCTGCCGCCGAGTTCGCGACGCTCATCGGCTGGCTGCGCGGGCACGGGCTGCGGTACGGCCTCGGCGGTTACTGGCAGTCCTCCGCGGCCACCCTGGAATCGGGCACCCAGGTGCAGGTCCGCACGATCGTGGTCAGCGGCCGCAAGATCCACCCGTATCACTGGGAGGCGAACGTGCTCTGGTATGACCCGGCGCGGAACTATGCGAACTTTGTCCTCGTCGATACCACGCAGGCCGGTCTCCTCGCCTCGTGGGAGCGGGCCTTCGGCCGGCCGGCCGCCACGCACCGCGTCGGGAACATAGAAGTCCTGATCTACCGCAGGAACCTGCTCAGGCAGGTGACGCCGGGCACGCTGCCGAGCCTCAGCTAGAACGGCCAGCTACGGTTTGGAGAGCACGACGATGACGAGACCCGCCACCACCAGCAGCGACCCGGCCCAGGTGAGCAGGTTGGCCCGCTCGTGGAGGATGACGATGCTCGCGCACAGGATCACGATGTAGCCGAGCGCGTTGAACGGGTAGGCGACGCTCAGCGGCACCCGCGACAGGACGCCAAGCCACGCTACGGCGGAGACCGCGAAGACCGCGAGACCACCGATGACCCAGGGCGTGGTGGCCGCGGCGAGCACGAGCGATCCGCCTGAGCTATGCGCCCGTGCGGTGGCGGACTGCATGCCGTACTTGAGCATCAGCTGCCCGCTGGCTGCCGCGGTGACGGAGAAGAGCACGAGGGCGATGCTGGCGAGCGACACGCGCGAGCTCCCTTTCTCTTGCTGCGGGGCTGGAGCCTTCAGCTCAGCCGACTTGGGCATGATCCGCCGCTGAAGTCTGCGACGGTGCCGTCCGCTGCTCGGGCGTGCTCCGGGGCGGAAGCTGAATCGGGTGCTCGAGCTTGAAGTCGAGGTAATCACGGTTCCTGATCCCACGCTTGTGCAACTGGTAGTCCACGCACGTGTTGAGCACGCCGAGACCGTAGCGGACGCTGCGACGCAGGTTAATCGATGACGAGTCGGCCGCGTAGCGGGTCGGGCAGGACAGCTCCCCGATCCGGGCCCCGGCCGCCACCGCCTGGGCGATGATCTGGTTGTCGAAAATGAAGTCGTCGGAGTTCCGCTCCATGGGAAGCGCGGCCAGCAGCGGACTGCTGAACGCGCGGAGGCCGGTGTGGTACTCCGACAGCTTCTGGCCGAGTGCCACATTCTCGACCAAGGTCAGGAACCTGTTCGACACGTACTTGTACAGGGGCATCCCCCTCGACACCGTGTGCTGCGCCAGGATGCGGGAACCGAGCACCATGTCATACTCGCCGTAGGCGATCATCGCCGCCATCGCGGGGACGAGCAGCGGCGAGTACTGGTAGTCGGGGTGCACCATGACGATGACGTCCGCCCCCAGGTCAAGCGCGTTCTTGTAGCACGTCTTCTGGTTTCCGCCGTAGCCCTTGTTGGAGTCGTGGCAGATCGGGGCGAGCCCGATCTGCCGGGCGAGCGGGACGGTCTGGTCTCTGCTCCCATCGTCCACGAGCACGATGTCATCGATGACATCGCGGTCGAGCTCAGCCACGGTGCGCAGCAGCGTAGACTCCGCGTTGTAGGCAGGCAGCACGACACTAATCCGGCGCGAGTTGATCATGCGCACATTATAGAAAGCAGGCGATCGCGTCCGGGCGCACATCCGCTTGTTCTTAACTAAACGTCACTCGGCACGACGTGACAGAGAGCGAGCCGGGTCGCTTAACGAGAATTTGTAATTTCTCTAGAACTCGTTAAGAATCCTTAGAATTCGCAAAGATCGGGCGGACTCGAGACGGCCGGGCTGGTGCCCGACTGGGCCAGCCGTAGCATCGCCGGCGCCGCCGGTCACCATGGATCTTCATGTGGAGATCTGCACCTTACTGTGGTCTCCGAGCACGAACCTATGTGCCCTCGGCACCCGGGGCGCGGGGGTGACTTCTGCGTCGTGGCCGATCAGGGACGCTTCGATGCGGCGCACACCGCGGATCGAGGCGCGGGACAAGACGATCGAGTACTCGATCTCGCTGTCATCGATGGCGCACCCCTCCGCGATGGCGGTAAACGGGCCCACGTACGACCCGGTAACCTTCGACCCGGCCCCGATGATGGCGGGACCCACGATCCTGGAGCCGCTCACCTGGGCACCGGGCTCGACGACGACCCGCCCGATGATCTCGCAGCCGCCGTCTACTATGCCGTCGAGGCGCGGCTCGATGGTCTCTAGCACTAGGCGATTGACCTCGAGCATGTCTTCGACGTTCCCGGTGTCCTTCCAGTACCCGGTTATGATGGTCGAGCTGACCCGCCGGCCATGGTGCAGCAGCCACTGGATGGCCTCGGTAATCTCAAGCTCGCCACGCCAGGACGGCTTCAGCGCGGCCACCGCCTCGTGCACCGCCGAGGTGAACATGTAGACACCGACCAGCGCCAGGTCGCTCTTGGGCGCCTGCGGCTTCTCCTCAAGTCCCACCACCCGCCCGGCGCCGTCGAGCTCCGCGACACCGAACGCCCGCGGGTCGGCGACCTGGGTCAGCATGATCTGCGCGTCGGGCCGCGTGGCGGAGAACTCCCTGACCAGGTTCCCGATCCCGCCGACGATGAAGTTGTCGCCGAGGTACATCACGAAGTCATCGTCGCCAAGGAACTTCCGGGCCACCAGGACGGCGTGCGCCAGCCCGAGTGGCGCCTGCTGCCTGATGTATGTGGCACGGAACCCGAACGCCGACCCGTCGCCGACCGCCGCCTTGATCGCGGCGGCGGTATCGCCGACCACGATCCCGACCTCGGTGATCCCGGCCGCGGCGATTGCCTCGAGGCCATAGAACAGCACGGGCTTATTCGCGACCGGGAGCAGTTGCTTGGCGGAGGTGTGCGTGATCGGCCGCAGCCGTGTCCCGGACCCGCCCGACAGTACAAGGGCCTTCATGGGAACAAGGTAGCGCCTTCCCCGGCTGGCACGAGGATTCGCCAAAATAGCGGGGCGGAACCGGACCGGGGAAACGTCGGGAATGCTTCCTAGCGGTCCCCGGCGGCCTCTCGGGACTAGAGTCACCGTGCCCCGTCACAAGACGCTTCCGGCCGTTGTGTCTGGTGTGACAAGGGGAGGCATCCGCTGGCGCGGGGGGCTTGCCGTTGGACGGCCGGCGTATCAGGCTCTTAGGTGTGTCAGAGACGACAGTTTCCCGGCCTGGCCAGATTCCCGCACCTGAGCCGGGCCTGACGGCGGAGACCGTCATCTCGCGCGCCCGGGCGCTGATCCCGGAGATCCGGGCGCAGGCCGATGAGGCGGAGAAGGCCGGCCGGCACACGGCCGAGCTTGACCAGAAGTTCACCGAGGCCGGGTTCTACCGGATGCTGCAGCCCCGGCGGTTCGGCGGGTACGCGTTCGGCATGGACACCTACTGGAAGGTGATCCTGGCGGTGGCCGAGGGCGACGCCGGGACCGCGTGGGGGCTCTGCCTGGGCGCGCACCACGCGCAGGGGCTCGGGGCCTGGTTCCCCGAGCAGGGGCAGATCGAGCTGTTCGGGCCGGACGGACGGTTCACCTGCCCGCACCGGGCCGCCCCGATGGGCACCGCGACCCCGGTTGACGGCGGGTACCTGGTCAAGGGGCAGTGGGACTACTGCTCCGGGGTCGGGCACGCCACCCACTTCATGTGCAACACCCTCGTCCCCGGCCGCGAGTCCGAGGGCGTGCTCACGATCTGCACGCCGATCGAGAACGTGACCGTCATCCCCGACTGGGGCGACGGCAACATCATCGGGATGAACTCGAGCGGCTCGAACAGCGTGCGGGTGGACAACGTCTTCGTCCCCGAGCACTGCGCCTGCTCGGGGAACTGGACGCACAACACCGACACGGCCGCGCCCGGCATGTACCTGCACGACGACCCGCTGTTCTGCGGGCGGATCTACGCGATGTACCACGCGGGCCTGGTGATCCCGGTGATCGGCGCGGCCAAGGGCGCGCTGCACGAGTACGAGCAGACCCTGCTGACCAAGAACACGTACTTCCCGCCGGTGGTGCCGCGGTACACGGTCGAGGAGTACCAGCGGCACTACGGGCAGGCGCGGGCGCTGATCGACAGCGCCGAGGCGATCATCCTGCAGTGCGGCGAGCGGTACATGGAGCTGGCCGAGCGCTGGCACCGGACCGGCGAGCCGTTCACCCGCGAGCAGGACGCCGCCATGTACTCGATGATCCAGGTCGCCTCGCGGATGGCGATCGAGGCGACCACCGAGCTGTTCGGCGCGGCCTCGTCCTCGGCCGCCAAACGGGGCAGCGCGATGCAGCGGCACTTCCGGGACAGCGCGATCTACCTCGGGCACATCTCCGCCCGGCACGACGTCGTCGCCGCCGAGGTCGCCCGATTGCACTTCGGCCTGCCCGACAACTTGTTCTAGGCCATGGACAACTCATGAAATTTCCGGGAATGTCGGGGCGCGTCAGCGCCCGACATTTCCGGAGATAAGGAGAGCTCGATGACAGGACGCGCCACACCGCCGTTCCGCGCCGATCACGTCGGGTCGCTGCTGCGGCCGGCCCGGCTGGTCGAGGCGCGGGAGGATCGCGCCGCCGGGAAGATCGACGCGGCGGCGCTGGCCGCGGTCGAGGACGCCGCGATCGAGGACGCGGTCCGGCTGCAGGAGAACGTCGGCCTCGAGTCCGCCACCGACGGGGAGTTCCGCCGCGAGCAGTGGCACGCCGACTTCCTTTACTCCATCCCCGGGATCCGGCGGGGCGCGCTCGGCGCGCCGCTGCCGGTCTACCGCCGGGACGGGCAGATCACCTGGACCCCGAACGCGACCGAGGTGACCGGGCGGGTCCACCTGGAGACGCCGATCTTCGGCGACCACTTCGGCTTCCTCGCCCAGACCGTCACCACCGCCGTCCCCAAGATCACGGTGCCCTCGCCGAGCATGGCGCACTTCCGGGTCGATCTGTCGAACTCCCCGTACACCGACGCCGCCGAGTACCGGGCCGACATCGCCGCCGTCTACGCGGCCGAGGTCGCCGGGCTGTACGCGCTCGGCTGCCGTTACCTGCAGTTCGACGACACGATCTTCGCGTTCCTGAACGACCCGGCCTGGCGCGCGAACGCGTCCGCGAGCGGGATCGACCCGGACCGCCAGCACGCGATCAACGTCGAGGTGATCAACACCGCGCTGGCGGGCAAGCCCGCCGACCTGGCGGTCACCATCCACATGTGCCGCGGCAACTACCAGTCGGCCTGGTTCTCCTCCGGCGGCTACGACTTCGTGGCCGAGGACGTCTTCGGCGGCCTCAACGTCGACGGGCTCTTCCTCGAGTACGACGACGAGCGGTCGGGGACGTTCGAGCCGCTCCGGTTCGTGCCCGACGACCAGATCGTGGTGCTCGGGCTGATGACGACCAAGACGCCGGAGCTCGAGTCCAAGGACACGCTCAAGCGGCGGATCGACGAGGCGGCCAAGTACGTCGACCTGGACCGGCTCTGCATCTCCGGGCAGTGCGGCTTCGCGTCCACCGTCGAGGGGAACGCGCTGACCATCGACGAGGAGCGGGCCAAGCTCGAGCTGCTGGTCGAGACCGCCCGCGAGGTCTGGGGCTAGCGGCGGTGGAGGGCGTCTTGAGCAAGGTCATCTCTGCGGCTGAGGCCGTCGCGGACATCCGGGACGGCGCGAGCCTGGGCGTCGCCGGGTTCGGGGTGTCGCACCGGTATCCGTCGACGCTCATCACCGCGCTGCGCGATCGGGGGCCGACCGGGCTGACCGTGTACTGCAACGGGCTCGGCCAGCCCGGGTTCCCGACCGCGCACCTGCTGGCCGACAACCACCAGATCGCGCACCTGGTCACGTGCTTCTCGGCCCGGCCGGGGGTGGTATCGGAGGCGGAGAAGCAGATCGAGGCGGGCGAGATGACGCTCGAGATGGTCGCCCAGGGCACGCTGGTGGAGCGGATGCGGGCGGGCGGCGCGGGCATCCCCGCGTTCTACACGCCGACCGGGTACGGCTCCTCGATCGCCGAGGGCAAGGACATCCGGTACTTCGACGGGCGGCCGTACGTGCTCGAGCGGGCCATCACGACGGACTTCGCGCTGATCCGGGCGGCTCGCGCGGACGAGATGGGGAACCTGGTGTTCCGCGGCGGGTCGCAGAACTTCAACACCTCGTTCGCCAAGGCGGCGCGGGTGACGATCGTCGAGGCGGAGGAGATCGTGCCGACCGGGTCGATCCCGCCGGCGCGACGTGGATCTTCCCGGGGTGTTCGTGACTCGGGTGGTGCCGGTGACGGTGCGGATGGACGTGAAGAACCTGCCGATGCGGGTGAACCGGGCGGCCGACTCGGCCCGGCTGTACCTGGGCAAGCCGGCCCTGACCCGCGAGCAGATCGGGCGGCGGGTGGCGGCGCTGATGCCGGACGGCGCGGTCGTCAACCTCGGGGCGGGGCTGCCGACGCAGGTGGCCAACTTCATCTCCGAACGGCCGGTCATCCTGCACAGCGAGAACGGGATGCTGAACTACGGCTCGTTCGTGCGGGGCGACGATTTCGATCCCGACCTGCACGACGCGGGCGGGTACTTCGTGACGGTGCGGGACGGGGCGTCGTTCTTCGACTCGGTCACGTCGTTCGAGATCGCGCGGGGCGGGCGGCTGTACGCGGTGGTGCTCGGCACGTATCAGGTCGGCGGGAACGGGGACCTGGCGAACTGGTCGGTGCCGGGGATGATCGGGGGCGGTATCGGCGGGGCGATGGACCTCGCGGCCGGGGCGCGGAACGTGTTCGCGATGCTCGAGCACACCGACTCCCGGGGGCGGCCCAAGCTGGTGGAGAAGTGCTCGTTCCCGCTGACGGCGCCGGGCTGCGTGGACGCGATCATCACCGACCTGGCGCTGCTGCGGCGGCCGTCTCGGGCGTCGCGGTTCGCGCTGGAGGAGATCGCGGCCGGGTTCACGGTTGACGAGGTGCTGTCGCTGACCGGGATGGAGGTTTCCGTCGCCGATGAGGTGCGCGTGATGCAGGAGTGCTGGATCTGACACGGTTCCATTTGGCGCCGTGGCCCACAGCGCTAAACGGGTGATGGCGCCGGGGGCAGCGGGTGGGGCTATTTGGCTAGGCCGAGGAGGCGGGCGGCGTTGTTTTTGAAGATGCCGGGCTTGACCTCGTCGCGGATCGCGATCTTGTCGAAGTCGGCCATCCAGCGTTCCGGGGTGAGGACGGGGAAGTCGGTGCCGAACAGGACCTTGTCCTTGAGCAGGGTGTTCGCGTACTGGACGAGGATCGGGGCGAAGTACTTGGGCGACCAGCCGGACAGGTCGATATAGACCTGGGGCTTGTGGGTGGCGACCGACAGCGCCTCCTCCTGCCACGGGAACGACGGGTGGGCGAGGATGATCGGCAGGTCGGGGAAGTCGACCGCCACGTCGTCGAGGTGCATCGGGTTGGAGTAGGCCAGCCTGATTCCGCCGCCGCCCCGGGTGCCGGCCCCGGCGCCGGTCTGGCCGGTGTGGAACAGCGCGGGCAGGCCGGCCGCCTCGATCACCTCGTAGACCGGGTAGGCCATCCGGTCGTTGGGGAGGAACGCCTGCGAGCTGGGATGGAACTTGAAGCCCTTGACGCCGAACTCCTCGATCTGGCGTCTGGCCATCCGGACCGCCTCGGCGCCTCGGTTTGGGTCGACCGAGCCGAACGGGATGAGCACGTCGGCGTGGTGGTCCCTGGCCCGCTGGGCGATTTCCTCGGGGGTGGCCCGGGCCGGGTCCGCGGGCTGGTCCTTGACGTCGATGGTGAACGTCACCGCCGCCATCTTCCGCTCGCGGTAGTACGCGGCCAGGTCATCGACGGTGAACGCGGCCGCCGCGGTCTTGAAGTAGGCGGCCATCGCGGCCAGCTGCTCGTTCTCTCCCGGCTTGACCGGCGGCGCGCTGACCGACCGGTGCACATGCGTGTGCACGTCGATCGCGACCAAACTGTCGATATCCATGGCCGTGATTATCCCGGCGGCATTTCTGCTCGTCATGCAGTGATCACGCCAATATCTGGCACCATCAACTTGTGGGCGAGCGAAGCGACTGGACGTTCGACGCGCGACTCGTGCGCGCGTTCCGGCCCGCTGGCGGTGTCGCCGTTGACGCCGGCGCGTGGCCGGGGACCGTTCCCGCCGCCGCGCAACTGCTGCGCGAGGGGCTTGAGCTGCCGACCGGGATCACGATCCTGGTCGGCGAGAACGGGTCGGGTAAGTCCACCGTGGTCGAGTTGCTGGCCGAGGCGTACGGGCTCGACCCGCAGGGCGGGTCCATCCTGGCGTCGTCCCGGCCGGCCCGGGTCAGGGCGAGCGAGCCTGATGCCGGCGACCGGCTGTATATCGAGCGGGGGCCGGCCGGGCGCGCGGCGTGGGCGTACTTCCTGCGGGCCGACACCATGCACTCGCTGTACACGTTCCTGGAGGAGCACCCGAGCCGGAGCCGACGACCCGAACGGCTGCACGAGCTCAGTCACGGCCAGGGGTTCATGGAGATCCTGCGGACCCGGGTCAACCAGCGCGGCTTCTACCTGATGGACGAGCCGGACTCGCCGCTCTCGTTCGTCGCCAGCCTCGGCCTGGTGGCGCTGCTGCACGACCTCGCGGTTGAGCAATCGCAGGTGGTGGTGGCGACCCACTCCCCCATCGTGGCCGCAGTTCCGGGCGCGCATCTGCTCGAACTCGGCGACTGGGGCATCCGCGAGGCGGAGTGGGGCGACCTGGAGATCGTTCACTCCTGGCGCGACTTCCTCAATGACCCGACTCAGTACCTTCGCTACCTGCTGGCCGACGACGATTAGGGGGGCCGCGACTCGGCGTGGCGGAGGGACGTTCGCGAGAGGAGCGGGAAAGCTGAAGCGGTCGGGGAGGTTAGGCGGGCGGGAGGGAGGCTGCCGGCGGCTAGGCGGGCGGCGCCGGCGGCGGTTAGCCAGAGGGCGGGGGGCGGGCGGAGCGGGAGGCCGATGGCGTCGGCGAGCAGGTCGCGCCAGGCGGGGTGCTCGGCGCCGCCGCCGCCGAGGATGACGCTGCGCGGGTGGTGGCCGGCCGCTCGGAGGTCGTCGAGGCGCTCCCTGAGCAGGGCGGCGACGCCGTCGAGGGCGGAGCGGAGTAGATCTTGCTTCTGATGGGCGAGGGTGAGGCCGGTCCAGGCGCCGGTCGCGGTCGGGTCCCAGCGCTCCGGGGTCAGGTAGGGCGCGAAGACCGGGGCGTTCGGGCGGGCGGGGCGGCGGGCCGCGTCGTACAGGTCCGCCCAGGAGACGTCGAGCAGGGTGCGGACCCAGTTCAGGGTCACGCCGACGTTCTGCACCGGGGCGAGCCGGTAGTAGCCGTCGCCGGCCGCGCGGTACAGGTTGGTGGCGGCGGTGGGCCTGAATTCGGTCTCCGGGACCGCCCACTGGCCGCCGCTGCCGAGGGTGAGCATGGCCTCGTCGGCCTGCAGGTCCGCCGTGTGGAGGGCGGCGGCGGTGTCGGCCGCGCCGGTCGCCACCGGGATGCCTGGCGGCAGGCCGAGCTCGGCGGCGGGGCCCGGGAGCAGGACGCCGGACGACTGGGCGGAGCCGCGGACCGGGGGGAGCTTGTCGCGGGGAAGGCCGAGCGCGGCGATGAGGTCATCGGCCCAGGCGTCTTGCCTCAGGTCGTACAGGAGCGTGCCGGAGGCGTCGGTCGGGTCGGTCGCGGCCTCGCCGGTCAGCTGCAACCGGATCCAGTCTTTGGGCTGCAGCGCCCACTGGGCGGCGACGACGTTCTCCGGCTCGTGCTGTGCCAGCCAGCAGAGAATCGGGCCGGCCATCCCGGCCGAGGGGCGGTTGCCGAGGCCGTCGGTGAGCGAGGCGGGGAGCTCTGCGTAGCGGTCAGCCTCGACGGCGGCCCGCTGGTCGAGCCACAGGATCGCCGGGCGCACGGCCGGCCACCGGTCCGGGTCTGAGGCCAGCACGACGCCGTGCATCTGGCCGGCTACGGCTAGGGCGACTATCTCGGCGTTGATCGCCTGGGCGAGGGCCTGGCGGACGGCGCGGCAGGTGGATTGCCACCAGTCGGCGGGGTTGGATTCGGCCCGGCCGGCGGACGGGACCAGGACCGGGTACTCGGCTCGGCCGCGGCCGAGGACACGGCCGAGGATCCCGTCGGGGGCGGCGTCGTCCAGGGAGACGACCAGGACCTTGACCCCGCTGGTTCCCAGGTCGATCCCGACTACCGCTCGTCGACCGCGCATAACGCTTACCTACCTGGGGCTGAGGGCGCCAACCCGCCCGGGCCAGCGGCCGGGCGGGTGCGCGTAAGACTACCTGGCGCGGAGCGTCAGCAGCGCATCCGTCCACTTCACGAGCTCGTCGAGCATGGCGGTGGCCGCCTGCTCCATCTCCTCGGTGGACTTGAACCGCTTGTCCTCGTCCAGGTGCTTGAAGACGAACGGGATGTTGACCGCCTCCGGTCACCGGCACGATCTTCAGCGTAGTGAGGACCTGCTTGAGCATCTGGGTGGCCCGGGTGCCGGCCGCGATGCCGCCGTAGCTGACGATGCCGGCCGCCTTGTGCTGCCACTCGTGGAACAGGTAGTCGATCGCGTTCTTGGTCGCCGCGTTGAACGAGTAGTTGTACTCGGGCGTCACCAAGATGAACGCGTCCGACCCGTCCACCAGCGCCGACCAGTCCTTGGTGTGCTGGTGGACGTACTTCCTCAGCCGGGGGTGGTTGGGCTCGTCGTACATCGGCAGGTTGAGCTCGGCCAGGTCGGTCACCTCGACGTCGAACCCGCCGTGCTCGCGGGCGCGCTCGATGATCCATTCGGCGACGGACGGCCCGACCCGGCCCGGCCGGGTTGAGCCGATGATGACACGCAATACGGGCTTGGCCACGCGAAACCTCCGGGACGGGTAAATGGGGAGTGCCGCTCGCTTTACATGACGTGTCAACTCAATCCGGGTTGGCCGTGTTCCCGGTCGGACGCGTCAGTTGAAGGTGAGCACCGGCTTGATCGTAGCGCCCGACAGGGAGTCGGCGATCGCGGTGTTGACCTCGGCGAACGGATAGTTCCTGACTAGCCGGTCGACCGGGAAGCGGCCGCGGGCGTGCAGCTCGAGCAGCCGGGGGATGAACACGGTCGGGTTAATGTGGCCGCCCATCGAGCCGCGCAGCGACCTTCCTTTCAGCAGCAGCGAGCCCGGCGGGACCGTGACCGGCGCGCCGCTGCTGGTGATGACCGAGGCGGTGCCGTGGGTGGCGAGCGACTCGACCGCGGCCGCGATCACGGCCGGGTTGCCGGTCGTGTCCAGCGCCACGTTGACGCCGGTCCTGGTGGTGGTGACGATCTCGGCGACGACGTCGGCCAGTTCCCGGCCGGCGGTGTCGATCGTGGCGGTGGCGCCAAGCTCGGCCGCCAGCTTGAGCCGGTGGCCGACCCGGTCGAGCGCGATGATCTCGTCCGCCCCGGACGCGGCGGCGGCCATCACCGCGGCCAGGCCGACGGCGCCGGTCCCCCAGATCGCGACCCGGCTGCCCGGGCGGACCGGCATCGCGTTCAGGATCGCGCCCGCGCCGGCCTGCACCCCGCAGGTGAACCCGGCCAGGTAGCGGAGCGGGGCGTCGGCCGGGACGGGGACGATGTTCCGCTCGGTGACGAGCGAGTGGGTGGCGAACGAGGACTGGCCGAAGAACGAGGCGCGGACCGGTCGGCCGTCTTGGTGCGCGCGGGGCGAGCCGTCCGGCCTGGTGCCGGTGAACGTCACCGGCACGACCTGGTCGCAGTAGGGGGTGAGGCCGAGCGTGCACTGCTCGCAGCGGCCGCAGTAGTCGGGGGTGAACAGCACCCGGTCGCCCGGGCTGACCCGGGTGACGGCGGCGCCGACGCGCTCGACCACGCCCGAACCTTCGTGGCCGAGGATGATCGGGAACACGACCGGGAGCCGTCCGAGCCGGGCGTTGTCGTCGGTGTGGCAGACGCCGACGGCCTCGACCCGGACCAGGATCTCGTCGTCGCGCGGATCGTCGAGGTCGAACTCCTCGATCGACAGCTCGGCGCCCGCCTCCCAGGCCACGGCCGCTTGGATCTTCACCCGTTCCCCCTCCCCGCACTATGCGCCGCCATGGGCGCCACCTCCAGATGCCGACAGCCGGCGCTCTCGCGCTTCTTGCTGTTAGCTATCGCGCGATGACGGCCGTCCACGCCCTTTAAGCCTTCTCGCAAATCGCCTGATAACGCTACAATTCCCGATCATCTCACCGCGCGCCGCAGGGCGCGCAGAAGCCTGAGGAACCTGACGTGGCGCTATTTCGGAAGAAGCCCCAGCCGCAGGCCGCCGCGGCCCCCGGGCCGTCGGCGGCCGGGCCGACGATCCTGCCGGCCAGGGGAGATCAGCGCGCGCTGGCCTTCCAGGCCCAGCTGGCGCGGGGGCAATGGCAGGAGTTCCACGACTTCCTCGAGGCGACGACCGAGTGGGAGCTGAGAAACTTCTACGTCACCGAGCTATCGAAAGTTTCCGGACGACCGCAGTGGCTCGACGGGTGGGTGGCGGCCAGGCCCGGATCGGCCCTGCCCCTGCTCATGCGCGGCTTGCACAGCAAGAACTGGGCCTGGGAGGCACGCGGCAGCGGCCGGGCGAGCACGGTCAAGGAGGATGCCTGGCCGACCTTCCACGCGCGCCTGGTCGCCGCCGATAAGGACCTGGCCATGGCGGCGGCGCTTGACGAGCGCGATCCGACCCCGTGGGCGCAGTCCATGATCGTGGCCATGGGCCTGTCGCTGGGACAGCCTGAACAGCGACGCCGGTTCGACGAGGCGTGCCGTCGCGATCCGCTTAACGGCCCCGCCTGCGTCAACATGATCTCGGGGACGGCCCGCAAGTGGGGCGGGTCGAACGAGGCCATGCTGGAGTTCGCCCGCTGGGCGTCGGCCGAGGCGCCCGATGGCAGCCCGGTGCACAAGGTTGTCGCGCTCGCGCACATTGAGATGTGGCTGGACGCGCCCAAGGGCCAGGCGCAGCAGACCTACTTCCAGTCGCAGGCGGTGAAGAAGGAGGTAATGGAAGCCGCGCGGCGCAGCATTCTGTCCCCGGCCTACGCGCGATCCGGCAGCCCGATGTCGTGGGCGGATCGGAACGTCTTCGCCTTCTGCTTCCGACTGATGCACGAGTACGCGGCGCAGCTGCAGCAGATGCTGCTAATCGGACCGCACGTGCTCGAGTTCCCGTGGGAGTACCAGGGCAAGCCCGCGCAGAAGTACGAGGCGCACCGGCAGCACGCGTTCATGCAGTTGCACGGCGTGCCCGGCCCCAACTGGGAGGCTTTCCTGGCCGCCGCGGGCGGAGCGGCAGAGGGGACTGGCGATGCTCCCGGTCGTTGAGCGCGGCCTCATTGACGGGGTTCCGGTGCTGCGGTCCAGCGGGGTGGCGGGGCGGCACGCGGCAGCGCTGGTGTTCCGGGTCGGGCAGTTCGACGAGGCGCTGCCGAGCCGGGGCATCACGCACATGGTGGAGCACCTGACGTTCGGCGGCCATCACGAGGCCAGATACCAGTTCAACGCCTCGGTCGACGGCTGGTACACGCGGTACATCGTGGAGAGCCAGCACCCGGCCGACATCGCCGCCTACCTGCGGGCGGTGTGCGAGGGCCTGGTCGCCGACCACGGCCAGATCCTGGACCGGGAGCGGCGCATCCTGCGCACCGAGGCGGCCAGCCGCGGCGGGGCCGGGATGCTGGGCAGCTGCCTGGTCGAGCGGTACGGCGCGCGCGGTCCTGGCGTGCTCAACTACCCCGAGCTCGGCATCGGACGGCTGCACTGGGCGGACGTGGCGGCTTGGCGCGCGCGGTGGTTCACCTCGGGGAACGCGGTGCTGTGGGTGGCCGGTGATCTGCCCGACGGGCTTCGGCTGTCGCTGCCGGGCGGCTCCGCGCGGCCGGCGCCGGATGCGATGCCGCTGCCTGCCACCCGGCCGGCCTACCTGACGGGGGCTAAGGGGGGCCTCGCGGCCGGGCTCGTCACGGACCGGTCCTTCGCGGCCCATGCGACCCTGGACATCCTGCAGCGCAGGCTCACCCGGGCCCTCCGGCACGACCACGGCCTCACCTACGACGTGGGGATGGGCGCCCAGGAAGTGGACCCTGATCACGTCCACACCTGGCTCACCGCCGACGTGCTCCCCGAGCAGGTGCCGATGGCCGCGCACATGCTGCTGTCGACCTTCGAGACCCTGGCCACGACCGGCGCGCAGGACGCGGAGCTGGCGGCCTACCGACGCCGGCTCGCGGATGCCTACGAGTCGCCGACCGGCCCGATCGCGCTGCTCGAGCGGCAGGCCCACGCCGTCCTCAACGGGAGGCTGCCCCGATCGGCGGCCGACTCGATCCGGCTCGCGGCCGAGGTGATCCCGCCCGACGTCGCGAAGGCGGCCCAGTCGCTGTGGGACTCCATGCTGGTGGCGGCCCCCTACGACGTGCCCGCCATCCAGGGCCGGATGGGCCGGGTGCCGTCCTTCTCGGCGCGGGCCGTCACCGGTGGCAAGGCGCACCGACCGGTCGCCGGAGACTCGCCCACGCTCACGGTTTCCGATGAGGGAGTCATGCTCACCCGGGCGCCCGGCGAGCACGTCACGGTCCGTTACGCCGACGCCGCCGCGCTGCTGCGCTGGAATGACGGCAAGAGGTCCCTGATCGGCGGCGATGGCTTCACGATCGTCCTCGACCCGGCGCAGTGGAAAGACGGCGCGGTGGTCGTGGCCGCCGTTACCGCCCACGTCCCCGACGATCTGGTCGTCCCGGTGGACAGGCCCGGCCCGGCCACCCCGGAGCCGCAGCCGACCGCCAGCCGACCGGGGAGGGCGGGCCAGCCGGGGAGCGCGGGGCAGCGGCGGCCGGGGCGCCGGGGAAGCGGCTGGTCCGGATCGTCACCAGTCAGACCTTCATCCTCGCCTGCCTCGGGGTCCTTCTCGTGGGCGGCGCCGTATGGGTGGGCTTGAGGGGTTCGCAGAGCGGCTTCCCGCTGGGCCTAGTTGCCGCCGTTATCTTCGGCCAGGTGCTTTCGCGGAACCTCCGCCGCCGACGTCGCCGCTGATACGCGACTGGGTTGGCGCCGACGACCCGCTTCCCGCCCTTCCTGTACAAGCAGTGCGGACGCAGAGCCGCCCGGGACCGTTCGGGAAACTCATGATTTTGACTGCGGGCTGGTGACGCGGTTGACGAAGCGGGCTAGCGGGGCGCCGAGGGCGAGGTCGTCGACGCCGATCGAGCCGATCTGGGAGATGTGGTTGTGACCCTCGGACCAGACCAGCTGCGGGACCGACCCGTGCCGGGCGAACCAGGCGGCGGTCAGGGCCGCGACCTGGGCGTGGCTGAACGGCGGGTCCTGCTGGGCGACCGCGAACAGCAGCGGGATGTTCGATTCGAGCAGGCCGGCCAGGGTGGAGACGGTCGCGGACGGGGCGTCGCGGTAGTACGGGAGCTCGATCTCGGTGCGGGCGTCGGCGTCGGCGACCGTGTAGAAGCCGGATAGCAGGCCGGCCCCGCGCACGCCGTCGAGGGCGCCGCCGCCGTGGCCGACCAGGTAGGAGGCGACGTGCACGCAGCCAGCCGAATGGCCGGCCAGCACGATGCGGTCGGGGTCGCCGCCGTAGTCGGCGATGTTGTCGCGGACCCACCGGACGGCGGCCGCGACGTCCTGCGCGCCGGCCGGCCAGGTGTGCTCGGGGGCGAGCCGGTAGGTCATGGTGACGCCGACCCAGCCGTTGCGGGCCGCCCACGCGCCGATGTGGTCGTACATCGGGGTGCCCGGCACGTGCTTGTCCCCGCCGGTGAAGCCGCCGCCGTGCACGAACAGCAGGACCGGGCCCGGCGGTTTGGCCGGCGTCCCTGATGTGTGCACGTCGAGGCGGTGCCGTTCGTGGTCGCCGTAGCTGCGGTCGCGGTCGATCGCGGGGGCGGTGTAGCCGGCCTTCTCGTGGAACGGGGTCAGCAGCGCCCAGCTGCCCTGCACCAGCTCCGGGGTGATCATCGGGCCCATCGCGGTCAGCTGCGCGATGACGTCCGGCGGGAGTTGCTCGGTCACAGTGCAGGTGCCTTTCGCCGGGGCGGCCGGTTCGGGGTCGGGGATCTGACCAAGTATGACCGGGTATAGCGGCGTTCCTCTAGGTGCCGCGACACACAACGGGGCCGCCGGCGCGTGTGGCCGGCCGCGGGCGGCAGCCGTGTGATTCTGGGGCGTTACGTGGGCACATGAACTGTGTGCGACTAACTGCTCACGGTTGAGGAGGCCTGCACATGGATTCGAGTTGGCTGGCTTCGTTCGTGCTCATCGTTGTCTTGCTCGGCGTCGGAGGGCTGATCACGGGCGCCGTCTGGGTGGCGCTGCTGTTCCTGTCGCGGCTGGATAACCGGCGCGGCATATGGAAGCAGCAGTGGTGAGCCGGGCTCCGGCCTAGCGGCGGCCGGGCATCGGCGCCTGACCACGCCGGGCCGGGCGCTACCTCCGGTTGCCGGGGTCGGCTGGGCCGAGGGCGGTGCGCTCGTAGGCCGGGACGTGCGAGGAGACCTCGGGGGCAGGGGGTTCGTAGGCCGGGATCTCGTGCGGGGAGACCGCGGCGACCGCGTCGGTGCCGACGACCGACGGGTCGATGACGAGGGCGACCATCCGGCTCTCGGCCGTCGGCGGGCGGGAGGTTGCCCCGTTGGCGGCTTTCGCGGCGCCGGGCGTTTTCGCCGTGTCGGCCGCTTTCACGGCGTCGGTCGTCGCGGCGGGGGCGCCGGCTACCACGTGCGGGGCCAGCATCTGGTCCTCGGGCAGCGCCATCAGCGTCTCGGGCTGGACCCGGTGGTCGTAGACGAGCTCGAAGCTGATCTCGTCGCCGACGCTGGTGCCGTCCGTCACCGAGCGGGACTCCGAGCGGGTGTGGCTGGTCTCCTCGGTGTTCGTCACCGACTGGGTCTTCGAGTCGCTCGTGTGCTCGGCGTTGAACCAGGTCCTGGTCTTGACCGTGTCGATGACCGGCTTGCCGCCGCTGCCGCCGGTGGTAACCCAGCCGCCGCCGGACTTGGCCTGGCCCTGCGGGCGCTTGCCGCCGGACGCGTCCTTGATCCCCTGGTCCTGACGGGTGCCGCCGCCGCGCCCGGCCGGCTTGCCCTTGCCGCCGCGACCGGACTCCGCCGCCGCGGCCGCTTCCCGCTCGCGGGCGACCCGGGCGCGGAACGCCTCGCGCGAGTCGGACTCGGCGTTGCCGCCGCCGCTCCCGCTGCCGCCGTTGCCGCCGGGGTGGATGTGGACGTGGTTGTCGGCCCGGGGCACCTGCGCCTCGGAGTACATCTGGCCGGTCGTGGTGCCGGTGGTGTGCGTGGTCGCCTCGCCCTCGGCCCGGCCGGTGGTGTGCGTGGTCGACTCGGTGCTGGTCTTGGTCCGCGACCGGCTCACGCTCTGCCGGTGCGAGAACCGCCCGGCGACGAACTTCCGCTCCAGGCCGATGTGCTCGGCCGCGCGCAGCGCCTCCGGGCGGGTGGCCAGCCGCATGAACGCGGTGTGCCTGCTGTCCAGGTGACGGGACGACTCCTCGGTCAGCCGGGAGAACATCCGCACCAGCGGGACCTCGTACCGCTCGCACACCGTGGTCAGCCGGCTCAGGTGCCGGGTGGACTGCTCGTCCGCGCCGGCCAGGATCACCGCCGGGCGGAACCCGGTCTCGTCGGCGACCGAGCGGGTGGCCCACTGCACGATCAGCGCGGCCGCCAGGTCGGCGGCCACGTCGCGCGGGCCGTCGGGCAGCGACAGGCAGGTCAGCCGGGCGGCCGGGCGCGGTGCGGCGTTGCCGGCGGCGCGGTTCGTCGTCGGCGCCGAGCTCGGCCAGCGGCTCGAGCACGGCCGCGAGCCGGATCAGGTTGCCGCCGATCTGGCCGCGCATGCCCGCGCCGAACAGGCCGTGCAGGCCGGCTTGCTCGGCGGGCGAGACAGGTGCGGGGCGATGCTGCGTCGCCGCGGGTCGTCGCTGCGGGTGCGTTGGTCGCGTTGCGTCGCGTCGGTTGCGTCGGTCGCGTGGGTCGCGTTGGTCGCGTCGGCCAGCAGCAGGGACAGCGCCTCGTGGAGGCGGGACATGGTCACCTGGCCGCCGAGCGCGCGGGTGATCTTGCGCAGGATCATCAGGTCGGTGGCCCGGCCGGCCGCGGTGGCGTTCGCGTCGTCGGCGTGCAGCACCTCGACGATCAGGCTGGCGATCTCGTCTCCGGTCAGCCCGGCCAGCAGCGGGGTCGCGGGCAGGTCACGGGGCAGCTGATAGTCCTGGTAGGAGATCCCCGCCTGCCGGGCCTGGGCGATGAGGCCGTCGGCGACCCGGTCCTGCGACAGGTCGAGGACGATGACGGCCCGCTCCGCCAGCAGCGTCGCGCCGACCCCGGCGAGCAGGTTCTGCCGCCCCTGCGGCGTTCCGCCGAACACGTCCAGCCGGGTGATGTCCTCGTGCGCCGCCACCTGCAGCCATCGCGGGGCGGCGGCGATGCGCTCCGCCTCGGAGTGCTGCCAGGCGACCTTGCCGCGCTCGTACTCGGCCAGCTCGGCCGCGTGCTGGACCGCCCGGTCCTCGCTCTCGCGGCGCTGCCGGGCGGCGACGCGGCGACGGCGGACGGCGAACTCGAGCAGCGGCAGCCAGCAGCAGACCGCGATCACCGCCCCGACGCCCCAGAACCAAGTCCGGTGGGAGAACGCGCCAACCAGGCCGAAGAGGGCGAGCGCGAGCAGGCCGACGACGATCAGCAGTCGCGTCCACAGCGCTCGCGCGGCGTGCGCCGCGCGCAGCGCCGCCGCCTCGGGCGAGTCGGGATCGGGTACCCCCGGCGCCGGCGGCGCGTACTCACGAGCTCGCAGCCCCGGTTCGTTCGGGATCCAGCCAAGGTGCAGCCCCATACCCGGAGATTAGAGCCGGAACCCCCGCGTATCAAATTCGACCGGCATCACTGTGGCGGGACGGACGGGAACACACGGACCGTTCGATATGAAGGTTTGGTGGTTCTTGACTAAGCTGATGTCATGGATCTAGCATTCTGATATCAGATTAATGCGAGCTACGGCGGTTCACCATGAGAACAAGCGTGCGCTTGACCGGCCTAGTGGGACTGCTGACTGCGGGCGCCTTGCTGGCGGCGGGGTGCAGTTCGGGGCAGCCTCAGCCAACGACCAGCGCCTTCAAGGGCGCGGCGACGCCCGCCGGGACGTGGGCGGATCCGAACGGGGACATCGGCAACACCCGGAACGCGGCCGGGTCGGTGATCTCCGCGCTAACGTGGCCTCGCTCCGGGAGGCGTGGTCCTTCCACATCACCGGCACGGCGGCGGCCGGGGTGCGCGGCGCGGGCGCGCTCGCGGCCAACCCGGTGGTGTCCGGCGGGACCGTGTACCTGCAGGACCTGGACGCCAACGTCTACGCGATCGCGCTCGCCACCGGCAAGCTGCGGTGGGAGCACCAGGTCAACGTGCCGGAGGCGACCGGGCCAGGCCCGGACGGGGTGGCGGTCGCGGGCGGGGTCGTGTACGGGGACACGCCGAGCTCGGTCTTCGCGCTCAACGGGTCGACCGGGGCGGTCATCTGGAGCGACAACTCGCTGCTGGGCAGCGGGGAGGGGACGTTCGAGATCCAGCCGACGGTCGGCCGGCGGGCGGGTCTACCTGGCCAGCGCGTACGGTTCGGGGCCGGGCGGCGGGGTGCTGCTCGCGCTCGACGCCGCCAGCGGGAAGCTGCGGTGGAAGTTCAACACGGTGATCGGCACCGAGGCGGCGGGCGTCTCCTCGCTCGGGCTCGGCTCGGGCGGCGCCTGGCAGACGCCGCTGGCGGGGTCGGACGGGTCGGTCACCTTCGGGATCGGGAACCCGTACCAGTCGATCGGCGAGGCGATCACGCACCCGGCCCGGCAGCTTTACACCGACAGCGTGCTGAACCTGGACGCCGCCACCGGCAAGCTCCGCTGGTACTACCAGGGGGTGCCGAACGACTTCATGGACCACGACCTGCAGGCCTCGCCGATCGCGACGACGGTGCACGGGGTGCCGGCCATCATCGGCGGCGGCAAGGTCGGCATCGTCTACGCGATGAACGCCTCGACCGGCGCGCTGCGGTGGAAGACGCCGGTCGGCGTGCACAACGGGACCGACGACGCCGGGCTGCTGCTGCTCGAGCACAAGCTCACGATCAAGCTCCCGTACACGTGGGAGCCGGGCCCGCTCGGCGGCGTGCTGACGAACATGGCGGTGGCCGACGGCAGCGTGTACGCCGCCGCCATCAACGTGGCGCTGAAGTCGACCACGATGAGCTCGGTCAACGGCGACGCGTCGGGCGGCGGGAAGTTGCCGGCGGTGACGTCGAGGCGCTGAACCTGGCGACGGGGGCGGTGGAGTGGGAGACGAAGGTGCTCTTCGCTGCCGCTTGGCGCGGTGACGGTGTCGAACGACCTGGTGTTCACCACGCTGTTCAACGGAACGCTGATCGCGCTCAACCGGGCGACCGGGGCGATCGTGTTCCGGAAGGCGCTGCCGACGACGACCAACGCGCCGCTGGCCGTGTTCGGGAACACGGTGCTGGTGCCGGCCGGCGGGCCGGAGACGTCGGCCAAGGGCGGCGGCGGGAATCCGCAGCTGGTGGCGTACACCGTGGGGTCGTAGTTGCGCGCTTAGGGGGCCTGGTTCGCCGTCGCCGGATCATGAGCCAAGTCAAACCCGCAACTCCGTCATCTCGAACGGTCCGTGCCCTTCGCGTCCCATGTCAGCGCTTCCTGCTCAGAGGCAGCAGCTTCCCCAAGCGTAATTTCCCAGCAATCCCTGGAGGAAGCCATGTCAACCATCATTGCCCAGCCCGCCCGTGAAGCCCGCCCTCGCTTGGCGGCCGCGCCTCCGGCTCCCACCACACCTACGACCCTGGCCACGCGCCGGAGGTGGGCTGGTACCTCCCCGACGAGGACCCGGAAGATTTCTAGAGGCAACTGCTCCGGTGGCCCCGCGGCCTATCCGGCCCCCCATTGCTGTCAGCCCTCGTGGACTTCGGGCAGTTCCTTGTAATAGCGGACCAGCGGGAGCGGGGTGAAGCCGGCCTTCTCGTACGTGTGGCGGGCCGGCGCGTGGCCGGGATCGCCTCCGGTCCCGAGCTGGACGAGCGTGACGCCGGCGGCGCTGATCCAGTCGAACGCGCGGGCCAGCAGCGCACTGCCGATGCCCCGGTTCTGATGATCGGGGTCGACGGCGATCATCTCGATTTCCGCGCTGTCCGGATCGCTGCGGAATGCCACGGCCACGAATCCGGCCGGCCGGGCATCGACCTCGGCCAGCCAGACCGTCATGTTCTCGTCCCGGCACACTTCCTCGACGGCGCGGCCTGGCCCGCAGCCCAGTCTGGGTAAACGAGCCGGTTCAGACGAGGGCCGAGCACGCGGGCCATCGACTCGAAGACCGGCTGCCAGGCCCGAAGCGACAACGCCACGATCGCCGCGATGTCAGCGTCGAGCTGCGGGCGGATGATGCACGGGGCTGGCGCGGAAGTTGGCGTCGGCTGATGGGCGGCAGGCCGAGGTGACTGCTGATTGATCATGATTGTTTCTCCGTTGCGCTCACGGCTGATGGCACCCGGCCGGACGGCGGGTGAACTTGCACGGTGACGCGGCGGACGAAGTGCCCGCGGCGTTAGGCGCAGCGGATGCGGTTGGCTGCGAAACAGCGCAGCCCAAAGTTCATGATCACCCGCGCAGGCTACCAAGCCTGCGAGTGCTTGTCACAAGGCTTTTCGGTCCCGGCCGGGTCAGCTTCAACCAAGGCCGTCCAAATCGCCCAGCCGAGCCGTCCGCCAGCGGCGCTCAGCGCTTCTTGCTGTATCTCACGCGCACCAGGTGATCCGGTCAGACTCGCGGCTTGCGGGCCGTTTCTCGCTGTTATCAACTGAAACCGGGGTCGGGCAAATGATCTTGGAAGAAATGACCTCATATAGCGTGCTTTTCTTCCGCTAGGAAAAAAGCTTCCAAGATCATTCATCTGGCGAAGCATTCCCGACAGAAAGACGCCGGGCAATACCGGGACCTCATATTCGGGGCAGCACGTGGGGGTTCAGCGTGCCGGCCGGGTCGAGGGCGTGCCGGATCCTGGCGAACAGCGCCTGTTCGGCGGGGGTGCGGGCGAGGTCGAGCCAGCGGGCTTTGAGGGCGCCGATGCCGTGCTCGGCCGAGATCGAGCCGCCGAGCGAGGCGACGAGCGAGAACACGGCGTCTTCATGTCGCCCGTCGGCGGGGGTCTCGGGCCCGGGCACGAGGTTGATGTGCGCGTTCCCGTCGGCGACGTGCCCGAAGGTGATCACCCGCGCACCCGGATCGACGACGGCGACCGCGCTGGCGGCCTCCGCTGCCAGCCGGGTCCACTGCGCGGCCGGGACAGAGACGTCGAGCTTGATCGGCACGCCGAGAAAGCCAGCCGCCTCTGGATGCCGCTCCCGGTAGGACCACAGGCGCCGCCGGTCCTCGGCGGTCTCGCCGACCGCCGCCTCCCGTTCCCCGATCACGTCCGCCAGGTCGTCGAGCGCGCCAGGTCCGGCGGCGTCCAGCAGCAGGTACGCCGGCGACGGGCGGGGCAGCGGCGGGGTAAGTCCTGCGCGGGTTGCGAGGATAGTCCAGGCCCGTCTGGGTGAAGAACTCGGCCGATAGGAGCCCCGGCACCTGCCGGACGGCCGCCAGCGCCAGCGCGTGCAGCTCGTCGAGGCCGTCGCACCCGATGATCGCGGTCACGCCGTCGCGCGGCCGCGGTACGAGCCGGAGCCGCGCCTTGGTGATCACAGCGAGCGTGCCCTCGGACCCGGCCAGCAGCGACGGGTAGTCATAGCCGGTGTTGTCCTTGACCAGGCCCGCGAGGTGCGACACGACCGTGCCGTCGGAAAGCGCCGCTTCGATGCCGCGCAGCTGCGCGCGCATCGGCCCGTAGCGCAGCACCCGAACCCCGCCCGCGTTGGTCGCCACCGCCCCGCCGACGGTCGCGCTGTCCCGGCTGGCGATATGGATGCCCAGGTCCAGCTCCGGGTCGGCGGCGCCCACCCGCGCCAGGGTCACCCCGGCCCCGGCTGTCACCTGCGACGCGTCCCGGTCGACCGGGCCCAGCTCGTTGAGCCGGGTGAGGCTGAGCACGACCTCGCCGTGCAAGGGCACACCGCCGCCCACTAGCCCGGTGTTCCCGCCCTGCGGGACCACTTGCTTTCCGGCGTCGGTGCACAGTGCCAGCACGGCCGCCACCTCGGCCGTATCTTGTGGCCGGACGACAGCCAGGGCCCGGCCCTGGAAGCGGCCCGTCCAGTCAACCGAGAACCCGGCGGCGGCGTCGTCTGTCAGCACGTGCTGCTGGCCGACGATGTCGGCCAGGGCGTTGCGGAAGCTCTCGGGAAGCTCGTCGTATCATGCTACCGTTCGTCCAGCCAGGTGTCGAACTCCAGGTTGAGCGCGTCCAGGTGCTCGGCGCGCGAGCCGGGCCTCGGCCGGGTCACTGCCGATGAGGGCGGCGAGGATGGCGGAGCAGAGCGCGAAGATGCCGGCGTAGGAGTCGAACATGCTGACCGCGTCGACGGTCGTCGGGAAGACGAAGTCCGACTCGGCCAGCACCGCGGGCGGCCGTTCGTCGGTGAAGACGGCCACTGTCGCCCCGCGCGATTTGGCAGCCTGGATCAACTTCACGGCGTGCTTGGTGGTCCGGCGCGGTTCGAACAGGACGACCACGTCTCCGGGGGCGAGGTCAATTAGCTGGTCGGCGATCGTGTCGTCCAATCGGAGCAGGTGGACGCGGGGTCTGAGCTGGCTCAGCTGGACCGTGAAGTAGCGCGCGACCACGCCCGCCTTCTTGGAGCCCGGCGACATACACCCGTCCCTGCCGCGATCGGCCGAGGCGCTCCACGAGCTCCTCGAGCTTCCCGCGGTCGGTGAGCTCAAGGGTCCGGCGGAGGTTGCTGACCTCGATATCGATGACCTGCTCGAGCAGGGCCGCGGCCCGCTTGGACGCGCCGGACCGCGCCAGCAGGCGCTTGCTCGGGGAGGAGAGCTGGGCTCGCAGTGCGCGCCGCAGTTCGGCCTGCATCTCGGCGAAATCCTCATAGCCGAGCTTCGTGGCCAACCGTGAGACCGTGGCCGGGCTGGTGGCGGCCTGCTCGGCGATCGCCTGGGCGGTGAGAAGCGCGGACTCGGGATAGCCGTCCAGGATCACGCTGGCTATCCGGCTTTCCGATGGGGTCAGCGGCGTGGTTCTAAGCCGGATCTCAGGGCTGGCGCCCCCGGAGGTGTTCACGCCGTTCGTCTCCAGTTTCTCATCTCGGTTTGGTGCCTGCTCCTGTCTCTACACCACCGGTGATGATCTGGGCGAGTCGACCGGGATCGATGTTGCCGCCGGAAAGGATCACACCGACCCGTCGGCCGGTGACCCGGCCGGCCAGCACCGCGGCGACACCGACGGCGCCGCTCGGCTCGGCGATGGTCTTCATGGTCAGGGCCAGTGTCGTGATCGCGTCCACGATCTCTGCCTCGCTCACCAGAACAACCTGGTCGACCAGTCGGGTCACGATCTCGAAGGTCCGCTCCCCGGGGGACGTCGTCCGCAGTCCGTCGGCGATCGTGTCGGGCAGATCGATGGTGATGCGCCGGCCTTCTTGAACCGACAGGTAGGTGTCGTTGCCGGCTTCGGGCTCGACGCCGAGGACCCGGATCGCCGGGTTGATTGCCTTGGCGGCGACGGCGCACCCGGAGATGAGCGCCGCCGCCGCCGATCGGGACGACCAGCGTGTCGAGGTCGCTCACCTGCTCCAGCAGCTCGAGCGCGGCTGTCCCCTGCCCGGCGATCACGAGCGGGTCCTCGTAAGGGGGCACGAACACGGCCCCCTGCTGCGCGGCTGCCTGGGCCGCTAGGGCGTGGCGGTCGCCGTCAGGGCCGTAGAACTGCACCTTCGCCCCGTAGCCGATGGCGGCCAGTCGCTTCACCTGCGGGCCGTCCTCGGCCATGAAGACCGTCACCGGGACGTCGAGCAGCTGTCCGGCCAGCGCTAGGGCTTGTCCGTGGTTGCCGGAGGAGAACGCGACGACCCCGCGCCGGCGTTCCTCGGCGGAGAGCGCTGACAGGCGGTTAAAGGCGCCGCGGAATTTGAACGAGCCGGTGCGCTGGAGGTTTTCCGCTTTGAGGTAAAGCCGGCGGCCCGCCCGCTGGTCGAGGCGGGTCGATGTGAGCACCGGCGTGCGGTGGGCGGCGCCGGCTAGCGTCGCCGCCGCCTTCTGCACATCCTCCAGCCCGATCTGGCCGCCGCCGCCCGTCTTGCTTGACTGTCGGCATTCTCAGCCATACGTCTCCTCTACTGAGGATGCCGCGAGCACGGTGACGGCCTTGAAGCACCGGATCGCCTCGAACATCGTCGGCAATTCGAACCTGATGCCGCGCTCGCCGACGGCTTCGACACAAGGGATGGCGGTCACCGCTGCGATGGGGTGGGTTGCGTCGAAGTCGACCTCGAAGGCGAACGGGCCGCCGGGACGCTGCGGTGGGTCGCAGCGACGCAATCCCTCGGCCGCGCCGGCCCTGATCGCCTCTTCGGTCCGTTTCGGTGACAGGCACCGCGCGGTGTACCGGTCGACGTGGTCCTTGACCGCGACGACCTCGGTGGACCACTCCCGCGCTTCTTCACACGTGAGGTCATCGCCCGTGGTGAGTACCACCGGCACCCCGAACTCGGCTGCGAGGATCGCGTTCATCCGGCCCTCGCCGGCGTTCCTGCCGTTGACCCGCACGCCGCTGATGGTGCTCGGCAGGTACGTGTGCGCGAGTACTCCGCGACAGCCAGACCCGGTGTGATAGCCGACGAAGGCGACCACGTCGGCGCTGTCGATCCCTTCCATCATCCCGAGGGCCTTGTGCCGGCCGACCAGCGCCACCGCCCGTTCGTCGAGCCGGTCAAGCAGCAGGTTGCGCTTGGTGGCGTGCGCCTCGTTGACCACGACCTCGGTGGCGCCCGCGTCGAATAGCCCGGCGATCGCGGCGTTAACGTCTCGGGTCAGGAGCACCCGGCACTGCTCCCAGCTTCTGCTGCCGGGTTCCACGTCGTCGGGGCAGGTGACCCCGGTCGCCCCCTCCATGTCGGCCGAGATCAGCGCCTGCATAACACCGACCTCCCCAGCACCGGGTCGGCGGCGTGCTCGGTCACGATCTCCGACGGCTGGGCGCTGGAGCCGACCCGCGCGAGCACGTCATGGCGGGCGACCTTGAGCCAGAGGTAGCTCGCGCATGCCACTGCGACCACTCCGCAGAAGATGAACAGCCAGATGTCGGCCGGGAACGGCACCAGGGGGTTGAAGGACACGTAGATCCCGTAGCCGAGCGCGGCGGCGCCCACCAGGCCGGCGACGGTGAGGTCGAGTCGCTTCAGCCCGAACTTGTGGATGACGGAGATGCCGACGAAAAGGGCCGCGCCGATGTACATGGCGGCGGCGCCGTATCCGGCCAGACTGCCGAAGTTGCCGTAGGCGTTGGAGACGCTCGCGTGGATGGCGAACACGATCACCAGCGGCACGAAGCACCACATCCCCATGAAGATGGTCGCGCCGATCGGGGTCTTGCGCTTCGCGCTCACCGTGCCGAGGGAACGCGGCAGCAGGCCTTCCCGGCTGAGCGTGAGGAAGAACCGCGCTCCGCCCGCGTAGGCGGCGATCATCACCGAGAAGATGCCGATGATCACCCCCAGGCTGACGATGTATCCGAGCCAGCCGACGCCCGCGATGTCGGCGACGTCCATCAGCGGGTTGGCGCTCGTGCCGACATTGCGCGATGTCCCGGAGAAGCCGAGGAAGATCACGTAGGAGGAGAACACGAAGAACAGGCCGGCCAGCCCGACGCTGCCGACCAGCGAGGCGGGGATCGCCCGCCCCGGGTTGCGTGCCTCCCGGCCGTAGACGGTGCAGGACTCGAAGCCGTTGAAGGCGAAGATCGTCAGGGTGCCGCCGAGCAGGATCGTGTGGAACGACAGGCCGTGCAGCGTCAGTTCGTCGTGGTTGAAGACGCCGCCGGGATGAGTCGCCAGCACGATGATCATCAGCAGCGTGATGAGGGCGATTGAGGTCATCTCGAGGATGAGCATCAGCCGCGTCGACAGCCGGATGTCGTAATAGGTGAAGAGACCGGGCACCAGGGCGAAGACCAGGCAGATGATCAGCGCCGTCCACACGTTGTCGGGCAGGCCGAACAGCGGAAGGGCGATGTAAGACCCCAGGAAGACTGCGGCCTGGAACATCACGGCGGGCAGTGCGGCGGCCACCGCCAGGCCCTCGACCCACGCCACCACCAGCCCGGCGCCGGGGTTGACGACGCGAGCGAGCAGGGCGTAGAGGCCGCCGGTCGTGGTGGCCCGTTTCGCCAGGTAAGACAGCGTGGCGCTGACGCACAGCAGCGCGACGGTAGCCAGGCCCCACACCAGCCATGACCCGGCGCCGCTGGTGGCGAATACGAGCGCCGAGATGGCGCCGACCGCCGCGCTCGGCCCCATGTCGGCCATGGACTGGGCGAAGACCTCGAAGAGCGAGAGCACGCCCTTGCGCAGGTCGGGCTGATCGGTCTGACTCGCGTCGTCCTGTGCAGGGTTGACTGCGACCATCGTGTTACTCCTTCTCCCGAGCGGGTTGCGGCGATGTTAGCAATCTTTCATTTCACTAGGCAAGAGTGAATGATGACTTTCACGGTTGCGTGGCGGGGCGGCGGGATCGGCGGGTTGAAGCAGTGTCTCTACGAGGAGCTGCGGATGCGCGAGGTCGGCGACGGGGGCAGGTCGGCGGGCGTCGTGAGCGGGACAGGCTCAAACATGGCCTGACGGTCAAACGGCAGGTCGGCGTCGACGAAACACCCCAGTCGGCATCCAACGGGCCGGCCAGCGGGACCCAGAACGTACAGATCCGGCCGGGAACGCTAGCGGAGCTCCTCCAACTCCGCCAGGGCCAAGCGCAGGTTTCCGTACGTCTCAGCTGGCAGCGGATCGCTTCTTGCAGCGCTCAAGGCAGAAGCGGCCTGGCTCAGGAAGTCGTGGTCGGAGATCTCTGGTCGAACTGATCGTCCATCGCGTCAAGCAGCCGCAGCAGGGTGCAGAGCTCGTGGTCGCTCATGGCGATAGCGTCCCTGGCCGGTGATCCGTTGCACCCGACGTCGTCAGCGGCAGGTGTGGGGAGGCTGTGGTCTGGTCGGCCTGCCCTCGGGTTCCAGCGGACGGCTTGTCAGTCGCCCCGGACCGTTCGGGAGCATCAAGATTTTTACCTTGGGCGGACGGCGGGATCCCCTGACCCGCGTTCCCGGCAACGACCGAAGGCCTCGGACGCGCTTGCCGCAAGAGAATGAGCCCAGCGCGGTGTTCGGGGTTCACGCCCGGTGCGCAGGGGCCCCGTGCACTGGGAACGCGAGGACCTGGTGCTGACCCTCGCGGTGCGAGCCTCAGGTGCTTCCTGGCGGCCGTCGACCAGGGCCACGGCATCTTGTCCGACTACTCTTGCCGCCTCGGCCGGTTCAGGTTCCGGACCTGGCCCAGCAGCTGATTTCCATCCCGTCTTCGACCGGGAACAGGAATGCATCTGATTCGGCGAAGTCGGACAGGGGCCGTTAGCGTTGTGGACGAGGACGGTGGCGACGATAGTGTCGATGTAGAAGTCGTGGTCGTTGTTGCCGGGGACGGTGAGGTCCCACATCCACCCGTCGTGGTCAGCCGGCACGGTGCCGCCGTCGGCGACGGCGGTCGCGCCGTTGGGGTTTTGAGGTGCTCGCCCTTCTTTAGCTTGGCGGCGGCGACCCACTGCTTCAGGTGCGGGTCCCAGAAGAGGTGGTTGCTGGTGGTGTGGATGACCTGGGTGCCGCGGCTGGTCTTGACGTGAGGTTGTAGAGGTCGGTGTCGTGGTGAATTAGGACGGCGGTGACGGTCTCGGCCTGGTTCTTGCCAGTCCTGGTGTCAAACGCCACGACCTGTCCCCCGCTTGAGCGAGCTGATCGGCACAACCTTGGCGGAGGCGAGCAGGACCAGGGTCCCGCGAGTGAAGCTGCTTCCGCCGGCGCACGGCGGGTCGTCCTGGGCAGGGCCCGATGGGGCAAACAATCTCACGCACCCGCGAACCATTGCACTACGGCGGTAAGCGGCAGAGGGCCGAAGATCGCCGGGTTACCACGCTTGCTGGCACTGCCGGTGCGGTAATCTGGCGGCTGGCACGGGGCGGTAGCTCAGCTGGTCAGAGCAGCGGACTCATAATCTGCCGGTCGTGGGTTCGAGCCCCACCCGCCCCACCTTCCTCAGATGCCAAGTGAGGAGCCTCTGACCTGCGGCAGTACGCGGGCCAGCGGCTCTGTAGGGACACCCCCTATGCGGTTGCACGCGGTCTGCACTTGGCGTAGATCCCGAGCAGGACTCCGACGCTGCGCCCGGCCCACGGGCTACCTGGGTTCGTGGCACCCCCGGCGTTGAGCCACAGCGAGAGGCAGGGCATGGCGGAGATCGTGGATCCGCTTGGCGAGCGGTGACGCCTGTTCTTTCTCGGTCAGCGCCTCGCCGCGGTCTGAGCGCCTGCCATGCGCTCTGCAATGCGCTCTGCAATGCGCCGCGCCGCGTCTGCTGGCGAAATGGTGCTTACGTCAATTTTAACCGTGTCAAGCTCATCATAGAGCGATATTCGAGCCACGCTGCGTTCTGTAATGTCGCTGTCTCGCCTACCTGCTGCTATGTCGCGGTTTAGTCTTTCGACGAGAGCCTGTTCAGTGCTGACAAGTGTGAAACAATGGGTCGTGCAGCCATTGAGGTTCAGTGCATTTATAAGGTCATCCAATATATGCTGCTCATGTAGTACCCAGCAGAAAATAACGTTCTCAAATTCCGAGCAAGCGAGGAAGCCGCTAAGCAGATGGGCGATGTTGCTATTTACCATCGCCCGTGTTTCTTCTGTCACAACGAATGGGCGCATATCCCAGCACCAATCGCCATCAAGGAATATGTTTCTTGGGAGTATTTTCTGCAGGTCGCGGCATGTCGCGGTTTTGCCGACACCCATCGTGCCGCCTACGACTATAAGGTTTTTCATAAGGTTGATTATCTCATAGACAATTACGCGTCGCGCGCTGGTACCTGTCGGCAAGCTCTCGGACATGGCCGGCCAGTTCGGCTGGCGACTCGACGCGGAACTCGTAGCCAAGCAGTCCGAGGTACACCGCGAGCGTCTCCAGGCTGTCCGAACCGGTGTCAAGCATGCTGCTTTCGTCGTCGACTGCGGTAACGGTGCCGACATACGGCCCGATCCGCTCGAGCACCGCGGCGGCGGGTGCAAACACCCTCACCCGCGCCCGGTACCGCCACCCGGCAAACGCAACTCGGTGCGACACCCATCCGGCGAGATCGTCCGACGGCAGCGGGCGCGGCGCGAACCGCCCGCCGCCCGGGGTCCGCACCGTGATCCGGTCCACCCGGAACGTCCGCCAGTCGGCGCGACGGACGTCGAACGCCACCAGGTACCACCGCCGTCCCCAGTTCACCAGCTGGTACGGCTCCGCCTCGCGGTCGCTTCGCGTCCCGTCATGCGACAGGTACCGGAACCGCAGCCGCTCCTGTGACCGGCATGCGGCGGCGATCGCGGTGAGCACATCCGGGTCCACAAGCGGCGCTCCGGGAACAGGAACAGGGGTTATCACCGACTGCAGCGTTCCGACGCGCGAACGCAATCGCGACGGCAGCACCTGCTCGAGCTTCGCGAGCGCCCGCAGTGCCGCGTCCTCGATGCCCGCGATGGCGCCGCCCGCCGCGGTCCGCAGACCCACCGCGACCGCGACCGCCTCCTCGTCGTCAAGCAGCAGCGGTGGCATGGCGGCCCCGGCGCCCAGCCGGTACCCGCCTGTCGACCCTCGCGTGGCGAGCACGGGATAGCCCAGCTCGCGCAGCTTGTCCACGTCATTCCGAACGGTCCTGGCCGACACCCCGAGCCGCTCTGCCAGCTCTGTCCCCGTCCAGTCCCGCGGGGTCTGCAGCAGCGAGAGCAGGCGCAGCAGCCGGGCCGATGTTTCCAGCATGATTCCCAGCTTGCCAGCTTATTAGGAACTGAATCTTCCTAATGGACGCCTAGCGTGAGTGTTATCGCAAACCGAACACGCGGATAGGGGCACCTCATGGACTGGAAGCTCGAGCTAGTGATCATCCCGGTCTCGGACACCGACCGGGCGAAGGAGTTCTACACCGACAAGGCCGGCTTCAACGCCGACCACGATCACACGGTCAGCGACGAGCTCCGCTTCGTGCAGCTCACCCCGCCGGGGTCGGCCTGCTCGATCGCGATCGGCAAGGGCATCACCGACGCCGCGCCTGGCAGCGTGGTGGGCTTGCAGATGGTCGTCCCTGACATTGAGGCCGCCCACGACGAGCTAGTCAAGCGCGGCGCGGAGGTCAGCGAGATCCAGGAACTGGCGTGGGGCCGGTTCGTGTTCTTCGCCGACCCAGACGGCAACAAATGGGCCGTTCAGCAACTCCTGCCGCGCGGCTGAAGAGCGTCGGGTTACTAGGCCGGAGGGCTGCCCCGGCCTAGCCTGGCGGTCACGCCCGAGGCTCTGCCAGTCGGTCAGGCGCGATGGGCGACGGCCCGCCGGATGTCCGGCGGGCCGTCGGGTTGCGATGCTGTTGCGTTGTCGTCCGCAGTCTCGTCAGTACGAGTCGTCCGGGCTTGGGAGGTAGGCACCGGGCACCTGCGATGGGGCGTAGACCCTCGGGTCGCCCGGGTAGGGCGCCTTCCAGCCGTGGGCCTGGTACCACGTGTACCGGTTCATCTGCTCGAAGTTGGCGTAGTCGGGGACCGCGCCGTTGCCCATGGTGTGCTGCGACTTCAGCCACGTCGCCCACTGCGCGGCGATCGAGGTCATGTTCGCCGGCACCGCGGTCTTGGCGGCCTCCGCCTTGTTCAGCGCCGCCGCTGCTGCGCCGGTCTGGCCCAGGGTGTCCAGTCCGCAGGCCGGCGCGGTGGCGATGGCCTCGGTGAGCGGAATCTGGTTCGGCACCGCGTTGAAGGGTGTGTAATCGGGCCTGTTGGTGAAGGCGTCGTACATGGGCGTGGCCGCGGCGACCTTCTCGTTCAGCGGCTGGGCGCCGAGGATCTGCTCGATCGTCCGGACGATCGACAGTTGCGAGTAGTAGGCGTCGATCACCGTGCCGTGCTGGGCCCAGGGGCTGATGACCTGGATCGGGGCGCGGTGGCCGTCGACGTGGTCGGCGCCGTCCTGACTGTCGTCCTCGACGACGAAGATGGCGGAGTTCTTCCAGTACCGGCTATGCGAGATCGTGTCGACGATGTCGCCGAGGGCGAGATCGTTGTCGGCGACCCCGGCTTCAGCGTCGGCCGGCCCGCCGGTGTGGTCGCTGGACAGCCAGATCATGTTGAAGTTGGCCGGACCTTTTTGCTCGAAGTTCTGCTTCCAGATCTCGTATCGGTAGATGTCCGGGATCGACAGGTCGAACGGCGGGGACTGCGGGTCGGCGATCGCGTTAAGCGACGGGATCGCCGAGCCGTAGTTACCCTTGAGGCCCGCGGCGGTCAGCTGGGCTGGGTCACCGCCGGCCATCACGCTCTTGGTCGCGCAGTAGTACTGCTGCCAGGTACCGGACGGCTTGCCCTCCATGTACTCGAACTCGCCGTAGTTCCTGGCCGTCGCGCCGGCGGACTCGGCGGCGGTCCACAGGAAGCCCGAGCGCTGGTGGCCGAGCACGTCCTCTTCGGTGTCGTAGGTGCGCTGGTACTCACCCGCGTCCGACTCGCTGTACTCGGGGTTGTCGCCCTGCATCATCCAGTTGTGGCCCTCGGAGGAGTTGGTGCCGATGTCGTACACGTTGTCGTAGAGACCGAACTGCGCGGCCAGTGCGTGCTGGTTCGGCGTTGCCTTCTCGCCGAACTGCGTGAGCGCCGGGTCGCCGTTCCCCTCACCCATGTCGCCCAGCACCTGGTCGTAGGTGCGGTTCTCCTTCACGATCAGGAAGACGTGCTTGATCGTGGACGGGTCGCCGATGCGCACCGGGACCGGAACCGGATTCGCCCTGCGGCCGTCCGCCTCCTGGACGGAGCGCCTGGTCCAGCCGTTTTGCGCGAAGACCTCGACGGTGTAGCGCGCGATGTCCCGATCGCCCGGAAGGGTGAAGCGCGTCAGCGACGCGGTCGTGCTGTGCGTGTCGTGGCCGGTCACGGGGACGGTTCCCGGCCCCTTGTAGGTCGTGAGGCCGGGGCCGCGCGCGTCGATGCCGCGGGTGTTGGTGACGACGATGTGGCCGCCGACGGTCGCGATCGTCGAGGGATAGTAGTCGGTCGGCAGCAGGCCGATGTAGCTCACGGGGTTCTCAGGCGCGCCGTCGTACTGGTAGACCGCGACGGCGTTAGCCCGACCCAAGGTGACCAGCAGGTGACCGTCCGAGGTGAGGGCGATGCTGTCGGGCTGGTACCCGACCGTGGACTCCGGCCACGGCTTGGTCTCGATCGTCTGCACGACCTTGTCCATCTTCGTGTCGATGACCGAGACGGTGTCGCTGTTGGTGTTGGCGACGAACAACGCGTGGCCGCTGACGTGCATCGCGGTCGGGTGCAGGCCGACAGCGATCGATCCGATCGCCGCGGACGGGTCCGCGGTGTCGATGACGCTAACCTCCCCGGTGGTCGACGTGCCCCGGTATCCGTTGGCGGGTACCGGGGTGCCATAGGAGTCCATGGTCGTGTCGCCGGGCTTGGCTGGGCGGCCGCCCTCGTCGCTCACGTAGAGCTTGCCGCCCGCGAACGCGAGTTCGCGCGGGGCGATGCCGACATTCCACGTGTGCTCGACCGCACCGCTGGTGGGGTCGATCGCCACGACCGTGTTCTGCCCGTTGAGCGCGGCGTACAGAGTGGACCCGTCGGGCGAGTACGTGGTCTGGCCCACCAGCGCCGAGTTGGGCGTCGGAGTCCGGCTGTTACCAGAAAGGTGGCTGCCGACCGTCGGGAGCGGGAAGCGGGTCGGCGTGCCGAGGGTGCCGTCGGGGTTGACCGGGAACCGGGTCAGGGCGTCCTGCTCCGGAAGCCAGAGGAACTTGCCGTCCGGCGAGTACGTCGGGCCCTCCTGTCCGACCGTGCCGTCGGACAGGGTCTGGCTGACCCCGGAAGCGGTGCCGACCGTCCAGATGAGCTTGTAGCTCGACAGGTCGAAGATCTGCAGCACGACCGACTTGTCGGTGCTGGTCGCCGCCAGGAATCGCCCGTCCGGGCTGACGGTCGAGCCCATGAACTTGCCGAACTGGGTGAGCAGCCGGTCGCCGATCGGATTGATGATCTGGTCGTCGGAGACCTGAATTCCGTTGGGGTACTGCGTGCCGACCTGGTTATCGCCGAACCCCACCGTCGAGGCGTAGGCGGCCATTCCCCCGCCGACGACGAGGATTGCCGCTGTGCAGGCTACAACGATGCGGAGTCGGCGGCCGACCCATTTCGGGAAGCCGAGACGGACTTTCGAGACTTCTCGTCGTCGTCGTCGCGTGACTTGCATACCTTGTCCGTTCTATCCGGGGGCCAGCAGATCGACAAGGCCGTCGAACTGCCATAGCGGGTTCGGCGCGTCCCCGTACGGGGCGCGCAGCACGAAGTAGCCGTTCACTTGATTCGGCCCGTCGCCGTCGGCCACGTACCGTCCGTTCGCGCTGACGTCAAGCTGGTAGACGGCCTGTCCGATCGCGTCGTTGACGCCAGGGAGATGCCAGGTGACGGTGCAGCGCCAGTCGTTTCCCGGCCCGTCCTGGGCGACCAGGTCGGACCCCTTGGTGCAGGCCGCCGTGGTCCGCAGCTGCGCCGCGGTGTAACTCAGGTGGTATAGCTCCTGGCTCTGCAGCACGTAAAAGTGCCCGAACGACGTTGCCAGCGACCGCTGCAGCTTGCCGGCGTCGATCCCGGAGCCGGTGGCCCCGGTCGCCGCGGCCACCACCCCGGCCGAAAGCGCCCACACCCCCAGCAGCGGCAGGATTCCCGCGGTGATCGCGCGCCGCATCGAGCCATCGTTCGCCGGGCTGGTGAAATCGCGCCGCATGAAGATCACGTACGCGAGCGCGGTCGCGATGGCGGCCCACGCCAGGCTGACGGCGATGCCTGCGATGAGCGAGCGGAGCTGCGGCGGGCTGGTGAACAGGCCGTTCCAGGAGAGGAAGGCGAAGCTGGGCAGGGCCACCCGGACAGCGGCCGGCATCGGCAGCACCTGGGACGCCAGCTGCATTCCGAGCCCGCCGAAGGCTGGTATCAGCAGGGCGAACGGGGACCGCCCGAAGATGACGGAGGCGAGCAGCCCGATCGCGGCGAAGGCAAGGATCGGGGCGAGCACGCAGAGCCAGGCGAGCACGAGCTTTCCGGCGGCGTCAGCCGGCGACAGCGGGTGGCCGTCGAGGCCGGCCAGCGGCCGGCTACCGACCACCAGCCCGCCTGCGATGCCGGAGACAGCCAGCCCGGGCACGCACATCAGGAGGACGGTCAGGCTCGCCAGCGACTTGGCGATGAAGATCCGCCGCGGCGAGCGCACCGCCACGAGCAGGTGGCGCCAGGTGCCGAGCCGGTCCTCGGAGGAGAACACGTCACCGGCGACGACCGAGGTCAGCAGCGGGAAGAACCAGCTGCCCGCGAAAGACAGCACCACCAGCGCCCCGGCCCAGCCCGTCGCCTGCATCTCGCGGCCGAACAGGGTGTCGGCCGGAAGCGTGCTCTGGCCGCTCACGACGACGACGGTGACGGCCGGCCCGATCCAGCACAAACCGATCAGGATGCGTACCCGCCACTGCGCCAGCTGCTTGACCAGCTCGAAGCGGTACGCGCGCGGCATCGAGACAGTGCGGGGGGCCAGCAATTCGGTGGGGGCGGTCGTCGCGGTCACGGTCATCGGCTGGACTCCTGCCCATGCTGCTGCGTGAGGGCGAGGAACGCGGACTCAAGCGGCGAGACGACGGGCGCAAGCTCGCGCAGCGCGATGCCCGCGTGAACCAGCCGTGGCACCAGTTCATCGAGGTCGGACACCAGCGCGCGCAGCACGAGCACCTCGCGGTCGGGCTGCCCCCCGGCGGTGTCGAGCACCTGGATCCCGCCCGTGCCCGCGGCCATCTGGCGGGCCGCTTCGTTGTCGGAGGTCACCAGCCGGTAGTCGAGTTCACCATTCCGTTCGGCCAGCTTGCCCAACGGCCCGGAGAAGACGACCCGCCCGAGCGCGAGAATGGTGATGTCCGAGCACATCGCCTCAAGGTCATCCATCCGGTGACTAGAGAGCACCACGGCCGTCCCGTCCGCCGCGAGCCTGGCCAGGGTTTCATGCACGTGCCGCTTGCCCGCCGGGTCGAGCCCGTTGGCAGGCTCGTCGAGCACGAGCAGACGCGGCACGGTAACCAGCGCGGCGGCGAGCCCGAGCCGCTGGCGCATTCCAAGAGAGAAGCCTCGCACCCCGTCGTCCGCCACGTCGGCTAGCCCGACCTGCTCAAGGAGGTCGTCGATATCCGCCGTCGGAGCACCGGGCGGGCGGAGAGCGGCCAGCGCGGCGAGGTTCTTGCGGGCCGTCAGCGCGGGGTACAGGCCGGGGGCGTCGACGAAGCCGGAAACACCGTCGGGCGCGGCGAGCGCTCGCCCGACCGGCGATCCCAGAACCTCGAGACTGCCCCGGTCGGCGACGGCCAGGCCCAGCAGGAGGCCGAGCAGCGTCGTCTTCCCCGCTCCGTTCGGGCCGACGATCCCGTGGATCTGGCCGGGCGCGACATCGAGGTCGACACTGTCGAGCGCGACGACATCACCGAAGAACTTCGTGAGCCCGCGACCCCGCACCGCCCAGGAACTGCTCGTAGCTTCATCAGTCCGCACACAGCCAACCTTCAGCACCGACCTGACATGTCGGTTGATGGTGGCTTAAGTCCGGGTAAACGTTGAACATCTGGGTTATTCGACCGTGAAGGCGCTACACGGGCGGGAGGCGCACGCTGACGACCGCCGAGCGGCCGGCCTGCACGGCGGCGAGGGCGTCCTTGAGGACCTGCGGGAGCTCGGCCGGGTCGGTCACGGTCACGCCGAAGCCCGCGCCGGCGGCCAGCGCTACGCCGGGCAGGTCGACCGTCGGGGCGAGCGAGACCGGGAACTCGCCAGTCGCCGCGGCCACGCCGTCCGGGTGGACCTGGAGGGTGGAGAACTTGGGGCCCTGCCAGCCGCCGTTGTCGTAGATGACGGTCAGCGCCGGGGCGTCGTAGCGGCGCTGCACCCAGATCGCCGAGGACGGGACGCTGAACAGGAACGAGCCGTCGCCGACGAGGGACACCACCGTCCGCGACGGCTGGGCCAGCTTCGCCCCCACGGCGGCGCCGCCGGACCAGCCGAGCGCGCCGCCGCCGTGGTGCAGCACCGAACCGGGCCGGACCGGGCGCAGGTGCTCGGCCACCGCCTTGCTGTTGGTTACCACCTCGGTCAGCACGATCGCGTCCTCGCCGTCGAGCAGCCGCCGCACGCACGCGGTCAGGTACTCGGGGGTGATCACGTCGTCCCGGGGCTGCTCGGCCGCCTCCCGGCGGTCACGCTCTTGCTGATGCCGTGCGGCTGCCGCCGTGCGACGCGCCGCAACGCGGTCGTCATCGGCCAGATCGTGCTCCTGGACGTAGGCGGCGATCTGCTCCACCGCGATCTTCGAGTTGGCGGCGGCGAACTGCCGGGCGGGCACGTCCCAGAGCTGCATCTGGGACTTAAGCGGGTCGATGTCGACGTAGTAGATCGCGGCGTCGGCGGCGGGCCGGTTGACCGAGGGGATCCAGGGGACGTCGGAGTCGAGCACCAGGATCACGTCGGCCTCGGCCAGGACGGGGTTCTGACCGGTGCTGTGGTACTGGAAGCCCGCGTGCAGCGGGTGGTCGTCGGGGAAGTTGACGTGATAGGCCATCGCCTCGAGGACCGGGATGGCGAGCAGGTCGGCCAGCGCGACCAGCGACGGGACCGCGGCCGGATCGCGTCCGAGGTACGACGTCACGATCAGCGGGTGCCGGGCGCCGGCCAGCGCGGTCGCGATCTCGGCGGTGACCTCGGCGGTGAGCGCGGCCGGGGCGACCGGGGGGTAGCTGCGCGGGTCGACCTGGTAGGGGTCGATCCGCTCTTCCATCACCTCGCGGGCGCCGGTCAGGTAGACCGGGCCGGCCGGCTCGCTGCGGGCGATCTGCAGCGCCCGGTGCACCAGCTGCTTGACGTTGCGGCCGGTCCGCAGCTCGTTGTCGTACTTGACGTAGTTGCGGAGGATGCCGCGCTGGTCGCGGACGTCCTGGATCCACTGGATGAACTCGGTCCGGCTGCCGGGCAGCTCGCCGTCCTGGGTGTAGGGCACGGTGCCGGCGAAGACGAGGACGGGGGCGCGGCCGCGCATGGCGTTGTTGACCATGCCGCCGATGTTCTGGGTGCCGGAGTCGACGTGCACCACGACCGCCTGCGGCTCGCCGGTCACCATGGCGTAGGCGTGGGCGGCGGACAGGGCTACCGTCTCGTGCGGGCAGATGATGAGCTTGGGCAGCTCATCCGCGCGGCCGTCGGCCTTGGCCTGGGCGAGAGCCTCGATGAGGCCGGGATGATCGCTGCCGAGATTGGCGAAGATGTAGCTGATGCCCGCTTCGGCCAGGGCCTCGAGGAACGCGGTGCTCGTCGTGTAGTAGCGCTCGGTCACCGGTGCGGCCTCCCTGGCTCGTGGCTCCCCCACCATTGTGCCGAGCGGGTCCGGGCATGACTAGGCGGCGACCGTCCGACTTGACGGCCGCCAACTGTGCTCGGCAACAGTGCCTGGCAACAGGGCGCGCGGTGCCCGGCGACGGGCGGGGCGGGGCGGCCTCCAGCCTGGAAGACAAAGCCCCGCCGCGCTAGTACCGGCCTGCTGCCTGCATCGACATCGCGTGCTCGACCAGCGTCACCAGGGTGGCCTTGGTCGACTCGCGGTTGCGGGCGTCACACGGGATGACCGGGACCGTCGACGGGATCGCGAGCGCCTCGCGAACGTCGTTGGACCGGTGCGGGAACTGCCCGTGGAAACCGTTGATGCCGATGACGAACGGCAGCCCGCTCGCCTCGAAGTAGTCCACGGCCGGGAACGAGTCGGCCAGCCGGCGGGTGTCGACCAGGACCACCGCCCCGATCGCGCCCTGGATCAGGTCGTCCCACATGAACCAGAACCGGTGCTGTCCGGGGGTACCGAACATGTAGAGCACCAGATCCTTTTCAAGCGTGATCCGGCCGAAGTCCATCGCGACGGTCGTCGTGTTCTTGTCGGGGACGTGGGACAGGTCGTCCACGTCGGTCGAGGCCACGGTCATGACGGCCTCGGTGGTGAGCGGGGTGATCTCCGACACTGAGCCGACGAACGTCGTCTTGCCCACGCCGAAGCCGCCCGCCACGACGATCTTCACTGAAGTCATCGCCGAAGCGTCGCCGCCTCCGTGCGGCCGGGCGACGCTAGATCTTACGGAGTCCACTAAGCACCCTTTCGAGCAGGTTAAGGTCGGGGCGGCCCTCGGAGTCGTCGCGCTGGTGAATGCGCACGAGGCCGTCCGCGCTCATGTCCGCGACCAGGATCCTGGCCACGCCCAGCGGCATCCGGAGCACGGCCGATATCTCGGCCACGGAGCGCCAGTCGAGGCAGAACTGCAGGATCGCCTGGCACTCGGGTGCCAGAACGGATAGGTCACGCGGCTCGTACACGGACGCTGATACCAAGGCCTCAAGCGCGAGCTTGTACCTCGGCTGGGTCCGGCCGCCGGTCACGGTGTACGGGCGGACTAGCCGCGTCGCGCCGCTCTCTTCCTCGGCCGGATACTGCTGCTGCTGCGCTGGGGGGTACGGCTGGCGCTGCGGCTGCGGCTCGTCCCATGGCCCGGCCCGTCCAGGACCTTGCCACGCGGGCGAGCCGCGGTCGTCACCGCCGCGGCCTAGCCCGGCCACCATGCCCCTCAGTCACGGGATTCGCCGATGGCATCATCGCCGACCGTCTCCCGGCATCGCGCCCTGCATGACGCCACCGCGGGCGGCGGGGGTGAGTACCCGGCCTGCCCGCTCTACCAGCAGGGTCATCTCGTACGCGACGAGTCCGAGATCGCAGGTCGAGGCCGCGAGCACGGCCAGGCTGGCGCCGTTGCTGATCGCCATGATGACGAGCACACCGCGCTGCATCTCGACCACGGTCTGGACGACCGCGCCGCCTTCAAAGACCCGGGAAGCACCCTGGGTCAGGCTGGTAAGGCCCGATGTGACCGCTGCGAGCTGATCCGCGCGCTCCTGCGGGAATCCCGCGGAGAACGCGAGCGGAAGACCGTCCGACGAGACGACGACCGCATGGGCCACGTCCGGGACCCGCTCCACGAAGTTCGTGATCAGCCAGCTGAGGTCCTGGACCGGGCGTCCTGGCGTGCTCACGCGCGCTCCTCTCCTCGCCCGAACATACAGGCGCCTCCTCGTGTCCTGATTGCATTATCCGTGGATCTCATTGGACTTATGGCTCCTCGTTCTGAGATGCGGTGGCACGCGCGTCGCGTACGCCACGCTGGAAGCTCGCCATCCGACTGCGGATCGTCTCCGCCGAGCGGGGTGGCGGCGCGCTGTCCGACTCGTCGCCGCTACCGCTACCGCCGACCGATCCCGGCACGAGGTTAGCCCTCGGGGTGCGCTTCGGCAGCCCGGCCGTCGTAGTTTCATCCGATGCAGGCTCAGCAGCCACCCTAGCGGCACGATATCCCTCGTCCGCCGGGGAGCTCCAGGTCTGCCCGGCCGCGACCGCGGCCGGGGCGGCGGCCGAGCTGGAGCTCAGCGAGGCGTTGCCGCTCCGCCGGAACCAGTCCGACTCAAGCGAGTCGAAGATCGGCAGTCGCTGGTCGTGGGTCGCGCCGACGGCCGGCGGGATCGTGACCTGGCTGCCGTCGGAGCCGCCGATTCCGCTGCCGATTCCGGGGGCCGCGCTCGGGACGAGGCCCGGGGCGGCCGAGCCGCCGTCGCCGCCGAGGGCCGGCAGCCGCGTGGTGCCGAAGTCGCTCGAGCCGATTTCCTCGGTGCCGAAGCCGTCGCCGCCGAACATCGACCCGCCGCCGCTGGCGCCGTTGCCGCCGACCGGGCCGAGGGGGTTGGTGCCCGGCGTGCGCACCGGCAGCGAGCCGCCCGGCACCTCGATCGTGGAGCCGTTGCCGTTGCTCGCGGCCGGCCTGGCGCCGTTGCCGAGGCCGCTGCCGTTGGCGTTGGCGTTGGCGTTGGCGGGCCCGTTGCCCTTGCTGCCGACGCTGAAGGCGCTGAAACCGCCGTTGCCGTTTCCGTTGCCGGCATTGCCGGCGTTGCCCGGCCCGTTGCCGCCGCCGCCCAGCCGCGGGATGCGCGCGGCGGTGGCCGCCGCGCTGCCCAGGCCGCCGGGACCGCCGGGACGCCGGGCGCTCGGACCGTCAGGGGCGGCCCGGCCCGCCGGGGCCCGCCCCGAGCGGCCCGGCGAACGCGCTCGGGCTGGGGCTGATGACGGCGGTCGGTGCGGACAGCGAGGGCGCGGGTCCGTAGTCGTCGGCCTCGAACTTGCGCAGGCGGCCGAGCGGCTGAGCCGACTCGGGGGCCGCGACCGACTCGGGCAGCCAGATCAGCGCGGTCAGGCCGCCGGACTGGGCGTGCCGCAGCCGGACCCTGACCCCGTGCCTGGCGGCCAGGCGGCCGACCACGAACAGGCCCATCCGGCGGGAGACGGCGACGTCGACCACGGGCGGGTTGTCGAGCCGCCAGTTCGCGTGCGCCATCTCCTGCTCGGAGATGCCGACGCCGTTATCGGTGATGTCGAGCAGCACCCCGCCGCTGGTCAGCGGCTGGCCGGTCACGTACACCTGGGTGTCTTCGGGCGAGAAGGTGGTCGCGTTCTCCACGATCTCGGCCACCAGGTGGACCACGTCGTTGACCGCCTGGCCGATGACCTGGATGCCGGGCTGGACGTTGAGCACCACCCGCTCGTACTGCTCGATCTCGGAGATCGCGGCGCGGAGCACGTCGACCAGCGGGACCGGCTGGCTCCAGCGTCGGCTCTGGGCCTCGTGGCCCGCGAGGACCAGGAGGTTCTCCGAGTTGCGGCGCATACGAGTGGCGAGGTGGTCCAGCCGGAACAGGCTGGACAGCCGGTCGGCGTCCTGCTCGGTCTGCTCGAGGTTGTCGATCAGCGAGAGCTGGCGCTCGATCAGGGACTGGCTGCGGCGCGACAGGTTGACGAACATCGCGTTCAGGTTGCCGCGGAGCATGGCCTCGTCGGCCGCCAGCCGGACCGCTTCCCGGTGGACCTGGTCGAAGGCCCGCGCCACTTCGCCGATTTCGTCGGTCGAGTTGACCCCGATCGGCTCGATCTCGGCCGAGGCGTCGCCGCCCTCGCTCTGGCTCAGCCGGCGGACCATGTCCGGCAGCTTGGAGCCGGCCACCTCGAGGGCGTCGGCCCGCAGCTTGCGCAGCGGGCGGATCATCGACCGGGCCACGAAGGTGGTGATCAGCAGGACCAGCAGGAGCAGCAGCAGGGTCGCGACGGAGACGATCTCGGCGCTGCGGAGGGCGGACTGCGCGAGCGAGTTGGCCTGCGCCTGGATCTGCTCGACCAGGCCGCTCGGGCCGTTGCTGACGTCGCGCATGTCGGTGATCTGGGCCGACTTGGTCGTCCACCAGCAGTCGGCCGCGCTCCCGGTGGTGCAGCTCTGCTGGGTGCCGATCTGCAGCGTCGACGAGTTCGCGGTGGCGATGGCGAGTTCCTCGGCGCTCTCCGACTCGTCCACGTTCTGACCGGAGACCACGTTGTTCAGCGTCTGCTGCTCGCCGACCGAGGCCACCGCGTCGAACTGGGCGGCGTCGGCCGCCTGCTGGGAGGAGGCCTGGTTCAGGTCGCTGAGCGCGGTCGGCGTCAGCGACGGCGGCGAGCTCTCCAGCGCCTGGTACAGGTAGGCGCGCTGCAGCGAGGCGTCGTCCTCCATGTGCAGCAGCGCGTTGAGCACGGTGACGTCGGACTGCAGGGTGGCGTTGCCGGTGCCCGCCGCGACGTCATCGCTGAACGCCATGAACGGCTGGAGCAGCCGCAGGTCGTAGTTCTGGATGATCGACAGCGCCGGGGTGAGGGTGGACATCGCCGCTTTGCGGATGTTCGGCAGGTCGCTGATGTCGGCCAGCACGCCGTTGAGGTCGATGACCGTCTGCGCGCGGTACCCGCTGCCGTTGATGACGGCCGCCGCGTCGCTCGCGATCTGGCTGGTGGTCGCCGTGGTCAGGTTCTGGTCGTTGATCGCGGTCTGCTTCAGGGTGGCGTTCGTGCGGCCGCTGGCGACGTAGCCGACGGTGGCGTCGCGCTCGTCGGCGATCTGCCCGGTCGCGGTGACCACGAGGGCGTTCAGGTTGGCCAGGGTCTGCACGCGCTTGAACGACTCGTAGTTGTTGACCGAGCCGACGATCTGGATCACGCCGAGGATCAGGGCGGTGATGGTCGGCACGGCGATGATGGCGACGAGCCGCCAGCGGACGCGCCAGTTGCTGATCGAGAACGGGGAACCCTTGCGGCCGCCACCGGATCCGGCGTTGCCTGACGTCGCGGCGGCGTTACGGGGAGCCTGCGACAGCGGGACCGGCAGTGCGCCCTGTCCTGGGTCGCCAGAGCTACCCGGGCCGGCCTGGCCTGGGCCGACGGCCAGCGGTCCGCTCTGCGGCGGGGCTCCGCTTCCGTTGAGCGGAAGATCGGGGGCCTGCGTCTGCAGACCGCCGTTTCCGTTGGTCATCGAACGTCTACGCACTGCGCTTACACCTCGCAGCTCCAAGGGCAACCTGGACAAGCACAGGGCAACTCTTCCAGCTAGCGCTACAAATCGGGTAGGGACATATAACCATCAAACGACCGCCCACGACCCGGCATTCACCGGGAATAGCCCTGAACTTTGGCGAACGCCCACCCCGCCCACCCCAGTTGGGCTAGGCCGCTATGGCCTGCGCAGCTTAGGGAAGGCTACCCCGGTACTAGGCTCGATGACTCAGAAATCACATAGAAGCCCACGCGCTCCACCCTAGCGTGAAACACCCAGCGCGGGGGTGATCAGCACCCGCTGAACCCGGAACCCGGCGCCACCCGAAGATCGGGGTAGCGCCGCGAAGGTCTGGCTGGCCTGTGAGTGGCGTCGCGGGCGTCGCCCATCGCCTTAACCCCCGGCCGCGCCCGCCGGGTGAGCTCGCCCCCGGCCCGCGACTGCCATAGCACAGGGCCCGGCCGGCCGTCCAGTGTCGCTGCACGGGGATGGGACACGTTCGGGCAACGGAAGAGTACTGCGCCAACCGGCAGGTTGGCGGTATGGTAGCTGGCAACGGCTACCGGCTTCGAACGAGGAGATGGCGATCCTGACCTGCCCAAACTGCGGCATCGGGGTGCAGCCGGAGGACCTGATCTGCTTCCGGTGTGGCGCAAACCTGCCGCACGCCCCATTCCCCGACGACGACATCCCGTCGCCGACGGTGTCACAGCAGTACATCCGACAAGGCGGTGACAGCGGCCCGCGGCGCCGCCCGTCGCTGGTCCTGCTGCGGATCGCGTTCCCGACCGGCAACGTCGACGTCCCGGCCGGCACCTCCGTCATCCTCGGTCGCGACCCGGCCCAGTCGCTCGTAGCGGCCGCGTTCGAGCAGTACGACAACGTGTCGCGCAAGCACGCCACGGTGGTGGTCGACGACGCCGGGCGGGCCACCATCCGGGACGAGGGATCGACCAACGGCACGTTCGTGAACGGCGAGCGGGTGATGCCTTATACCGAGGTCCGGCTCGTCGACGGCGACCAGATCCGGCTCGCGGCGGACGTGACAGGTGACGTATCTCTGCCCAGAGGCGAGACCGATCCCGCTAGCCTTAGCCGTAACGGCTTCGTCTGACAGACCTGGCCCTTGTAAAACACGACTGCTCGTCGTCGCGTCGCCAGGAACGGATCACCTAGTCATGTCGTCTGCGTCAGATACGCCCCGGTACCCCGCGGGCCCGGGAGGACCGACCGGGCCCGGCCTGCGATCCTCCCGCCGCGGGCGCGGGCTTTCGGCCGGGGAGTCCGGGTCGGCCGACGGCGGCTACCCGGCCGGGGACGGCGCGGGCGGACCGGGCACCGGGTACCAGGTTCCCGGCGCGATGGCGGACACGTCGACGTCGTCGGCGGACTCGTGGTTCACGCCGCCCGGCACGCCGCAGCAGCCTGAGCGACCGGGCCAGCCGTCCCAATGGCAGGATCAGCGCCAGGCGCCGGAGCCGGGCTACGGGAACCCGCAGCCGAACGGTTACCCGGCTCAGGACGGTTACCCGGCTCAGGACGGTTACCCGGCTCAGGACGCTTACGGCCAGGTCGGCGGCTACGGCCGGGAAAGCGGCTACGGCGATCCGGGCGGATACGGGCCGCCCAGCGGATACGGCCCGCAGCCGGGGACAGCGCCTTCGACCGGCGGATTCCCGGGTGCTCAGCCCGGCGGGTTTCCCGGCCAGTCGTCGCCGCCGGGGCAGGGCGCCTTCCCCGGCTCGTCCCAGTTCCAAGACCCCGCGCAATTCCAGGGCCCAGCCCAGTTCCAGGACCGGGCCGAGTTCGAGCGACCGACTCAGTTCCAGGACCCGGCGCAGTTCCAGGGGCGGGGGCAATTCCAGGCGCCCGCGCAGTTCCAGGATCCGGCGCAATTCGCAGAATCCCGGGCAATTCCAAGCACCGGGGCAATTCGCGGGGCTCGACCCAGCCGGAAGGATCGGGGCAGTTCCAGCGGCGAGGGCAGTTCCAGGATCAGGCCCCATTCCAAGATCCCGGAGGGTTCACGGGACACCGGGCAGCCGCAGGGCCCCGGGCAATACCAGGGTCCCGGGCAGCCCCAAGGTCTCGGGCAGCCTCATGGTCTCGGGCGGGCCGAGGACTCCGGCCAGCTTGACGGCCTCGCGCAGCTGCAGGGCCTCGGGCGGTACCAGGGCCCCGGCCAGCCCCAGGGTCCGGACGCCTATGGCGGACCTGGCCAGCTCCAGGGCCCGGGGCAGTATCAAGGTCCGGGCGAGTATCAAGGCCCCGGCCGGTACGAAGATCCAGGCCGGCTTCAGGGCCCTGGACAGTATCGGGGCCCCCTTCAAGATCCCGGCGAGTACCAAGGCCGCCGTCAGCTCCAGGGCCCCGGAGGGAACGAAGGCCCCGGTCGGCCCACGGGTCCCGGCGACTATCAAGGTCCCCGGCAACTCGAGGGGACAGGACCCTTCCGCGGGTCCGCCCGGCAGACGGGATCATTCCCCGGGGCTACCCGGCAGTCCGGATCATTCCCCGGGGCTACCCGGCAGACGGGATCCTTCCCCGGAGCCGCCCGGCAGACCGGCGGCTACCCCGCCCAGCCGGGGGAGCTCACCGACCGGTCACGCGGCCAGTACGGCGGCTTCCAGCCGGAGCACGGGTCCGGGGCCAGAACCGGCTCGCAGCCGAGCGCGGGCCGGCCCGACCGGGCGCGGCGGCCGGCCCTCGGGCCGGCCGGGAACAAGCGCTCCTGGTGGCGCAGGAAGCGCGTCCTCATCGGCGGCGTCCTCGCGCTCGCGGTGATCGCGGCGGCGGCCGTGTTCGTCCAGGGCAGGCTGCACGGCGGATCGTCCGACCCCGGCTGCCAGGCGTACGCGAACACCGCCCTGCCCGCCTATAACGAGGCGGTCAACGTGCTCAACAGTCAGGCCGCGCAGAGCACGCTCAGCGCGGACATGACGACCGCGGTCAACGACCTCAGCAGCGCGGCCCGGCAGGCGCGGTCCGCGTCGGCCAAGTCCGCCCTCGGCGCGATGCTGACCGAACTCACGACCGTCCGGGCGGACGTCGCCTCCGGCTCGGTCCCGACGGCGGTGGTCAAGGCGCTCAACGCGGACTCCACGCACGCCGACAGCGTCTGCTCCTAACCGCGCGACGCGATTGCCAAGACCGTACCCACGGGGTCCTCGCTGCCCATACTGTGGAAGTGTGGCAGCCAACTCCCCGGAACCGGCCCATGGAACCTGACCCGCTCCTTGACAGCCTGCGGAACGCCGTCGCCGCGATGCCCGACGACGTGCCGCTGCGCCTGCACCTGGCGGCTCTGCTGCTGCGCGGCGAGCAGCGGGACGAGGCGGTGCGGCACCTCGGCGCCGTCCTGCAGCGCGATCCGGGTAACGCCCAGGCGCTGGCGATGCTCACCACCGGCGCGCCGACGGCCTCCGGGCCGACCGGGACAACGGCGGGGTCGCCGTCGGCTGCGGCCGCCGATCTGCCTCCGTCCGCCCCGGCTGATCTCGATCTTTCTCCCGAACGGTCGCGGGGTGCCCCGGCCGACCCGAATTCCCCTCCCGGCGTTGCCGACGCCAGGGGCGAGCGCGACGACGATCAGGCCGGGCCGGCCACGCCGGCCGGCGACCCGGCCGAAGGCTATGACTGGTCGCAGGCCGAGGACGAGCTGCGGGACGTGCTGCCGACGATGTTCGTCGGCGAGGCGGCGGGATCGGTCTCGGCCGGCCTCGACGAGGCCGGGGAGTATGACGCTGAGCACACCGGGCTGACCCTGGCCGACGTGGCCGGCCTGGACGAGGTCAAGAAGCGGCTCGAGGCCGCCTTCCTCGCCCCGATGCGCAACCCCGAGCTGCGCAAGCTCTACGGCAAGTCGCTCCGCGGCGGGCTGCTGCTCTACGGGCCGCCCGGCTGCGGCAAGACGTTCGTCGCCCGCGCGGTCGCCGGCGAGCTCGGCGCCCGGTTCATCACGGTGTCGTTCGCCGACCTGATCGACATGTTCGTGGGCCGGTCCGAGCGCAACATTCACGACCTGTTCGAGGTGGCGCGGCGGAACGCGCCCTGCGTGGTCTTCCTCGACGAGGTCGACGCGATCGGGCAGAAGCGGTCCCAGCTGCGGAACACGCCGATGCGCTCGGCCGTCAACCAGCTGCTGCTCGAGCTCGACGACGTCGCGTCGGACAACACCGGGGTGTTCCTGCTGGCGGCGACCAATCATCCGTGGGACGTCGACTCCGCGCTGCGGCGGCCGGGGCGATTCGACCGGACGCTGCTGGTGCTCCCGCCGGACGGGCCGCCCGCGAGGGCGTGTTCCGGTTCCATCTCCGGGACCGGCCGGTCGCCGGGATCGACCTGAGCCGCCTGTCCCGGCTGACCGACGGGTACTCGGGGGCCGACATCGCGCACGTGTGCGAGACCGCCGCCGAGCGGGCGCTGCTCGACTCGGTCAGCCGAGGCGAGCCCCGGCTGATCGGGCAGGCCGACCTGGAGGCGGCCGTCACCGAGGTCAAGCCGTCGCTCGGCACCTGGTTCGAGACCGCCCGAAATGTGGCGCTGTTCGCGAACGAGGGCGGCGCATACGATGATCTGGTGGCATACCTGCGCAAGCGACGGCTGATCTTACGGAAACCGGTGACTTGACGGAGCTGAGACAGGAGCTGGCGAGAGCCGCCACCATGCTCGACCTCGGGCGCTACGACGAGGCATCGACGTTGCTCGCGCGCCTGGTCTCGACCGAGCCCGACAGCGGCCGGGCCTGGTGCCTGTTCGCCCGTGCGCACCTCGGCGCTGACCGCTACGCCGAGGCGGTCGAGGCTGCCAACCGGGCGGCGGCGATCGAGCCGGGCGAGGAGTGGCCGCACCGGCTCGCCTCCAACGCGCTGATGCACCTGGGCAACCACGCCGAGGCACTGCGGGCGGCGGCCGAGTCGCGGCGGCTGGCGCCCGGCTACTGGCAGACCCACGTCTGCGTCGCCCAGGCGGCGCTGGCGGCCGGGCAGCCCGCCCTGGCCGCGACCGCCGCCGCCGAGGCGCGCAGGCTGGCCCCGAACGAGCCCGACGTGCACTTCCTGTCCGGCAAGGTCGCGCTCGCCCGCGGCGACCTGGTCTCCGCCCGGGGTCACCAGGAGCGCGCGCTCGCGCTCGACCCGGTGCACAGCGGGGCGATGAACGAGCTGGGCCGGATCAGGCTGCGGCGGCACGACACGATCGGCGCGATCAGGCACTTCATCAGCGCCGCGCGGACCACGCCGGGCGAGCACATCTACTCGCGCAATATCGACGTGGTGATCATCAGGTCGGTGTCCCGGCTGATCTACATCTTCATCCTGATCGCGCTGATCATGCTCTGGATCCCGGCCGTGACGCACGTGGACCGGCTGCCCCTGGCGCTCAGCTTCGCCGGGGTCGCGGTGGCGCTGCTGGCGGTCTCCGGCGTCATGGTCGCCCGGCTGCCGCGCGAGGCCCGGCACCTGGTCCGCCGGACGGTGCTCAGCCGCCGGGTCGCCACCGCCCTCGCGGTCGCCGTCGGCGGGGTGGCGATCGCGTTCGCCGCGGTGGCGTTCGTACCGGCCGCTGAGCTGCCGCAGACGCTGCCGATCGCCATCATCATCACGATCGCCGCGCGGATCACCGCCACCGCCCGGCTCCGCGGTGGCGGCGGCGGCGGCAAGAGCCTGCCGGGCGGCCGCGAGGCCAGGAACCAGTGGCCGGGCCGCCGGACCAGCCCCACCCAGCCGTTCCCGCCCACCCGCCGACGCTAATCCCCGCCGCCGCTAATCTCCGCCGCCTCTCTGGTCCCCGCCGCTTCTCTCGTCCCACCATCTCGCTCGTCCCGGCTAGGATGGCTGCCCCGGCAGTTGGACAGTTACGGCCTTGTGGTCCACCGGCGCGTCTCTAGCGGCCCGTGGCCCTCGCACCCGGTCGGGCCTTGGGGTCCCGGTCGCGACTTGGGGCACGGCGTGTCTCGGAAGCCGGCTGGACGGCGTGTCATGATGATGCGGTGACGTGGAGGGCGCCGGAGGTAACCAGGTACTACGGGCCGCAGCCGGAGGGCGAGCGGGCGACCCTGCAGCAGTTTCTCGACTTCCAGCGGGCGACGCTGCTGCTCAAGTGCGCCGGGCTGACCGGTGAGCTGCTGGCCGAGCGGACGCTGCCGCCATCGGAGCTGTCCCTGCTCGGGCTGATCCGGCACCTGACCAACGTCGAGCGGATCTGGTTCCGGCAGCGGTTCGCCGACGAGCCGGTCGAGGACGCGTACGAGGTGCAGCTCGCCTTCGAGGCGACCGACCCGACCCGGGCGGCGGCGGACTACGCTCGGCTGACCGAGGAGATCAAGCTGGCCGACGCCGCGGCCGAGAACTCGCCGCTCGACGCCACCTTCATGCACCGCGGCGAGCCGCTGACGCTGCGCTTCGTCTACGTGCACATGATCGAGGAGTACGCCCGCCACAACGGGCACGCCGACCTGCTGCGCGAGCGCATCGACGGCGCCACCGGGGAATAGCCGTCTGCGCCGTCGGCCCGTGGTCGCGGCCTTCCCGGTAGCCTGCGGGACATGACGTCACCACGACAGCTTGTCTCGGCCTACTGGGCAGCGGCGGAAGCCAGAGACTGGGAAGCCTTCGGCCGTCTCCTCGCCGAAGACGTCGTCTATGAGGCGCCCATGTCGCACGAGCGCGTTTCCGGCAAGGCCGCTTATCTCCGGTTCAACGCCGAGGGGTTCCCCGGCGACTGGCACCTGTCCGTGCAGCGGATCGTGGCCCGATGAGGGCACCGCCGCGAGCTGGATTGAGATGAACGACGCGGGCGAGACGTACCCGGGCCTGAGCTTCTTCGATATCGCCGACGGGCTGATCGTCAAGATCACCGACTTCTGGCCCGAGGCGTACGAACCCCCGGCCAGCCGGGCGCACCTGACCGAGCGGATCTGACCGGGCCTCGCGGCCGGGCCGGTCAGGTCGGGGAGCCGGCCGCGGCGCCGGTCGGCCGGGCGGTGTCCCAGCGGGTCAGGGTGCGGTCCCAGTCGAGCGGGACGGTGTAGCCCTCGCCCTGGGCGAGCTCGCTCTCCCAGTCCTCGACCGGCACCCGCCACAGCACCTCGAACTCGATGCCGCTCGGGTCCTTGGCGTACAGCGACTTGGACAGCCGGTGATCGCTCTCCCCCACCAGGGCGCCCGCGTCGGCCAGCTTCTGCCTGGTCTCGACCAGCTCCGCCAGCGTGCCGACCTCCCACGCCAGGTGGTACAGCCCGACCGACGGACGCCCGTCGGCGTGCCCGGCGCCGACGTCGAACAGCCCGAGGTCGTGGTCGTTGGCCGATCCCGGGGAACGCAGGAACGCGGCCTGGCCGGGGATCTGCAGGCGGACCTCGAAGCCGAGCGTCCGGGTGTAGAAGTCGACCTCGCGGTCGAGCCCGTTCACGTAGAGCACGGCGTGGTTGAGGCGGCGGACTGGCATGGCGGCTCCCGGTGTAGTGGCGTCAATCTGGATAATTGATCACAACCGGCCTTTATTTCACCGGGAGCCGTGGCACGCGGGGATGGGCCCCGAGTCGGCTGTTACCGGTCGCGCTCGCGCGCGCGGATCGCCCTCATGCGGCGCCGCTGGCCCTTGTCCAGGGCCAGGTAGCCGCCGACGGGGATCGCGGCGGCGATGACGATGATCGCGATTGCTGCCCACCCTGGCAGCCAGGCCAAGAGGATCAGCCCGAGAATGATCCCGGCGATCCCGACCTTCATGCTCGGTGTCATGATGACTCCATCCATCCGGGCTATCCGACCCAGCCACGTCCAGCTTAGCCGTTAACCGTGGAGGACCGACGTGCCGATCTCGCTGCCGGTCGACGATGAGGCCAACGAACTGCTGACGCGCAGCGCGCTCGCGCTGCTAATCGCGATGCTACTCGATCAGCAGATCCCGTTGGAACGCGCGTTCAGCGCGCCGCGTGATCTCTGGGCCCGGCTCGGGCACGAGCCGACCGCCGAGGAGCTGGCCGATTACAACCCGGAGGAGCTGGTGGTGAAGTTCGGCGAGCGGCCGGCCCTGCACCGGTACCCGAAGGCGATGGCGGCGCGGACCCAGGAGCTGGCCCGGCTGATCGTCTCCGGCTACGGCGGGGACCCGGCCGCGATCTGGACGACCGCGACCTCCGGGGCGGAGCTGCTGCGGCGGGTGGGGGCGCTGCCCGGGTTCGGCCAGCAGAAGGCGAAGATCTTCGTGGCCCTGCTGGGCAAGCAGCTCGGCGTCCGGCCGCCCGGGTGGCGGGAGGCGGCGGGGGCCTACGGCGCGGAGGGGTCATATCTGTCGGTAGCGGACATCGTCGACGACGAGTCGCTCGGCCGGGTCCGCTCCTACAAGCTGGCGCTGAAGGCCGCCGCCAAGGCGAGGGCGGCCGAGTAGGCCGCTCGCCCCGCCCCGGTCAGCAGGCGATCGCCCCGGCACGGGGCCCGGGTAGCCGGTGCTCTGAACGTTCAGCGGGGCGTCCTTCAGCGCGGGCCAGCGCCTCTAGGCGGGGATGACGAGGGCGGCGGCGGCGATCACGGCGGCGGCGGCCAGCACCCGCAGCAGCGCCGCGCCCGCGCCGGGGGTCGCGGCCGGGATCATCGCGAAGCCGGCCCCGAGCGCGAGCAGGCAGGCGCCGACCGCCAGCACCTTCGCGTGGCGGCGGAGGACCACGGCCGGGTCCGCCCCCGATTCTGCGATGTGGGTGATCAGCAGGTACGCGGTCAGGCCGGCCCCGAGCGCGGCGGTATGCCACGGGCGGGCCGAGTGCTGCACCTCGAGCCAGAGCACGGCCACGACCGCGATCTCCTCCCAGGCGACCGTGCGCAGCACGGCCAGGAAGTTCAGCCAGGCCCGCTGCCAGCCGGACAGGAAGTACGCCCCCTCCGGCTCGGGGACGTCGGCCAGGGCGAGCCGGAGGCCGCCCGCGGTCACCGCGGTGATCGCGACGATGAGGGCGATGACCGGCCAGCCGGCCTGCCCGAGCGGCGCCGCCGACCAGGCGACGCAGGCGGCGCCGACCAGCACGGCCGCCAGTCGCGGGCCGGCCAGCGAGAGCAGGCCGCCCCGCTGGATGGCGGCGACGGGCCGGGCCGACTCGGGGGCCGCGGCGGAGTCGTCGGTGGCGGTCATCGGCGGGTTACCAGGGGGCGGCGGGTGTACGGGGCGAGCGGGAGGTCGAGCGGGGTGACGCCGTCCCAGCCGACGACCGGGACGCCGAGCTCGCGCAGGGAGAAGCGGATCGCCTGCTGCTCGAGGTGCCAGATCCGGCGGGCGGCGTTGTCGGCGAAGGCGCGGCGGCGGGGCGGCTCGGCGTTGAGCACGTCCACCACGATCAGCGTGAAGCCGCGCTCGCGCATGTCGCGCAGCGTCTCCACGAACCGGCCGTCGAGCAGCGGCGAGAACGCGACCACGAGCGCGCCGGGCGGGAGCGCGGCCCGGGGCAGGCGGCTGAACGAGGCCCCCCGGGCGAACCCGGTGTCGGACTGCAGCAGCGAGTCGACGATCCGGTAGAACTGGCGACGGCCGAGGGACGGGGCCAGCCACTGCGCGCCGCCCCACTGGTAGGTGATCACGCCCACCCGGTCGCGGGCGGCCAGGTAGGCCCGGGCGGCGCCGGACGCGCCGCGCAGCCCGAGGTCGAGCGCGGACCGGCCGGGCTCGCCGACGTCCGAGGTCGCGTCCACCAGCAGCACCACGTCCTGCGAGCGCTCGGCCGCGAACGTGTTGACCTGCAGGCGGCCGAGGCGGGTGGAGGCGGGCCAGTTGATCGCCCGCTGCCGGTCGCCGGGGACGTACTCGCGGACGCCGGTGAACTCGGTGCCGTCGCCGGGCACCCGGGCCCGGTGCTCGCCCAGCCGGTTCGGCAGCTTGCTGAGCACGACCTCGGTCCGCTGGACGGCCGGCGACGGGTAGCAGTCGATGGCGGGGAGGGCGAGCGCGACCCGGCCTTCTGCCAGCCGCCAGCGGTCATGGACGGTGAGGGTGACGGTGCCGAGCTTCCGCTTGCCCCAGCGGTCGATCGCGAACGTGAACCGGGCCGCCTGGCCGTTGGCGGCGGTCGCGCTGCCGGGCTCGATGCCGCGGCCGGGCTCGAACGCCCACCGGGCGTCAACGCCGGCCCTCGCGGCCTCGGCCGCCGCCGCGCTGGCAGTCCCGGCAGCGCCGGGAGACTCGGCGGCGCCGTCAGCGCCGGCCGCGCCGTCAGCGCCGGAGACGACGACGTCGACCGCGGCCGGCTCGCCCTCGTTGATGCGGGTCGAGGTGAGGCCGACCCGGACCGTGAGCCGTCCGGGCAGTCCGCCGCGGGTCGCGCGGCCCGCGCCGAGCAGCAGCAGCGCGGGCGCGGCGAGGCCGGCCAGCTCGGGGCGGCGGAAGGCGACCGCCAGCAGCAGGCCGGCCGCCGCCAGCGTCAGCAGGCGGCGGGCATGCCTCGACGGCCGCCACCGGACGTCGATCTCGTCCGCCCGGACCTGGGACGACGGGCCGAGGCTGGCCGGGGATGAGGGAGCGCCGGGGGGTTCCAGAGACGCCCGGGACCGTTCGATATCAACGATTGTGATCACCCGGCGACGGCGCCGGCCCGGGCACCGCCCGCGCCGGAGCGGACGGTCGGATCGGTTTTCGGGGTGGGGACGGCGGCCAGCAGCCGCGCGACCACGTCGTCGGCCGAGACCTGGCGGACCCAGAGCTCCGGGCGGAGGGTGATCCGGTGCGCGAGGGCGGGGACCGCGACCTGCTTGATGTCGTCGGGGACGACGTAGTCGCGCTGGTGCAGCAGCGCCTGGCCGCGGGCGAGCTGGACCAGCGCGAGGCCGCCGCGGGGGCTGGCGCCGACCTGGATCTGCGGGTCCTTGCGGGTCGCGGTGACGATCGCGATCACGTAGTCGAGCAGGTCGTCGCTGATCTCGACCCGTTCGAGCGACTCGCGCATCGTCAGCAGGCCGGCCGCGTCGGTGACCGGGGTGAGCGCGACCGCCTCCTGCGCCCGGTCGACCCGCCTGCGCAGCATGTCGGTCTCGTCGTTCTTGGTCAGGTAGCCGAGGCGCAGCCGCATCAGGAACCGGTCGAGCTGGGCCTCGGGCAGCTCGTAGGTGCCCTCGTACTCGATCGGGTTGTCGGTCGCGAGCACCACGAACGGCTCCGGCAGCCGCCGCGACTTCCCGTCGACGCTGACCTGGCCCTCGCCCATCGCCTCGAGCAGCGCGGCCTGGGTCTTGGGGGGCGTGCGGTTGATCTCGTCCGCCAGCAGCAGCTGGGTGAAGACCGGGCCGGGGCGGAACACCATCTCCCCGTTGCGCTGGTCGTACAGCGGCGCGCCGACCACGTCGGACGGGAGCAGGTCGGGGGTGAACTGGATGCGCGCGAAGTCCAGGCCGAGCACGCTCGCGAACGACCGCGCGATCAGCGTCTTGCCCAGGCCGGGCAGGTCCTCGAGGAGCACGTGACCGCCGGCCAGGATGCCGATCAGCACCAGCTCGAGGGTGCGTCGGCGGCCGACCACGGCCTTGTCGAGCTCGTCGAGGATCACGGCGGCCTGCCGCGCGGTCTCTTCCGGAGTCACAGCTGCTCCAATCGGGTGATCAGGCGGGCGAGCGCCTGGCGGGGGATGCCGCGCCGCTGCCTGGATCGCTGGTCGGCGTCGAGGGCCTGCGCCGGATCGATCCAGGGCCAGACGGATTCGTCGGCGCCGGTGCGGCAGAACGCCCGGCGGGCCGCCTCCGGCTCGGTGTAGAGGTTGACGCCGTGGCTCTCGGCCAGCCGGGCGGCGAGGACGTGCTCGAGGACCGGGCGCAGGTCCGACTCGTACAGCGGGCGGCTGGTCAGGCTGGTGGCGACGATGAACCGGCGCTGGCCGTAGCCGGAGATCGCCCGCGCCCGCTGCTTGTCCCTGGCCAGCCGGAAGGCCTGGGCGGCGGACCTGGGGAGGGCGGCCCGGAGCAGCAGCAGCGCGAGCACGGCGGCGGCCGCGGCGACCACGACCACGCCCGGCCAGCCGGACACGGCCGCCCCGGCCAGCGCGGCGACGGCGACCAGGATCGCGGCGATGATCAGCTCGGGGGTGGCGTCGCGCCAGCGGCTGCCGTCGGGGTCGCCGGCGTTGTTATTGGGGACGCCGCCGTTGGCGGGGCGGAGGGGGGCGGTGCTCATGCCCGGCCGCCGCCGTTGGCGGGAGTGGGCTGGTCGTTTGACTGGGCGGCGGCCAGTTCGGTTGCCAGTTCGTCGAGGGCGGCGCTGGCGGCCGCGCGCTGGCGGTCGGCGACCGGGTGGGTGGAGAACCGGGCCTCGTAGAACAGGGCGGTCAGCGTGCTGGCGGCGGGGCCGCGGACGGTTCCGGCCCCGACCGCCCGGGCCAGCAGCTCGTCCGGGGTGTCGGCCACGGTGCGGCGGGTGCCCCGGTCGGCCAGGCTGCGCTCCATCGCCAGCGTAACAGGCGATGATCGCGGCCCGGGCGTCGCTGATCTCGGCCAGCGCGGCCCGCCCCGACTCGACCGCCTCCCGCAGGTCCTCGGTCCCCATGTCCTCGATGACCAGCGGCGCGGCCGCCTGGCGGAGCCGGGAGGACCACCAGATGCTGATCACCACCGCCGCCACCAGGACGACCACCAGGAGCCCGTAGAGGATGGGGACCCACGGGATGTGCAGCGCCCCGCCGCCGCCGGCCCCTTGCGGCAGCGCCGTCTTGTGCGGCCGGATCTTGACCGGCGGCGGCATGGCCGGCTTTCCCTTGGTCAGGAAGTGCAGGTGCAGGTCGCTGATCAGGACCGTCGCGACCGCGACGATGGCCGCGCCGAGGACCCACCTGAGCGTGAACCTGAGCGCGGCGGGCGGCTCCAGGTCGAGCGGCTCGGCGCTGTAGGGCCGCCGGCCGGCCAGCCGCCTGGCGGCCGCGTCCCGGCGCAGGACGACGATCAGCAGCGCGCCGAGAATGACCTCGAGCGCCAGGCCGATCGCGACCCCGTCCGCCTTCAGCGGCCCGTTCCAGCGCGGGGCGGCGACCTCGCCGCGCAGTCCCGCGACCACCAGGATGACCAGCAGCACCAGCGGAAGCAGGCGGGCGATCTGCTGCCTGGCTGTCATGGCGGGCGGCTCCTAGCCGGGGCGGGCGCTAACCGGTACTGGGTGATTCTGTGGCAAACCTTACCCGGCCGGGCAGACTACGGGATCAGCACGATCTTGCCGCGGATGTGGCCCTTGGCGAGCTGGGTGTAGGCGGTGACGACCTCCGCCAGCGAGTACGTCCGCGCGATCGGCAGCTCGATCTCCTTGGACGCGATCAGGCCGGCCAGCGTCTCGAGGGTGGCGGCGCTCGCGCCAGCGCCGTTGCCGTCGGCCTTGATGCCGTACTTGGCCACGGCGTCGAACCGGACGACCGAGTCGATCCGCTCCGGGCGCACGTCGAGGTCGTTCAGCGCGATCTCCACGTAGTCGCCGCCGTAGGTGTCGAGGAACGCGTCGACCCGGGCCGGGCCGTGCGTTCCTGATCCGGCCGGCGACCCCGTCGCCGTAGGCGACCGGGATCACGTCGTGCCGCTTGAGCCAGTCGTGGTTGGACGGGCCCGCCAGGCCGATCACGGTCGCGCCCGCGCGCCGGGCGAGCTGGACCGCGAGCGATCCCACGCCGCCGGCCGCGCCGGAGACGACGACGGTGTCGCCCGGCTTGACGTCGACCGCGCGGACCATCGCCCAGGCGGTGAAGCCTGCCACCGGGATCGCGCCCGCCACCTCCCAGGGCAGGCCGGACGGCCGCGGCGCGAGGTCGTCCTGTTCGGCCACCACGTACTCGGCCTGGCTTGACCTGGTATCGACCCAGCCGATGACCTCGTCCCGCTCGGCGACGGCGGTCACGCCCGCCCCGAGGCGCTCCACCACCCCGGCGAAGTCGCTGCCCTGGCCGGACGGGAACGTGGCGGGCCAGCGCTCGTGCAGCGCGCCCTCGCGGATCTTCGCCTCGCCGGGGTTGATGCCCGCGGCCTTGACCCGGATCAGTACCTGGCCCGGACCTGCCTCGGGGATCGGGACGTCGCGGACGTCGAGCACAGCCACCGGGCCGTATTCGTCGAACCGTACCGCCTTCATCGTCGCCTCCGGTCGTCGCTTCGACTGCTGTCCGTTGCTGCTGCTGTCGCTGTCGCTAACCCTAGCCAGCGGCTGGTTATGCCGGCCGGGCGCGTCGGGTAAGAGGAGTCCGGGGACTTCTCGCTCGTCATGCTCACCGCGAACTTGTTCCCGTTTGACGCGAGCAGACGGAAGGTGGCCGTGTGCCAGACTCGTCATCCTGCGGCTCATCGCACGATTGGATCAATCATGGAGAACCCGCCCGCGCAGTTCCCCGCCTGGCCCGGCGATGCTGAGGTAGCGGTCGCCCTGACCTTCGACGTGGACGGCGAGGCTCCCTGGCTCAGCGAGGGACCCGAGTACGGCCGCCGGCTGACCACGCTGTCGCAGGGCCGCTTCGGCCCGGCCCGGGGCCTGGACCGGATCCTCGGGCTGCTGGCCGAGCTGGAGGTCACCGCCACCTTCTATGTGCCCGGCCACACCGCCGACCAGCATCCCGGCGCCGTGGAGGCCATCCTGGCGGGTGGTCACGAGGTCGGCCACCACGGGTACCTGCACCGCGGCACCGACGGCCTGGACGCCTCGGCTCAGCGCGCCGAGCTTGAGGAGGGGCTGACCGCGCTGGGCAAGCTGGGGGTCCGGCCGGACGGCTACCGGTCACCAGGGTGGGAGCTGACCCCGCACACTCTCGAACTGCTGGGCGAACTCGGCTTCCGCTACGACGCCAGCCTGATGGCCGACGACCGGCCGTACTGGGTGACCAGCGGGAACAAGCCGCTGCTGGAACTGCCCGGCCACTGGAGCCTGTGCGACTGGCCTTACTTCGGCTGGACCTCGTACCACGGCGGGCTGCTGGCCGACCCGGCCGCGGTGGAACGGATCTGGCTGGCGGAGTTCGATTCGGCCCGCCAGGACCGCCGGGCGGTGACGTACACGATGCACCCCGAGGCCATCGGCCGCGGCTACCTGGTGCGGATGCTGGACAGCGTGATCACGACGATGGCCGGGCGGGGCCGCCCGTGGTTCGCCACCCACGCGCAGATCGCGGGGCTGGCCGGCACCGCACCCGCTGACTGACCCTGAGGGACCTTAGCTGAAGTTGCTGGTCTAATCCTCGGCGTTGCTGGGGAGGATGAGGCTGCGACTACTTAGGCTTTCAACACCCCCAGGAGGCCGGCATGCCGGAAATCGTCCGGGCTGCCCTGGTCCAGCAGGCGTGGGCCGGGGATAAGGATTCGATGATCGCGGCCGCGGCCGCGCATATCGCGACCGCCGCGTCGGCCGGCGCGCAGGTCGTCTGCCTGCAGGAGCTGTTCTACGGGCCGTACTTCTGCCAGGTCCAGGACGCCGACTACTACGGCTACACCGAGGCGATCCCGGACGGGCCGACGACCAGGCTGCATGCAGGACCTCGCCCGGCAGCACCACATCGTGATCATCGCGCCGATGTACGAGGAGGAGCAGCCGGGGCTGTACTACAACACCGCCGCGGTGATCGACGCGGACGGGAGCTACCTCGGCAAGTACCGGAAGAATCATCTGCCGCAGGTCAAGGGGTTCTGGGAGAAGTTCTACTTCCGCCCGGGCAATCTCGGCTACCCGATCTTCGACACCGCGGTCGGCCGGATCGGCGTCTACATCTGCTACGACCGGCACTTCCCGGAGGGCTGGCGGGCGCTCGGCCTGGCCGGCGCGCGGATCGTGTTCAACCCGTCGGCGACCTCGCGCGGCCTCTCGCTCGTACCTGTGGAACCTGGAGCAGCCCGCCGCCGCGGTCGCCAACGAGTACTACGTCGGCGCGATCAACCGGGTCGGGGTCGAGCCGCTGGGCGACAACGACTTCTACGGCCAGTCCTACTTCGTCGACCCGCGCGGCCAGCTGGTCGGCGACGGCCGCCTCCGACAACGCCGACGAGGTCGTCGTGCGCGACCTCGACATGGACAAGCTGACCGAGGTCAGGGACCTGTGGCAGTTCTACCGGGACCGCCGGCCTGACTCCTACGAGAGCCTGGTCAACCCGTAATGAGCACGCTGATCACCGGCGGGACGGTGGTGACCGCCACCGGGACCCTGGCCGCCGACGTGCTGATCGTGGGCGAGAAGATCGCCGCCGTCCTCGCCCGCGGCGAAGCGACCGACGCGGCCACGTTCGCCGCCGTCAGCGGCGGCGGCGGACGCCGAGCCCGACGCCGACGTGATTATCGACGCGACCGACATGTACGTGATCCCGGGCGGGATCGACGCGCACACGCACATGGAGATGCCGTTCGGCGGCACCTTCTCTGCCGACACGTTCGAGACCGGCACCAAGGCCGCCGCCTGGGGCGGGACCACCACCATCATCGACTTCGCGGTCCAGGCCAAGGGCACCAGCCTGCTCGCGACCCTGGACAAGTGGCACGAGAAGGCCGACGGCAACTGCGCGGTCGACTACGGCTTCCACATGATCGTCTCCGACGTGAACGACACGTCGCTGAAGGAGATGACCGCCTGCATCGACGCCGGGGTGACCAGCTTCAAGATGTTCATGGCGTACCCGGGCGTGTTCTACGCGACCGACGGGGAGATCCTGCTCGGCATGCAGGAGGCGTCCCGCATCGGGGCCACGATCATGATGCACGCGGAAAACGGCATCGCGATCGACCAGCTGGTCGCGCAGGCGGTGGCGGCCGGGCGGGTCGACCCGGTCCACCACGGGCTGACCAGGCCGCCGGAGCTGGAGGGCGAGGCCACCAGCCGGGCGATCACGCTGGCCAAGGTGGCCGACTGCCCGCTGTACATCGTGCACCTGTCGGCCGCGGACGCGCTGACGGCGGTGGCGGCGGCCAGGGACGCCGGCCAGAACGTCTTCGCCGAGACCTGCCCGCAGTACCTCTACCTGTCGCTCGACGACCTGGCCAGGCCGGACTTCGAGGGCGCCAAGTTCGTCGCCTCGCCCCCGCTGCGGACCAGGGATCACGCGGCCGCGCTCTGGCGCGGGCTGCGCACCAACGACCTGGCGGTCGTGTCGACCGACCACTGCCCGTTCTGCTTCAAGGAGCAGAAGGAGCTCGGCCGGGGCGACTTCTCCAAGATCCCGAACGGGATCCCCGGGGTCGAGCACCGGATGGACCTGCTGCACCAGGGGGTGGTAGCCGGGGAGATCACGCTGCCGCGCTGGGTGGAGACGTGCTCGACCACGCCCGCCCGGATGTTCGGGCTGTACCCGCGCAAGGGGGTCATCGCCCCCGGGGCCGACGCCGACATCGTCATCTACGACCCGGCCGCCACGCAGACGATCTCGGTCGCGACCCACCACATGAACGTCGACTACTCCGCCTACGAGGGGATGCAGATCACCGGCAAGGTCGCCACCACGATCTCCCGCGGCCAGGTGGTGATGGCGGACGGGGAATTCAAGGGCTCGCTCGGCCACGGCGCCTTCCTGTCCCGTGATCTCAATCAATATCTCGTCTAACGGACCGTGGCTCCGCGCCCTCCGCCCACCGGTCCTCATCGGCGGGCGGCCGATCAGTTCGCTCTTGGCGTTGTGGGCCACAGCGCTAAACGGGCCATGGCGCTGTGGCCCACCGCGCCATTCCTAGTGGCGCAGTGGGCCACAGCGCCAACGGGCTCTTGGCGTTGTGGTCCACAGCGCTCAGGGGCGGGGTGGGCTTTCGGCTACGAGGTGAGCAACGGCAAGCGACTGGAGGGGTTATGGAGTTTGGGGTGGTGCTGCAGCCCAATCCGCCTGCCAGCGGGGTGGTGGCGATGATGCGGCGGGCCGAGGCGGCCGGGTTCGGGTACGGGTGGACGTTCGACTCGCACGTGCTCTGGCAGGAGACGTTCGTGCTGTACCCGCAGATCCTGGCCGCGACCTCGACCATGACGGTCGGGCCGATGGTCACCAACCCGGGGACCCGGGACTGGTCGGTGATCGCGTCGATGTTCGCCACGCTGAACGACGAGTACGGGAACCGGACGATCTGCGGCATCGGCCGCGGCGACTCGGCCCGCCGGTACATCGGCCAGGCGCCGGTCACGCTGGCCACCCTGTCGGACGCGATGACGGTGATCAAGGGGCTGGCCGAGGGGCGCGAGGTCGAGCACCACGGCCAGCCGCTGCGGATTCCGTGGGTGCGGGACGGCTCGCTCCCGGTATGGATGGCGGCCTACGGGCCGAAGGCGCTGCGGCTGGTGGGCGAGCAGGCGGACGGGTTCATCCTGCAGACGGCGGACCCGGACATCGCCCGCTGGACGTTCGGCTCGGTCCGGGCGGCGGCGGCCGCGGCCGGGCGGGACCCGGCCTCGATCACCCTCTGCGTGGCCGCCCCGGCCTACGTGGGGACCGACCTTGAGCATCAGCGGGAGCAGCTGCGCTGGTTCGGCGGGATGGTCGGCAACCACGTCGCCGACCTGGTCGCGCGGTACGGGGTCGACGGGCCGGCGCCGCGGGCGCTGACCGAGTACATCGCCGGGCGGCAGGCCTACGACTACTCCCATCACGGGCAGGCCGGGAACCCGTCGACGGATTTCGTGCCGGACCAGATCGTGGACCGGTTCTGCCTGCTCGGGCCCGCCTCGGCGCATATCGAGCGGCTGCGCGAGCTGGCCGACCTCGGGGCCGACCAGTTCGCCCTGTACCTGATGCACGACGACGAGGAGGCCACCCTCGACGCCTACGGGGCCGAGATCATCCCGGCGCTGGCCTGATCGTGTGCGGTTGGGGTCCGCGTTTCCCGGCTGCGGGGGTCAGCGTGTGCACGCGGGGGCACCCGCGACACAGGGCACCCCGCGACCCGAAGTCCCCACGATGACCCCAAAATCCGTCCGGCCTGTTGTGCGTGGTGACGATGTGGACGGTGGGTCGGTGCCCGGCCGATTAGGTGCCTTGGGCTGGCGCCGGCTCGGCCGGCTCGGGGGCTCAGCGGGCTTAGCAGACTCGGCAGGCTCGGCGGGGTCGATGGGCTCGGCGGGCTCGGTCGACTCGCGGATGACCAGGCGGGTGGGCAGGACCAGCGGGCCGGCCGGCTCGCCGTCGATGAGGCTGACCAGCATCTTCGCCATCTCCCAGCCGAGCTGCCTGATCGGCTGGGCCACGGTCGTGAGCGGCGGGCTGGTGTAGCGGCAGATCACGCTGTCGTCGAAGCCGACCACGGCGACGTCGCCCGGCACCGAGCGGCCGGCCGACCTTGAGCACCCGCAGGGCGCCGGCCGCCATGCTGTCGGAGGCGGCGAAGACCGCGTCCACGTCCGGCTCGGCCGCCAGCAGGCGGCCCATCGCCGCGGCGCCGCTGGCCTCGGTGAAATCGCCGTGCTCGACCAGGCCGGGGGCAAGCCCGGCGACGGCGAGCGCGTCCTGGAAGCCGCCTAGCCGGGCCGCGCCGACGTAGGTGTCGAGCGAGCCGGTCAGGGCGGCGATCCGGCGACGTCCGATGCCTACGAGGTGTTCGCCCGCCAGCCGGGCGCCGCCGCGGTTGTCCGCGTCCACGTACCAGGCCGGCTCGGCGTTCATCGGGCGGCCGCCGTAGACGACGGGCAGGTCCAGCTTCCCGGCCAGGTGGTACAGCGGATCGTCGCCGTGCAGCCCCATCAGCATGATGCCGTCGGCGTGCCGGGACCGCAGCACCCGCTCGAGCCGGGCCCGGCCGAGCTCGGAGTCGGCCAGCGCCAGCATCAGCAGCAGGTCGGTCCGCTCGAGGGCGGCGCTGACGCCCGCGATGATCTGCGCGTAGAACGGGTCGGCGAACAGCTCAGAGTCGTGGTGGGAGATGGCGAGCACGACCGCCCCGGACTGCCGGGTGGCCAAGGCCCGGGCCGTCGGGTTGGGCACGTAGCCCAGCTCCCGCACCGCCCGCTCGACCGCCTCCCTGGTGGACCGGCTGGCGTGCCCGGACTGGTTGATCGCCCGCGATGCGGCGGCGCGCGAGACCCCGGCCAGCCGCGCGACCTCGTCGAGGGTCGGGCGGCGCCTTGGCGGTGTCGTCATCGGTCCCTTGCTTTCGGTTCTGGTCGGGTCCCGACCATCGTATCGACCGGTCTCGCCAGTGGAAGCGCTTCCAGTTTTAGTGCGAAGATTGCAGATGCCGTATTGACAGATAATGTCCCAAGAAGCAGTATCTATCAGACTTGACATTGTGGGAGCGCTTCCACAGCTGTCCTCTCACCCGCCATCAGGAGCCAATGTGCAACGTCGTACCCTCCGGCGGCAACTCGCCTGTCTGAGCACACTCGTCATGGGCACCGCCGCCCTCGCGCTCGTCCCTGGCCTCGCCTCTGCGGCGACCCAGGCGCCCGCCAGCCACACGCTGGCCCCGAACACCCGCTTCTATGTGCCGCCGCCCGCCCAGGGCTCGGTTCAGCAGATCCTGCAGCTGGTCAAGAGCGGCCAGCTGAAGAACGCGGGCCTGATCGCCGCCATGGAGTCGGTGCCGTCAGCGGTCTGGCTCGACGGCGAGACCGCCGCGCAGGCGGCCGAGCCCGGCAACCAGGGCTCGCAGCAGGCCGACGCCGCCGTCGCCCGGCAGGTCCGGCTCACGCTGGCCGCCGCCCGGCTGGAGAACGCGGTCCCGATCTTCGTCGCCTACAACATCCCCGGTCGCGACTGCTCCCAGTACTCGGCCGGCGGGGCGCCGACCGACGCCGATTACCATGCCTGGATCAACGCGATCGGCGGCGCCCTCGGCAACGCCAAGGCGGTGGTGCTCGAGGAACCCGACTCGCTGGCGGACCTTCCCGGCTACTGCGGCGCCGCCTACGCGGCCGACTTCCCCGGCATCACCAACACCACCCGGGTCGGGGACGTGGCTTACGCGGTCTCGACGCTGGAGGCGGACCCGAACATCAGCCTCTACCTCGACGGCGGGAACAGCGCCTGGCAGAACGTCGGCGGCATGGCCGAGACGCTGACGGCCGCGGACGTCCAGCAGTCGCAGGGCTTCTTCCTCAACGTCTCCAACTACCAGTACGACACCAACAGCGACTACTACGGCACCTGGGTGTCGGCGTGCATCGCCTACGCGACCGCGAACGAGGCCCAGACCCCGGCCGACGCGCTGGCTGACGTGGCCGCGTTCACCGGGAACGTCCACCCCGCGCGGCGCCTTCGCCTCCCCGGCCTACCCGCCGACCACGCCGCCCGGCGGCTGCGCGACCCAGTACTGGAACGGCGGCGCCCCCGGAACCAACATCGCCAACCTGGCCGGCGCCTACACCGGCGTCGCGCTGAGCCCGTACGGCGTCTGGAGCGAGACGTACCACGACGGCCGACCTCAACACCTCCGGCATCGACGCCAGCTACGCCAGCGCCCTGGCCGGCACCGTCCCGACCACCCACTTCATCGTCGACACGAGCCGCAACGGCCTCGGCCCGGACAGCATGCAGTCCTACGCGGCCGCGCCCGACGACCAGCCCGCCAGCGTCATCGGCAGCCTGCAGGCGGGCAACTGGTGCAACCCGCCCAGCGCCGGCCTCGGGCTCAAGCCGACGGCCAACGCCGGCGTCTCGCTGAGCTCGCTCGACAGCTACCTGCCGGGCAACCCGCCGCTGCTCGACGCCTACCTCTGGGTCAAGACCCCGGGCCAGTCCGACGGCCAGTGCGACGCCGCAGGCGGCGTCCGCAGCCTGGGACGACGCGGCCGACACGCCGTCGATCGCGGGCTGGCCGAGCGCCTCGAGCGCGTCCTTCCAGACCTTCGACCCGCTCTGGAGCCTGGCGACCAACTCGGTCCTGACCGACCCGGCCGCCGGCGCCTGGTTCTCCCAGCAGGCCCTCACCCTCGCCCAGAACGCAAGCCCGGCCCTGCTCCCCTGATATAGCCAGCCCGCCCGAGGGCGCGGACCGCGAAGCCGAACGGCTCGCGCTCCGCGCCCTCGTCGTTAGCGCCGCGGCCGACCCGGGCGTTGTGGCGCGTTGGGCGTGGGGCCGTTGCGCGGGGTGTGCGGGCAGACGCGTGTTCGGGGCACGGGTTGGGTGCCACGATTCGCGCGGACGTCTCCCCTCGGCCCCAGCTCCGGCCCTGCCGACCAGGGGAATGTCGAAGGGAAAAGGCGGAGCTAGGGACCGTTCGATCAAAGGGTTTCAGGATTTTATGAAGGGGATGCCTTCTGCGCGGGGGCCGCGGACCTTGCCGACTAGACCCGCGACGACGACGATCGTCACCACGTAGGGGGTGAGCAGCAGCAGGTTGGACTGGATGGGGACGTTGATGCTGGACAGGACCGACTGCAGCTGGGTGGTGAAGCCGAACAGCAGGGCCGCGCCGATGGCGCCGAACGGGGTGTAGCGGCCGAAGATCATCGCCGCCAGCGCGATGTAGCCCTCGCCCGAGGTCATGTCGGGGCCGAACGAGCCGACCGAGCCGATGGTGAAGTAGGCGCCGCCGATGCCCGCGATCAGCCCGGCCAGGATGACGTTCCGGTACCGGTAGGCCAGCACCCGGATGCCGACGGTGTCGGCCGCGACCGGGTGCTCGCCGACCGCCCGGGTGCGCAGGCCCCAGCGGGTTCTGGTCAGCCCGATCTGCACGCCGGCCAGCACGATGTAGGTGATGTAGAGGAAGACGGTGCCGTCGAACAGGACCGGGCCGATGATCGGGATGTCGCCGAGCAGCGGGATCTTCAGCTGGTTGAAGGTGTTCGGGTTGTTCAGCGTGTTGCTGTACGTCCCGGTCAGCAGCGCGTTGTACAGGTAGCCGGTGAGGCCGAGCACCAGCGTGTTGAGCACCACGCCGAGCACGATCTGGTCGACCCGGTAGGCGATCGCGAACAGGGCGAGCAGGACGCCGACCAGCGAGCCGGCCAGCGCGCCGCAGACCAGCCCCAGCCACAGCGAGCCGGTCGACCGACGTCGCGATGGCGGCGCAGAACGCGCCGAGCAGCAGCTGGCCCTCGATCGCGATGTTGATGACGCCCGAGGTGGAGCAGATCACGCCGGTCAGCGCGCCGAGCATGATCGGGATGGAGTCGCTGAGCGTGCCCGAGAGCAGGTTGACGATGTTGAACGGGATCGTCTGGCCGCCGTCGGCCCAGACCAGCAGCGCGATGATGAACAGGAAGAGCACCACCCCGACGATCACCCGCCGCCAGACCCGGCCCAGGTGGATGATCCCGAGCACGTCGAGCAGTCCGGACCGCGGCCAGCGCGAGCGAGATCGCGCCGCACACGTAGCAGGTGGCGGCGGCCGCCAGCGTCAGGTTCGGCACCGAGACCTTGGCGAACTCGGGGGTGAACGAGAGCGTCGCGTCGCCGTGCGCGCGGGCGCCGAAGACGAGGATGTTGAGCAGCCCGAAGACCGCGTAGGTGATCGGCGCGGCGAACCGGCCGCCGAACCGCGCGGCGGCGGCGTCGCCCCCGGGGCCCGGTGACAGCAGGACCGGCAGCCGCTCGGCCGAGGATGCCGTCGTCACGAGTTCCACCCCTTGGACATCGTCGTGCTGACCCCGCGGGACCGTGCCGCGCGGAGTCGGAATGTGGTGCGGATCAGCGGCGGCGCGGCCACGAAGAGCACGATCAGCGCCTGAATGACCTGCACGATCTGGACCGGGGTGCCGGTCGAGACCTGCATGCCGGGCGATCCCGCGTGCAGCGCGCCGAACAGCAGCCCGGCCGCGACCACGCCGCCGGGCCGGCCGAGCCCGAGCAGGGCCACGGTGATCGCGTCGATCCCGTAGGTGCCGTAGCTCTGCGGGTTGAGGGTGAAGTCGGTGCCGAGGATGACCGAGGCCGCGGCCAGGCCGGCCAGCCCGCCCGCGATCGTCATCACCAGCGTCCAGTTGCGCTCCACGTTCATGCCCGCCACCCGGGAGGCCCTGGTGTTGGCGCCGATGCTGCGGAACTCGAGCCCGGTCGTCGTCCGGTTGAGCAGCCACCACACCGCGAGGGCGGCCGCCAGCGCGATCAGGAAGCCGGCGTTGATGCGCAGGTGGGTCCCGGCCAGCAGCGGCAGGTGGGCGTTGGAGGTGATCGGCAGGGTGATCGCGTTCGACCCGCCTGGCGCCTCCATGAGCGAGTGCGAGGACAGCAGGTAGGCCAGGAAGTACAGCATGACGTAGTTGAGCATGATCGTGACGATCACCTCGTGCGCGCCGGTGCGCGCCTTGATCTCCCCCGCCAGCCAGCCGAGGGCGGCGCCGCCGACGAACGCGCCGACGCAGCAGACGACCACGTGCACGAAGAACGGCATGTTGTAGGCGTAGCCGAGCCACGCGGCCATGATCGCGCCGCCGATGAACTGGCTCTGCCCGCCGATGTTGAACAGGCCCGCCTGGTACGGCAGCGCGACCGCGAGTCCGGTCAGGATCAGCGGCGTCGCCTGGACGGCGGTCTCCGACAGCGGGTTGAACACGGCCGACAGGAACCCGTCGTGGATCGCGGCGGAGAACGAGGCCTGCTGGAAGAGCGCGGCGACCGTGTGCGGGTTGAACACCGATCCTTCGAACAGCGCCCAGTAGGTGCCGAACGCGGCATCCCAGGCCTGCCCGATCGCGTTCCCCGGGGAGGAGAAGAAGTTGCCCCAGGCGGTGAGCACGTTGGAGTTGGTGAACGCGGTCAGCAAGCCGCCGAGGACGGTCGCCGCCACCAGCGCGAGCACCGTGATCGTGACGGTGTTCTCCTGGATGGCGAGGCGGAGGATGTCACCGAACGAGCGGTGATCGGTCGGCTGCTCTGTCCTGGTCGGCCGGGGGCGGGGGCGTCGCCGCGGGCTCGGTCGCCGGAGGGGGGGTGGTCATGACTCCTCCTGCGACGCGGTGTCTTCCGGGGGCTCCGGGGCTGGCTTGGCAGGCGCGGCTTCCTGAGTGGCGGGCGCGTCTGGGGCGCCGGCGGCCGCCGTCCATCTCGGGCAGCGGCCCGAATTCGAGTGCGTGGCCGCCGTCGGCGCCGCCGGCCATCAGCCGCCCGAGCTCGGCGGCGGGCACGTCCGGGTCGCGGAAGCCGGTGATCCTGCCCTCGTACATGACCGCGATCCGGTCCGCGAGGGCGTAGATCTCGTCGAGCTCGGAGGAGACGATGACGACGGCGACGCCGTGGTCGCGCTGCTCGACGATCCGGCGGTGCACGAACTCGATCGACCCGACGTCGAGGCCCCGGGTCGGCTGGCTCGCGATCAGCACCTTGTGCTCGCGCCCGACCTCCCTGGCCAGGATGACCTTCTGCTGGTTGCCGCCGGAGAGGGTGCCGGCCGGGGTGGCGGGAGATCCGGTGCGGACGTCGAACTCCTCGATCAGCGCGGTCGCGTTGGCGCGGATCGCGGGCAGGTTCAGGTTGATGCCGGAGGCGAACGGCGGCCGGTCGTAGGTGTCGAGGATGAGGTTCTCGGCGACCGAGAACGAGCCCACGAGCCCGTCCTCCCGGCGGTCCTCGGGCACGTAGGCGACGCCCGCGCGCAGCCGCGCCCGCGGCGTCGCGCGGGTGAGGTCGCGGCCGTTCAGCGTGACCGAGCCTGCCGCGGTGGGCCGCAGGCCCATCAGCGCCTCGCACAGCTCGGTCTGCCCGTTGCCCTGGACGCCCGCGATGCCGAGGATCTCGCCCGACCGGACCTGGAAGGACAGCCCGTTCACGGGCAGCCCCTGCTCGCTGGCGACGGTCAGGCTCGGCGACGTCGAGCACGACGTCACCGGGCTGGGCGGGCTCCTTGCTCACCCGCAGCTGCACGTCACGGCCGACCATCAGCGAGGCCAGGTCGTCCTCGGTGGCGGGCGGCGTGCGCTGGCCGACGACCTTGCCCCGGCGCAGCACGGTGATGGTGTCGGCGATCGACTGGACTTCCTTGAGCTTGTGCGAGATGAAGATGACGGACGTGCCGCCGTCCCGCAGCTGCCGGATGATGCGGAACAGCTCCTCGGTCTCGGCCGGGGTGAGCACCGCCGTCGGCTCGTCCAGGATCAGCACGTTCGCCTGCCGGACCAGCGCCTTGACGATCTCGACCCGCTGCTGGATGCCGACCGGGAGGTCCTCGATCAGCGCGTCGGGGTCGACGTCGAGGCCGTAGCGGTGGGAGAGCTCCCGCACCTCGGCCCGGGTCTTGCGCCGGTCGAGCAGGCCGGCCAGGCCGGCCTGCTCGATGCCGAGCGTGACGTTCTCCGCGACCGTGAACACCGGCACCAGCATGAAGTGCTGATGCACCATGCCGATGCCGGCCGCGATCGCGTCCTTCGGCGAGCGAAAGCTCGCCGCCTTGCCATCTATGTGTATCTCGCCCTGGTCGGGCCTGGTCAGCCCGAACAGGACGTTCATCAGGGTGGTCTTCCCCGCTCCGTTCTCGCCGAGCAGGGCGTGAACCTGCCCAGGGGCAACGGAAAGGCTGATCCCGTCGTTGGCGACGAGGGGGCCGAACCGTTTGGTAATGCCCCTGAGCTCAAGTTCCACGTGTGGTCGACCGCTCCTAGACCGGGCTCTTGGTCGGCGTCTGGATGGAGCCGCTCTCGATGCCCGCCTCGATCGTCTTCAGCTCGGACTGCAGCGCGGCCGGGACCGTGCCGGAGAAGTCGTGGAACGGCGAGAGCACCGCGCCGCCGTTGGACAGCGTGCCGACGTAGGTGCCGCCCTTGAACGAGCCGGACGCCGCCGACGTCACCACGCCCTTCACCGCCGCCTGAATGCCCTTGGTGACGCTGCTGATCATGTACTTGCAGTACTGCGCGGCGCTGACGCAGCCGTCGGTGTCGACCCACAGCATGTTGACGTGGCCGCCGGAGCCGTCCGCGTCCTGGACCGCCTTGGCGGCGCCGAGGCCGACGTTGCCCGCGACCGGGAAGATGACGTCCGCGCCCTCGCTGATGAACGTCTGGGTGACGGTCTCGCCCTTGGTCTCGTTGGTGAAGTCGCCGGTGAACTCGCCCTTCTGGGTCTGCTCGTTCCAGCCGAGGACCTGGACGTTGGCGTGGTGCTGCTTGTTGTAGTACTGGACGCCGTCCCAGTAGCCGTCCATGTAGATCGTCACGGTGCCGAAGTCCTCGCCGCCGAACGTGGCGACCTTGCCGGTCTTGGTCATGCCCGCGGCCAGGTAGCCGCCGAGGAAGCCGTCCTGCACGGTGTTGAACGTCAGCTGGTCGATGTTGCTTTCCTTGGCGCCGGTCAGGCACTGGGAGGCGTACGAGCAGTCGACGATCGCGAAGTCCTGCTTCGGGTTCGCCTTGGCCGCGGTCTCCGTCGCCGCGGCCATCAGGAAGCCGACCGTGACGATGACCCCGCACTTCTCGCCGAGGAACGTGTTGATGTTCGGCACGTAGTCGCTCTGCGTGGTGGACTGCAGGTACTTCACGGTGATGTTCGGGTTAGCCGGCGGCGGCCTCCTGCATGCCCTGCCAGGCCGACTGGTTGAACGACTTGTCGTTGATGCCGCCGGTGTCGGTGACCATGCAGCCGAGGACCTTGGCGCCCGACGCCGCCGCCGGGCTCGACGCGGTCGTGCTGGCCGAGGTCGACGCGCTCGCGGCCGGCGTGCTGCTCGAGCTGCTGACGCTTGACGTACTGCTGCCGCACGCGGCCAGCAGCAGGGCTCGCTGCCCCGGCCGCAGCCGCGGTAATCAACGCGGTGTGTCTCACCATTTCCTCCACTGAGCCAGTTGCCATCGCCCAGGCATGACGGGCGCCCCTGAGCCAGACTGACCGAGGTTTATTTCGTTAGCATTCCGACGCCACGAGGCTTACCGGACTGCGGCCGCCTCGTTGCCAAATCGCGACCGGAAAACGTCGACGGCTGGACACCGAGGCGAAAACCAGGGCACTGTTTGCTAGATGAACATCGATTGGCCCCAGCTCCGGGCCGCCGCCGTCGACGTGGCCGGGCGCGCCTACGCGCCGTACTCGCGGCTGCGGGTCGGCGCCGCCGGGCTGACCGCCGACGGGCAGGTGGTGACGGCTGCAACGTGGAGAACGCCTCGTTCGGCATCACCCTGTGCGCCGAGTGCGGGCTGGTGTCGGCGTTGCACGCGACGCCGCCTCGGTCGGCTGATCGCGGCTCCGGCGGCGCCGGCGTCGCTGGCTCCGGCTCCGGCGGCGCCGTGCCCGCCCTGGTCGCGGTCGCGGTGGTGGCCGGGGACGGCGACCCGCTGCTGCCGTGCGGCCGCTGCCGTCAGCTGCTGCTCGAGGCGGGCGGGCCGACGCTGCTGGTCGACACGGCCGACGGGCCGGTCGCGCTGGCCGAGCTGCTGCCGGCCGCGTTCGGCGGCGCGGACCTGTCCGCCCGGCGGTCGGCCGCCGAGACGCGTCGTCGTAGCCGCCGAGATCTAGGCGTCGTAGCCTGCGAAGATAGCGCCGTTGCGGACCGCCGAGCCCTGGGGAGCGCCATTGCCGGACGTCGTATCGCTGATCCATGCCAAGCGCGACGACAGCCGCCCGCTGACCGACGCCGAGATCGGCTGGCTGTTCGCCGCCTACGCCGCGGGCGAGGTGGCCGACGAGCAGATGGCGGCGCTGCTGATGGCGATCTACTTCAACGGGCTCGACGGGGCCGAGCTGCGGGCCTGGACCGGGGAGATGATCGCCTCGGGCGAGCGGCTGAGGACCTGGCGCGGCGCCGGGTCCGGCTCCGGGTCCGGGCGGGCGGGTCCGGCGGGGGGCCGTCGGTCGACAAGCACTCCACCGGCGGCGTCGGCGACAAGGTCTCGCTGGTGCTGGCGCCGCTGGTGGCGAGCTGCGGGGCGGTCGTGCCGATGCTGTCCGGGCGCGGACTCGGGCACACCGGCGGCACCCTGGACAAGCTCGAGTCGATCCCGGGCTGGCGCGCCAGCCTCGGCAACGACGAGCTGACCGCCGCGCTGGCGGAGGTCGGCGCGGTGATCGCCGCCGCCGGGGACGGCCTGGCGCCGGCCGACCGGAGGCTGTACGCGCTGCGCGACGTGACCGGGACGGTCGAGTCGATCCCGCTGATCGCCAGCTCGATCATGTCCAAGAAGATCGCCGAGGGAACCGGCGCGCTGGTGCTCGACGTCAAGACCGGGACCGGCGCGTTCATGCAGCGAGCGCGACCGAGCGCTGGAGCTGGCCCGAACTATGGTCGCGCTCGGCGAGGAGCACGGGGTCCGCACCCGGGCGCTGGTCACCCGGATGGACGCGCCGCTCGGCCGGGCCGTCGGCAACGCCCTCGAGGTCGGCGGAGGCGATCGAGGCGCTGCGGGGCGAGGGACCCGCAGGACCTGATGGAGGTCACCTTCGCGCTCGCCGAGCAGATGCTCGAGCTGGCCGGGCATCGAGGCCGACCCGAGGCAGGCGATCGCCAGCGGGCGGGCGCTCGAGGTGTTCAGGCGGATGATCAAGGCGCAGGGCGGCGACCCGGACGCGCCGCTGCCGGAGGCGGCGCACCGGCATGGCGGCGCTGCCTGCCGCCGCCGACGGCTGGGTCACCCGGCTGGACGCGCGGGCGGTCGGCGTCGCGGCCTGGCGGCTGGGGGCCGGCCGGGCGCGCAAGGAAGACGCCGTCAGCCATACCGCGGGCGTGCGCTGTCTGGCCAAGCCGGGAGATCACGTCGCGGCCGGGCAGCCGGTGCTCGAGCTGCACGCCGACGATCCCGGCCGGTTCGCCGCCGCGCTCGAGGCGGTCGAGGGGGCGGTGACGATCGGCCGCGAGCCGCCGCCGCGGGCGCCGCTGATCGTCGACCAGGTCGGAGTGTGAGCCAGGTGAGCCCGACCCTTGACCAGATCCGCGCCGTGCCCAAGGTGCTGCTGCACGATCACCTGGACGGCGGGCTGCGCCCGTCGACCGTCATCGAGCTGGCCGAGGAGACCGGCTACGCCGATCTTCCGTCCCGCGACCCGGACGAGCTCACCAAGATCCTGACCGCAGGCGCCCACCGGGGTCACCTCAACCTGTACCTGGACGCCTTCCGGCACACCGTCGGGGTCATGCAGACGGCCGACGGGCTGCGCCGGGTGGCGCGGGAGTGCGCCGAGGACCTGGCCGCCGACGGGATCGTCTACGCCGAGGTCCGGTTCGCCCCCGAGCTGCACACCGAGCGCGGCCTGACACTCGACGAGGTGGTGCAGGCCGTCCTGGCCGGCTTCGCCGAGGGCAGCGCGGACGGCCGATCAGGGTATACGCGCTGCTCACGGCCATGCGCACGGCGGCCAGGTCGCTCGAAATCGCGGAGCTGGCGGTCCGGCACGCCGGCAACGGCGTGGTCGGGTTCGATATCGCCGGGGCCGAGGCGGGCTGGCCGCCGAGCCGCCACCTGGACGCCTTTCAGTACATCCACCGGGAGAACTTCCACATCACCATCCACGCGGGCGAGGGGTTCGGGCTGCCGTCGATCTGGGAGGCGGTGCAGTACTGCGGCACCGAGCGGCTGGGGCACGGGGTGCGGATCACCGAGGACATCGAGATCTCCCCCGACGGCGAGGTGACCCTCGGCCGCCTGGCCGGCTATATCCGCGACCGGCGCATCCCGCTGGAGATGTGCCCGTCGTCCAACGTGCAGACCGGCGCGGCCCCGTCCATCCAGCGGCATCCGCTCCGGCTGCTGCGCCAGCTGCAGTTCCGGGTGACGGTCAACACCGACAACCGGCTGATGAGCCAGGTGACGCTCAGCTCGGAGTTCGAGCTCGGGGTGCGGGAGTTCGGCTACGGCTGGTCGGACATCGAGTGGCTGACGCTCAACGCGATGAAGAGCGCGTTCGCCCCGTTCGACGAGCGCCTGGAGCTGATCAACACGGTCATCAAGCCCGGCTTCGCCACCGCCCGCGCGCTGAGCAACGCCCAAGTCCCCCCGCACCTGGTTTGACCAGGGGCGGGGGACCAGAACTTAGAAGGCGATGATCCCGTAATAATCCGAGGGCACGCTCTTCGGCAGCTTGAGCAGGCGGATGCGGCCGCCGGTCATGACGCCAACCTGGCCAGCATGACGGCCGCCTTCGTTGGCTATGTCGATCTGCGTCGAGCCGATGATCTCGGTGCCCGTCGCGTTCATCCACAGCACCGTGGAGATGCCGTTGCGGCATGCTCCCCCGTACTGGTACACGACGCGGACGGGCTTGCCGGTGCGGACGGAGTAGGCGGTGAACTCAAGTCCGCCGTTCGCGCAGCCCGCGTTGGTGCCGGGACCGCCGTCCACGAAGGCGTACTGAGTGCCGCAGACGACGGTCCCGCCGTCCGGCGCGAGGTGGATCGAGAAGCAGCTCGACGGGCTGGAATCCGGGCTCTTGAGCGTGAGCTCGACGCGGCTGGCGGTTCTCAGGTCAGTGCCGGAGCCGGTCACGTCGAGCGTGCGCAGCTGAAGCAGCTGGCCAGCCCCTGGCGGTACGTCGGTGAAGGCCAGCTGCCGGCCGCCGGAAAGCCAGGAGAGCGTTCCGGCGGCGTGACCCGGCGTGAACTTGCTCGCGGTCCAGGCACGCAGTTCCGCACCGGACGACATCGAGTAGAGCGCGATCGTGTCGGTGTCACCGGTGCTTGATTCGTCGCCGAGCGACTCGATCGCCAGTTCCCGGTCGTCGGGTGAAAGCGCGTAGTCGATGCCGTCGGAGCTGCTGCCCGGCAGCTTGATCGGCAGCTTGCTCAGCTGGTACGGATGAGCGGTTCCCAGGGCGATGCGGAGTAGGTACCAGGTCGCAGGCCCTCCTTGCGTTTTCTGGCTCGTGGCCTGGACGACGAATGTCCGGTCGTCGGACGCACCCCGCACGGTCTCGAACTCCAGGCCGTGCGGCGGGGCGACGATGGCGATCGCCTGGCCGGTATGGTCGTCGCCAACGATGAGGTTGCCGGTGCCGGTGTAGCCGTCGACCTCCGTTCCCGCCACGTCCAGGGCCACGTAGTAGCGGGGCACCGTCGTCGCGGACCCGGTGGTGGCCGGCCGGTGGCTGGGGCCGAGGCGCCGAAGTGGCGGACGGCGACCAGGCCAACCGCGACCAGCACCACGGCGGCCGCGGCGGCGAGCGGGATCCCCCAGGAACCCCAGCGGCGCGCGGCGGGGGCGGGCGGCGACGGAGGCGGGCCTGGCTCGGGGGCGGCCAGCGGGCCGATGTCGCGGACCAGGGTGGCGCCGGCCCGGGTGGCGGTGCGGACGCGGTCTTCGATGCTCATGGGCTCTTCGGTGCTCACTTGGTCTCCTCGAGCATGCGAGCCAGGGCGGCCAGGCCCCGGGAGGTGGCGGACTTGACGGTGCCCCGGCTGACGCCCATTGCCTGGGCCGCCTGGTCTTCGGTCATGTCCAGGTAGTAGCGGAGGACGACGGCCTCGCGCTGCCTGGCCGGCAGCCGCCGGATCGCGACCAGAACCTCGCGGTTGGCCTCGCCCAGCACGGCGATGTCCTCGGCCGAGGCGCCGTCCGGCGGTGCGTCGAGGGTGATGCCCTGACGGCGGAACCGGACCCGGTGCACTGACCGGCACCCGTTGAGGACGCTGGTGCGGAGGTAGCCGAGGGCGTTGTCCGTATCCTGCAGGGACCGCCAGCGACGGTAGAGGCCGAGGAAGGCGTCCTGGACGATGTCCTCGGCGGTCGGCTGGTCCCCGGTCATCAGGAAGGCGAGCTTCTTCAAGGCCAGGGCGTGGGCCTGGAAGAGCAGCGAGATGCGCTGGCTAGCCTCCTGGCCGGCCGGAAGCGTTTCCGTGGGTAGTTGCACACCCTTACAGATGCTGAGGCGACCGGAAGGTTGCCGTGGTTCACCTGCAATGATGCCGGTACCCGGCCGTCGGTTCTGACGCCGTTGAGCCCTGGCCATACGGTCTCCCCGGAGCGAGGGAGGGCGGACGGAGTGGGCGGAGGGCACGGACCGTTCGAGATGACGGGTCTGAATTTATTTTTGGACTGAGGTTTTAATCAGCGGGGCGGCGGTGGCGGACCACTTCGCGACGGCGGCGTCGAGGTCGGCTAGCTCGGGCTCGGTCACGTAGAGGCCGCGGGCGGGGACGGTCGCGCCCAGCTCGACCAGGACCGGGCGCAGGTGGACCTCGACCGCGAGCAGGTGGCCGGGCCAGCCGCCGGTCATGACCGGGACGGCGGTCAGGCCGGCCAGGCCGTTGCTGCCGTAGCGGTCGAGGAACGCCTTGAGCAGGCCGGTGTAGGCGGCCTTGTAGGTGGGCGAGGCGAAGATCGCGATGTCGGCCGCGGCGACCTCGGCCGTCAGCCGGGTGAGCTCGGGATCGGTCCAGTCGAACAGCCTCGGCGCGTGCTCGGCCAGGTCGATGACCAGGCGGTCGGTGCTCTCGCCGAGCTCCTTGGCGAGCGCGTCGGCGACGGCCTGGGCGACGCCGTGGGTGCGCGAGTTCGGCTTGGGGTTACCGGTGACGACGGCGATGGTGGTCATGAAGATGTATGCCTCCTCGGGCCGCGTTGGCTTAATGCCTACTTTTTAGATGGATTTAGTGTACATGAATTCACACTGACTGGGAGGCTCGCACAGTTTGGCTGGCGGGGTTGGTTGGGGTCTGGCGATCTTCGCAAAGCGGAGGGCGGGGCGTATCGTCGCGATCATGAGGGTGCGGGATATGCGGAAACTCGTCCGGCTGCGGACGGTGCCGCTGGACGCTCAGGCGCGCCGGCTCGGGTCCTGCTACGACATCGGCGACCTGCGGCGGGTGGCCAAGCGGCGGATCCCGCGGCCGGTGTTCGACTACGTGGACGGGGCGGCCGACGAGGAGATCGCGGTGGCGGCGAACGTGGCCGCCTTCCGTTCCTGGCGGTTCCTGCCCCGGGTGCTGGCGGGGGTGGCTTCGGCGGACACGTCGGTTCCGGTCTTCTCCTCGACGCTGCCGGTGCCGATCGTGCTCGGGCCGACCGGGTACACCCGGATGCTGCACCCGGACGGGGAGATCGGCGGGGCGCGGTCGGCCGCGCGGCGCCGGCTGCCGTACACGCTGTCGACCATGGCGACGACCGGGGTCGAGGAGCTGCGGGGCAGCGTCGGGCCGGGCGCCGAGCTGTGGTTTCAGCTGTACCTGACCAGGGACCGGGTGCAGTCGTACGACTTGGTGGACCGGGCCGCCGCGCTCGGGTACACGGCGCTGGTGGTCACGGTCGACACGGTCGTGGCGGGCAATCGGGTGCGGGACCTGCGCAACGGGCTTTCCATTCCGCCTGAGCTGACGCTGGCGACGATCGCCTCGGTCGCGGCCAAGCCGTCCTACTGGTACCGGCTGCTGTCCGGGCCGCCGCTCGACTACGCCAACTTCGCCGGGCGGCCCGCGACGACGATTCAGAAGACGGCCGAGTTCTTCGATGCCGACCTGAACTGGTCCGACATCGAGTCACTGCGCGCCCGCTGGCCAGGCAAGCTGCTGCTCAAGGGGCCGGTCGGGCCGGCCGATGCGCGGCGGGCGATGGAGCTCGGGCTGGACGGGGTGCAGCTGTCCAACCACGGCGGGCGGCAGCTCGACCGGACCGTCGCCCCGGCCGACCTGATCGCGCCGGTCCGGGAGGCGGTCGGGCCGGGGTTCACCGTGCTGGTCGACTCGGGCGTGCGGCACGGCGCCGACGTGGCGGTCGCGCTCGCGCTCGGGGCCGACGCGGCCGTGCTCGGGCGCGCCTACCTGTACGGGCTGATGGCAGGCGGCGAGGCCGGCGTGGACCGGGCCCTCGACCTGCTGACCGGGCAGTTCCTGTCCACGATGCAGTTCCTCGGGATGACGTCGGTCGCGGAGCTGCGGAAGCACGGCGCCGATCTGCTGACGCGGGCGATGGTGTTACGGGCCGGGGCGCCGGGCCGGCGGCGCGCGGGCGGGGCGCCGGGGCGGGGCGCGCTGTTACGGCCGAGGCGGGATGAGCTCTTGGGGCGTCGCCTGCGGGGCGCGGACGTTATCGCGGAAGAAAAGCACGCTATACGCGTGCTTTTCTTCCGCTACGAAACAAGTCTCCAAGATCATGGGCGGGCAGGCGGGGATGGTGCCCAACGCCTGGGGTTGGGGTTACGGGCGGGGCGGGAGGGGCGGGCGGCGCTTGTCCGGGCCGGTGGCCGGGTCGGGGAGCGGGGCGGGCGGAGTCTCCGCCAGCATCGCCAGGGCACGGTCGACGCCGACCTCGAGCTGCGGGTCGCGGCCGATGGCCCAGTCGTCCGGGGTGATCAGCACCTCGGTGTCGGGGTCGACGCCGTAGTTCTCGACCGACCAGCCGAAGTCGTTGAACCAGGTCGCGTACCTCGGGACGGTGACGTGGGTGCCGTCGACCAGCTCGTGGCCGTGGCCGTCGATCCCGACCACGCCGCCCCAGGTGCGGGCGCCGATGACGGGGCCGAGGCCGAGGCTGCGGATCGCGGCGGTCACGATATCGCCGTCGGAGCCGGCGAACTCGTCGGTCAGCGCGACCAGCGGGCCGCGGGGGGCGTCGTGCGGGTAGCTGTAGGGGCGCAGGCGGCGCGGGACCTTCCAGCCGGTGATCCGGCGGGCCAGCTTCTCGACGATGAGCTGCGAGGTGTGGCCGCCCCGGTTGCCGCGGACGTCGATGATCAGCGCCTCGCGGCCCATCTCGGTCCGCAGGTCGCGGTGCAGGTGCGCCCAGCCCTCGCCCATCATGTCGGGCACGTGCAGGTAGCCGACCCGGCCGTCGGACCGGGCGCGGACGAACTGGCGGCGGCCGGCCACCCAGTCCTGGTAGCGGAGCCGGCGGTCGTCGTAGAGCGGGACGATGACGACGCGGCGGGTCTCGGGGTAGGCGGGCGCGGGCGGGGCGGCGGATTCAGCTGTGGCCGTGGCCCACGCGTCCGGCCGGAGGCTGGGGACTCGGAAGTGGTGGAGGAGTCAGGAGTGGCGGGATCGTCGGTGGTGGCGGAAGGGTCGGGAGTGGCCGGTGTGGCTGCATCGGCGGGCTTCTCGGCCGAGGCGGCGCGGGCGGGCCGGTCGGGCGCGGCTGCGTCGGCGGTATCGCCCTTGGACGTGTCGGCGGGTGCGTCCTCTGCGTCGCCGTGTTCGTCCTTGTCGGCTGGGGGCCAGGGGACTAGGGACGGGTCGGCCGGGCGGATGGTGAGCTCGACTGGCTTGCCGTGGGTGCCGGCCAGGGCCGGCCAGGGGCCGTAGACCGGGTCGACCGGGCGGCCGTCGACCGCGAGGATCTCGTCGCCCTCGCGCACCGCCACCCCGGGGGCGCCGAACGGCGACCGGGCGTGCGGGTCGGACGACTCGCCCGGCAGCACCCGCTCGACCAGCCAGCGGCCGTCGGCCGAGCGGGCGACGTCGGCCCCGAGCAGCGCCGCGGGCGCGCCGCGGAACGTGCTGCGGGCGGTGAACGTGCTCGACGGCATCACGTAGGCGTGCGACGTGCCGAGCTCGGCCGCGACCTCCCACAGCAGGTCGCCGAACTCGGCCGAGGACCTGATCCGGCCGAGCAGGAAGCGGTAGTCGTCGAGCACGCCGTCCCAGTCCACGCTCGACATCGAGGGCGTCCAGAAGTCGCGGCGCAGCAGCCGGCCGAACTCCTCGTACGCGTGCGCCCACAGCGCCGCCGGGTCGGCCGAGAACCGGGCCCGCGAGAGGTCGACGGTGATCGCGTCGTCGCAGGAGCCGTTATCGACCTTCCGGTCGGACGGGACCACGCGCACCTTGTGCTCGTCGCCGACCACCAGCCGGGTTCCGTCGCCGCTGACCGCGAACCAGCTCACCTCGGAGGTGAGCACGCTCGCCTCGCGCTTGCGGAGGTCGAACCGCTCGAGCACCGGCTTCGGCCGGCTCTCCTCGAGGTCGGCGGCGCCGTCGCCGAGCAGCCCGGCGACCGGGTAGCGGAGCCAGACCAGGCCGCCCTTGACCGGGGCGAGGCTGTAGTACCGGGCCTCGTCGACCGGGACGGCGACCACCCGGGAGGAAATGCCGTCGGTGTCCACAGTCAGGGGGGACCGTTCGGAGGAAGCATCTTTTGAATTTTCCCCGCCGCCGACCGGACGGCCGCCGGGCTGGGGACCGAACGGCGACAGCGTGTGCGCGGCCAGCGGCACCAGGTAGGGCCGGTCGCCGAGCGGGAACGACAGGTCGAACGAGTGCGTGTCGTAGATCGGGTCGAACGTCCGGCGGGACATGAACGCCAGGTACAGCCCGTCGGTGGTGAACACCGGGTGGCTGTCGAAGAACCGGCCGTCGGTCACGTCCACGATCGAGCTGTCCGGAGACCCGCGCCAGCCTGATCCGGGCGAGCGGCTGCGGCCCCGGCTGCGCCCACGCCAGCCAGGCCGAGTCGGGCGACCAGGCGATGTCCTCGATCTCGCCGTCGTCGTTGCGGGCGAGCTCGGTCGTCTCGCCCGACTCGACGTCGATCACCAGCAGCCGGCCGTCGGCCGCGGTGGCGGCGAGCTTGGCCCCGTCCGGCGACGACGCCAGGTCGAGGATGTTGCCGAGGTCGCCGGCGGCGATGGTGCGGGTCGCCCCGGGGTGCTCGGCGTCGATCTCAGCCGCTTCGATGGCGTCGGCCCCGCTGGCGTCGGTCACCCAGGCGACCGAGCCGGTCGGCCCGAGCACCCGGGGCAGCCGGGCGCGGGCGGCCGGGTCGACCAGCAGCGCCCGGGCCGGGCCGTCGTCGTGGGTCAGCCAGTGCACGGTGCCGCGGACGGTCACCACGCTCGCCTGGCCGGTCTTGTCGCAGTCGAGGTCGCCCAGGTGGTCGTCGGCGGTGATCAGCTTGGGCGCGCGGGCGGTCGGCGGGGTGGTCAGCTGGATGTCGAGCTTGCGCGGCTCGGCCTCGAGGCTGTCGAGCGTCCAGATGTCGCCCGCGACGTGATAGACGACGCGGGCGCCGTCGGTGGCGGGGTTGCGGGCGTAGAACCCGTCGTGGTCGGTGTGCCTGCGCAGGTCGGTGCCGTCGAGCGCGGCCGAGTAGACGTTGCCGGTGCCCTCGTGGTCGGACAGGAAGACCAGGCGGCCGCCGATGACCATCGGGCTGGCGAGCTGGCCGTCGAGCCCGCTCAGCACCCGGGTGAAGAGCGGGTCGTCGCCGGCGGCGATCCAGAGCCGGCCGCCGGTGCCGCCCCGGTAGCGCTTCCAGTAGGCCGGGTCGCCGCGCTGCCCGGTCAGCAGGGCGGTCGCCGCGGTGGTCAGCGCGAGGTCGTTGACCTGGCCGAACGGCAGGCGGCGGGGCGGGGCGTCGAGCGGCACGGCGTACGCGTGGGTCCGCTGGGAGGACGGCTGGTCGACGGCGGAGGTGGCGAGCACCTCGCCCGCGTCGGTCCAGCCGGTGGTGCGGGTGCGCAGGTCGCCCCAGTAGGTGCGGCGGGTCGCGGGCCCGCCGGTGCCGCCGTCGAGCTCGGCCGTGTAGACCTCGGGGATGCCGCCGTCGCGCCAGCTGGTCCACGCGATCGTGGCGCCGTCGGGCGAGAACCGCGGATTGCTCGCCTGCCCGCCGTCGGAGGTCAGCCGCCAGGCGCGGCCGCCCTCGGCCGGGGCCAGCCAGACGTCGTCTTCGGTGACGAAGGTCAGCAGATCGCCGTGAACGTGGGGGTAGCGGAGATAACCGGGGGTTGCCACGCGGTTCATCTTATGGGCCCGTTTCCGGTGCGGCGATATGGCCGCCCGCGCAGCTCACAGCGGTACAGCTCAGAGCCAGCCGTGCTCCTCGGCGACGCGGCGGGCCTCGGTGCGGTTGCGGGCGCCGGTCTTCTGGATGCAGGAGGAGAGATAGTTGCGGACGGTGCCCTCGGACAGGAAGAGGCTGCCCGCGATCTCGGCGATCGTGGCGCCGTCGCTGGCGGCCGCGAGCACGTCCCGCTCCCTCGGCGTGAGCGGGCTCGCGCCCTCGGCCAGGGCGGCGGCGGCCAGGTCGGGGTCGATCACGCGCTGGCCGCCGAGCACGTCGCGAATGGTGCGCGCGAGCTTGTCGGCCGGCGAGTCTTTCACGATAAATCCGGATACGCCCGACTCCATGGCGCGCCGCAGGTAGCCGGGGCGGCCGAACGTGGTGAGGATGACGATCTTCGTCTTGGGGCACGCCTGCCTGAGCTCGGCGGCGGCGCTGAGGCCGTCCAGGCCGGGCATCTCGATGTCGAGCAGGGCGATGTCGGGGTCGGACCGCTTGGCGGCCGCCGTCACCTCGTCGCCCCGGCCGACCTGGGCGACGACCTCGATGTCGTCCTCGAACGAGAGCAGCGCGGCGAGGGCCTCGCGGATCATCGCCTGGTCTTCGGCGATCAGAACCCGGATGGTGTTCATTCCGACACGGTAGCGCCCTTGCGCGCGATTGCCTGGGCACCGCCGTCGTCGGCCGCGGCGGCGGGGCCGGGTGGCACGGCGGCCGTGGCGGGGACGGCGGCGATCAGGCGGAACCCGGGCGGCCCGGCCGGGCGGAGCTCGAGGCTGCCGCCGACCGCGCACAGCCGCTCCGACATCCCGCGCAGCCCGGTGCCGGTGAAGGTGCCGCTGTCGCCGCCGCCCGGGTCGAGGCCGGCGTGCCCCCGGCCGTCGTCGCGGACCTCCAGGGTCAGCGTCCCGCCGCGGCGGGCGAGGCGGATCTGACAGGTGCGCGCCCCCGAATGGCGCACCACGTTGGTCACCGCCTCGCGCAGGCACCAGGCCAGCGCCGCCTCGGCGTCGGGGTCGAACGTGCCCGACAGCAAGGTGAGCTCCGCGTCGTCCTGCGGCGCTATCCCGGCCGACTCGAGGGCGGCCCGGGCGGTGATGATCTCCACCGCCAGCGTGGGCCGCCGGTAACCGCTGATGGCCTCCCTGATGTCGTGCAGGGTCTGCCTGCTGACCGCCCCGACCTGCTCGATCTCGTCGCGGGCGCGGTCCCGGTCGGGACTGGCCGGCAGCCGGCCGAGCAGCCGGAGGGCGAGCTCGGACTTGAGCGTGATCATCGAGAGCGACTGCCCGGTCAGGTCGTGCATGTCCCGCGCCAGCCGCAGCCGTTCCTGGCTGGCGGCCAGCCTGGCCACGGTCTCGCGGGCCTCGGTCAGCTCGCGGGTCAGCTCGAAGTGGTTCCTGAGCCCGATCATGGCCAGGCCGAGCAGCACCGTCGGCAGCAGGTTGATGAGGAAGTCGCCCATGTCGACATGGCCGACGAGGCTGGTGCCGCAGTAGCACGCGCAGATCAGGGCGAGCACCCAGAGCGCGGTCCGCTGGACCGCGATCGTCAGGCCGGCGATGGCCGACACGTAGATCCAGAGCGAGGTCGCGCCCGAGCCCCCGTAGCAGAAGCAGGCGGCCAGGGCCAGCGCGAACAGCGCGGCGAGCCAGATCGCCGAGCGTCGCCTGGTCGCGTGCCAGTCCGCCAGCGTGATCACGAAGACCACGCAGAAAGCCCCGATGATGGCCAGCCCGCCGCCGACGTAGAGCGCGTCGTGGTGGTGGCCGAACAGGCCCGATACCGGCTGGATGAGGTAGACCAGCCAGACCGAGGTGAGGGACACGCGCCACAGGCGCGCGCCCCTCGTCAGCTCGCCAGCGGCACGCCGCGGGTGGGGGCTGGTCGCTGCCACGTCGCTACCGCCGGTTCCAGCCATGGTCAGATCGCCTCGGCCGCGTTCCTGACCGCGAAGGTCGCCAGCCCGACGAAGACCACCAGCCAGGCCAGGATGATGCTGACCGGGATCCACGAGACGGTGCCGTTCGTCACCACGTCGGTCGCGATCTGCACGATCCGGAAGGTCGGGGTGCCCTGCGCGAACGTCTTGAGCCCGCCGCTCACGGGGAACCACAGCCCGCCGAAGAGCGAGAAGAACAGGAAGATGAGCATGATGACGGGCTGGACCGAGTTCGGGTTCATCCAGTAGCCGATCGCCACCGCCAGCGCGGCGAAGATCAGCGTGCCGAGCCAGATCGCGAGCGCGATCACCGTCCATTCCCAGATCGGCAGGTTGATGCCACCGTAGAACCGGCCGAGCAGCATCATGATCGCGATCTGCGGCGCGGTCAGCGCGACGGTGGCGATGATCTTGGCCACCACGTAGCTGTTGGCGGGCAGCGGGGTGAGCCGGAGCTGCCGGATCCAGCCGTCCTTCCGCTCCTGGGAGATGCGGATCGCGTTGTTGTTGAACGCCCCGCTGAACGCGCCGAGCGAGGCCATCTCGAACAGGTAGTAGATCCTGAAGGAGACGCCCGCCTCGGTCGCCGCCGTCTTGGCCAGCGCCAGGTAGAGCACGATGGGCAGGGCGAGGGTGAAGAACAGGTAGCGCTTGTTGCGCCTGAGCCTGATGATCTCGGCCTTGCCGAGGGCGAGGGTGCCGCTGGTGGAGCTCATTTGTCGCTCATCTCCTTCTCGCCGCTCGTCGTGCTGTCGTGCTTGCGTGGCGGGTCACCTGCACCGGGCCCGACGCGTCGCCGGCCCGGTCGTCTTCCGCGGTGATCGCGATGAAGGCCTGCTCGAGGCCGAGGCTGGAGACCTCGATCTCGGTCGGCCGGTAGCCGGCGTCGAGCACCGCGTAGAGGGTCGCGTCGGAGTCCCTGGTCTGGATCTGCACCACGTCGTGCCGTAGCTCCAGGCTCTCAAGGCCGGGCAGGCCGAGCAAGAACGGCTCGTCCACCCGCTCGAGCCGGAACGACATCCGCTTGGCGCCGGCCCGCTGCTTGATCTCGGCCGGGGTGCCGTCGGCCAGCAGCCGTCCCTTGTTGATGACCAGGATCCGGTCCGCCGCCTGGTCGGCCTCTTCCAGGTAGTGGGTCGCGAACAGCAGCGTGCGGCCCTCGGCCACCTCGGCCTTCATGTTCGACCAGAACAGCCGCCTGGTCTCCACGTCCATCGCGGTCGTCGGCTCGTCGAGCACGATCAGCTCGCACTCGCCCGCGATCGCGAGCGCGAACCTGACCCGCTGGGTCTGGCCGCCGGACAGCTTGTCGACCCGCTGGTCGGCGAACTTGTCGATTCCGGCCTGCTTCATCGTCGTCTCGACCGGCAGCGGCCGCGGGTGCAGGCTCGCGACCAGGCTGACGAGCTCGCGCACGGTGACCTCGGGCATCAGCCCGCCGGACTGGAGCATGGCGCCGACCCGGCCGGACTTGATGGCGTGGTACGGGTCGCTGCCGAACATCCGGATCCGCCCGGAGGTGGGCTTCTTCAGCGCCAGCAGCATGTCGAGTGAGGTTGACTTGCCCGCGCCGTTCGGTCCGAGGAGGGCCACCGTCTCCCCCGGGCGCAGGTCCAGGTTAAGCCCGTCGACTGCCTTCAGGCCCCCGTACTGCTTGCTGACGTTTTCGAACGAGACCACCGGTCCCGTTCCGCTGTTGCTCATTTCGCTCGTCCCCTTGCCGTGAGCCGGGTTGGCCGGCCGTCGGTTTCGCGTACTGTCCGATCCCACCATCGGGGGCCCGGTAGCCGGTAGTGCGCGCGCTCAGCCGTTACCCATGACAAAGGTCATCGGCGGCGTCCGGTAAACAGGCATAAGGGTCCCTAGCGGCACGAGAAGCTGCAGTCATGCGATATGTGGGTGATCACCGACTGACGCCGACGGCAGTGGCAGGATCGTGGTTATGTGCGAGGGTAGCGATGAGTGACCTGTCTGATCAGACGCGGTGGCTGGATGCGACTGGTCAGGCGGAACTCGTCAGGTCTGGTCAGGTGACGCCGCTGGAGTTGCTCGATGCGGCGATAGAGCGGATCGAGGCGGCTGACCCAGGGATCAACGCGGTGGTGATGCGGTGGTTCGACCACGCCCGGCGCACCGCGGCCAGCGCGTTGCCGGACGGGATCTTCGCGGGCGTCCCGTTCCTGCTGAAGGACTGGCAGGCGGCCTATGCCGGGCAGCCGGCGGCCAGCGGCAACTGGCGGTTGAAGGAGGCCGCGCGGCCGGCGCCAGCTGATTCGGTCCTGGTATCGAGGTTTCGGGCGGCGGGCCTGGTGATCGCGGGCCGGACGAATACCCCCGAGTTCGCCGGCTCGGTGACCACCGAGCCGACGGCGTGGGGGGCGACCCGCAACCCGTGGAACCTGGCCCGTTCGCCGGGCGGATCCAGCGGCGGCGCGGCGGCGGCGGTCGCCGCGGGGATGGTCCCGGTCGCGCATGCCACTGACGGGTCCGGTTCCATCCGGATACCCGCGGCGTGCTGCGGTGTGGTTGGCCTCAAGCCAACGCAGGGCAGGATCAGCGCCGGGCCGTCGGGCGATGAGTCCGGTCCCGGTGTCGAGTTCTGCGTCAGCCGCACAGTCCGCGATACCGCCGCGATGCTTGACGCGGTGCACGGTCCCGGCGTCGGTGACCGGGTGATCGCGCCGCCGCCGGGCAGGCCCTATGTCCGTGAACTCGAGGCTGACACGGCGGGTTTGCGGGTGGGGCTGCTCGACCGCTACCCGGCCGGGGATCCGGTTCATCCGGACTGCGCGGACGCCGTGCACAAAGCCGCGCGGCTGCTGCAGGCGCTCGGTCACCACGTCGAGGACGCTTATCCCGCTGCCCTCGCCGATCCGGGCATCGGCGGCCAGATCGGGCTGGTGGCATCCAGCAATCTTGGCCTCGCCATCGTCCAACTGGCCGATGCCCTGGGCTGCGACGTCACGGCCGATGACGTGGAGCCGGCCACCTGGGCGCGGGCGCAGCGGGGACGCCAGGCGACTGCGGCCGATCATGCCCGGGCGCTGAGCGCGTGCACTCGTTTCCGGCGCGCCGTCTGCCAATGGTGGGCAGACGGGTACGACCTGCTGCTGACCCCCGCGACGGGCGAACCTCCGGCACTTCTCGGCACCCTGTCCGGCGACCCAGCTGGCCAGGCCGCTTACACCGCCTTCACCAGGCCGTTCAACATCACTGGCCAGCCTGCCGTCAGCCTCCCGCTGAGCTGGAACAGCGCTGGCCTTCCCGTCGGCGTGCAGCTCGTCGCCGCCTACGGGCGTGAGGACCTGCTCATCAACGTCGCCGCACAAGCCGAACAAGCCAGGCCATGGGCCGACCGCAAGCCCCCTGGCCAAGCCGACTGACTGCAGGGGCGATTACCCGCAGGACGACCCGGCAGCGGGTGGCGTCGACGGGTGCCGATCCGTTATCACCATCGACGGCGACCAGTCTTGGCCGTCACGTGCGCCACGAGATGGCTGCGCTGGTCACCGAGATGACATGATCGCGTCGACCAGCCTGTGCGTGTGGACGACGTTGTCGAAATCGGCCGCGCAGCATCGGCAGAAGCGATCCGGCGACTTCCGCAGGTCGTCCCATGTCATCTGGCGCTGGCTTCGTGGACGGTCTTCAGGGCAATTACCTGCGAATATTCCGGTCATACGACTGGCCGGGGCCGCCGGCCCGGTGAGCCGGCGGGTCACCGCCCGACGGCGTACCCCTGCATGCCGCGGGGGTTGGCGGCGGCGTAGAGCAGGCCGTTCCTGCGGGCGACGGCGCTGATCCGGCCGAGCGACCACGGCGGCTGGACGTGCACGTCGTGACCGCGCCGCCGTAGCTCGTCGACCGCGGCCCCGCCGATCCGCTCCTCGACGTCCAGCCGCAGCGGGTACGACTCGCGCGGGTAGAACGACGACGGCAGGTGCGCGGAGTGGAAGGCAGGGAAGTCGATCGCCTGCTGCAGGTTCAGGCCGAAGACCGCGTGGTTGAGGAAGAAGTGCAGCGTCCACTGGTCCTGCTGGTCCCCGCCGGGCGTGCCGAACGCCAGGTAGGGCTCCCCGTCCCGCAGCGCCAGGGTCGGCGTCAGCGTGGTCCTCGGCCGCTTGCCGGGCGCGATCGTCGCGGGCAGCCCTGGGGTGAGCGTGAACATCTGGCCGCGGGTTCCCAGGCAGAACCCCAGCGCCGGGATGATCGGGGAGGACTGCAGCCAGCCGCCGCTGGGGGTGGCGCTGACCACGTTGCCCCACCGGTCGGCGACGTCGAGGTGGCAGGTGTCGCCGCGCTTCGCCTGCGGCTGGGCCTGGGCCGCCCGGCCGAGCGGCTCGCCGGTGGCGGGGTCGATCCCCGGGTCGCCGGTCCCCCGCTGGCGGCGGCGGTCGGCAAAGTCAAATTCGGGGGTATCGAACGGACCGTGGGCGAAGTCCGGCAGCTCAATGTCCCTGCCGCCGGGCCGGCCGGGTCGGAACTCGGCACTGGCCGTATCGGTGATGAGCTGGCGTCGCTCGTCGTTGTACGTGGTCGAGAGGAGCTCTTCGAGGGGCACGTCGGTGAAGTTGGGGTCTCCGTACCACGCCTCCCGGTCGGCGAAGGCGAGCTTCGCCGCCTCGATGGCGAGGTGGACGAACTCGGCGCTGCCCGGCTGCACGGCGGGCGGCTGCAGGTCGAAGCCCTTGAGCAGGGCGAGCTGCTGCAGAAAGACCGGCCCCTGACCCCAGGGGCCGGTCTTGCAGACGGTCAGCCCGGCGTAGTCGTAGCTGACCGGCGCCTCGAGGCGGGCGTGCCAGGTGGCCAGGTCGTGGCCGGTGAGCAGGCCGCGGTGTCGCTCGCCGGTGACGTCCATCACCTCGGTCGCCGCGAACTTGCCGATCTCCTCGGCCACGAACCCGTCGTACCAGGCCTGCCTGGCCGCCTCGATCTGCTCGTCCCGGTCCCCGCTGGCCGCCTCCGCCTCGGCCAGGATGCGCTGGTAGGTGGCGGCCAGCGCGGGGTTGGCGAACCGGGTGCCGGGCGCGGGCACGCCGCCGCCGGGCAGGTAGACCTCGGCCGAGGTGTGCCAGTGCTCGCGGAAGAGCTCGGCCACGCTGGCGATCGACCAGCTGATCGCGGGGACGAGGGGGTAGCCGGCCTGCGCGTACCCGATCGCGTAGCCGAGCACGTCGCGCAGCGGCAGCGTGCCGTACTCGCGCAGCAGCAGCAGCCAGCCGCCGAACGCGCCGGGCACGCACGCCGCCAGCAGCCCGCTGCCCGGCACTAGGTCGAGCCCGAGCCCGGCGTACGCCTCGACGGTGGCGGCGGCCGGGGCGGTGCCCTGCCCGCAGACCACGAACGTCTCGCCCCGCCTGGTGTCGTGCCCGATGACCGGCACCTCGCCGCCGGGCCCGTTCAGGTGCGGCTCGACCACCTGCAGTACGAACCCGGCGGCGACGGCCGCGTCGAACGCGTTGCCGCCGCGCTCGAGGACGGCCATCCCGGCCGCCGACGCCAGCCAGTGGGTGGACGCGACCATCCCGAACGTCCCCGCGAGCTCCGGCCGGGTCGTGAATTCGTCAACGTGGGCCATAACCGCCATCCAACCGCATTCGTACCGGCCGTGGGGCCACCGGCCACGGGGCCACTCGGGATCGGGCCCTGGGGGCCACGGGCCCGTTGCGGATCGAGCCCTGGGGCCACGGGCCCGCTAGAGATGGTCCGGTCGGGCCACAAGACCGAGACGGGTGCGCTCGGGGATTGGCGCTGGGGGCTGCGGCGGCAGAGGCAAGCGGGAAACGGGCGGGTCGCACGGTAACGTCTGTGGGCATGGATGAGCTTGATTCACGGGTGCGGGCGATCTGCGATCTCAACGTCGCGGAGGCGCGGGAGTACGGCGGACGGCACGAGTACGACGGGGTGCCGCAGGATCTCTCGCCCGACGGCGTGGCGGCCGGGCTGTCCGGGCTGACGTCGGCCCGGCAGTCCGGCGCGGTGCGGGAAGACCCGCATGACGAGGCGCACCTGCGCGCGTTCGAGCAGCTCCAGCAGGTGGTCTACGGCGATCTCGAGCTGCACCGGAGCAACCCGATCTACCACCTCGGCGAGCTCGACCTGGCCTGCTATGACAAGGACTACGCGCCCGAGGCGGAGCGCTACGCCGCCCGGGCCGCGCACCTGGCCGCCTGGCCCGCCGTCATCGACGCGGCGGTCGCCTCGCTCGACGCGATTCCCGCCCCGATCGCGGACTCGCTGCTCGGCGCCGTCCGCGGGCTGGCGGCCGGCATCCCGGCCGACGCCGACCCGGCGGCGCGGGAGGCGGCGCTGTCCGCGCACGCGCGGCTGGTCGCCCACGTGCAGCGGGCGGCCGAGTCAGGGCCGGCCGACGCCGCGCTCGGGCCGGGCGCGCTGGCCGCGCTGCTGTCCTCGGCCGAGGCGATCGACGTCGACCTGGCCGCCCTCGCCGCCCGGGCCGACGCCGAACGGGACCGGCTGATGGACCGGCTGGCGGAGTCGGCCGCCGCCATCGACAACGGCCGCGACCCCCTTGACCTGGCCCGCGAGCTGGTCAAGGACCACCCCGACCGGGCGGGCGTGATCGAGACGGCCACGTACTGGACTGAGCGGGCGCTCGCGTTCACCCGCGAGCGGGACCTGGTACCGGTGCACGACGGCGTCTGCCTGGTCGGCGAGTCGCCGGAGTCGCGCCGCTGGGCGATGGCGATGATCTCGACCAACGCGCCGGCCGAGCGCGACGCGCCGTCCTGGTACTGGATCACCCCGCCGGACGAGTCGTGGCCGCCGGAGCAGGCGCAGGAGTGGCTCGAGGTGTTCAGCGCCGCCACCCTGCCGGCCATCACCGTGCACGAGGTCGCGCCGGGGCACTTCTCGCACCACCAGGCGCTGCGACGGACCCGCGGCGACGTCCGGCGGACCCTGTTCTCGAGCGCCTTCGTCGAAGGCTGGGCGCACTACGCCGAGGAGCTCTGCGTCGAGGAGGGGTTCCTGGCCGACGACCCGAGGTTCGCGTTCGGCGTCTGGCTCGAGGCCCTGGTCCGGGTGACCAGGCTGGCCTGCGCGCTCGGCGTGCACACGGCGGGCATGACCGTGCAGGAGGCGGCCGCGCGGTTCGAGGCCGACACCCACCTGGCCGGCCCGGCCGCGCTGTCCGAGGCCAGGCGCGCGACTTTCGACCCGACCTACGGCCGCTACACCTGGGGAAAGCTGGAGATCATGGCGCTGCGCGACCGGGCCAGGGCGGCCTGGGGGGCGGGCTTCACGCTCAAGCGCTTCCACACCGCGCTGATGGACCTCGGCTCTCCGCCCCTGGGCCTGATCGGAACCGCGATCGAGCAGGGGTAGATTGTTTCGCGTGCTGAGGTTTATCCGGGTCATCGGGTTGGCAGGCGTCGCCGCGGCGATCGCGGTCGCGAGCGCGGGGTGCTCCGCCCCGCTTAATCACGCGAGCGGCCCCGGCATCGTGACCAACGGCGCGTACGTCGAGCAGCCGGCCGCGGCAGGCCAGACCACGGTCGGCTACCTGGACATCCGCAACAACGGCGCGGCCGACGAGCTGGTCTCGGTGTCCACCAGCGTGGGCGGCACGGTCGAGCTGCGGGCGCCGGTCACCAAGGACGTCTCGCCGGTCGTCATGCACACGGTGAAGGACATCCCGATCGCGGCCGACTCGACCACCAAGCTGATCCCGAACAGCTACCACCTGCTGATCACCAACCCGGGCCCGATGCACGACGGCAAGGACATCTACCTGAAGCTCACGTTCGCGCACGGGCTCACGATGACGGTCATCGCCCTGGTCACCAACCCGCAGAACGGCGGCTCGAGCTACTTCCTCAACTGAGGCGCAGGCCCCACTGTCTGGACTCGTAGGCGACCATGACGCTTCCCCTCGTCCGGTGTCTGGACGCGGTTGTGCTGGGGATCACTTGCTTGCGCGATTGTCGCGATATATCGTGGATCTCAATATCGTCTCTGGCTGGGGGAAGCTGTGACTTCGGGATTTGAGATGCGGGTCGGGGACGCCGAGCGCGAGACTGCCGCGGCTGAGGTGCGGGAGCACTTCGCCAGCGGGCGGCTGACCCAGGACGAGCTCAATCAGCGGCTTGACCAGACCTTCGCCGCCAAGACGCGCGGGGACCTGAACGCGGTCTTCACCGACCTGCCGTCCGCGGGCTGGCGGGACGCGACGGCCGGCGGCGCCAGGTCCGCGGCGGGCGGTGCCTTCGGCGGACGGACGCCCATCGGGCGGCCCGGGCAGCAGTGGACCGACTGGGGCACCGGCGACGGGCGCTCGGACGGCGGGGCCGGCGGGTCGTTCCGCAACGGCGGTCCCGGCTTCGGCGCGAGGCGCGCGGTCGGGCCGGCGTCACCTCGTTCATGCTGCTGGCGGCGTTCCTGCTGTTCGGCATCGTCGGCATATTCGGGATCGGGAGCGGACGGCCGTTCGCCGTCGTCCTGCTGTTCGCCGCGTTCGCGATGCTGCGACGGCTGCTCTTCCTCATTTTCGGCCGACGCCGGGGCGCCGGCCGAGGCCCGCGCCGACGCCGCTGGTAGGCCGCTCGCCCGGCCGTCCAGGCGGCCGGTGTTCCCTTGGCCGCCGCCGGCGACTTATCGTGGAGGGGACCGAACTTCCGAGCGAACACGGAAGGGACGATGGCGATGCGTTATTACGCTCCCCTCCCTGGTGGCGGCGACCCGTTGTGGCCACGAGGTCCGCATGTGATGCGGATCGGGGACGCGGAACGCGATGCGGCGGCGGCGGATCTCGGCGAGCACTTCACGGCCGGTCGGCTTAACCTCGAGGAGCTGCACGAACGTCTCGAGGCGGTGTTCGCGGCGACGACGTTCGGTCAGCTCGCGCGGATTATGTCCGATCTGCCCGGGCCGGGACGGCTGCCCGGGCTCGCCCGGCTCTCCCGCCAGCCCGCGACCCCGGGAATGCCCGCCCGGCCGTGGATGCCGGCCCCGGCGACCGGCTCCAGGTGGGCCGGCGAGTGGAACGCCGGGATGCGCGGCTCGGCCATGGGCTCGACCAGGGTCGGGTTCCAGCCGGGGTTCCAGCCCGGCTTCCAGGACCGGCCGGGCGCGAGCTACCGGACCCGCGATGTGCAGTACCGGCCGTCGGCGGCGGACCGGGCGGGCAAGTTCGCCGCCCTCTCGCTGCTGATTCTGGCCATGCTGATCTGGCTGTTCACCGCGCTGCTGTTCGCCCGGCACGGCGCTCCAGCGGTCGGGCCGATGATCCCGCCCGGCCGGTAGTGGCCGGGCATCGCGTTCCTTGCATCCCTGGCGCTGCCTGCCCGATGCGCCCGGCACGCACGGCCAAGGCGGATAACTGGACGCGCTGCGGGACGACTAGATAGCGGAAGTCGGCCTCGGCGCTCTTCTGCTCGTCGGCGTCCTGGTCCGGCTGGCGGGTGATCACAGCGGGCTTGCTCGGGCTGGTGAACCAGAGCCGTATCCGTCCGCTGCGCCGCCCCGCGCTCGGCCGGCCCGGCGGCCGCCGCGCCCGACGGGCCGGAGGCCGACGGGCCGGAGGCCGCGGCGGGCGCGACCGGCGGATTGGCGGTCGCCGCGATGATGCCGTCCAGCAGGTAGTGCGGGCTGAAGGCGATCGCCGGCTCATCGCCGGCGAAGTCGGCCGGCACCGTCTCCCTGGCCCGCGCCTGGCCCTGCGTCGCGGCCCCGACCGTGACCCGTCCCGGCGCGAACGTGAGCTGCACCGGGGTGCCGCGCTCGGCGACCAGCGCGACCCGCCGCACGGCCTCCGCGAAGGCCTCGGCGGGCAGGTCGGCGGTGCAGCCGAACTCGTCCGGGAAGCGCGACCGGTACCGGACGAACTCGCCCGCCAGCAGCCGCGCGGTCAGCCGCCGCTCGCCCGCGTCGAAGCCGATCATGGCCTCGGCCGCACCGCCGCCGGCGGCGGACGTGCCGCCGCCGGCCCGGTCGCCGTCCGGCCTGAGCATGATCGCGACCTCGGTCCCGGCGCTCATCATCTTGGCGGCGTCGCTCAGCGTCCTGGCCGGCACCAGCAGCGAGACCCGGCCGGCGTCGCCGAAGCCCGGCGCCGGATGCCAGCCAAGCTCCCGGACCGCGAGCCGGTAGCGGTCGGTCGCGGCGAGCGTCATCGTCTCCCCGGCCAGCTCGACGTTGACCGCGGTGAGCATCGGCAGCGTGTCGTCGCGGCTGGCGGCCGGGGTCACCTGGCCGATCGCGGCGGCGAGGGCGCCGCCGTCGGCCGTGCCCGCCAGCTGCGGCAGCTCCGGCAGCTCGGGGTACTCGCCCGACGGCAGGCTGGCCACCGCGAACGACGCCTCACCACAGGTCACGGAGATGCCGTCGGGATCTTCGCCGAACTCGACGGGCTGAGCGGGCAGGCTGCGGACGATCTCGACCAGCAGCCTGCCCGGGACCAGGAAGACGCCCGGCTCGGCGACCTCGGCGCGCACCCGCATCCGGGCCGACACCTCATAGTCGAAGCAGGACGCGGTGAGCCACCCCGGACCGTTCGATCCAGACTGATTTTGATCTTCCCGCTCGGCGCGTAGCAGCAGGCCCGCCAGCACCGGCACCACCGGCCGGGTCGGCAGCGCCCTGGCCACCCAGGTCACGGCCTCGGCGAGCGCGTCGCGCTGCACTGTGAACCTCATGCCGTGTCCCTCGCGCTCATGCTGATTCCGCCCTCTGTCGGCTGTGCGTCGCCCGGTCATGGTCTGTCGGGGAATCGTGCCACGGCCCACCGACATTCCGGACCATTTGACCGGCGCCCCGGCCGCCCGCCCAAGCTGCCCTGAGCCAAGTCAACTACGCCAACGACACCACCGTGACCGATCGATGGCGGAGGCGACAGGACCCCCAACCTGTCGCTGGCGGAGGCGACAGGCCGGAGGGGCGCTGCGGGTTAGGCAGCCCCCTCCGACAGCAACCACACGGCTCTAACCCCAGCCCGCGGCATGGGGGTGCCGCGCCCTTTGCGGTACCCCCGGCGGGGGCATGGGGGCGTACGTCCCAAATGCGCGGGGAGCAGGGGGTCGTTCCCCGCGGGCTACAGGTACTTGCCGTAGAAGGTGAAGATCTGGTCCCAGCCGTCGTTGGCGGCCTCGGGGCGGTAGGAGGGACGGTTGACCGCGAAGAAGGCGTGGCCGGCGCCGTCGTAGCGGTGGAACTCGTAGGTCTTGCCGTTGGCCTTGAGGGCCTCCTCGAGCTCGTCGACCTGGGCGGGCGACGGGTACTGGTCGTCGTTGCCGAACAGGCCGAGCAGCGGGCAGGACAGGGTGGGGGTCTTGTCCACGATCGGGACCATCGTGGTCCCCTCGCGCGCCTCGCCGGTGACGAACGCGCCGTAGCAGTCCACCGCGGCGTCGAGGTCGAGGCTGACCGCGGCGAGGAACGACTGCCGGCCGCCGGAGCAGTAGCCGATCGCGGCGACCTTGCCGTTGGAGTTGGTCAGGCTCTTGAGGTAGGCGATGCCCCCGGCCACGTCGCCGACCAGGCGCTCGTCGGGGACGCCGCCCTGGGCGCGGGCGGTCGCGGCCGCGTCGTCCGGGCTCGCGCCCGGCGCCTCGCGCCAGTACAGGTTCGGCACCACCGCGTTGTAGCCGTGGGCGGCGAAGTTGCGGGCGATCTCCTTGGTCTGGATGTCGTAGCCGGGCATGTGGTGGATGACGACCACGCCGCCGCGGGGGGCGGAGTCCAGCGGCCGGGCCGAGTAGGCCTCGATCGAGTCACCGCCGTGCCCGGTGATCGTGATGGACTCGGCGAACAACGCGTCATACATGCTTATCTCCCTAGATCTTCTTTGATGGGGTGGGCTGTCGCTGCTAACCGCTACTCGAGGCCGGGCGGCGCGGACTCGAGCACCGCCTCGATCGCCTTCGCCAGCGCGCGGGCCGACTCCTGGCTGAGCTCGACCGCGACCCGTCCGGAGGGGCCGAGCTCGGGGGCGAGGAAGTCGATGTTGAGCGAGTGGCCGAATGGCGCGTGCACCGGATGATCCAGGTAGACGCTGCCGTCGGTCACCTTGATCCAGCCGGCCGCGCCCTTGGCGCTGCCGCTGAGCTCGATCTTCTCGGTCAGGTAGGTACACATGTCTGGAGTCCTTTCGCCGGCGAGACGAACCACGGGCCGGCGCGCCGCCTCGGCGGCGGCGCGGCCGCGTCAGGCCCAGCGGAAATCATCCCACCTGAGTCGTTAGCGCTGCGAACGGACCCACCCGGTCGGTCCGCCCGCGATGTGGTTGGCGGGCGGCAGTGGCAGACTCTTCCCCATGACTTACATCGCCGATGACGGCCGATATGACGGGAAGATGCCCTACCGCCGCAGCGGGCGCAGCGGGCTGCAGCTGCCCACTGTCTCCCTTGGCCTGTGGCAGAACTTCGGTGACGAGTCACCGCTGAGCACCCAGCGCGCCATCTTGCGGCGCGCCTTCGACCTCGGCGTCACCCACTTCGATCTCGCCAACAACTACGGGCCGCCCTACGGGTCGGCCGAGGTCAACTTCGGGCGGCTGTTCCGCGAGGACTTCCTCCCGTACCGGGACGAGCTGGTGATCTCGACCAAGGCCGGGTACGACATGTGGCCCGGGCCGTACGGCGAGTGGGGGTCTCGCAAGTACCTGCTGGCCAGCCTCGACCAGTCGCTGAAGCGGATGGGGGTGGAGTACGTGGACATTTTCTACAGCCACCGCTTCGACCCCGACACCCCGCTGGAAGAGACCATGGGCGCGCTTGACACCGCCGTCCGGTCGGGCAAGGCCCTGTACGCGGGCATCTCGTCCTATTCGCCCGAGCGGACCAGGGACGCGGCCTCCATCCTGCGCTCGCTGGGCACGCCGCTGCTGATCCACCAGCCGTCTTACTCCATGCTCAACCGGTGGATTGAGGGCGGGCTGCTGGACGTGCTTGAGGCCGAGGGGGCCGGCTGCATCGCGTTCTCGCCGCTGGCGCAGGGGCTGCTGACCACTAAGTACCTGGACGGCGTGCCGGCCGGATCGCGCGCCTCGAGGAACGGGTCGCTCTCCCAGGACCAGCTCACCGACGCGACGCTGGCGCACGTCCGGGCGCTGAACTCGATCGCGGCCGCGCGCGGGCAGTCGCTGGCGCAGATGGCGATCTCCTGGACGCTGCGCGACCCCCGGGTGACCTCCGCCCTGGTCGGCGCCAGCAGCGTCGCCCAACTGGAAGAGAACCTGGCGGCGGCCGACAAGACCACGTTCAGCGCCGAGGAGATCGCCGCGATCGACAAGAACGCGGTCGAGGCCGGGATCAACATCTGGTCCGCCTCCAGCGAGCACTGACGGGTCGTTGCCGGCTGCGGCGGCGCCGCTTCTTGCTGTTACCGCGGCGCGATCGGGTCCCGGCAAAGATAATGGACCGTTGTGTACACGCGGGTGTACACGACGGTCCATTATCAGCCGGCTGACGGCCCTAGGCCGGGACGATGGCCTGCTGGAAGTTGAACAGGCGGGTGGGGTCGTAGGTCTTCTTGACCGTCTGCAGTCGCGGGTAGTTCTGGGCGTAGTAGGCCGCGGACCAGTTGGTCAGGTCCGGGTCGATGTAGTTCTGGTAGGCCTGCCCGTTGGCGTAGGGCTGCATGGAGGCCCAGAACGAGCGGAGCCAGGCGTGCTGGTTGTTGATCCCGGCCGCCGCCGCGCCGTTGGTCCAGCCGGTCGTGTACTGGGCGCCGAACAGGGCGTTCCTGTGCACGAAGGCGGTCGCGGTGGGCGAGACCCGGTTGATCGCGCCGCCCATGGCGTCGAACGCCACTCCCCCGACGCCGCCTGCGGCGCCGCGCACCGACTGCAGGTTGGTGACGCCGCGCAGCAGGGTGGCGATCCCGGCGCTTGACAGCGGCCTGGAGAAGTAGGCCGACTTGGCGAGCTCGGGCTGCCGGTTCAGCTTGCCGCCGCTGGCGTACCAGGGCAGGTGGCAGCCCTGGTAGCCGATCGTGGAGCAGCCCGCTTCCAGCAGCATCGCGTTCAGGTAGGAGTACACGTTGAGGTTGTAGCCGGTGGCGTTCGAGCCGACCTTGGCGTATAGCTGCTCGATCAGGTTGTGCGCGCCGGTGATGCTGCCCAGGTAGCAGCCGCCGACCTGGATGGTGGGCGTGCGCCCGCCGGGGGCGGCCGCCAGGTGCAGGTTCGACCAGAGCGCGTCGGGGGCGTTCGGGGCCCAGGACTGCCAGGCGGCGATCACCTTGGCCGCCTTCGACCACGGCCAGGACAGGAAGAAGATCACCGGCTTGGGGGCGGGCACCGTGTTGAACTGGAACCAGGTGGCGATGCCGAAGTTGCCGCCGCCGCCGCCCCGGCAGGCCCAGTAGAGGTCCGAGTGCGAACTCGGGCTGGCGGTCAGCGCCTGGCCGTTGGCGGTGATGATGTTCAGCGACGCGAGCTTGTCGCTGGTCAGCCCGTACGCCCGGCCGACCACGCCGACGCCGCCGCCGAGGGCCAGGCCGGCGATGCCGACGGTCGGGCAGGAGCCGCCGGGGATGGCCCGGCCCTTGGCCGCGAGCTCGCTGTAGAAGTCGATCAGCCGGGTGCCCGCGCCTACGTTCGCGGTCGTGCCGGAGACCTGCACGCCCTTGAGGTTCTCGACGTCGATGATCAGGCCGGTGCTCGACGAGTAGCCGGCGTAGCTGTGACCGCCGGAGCGGGCCGCGAACTTGATCCCGAACTTGCGGACGAACGCCAGGCAGGTGCCGACGTCGTGCGCGTTGTCGACGTAGGCGATCCCGGCCGGGTGGATCCCGTCGAACCTCGGGTCGAACAGGTAGCTGTCGACCGTGTAGCTGCGGTCGCCCGGGCGGACGAGCGAGCCCTGCAGGTCGTGGCCGAGCGCGGTCCAGTCGGCCGGCGTGGGGCCGGACGACGGGGCGCCGATCGGGCGCGGGAGCGGATCGGGCTGCGCGGACGGGGCACGGCGGCCTGGGCCACTCCCGGGATGGCGACCGCGGCGACGCCGCCCGCGGCCGCGCCAAGGAATGCCCGGCGCTTCAGAGAAGGCTCTGATGAGTTTTCGGTCACATCGGTAAGGACGCCGGGGCAACTCAGACGGTTGCCCGGATTCCGTGCCAGTCGGAAGTCCAGGAGCTCAGAGCGGGGCATACCGAGGAATATCGGGGCAGGCCGCCGCCCGGGTTGGTGCCGGGTTGGGCGATGAGAACCCGGGGGTTCGGACGTCACATCTGGGAGGGCGAGAACGTCTCCTGTAGGTGAGCAGAAAAAACCCGGAAAAGTTGGCGGGGGGCGGAATTGCTTGAGTAGCTCAACTGTTTAGCTAGTCATGAGCATGAGAGTGCAGGGGTCGGGTGAGACGGGGGCGGACGCGTCCGCGGTCAACCGCGACATCCTGGACGCGCTCACCGGGCTGGTCAAGCTGGTCGGGGGGGTGGCCCAGGGGATCGCGTCGGAGTTCGACATCGCTCCGCACGATCTGCTGGCCATGTTCAAGCTGGAAGGCGTGCTCTCCATGAAGGAGCTCGCGCAGCACATGGGGTGCGACGCGTCGTTCATCACGAGCGTGGCCGACACCCTGGAGCGGCGCGGGTTCGCGAGGCGCGAGCCGAGCCAGCGCGACCGGCGGGTGAAGAACCTGGTGCTCACCGAGGAGGGCATCGCCGCGAAGGAGCGGCTGATGCGGGAGCTCGCGGCGAAGATGCCGTGGAGCTACGCGCTCGACGACGCCGAACGGAACTGCTTCCTTGCGCTGCTGAACAAGGCGCTCGGCGGCGCCCGGTCGGCCGTCTGCCCCCTAGATGAGACACGGGCGGATGACGCGGAGCCACGCGACCGTTCGATACAGCTTTAAAGAATTTAAAGACTCTAAAAACGAGACGCAGTAAGTCCGTGGGTGAAACGCGCCCAAAATCAGGTAAGGGGAACCACAGTGTCACCAACCACAGGCCAGACGGGGAGCGCTCCCGTCGCGGTCGGCGGCGGGGCAGCCAGCGCGACATCGGGCGGCCAGGCGGCGGCGCCGCGGCGGCTCGGGCTCGCGCTCGTGGTCATCGCGGCCGCTCAGCTGATGGTCGTGCTCGACGCGACCATCGTCAACGTCGCGCTGCCGCATATCCAGAACGCGCTGCACTTCTCCGGGACGAACCTGGAGTGGGTCGTCAACGCCTACACGCTCGCCTTCGGCGGCCTGCTGCTGCTCGGCGGGCGGATGGGCGACCTGCTCGGGCGACGCCGCATCTTCATCGCCGGCATCGCCTTGTTCGCGGTCGCCTCGCTGGCCGGCGGCTTTGCCCAGGACCAGGCGTGGCTGCTCACCGCCCGGATCATCCAGGGCATCGGCGGCGCGCTGGCCGCGCCCGCCTCGCTGTCGCTGATCGCCGTCACCTTCCCCGAGGGCAAGGAGCGGAACCGGGCGATGGGCGTGTACGCGGGCGTGTCGATCTCCGGCGCGGCGATCGGGCTGATCGCCGGCGGGCTGCTGACGAGCTACCTCGACTGGCGCTGGGTGTTCTTCGTGAACGTGCCGATCGGCCTGATCCTGGTGCTGCTCGCGCCCCGCGTCATCGGCGAGTCCGAGCGAGTGCGCGGCCGGTTCGACCTGCCCGGCGCGATCACCGGGTCGCTCGGGCTGGGCGCTCTGGTGTACGGGCTGTCCGAGGCGGCGACCACATTCAGCAACGGCCAGGCGATCGGGCACTGGGGTAGCACCAAGGTCATCGCGAGCCTGGTGGCGGCGGTGGTGCTGCTCGGCGCGTTCGCCTTCATCGAGGCACGGTCGCCGCACGCGCTGGTGCCGCCGCGGGTGCTGAAGTCCCGCGACCGGACCGCGGCCTACCTGATCAGCCTGTGCATCGGCACCGCGATCTTCGGCATGTTCTTCTTCATGACGATCTTCGTGCAGGAGGTCTGGCACTACTCCCCGGTCCGTTCCGGTATCGCGTACCTGCCGATGGTGGGCCTGATCGTGGTCGGGGCGGCGCTCTCCTCGCAGCTGGTCGCGCGGATCGGCGCACGCCCGCTCATCACCTTCGGACCGCTGCTGGCGGCGGGCGGCATGTTCTGGCTGTCACGTCTGACCGAGCAGAGCACGTACGCCGGGGGCCTGCTCGGGCCGATGATGCTGACCGGCCTCGGCATGGGGCTGACGTTCGTGCCGCTGTCGCTGCTGGCGCTGGCGAAGGTGCCGAACAAGGACACCGGGGTGGCGTCGTCGCTGCTTAACACCGGGCAGCAGGTCGGCGGGTCGATCGGCCTGGCGATCCTGGGCACGGTGGCCTGGTCGGCGGTGGCGTCGAGCACCAAGTCGGCCGTTGCCGCCACCCACGGGGCGCACCTGTCGGCGACCGCGACCACGGCGATCAGCAACCACGCGCTGGCCTACGGGTTCAGCAAGGGGTACCTGGTGTCGGCCGGGATCTCGCTGCTGGCGGTGGTCATCGCGCTGGTGCTGATCCGGATCAAGCGGGAGGACATGGAGGGCATCGACCCGATGGCCGTGGTCTGAGGCTGCGGTCTGACGGGTTGGGCTTAGCCGGCCTTCGAGCCCGGCAGCCGCGACGGTGAAATCGTCGCGGCTGCCGGGCTCTCGGCTTGTGGCGTAGGCGACAGCCTCCGCACGGGGCGAGAGGCCTGGCCTGGGGGCTGGCATAGATAGGCGTGGCCCGCGCGGCCGACGATAGAATTTCGTCGTATTCGCTAAGGGGAACGCTTGATGGATCACCACGTGAACAAGGGCTTGGCCGCGCCGCCCGAGGCGATCTACATCATCCGGCACGGCGAGAAACCGGCTGATCCGGAGCCATCCGGCCACGGGAAGCCCCCGGATGCGCCATTCGGGGTCGACATTGAGGGCAACCACAGCCCGCATTCGCTGGTGCCCAGGGGATGGCAGCGCGCGGGCGGGCTGGTCGCCCTTTTCGATCCGGCCAGCGGCGGATCGAAGGCGGGGTTGCTAGCGCCCAGCGTCCTGCTCTCCCCGGCCCACGGCAGCCCCGCTAAGACCGCCGGGCACCGGACGTACCAGACCATTGAAGGCCTCGGCGGCCGCCTCGGGATCGAGATCGACTCAACCTTCGCCAAGGGCCAGGAGGCGAAGCTGGCGGCCAGCGTGGTGCGCGACTACTCGGGCATCGTGCTGATCTGCTGGGAGCATCACCTCATCCCGTCGATCGCCTCGTCGCTGCCGGTGGTCAAGGAGACCGTCATCCCCAAGGCCTGGCCGGGGCACCGGTACGACGTCGTCTGGACCTTCACGCGCGCCCCGGACAGCGATACCGCCGAGTACGCCTTCGGTCAGATCCCGCAGCTGCTGCTGTCCGGGGACAGCGACAGCGTGATCCCGTGCTGAGGGGCTGACCCCGGGTCCGTCGCCCCTCGCTTCACGGGACTCTCGCTCGGGTCGAGGTCGAGCTTGCCCCGCCCGATGCGGATGTACCGCATGATCTTGATCTTGCGGGCCCGATTGGTCAGCGGGCGTCGGTCAGCTCCACTGCAGGCGGGGCTGGGTCGGCCGCCTGCTGGTGGCGCGGCCACATCCCGGCCCGGCCGGTCAGGGCGACCAGGCTCGGCACCAGCAGGGACCGGACGACGACGGTGTCCAGGACGACGCCGACGGCCATGAAGATCGCCAGCTGCCGGAACTGCTCAAGCGGGATCAGCGCGAGGAGGCCGAAGCTGGCCGCCAGCGCGATCCCGGCGGTGGTGATCGCGCGGGAGGCGCGCGGGGCGGCGACCGCGACCGCGTCCCTGGCCGACCGCGTCCGCGCTTCTTCCCAGATGCGGCCGACGACGAAGACGTTGTAGTCCGACCCGAGCGATACCAGCAGCACCCCGGCCGCGAATGGCACGAAGAACACCAGGTCGGCCGATCCGAACAGCGCGTCGCAGATGACCACGGTGAGCCCGAGCGTGGCCAGCACCGCCAGCAGGCTGGCGGCGAGCAGGTAGACCGGAGCGAGGAGCGACCGCAGGAACAGGATGAGGAGCAACAGCGTCACCCCTACGATCGCCAGCCCGACCCGCCACAGGTCGGATGCGGTCGAGTTGATGGCGTCGCCGGTCAGGGCGGTCTGCCCGCCGACCTGGTATTGAACGCCGCGCAGGCCAGCCGCCCGGCCGAGGGCGGGCAGCCGCGCGGTCAGCGTCCTGACCTGTCCGATCGCGGTGGCGTTGAGCGGGTCGGTGTCGTAGACGAGCGCGAACCGGACCGCTCCCCCGCCCTTGGCGATCATCGGATTCTGGGACGACGTCTCCGGCGACGGAACCGGTGAGAACCGACGGCCCGACCACGCTGGCCACGCCGGGCTGGTGGCGTAGCGCCTCGGCCAGCCGGCTGTCCGCCGTCGACCTGCGTTCCAGCCCCGGGCCCGATCGCCAGTACCTCGGTCGGCGCGAGGATGCCGGGCGCGAAACCGGCCGAGGCGGCGGCGCTGGCCCGGAAGACCGTCGAGGAGGACGGCATCTCGCCGATCAGCGGCGAGCCGAGGCCCAGTCCGCTGCCGGCCCAGGCCGCGATCCCGAGTCCGGCCACGCAGGCCACGACGACCAGCAGCGCCACCGGCCGGGCGGTCGCGAACCGGGCCAGCGGGGTTCCGGCGGCGGCTGGCTTGGCCGGGGCGACGTGCCGGAAGATCACCCCGCTGAGCAGGCCGAGCAGGGCCGGCATGAGCGTCAGCGACACCACCATGGACACCAGCACGGTCGCCGCGAGCCCGGGGCCGAAGGCGCGCAGCAGGCCGCCGCGGGCCACCAGCAGCGCCCCGGTGCCGGCCGCGACGATCAGCCCGGCCGCGAGCACGATCGGGGCCGACTCGGCGGTCGAGTCGCGGACGGCCTGCAGCCGGTCAGCGCCTTCGGCCAGCCGGTTGCGCATTCCGGAGAGGAAGAACACGCAGTAGTCGGTGGTGACGCCGAGCAGCAGCACCACCAGGACCGGGTCCGCCTCCTGCGGCAGCGCGATGCCGGTCCGCTGGGCGCCCCACATCACCACCCGGATCGCGATCTCGTAGGCGGCCCCCGCGCACAGCAGCGCGGCCAGCGGGGCGAGCAGCGACCGGAGCCTGACCCCGACGATCACCGCGATCGCGAGCACGGTGAACAGCTCCACCCAGTCGAGGTCGCGGTTGATGATCAGCCCCTGCTCGTACTGGGCGGCGACCGGCCCGGTCACCCCGACGACGTCGGTCAGGTAGCGCTGCGCGTAGGTGCCGGCGTCCGTTACCTGCTGCTGCAGGGTCGCGTCGGGGCTGAACTCGAGGAACGTGACGATCGTCGACGTGTGCCCGCTGACCCGGGACAGCAGGGCGGCCGCGCTGGCGGGCGAGACGCTGATCGCGGCCGGAATGCCCGCCCCGTTCGGCAGCGGGACGACGGCGACCAGGCCGGGGATGCTGGCGTGGCCGTCGTACGCCTGGGCCGCCCGGGCGGCCCTGTTCACCGCCGCCGACGGCAGGCCGCGGGGGTCGCGCTGCACGATGGCGACGCCCGACTCCAGCGGATAGCCGAACAGCCGGGCGGCGGTCGCGTCCGCCTGCGCGGCCGCGGACCCGGGCGGGATCAGGTCGGCCAGGCCGCCCGAGGTCGGCAACGGCGGCAGCAGCAGCACCGCCGCGACCACCGCCGCCGCCCAGGCCAGGATGATGGGAAACCGCAGACCGACAATGAGATACCCGAACGCCTTCGCCACGACAGCCGCCACTACCCGGCCGCGGGCGTTTCATGGCAGCGTCGCGCGAATGTTGCGGGCCGGGGGCCATTACCAGGCTTCTGTCCGCAGCGCCTGGTGGCTGCCGGCCGGGCGCTACTCGAGAAAACCGCGCAGCAGCGAGGCGGTGCCCGCCACGTGCTCGGCCATCGCCCGGCGGCCGCCCTCGGCGTCGCCCGCGAGGATCGCGGAGACGATCTCGGCGTGCTGCTCCTTAGAGTGCTCGATGTTGCGGGCAAGCAGCGGGATCGCGTCCAGGAGCTCGTTGAGGCGGCCCCGCACCTCGGCCACCGCGGAGGTCAGCGAGGGGGAGCCGACCGCCTCGGCGATGCCCAGGTGCAGCAGCGAGTCGTGGCGGCGGAAGTCGGTGAGGCTGACATCGGTGGCCTCCTTCAGACGCTGCTGCAGGTTGTCTCGGTCCTGATCGGTCAGCGTGCGCCGGGCGGCCGCCTCGGCCGCGCCCACCTCGAGCACGTAGCGCATGGTGAGCGCGTCCTCGAGCGCGCTGCCCATCTCCTGGGCGAGCTGTTTCACATTCCGGCGCCGCGAGCGTGGCAGGGCCCTGGTCACGAACGTCCCGCCGTAGCGGCCGCGGTGCGACTCGATGTAGCCGGCCTGCTTCAGCGCGCCGATCGCCTCGCGCACCGTCTCCCGGCTGACCTTGAAGCGCGCGGCCATCTCGCGCTCGGTCGGCAGCCGGCCGCCGGGGCCGACCACGCCGAGACGGATCGTCTGCAGCAGCCGCTCCACCGTCTCCTCGAACGCGTTCCCGGCCCGGACCGGGCGGAACAGCAGGTCATCGACGGTTCCAGCCGGAGCGGGCGACATCGGCACCTCTCGACTGGCGGCCACGCTGCCCTCCTCGGGGACCCTCCGCGGCCGAACCCGCCGCGTGGACGCTCCCATTACCTAACGCCTGCCCCTCCGACATTACTGCCACCAGGAAACTTCGCCCGGGCCAGCCCGGCGCGGTCAGCACTCGACGACGTTCACCGCGAGCCCGCCGCGGGCGGTCTCCTTGTACTTCACCGACATGTCACGCCCGGTCTCCTTCATGGTCTTGATGACCTTGTCCAGGGAAACGTGGTGCCTGCCGTCGCCGCGCAGCGCCATCCGCGCGGCCGTGACCGCCTTGACCGCGCCCATTCCGTTCCGCTCGATGCACGGGATCTGCACCAGCCCGCCGACCGGGTCGCAGGTCAGGCCCAGGTTGTGCTCCATCCCGATCTCGGCCGCGTTCTCCACCTGCTGCGGGCTGCCGCCCATCACCTCGGCCAGGCCCGCCGCCGCCATCGAGCAGGCGGAGCCGACCTCGCCCTGGCAGCCCACCTCGGCGCCCGAGATCGAGGCGTTCTCCTTGAACAGCATCCCGACCGCGCCCGCGGCGAGCAGGAACCGGACGACCCCGTCCTCGTCGGCCCCGGGAACGAACTCGACGAAGTAGTGCAGCACGGCCGGGATGATGCCGGCCGCGCCGTTGGTCGGGGCGGTGACCACCCGGCCGCCCGCCGCGTTCTCCTCGTTGACCGCCATCGCCCACAGCGTCAGCCACTCGCCTGCGTGCAGTTCGCGGCTGCCCTCGGCCCGCAGCGCGCGGGCCAGCGCCGGCGCCCGGCGCCTGACCTTGAGCCCGCCCGGCAGCACGCCCTCGGCCGCGATTCCGGCCGCCACGCACTCGCGCATCACCCGCCAGATCTCGAGCAGCTTCGCCCGCACCTCGGCCTCGTCGCGCCAGGCGAGCTCGTTCGCAAGCATCAGACCGGATACCGAGCGGCCGGTGACTTCGGTCAGCCGGAGCAGCTCGGCCCCGGTCCTGAACGGGTACTTGAGCACGGTGTCGTCCGGCTTTACCCGGTCGGCGCCGACCGCGTCGTCGTCGACCACGAACCCGCCGCCGACCGAGTAGTAGGTCTTGGCCGCCAGCTCGGCGCCGTCGGCGTCGAAGGCGGACAGCTGCAGGCCGTTCGGGTGGTACGGCAGCGCCTTGCGCCGGTGCAGGACCAGGTCACCGTCCTGGTCGAACTCGATTGAGTAAGTCTCGCCGTGCTCCGCGCCGAGCAGCCGCAGACGGCCGCTGTCGCGGATGCGGGCCAGATCCGGCTCCACCCGGCGGACGTCGACGTCGGCGGGCCGGTGGCCTTCGAGGCCGAGCAGCACCGCCTTGGGGCTGCCGTGCCCGTGGCCGGTGGCGCCCAGCGAGCCGAACAGCTCGGCCCGGACCCGCGCCACCTGTGGCAGCAGGCCGTCGCCCTCGAGCCGCTTGGCGAACATGTGCGCGGCCCGCATCGGGCCGACCGTGTGCGAGCTCGACGGGCCGATGCCAATCGAGAACAAATCGAAAACACTGACCGCCATCTCAGCCTCCGTCGCCTTGAGTTGGGGTCGGGCAGGCGGTCCCGGCCGCGATGTGGATCGCGGCCGGGACCGCCGGGTCTGCGCGATGCAGAATACTGCCCAGATTCGGTCAGATACTCCCGAGCTCCTCCTCGATCGCCTGCAGTTCAGCGGCCGAGCCCTGTACCCGGGGGCCGGTGAACCACTTGCGGGCCGACACGAGCCAGTAGATGCCGGCGAAGCCGATCACGGCGACGACGGCGAACACGGTGTAGTTGAAGTTGTCGAAGTTGATCGGGTTCACGGTCGGCAGCATGAACAAGATGGTGATGAACGCCACCCACACGCACGCGATGATCCCGATCGGCCGCGACCACCGGCCCAGGTGCCACGGCCCCCGCACGAACGCCGACCCGAGCCGCAGCCGCAGGAACGTCGGCAGCACATACGCGACGTACAGGCCGATGACCGCGATCGAGGTCACCGCCGCGTAGGCGGTGCTGTTCCACAGGTACGGCAGCCCCAGGACCAGCGCCCCGCCCGCCGCCAGCCAGATCGCGTTGGTCGGCGTCCGGGTCTTGGCGTTGATGTGATGCCAGATCGCGCTGCCCGGCACCGCGCCGTCGCGGGAGAACGCGTAGATCATCCGCGAGTTCGCCGTCACCGACGACATCCCGCAGAACAGCTGCGCCACGATCACGATCAGCAGCAGCAGCCTCGCGCCGGTCCCGCCGATCGCGTCGATGAAGATCTGGGCCGGCGGCACCGTCGCCCCGACCTCGCCCGAGTAATTCTGGATGGCGAACGTGATGCCGATCAGCAGCAGCCAGCCCGCGAACAGCGACACGACGATCGAGGTGACGATCCCCCGCGGCCCGGCCACCGCCGCGTCCCTGGTCTCCTCGGTCATGTGCGCGGAGGCGTCGTAGCCGGTGAAGGTGTACTGGGCCAGCAGCAGCCCCAGCATCAGCACGTAGACCTTCGACCCCCAGCCGCTGCCGTTGGCGAAATGGGTGAACACGTACGACGCGCTCTGGTGGTGGCTCGGCGCGAACGCCAGCACGCCCGACGATGACCAGCACCCCGAGGATGTGCCACCACACGCTGACGTTGTTCAGCAGCGCGACCAGCCGCACCCCGAACTGGTTCAGCGCCCCGTGCAGCACCAGGATCGCCGCGAACAGCACGATCGTGTGCCAGTGCTGGGCGGTGCTGAAGTTCCACTCCAGATCCAGCAGCGCGTTCAGGAAGAACGCCGCCCCGAAGTCGATCCCGGCCGTGACCGCGACCTGGCCCAGGAAGTTGAACCAGCCGGTGAACCACGACCACGCGGCCGGGTTGCGCGGCGCGAGCTTCGCCGACCAGTAGTACAGGCCGCCCGCGGTCGGGAAGCTCGAGCACACCTCGGCCATCGCCAGGCCGACGAACAGCGTCATCACCCCCACGAACGGCCACCCCCAGGTGATGATCACCGGCCCGCCGTCGGTCATCCCGGTCCCGTACAGGGTCAGGCAGCCCGACAGGATCGAGATGATCGTGAACGACACCGCGAAGTTGCTGAAGCCGGACATATGCCGGCGCAGCTCCTGGGCGTAGCCCAGCTCGTGCAGCCGTCTCTCGTCGTCGGTCGGTTGCAGGGCCGTGGCCTGCGCCCCGACCCCTTCGTCTTCGATCATGGCGATCCTCTTTTCGGTGAGTTTTTACTGGGGGGTGACGTAAGCACCGGAGATACCGCCGTCGACGAGGAACGTGGCGGCGGTCATGAACGACGAGTCGTCGCTGGCCAGGAAGGCGACCGCGGCGGCGATCTCGTCCGGCCGGGCGAACCGGCCCATCGGGATGTGCACCAGCCGCCGCTGGGCCCGCTCGGGGTCCTTGGCGAACAGCTCCTGCAGCAGCGGCGTGTCGACCGGCCCGGGGCACAGCGCGTTGACCCGGATGCCCTCCCGGGCGAACTGCACGCCCAGCTCCCGGGACATCGCCAGGACGGCGCCCTTGCTCGCGGTGTAGGAGATCTGCGAGGTGGCCGCGCCCATCAGCGCGACGAACGACGCGGTGTTGATGATCGAGCCCTTCCCCTGGCGCTGCATGTAGGGGATGGCGTGCTTGCAGCAGTAGTAGACCGAGGTGACGTTGACCTCCTGCACCCGCCGCCAGGCGTCGATCCCGGTGACCAGGATGGAGTCGTCGTCGGGCGGGGAGATGCCCGCGTTGTTGAACGCGACGTCGACCGAGCCGTAGGCATCGAACGCCGCCAGGAACAGGTTCTCGACGTCGGCCTCGCTGGTGACGTCGGCGGGCACGAACAGCCCGCCGACCTCGTCCGCGGCGGCCTTGCCGGCGACCGGGTCGAGGTCGCCGACGACGACCCTGGCGCCCTCGGCCGCCAGCCGCCGTGCGGTGGCGAGGCCGATGCCGCTCCCGCCCCCGGTGACCACGGCCACCCGGTCCTGCAGGCGGTTGCCGATGTTGCCCATGCGTGCTGCCTCTTTCTGATGTCGGTCGGGTGCCATGCGGTCGATCGCCTGGCGGTCGGTCGGGATGTAGTCGACTAGGTGTCGGTGGCGATGAAAAGGTTCTTGGTCTCGGTGAAGGCGTCGACCGCGTCAGGGCCGAGCTCCCGGCCGAGGCCGGACTGCTTGAAGCCGCCGAACGGCGTGCTGTAGCGGACCGACGAGTGCGAGTTGACGGACAGGTTGCCGCTCTCCACCGCCCGCGCGACGCGGAACGCGCGGCCGACGTCGCGGGTCCAGATCGAGCCGGACAAGCCGTACTCGGAGTCGTTGGCCAGCCGGATAGCGTCGGCCTCGTCCTCGAACGGCACCACCGCGACGACCGGGCCGAAGATCTCCTCGCGCCACTGCGGCGAGCCGACCTGCACCGGCGCCAGCACGGTCGGCGGGTACCAGTAACCGGCGCCGTCGGGGCAGTCGCCGCGGAAGGCGACCGGCGCGTCGTCGGCTACGTAGGACGCGACCGTGTCCCGCTGCCCGGCCGAGATCAGCGGGCCCATCTCGGTCGCCTCGTCGCCGGGGTCACCGACCCGCACGCCCTTGACAGCGGGCTCGAGCAGTTCCATGAAGCGGTCGAACACGCTGCGCTGGACCAGAATCCGGGACCGGGCGCAGCAGTCCTGGCCGGCGTTGTCGAACACGCCGTACGGCGCGGTGGCGGCCGCCCGCTCGAGATCGGAGTCGGCGAAGACGATGTTCGCGCTCTTGCCGCCGAGCTCCAGCGTCACCCGCTTCACCTGCGCGGCGCAGCCGGCCATGAGGTGCTTCCCGACTCCGGTGGACCCGGTGAACACCACCTTGCGGACCGCCGGGTGGGCGACGAAGCGCTCGCCGACGACCGCGCCCTTGCCCGGGATGACCTGGAAGACGTGCTCCGGCAGGCCGGCCTGCAGCGCCAGCTCGCCCAGCCGGATCGCCGTCAGCGGCGTCAGCTCGGCGGGCTTGAGCACGACCGAGTTCCCGGCCGCCAGGGCCGGCCCGAAGCCCCACCCGGCGATGGGCATCGGGAAGTTCCAGGGCACGATCACGCCGACCACGCCGAGCGGCTCCTTGAACGTGACGTCGACCCCGCCCGCGACCGGGATCTGCCGGCCGCACAGCCGCTCCGGGGCGGCGGCGTAGTAGTTCAGCACGTCGCGGACGTTGCCTGCCTCCCACCGGGCGTTGCTGATCGTGTGGCCGGAGTTGGCCACCTCGAGTCGGGCCAGGTTCTCCAGGTCGCCGTCCACTGCCTCGCTGAAGCGCCGCAGCAGCCGCGCGCGGTCGGCCGGGGGGACGTTACGCCAGCTCTCCTGGGCGATCGCGGCGCGCTGGATCGCGGCGTCGGCCTGATCGGCGTCGGCCAGCGGCACGCGCTGGACGACTTCCTCGGTCGCGGGGTTGATCACGTCATGGGCCGACACGGCTTGCTCCTGCTCCTTGGTTCTGTGCTGACTTCCTGGCAACGGCCGCCGCCACCAGCGCCTCGAACAGCCGCAGGTCGCCGCCGTCCTGCTCGGGGTGCCACTGCACGCCGACGGCGAAGCGGTAGCCGGGCAGCTCGACCGCCTCGACGACGTCGTCGTCGGACCAGGCGGCCGCCTCGAGCTCCGGCGCCAGCTTGTCGATGGCCTGGTGGTGGTGGCAGGCGACGGTGACGGCGGGGCCGAGCAGCCCGTGCAGCACGCTGCCGGGGCTGACGGTCACCCGGGTCTGGCCGAAGACGCCGGGGGCCGGGCCGTGCCGCCGGTGGCCGACGGAGTCGGGGATGTGCTGGTCGAGGGTGCCGCCGAGAGCCACGTTGAGCAGCTGCGCGCCCCGGCAGACGCCGAGCACCGGCAGGTCCGCCGCCAGCGCGCGGGCCAGCAGGCGCAGTTCCCAGTCGTCGCGCCACCGGCGGACGACCGTGGTCTCCTGGTGCGGGCGCTGCTGGTAGCGCTCCGGGTCGACGTCCGACCCGCCGGTCAGCACCAGGGCGTCGACGCCCTCGGTCGCCTCGTCGGCGCCGTGTTCCTGCGGCGGCAGCAGCACCGCGACCCCGCCCGCCCGCGCCACGGCATCGACGTAGACGTTGTGCAGTAGCGCGAACTCGGTGTCCCAGACTCCGGTGACGGCCCGTTCCCGGTAGGTGGTCAGGCCGATCAGCGGGCGGCGGGTCCGCCCGGCGCCGGCCGTGCTGCCGTCGGTCGGGTGCTCAGAGCCGCTCGAAGCCACGGAAGCGCTCCCAGTCGGTGACGGCGGCGTCGTAGGCGGCGAGCTCGACGCGGGCGGCGTTGAGGTAGTGCTCGACGACCTCGGCCCCGAACGCAGCCGTGGCCAGCTCGCTGCCGGCCAGCAGGTCGGCCGCGTCGCGCAGGTTAGCCGGGACCCGCGGCTTGTCCGAGTCGTAGGCGTTGCCGACGAAGATCGGCTCGAGCGGCAGCTCGTTCTCGATGCCGTGCAGGCCGGCCGCGATCAGCGCGGCGACGGCCAGGTAGGGGTTCACGTCGCCGCCCGCGACCCGGTCCTCCACCCGCAGCGACTCGCCGTGGCCGACCACCCGGAACGCGCAGGTGCGGTTGTCCTCGCCCCAGGCGATCGCGGTCGGGGCGAAGCTGCCGGGCACGAAGCGCTTATAGGAGTTGATGTTGGGCGCGAAGAAGTAGGTGAGCTCTCGCTGGGCGGCCAGCAGGCCGGCCAGGAAGTGCCCCATCAGCGGGGAGAAGCCGTGCGGTCCGTCGCCGGCCAGCACCGGGTCGCCGTCCGGCGAGCGCAGGCTGATGTGGATGTGACAGGAGTTGCCTTCGCGTTCGTCGTACTTGGCCATGAACGTGAGGCTCATGCCGTCGGCCTGGGCGATCTCCTTCGCCCCGGTCTTGTAGATGCTGTGGTTGTCGCAGGTGGTCAGCGCGTCGGCGTAGCGGAAGGCGATCTCGTGCTGGCCGAGGTTGCACTCGCCCTTGGCCGACTCCACGTACAGGCCGGCGCCGGTCATGCCGTTGCGGATGCGGCGCAGCAGGGGCTCGACCCGGCCGGTGCCGATCAGCGAGTAGTCGACGTTGTACTGGTTGGCGGGCTGCAGCCGGCGGTAGCCCTTGTCCCAGGCGGCCTCGAAGCCGTCGTTGAACAGCATGAACTCTAGTTCGGTGCCGACGTAAGGGACGAGACCGCGCTCGGCCAGCCGCTCGATCTGCCTGAGCAGGATCTGCCGGGGCGAGGCCACGACCGGACGGCCGTCTTCCCACTGCAGGTCGCACAGGACCAGCGCGCTGCCCTCGTGCCACGGCATCAGCCGGAGGGTGGACGGGTCGGGCTTGAAGACGAAGTCGCCGTAGCCGCTCTCCCAGGACGACATCGCGTACCCGTCGACGGTGTTCATGTCCACGTCGACTGCGAGCAGGTAGTTGCAGCCCTCGGCCGCGTGCGGGACCACGACGTCGAGGAAGTACCGCGCGCCGCAGCGCTTGCCCTGGAGCCTGCCCTGCATGTCGGTGATCGCGATGACCACCGTGTCGATCGTGCCCGCGTCCACTAGCGTCCGCAGCTTCTCGATGGTGAGCGGTCCCTCGGCCTGCGTCACGGTCGCCTCCTTGTGGTCGAGCCCCGGCGCGGGCACGATGGGTGCTCAAAGCGGGTTTTAATGGTCTACATACCCACCCATTGGGCACAATGGAAGCACCGTGATGATCAGACGTCAATGGTCTGGAACCAGCGAAATTAACCGCCCTGCCAGGAACGTCACCGCCGCTTTGTTACCGATGGGTTAGCTGCGTTACCGGCCGGTTAGCCGCGCCGTCAGCAGGCAGACGTCGTCCTGCCGGGCGGCGGCGAGCGCGGTTTCGACGGTGGCGCAGGTTTCCTCGGCCGACCCGCGGCAGCCCTTGATCGTTTCCGCCAGCGCGGCCAGGCCGTCGCCGATGTCGCGTCCCCGGTGCTCGATCAGGCCGTCGGTGTAGCAGAGCAGCCGCGCGCCCGCCGTCAGCCGCCGCCAGCCGAAACTGAACCGGCCGCCAGGGAGGGCGCCGAGCATCGTGCCGGGCGCGTCGTCGAGGTACTCGGGCGGCCCGTCGAGGGAGGTGATGACCGGCGGCGGGTGCCCGGCGTTGGCGTACACGAGGTCGCCCGAGGCCGGGTTGAGCACGGCGTAGACGACGGTGGCGAGCGCATCGGGCAGCAGCCGGATCACGGCGGCATTCGTCCGCTCGAGCGCCGCGGCCGGATCCGGGTCGTCGATCGCGTACGCCCGGAGCATGCTGCGGACCTGGCCCATGATCGAGGCCGAGGCGATGTTGTGGCCGGACACGTCGCCGATGACCAGCCCGATCCGGCCGCCGGCAACCGGGAACGCGTCGTACCAGTCGCCGCCGACGGCGGCCCCCTCGGTCGCGGGCAGGTACCGCACCGCGAGGTCGAGCCCGGGGACGGCGGGCAGCGCGGCCGGGAGCAGCGCGCGCTGCAGCGTCTCGGCGATCGCGTGCTCGCGGGTGAAGGTGTCGGTGTTGGCCAGCCCGGTCGCCAGACGGCGGCTGAGTTCCTCCACCACCGCCACGTCGGTCTCGGTGAAGGCGGGGCGGCCGGAGGTCCGGTACAGCGAGATCACCCCGACCGGGCCCCGCTCCGTCAGCAGCGGCGTGCTGATCGCGCTGCGCGGGCGCATCAACTGCACGACGCTCATCGCGTCGGGCTCGGCTCTCGTCCAGGCGGGCATCTCGGCCGCCGCGTCCCGCGAGAGCTGGGTGACGCCGGTGGTGAAGGCACGCTGGGTCAGCAGCGGGCCGGCCGGCGCGATCCGGTGCGGACGCAGCTTCGCCAGCTGAGCCGCCCGGGCCGGGTCGATGTGGCCGAGCGCGCTTGCGGCCAGCGGCCCGTCCGGTGTGGGCAGGAACACGATGCAGCACTCGGCCAGCGCGGGCACGATCAGCCGGACGATCTGGTCGAGCAGCTCGTCCCGGTCGCGGGTGGCGGCCACCAGCGCCCCCGCCCGCAACAGGAAAGACAGCCGTTCCCCGACGTAGCCGGCCTCGGCCCGCGCGGCCCGGGTGCTCGCGAGCAGCTCGGCCCGTTCCCGCTCGGCGCGCTGGCGGGAGGTCAGGTCGATGACGAACGAAGTCCAGCGCAGCGGCCGCCGGTCGATTGCCGCCGCCCCGATCAGCACCGGCACCCGGTGCCCGTCGCGGTGCCGGTACTCCTTCTCGAACGGCTGGCAGGCGCCCGTCTGCCGCAATTCCTCGATCGCCTCGGCGTCGGACGCGGCCCATTCCGGCGGGGTGATGTCGCGCCAGCGGATCCGGCCTGCCTCCAGATCCTGACGGCTGTAGCCGATCATGTCCAGGTAGGCGTCGTTTGCCTCGTAGACGCGGTCTTCGTCGACGACCATGACGCCGAGCACGTTGGCGTCCCGCAGCCGGCCGAGCAGCTGGTTGCTCTGCCTGAGCGCCGCCTCGGTCCGCCGTTCCTCGGTCAGGTCGGTCAAGATCGCGTAGGCCCGGGTCGGCCGTCCCTGGTCGTCGAACGCGTCGGGGACGGCGGTGACGTTCACCCAGCGGCGCTCGCCGGTGCGCCGGTGCCGGACGCCGACCATAACGTCGGACACGATCTCGCCGGTCCGCAGCGCCTTCGGCACCGGCAGGTCCTCCTGCGGGAACGGCGAGCCGTCCTCGCGCATCGTGTCGCCGCGCGGGACGACCGGCCACGACGGCACTGCGGCGAGGTCAAAGCCCAGGATCGCGCTGGCGGCCGGGTTCACCCCGATCACGGACCCGTCGGCGGCGTAGTGCACGACCCCCTGCGGCATGGTCTCGAACAGCGTTCGGTACCGCTCGTGCGACGTGGCCTGGTCGGCCAGCGTGCTCATCGGGTCATTGCCCCGGCGCGCATGCGGAATCACGGTCAGCGCACCCCCGCGGTGCCTCCCATCCAGCCCGCCCCCGAGCAGCACGACTCTATCATTTCGGGGTTTTCCTGCTCAGACGGCAGGCGAGCGGGGCCGGCCTACCCTTCGAGCGCGCGACAACGCGGCCGCCCACTCCGCGGTCGCGTCAGAGGTGCGCGTCGTGCGAGCCGCCGGCCAGGAGCCGAGCGCCACCACGACCGGCCCGTCGCCATCGTTGTCCAGGTAGCTGAGCCTGACCTCGTTGCCGGCGACCTCGCGGCGCCGGACCCGGAATCCACGATGGAAGGCTAGCGCCCATGCCGGAACCGGGATGAACAGGCGCGACGATCGCGTTCTGGTGGCCGACGCCCGAGTCTGATTCGAGCGAAGGAGGATGCGCTTGTCGCTCCACGTTGCCCCGTCGGGAGGCTGGCGGGCCGGGCCGTGGGTATCGGCCTGGCTGGCGGCGGCGCTGGCGATCATCGTCGGCGTTCCGGTCGCCGACCTGTTCCTGCCGCCGGACATCCACCTCGGCCACCTGCTGGCGGTCGCCCCGGCGTTCACGGCCGCGGTGGCCGGGACCCGGCTGACCGCGGCGGTCGGCGTGCTGGCGGCGCTCGCGCTGATCGCCGCCGGGGCCGAACGCGACAGCTTGACGACCGAGAACGTGCTGGTTGAGTTCGGCTCCCTGATCGCCGTGTCGGCCCTGTTGGTTCTGTTCAGCGTGCTCCGCGACCGGCGCAACCGCGAGCTGGCCCGGGTCCGCCGGGTTTCCGATGCGACCCAGCGGGTGGTGCTGCGCCCGCTGCCCGCGCGCGCCGGGCCGCTGTCGATCGCCTCGGCCTACCGCGCCTTCGACGCCGACAGCACGATCGGCGGCGACCTGTACGCCGTCACCCGCGCCGCCGGGTCCACCCGCCTGGTCATCGGGGAAGTGCGCGGCAAGGGGCTCGCCACGATCGGCAGCACCGCGATCATGCTCGGCACGTTCCGCGCCCTGGCGCACCGCCAGCTGCCGCTGCCGGAACTGGTCGCCCAGCTGGAGGCCGCCGTCCGCGGCCGGCCGCGGAAGCCAGCGGGGCGCATAGGTGAGGATCACCGACCCGTTCTCCAGCCTTCTTCTGGCCGGTGAGCCTGAGGCCGAGCCCGGAGACATCGACGTGCTGGAACAGCCGTTGGCCGGCGCCGACTACGACGGGTCATGATCCAGAAGCGGAACTCGTCGATCAGGTGGTCGCGCACGAGCGTGTCGTCGAGGCGGCTGGTGCCGTACTTGATGAGGTCCTTGCCGGGCTGGTCTTTCAGCCGGGCGATCGCGCCGGATGGGTTGGGCCCGAGCAGGGTGGCATTCCATGCCGTCTCGGGTCAGTGACCGGGATGCGACGTATTTGGGCATGGCGTTGATGAGGTCGATGTAGGGGTTGCCGGCGGTGTGGCCCCAGTTCGCGTAGAAGTTCTCGTAGGTGACCCGGCCCATGATGAAGGCGTCGTAGTGGCCCAGCTGCTCGAGGGAAGTAGGCGGTGGCCTCGGTGTCGAAGATGGCCCACCGTTCGGGGGCTTCGATGACGCCGTCGAGCGAGACCAGGGTCGATTCGATCAGTTTGCGCATTGTTGTTCTCTTTCTCGCGTGATCTCACGCTCACGGGCCCGGCTTCGGGCGGGTGATGCGCGTGGGACGGCACGGCTTAGACGTCGGCAGGCGCTGGCTGAGGTTTCTGGGATGCGCGGGCAACGGCCGTGGCCAGCTCGTTGCGGCGGACCAGGAGGTAGGTCACCGGGACCGCGGCCAGGCCGATTACGCCGCAGGCCCAGAACGCCCACTGGAAGCCGCTGGTGAGCGCTGCGGCTGGCGCGGTGCCATGGCGCACCAGGGCGCTGGCGTGGCTGGCGGCGATCGTGGACGCGATCGCGACACCGACCGCCCCGCCGAGCTGCTGGGAGGTATTGAGGAGCCCGGAGGCAAGGCCTGCCTCGCGCTCGACAACCCCGGCCAGCGCGGCGATCGAGACCGGTATGAAGGCAAACGCGGTACCGATGCCGACGATGATGAACGGGCCGGCCAGGCTGGCCCAGAACTGGCCGTGCACGGGCACCTGGGTTGACCACAAGATGCCGCCGCCGATCATCGCCATGCCGAGCCGCCATCACCAGCCGGGCCGAGCCGCGGGTGACCAGCGCCTGCGACAGGCCGGCGAAGGCGACCGAGCTGAGCGCCATCACCAGCCAGGCGAGGCCGGCCTTCAGCGCGGAGTACCCGAGCACCTGCTGCAGGTACAGGGTGCCGATGAAGATGTACGCGAAGAAGCTGGCGCCGAGCAGCACGCCGACCGCGTTCGCGCCCGCCAGCGTCTTGGTCTTGAAGATCCGCAGCGGCATCAGCGGAGCCTCCACGCGGGTCTCGACGACCACGAAGGCGGCGAGCAGCCGGCCGAGACGCGAGCAGCAGCACGTCCGGCTGGTATCCCAGCCGACCCGCGGGGCGGTCGAGACCGCGTAGACCAGCAGCGACAGGCCGCCGGTGACCGTGACCGCACCGAACGGGTCATAGCGCCGCCGCTCGATGGCGAGCCGGCTCTCCGGCACGACGCGCGGGGCCAGCGCCAGCGCCGCCACGCCGATCGGGACGTTGAGGAAGAAGATGTACTGCCAGCCCGCGTACTGGGTGAGCAGGCCGCCGGCCATCACCCCGACAGCCGCGCCGCTCGCCCCGATGGCGCCCCATACGCCCAGCGCCTTGTTCCGCTCGGCGCCCTCGGGAAACATGCTCATCACGATCGACAGCGCCGCCGGCAGTACGATCGCGGCGCCGAGCCCCTGCAGGAAGCGCATCACGATCAGGAATCCCTCGGCGGTCGCCAGCCCGCAGCCCAGCGAGGCCGCGGTGAACACCGCCAGGCCCGCCATCAGGATGCGGCGGCGCCCCAGCAGGTCGGCAGCGCGGCCGCCGAGCAGCAGGAAACCGCCGAAGGTGAGCGCGTAGCCGGTGACGACCCACTGCAGGGCCGATTCCGGCATGTGCAGCTTACGGCCGATCGTCGGCAGCGCGACGTTGACGATCGCGAGGTCCGCGACCGTCATGAAGAACGAGACAGCCAGCACCGCGAACGCGCGCCAGCGACGGACCTGAGTCATAGCGTGACCCCCCGGTGGTGGTATCCGGCCTGGCCGGACACGTGATGCCTAGACATGCGGACTCCCTGATGCGTGTGAGGCGGGGACCGCTCCCCGTTCACCTGTGCAGATCCGGGGCGCACTGAAAACTGAACGGGAAACCGCGGAACAGAAAACTCGGTGCGGGACCGGTTAGTTTCGCGGCCGGGCCGGATCTGTACCAGTGATGACCCAGCACGCGACGTCGGGAGGGAGCAGCGTGGCAGCCAGCGAGGAGTTCGCGCGTCTGACCGATCCGTTCCGTCCCGAGTTGCTTGCGCACTGCTATCGCATGCTCAGGCTCGGTCCACGATGCGGAAGACCAGGTGCAGGAGACCCTGATCCGCGCCTGGCGGTCCTACGGCGACTTCGAGGGGCGGGCGTCGCTGCGGACCTGGCTGCACCGGATCGCCACCAACGCCTGCCTGCGCGCGCTGGAGAACAGCGGCCGCCGACCGCTGCCGTCCGGACTTGGCGGCCCGAGCGAGCACCCGGAAGCTCCGCTGGCCACGGCGCGGGGGGAGGTTCCGTGGCTCCAGCCCGTTCCCGACGCGCTGGTGAGCGCCGGGTCCGGCGATCCAGCCGAGATCGTCGCGTCCCGGCAGAGCATGCGGCTGGCCCTGATCGCCGCCTTGCAGTACCTGCCTCCCCGGCAGCGCGCGGTGCTGATCCTGCGCGACGTGCTCGGCTGGCGGGCGGCGGAGGTCGCTGACCTGCTCGGCACCACAACGGCCGCGGCCAACGGCATGCTGCAGCGCGCCCGGGCCCGGCTGGAGGAGGCTGCGCCCGACCAGGACCAGATCCACGAGCCCCCCACCCCGGCCGACCGCGCCCTGCTCGACAGGTACGCCACCGCGTTCCAGAACGCCGACATCCCGGCGGTCATGCAACTGCTGCGCGAGGACGCCGTGTTCGAGATGCCTCCGGAGGTCACCTGGTTCACCGGCCGGGAGCTGATCGGGCGCTTCCTGCGGGCCCGGGTCCTCACCGAACCCGGCCGCCTCCGGATGACCCCGGTCGCCGCCAACGGCCAGCCCGCGCTCGGGGTCTACCTGCGCGACGACGACGGCGTGTACCGGGCGCACTCGATAAGCGTGCTCACCATCGCCGCGTCGCGCGTCGCCCGGGTCACCTCGTTCAACGACCCGGGTCTGTTCGCGACGTTCGGCCTGCCGCAGGCCGCCAAGCCGCGGCCCTGGTATCGGGCCGATGACCCAGCCGGTACCGGCCGCGTGACCGGCCGAGGGTGCCAGGCTGCTTGAACCGTCGATCGAACTATGCTCTCGGCGCGGTCCTGGCCGTCACGCCGGAACTGCTGCCGCGCCCGACGCCGTGCCGGGGCTGGGACCTGCGGATGCTGCTGCGGCACGCCTGCGAGTCCCTGGCCGCGCTCGGCGAGGGCACCGAAACCGGGCGCGTTGGCCTGGACCCGGCCGAGGACGGCGATCTGGCGGCTGACCCCGCCCGGGCCTTCCACGATCGCGCCGGCCAGCTGCTGGACGCCTGGACCAGTCCCGGCCGCCAGCGCCAGGTCATCGAGATCGCCGGCTGCCCGCTGGCAGCCAGCGTCATGGCCGCCGCGGCAGCCCTCGAGGTCGCCGTCCACGGATGGGACATATCCCGGGCGTGCGGACAGCGCAGGCCGCATCCCCAGCGCCCTCGCCACCAGCCTGCTGGCAGTAGCCCCGGTGCTTGTCCCCGAGGCCAGGCGGCATCCGCTGTTCGCGGCCCCGGTCACCGTACCGGCGATGGCCGGCCCGAGCGACCAGCTCGCCGCCTTCCTCGGGCGCGCTCCCCGGCAGTAGCGCACGCCAGGCCGCCACTGGCGGAACCTCACCAGTCAGCTGTCAACAGCCGCTCCGCCCTGGTGGCGTCGAGAACCAGATCGAGCAGGTGCGGGATGCGCGGGTCGGTACGGGTGTCGAGCTGCCACAGGAATGCGACCAGCGGTAGCACCTCGTCAGGGTGCAGGTCCGCGCGCAGCGCTCCCGTCTCGACGCCGACGGTCAGGATCGCGTCGATCGCGCCGATGATCCGGTCGTACTGCTCGTCATGCAGTTCGGCCCGGGTCGCGGCGTCGAGAACGTCGGCCAGGGCGTGCTTCTTGCGGCCGAAGACGGCGAGGACATCCAGCCACAGCCGCAGCGCACGGTCGGGGGCGTTGTCCTCCAGCAGGCCGTCGGCGGCGGCGACGAGGGCATCGAAGTCATCCCGGTACACCTCAAGCAGCAGGGCCTCGCGGGTCGGGAAGTGCCGGTAGATGGTGCCCTGCCCGACCCCGGCGGCCTTCGCGATCGACTGCATCGTGGTCTCCCCGTCTCCGGCTAGGGCGGCCCGGGCGACATCAAGCAGCCGCTGCCGGTTCCGCGCGGCATCCGAGCGCGGGCGCGGCGCGGCCGGCCGCTCCGGCTTGCAAAGCGGACATGTGTCCGGATAACCTTCTTCCCGAAGCGGACGAGTGTCCGTTTCATTGTAGCGAGCTGTGGGAGGAATGCTATGCCGGGCATTGAGGGGAAAGTTGTCGCGATCGCCGGGGCGAGCAGCGGGATCGGCGCGGCAACGGCGCTGCACCTGGCCGGGCGCGGCGCCCGGCTCGTGCTCGGCGCCCGCCGCGAGGACCTCCTGAAGGATCTGGTGGCCCGCATCGAGGGCGCCGGCGGCGAGGCGGCCGCGGTTCCGGTCGACGTGCGGAACCGGGCCGGCCTGGAGCGCCTGGTCTCGACCGCCCGGGAGCGCTACGGGCGGCTGGACGTCTTGTTCTCTAACGCGGGGAGCATGTCGGTCTCGCCCTTGGACGACCTGCGGACCGAGGAGTGGGACCTGATGGTGGACGTCAACATCAAGGGCGTGCTGAACGGGATCGCGGCGGCGCTGCCGGTCTTCCGGGCTCAGCGCAGTGGGCAGTTCATCCACACCGCGTCCACCGCCGCCTACAAGGTCGTGCCCGGCCAGGCTGTCTACGCGGCGACCAAGATCGCGGTGAAGGTGCTGACCGAGGGGTTGCGGCAGGAGGCCGGGCCGAATCTGAGGGTCACCCTGATCAGCCCGGGGTTCACCGATACCGAGGGCGTCGGGAAGGGCGGTAGCTCCGAGGGCGGCGGCGGCGCTCATCGCTCAGCGCGACGCGATGGCGATGCCGCCGGACGCCGTGGCGCGGGCCGCCGCGTTCGCCATCGAGCAGCCCGAGTTGGTCGACGTCGGCGAGATCGTCGTGCGCCCTACCGCGCAGGGGTAACCGGTGGTCACGATCAGCCAGAGATGAGCAGGATCGGGTGATGGTCAGTATCTGAAGACTCGTAGGTGAGGTGAGTAGCTAGCGGAGACTCGGTGACTTCTCGCTGGATCAGCCTGGTAGGGAGTGTGAATTGGAACAGCCGCGTGACGCCGCCGAGCGTGAGCGGTGACAGGTGGATGCGGAGCTCGTACACCAGCCCCGCCGCAGGCTCTGGTCGATGACGTTGCGCGGCTTATGACGACGACGTACTTGTAGACTGAGGTGGACCGGGCTTGGGCGATGGCGTTGGCCACTCCTAGTCACGAAGCGGAACTTGGACGCGAGCTGGACCTGGGTGGGCGGTTCGTAGGTGACGACATAGCACGGCGGCGCGGCCGACTGGTTCTGGTCGTGTATGTATTAGACGTAGTAGTTTTAGCGGTTTGGGTTGTATACGAAGTCGTACAGCTGACGCTTTATCACTACGCGTGGGTTTTCGCGAAGCTGTTAGCTAGCACGGCCTTGTAGACGGGGGAACGGGGTTTCTCGAGCACGCAGGCGTGGATCGCCTCGCTACCGATGCACAGCTCGTGCTCCTGGTACGCGCAGTGACCAGTGACGTATCAGTCCAGCGACATTGAGATGTCGGCGATCACCTTGCTCCGGGCAACCGGCCACGATCGGAACGTAGTCGCCGATGCGGGCATGGTCGGCGACCGCCCGCGACGGCTACAGCGCGGGAATGCCGATAGCGGACGGCCGTGGAATGGCTCTGGGGGAGAGACTCGAACCTATAACCTGCCGGTTAACAGCCGGCTGCTCTGCCAATTGAGCTACGCAGGACACTCGAACTCGCAACCTACCGGTTAACAGCCGGTGGCTCTGCCGATTGAGCTACCCCAGATCGTGCTGCGCATAAGCGTAGCGCACCTTCGGGGGTGCCCGTGGCACCCGGGAGGCCTCCCGGCGGGGGAACTTTCGGCTGGGCTCGGGTGAACTTTTCCCGGCTGAGGTGGACTGTCTACGGCAACGGTGGACAGATAACCATGGAGGCCAACGCACCGTAGCGGTGGCCAGCCGGAACGTAAGAGACGTCGGGGACGGATGGCCGCAACGCCACCGGCGACGTCGTGCGCTGAAAGAAGGGGAACCGGATGCGGTACAAGGCAATGTTCATCGCGGGGTTCGCCGTCGGCTTTGTGGCCGGCGCGCGGTCCGGCCGCGGTACCTACGACAAGCTCGTCGCCTACGGGCGTCAGGTCGCCGAGCACCCGAAGGTGCAGCAGGCGTCGAACAAGGCGCAGGCGAAGGCGACCGAGCTGGGCAAGACGGCCGCCGCCAAGGCGCCCGACTACGCCAAGTCCGCCGCCACCAGCGCGACCAACGCCGCCAAGGCGGCGTCGGCCCAGGTGCCGTCGGTCGTGCACGCGGCCGCGGACAAGCTGCCGCGGCAGTTCGGCGGCGGTAACGGCAAGGACTCGGGCGACGACGTTGCCGCCGACGGAAACCTGGTCTACCCGGCCGAAGGCGACGCGTCGGCCGCGTACGGCGTCCGCTACACGCCTGACACCCCCGGCGATCACTGAGCCCTGCGGGCCTAACTGGGCCGACCAGGCCGATCTAGGCCAGCGCGGGCAGCCGGACGGTGCCAGGCGGAGCAACGGTCCGTTCGATATGACGGATTTGATCTGGGTTTGAAGTTCTGGCCGCAGACAGCCGAAGGCCGGCGCCGACGTCATTGTCGGCGCCGGCAGGTCCGGCCGCCATCGGTCTGGTTAGGCGCGCTAGTCCAGGTACTCGCGCAGCAGCAGGGCCTTGGACGGGTGACGGAGCTTGGCCAGGGTCTTGGACTCGATCTGCCTGATCCGCTCCCTGGTCACGCCGAACTCCCGGCCGACCTCCTCCAGCGTCCGCGGGTGCCCGTCGGACAGCCCGAACCGCAGCTGGATGATCCGCTGCTCGCGCTCGGAGAGCTCGCACAGCACCCGGTCGAGCTGGTCCTGCAGCATGATGAAGGCCGCCGCCTCGATCGGGACGACCGCGTCGGCGTCCTCGATGAAGTCACCGAGGTCGGATTCCTCCTCGCCGATCGGCGACTGCAGCGAGACCGGCTCCTGGGCGATCCGCTGGATCTCGGCGACCCGCTCGGGCTCGACCCCGAGCTCGGCCGCGAGCTCGTCCACGGTCGCCTCGCGGCCCAGCTCCTGGTGGAGCTGGCGCTGCACCCGGGCGAGCTTGTTGATCGTCTCGACCATGTGCACCGGCACCCGGATCGTGCGCGCCTGATCGGCGATCGCGCGGGTGATCGCCTGCCTGATCCACCAGGTCGCGTACGTGGAGAACTTGTAGCCGCGGGTGTAGTCGAACTTCTCGACCGCCCGGATCAGCCCGAGGTTCCCCTCCTGGATCAGGTCGAGGAAGACCAGGCCGCGGCCGATGTAGCGCTTGGCGATCGACACCACCAGCCGCAGATTCGCCTCGATCAGCCGCTGCTTGCCGCGCACGCCGTCGGCCGACAGCCACTCCAGGTCGCCCCGGTCGGCGTCCGAGATCGTGAAGATGGAGTTCAGCTTCTCCTCGGCGTACAGCCCGGCCTCGATCGACTTGGCCAGCTCGACCTCGTCCTCGGCCGTCAGCAGCGGCACCCGGCCGATCTCCCGCAGGTAGATCCGGACCAGGTCGCTGGTGCCGGCCCGGCGCGCGGTCTCCGCGTCGCTCTCCGGCAGCTTGGTCTCTGTTTCCTCCTCAATCGGTGCGTCAAGCACCTCGATGCCTTCGTCGGCGAGCACGCGCACTACCCCGTCGAGCGCGTCTGTGGTTAGCTCGGCCGAGTCGATTGCCGCGGTGACGTCCCCCGTCGTCACGAAGCCCCGTGAGCGCCCGAGCGTCACGAGTTCCGTTAGTTGCTGCCTAAGCGGTGGTCCGCTCGTCTCTACGGTGAGGCTCACGAAGAACAGTGTGCGCCTCCGACCCTGTGCTTCGGGGGACCCAATTTTACTATTCTGAACAGAGGTTTAACATGACGGAAACCTGAGTAAATACTCCCGGAAATGTCTTTCGCCGTTCAGGAACCGGCCGCGCTCAGGCTCCGCTGGCCCGGTCGAGCAGCCACTTGCGCCGCTGCTCAAGCCCGACGAGCTCGCCGAAGACACGGCCGTAGGCGGCCTGGTCCTCCTCCGGGTTCATCCGCTGCAGCTTGGCCTTGATCCCGGCGATCCGCCGGCCGGCCGCCAGCTCGCCGACCCGGGCGAGCACGACGTCGGCGTACTTCTCGTCCGGCTCGCCCGACACCTGCAGCGGCTCCACCGCCAGCTCGGTCACGAAGCCGCGGACCACGTCGTCCGGCGCCGCCTCGAGCAGCGCCGCCGCCCAGTCCCGAGCCCGGCCCGCGGTCCCCACCCCGCCGCAGGCGGCGATGAGCTCGAACACGGCCGCGTGGGCGGGCAGCGTGAACGCGGCCGCGCCGAGCGCGTCGAACTCCGGCCCGGTCAGCCCCGACCACTGCACGGCGAGCTTGAGCGCCTCCCGCTCGACCCGGTGGACCGGGTCGGACCGGTCAAAGGCGCGGCCGTTCTGGCCTTGGCGCAGGTTGCCTGCGCGCTGCTGGCCGGCGTCGGGTGCGGCGTCCGGAGTGTTCGAACGGACCGGTGCTCCGCGCTTGGGCTGCATGGCCGCGGCGGCCTGGCGGACCCGGTCGAGGACGTAGCGCTCGTCCATGAAGCCGATCCAGCGGTCGAGGTCGACCGCGTACTGCTTCCACTTGGCCCGGTCCTTGATCCTGACGATGATCGGGGCGGCCTCGTCGATCGCGGCGAACTGCCCCTCGCGGGTGTCCAGGTCGTGCTTGGCCAGTACCGACTTGATCGCGAACTCGAACAGCGGCACCCGCCGCGCCACCAGGTCGCGGACCGAGGCGTCGCCGCGGGAGACCCGCAGGTCGCACGGGTCGAGGCCGTCGGGCTGGACGGCGACGTAGGTCTGGGTGACGAACTTCTCCTCGAGCGCGAACGCCCGCAGCGCGGCCTTCTGCCCGGCCGCGTCGCCGTCGAAGGTGAAGATGATCTCGCCGGTCGAGCCGTCGGTGTCCATGATCAGCCGCCGGAGGATCTTCACGTGATCCTCGCCGAAGGAGGTGCCGCAGGTGGCGACCGCGGTCGGCACGCCCGACAGGTGGCACGCCATCACGTCGGTGTAGCCCTCGACGATCACCGCCTGGCGGCGCTTGGCGATCTCCCGCTTGGCCAGGTCCGCGCCGTAGAGCAGGTGGCCCTTCTTGAAGATCGCGGTCTCGGGCGTGTTGAGGTACTTCGGGCCGTCCTCGTCGGCGTTGAGCTTGCGCGCGCCGAACGCGACGGTCTCCCCCGTCAGGTCCCTGACCGGCCACATCAGGCGGCCGCGGAACATGTCGATCAGGCCGCCGCGGCTGGTCCTTCTGGCCAGGCCGGCCTTGAGCAGCTCCTCCTCGGTGAAGCCGCGCGGCCGCAGGTGCTTGACGAGCTCGTCCCAGGCGTTGGGCGAGTAGCCGACGCCGAACTTCTGGGCGTCGTCGAGGGAGAAGCCGCGCTCGGCCAGGAACGCCGTGGCCGGGCTGTTGCCTGTTGTTGTTGCCAGTCGATCCAGGTAGAAGTCCTGGGCGGCGGCGTGCGCCTCGATCAGCCGGCGGCGCTGGCTGTGCTCCTGGCCGGGGACGTAGCCGCCCTGCTCGTAGCGGAGCTCCAGGTGGGCGCGGGCGGCCAGCCGCTCCACCGCCTCGGTGAAGTCGAGGTGCTCGAGCTTGCGGATGAACGTGATCACGTCACCGCCCTCGCCGCAGGAGAAGCAGTGGTACAGCTCCTTGCCCGGGGTGACGTTGAAGGACGGCGTCCGCTCCTCGTGGAACGGGCAGAGGCCCTTGAGGCTCCCGCCGCCGGCCGGCCTCAGCTGGAGGTACTCGCCCACGACGTCCGCGATGGGCGATCGTTCGCGGACGTTGGCGATGTCTTCCTGGCGAATGCGACCTGGCATGTCTGCGAGTGTATGACCGCCGCCGGGCGGTGCGGCTTTGGTTCGGCACGGGTTTGACAGGGGTTCGGACTTGCTGCGGTCTTGCTTCCGGTCGGCTTCGGGTCGGGTTCGGTCCGGCTTCGTCCTGCTTCGGGTCGGCTTGGGCCCGACTCGGCGCTCCGGTGGTGATTAGCGGATGCTTTGGTCGGGGAAAATCCGTGATGCGGTGGCCGCCTTCTGCAGGACTGCAGGCGGATGAGAAGAGGATCTGTGAGCGAACAGCTGGTGCTCTGGGACATCGACGGAACGCTGCTTAACGCCGACGGAGTAGGCCGTGACCTGTACGACGTGGTGTTCGTACAGCTCTTCGGACGGTCAATCGACGCATTCGCGCCGATGGCCGGACGTACCGATCGGGCGATCATCCTGGAGACTCTGACCATGGCGGGGGTGGACGAGCCAAGGCGCTACGTCGACCCGTTCATCGCAGGCCTGACCGCGCAGGCACCATCGGTCCGGGAGATGGTCGCCGTCCGCGGGCGGGCCCTGCCGGGCGCCTCGGAGGTGCTGCGCGGACTGCAGGGGATCGCGCACCAATCGGTCCTGACCGGGAACATCCGGCCGGTGGCCGAGGTCAAGCTGGCGGCCGTGGGGCTGCGCGACGGCCTCGACCTGTGCATCGGCGCCTACGGCGACGACCACGAGATCCGGGCCGAGCTCGTCCCGGTCGCGCGGCGGCGCGCGGCCGCGGTGCACGGCAAGTCACCGGCCGAATTCGACGGCGCGGCGACGGTGGTGATCGGGGACACGCCGCTCGACATCGAGGCCGCGCTCGCCACCGGGGCGCGGGCGATCGGGGTGGCGACCGGCGGGTACACGGCCGGCGAGCTGGCGGCGGCGGGCGCGCACGCCGTGCTGCCCGACCTCACCGACACCGATGCCGTCCTGGCGGCGCTGCTTCCGTTATCGGTCGTGGCCTTCCGGTCGGATCGCTGGCTTGCCGTCTGGCTTGCCGTCTGGCTTGCCGTCTGAGGCAGCATTCTTAGGTTGCCGTGTTAGGTTGCCGTCCTTGCCTGCCGATCTGCCGCGTGTGCGAAGGCCGCGCAGGTCGGCGAGCAAGGCGTGAACGGGCCGGCGTAGCCCCGTTTGGCCAGCGCGGCGTGCACCTGCCGGGCCGAGCCGCAGCGCTTGCTGGTGACATCCACCCAGCCGTACCGGAGCGTGGCGCCGACGGTCGCGGCGGCGTCGTTGTCCCGGTCTTGGTCGCGGCCCCGGAGCTCCGGCGGGTGGTACCGCTTTCCGTCGAGCTCCACGATGAGCTTGTACTCCTCGTAGTACCGGTCGCGGTATCCGCGGCTGCCGTCGGGCTTGATGTACCTGACCTGCTTGGCGGCGGTTGGCAGCCCGTGCGCGTGCTCGACGTCGTGGTCGTAGCGGTACTCGAGGACGGAGTGCGCGCCGCCCGCGCCGGCCAGGATGATCTCGTTGAGGTCGCCGCGCCAGCGGAGCCTCTTCCGTGCGGCCGCTACCTCTCTGAGGCGTCCCTCGCTTACCTTTCCCTTGGCGAACGCGCCGGTTATATGGGCGATGACGTCATCGAGATTGGTCGCGGCGTGCGCCAGGTCGACCACCGTCTCCTCGGCAAAGGTGTACGGCGGGACGCCCCGGGCAAATCGCCAGCCGAGGGTCAGGTTGGCCGATAGATGAATGACCACGCCTTTGGGTTGCCTGATGCGCCTGTTCGCCGGGATGGTGACGTGGATGACGGGCGACTCGCGATCGGTGAGGCGGTTGATTTCCGCGGCGGTCTGATGGCTCAGCTGGGCGCCGGGCCCGGCCGCGAGCACGGCCGCCCACAGCCTCGCGTTCCTGGTCACCGGCCCGGTAAAGGTCGCGTAGACGCCGGCGTGGACGCGCTGCCAGCGGAGGAATTTGATCTTCGCGGCGATAGCGCCATCTGACATTCCGGCGCCAAGCGCCTGCTGGCGCGTCACCACGCCTGCCTGGTCGCCGGCGAGCGCGCGCAGAGTTTGCGGTATTGCGTCCCTCATGTCGATGATTATGGGGAACGCCACCGACAATTCGGCCGCTGCGGGCGTCTGGGCTATCCGCGCGCGTGATCACGAAGGATTTTTGCACTTATACGACCATTATCGTTCGTCATAATAAAAGGCTTCGCGATCACGACGGCGAGCGCGTGGGGGATGGTGAGATAGCGGTAACACGGGGCGGCTGGGGTGGATGGGACGCAGCGGGGGTGCGGGGGTGCGGGGGTGCGGGGGTGCGGGGTGCGGGGGTGCGGGGGCGCGGGGTGCGGGGTGCGGGGTGCGGGGTGCGAGTGGGGTTAGGCGTCGGAGAGGGGGATGGCGGGGTCGGTTAGGCGGGCGGGGTCTAGCTGGCGGCCGGAGCGGATGAGGGACTGGATGTCGCCGGTGACGTCCCAGACGTTGACGTTCATGCCCGCGATCAGCCTGCCCTCGCTCAGCCAGCAGGCGATGAACTCGTAGCCGGCGCTGTCGCCTCGGTAGAGGACCTGGTCGTAGCTGCCGGGCAGCGGCAGGCCGGAGCACTCCATGCCGAGGTCGTACTGGTCGCTGTAGAAGTACGGCACCCGGTCGTACTCGACCGGCTGGCCGAGCATGGACTTGGCGACCTCCTGGCCGCCGTGCAGGGCGTTGGCCCAGTGGTCGAGCCGGACGTGGCGGCCGCAGCAGCGGCAGGTAGGAGCTGGCCACGTCGCCGGCCGCGAAGATGTCGGCGTCGGTGGTGCGCAGCGCGGCGTCGGTCAGCACGCCGTTGTCGACGTCGAGCCCGGCCGCCTGGGCGAGGCCGTCGTTGGGGACGGCGCCGATGCCGACCACGACCACGTCGGCCGGGAGCTCCGCGCCGGACGAGGTGACGACCCAGCCGACCGGCCAGCCCTCGCGGGAGTCGCCGGAGGCGGGCAGCTTGCCGGAGACCTCGGCCGGGCGGAATTCGGCCGACGACTCGCCGAAGCGGAACTCCACCCCGTGCTCGCGGTGCAGCGCGGCGAACTTCTCGCCCAGCTCGGGGCCGAGCGCGCTGTAGAGCGCGGTCGGCTGCGGCTCGACGATGGTGACCTCGCTGCCGGCCTGCCGGGCGGCCGCGGCCGCCTCGAGGCCGATCCAGCCTGCCCCGACGATCACCACCCGGGTGTCGGGCTTGAACGCGGCCCGGAGCGTGTCAGACTCCTCCAGCGTCCGCAGGTAGAACACGTTGCCCAGGTCGGCCCCGGGGATCGCGAGCTTCCTGGCCGAGGCGCCGGTGGTGATCGCGAGCTTGTCGTAGGAGACCCGGCCGCCGTCGAAGGCGATCGTGTGGGCGGCCCGGTTGATCGAGGTCACCGGGGTGCCCAGCCGCAGGTCGACGCTGTGCTCCTGGTACCAGTCCTCGGGGTGGACGAAGACCGACTCGCGTTCGTCCTTGCCCAGCAGGTAGCCCTTGGCCAGCGCGGGGCGCTCGTACGGGCGCTCCGCCTCGTCGCCGAACAGCACGACCTCGCCGTCGAACCCCTCGGCCCGGAGCGTCTCGGCCGCCTTGGCGCCCGCCAGCCCGCCGCCCGCGATCACGAAAGTCGTCATTGCCGCCTCCAGCGCGTTAACCCGAGCCGTCGCTGCCGACGATAGCGGAAAACCGTCGCAGGCCGGTCCAACGGCCCGCTCTAACGCGCTAGGCGGGCATGCAGGGCGAGGGCGGAGGTGTCGGTCAGCGCGGCGAGCTGGTCGATGACCACGCGGTGCCGCTGCTCGTCGTTGTCGGCCGCGTCCCAGGCGGGCTGGAAGACCGGGTCGAGGGTCGCGGGGGCGCCGCGCTCGATCGCGAGGGCCAGCTCGGTGATCACCTCGCGCTCGCGCGCCTGCTGGTCGACCGCCGCCTGGCGGCGCATCACGTAGTGCGCGGCGACCGCCTTCAGCAGCGCGCACTCGAGCAGCTGACGCCGCGGCACGACCAGGTCGGCGGTGTAGCGGGTCAGCCGGTCGGTCCCGGCGGCGGCGGTGGTGGCGTCCTCGGCCGCCTGGCAGAACCGGCCGACGAGCTCGCTGGTGAGGTTCTTGGCGGCGGCCAGCGCGGCCGGGCCGCCGTCGAAGCTGAACTGCCAGCAGTCCAGCTCCATGAACTCGGCGAAGACGGTGTCGAGTTCGGCCGCGGTGACGTCGGGTAGGGCGCCGCAGTAATACGAGCGGGCTACCGCGGAGACCACGGACCGTTCGGAATAATCCTTGAGGTTTTTCAGGGAGACGAGCCCCGCGTGCAAGCCGTCTTCCAGATCGTGGACGGAGTAGGCCACGTCGTCGGCCCAGTCCATGACCTGAGCCTCCAGACAGCGGCGGCGGCCCGGGGCGGCGGCGCGAATCCACTCGAACACCGCCAGGTCGGACTGGTAGGCGCCGTACTTGGGCGGCAGGTGCAGGGTGATGTTGTCGGCGGCGGGCGCCGGGGCGGCGTCCTCGACGGTGGCGGGCGTGGCCGGGGCGGCCCATGGGTACTTGAGGGCGGCGTCGAGGGTGGCGCGGGTGAGGTTCAGGCCCGCGCCCGGCACCTTCGGCTCGAGCCGGGTGAGCAGGCGGAGCGACTGGGCGTTGCCCTCGAACCCGCCGCACGCGAGCGGGCCGCCGGGATCGGCCAGGGCGGCCAGCGCCGACTCCCCGTTGTGGCCGAACGGCGGGTGGCCCAGATCGTGCGCGAGGCCGGCCGCGTCGACCAGGTCGGGGTCGCAGCCGAGGACCGCGCCGAGGTCGCGGCCGATCTGCGCGACCTCGAGCGAGTGAGTGAGCCGGGTCCGCGGGAAATCGGCCGACCCGGCCCGCATCACCTGCGTCTTCGCCGCCAGCCTGCGCAGGGCGGAGCTGTGCAGGACCCGCGCGCGGTCCCGCTGGAACTGCGTGCGCTCGGGGCGCTTGGACGGCTCCGCCACCCAGCGCTCCGTGTCCAGCGACGTGTAAGTCACCTGTCCAGTGTGCCTACTGCCTCCGACAGTTCGGGCCACCGACCGGGACGATCAGGGCGGCGGCCGGCAGATTAGCGGGTGTCGCTGCCGCCGCTGGCGACGGCGGCCCGGCCGGCCTCGAGGCGGGCGATCGGGACCCGGAACGGCGAGCAGGACACGTAGTCGAGGCCGGCCTGGTGGAAGAACCAGACCGACTCCGGGTCACCGCCGTGCTCGCCGCAGACGCCGAGCTTGAGGCCGGGCTTGGTCGCCCGGCCCTCGGCGGCGGCGATCTTGACCAGGCGGCCGACGCCCTCGACGTCCAGGGTCTCGAACGGGGATTCGCCGAAGATGCCCTTCGCGATGTACGGGGAGAAGAACGCCCCCTCCACGTCGTCGCGGGAGAACGCCCAGGTCATCTGGGTCAGGTCGTTGGTGCCGAAGGAGAAGAAGTCGGCCGACTTGGCGATCTCGCCCGCGGTGACGGCGGCCCGCGGCACCTCGATCATCGTGCCGATGAGCGCGTGCACCTCGGCCCCGGTCTCCTCGGCCACCTCTTGGAGCACCCGCTCGGCCGACTCCCGGGTGATCTCGAGCTCCTGCACGGTCGCGACCAGCGGGATCATGATCTCCGGCTGCGGGTCGCCGCCCGCCGCCAGCCGGTCGGCGGTCGCGTGCGCGATCGCGCGGACCTGCATGTCGAACAGGCCGGGGATGACCAGGCCGAGCCGGACGCCGCGCAGCCCGAGCATCGGGTTCTGCTCGTGCAGGCGGCGGACCGCCTCGAGCAGCCGCAGATCCTGCGCGCTGGCGTTGTCGCCCTCGAGGGCGACCTTGACGCTGAGCTCGGTGTAGTCCGGCAGGAACTCGTGCAGCGGCGGGTCGATCAGCCTGATCGTCACCGGGAGCCGGTCCATCGCCGCCAGGATCTGGCCGAAGTCGCCCCGCTGGAGCGGCTCGAGCGCGTCCAGCGCGGCTCGCCTGGCCGCGTCGTCGGTCCCCGCCAGGATCAGGTCCTCGACCAGCTGGCGGCGCTCGCCCAGGAACATGTGCTCGGTCCTGACCAGGCCGACCCCGCCCGCCCCGAACCGGCGGGCCCGGGCGCAGTCGGGGCCGTTGTCGGCGTTGGCGCGGACGCCGAGCCGCCTGGTGTCGTCGGCGTGCGTCATCAGCGTGTGCACGGCGGCGACGAGCGCGTCGGCGTCCGGCTCGAGCTCGCCCTCGAAGTACTGGACCACGTTGGACGCGATCACCGGGACCTCGCCCAGGTAGACGGCTCCCGAGGTGCCGTCGACCGAGATCACGTCGCCCTCGTGGACCACCAGGTCGTCGGGCCCGGTGAACTGCTTCTCGGCCTCGTCGATCTCGAGCTCCTCGGCCCCGCAGACGCAGGTCTTGCCCATCCCCCGGGCGACCACGGCCGCGTGGCTGGTCTTGCCGCCGCGCGCGGTCAGCACGCCCTCGGCCGCGATCATCCCGTGCAGGTCCTCGGGGTTGGTCTCGCGGCGGACGAGGATGACCTTCTCGCCGCGGCCTTCGGCCCAGGCGACGGCGGTGGCCGAGTCGAACACCGCCTTCCCGACGGCCGCGCCCGGCGAGGCGCTGATCGCGGTGGTGATCAGGGCGACGTCGCCGCTGGTGTCGAACCGGGGGAACATCAGCCGGGTGAGCTCGGCCCCGGTGACCCGGGTGAGCGCCTCGTCGAGGTCGATCATGCCCTGCTTGACCAGCTGGGTCGCGATCCGGAAGGCCGCCCCGGCGGTCCGCTTGCCGACTCGGGTCTGCAGCATCCAGAGCTTGCCGCGCTCGATCGTGAACTCGATGTCGCACAGGTCGCGGTAGTGCTCCTCGAGCGTCTGCATGATGCCCATGAGCTGGTCGTAGGCACCCTTGTCGATCGTCTCGAGATCCTGCAGCGGCACCGTGTTGCGGATGCCTGCCACCACGTCCTCGCCCTGCGCGTTCTGCAGGTAGTCGCCGTACACGCCCTGCGCGCCGGTGCCGGGGTCGCGGGTGAAGGCAACCCCGGTGCCGCTGTCGTCGCCCAGGTTTCCGAACACCATCGCGACCACGCTGACGGCGGTGCCGAGGTCGGACGGGATGCGCTCCTGACGGCGGTAGAGCACCGCCCGGTCGGAGTTCCACGAGTTGAAGACCGCCATCACCGCGAGGTCCATCTGCTCGCGCGGGTCCTGCGGGAACTCCCGGCCGGCCTGATCGACCACGATGTTCTTGTAGACCGCGGTCAGCGTCTTCAGGTCCTCGGCGTTGAGCTCGGTGTCGCTGGTGACGCCCTTGGCCTGCTTGGCCGAGTCGATCGCGCGCTCGAAGTGCGCGCCGTCGATGTCGAGCACGGTCTTGCCGAACATCTGGATCAGCCGCCGGTAGGCGTCCCAGGCGAACGCGCTCGTTGCCCGACTGCTTGGCCAGGCCGTCGACCGAGCTGGTCGGACAGGCCGACGTTGAGGACGGTGTCCATCATGCCGGGCATGGAGAACTTCGCGCCGGAGCGGACGCTGACCAGCAGCGGGTCGTCGGCGTCGCCGAGCTTGCGCCCCATGCTGGCCTCGAGGTCGCGCAGGTGCCTGGTGACTTCTTGGTCAAGGCCGTCGGGGACGCTGCCTTCGGCTAGGTAGTAGCGGCACGCGTCGGTGGTGATCGTGAACCCGGGGGGCACCGGCAGGCCGAGGTTGGTCATCTCGGCGAGGTTCGCGCCCTTCCCTCCCAAGAGGTCCTTGAGATCCCTGTTACCTTCTGTGAAGTCGTAGACAAACTTCGGCACTGAAACGCTCCTCGCGCCGGCGAGCTCCGTTGTACGGACTCTACCCGGCTCCGGTACGGTCTAAGAAATGTGAGCGTACATAAATTGATACAAACGGACAATGGCCGCCTTAGTGTGGCATGAAACACGGTACCGTCGCCGGTTAACCGCCCCTGACCAGTGGTTTAGACCACTCGGGGGGTAATGGTATAGACCGCTGGTGTAGACCGTTGCGACCGAAATATCTCCTGACTTCGGTAATTCCTCGGCAATATCGCCTAAGCGGCGGGCGGCCACGACTTGACGCATTCTTTACGTATCACCAGGATCGGCCTGGCTGGACCCGCGGCGTCACGACCGCCACAGGCCCTGACCGAATGTCGCCGCCGGCAGGCAACCTCGGGCCGAGCACGGAGTTACTGGTCATTTGCGCACGACCGCGGCCGGGTCTGCTTGCTCGCCGGCGGATTCCGGTTGGGTGGAGGTTCGGACCCGGGGTGGTTGCGGGGCGCGGTCAACCGACACAATGGGGACGGAACGACGCTTACCGCGCTGGAGGTTCCGATGGCGACCGTTGGGCTGCTGCACCCCGGGGAGATGGGAGCCGCCGTCGGCGGCTGCCTGGTCTCGGTCGGGCATGAGGTGCTCTGGGATCCGGCCGGCCGGTCGCGGGCGACGACCGGGCGGGCGCTGGCGGCCGAGCTGACCGGGGTGACGTTCGACCGGGTGATCGAGCGGTCCTCGGTGATCCTCTCGATCTGCCCGCCGCACGCCGCTCTTGACGTCGCCGCGCAGGTGGCCGCCACCGGGTACGCCGGGATCTACGTCGACGCCAACGCGATCTCGGTCGCCACCGCCGAGCAGGTCTCCGGCATCGTCACCGCGGCGGGCGCGACCTACGTCGACGGCGGGATCATCGGCATGCCGCCCGAGATCGCCGGCCACAGCCGCCTCTACCTGTCCGGCCCGCGCGCCAACGAGGTCCGCGTCCTGTTCGGCCGGTCGGCGCTAGACGCGCGGATCGCCGACGGCCCGCTCTACGCGGCGTCGGCGGTGAAGATGGCCTACGCCGCCTGGACCAAGGGCAGCTCGGCGCTGCTGCTGGCCGCCCGCACCCTCGCCCGGGCCGGCGGCGTCGAGCGCACGCTGCTGGCCGAGTGGGCCCTCTCCCAGCCCGCCCTGGCCGAGCGCTCGGAGGGCGCCGCGTCGGCCGCGGCCGCCAAGGGCTGGCGCTGGGTCGCCGAGATGGAAGAGATCGCCGCCTCGATGAGCGCGGCCGGCCTGCCGGCCGGCTTCCACGAGGCCGCCGCCGAGATCTACGACCGCGCCTCCCAGGCGGCCGGGCACCCCGACCACGCGCCGCCCGACACCCGAACCTCCCGCCTCCACCCTGGACACGGTCATCTCGGGCCTCATGTAACCCACGATCGGCCCGATGCGGCGGGCGGGCGCGATCACCGTGTGCCAAAAGCGCGCGCTGCGTCGACGCAAAATCATGATCGTGCGCCGGCGGGGGCACCCCGCGACCCGAACAGCCCACGCTGACGGCCGGGGGCGCGGACGTCCGAGCCAGTGGTTCGGATGGGACGTGAGCGACGGCCCGAGCGGACGCGCCGGACCACGTGCGTGGAAGGAGTGACAGACGTGGCGGGCACTGGCGGGCGAGCGACGTGGGGTGTTCCAGGGCGGGTTCGGCCCGCGAGCGTGGGAGATCGCGGGCGGGTTCGGCCCGCGAACCTGGGGGTTCCAGGGCGGGTTCGGCCCGCATCGCCTTTGCGCCGGCGACCTTTGCTTAGTAGAGGGGCAGGCGCTCGGACAGGTAGGCCGGGAGGGCGTCGATGCCGATTCGCTGCTGGGTCATGGTGTCGCGCTCGCGGACGGTGACGGCCTGGTCTTCGAGGGTGTCGAAGTCGACCGTGACGCAGAACGGGGTGCCGATCTCGTCCTGGCGGCGGTAGCGGCGGCCGATCGCCTGGGCGTCGTCGAACTCGGTCGTCCAGCGCTTGCGGAGCGTGGCGGCGAGGTCGCGGGCCTTGGGCGACAGGTCGGCGTTGCGGGACAGCGGCAGCACCGCCACCTTCACCGGCGCGAGGCGCGGGTCGAGGCGGAGCACGGTGCGCTTCTCCGGAACGCCCTTGGCGTTGGGCGCCTCGTCCTCGGTGTACGCGTCGAGCAGGAACACCAGCGTGCCGCGGTCGGCGCCGGCGGCCGGCTCGATCACGTAGGGAATGTACCGCTCGCCCGACTCCTGCTCCAGGTAGGTGAGGTCCTGGCCGGAGTGCTCCTGATGGGTGGTCAGGTCGAAGTCGGTCCGGTTGGCGATGCCCTCGAGCTCGCCCCACTCCGAGCCGACGAAGTCGAATCGGTACTCGATGTCGACCGTCCGCTTGGCGTAGTGGCTCAGCTTCTCCTTGGGGTGCTCGTACAGCCGGAGGTTGTCGCGGTTCACGCCGAGGCCGGTCCACCAGGCGAGGCGCTCCTCGATCCAGCGGGTATGCCATTCCTCGTCGGTGCCGGGCTTGACGAAGAACTCCATCTCCATCTGCTCGAACTCGCGGGTCCGGAAGATGAAGTTCCCCGGCGTGATCTCGTTCCTGAACGACTTGCCGACCTGGCCGATGCCGAAGGGGACCTTCCGTCGAGAAGTCGTGAGCACGTTCTTGTAGTTGACGAAGATGCCCTGGGCCGTCTCCGGCCGCAGGTAGGCCAGGCCGGACTCGTCCTCGACCGGGCCGAGGTGGGTGCGGAGCATCCCGTTGAAGTTCTTGGGCTCGGTGAACGTGCCCCGGTTGCCGCAGTTCGGGCACGCGATGTCGTCCAGGCCGCCCGGCGGCACGTGGCCGTGCTTGACCTCGAACGCCTCGATCAGGTGGTCGGCCCGGAAGCGCTTGTGGCAGGACTGGCACTCGGTCAGCGGGTCGGTGAAGGTGGCGACGTGGCCGCTGGCCTCCCAGACCTCGGGGGCCAGGATCACCGAGGAGTCGAGGCCGACGATGTCGTCGCGCTCCTGCACCATGTACCGCCACCACTGGCGCTTGACGTTGTTCTTCAGCTCGACGCCGAGCGGTCCGTAGTCCCACGCGGCACGCAGACCACCGTAGATGTCGCTGGACGGGTAGACGAACCCGCGTCGCTTGCTCAGGTTGACAACGGCATCGAGGCGGTCACTGCGTAGGGCCATGTCGTGAGCTTATGAGCCGACGGCACTTCGCGCGAACCGGTTTGCCCGGTCCGCGCGAAGTCCGCTGCGGCTGCGCCGCGCTCGGATCAGCGGGCCAGCGGTCCGGCGACCACGTCCCGGTCGATGCTGAGCGTGATGCCGCCGACGGTCCCGTAGAGGTTGCCCGCGTACTGCTTGGCGCGGTCGCCGATCGGCCAGTCCAGGGTGCCGTCGTCGAGCGTGGCCCGGCCGTCCCAGAGCGCGATCCAGATCGCGTCCGGCTTGGTAAAGCCCGCCTTGCCGGCCACCGCGGCGGCCTGCATGTCGCTGATGCCCGAGTCCTGGCTCGAGTAGACGCCGCTCAGGTAGCCCTTGGCCACCACCTCTCGGTCCCACGCGCCGAGGAAGGTGAGCACCGCGTCGGTGCAGGCCTGATCGCCGTTGTACGCCTCCATGTCGTCGTAGATCGGCGAGCCGACCGGAAGGCCGAAGAACTGGGCGTCCTTGACCGCGTCGGCGCCGGCCGCCTGGCCTTCGGCCGCCGCCTTGCCCGGGTTGATCAGCGTGCCCCGGTAACCCCAGCACGGCGCCTGCGGGCCGACGTAGGCCGGCAGCATGCCCCAGCCCATCGCGGCGGCGGACTTGAACCAGGCCTTCGACAGGTTGCCGTAGGCGCAGGCCGAGTTGGCCCCGCCGATGTAGACGCCGACCGCGGCGTAGCGCTGCCGCCAGACCTTCATCGTCGCGAGGGTCGGGGCGGTGCAGGAGTCGAATCCGCTCACCGGGTGGATCTTGAACGGCGGTGGCGGCGGCTGCGGCACCACGATCTGGGTCGGCCAGTTGGCCGGGACGCCCTTCCAGCTCTTGTAGACGGTCGTCTTCGACGTCTTGGGGCTCTTCTTTGAGCTCTTCGGGGACCGTCTTCCCGCCGTCGGCCGGCTGCGCCGCCTGCCTGGCGGGCGACGCCGGGTGGCTGACCGCGGCGCCGCGCTCGAGAGCGGCCGCGCGCTCGTCCGACGGCTGCGATAGCGCCTGCGACGAGCCCGACTGACGGGTCTGGCGCCGCCCCGGCCGGAGCGGCCCGCAGGGTGCCGAGCACCTGCCGCACGACTGCGGGATCGGCGCCGTAGGTGGCGACGACGGTGGCGCCGAGCGAGGCCGCGCCGAGCGCGACCCGCAGCTCGTGGTCGGCCGAGTTCTGGGTGATCGCGCCGCGCACCGCGGGCACGGTGCCCACCTCGGCGTTCCCGACGCTGTCGGGCTGCTGGCGCTGGTCGACGACGGTGGATCCCGATCCGGACGCGACGGTGGCGCTGGGAATGAGGCTCACCGTCTGGGCGCGGCCGACAAGGCCGGCCGGGCACTGCATGTTCGCGCCCGGCGTGCCGAGGTAGACCGCGTGCACGTCAAAGCGGACGCAGGTCGTCGGGTGCCGGTCAAGCCGGTACACCGGCCAGCTGGCCGGGACCTGGAATTCGTAGCCGTGGTAGACCACCGTCTTCATGGCGGTCTTCTTCACGGTCGTGGAGATGATTGTCTGGTCGGTCGTCTTTGCGGCCGTGGCGGCGAAGGCCGGTATGGCCATTACTCCCCCGAGTACCAGCCCGCCCACGGCAGCAGCTGCGATCGCGCGACGCATGTAACCCCCCGGTTTGCGTGCGTCTTCGACTGATTGTTTTATGCAGCGCTGCGCTCTTTTGAGGACTGCGTACCGGAACAGCCTTGGATTAGCCGGCTTTTCCAGCGCATCCCGGAATGGTTGTTCCCGGAATACGTACCGCTACTCTCTGGTTACCGAACGGGAGCGATGCTAGGCAGCGCGTTGGGCACCGCGCCGCCGTATCGGCGGTCCCTCGAGGCGTAGATTTCGCAGGCATGCCAGAGATGTCTGCGGTCGAAATCGGGCCAGAGCGTGTCGAGAAAGACAAGCTCGGCGTAGGCCGACTGCCAGAGCAGGAAATTGGAAAGGCGCTGCTCGCCCGAGGAGCGCACCCACAGGTCCACTTCCGGAATATCCGGCTCGTCGAGATACCGGGCAAAAAGGCGCTCGTCGATCTTATCGGGGCGAATTCTCCCGGCCGCCACCTCGCGCGCGATCGCGGCGGCGGCGTCGGCGATTTCCGCCCGGCCGCCGTAGTTGCAGCAGAACTGCAGGGTGAGGACGGTGTTCTCCTCGCTCAGCTGCTCGGCGTCCTCCAGCTCCCTGATCACGCTGCGCCATAGCCGCGGCCGACGGCCCGCCCAGCGGATGCGGACGCCCCGCTCGGCCAATTCCTCCCGGCGGCGGTGAATCACGTCCCGGTTGAAGCTCATCAGGAACGCGACCTCGTCCGGGTGCCGCCGCCAGTTCTCGGTCGAGAACGCGTAGCTCGAGACGTACTTGACGCCCAGCTCGATCGCGCCCATGAGCACGTCCATGAGGGCGGCCTCGCCGACCTTGTGCCCTTCGGTCCTGGGCAGCCCGCGCTCCTTGGCCCAGCGGCCGTCGCCGTCCATGACGATCGCGACGTGCTGGGGAACGAACTCGGCGGGAATGGCCGGCGGGCGGACCCCGCTCGGGTGCGGGTAAGGCGGCTTAATCAGACGGGGCTCTTTGGGTTCCCCGGGAACCTTGCTCAAGCACGCTCCACGTGACGCAACGACCGGATCGAATGCTCCAGGTGCCACTGCAGGTAGGCGGCCACCAGGCCACTGCACTCTACCCGGTGCCTGCGCTCGCTCCGCATCGCGGCGTTCCAGTCCCCGCGCAGCAGCGCGCGCATCAGCGCCACCGTCTGCGGCGCGGGCGAGGCCGAGCCGGGCTGGCGGCAGTTCGCGCACACCATCCCGCCGGACGCGACCGTGAACGCGACCAGCGGGCGGGTGCCGGAGGCGGCGGTCACACCGCAGCGCGCGCACTCCTCGAGCGCGGGCGCGTAACCCTCGAGCGCGAGCGAGCGGAGCAGGTAGGCGTCGAGGACGAGGCGCGGCTCGCGGGTCGGCGATGCGAGCCCGGCATCATCGTCGAGCTTGTCGACGTCGTCGAGCGCGTCCGCTTCGTCGAACTCACCGGACTCGCCGGACTCGCCGGCTCGCCGACGTCGTCGAGCACGTCAGCCGGAGCCTGTCGCCGTCGCCGAGCACGTCAGGCTCGTTGAGCCGGTCAGCCTCGTCGGACTCTTCCGACTCGTCGAGGTAGTCGGGGGCGTCCGTCTCACCGAGCGCGCGGAGGCCGCCGATGAGGAGCAGGAACTGGCGGATCGCGGGTTCCTTCTCGACCGGGGTGAATTTCTCGGCCGTCTCCAGCATCGCGGTGCCGGCCGTGTAGCGGGGGTAGTCGGTGGCCAGGGGCTTGCCGTAGGCCCTGATCACCTCGGCCTGCTGGATCACGTCGAGCGACCGGCCGGGATGGATGAGGACGTCCACGTGCGTGAACGGCTCGAGGCGGCCGCCGAACCGGGATTTGGTCCGGCGGACCCCCTTGGCGACCGCCCGGACGCGGCCGTTCTGCCTGGTGAGCAGCGTGATAATGCGGTCCGCCTCGCCCAGCTTGTGCGTCCGCAGCACGACCCCGTCATCCCGGTACCCCTGCACGTCTTCATTGTCCCCTAAGTCGCCCCGCCGCCGGGCCATCACGTGATCACGAAGGATTTATACACTTATACGATAATTATCCTTCGCCAGGATAAATGCCTTCGCGATCATGGCGTTGACAGATGGGCTGGGGGCGCTGGCTGGCGTCGGCAGGCGGGCTGGGCTGAGGTCGGTGAGAGGCTGGGGGAGGTCGACGAGGGCCGAGGCCGGGGCCGGGATCGATCTGTCGCAAATGGTGAAATTTCCGGAATGCCGGGCGCGGGGTGGGCGCCCGGCATTCCGGAATCGGGGCGTTGCCCCGCCGCCAGGGCCGTGTTTCGGGGTGGGGCGGAGCAACGGACCGTTCGAGATGACGGGGTAATTTGGCTTTTGGGCTAGGCGCGGCGGGAGCGGTTGACGGCGGAGACGATCGCCCGCATCGAGGCGGTGGCGGTGTTGGTGTCGATGCCGACGCCCCACAGGACCTGGCCGCCGGTCTCGACCTCGACGTAGGCGGCGGCCTGGGCGTCGGTGCCCTCGGTCATCGCGTGCTCGGCGTAGTCGAGCACCCGGGCGTCGATGCCGACCGAGGCCAGCGCGGCGCAGAACGCGGAGATCGGGCCGTTGCCGGTCCCCTCCACCTCCTGCCGCTGGCCGTCGACGGAGATCTCGGCGACCAGCTTGTGCTTGCCGTCGACGACCGAGGAGGACTGGTGGCCGAGCAGCGCCACCGGGCCGTCGGCCAGGTACTGGGCGCTGAAGGTGGCCCAGATCTCGGCCGGGGTGACCTCGCCGCCCTCTTCGTCGGTGCGGACCTGGATGAACTTGGAGAACTCGATCTGCAGACGACGGGGCAGGTCGAGCGAGTGGCCGGTCTTCATCACGTAGGCGACACCGCCCTTGCCGGACTGGGAGTTCACCCGGATCACGGCCTCGTACGAGCGGCCGACGTCGTGCGGGTCGATGGCCAGGTAGGGGACGTTCCACGGGTAGTCGCCGAAGGCGACGCCGGCCGCGGTCGCCTCGTCCTCGAGCGCCTCGAAGCCCTTCTTGATCGCGTCCTGGTGCGAGCCGGAGAACGCGGTGTAGACCAGCTCGCCCGCGTACGGGTGCCGCGGGTGGACCGGCAGCTGGTTCACGTACTCGGTGGTGCGCCGGATCTCGTCGATGTTGGAGAAGTCGATCATCGGGTCGATGCCCTGGCTGAACAGGTTCAGGCCGAGCGTGACAAGGCAGACGTTGCCGGTCCGCTCGCCGTTGCCGAACAGGCACCCCTCGATCCGGTCGGCCCCGGCCAGCACCGCCAGCTCGGCGTCGGCGACGGCGGTGCCGCGGTCGTTGTGGGTGTGGACGGAGACGCAGACGTGCTCGCGCCTGCTGAGATGCCGGCTCATCCACTCGATCTGGTCGGCGTACACGTTGGGGGTGGAGCGCTCGACCGTGCACGGCAGGTTGAGGATGATCTCGCGGCCTTCGGACGGCTGCCAGACGTCCATCACGGCCTCGCAGGTCTCCAGGGCGAAGTCGAGCTCGGTGTCCATGAAGATCTCGGGCGAGTACTCGTAGCCGAAGTCGGTGCCGTCCAGGTACTGCTCGGCGAACTTCATCACGTGCTCGGTGCCTGCCACCGCGAGCTGCTTGCACTCGTCGCGGTCGATCCTGAACACGACCTTGCGGAACGTCGGCGCGGTCGCGTTGTACAGGTGCACGGTCGCCCGCCGGGCGCCGACCAGGGACTGGACCGAGCGCTCGATCAGGTCCTCGCGGGCCTGGGTGAGGACCGAGATCCGGACGTCGGCCGGGATCTTGTCGCCCTCGATGAGCTCGCGGACGAAGTCGAAGTCGGTCTGGCTGGCGGACGGGAAGCCGACCTCGATCTCCTTGTAGCCCATCGCGACCAGCAGGTCGAACATGGCCCGCTTGCGGGTCGGCGACATCGGGTCGATCAGCGCCTGGTTGCCGTCGCGGAGGTCGGTCGAGAGCCACCTCGGCGCGCGCTCGATGGTCTTGTTCGGCCAGGTGCGGTCGGGCAGGTCGACCGGCTTGAACGGCGCGTACCGATGGCACGGCATGCCGCTGGGCTGCTGCACGATGGGGGCTACAGACGGATATGCACGATCGCTCGACATTGTTGCTTGGCTTCCTTCGCGGTGAGTCTGCTTGGGGCTTGACGGCGGCCAGCGGACATGCTTAGGACCCGCGACGAGGGAGCCAGCCTCTATAGGCCCCCGCCGCGGCCGCTAAGGAGGAGCAGCTCGTACGACATATCGAGGAAGAGCATACCAGCTCGGGTGGGCGGCGGCCGAAAAACAGTGGCGTCGGCCCGGGACGGCGAGGTTAGCTAGAGCATGCGCATCGTACGCGGGGACGGTTCTGACCGGGCGACGACCCAGGCCTGCTTCGAGGTCGTGCGGGCGGCGTGCGAGGTCGACGACCCGGACGGGCCGCCGTGGTCGCTGCAGCGGGTGCGGGGCTGGATCGAGCACCCGACCGACCCGAACGAGCTGTGGATCGCCGTCGACGAGGCGACCGGCGGCTGCCTCGGCTGGTACTGGCTGGTGCTGCCCGAGCGGGAGAACCGGGACCGGGGGCATTTCTGGCTCAACGTGCGGCCGTCGTCGCGGCGGCGCGGGATCGGCACCGCGCTGCTCCGGCACGGCGCCGGCCGGGCCGCGGCGGCGGGGCGGTCGGTGCTGTCGGCCGGGACGTTCCAGAACTCGGCCGGAGCGGCGTTCGCCGCCCGCGTTGGCGCGACCGCCGGGCTGGTCGAGGCGCGGCGGGTGCTGGCGCTCGGCCAGATCCCGGCCGGCCGGGTCGCGCGGCTGCGCGAGCAGGCCGCCCGCGCGGCGGCCGGGTACTCGCTGGTGAGCTGGGACGGCCGTACCCCGGACGAGTACCTGGCGCGGTACGCGGAGGTGGAGAACGCGATGGCGGACGCGCCGCACGACGTCGGCGAGGAGAACGCCGTCTGGGACGCCGACCGGGTCCGGGAGCAGATGGACGACATCCGCGAGCGGCAGGGGCGGCGCGTCTACACGCTGGCGGCGCTGCACGACGCGAGCGGCGAGATGGCGGCGGTGACCTCGGTCGAGCCCGACCTGGACAATCCCGGGTGGGGGCACCAGCAGATCACCGCGGTGACCCGCAAGCACCGCGGTCACCGGCTCGGGCTGCTGGTCAAGGCGGCGATGCTCGACTGGCTGGCGGTGGCCGAGCCGGGGATCGAGCGCATCGTGACCTATAACGCCGCTGCCAACGACCACATGGTCGCGATCAACGAGGAGCTCGGCTACCGGCTGCTTGAGCCGCTTGAGCAGTCCTACGAGCTGGCCGTCGCGGACGTGCAACCCGCTGCGCGGCGCTGACGTTCGCGCCTTCGCCGGCGCCGTTCGGCTCGAGAAAATGAGTCGCGCCGGGCGCGCACGGCGAGGTTAGGTAGACGGCATGCGCATTGTACGAGGAGACGCGTCGGACCGGGCGACGACGGCGGCCTGCTTCGAGATCGTGCGGGCGGCGGACGCGGTCGACGACCCCGACGGGCCGCCGTGGTCGCTGACCCGGCTGCGGGGCTGGATCGAGCACCCGACCGACCCGGTCGAGGTCTGGCTCGCGGTCGACGAGACGACCGGCGCGCACCTGGGGTGGTGCTTCCTCAGGCTGCCCCAGCGGGAGAACCGCGACCGGGTCAACATGTCCGTCGACGTAGCTGCCGTCGGCGCGCCGCCGCGGCATCGGAACCGCGCTGCTCCGGCACGCGGCCGAGCGCGCGGCCGCGAACGGGCGGTCGGTGCTCGCGAGCGGGTCGTTCCAGGGCTCGGCCGGAGCGGCGTTCGCCGCCCACGTCGGCGCGGCGGCCGGGCTGGTCGAGGCGCGGCGGGTGCTGGCGCTCGGCCGGATCCCGGCCGGCCGGATCGCGCGGCTGCGCGAGCAGGCCGCCCGCGCGGCGGCCGGGTACTCGCTGGTGTGCTGGGAGGGCCGCACCCCGGACGAGTACCTGGCCCGGTGCGCCGAGGTGGAGAACGCGATGGCGGACGCGCCGCACGACGCCGGCGAAGAGCCCGAGGTCTGGGACGCCGACCGCTACCGGGAGCAGATCGACGACCTGCGGGAGAAGCGGGGCAGGCACGTCTACACGCTGGCGGCGCTGCACGACGCCAGCGGCGAGATGGCCGCCATCACCGCGGTTGAGGCCGACCAGGACAATCCCGAGTGGGGGCACCAGCAGCTCACCGCGGTGATCCGCAAGCACCGCGGGCACCGGCTGGGGCTGCTGGTCAAGGCGGCGATGCTCGACTGGCTGGCGACGGCCGAGCCGCAGCTCGAGCACATCGTGACCGGGAACGCGGCCGTCAACCAGCACATGATCGCGATCAACGAGCAGCTCGGCTACGAGCTCCTCGAGCCGGCCGAGCAGTCCTGGGAGATAGCGGTCGCGGACCTCTGACGGCGGCCCGAGATGGATGTCGTCCGGTCGACGGGGGCCGATATGATGGCGGTTTTTGCCATCGGCCCACGGCGGCCGGACATCGGGGTACGGGCCAGGGCGGGGGCGGGAGCCCCCATGCCGAGGTATCCCCCCGGGGAATAACAGTCCGGCGTTCTGCTCGGTGAGGGCGACCACGCCGATGGCCTGGGCCTGGGTCATGCCCAGGGCGGTCGCCAGGTGCCCGGTGGCGGTGCGCTCGGCCGGGGTCAGCGGGCCGTCCGCCAGGGCGATCCTGATCGCCTCGGCCAGGTACCACTCCCTGGCCTCGACCTGGAGCTGGCGGCCGAAGGCGGCGATCTTGGGGCCCTCGCCGTCGGCCGGCTCGGCCAGGTCGGCGTCGAGCGCGGCCTCGTCGTAGCCGGGCTCCCCGGTGCCGGCCATCGCCTCGATCGCGCGGCGGCGGGCGAGCGGGCTGCCCGGGTCCCCCGCCCGGAGCATGGCGATGACCAGGGCCCGCATCCCGGCGGCGAGCGAGAGCTGCAGCGCCGCCGTGGTCGGGAGCTTGAGCACCTCGGTGACGTACCTGGTCTTGCAGGTCATGCACTGGACGTGCTGGCCGGTCTTGGTCAGCGGGATCAGCGGGATGAAGAACACGGTGATGAACCGCCGGCCCGACCGGTGCCGGTACTCGCGGTCGCCGCCGCAGCGGCGGCAGAAGAACTCGCCCTTCCCGAGCGTGCGGTAGATGACGCGCAGGCCCCAGATAAAGATGAGCATGTCCGTCCTTCGTGCGAGGTGTCCCGGCCGCTCAGCGTACCTCGTGGGGTGGCGCGACGGGGTCTCGGCTACGAGGTGGCCGGGCCGGGCTGGCGGTTCTACGAGGCGCCGGTCGGCGGAGCTCCTCGGTCAGTCGTAGAAACCGAGGCGGCGCAGGTACTTGGGGTTGCGCTGCCAGTCCTTGGCGATCCGCACGTGCAGGTCGAGGTAGACCCGCGAGCCGAGCAGGGCCTCGATCTGGCGGCGGGCCCGGGTGCCGACGTCCTTGAGGCGCTCGCCCTTGGTGCCGATCACGATCGCCTTCTGGCTTGGCCGCTCGACGTAGATCTCGGCGTACACGTCGATCAGGTCCGGCTGCCCTTCCCGGGGGCCCATCTCCTCCACCAGCACCGCGATCGAGTGCGGGAGCTCGTCGCGGACTCCCTCGAGGGCGGCCTCGCGGACCAGCTCGGCCACCATGATCTGCTCGGGCTCGTCGGTCAGGTCGCCGTCCGGGTACAGCGGCGGCCCCTCCGGCAGGTGACTGACCATGACGTCGATCAGGGCCTCGAGCTGGTAGCCGGCCACGGCCGAGACGGGAATCACGTCGGCCCAGTCGCCCAGCTGGCTGACCGCGAGCAGCTGCTCGGCGATCCGGGTCTGCGAGGCCTGGTCGGTTTTGGTGACGATGGCGACGACGGGCGTGTTCTTCAGCCCGGCGAGCTCGCGGGCGAGGTACTTGTCGCCCGGTCCGACGTCGTCCGGGGCCGGGACGCAGAACCCGACCAGGTCGACTTCGGTCAGGGTGGAGCGGACGAGGCTGTCGAGCCGCTCGCCCAGCAGCGTCTTCGGGCGGTGCAGGCCCGGCGTGTCGAGCAGGACGAGCTGCGCGTCCGGCCGGTGCACGATGCCGCGGATCACCCGGCGGGTCGTCTGCGGGCGGTCGCTGGTGATCGCGATCTTGGCCCCGACGAGCGCGTTGGTCAGGGTGGACTTGCCGACGTTGGGGCGGCCGACCAGGCACGCGAAACCCGATCTGAATACGGGCTCGGCCGATGCGGCGGCCGACGGCGCGCCGGTCTTCTTGGCACGCCCGGCCTTCTTCTCGGTCACTCGCGGCGGGCTCATTATTAGATTGTCCCGCATTCCGGTGACCGCTACCGTCGTTGGCATGGCTGAGACCCCGGTATTCCGGCCGACTGCGCGTTTGCTGGTCGTCGACCCGGACGAACGGGCGCTGCTGTTCAGCTCGGCCGACGGGACCGGGGGAACCTGGTGGTTCACCCCGGGCGGCGGAGTCCACCGGGGCGAGACGGTCACCCAGGCGGCGGTGCGCGAGCTGTCGGAGGAGACCGGGTTCGCCTGCGCCGAGGACGAGCTCGGCCCGGTCGTCGCGACGTCGTCGGCGCTGTGGAAGGGCGATCACGACGGGACGCTGTTCCTCGGCGCCCACTCGTTCTTCTTCCTGCGGGTTCCGCAGCCGGTGATCGACACCGACGGGCAGGAGGAGTTCGAGCGCACGTTCATCACCGGGCATCGCTGGTGGACGCTGGACGAGCTCAGGGAAACCACGGATGACGTCCGGCCGCGCGCCCTGGTCGACCTGCTCGACCGGCTCATGCGCGGCGATATCCCCGATCGCCCCATCCGCCTCGCGCGCGGCTGAGGCGGAGCGGCTCGACGGACCTGTCGGCTACGCCAGCGACACCAATCCCGGGCAGCGATGGAAGCGGTGCCTGGCGCGTGGCGGACGCCGGTCGTGGGGCGCGGGCGTGGTGGGGCGCGGGCGGGCGGGGGCGGGGTTAGGGGGTTAGGGTGGCGCGGAGGGTGCCGTCGGGGGCGGCGTGGAAGACGGGGGCGGTGGGGCCTAGGTCGCGGACCGCGGCTAGGTCGCCTGGGTCGGGGTCGGAGTCGCTGACCAGGGCGGCTGCCTCAAGGCTTTCCGCTCCGCTGGAGACTGCCATCGCCACCGCCAGGCGGAGCGCGGACAGTCGGAGCGACGGCAGCGCCACGGCGGCGGCGGTGTAGGTGCGGCCGGTCTCGTCGCGGACGGCCGCGCCCTCGGACGCCGCCACGCGGGCCCGGGTCGACCGCGCCAGCGTGATGATCTTCTGATCCTCCGCGTCGAGCGCGTCTACTGTCACTTCGCTCACGGGCAGCAGTGTAGTGAGCCCGCCGGCGGCGAAGAAGAGCCGGCGCAGCCGCGGGCGGGCCGGACGAGGCCGGCCAGGCCCTGACATATCAGGAATGCCGGGACGCGCCGACGCCCGCTGGGCGATAGGTTCCGCGCTCGATTACGCGCGCTTTCCGGGGCCGACAATTCCCTCTTGTCACGCTAGCCACGGGTGGCGGGACAGCGTGTGGCATTGCGTGGGACCAGGGACCGTTCGAGATGACGATTTTGAAATTCTTAGTCTTTTTCTGTTTTTTCTGCCGGAACGCGCTCGATGAGCACGGTGCCGAGCCGGTTGCGGCGGCCGGCCACGTTCTCGGCGGTCAGGTGGAGGTCGGCCACCGTCGCCTCGGAGCCGGCGATGGGGACGCGGCCGAGCTCGTGGGCGAGCAGGCCGCCGACCGTCTCCACGTCCTCGGCCTCGACGGTGACGCCGAACAGCTCCTCGAGCTCGGTGACCGGGAGCCGGGCGGTCACCCGGGCGGTGCCGGGGCCGAGCCACTCGACCGGGGCGCGCTCGTTGTCGTATTCGTCGGCGATCTCCCCGACGATCTCCTCGAGGATGTCCTCGATCGTCACCAGGCCGGCCGTGCCGCCGTACTCGTCGATGACGATCGCCACGTGGATCCGCATTACCTGCATCTGCCGGAGCAGCTCGTCGACCGGCTTGGACTCGGGGACGTAGGTGGCCGGGCGCATGATCGTGTCGACCCGCTCGGTGTGCTCCGCCCCCGGGTGCTCGTGGTCCCACGCGACCATGTCCTTGAGGTAGCCGATCCCGACCACGTCGTCGGTGTTCTCGCCGGTCACCGGGATGCGGGAGAACCCGCTGCGGAGCGCGAGGGAAAGCGCCTGGCCGACGGTCTTGTCGTGCTCGATGAAGACCATGTCGGTCCGCGGGACCATGACCTCGCGCACGATCGTGTCGCCGAGCTCGAAGACCGAGCGGACCATCGCGCGTTCGCCCGGCTCGATTTCGTCCTGGGACTCGATGTAGTCGACCAGATCGTCCACGCCCGGACGGCCGTTGAGCTCGGGGTCGCCGCCGTGGCCGCCGAACGGGAGCGCGCCCGCGACCGCGTCGAGCGCCCGGGCGATCGGGCCGAGGGGGCTGAGCAGGCGGTTCGCGGTCCGGGCGACCCGCTCGGCGCGCCGCCTGCCCATCGCCCGTGGGCCGACCCCGATCAGCGCGTACCTGGCCAGCAGGAGCACTCCGGCCGCGGGCAGGAAGACCTGCCAGCCGCCGCCCAGCCAGTGGCAGAACGCCAGCGTGACCAGGACGGCGGCCGATATCTCGGCGCACACCCGCAGCAGCGTCAGCAGGCTGCCGTGCCGGTCAAGCGCGTCCGAGTCGACCCGGGCGAGGGCCGTCTGCGCGCCCGCGCACCAGCCGGCGATCACGATCAGCACGACGGCGAGGACCAGCAGCCAGGCGGCGGCGGACATAAGGCGGGACCTTCCGGTCCTTCCCCGGACTCCGGCGGTCCGGCGGCCGCCTCGTCGGCGGCGGCCGGGTCGGCTGTCTTGTCTGTCTTGTCTGTCTTGTCTGGCTTGGTCGGCTTGGTCGGCTTGGTCGGCTTGGTCGGCTTGGTCGGCTTGGTCGGTTTCGTCTGCCTTGTTCGCCTGGTCGGCGGTCGCGCTGGCGGTTCGGGGCCGCCTGGCGGCCGACTCGGCCCGCCAGTCGCGGAGCAGCTCGTTCTGGAGGCCGAACATCTCGGCTTCCTCTTCCGGGTCGGCGTGGTCGTAGCCGAGCAGGTGCAGGACGCCGTGCACGGTCAGCAGCTCGAGCTCGGCCTGGGTGGACTGGCCGTGCTGCCTGGCCTGGACGGCCGCGACCTGGGGGCAGAGCACCACGTCGCCGAGGAGGACGGGCTCCGGCTCGTCGCCGTCGCGCCCCCTGGACCGGTTCGGGCCCGCCATCGAGTGCGGGCGCAGCTCGTCCATCGGGAACGAGAGCACGTCGGTCGGGCCGGGCTCGTCCATCCACTTCTCGTGCAGGTTGGTCATGTGCGCCTCGTCCACCAGCAGCATGGACAGGTCGGCCAGCGGATGCGTCTCCAGCTGGCCGATCACGTACTGCGCGAGCTCGCGGAGCGCGTCCTCGTCCGCCGCCATCCCCGACTCGTTGTTAATCTCGACGCTCACCGTCGCGTTCCCCGTCTTGAGTGGTCCTGGGACTTCGCGTCGTACCGTTCGTAGGCATCGACGATCTTCCCTACGAGCTTGTGCCGAACCACGTCCTGGCTGGTGAGCCTGGAGAAGTGAATGTCCGGGACGCCGTCCAGGATCTCCTGGACCACGCGCAGGCCGCTGACCTGGCCGTCGGGCAGGTCAACCTGGGTGACGTCGCCGGTGACGACCATCTTCGACCCGAACCCGAGCCGGGTCAGGAACATCTTCATCTGCTCGCGGCTGGTGTTCTGGGCCTCGTCGAGGATGATGAACGAGTCGTTCAGCGAGCGGCCGCGCATGAACGCCAGCGGCGCGATCTCGATCGTGCCCGCCGCCATCAGCTTCGGGATCGAGTCGGGGTCGACCATGTCGTGCAGGGCGTCGTAGAGCGGGCGCAGGTACGGGTCGATCTTCTCGTACAGGGTGCCGGGCAGGAAGCCGAGCCGCTCGCCGGCCTCGACCGCGGGCCTGGTCAAGATGATCCGGTTGACCTCCTTGGCCTGCAGCGCCTTGACCGCCTTGGCCATCGCCAGGTAGGTCTTGCCGGTGCCGGCCGGGCCGACCGCGAACACGATCGTGTGCTTGTCGATCGCGTCGGCGTAGTGCTTCTGGTTCAGCGTCTTGGGCCGGATCGTCCGGCCCCGCGAGGAGAGGATGCCCGGGGTGAGCACGTCGGCCGGGCGGTTCCCCGGCTCGTCCGCCTTGGGCGCGCGCAGCATCGCCACCGTCCGCTCGACCGCGTCAGGGGAGAGCTCGGCCCCCTTGCGCTGCAGCTCAAGCAGCTCGTCGAAGAGCCTGCCGACGAGCTTGGTCTCCCGGGGCGGCCCCGACACGGTGATCTCGTTGCCGCGGACGTGGATATCGGCGGAGAACTCTCGCTCGATGACCTGCAGTAGCTCGTCGCTGGTGCCGAGCAGGCCAACCATCGAGTGGCCGTCGGGGATGACGATGCGGATCTGCGATCCTGGCAAGTCGCTGCCTGTGTCTGTCAATTCACTGCTCTCGGGAGATGTCAGCCGGGCGGCCAGGTCATCGGCCGCCCGCCAAGGACGTGCGCGTGCGCATGCCCGACGGTCTGCCCGCCGTCCGCGCCGGTGTTGAAGACGATCCGGTAGCCGGAGTCCTCGACCCCTTCGGCGGCGGCGATGGCGCGCGCCGCCGCGACGAGTTCGTCGAGCAGCCCGTCGCCCGCCTCGGCCAGCGCCGCCACGTCGGCGTAGTGATCCCGGGGGATCACCAGGACGTGCGTCGGCGCCTGAGGGTTGATGTCACGGAAAGCGAGAGTCCGCTTTCCGTCCAGCACGATCGTGGCCGGGATCTGTCCGGCAGCGATACCGCAGAACAAGCAATCTGGCACGTCCACGATCATAGTGGCCCGGTGGTAGCGCCCGGTGCCGACGCGCCCGCAGGCTGGTCCGGCGGCGGGGCGGCAGGGCGGCGGGGCCGCGGACGGCACATTGGCATGCATCGAATCAGCGGATTCGCACCCGTTCCGCTTGCCCGGCGGGGGAATTAACCCGTGCGTCACCTATTACTCATCAGTAGACCGCAGAAAAGCCGCGGTCCAGCTCGCCCATCATCCTCTTAAGTGCCGCCCACACCCGTCATGACGGTTATTCTTGTCTTTCCGCAATCCTGCGGCGGTTTCTGGGGTGGAGTTACCGAATGTGGGTCTGGCAACACAGGGTCGTCACGCAGCGTCGCGCTCTGTTCCGCGCGCCGCTGGGTGCCGGGAGGCGAAAGCGGCGCCGACGCGGTGGCTAAGCCCGTGAATACCGTGGTCGACGCCCAGTCCAGGGCGGCTGTCCGAGGCAGCCCCGCCGCGGACCCGATTCTCGCGCCCTTGACCGCCGATCTGCTCGACGCGACCGCCGCTGACGATACGGCCGTCGTTGAAGGCGCGGCCGTCGTTGAAGGCGCAGCCGCACCTGAGGACACAGCAGCCACGGAAGTCGCTGGGGACACTCCGGACTCGGAATCAGAGCAGGCCGATGTCGAGGGAAACTCCGGAAAATGCATAAACCTCGACACAGATGGTGAACCTCCCGACGACGGTCCGCGTCCTACAGGGGTGACGGCAACACTCTCGGAGACCGCGGTCCTGTCTGAGATCGCGCCAGCCGACGAAGCGCTCACCCCCGAAACGTCCGCCACCAGCGCGTTCGATGCCGAGGAGGAGCGCCAGCCTGCCGTCTGGGCGGCCGCTGACGTCGTCACCGAGATCTACTTCGGTCATTACCACTCGCTCGTCCGACTCGCGGTGCTGCTGGTCCACGACGTGCAGACGGCCGAGGAAGTGGTGCAGGACGCCTTCGAGGCGATGCACCTGGCGTCCCGGCGGCTCCGCGACTCGGAGCGGGCCCTGCAGTACCTGCGGCAGACGGTCGTCAACAAGTCGAGGTCAGTGCTGCGGCACCGCAAGGTCGTCGACATGCACGCGCCCAAGCCCGCGCCGGACGAGCCGAGCGCCGAGCACGCCGCGCTGGCGATCCTCGAGCGCTCGGCGGTCGCGGGGGCGCTGCGGGCGCTGCCCGAGCGGCAGCGCGAGGCCATTGCCCTGCGCTACTACGCGGACTTCTCCGAGGCCGACATCGCCAAGGCGATGGGGATCAGCAAGGGCGCGGTAAAGAGTCACACGGCCCGGGCGATGGCGTCGCTCAAGGCGATGCTGTCCCAGGAGTCGTCATGACGCGGCCGGCGACGGCGGGCCGGTGATGGCATGACCACACCGGAGGGCGGCATGGAGGAGTCGCTGCGGCGGGGCCTGGCCGAGGCCGTTGGCGGGATCGAGCCGGGCGCCGACGGGCTCGAGCGGATCCGCGCCAGGATCGACGGCCGCCCGCCCCGGCCGTGGTGGCTGACCGTCGGCGTGGACACCCTCGACGCGGCCAGGAACTGGGTCTGGCGCGGGCACTGGTCCTGGCACTGGAGCCGGGCATGGCCGACCGCCCGGCCGCGGCCGGGCGAGCTGCTTGGGCTGGGCCAGGCCCGGTCCGGCCGCACCGCGCACCTGCTCAACGTCGGCTGGCTGCGACCGGTGGTCGTGCTGGCCGGGATCGTGATCATCGCCAGCGTCTCGTTCGGCGTGCAGCCCTTCCGTCAGGCGATCATCCAGGCCAGCAATACCGTCTTGAGCGGCGGCCCGTCGCAGCCCTCGGGCGGCGCGGGCACCGACGGCAACGGCGCGCAGGCGGGCAGCGGAACCGGCGCGCCGGGTTCTGGCACGACGCCGGCCGGCCGGCACAGCACCACCCGGGGGGCCGGCGCGACCTCGTCGAGCGCGGGCGCGTCACCGCGCCCGTCCGCCTCCTCGAGCTGCGCGTCGCCGGTCACGACGGCCTTGACGAGCGCGGTGCCCGCCTCGCCCGCCCCGGTGACGGGCGCCCCCACGACGACGGCCGGGCCGAGCAGCGCCGCCTCGGCCGGCCAGCTGAAGACGGAGCTGCTGCTGCGGAACCTGGTGCCGACCGCGTCACCGTCGCCGTCCGGTTCCCCGGCCCCGTCGTGCGCGACGCCGAGCCCGTCGGTCACGCCCACCCCGACGACGTCGGGCGGTTCTGCGACCACGTCGGCGACGCCGTCCGAGTCACCGTCGCCGACCGCGTCGCCGACCCCTACGCCGACGACCGGGTCGCCGACCGCGACCCCGACGCCGACCGACACCGGCAGCGACAGCCCGACCGATTCCCCGACCGACCCGGCCGGCGGTACCGGCAACACCGGAACCGGCGCCGGCGAGCGGCGCCGGCGGCGGGGGCGCCGGCGGCTCGACGCCCGGCGCCTAGGCGCTCAACCCCTAGGCGCCCGGCGGGCGCGCTACTGTGGCCGCCATGGAATCGCTCGCGCCGGCCGCAGGCCCGCCGGTTTTCCTGGTGTCGCCCGGCGAGTTGAGCGGGCGGGCGGTGACGCTGACCGGCCCCGAGGGCCGTCACGCGGCCGTCGTCCGCCGGCTCCGGTCGGGCGAGCGCGCCGACGTCAGCGACGGCGCCGGGACGCTGGCCGAGGGGGTGGTCACCGCCGTCGGCAAGGACTCGGTCACGATCGAGATCCGGGTGACGCGCGCGGTCCCGCCGCCGCAGCCGCGGCTGATGGTCGCGCAGGCGCTGCCGAAGGGCGACCGGGGCGAGCTCGCGGTCGAGTTGATGACCGAGGTCGGCGTCGACGCGGTGGTCCCGTGGTCGGCCGAGCGCTCGATTACCCGGTGGCAGGGCGACCGGGGCGAGCGGGCCCTGGCCAAGTGGCGCGCCACCGCCCGCGAGGCCGCCAAGCAGTCCCGCCGCGCCTGGCTGCCCGAGATCGCGGCCCCGGCCAGCACCGCCGCCCTCGCGAAACGGGCGGCGGCCGCCGGGTGCGCGATCGTCCTCGAGGCGGACGCCGCGCGCAAGCTGCACGAGCTAACCCTGCCCGCCGAGGGCGACGTGATGCTGATCGTCGGCCCGGAAGGCGGCATCAGCCCGGCCGAGCGGGCCGCCCTCCGCGAAGCCGGGGCGATCGAGGCCCGGCTGGGCCCGACCGTGCTGCGCACGTCCACCGCCGGCGCGGTCGCGGCGGCCATCCTGCTCTCCCGCACCGCCCGCTGGTAGCGGGCCGTCATTGTCCGGCGGCGAGCGGGATAACACAGCTAGCGGCCGTTGAAGGCGTCGCGCAGGCGGGAGAAGAAGCCCTGCTGACCGGGCTGGAACTTGCCCGGCGGTGCCTCCTCGCCGCGCAGCTTGGCCAGGTCGCGCAGCAGCTTCTCCTGCTCGGCGTCGAGGCGGCTCGGGGTCTCCACCGTGACGTGGATAATCAGGTCGCCGCGACCGCTGCCGTTGAGGTGCCTGACCCCGAGCCCGTATAGCGGGAGCACCTGGCCGGACTGCGTGCCCGGACGGACGTCGACGTCGTTCGGGCCGTCCAGCGACTCGACCGACACGGTCGCGCCGAGCGCGGCCGCCACCATCGGGATCGTCAGCGTGCAGTGCAGGTCGTCGCCCTGCCGTTCGAAGATCGCGTGCGGCTTCTGCACCACCTCGAGGAAGAGGTCACCGGGGGGGCCGCCGCCGGGGCCGGTCTCGCCCTCGCCCGCCAGCTGGATGTGGGTGCCGTCCTCGACGCCGGCCGGGATCCGCACCTTCATCGTCCGCCGGCTGCGCACCCGGCCGTCGCCGTCGCACTCCGGGCAGGGCCGGGGCAGCACGGTGCCGAAGCCGCCGCAGTTCGGGCAGGGCTGGCTGGTCACGACCTGGCCGAGGAAGGACCGCCGGACCTGGCTGATCTCGCCCCGGCCCTGGCAGACCTCGCACGTCACCGGGTGGGTGCCGGGCGCGGTGCCCTCGCCCGTGCAGGTCGGGCAGACCACGGCGGTGTCCACCGTGAGCTCGCGGGTCGCGCCGAAGGCGCACTCCGACAGGTCGAGCTCGATCCTGATCGTCGCGTTGCGGCCGCGCCGGGCCCGCGACCGCGGGCCGCGCGAGGCCTGCCCGGTCGCGCCGAACACCGCGTCGACGAACTCGCTGAACGGGAAGCCCGCCGTGCCGAACCCGCCGAAACCGCCCGCGCCCGCGCCGGCCGTCGCGAACGGGTCGCCGCCCATGTCGTACATCTGGCGCTTGTCGGTGTCCTGGAGGACCTCGTAGGCCTGGTTGATCTCCTTGAACTTCTCCTGCGTCTCCGGGTCGGGGTTGACGTCCGGGTGCAGTTCGCGGGCCAGCCGGCGGTAGGCGCGCTTGATCTCATCCTGCGAGGCGTCGCGCCGCACGCCGAGCAGCGCGTAATAGTCCTCAGCCACTATGACTCCCCGAGAATCTGGCCGACGTACCTGGCGACCGCGCGGACCGCGCCCATGGTGCCCGGGTAGTCCATCCTGGTTGGCCCGAGCACGCCGAGCTTGGCGACGACCTGCCCGCCGGCGCCGTAGGCGGCGGTCACCACCGACGCGCCCTGCAGGCCGGTCTCCGCGCCGATCCTGACGGTCAGTGCGGACGGGCTGGCGGCCTCTCCGAGGAGGCGCATCAGTACCACTTGTTCCTCCAGTGCTTCGAGCACGTCACGGAGCCCCTTGCCGAAATCGGGGGCGGCCAGGTTGGCCGCGCCGCCGAACACCACGCGCTCCTCGTGCCGCTCGGCCAGGCTGTCGAGCAGCGCAGAGAAGACGGCGCCGGCGTTCGATCGCTCGGGAGCGGGGATCCGGTCCGCCAGGCCGACGACGGTCGCGGCCGCGTCGGAAAGCTTATGACCATCGAGGCACGCGTTCAGCACGGCCCGCAAATGAGCGATCGACTCCGGCTCCGACGGGTCCGGCAGGTCCACCGTGACCTGCTCGACCCGGCCGGTGTCGGTGATCAGCACCAGCAGCACCCGCTGCGGGGTGAGCGACACCAGCTCGATGTGCCGGACCGCCGACCGGGACAGCGACGGGTACTGGACCACCGCTACCTGCCTGGTCAGCTGGGCGAGCAGCCGAACCGTCCTGGCCACGATCTCGTCGAGGCTGTAGGCCCCGGCCAGGAACGCCTCGATCGCCCGGCGCTCGGCCCCGGACATCGGCTTGATCGACGACAGCCGGTCGACGAACAGCCGGTAGCCCTTCTCCGTGGGGATCCGCCCGGCGCTGGTATGCGGCTGGGCGATGAACCCCTGGTCCTCGAGGACCGCCATGTCATTGCGGATCGTCGCGGGCGACACGTCAAGCCCGTGCCGGTCAACGAGCGACTTCGACCCCACCGGTTCAGTGGTGGACACGTAGTCCTCGACTATCGCCCGCAGCACCGCTAGCTTCCGATCGTCAAGCACCGTGTTCACCTCCTTGGCACTCTGTGTCTCTGAGTGCCAATTCTATTTGCTCACGAGAGTCTCCGGACGGCAAGAACAGTTGGGTCACGCTTCCGGGCCGCGATCGAGGTCGAACGGGCTCGCCCGGGCGAGTCTTCCGGCTCGGGCAGCCCGGCTGGATTAGGGTAACTCTGGTGCAGAGCCGACAGTACGGGCGTGACGTGCTCGCGTCGCCGAACCGCAAGCCCAGGCCCGGACAGGGGCCGGTTGACCAGGTCGAAGCCGAGCCCGGGCTGGTCGTGGAGGACTTCGAGGCGCGTTTCTGCGGCGCGGTGGTGGCGCTGGAGAAGGACGCGGTGACGCTCGAGGACCGGCACGGGAAGCGCCGGGTGTTCCCGATTCCCGGCCCGTTCCTGCTCGACGGCCAGCGGATAACCCTGATCCGGCCGCGGCCGGCCGCCGCGACGACAAAATCCGGATTCTCCGCCAACCGCACCGCGTCCGGGTCGGTCGCGGCCCCGCAGCAGCGGGCCAAGGTCGCCAAGGCCAGCCGGATCTACGTCGAGGGCAAGCACGACGCCGAGCTGGTGGAGAAGATCTGGGGCGACGACCTGCGCGACGTCGGGATCGTGGTCGAGTACCTGGAGGGCGTCGACGACCTGGCGGCCATCGTCGAGGAGTTCCGGCCGGGACCGCGACAGCGGCTCGGGGTCCTGGTCGACCACCTCGTGGCCGGGTCCAAGGAGAGCCGGATCGCGGCCGCGGTGACCGGGAACCCGGACGTGCTGGTGGTCGGGCACCCGTTCATCGACATCTGGTCGGCGGTCAAGCCCGCCGCTCTCGGCCTCCAGGCGTGGCCGGACGTTCCCCGGGGGGAGCCGTGGAAGGAGGGGGTGCTGCGGCGGATCGGCTGGGCGCACCGCACCCCGGCCGACGTCGCGCTCGCGTGGCGGCGGATCCTGCGCGCGGTGACCAGCTACGCCGACCTTGAGCCGGAGCTGCTCGGCCGGGTCGAGGAGCTCATCGACTTCGTCACTGTGCTGCCCTCCTCGCCCCCGGGCTGGCCGGGCTAGGTGAGGTCGCGGATGACGGCGTCAGCCAGCAGGCGGCCCTGGCGGGTCAGCACCAGGCGGCCGGCCGCGTAGGCGGACTGGTCGATCAGGGCGGCGGCGCGGGACCGCTCGAGCGGCGCCGCCGCAGCCGGGGCGAGCAGGGTCAGCGGCAGCCCCTCGGCCAGCCGCACGCGGAGCATGATCTCCTCCATCGACTGCTCGTCGCGGGTGAGCAGCTCGCGGGCCGCGGCCGGGGAGCGGCCGGCCGCCAGCCGCTGCGCGTAGGCGGTCGGGTGGCGGACGTTCCACCAGCGGACGCCGCCGACGTGGCTGTGCGCCCCGGGGCCGCACCCCCACCAGTCGCCGCCGGTCCAGTAGAGCATGTTGTGGCGGCAGTAGGCCTTGTCGTTCCTGGCCCAGTTCGAGAGCTCGTACCAGTGCAGACCGGCCGAGGAGAGCAGGTCGTCCGCGATCAGGTACCGGTCGGCCATCGCGTCGTCGTCGGGGGCCGCGATCTCGCCCCGGCGCACCTTGGCCGCCAGCCGGGTGCCCTCCTCCACGATCAGCGCGTAGGCGGAGACGTGGTCGGGGTCCGCCTCGAGGGCAGCCTCAACCGATGCCCGCCAGTCGTCGTCGCTCTCCCCCGGCGTGCCGTAGATCAGGTCGAGGCTGACCTGCTCGAACCCGGCCGCCCGGGCCCAGCGGACGCAGTCGAGGGGCCGACCGGGCTGGTGCTCGCGCTCGAGCACCCGCAGCACGTGCGGGACCGAGCTTTGCATTCCGAATGAGATCCTGGTTACACCGCCGGCCCGCAATTGCTCGAGCTCGGCCGGGCCAACCGATTCCGGGTTCGCCTCAACCGTCACTTCGGCGTCATCGTCGAGGCCGAGGGCCTGATCGATTCCGGCCAGCATCCGGGCAATCTCGGCGGGCTGAAGCAGGGTCGGCGTGCCGCCGCCGAAAAATACCGTCGAGACTCGCGTTTTGCCTGCTGGGAGCGTTCTTGCGGCCAGCTCGAGCTCGGCCAGGACGAGTCCCGGGTAGGCCGCCTGGCTGCCGCCGCCGCCCAGCTCGGTCGCCGTGTAGGTGTTGAAATCGCAGTACCCGCAGCGCGTGCGGCAGAAAGGCACGTGTACGTAAACGCCGAATGGGGTATTTCCAAAGCTCTGGGTTGCAATGGGCGGCAGCGACCCGTCATCCGGAACCGGTTCACCGTCCGGCAGCGTTCCTGGCATGCTGCCGAGGATAAACTGTGGTCAGCACAACACGGGCGGGAGGCACTGGTGACATCAGATCCAGCACCTGACTCAGACGGTTCACCGTTGCCGCCGCAGTCTGGCGGGCAGCGGCCACCCTACGAGCGGTCACCCCACGAGCAGCCGCCTCCTCACGAGCCGCCTCCTTACCAGCCCCCGGCTTACGGGCCGCCGTCCTACGGCCAGGTTCCGCCCTACGGGAACCTCCCGCCATCCGTCGCGGTACCGCCGTACGGGCAGCCTTCGCCGTACGGGCAGCGCCGTCGCCGTACGGGCAGCAGCCGCCGTACGGGCAGGCCGCCGTACGGGCAGCAGCCGCCGTACGGGCAGCCGGCCCCCGTCCATCCGGGGATGCTGGCCGCCGCGGCCGACCGCGAGCGGACCATGGACGTGCTCAAGGCCGCCTTCGGCGAGGGCCGGATCACCAAGGAGGAGTTCGACCTGCGCGCCTCCCGGACGATGAGCGCGCGGACCTACGCGCAGCTCGGCTCCGTGGTCGCCGACCTGCCGTCGGGCCCGTCCTTCGGCGTGATGCCGTACCAGGGCGGCTACTACCCGGTCATCCCCACCCCGACCAGCGGGCTCGCCATCGGCGCGCTCATCTGCGGGATCGCGGAGATTTTCACGCTCGGCTTCGCCGCCATCCCGGCGGTCATCCTCGGCCACCTGGCCCGCCAGAACATCAGGCAGACGGGCGAGCGCGGCGACGGGATGGCCATCGCCGGGCTCGTCCTCGGCTACCTCGGCATCGGCATCTGGACGCTGATCATCATCACCCTGGCCACGAGGTCCTAGCAGCCGCGCGCTGCTAGGGGCTTACTTCGGGCGGGAGTCCGTCTGGGTGGTGGAGAGCGCGGCGACGAACGCCTCCTGGGGAACCTCGACCCGGCCGATCGTCTTCATCCGCTTCTTGCCCTCCTTCTGCTTCTCCAGCAGCTTGCGCTTACGGCTGATGTCGCCGCCGTAGCACTTGGCGAGCACGTCCTTGCGCAGCGCGCGGATGTTCTCGCGGGCGATGACGCGCGAGCCGACCGCCGCCTGGATCGGGACCTCGAACTGCTGGCGGGGGATGAGCTCCTTCAGCTTCGAGGTCATCGCCAGCCCGTACTCGCGGGCGTTGTCGGCGTGCACGATCTGGCTGAACGCGTCCACCGGCTGGCCCTGCAGCAGGATGTCGACCTTGACCAGGTCCGCGACCTGCTCGCCGTCGGGCTCGTAGTCGAGGCTGGCGTAGCCCCGGGTGCGGGACTTGAGGTTGTCGAAGAAGTCGAAGATGATCTCGCCGAGCGGCATCGTGTAGCGGATCTCGACCCGGTCGGTGGACAGGTACTCCATCCCCCGCAGCACGCCCCGGCGGGACTGGCAGAGCTCCATGATCGTGCCGATGTAGTCGGACGGGGAGATCACCGTGGCCCGGACGATCGGCTCGTAGACGTCCTTGATCTTGCCGCCGGTGTTCCCCTTGGGGGTGCCTCCGGCCGCGACGAAGCCGTCGATGCCGCCGGGGAAGTCACTCGGGTTGGTGACGTCGATCTCCCGGCCGCTCTCCATCACGACCCGGTAGACCACGTTGGGCGCGGTCGAGATCAGCGACAGGTCGAACTCCCGCTCGAGCCGCTCCCTGACGATCTCCATGTGCAGCAGGCCGAGGAAGCCGCAGCGGAAGCCGAAGCCGAGCGCGGTGGACGTCTCGGGCTCGTAGACGAGCGCCGCGTCGTTGAGCTGAGCTTGTCGAGCGCGTCCCTGAGCTCGGGGTACTCGTCCCCGTCGACGGGATAGAGGCCGGAGAAGACCATCGGCCGGGGGTGATCGTAGCCGCCGAGCGCCTCTTTGGCCGCGATTCGTCGAGACCGTGATCGTGTCGCCGACGCGGGCCTGCCTGACGTCCTTCACGCCCGAGATGACGTAGCCGACCTCGCCCGCCGCGAGGCCGTCGCTCGGGATCGGCTCGGGTGAGATGACGCCGAGCTCCAGGGTCTCGTGGATCGCCTTGGTGGACATCATCAGCATGCGCTCGCGCTTGGTCAGCCGCCCGTCGACGACCCGGACGTAGGTGATGACCCCTCGGTAGGTGTCGTAGACCGAGTCGAAGATCAGCGCCCGGGCGGGGGCGTCGGGGTCGCCGTGCGGCGGCGGTACCTGGTCGACGATCGAGTTGAGCAGGTCTTCCACGCCCATCCCGGTCTTCGCGGAGACTCGCAGCACGTCCGACGGGTCGCAGCCGATGATCGCGGCCAGCTCGCCCGGCGTACCGGTCGGGCTGGGCGGCCGGGAGGTCGATCTTGTTCAGCACCGGGATGATCTTGAGGTCGGCCTCGAGCGCCAGGTAGAGGTTGGCCAGCGTCTGCGCCTCGATGCCCTGGGCGGCGTCGACCAGCAGCACCGCGCCCTCGCAGGCGGCCAGCGACCGGGACACCTCGTAGGTGAAGTCGACGTGGCCGGGGGTGTCGATCAGGTTCAGGACGTAGTGCGTGTCGCCCTTCTTCCAGGGCAGCCGGACCGCCTGGCTCTTGATCGTGATGCCGCGCTCGCGCTCGATGTCCATCCGGTCCAGGTACTGCGCGCGCATCTGACGCCCGTCAACGATGCCGGTGAACTGCAGCATCCGGTCGGCCAGGGTGGACTTGCCGTGGTCGATGTGCGCGATGATGCAGAAGTTGCGGATCACGGCCTGATCGGTACGGGCCGGTGCCGGAACCTGGCCCAGGGCCGGATCGCTCATTGCCACCATGCTTCCATGAAATAAGTGCGAGTGCCTGATCAGGGTATCGTGGTGTGACTGCGGTCCTGGCGCGCAGCGGCGCCGCCGGCGATAACGCCGTTGGTTTGAGGTGGATGCCGCGAGTCGGCTATCCTTGGCGTTCGCGCCCACTTCTTCCGCTGCCGCATGCCGCTCGGGGCGGGCAGGCCGCTCCCTGGGCCGGGTCAAGCAGACTTACTTATCCAACGAAGGACAGACACGCGTGGCGAACATCAAGTCGCAGATCAAGCGCAACAAGCAGAACGAGAAGGCGCACCAGCGCAACAAGGCCGTCAAGTCGGAGCTCCGCACCCACGTGCGCAAGTTCCGCGAGGCCGTCAAGGCCGGCAACGTCGAGGCCGCGACCTCCGCGCTGCAGGTTGCCTCGCGCAAGCTGGACAAGGCCGTGTCCAAGGGCGTCATCCACAAGAACCAGGCCGCGAACCGCAAGTCGGCGATCGCCAAGAAGCTCGTCGAGCTCCAGTCCGCCTGAGCTTAGACTTCCGTAAATTTGCATTCGCGCCGGACGCGCTTTGGCCGTGTCCGGCGCGTTTAGCGTGCGCTGACCCGGTAGCCGACGATCTGCCTGATGGCCCGCTCGAGGGCGTACTCGGGGCTGACGCCGCCGCCCTTGACCTGCGCGTCCGCCTCGGCCACGGCCTGCAGCGCGCGTCCGACGCCGTCCGGGTGCCAGCCCCGCAGCTGCTGGCGGATCCGGTCGATCTTCCACGGCGGCGCGCCGACCTCGGCCGCGAGCGCGTTGGCGTTGGCGCCCCGGGGGGCCGCGCCGACCCGGCCGAGCAGCCGCACCCCGGTCGCCAGGGCGCTGGTGATCAGGACCGGCGCGGTCCCGGTGGCCAGCGCCCAGCGGAGCTGCTCGAGGGCCTCGTTCAGCCGGCCCTCGACCGCGTGGTCGGCCACGCTGAAGCCGGTCGCCTCGGCCCGGCCGCGGTAGTACCTGGCCACCACCGCGCTGCCGATCCGCCCCTCGGTGTCGCTGGCGAGCTGGTCGACCGCGCTGGCGAGCTCGCGCAGATCGCCGCCGATCGCGTCGAGCAGCGCGCGGACGGCGCCCTCGTCGGCCTGCCGGCCGACCCGCCGGAACTCCTGCCGGACGAAGTCGGTCCGCTCGCTCACCCGGGTCAGCTTGGGGCAGCTGACGACGGTCGCGCCGGCCTTGGTGAGGTCGGTGACGAGCGCCTTGCCCTTGACGCCGCCGGCGTGGGTGAGGATCACCGCCGCGTCGGGGGCCGGGTTGGCGGCGTACTTCGCGAGCTCGGCGGCGATGTCCTTGGCGGCGTTGTGCGCGTTCCTGACGATCACGGTCGAGCCCCCGCCGAACAGCGACGGCGACGTCAGCGCGTTGATCTCCCCGGCCCCGAGGACCGCGCCCTCCAGCTCGTGCAGGTCTCCCCCGCCGTCGCCGCCGCCCGCGTCGGCCGCGAGCGCGGACCGGGCCTGCGCGAGCGCCTGCCGGACGGCCCGGTCGACGAGGAACTCCTCCTCGCCGACGACCAGGGTGACGGGGGGGTAGGCGGCCATGGATGCAAGCATGCCACGTCAGGCAAGGGACAAAGACTTTTCTCCCGAACGGTCCCGGGCGGCTCCCCGCCGTTTGCCCGCTCCTCGTCCCCGGCCGGCGCTTCCGTCGCCCGCTCACCGTGGGCCGGCGCAGCTGCCAGCGAACACGGACAGTGACGCAGGTCGCCCGAGTGTGGCACCGTCCGTTACCGGAGATAAAGCCGGACGGGTGCTTCGTTAGGGGGAAACGATGCCCGAAGAGGGGACTGGCGCGACGGCAGCGACGACGGCGGCAGCGACAGCGACGCCGCAGGCGCCGTGGTGGCGCCGGCGGCGGGTAGTGGCCGTCGCGGGCGGGGCGGTGGTGCTGGTCGCGGCGGCGGGGACGGGCGCCGCGCTGGCCCGCGGGTCGTCGGCCGCGCCGCCCGTCATCCCGGCCGCGCGCGCCTACCCCAGCGCGGTCAGCGTGCTGGCGGCGATGGACCGCAAGGGGGCGGTCTGCTCGGGGGCGGGCCAGGCGGGCCAGTTCGCCGACTGCTCGGCCGACAGCAACGGCGACACGGTGATCGGCCTGTTCAGCGACCACGCGGACGCGCTCGCCTACGCCGACGGGATGATCACCCTCGGGTTGCAGCTGCACACCCCGACGGCCGAGGTGGTCGGCCCGAACTGGGTGGTGAACACGTCCCCCGCCTTCGCGGACGAGGTCGTCGACGCGATCGGGGGCCAGGTCATCACGAAAGCCAACGCGCAGGGAAGCCCGGAGGCGGAGCAATGGTCCGTTCGATACGGGGGATTTTGATCTGGGTTTGATTCTTGGTCAGGGGGTGGCGGGCTCGCCGCCGCGCCAGACCCGGCGCGGCTGGAGGCCGTAGTTCCAGGCGAAGGCGCCCTCGTGGTCGGCGTCCCAGAGCACGATGTCGGCCAGCCGGCCGCGGACCAGCGCGCCCCGGTCGGGGGCGCGCAGCGCGTAGGCGCCGCCGAGGGTGGCCGCCCGCAGCGCCTCGGTCACCGACATGCCCAGGTAGGACACGGCCAGCGCGATCACCAGCGGCATCGAGGTGATGCCGACCCCGCCCGGGGTGTGGTCGGAGCCGAGCGCGACCGCGACGCCCTTGTCCAGCAGCGCCCGCACCGGCGGCCGGGCGCCCTGCTGGATGGCCGACCCGGGCGAGATGACGGCGGCGACGGCGCCGCGCGCCAGCGCCGCCACGTCCTCGTCGGTCGCCCCGTGCAGCAGGTCGGCCGAGGCGCAGCCGAGCTCGGCCGCCACCCGGACCGCGCCGTTCTTGCTGTTGCCGCAGGCGTGCAGCCGGGGCAGCAGCCCGGCCCGGCGGCCCGCGTTGAGGATCCAGCGGGCCTCTTCCTCCGTGAACCGGCCGTCTTCGCAGTTGACGTCCACGCTGTCGGCGCCGACGGCGGCGGCGTCGGCGCACCAGGCGCAGACCGCGTCGATGTAGTCGCTGCGGCGGCCGAAGAACTCCGGCGGCACCGCCTGGGCCGCGTAGAAGGTCACGTGCACCCGGGGCATGCCGGGCTCGTTCTCGAGCGAGCGGAGCATCCGCACGTCGGCCAGCTCGCCGTCGCGGGTCAGGTGGTAGCCGGTCTTCGCCTCGATCGTGGTGGTGCCGGACTGGAGCCAGGCCGACAGCCGCTCGCGGACGTTATTGCAGAGCGTCCACGGGTCGGTGCCCCTGGTCACGGTGATGGTGGAGCTGATGCCGCCGCCGGCCGCGGTGATCTCGGTGTCGGACAGGCCGGTCGAGCGCATCGCCAGCTCGGCGTGCCGGTTGCCCGCGTAGACCGGGTGCGTGTGCGCGTCGATCAGGCCGGGGGTGACCAGGCCGCCGCCGAGGTTCTCGACCAGGTCGACGTCGACGATGTCGTCGACCACGCCGGGGAAGCTGCGCGGGAGCTCGGCCGACGGGCCGACCCAGGCGATCCGGTCGTCGGAGATGAGGATGGCGGCGTTGCCGATGAACTCGGAGCCGGTCCAGAGCCGGCCGATGCTGGTGAGCAGCCGGGCGGTCATCGGGGCGTCACCGGGCTGGCGCCCTGCCCGGAACCACGGGGGTCGGTCCCTGCCATCATGTCGGCCACCTGCCATGCAATTTGGACGTCGGCGCTGACCGTGCTTGCCAAGCAATGCAGGAAAGGCGCGATCACCCGGTTGGCACCGGGTTGCGCGGTCCGCCCCACATATCGGTTCCGTCACGGTATTGCACCGAGGGGGTCGGTTACAAGCCCCCCGGCCAAGAACTCAGAGATCTCGAAGCTACTGGCGGGTACACTACGGGCCGCCCCGATCGGGGCGGCCCGCGTGTCGTTGTTGCCGTGTCGGCCGTGCTTTTAGACGACGGCGTACCGTTCGAGCTCGAACGCGAGCTCCGGCGGCACCCGGGCCTCGAGCAGGGTCCCGTCGGGGCCGTGCTCCTCGTGCGCGACCTCGCCCGCGGCGTGCGCCCTGGCCACCAGGTCGCCCCGGCTGTAGGGCACGCTCGCCCGGATCAGCTGGTCCCGCTCGGGCAGCCGGGCCTCGATCGCGGCCCGGAGCTCGCCGATGCCCTCGCCGGTCCTGGCCGACACCAGCACCGACTCGCGCTCGCGAAGCTGCAGCGCCTTGAGCGCGACCGGGTCGGCGTCGTCGATCTTGTTGATCACGACCAGCTCGGGGACGTTCCCCGCGCCGATCTCGTTGAGGACCGCCCGGACGGCCGAGAGCTGCGCGGCCGGGTCGGCGTCGGAGCCGTCGACCACGTGCAGGATCAGCTCGGCGTCGGCCGACTCCTCGAGGGTGGACCGGAACGCGTCCACCAGCTGGTGCGGCAGGTGCCGGACGAAGCCGACCGTGTCGGTCAGCGTGAACGGCCGGCCGCCGGGCGACTTGGCCCGGCGCACGCTCGGGTCGAGGGTCGCGAACAGCGCGTCCTCGACCAGCACGCCCGCGCCGGTCAGCGCGTTGAGCAGGCTCGACTTGCCCGCGTTGGTGTACCCGGCGATGACCACGCTCGGCACCCCGTTGCGGCGCCGGAGGCCGCGCTGGGTCTCCCGGCCGGTCTTGAAGCCGTTGATCTCGCCGCGGAGCTTGGAGATCTTGGTCCTGATCCGCCGCCGGTCGGTCTCGATCTTGGTCTCACCGGGACCGCGGGTGCCGATGCCGCCGCCGCCGGCCACCCGGCCGCCGGCCTGCCTGGACAGCGACTCGCCCCAGCCGCGCAGTCGCGGCAGCATGTACTGCAGCTGCGCGAGCTCGACCTGGGCCTTGCCCTCGCGGCTCTTGGCGTGCTGGGCGAAGATGTCGAGGATCAGCGCGGTCCGGTCGATCACCTTGACCTTGACCACGCTCTCGAGCTTGCGCAGCTGGCTCGGGCTGAGCTCGCCGTCGCAGATCACCGTGTCGGCGCCGGTCGCGGCCACGATCCCGGCCAGCTCCCTGGCCTTGCCGGAGCCGACGTAGGTGGCGGTGTCGACCCGGCTGCGGCGCTGGATGAGGCCGTCGAGCACGATCGACCCGGCCGTCTCGGCCAGCCTGCTCAGCTCGGTGAGCGAGTTCTCCGCGTTCGCCTGGGCGCCCTCGGTCCATACCCCGATCAGCACCACCCGCTCGAGTCGCAGCGCGCGGTACTCGACCTCGGTGACGTCGGTGAGCTCGGTCGACAGACCCGCTACGCGACGGAGCGCGTGCCGGTCCTCGAGGTCGAACTCGCCCGTCGCGGCGTCCAGCTCGCGGTCTCGCTCGCGCTCGCCATAGGCAGTCGTCATTGTCCTCCAAGCATTTCGTCATCTTGATCGTGCCACCATCGCTGGCGGCAGTCATCTGAATAAACAACCGACCGGCCCCGGTTGTGCCCGGGGCCGGGCCGGCGTATCCCTCGATACCCGGGGTTGTCATCCCTCGTCGAACAGGACGTTGACCGCGTCGCGGCCCGCCACCAGGGCGGCCGTGAGCAGGGCGCCCTCGGTGGTGAGGCGGCTGACTTGCGGGGTCCAGGTGGGCGGGTAAACGGCGAGCGCATGGCCCGCGGCCTGCCTTTCCGCGATGTCCTCGGCGACGCCGACGTTGCGGGCGGCCCGGGTGAGCATGGCGGTGCGGAGTTCGGGGGACTCGTTCCTGAGGGTGGTGCGGGTGAGCAGCCGGACGGAGCGGGGCGGCCGGGCGGGCCGGGGCGAGCCGTCTTCCTGGTGGGCGGCCGCCGCTTCTGCTTGTGCTTGCGCGTCTGCTTCCGCTTCCGCTTCTGCTTCTGCTTCTGCTTCTGCTTCGACAGCGGTCTCGTCGTCGGCTTCCACTTGGGCTTCGGCTGCCGCTTCGTCGTCAGCTCCCGTCGTAAGGTCGAGGCTCGCCTGATCGTCGGCGCCTGCCAACCCGTCCGCCATTTCCCGCGGGCGGCGGGACCGGAGCACCAGGATGTGGGTCGCGCCCTGGGCGAGCGGGGTGCGGAACGGGATCGACTCGGCCACCCCGGCGTCGTAGAAGCGACGGTCGTGCAGCCCGATCGGCGGGCCGGCCAGGAACGGGAGCGAGGCGCTGGCGCGCAGCGCCAGCCGGAGCTCGATCTCGTCGGTGATCAGCGGGCGCAGGTCGGTCGACTCGCCGGTGGCGGCGTCCGTCGCCAGCGGGTGGTATTCGACCGGGCTGGCCAGGACCGAGGCGAAGTCCATCGGGAATTCGGTCTGGTACAGCACCTCGATCAGCGTCTCGACGTCGACCACGGGCCGTCGCCTGGGCCGTCGGCGCAGCGGCGCCCGCCAGCGGATCAGGGACCGCGCGTAGTCCGGATCGGCCCAGCCCCGCAGCCCCTCCGGGTTGGAGCTGACCAGCCAGGCGCCGCTGATCGCGCCGGCCGACGAACCGTAGACGGCGTCGAAGGCCGGCACCAGCCCGCGCTCGTGCAGCGCCAGCGCCATCCCGGCCGAGACGGTGCCGCGCATGCCGCCGCCCTCGATCGAGAGCGCGATGCGCAGGCCGTCGTCGTGGCGTCCCGGCCGACTGCCCGATCGCGCCCGCTCCTCGATCACGCGCAGTACTTCGTGCACCTTAGAAACCCTATCCCGGCCGCTAGCCGCCCCCGCCTGGGTGCCTCCGGCTGCGCGCGTCCCCACTTCTTGCTGTTATCTCGAGGAGGGTGCCTGCTGCGGCTCTGGCGTTCCTTGCCCGCGTCACCGGTGGGACGGATTGGGCGAATGAGGCAACGCCGGTAAAGATCTTGGAGGAAAAGACCGCTATACGAGTGCTTTTCTTCCGCGACGAAACAAGTTTCCATGATCTTTTCGGTGCCGACCGCTCACGAGCCTCAGCAACACCAGCGGCGTCACTGGGGCGGGGCCAGCGGCGTTAGTGGGCGGGGGTCAGGGAGCTCAGTGACGGGAGGAGGTCGCCCTCGTGGACGACGGTCAGGCGGTGGGTGGCGCGGGTGACGGCGACGTAGAGGTCGTGGCCGCCGTTCGGGGACTGGGCGATGACGCCCGCCGGGTCGACCAGGATCACCCGGTCGAACTCGAGGCCCTTGGCCTGGGAGACGGTGAGCAGGGCGGCGACGGCGTCCAGCGACTCGGGCCGGTCGCCCGGGGTCGCCTCGCCGATCGCGGCCGACAGGGCGCCGGTCAGGGCGTCGGGGGCGATGATGGCGAGCCGGCCGCCGCCCGGGCCGCCGAGCTCGGCCAGGTCGGCCCTGGCCGCGCGGGCCGACAGCTTGATCAGCTCGCCTGCGGCCGCCCTGATCGCGCGCGGTGCGACGCCCTCGGAGCGGACCGACTCCGGGGGGCGCTCGTCCGGTGCGACCGAGGCCAGCACGTCGGCCGCGGCCGTCATGATCTCGGCCGGGGTGCGGTAGTTCACGGTCAGCCGCTCCTCCCGCCAGCGCCCGCCGACCAGCGGGTTCAGCATCGTCTTCCACGATCGGGCGCCGGCCGGGGAGCCGGTCTGGGCGACGTCGCCGACCACGGTCATCGACCGGGTCGGGTTGCGGCGCAGCACCATCCGCCAGGCCATCGAGGACAGCTCCTGGGCCTCGTCGATGATCACGTGCCCGTAGGCCCAGCTCCGGTCGGCGCCGGCCCGCTCGGCGGTGGACAGCGCCGGGCCGTTGTCACGGTTCCAGGCGGCCAGCGTCTCGGCGTCGACCAGGCCCAGGTCGGCCACGCCGGTCGACTCGAGCACCTCCTGGGCGTACTGCGTCTCCAGCCGCTGGGCGCGCTCGAGCGCGCGGCGGGCCGCCTTGGCGGCCGAGTCGTCGACGCCGAGCAGCTCGGCGAGCTCGTCGAGCAGCGGGACGTCCGCGACGGTCCAGCGTGCGGGGTGGTCCGGGCGTGGGACCAGGGACCGTTCGATATCGGAGAAGGCGGATCCGGCGGCGGACCGGATCGCGGCGGGCGACCTCAGCAACCCGGCCAGCAGCCTTTCCGGGGTAAGCAGGGGCCACAGCTGGTCGAGCGCGTCGACCACCCCCGGCTCGGACCACAGCCGCTCGCGGGCGTAGGGCAGGTCCTCGTCGTCGAAGGGGCGGTCGAGCACCCGGGCCTCGCCCCGGGCGAGCTCGTTGAGCAGCTCGGTGACGAAGAGCTTGCGGGCGACGTTGTGCGGCTTGCGGGTGGAGCGGGCGCGGTCGCGGGCGCGCAGGATCGCCTCGCGCCGGAGCGGGATCTGCACCCGGTCGGCGTCGACCTCGAGATCGGCCTTCGGTACCCGCTGCCGGTCGCGGACCGCCTGCTGCAGCAGCCGGACCATCCGCTCGTCCCCCTTGACGACCGCGGCCGGGTCGCGGGTGTCGGTCGCGTGCACGCCAGGGAACAGGTCGCCGAGCGTGTGCAGCACCACGTCGGTCTCGCCCAGCGACGGCAGCACCTGGCCGATGTAGCGCAGGAAGGTCGCGTTCGGGCCGATGACGAGGACGCCGCGGCGCTCGAGGGTGCGGCGGTGGGTGTAGAGCAGGTAGGCGGCGCGGTGCAGCGCGGCGACGGTCTTGCCGGTGCCGGGGCCGCCCTGCACGACCAGCACCCCCGGCAGGTCGGCCCGGATCACCCGGTCCTGCTCGGCCTGGATGGTGGCGACGACGTCGGCCATCCGGCCGGTGCGCGCGCTCGACACGGCCGCGATCAGCGCCGCCTCGCCGGACAGGGTCGCCCGGTCGCTGTCGGAGAGCTTGTCGAGGTCGAAGACCTCGTCGTCGACGCCGGTCACCCGGCGGAGCCTGGTGTAGATGTGCCGCCGCCGGACGAGCCCCTGCGGGCTCCGCGGCGTGGCGGCATAGAAAGGCCGCGCGGCCGGCGCCCGCCAGTCGATTAGCTTCAGGTCGTAATCGTCGTTGCGGAGGCCGATCCGGCCGATGTAAAGGGTGAGCCGCTGCTCGTCGTCGACGCGGCCGAAACAGAGGCCGCGCTCGGTCAGGCTGAGCTGGCTAATGCGCTTTTCATGCTCGGCCGACGACACGTCGCGTTCCAGCCTGGCCTGGTGCGTGCCGCCCGCCCCGCCCTGGGCGCGAACGCTCGCGAGCTCCAGCTCGCTGCGCTCTCTGGCCTGGTCAAGCAGGCTATAGAGCATGGTCACGTACGCTTGCTCGGTGCGCACGGCGGCGGCGTAGCCGGTGCTCGGGGCGCCTTCTGCGGCGCTTTCCGCGAGGCTTTCCGCACTGTATTCAGCAGTGTCTTCCGCAGGGCTTTCCTCGACTGGCGGCTCGGAATCCGTTTGACGCATTGCCATAATGCTTGGTATACTCCCGAATGCCGGCGTAAGCCGGATTGCTTTTATATATGGGAAGCACTGCATGCCGTGGACAGGATTGCTAAGCCTACCACGAGCGCTAAGCGCGGTTTTCCGCGGTAATTAGCCTCCTCCTGCACCGCACCTGCCGCTGGGCCGGCCGTCGGCGGCCGCCTAGGATAGACAGCCGTACCTGGGAGGAGCCGAACAATGGCCGAGCGCGTGCAGATCACCGGGCCCACCGACGAGCGGTATGTGGAGATCCTTTCCCCGAAGGCGCTGGAACTGCTGGCGCTGCTGCACGAGGCGCTGGCCGACCGGCGGGCCGAGCTGCTGGCCGCGCGGCGCAGCCGCCAGGCCAAGCTGAGCGCGGGAGCGCTGCTCGACTTCCTCCCCGAGACCGCGCACATCCGCGAGGACGCCTCGTGGCGGGTCGCGCCGCCCGCCGCCGGGCTGGTCGACCGGCGGGTCGAGATCACCGGGCCGACCGACCGGAAGATGACGATCAACGCGCTCAACTCGGGGGCCAAGGTCTGGCTGGCCGACTTCGAGGACGCCAACACTCCGCTGTGGCAGAACATGATCGAGGGCCAGCTCAACCTCAAGGACGCCCTCGACCGGACCATCGACTTCACCTCGGCCGAGGGCAAGCGCTACGCGCTCAACCCGGCCGACACCCTGGCCACGATCGTGGTCAGGCCGCGCGGCTGGCACCTGGACGAGAAGCACATCCTGGTCGACGGCCGGCGCGCGTCCGGCAGCCTGACCGACTTCGCGCTCTACATGGCCGCCTGCGCCCAGCGCCAGCTCGACACCGGCCGGGGCCCGTACTTCTACCTGGCCAAGATGGAGTCGCACCTCGAGGCGCGGATGTGGAACGAGGCGTTCAACATCGCCCAGGACTACCTCGCGATCCCGCGCGGCACGATCAGGGCGACGGTGCTGATCGAGACGATCCCGGCCGCCTTCGAGATGGACGAGATCCTGTACGAGCTGCGCGAGCACAGCGCCGGGCTCAACGCCGGACGCTGGGACTACCTGTTCTCGGTGATCAAGAAGTTCCGCACCCGGGGCCGCGAGTTCATGCTGCCGGAGCGGAACGCGGTCACGATGACCGCCCCGGCCATGCGCGCCTACACCGACCTGCTGGTGCAGACCTGCCACAAGCGCGGCGCGTTCGCGATGGGCGGGATGGCGGCGTTCATCCCGTCCCGGCGCGACGCCGCCGTCAACGAGGTCGCGCTGGCGAAGGTCCGCGAGGACAAGACCCGGGAGGCGGGCGACGGGTTCGACGGCTCCTGGGTCGCCCACCCGGACCTGGTGCCGATCTGCCGCGAGGCGTTCGACGAGGTGCTCGGCGCCCGGCCCAACCAGCTTTCCCGGCAGCGTCCGGAGGTCTCCGTCGGTGCCGGGGACCTGCTGGCGTTCGCCAAGACGCCGGGCGGGGTGACCGAGGCGGGACTGCGGAACAACATCTCGGTGGCGCTGCAGTACCTGGCGGCGTGGCTGGGCGGAACCGGCGCGGTCGCGATCTTCAACCTGATGGAGGACGCGGCCACGGCGGAGATCTCCCGGTCGCAGATCTGGCAGTGGATTCACAACCAGGTCATCCTCGACGACGGCCCGCTGGTGACAAAGGACGTGGTCGAGCGCATGATCGACGAAGAGCTCGTGAAGATCCGCGAGCTCGCCGGGGACGACTTCGACCCCGCCAGGTACGGTCAGGCGGTCGCGCTCTTCACCGAGGTGGCGCTGGCGGACTCCTTCGCGGAGTTCCTCACGCTGCCCGCGTACGAGCGCATGCCGTAGGCGCGAAATGGCCGTGGCGGATGGCCGGGCGGAGGGCCGTTCGAGGCCAGCGGCAGGAAGGGGCGCTCGATGGCGCGAGTCAACTGCATCAGCCGCGCCGATTGCGTCGGTGGCGGGGGCCGATGCTGCGGCTGGGGCCGATGCTGCGGGCTGCGGCTCCGGGGCTGCGGCTGCGGTTGCGGCGCCGTCGCGGCGGGGGCGCGGGCGGCCGGGCTGGCGCCGGTCATGCGCTTGATCTGCGGGGCCGGGAATGTGCTGACCGACCCGCTTGAGCTGCGCACCTACGAGTGCGACGGGCTGACGTCGCATCGGGCCACGCCCGCCCTGGTGGTGCTGCCGTCGACGGCGGAGGAAGTATCGGCGGTGGTGCGGGCGTGCGCCTCGGCCGGAGTGATCTTCGTCGCCCGCGGCAGCGGCACCGGCCTGTCCGGCGGCGCCGTCCCGCACGCCGAGGGCGTGCTGATCGTCATGTCGCGGATGCGGCGCGTCCTCGAGATCGACGCGGTCGCCCGGCGCGCGGTGGTGGAGCCGGGCGTGACGAACCTGTCGGTGACCGAGGCGGTCCGGCCGTTCGGGCTGTTCTACGCGCCCGACCCGTCGTCGCAGGTGGTCTGCTCGGTCGGCGGGAACGTGGCCGAGAACTCCGGCGGCGCGCACTGCCTCAAGCACGGGTTCACCGTCAACCACGTGCTCGGCCTGGAGATCGTCACGCCGGCCGGCGAGCTGACCTGGCTAGGCGACGGCACCGGGGTCGGGTCTGGCTACGACCTGCTGGGCGCGTTCACCGGGTCGGAGGGCACGCTCGGCATCGTCACCAAGATCATCGTCAAGCTCACCCCGGCCCCCGAGGCGGTCCACCTGGTGCTGGCCGCGTACGACTCGCTCGAGGCGGGCGGCCGGGCGGTGACCGACATCATCGCGGCCGGGATCGTGCCCGCCGCGATCGAGATGATGGACGCGCTCGCGATCGAGGCGGCCGAGGCGGCGGTGCACTGCGGCTACCCCGAGGGGGCGGCCGCGGTGCTGCTGGTGGAGCTGGACGGGCCCGCCGCCGAGGTCGAGGCGGAGCTGGCCACGGTCCGAGCGATCTGCGAGGCGGCCGGCGCGCGCGAGATCCGCGCGGCCGACGACCCGGTCCAGCGGGCCGGGATCTGGGCCGGGCGCAAGTCCGCCTTCGCCGCCGTCGGGCGGCTGTCGCCCGCCTACATCGTGCAGGACGGGGTGGTGCCGCGGACGGCGCTGGGCGACGTGCTGGCCCGGATCTCGGCCCTGTCGGCCGAGTCCGGCATCCGGGTCGCGAACGTCTTCCACGCCGGCGACGGGAACCTGCACCCGCTGGTGCTCTATAACGACGCCATTCCGGGCGAGACCGAGGCGGCCGAGGCGGTCTCCGGCGCCATCCTCGACACCTGCATCGAGTACGGCGGGTCGATCACCGGCGAGCACGGCGTCGGGTTGGACAAATCCCGCTATATGCCGAAAATGTTCACCGCCGCCGACCTGGACACGATGCAGCTGGTCCGGTGCGCCTTCGACCCGGCCTCGCTCTGCAATCCGGGCAAGGTGTTCCCGACCCCGCGGCTGTGCGGAGAGGTCCCTGGTCACCGCCGCGGTCCCCGCCCCGCCGCGGCGCCGGGGATGGAGGTTTTCTAATGCGATCATCCCGAACGGTCCCGGCCGACTCTCCCCGCCCCGTGACCCGGCCCGATCCGGGAGGCCGCTGAGGTGACGGCTGACCTGGCGGTGATCGGGAAGGCGCTGACGGCGGCGTGCGGTGAGACCCGGGAGGGCTCGTCGAGCGACGCGATCGGCGGTGGGACCGTGCCCGCGCTCGTGCCCGCGTTCGTGGTCGCGCCGGGGTCGACCGACGAGGCGGCGGCGGTGATGCGGCTGGCGGCGGAGCACGAGCTGGCGGTGGTGGCGCGCGGGGCGGGCGGCCGGCTCGGCTGGGGGATGCCGCCGTCGCGGTGCGACCTTCTGGTCGATATGTCGGGCATGTCGTCGGTGGTCGAGCACTCGGCCGGCGACCTGGTGGCGCGGTTGCAGGCCGGGGCCCGGATGGGCGACGTCGCGGCCGCGCTGGGGCGGGACGGGCAGGAGCTCGCACTCGACGTGCCGGGCGATGCGACGGTCGGCGGGGTGGTGGCGAGTGGGCTGGCGGGGCCCCGGCGGCTGCGCTACGGCACCCCGCGCGACCTGCTGATCGGCATCACGATCGTGCGGGCGGACGGCACCGTGGCCAGGTCGGGCGGGAAGGTCGTCAAGAACGTGGCCGGCTACGACCTGGGCAAGCTGCTGGCCGGGTCGGCCGGAACGCTCGCGCTGATCACCGAGGCGACCTTCCGGCTGCATCCGCTGCCCGCCGCGCGGGTGTACGTGACCGCCGAGTACGTGTCCGCCCGGATCGCGTGCGACGCGGTCGCGGCGGCCGCGAACTCGCCGCTGATCGCCTCGGCGGTGGAGCTGAGCCTGCCCGAGCCGGGCGGCCCGATCCGGCTCGGCGTGCTCCTCGAGGGGTCCGAGGAAGGGGTGGCGGCCCGCGCCATGCGGATGGCGGGTCTGCTCGGCCTGGCCGAGACGTCGCTCGAGCCGCCTTCATGGTGGCGTGGCGGCGACTGGAGTGACGTCGGCGGCGGCACCCTGATCCGCGTCTCGTGCTGGGTGTCGGCGCTGCCGACGGCGCTTGACGCGGTTGACGCGGTTGCGGGCGACGCGGGCCTGTCTCCTTCGCTTTCCGGCTCGGCCGGCGCGGGCGTCCTCTACCTGCGGATCGATCCCGACGCGGCGGCGGAGACGGCGGCCGGGTTCGTACGGGCGCTGCGGGCGGCGCTGTCCGGCCAGCGGGGCGGGGTGGTCGTGCTGGCGGCGCCTTCGGCGGTCAGGGACGCGCTGGGCGGGTACGGCGGGATGGCGGGGACGATTCCCTCGCTCGGTCTGATGCGGGCGGTCAAGGACCAGTTCGACCCCGGGCACCGGATGGCACCGGGCCGGTTCCCGGACGTGATGTAAGGGATTGTGATGAGCGAAGACGCGATACCGGAGCCGGCGACGGCGGGTCATGGGGCTGACGAGGCGGAGCAGCGCGTCCGTTCGGCGGTCAAGGACTGCGTGCACTGCGGTTTCTGCCTGCCCGCGTGCCCGACTTACTCGCTCTGGGGCGAGGAGATGGACTCACCGCGCGGGCGCATCCACCTGGTGAGCCAGCTGCTCGACGGCGCGCCGCTGACCCCGGCCACGGCCGACCACTTCGACCGGTGCCTCGGCTGCATGGCGTGCATGACCGTCTGCCCGTCCGGGGTGCAGTACGACCAGATCATCGAGGCCGGGCGGGAGTGGGCCGAGGCCGGGGTGAATCCGCTGGCGGGCTCGGCTGGGGCTGAGTCCGAGCCCGGGCGCGGAGCTGGGCTTGAGGCCGGGGCCGGGGCTCAGGCCGGGGCCGGGGCTCAGGCCGGGGCCGGGGCCGGGGCTGGAGCCGGGGCTGGGCCTGTGCTGACGGCGCCGCGGTCGCTGGCTGACCGGCTGACCCGGTCGGCGATCTTCGCCTTGTTCCCGTACCCGCGACGGCTGCGGGTGGCGACCGCGCCGCTGCGGCTCGCGCAGCGGGCCGGGGTCGACCGCCTGCTGGCCAGGACTGGCCTCGTCGGGCGGGTCTCCCCCGCCGCCGAGCAGGCGCTTCGGCTCGCGCCCGCGTCGCGGCCGACGCCGCCCGGCCGCCTGCCCGAGCGGGTGGCCGCGCTCGGCCCTCGGCGGGCGGTGGTCGGGATGCTGACCGGGTGCGTGCAGTCGGTGTTCTTCCCCGCGGTCAACGCGGCGACGGCCCGGGTGCTGGCGGCCGAGGGCTGCGACGTGATCATCCCCCGGTCGCAGGGCTGCTGCGGGGCGCTGTCGCTGCACTCCGGGCGGATGGCCGAGGCGGCCAGGTTCGCCCGGCAGACCATTGAGGCGTTCGAGGCGGCGGGCGTGGACGTCATCGTCGTGAACTCGGCCGGCTGCGGGTCGGCGATGAAGGAGTACGAGCGGCTCTTCGCCGGGCTGGCCGCCGACGGCGGCGAAGCCGAGGCCGAGGCCGGGGCCTCGCCCGCGCTGCCCGGTCAGGTGGAGGCCGCGTCGTGGGCGGCCAGGGCGGCGCTGCTGTCGTCCCGGGTCCGCGACCTGACCGAGTTCCTCGATTCGCTCGAGCCGGTCGCCGCCCGGCGTCCGGTCCCGGTCGTCGCCGCCTACCACGACGCCTGCCACCTCGGGCACGCGCAGGGGATCACCGCCCAGCCGCGCTCGCTGCTGCGCGCGATCCCCGGGCTTGAGCTGGTCGAACTGCGGGACGCGGGGGTGTGCTGCGGGTCGGCGGGCGTCTACAACCTGCTGCAGCCGGACGCGGCGTCGGCGCTCGGATCGCGCAAGGCCGACTCGGTCGCCGTCTCGGGCGCTTCCCTGCTCATCTCGGCCAATCCCGGCTGCAGCCTGCAGATCTCGGCCGCGCTGGCGGCCCAGGGGGTGACGATCCGGACCGCGCACATCGCCGAGGTCCTCGACGCCTCGATCAACGGCGTACCGCTCGCTTGATCCTCGGCCGGGTGAGCGCTGGCCGGAAGGGGCTTCGCGGGCGCTCTCGGCCGGGCTCGGTCAGGGGGCGGGGAGCGGGACCAGGGTGGGGGTGGTGCCCTGCTCGGCGGCGCCGGCCACGGTGCTGCCGCTGGGCGCCAGCGCGGTGATCTCGCTGCCGGGCGCCTGGGCCGGAGTGGACCAGGTCAGCCCGTTGGGCGAGGTCCAGGTGACCGCGTGCTGGGCGCCGCCGCGGCCAACCATGCCCGCCGCGGTGAAGCCGTGGGGGGCGGCGGTCAGCGCGGTGACCAGGCCGAGGCCGTCCGGTGCCTGCAGCACGACCTGCCGCCAGTGGGCGCCGCCATCGGCCGAGACCACGATCACCGGGATGTCGCCGGCTCGGGTGGCGGCGTAGCCCCCGGCCGCCACCTGGGTTGCGCTGGCGGCGACGGAACTGAGCGTTGCGCTAGCCGCGCCGGGCGGCGGGGACACGTAGTCCAGGTTCCAGTGCCGGCCGTCGGACGAGACCCACATCGACTGGTCGGCGCCGTGGGAGCCGACGGCGACGAAGCCGCCGGAGGTCGCGGCGACCGCGTTCACGGCGGACGCCGCCAGCCGGCCGTCCAGCCCGTCGTTGCTGTCCGCGGTCCAGCTGCGCAGGTCGGCCGAGTACCAGAGGACGGCGAAGGTCCGGCCGCCGACCATCTGCCTGCCCACGACCACGTAACCGGAGCGGCCGGCGGCGGCCCCGAGGAACTCGGTGCCCGCCCCTGCCTGGGCCGCGAGGGAGGAGACGGGCTGCCACCGGACACCGTCGGCGGAGCCGAGGACCACCGGTTCGGTCGCCCGGCCAGCGGACGTGCTGCCGACCGCGATCCAGCCTGCCGGGCCATGCGCCACCGAGGCCAGCCCGGCCGAGCCGGTCACCGCGCTCAGGGTGGCGGCCGACTCCAGCGTCCAGTTGCCGTTCGAGGCCCGACGCCAGATCGCCGGATGACCGTCGGCCGTGCCCACGGCCAGGGTCACGCCGCCCGCCGCCATCATCGAGGCGACGGTGACGGGACCGCGCTGGCCCGGGTAGCCGGGCAGGGTGGCGCTGACGAAGGCCGGCGGGACGACGCCGGCGGTCGCGGTGCCGGCCGGGGTTCCGGAGGGCCCGGTCGCGGCACCGGTCGGCGCCGCGGTGCCGGTGTCCGCCCGGACGGCCAGCATGTCATTGGCCTTGCCGGTCAGCATCATCAGCGCCCCTGCGCCGACGGTGACGATGATCGCGACCGGCACGCCGATCGCAGCCGCCTGCAATGCCCGCCGACGACGCGCACCCGTCGCCCGCCTGGGCACCGACCAGGACCTGCGCCCGGCGGCGGCCTCGTTGACCGATCCCTGCCAGGCCCGGAACAGCTCATCGGGCTCGCCCAGCGGCGTGCCGGCCGGCCCAGCCGGGTGTCACCGCGCCGTCGGGTCCGGCCAGGTCGGCCGACTCCGGTGCCTGCAGGTCGAGCGCGACCGGCGCGCCCAGCGGCATCCGCCCGCTGCCTGCGGGCCAGGCCTGCCCGGGGAACCCGTCCGGCGGATACTCGCTCCAGGACGGGCCCGGCCGCGATGCATCGGCCCGGCCAGGGTGCGCGCGCCCGGCCGCGGCGAACCGCGTATCGTCCGGGCCGGTGCCGGTGAACCACGTCTCGCCCGGGGCGACGTCCTCGACCCCGGAGTCGGCGAACCGTGGGTCGGCCTGGGGCGGGCCGAAGTCGGTCGGCTCGCGATCCTCGGGCTCGCCATAGCCGGACCATCCGTTGGGGGCGGCAGGGCCATCGCCGTCTGAGCTCTCGGGCTCGGCATAACCAGTCCACGCGCTTACGGTGCGGGGTTCGGCGGCGGGCCCGGGGATCTCTCGCTCGGGACGGGTCGGCCATGTCCCGGCGCTTGAGGGCTCGAACCCCGCGGACTCGCGGGTCTCAGGCTCGACGTAGCCGGTCCACGCCCCCGCGGCGGGGGGTTCGTAGGCGGTCGGCTCGGGGGGCTCGTCGGCGTCGGGGTACCAGTCGGCGGCGGGGTCGGAGTCCGTTAGCTCGAAGCCGGCGCGCTCCCAGGCGACCCCGGACTCCTGCCATACCTCCTGGGCGCGCTGCCAGCTGGAGCGCTGAGCCGGGTCAAGCACGGCGGCTGGGGCCGGCGGCGCCGCCATTACCGGGGCGACTGCCCGATCGCGGAGCGCCTCGGTCGGACCGACGACCGGGACCTCGCGCGGTCCGGTCGGAAACGTCCACGGCCAGAGGGCGCGAACGGGGTAGGCCGGGGCTGGCTGCGGACGCCAGCCGCCGCCGTTGTCGTCATCCTGCATTCGGCGGCCTGGTTTCATCCGAGCGGGCTGGCTCCTGGCCGAACCGAAACGGGGGGGCCGCTTCCCCGTCGGTCGGCAGGAACCAGCCCGCCGGGCTTTCCGCGCCAGGCCCGGGCCGCTTGGGCCAGGCGCGGGCTTGTCCGGATTCTGACGCCACTAGGATTCTTTCCCCTATCGCGGCGTCATATCCGGGTGTTCCGTGAGGGTCTTGCCAAGCATTTCCCGAGGACTGCGCATTAGCCGCCTGGCCGTTCGCTGGGCGAATAACGTCGGTCATCGACTACTCCGAGTCCTCAGAAAGTTACTATCCGTAGCTGGACTAGGCGCGACCTTTGCGTCTAGAACCGCCACTGGCTGGCTCCTCGCTTTCGATAGTAACGGCGCGAGCGCGAAATACCCATAGCCCGAGGACAAAAAAATCACAAATAGTTCTTCGATGCTTACTTAAAGTGATAATTGAAGATCGCCATTAGCCAGCTGGGGTAATTCATGCGCCTCAGGAGAATCCTGAGGTATTGAGACTCACGTCGACCACACGGGCAACAGCGGCGAGATGCGCTTATCGGGCGACGCCAATCTCAATTACTTTGCTGATCACGAATAAACCGTGAACTCGCGAGTCAACAATCGCCACAGAGCAAACAGCCGGCCAGTCCCCGAGGGCGCTGGCCGGCTGGGTGTCCGAGCTGCGGGCGTCAGCCGCCCAACTCCGAGTAGACGTCTTCGGCGACCGACGGCACCACGTCGGAGTCGGTCACGGCCGGCTTCTCGAAGTTCTGCGAGTAGAAGTCGGCCGCCGCGACCGGGTCGGTCTGGCTGTTCAGCTCGTCCACCTTGGACTGGCCGATCTCGTCGGCGTTGTAGTACAGGATGTCCGCCAGCTGCGTCATCATGTCGGCCGAGTCGTCGCCGGTGATGATGTTCGCGTCCGGCTGGGCCGAGCCGAGCGGCGTCCAGCCGATCAGCCCGCCGCCGCCGGAGCCCTCGGACTCGGGGTTGGCGCCGGATTCGCCGTCCACGCAGGAGGCGACGCCCGCGGCCGCAGCCGCCGAGTAGCCGTTGTCGACCAGGTACTGGCCGACCGCGAGCGCGTAGTTGCCGTTGGCGATGTCGGTCGCAACGGCCGCGCTGCCGCCCGACGATGACTGCGTGGCGGTGGAGGACGGCGTCGCGGTGGCCGACGGGGCGGCGGTCGCCGCGGCCTCGTCCGACGGGGACTGGGCGGTGGATCCGGTCTGGGGGGCGGCCGTGGTCGCGGCGGCCGAGGACGGCGCAGCCGCGGCCTTCGGCGTCTGGCTGGCCCGAGCCTTGGCCGACGTGGCGGCGACGGCGCTGCCGGCGGTCCGGGCGGCCGCGATCATGGCCGACGCGGCCGAGTTGACGCCGCCGACGCCGAGGCCGCCGTGGGTCGCGCTGCTCAGGTTGACCGGGAGGCTCAGGTCGGTCGCGAGGCCGGCCGCCTGCGGGTGGCCGCCCGCGGCGACCAGGCCGTAGGCGGCCGCCCCAACCGCGAGGGCTGCGGCCACCCCCGCGGCAGGGACGGCCTGGCCGGCCCGCTTGCGGGCCGTCTTGCTCCGGGGGCCTGCGGCATGCCGCCCGGTGTACTGGTCGGCGGACCGGCCGGCCCCGTGCTGGTGGCCTGGCTGCCCGCCGTCGTGGCGGCTGCGCGTGAACAGGCCGACCTTGCTGGTGCCGTTGCGCCTGGTGCCTGCGGTCAAGGATTCCCTTACGCCGTTCCACGCCCGGCTACGCGGTCACGAGGGGGAGGACCTCTCGCCAGGCCTAACAAGCGGTAATCGCTCCCGAGTAGCCTCACAGTCCGCAAACGCCCAAACGGTACTTTTCCCCGCACATAGCCCAGCGGGGCTATCGATTAGGCGATCAGCCCAAACGCCTGGTCACGTGGCTGGAGCCCTGTCCTGGACGCGGTTTCAGCGTCAGCCTGACAACCTTGACAACGGAGGTCACGCACAGCGACGAACCACCCGGAAGGACTAGTCAACCGGCGGTGACCGAACAGGTGCACATCGTGCGAAAGCCACCGAAGGAGACGGGCTGGACCCATGGCGTAATCATGTGAACAGCCGGCCGCAGGGCGGCCGGACGGCGTGGTGGCCTTGCGGCGGCGGGCTGTGAGGTAGCGGCTGGGGCGCGGGGCTAGATGCCGCAGGCGCTGGCGACGTCCTCGGCCGAGGCCTCGCGGGTGCTGGCGGCGGGGATGCCCGCCCGCTCGAAATCGGTGACGTAGATGGAGGCGGCGTCGGCCGGGCTGGCGGCGTCGTTCAGCGTGGGCAGGTAGGACGCCCACTGCTGGTTGTAGGTCAGCACCGCCTCGAGCTGGGTCTCCAGGTCGGCCGCCGGGTTGCCGGTCACGTACCCGGCCGGCAGCGGGGTGAAGCCGATCAGGCCGCCGCCGCCCATGCCCTCGGACTCGGGGTTGCCCTTGGACTCCTGGTACATGTTGCCCGCGATGCCGGCCGCCGCGTTGTCGCTGTAGCCGTGGGCGAGCAGGAAGGTGACGATCGCGGTGACGTTGTCCGGGAGCAGGCCATCCGACAGGTTGCAGCTCAGCGTCGTCGCGGCGGGCTTCGTCGCGGCGGCCTTGGAGGAGGCGGTCGCGGTCGCCGACGGGCGGGCAGCCGGGGCCTGGACGGCCGGGCGGGCGGCGGACGTGGGCTTGGCGCTGGCGGACGGCGCCGCCTTCGTGGTCGCGGCGGGCCGGGGTGACCGGCTGGCCTGCGGCCTGGCCGAGGCCGGGGCGGCGGCGCGGGCGGACCTGAGCATGGTTGACGCGGTCGAGTCGACGCCGACGCCGGCGTGGGTCGCGCTGCTCAGGCTGCCGGGGAGGGCCATGTCGGCCGAGAGGTCGGCGTCCTGCGGGTGGCCGGCCCCGGCGACCAGGCCGTAGGCGGCCGCACCGGCCACCAGGGCGGCGGCCACCCCGGCGGCGGGGACGATCCTGGCCCGCTTGCGGGCGGTCTTGCTCCGGGGGTCTGCGTGCCGCCCGGTGTAGCCGTCGGCCGGGCTGCCAGCTCGGGGGGGCTGGGTCGCCTGCTCGCCGTCCTGACTGTTCCGTTTGAAGAGGCCGAACTTGCTGATGCCGTTGCGCCTGGTGCCTGCGGTCAAGAATTCCCTTACGCCGTTCCACGCCCGGCTACGCGGTCACGAGGGGGGAGGACCTCTCGCCAGGCCTAACGAGCGGTAATCGCTCCCGAACAGCGTCACGGTCCGCAAACACCAGAACGGTACGTTTAGCTAGACATGGCCCAGAGTGGTCAGCGGCCGCCCAATCGGCCCGAAAGTCCTGGTCAGAGCCCGGACCCTCGGCCCTCGCGCGATTCCAGGCCGTCCGCTGCCGGTCCCGGCAGCCCTGACAACGGTGGTCACATAGAGCGACGAACCACCCGATGGGACTAGTCAACCCAGAGTGACGTGAGACGTGCGTGAGGTGAGAAAACTACATTGAGAGACTTAGCCGGCACTCATGGTCATGGCGCGAAAAGGGCCAAGGCGCGGGCCGTCAGGTCCTGGCCGGACTGGAGCCAGGTGATGCGCGGGTCTCTTCTGAACCAGGATTCCTGCCGGCGGGCGAAGCGGCGGGTCGCCCGGGCGGTTTCCTCGCGGGCCTGCTCGGCGGTCCATTCGCCGTCAAGCGTCCGGAGCGCCTGCTGGTAGCCGAGCGCGCGGGACGCGGTCCTGCCCTCGCGCAGCCCGACCGCGGCCAGGGCGCGGACCTCGGACTCGAACCCGGCCGCCCACATCCGGTCGACCCGGGCCTCGATGCGCCGGTCGAGCTCGGGCCGGTCGATGCCGAGCCCGACCTGGATGGCCGGGCGGCCGGAGTCGTAGCCGGGCAGGGTGGCGCTGAACGGGCGGCCGGACAGCTCGATCACCTCGAGCGCGCGGACGATCCTGCGGCCGTTCGAGGGCAGGATCGCGGCCGCCGCGATCGGGTCGGCGGCCTGCAGGCGCTGGTAGAGGCCGACCGGGCCGTCCGCCGCGAGCTCGGACTCGAGCCGCGCCCTGATGTCGTCGTCGGTGCCGGGGAACTCGAGGTCGCCGAGCGCCGCCCGGACGTAGAGGCCGGACCCGCCGACCAGCACCGGGACCCGGCCGCGGGCCTCGATGTCGTCGATGACCGCGGCCGCGAGGACCTGGTACTCGGCCACGCTGGCGGTCCTGGTGACGTCCCAGACGTCGAGCAGGTGGTGCGGGACGCCCCGGCGCTCGGTCATCGTGAGCTTGGCGGTGCCGATGTCCATGCCCCGGTAGAGCTGCATCGAGTCGGCGTTGATGACCTCGCCGCCGAGGGCGAGCGCGACCTCGACCGCGAGGTCGGACTTGCCGACGGCGGTCGGCCCCACGATCGCGATCAGCATGGCGCCGGCCCGGCGACGCCGGCCGCGCTCGCGGGACGGCCGAAGGTGATCGGTCATGCGATGGGCGGGCGGTTACCCGCGGCGGGCGGGCATGCCCAGCAGAACCGGGGCGGGCGCCGCGGCCGCCGCTCCGGGCGCGGTCGCCGCGGTCGCGGCCGTCGCGGCTCGGCGGGACTCCCAGGCGTCGCCGGCCCGGGTACGGCGGACCTCGATCGGGGCGCCGTCGGCGATGAGGTGGTGCGGCGCGCCGTGGGTGACGCGGGTGGTGACGACGTCACCGGGCCTCGGGGCCGGGGAGGACAAGTTCGGGGCGGACTGGTCCGGCCCGTCGGCTGCGGGCGCGGACGGGACGAAGTGCACCAGGCGGTTGTCCCGCGCCCGGCCGGACATCCGGCGGGTGGCGGCGTCCTTGCGGCCCTCGCCCTCGGCGACCAGGACCTCGACCACGGTGCCGTCCTGCTTCTCGTTCTCCTCGGTCGAGATCTGCTCGATCAGCGCGACCAGCCGCTCGTAGCGCTCTTGGACCACGTCGCGCGGCACCTGGCCGTCCATGGTGGCGGCGGGCGTCCCCGCCCGGATCGAGTACTGGAAGGTGAAGGCGGACGCGAACCGGGCCCGCCGCACCACGTCGAGGGTGTCGGCGAAGTCGGCCTCGGTCTCGCCCGGGAAGCCGACGATGATGTCGGTCGTGATCGCCGCGTGCGGCAGCCGCGCGCGGACGTTCTCCAGGATCGAGAGGTAGCGGTCGCGCCGGTAGGCGCGGCGCATCGCCCGCAGGACCGTGTCCGAGCCCGACTGCAGCGGCATGTGCAGGCTGGGCATCACGTTGGGGGTCTCCGCCATCGCCGCGATCACGTCGTCGGTGAAGTCGCGCGGGTGCGGTGAGGTGAAGCGGACCCGCTCCAGGCCCTCGATCTGGCCGCAGGCGCGCAGCAGCTTGCCGAACGCCAGCCGGTCGCCGAACTCCGACCCGTACGAGTTCACGTTCTGGCCGAGCAGCGTGACCTCGATGACGCCCTGGTCGACCAGCTGGCCGATCTCCTCGAGGATGTCGCCCGGGCGGCGGTCGCGCTCGGTCCCGCGCAGCGACGGGACGATGCAGAAGGTGCAGGTGTTGTTGCAGCCGACGGAGATGGACACCCAGGCCGAGTAGGGCGACTCGCGCCGGGCCGGCAGCAGCGACGGGAAGGTGGCGAGGGTCTCCTCGAACTCGACCTGCGCCTCGCGCCGCTCGCGGGCGCGCTCGAGCAGCTTCGGCAGCGACCCGATGTTGTGCGTGCCGTAGACCACGTCGACCCAGGGAGCGCGCTTGGTGATCTGCTCCCGCTCCATCTGCGCGAGGCAGCCGCCGACGGCGATCTGCATCCCCGGGTGCGCCTTCTTCGAGGGCAGCAGGTGGCCGAGGTTGCCGTAGAGCCGGTCGGCCGCGTTCTCCCTGACCGCGCACGTGTTGAACAGCACCAGGTCGGGGGTCTCGCCCTCGGGCGCGCGGGCGTAGCCGGCGTCCTCGAGCAGGCCCGCGACCCGCTCGGAGTCGTGCGCGTTCATCTGGCACCCGTAGGTGCGGATCTCGTAGGTGCGTGCTTCTCCCACCTGACCAGGATAGGGGCGGTTACGGGCCGGGCGGCCCGGTCGTGATATCAGGTAGGACCATGAGTGAAGTCGCTGCCTACGGAACCTGGAAGTCGCCGATCAGTGCCGCCGACGTGGCGCGGGGGGCGACCAAGGTCGGGTTCCCGGCCTTCGCCGGCGACGAGGTGTGGTGGCAGGAGAGCCGCCGGCCGAGAGCGGCCGGATCACGATCATGGCCTCGGCCGGTCCGAGCGACAAGCCGCGCGAGCTGCTGGCCGCCCCGTGGTACGCCCGCACCCGGGTGCACGAGTACGGCGGCCGGTCGTACCTGCCGGTGCCTTCCGCGGACGAGCCCGGCCGGTTCGACCTCGTCTTCGCGAACTTCGCCGACCAGCGTCTCTACCGGCTGCGGGCGACGGGCGCGGGCGACGGCGAGCCGGCCCCGCTGACGCCGGACGTCGCCGGGTCCCGGTTCGCCGACCTGACCTTGTCCCCGGACGGACGGGAGATCTGGTGCGTGCGGGAGATCTCCCGTCCGGACGACGGCCGGCCGGAGCCCGGGTTCCACACCGGCGGCGGCATGAAGGTCAACCGGGCGATCGTCGCGGTCCCGCTCGACGGGTCGGCCGCCGACCCGGACGCGGGGGCCGAGGCGATCCGGGTCCTCGTCAGCGGGGCGGACTTCTTCGCCTTCCCTACCCCGTCGCCGGACGGCAGCAGGCTGGCGTGGATCAACTGGGACCATCCGCGGATGCCCTGGGACGGGACCGAGCTGCGGGTCGGCGCGGTCACGGGAGCTGACGGCGTCCGAGTGGCCGACTCGGCGCTGGTCATGGGCGGTCCCGAGGAGTCCGTGCTGGCACCGCGGTGGCGCGACGACGAGACCCTGTACGCGATCTCGGACGCGTCCGGCTGGTGGAACCTGTACGAGACGGCGGCCGTGGCCGGGGCCACCGCCCGGCCGCTGCACCCGGCCGCGGAGGAGTTCGCCGGGCCGCTCTGGGAGCTCGGCGGCCGCCCGTTCGAGCTGCTCGCGGACGGGCGGCTGGCGGTGCTGCACGGCCTGGGCGAGCTGCAGCTGGCGGCGCTCGACCCGGTGACGGGGACGCTGGCCGACATACACCTGCCCGGCTACCGGACCGGGCACACCGAACTGGCCGTCTCCGGCACCACGATCGCCAACGTGGCCGGCGGCCCGGCCGCCCCGTGGTCGGTGGTGCGGGTCGTCCCCGGGGCGGGCCCGACCGACTCCTGCTTCGAGATCCTGTCGGAGCAGTCGGACGCGGGGCCCGACCCCGCCTACCTGCCGGAGGCGCGCCCGGCCCAGCTGTCGGGCGGGGCGGACGGACGGGTGATTCACGCCCTCGTCTATCCGCCCGCCCATCCGCACGTGACCGCGCCGGACGGCGAGCGGCCGCCGTTCGTGGTGTTCGTGCACGGCGGCCCGACCTCGAACGCGCTGCCGGTGGTGAGCCTGGAGAAGGCGTTCTTCACCAGCCGCGGCATCGGGGTCATCGACGTGAACTACGGCGGGTCGTCCGGGTACGGCCGGGCCTACCGGCAGCTGCTCGACGGCCAGTGGGGCGTGGTCGACGTGGCCGACGCGATGAACGCGGCGCTGGCGCTGGCCGCCGCGGGCGAGGCGGACGGGAGCCGGCTCGGCATCAGGGGCGGCTCGGCCGGCGGCTGGACGGCGCTGGCCGCGGTGACCAGCGGCCCGGCCCTGACCGGGATCGGCCGGGCGGTGTTCTCGGCCGCGACGTCCTACTACGGGGTGTCCGACCTGCGGCCGTTCGCGACCGAGACCCACGACTTCGAGTCGCGCTACCTGGACCGGCTGATCGGCCCGCTGCCGGAGGCGGACGCGCTCTACGTCGAGCGGGCCCCGGTCGGCCACGTCACCGCGCTGACCTGCCCGGTGCTGCTGCTGCAGGGGCTCGACGACCCGATCGTGCCGCCCGCCCAGTCCGAGTCGATCGCGGCCGATCTGGCGGCGCACGGCATCCCGCACGCCTACATCGCGTTCGCGGGCGAGTCGCACGGCTTCCGCAAGGCGGAGACGGTCATCGCCAGCCTGGAGGCCGAGCTCGCGTTCTACGGCCAGGTGTTCGGCTTCACCCCGCCGGGGGTCGCGCCGGTCAGGCTCGAGTAGGCGGCCGGGCGGGAACCACGGGACCGTTCGGGATGACGGGGTTGACCTTGATCTTGGCCTTAGGCGAAGGCCGCGCGGGTCAGGGTGGCCGCGGTGCGGGCGGCGCTGCCGATGGCGTCATCCGGCGCGAGCCCGCACAGGTCGGTCAGCACGAAGAACGCCTCGGCGCTGACGACCACCGCGAGGTCCTGCTTGAGGCGGGTCATGGCCTCGGGGCCGAGGGACGGGCGGCCGGGCGGGCTGGCCTGCCGCTCGAACGGGGCGAGCGCGTAGTCGATCAGGCCGAACCGGATGCCGGGACGGGCCCGGGCGGCGGCGGGCGCGGTGATCGTGTGCGAGATCATCGCGCGGACCGCGCCCTGGTAGGCGTGCACGCCGCGGAGCAGGTGCTCGCAGGCGAAGGCGACCCGCGCGGCCGGGTCGGCCGACTGCGCGACCGGGGCGAGCGCCTCGGCCGGGTCCGGCCAGGCCCCGGCCAGCGCCTCCTGCAGGAGCGAGATCAGGTCGGGGAAGTAGCGGTAGGCGGTGGCCTCGGAGACCAGGGCCCGCCTGGCTACCTCCGGCATTGTCACCTCGGCGCCGGAACGGACGAGCTCGCCGCAGGCGTCGACGATGGCCGCGCGGGTCCGCGCCTTCTGATTCGCGCGCCCGCCGAGGCCGTTCAGCGTCGTCATCCGATCCCCCTCCATGAAGGTTCGTTCTCTTCATGAGAGTGTACTTGCATTTTATTTGATGGCAAGCTATCTTCATGAGAGTCAGCTCTTACGAAGAGCTTGCTCACTCGATCCGAGGAGAGGTCATGATCAGGGAATCCATCGTCGGCCCGGACGGCGGCGAGGTCGTGCGGCTGGGACCCGCCACCGTGCGGATCCTGGAGGACGGCTCCACCACCGGGCACCGGCTCGGCATCGGCGAGATCACGCTCGGGCCGCACTCGTCCGGGCCGCCGCAGCACCGGCACGCGCGGCACGACGAGGGGTTCTACGTCGTCTCGGGCACGGCCAGGTTCACGATCGGCGCGGAAAGCCATGACGCCCCGGCCGGGACGCTGGCGATGATCCCGCCCGGCGCGCCGCATACGTTCGCCAACCCGGGCGACCAGCCGCTGGTGCTGCTGAACACCTTCACCCCCGATCTGTACGTGCAGTACTTCCGTGACCTGCGGGAGCTGGCCGAGTCCGGCCCCGACGCCGCGGGGACGCAGCCGGCCGCCGCGGCGGTCGGCGAGGTCATGAGCCGGTACGCCACCGAGGTGACCGACGAGTACGCGGGCGACTAGCCGCCCCGCCACCGTTCATCCAGCGCAAGGAGTTCGCCATGTCTTCACGTACCTACCAGCTGACCATGCCCTACGGAGAGGTTCCGGTCACCGTCACCGAGCGCGGCGCGGGCGCTCCGGTCCTGCTGCTGCACGGCGGGGCGGGCCCGGATTCCTTGGCCGGCTTCGCCGACCAGCTCGCCGCGAGGTTCCCGGTCCGGGTGCTGACCCCGGTCAACCCCGGGTTCGGCGGCACCCCGCGACCGGAGGGGCTCGATTCCGTGCGCAAGCTGGCCGCGGTCTACGCCCGGCTGCTGGCCGAGCTCGACCTGGCCGGCCTGACCGTCGCGGGCAACTCGATCGGCGGCTGGGTGGCGGCCGAGCTCGCGCTGGCCGCGCCCGACCGGGTGTCCCGGCTGCTGGTCATCGACGGGGCCGGGCTGGTCAGCGCCGACCACCCGGCGGCGGACTTCGCCTCGCTCACGCTCGACCAGGTGACCGAGTACTCCTGGGCCAACCCGGAGGGGCGCCGGATCGACCTGTCGGCGCTGACCGACGCGCAGCGCGCGATCTTCGGCGGCAACCGGGCGGCGCTGGCGGTCTACGGCGGCCCCTCGATGGCCGACCCGAGCCTGGCCGGACGGCTGTCCGGCATCACCGCCGACACGCTGGTGGTCTGGGGCGAGGCGGACCGGATGTTCACCCCCGGCTACGGCAAGGAGTACGCGGCCGCGATCCCGGGCGCGTCCTTCCGGCTGCTGCCCGGGGCGGGGCACCTGCCTCAGCTGGAGACGCCGGAGGCGGTGCTGGCGCTGTTCGCGGAGGACTGAGCGCCGTGGTGGTGGGGTACTCGCGGCGATATCACCGCGAGCGCCTCGCTAGCGGGCGAACTCGGTCGCGCGGGACTCGCGGACGACGGTGACGCGGATCTGGCCGGGGTAGGTGAGCTCCTCCTCGACCTGCTTGGCGATGTCGCGGGCGATCACCTGGGCCTGGATGTCATCGATCTTTTCCGGCCTGACCATGACGCGGATCTCGCGGCCGGCCTGCATGGCGAAGACCTTCTCGACGCCCTCCTTCTCGGCCGCGATCTGCTCCAGCCGCTCCAGGCGCTTGACGTACAGCTCGAGCGACTCGCGTCGCGCGCCCGGGCGGCCGCCGCTCATCGCGTCGGCGGCCTGGGTGAGGACGGCCTCGACGGTGCGCATCTCGACCTCGTTGTGGTGCGCCTCGATCGCGTGCACGACGTCCTCCGACTCGCCGTACTTCCTGGCCATGTCCGCGCCGATCAGCGCGTGGCTGCCCTCGACTTCGTGGGTGAGCCCCTTGCCGATGTCGTGCAGCACCGCGCAGCGCCGCAGCAGTTGCGGATCAAGGCCGAGCTCGCTCGCCATCATGCCGGCCAGGTGAGCGGACTCGATCAGGTGGTTGAGCACGTTCTGGCCGTAGGAGGTGCGGTAGCGCAGGCGGCCGAGGAGCGCGATGAGCTCCGGGTGCATGTCGGTGATGCCGAGCCCGGTCATCGTGTCCTCGCCCGCCCGCTGGCAGATCTGCTCGATCTCGGCCTTGCCCCGCTCGTACGCCTCCTCGATCCGCTGCGGGTGGATGCGGCCGTCGTTGACCAGCCGCTCCAGGGTGAGCCTGCCGATCTCCCGGCGGACCGGATCAAAACAGGACAGGAGCACCGCCTCGGGGGTGTCGTCGATGATCAGGTTGACGCCGGTGACCGACTCGAAGGCGCGGATGTTGCGCCCCTCGCGGCCGATGATCCTGCCCTTCATCTCGTCGCCGGGCAGGTGCATGACCGAGACCACGGACTCGGTCGTCTGCTCGACCGCGACGCGCTGGATGGCGAGCGTCACGATCTTGCGGGCGCGCTTGTCCGCCTCGGCCTTGGCCGTCGCCTCGATGTCCCTGATGGTCAGCGCCGCCTCGCGCTTGGCCTGATTCTCGAGGGTGGCGACCAGCTCGGCCTTGGCCTGGTCGGCGGTCAGGCTGGCGACCCGCTCGAGCTCGGCCTGGGCCCTGACGCCGGCCTCGGCGATGGTCTCCGCCCGCAGGTCGAGCTCGCCCCGGCGGCGATCGAGGGCCCGGCCGCGGTCGTCGAGGCGGCGGCTCTCGTCGTCGAGCCGCTGCTCGCGCTCGCCGATCCGCTGCTCGCGCCGTTCCAGGTCGCCGCGGAGCCTGCGCATCTCATCCTTGGCCAGCCGGAGCTCGTCCTCGACCTCACGCCGACGCTCTGCGCCCTGCTCGGCCGCCTGCTCGGTCGCGATCTGGGCGGCCTGCCGGGCGGCCTGCTCGGCCGCCTCGGTGGCGCGGCCGAGGATCTTGTCCGCCTCGGCCAGCGCGCGGGCCCGGATCTGCTCGGCGTCGGCCTGCGCCTGCTCGGCCAGCGCGGCCGTGTCGGCGGCGGCCGGGGCGCGGGCGGGGATGCGGCGCAGCACGACCACGAGCACTCCGAGCGCGAGGGCCAGGGCGACAACGCCGATCACCAACAACGCGCCAGCGCCGCTCACGGTCGCCCCTTCCGTTATGCACCAAACCCTGGCGTTGCGCGGCAACGGGCGGCCTGCGGGGTACGGCCGGGACGATCAGGTCGGCCGCGCGCATTACCGGCCAGCGCCGTGCAACGTTTCACTGCCGTGAGGTTAAGCGTTTATAACGTTTTGAGCAAGGAGATAGGCCCTGTGGCAACCAAAGTTCGCCTTATGTAGTTATTTGGCGTCATTCCGTATCGGAATCTTCGTAGTCAAACGAAGGCTCGTCCTCTAGCGCCGCGCTGTCCCCTTCCGCCTCTAGGGCCTCCCTGATCACACGGAAGGCGAGCCCGGGCGAGTACCCCTTGCGAGCGAGCATCCCGGCCAGTCGCCGGGTCCGCTGGTCGGCCGGCAGCCCCCGGGTCCCGGGGATTCTCCGCTCCACCAGCCGCCGGGCGGCGGTGACCTCGGCGTCGGGACTGAGCTGCTCGTCGAGGGCGGCCCTGATCTCGTCGGCCGCCACCCCGCGCTGCTTCAGCTCGGCGGTCAGCGCCCGCCCGGCCAGCCCCCGGCTGTAATGCCGGGATTCAACCCACGAGCGGGCGAACGCGGCGTCGTCGATCAGGCCCACGTCCTCGAACCGGGCGAGCACCGCGTCGGCCGCCTCGTCGGGGATGCCCCGCTTGCGCAGTGCGACGGCGAGCTGGGCCCGGGTCCGGGGCGCCAGCGTCAGCAGCGTCAGGCACACCTGCCGCGCTCGCGCCTCCGGATCCTCATCGACCTGCTCGGTGCTGTCTTCCCTCTTGTGGCGGGCCACAGAACTTCACCCGTCACGCGCCGCCTGCGGGCACTGGGACGGCCGGCGCGGGGACGGTGGCGTCGTTGTCCAGGCGCGGGCCGACGCCGAGCTTCTCCTTGATCCGCTTCTCGATCTCCTCGGCCCGGTCCGGGTTCTCCTTCAGGTAGTTACGCGCGTTCTCCTTGCCCTGGCCGAGCTGGTCGCCCTCGTAGGTGTACCAGGCACCGGACTTGCGGACGATCCCCTGCTCCACGCCGAGGTCGATGAGCCCGCCCTCGCGGCTGACCCCGATCCCGTACAGGATGTCCATCTCGGCGGTCTTGAAGGGGGGCGCCATCTTGTTCTTCACGACCTTGACGCGGGTCCGGTTCCCGACCGCGTCGGTGCCGTCCTTGAGCGTCTCGATCCGCCTGATGTCCAGGCGCACCGACGCGTAGAACTTCAGCGCCTTGCCGCCGGTGGTCGTCTCCGGCGAGCCGAACATGACGCCCACCTTCTCCCGGAGCTGGTTGATGAAGATGGCGGTGGTCTTGGTGTTGGCGACGGCACCGGTGATCTTGCGCAGGGCCTGAGACATCAGCCGGGCCTGGAGGCCGACGTGGCTGTCGCCCATCTCGCCCTCGATCTCCGCCTTGGGGACGAGCGCGGCCACCGAGTCGACGACCACGATGTCGATCGCGCCCGAGCGGATCAGCATGTCCATGATCTCCAGCGCCTGCTCGCCGGTGTCCGGCTGGGAGACCAGCAGCGCCTCGGTGTCCACGCCGAGCTTCTGCGCGTACTCGGGGTCGAGCGCGTGCTCCGCGTCGATGAACGCGGCGATGCCGCCCGCTTTCTGTGCATTTGCCAGGACGTGCAGCGCGAGCGTCGTCTTGCCTGAACTCTCTGGTCCGTAGATCTCGACGATGCGGCCGCGGGGCAGCCCGCCGATGCCGAGGGCCACGTCGAGGGCGATCGACCCGGTGGGGATCACCTCGACCGGGACGCGCGTCTCCTCGCCGAGCCGCATGATCGAGCCCTTGCCGAACTGCCGCTCGATCTGGAGGAGCGCCGCCTCGAGCGCCTTGTCCTTGTCGCCGGCCCGATCCGGGGCCGACTTGCCGCTTGGTGCCATGAGGACTCCTGCCATGTGGATAGCTTCTGCTGTTGCCGAGGAACTTGGGTGGCGCCGGGTGCCTCGCCCCTCGCCATCACCACACGCTACGCGCCGCCACTGACATTCCCGGGGCCATTCCCGTGCCGCTCCGCACGGAACAGCGAAAACGCGCCCGGACGGCCGCTCGCCGTCCGGCAATACCACTATAGTGGAACGGTTGTTCGAGCATGGGCAAGACACGCCGATTCGTTCGATCGGGCCGAGGGAGGCGGCCGCCGGCGGGCCCGGCCGGGATCGGGAGACGGCGGCGACAGGGGTAGAGCCAAAGGTCCGTTCGAGATGACGGGTTCGGCTTTTTTACCTGAGCGACTCGGGGACGTTGAAGGTGTCGCAGACGGCGCGCCAGACGACCTTCGCGTCCTCGCCGTCGGCGAGGGCCTTGTTGACGGTGCGGCCGCCGAGGCCGGACAGCACGTAGTCCTTGGCCACGCTCTCGGCGTAGGCCTCGCCGAACTCCGCCCGCATCAGGTCCCAGAACATTGTCAGCCGCACCGTCACAGGCTACCGGGGCCGGCCGGCCACCCGCGGGGCGCCAACCGCGACCACGGGGCCCGGGCCGCCGGCCCTGCGTTCGGCCGGCCGCAACCCGGTCTACCAGCCCGGACGCCGACGGACGACCCCGAGCAAACTTTCAGGATCAATGGGAGATAATCGAGACATTTAAGGCTGGTATGTCGTTGTGCCCAATGGGGAACCTAATAGGTCAAGGGGCGCGTGCAGCCAGTAACCGGCACCGCGGAGCAGGAGTGGCAATGTCCTCGAAAGTCACAGGCGATGCCCAGTCAGACGCGGGCCCCGGTGGCGATCGAAAAAAGACATTGCCTACCGAAATAGTGGATAAATCGGCGGCCGAGGCGGGGGCGCTGACGGTGGCGGAGAACGCCGGGCCGGCGGCGGAATCCGGAACGGCGACAGCCGAATCGGGACCGGAGGCGGCGGAGCTCGTGCCGGAGCAGCCGACCGGGACGATGGACGCGGCCGGGCCCGGCGAGGGCGCCGCGCCTGCGGAGCCTCCCGCGGGCGCGGATGCGGCTGACCGCGACGACGACGAAGACGAGGACGGCGAGTACCTCGACGAGCTGTCCGACCCGGCGGAACCGACCGAGCTGATCGCGATGACCGAGCCGGTCGACATGGCCGAGCCGGTCGAGCGGCGCAGGCCCCGCCGGGGCTGGCAGAGCGCGCTGATCGCGCTCGGGTTCATCGTGGCGGCGGCGGCGATCGTCGGCGGCGCGATCGCGATCGTCGGCTCGCTCACCCACGGCTTCAAGAAGCCGGTCGTCATCCACTACAAGAAGTCCGCGATCTTCTCGCTCAAGACCGGGCAGTGCATCGACCCGAACGGGCAGACCGCGACGATCGTCTCCTGCGCCGCGCCGCACGACGCGGAGGTGTTCGCCACCTTCGAGCTGCCGGGATCGAAGTGGCCGGGAACCGCGGCGGTGGGCACGGCGGCCAGCTCCGGGTGCTCGACCCGGCTCAACGGGTACCTGAACCCGCAGCTCGCGATCAGCCTCGCCTCGACCTACATCTACCCCGACTCGGTGGCCTGGCAGGCCGGCACGCGGACCGTGATCTGCGAGGTGCGGGCGACGAAGGGTCAGCTCACGGGGTCGGTGGCGGGGGCCGGCACCACCTCGGGGTAGCCGCGCCGGGCCGGGTCGCGGCTTAGGGCTAGCAGCCGCCGGGCGGGCCGGGCACGCCCGGACCGGTCTGCGCGTCGTCGACGATGCCGACCGGGGCGGGCCTGCCGTAGGCGCCGAGGTGGACCACGTACCAGTCGCCGCGCCAGGAAATCAGCGACGTGATCCCGAACGACCGGGTGACGCCGTCTCGCTCGTACACCACCCGCGGGCCGGGGACGTGCCAGTAGCCGATGCTGTTGTAGCAGGCGCCCGGCGGCACCCAGATCGCGTACTGCATGGGGACGATGACCTTGAGCAGCCGCGCGTGCTGGCCGATCAGCGGGCGGACGGCGGCGACGTCGAGGGCGAATTCGTCCCAGAGCCGGTTCTGCCAGTCCTGGGCCGGGTCGGCAATGGCCTTGACCTGCTCATACGCCTTGACCGGGAAGAACGCGGGTTTCGCGTAGTCCGCGTTGCCGGTGCTGACGGCGAGCCAGAAGTCGTGGATGAGGTTCTTGAACGCGGTATCGGTCGTGCTCGGCAGCGTCCGCGTCTGCGGGAGGGTGGCGGCGCTCGGCGGCGCGACCAGGAGCGCGGCGGGCGTGGCGGGCGGAGGCGGCCCGGGGCTTGGCTTCGGCTTCGGTGCCGGCGTCGGCGTCGCCTGCCCGGCGGTCGGGTGGCCGACGGAGGCGGCGCTTGCGGTGACCGACGCGGCGCTGCTGACGGTGGCCGTCGTCCCGGTCGCGGCGCAGCCCGTGAGAGCCCCCGCCGCGAGTACGGCCGCTATCGTTCGCCATCTCACGAACGAGGGACATACCCGAATCGGCGGCGGCTGCACGCTGCGCACTGGAGCGGTTCAAGCGGGCGGCGCAGGTCGCTGGCGGGTCGGTGACAGGTGCGCTTGCGGACGGGAATGTCGGTGGGTGGAGGCAGACTGGGAGGGTGGACGGACGGGTTGAGGGTGGACGGGTGGAGGGTGAGAGGGCGGATTGGCTGAGCCGGTGAGCAGCGCGGACGCGCTGGATGGGTTCTCGACCGCGACGCGGGCGTGGTTCGAGGGCGCCTTTGCCGTGCCTACCCAGGCCCAGGCGCAGGCCTGGCGGGCGATCGGGAAGGGCGAGGACACGCTGGTCATCGCGCCGACCGGGTCGGGCAAGACGCTGGCCGCGTTCCTGTGGGCGATCGACCGGCTGGCGGCCGCGCCGCCGCCGTCGGACAAGAACCGGCGCTGCCGGGTCGTCTACGTGTCGCCGCTGAAGGCGCTGGCGGTCGACATCGAGCGGAACCTGCGATCGCCGCTGACCGGGATCGGGCAGGCGGCCCGGCGGCTCGGGCTGCCCGAGCCCGAGATCGCGGTGGCGGTGCGGACCGGTGACACCGCCGCCGACGAGCGGCGGAAGATCGTCGCGCACCCGCCGGACATCCTCATCACCACCCCCGAGTCGCTCTTCCTGCTGCTCACCTCGCAGGCGCGGGACACCCTGCGCGGGGTCGAGACGGTCATCGTGGACGAGGTGCACGCGGTCGCGGGCACCAAGCGGGGCGCGCACCTGGCGCTGTCGCTCGAACGGCTCGACGCGCTGCGCGGCGCGGCCGGCGGGCGGGCGCAGCGGGTGGGGCTGTCGGCCACCGTGCGGCCGGCGACCGAGGTGGCGACCTTCCTGGGCGGGGCGCGGCCGGTCACGGTGGTGCAGCCGGCCAGCGCCAAGCAGATGGAGCTGGAGGTCATCGTCCCGGTCGAAGACCTCAGCGACATGGAGAGCGCGGGCGGGGCCGACGGCGAGGACGACCCGGTACGGCGGCGGTCGATCTGGCCGCACGTCGAGGAGCGGGTGCTCGACCTGATCGAGGCGCACCGGTCGACGATCGTGTTCGCCAACTCCCGGCGGCTGGCCGAGCGGCTCTGCGGGCGGCTGAACGAGCTGGCGACGGAGCGGGCCTGGACGGCCGCAGACAACGGCGGCGAGGGCGCGAGTGGCGGGCCGGACGGCGGCGGGTTCTACCCGAACGGGGCCGGCGGGACCTGGGACATGGCCGGGACCGGGGGCGGTGGCCGCAACGGGGCCGGGGCCGGGGCCGGAAACGGGGCCGGGGGGGCGAGCGGGGCCCCGGCCGGGGTCGGTCCGGACGGGACCGTGGTCATCGCGCGGGCGCATCACGGGTCGGTCTCGCGGGTGGAGCGGTCCGAGATCGAGGAGGCGCTCAAGGCCGGCCGGCTGCCGGCCGTGGTGGCGACCTCGAGCCTGGAGCTCGGCATCGACATGGGCGCGGTCGACCTGGTCATCCAGGTCGAGTCGCCGCCCTCGGTGGCCAGCGGCCTGCAGCGGGTCGGCCGGGCCGGGCACAACGTGGGCGACGTCTCCCGCGGCGTCATCTTCCCCAAGTACGCGGGCGACCTGATCCAGGCCTCGGTCGTGGCCGAGCGGATGCAGGAGCGGGCGATCGAGGAGCTGCGGATCCCCCGCAACCCGCTCGACGTGCTCGCCCAGCAGGTGGTGGCGATGGCCGCGCTCGACGACTGGCCGGTCGACGAGCTCGAGGCGGTGATCCGCCGGGCCGCGCCGTTCAGCGGGCTGACCAGGCCGGTGCTCGAGGCGGTGCTCGACATGCTGGCCGGCCGGTACCCAGGCGAGGAGTTCGCCGGGCTGAAGCCGCGGGTCGTGTGGGACCGGGTGGCCGGGGTGATCCACGGGCGGCCGGGCGCGCAGCGGCTGGCGGTGACGAGCGGCGGCACCATCCCCGACCGGGGCTATTTCGGGGTGTTCCTCGCCTCGGGGGCCGAGGCCGGCCGGGGGGTCGCCGACGACGCCGGCGGGACCGTCACCGTGCGCGGGGCCGGGGCCCGGCAGCCGAAGCGGGTCGGCGAGCTCGACGAGGAGATGGTGTACGAGTCGCGGGTCGGCGACGTGTTCGTGCTCGGCGCCTCGTCGTGGCGGATCCAGGACATCACCCCGGACCGGGTCCTGGTGCTGCCCGCGCCCGGCCAGCCGGGCAAGCTGCCGTTCTGGCATGGCGACACGCCCGGGCGGCCGGCCGAGCTCGGCAAGGCGATCGGGGCCAAGGTCCGCGAGCTCGCGGCGCTGCCCGAGGCGAAGGCGGTGGCGTCGCTGCGGGCGGGCGGGCTGGACGAGCTCGCTGCCCGCAACCTGGTCAGGTACATAAGCCGAGCAGCGGCAGGCGACCGGCCACGTCCCGGACGACCGGACGCTGGTGCTGGAGCGGTTCAGGGACGAGCTCGGCGACTGGCGGGTGGTGCTGCACTCCCCCTACGGCGACCGGGTGCACGCCCCGTGGGCGCTCGCCATCTCGGCCCGGCTGCGCGAGCGCTACGGCGGGATGGACGTGCAGGCGCTGCACACCGACGACGGGATCATCATCCGGGTGCCCGACTCCGACGAGCCGCCGCCGGCCGGGGTCGCGCTGCTCGACCCGGACGAGATCGGCGAGATCATCACCGCCGAGGTCGGCGGGAGCGCGCTGTTCGCGTCCCGGTTCCGCGAGTGCGCGGCCCGGGCGCTGCTGCTCCCCCGGCGGCAGCCGGGCCGGCGCACCCCGCTCTGGCAGCAGCGGCAGCGGTCGGCCCAGCTGCTCGAGATCGCGGCGCAGTTCCCTGGGTTCCCGATCACGCTGGAAACCGTCCGGGAGTGCCTGCAGGACGTGTTCGACGTGCCTGCCCTGACCGAGGTGCTGCGAGACCTCGCCGCCCGCCGGATACAGCTGGTGGAGGTGGAGACGGCCACCCCGAGCCCGTTCGGGCGGAGCCTGCTGTTCCGCTATGTCGGCGCGTTCATGTACGAGGGCGACGCGCCGCTGGCCGAACGCCGGGCGCAGGCGCTCGCGCTCGACCCGGCCCTGCTGGCGGAGCTGCTCGGCACCGAGGCGCTGCGCGAGCTGCTCGACCCGGCCGTGGTGACCGAGACCGAGGCCGACCTGCAGCACCTGTCGGCCGGCCGCCGCGGCCGCGACGCCGAGGCGGTGGCCGACCTGCTGCGCACGTCGGGACCGCTGACCGGCGAGGAGGTAGCGGCCCGGTGCGTGACCCCGGAGTTCGCGGGCGAGTGGCTGGCGTCGCTCGCGTCGGCCCGGCGGATCATCGAGGTGCGGGTGGCCGGGCAGCAGATGTGGGCGGCGATCGAGGACGCCGGGCGGCTGCGGGACGCGCTCGGGGTGGCGTTGCCGGTCGGCATCCCGGAGGCGTTCACCGAGCCGCTCCCCGACCCGCTGGGCGACCTGGTGGCGCGGTGGGCGCGGACGCACGGTCCGTTCACCGCCGCCGACGTAGCCTCGCGCTACGGGCTCGGGGTCGCGGTGGTGGCGATGACGCTACGGCGGCTCGCGGCCGACGGTCGGGTCGCGGAGGGCGAGTTCCTCACCACCTCCCGCGGCACCCAGTGGTGCGACAGCGAAGTGCTGCGGATGCTGCGGCGGCGCAGCCTGGCCCGGCTGCGCAAGGAGGTCGAGCCGGTCCCGGCGGCCGTGCTCGGCCGGTTCCTGCCCGCCTGGCACGGGATCGAGGAGTCGAGCGGGCCGGACACGGGCGGCGGGCGCGGGCGCGGCACCGGTTCGGGCGCGGGCGGCGGCGGGGGCTGGCGGCGGCGGGCGGACGCGGGCTCGGTCCTTGAGGCGATCGAGCGGCTGGCGGGCGCGCCGGTGCCGGCCGCGGCGCTGGAGACGCTGGTGCTGCCGGGTCGGGTTCCCGGCTACTCTCCGGCGCTGCTTGACGAGCTCACCTCGGCGGGCGAGGTGGTCTGGGCCGGGGCGGGCACGGTCGGGACCGGGGACGGCTGGCTGGTGCTTGCGCCCGCCGAGTCGGCCCCGCTGCTGCTGCCCGAGCCGGGCGAGCTGACCATGACGCCGCTGCACGCGGCGGTGCTGACCGCGCTCGAGGGCGGCGGCGGGCTGTTCTTCCGGATGCTCGGCGACCGGGTGGCGCGGGTGCTCGACGGCCACCCGCCGGACGACGGCGACCTCGTGTCGGCGGTGTGGGACCTGGTCTGGGCGGGGCTGCTGACCAACGACACGATGGCGCCGCTGCGGGTGGTCACCTCCGGCGGGTCCGCCGCCCGGCGGCCTGCCGCGCCCCGGCGGACGACATCGGTGTCGCTCAGCCCGGCCGGGCGCGGCCCCGCGACGCCGGCCGTGCCCGGGGTGTTCAACCCGCGGCCGGCCTGCGGGCGAACGGGCGGCTACGGCGGCGGCCGGTCGGGCGGCTACGGCGGGTACGGCGGCCGGTCCCGACGGCCGGCGATGCCGTCGCGGACCGGGCCGCCCACGGTCAGCGGCCGCTGGTCGCTGCTGCCGGACCGGCACGGCGTCCCGGCCCCGGCCGTGTCCGGGCTCGGCGGCGACGGCGCCGCGGAATCGGGCGTGCTCGGCGGCCCGGCGGCGGCGACCATGCGGGCGCACGCCCTGGCGCTCACCCTGCTCGAGCGGCACGGGGTGCTGACCAGGGGCGCGGTCGCGGCCGAGCGGGTGCCGGGCGGGTTCGCGGCCGTCTACCCGGTGCTGCGGGCGATGGAGGAGACCGGCCAGTGCCGCCGCGGCTACTTCGTCGAAGGGCTCGGCGCGGCCCAGTTCGCGCTGCCGGGCGCGGTTGACCGGATGCGGGCGATGGCGGGCGACCTGGTCGCGGGCGGCACCGCCGACGGGGGCCGATCACGGGACGACGGCCGGCCCGGTGGCGCGCGCGACGGTCGTGGCACCGCCGGCCGGGCGGCCGATTCGGACCGGCGCGGCCGGTCGGTGGTGCTCGCCGCGGCCGACCCGGCGCAGCCCTACGGGGCGGCCCTGCCGTGGCCGTCGCGCCCCGAGGAGACCGCCACCTCGCACCGGCCGGGTCGCAAGGCGGGCGCGGTCGTGGTGCTGTTCGCGGGCGAACTGGCGCTCTACGTCGAGCGGGGCGGTAAGACGCTGCTGTCCTGGACCGACGACCCGGCCGTGCTGACGCCGTGCGCGCACGCGCTCGCCGCCGCCGTCCGGGACGGGGCGCTCGGCCGGATGACGGTCGAGAAGGCCGACGGGGGTGCCGTTCACGACTCGCCGCTGGCGGCGGCGCTGTCGGCGGCCGGCTTCCGGGCCACTCCCCGGGGCCTGCGGCTGCGCGGTTAGCGAGCGGGGCACCGGCGGAGCATGTCGGCTACGCCATCGACAGATTCGGCTCCGTCACCTACGGCATCGACATCGGGAAGGGTGGCGGACTGACGATTTCTCGCGACTTTCCGGGCGGCAGGGTCACTCTTTTTCCGCGCCATGATCGTTTCTCGTAGACATCGTTATCCAATCAGCGCAGGATTGACTGGCTGGTTGGAGAGAACTCTGCGAGAAATGGGTCAAATGCGATACAAGAGACTGTTGCGCGGGGCCGCGATCGCGACCCCGGTCACATTGGTAGCCATGTCGGCCGTAGCGCTGCCGGCAGCGGCTGAGGCGCAGACGACCGCGCGGGCCGCGGCGCCCGCCGCCGTCCAGCCGCCACTGACCGCGGCGCAGGCCGCGGCGTTGTCCACGCAACGTCACCGACAAGGTGATCGTGGTATTCAAGAACCAGCTCACCGGCGTGGCCGACACGCCGAGCAACACGGCCGTCCGGGCGGCGGACGTCAAGTCGACCCAGAGCGGCGTGATGGCGCAGCTCAGCCAGACCCACGCGGCCAACGTAAAAAGCTTCTCACTGATCAACGCGGTCTCCGCGACCGTCTCGCCGGGCGAGGCCAAGTACCTGGCGGGCAACCCCGCGGTCAGCGAGGTCGTCCCCGACCTGCCGATCCCGCTCCAGGCGAGCGATTCCCCGGTCACCATCGCGCACAGTGCGGCTAAGGCGAGCGGGGTCAAGCCGCTGCCGGGCGCCTGCACGACGGGCAAGACGGTGCAGCTCGACCCGGAGGCGATCGAGAACATCCACGCCGCCACCCAGTCGGGCACCGGCGACGCGGCCCAGGCGCTCGGGTACACCGGCGCGGGCGTCAAGGTGGCGTTCATCGCCGACGGCGTCAACATCAACAACCCCGACTTCATCCGCGCCAACGGGCAGCACGTGTTCGTCGACTACCAGGACTTCAGCGGGACCGGCACCAACGCGCCGACCGGCGGCGGCGAGGCCTTCCTCGACTCCAGCTCCATCGCCGCCCAGGGCCGCGAGGTCTACAACGTGGCCGGCTACGGCATCGGGCTCAGCACCGCCTGCAGGATCCGGATCCTCGGGGTGGCGCCGGGCGCCAGCCTGGTCGGGCTCGAACGTCTTCGGCCAGGCCGACGAACGCCTTCAACTCGGTCTTCCTCGAGGCCATCAACTACGCGGTCAACCACGACCACGTCAACGTGATCAACGAGTCGTTCGGCGGCAACCCGTTCCCCGACTCCTCCAGCCTCGACCTGACCAAGCTGGCCAACGACGCCGCGGTCAAGGCGGGCGTGACCGTCACCGTGTCCAGCGGCGACGCCGGGGTGACCAACACCATCGGCTCGCCGGCGACCGACCCGAACGTGATCTCGGCCGGCGCGTCGACCACCTACCGCGCCTACGCCCAGACCGGGATCGGCGGCATCACCGCCCCCGGCGTCAAGGGCTGGATCGACAACAACATCAGCGGGCTGAGCTCGGCCGGCTTCGCCCAGAACGGAGCGACCGTCGACGTGGTCGCGCCGGGCGACCTCAACTGGGCGCTGTGCACCGCCGGACCCGGCGATGTACGCCGACTGCACCGACTTCGCCGGCAACGGCTCCCCGGTCGAGCTGCACCGGCGGCACCAGCGAGGCGGCCCCGCTCACGGCCGGAGCGGCCGCGCTGGTCATCCAGGCCTACCGCAAGGCGCACAACGGCGCCACCCCGTCCCCGGCCGTGGTCAAGCAGATCATCGTGTCCACCGCCGAGGACATCGACGCCCCGGCCGACCAGCAGGGCGCGGGCATGATCGACGCCTACGCCGGCCGTCCTGGCCGCCAAGTCGTACCACGCTCAGCAAGACGGCCGGGCACGCCATCCTGGCCAGCGCCACCCAGCTCAACGCGGTCGGCCAGCCCGGCACGACCGAGAAGTTCACCGAGAAGCTGACCAACGACGGGGCCGGCCGCGTGACCGTCGGCCTGTCCACCCGGACCCTGTCGCCGTACAAGGCGGTCTCGACCAAGTCCCTGTCGCTGACCAACGCAGGCAACTACGAAGCCGCGGTCACCTTCACCGTGCCCGCCGGGCAGGCGCGGCTGAACGCGTCCGTCTCGCTGGTCGGGCTGGTCAACCTCAGCCTGATCGCGCCCAACGGCGACCTGGCCGAGTACAACCTGCCGCAGGGCATCGGCAACTTCGGCGACGCCCAGGTGGCCAACCCGGCGCCGGGCAAGTGGACGGCGCTGATCTCGACCGAGGGGTCCGGCCCGGCCGTGCCCGCCCGGTTCCAGGCCAGCACCGCCACCTGGCAGCGCTTCGGCACGGTGTCGCCGAGCTCGCTGAAGCTGGCGGGCGGCGCCTCGGGCAGCTTCACGCTGACCGTGGCGACGCCGTCGCAGCCCGGCGACCAGGCGGGCTCGATCATGGTGCACAACTCGGCCAACGTTCCCGCCTTCGCGGTGGAAACCTCGATCCCGGTCACGCTGCGCTCGCTCGTGCCGTCGCTCTCGACGACCTTCAGCGGCACGCTGACCGGCGGTAACGGGCGGGCGCTGAGCCACCGGCCAGACCGCCTACTACCAGGTCGCGGTCCCGTCGGGTACCAGCGCCCTGAACGTCAGCGTCGACACCTACAACGCCAGCAACACCCTGTTCGCCGAGCTGGTCGACCCGAGCGGCGACGCCGTCTCGGCCGCCGCCAACGGCCTGCTCGCCACCTCGACCGGCGGCAACAGCGTGATCACGCCGGAGGTCGGCGCCCAGCTGCACGCGACCGATCCGAGGGCGGGGACGTGGACGCTGATCATCGACTTCTACAACTCCGTGTCGGGGACCGCGACGGCCCAGCCGTTCACGGTCACGGTCAACGACACCCCGGTCAAGGCCTCGGCCAAGGGCCTGCCCGACGGCCAGTCGCTGACCGCGGGGGCGACCAAGACCGCCTACGTGCGGGTGACCAACAACGGCACCACGCCCGAGGCCTACTTCGTCGATCCCCGGCTGAACAGCCAGGTCACGCTCAACCTGGCCGCGCAGTCGGCTTCCTCGCTGACCCTGCCCAACGTGGACGGCGGTGGTACCGCAGTACCTCGTTCCCTCGCACACGACGGCGGTCAAGGCGACGGTGTCGTCGTCGGCCCCGATCTTCTTCGACATCACCTACCCCTACGGTGACCCGGACGTGATCTCGACGACCGGGAAGACCGCCACCGCCAGCTACTCGGCGCCGGAGGTCGGGCCGGGCGACTGGACCGTCACGCCGTTCCTGGTCGGCCCGACCGGCGCCAAGCCGGCCAGCAACGTGACCGCCAACATCACGATGACGGCGACCACGGCCGGCTTCGACTCGGCGGCCAGCTCCCCGACCGGGGACCTGTGGCTGGGCAGCACCAACGCCTCGGCGACGTTCACGCCGTACGTGGTCAACCCCGGCCAGAGCGTCACCATCCCGGTGACGTTCACGCCCAAGGGCACGGTCGGCGCCACGGTGACCGGAACGCTCTACATCTCCGACTCCTCGTTCATCTCGCCGGATCTGAACTTCGACGCCCAGCCGGGGAACACGCCCGAGGGCAGCGACGTGGCCGCCTTCCCGTACAGCTACACGATCGGGTAAGCGGGCAGTCTCCGCTGCGCGGGGGCGGCCGGGCCACGGGCCCGGCCGTCCCCGCGTACGTTTGCCGGGCGGATGCGAGGCCGGCCGCGCCGACCGGGGACATGTCCGGATGGAGAGTCGCCTCGGTCCGTTCGAACGAAAAGCCTTTTTTTCCCTTATTTCATCAGGCTCCCGCCGTCCCTGATTCCAAATGACTCGTTAAGGTCCTACGGCGGGCGGGCGGTTCCCGGCGAACCGCGTCGGCCGGCCATCATCAGGGATGGTTAAGAAGCGGTTTACGTGGCTAGAGCCTCCCTAAGATGTACCGGTGATCGGCAATTGCCGTCTAGGAGCCGGCGGAGAACGCCTCAGCTGTTGGGAGTGTTATGTCTGGTTCGTCCGGCCAGCGGTGGGTTAGCGACCCGACGGGCTTCCCCAGCACTAGCAGCAAGGCCGGACCGGCGGTCGACGCCCGGCCGGCGGTGGCCGAGGCCGACCCGCGGGAGCCGGCCGATCCCGGCCAGACGGCCCCCGGTGAGCCCGCGCCGCCGCCGGACCGGCCCGCCCGGCGGTGGGCCTGGCCGGCCGGCTACGCCGTCGCCGCCATCGCGCTGTTCCTGTGCTATCTGCGGATTTCCGGTACCCAGGCGGTGACCGGGGACGGCGCCTCCATCGCCCTCGGGGCGTGGGACATGATGCACGGGAACTGGCTGCTGACGGGCTGGCAGCTGACCGACGTGTCGTTCTACACGACCGAGCTGCCCGAGTACATCCTGGTCGAGCTGCTGCGCGGGCTCGGCCCGGCCGACGTGCACGTGTCGGCCGCGATCACCTACACCCTGCTGGTGCTGCTGGCGGGGCTGCTGGCCAAGGGGAACAAGACCGGCCGAGAGGGCCTCATCCGGGTGCTGATCGCGTCCGGGATCATGATCGCGCCGCAGGTCGGCCCGGGCGCGTTCCTGCTGCTGCTGTCGCCCGACCACACCGGCACCGGGGTGCCGCTGCTGCTGGTCTTCCTGGTTATCGACCGCGCGCCGCGGCGGCTGTGGGTGCCCCCGGTGGCGGGGCTGATGCTGGTGTGGATCGAGGTCGGCGACCGGCTGGCGATCACCATCGGCGCCGCGCCGCTGATCCTGGTCTGCCTCGTCCGCGTGTACCAGGGCGTCGTGCAGCGCCGCGAGTCGTGGCGCGATTACGCGTTCGAGCTCTGGCTGGCCGCCGCCGCGGTCGTCTCGATCGGCGTGACCAGCCTGGTGGTGAAGGTCATCCGGCATCTCGGCGGGTACATCTCGGCCCCGCTGAACACCACCCTCGCGCCCAGCGCCGCCTGGCCCGGCCACATCGCGCTGGCGGCCGAGGGGGTGCTCGGCCTGTACGGCGCGGACATCACCGGGCGGACGCTCGGCTTCTACGTCGGCATCGCGCTGCTGCATGTGGTCGGGCTGGCGCTGGCAGTCTGGGCGCTGGGCAGCGTGATCCGCCGGTTCTTCCGCTGCGATGACCTGATCGCGCAGGTGCTGACGGTCGCCATCGTGATCAACCTGTGCGCGTTCACGTTCAGCGTGCTGCCCAACACCTACTGGGACAACCGGGAGATCGCGTCGGTACTGCCGTTCGGGGCGGTGCTGGCGGGCCGGGTGCTGGCCGAGCGGCTGACCGCGGCGCGGCTGCTGCCGGTGCTGGCGGCGATGGGCTGCTGCTACCTGGTGGCCCTCGGCTACGGCGTCAGCAGGCCGCAGGCCGCCGCCCACGACCAGGCCCTCAGCCAGTGGCTGACCGAGCACCAGCTGACGACCGGCCTGGCCAGCTACGCCGACGGCAACAGCCTGATCCTCGACAGCCACGGCAGCCTGCAGGTCTACGCGCCGTTCTGGAGCGCGAGCACGGTCAAGCCGGGCACCCACGAGACCAAGGCCTCGCAGTTCGACCCAAGCCTGCACGACGCCAACTTCGTCGTCAGCACCAGCGTCAACGGCCCGGCGTTCTACCTACCGCCCGCCTGGATCATCCGCGATTTCGGGCCGCCGGCCCACACGTACCACTACGGCGTCTGGACGATCATGACGTACAACCAGAACCTGCTGGCCGAGCTCCGGTGACCTGTGGCCGCGGCGGCGGGCCCGCCATCGTCGAGACGATATTTAAGAAGCAGTTCACCTGACCACGATGCCCCCCCAATTGTCCCGGAAGAAGTACCGGTGTGACTGGCAACATGAACGCTCCCAACGCCGACGCTCCGGCGAAGCACGCGGCCGGGGGCGGGACCGCGGCCGGTCATCGTTTCCGGTGGCGGGCGATCGCGATCTGGTGCGCGTGCGGGCTGCTGGCGCTGGCGCTGTGGGCCGCCTACGCGCGGCTGTCGCAGACCTTCCCGACCAACTCCGACGGCGCCGGCAACGCCCTGCAGGCCTGGCAGATGCTGCACGGCAACCCGCTGCTGCGCGGCTGGGTGCTGTCCGACGTGTCGTTCTACACCACCGAGCTGCCCCAGTACCTGCTGGTCGAGCTGGCCACCGGGCTGAACGCGAACGTCATCCACGTCGCGGCGGGCATGACCTACGCGCTCGCGCTGGTCGCGGCGGCGGCGCTCGCGACCGGGCGCGGGCGCGGCTGGGCGGCGGTGATCAGCGGCGGCATCGCGGCCGCGATCATGCTCGACCCGCAGGGCGGCGACGCCATCGGGGTGCTGCTGTCGTCGCCCGACCACATCGGCACCTCGGTGCCGATGATGGCGGCGTGGCTGATCCTGGACCGCACCCGCCCGGGCTGGCGGGCCGTCCTGGCGGTGTCGCTGGTGCTCGGCCTGGCCGGGGTGGCCGACTCGCTGGTGACCTACGCCGCGGTCGCCCCGCTGGTGCTGGTGGTGGCGATTCGGCTCGGCCACGCGCTGCTCACGGACCGGTCGACGCCCCGGCGCGGCATCCTGGCGGACCGGCGGTACGAGATCGGGCTCGCGGTCGGCGCGGTCGTCGCCACCATCGCCGCGCGGCTGGCGCTGCGGCTCATCGCCGCCCTCGGCGGGTTCACCTCGCCGGCGCCGGTCGCGTCGGTGGCCTCGATTCACCTGATCCTCAGTCACAACCTGCCGGTGGTCGGGCGCGGGCTGCTGATGTTGTTCGGGGCGGACTTCCTTGACTACCCGGTCGGCTTCGTCCTGGTGCTGCACCTGGTCAGCGTGGCGCTGGTGGTGCTGGCGGTCGCGGTGACGGCGTGGCATTTCCTGACCGATCTCGACCTGGTCGCGCAGCTGCTGCTGGCGGGGATCGTGGTCAACCTGGCGGTCTTCATCGTCAGCACCAACGTGTCCTGGCTGCCGACGATGCGCGAGGCCGACGTGGTGCTCCCGTTCGGCGCGGCGCTGGCCGGACGGCAGCTCGGCCCGCGGCTGGCCGACGCGCTGGGGCGGGCGTCCGGCGCCGGCCGTGGCTCGGGGCTGTCCCGGGCGGCCGCGGCCGGACTGGTGGCGGCGCTCGGGCTGGTCGGCGTCGGCTACGCGATCGGTCTGGTCCGCCAGCTTGCCCCGCGCATTCAGGTGTCGTCGCAGCAGCGGCTGGCCGACTGGCTGGTGGCCCGTCACCTGGACAACGGGCTGGCCGGCTACTGGCAGTCGGTCGTGATCGCGCCGATGAGCGACGGCAGGGTCCAGGTCCGGCAGGTCGAGGTCGACTACCGGCTGAACCCGCAGAAGCTGGTCAGGGGGGTAAGGGAGGACTGGGCCGGCTGGTACGACCCGAGGACCGAGACGGCCGACTTCGTCGTGCTCGCTCCCAGCGCCGGCTCCTACCCGGGGTTCACCGACCGGGCGGCGGTCATCGCGACGTTCGGCCAGCCGACCGCGACGTACCATTTCGACCGGTATACGGTCCTGGTCTGGCCGGGTGCCAACCTACTGGCCGAGCTTGCGCCGCTGCCCGCCGGCTGAAGCGAGCGGGGGCGCAAGCCGATGGTGTGACTTCGCTCACGATTTCGGCGCCATCGATCGGGGTGAATGGGCGCTGCAAACGTTTGCAACGTGCCCGATGTCACTAAACCGGTCGGGAAGCTGCATAATGGCGATCATGCGATTGTCAGCACGCGCCGACTACGCACTGCGCGCCGCCATCGAGCTAGCCGCGGCACAAGATGGCCACGTCACGGCCGAGCAGCTTGCGCAGGCGCAGAACATACCGGGCAAGTTTCTCGAGACCATCCTGACCCACCTGCGGCGCAGCAACATCGTGCGCAGCCAGCGCGGTCCGGACGGGGGCTTCTGGCTGGCCCGGCCGGCCGCCGAGATCTCGCTGGCGGACATCATCAGGGCGATCGACGGCCAGCTGCTCGGGGTCCGCGGCGAGCGGCCGGAGAACGTCAGCTACCCCGGCGCGGCCGAGCCGCTGCAGCGGGTGTGGATTGCGCTACGGGCGAACGAGCGGGCGGTCCTGGAGACGGTGACGCTGGCGGACATCGTCAACAGCAAGCTTCCCGACGCGATCCAGCTCCTGGTCGACAGCCCGCAGGCCTGGGTGTAGGAGCCTTCCGCAGCGAGCAGACGAAGAGTCCCAGGGATCCGAGAGCCTTTCGCCTCGGGCGCCTGGGACTCTTCTTGTACGTGCAGGGCCCGCGCGGGGCTCCTGCGGGGCCTCAGACGCCGACGACCGAGGACAGGTGGTCGAGGCCGTCGTCGAGGTGTCCGAGGTCGTCGTCGAGCGACTCCGCCGCCTCCGGCACGTCCACCGAGACCCGCTTGACCGGGATCCGGTCGCTCGGGATGCGCAGGCCGGGCTCTCGCAGGGCCCCGGACAGCACCGGCTCGTTCTGCAGCTCGGCGAGCGAGAAGTTGTCGGAAACCTCGCGGAACACCTGCGAAAGCGGCGTGTCGAGGGCGGCGCAGATCGCAGCCAGCAGCTCCGACGACGCCTCCTTGCGACCGCGCTCCACCTCGGACAGATAGCCAAGTGACACTCGCGCCGATGCGGACACCTCGCGCAGGGTGCGGCCCTGCCTGATGCGGAGTCGACGCAGCACGTCGCCGAGCAGTTGACGAAGCAGAACCATCGTCGCACTCCCTTCCTGAGGCGCAACCCTTCCAAAGGCGCAACCGCTTGCCGGGCTCTCTTGCGAAGTTACCGGATCGCGACCCTCGCTACCTCCACCGTACCTTTCCGTACGGTAAGCCCGCGAGACCACTACCGGGTGTGTCCGCTCCCGACGTAACGCTGTAATCACGGACACTCTTCCCTAAGTCGGCCTAGTAGCAAACCAAGTACCCGTTCCACAGTCAGTCTACGTATCTCATCCCGGTTTCCCGCCAGCGCGATCGTGCGCACCACCGTGTCGTCGGCCAAGCTCACCGCGATGTGGACCGTGCCCGGGGGATAGCCATTCTGGGGGTCAGGGCCAGCAACTCCCGTGGTGGCCACGCCGATCGTGGCCTGCAGGCGCTTCCTGACGCCGTCGGCCATCGCCGCCGCCACCGGGGCGTAGACGGGGCCGTGGGCCTTGAGCATGGCGACGTCGACGCCGAGGGCCTCGGCCTTGAGCTCGGTCGCGTAGGCGACCACGCCGCCGCGGAACGCGCTCGAGGCGCCGGGCACGTCGGTCAGCGCGGCGGCGACGAGACCGCCGGTCAGCGACTCGGCGGTGGCGAGCGTATGCCCGGCCGCGGTCAGCCGCTGAAGGACCTCCGCGGCCATTTCACGGGCGGCCGGACCGGCCACGCCTGCAACCATCCGACGATCCTCCGATATCCGCTGCCTACGCGGGCTTGGGCTTCTGAAACAGCCGCACCGCGCGTACCACGTAGTCCACGCCGGTCACCAGCGTTACCACGAGCGCCGCGCCCATGACAACCTCCCTGATCAACACCGGGAGGCCGAACGACGGCGGCAGCACGTACAGGCAGATCGCGATGATCTGCAGCAGCGTCTTGAGCTTGCCGCCCTGGCTGGCGGCGATGACGCCGCGCCGGATGACGGCGAACCGCAGCGCGGTGATGCCGAGCTCGCGGACCAGGATCAGCGTGGTCACCCAGACCGGCAGCTCGCCGATCACCGACAGTGTGATCAGCGCCGCCCCGGTCAGCGCCTTGTCCGCGATCGGGTCGGCGATCTTGCCGAAGTCGGTCACCAGGCCGCGCCTGCGCGCCAGCTCGCCGTCGAAGCAGGTCGGTCAGCGACGCGCCGCCGAACGCGGCCAGGGCCGCCAGCCGCCATCCGGTGCCGCCCTGGGCGAGGCACACGACGAAGACCGGGACCAGGCAGATACGGGCGATGGTGAGCATGTTGGCGACGTTCACGAGCCCTACCGGCGCCGCGGGCGCCGCCGACGTGGCGACCTCGGCGTCCGGAGCGACGCCAGCCTTGGGGGTCTCCCCGTGGTCTTTGCGGGGGGACCCGCCGGGGGGCGCCGGGGGACGGGGGGGGCGGGAGCCCCCCGTGCCGGAGGGCTGCCCCCCGTGCGGGGGGTCACCGGGGGGTCGTCCCCCGGGGGAAGCACTGCTCACGCCTGGGCGACCAGATCGGCGCCGGCCGACTCCACCACCCGGGCCGTCACGAGGTCGCCAGGGGCCAGCGGGCGGTCGGCCAGCAATGTTGTCGAGCCGTCCACGTCCGGCGCCTGGTGGGCGGCGCGGCCCTCGTAACGGCCGTCTCCCAGCGGCTCCTCGACCAGGACCTCGACCGTCTCGCCGACCCGGTCGGCGGCGCGCTGGGACATGACCTCCTCGGCGATGTCGGCGAACTCGTCGACCCGGCGGGCGATCTCGGCCTCATCGAGCTTGATCTGGTCGGCGAACGTCGCCGCCTCGGTGCCGTCCTCGTCCGAGTAGCCGAAGATCCCGATCGCGTCCAGCCTGGCCTCGCTCAGGAACAGCTCGAGCTCGCGGAGGTCGTCGGCCGTCTCGCCGGGGAAGCCGACGATGAAGTTGGACCGGACCCCAGCCGACGGGCACGCCTGCCTGACCTGCTCGACCAGGCGGGTGAAGCGCTCCCGGTCGCCGAACCGGCGCATCCGCCGCAGCACCGGGCCGCTGGCGTGCTGGAAGGACAGGTCGAAGTACGGCACCACGCCGGGGGCCGACGTCATGACGTCGATCAGGCCCGGCCGGACCTCGGCCGGCTGCAGGTAGCTGACCCGCACCCGGGCGATGCCCTCGGTCTTGGCCAGTTCCGGCAGCACGGTCTCGAGCAGCCGCAGGTCGCCCAGGTCCTTGCCGTAGGAGGTGGAGTTCTCGCTTACCAGCAGCAGCTCGCGGACGCCGCTGTCGGCCAGCCAGCGCGCCTCGGCCAGCAGCTCGGGCGGGCGCCGGGAGACGAACGCCCCCCGAAACGACGGGATGGCGCAGAACGAGCAGCGGCGATCGCAGCCGGAGGCGATCTTCAGCGGCGCGGTGACGCCGCCCGCGAGCCGCCTGCGGATCACCTGCGGGCCGGAGGCGGGGGCGAGGCCTTCGGGAAGGTCGGTGAGGTCAACCTGGCGCTCCGCCTTCGCCTGCTGGCGGCTGGCCGGGCTCACCGGCAGCAGCGTGCGGCGGTCCCTGGCCACGTGCGCGGGCCGCTTCCTGCCCGCGAGCACGTCGTCGAGGCGGGCGGCGATGTCGGCGTAGTCGTCGAAGCCGAGCACCTGCGCATCGACGTCCTCTTCGGTGAGGGCGGAGGCGAGCTCGGTTCCGTAGCGCTCGGCCAGGCACCCGACGGCGGCGACCTTGACGCCCGATCCGGCCGCCTCGATCACCTCGTTGATGGACTCCTGCTTGGCCGCCTGGATGAAGCCGCAGGTGTTGACGAGGACGACGTCGGCGTCCTCGCCCTCGTCGCGCAGCGTCCACCCGCCCGCCGCCAGGCGGGCGGCGAGCTCCTCGGAGTCCACCTCGTTGCGCGCGCAGCCGAGAGTGACCAGGCTGACGGTACGGGAACTAGACACACGCAGAGCGTACGTGATTGCGCTACGCCCTCAGGTCATCGGACAGGCTATCCGAGCGCACCTAATCGGGGGTCAGCCGACCTGGACCGGGGTCTTGCTGAACGGGTTGATGTTCAGCGTGACCACCTGACCCTTGCTCAGGTGCTGCGCCTTGCCGTTCACCGTCAGCGTGATGCCGGGCGGGTTGCCGATCACCAGCGACACCTGGTTCTTCTCGTTCCAGGTCTTGGTCGAGCCGGCCAGCACCAGCCCCTGGTAGAGCGTGTGCCCAGTGGTGCTGTTCAGCCCCACCCAGCAGTCCTGGGCCGCGGTCAGCCGGATGACCGCCTCGGGCGCCGTCGGCTTCTTCTGCGCGGCCGGCTTGGACGTGGTGCTGGCCTTCGCGGTCGAGGTCGAGTGCGCGGAGTGCACGTTGACGGTCGCGTTGGCGGCCGGGTCGGACGAGGTGCCCTTGGGGTAGAAGTGGTACGCGCCGAAGCCGGCCAGCGCGAGCACCACCACCGCGAGCACCCACCCGAGGTGCAGGTTCCTCGGCTCGCGGATCTTGATCGGGGTGGCCGGCTCGAAGATCTGCGACGCCCGCATGGCGCCGGGCGGCCCGTGCTCCTCGTCGTACTCCCTGACCAGCGGGACCGGGTCGACGCCGACGGCGGCGGCGACGGACCGGATGTGGCCACGGGCGTAGAAGTCGCCGCCGCAGGCCGAGAAGTCACCCTGCTCGATCGAGCGGATGATCGATTCTCGTATCCGGGTCTGCCTACTGACCTGCGTAATAGTGAGACCGGCCTGACGTCGCGCCTCCGCCAAGGTGTCACCGATGCTCACTTCGCGCCTCCAAGAAAGGTCTGGTTCCCGACCACTTCTTACCCAGTGAATTGATTTAGTCACTCACGGTAGTGCAGATGATCAGGCAAACTTTCATCCGCCGCGCAGCGACGTGACCACGCCGTCAAGGTCGTCCGGCCGCTTCAGGACGTCCCGCGCCTTGGAGCCTTCGCTGGGCCCGACGATACCCCGGCTCTCCAGCAGGTCCATCAGCCGGCCTGCCTTCGCGAACCCGACCCGGAGCTTGCGCTGCAGCATCGAGGTGGAGCCGAACTGGCTGGAGATGATCAGCTCGGCCGCCGCGACCAGCAGCTCGAGGTCGTCGCCGATCTCGGCGTCGACCTCGCGGGCCTTCTCCGGCACCACCTCGACGTCGCTGCGGTACTCGGGATGGGCCTGCTGCTTGCAGTACTCGACGATCTCCCGGATCTCCTTCTCCGAGACGAAGGCGTTCTGCAGCCGCATCGGCTTGGACGCGCCCATCGGCAGGAACAGCGCGTCGCCCTGCCCCACCAGCTTCTCCGCGCCCGGCTGGTCGAGGATGACCCGCGAGTCGGTCAGCGAGGAGGTGGCGAACGCCAGCCGGGACGGGACGTTGGCCTTGATCAGGCCGGTCACCACGTCCACCGACGGCCGCTGGGTCGCGATCACCAGGTGGATGCCGGCCGCCCGGGCGAGCTGGGTGATCCGGACGATCGAGTCCTCCACGTCGCGCGGCGCCACCATCATCAGGTCGGCCAGCTCGTCGATCACCGCCACCAGGTACGGGTACGCCTCGTAGACCCGCTCGGACCCGGGCGGCGGCTTCAGCTTGCCCGCCCGGACCGCCTTGTTGAAGTCGTCCACGTGCCGGAACCCCGACGCCGCGAGGTCGTCGTAGCGGCGCTCCATCTCGCCGACCACCCACTCCAGGGCCTCGGCGGCCTTCTTCGGGTTGGTGATGATCGGCGTGATCAGGTGCGGGATGCCCTCGTAGATCGACAGCTCGACCCGCTTGGGGTCGATCAGGATCATCTTCACCTCGTCCGGCGTCGACCGCATCAGGACCGAGGTGATCAGCCCGTTCAGGCACACGCTCTTGCCCGAGCCGGTGGCCCCCGCGACCAGCACGTGCGGCATCTTCGCGAGGTTGGCCAGCACCGTCTTGCCCTCGACGTCCTTGCCCAGCCCGACCACCATCGGGTGATGGTCGGCCAGGGCGACGTCCGACCGCAGCATGTCGCCCAGGCTGACGATCTCCTTGTCCGCGTTCGGGATCTCCACCCCGATCGCGGACTTGCCCGGGATCACCGGCAGGATCCGGATGTCGGCCGACTTCACCGCGTAGGCGATGTTCTTCGACAGCTGGGTGACCCGCTCGACCTTGACCGCCGGGCCGAGCTCGATCTCGTACCGGGTCACGGTCGGCCCGCGGCTGAACCCGGCCACCTGCGCGTCGACCTTGAACTGCTCGAACACGTCCTGCAGGGCCGCGATCACGATGTCGTTGGCCTTGGTCCGCGGCTTGTGCGGGGTACCGGGCCGCAGCAGCGTGGTGGGCGGGAGCGCGTAGCTGCCCGGGGCCGGCTCGGTCAGCTTCAGCTGCTCGCCCGCCAGCACCGGGCCCGACGACGCCGGGCGGGTCGCGAGGCCGGGCTCAGCCCCGGCCGGCCGGGCGGCCAGGTCGGCCGCGTCGGCCGCGTCGGCCGCCAGCGCAGCGCCCTCGGGCGCGTGCTCGCCCGCACCGTCGGACCCGTCGCTGAAGCCGAGCTCGGAGAGCAGGTCCATGCCGATCCTGGCCTCCGGCAGGGCGGCCCCCGCGCCGCCCGCCCCGCCGCGCCGGCGGCCGGGCCCGACCACCGGGGTGTCGTACGGCTTGACGTGGTCCCCGGCCTCGATGACGCCCTTCAGCTTGATCGGGCCGCGGCCGATGTCACGGCGGCGCGGCCCGCCCGGCAGCTCGTCGTCCTCGTCCTCGTCCTCGTCGTAATCGTCCTCGTAGTCGTCCTCGAGCGGGCGCTGGTAGCCGAACAGCTCCGCCAGCCCGGCCAGCCGGTCCGGCACGTGCCGGACCGGGGTTCCGGTGATGACGAGCAGCCCGTAGCAGCCCACCAGGCCGAGCAGCGGCGTCGCGACCCAGGGCGTCAGCCCCTTCGCCAGCGGCCACGCGGCCACCATGCCGATGAAGCCGCCCGCGGTCTTGACCGCGGGCCAGCCGCCGTCGTGGTGCGCGAGGGTGGGCACCCCGCGGGCGATGCTGAACAGGCCGAGCCCGCCGATCAGCAGCGCGGTCCAGCCGATCTCGGCCGGCGGGAGGGCCGAATTTCGGTCCGGGTGGCGGAAGAACCGCCAGCCGACCAGGGCGAACAGCACCGGCATGGCGAACGCGCCCTCGCCCACGACCGCGCTCGTGAGCGTGTAGATGCCCTGGCCGGCCAGGTTGTCCATCCGCGCCCAGATCGCCGCCGCGAACACGATCGCGAGCCCGAGGAAGAGCAGGCCGACGCCGTCTCGCTGGTGATCGGATTCAAGTTCGCGCGCGTTGCGGCCGAACCGGCGGACGGTGGAGCCGACCGCCCACGCGATCAGCAGCCAGACCGAGCAGATGGCGCGGTAGAACCAGCGCGCCAGGATCACCACCGGGTCCTTGGTCGGGGCCGGCGTCGGCGCGCCGCGCCTGGTCGCCGCCCCCTTCTTGGCCGCCGTCGACTTGGCGGTTCCGGCCCGGCTGGTCCCGCCCGAACGGCGGGTGCTCTTCCCCTTCGACCCGGTCGAGCCGCTGGTCTTGGTGGATCCGCTGCGAGTACCCGACCCGGCGCCGCGGCCGCCGCTGCCCCGGCCGCTGGTCTTGGTGGATCCGCTGCGGCTGCCCGATCGGCTGGCCGTCGTCCGCGCTCCCGACCCGGTGCCGCGCCCCGCCCCGCCCCCGGCGCCGGTCGCGCCGTTACGCGCGCCGCCGGACCGGGCGGACCCGCCGGACCGGGCAGCCGATCCGCCGGAGCTGCGCTTGGCACCCCGCGGCAGCGTGCTCGGCAGGATCACGTCCGGCGACTCATCGTTGTAGTAATCGTCGTCAACCGCGCGCGCCCGCCCGCTCCGCGAGCCAGCCGAGCCCCTGGACCGAGAGGTAGCCATGATGACAAACGTAACGAGTACCCCGCCGGCATCGGAAGCACAAGAGCTTGAACTTGCCGGCGTGTCGCGCTTTGCGTCTGACGCCGGAGCGGCTAAAAGCGCTCGGACGACGCCATCCGGTAGTGATAGCGGTGCGAGTAGCCGAACCGGCAGCGCTCGTACAGCGCCCGGGCGCCGGCGTTGCCCTCCTCAACCTGGAGGAACACCCGGTCGACGCCCCGGTCGACCGCCTCGGCGCAAGCCGCCGCCGTGATCGCGAGGCCCAGCCCGGCCCGCCGGCGGTTCGGGTCCACCTCCACCGCGGTGAGGCCGGCCCAGCCGCCCGCGATCGAGAGCCGGGCGATCGCGAGCACCCCGGACTCTGCCCTGATGCTCATGAACGCCTGGTCCTGGGCCGAGGCGAGCACCTCGCGCATGACCGGCGGCCGGGTGTCGGTGCCGCGGTAGTGATACCGGTCGAGCCACGCCTCGTCCGGGTCGGCGTCGGCCCTGACCACGGCGCCGGCCGGGAGCTCGGGCCCGGCCCCCGCGAGCGGCAGGTCGGCCACCATGACGAAGGCGGGGCCGGGGCGAGTCGCCCAGCCGCGTTCGGTCAGCTCGGCGTCGAGCCGGACGAGCCGGTCGGGGCCGTCGGGGCCGTCGGCGCCGTCGGGCCCGTCGAGGCCGGGGCCGGGGGCGGGGGCGGCCGAGTCACCGCCTGACAGCGGCAGCGGCACCGACATCATCGGGGTCAGCCCGCGAGCGCGGTACCAGCCGGTCAGGTAGTCGAGCGCGTCGTCGAGCGGCCGACCGGGGTCGCCCAGCGGCAGCGCCGAGTTGGCGCGGCCGGTGAAGCCGTCGGCCGCGCGGAGCAGCCACTCCCCCAGCCGCTCCTCCTCGGTCCCGCGCCAGTGCGCGGCCGCCATCCGCTCGAGCTCGAGCATCGTCTGCACCGCAGGCAATCCCGTCCGGCCGGCGGTCAGGTGTTGGCCGGGAGGGCGGTGCCGGCGCCGCGGCGGCGGACGTGCACCAGGTCCGGACGCCCGCCGCCGCCGCGCCGGCGCACCGGCAGCGTCACCAGCGGCAACGCCGCCCGCGGCAGCTCCGTCAGCAGCGCGGTCGGCGGCAGCGGAAGCGGCGGCGGAAGCGGCGCCCCCGGCCGCGATTCCGGCCGCGGCCAGCAGCGCCTCGGTGTCAGCGCCCTCGACGGTGAAGCCGGCGTCGGCGATCATGGCCAGGTCGGCCGCGCCCGGCTGGCCCTCGCTGGTCAGGTAGTCGCCGAGGAAGATCGAGTTGACGATGTGCAGCGCCAGCGGCTGCAGCGTGCGCAGGTGGATCTCGCGGCCGCCCGCCAGCCGGACCTCGGCCGACGGGCAGACGAACCTGACCATGGCCAGGATCCGCAGGCAGCGCTGCGGGGTCAGCGTCCACTTCCCGGCCAGCGGCGTGCCGTCGAACGGGATCAGGAAGTTCACCGGGACCGAGTCGGGCGACAGCCCGCGCAGCGCGAAGGCCACGTCGACCAGGTCCTCGTCGGTCTCCCCCATGCCCGCGATCAGCCCCGAGCAGGGCGACAGGCCGGCCGACTTGGCCGACTCGACCGTCGACACCCGGTCGGCGTACTCGTGGGTGGTGCAGATGTCGGCGTAGTGGCCGCCGGAGGTGTTCAGGTTGTGGTTGTAGGCGGTGGTGCCCGCGTCCGCCAGCCGGGTGGCCTGGCCGTCGGAGAGCAGCCCGAGGCAGGCGCACACCTCCACGTCGGGGTTGCGCGACTTGAAGGCGGAGATCGTCGAGGCCACCCGGTCGATGTCCTTGTCGGTCGGGCCGCGGCCGCTGGCCACCAGGCAGACCCGGCGCGCCCCGCCGGCCACGCCCGCCTCGGCGCTGGCGAGCACCTCGTCGGTCTTGAGCCAGCTGTACTTGAGCACGTCCGCGCCCGAGCCGACCCGCTGGGAGCAGTAGAAGCAGTCCTCCGGGCAGAGCCCCGACTTGATGTTGACCAGGTAGTTCAGCTTGACCCGGCGCCCGAAGAACTGCCGCCTGACGCGGAACGCGGCCGCCACCACGTCCATCAGGTCATCATCGGAGGAGGCGAGCACGGCGAGGGCTTCCTCCCGGGTCGGGGGGACACAGTCGATTGCCTTACCGGCGAGCGCGTCGAGCCAAGTCATGGGACAGAACGGTACCAGCCCGGTTCGCCGCGCCCATGAGAGCAGGGGACGAGCGGCCGCCAAGCCCGCAGGCAGGGCATATCGCGGGCGCGGCAGTTGGCGTCTATGATGGGAAACCGCCGCCGGCAGGACATCCTGCACGTCATCGGCCGACCCGTCCGGCCCACACCGGCATAACTAGATAATTCCTACCAAGTAAGTTGACTTTCCCGTCACCGGTGTGGTCTCATGAAGATCCAGGCGAACCCGTAGGGAGTGAACAGGTCCATGGCACAGATCAGGCCCCGCGACCTGCTCACCGACGGGCTGCTGGCGCGGCTCGGCGGCACCTCGCCGTACGCGAGCGCGCTCGCCGGGCGGGTGCTCGCGGGCAGCGCCCCGGCCGGCATCGCCCCCTCGGTCAGCGCGTCCGCGCCGGTACCGGGGGCCGCCTCGGGGACCGGGCCTGACATCGCGGCGGTGCTGCGACGGGACATCGCCCGGCTCGCCGACGTCGACTACCTCAAGGTCGCGCTGCCGCCGGAGTTCGGCGGGCTCGGCTGCACGCTGCGGCAGGCCGCCTGCGGGCAGCGGCGGCTGGCCCGGCACGCCCCGCTGACCGCGCTTGCCGTCAGCGCGCACCTGTACTGGACCGGCGCCGCCGCCGACGCGTACCGGGCCGGGGACGACTCGGTCCGCTGGATACTGCTCGAGGCCGCCCGCGGCGCCCTCTTCGCGGCCGGCCACGGCGGGGTCGCGGCCGGCGGCGACCTGCGGCTGGCCGACCCGCAGTCGCGCTGCGAGCCGGCCGGCGAGAGCGGCTACCGGTTCGGCAACCCGGCTGTGCTCTCGTCGCTGACCCCGAGCTGGGACTGGGTCGCGGTGCACGCCATCCACCCGGCCAGCGGTCCCGCGCACCCGAGGCCGGACGCGGTGCTCGCGTTCGCGGGACGCGGCTCGCGCTGCGCGCCCGCCTTCCGCGTCGCCCGGGTCGCGCCGGCCGGCCGCCGGCCGACATCTTCGCCTCGTCCGCGATCGGCTGGGGCCACGCGATCCTGGCCAGCGTCCAGTACTCCGACGCCCGGCGCGCGTTCAACGCGGCGATGGCGTCGGCCGCGGCCGAGCTGGCGGACTCGCCGGCCGGCCGCCCCGGCGGGCCGCACCCGCTCGACCAGTGGCCGGTGGCCGAGGCCGGCCTCCGGCTGGACGACATGAAGGCCAGGATCGCCGACGTCACCCACCCGTGGCCGCTGGTGGCGGGGACCACCCCCGACCTCGGCGGGCAGCGGCTGATCGGCATCTACGCGATGCGGCACGAGGTCGCCGAGGGCGCCGCCCGGGTGCACGACCTGCTCGCGCAGCTCGCGGCCGCCCCGGCCGTCGCCGCTGCGTTAGGGCCCGCCCGGCTGGCGGTTAGCCCCGGTTCGGTTGCAGCGGGCCCGTCAGGTCCGGCGGCGGCCCGTCAGGGCTTGCGCGCCACCCCGACCAGCATCAGCATGCTGCCCGCGGGCGGCGGTTCCTCGACCGGGACGTCCGGGCGCCAGTAGGGCAGGAAGACCACGCCCGGCGCCACCAGGTCCAGACCGTCGAAGAAGCTCACGATCTCCGGCCGGCTCCGCACCTGGCCCCGGCCGAGCGACCGGGTCAGCACGGCCGAGTTCGCCCGCGCCTCGGCGGACTCGTCGCAGAAGTGCGTGAGCTGCATGAAGCTGCCCGGCGCGAGCTCCTCCAGGTAACGGGCGACGATGCCGTGCGGGTCCTCCTCGTCGAGCACGTGGTGGATCACCGCGTTGAGTATCAGCCCGATCGGCTGGCTGAAGTCGAGGAACCCGGCCACCGCGGGCAGCGCCAGCAGCTCGTCGGGCGACCGGACGTCGGCCAGCACCACCACCGTCGAGTCGTCGCCGGTGAGCAGCGCCTGGCCGTGCACGGAGACGCTCGGGTCGTTGTCCACGTAGACGACCCGGGCCTCGGGGTTAGCCCCCTGGGCGATCTGGTGGGTGTTCTGCGCGGCCGGGAGGCCGGAGCCGAGGTCGAGGAACTGGCTGACGCCGCGGTCGGCCATGTACCTGACCGCGCGCCCGAGCGCCGCCCGGTTGAGCCGCGCCCCGTTGCCGCCGTCGGCCATGGTCCGCATCGCCTCGTCCGCCACCGCGCGGTCGACCGCGAAGTTGTCCTTGCCGCCCAGGATGGCGTCGTACACTCGCGCCACGCTGGGCACGGTCGTGTCGATCTCGGCCGGAACGTAGGTCGGGTCCAGCCTGGCCCACGCCATGTCACTGTCCGCCAATGTCACCGTCTCCCGGTGCCGCCAATCGCGATGATCTTCCTGCCGAATGCTATACGAACGGGATCATTAAAGCCTTACCTGGCGGTGTTCCGCGGCGTCCGGGCGGCCTGGAAGCCAGGAGATTTTCTGCGGCGCTGGCCAGAGTCACCACGCGACCGTTCGAGATGACGGATTTGATCTTTTGATTTGTACGCGCGGCCGGCCGAGCGCTGGCAGCAACTCGTGCGGGCGCTGACGGCGACGGGGCGCAGCATGGGCCCCGTGGAGGCGGAGAACGCCACCCTGCGCGATCGAGGCGCGGGCCTCGCAAAACGGGTCGACGCGTGTGACTCAGGACGCTGAGAGAGCCCGGTGGGCTAGGTCCAGGGCGGTCTGGTAGGTCGCGTCGGCGGCGGAGTGGTAGGCGACGTCGAAGGCGGCCGGGCCGAGCGCGTCCCGGGCGGCGGCGCGGGCCTGCGGTGCGTCCAGGCTCGACTCGTCGAAGGCGCCGCGGACGGCGTGGGCCGTGCCGAGCAGCCGGGCGGCGAGCTCGGCCCGGTCGGCGGTGATGACGGGGACGGCGTTGTGGGCGGAGTCGGCGGGGCGGGTGAGGCCGCTGCGGCGGAGGATGTAGCAGGCGCACGCGTCGATGACGCCGGCCAGGGCCGGGTGCTCGGTCCAGGCGGCGGTTGCCGTCAGGGCGGCGTCGAGCAGATCCCGGCAGCGGGCCTCGTCGCCCTGCGCGAGCACCGCCAGGGCGAGCCTGCTGCGGATGCGCGCCCGCAGCGGCTCCCACCAGACCGCCCGGTAGGAGTCGAACGCGGCCAGCACCTCGAGGCAGCAGTCGACCACGACGGCCGGATCGCCCTCGCGCCAGGCCAGTTCGGCCCGCATGAACGTCACCCAGCGGTCGATGTCGATCTGACCGCGCCGGGCCATCGCGGTCCGGCCGATCCGGTCGAGCTCGGCCCGGGCGCGGGCCAGGTCGCCGGTCCGCGCCCGGACGACCGCGAGCCTGGCCTCGACGTAGGCCAGGTCTCCCCACGCGTTCAGCTCGCGGCCGATCGCCACCGCCTCCTCGAGCGCGGCGATCGTGGCGGCGTCGTCGGCCCGCAGGTCGATCACGTCGGCCAGGATCGTGAGCACGAGGGCGATCCCCCACCGCTCGCCGATCGCCCGGAAGTCGCCCAGCGCGACCCGGAGCTCTGCCTCCACTCCGTCGATTCGCCCCATCTCGCTGGCGTGCTGCGCGCGGTAGAACCGCCCCATGGCCCGCAGCCACGGGTCACCGACGGTGGCGTACCGGTCGTACACCTGCTGGACCTGCTCGCGGCCGCCGGTGAACTGCAGCAGCAGCGGCTCCCCCATGGCCGCGAGGGGATGCAGCGAGCCGGGGTCGCCGGACCAGGCCGCGATCCCGGCCACGCCGTCGATGAGCTGCTCCTTGACCGGCTCAAGGTCGTAGGACCAGCCGGCCGCCAGCATCGCGCAGATCACCCGCGCCTCGGCCGTCTCCTTGGTCGGCGGGTCGGGCGGCGTCAGCGCCAGCACCGCGCGGGCCAGCCCGTCCCCTTCGCCGTGCCCGAGCTGCACCCAGTAGTAGCCGAGGGCCCGGACCAGGCGCAGCGCGGTGCCGGCGTCGCCGCGGCCGACCGCCCAGCGCAGCGCGGCGTGCACGTTGTCCTGCTCGGCCGAGAGCAGGTGGAACCAGCGCATCTGGTCGGCGGTGCGCAGCAGCGGGTCGGCGGTCTCGGCCAGCTCGCAGAAGTAGCGCGCGAACGCGCCCCTGGCGGTGGTCTCCTCGCCCGCCTCCGCCAGCCGTTCCAGGGCGTAGGCGCGGACGGTCTCGAGCATCCGGTACCGGGGCGCGCCGCCGCCGGACGGCTCCGTCATCGTCAGGAGCGACTTGCCGACCAGGCCGGAGAGCGCGGTCAGGACCTCGGCCCGGAGCAGCGGCCTGGGGTCGGCCGGCTGGCCGGGCGGCGCCGGTCGCTGCTCCGGAGCCGGGTCCGGGCAGACCTGCTCGGCCGCGGCCAGCGTGGCGCCGCCGGGGAAGACCGCGAGGCGGCGGGCGAGCGCGCGCTCGGGCCCTGATAGCAGCTGCCAGCTCCAGTCGACGGTGGCGCGGAGCGTCTGGTGCCGGGGCAGCGAGGTTCGGCTGCCGCCGGTGAGCAGCGCGAACCGGTCGCCGAGGCGCTCGGCCAGCTGGGCCGGGGTCAGCGTGCGCAGCCACGGCACCGCCAGCTCGATCGCCAGCGGCATGCCGTCGAGGGTCCGGCAGATCTGGGCGACCGACGCGGCATTGCCGGCGTCGAGCTCGAAGTCGGGCAGCACCGCGGCGGCCCGATCGGCGAACAGGCGGACGGCCGGAAATGAATGCGCATCGGGGCCTGGCCCGGCTGCGGCCCCGGGCTCGGCGGCGGGCGGGACCGGGAGCGGCGCGACCACGTGCAGGCTTTCCCCGCCGATCCGAAGCGGCTCCCGGCTGGTCGCCAGCACCTGGACGCCGGGGCAGTCGGCCAGCAGCCGGGCGGCGAGGATGGCGGCGGCCTCGATCACGTGCTCGCAGTTATCGAGGATGAGCAGCACGTCCCGCTCCGCGAGGGCCGCGCAGAGCCGGTCAGCCGGGTCGGCGCCGCCGTCGCCGCCGCCGCGCCGGGCGATCGACCGCTCGCGCAGGCCGACCGCGTCGAGGACCGCGCGCGGCACCTCGGACGGCTCGGTCACCGGGGCGAGATCGACGAACCAGGCCGAGCGGTCCGGCCCCGGGTAGTCAGCCCCGGTCAGGCGCTCGGCCGCCTCGGCCGCCAGCCGGGTCTTGCCCACGCCACCCGGCCCGGTCAGCGTGACCAGGCGCTCGGAGGCGAGTTGCTTGAGCAGGCCGGCCACCTCGCAGTCGCGGCCGACGAAGCTGGTGGGCTGACGCCAGCGGCTGGCGCGCCGTACGTCGCTCGGACTGACGGTGGTCCGGCTCGCGGCGCCGCGGCGTTCGGTATTCGGGTCGTCGGTGCGCGGGTCGTCGGCCGGGACCTGCTGCCGCAGGACCGCCAGGTGGGCCTGCGCGAGCTGCTGGGAGGGGTCCACGCCGAGGTCTTCCGCCAGCAGGTCGCGGGTTCGCTGGTAGACGGCGAGGGCCTCGGCCTGGCGGCCGGCGGCGGCGAGGGCGCGCATCAGCAGCGCGGCCGGGCGCTCGGCGAGCGGGTCGCCGGCCGTCAGCTCGCGGAGCTCGCCGATCAGCCCCGCGCCGGCCGAGCCGAGGGCCAGCTCGGCCTCGATCCGGTCCAGCAGCGCGGCGCTGCGCAGCTCGGCCAGCCGGGCGGCGGGCGCGGCGGCGAACTCCTCCCCGGCCACGTCGGCCAGGGCGGGGCCGCGCCAGCGGGCGAGCGCCTCGCGCAGCAGCCGCGCGGCGGTCGCCGGGTCGCCGCCGGCCAGGGCCTGGCCGCCCGCGCGGGCCTGCGATTCGAACGCGAGCGCGTCCACCGCGGTGGGCGACGCGGCCAGCCGGTAGCCCACCGTCGTCGACTCGAGCACCCCCTCCGGCAGCCCGGCCTGCCGGAGGGCGACCCGCAGCCGGGAGACCAGCGACTGAAGCGCGTTGGCGGCGTCCGCCGGCCGCTCCTGCGGCCACAGCCGCTCGATCAGCGAACGGGCGGAGACCACCCGGCCCGCGTCGAGGGCGAGCAGGATCAGCAGCGCGCGGACCCGCTGGCCGCCGACCCGCACGGGCAGCCCCGCCGCGTCGGTGACCTCGAGCGGGCCGAGCACGCTCACCCGAACCATGTCCGCCGCCGTGATCACGTCGCCTTCCCGATCAGAGCCGGCCCGCCCAGGAACCGCCGTCTATCATGCTAGCGCACGGCCCCACTCGAGATCTATCGCGTTTTGCGATCGCCTGGGACTTCCGGGCGCGCCGAAGCGTGAGGTCAGGCACGCCGCCGACGCCGGGCAAAACGGCGCCGACGCAGCAGGAATGTTGTAGCGTGACTCAAACGTTACCCTTCGGCCGAGGCTGGCGGCGGCGCGTCGGCGCGCAGGCATCCGGCCCGGCCTACTTAATCGCTTCGGTCGCGCGGGATCAGCATGAGCCGCGCCGACCGGGGCAGGCATTTTCCCACGGCGACGTTCCTGTCGGCGGACTCAAGGAGATGGCATGGAGCGAGCTGATTGGCTGGATGAGCGCGTTAGCTCGGCCGACGCACGGTTTCTGATGGTGACCGCGATCACCCACCACAGGTTCAGCTCGCCGATCTGGGGCGCGCGCGAGGTCCGCAAGCTCCAGGCCGAGCTCGCCGAGATCACCAAGCGCGCGGCCGAGATCATGCGCGAGCAGCAGCGCACGGCCAAGCCCGCCAGGCGCGGCCCGGCGCCGCAGTGGCGCGGCGTGATGGCCGCCCTGCACGGCAAGCCGCACTGGCAGTGGCGCGGCGTCATGTCCGCCCCCGCCCCGGCCTGGTAACTCGCCGACGGAGTGGCCGGCCGCCGACATTTGTCCGCGGCCGGCATCGCTGACGGCCATCGCCGCCGACGAGGCGGGGTCGAAAACTAGACCTCGACGACGACCGGGATGATCATCGGGCGACGACGGTAGTTGTCCGACACCCACTTGCCGATCACCCGGCGGGAGAGCTGCCGGATCGCGTGCGAGTCGGCCACCCCGTCGCTCGCCGCGCGCTCGAGGGCGTCCTCGAGCTTGGGCAGCACGTCGACCCGGAACGCCTGATCGTCGATGCCCGAGCCGCGGGTGTGGATCTCCGGTCCGCCGACGATCTTGCCGCTGGACGAGTCGAGCACCATGATCACCGAGATGAAGCCCTCGTCGCCGAGGATGCGCCGGTCCTTGAGCTGGGACTCGGTGACCTCGCCGACGGTCAGCCCGTCCACGTACACGTAGCCGCAGTCGACCGCCCCGACGATCGACGCCTTGCCGTCGACCAGGTCGACGACCACGCCGTCCTCGGCGATCACGATCCGGTCGTCCGGCACCCCGGTCAGCGACGCGAGCCTGGCGTGCGCCCGCAGGTGCCGCCACTCGCCGTGCACCGGCATGAAGTTCCTCGGCTTGACCAGGTTGAGCAGGTAGAGCAGCTCGCCCGCGGGGGCGTGGCCGCTGACGTGGACCAGGGACGACTCCTTATGCACGACGCGCGCGCCCAGCCTGGTCAGCCCGTTGATCACCCGGTAGACGGAGGTCTCGTTGCCGGGGATGAGCGAGGAGGCGAGGATGACCGTGTCGCCGGCCGCGATCCGGATCGGGTGGTCCCGGCCCGCCATCCGCGACAGGGCCGACATCGGCTCGCCCTGCGACCCGGTCGAGATCAGCACGACGTCGCCCGGCGGCATCTCCTCGGCGTCGCGCAGGTCGATCAGCAGCCCGCCGGGCACGTGCAGGTAGCCCAGGTCGCGGGCGACCCCCATGTTGCGCACCATCGAGCGCCCGACGAAGGCGACCTTGCGCCGGTGCTTGGCGGCCGTGTTCAGCACCTGCTGGACCCGGTGCACGTGGGAGGCGAAGCAGGCCACGATGATCCGCTGGGCGGCGTTGGCGAAGACCTCGTCCAGCACCGGGGCGATGTCGCGCTCGGAGCGGACGATGCCGGGCACCTCGGCGTTGGTGGAGTCGGACAGCAGCAGGTCGACGCCCTCGCCGCCGAGCCGCGCGAACCCGGCCAGGTCGGTCAGCCGGTGGTCGAGCGGGAGCTGGTCCATCTTGAAGTCGCCGGTGTGCAGGACGACGCCGGCCGGGGTCTTGATGGCCACCGCCATCGCGTCAGGTATCGAGTGGTTGACGGCGAAGAACTCAAGGTTGAAGGGCCCCCACGAGCGGGTGTCCCCCTCCTTCACCTCGATCGTCTCCGGGGTCAGGCGGTGCTCGGTGAGCTTGGACTTCACCAGCGCCAGGGTCAGCTTGGTGCCGACCAGCGGGATGTCGGCCCGCTGCCTGAGCAGGTACGGCACCGCGCCGATGTGGTCCTCGTGGGCGTGCGTCAGGACCAGCGCCTCGACCTTGTCCAGGCGGCCGTCCAGGTAGCTGAAGTCCGGCAGGATCAGGTCGACGCCGGGCTGGTCGGATTCGGGGAACAGCACCCCGCAGTCGACGATCAGCAGCCGGTCGCGGTACTCGAAGACGGTCATGTTCCGACCGATCTCGCCGAGGCCGCCCAGCGCGACAACGCGCAAACCGTTGTTCGGAAGGAGCGGTGGCGGGGTCAGGTCAGGATGCGGATAACTCACAGTGTTCCTTCGTCTGGAAGCTTGACGCTGCCCGCGGTCAGGTCCGCGCGGAGCGTCTGTCGCTCGGCCGCGCTGGCCGGGAGCAGCGGGCCGCGCACGCCGCCTCCGGGCAGGCCGAGCAGGTCCATCGCGGCCTTGGTCATGACCGCCGCCTGGTTGCGGAAGAGTCCGACGTTGACCGGAAGCATGGAGAGGTGGAGCCTCGAGGCCTCGGCGTTCCTGCCGTTGGCGAACGCCTCGATCATCTCGAAGATCCTGTCGCCGACCACGTGGGCGGTGACGCTGACGATGCCGACGCCGCCCACCGCGAGCAGCGGCAGCGTCATCGGGTCGTCGCCGCTGTAATAGGCCAGGCCGGTGTGGGCCAGCACCTGGGACGAGGCGGCGATGTCGCCCTTGGCGTCCTTGACGGCGACGATCCTCGGGTGCTTGGCGAGCCTGATCAGCGTGTCGCTCGCCACCGCGGTCGCGGTGCGGGCCGGGACGTCGTAGACGATCACCGGCAGCCCGGTGCTGTCCGCGACCTGGGTGAAGTGCGCGGCCAGGGCGTCCTGGGCCGGCCGGCTGTAGTACGGGGTAACCACCAGCAGGCCGTGCGCGCCGGCCTTCTCGGCCTGCCGGGCGAGCTCGATCGTGTGCGCGGTGATGTTGGTGCCGACCCCCGCGACGACCGAGGCGCGGTCGCCCACCGCCTCCAGCACCGCCCTGATTACCAGGGATTTCTCCTCGTCGGTGGTCGTCGGCGCCTCACCGGTGGTGCCGTTGACGACGATCCCCTCGTTGCGCATGTCGTCCACGAGGTAGGCGGCCAGCTTCGCCGCCCCGTCGTAGTCGACCGCGCCGTCCGAGGTCATCGGAGTGATCATGGCCGTCATCAGCCGGCCGAAGGGCGCCGAAGTGGTGGTCATGAAAGAACGCTACCGCGCTGACGGGGCCGGCGGGTACTCCGCTACGCCGTGTAGCGCGGCGACGTTGGCGGACATCTTCGGCTAATGAAACCGTCAGAACGGGCTGACCAGGCGTTCGGGTACTCGCCCGAAGACCCCGCCCCGGGGATCTGGATGCTGTGCGCACTCGGCCGCAAGCTCTAGGACGCACTCGCCAGTCACCTGGTGCGGGTGGTGACGGGAGCCGGATCACCCGGCAGCCTGGTCAGCATGCCGACCGAGTACCTCCGATGACGCTGCCCTACCGGCAGGAAAGGCTGCTGCGGCGCACTGATCGCGCGCTGTCGGAGTCCGATCCCGACTTGGCGGCGATGATGTCGATCTTCGCCCTGATCACCGCCGCGGAAAGGCTGCCCGCCTGGGAGCAGCTGCGACCGCGGCTCAGCTGGGCCTGGGACGCTCTGCTGTGGCCGGTGGCCGTGGTCGTCTTCCTCGTCGTCTTCGTGGCTGGCGGGGGGTCGAGGGCCGCGACGGCCTGCAGTGCGGCCGTCAGGGGCCGGGCGCCGCACTTCTTCTGGATTGGGTCCAGGCGGGTGACCGTCACCCGGACTCTGAGCAAGGGCTGAGGATTCGAGGATCTGCCGCTGAGCCTGCGTGCCCATGCTGGATGGCGTACGAACCGAATGGCTTCGAACGCAATGGGAGCGCGATTATGACGACTCAGTACCTGTCCGACTGGGAGGAGCTGGCCGAAGCGCAGCGGACCAAGCAGAGCGCGCGGGCCCGGCTGGCGCTCGCCGGCGCGCTCGACCGGTACCAGGTGCCGGTCGTCACGCTCTCGGCCGACTCGCTGCCCCCGCAGGCCGCCTGAGCCCGTTGCCGGTGCGGGTCGAACGGAGCCGAGCGTCTCGAAGCGGCTCCGCCGGTGACGAACACCGCCCGGCCAGTCCGGGCGCGGCGGCTACAGTCGCGGTGTGGACGATGATCGCGTCATCGAGGCAGCGGGAATCCGGCTGGCGTACCGGGTCTGGGGTTCGCCCGCAGCGCCGCCGCTGATCCTGCTGCACGGGCTCGGCGAGGGCGCGGCCGACTGGGACGGCGTGGCCCCGGCCTTCGCCCGACACTTCCGGGTCTACGCGCCTGACCTGCGCGGCCACGGGAGCAGCGACCGGCCCGGCCGCTACTCGGTGGAACTCATGGCAGCCGACGCGGCCGGCTTCCTCGACGCGCTGGAACTCGACCGGGTGGACCTGATCGGGCACTCGATGGGCGGGCTGGTCGGCTACCTGCTGGCCGGGGATCACCCGGAGCGAGTCGGCCGGCTGATCTTGGAGGACGTCGCGGCGCTGCGGCCGCGTCAGCGCGGCGCCCCGGAGCGGCCGGAAGGGGATCTCCCGTTCGACTGGGAGATGGTGCTGGCCATCAGGGGGCAGATCGACCAGCCCGACCCGGCCTGGCTGGACCGACTCGGCCGGATCACCGCGCCGACCCTGGTCATCGGCGGCGGCGCGCGCAGTCACGTTCCGCAGGACTGGGTGGCGGACCTGGCGGGGCAGATCCCCGGGTCCCGGTTGGAGACAATCGAGGCCGGCCACACGATTCACGACACCGAACCGGACGCGTTCACGCGAGCGGCGCTGGCGTTCCTCGGCCTCGCTTAGGCGGTGGGCCGGTGGGCCGCGCACTGGGATGCGCATTCGGGCCGGCCGGTGGTGGTTGGGGGCGGGGCGCGGGGGACCGGCGTTTCCGGGCCGCGCCTAGCCCGTGAGCGTCACCCCTGCGTCCTAGGGTGAACGACATGAACGGGTTTGATGCGGAGGGGGCGGCGCGGGCGGTGGCCGACGCACTGCGGGCGGTCGGGACGGAGGAGCGGGCCGCGCAGGAGAAGCGGTACCTCAAGAGCGAGCTTGAGTTCTTCGGGGTGACCGTGCCGGAACTTCGGCGGGTGGTCAAGGCGGCGGTGCGGGCCTACCCCGGGCTGGACGCGGCCGGGATGGTCGGCTGGGCGGTCGCGCTGTGGCGGGCGCCGGTACACGAACGGCGGATGGCGGCGGCCGAGATCCTGACGCTGGCCGCGGCCCGGCTGGGCGCGGGCGACCTGGCGGGGACGGTGGAGCGACTGCTGCGCGAGTCGGGCACCTGGGCGCTGGTGGACGGGCTGGCGGTCAACGTGGCGGGCGAGATCGCGGTCCGCGATCCGGCGTCGTGGCCCGTCATTGACCGGTGGGCGGCGGACGCGGACTTCTGGGTGCGCCGGTCGGCGCTGCTGGCGCTGCTGCCCGGCATCCGCGCCGGACGGCCGGACCTGCCCCGGTTCACCCGGTACGCGGAGCCGCTGCTGGCCGAGCGCGAGTTCTTCATTCGCAAGGCGATCGGCTGGGTGCTGAGGGAGATCTCCCGGCGCGACCCGGACTGGGTCGCAGGGTGGACGGAGACTCATCTGTCCGAGATGTCGGGGGTGACGTTCCGGGAGGCGGTGCGACGGCTGCCGCCCGCCGAGGCCGACAGACTCCGCAACGCCCGCTAGTCGGCAACCCCGACGCCGGCCAGCGGCAACTCCAAAGCCAGCCGGGCTACTCGCGGGCGGTAGCGTTGGTCGGCATGACGATCGTTCCTGACGGCAAGGACTGGACGTGGGTGCTGGGGCAGCCGTGCCCGGAGTGCGGACTGGACACCCAGTCGTTCGCGCGGGAGGAGATCCCGGCGATGATCCGCTCGAATGCGGCCGCGTGGCGCGCGCCACTCGCCGCCGCCGGTGCCGCCGACCGGCCGCAGCCCGACCGATGGTCGGCGCTCGAGTACGGCTGCCACGTGCGGGACGTGTTCCGGCTGTATGACTACCGCCTCGGGCTGATGCTGACCGAGGACGATCCGCTGTACCCGAACTGGGACCAGGACGAGACCGCGGTCGCCGACGACTACGCCTCCCAGAATCCCGTCGCGGTGGCCGACGAGCTCGCGTCGGCGGCAGATGCGATCGCCGACAGCTTCGCCGCCGTCTCCGGCGTCCAGTGGCTGCGTCCCGGCCGGCGCAGCGACGGCGCCGCCTTCACCGTCGAGACCTTCGGGCGCTACTTCATGCACGACCCGATCCACCACCTGTACGACGTCACCGGCAACCCGACTCTCGGCTGAACCGGCCCGTCTCGCCCGGTCTCCGCCCGTCTCGACGCAGCAGGGTCAAGACTGTGGGAGTGGAATTCTTCTGCTACCACCGCGACCGGCCTGGCTCGATGACGTTGCGCGGGGAGTTGCGGGAAGGGCACTGGTCCTACATGGACAGATATGCCGCGGAGATGATCGCCCGCGGCCCGACCCTGACCGATGACGGCGAAACGGCCACCGGCAGCGTGCACATCCTCGACCTGGCCGATCCCGCGGCTGCCCGCGCGTTCGCCTTCGACGAGCCGAACTACCAGGCCGGAGTCTACCGGGACGTGCTGCTGCGCCGCTGGCAGAACGTGCTCGGGCGCACCATGTGGGACTTCCCCGGCGGCCCGGACGACGGCAACCGGTACCTGGTGATCGGACTCGGCGCCGGCCGAGCGGCCGACCTCGCGGCCCCGCCCGGCCAGGACGAGGTGATCGCGTACGGACCTCTGCTGTCGGACGACGGCGCTGCCTGGCTGGGCACGGCGGCGCTGGTCCGGGCGCAGGACCCGGGCCAGGCACGCGCGATCCTGACGACAGACCGGTACGCCGACATCGAGGTGCGCAACTGGCAATTCGGCGGCCGGCCAGCCTGATCGGTGAGCGCCGCCCTTGCCAACTTGCTGTTATCTGAGCCGCCTGGGGTTTGATTTAGACCGCGATGGTAGGAGAGCCAGGGCATATCCGGTGCAGCGCGTCGTTCGGCCCCGCCCGAGAGATTTAATCGGGCGGGGCCGACCTGACGCGCCGGACACCGGCAAGCCCCAGCGACACCCATTAGGCGGTCTAGCTAGGCCGCAGCGGTTGCGCCTAGGTAGGCCTCCCATTGGGGGTCGCCGTCGTACTGGGCGCCGATGAGCCGCCAGTGCGCGCCCTTGGGGACGGCCGGGGCGACCGGCAGGGTCCAGCCGATCTCGGACAGAAACCGGTCGGCCTTGCGGTGGTTGCAGAGCTGGCAGGCGGCGACGCAGTTCTCCCAGGCGTGCCCGCCGCCTCGGCTGCGCGGGATCACGTGGTCGATCGTCTCGGCGTGCCTGCCGCAGTAGGCGCACTTGTAGTTGTCCCTGCGCATGAGCGCGGACCTGGTGAGAGGCACGCGGTTGCGCTGCGGGATCCTGATGTACCGGCGGAGCCGGATGACAGAAGGGGTTACCACTTCGACGTTGGCGGAGTGCAGTAGCGACCCGCTGGTGTCTTGATGCACGATCTCTGCCTTATCCCCCAGGACTAGGCAGACGGCCCGTCGGAGACCGACGGTGGTTAGTGGCTCATAGGTGACGTTGAGCAGCAGCACTCGTCGCACGGGCACCTCCGGAGGCACCGGTATTGAGGCGCCGCTCGCATCACCGGAACAGGACTGATCCCGGCGTGACCGAAGCCACGTGCCTCCGCCAACACTTCATAGAGTACAAGGCGATCTGCGGATTGTTGGTTAACGACTGGTAACGAGCAACGATTAAGGTTCCGCTATGGCTTCTTTTCGGGTCGAGTACCCCGCAGCGCAGCGGCTGAATCTCGTCGAGGACCTCTTCGGGCACCAGGTGGCGGACCCCTACCGATGGCTTGAGGACGCCGAATCGCCGCAGGCCACGGAGTGGCTCGCGGCCGAGGAGTCGCTCTGGGCCGGGCTACCGGGCCGACCTGCCCGACCGGGAGTCCTTCGCCGCCCGGGTGCGGGAGCTGCTCCGGGTCGGGTCGGTGGGCCTGCCCGCCTGGCGCGGCACGACGCAGTTTTACACCCGGCGCGATCCCGATCAGGAGCACGCGGTTCTCTACGTCGCCGACACCGACGCGATCTCCGGCGCGGACGCCACCTCGGCCACGAGCGCGGGCGCGACCGAGCGGGCGCTGATCGACCTGATCGCCATCGATCCCTCCGGGCGGACCACGCTGGACGCCTACCAGCCGGACAAGGAGGGACGGCTGCTCGCGTACCAGCTCTCGCGCGGCGGGGACGAGGAGTCGCTGCTGCGGGTGCTCGACGTCGCCACCGGCGAGCTGGTGGACGGGCCGATCGACCGGTGCCGGTACTCCGGGGTGGCCTGGCTGCCCGGCGGCAAGGCGTTCTACTACGTGCGGCGGCTGCCGCCGGACACGCTCCCCGAGGGCGAGGCGCAGTATCACCGGCGGGTGTACCTGCACCAGGTCGGGACGTCGCCCGAGTCGGACGTGGAGGTGTTCGGGGCCGGGCGCGACAAGACCACCTACTACGGGGCCAGCGTCAGCATGGACGGCCGCTGGCTGATCATCTCGGCCTCGATCGGGACCGCGCCGCGGGAGGACATCTGGATCGCCGACCTGACCGCCAGCGACCCCGCGACCCCGCTGCTGGTCCCGCTCATGGTCGGGCTCGACGCGCAGGCGTCGCCCCGGATCGGGCGCGACGGGCGGCTGTACGTGCTGACCGACCTGGCGGCGCCGCGCGGGCGGCTCTGCGTCGCTGACCCGGCCGCGCCGGGGCCCGACGGCTGGCGCGATCTGATCCCGGAGGACGCCACCTCGGTGCTGCGCAGCTACGCAATCCTCGACGATCTGCCCCGGCCGGTGCTGATCGTCTCCCGGATGCGGCACGCGGTCAGCGAGGTCGCCGTGCACGACCTGGCCAGCGGCGAGCGGCTGAGCGGGCTTGAGCTGCCCGGGATCGGATCGGCGGGCGGGATCGCGGAGCGGCCGGAGGGCGGCCACGAGGCCTGGTTCGGCTACACCGACTACACGACGCCGCCGATCGTGCTCCGCTACGACGCGGCCACCGAGGAGCTGTCGACCTGGGCGAAGTCGCCCGGCGCGGTCGCCACCCCGCGGGTGACCGCGTCGCAGGTGACGTACCAGTCCGCCGACGGCACCGAGGTCCGGATGGTGGTCATCGAGCCGCGCGCGGACGGCGAGCAGACCGCCCGCCCGACCGAGAGGTCGTGCATCCTCTACGGCTACGGCGGGTTCGACATCAGCATGACCCCCGGCTACTCCGCCAACATCCTCGCCTGGGTCGAGGCGGGCGGCGTGTACGCGGTCGCCGCGCTGCGCGGCGGCAGCGAAGAGGGCGAGGAGTGGCACCGGGCGGGGATGCTCGACCGCAAGCAGAACGTCTTCGACGACTTCCACGCGGCGGCCGAGCACCTCATCGCGACCGGGGTCACGTCGCCGGCCAGGCTCGCGGTCTGGGGCGGGTCGAACGGCGGGCTGCTGGTGGGGGCGGCGATCACCCAGCGGCCGGAGCTGTTCTCGGCCGCGGTCTGCTCGGCGCCGCTGCTCGACATGGTCCGCTACGAGCGGTTCCCGATCGGCGAGACGTGGAACACCGAGTACGGCACCGCCGCCTCGCCGGTCGAGCTGGAATGGCTGCTCGGCTACTCGCCCTACCATCACGTGGTCGACGGCATCGCCTACCCGGCGGTGCTGTTCACCGTCTTCAGCAACGACACCCGGGTCGACCCGCTGCACGGGTACAAGATGTGCGCGGCCCTGCAGCACGCCACGTCGTCCGGGCGGCCGGTGCTGCTGCGCGCCGAGGGGCAGGTGGGTCACGGCCAGCGCGCGGTGTCGCTGTCGGCCTCGCTGGCTGGCGACTGCCTCGCGTTCGCGGCCCGCGAAACCGGTCTCCGCGACGCCACGGGAACGGAACGGTTACGGCCCAGGAGGACACGAGGCCCGAACGGTTGCGGGGGTTCAGAGGTCGGCGTCGTGCTCGAAGGCGCGCAGGAACGACTCGGCCCTGATCGGCTCCCGGCAGATCCGGCACTCCGCCCGGACCGGGTAGTGGGTCACGTCGAAGAGGTCGGCGTCCGCCGCCGACCGCGGTCAGGAACGTGCCCGGCGCGGGCTCGGGCGGGTGCGCCCGGCGCGGGGGCGGTGCGTGCTGCATGGTTCCTCTAGCTATACGCGAATCCTCGCCCGGTGCAAGCCGAACCAGGCTGGTGTCACCCGCGGTGTCACCCGCCCGCGAAGACTGCGGTCATTGCCGCACCCCGCCGCGCGGGGTGCGCGGCGCCGGTAGCCTCGCTGGGGTTGCATAGTTCCTGATTGGGTCGCGGGAGGGGTCAGCGTGATGGTCGGTGTTCAGGTAGCGGCGCTCGGCCTCGATCCAACCCCGCCGACGCTGCTCTCCAGCTGCACCGCCAATCCGGGCGTGACCTGCCAGCTGGTCTGGGACGTGTCGCACAACGAGCACGCCGCCAAGGTGACGGCCGAGTTCCTCAACGGGCCGGTCCACCTGCTGCTGCGGGTCATCTTCGTCGTGGTGCTGGCGCTCATCATCCAGTTCATCGTCAACCGGGTGATCAACCGGCTGACCGAGCGGGCGACCCACTCCATCCTGCCGAACCTGCGCAACGGCGCGGCGGCGGCCCGGCGCGCGCCGGGCCGGCTGGTGGGGCGGCGGCGGCGCACGTCCGGATCCGAGGCGGACGTCCCCGACGCGGCGACCCTGGGCGCGGCGGCGGCCCGCGGGGTGGTGTCGGAGTCGGCCCGCGAGGCCGCCCAGGGCGAGATCAACGGCGCGGCCGCCGACGCCGAGCGGGCCCTGGTCGACGAGCGCCGCAAGCAGCGCGTGCGCGCCCTCGGGTCGATCTTGCGGAGCGTGGCGTCGATCACCATCTTCTCGATCGCCAGCGTCGTCATCCTCGGCGACCTCGGCATCAACCTGGCGCCGCTGCTGGCCAGCGCGGGCGTGGTCGGCGTCGCGATCGGTTTCGGCGCCCAGAGCATGGTCCGCGACTACCTGGCCGGGATCTTCATGCTGGTCGAGGACCAGTACGGGGTGGGTGACGTGATCACCATCGGGGACGCGACCGGCACGGTGGAGAACGTCACGCTCCGGGTGACCAGGCTCCGCGACGTCAGCGGCATCGTCTGGCACATCCGTAACGGCGCGATCGAGCAGGTCGGCAACGAGTCGCAGGGCTGGGCGCGGGCGGTCGTCGACTACCCGGTGCCGTACGAGGCGGACCTCGGCGAGATCCGGTCGCTGCTGGCCGCGGCCGCGCAGGCGCTCTGGGACGAGCCCGACTGGCGGGTGGTGCTGCTCGATCCGCCCGAGGTCTGGGGGGCGCAGGAGATATCCGGCAAGGAGGTCACCATGCGAATCGTCGCGAAAACCGCGCCGCTGCGCCAGTGGGAGGTCGAGCGCGAAGTGCGCGCCCGGGTGAAGGCGGCGCTGGACGCGGCCGGCATCCATCCCGCGCCGAGGGGAGCGGACGCGTGACGACGGATAGGCTGGCACCGTTATGAGCGAGGAGACCGCGCGGGCACCGCGCACCTTCTATGAGGCCGTCGGCGGCGAGGAGACCTTCACCCGGCTGGTCAGCCGGTTCTACCAGGAGGTCGCGGCCGACCCCGTACTGCGGCCGGTCTACCCGACTGAGGATCTGGGGCCGGCCGAGGAGCACCTGCGGCTGTTCCTGATGCAGTACTGGGGCGGTCCCAGCACCTATAACGAGCTGCGCGGGCACCCGCGGCTGCGGATGCGGCACGTGCACTTTCGCATCGGCGAGACCGAGCGGGACCTGTGGCTCAAGCACATGCGGACGGCGCTCGACGAGCTCGACCTGCCGCCCGCGCTTGACGCGCAATTCTGGGACTACCTCGTGATGGCCGCGCACTCGCTGGTCAACGCGGCGCCGGCCGGAGGCCCCGACCAGGGCGGTCGCGGCGGCATCGGGCTCGCGCCCGCGTAGCCGGCCTGCTATTCGCGGCCAAAGTAGGCAGCCGGCGTGACTCCGGTCAATCGGCGGAACGCGGCGATGAACGCGCTTGGGGTCTCGTAGCCCACTCGGCCCGCGACCCGACCAGCCGCCTCGCCGGCCGCGAGGTGCGGCAGCGCTGACTGGATCCGCAGCAGCGTTCGCCACCGGCCGAACGGCAGACCGGTGCCCGCCGCGAACGCCCGCGCGAGCGTTCGCTCGCTCGCCCCGACCGCGCGGCCCCATTCGGCGAGCGTTCGCTGGTCGGCCGGGTTGTCGCGCAACGCTCGCGCTACCGGCCCGGCGATCGGATCGTCGGGGAACCGCACGTCCAGCGTGGTAACCGGGATCGGCGTAAGGAGGTCGCTCAGTACGGCCTCGGCGCGGGCCCGCCGTGCCGCCGTCAGCTCGCCGCCCAGGTAGCCGATGACCTCGGCCAACAGCGGGCTGGCCGCGATCACGGTCGGCACCGCCCAGTCCACCGTCGTCAATCCGGGCGGCGCGTACACGCTTCGCATCGTCGCCTGCCCCGACGCGCCGGTCTCGTGCGGCAGGCCGGCCGGGATCCACAGCGCCCGCGACGGCGGCAGCACCCAGGTCGCGCCCTCGGTGAGCACGGTCAGCACCCCGGCCGAGGCCCACGCGAGCTGATGGTCTTCGTGCGTGTGCCAGTCGAACAGGGTGCCGGCCGGCATCGGGAAGGTGGCGACGAAGAAGCCGTCCGGCGAGCAGACCGGAGGCTGTCCTGTTCGCGACATACCTTGGCAGCTTACGCGCTATGCCCGCGCCGTCGCGGGTCGTAGCGTCGGGTTTGTGAACGAGAACCATGCGAAGCTGCTCGGCTCGGCCGAATGGGCCGCGCACCTGCACGAAGACATCCTTCCGGCCGTCGCCGACGGGGTGGATCTAGGCGATGATCTGCTGGAAATCGGCCCGGGCCCGGGGGCCGCGTCCGAGTGGCTGCGGCATCGAGTCCGCCGCCTGGTCGCGCTCGAGCTCGACCCGGCTGCCACCGCGGCGCTGCAGGACCGGTTCAGCGGAACGAACGTCGAGGCGGTCACCGGCGACGCGACGGCGCTGCGCTATCCGGACGCCTCGTTCGACTCGGTCGGCATGTTCACCATGCTGCACCATGTCCCGACCCGTGCCCGGCAGGACCGGATCCTCGCGGAGGCGCTGCGCGTACTGCGCCCGGGCGGAACGCTGATCGGCTCTGACAGCCTGCCGAGCGACGGGCTGCACCACTTCCACGAGGGCGACACCTACAACCCGGTCGAGCCGGCCGCGCTCCTCACCCGGCTGCAAACGATCGGCTTCGCCGACATCACGATCACGGTGGGGCACACCCTGCTGTTCCGCGCCAGGAAGGCGCCCCGGGAGGAGACGGGATGAGCACGACCGCGCAGCTGCGCACCGTCGTAGCCGGGCTGATCGCCTTCGCCGCGGCCGAGGAGGAAATGCTGCTCGCCGCCGCTGCCTTCGACGTCACGGAGTCCGGGAGCGAGCGGCAGTGGGCCGCAGTGCCCACGGTCGCCCACAACACGGAGTTCAAGGCTCAGCAGGCCGAGCGGATCACGTCGGTGCTGGCCGGCTGCGCCCCGCCGGCCTTCGGCGAGATCGATCACAGGTCCCCCGCCGTCTACGCGGGCTATGCGGCACGGACCGCGGTTGCCGTGGCGGGCGAGTCTCGCCAGGTCACCGCGTCCTTGATCGACGGCGTGGCGGCGCTCGGCGACGATGACCTGATCGACCCGACCCGCCATCGGTGGCTGAACGGGCGGTCGCTGTGGCTGCAGATCGTCGTGCGCGGGTTCTGGCACCCGACCGGGCACGTGGCGGACTGTTACCTGGGGCACGGGCAGCAGGCCCGGGCCGTCGCGCTGCAGCAGAACATGCTCGCCACGACCCGCTACCTGGGCGCCCCCGACCAGGTAGCGGGCATGGCCGCCTACAGTCTGGCCTGCGCCCAGGCCGCTGCCGGGCGTACCGACGACGCCGGCCGGACGCTGGCCGAGGCCATCGCGCTCAACCCTGACGTGCGCGCCAACGCCGACCGCGATCCGGACCTCGAGCCGCTACGGGACAGCGGACAGCTGGCCGCCATCCTGACCCGCTGAGGACGTGCGGGTCAGGGCGGAGTCAGGGACCGTTCGAGATGAAGGCTAGGCCCGCTGGTGACTAGCCTCGGGTCAGTTTCCGGTACGTCACCCGATGCGGCCTGGCCGCCTCGGCGCCGAGCCGCTCGATCTTGTTCTTCTCGTAGGACTCGAAGTTGCCCTCGAACCAGAACCAGTTGGCGCCGCCCTCCCAGGCCAGGATGTGGGTCGCCACCCGGTCCAGGAACCAGCGGTCGTGGCTGGTGATCACGGCGCAGCCGGGGAACTCGAGCAGCGCGTTCTCCAGGCTGCCGAGCGTCTCCACGTCGAGGTCGTTGGTCGGCTCGTCGAGCAGCAGCAGGTTGCCGCCCTGCTTGAGGGTGAGCGCCAGGTTCATCCGGTTGCGCTCGCCGCCGGACATCACCCCGGCCGGCTTCTGCTGGTCGGCGCCCTTGAAACCGAACGCCGCCACGTAGGCCCGGCTGGGGAACTCGACGTTGCCGACGTGGATGAACGTCTCGCCGTCGGAGATCGCCTCCCAGACGTTCTTGTCCGGGTCGATGCGGTCGCGGTTCTGGTCGGAGTAGGAGATCTTGACGGTGTCGCCGATCCGGATGGTGCCGTTGTCCGGCTTCTCCTCGCCGATGATCATCTTGAACAGCGTGGTCTTGCCGACGCCGTTCGGTCCGATGACGCCGACGATCCCGTTCCTGGGCAGGCTGAAGCTCAGGTCGTCGTAAAGGACGCGCTCGTCGAAGCCCTTGACCAGGTGCTCGACCTCCACGACGGTGTTGCCTAGGCGCGGGCCCGGCGGGATCTGGATCTCCTCGAAGTCGAGCTTGCGGTTCCGGTCCGCCTCGGAGGCCATCTCCTCGTACCGCTCGAGCCGCGACCTCGACTTCGTCTGGCGGGCGCGGGCGCTCGACCTGACCCACTCAAGCTCGTCGTCGAGGCGCTTGCGCATCTTCTGGTCCTTGGCGCCCTCGACCTTGAGGCGGGCCTGCTTCGTCTCGAGGTAGGTGGTGTAGTTGCCCTCGTACGGGTAGGCGCGGCCGCGGTCGAGCTCGAGGATCCACTGCGCGACGTTGTCCAGGAAGTACCGGTCGTGGGTGATCGCGATGACCGTGCCCGGGTACTTCTCGAGGTGCTGCTCGAGCCAGAGGACGGACTCGGCGTCCAGGTGGTTGGTGGGCTCGTCGAGCAGGAGCAGGTCGGGCTGCTGGAGCAGGAGCTTGCAGAGGGCTACCCGCCGCCGCTCGCCACCGGAGAGGCTGGTCACGTCCGAGTCGGGCGGCGGGCAGCGGAGGGCGTCCATCGCCTGCTCGAGCTGGCTGTCGAGGTCCCAGGCGTCCTTGTGGTCGATCTGCTCCTGGAGCTTGCTCATCTGGTCCATGAGCTCGTCGGAGTAGTCGGTCCCGAGCTTCTCGGCGATCTCGTTGTACTCGTCGAGGAGCCGCTTGGTCTCGGCGACGCCCTCCTCGACGTTGCCGAGGACCGTCTTGTCCTCGTTGAGCTTGGGCTCCTGGGCGAGGATGCCGACGGTGAAGCCGGGCATCAGCTTGGCCTCGCCGTTGGAGACCTGCTCGGTCCCGGCCATGATCTTCAGGAGCGTCGATTTGCCGGTGCCGTTCGGGCCCACGACGCCGATCTTGGCGCCGGGGAGAAAGCTCAGCGTGACGTTGTCGAGAACGACCTTGTCACCATGCGCCTTACGGACGGCGCGCAGGCTGTAAATGTACTCGGGCATATCTCTAAACCTACCTATTGGCGCAGGTATCGGACCCGCAACCCTCGTCTACGTCAGGGCAACCCAGAGGGGCAGCAAGCATGGCACTCGCGGTTAACCGAACCGGCGTCATCCTCGAAAAGCGTGACCTGTCCTACCACCGCCCAGTGTCTGGCAAACCGGTGTCAGTCAAGCGGTGCGCCACTGCCAGCTACCAGTCTACGTGCCCGGCCAACACCACATCGAAGTGTTAATTCAGCTGGGCGGCGCCGGGAGCGTCGTTCAGGCGGGAGGCGGCGGTCATGCCGGGAACGGCGGCGATACCCGGGTGGCCGGTCATTCCGGTGGCGCCGGTCACGCCGCTGGCGGCGTCGGAGGGGTCGTAGAGGCAGACTCGGTCGCGGCCGGTGTTCTTCGCCCGGTAGAGCGCGATGTCGGCGGCGGCGAGCAGTTCGAAGAGGTCGGCCCCGTGGCTGCCCAGGGCCGCGACGCCGATCGAGACGGTGACGCCGACGATCGTGTCGGGCGTGAGCACCTTCACCACGCAGGCGCCGCGGCGGATCCGCTCGGCGACCTGGCACGCCTCCGCCACGCTGGTAGCGGTAAGCAGGATGACGAACTCCTCGCCGCCGAAGCGGCCCACCAGGTCAGCCTCGCGGACCTGCTGCCGCATCTCGGTTGCCAGCGTCCGCAGCACGGCGTCACCGGTCAGGTGGCCGTGGGTGTCGTTGACCATCTTGAAGTGGTCGACGTCGGCCAGCAGCAGCGCGAGCGGTTCACGGTGGCGCTGCGCCCGGGCGATCGCCAGGGCGGCCTCGCCCTGCCAGGCGCCCGCGTTGAGCACGCCGGTCTTCGGATCGGTCCGTGCCTGCGCCTTGAGCTGCGAATGGAGCAGGCTGCGCTGCAGCAGGATCACCGGCGGCAGCGCGACCACGAGCAGGATCGCGCTCAGCGCGCAGGCGATCGTGACCAGGATGCCGACGCAGGTCTCGGTCAGGTCGAGCAGCATCCGCTCGCGATCCCAGAGCATGTCCGCCAGCCGGGCGTCCGGGTCGGCGAGCCAGGCGGCGATCGCGACCAGGCAGGTGTTCAGCACGATGAAGGCCACCGCGCAGACGACCGCGAGCCCGGCCTGCTGCGGGCGCATCAGCCACGCCTTCGGCCCGGGGTAGGTCAGCCAGTCGGCCGCCTGGGCCTGCGCCACCGCCGGGGCGAGCCAGCGGAACAGGGCGGACGCGCCCGCGCCGGCCAGGCCCAGGGCCGCCGTGCTGAAGACCCGCCGGTAGACCGCTCCCCGGCGGACCCGCACGTAGATCAGCAGGCCGAGCACGGCCGGCGCGATCAGCGCGTACAGCGGCGGCAGCAGCAGCGCCACCGGCAGCCACCACGCGGAGAGCAGATCCCGCCATACCCCGGAGGGCTGCCCGAGCCGCCTGGTGGCCTCGACGCAGACGGCGCCGCAGCACATCAGCCCGGTGAACAGGGTGACGTCACCTGCCGTCACTGCCGTTCCGACGACTTCAAAGCCGGTGAACGTGAAGTAGGCGGCGAGCACGGTCAGCACGTAGACGACTAGCGAGAAGGATTCGTCGAACAGCGGGCAGCGCCATGGCCACACGGGGCCCTCGGGGGCCTCCTGCTGCCGCTGCCTCATCGCGTCCTGGACTGCTGACATACTCGCTGCTGTCGCCTTCCTTGAATCCCCCGACATCCGGTCTGGCCCAGCGCTGCTAAGTCACTCTAGGTGACACCTTAGATGCAAACTGTGTCGTGCGTGCACGGAACTTCTATGTTCGTCACGCGCACATTGGGCACCACCCGATTTGACAATGGTCACTATGAGTAACCAATGACAACGTGCGGCATCGTAGTGGCAGGTCACTGGCCATTTAGAAATCCGCAACGACGTCTGTCAGGGCCCCGGGATCGCGGGTCAGCGTGCTGAAATTCGCGTCGGCGAACGCCAGGTCAGGCGGGTCTTCCGGGCCATCTTGGGTAACCGCAGCGCAGGGCCTCCAGTCGGAGAACGCGTCACTGTCCTGGTCCACTTACCGCTCGTCACCTGATTGGCAGAGTAGGCATGTAGGTACGTAGACAAGTACACACCAGGGGCTTGTCGGCGTCACTTAGGCGCACCGGCTGAATTTCGTCGGGTCTGCCATTTAGCTGAGCTCTCCGATCGTCGGCTCCGGCGATGCCCGCATTGGGCGCCGCACAGTTAGGCAGTCGTCAGTCGCAGTAAGCCGATGACCCTGTGCGGCGCCCGTCGTGGCTGGTCACCGGGTAGCTAGAAGACCGGGGCGACCTCCGGCTGCGCGCCGAGGTCGCTGGCCAGCCGCTCGAAATCGGCGTCGGCCATCGCCGGCTCGCTGCTCGGGTCACGCGGGTCGCCCGGGTTGGCCGTGTCGCCGTCGGCCAGGGGGTCGTGGTCGTCGACGTCCTCGTACGCGTCGACGTCCGGCTGGGCCGCCTCGCCCTCCGCCTGCCGCCGGGTCGCGTTCCAGGGCGACTGGTCGCCGCGGTTGAAGTGCGACCAGCCGAATGCCAGGTCGTGCCCGACCGAGTCCGCCTCAACCTGCATCTGCACCCGGTTGCGCTGCTGGTCGTCCACCCAGGTCCGCATCACGACCTTTCCCTTGACCAGGATCATGTCTCCCTTGCGGAGGGAGCCCTTGACGTTCACGGCCAGCCGACGCCAGCACTTGACCGAGTAGTACGACGTCTCACCGTCCTCCCACTCCCCGGTGGTGCGGTTCAGCCGCCGGGGGGTGTGGCCCATCCGGATCTCGGCGAGCGGCGTCTGCGTCGGCGAGCTCTGCCAGAACTTCGGTTCGGCGGTCACAAATCCGCGCAAGATGATCACGTTCTCCTGGCTCATATTCGCCAGCCTCCTCGCGTGCTTTAGGGGTTCTGCCTGCGCCCGGCGGCATCGGCCGCCCGGTTCGCAGTTCCACCGTGCCCGAATGGCGGGTTGCCCGGCAGCACGCATTTGCCACCTGTGGATAACGCGCCCGAATTGTCCACCACCTGTGGACAACTGCTTGCGATCATGGCGGCGACGCGGCATACTGCGGCGCTCAATGCCGTCAGCGCGGTGCCGGCGGTTGCTGGGCGGCTACTACGCCGCCACTAGCTCGGCGGGCTCGGCAATGACATCGACCAGGGCGCCGTTGCGCATCACGGTGATGGGAAGCGGGCGGCCGATTGCCTCCGCGAACATCAAGCGCTGCAGGTCCTGGGCGGTCGCGACCTCGTGGCGAGCCGCAGTGAGCAGCAGGTCGCCCGGGCGGAGCCCGGCCCGGTCGGCCGGGCCGTGGGACACGACCGAGGAGACCCGCAGCCCGGTCGCGCGGCCGCCCAGGCGCGGCCGCCAGGCCGGCGCCACCGGGGCGGGCACGACCACCACGCCCAGGTAAGCGCGGCGCACCCGGCCGTCCTGCATCAGCGCCGATACGATCCGCCTGGTCGTCGCGTTGACCGGGACGGCGAGCCCGACCCCGATCCCGGCCACGGCGGTGTTGATCCCGACCACGCGGGCCCGGGCGTCGGCGAGCGCGCCGCCGGAGTTGCCCGGGTTGAGCGCCGCGTCGGTCTGGATAACGTCCTCGATCAGCCCGCGCTCCCCGGCGGGCATCGACCGGCCGAGCGCGCTGACCACGCCCGCGGTGACCGTCCCGGCCAGCCCGAGCGGGTTGCCGACGGCGACGACGAGCTGCCCGACCACGAGGTCGTCGGCCTCGCCGAGCTCGGCCGGATCGGGGGTGTCACCGGACGCGCGCAGCACCGCCAGGTCCGACAGCGGGTCCGCCCCAACGACCTGGAACGGCGTCGTCGTCCCGTCCGAGAACGCCGCCGTGCCGCCGGGCGAATGCCCGACCACGTGCGCGTTCGTCAGCAGAAAGCCGTCCGCCGTGAACACCACCGCCGACCCCAGTGACTCCCCGCCCCGCTTCGGCACCCGCACGCTCGCGACTTTGGGCCTGAGCGACTCGGCCACCCCGGCGACGATGGTCGAGTAGGCGTCCAGTGGTTCACTTACTCCCATATTTTGATTACATCATTACATTGCAAATCTTCAAAGTGGCGGGGACGTTGTGGGCGGTGCCGTCGCTGCTGCTCGCGGCGGCTCACGTTCCGCTGCTGGTGGTGCGGCCGGCCGCCCAGTGCGCGTGCGGTCGCCGGCGTCGGCGACAGGTGACGGTTACAGGCGTCGGGCGGTTTCCATGATCAGGCGGCGCAGCCAGGCGTGGGCGGTGTCGTCCTCGTAGTGGCGGTGCCACCACAAGGCCTCCACGATCGGCTCGGCGTCGCCCGGGCACTCGAGCACGCGCAGGTTGGCCGTGGTCGCCAGCCGGCTGGCGAGCCGCTCCTGCATCAGCGCGACCCGGTCGGTGCCCGCCACGAAGTAGGGCACCGCGAGATAGCTCTCCACCCGGACCGCGATTCTGGGCTGCAGGTCGAGCAGCGCAAGCTGCCGCATCACGGGCACGGAGGCGACCCCTCGCTGGCCTGACCGGTAATAGGGCGCCACCCAGGGCAGCCCGGCCAGGTCCCGCAGCTGCAGCGCGCTGCCGCCGTCGAGGACCGGGTTGTCGGCGTCGATCACGCAGACCCAGCGGTCGAGGAAGAGCTCGGCCGACCGCGTGCCGGGCAGCGAGAAGCCGTTGCTCGGCGGGGCGACCATCCCGTCCACGAACCTGATGCCGTCCGCGTACTCGGTCGCCAGCGACTCGCGCACCAGCCGGATGTGCAGCCGGGCCCGGGGCGCCGCCCGCTGCAGCGCGTGCGAGAGCGCCTCGCCCATCACCATGATCGTGTAGTCGGCCATGACCAGCGTGAACTCGCGATCGGAGGTCGCCGGGTCGAAGTCGGCGGAGGCGGCGAAGAGCCGCTCGGCGGCGCCGCAGACCGCCTCGACCTGCTCCGCCAGCTGCTCGCCGAGCGGTGTCAGCGCGTACTCGCCGTGCTCGCGGACCAGCAGCTCGTCGCCGAAGTGCCTGCGCAGCCGGGCCAGCGCCGCGCTCGCGGCCGGCTGGGTCACGCCGAGCCGCTGCGCGGCGCGCGTGACGCTCCGCTCCCGCGTCAGTTCGCGCAGCGCGACGAGCAGGTTCAGGTCAAGGTTGGCGAGGTGGGCGACAGGCCGCATGATTCCACCATCAAACGCCCACCCCTCGTCGCCCGCAAGATGTAAACCCCAAGAAGCCCAACCATCCCCACTGGTACCTGCCAGGTCTGTCGGTTACGCCATCGACACCAATAGGGGCGGTCGCTGGCGTAGGTGACAGGTGAGCGGGGCGGCGGGGGCATTGTCGTTAGCTGGGGGGCACTGTCGTTGGGGTGGGTGACAGATTCTGGGCGGCTGGGGTTGGGGCGGGTGACAGCGGTAGGCGGAGGGCCGTTGGCGGCTGTCTAGTTCATTTCTAGAAACCGCAGGTCAGGGGCATTAGTCGGCTTACGTGATAAATCCGGTTTATACCCGTTAGCACAAGCATTTTCTTGTTTGACCGTTGTTAACGGACCTAACGTCCCAGACATGCCGCATGAACTTACCGAACTTCGGCTGGACGCGGTGACGCGGCCGGCCGCCGAGCCCGGGCACGAGATCGCCGCCGACGTCTGCGTGGTCGGGGCCGGGATCGCGGGCTCGACGGCGGCCATCGAGTCCGCGCGCCTGGGCCGGTCCGTCGTGCTGATCGACTCGCTGCCGCTGATCGGCGGGCAGATGGTGCACTCGCTGATCGGGCTGTTCTGCGGGATCTTCGGTAACGCGCCGGATTACACCCAGCTCACGCACGGGGTATTCGACGACATCTTCGCCGCGCTGGGGCCGCCGGGCGACCTCTACTTCTCCCGCGGGCACACGACCACCGTCTTCTACAACGAGGTCGCGCTCGGCCGGTGGCTGGAGAAGACCGTGCAGTCGCTCGGCATCCAGGTCATCACCGGGGCGGTGCTCGGGGACGTGTCGATGCGGGACGGGTACGTGACCTCGGCCGACTTCGGCACCCGGTACGGGAACGTCCGGGTGCGGGCGTCCGGGTACGTGGACGCGAGCGGGGACGCGGCGCTGACCTGGCAGGCCGGGCTGCCGTGCTGGGAGCCGTCGCGGCCGATCTACGGCAGCCAGCAGTTCATCGTGGAGAACCTGCACGAGGAGCACAAGCCCGAGGCGGGCGAGGTCGACGCGGTGTTCGCCGCGCGGGGTGAGGAGTCCGGGCTGCTGCGCCGGGGCGGGCTCGCGTTCTTCTTCCCCGGCCGCGGCACCGCGGTGATGAACGTGACCCACATCGACGCGCCGCTCGACCCGATCTCCGCCTCGCGGGCCATGTTCGAGGGCCGCGACCAGGCCGACCGCGCGCTCGAGCTGCTCCGGGCGGAGTTCCCGAAGGCGTTCGGCGAGGCGCGGGTGCGGGCGTACGGGTTCCCCGGGCGGCGGCAGACGCGCTGGATCAAGGGCGCGCACCAGCTGACCGTCGACGAGGTGCGGTCGGGGACGCGGTTCGACGACGCGGTCGCGCGGACCGCGTGGCCGGTTGAGCTGCACGACCGGTCGGACGGCTACGTGTGGGAGATGTTCCCGGCCGATCACGTGCACTACGTGCCGCTGCGGTCACTGCTCCCGCCGGACGCGCACAACCTGGTCGCGGCCGGCCGGTGCGCGGACGGCGACGCCGCCGCGCTGTCCAGCGTGCGGGTGATGGGGCCGTGCTCGGCGATGGGGGCGGCCGCCGCGCACGCGCTCGACCTGGCCGGCGGCTCGGGCGACGGGCCGGCCGGGAGCGTGCACGACATCGACGTCGGGCGGCTGCAGGAGCGGCTCACCGCCAACCTCGGCGGCCCCGGTGGCGGGTGACGGAGATGGCGCTGACCTGCCGCCGGGCCGGCGACGGCGAACCAGGAGGCCACCGATGATCCACGACGACGTGCGGAGCGGCTGATGTTCCTGACCGAAGACGAGAAGCGGATGCGCGACGGGGCCGAGGGCGACGCCGTCGCGGCCGCGATGGACCTGCTGATCAGGTACGGGTTCGCGCTCGAGGCGGAGCGGCTGTGCGACATCCGCAACGTGGCCGGGACGATGACCCAGCCGTCGCCGGTCAAGGCCCGGCTGGTGGCCGAGGGCGGCTGGGACAAGGCGTTCGCGGTGATCAACCTGGACAGCGACCTGGAGCTGTCGATCCCGTCGATGCGGGTGCCGACGTGTCAGCTGCAGCACGGGTTCGGGCCCGACTCGGTCGACATCGTGCCTTATCCCCCGGAGAACGTGGCCCTGCAGGAGGACGCCGAGTCGTTCTACGGGCGGCACGGGGTGAACATCCTCGCCACCTGCACCCCGTACCAGGTCGGGAACCTGCCGCTGCGCGGCGAGCACTGCGCGTGGATGGAGTCGTCGGCCGTGATCTACGCCAACTCGGTGCTGGGCGCGCGGACCAACTGCGAGGGGATCGCGTCCACCGGCGCCGCCTCGCTCACCGGCAAGGTCCCGTGCTGGGGCAACCATCTGGACGCGAACCGGCACGGCACGCACCTGGTCGACGTGCGGGGACTCATGGTCGAGAGCTTCCAGGACTGGGGGATGCTGGGCTACTTCGCGGGCGGGGTCGCGGGCGAGGACCACCCCGTGATCATCGGGGACGTCGCCCGGCCCGACCTGACCGAGCTCAAGCACTTCGGCGCGGCCGCCGCCACCTCGGGCGGGGTCGAGCTCTACCACATTCCCGGGATCACGCCGGAGGCGCCGACGGTGGAGGCCGCATTCGACGGCGCGGCCCGGGTGCCGGAGGCGGTCATCTACGGCCCGGCCGAGCGGCGGGCGATGTACGAGACGCTGAACGAGATCGGCTCGTCCGACGACGTCGACTTCGTGCTGCTCGGCTGCCCGCACGCGTCGGTCGACCAGATCAGGCGGACGGCCGAGCTGCTCGACGGCAGGCGGCTGTCATCCGGCACCGAGCTGTGGATCATGGCGCCCCGGTCGCTGAAGGTGGTCGCCGACCGGTCCGGCTACACCGCGGTGATCGAGCGGGCCGGCGGCCGGGTGCTGGCCGACTCGTGCCCGGCCATGTCGCGGGCGGCGCCCCGCGGCACCCGGGTGTTCGCGACCGACTCGGCCAAGCAGGCGCACTACCTGCCCGCGATCCTCGGCATCGAGGCCTGGTTCGGCACCCTCGACGAGTGCGTCGACGCGGCCGTCACCGGGCGCTGGAACGGGGCGCTGAGCTGATGTCCGAGCGGCGCATCCTGCACGGGCGAACGGTCGTCCCCGGCACCGTCGAGGGCGAGGCCCTGGTGTCGCACGAGCCCATCTCCGGCTGGGGCGGCATCGACCCGGCCCGGGGCGTGATCATCGAGCGCCGGCACGAGCTGTACGAGGTCTGCTTCACCGGCAAGATCCTCGTCTTCCCGAGCGCCAAGGGCTCCTCCGGCTGGTCCGGCTTCTTCCAGACGACGCGGCTGTCAGGCACCGCGCCGATCGGCATGGTCATCGGCCGGATCTCGGCCAAGTCGGCCCTCGGAGCGGTGGTGACCCGGGTTCCGGCCGTCACCGACCTCGACGCCGACCCGTGCGAGGTCATCGCCACCGGCGACTGGCTGCTTCTCGACAACTCGACAGTGGAGGTAACCAAGCGATGACGGCGAAGGAATCAGGGGTCCCCCGAGGGAGACCCGACCGGAGGGCGCGGGCATCGGGCCTGCGCTCCAACTACGAGCCCGGCACCTCCCGGTGGGCGACCAGGCGGGCGCAGTGGCTCGCGCTCGGCCTGTCCGACGAGGACATGCTCAAGCCGAAGATCGCCATCGTCAACACGTCCTCGCAGCTCGCCATCTGCTTCAGCCACCTCGACGAGATCGCCCGCCGGGCCAAGCGGGCGATCGAGCTGGCGGGCGGGATCGGCTTCGAGATCCGCACCGCCGCCCCGAGCGACTTCATTCACAGCGCCGGGCACCGCGGCGGGTACATCCTGTCCGCCCGCGACCTGATCACCAACGACATCGAGATGCAGGTCGAGGGCGCGCAGCTGGACGGGATGATCTGCCTGGCGTCGTGCGACAAGACCGCGCCGGGGCAGCTGATGGCGGCCGCCCGGCTGAACATCCCGACGATCATGGTCGCCTGCGGCTACCAGGCGAGCGGATCCTACCGGGGCAGGCACTGCGACATCGAGGACGTGTTCCTGGCCGCCGGGCACGTCGCCAGCGGCAAGCTCGACGCGTCCGAGCTGACCGAGATGAGCGCCAACGCCGTGCTCAGCCCGGGGGTGTGCGCGGGCATCGGCACCGCCAACACCATGCACCTGGCGTGCGAGGCGCTGGGCATGGCGCTGCCGGGGTCGACCCCGGTCCGGGCGAACAGCGAGCCGATGTGGCGGGCGGTCGACGCCGCCGCCGCCCGCATCGTCGAGATGGTGGCCGAGGACCTGCGGCCGCGGGACATCATGACCCCGGCCGCGTTCGCGAACGCGGTCACCGCGGTCTTGTCGGTCAGCGGATCGATCAACTCGGTCAAGCACCTGCAGGCGGTGGCGGCCGAGGCGGAGTGCGACGCGGACGTCTACCGGCTGTTCGAGACGCTGGCCGACGGCGTGCCGCTGCTCACCGCGATCAGGCCCAACGGGGAGACCTCGATCGAGGAGTTCGAGGACGCCGGCGGCGCCCGGGCGATCATGAAGCAGCTCGAGCCGCTGCTCGCCGGCGACGCGCTCACCGTCACCGGGGACACGGTGGCGGCCAACCTGGACGGGGTCACGGTGGCCGACGAGCAGGTCATCCGGCCGCCCGACCGCGCCCTCGGGCGGCGGCCGACGATCGTGGTCATCCGCGGCGGCCTCTGCCCCGACGGCGCGATCGTCAAGCTGGCGGTGGCGGACGACCGGCCGCTCCACTTCGCCGGCCCGGCGATCGTGTTCGACTCCCCCGACGCGTCACTCGACGGGCTCAAGGCCGGCCTCATCCACGCCGGGCAGGTCGTGGTGCTGCGAGGCCAGGGCGTCACCGGCTCGCCCGGCATGGGCATGGCCTCCCGGCTCGTGTTCGCGCTGGACGGGGCCGGGCTGACCGGGCAGGTCGCGGTGGTCACCGACGGGCAGCTGTCGGGCCTGGTGAACAAGGGCATCGTGGTCGGCGAGGTGTCGCCCGAGGCGGCCGCGGGCGGGCCGCTCGCCCTGGTCAGGGACGGCGACATGATCCGGATCGACGTCACTGGCCGGACCGCCGACCTGGACGTCCCGGCGAGCGAGCTGGCGGCGAGAAGGGCCGCCCTGGCGGCCGACCCGCCCGCGCGGCCGACCGAGGTCGGCTGGCTGTCGGTGTACCAGCGCCTGGTCCGGCCGCTGCCCGAGGGCGCGGTCCTGAGACCCCGGAGGACGGCGTCGTGACCGCCGACGGCAGTCCTGTGAGCGCCGGCCGACCGGGTGGCGGCAACGCGGCCGACGGCGCGCCGGGCGGCAGCGACTCGGGCCGCGGTAGCTCGGGCGCGGGCGGCGTGGCGCTGGCGGTGCGGAACCTGTCCGTCGTCGTACGGGAACGTGGTCGCGGTGCACGACGCCACGTTCACGGTCGCCGAGGGCGACGCCTGCGCGATCGTCGGGCCCAACGGCAACGGCAAGTCCTCGATCCTGATGGGCGTCACCGGCATGATCCGCCGCCGCGGCGCGGTCGAGATCTTCGGCGCCCCGGCCAGGAACGGCGACGTGCGCTGGGCGGCCAGGCACGGCCTCACCCTGGTGCCCGAGCGCCGCCAGCTCTACCCCGACCTGTCCACGGCCGACAACATCCTGCTCGGCTGCTACACGTGGACGAGAAGTATCGGCCAGGCGCGAAGATCGGGACCGTTCGACCGTGCGATTGAGCTTTTCCCCGAGCTCAACCTGCACCTCAAGCAGCTCGCGGGCACCCTCTCGGGCGGCCAGCAGCAGATGGTCGCGATCGCCCGCGGGCTGGCCGCCGACCCGAAGATCCTCGCGGTCGACGAGCCCTGCCTGGGGCTGGCCGAGGCGGTCGCCAAGCGGGTGTACGACGCGCTGGCGAAGATCCACGAGCAGGGCACGACGCTGATCGTGGTCGAGGAGGCGCCGCGGCGGGCGCTGACCCTGTGCAACCGGCGGGTCGAGGTGCGCAACGGCGTGGCGGGCGACAGCGTGGCGGGTGCGGCATGATGAAGTTCGGCAACCTGCTCATCGCCGGCATCACCACCGGCGCGATCTACGCGATGTTCGCCGTCTGCGTCTCGGTCTGGTACCGGGTCTCCAACATCCTCAACCTCGCCGTGGGCGACTTCGCCATGGTCGGCGCGCTCGGGGTGGACAACCTGTACCGGGTCAAGGGGCTGCCGCTGCCGGTCGCCATCGTCTGCACGCTGCTGGTGGTGGCCGCCTTCGCCTACGTCTACGACCAGGTGGTGCTGCGCATCGCCCAGGACGGGCCGCAGCGGATGGACGGCATCGTCGTCACCTTCTTCTTCACCTTCGCGCTGTCGTTCTTCATCGACGGGGTGGCGAAGATGCTGTTCGGGACCGACGTGCACGCCGCCCCGGCGCTGTGGAACGGGGCCTCGCTCAGCCTCGGCAGCCTGCGCTTCGAGCGGGCCGGGCTGCTGGTGCTGGCGTGCGCGGTGATCATCGGCGGCGCGTTCTGGGTCTACATTCGGTTCACCCTGGGCGGCAAGGCGCTCGAGGCCAGCGGCGAGAACTCGGTCGGGGCGCGGATCGTCGGCATCGACACCCGCCGCTACCGGCGGCTGATCTTCGTCGGGACCGCGGTCATCGCGGCCGTCTTCGGCATCGTGGAGTCGCCGCTGACCGGGTTCACCTACCTGTCGGGGGCGACGATCTCGCTGACCGGCTTCCTCGCGGCCGCCTACGGCGGGTTCCGCAAACCCGGCCGGGCGCTGCTGGCGGGCCTGTTCATCGGCGTCCTGGAGGCGATGCTGGGCGGCTACGTCAGCGCCGAGTACGGCGACACGGTGCTCTACGCGATCCTGGCCGCGCTGGTCCTCGCGTGGCCGCGGCAGCTCGGCTTCGAATCGGCGGTGAGCGGATGAACGGCCTGGTCGCCTCCTCGCGACGCTCGGCCCAGCGCTCGGCGCTGGTCGCGTCCCGGGTCCCGCGCGGGCTGACGCCGACGGCGGTCGTCGCCGTGGTCGGGGTTCTCTTCGTGCTCGTCTGGGGGCAGCAGTACACCGGCTCGGTGTTCGTGCTGGCCGCCTGCTACGCGATCGTCACCGCGGGGATGGCGGTGCAGATCGGCTTCTCCCAGCAGATCGCGTTCAGCCAGTCGGTATTCATGGGCGTCGGCGCCTACGGCGTGGCCATGCTGAACACGCACTACAACATGCCGGTGCTGCTCGCCACCCCGATCGTGCTGGTCGGCTCGGCGCTGCTGGCGATCCTGCTCGGCTCGGTCGTCACCCGGGCGTCCGGGCTGGCGCTGGCGGTCGCCACCCTGATGCTGCCGCTGATCGCGGTCGGCTACGTGTCCGGGACCGGGTTCCTCGGCGGCGCGGTCGGCGCGCCGCTGCCCGGCACCCTGTGGCCGTCGTCGTCCGCGTCGACCACGGTCGCGCTGATCGGCGGCGGTCTGATCGTGATCGCGCTGCTGGCGCTGGCGGTGTTCATCGCCGCCCGGATCCTCACCTCCGACGTCGGCCTCGAGCTGTTCGTGCTCGGGGTGGACGAGCGGACGGCGGCCGCGCTCGGGGTCCGCACCCCGCGCAGGAAGCTGGAGCTGTTCGTGCTCGGCTGCGTGTTCGCCGCCCTCGGCGGGGCGGTCTACGCGGGCACCCAGCAGTTCGTGCCGGAGACGCTGGTCGACCCGACGGCCGAGCTCGCGCTGCTGATCATGCTGTTCATCGGCGGGCGGCGGTCGGTCATCGGGGCGGTCATCGGCGCGCTCGTCATCCAGTACCTGCAGGGCGCAAGCAACTGGGTGAGCGTCAACATCCTCGTGGTCGAGGGGCTGCTGCTGACCGTGGTGCTGCTGGTGGACCCGGAGGGACTGGCGGGCATCGTGACGACCGGGATCGCGTGGGCGCGCACCCGGCTCGGCTCCGGCCCGGGCGAGCGGCGGGCGGAATGGATATGGCGTTTCCGTCGTAGGGGGGTGGGGGGTGGGGAGGGGGGGGTTGGGGGGTGGCCGGGCCGAGGCCGGGGCGGGCCTGCGCCGGTGACGTCGGGCGCCGGGGTGCGGGGTGTGGGGGCTATGGGAGAGGGGGTGAGGGGGGGGGTGAGGTGGCGCTGGTGATGGCGAGCATGAGGTTGTGGGTGGCGCAGATGAGCTTCTATTCGCGGGATGCCTTCGGCATGCGGCGCTGGCTAGCTGGCGGATGCCTTGTTGTGCTTGAGGTGGCCGTGGAACGTTCGCCGATGAGGGAGCGCGCCGGTGGCGCCGACGGGCGGGAGACGGGCGGCCTGGCGGATCGCGTGGCGCTTTGCTGGCGTCGAGAGGGAGGCTTTCTCAGGTCGCGGGCGCGCGCGAGGCGATGAGCCGGTCGGGACCGGGGCGGGAGTTACGCCGGAGAGGTAGCCGACGTCGGCCAGAGCAGGCCGAGCCGCCCGTCCCCGGGACCGACGGCGCGGCTCCGGTGGGCGCGCTATGGGCTGCACAGCGGTGTCGGTGGTGATCGTCGGCGTGGCGAAGACGAAGTAGTCAAAGGTGACATGTTGGCCGGTAGCCAAAGAAGGAGCCGCCGCCGCGGACGGGCATGAGCCGCGAGTCCGGGTCGGAGACGTTCCCGAGAGGGTACGCCTCACTCCTACGACTAGGCGACGGCGAGGCAGGCCGGACGGGCATCCCCCGCGCGACGGCCGGTGGAGCGCCGCGGGGCGGAACCGGCGAGACCTGCGCCGGGACCGGCGGCCCGCCGACGTGGCCGGCCGGCCGGGCGGCGGCCCCGGGCCGCGACTTGGCGTGAGGGGGGCGGTGCGCGGGGGGGCGGGGCCTGGAATAGGTGCGCCGCGCGAGCGCTCGCATGCGGGTGCTTTCTAAGGGACGACAGCGTGCGGGAGCGTGAGGGTGGATGGGTCACGGGGTGTGTGCGCGGTGTGTACAGGGCGTATGTGGTGTGGCGGTGGGTGTGGGTGGTATCTCTGCGAGCAGAGCGTTGGTGGTTCGCGTTCTGACGCGTTCGCTGATCTTCGTGTTAGGGCGAGTGACCTGCTATGCTAGCGGGCGCACAGGGCAGCATTGCGAACAGCGAGCGGCGGAACCGGCGGACCTGGCGGAAGGGGATGGTGCGTGGTCGGGCCGGGGGTAGATCACAGGAGTGAGTTGGGAGTATAGCGCTGATGCGCGAGAGTGAGTTGCGTACGTTAGATCAGCACGTACATCATGTGGGTGTCGGTGCGGCGCGCGGTGCGCGCGTGTGGTACGTGCGGTGTCAGCAGGTTACGCTCGATCACCGGCTCCCGGGGAGACGACGGGAGCTTGTGTATGTGGTGGGAGCAGGTACGGTTGATCTGGTTACGGGTGGTAACTTTTCGCGATAACGTGATTCTATCGTACACGTTGCTGCTGATTCGGGAACGCGTAATCTCAGTTCAGCTGATTCTGCAACAGCTCCCCAGACGACGGAAACGCCATACTTTCGACGAGGCCGCCGCCGACGGCGACGCCGGGGTGGGCGCTAGCGACGGAAGCGCCTGGATGGGCGCCGACGCCGCAACCGCCAGCGCAGGCGCCAGCGTGGGCGCAGGCGCCAGCGTGGGCGCCGACGCGGCAAGCGCCGGGATCCGGCCGGCCGACGACGGGCGCTTCGGGACCGGCCGGCCGACGGCGGCGCTGCTGGAGATCAGGTCCGTATTCAAGGAGTACGGCGGGCTCAGCGTGCTCGAGGACATTTCCCTCACGCTGCCCGAGCGCGGCCTGTTCGCGCTCTGCGGCCCGAACGGCGCGGGCAAGTCGACCCTGCTCAACGTCATCGGCGGCAGCGTCCCGCCGTCCCGGGGCGAGGTCGTGCTCAACGGGGCCGACATCACCAGGCGGCCGCCGCACGAGCGGTTCTACCTGGGCATCAGCCGGACCTTCCAGTCCGTCCACCTGATCAAGGGCCGCACCGTGCTCGACAACGTGGCGGTCGCCTGCCTCACCTCAAACCAGTCGTCGATCACCACCAGGATCGCGCGCAGCCGGCTCGACCAGGCCCGGGCGCAGGCGGCCAGGGCGCTGGCCGACCTGGGCATGGCAGCACCTGGCGGGCCGCGAGGTGTCCAGCCTCACGCTCGAGTCCCAGCGGATGGTCGAACTGGCCCGGGCGCTCGCCCCCAGCCCGCGGCTGCTGCTGCTCGACGAGCCCGCCTCCGGGCTGTCGCAGGAGCAGCGCCAGCGGCTCGCGGCCGTGCTGAGCACGCTCGCCAGCCGCACCTGCGTGTTCCTGGTGGAGCACGACCTGGCCCTGGTCGCGCAGGTCAGCGAGCGGATCTTCGTGCTCTCGGCCGGCCGGGTGGTGTTCGACGGCGGGCCGGACGACTTCCGGTCCTCGCCGGTCGTCAACTCGCTCCTGGTCGGGAGCTGACCCCATGTCCGCAGCGCGTCCAAGCAATCGATGGACCCAGCAATTCCCAGGAGGGAAAGAACCATGATTCGAAGACGAACCCCGGTCAGGGCGGCCGTGGCCGCGGCCATCATCCTGGCGGCCGGCGGTCTCGCCGCCTGCAGCTCGGGCGGCGGGAACTCGGCCAGCGCCAACTCCCCCATCGTCGTCTGCAGCGACGAGGCCCTGGCGGGCCCGTACGCGCAGATCGGCGAGACCGACAACTGGGGCTCGGAGGCGTACTTCAAGCACATCAACGCCACCGGCGGCATCCTCGGCCACAAGGTCGACTACATCTCGCTCAACAACCAGTCCAGCGCGTCGGAGTCCGAGCTGCTCGCGCGCAAGTGCATCCAGACTTACCACGCGCAGTTCATCGTCGGGCCGGAGTCGGGCGCGGACACCGAGTCCGCGCTGCCGATCGCGATCGCCAACAAGACGATCCTGATCAGCCTCTCTTCCGGCTGGCAGACCAACGGCTACCCGGCCAGCGAGCTGAACTCGTGGGGCTTCCCCGGCTTCTACGACGTCTTCGCCGAAGACCAGATCGCCTCGGCGCAGAACCTGATCGTGCCCAGGCACTACACCCGGGTCGCGCTGCTCGAGGACAACTGCGGGTCGGTCTGCCTGGCCAACCAGGCGACCGTGCAGAACCTGGCCAAGCAGGACGGCTTCCAGCTCGTCTCCACCCAGATCGACCAGGTGGGGGCCACCGACGTCACCCCGCAGGTGCTCGCCCTGCTGGCCGCCAAGCCTCAGATCATCCTGTTCGGCCTGGTGCCGGGGACCGACTCGATCACCGCGATCCGCGCCATCAGGGCGCAGAGCCCGACGATCCCGATCAGCGAATGCTCGGCGTGCGAGCTGCCGAGCTTCATCTCGGCGGCGGGCGGCCCGTCGGTGATGTCGAACATCTACGTGCTCGGCTCCATGCAGGACTGGCTGACCGCGGCCGAGCAGGGCACGTCCGCTCAGGAGAAGGCCACCGCGGCCGGCCTCAAGGCGTACATGGCCGGCATGAAGGCGGCCGGCCTCGGCAACGACAACGCGATCGACAACAGCCAGGAGGGCTGGGACGCCGGCCTGGAGATCGACTGGGCCATCACCCAGGCGGGCAACCTGGACGAGTCCACGATCATGCAGAAACTCCAGCACCTGGACATCAACACGCTCGGCATCCTGTGGGACCGAACCCCGTCCAACTACGAGAGCTACAGCGGCGTCGAGGCCGCCATGGAGACCATCAACTCCGACGGCACGGCCACCCTCTACAAGTAGCCAAGATCAAGGCTAGAACCAAAATCGCTGGTCCGAACGGACGGTGTCCTTCGCGCCGTCCGTTCGGCTATGCCCGGCCCCGGGGTCACCAGGCGACAGCCGCACGTGCGGGATAACACGGCCGAGGCGACCGCGAGCTCACGGCGGAAGCGTTCGTACTGGGCGATCTCGGCCCCGGTGGGCACCAGGACCAGGTCGCGGGTGACGTCGGAGACCCGGGTGCGCATCGCCCGCTCGGCCTCCTCGCGTTCGCGTTCGGACGCCGCGACGGTCGTGTTCCTGCACCCGACGGCGGTCAGGAACCCGAGCACGAGCAGCGCCACCGCCAGCGCGAGCAGCCACGGGATCAGCGACGCCTCGCTGATCACGCCCTTGTGGTGGCCGGTCAGGTGATCGATCGCGATCACCACCGCCACCACCACGGCGGCCGCCGCGAGCACGGTCAGCAGCCACTGCCAGAGCATGACCAGCCGCCACCAGGCGGGCGGCCTGGGGCTGCTGGCGGCGGCCCCGCCGCGAACCGCGTCGGCCAGCGCCCCCGGCACCAGCGGGGCGTTGGAGCGGGCGGCCTCGCGCAGGCTGCCCGCCCACGGCACCGGGAGCGCGCCGCCGACGGAGTCGGCGAACGCGGTGATCGCGTTGTCGACCTCGGACTGCTGGGCCTGGCCGGCCGCCTCGGCCGCGCCGCTGGCGGCGCCCCGGGCCGCGCCGGCGGCCCCGGCGCCGCGCAGCGCGGGCAGCCCGGGCCGGCGGCGAAGCAGCCGGGCGGCGGGCCAGCCGGTCAGCCGGGCCGCCTGGGCGCCGCGGGCGGTCGCCATCGCCTGCACGACTGCGGCCACGCCCGCCGCCCCGGTGAACGCCTCGGCCAGCTGGCGGCGGGCCCCGGGGGGACGCTGGCGCTGAGGTCGACGCTGTCGCGGGTGGTCCCCTCCGGGACCGCGTCCTCCCACGGCGGCCTGCTCGGGGCGGGCTCGGCCTGCTGCCCGTCGTCGAGCTCCCAGGGCGGGCGGGACGACGAGTCCTGCGGGCTCGTCGTCGCCGGTGGGCGCCGTCAGCGGGTAGTTCAGCGTCTGGCCGGCGGGCCCGGCCAGAGCCAGGCCCCCCACCGCCGCGTCCACCAACGCCGCGTCCGGGGCGACCTGCGGGCCCGCGTACGGCTCGAACCCGCCGATCACCCCGTCGATGTCGGCCGCGATCCGGTCGGTGACCGCGCGGTTGCGCCGCACCGTCTGCATGAGCAGCGCCCGCAGGTCGCCCAGACCCTCGCCGGTGCGGGCCGATACCGGCAGCACCGGGGTGTCGGTCAGGCCCTCGGCGTCGAGCAGGCGGCGCAGATCCTGCTCGCAGTCCCTGATCTGCTCGGGCGGGAGGGCGTCGATCTGGTTGAGCACCACGGTGAACACCGACGCGTGGCCGGCCAGCGGTATCAGGTACCGGTTGTGCACGGCCGCGTCGGCGTACTTCTGCGGGTCGAGGACCCAGATCACCATGTCGGCCAGCTTGGCCAGCCGGTCGACCGCCGCCATCGACGCGGTGACGACCGAGTCGTGGTCCGGCAGGTCGAGCAGGATCAGGCCGTCGAGGTCGGACTCGCCGGAGTCGAGCACGCTGGCGCGGGCGTACCGGTGGCGGCGCTGCACGTTCAGCCAGTCAAGCAGCGGGGCGGCCCCCTGCATCCCCCACACGCACGCGTGCACGTGCCTGGTGGTCGGCCGGGTCACCCCGGGCGGCGAGAAGGTCGCGCCCGACAATGCGTTGAACAGCGTCGACTTGCCGCTGCCGGTGCCGCCCGCGAGCGCGACGACGGTGTGGTTGCCGGACAGCCGGAGCCGCTCGCCGGCCCGCTTGATCACCGCGTCGGCGTCGTCCAGCAGCGCCTGGCCGAAGCCGGCCACCGCCTCGTCGTTCTGCCCCGGCCCGGGCGGCTGTTCCTCGGCCTGCGCCTGGCGGGCCCGGCCGATCCTGATCAGCTCGGCCAGCGCGTCGAGCCGCCGGGACAGGCTCCGCTCGCTCAGCCGCTGGCCGACCGCGGGGAACGGTGACGTCATCGCGCGGCCTCCAGCGAGTACTCGGCCTGGTAGAGGCGGACGGCGGCGACCGCGTCGACCGGGCCGGCCTCGTCGATCACCTCGCCGAACCGCAGCAGCTCCTCGTCGAGCAGCAGCCCGACCCGCTCGGTCAGGTCGGTCCGCGCCCGGGCCAGCAGCGCGGCCGACTCGTCGGCCCCGAGCAGTCCGGCCAGCAGCTCCCCCGGCGCGGTGACGGCCTCGTCGACGCCGTCGGCCGCCTGCCCGGGCTGGCCGGGGCCGCCCCGGCGGCTGGGCTCGCCGAGCAGCGCGACCAGCGTCAGCACACTCAAGGGACCGGCCTCCCGGCTCGCTACGGACGACTGCGCCCCGCTGGGGGACGATCGCTGCGGTACAAGGCGATCCTGCCACGTGCTGACGGCCCGGGACACGCGCAGCGGGAGATCGGGCGAGGAGCGGTCGAAGGCGCCCGGCCGGGCCGGCGCCTGGCCGGCCGTCTCGGTCCCGAACGCCGACTCGAACTCGCGCTTGGCGCGCTCGTCGCGGAGCCGGGTCGCCTCGGCCGCGGCGATCAGGGTGGCGCCGCCCGGGTTGTCCCGCCAGACCCGCGCGACCTGCTCGGCGGCGCGGTCCGCGACCGAGACGACGAGCGACTGCAGCGCGGCCCGGAGGGCCGAGTCGAGCGCGGCGTACCTGGCGGCGCCCGCGTCGGCCCGGGCCCGCCTGCTGCCGCGCCGGACCGGGGAGACGACCCGCTTGCCGCGCAGCGCGCTGCCGAGGTCACCGCTGGCGGCGTACTCCTGCCAGCGGGCCAGCACCTCGCCCGCCAGCAGGCGGCCGCCGCGGGTCCCCTCGTCGAACTCCGCCAGCGCGGTCGAGTAGGCGTTCTCGAGCTCCCGGCGCAGCCGGGTGCGGAGCACGACCTGGGCGTCCACGTGCGCGGCGAGCCTCGGCACCCGCGTCTTGAACGTGTCCAGCATCCCCGACATGGTCTGGCTGAGAACCGCCACCCGCCGGTCGGAGCGCTTGGCGGTGTCCTCCAGCCAGTCCCTGACCGGCTGGAAGATGTCGTCGGGGAGGTAGCCGTCGACCAGGCCGGTCTCCGGGATCACGAACCGGTTCTCGGTCTGGATGCCGTTGGCGTCGAGCATCGCGCCGAAGTGGGCGACGAGCTCGGTGCGGTGGCTGGGCGGCACCCGGGACAAGACCACGCCGAGCGCGGCCCCGCGCTCCCGCGCGTGCTGCAGCAGCTCCCACACCGGCGCGTCGGCGTACCGGCTGGCGCTGGTCATGAACAGCCACAGGTCGGAGGCGTCGAGGAACTGGTAGGCGAAGTCATAGTGCGCGCGCACGACCGAGTCGATGTCGGGGGTGTCGAGCAGCGCGATCCCCCTGGTCATCCCCTCGCTGGCGGCGAGCACCAGCAGCCCGTCGCGGCCCGGCCTGGCCAGCCCTTCCTGGCGGACCCGGGGCATGGTCGGCAGGAACATGTTCTCCGCGAACCAGTGGATGTCGTCGGGGTGGCAGGCGAGGACGGGCGAGTTGGTGGTCGGCCGCCTGACCCCGGTCTGGCTGACGCGGGTGCCGACGATGCTGTTGACCAGCGTGGACTTGCCGGCCCCGGTGGAGCCGACCAGGGCCACCAGCAGCGGCGCGGCGGACTCCCTGACCCGGGGCAGCAGGTAGTCGTCGATCTGGCTGAGCAGCTTGCCGCGCTCGTCGGTGATCTCTTCGGCGCCGGGGATGTCGTAGACCAGCGGGATGGCCGCGATCCGCTTCCGCAGGTTCAGCAGGGTCGCCTCGAGCAGCCGGGCGTCCACCCGGACCCGCGGCTGCTGCCAGTTCCCGGCCATGCCCGGTTCATTCCCGTCCACCGGCAAAACAGCACCACGCATTGGCACTATTTCACCACCGTGCGCATTGACCCCGATCTTGTCGTCTCGCTCGTCGTTTCCACCGGGCAGCGACGATTCTTCCGCCGCCGTGCCCTTACCTTCCATGGTCCCGCCTGCTTTTACGCTCGTATAATTTAAATCCGCCGCCAGTGGGGGTACCGGCGAAGGGGCGACACCGAGGCCATCGTGGTCCCCGCCGCCAAGCGCCCGCCCGAGCTCGGCGAGTTCTGCCGCGATAGTTACCACGTCGCCGATAACCACCACCGCGGGCGGCCTGACGCCTTCTTCCGCTAGTCGCCTCTCGACGTGTTCTAGCGTTGAGTAAATTGTGCGCTGCGTGGGCATGGTACCGTCCGCGATTACCGAAACCGGACAGTTCCGTGACCGTCCATGTTTGATAAGCGCCCGTGCCACCGGTCCGATCCTATCGAGCGCCATCAGCAGCACCAGGGTCCCGTCGGCCCTGGCCAGGGCCGGCCAGTCGACCGTGGAGCGCTCGTCGCCGGGGGGCACGTGGACCGAGATCACGTGGAAATCCTGCGCGGTGCCCCGGTGCGTGACCGGCAGGCCGGCCGACGTCGGCACCCCGATCGCGCTGCTGATCCCGGGCACGACCGTCACCGGCACCCCGGCCCGCAGGCAGGCCAGCATCTCCTCGCCGCCCCGGCCGAAGACGAACGGGTCGCCGCCCTTGAGCCGGACCACGAACTTCCCGTCCCTGGCGTGCTCGATCAGCGCCTGGTTGATCTCGTCCTGTGACATCTGCCGCCGGTACGGGACCTTGCCCGCGTCGATCACGGTCACGTCCGGCGGCAGCTCGGCCAGCAGCTCGCGCGGTCCGAGCCGGTCGGCGATCACCACGTCCGCCTCGGCCAGCAGCCGCCGCCCGCGGACGGTGATCAGGCCGGGGTCGCCGGGGCCGCCGCCGACCAGCGCCACCCCGGCCGCGCGGCGGCGGAAGTGGCGGGCGGAGATCGTGCCCGACTGCAGCCCGGTCGTGATCGCATCGCGGATGGCGGCGCTGCGCCGGGGATCGCCGGTCAGCACGCCGACGCTGGTGTCGCCGACCCGCCCGCCGGCCGGGGTCCACACGGTGGAGGCGGCCGCGTCGTCGGCCCGCGCGCACCAGACCCGGCTCTGCTCCGCCTCGCTCGCGACCGCCGCGTTGACCGGCGACGGGCCCGCGCAGGCGACGACCAGCCAGGCGGCGGCGCAGTCGCCCGCCCGGTACTCGCGGGCGTGCCAGTCGATCCGGCCCTGGGCGGCGAGCTCTTCCAGGGCCGGGGTGACGGCGGGCGAGATCAACATCACGTCGGCCCCGGCCGCGAGCAGCCTCGGCACCCGGCGGGCGGCCACCGTCCCGCCCCCGACGACCACCACCCGGCGGCCGTCCAGCCGCAGGCCGAGCAGATACGCCTCCCCCTGGCCGGACGGGCTCCGGCCCGCTATCCGGGCTGGCCCGCGGCCGTCTGCCTGCGCCGTCACGACTGTCGTCCTGTCACGCCGGCAGGGTACCTCGGGCCGTGACCCCGCCCGTCCCCCCGGTCGGCGCCAAGCCAGCCACGTATGGTTACCTTGACGTCACTGAAACCTTCAGAACTTCTTTAGCCCAACTGTGGGTTGCCTAAAAGATCGGTCACCTTAGGACGAATTGGTACGCGACGCTGGGGAAGTCACCTCATGCTGTAACGCGAGGCCGATACACTTGCGAGGCGCTTGATCATGTCCTCGTGCAGAGTCGCAGGCCGCACCATCAGCCACAGGCCGTACCAGACGATCAGCGAGATCTACTAGCCGGGCCGGGCCACCCCCGCCGGCGCAACTATTCATGCCGGAGGCAATCAGCGTGTTCTATTCCAATCCGGCCGACGCGGCGACCGATGCCGACGCGCTGCAGACCCTCGCCGCTGCCTACGGCGAGCGGGTCAGCCAGCTTCCGCCAGTCGCGCTGGTAATCGCCGCCTACAACGAGGAGGGCGGCGTCGGCCAGGTTGTGGAGGCGCTGCCGCGCACCCTGTGCGGGCTCGCGGCCGAGGTCATCGTGGTCGCCGACGGCTGCGCCGACGCCACCGCCAAGGAGGCCGACGCGGCGGGCGCGATCGTCGCCGACGTCCCGGTCAACCGGGGCCAGGGGGCCGCGCTGCGGCTCGGCTACCGGATCGCCCGCGAGGGCGGCGCGCAGTACATCATCACCACCGACGCCGACGGCCAGTACAACTCGGCCGAGATGCCGACCCTGCTGCAGCCGATCCTCGACGGCAAGGCCGACTTCGTGACCGGCTCCCGCCGGCTGGGCAGCGAGGAGACCAAGGACCCGATCCGCAAGGCGGGCGTGCGGTTCTTCGCCGCGCTGGTGAGCACGCTGACCGGGCAGAAGATCGGCGACACGACCTTCGGCATGCGGGCCATGCGGGCCGAGGTGACCGGGGCGGTCCAGCTCGAGCAGCCCCAGTACCAGGCCTCGGAGCTGCTGATCGGCGTCATCACCCACGGCTACAAGCTGCTCGAGGTGCCCGCCACCATCCACAAGCGGGCGGTCGGCGAGTCCAAGAAGGGCCAGAACCCGCTCTACAACCTGCACATCCCCGGCCTGAACAACGTCTTCTACGGCAGCCGGTTCATGCGGGTCGTGCTCGGCACCTGGTGGCGGGAGAGCCGCCGCCGCAACCGCGGCCGGTAGCGCCGGCCGCCCTACGCTAAAGGCCTGGAACGGGGAGCCGTTCCAGGCCTTCGCGTTGTGGTGAAACCACGGACCGTTCGATATAAAGACGTTGAATTTACGATTTGGCGTTTGACTTCTTCGCGGCCGGGCCGTCGCTCTTGGCGGCGGCGGGCGTGACCGGGATGACCACCACCGAAGGGGCGGCGTCGGATGCGGCCGCGGCGGTCACGTCGGCCGGGGACGGCGCTTTGCGGGTGCCCGGCGGCACCGAGTCGGGGCCGGTGGCGGCCGCCCGGGCGGCGGTCGTGCGGTCGGCGAAGAGCACGTAGTGGAAGATCACGAACCGCAGGATGAACGTCACCACGTTGGCCGCCAGGTACACCAGGCCGACGACGGCCGCGCGCTTGAAGCCGTGCTGCAGGCCCATCCAGGACGCCAGGTGGTAGCCGAACTTGGTCGCCAGCGTGAGGATCACCCAGACCATGGCCGAGATCACCCAGAACGGGACGGTCTCGCGCAGCACGTCCGGCTTGCCCTTGCGCTCCCACGCCCACCGGCTGAGCACGTAGCTGACCGCCGCGCCGCTGAACGTGGCCACCAGCGCGGCCGGCACCGAGGTCATGCGCAGCCCGCTGTCGCAGATGGCGAGCAGGATCTCGCTGGTCGCCAGCGACGCGGCCGCGACGCCGACGAAGCGGGTGAAACGAACGCCCACCTTGGTGCGGAGCTTCATCACGAGGCGGTTCTGAGCCAATGCCATCTGCTTCCTTGGGGCTGGGACCGGTGTTACTCCAGTAAACAGCACGAGAACCGCAGGCCCTCGACACCGCCCCCGCAAGCGCCGTAGCAGGCACTACCGCGAGGATGCTTCGGTCACGCGTACCTTTTTCACGTTACCTTGTAAGGCCTCCCGTCGCCGCCCAGACCCGCCGACTCGTGGGCGATCGCTTCGGAGCGTAACCTTGTCAATCGGCCCGGGCGCACACCTACCCGGGCCGAGGCGGCCGACACCGGCCGGACGGGAGGAGGCGGCATGAGAATCCTGGTGCTTGGCGGTGACGGCTACCTGGGCTGGCCGACGGCGCTTCACCTGTCGTCCCGCGGCCATGAGGTGGCGGTGGCCGACAACTTCGCTCGCCGGCACTACGACGACGAGCTCGGGGTCGAGTCGCTGGTGCCGATCGAGCCGCTGCGCGCCCGGATCGCCCTGTGGGAGTCGCTGACCGGCGCCTCCATCGGGTGCTACGTGGGCGACCTGTGCGACCCGGTCTTCACCTACGCGATGATCCGGTCGTTCCGGCCGGACGCCGTCGTGCACTTCGCCGAGCAGCGGGCCGCGCCGTACTCGATGATCGACCGGTCGCACGCGCTCTACACCCAGTCGAACAACGTGCTCGGCACGCTGACGCTGCTGTACGCGATCGCGGAGATCGACCCGCGCATCCACCTGGTCAAGCTGGGCACGATGGGCGCCTACGGCACGCCCAACATCGACATCGAGGAGGGCTGGCTCGACCTCGAGCACAACGGGCGGACGGATCGCGTGCTGTTCCCGAAGCGGCCGGGGTCGTTCTATCACCTGTCGAAGGTGCATGACTCGCACAACATCGAGTTCGCCTGCCGGATCTGGGACCTGCGGGCGACCGACCTGAACCAGGGCGTGGTGTACGGGCAGGCGACGGCCGAGACCCTGCTGGATGACGGTCTCGCCACCCGGTTCGACTACGACTCCGTGTTCGGGACGGTGCTGAACCGGTTCGTGATCGAGGCGGTGATCGGGCACCCGCTGACCGTGTACGGGTCGGGCGGGCAGGTGCGCGGGCTGATCGACATCCGCGACACGGTCGCGTGCGTCCGGCTGGCGATCGAGAACCCGGCCGCCGCGGGCGAGTACCGGGTGTTCAACCAGATGACCGAGTCGATGTCGGTCAGCGAGATCGCGTCGGTGGTGGCTTCGGCTTACCCGGGGGCGGTCTCTATCGAGAACCTGGACAATCCCCGGGTGGAGGCGCCCGAGCACTACTGGAAGGTGAAGCACACGGCGCTTGTCGACCTCGGGCTTGAGCCGCATCTGCTGTCGGACACGCTGATCGAGTCGCTGTTCTCGATTACCAAGCGGTACTCGCATCGGGTCCGGCCGGAGGCGCTGCGGCCGACGGTGAACTGGCGCAGGGCCGCGCCTGAGCAGGGGTTATTGCCTGCTGAAGGCGGCCAATCGGTGGGGTCACTTCGGAGTGCTGGTGCTGCCGGGGCTGGCGTGCCAGAGGGTGCGGGGCGGGGTCTTGAGGCTGCCGCCGGGGGCGCCGGTCTCGGCGTAGGGGGAGAGCGCGAAGCCGTTGGCGAAGACCAGCGGGCGGGCGGGCTCGTTGTCCCGGTCTGGGTTTCGGTCCCGGTCTGGGTTTCGGTCCCGGTCTCGGTTTCGCGCCGGGTCGGGGTCGGGGGTTATCAGGTTCTCGGGGGCGGCGGGGTCGGGGGTGCCCGCGGGGGGCGGGCCTGCCTGCAGGTCATGACCGGTGGCGAGCGCGGCCCGGACGGCCGCCAGGCCGCCTGGGCCGCGGCGGATCTCCTCCAGGGCGGGGATGTCCCAGCACTCGGTCGCGTTCACGGTGACGGCCATCGGGCCCGCGCCGGCCCGGCGGACCCGGCCGCGGACGAGCAGCAGCCAGGAGCCGAAGAGCCTGGCCGCGCACCGGTCCTGCACCGACTCGAAGAACGTCAGGTCGACGAGGCCGACCGCGTCGTCGAGGGACGCGAAGATGATCCGCTGGCCGGAGCGGACGGCGGGGGTCTGAGTCGCCACCTTCGCCCCCGCCACCAGGATCATCTCGCCGTTCCTGCACCGGTCCAGATCGGCCGAGCGGACCACGTCCAGCCCGGCCAGCAGGTCGGCGTAGAAGTCGATGACGTGCTGGCTGACGTCGAAGCCGAGGATCTCCAGTTCGGCCTCCACCCGTTCGGCGAGATCGAGTTCGCGCAGTTCGCCCGCGGGGACGAGGTCGGCCATGCCGTCGGCCGGGTCGGCGCCGACGAACAGGTCCAGGGCCTGCGACGTTCCCTGGCGGGCGGATGCGGCCTGCCGGGCCAGCACGCCGACCCGGGCGAGCAGGTCCCGCCGGGTCGGCGCGGGCGCGCTCTCCCCCGATCCGGGGAGATAAGCATCCGGGACGAGGGCGGAGTGGTCGGGACGCGCGGGGGGTGCGGGACGCGCGGGGGGTGCGGGACGCGCGGGGTGCGGGGGGATAGAGGGAGTCGAAGGCGCCGATGAGGGCCAGCCGCTCGACGACCGGGCGGGAGACCCTGGCCCGGTCCCAGAAGTCGCGCAGGCTCGCGTAGGGCTGGCCGGAGACGATGCGCTCCACCTCGGCGTCGCTGATGCCCTTGACCTCGCGGAGCGAGCAGCGGATGGCCGGGGGCGCGCCGCTGTCGGCCGCCCGGTGATCGTCTCGACGCCCGGGGAGGCGGATGGCCCAGCGAGCGGGCCTGCGGTCATCGGGAGCGGGATCGCCGGCCGGCGTCTGCTCCGTCCGCCATTCGCCGGATGAGGCGTTGACGTCGACCGGGAGGACCTGGACGCCGGACAGGCGGGCGTCGCCGATGATCACCCGCTTGGGGTACATGCCGGGGTCGTGGGTGAGCACGCCGGCGTAGAACGCGGCCGGGTGATGGCGCTTGAGCCAGGCCGACTGGTAGACCGGGATCGCGAACGCGGCCGCGTGCGCCTTGCAGAAGCCGAAGCCGCCGAACGCCGACACCACCTCCCAGACCCGCTCGATCGTCTCCGGGTCGAAGCCCCTGATGTCGGCCTTGGCGCGGAACCAGGGGGCGGTCCGCTCGGGGCCGCCGGGGGTGGACAGGTGGCGGCGGACCAGGTCCGCCTCGGCCAGGCCGCAGCCGGTCAGCACGTCGATGATCCGCAGCACCTGCTCGTGGAAGACCACCACGCCCCCGGTCTCCTGCAGCGCCCCGCGCAGCTTCTCGTCCGGGTAGCGCGGCTCGGCCAGGCCGTGCCGGGCGCGCAGGAACGGCGTGATCATGTCGGAGTTGACCGGGCCGGGCCGGAACAGCGAGATGTCCACGATCAGGTCGGCGATGTCGCGCGGCGCCATCTTCTTCACCAGCTCGCGCTGGCCGGGCGACTCGATCTGGAAGCAGCCGAGCGTGTCCGACCGGCCGATCATCGCGTAGGTGGGCTCGTCGTCGCGGGGCATCGCGTCGATGTCGATCTTCTCGGCCGTGGTCCGCTCGATCTCCGCCAGCGTGTGCGCCATCGCCGACTGCATGCGGACGCCGAGCACGTCCAGCTTGATCACGCCGGCGATCTCCGCGTCGTCCTTGTCGAGGTGGCTGAGCGGGAACCCCTCGGCGCTGGCCTGCACCGCCGTCCGGTCGAGCAGGGTCCGGTCGGACAGCAGCACCCCGCACGGGTGCATCGCGACATGGCGCGGCAGGCCGTCCAGCTGCTCCGCTATGTTGAATATCGTCGATAGCTGTTCTGTATTGACCCGGGAGCGGCGAAGCTCCGGCAGCTCGCTGAGCGCGGCCGTGATGTGCTTCGCCCGGATGTGCGGGAACGCCTTGGCGATCGCGCCGATCTCGTCGGGCGGAAGCGACATCGCGGCGGCGACGTCCCTGATCGCGCTGCGCGCCCGGTACGTCTCCATCATGCTGACGCAGGCGGTGCGCTCCGCCCCGTAGGCGTCGAAGATGATCCGGTACGCGTCCAGGCGGCGGGCGGACTCGACGTCCAGGTCGATGTCGGGCAGCGTGGCCCGCACCGGGGTGAGGAACCGCTCCATCAGCAGATCGTGCTCGAGCGGGTCGATGGCGCTGATGCCGAGCAGGTGGTTGACGAAGCTGCCCGCGCCCGAGCCCCTGATCGCGCAGCGGATGCCGGCCGCGCGGACCCGGTCGGCCACGTCCGCCACCGTCAGGAAGTACGGGGCCATGCCGGTCGCGCCGATGATCGCCAGCTCGTGCTCGAGCCGGTCGCGGGCGTTCCTGGCGGCGCGCGGCCGGCCGATGCCGGGCCGGGCGGACGGGTGCGCGGTGCGGTAGCGGCCGGCCAGGATCGCGTGCTCGCAGCGGGCGCGGAGGGCCCGCTGCTGCTCGCCGACGGGCCCTTGCGTCTCGGGCAGATGGTGGGCGCCGACGCCGAGGTCTTCGGCCGGGTCGAGGGTGCACCGGCGGGCCAGCTCGGCGGTGTCGGCCAGCAGCCGGGCGGCGCCGCGCGCATCCGGCGACCGGCCGCCCGGCCCGGTCATCGCCGCGGTGACGCGCTCGGCCACCCGGGTCATGTCGGCCGGCCCGGCCAGGTACGCCCGGCCGTTGTGGGCGACCAGCCGGGGCGAGCCGAGCGGGACCAGGTTGCGCGCGGCGTCGAGCACCTGGGCGGCCGGGCTGTCGGCCGGGTCCAGGTACCTGACCGCGTTGGCGAGCACGGCCACCGTCCCGCTGTCGCGGGCGAGCTCGGCCAGCCGGACCGCGTTGACGGTGGACTTGTGCTCCAGGTGATCCACGATCTCGACGACGGCCTCGCAGCCCAGCGAGCGCCAGCCGTCCAGCAGCCGCCGCGCCTGGTCGCGGCGGCGGGCGGCCACCGCCCGGCCGACGTCGCTGGCCGGCCCGAGCAGCACGATCAGGCCGGCCGCGTGCTCGGCGACGAGCTCGGGGGTGACCGCGGGCACGTCGTCGTCGGCCGCGCGGGCCAACCGGCCGCGGGCCGTGTCGGCCGCCGGGGCGGCGTGGGCCGGCGCGGCGTGGGCCAGCGCGGCGTGGGCCGGCGCGGCGTGGGCGGCCGACACCAGGCGGCAGAGCGACGCCCAGCCCTGGCGGCCGATCGCGAGCAGCGTCACCCGGCCGGCCCGGGGAATCGTCGGGTCGGACGTCAGCAGCGGCAGGTCGACGCCCAGGAGGGGCTTGATGCCGGCCTCGGCGCACGCCTTGACGTGCTTGAACGCGCCGTAGAGGCCGTCGCGGTCGGTCAGCGCGAGCGCGGGCATGCCGAGGTCGGCCGCCCGGGCGGCCAGCGCCCGGGGGGTCGCGGTGCCGTAGCGCAGCGAGTACGAGGACGCGACGTGCAGGTGCGTGAACGCTTCGGCCGGGGCTGCGAGCGTCATCAGTCCTCGACCCGGCGCAGCGTCCAGACCTCGGCCGCGACATCACGGCGCAGCTCGTAGATGCCGGCCGGGTGGCCCTGGCCGGCCGACGCCTCCACCCGCCAGTACTCAAGCTCGGGCCGGGCCGGGACCGGATTGGACTCCCGCCACCAGTCGCGGTTGACCAGCCAGTACTCCTGAACCGCGTGCACGGCGTAGCGCCGCCGCCGCCACCCGAACCAGGCGGGCAGGCCGTCCTCCCCCGTCTGCACCTCGACCGGTTCTCCGTACAACCGAGCCATGTCCTGCCCTGCACTTCCCGCACGCCAAGCCACCAGCACCGCGCGGCGTGGCTCGCGCGGGCCGGCCCGCCCGGGGGAAGACAGGCGAAACCAACGTTCGCCCGACCCGACGAACCCAACAGCATGATCGAATATAGATTCACTCGAACATGCAGTCAAATCACTGGCAACGCCTGCAACTTCATGCGCAGATGACATCGAAAGTCAGGGACAGATGCGCCATGTTACGGGTTCGTTTGTCCGTCGGCGCGGCGATTTTGGCGGTGTGGCCCACAGCGCCAAAGTTCACGGGCACGCGCCAACGACTTGGCCGTGGGTGCGCGTAGGCGCGGCTGGGATCAGTGGCTCCGGGTGGTGGGCGAGCGGCGGACGGCTACTCGGCGCGCCAGCCGGGGATGGGGTAGGCGGACAGCAGGTCGCTGATCTCGCCCGCGATGCGGGCCAGGGGCGCCTCGTCGTCCTTGGCGGCGGCGGTGATGGCCTCGTCCATCCAGGCCGCCAGCTGCGGCATGTGCTCCTCGGTCAGTCCCCTGGTGGTGATCGCGGGGGTGCCGAGGCGGATGCCGGACGGGTCGAACGGGCGGCGGGTGTCGTACGGGACCGCGTTGAAGTTCAGCTCGATGCCGGCCTTGTCGAGGGCCTTCGCGGCCGGCTTGCCGCCGATCCCCTTCGACGTGAGGTCCACCAGCAGCAGGTGGTTGTCGGTCCCGCCGGATACCAGGTCGTAGCCCCGGGCCTGCAGCGCCGACCCGAGCGCGGCCGCGTTGGCCACCACCTGGGCCGCGTAGCGGCGGAAGGACGGCTGGGCCGCCTCGTGCAGCGCCACCGCGATGGCGGCCGTCGTGTGGTTGTGCGGCCCGCCCTGCAGGCCGGGGAAGACCGCCTTGTCGACGGCGGTCGCGTGCGCGGCGTCGGTCATGATCATCGCGCCCCGGGGCCCGCGCAGCGTCTTGTGGGTGGTGGTGGTGATCACCGGGGCGAAGCCGACCGGCGACGGGTGCGCGCCGCCCGCGACCAGGCCCGCGATGTGCGCGATGTCGGCCACCAGAACGGCGTCGACCTCGGCCGCGATCTCGGCGAAGGCGGGGAAGTCGACCGTCCGCGGCAGCGCCGTGCCACCGCAGAAGATGACCTTGGGCCGCTCGCGCAGCGCCAGGTCGCGCACCTCGTCGAAGTCGATCCGGCCGGTGTCGCGGCGCACCCCGTACTGGACCGAGTTGAACCACTTGCCGCCGATCGTCGGGCGCCGCGCCGTGCGTCAGGTGACCGCCCATCGCCAGCGCCAGCCCCATCACCGTGTCACCGGGCGAGGCGAAGGCCAGGTAGGCGGCCAGGTTGGCGGGCGACCCCGAGTACGGCTGCACGTTCGCGTGCTCGACCCCGAACAGCGCCTGCGCCCGCGACACCGCGATCGACTCGATCGGGTCGATGAACTGCTGGCCCTCGTAGTACCGCTTGCCCGGGTAGCCCTCGGAGTACTTGTTGGTCAGCAGCGTGCCGGAGGCTTCGAGCACCGCGCCGGACACGTAGTTCTCCGACGCGATCAGCCGGAACTTGTCCTGCTGGCGGCGGGCCTCGTCGTGGATCAGCCCCGCGATCTGCGGGTCTTCTGCGTCGATGTGCGGGATGGGCGGCTGGTGCATGGGGAACGGACCTCCTCGTCGTGGGCAAGGCTATCAACCGGCGGAGGCGCGAAGCCGGGAGCAGCGAGGTGGAACACGCGACCGTTCGATACCTTCGGTTTGTTCCCCCGGCCGCGACGGACAGGACCACCGCCATGAGCACCACCATCATCCTCGACTGCGACCCCGGCATCGACGACGCGCTGGCGATCGCCTTCGCGGCCGGGTCGCCCGAGATCGAGCTGGCCGGCCTCACGACCGTGGCCGGCAACGTCGAGCTGGCCAAGACCACCGCGAACGCCCTGGCGGTGGCGGCGTTCGTCGGCCTCGGCTCGGTGCCGGTCACCGCCGGGTGCGGTACCCCGCTGCTGCGCCCGGCGCTGCACGCCGGGCACGTGCACGGCGAGAGCGGCCTCGGCGGCGCGGTGCTGCCCGCCCCGGCCCGGCCGCCGGAGGCGGGGCACGCGATTGACTTCATCATCGAGTCGGCCGCCGCCGCGCCGGGCGAGATCACGCTGGTCGCGACCGGCCCGCTGACCAACATCGGGCTGGCGCTGCGGCGCGAGCCCCGGCTGGCGTCGTGGGTCAGGGACTTCGTGATCATGGGCGGCTCGGCCTCGCGCGGCAACGTCACCCCCGCCGCCGAGTTCAACGTCTGGGCGGACCCGGAGGCGGCGGCGATCGTGTTCGCGGCCGGCTGGCCGTCGGGCGTGCGGATGATCGGGCTCGACGTCACGCTGCTGGCGCGGGCGACGGGCGCCGTCCAGGACCGGATGCGGACGCTCGGCGAACTCGGCTCGCGACTGCTGCTGCCGGCCCTCGCGCAGTACTTCGACTCGGCCGACGACTCGGCCGAGCCCGGCGCCGAGCCGCCGGTGCACGACGTGTGCGCGGTCGTCTCCATCGCCGACCCTTCGGTCTTCCGCTACACGCCGGCCCTGGTGGAGGTGGAGACGCAGGGCAGGCTCACCGCGGGGATGACCGTCACCGACTTCACAAAATCGATCATCCCGAACGCGCGGGTGGCCACCGCGATCGCGGCCGATCGCTTCTGGGACGTCACCCTCGACGCCTACCAGTCGGTCGCTTCGCGGCTGGGCTAGCCGCGCCGGTCGGGCACCGCCGCGGCCGCTTCCGCCGCCCGGTTAGAATGCTAAGATAAAGTTAAGATCCAGACTGGCAAGAACCGGGATCCGTTCCGAAGAAGGAACTCGGATTGAAATTCTTTCCCAGCTGGGCGGACCGGGTTGGCTCCACCGCCGCCGTCGATTTCCACGGTCGTCTTCGCTTGCCAGGCGACGGGGCGGCAATGGTATTGCAGTTGTCGCAAGGGACTAATGCGCCGGTTCTGCTGGCGGCGGCCAGCGTGCTCGGCTCGACCATCGCGATTGTCGTCTCGTATTCCTGGACGGCCTGCTCCCCGACCTCGACCAGGTCGCAGTAGCTCCACTGCCGGACGGCGGTGCCCGGCGACCGCAGCCAGGCGGTGCCGGAGCGGCACCAGAGGGTCAGGCCGCTGGCGATCGAGAGCACGGCCATGTCCGCGCCCGGGTCGTCGGCCCGCACTAGCTTGCCGGCGAAGCCGCGGGTGCCGAGGTCCTTCTCCAGCTCGGTCATCGCCTGGCCGGCGGTGGCGGGATCATCGCGGCCCGGCCCCCGCCCGGCGTCGCGGTCGGCCGCGGGGGCCGGCAGCGCGAACCAGACGGCCTTGCCCCGCGGGCCCGTGCCCGCCAGCCGGGCCCGGGACAGATGATGGCCCCAGCGCCCCGCCGACAGCTCGTGCACGACCTCGAGGCCGCGCCCGCTCATCGCGTCGGCCGGCGCGCGGGCGACGGTGCGGCCGGGCACGTTGCCGCGCACCCAGCCGGGGAGCGTGTCGAAGACCTTGCAGACGAGCTCCGCGCGGGGGCCGGAGCCCCGCAGGTACAGCCAGAGCTCGGGATTGGCCGGCGCGGGCCGCCGCTGCTGCACATGCAGCGTGTTGGCGGCGAGCTCGCTGACCATCGTCACGCCGTCATCGACGGCCTCGGACTCGAGGTCGAGCCCGCTTGCCACCTGACGGAACAGCCGTCGGGCAACGCCCGCGCAGGTTGGGTCCCCCGGGAGTGCCCACGCGCCGCACGCGCGAGACTGCACCATCCGCAACCCGTCATCCATATCGGTGCCTCCGGCCTAAGCCGCCGTCGTGCCGTCAGAGCCCCGTCGTACCTACTACCGGGTCCCCATTTTCCGGTCTGATTCCGAATCTGTGAAGCACAGCTTCTGAGTCATGTGCGTCACTTCACAGTACTCTGCGTGCCACTGATAAGGAAGCAGAACCGCCGCCAGCCAGTCGGTCACCAATGGATCAAATGGGCTTCAATCGGGGCAATTAATGCTGCCCGAAAAGACGAACCGTACAATTACCTAGGGCTTCTTATGCATACCTACGGTCACCTGCCGCTGGTCATTCCGTGCGGACATTACCTCCCTAATCATGTGAAACCACCCTCGCGTGCGACAAGGCCCGACCCAGCCGACCGCACATCGACGCCGATTGTATTCCATTATTTGAGGGATTCACATAGATCACACGAGCGCGCAATTGCGTCACACGCAACCGAAAGCTCGTATGGTCTGGCCGCCGCGGACCCGTCCAGGGTAGATTCGCACGTGGCGCCGGGAACCGCGATGATGCGGCGAGCAGCCGCCAGGGCTCATGAGACAGGGCTCACAGAAAACACGAGGGTCCCCTGGGATGCACCCCAGGGGACCCTCGTGCCGTGCGTCACGACACCTAAGCTAGAGCTAGATGTCGTAGCGCCCCCCCTGCACGTCTACCAGAAAAGCGGTGAAGGCGGACCGGTCGATGACGTGAGCGCCGCTCTCCGGGCGCTTGCTGTCACGGACCGCGGTAACGCCGGGCAGGTTGGCGGCAACCTCAACGCAGCCGCCGTTGTGCGCGCTGAGCGCGGCCTTTCGCCAGATAGCCTGAGACAGGTCGATCACTTGTAGTTACTCCATTCTCTTGGCGAGTTTTTCGAGGTACACCGTGGTGTCCTCGGGTTCGAGCGCCGCATCGCACGCGCGCTCGAACGACTGGATGTAACCGTTAACCGCGTCCGGCGCGCTTACCTCTTCAATGGAGTAGTCGGTCTCCACGAAGACAAGCGACGGCTCGCCGCCTGGGAAGTCGAAGATGTTGACCATGGAGAACAGGCCGGTGGGAGGGCCGTCGTCGAACCGCTGGATGCGCAGTTCGATGTTGCGCCGCTTGCTCATGTCCCACAGATGCTCGATCTGCTCCCTGCGGTCGCCGTGCATGCCCCACCGGTACCGCAGCGAGGCCTCGGTGATCACGACCGACAGCTGCGGCGCGTTGCCGTCGCTGCGGTCGAGGATCTCCTGCCTGCGCTGCCGGGTGGCGACCGCCTTGCGCCGCCAGGCGGGCGGCCGCGGACCGGACTTGAGCTGCGCCTCCATATAGGCGGGGGTCTGCAGCAGGCCGGGCAGCAACAGCGGCATGTAGACGCGGATGGACGTCGCGTCGTTCTCGTAGCCGGGGAACTCGTTGTCGAAGATCTCGCCGTACTCACGCCACCACGGGCGGACCCGGCAGCGCACCGCGAGCTCCTCGATCTCCTCCCGCTCCGCGCCCTCGATCTCGTAAATTCTGATGAGGTCGCGGATATCGCTCATCTCGGGCCGCTTCCACTGGTTGGCCTCAAACCGGCCGACCTTGCCGCGACCCCAGTTCAGGATGTCGCAGACGTGGTTTGCGGTGTAGCCCGACGCGCCCCTCAGCTCGGCCAGGCGCCGGGATAGACGTCGCTTCGCGACGGTCGCGCCGTAGGCATCATCGCTCATCGATATCTCCCTCCATCCTCGCCGAATCGCTGTGAGATAGGTGGCCGTCTGCGGGTTTTGCCGGTATTTCTCACGCTTGACCGATAACCGCGCACAGACAGGTCCTGTGGACGCAGTCCCGAGTATACTCACATTGCGATTCACAAATCAAGGCTTTTCAGATGCGATGTCGCAGGTTTTACGGGCGCTTAGCGGAGCGAAACGGCAGGCCGAGGCAACCGGCCAGACAACGGAACGGCCCGCCGACGAGAGACCGATCGGCAGGTCGGACCATTGGGTGAATACCGCTACGAATCGGACTCGCCTTGGCTCGTCGCGTCGTCGAACTCGCCGTTCCGCACGCCGTCGAGAAAGCAGTCCCATTCATTCCGGTCGAACACGAGAATCCGGCCGGTCTCATCGCCCGCCACCCGCATCAGCACCCAGTCGCCCCGGGTCCAGGCCGCGCTGAGCGGGAAGGCGATCTCGATCGACCCGTCGCCGTCGCCGGATCGCTGCCAGGCCAGGCGAGCGACGTCGATGCCGAGCTCGTCCGGTGTCGGCTTGCCCTCGGTGCCCGTTGCCGCCTCGACTTCCATGCTCAGGGTGTCCGCGCTTCGGGTGTCCGTCGTGACGTCGGCCGCGACGTTCATCATGGGACCCTCGCCACCGCGCAGTAGAGCCAGCGGGATCCGTCGCTGTCGGCCAGCTGCACGTCCTCGGCGCCCCAGAGGCCACTGTACGTGAGCGACGGCGCGCCGCCCTGGTACGGGGCGACGATCTCGAGCCCGTCGAAGAACCGCGCGATCGCGGTCTTGGAGCGGAAGTGCATCTGCTCGGTCGCCTGGTCGAATACCCGGCGGAAGCCGTCGACCGCCAGCGGCGGCTTGGCGTCGTCGGTGATGTGCGACAGCGACAGGTAGCTGCCCGGGCCGACCGCCTGCACGTAGCGCGAGACCAGGCTCCACGGATCGGAGCCGTCGGAGACGAACATCAGCACCGCCGTCATCAGCAGGCCGGTCGGCTCCCCGGAGTCGAGCAGCGCGCGCACGCTCGGGTGGGTGAGGATCGCCTCGGGCTCGCGCAGGTCGGCGCAGAGCACGCTGACCGAGCCCGCGCTCTCTTCGAGGATCGCCTGGCTGTAGAGCTCCACCATCGGGTCGTTGTCGACGTAGACCACGCGCGCATCGGGGTGGATCTTCTTGACCACCTCGTGCGTGTTCCCGATGGTGGGCAGCCCGGACCCGATGTCGATGAACTGCCTGACCCCCTGGCGGGCGATCCAGGCCGCGGCGCGCTGGTGGAACCCCCGGTTCGACCAGGCGCAGTCCTTGATCTCCGGTACCACGGTCAGGATGCGCTTGGCCGCTTCCTCGTCAACGTCGAAATGGCTGTTGCCACGGAGCATGTAATCGTAGATCCGCGCCGGGGAGGGCTTGGTCGTGTCCAGGCCCTCCGGAAGGCGCAGGGCCTTGGTCATCAAGGGCCTCCGGGAGGGGTCGTCTGGTGCGGCTCGCAGCCAGTTTTACACGCAGATCAACGGCCTGGAATGAATCGGCACGAAGATCGGCAGTTCTACCTAGCGCGCCTTAACCCACCTAGTTGCGATCCTGGGCCGGCCGCACGCTCCCGTATGCGTTCTTGGATCCTAGTGAAAAATCAAAGCCATTCATAGCGAACGGTCCCGTGCTCCGCCTCAACCGTGCGTAAATTGACTTCCTAGGATCGCCTGCCCGTACCCCTCCGGGCACCCCTTCCCCGGTCAGCGCGGCCGTTCTCAGGGCCGAAGTTGCACCGGCAAATCGAACGCCTTCACCGCCTCGACGCCTGCGTTTTGGCCCTCGGCCGGCGGTCCGGGAGCGGTGGCGACTCGTGTGATTGGGTGCGCACAAGCGCATACAAACCCACAACAACCGACAGAGGAGTCCGGATGTCGCGACGGGGCGGGTATCAGGCAGGCACGGCGTTCGGGATGCTCGGGGTGCTCGCTGCGATAGTCGCGGTCGCGGTGACGATCGGCGCTGCCGAAACTGGCGGAGCCGCGCAGGCGGCCGGCCCGAGCGTGCTCGACGCGAGCGTGACCGGTCCCGCCGCGGCGGTCACCGACCAGGTCAGCGCGGCGGCGCAGCGGCAGGCGCTGGCGCACTGGACGCGGCGGCGGATGCGGGGCGCGACGGCGGCGGCGGTCCCCCGCGGCCTGATCCGCACTTCGCTGCCCGCGGTGACGCGGGCGCCGGGACTGCCGCGGGCGAGCCGGGCCAGTGCTGAGATCACCGCGCCGAAGGGGATCCCGACGGCCAGCCCGTTCTCCGGGTCGCCGACGACCGGGGTGCTGTTCTACACCACGGGCGGCAAGGGCCATTTCTGCACCGCCTCGGTGGTGGACTCGACGGCGGACGACCTGGCGCTCACGGCGGCGCACTGCGTGTACTCGAACGGGTTCGCGACCAACATCGAGTACGTGCCCGGGTACCACGACGGCAAGCGGCCGTACGGGGTGTGGCCGGTCCGGACGATCACGGTCGCGAGCGGCTGGAAGCTCTCGCACGACCCAGACCTCGACTTCGCCTTCCTCACCCTGGCCGCAGCCGGCGGAAAGCAGATCCAGGCCAAGACCGGCGGCCTCACCATCGGCTTCACCCGCTGGTACAGCGAGAAGATCGAGGTCATCGGGCAGAACGACAGTGGCGCCGCGCCCATCAGGTGCGCCACCAAGAGCTTCAGGTTCCGCACCGGGCAGATGGAGTTCTACTGCCACGGGTTCTGGACCGGCACCAGCGGCGGGCCGTGGATCATCGGCTACAACGCCAGGAACGGGACCGGCACCGTGTTCGGCGTGATCGGCGGCTACGAACTCGGCGGCGACTACGAGTGGGCCTCCTACAGCGCCTACTTCGGGCCCGCCACGCGCATCCTGTATGAGCAGGTCGAGCGGGCGGCGAGGCCGCACCCGACGCCGACGCCGTCGCCGACTAAGACCCCGACGGGCTCGGTCAGCATCGCTTACCGGGCTCCGAACCTGCCCGGATAGGCGCACGCAGCCGTCTCGGGGGATGCCGGGCCTGTCGCGGCCGAAGCCGGACCAGTCGGGGCGGAAGCCGGGGTATGCGACAGGGCGGAGGGGGTCGGCGGAGGGGTTAGAGGACCTTGGTGCCGTACATCTCGCCGAGGGGGTCGGCTAGCAGCTCCAGGCGGACGCCGTCTGGGTCCTTGAAGTAGATTGAGGTGCCGCTTGCCTCGGTGAAGGGGACTGCGGCGTCGGCCAGCTTGGACCTGAGGTGCGACCACTTTTCCGGGGTGACGGAAATGGCCATGTGGTTGATGTTGCCGAGCGTCTCCAGGTACGGGCCGAGGTCGAGGCCGGGGAAGTCGAAGAACGCGAGCAGGTTGCCGTTGCCCACGTCGAAGAAGAAGTGGGTCGACCCCCGGTAGTCCCGGTTGCCGAACAGCTCGGTCAGCGGGAACTCGAGGATGCCCTGGTAGAACTTGATCGTCTGCTCGACATCGGAGCAGATCAGCGCCGCGTGGTGGATGCCGCGGGCGGAGGTCGGCGGCCGGTCAGGGGTGATGTACGCCGCCTCGAGGCGGGCGCGCTCCGCCTTGATCGCGTCCAGGTCGATCTCGGTCATCGGCGTGCCTCCGGGTCTGGCGGGGATGGTCACGGGTGATCGTTCCCCCGCCTCACGGGGTAATGCAGGGGAGAGGCGGAGCAACGAACCGTTCGATATGACCCGAAGTTTGGACTTTAGAGAACGCGGAGCTCGACGATGATGTTGCCCTTGGTCGCCCGCGAGTAGGGGCAGACCTGGTGAGCCGCCTCGGCGAACTCGCGTACCTTCTCGCGCTCCATCCCCGGGACGTGGATGACCAGCGTCACCGCGAGGCCGAAGGCGTCGCCGTCGGGGCCGATGCCGACCTGCGCGGTCACCGTGGAATCGCCGAGCGAGGCGTGCTCGCGGCTCGCGACCAGGCGCAGCGCGCTGTGGAAGCAGGCGGCGTAGCCGGCCGCGAACAGCTGCTCGGGGTTGGAGCCCGCGCCGCTGCCGCCCATCTCCGGGGGGAACGCCAGGTCGAGGTCGATCTTGTGATCGGAGGAGGCGACGTGGCCGTTACGGCCATCGCCGGTTGAGGTCGCCTCGGCGGTGTAGAGAACGGTGTCGGGCATACTGCCGAGACTATCGCGGCGGGGCCGCCCGGGTACGGGGCTCGAGGGGCCCGCGGGGGGCGAAATCGCAAGCGCGGGTGGGGATGCGGCTACGTTCGGTATGCTGATCAGGTTCTCTTCTCGCGGACTGCGACCTACGTGTAGCCGTTGCGTGACCTTCGCCATGCACAATGGTCAGCGAGCGCCCGTAGCTCAGTCGGATAGAGCGGCTGCCTTCTAAGCAGCGGGTCGCGGGTTCGAATCCTGCCGGGCGCACCAGGTCAGAGGCTATATGGCTATTCGAGCGCAGCGCGCTGGGAGCCAAACTGGGAGCCAAAGGCTTATCCTGAGGTCATGACGCAAGCCACGAGCAAGCGTCGCGGGCACGGCGAGGACTCGATCTACTGGGACGAATCGCGGAAGCGGTACATCGGCGCAGTTGACCTTGGCTTTAGCCCGACTGGGACGCGCATCCGCAAGAAGGTCAGCGGCAAGACCAAGGTCGAGGTCCGCGACAAGCTTCGGGAAATCCATAAGGAGACAGACGCCGGGCTTCGGCCGCGGCGGCGGTACACCGTGGGCGACGCGCTCGAGGACTGGCTGGCGCATGACGTCGACGGGCTCTCGGAACGCACCGTGACCTTGTACCGAGGCACGATCGTGAAGGCGCTCAACGAGGAGCTCGGCAAGATCAGGCTGACGGAACTGACCGCATCTAACGTGCAGGGGGCGTTGGCGGCCCTGGCGGCGCGGTTGTCAACGCGGACGGTGCAGATCGCGCACAACGTTCTGGTCCGGGCTATCCGGCACGCTGAGCCTGACGACCTGGTGGGCCGGAACGTCGCCGCGCTGGTGGACGCGCCGAAGGGGCAGCAGGCGGGGCGGCCATCCAAGTCGCTGACGCTGGAGCAGGCGGTGGCGCTGATGGCGGCGGCCAAGGGGACGGCGCTGGAGGCGTACATCATCGTGTCCCTGCTCTCCGGGGTGCGGACCGAGGAGGCGCGGGCCCTGCGCTGGGACCACGTCGTGGTTTGGGTGGATGAGCAGTGGCGGCCGGTGAGCGAGGTCGGGTTCGATTACGAGCAGGTGGCGGTATTCGTGTGGCGGGCCGAGAGGGCCGGGGGCGACACCAAGACGCCGAAGTCGCGGCGGACGCTGGCGCTACCGCGGAAGTGCGTTGAGGCGCTACGGGAGCACCGGGTGCGGCAGGTGAAGGACCGGCTCTCGGCGGGGCCGCTGTGGAAGGACAACGACCTGGTGTTCGCCTCGGCCGTGGGGACTCCGCAGGATGATCACAACGTACGAAGACAGTTCCGGGTGATCACCGAGGCTGCTGGGCTGGGGAAGACGTGGGTGCCGCGGGAGCTGCGGCACACGTTCGTATCGCTGCTTTCGGCTCACGGGGTGCCGGTGGGGGCGATCGCGCTGCTGGCGGGGCATCAGCAGACGGCCACGACTGAGCTCGTTTACCGGCATCAGATTGTGCCTGCGCTCACGCGCGGCGCAGAGGTTATGGATCAGATCTTCAGTTGATTTGACTGCCTACCGCTCTATCGCTAGGTCGCTGAATTGGCCTGCCAGTGTCGCACGCTCTGGAAATACTCCGGCGCCTCGGGCGCCTCTGTGTATTCAAGGAGGCCGCCTGTTTTTTCGAGGAGGACGTCTCGGACCTCGGCCGGGGTGGCGAAGAAGAACTCGCGGCGCTCGTTGATGAAGTTGACCCTGCGTGCCGCGAAGGTCTTGTGCAGTTCGTGCTCTAGGGTGACCGCGTCGTCCGAGAAGTGGAGAGCGTGAACGTCGTAGCGGAAGGGCACCGACGCGTCCCCGAGCTCGCGTACTCGGTCCATCGGCTCTAGGCGGCGTGTCATGCCGATCTTTACGATGCTGGGGCCGAACGCGCCGATATTCGATATGACGTACACGTAGCCTGCGCGGATGTTGGCGATCCTGAAGTCATTCTCCGCGATGGCCTTATCGATATCGGCCAGCCTGCCGGCCAACTCGTCGGCTGCGGCGTCGTCTCCTTTGGCCCGGAGCGCATCAAGCGCGTTGCGGTAATGGGCGCGTTCCTTTTCGAGCCGATCCCTCTCGGCGGCGAGTTCGGCCTCCGCTCGTCTTTGTTCGCGCAGCAGCTCCCGCTCTTCACGTGCCTTCTCCCGTTCCTCCTGGATCTTCATCTGGTAGTCGGCTGTGAGTTGAAGCTCGGCGACGCGGAGCGCGTGGTAGTCGGGGTTGACTCGCATCTCCATGATCGCGCCGAGCCTTTCGATCGCGGCCACCGCGGCCTCCAACCGGCGGGTGGCGGTGGTGATGTTGCCCGACCGCAGTGAACGGACGCAGTTGTCGGCTTCAGCGTTATAGGCGCGCAGCATCAGCCTGGACAGGTCGCCGACCATTTTGCGGCCTTTGGCCAGCGATCCGTCGAAGGTGAACATGTCCGCCGCGAGGACGGCCCTGCCGGCCTTGACCGCCTCGTCGATCTTGCCGTTCAGCTGAGCGAGGCGCTCCTTGTAAAGCGCGGCGTTTTCCAGCGGGTGGTGGTAACGGTAGATGCCGACGTCTTGGAGCACCCTCTGGTCGCTCAATTCGATGACGTCCGATGAGCCGTTCCCCGCTGCCGCGAGCGGCCCTCGAGGTCAGCTATCCGGGCTAGTAGAACGGCGGACTCTGGCTGAGGCGCGGAGGGCGCCGTAACGGGTGCGGGAGCTGACTGCGGCGCGCTTCGCTCGGTGGTCCCAACGGCGTCCGCATTATCATCGGGGAGCCACAGGCGCCATCCGGCTGGCGGGAGAGGCCAAGACGGGTCCGGGTTCCAACCAGGTGGCGGCGCCCATCCCGCTGGCGGCTGCGGCCAGGTGGGCGGCGGATTGAATTTCATCATCAACGCTTGCGGACGCGGACGCCGCGCGAGGTGTCCGCGGGCGCGAGGTCAAACGGGGATCTGGATATGGCGGCCCCCAGGTGCTCGAGGGTCGCCTGGGGAACTACGTTCGACAGGTCGAAGCGGCAGAACGTCTCGCGGTCAGCGGCCACGATCACCAGCGGCACGCTCTCCCGTAGTCCCGTGGCCGGGGATATCGCCTCGGTTCCGACCGTGAGGGCGATGGAGTGGATCTTGCCGCTGCGGTCGGCTTGGAATATCTCGTGGAGCGCGCGCAGCGCGACCTGGGTCACGGCCGCCGCGTAACGGTCCTTTTGGGCCTTCACCGGCAGAGCGGTGGAGGTGATCTCGTCCTTGGCCCGCACGTACCTGTACTCCTTCACCGGCGAAACCGCGGACGGCGGCGGCACAGTCGCCTTGAGACGCAACTCGCGGGTCGCCAGGTCGAAGTCGTGGTCATTGTCGACGGGGAACGCATCCGGGTATACGGAGTTCCACAAGACGATGCCGATGTACTCCCGAATCGCGGCCTCGACATCGAATGCCAGGTCGTTGATCAGCTTCGCCAGTGCCTGGTTGAGTGCCTCAGCCTCGGCCTCACGCTGTTGGCATTCAGCCCGGTATGCGGCCTCCGCAGTTTGTAGCTGCGCTAGGCGCTGACGTTCCGCTTCCTCGCGTCGGCCCAGCGCCGAGACGAACGTCGAGTGTATCGCCGCGTTCCTGTCGTACCACTCGCGATGAGCCCGCTCATAGTCTGCCCGCGCCAGCGCAATCAATTCGGCGTGCTTCTTCTTCGCGCCGAACATCCCACCCGGCGCCGGGGGCTCCCGGTAGACCGGCTCAGGAAGATAAACAGGCTGTGCCAAAGCCGGAACCGGGACGCCAAGCGGTCCAGCCTGAAACGGCGGATGCTCAACCTTCGTCACCTTTAGCGCCTCAAGGTCGAGGCGGCCCTCGGCCGCCAGGGCACCTGCAAGGATGCCGTCGATCTCCTCGCGGCACTGGGCAAGCTCCGCGTTCAGGGAATCCACCTCGGCCACCCGCGACTCCGCGTGAAGACGGGCCGCTTCCCTCTCCAACCGATCGCGCTCGCGCACATCAGCGGCCACCGCCGCAGACATGGCTCGCTGGGCAGCGTGGAGCCTCCTCTCGGCCTCACGCTGAGCGGCGATGCTCGCACGGTACGCGGCGGCCTGTTGCTGGCGTTGGCGCTTGTCGGCCTGCTGGTTCAGATGCTGCAACTCCGCGAAGAACCCACGCTTCCTGGCCATGAGGCCCCTTCCCATAAGCCAATAATTAGGCCGCCCCACGTTACCATGGCCGCATGTGCCCGTCGCTGGCTCTTTTCTTCGATTCCGTGTAGAACCATGATCCCGCCAGCGTTTTCCGACGGCCAGCCATCAACTGTTCAGCTCGCCGATCACACGTCAATTCCCATCATGAAGGGGATTTTGCGCGTACCGCCATGCCCGAGACCAGCGGGATAGGCCCAAAGGCCGGCTCACGGACATCCGAGGCATAGCAAAACCCGTCCGGTGGGAAGACAGCCCAAAAGCCGTCGCCCGCCCGCCGCAGGCAAACTCGACCGGCAGGCCGCAGCCAACTGACACGGACGGAATGGGACTCTAAGTTCAATAACAGCCCCATCATGCACAAGCTGAATCCGCCAGGCACTCGTTGACGCATGGCGCTAGGCTCGCGGCGCGCAGACTGCAAAAGGCCCGCGCATCACGTCGTGGATCGCCTGACCGGGTCAGCACCCAAGTAGCCCCATTGTCACTGCGTTTACCGCTTGCGTGAGCTACTGACTTGGGCCGACGAAACATTCGTCCGGGTGTGTAGACCCCGTACCAACTCCAGTCCCCGTCGGCGCAGCAAGTTGTCAACAGGCATCGTCTTTCCTGGGCAGCCGATCCAACGTGAGCGTCATCTGGCTCGGCCGAGACTCGGGGCAGGCTGCGGTTGCGACGCCCGGCCAGGCGGCCACGGGGTAGGTCCGCTCCAGAACGAGGCAGGATCGGAGAACGCCCTGCGACACGGGACGGTCGTCAGGTGATCACGCGGTCGACGGCGCCGGTGGCTCGAGGGTGGCGGATCCCGCTGCCCCACCCGATCTCCCAGCCAGGCTTTTGGTCGAAGTCGTCGGCATAGGCGATCGGGAGACTGTGATGCTCCTCGACGAGTCGCATCAGGTTGGCGTACCACTCGACGTAGAGCGGGTCGTCATCTGCCGCGGGGAGGCGCGGCAGGGCCGAAAGGATCAGGTCCGCGACAATGTCTGGGCTTGTGCTGGCGTCGACCCGGCTGTCGGCGAACTCCTTCCGTCGGCCGTCGAGTAGTTGACCGCGCTGTCCCAGTCGCGAAGTTCGAGGTAGCCGTCGTCGGTCTGGAAGTTGGCCGCTGCCGCGATCGACACGCGCCAGTACATGCCCGACGAGCTCATGCCGGGGAGTATCCGGGTGCGAGTGGTAACCGCGCTGGTGCAGCACCCGGACTCCTTGGAGGATGCGCAGCGGCGTCCAGAGGGCAGGCTCAGCGTCGATCTCCTCGTACGTCCGCTTGTCGGGGGCGCGGCCAGTTTGTGCCGCCCGGAGTTTTGCGGTCAGGTCCGTAGCGTCGGGATGGCTCATGATTTCCGGGCGGGCGAACAAGACCTTGCCATTGACGTGCTGCCGGTAGACGGCCGACGATTCCACCACGTGGCGAGGCACTTTCGACGCCCGCGACACGGCGTAGTCGGTGGCCGACAGCAGCACGATCACCGCGGAGTCGAAGCCGAAGGAGCGGAACGGAGACAGCTGCAACTGGCCCGGCTCGGCGGGGTCGGACACGACGCGGGCTTTAACCTGCAGCTTCTCGCCGTCCGTGGTAAGCACGTCCCACGACTTCTCCGAGTTGGGCGCCAGCTGGCCGCCGAGCGCGGTCGCGACCAGGTACTCGGCGTAGTCGCCGACCGGGGCGTTCTCCGTCCGGATCACGCCCCGGCTCTTCAGCTCAGCCAGAATGGCCCGGTACAAGGAAAAGAGACCGGGCTCGCTCAACGCCGACAGGTCCGGCGCGCGTTCGGGGAGCATGGCGCGCCGGGTGCTCAGGTGGCGTTGAGTGCTGCCGAGACGAGCGTCCAGATCTCGCGCGTCTGGGTGGCCACGCCCGATAGTCCGCGAGCGCCGCCCGTGGCGAGATACTCCACGTTCTGCAGCCGCATGCCGATGCTGCCCGGCGTGAGATGCGCCAGCGCCGCGAGCAGCTCGGGCGTGGCCTTCACGCCGTGCTCGCGGTACGACAGGCAGACCGCCGCGTCATCGCCCTTAGTCCAAGTGTTCACTCGCAGCTCTCCGTGATCTCTACCCAGTGGGACTGATGATCTTAAATCACCAATGGGGAGGAAGTCACCGAGCACGGCCCTCACGTCCGGCCTGTCGGCAGTTGACCACCATCACCGGCTGCGTTCGTGCCGCGGGACCAGCAGCTCGGCGTCCTTCGACTCTGACCGTGAGAATCCCCCACCGCAAACAGACATGGTTTGACGATCCGTGGCGGGGTCTGTGTAGTTAAAGGTGTTTCCGGCACTGACCGCTGAGCCTGGTGTTCAGCAGAAATGGTGCCGTGATGACCCAGACACTAGAGACCGTGACGAAGAAGATGCCGGAACCGACGGCCGAGCAGGTGGCGGCCGAAGAGCTGGTCCGGCGGGCCCGGGAGCAGGGTTTGTGCCTGACCGGGCCGGACGGGCTGCTCAAGCAGCTGACCAAGGTCGTGATCGAGACCGCCCTGGACCAGGAGATGACCGAGCACCTGGGCCACGAGAGGAACACCCGCGCGGGCAACGAGAGCGGCAACGTCCGCAACGGCTCCCGGGCGAAGAAGGTGCTGACCGGGGGCACCGGCCAGGTCGCCATCGAGGTCCCCCGGGACCGGGACGGCACGTTCGAGCCGCAGATCGTCAAGAAGCGGCAGCGGCGGCTGGGCGGCGTCGACGAGACCGTGCTGTCGCTTTACGCGAAGGGGCTGACGACCGGGGAGATCAGCGCGCACTTCGCCGAGATCTACGGCGCCTCGGTGTCGAGGGAGACGATCAGCCGGATCACCGACAAGGTCATCGAGGAGATGCAGTCCTGGCAGGCCCGGCCGCTGGACGAGGTCTACGCGGCGGTGTTCATCGACGCGATCGTGGTCAAGGTCCGCGACGGGCAGGTCGCCAACCGGCCCGTCTACGCCGCGATCGGGGTCACCCTGGCCGGGGACAAGGACATCCTGGGCCTGTGGGCCGGGACCGGCGGGGAGGGCGCCAAGTTCTGGATGAGCGTGCTGACCGACCTGAGGAACCGGGGCATCCGGGACGTGTTCTTCGTCGTCTGCGACGGGCTGAAGGGACTGCCCGACGTGGTCGTCCAACGTCTGGCCGCAGGCGATCGTGCAGACGTGCATCGTGCATTACGCCGACCTGCGGGTTATGCCGACCTCGCGGCGGGAGCCTGCAGGTGGCGGCCTGATCGCCGGCGGGAAGGTCGGCATAATCCTGCCCTTCTGATCGACACTCGCCTCGTTGGTTTCCGACGAGGAAGGGGAGTTGATCGTGGAAGATCCATCGCGGGCTCGTGTCACGGGCCCGCTTCAGGCGTATGCGGCGGGGTTCGTCGCCGAGCTGGCCCGGCTGGGGTATACGACGCAGTCGGCGTGCGGGCAGATGTTCCTGATGGCGCACGTGAGCCGCTGGCTGGCCGGCGAGGGGCTGGACGCGGGCGGGCTGACGCCGGAGGCGGCGGAGCGGTTCCTGGCTGCCCGGAGGGCGGCCGGCTATGCGCGCTTACCTGTCGCCGAAGGCGCTCGCGCCGCTGCTGGGCTTCCTGCGCCGGGTCGGCGTGGCGCCGGAGGCGCCGCCGCCTGTCCCGGCGGGCCCGGCGGATGCGCCTGCTGGGCCGCTACCGGCGTTACCTGGTGACGGAACGAGGGCTCGCGGCTGAGACGGCTGCCGATTACGCGGCCAAGGTGCGGCCGTTCCTGGCCGCCCGCGCAGGTGGGCGGACGCGGCCTGGCCGGCCTGACGGCGGCCGAGGTGACCGCGTTCATCGTGGAGACGTGCCCGTCGATGCGGAAGGGCACGGCGAAGCTGACGGTGACCGCGCTGCGGTCGCTGCTGGGCTGGCTGCACCTGGCGGGCGAGATCCCGGCCCCGCTGGCCTGGGCGGTTCCCGCCGTCGCGTCCTGGCGGCTGGCCGCCCTGCCCGCGCCGCTGGAGCCGGGCCAGGTCCAGGCGATGCTGGGCGGCTGCGACACCGGGCACGGCCGTCGGGCGGCGGGACCTGGCGATGCTCACCCTGCTGGCCCGGCTCGGGCTGCGGGCCGGCGAGGTCGCCGCGCTGACCCTGGACGACATCGACTGGCGGGCCGGGGAGATCACGGTCGACCGGCAAAGGCCGGCGCAGCGAGCGGCTGCCCCTGCCGGCCGACGTCGGCGAGGCGGTCGCCGCCTAGCTGCGCGACGGGCGGCCCGAGCCGTTCGAGGGCGCCAGGAACGTCTTCCTGCGGGTCCGCGCGCCGCACCGCCGGCTGACCTCCACCGGGGTCAGCCAGGCGGTGTTCGCCGCCGGGCAGCGGGCCGGGATCGAAGGCGTCTTCGCGCACCGGCTGCGCCACTCGGCGGCCACCGGGATGCTGCGGGCCGGGGCGTCCCTGCCCGAGGTCGGCCAGGTGCTGCGGCACCGGCGGCTGCTGTCCACGGCGATCTACGCCAAGACCGACGTCCCTCGCGCTGCGGGCGCTGGCGCGTCCCTGGCCGTCCGGAGGCGCGGCATGAGCGCGCTGCAGCCGGCGCGGTCGCGGACTACCTGGCGGTCCGGCGGTCGCTTGGCTATAAGCTCGCCCGCCCGGAGAAGCTGCTCGCCCAGTTCACCGCCTACCTGGAGCAGGCCGGCGCCGCCACGGTGACCACCGAGCACGCGCTGGGCTGGGCTGTCCTGCCGGGCGGCGACCCGGCCTGGCATGCCTACCGGCTCGCGGTCGTCCGCGGGTTCGCGGCCTGGCTCGCCACCACCGACCCGGCCGCGGAGATCCCGCCCGCCGGGCTGATCCCGTCCCGCAAGCAGCGGGCCACGCCTTACCTCTATACCGACGGCGAGGTCGCCGCGCTGATGGCGGCGGCCGGTCGCTGCGGTTCCCGCTGCGGACGGCGACCTACCAGGCCCTGATCGGGCTGCTGGCCGTGACCGGGATGCGCGTCGGCGAGGCGATCGGCCTCGACCGCGGCGACGCCGACCTGGACGCCGGCGTGCTGACCGTCCGCAACGGCAAGCACGGCAAGTCCCGGCTGGTCCCGGTGCACGCCACCACGGCCGGGCGCTGCGCGACTACCTGCAGGCGCGGGACGGCTCTGCCCGGCGCGGACGGCCGCGTGTTCATCTCCCCGGCCGGGACCAGGCTGCTCTACTGCAACGTCCACGCCACCTGGAAGAAGCTTGCCGCGTCCGCGGGCTGCGGCCCCGGTCGGCAGCTGCCGGCCCCGCATCCACGACCTGCGCCACTCCTTCGCCGTCCGCACCATGCTCGACGCCTACGACGCCGGGCGGACGGCCAGGCCACCCTGGCGGTGCTGTCGACCTACCTCGGCCACGTCGACCCGCAAGGCGACGTACTGGTACCTGTCGGCGTCACCCGAGCTGATGGCGGCAGCCGGGCAGCGGCTCGGCGCATGGCTGGAGCGGCCGTGACCGCGCTCGCCCCCGACCTGCAGGCGTTCTTCACCGACCGGCTGGCCCGGCAGCGGCACGCCAGCGGCCAGACCGTCGCCGCCTACCGCGACGCCTGGCGGCTGCTGCTGGCATTCGCCGCCGAACGCACCGGAAACAGCCCGGCCAGCTCGACTTCGCCGACCTGGACGCGCCGCTGATCGGCGGTTTCCTCGACCACCTCGAACACGGCCGCGGCAACGGCCCCCGCACCCGCAACGCCCGCCTCGCCGCGATCCGCTCCATGTTCGCCTACGCCGCCCTCCGCCATCCCGAGCACGCCGAGACGATCGCCCGCGTCCTGGCCATCCCCGCCAAGAAGTTCGACCGGGCACTCGTCACCTGGCTCACCGAACCCGAGGTCGATGCCCTGCTCGAAGCACCGGACAAGGCCACCTGGGCCGGACGACGGGACCACGCCATGCTCGCCCTCGCCGCCCAGACCGGGCTACGGGTCTCCGAGCTGACCGGCCTGACCTGCGGCGACGTCCACCTCGGCACAGGCCCGCACGTCTCCTGCCACGGCAAGGGACGCAAAGAGCGGATCACCCCGCTGACCCAGGTCACCGTCACAGTCCTGCGGGCCTGGCTCGCCGAACGCCACGGCGACCCCGGCCAGCCGCTGTTCCCGAACCGCACCGGCGGACAGCTCAGCCGCGACGCCGTCGAGAAGCGCCTCGCCCAGCACGTCACGACCGCAGCCGGAGCAGTGCCCGTCACTGAAGGCCAAGAACGTCACCGCCCACACACTCAGGCACACCGCAGCCATGCGCCTGCTCCACGCCGGCGTCGACACCTCGGTCATCGCCCTCTGGCTCGGCCACGAGCAGGCCGACACCACCGCAGATCTACCTGCACGCCGACCTCGAGCTCAAGGAGAAAGCCCTCGCCAGGACCACCCCGGCAAACACAAAGCCCGGACGCTACAAGCCCCCGGACCAGCTCCTGGCCTTCCTCGAAAGCCTCTGATTATGCCGACCTTCCCGCCGGCGATCAGGCCGCCACCTGCAGGCTCTCGCCGCGAGGTCGGCATAACCCGCAGGTCGGCGTAATGCACGTTATGCCGACGTCGGCATAACGTGCACCTGATCCGCAACACGTTCCGGCTGACGTCCAAGCGGGACTGGGACGCCATGAAACGGGACGTCAAGCTCATCTACACCGCGGTGAACGCCGACGCGGCCCGGGCCGCCCTGGACGAGCTGGCCGAGAAATGGGGGAAGCAGTACGGGGCCGTGATCCGGCTCTGGGAGAGCGCCTGGGAGCAGTTCACCCCGTTCCTGGACTACGACCTGGAGATCCGCACGGTGATCTGCTCCACCAACGCGATCGAGTCGCTCAACGCCCGCTACCGGCGGGCCGTCAAGGCCCGCGGGCACTTCCCGACCGAGCAGGCCGCGATCAAGTGCCTCTACCTGGTGACCCGGTCCCTTGACCCGACCGGGACCGGCAGGACAAGGTGGACGATGCGGTGGAAGCCAGCACTGAACGCGTTCGCGATCACCTTCGCCGACCGCTTCCCAGCCCCCGAAACCTACTAAGCAAGACCGCCGGAAACACCGTTAACGAGATAGACCCGGCCAGCGCACTGTGGGACCCCCGGGAGTACATCCGCCAGGCGCGGGACACCTGCGGGCCAAGCTGAGATACGACGTCAGCCGGTCCGTGCGCGCTCCCTTAGGACCGTGGACTGACTGTGCTAGCAAACTCTGATTTACGGCGCGGTGCCCACGACGAAGTGCGACGAGCCGGGCGCGGCCTGGGTGGTCGGGGCCTTGATCGGGATGGCGTTCAGCTTCACCGTTGGCGAGGACGGGCAGATCGCGGCGATCGACTTGATCAGTGGCCGCTCGGCGGTAGGTCACGCCTTACTGACCATATGCTAACTTCCCGCCAGGTGGCGGGAGGCCGATCGGTGATAATGAAGCATGGGAACTGCTTCTAGCTCCAGAGAGCCGGTCGAGTGATCTCCGTCCTCGTGGACTTCGTCATACCGATAGCCACGGCAGTCGGCGGTGCGGCGCTCGTGCCGCTGCGCGAGTACCTGCTCGGCCTGCGCGACCGGCGCCGCTACCGCGCCCGCGTCGCGGCGCTTGAGACCGCCGCGGCCCAGGCGCCGCAGCCTCCCGACGCCGAGCTGACCGTGACCACCGAGGCCCTGGCGGAGCTCGGTGGTCGAATCGGCACACGTCCCTACCTCTACCTGAGCGGCCTGCGCGTGCGCGACCTGCGCTGCTTCCATGACGTATCCCTCCGGCTGCGGTTCCCCGGCGAATATCCTGTTGGCCGCGCTCCGCTGTACCCCAACGTCACCCTGCTCCTCGGCGATAATGGCAGCGGAAAGTCAACGATCCTGAAGGCCATCGCGATGGCCGCGCTCGGCCCGGTGCTGAACAACTCGGGTTTCGTCCCCTACCAGTACGTCAACCGGCGCGCCTCGGAGGCGGTGGTAGACAGCGGGTTCGTCTTCGGCGCGGAGAGCCCAGAACTGCTTGGCGCCAGCGTCTCCCTGACCAGGAGGGGCGACTACGAGCAGGTCAACGCGCACCCGCCCAAGGGATACTGGTCGGAGCTGTTCAATGAATCGAGTCCCTCGTTTTTCGTCGTGGGTTACGGGACCGGCCGGCACGTGCCCGAGGATTCGCAGCGGGACCCCTCCCTTGAACGGGGACGACGACAGCGCCGCTACCAGCGCGTCGCGAGCCTGTTCGAAGAACAGGTTTCGCTGGTGCCGCTCAGCTCCTGGCTGCGGCAGGCGAGCCCCGCTCGGCTGCGCGAGGTTCGCGAGCTCTTCGAGGGTCTGCTACCCCAGCGCGTTACCTTCACCGGGCAGTTCGATGGCGGCGAACCTGTGTTCCTGCGCAGGGAGACCCTCATCCCGCTGCGGGCGATGTCCGACGGTTTCCGTTCCTACATCAGCTGGCTCGGTGACCTGCTGTTCCAGTTGGATGCCGTCGCCTCGGACACCGAACGGCTCACCGACATCGGTGGGATTGCGCTCGTAGACGAGGTAGACCTGCTGCTGCACCCATCCTGGCAGCTCGTGGTGGTGCCAACGATCAGCAAAATGCTGCCTAAGATCCAGTTCGTCTTCACCACGCACAGCCCCATCGTGGCGGCGACCCTGGAGGCGGACAACATCATCCTCGCCAGGGAGGAGGAGGACGGGTCGGTGCTCGACCGGATCAACGCGGAGATCCACGGGCTGAGCGCGGAGCAGGTCCTGCTGAGCTCCTATTTCGGCCTGGAAAGCACCCGGGCGCCCGACGCGGTGCCTGCCCTCGAGGCCCTAGCGCGTGAAGCCGTCACTGGGGATAAGGAGGCGACGCTCGCTTATCTTCGCGCTCTCACTCAGCCCACGCGGCCTACGTCACGGGGGTCATCCGCTTGATCAAGATTCGTCCGGCCGGTGACGTTCAGCAGTGGATCAGCGCTCATAAGCCTAGGTGGCCCAGGCGGGCCACTCGACGGGCCGATAATGATCTCAGCGACGGCCGCTTCAAAGATCGGGGCACTATCTGGTCCGACCTTAAACCATTCTTTATCGAGGCGCAGATGAAGAAATGCGCCTACTGCGAGTCCTACCTCAGTTCAAGCGGGACGGAGTGGGAGGTGGAGCATTACCGCCCAAAGGCAACAGTTGTCAGTTGGCAGTCACCGCAAGCGCCCGACTTCAAGGATCAGCCCGATTCGGAATATGGCTACTATCGGCTTGCCTATAACCCGGCTAACTACCTGGGAGCCTGCGGGTCCTGCAACGGACCAAAGCGGAATTACTTTCCTGTCCTCACCCGACGGCAGTTGACCACGACGGACAGCCAAGAGCTTGCCCGAGAAAAACCGCTGCTTATCAACCCCCTCGACCCGAACGACCCGGATCCGGAGGAGCTCATCGAATTCTACGGACCGACTCCCAGGCCCCGCAGTAGGGAGGACGGTCCTTCCCGACTTCGCGCCCTGGCCACCATCGAACTTCTCCGCCTATGGGATGAAAAGCGCACACACGACCGGTGCGTGCATATCTGGGGCGCATGGGAGAGCTACCGGAAACGCAACCACGATGCCGATTATGAGCTCGCAGCTCAGGAGTTCGTTGACGCCGTGAAAGCTCGCAGGATCGCCTTCTCTAGCTGTCTCAATTCATTCCTGCTCCTCTGTGAGACCAGTCCGGTTGAGGCGAGGGAAATTGCCGATTATGCCAGGAAAGTGACACTTGGGATTATTTCCCCGGCACCGCTCATACCGCCGGGGTCCTAGGTCAGGGGTGAGTAGCGGTCGGCCCGGCGGTGTTCACGGGTGAAGTCGGTCTCGTAATACATCTGCTCGATGAGGTCGAGGAACACCGGTGCCTTGTCCACGGTGAAGGAGACCTCGTCATCGATGATGATCACCGTCGGGTCGAGCTTGTGCTTCTTCATGGCCTTGGTGAGCTGCCCCGGGGTGACCTGCGGGACCTTTCCCGACTTCGCCAACCGCTGCAGGCGTCGGGCGAGCGAGGGATGGCTCTCCGCAGCCTTGGCCAGCGTATCGACAGCCTCAGCCGGCATGCCCTGCACGGCCTCCCCGATCATCCTGGCGTTCGCTGGGGCGGCCGCCGTGATGGTGTGCAGGTCGGCGAACATCCGGTTGAACGGCTCAAGTCGCAGCACGGCCACCTCATCGGGCGCCACGACAAGATCGAAGTCGGCGTCGAACACGAACAGCGGGTCCGTAATCTGGTGCAGGCCGTCCTGTCCGAGAATCGCCTTGAGCGGGCTTGCCTTCGCCACCCGGTGCGGGTCCTTCTGCCTGGCGAAGCCGATTCGCGCGCCTGCCGTGTCCGTCACGATGACGACGTAGCAGAGGTAACTGCCCGCCCGCAGATCGTTTCTTGCTAGCGACGGCAGGCCAGGGGTCGCGATGAGACGTTCCAGGTCGGGCAGCGCCTCATCGGTGCCCGGGCCGTCGTCGGAGGGATGCGGCGGCTGTGCCTGAGTGAGGCCTTGCTGGGCAGGCGACAAATCGCTGGTCGGCACCGCCAAGTACTCTTCACCGGGCTCGATGTACGGGTTGCCGCCATAGAGCCGATGCCTCATCGTCGCCAGCTGATTCAACGTAGCCTCACACAGGCGCCTGAGTTCCTTGGCGACCTCGACCGACAGCTCGACGGCCTGCGCGTCCAGGCGGGACCGGCTCGGCCGCCAGCAGACGAGAAGCTCAGCCCCGCGCGCCAGGTCCAGCTCGACCGACGACCAGTCTTTCCCCCGCCCCGGCACGTCAGGCCCCCTTGTAGATAAGCACACCCGCGGTCTTGACCGCGGATACGTCCGTGCCCACACGGGGTACACGGCGGCTGATGAGGTGGTAACGCTGCTGGCCGACCTCGATGACCACGACCCGCCAGCCCACCAGGTAGAGGGTGGGGTTGATCGCGGCGAGGTCGGAACGGATGAAGATCGCCACGACCACCACGGCGAAGATACAGTAACCGGCGATGTCATAACCGGAGGGCGTGGGGATCGCTACGAAGGGCAGGATATAGGTCGCGAGGTAACCTGCCACCTCGCCCGAGGCATCGTCCACCGCGACCGCCGTGTAGGCGTGGGCCTGCTGGAATCGCCGATTCACGAGGATGACAATTAGGTAGGCCAGGCCCAAGCCGCACAGCGTGCTGCAGACCGCTCGCAGCCAGCCGCCCTGGAACCGGATGGCCAGGATCAGGAACAGCGGGGCATAAGAGCTGAGGAACAGGAAGACGCGCGCAACAAGCAGGCCGGCGTCCTCCGCCTGCCATTGCGGTGGGCCCGCGGGCTCATCGGGGTCACGGGCCGTTGTCCCGGCGCCAGCGGGTTCGTCGCCGTTAGCCATGGCCCTTACAGTAGCGGTCCGATGGCTGGTATCCCAGCCAGGCGCCGACGACGCATGCCTGCACGGCGTGCGACCCATGCACGAGGTGAGTAGTGACGTCGCGAGTGCGCATTTCCGCTCCGACCATCTCTACGGACCGCTTGGAGTCCGCGAATGCCAAACGCTTCTCGCCTCGGTGCAGCGTCGCGATGACCTTCGCCGCGTGCTCGATGCGCATCCGCATCAACGACTTCCTCTCGCGCAACGGGTCCCCAGCGATCACCTAATCCCGCATACCCGCAGCCAAGACAAGTCATCGCAGGTAGTCAGTTACAGGCTCAGTAACTCTCGCCTCAGCCGCTAGGAGCGGGGGCCTGAAATAGTGACTTAACTAGTGACTACGGCCTCAGTCTCTGCCAGACCCAGTACGACGATCCCAGACTTGCATAGGGCCCCGACCTGCACAAGGCGGAACGAACCGGACTGCCTCGGACGAAACTTGCGTGCATGGCGTGCATGGCGTGTGCGACATGCCAAGCGGGACTGCCGATGGAAGCGGGAATCTTGCGGAGGTGACTTCATCTCTTCGAGGCGCCCTGAGACGGAGACGGTCGGTATTAGAATTAATTTTCGAGCGCTATACTCAGGTTGTGGATCAACCCGATAGCGCTACCGCGAATGACGGCGCCTCGATGCCATCAACGTCCACCGGACAGCATCCAGTCGACGTCAACCCTGCGAAACGGTTCGTCTTTGACGACGACGCGGAGCGCCAGGCGCAGGAGTGGCTGGACAGGGCTGACCCGAGCGTCGGCGTGGGGAGGCGCCATCACACTGTGCCGGCTTTCTATCTGCGCCGGTTCGCCGACAAGTCCGGACAGCTATCGGTGCGCGACAGGACCTCCGGGGAGCCCTCGCGGCGCGGTCATCTCGACATGGGAATCAGGGACTTCTACACGGTTGTCAGTAAGGACGGGACACTCGACGGCCGACTCGAGCAGATGCTCAGCGTCGTAGAACGAGATGCCAACCGGATCTTCACCGACCTGCTCAGCCCGTTCCGTCGCCCGCGGCCACTGGCCCCGGCCGATCACTCGGGCATAGCAGCTTTCATCGCCTTTCAGATCGTACGGGGAGAGCGCCAGCGCCGGGAGCTGGAGCTAATGGCGGACTACATGGCGAAGGTCCAGGCCGGAAACCGGCTCACCCGCCATGATCTTGATTCGCTGACCGCGACGCCCCATCCAAACGATCACCTGGAGATGATGTCCAGGACGGCTGAGATTCTCGCCGCACACCTGGAAAACCGGCCCCTTACCCTGGTCGACCTGGATCAGCCGCTCTTGGTGACGGGCGACGAGCCCGTAATCGTGAACGTCGGCGACGATCACGTCAAGCACAAGCCGGACTGCTTTGTGACGAAAAAGGAGCTCGCCCGACGACGGCGCGCAGGAGAGCGGGCCGGCAATGAGTGGAGCCAGATCGTCCACATCTACTGGACCCGCCCTAGCGGGGTGGCGAGCGCACTGGAGGTTGCGCTCCCGCTTTCACCCCGATCCGTCCTGTTTCTGGGACCGCAGGGGGCACATGCCGAATCGCGGACGCAGGTGCGCGGTTCAGAGGCGGAAAGCCTCGCAGAAGCCCTCAACAGGCACGTGATCGCGCAATCTCTGAGCTGGGTCGCGGCGCACCCTGAACACCCGTCCTTCGCCTCGCTCCCATTGCCGCCGCCGCCAGGCCCCTTGATAGCCGCATGCGACGGCGGATCGATCATGAGCGACCAACTAAAGAACGCCCCAAGACCCCGACGGCCCCAGCTCTTGCGGGACTGGCGCTAAGACCCAGCCGGGGACACCGCCTGACCCAAAAGCCCAGTGCAACGGCCAGGCTGGCCGTCTCCTGCGTGACCGCCTGACAGCGGAATCTAACCTGAATGAGGCATCATCACGCGGGATCCGGCGATTAAATGAGGAATTCCCTTACGCGTTCTAACAGCTGGCGGCCTGGCGGCGTGTTCCATGGCAGGGAGAGGCGCCGGAAGGATTAGCGGCAGTCTCCGTCCGGCGAGGCGGCGTCGAGCGGCAGAGGACCTCCGCTTGTCTGACCGGCCCAGCTCACCGGGGTGATCGGTCTGCCGTGGAGAGGTTCCGGAGACTCATAGCGTCGCGCGTTCGATCCGATGGGCGAATTTGCGGGAGAAACCATCCGGTGACGCAGCCGACCGCACTGTGAGAAAGCGCTGTCCAGCGTCAGTAAATGCGTCGAGGTTCTCATTTAATCTGCTAAGGATCTTGGGAGCCGGCAGGTTACGGCGCGTGCAGGGTCTGATGCGCAAGCTGACTGCGGGGGCGTGCGTGCCGGGGCGCCAATTGCCCGGTCCTGCCGCGGCTGGCCGTGCGCGCTGTTCGCCGAGTTCCAGGACGACGACACGGCCATCAACCAGATCATGAACGACATCTGCAACGGCCGCACCGGACAGCACGTCGCCGAGCGGCTCCGCCAGGAGCGCGCACACGAAGCCGGGCGCTCGCCGGGCGTGCCGTCGCCTCAACGGGCTCAGCGACCGAGGAGGCGTCTCAACCGGGGGATCCACCAGCGCGACGCGCAGTCGTCTGGCGGTGGGCAAGTCAGCGGCACGGCGCCACGTATTCGGGGTCGCCGAAGGCGAGGCCGGGAAGCTCAAGCGCGCCGCCTCCGGCGGCGCGGGACGGCGGACTGATCTAGTCGGCGTTCACGAACATCGCATGGGCTGCCACGATTCTCCAGCCCGTCTCGGCGTCGCGAGCCCAGGTCCGGGTGTAGCGCATCTGAGCCGCGAACGACTCGCCCCCGATGCTGCCCTCCAGCGTTCCGAGGAACCAGGTGACCCCGGTAGAGCCGGTGACCAGCACCCGCAGCTCCGACTCCTCGATCCGACTCAGTACCTGCTGACCGCTGCGGTGCGCACCGAGGTCGTCCTCCTTGGAGTAAACGTTGCCGTCCGGTCCGGTGAACAGCACCGCATCGTCAAGCAGCTCACTGAGTGCCCCTACGTCAGATGCAAGCTGGGCGGCCTGCAACCGTCGTTCGGCCGCGCGAAGCGTCTCGGTGTGGTCGGTGTCCGACATGATCACGATCGTAGAGGTTCACGGCGGCCCGCATCGAGATCGTTCGCTCTCGGCACATGTGACCTGCTCGATGAAGAATCCTGGCAGGACGGGCGCGGCCGAGGCGCACAATTGGTAAAAGAACTGGGCGGGGCCCCGCGGGTGCTCCTGGCCCGCTCCCCCACGCCTCCGTCCGCTCCCTCGAACGCTACGCCTGCTCCAGGCCCGAGGCCGTCGCCCGCCTCGTTGCCGCCACCCCCGCCCGGAGCCAGTGTCCGCGCAGATGAATAACCGTTTATCCGCCGCTATTATATTTTCTCTGGGTGAAAAAAATGAAAGCAAAGTAAACGACCACATACCCGCCCCGGCCGAAAGGAAAGGAACAGCAGCCCTTGGCGCCACATTCGCCACCAGTAGTATCGTTCCGACGACGATCAGAACCGCGCCGACGCCAGCCATAGCCCTAAAGCGCTGCTGACCCTTCGCTGCCAGGCCGGAGGCGGCACCTCCGCCTAGTGCCTCCACAGGCCTGCGGCCCAGCCGATTCATTTTCGCTCATTCGAACACGAGCGGAGGCGGAAAGACCTGGGAGCCAAACTGGGAGCCAACGACCGCAGACTCCAGCCGACGCCAGGCCACAACAAGCTCGCATCTGTGCAGTTGGATGACTTATTGAGCGGCACCAGGCGACGCACCGCGATGCTTCGACGGTGCCTTCTAAGCAGCGGGTCGCGGGTTCGAATCCTGCCGGGCGCATTATCATCACTCGAATAGGGTGCTTTCTGTTATAATGCCCTCTGAGCTGGGAGAATGGGAGTATCTGACGCTTCCATGACCCGGTTCGAGAGGACACCTCGTAAGTGAGATTGTTGCATGCCCTGGCGAAGACCGCGCGTCGTTCGATGACCCGCATCTCGTGTCGCACGCCGGGCTGGTCCCGGTGATGGCCCTCGCGGAGCGCGCCGGCCTCGGCGAGACTGGTCGCGGAGCACGTCCGCCCGGCCGGCGAGTGCGGGGTGAACGCGCACCTGAAGATCCCGTGCCTGGTCGCGGGCATGGCCGCGGGCGCGGACTCGATCGATGACATGGACGTGCTGCGGCACGGCGCGATGGGCACGCTGTTCGGCGGGGTCCGCGCCCCGTCGACGCTGGGCTCGCACCTGCGCTCCTATCACCTGGGGGAACGTGAGCCAGCTGGAGAAGGCGGGCCGGGAGTTCCTCGCGGGGCTGGCACGCCGGGCGCCGCTGCTGCCCGGCGCGGAAACCCTCGCGTTCATCGACATCGACTCGATGCAGAAGCGGGTCTACGGGCACGCCAAGCAGGGCGCGAAGTTCGGCCACACCAAGATCCAGGGGAAATCAGTGCTGGTGCAGGGGCCTGAACGCGCTGGCCGCGGTGATCAGCACGCCGATCGCGGCGCCGGTGATCGCCGCCACGAGGCTGCGCGGCGGGAACGCGGCCTCCGCGCGCGGCGCGGCCAGCCTGGCGGTGCAGGCGATCGGCACCGCCCGGGACTGCGGCTGCACCGGGACGATCATCGTCCGGATGGACTCCGCCTACTACAACGCCGCGGTGCATCGGCGCGATCCGCGCGCACGGCGCGCGGTTCTCCGTCACCGTCCCCATGAACTCCAGCATCCGCGCCGCCATCGCCGCCATCGGCGAAGAGCGCCTGGACCGCCATCAGGTACCCGCAGGCGGTCTGGGATGACCAGCTGGACTGCTGGATCTCCGACGCGGAGGTCGCCGAGACCGGAGTACACGGCGTTCACGTCGAAGAAGAAAGGCCAGGCCGTCACCGCCCGGCTGATCGTCCGCCGGGTCCGCGACCAGAACAAGAAGGCCGCGGAGGGGATGGACGAGCTGTTCCCCGTCTGGCGCCACCACGCCGTCTTCACCGACTCGCCGGTCGAGCTGATCCAGGCCGAGGGCCAGCACCGCGGCCACGCGATCGTGGAGCAGGTCTTCGCCGACGTCACCAGCGGCCCGCTCGCCCACCTGCCATCAGGTCATTTCGCCGCGAACGCCGCGTGGCTGTCCATCGCGGCCATGGCGCACAACCTGCTCCGCGCGGCCGGCGCCCTGGCCAGCCTGCCCTTCGCGAAGGCCGCGGGCCGCGACGATCCGCCGTGACCTGATCGCGGTCGCCGCCCGCACCGCCCGGCACGGCAGGGGCCACCTGGCCCTCCACCTGCCCGAGGGCTGGCACCGCGAGCAGGAATGGCTGAACCTCTGGGACGCGGCCTGCGGCCCGCCCGCCGCAGCGGCCTGACCAGCCCCGAACCGGTCCGCACCCCCGACGGCCCGCAGCGGCCACCAGAACCCAGACCCCGAGCCAGGAACCCGTGGACAAGCCGCAGAACAGTCAGCGGCAGGAAAAACACGCCCGAAAACCCCTCGTGAAGGCCAGCGACCGATATCGCCGCACCCGGCATTCAGCCGGTGGATCGAGGCTTAGTTTCTACGCAGCGTAGAGGCTATTTTCGCGCGCTGTAGGGGCGTTCACGCGGGGCCGTCCGGGCCTCCCGGTGCGGCCGGGGGAGGCCGTGCAGGGCGGCGTCCTTCCGCAGCCGGGTCGTCCACGAAATCTGTGCGGGCAGGCCTGCCAGCTCGCCGCCGGCGTAGGCGGAGTCCGTGGTGACGCGGACCTCCCGGCCGGCAGCGCCCCCGCGAGCCGCTCGGCCATGCGGCGCGCGAGCCATAGCCGTGATGTCGAGTAGTACCCTTGATCACCCGCTTCGCCATCACCGGCACCCCGACGGGCCGGGAGATGCCCGGCAGCCGGACCGCCACCGCGAGAATCACCCAGTTGTTGAGGCGGGGCAAGAACGTCTGGGCAGCGTCGTGGTTCCACGACGGATCCGCGCAGGGGCCGGCGAAGACGGGCTTCGGCCTTGAACAGGGTGTCGTCGACCGCGACGTCGACCGGCGCGCCCGGCGGGACCAGCAGCGACACCACCAGCCTGGCCGCCGCCAGGCCGAGGTCGTCAGGATTCCACCGGGCGCGGGAGAAGAAATAGTGCGCCCGGTCGTGCGGCCACAGCCGCGACCAGCAGCGCGTCACCCCAGGCCACACGGCGTGTCGTCACCACTGAACGCCGCCACCAGGCTGAACCGCCGCCTCAGCGCCATTCACACGCCTGAAAGTGCGAAAGTCGAGGGGCCTGTCGATCCCCCTCGCCAGCACGATCCGCCGGGAACAGGCCGGTGGCCGGCCCTCCCAGGTTGGGAGTAGCCGGCCATCGGGTCCTGGTCAGGTCAGCTGATCTGGGTCAGCGCGTCCGGCAGCTGGTAGACCGCCGTGACCTGAGCCGGGCTGAGGGGGTAGTCATAGAACTCGAAGTCGCTGGCCTGGCCGGAGAAGTAGCTCCAGCCGACGGCCGGCCCGTCGGTCCAGCCGTTGGCGTTGACGTATCCGGCGGCGATGAAGTCGAGCGGGTCGACGTTCGCGATCGCGCCGCTGTGGGTTCCCGCTAGCGTTCCGTCCACGTACAGCGACTGCGTGTTGGAGTTGCCGGTGAGCACGACGTTGTGCCACTGGCCGTTGTCGACTGCGGTCGCACTGGCAACGGGCGCGGCCGAGTCGTTCCAGAACTCGCCGTACAGGCGGCCGTCGCTGCCAACATAGAGCACCGGCGTCGCGTCGCTGGCGTCGGATGCGGCCGACCCGGGATGTTCGCGCCCGGTCGACAGCAGCACCTGGCCGGCCGCCGTGGTCTTGAACCACAGGCTGACGCTCAGCTCGCTGCTCCGCTCGACCAGGCCGGTCGGCAGCTGGATGTAGCCGGAGCTGCCGTTGAACGCGGCCACTGTCCCCCGGCTGGGGTCGGCCGCCCAGCTAACGCCGCCCTCGAGGGTGCCGTTGTTGCCGTTGCCGCTGATGTCATGCGCGATCGAGCCGCTGCCGTCGGACAGCGGCAGGTCGGCCGTGGCCGCTCCGTTGACGTTGCCGACCAGCACTCTGGCGCCGGACAGGGGCGAGCCGCCGCCGCTGACGGGCTGGCCCTGGTAGTACCAGAGGTTGCCCGACGTGTCCTCGGCGTAGATGCCGGGGCAGGCAGTCAGGTCGGTGGCCGCGCAGGTGCCGCCGGTCAGCGGGCCCGAGGACACCGTGAACGGATACGCGGCCGAGGTGAGCGTCACCCCGCCGACCGCGGTGCCGCTGGCGGCGGTGACCGGTGCGCCGACGCTGGCCGTGCCGAGCTCGGGCACGCCGTGGGAGTCCAGCGTCAGCGGCCAGCTTTCGATCGCGCCGGTGCTGTCGTTCCTGGCCCACAGCGTGAGCACGCCGTTCACAGTTCCGGGTGCGATGATCGTCATCGCGCTCCAGTTGACGGCGCCGCCACTACTGCCGAGCTGCACCGGCGTGTCGACGTCGTCCCCGTACTCGCCCTCGTACAGCCATAGCTGCCCGTTCTCGACTGCCAGCAGATCCGGCAGACCGTTGCCGTACACGTCGCCCGGCGCCAGGATCTGGGTCGTCTCCGACCAGTCGGTGCCGTCGTAGCCAGCGCAGTTGCCCGGGTGGCCCGAGGTCGGCGCGCAGGGCGGTTTGGCGATCTGGTCAATGTCACCCGTGTCGCCGAACTGCGGCGCAGCGCCAGGATCGCTGGGGTTATTCAGGTACAGGTAGAGGTTGGCCCCCTTGTGCGCGAACAGGTCATCCACGCCGCCCTGGCTCATCGAGCCGCGGTGGGTGATCTGGAAGGTACTCCAGGCGGTGCCGTCCGGGCTGGTCGCGGGGGTGCCCGCTGCCTCCGGTGCCAGCGCCGGGTCGCCGTCGCCGGGGTAGAGCAGCAGCGCGCCCGCTGTGTTGGTGGCCAGCAGGTCGGGAATGCCGTCGCCGTTGACGTCGCCCGCGGTGACCGTTGCCTGCGGGTTCCACTTGACGTAGAAGTCGTACTGCTCGGTCTGCGACACGTTGCCCGCGTTGTCGACGGCATCAACGTAGAGGATGTTGGTGCCCCACCGGCCGGCGGTGTAAGAGACCGTGCCGCCCGGGTTGACGGTGCTGGCACCGGAGGTCGGCACCGGCGTGTTGAACGAGTACTGGTAGTAGGCGACGCCGCTGGACAGGCAGGTGGCGGCGCATCCGGTCGGCACGGGGTCACTACTTGAGAATCCGAACGTGCCGGTGGTTCCCACCACCGACGGTGACGACAGCGCCGAGCCGGCCGACGGGAACGCGGTGCTGCTCACCGCCGGGACCGTCGGCGGGCTGGTGTCCACGTCGAAGCGGCAGGCCGGCGTGGCCCCCGAGGTGAGGGTGCCGTCGTCGGCGTCCGCCGACCAGCGGTAGGCGTGCCCGTTCTGCAGCGCGATGCCGACCGGCACGTCTACGGTCGTGCCCGACGCGACGTAGGCGCTGTCAGGCGAAGCGACCTGGGCGGAGTTCTCTGAGTCGTCAAGCAGTGTGTACTGAGCGCTCACCTGCTCGCCGGTGATGTTGGAGGTCACGGTGGAGTTCAGCGTGACCTCGCTGCCGTTGTTGGCGCCGAGGGCGGTGGCACCGATCCAGCCGACCGGGTTGCTGCCGCAGCCGGGCCCGGTCACCGTGCCGTTGTTGACCGAGGCCGGCGTGGTCGTCGGGTTGGCCGGCACGCTCGGCGCGATGTCGTAGACGACGGTCACCGACGGGTTGTCGCCGAAGCGCATGAAGCCGCAGTTGTACTCGGAATCAGGCGCGCAGGAGGTTTGGGGATGGACGGTCTCGTCGCCGATGAGGACGAATGTCTGGTTGGGCAGGTTGCCTGCGGCCGCGTTTTGCATAACGGGAGTGACGTCGAAGTTGACATCCTGGTCGCCGCACCAGGCGGTCTTCGGCCACTGGGTCTCGGACCAGCTGAGGGGACTCGGCTGGTTGCCCCAGTCAATGCCGCTCCAGATCCCGGTGGTCCACTCGGCCGTCACCGGCCAGGAGTGTGAGCAGGTTTGGTCGGAGCCGTACGTCTCCTGCGTGAGCAGCGTCGCCTGGGACACCTGCATCGAAGAGTTCAGGTTCGTTGTGTTGATCTGATAGTAGGTGCGATACAGGCCCTGGCAGGCGGTGCCGGGCGCGTTCTGGTACCCGGTGCCCTCGCCGTTCGTCTGCGGGTCGTCCCACAGGCGTTGTGTCGGGCATCCCTGTTTGACCTCGACGTAGTTACCGGTGCCGCTGGAGACCGGGTTGACCGACGGGTCGACGTAGACCGGGAACTTGGTGGCGGCCGCCGTGAGCATCGTTTGATCGGGAACCAGCACGAGCGCGCCGGCCGTCTCATGCAGCGCGATCTTGTCGACGTGCGCGCCGAACGCCGGCCTGGCGGCGCTCGACTCGGTGAAGGGCGCCGCCATCGCCCCGGATGCGGCCGATCGGGACGCCGCTGACAGCGTGCCGGAATCCCACATCTGCGGCGGCGGCGCGACGAACTGCGGCGCGCCGCCTGCGGCGGACGCCGTCATGTCGCCCGCCGCGTCCGTGCGCACGGTCAGCCCCCCGGCCGCCTCTGTCGCGATGCGCAGCTGCCGCAGCGCCGGATCGGCGGCCGCGGCGGCGTTCTCGATCACCAGCACCTCGTTGAAGCCGCCCTGGTCGGTGGCGGTGATCTCAAGGTTCACGCCCGGCAGCACGCCCGGGTAGACGGCGGTGGCCCCGGACACCCGCGGCGCGGGCAGCCGGAAGCCGAACGTCATCGACAGCCGCTTGCCCGACGGCGACGTCATGACGGCGAACGGCCTGTTCCCGCCGCCCGAGAGCACCAAGCCGGACGGGGTGGCGGCCGGGCTGTAGGTGCCGTCGGCGTTCCGCCGCAACGCGGCGCTGACCGGCACCCAGGCGCCCTGCTGCCTGACCCGGACCGGCATAACGGACGTCGTCAGGGCGAACTTGCCGTCCGGTAGCGCCACCGTGGTGGAGGTCTCGGTCGTCTGTGACGGGACCGACACCTGCCTTCCGGTCGCCTTCGCCGCGAGCAGCGCCGCCTGCATCGGGCCGGCCGCTGGCGTCGACCCGGCCGTCACCTGATGACTGGCCGGCGAGGCCAGCGCGACCGCCGTCGAGAGTCCCCCCGCCAGCAGGCACGTGATGACCGCGATGGACACGCGCGGGTAAAGCCTCATGCCGATCCCCTTCCCACGACCCGCTCTTTCTCCAGGCCGATCTCTAGACACGCGCTTGGCACGCGACGACGAGTCAATTGCTGAGCCTGATCCCGGCCCAGGTAATGAATGACCCTTCCGGGTCCGCCCCGATGGTGGTCGCCGCCCAGGCGTTGAAGGGCACTGCCTCATCGGGCAGGAGGTTGTCTTCGCCTGAGAGCAACTTCTCGGTTCCTTCGGCCGCCTCAGGATCAAGGTCAAGCCACTGATCCGCAGTGGCGGCGGCGGCGGGCGATTGCAGTGCCCCGACGTCAGTCGCCACGGTGGTGCCACCGCCGCACGTCAGGGCCACGGCTGTGCAGGCAGCCCCGAATGCCCGCCCAACGCGGCGCGACAAGGGCGGCTTGCCCTCCCCGCCCGCCGCTTCTGTGTCGGCTTCTGCGGTGCTGTCTCCGCCCGCCTCGGCGGTCGCGTCCTCCCCGGTGCTGACCGACCCATCGGCGGTCAGGTCGCCCACCACGTCGGCGGCCCCGTCGGCGGCCACCTCGCTCTCCGCGCCGGCGCCGAGGGTCGCGATCGTGATGGCGGTCGCGGTCAGCTTGAGCGCGGCCTTGGCGCAGGTGGCAAGCGTCGGGTTCTTGATGCAGTTGATCGCGTCGGTGATGCCGGTGACGTTGCCCACGGTCGACAGCGCCTTGCGGCCGAAGCTGCTCCAGCCGCACATGATGAAGCAGCTGCTGCCCGAGCCGCTGGCGGGCGAGGCGACCGGAATCAGGTCGCAGCCGGTGCCGAAGCGCGCGCAGGAGGCGGGATCGGCTACCCGCGTCGCCTGCGGGACCGGCTTGGGCGGCTTGAAGGGCGGCGCGGTCACGGCCGGACCCTGGATTCCGCCGGCCGACTGGCCGCACAGCGCCTCACCGCCGGGGCCCCAGCAGCCCGTGCCGAGCGACGATCCGCCGCCGCCGCCTTTGCCGCCACCGCCGCCACCGCCGCCACCGCCGCCACCGCCGCCGCCGCCACCGCCACCGCCGCCGCCGCCGCCACCGCTGCTGTTACAGGCCGTGGGGGTCTGGCCGCAGGGGATGCCGTTGACGCCGATGAACATAGTGCCGGCCGCGTCGGACCCGCTGGCGGGGTCGTCGGCCGCGTAGCTGTAGCCGCCCATCTGCCGCGGGTCGCCGGCTTCGAGCACCGGGTCGACCGACAGGAACCGCCCGGTCGCCGAGTCGTACTGGCGGGCGCCGAGCAGGTCCAGGCCCGTGCTGGCATCCGCCGGCTGGTCGAGGAAGCCGCGGTTGTCCACCCAGCTCGACGGCACCGAGCCGCGCGGGTTGCCGTAGGGGTCGTAGTAGCGTCGGGTGACCGCGAGGGTGGACGCGTTGATCGTCTCGGTGTTGGTGCCCTGCTGGTTGGCCAGCTCGTAGTTGAGCGCGCCGGATGACGATCGGACGACCGTGGTGCCGTCAGGCTCGGCGTAGTACCTGGTGCCGGAGACCGTACTGTCGGCGGTGTCGAGCTGCAGTTCCTCGGCCCCGTCGTCGAGGTAGAGGGTGGTGATGCCCGGGTCGCGCTGGATCAGCAGGTTGCCGTCCGCGTCGTAGAGGTAGCTGCTGGTCTGCGGGGTCCCGCCGGAGGTGGTGGTGACCGAGGAGATCTGGTCCTGCGGGTTGTAGGCGAAGGTCTGGTCCGGCCCGGCGGGCGGGCTCGACCCGGTCGAGGTCGAGGTGCGCCCGGTGGTGTCGCCGGCGCTGTCGTAGGCGTACTTGGTGGTCGTGGTGCCGCCGGGTCCGGTGGTGGCGACGGCGGAGGCCGCGCTCGGCTGGCTGGCCGGCGAGGTTCCGTTGCCGCCCGGGTAGCTCAGCGTCTGGGTGACGTTGTCGGCCGTGTCCCCCGCGGTGTTGTCCACGGTCTCCGAGGTGCGGTCGCCGAGCGGGTCGTAGGTCCACGACTCCCAGTACGGCGAGGGGCCGCCGATCGTGGCCGCGGACGGCGCGGCGCTGACGCAGCCGCCGATGCCCCCGACCGACGGGGCCGCCGCGGTCGACGTCCCGGCCGTGTCGGTCCAGGCGGCGGCGAGCTGGTTCAGGTCGTTGTAGGTGAAGCATTGCGTGTCGGTCTGGCCGCCGTTCTGGGCGTCGGCGACCGAGGTGACATCGCCGGCGTCGTTGTAGGTGTAGCTCGTGGTATCCACCGCCAACGATCCCGTCTGCGCGCTGTCGGTGCTGGTCAGCAGCCGCTGCGTGGCGGCGTCGTAGGCCGACGTCACCGCCAGCTCGGCGCCGAACAGCCCGGAGGTGGTCCGCTGCACCTGCCCGAACGGCGAGTACGCGGTGGCATCCAGGTACGCGGTCTTCCCGCCGGCCGAGTTGAGCAGTCCCTGGCTGTCGTAGGAGTCGCGCACGGTCTCGGCCGGGAGGCCGCCGTCGGCCGAGTACGCGGTCGACAGCAGCTCGCTGGAGGTGGCGCTGTAGGTGTCGCTGGTGGTGTACGTCCCGGCCAGCGCGCCCTCGGCCGACGGGATCGTCAGCGAGGTCCCGGTCGGCTGGTAGGCCTCGTCGTACCCTGTGACGGCCTCGGTGTAGACCGCTCCCGACGCGCCGCCGACGTAGCTGGCGGACGACGTGACCTGGCCCTTGGCCAGCGTGTCGTACGTCCATGAGGCCAGCTCGCCGGCCGGGGTGGCGGCGCCGGAGTACTCGGCCGTCTTGCGATTGAGCGCGTCGTAGGCGTACAAGAGCCGCTGCCCGCGGGGATCGCTGCTGGATGTCTGGTTGCCGTCGGCGTCGTAGGTGTAGGTCGTGGTGCCCGCGTCCGGGTCGTTCTTGGTGACGAGCTGGCCGAGCAGGTTGTAGCCGTATGTCCAGGTGTTGCCGGCGTTGTCACTCAGGGTCGCGACGCGGCCGCCCAGGGTATAGGTGTAGCTGGTGACGCGGGCGTCGGACGCCTTGCCGGTCGGCGTGGCGGAGTCGTCGTAGGCCCAGGACGCCGTCGTCTGCCCCAGCGCGTCGGTGAACGTGGACGTCGCCGTCCCGCCGGCGGGCGGGGTCACGTCGGTCTGGCCCGCGCCAGGGTACGCGGTCGTCGTCTGCCACTGGTAGTGCCCCAGCGAGTAGGCCTGCGTCGCGATCGACCGGCCCTGCCCGTCGTACTGGGTGACGGACTGCGCGGGCACCGTGTCGTCCTCGGCCACGAAGAGCGTGCCGTCCGGCGACGAGCTGGAGTCGTAGTAGGCGCTTGAAGTCTTCGCCGGCCAGCCGTGCGAGTCGTAGAACGTGTCGGAGACGACCCGGCCGGCCTGCCCGTTGTCCGGGGTCGCCTGCTTCTCCCGGAGCTGGAGCATGCCGTCGTAGATATCGGTGGCGGTCGTGTACGCCCCGTCTTCCTCCAGGGTGGAACTGGTGGTGTAGGTGGGCGTGTCACCGGTCACCGTGTACGAGTACGTGTCGCTGGCTGAGTCCGACGTCGGGCGTCCGGGCAGCCAGACCGCGGTTAGCCAGGCCGAGCCCGTCGTACGCCTCGGTGGTGGTCTCGCCGTTGGGGTCGGTAACCGATAGCGGCTGCTCGCGGCCCGGGTCGAGCGTCGTGGTAGTGGTCCAGCCCATCGGGTTGGTGACCGTCGAGCTAGTTGGCAGCGCGCCCGTGGCCGGGGTGTACGCGGTGGCGGTGACGTTCCCGTTGGCGTCCACCGCAGTCAGCTGGCGGCCGTACCCGTCGAAGGTGGCCGCCGACTTGGCCTGGTACTGCGGGCTGCCGGACGAGCTGTAGCCGGAGATCACCTGGGTACCGGTCGGCTGGCCGCCGCCGGTGATCGCGCCGAGCGTCCCCATGCTGGTGAGCGACCCGTTGCCAGTCCCGTCGTAGTAGGTCAGGGTGTCGGACACGGTGTCGGCGGCGGTCGGGGCGGTGCCGCACGGGCCGGCGACGGCCAGCACCCGGGACGGGTACGACTCCATCATCGGGTTCGCGGCGCTCGTCGCGTAGCTGGTGGTGCTGCAGATCTCGGGATCGGCGGCGGTGCCGTCGCCCTTGGCGTCGACCTGGGCCACCTGCCCGTCGGCGTTGTCGGTGGTGACGGTCTTGACGGTGCGCCAGCTGCCGTTCGCGAGCAGGGACAGCGACCGGCTCTGCTGACTCTGCGGCAGCTCCGCGGTCAGCGTCGGCAGCCCGTCCGGCTGCGCCTGGCTGGCGGTCTGGGCGTACGCCCATGGACCGCTGACCGACTTGGCGTCGACCGTGCCGCCCGCCGCGGTGTAGGTGTCGGTTTCCAGGATTAGGCCGCTGAGCCAGTTGCTGTCGGTGACGGAATCCCCGAGCGAGTCGCTGACGCTGGCCGACGTGGTGCCGCCTGCGCCGTTGTCGTCCCCGTCCATCCCCCGCATGTAGGTCGCGATGCTCTCGGTGACCGGGTCGGGGGCCGCGCCGGTGCTGGTCTCCACCTGCGCGTAGCCGCGGAACTGGTCCCACGTCCGCTGCGGGCTCTCGGTCAGCGGCGAGTCGTCGTAGTGCCAGGCCGCCCCGCCCAGGTAGGAGTAGTTCGTCACCTGGACCGGGGAGCCGGCGCCAGTCTCGTCGGCGACGTCAACCCGGCTGACGAGCGACTTGTTGAACCAATCCTCGATCGGCGTGACCTCGCCTGAAGGCGTCCAGTAGACCGGGTAGCACGGCATCGTGTTGGCCGCCGCCGACGACGGCATCGTGTTGTTGACCCGCGAGCAGGCGGGTGCCGCGTAGGTGATCCCGATGTCGCTGTCGTACTCGGTCGCGATCTCCGCGATCCTCGGCCGGTACAGCGGCGTCGCCGCCGGGACGAGCCCGTCGACCCGGTTGTCGATCTCAGTCGGGGTGAACGTGACCGGCGGCAGCGCGACCGCCGTGCCGTCCTCGCCGGTGTGCGTGATCGTGTCGAGGAACATCACCGGGGTGGCCGCGCCGCCGCCGGCGTCGGGGAACGACTGGGTGAGCGCGTAGCTGTCCACCGGCTGGTATGCCGACCCTTCCAGCACTTGGGTCGTGATCGAGGTCAGCCGAACCGTCGACCAGAACGTCGGCGAGTCCACCGTGCACGCTCCGGTCGCGTTGCAGTTTTCGTCATACGGCGTGTCGGGCCAGTTCGAGGCGGTGCCGGAGCTCAGGTTGGAATACGCGCAGTTGCTGAACGTGCTGGAGGTCAGGCACCGCTGCGACACGCCGAACTCCACCTGCGCGGCCGGCTTGCCCCCCGCGATCGCCTGCGACAGCAGCCAGCCGTAGGAGACCTGCGTCGGGTAGCCGCCGCGCGCGTACTGCGTGAGCGTCCCGGTCCCCTGGCCGCCGCCCCGCTGGTAGTAGTTCGTCTCGGTCGCGTAGTCGTACTCGGTCAGGTTCCCGGCCGGGTCAACCACGTAGTCCAGGTTCCAGCGGTACCCCATCTGGCACTGCGATGCTACGGACTTGTTGCACGGGTCGCCCGAGCCCGGGCTGTAGACCGGCTCGCCCCAGGCGGAGTTGGTGGCGGCGTCGGAGCCGCTGCCGCCGGGCAGATGATCCTGGCCGAAGTAGTACTTCGTCCCGTCGGGGGTGGTGACCAGCCAGTACTCGCCGTTCCACACCCCGTTGGCGGCGCCGCTAAGATCCTGCACGGTGGCGCCGTTGTCGTTCTGCAGATGCCAGGTGCCGGTCGCGTCGTCCTTGACGATCGGCGATGACATGCCGCCGAGCGACAGCGTCGCGTTGTACCCGCCCCAGCACAGGTCGCCGGATTTCGAGATGCCGTCCTGCGCGCACGGCTGGTAGGACCGCTCGATGAAGCCGGGCGAGTAGTTCCAGCCGTCCCCGATCCAGGACGCCTGGGTGTTGGTCCCCGAGGTCTCGCCGTCGATGGACTGCGAGTCGTAGGTCAGCGCCACCGACGGCGCCGAGCCGCCCAGCGCCGGCGGCACGTTGATCGGGTAGCTGTAGCTGAAGTCGCCGTTCTGCACCGACCAGGTGCCGGAGGGCTTCAGCGAGGTGGCCGCGTAGCTGCCCTCGGCCCCGGCCGTCGACGAGGTGGCCGCCAGCACCATCGGCGATCCCGATACCGGCACGCTCGCCGTCAGCTCCTGGGCGGCCGTCTCGTTCGACCCCGGCAGCGGCGTCTGCCGCCGGCAGGCCGCCTTGCCCGGCGTGGTCAGGGCGCAGGCCGGCAGCTCCACCAGCCGCAACCGGGTCGCCCAGCCGCCTCCGTACGCCTGCGAGAACGCCGCGTAGTCCAGCTGCACCGACACCGTCGTCCTCGCGCTGCTGCCGTCGGCCCGGGCCAGGCTCAGCACGATCCCGCTCGATCCCGCCGCCAGGGCCGCGCCGCGGCCTGCCATCGTGACCCGTACCCCGGCCGGCGCCGGGCCGACGTCCGCCATCGCCGCCTTGCCTCCGCCGGCCGCCCCCGACACCCACACCGGTAGCGTCCCGGCCCGGGCGGACGGCGCGGGCGCGGACACTCCGGCCGCGCTGGCCGCCTCCTGCCGCGACCACCCGATCGCGGCGCCGCCTAGGTGCGCCACCCCGGTTCCCGCCGCCGGCCAGGCGGAGGATGGCTGCGGCCGGTACTGCCGGACGGGCGCGCTGTCGGGCTCGCGAACGGGCAGCCGGTCATGCGTGCGGGCCAGCGCGTGGCCCTTCACCGACACGGCCTTAGCCACGGGGAATGGCGACCAGATCTGGTTGGCCCGGGCGACCGCGCCAGCCGACGCCGCCGCGCCGGCGAGCAGTGACATCGTCACGGTGCAGACGGCGAGGATGATCGAAACGAGTCGCAACCGCCGAGCGTTCATGAGGCAGCCCCAGTGGTCTTGCGCGGCACCCAGGCGTGCCCACGCTTCCGGAGACCAACGAAAACAGCGGCTGCTGTTGGCCTGCTGACGTCTCGCTGATGTCACGCAATCGCGGCTGATCGTTCGATAATCTGCGTATCGGGGTCTTGATCGGACGAAGGATCGCGGGGTCGGTCGTGCCGGAGTTCGGGGTACTTGGGCCAGTTCGCGCGGACGCCGGGGCGCCGGGCGCCGCGCTCCCGGCCAAGGAGCGGATCGTGCTCGCCGCGCTGCTGCTGCGCCGCGGCCGGGTGGTCTCGACCAGCGCGCTCATCGAGGCGCTGTGGGACGACGAGCCGCCGCCCACGGCCCGCAACAGCGTGCAGAGCCACGTCAAGCAGCTGCGCAGGCTGCTCGGCCCGAGCGGGGGCCGGATCATCACGAAGTCGCCCGGGTACCTGATCGAGGTCCGGCCGGACGAGCTCGACCTGGATCGCTTTACCGAGCTGACCGACCAGGCCAGGTCCGCCGCGACGGCCGGGGACTGGCAGGGCGCCGCCGCGCTGCTCAACCAGGCGCTGCAGCTCTGGCGCGGCGAGCCGCTGGCCGACGTGCCTTCACCGCTGCTGCAGCGGACGGAAACTCCCGGGCTGGCCGAGCTGCGAGCGCAGGCGCTGGATGCGCGGATCGACGCCGACCTCCGTTCCGGACGACACGACGCGGTCACCGCCGAGCTCCGTCAGCTCGTCGCCGCCCACCCCCATCGGGAGCGGAGCTGGGGCCAGCTCATGCTCGCCCTGTACCGAGGCGGACGGCCCGGCGAGGCGCTCGCGGCCTACCGGGAAGCGCGCCGCATCCTGCGCGAGGACCTCGGCGTGGATCCAGGCGCCCAGCTGCAGGAACTGCAGCGCCGCATACTGGCCGCCGACCCTGCACTCGATGACGACGCGACCGGCGCCGGAGCCGTCGGGCAGGACATCGCGCAGGCCGCTGCCCGGCCGGACGACGTCGGCGGCCGACTCGCCGGCGTCCCGGCCCAGCTGCCAGCCGACACCACCGACTTCACCGGCCGCGCCCCGCAGGTGGACCTGCTGCTCGGCCTGCTGGCGGCGGAGCCCGCCGCGGGACGGGCGGGCGCGGTGCTGATCTCGGCCCTGGCCGGCATGGGCGGGATCGGGAAGACGGCGCTGGCGGTGCACGCCGCGCACGAGCTCAGGGACCGCTACCGCGATGGCCAGCTGTTCGTCTGCCTGCAGGGCGCCACCAACGCGCTGGGACCGTCGGAGGTGCTGGCCAGGTTCCTGCGCGACCTCGGCGTGGTCGACGCCGACATCCCGACGGGTGAGGCTGAGCGCGCCGCCAGGTACCGCACCCTGCTGGCGGACCGGCGGATGCTGATCGTGCTCGATGACGCCCGCGACTCCGCCCAGGTCCGGCCGCTGCTGCCGGGCACCGCCGGGTGCGCCGTCCTCATCACCAGCCGCAGCACGCTGCCCGGCCTGGCAGGCACCGCTCTGCTGAACCTGGAGGCGTTCGACCAGCCCGAGGCGAGCGACCTGTTCAGCGCGATCATCGGAGCGGACCGGGCCGCAGCCGAGCCGGACGCCACCGCGACCGTCCTCGCCTGCTGCGCCGGCCTGCCGCTGGCGGTGCGGATCGCCGCCAGCCGGCTGGCGTCGCGGCCGCGCTGGAGCATCGCCCACCTGGCCGAGCGGCTGACGGTCGAGCAGAACCGGCTCTCCGAGCTTGCCGCGGGTGATCTGGCGGTCCGGTCGAGCTTCGCGGTCAGCTATGACGCGCTGCCCAGCGGCCAACCGGACCCGGCGCGGGTATTCCGCCTCCTTGGACTGGCCGACCTGGCGGAGATCAGCCTCGCCGCCGTCGCCGCCCTGGCCGGGCGCCCGACCGGCGAGGTCGCGGCCGGGCTGGAGATCCTCACCGACGCCCACCTGCTCGAGTCCCCAGCCGACGGCCGGTTCCGGCTCCACGACCTGCTCCGCAGCTACGCCGCCGAACTCGCCAGACAGGTCGACAGCGCCCAGGATAGGGACACCGCCCTGGACCGGATGCTCGGCTGGTACGGCGAGCAGTCGGTCATCGCCGCCCTCGTCATCGCGCCCGGCCGCGTACTCCCTGCGACAATCGCGGTGCAGGGCGCCCCGGCGGCCTTCGCCGATCCCGAGCGGGCACTCGACTGGTACGAGACCGAGCGACCCAGCCTGCTGGTCGCCGCCCGCCGGGCGGCCGCAGCCGGGCGCCACGACATCGCCGCGCAGATCGCCGTCGCGATGTGGGACTTCTTCCGGCGCACTCCCTATGTCGACGACTGGCTCACGGTCAGCCAGACCGGCGTCGCCAGCGCTCGGCACCTCGGTGACGACGCGGTGCTGAGCTGGCTGTTGAACGCCCTGGGCCAGGCCCACGGCCCGCAGCGCAAATTCGCGGACTCGCATCGCTTCCTGTCCGAGGCGCTGGCAATCAGGCAGCGGACCGGCGACCGCCCGGGCGAGGCCTCGGTGCTGAACTCCATGGCCGTCGACCTGATCTACCAGGAACGGTTCGAGGACGCTCTGGAGCGCCTGCGGGCCGGCCTGGCAATCTACATTGAACTCGGCGAACGGCCAGACGCCGCCATCCTGTTGAACAACATGGGTCACTCGCTGCTGTGCCTGAAGCGCCATGACGATGCCCTTGAACACCTCGGGCAGGCGCTGGCGATCCAGCAGGAGACCGGCGCGCGGCACGCGGAAGGCATTACCCAGACCACGATCGCCCAGGTCAACCTCGACCTGGGTCGTTTCAATCCGGCCGTCGAGCACTACCGGCAAGCGCGGCGGGCGCTGCTCGACGAGAACATCAGAACACACGTGGATCAAGCCGACATCCTCTACGGCCTCGGCACCGCCCTTGACGCCCTCGGCCGCGCCGAGGAAGCCCGCGAAGCCTGGCTGGCCGCGATTCCCATCCTCGACCAGGCCGGCGACCCGAGGGCCGTCGAGCTCGCCGATCGGCTGGCCGACTCCGGGCGCGGCCCCGCCCATACGCTCCTGACCAGGAGCCGAGACAGTGTTCAGGAGCGCTAGCCGTCGGTTCGTCGACGCCAGCGGTCAGCATTAAATTCGTCCCGAGGAACAGGAAGGTCGCACATGTCGCCAACTGAGGACGCCGGCTAGCAGCGGTTGATGCCGTGCGGAAGATCCGGGAGCTCATCGAGAACTGGGTGATCCGCCGCGATGCGGCGCTCTGGGATGAGTTCGCCCGGGTGTGGCACTCCGACGGGTACATGACCGCCACCTGGTTCCAGGGGACGGCCAGGGAGTTCATCGAGGTGTCGCGGGCGGCGTTCGAGCGAGGGGTGCGGATCTTGCACTTCCTCGGCGGGTCGTCGGTCAAGGTCGCCGGCCAGCGGGCCATCGCGCAGACCAAGATGACGATCACGCAGCGGTCGGCGGTCCACGGGGTCGAGGTCGACGTAGTCTGCACCGGGAGGTTCTACGACTTCCTGACCGTCGAGAACGGCGACTGGAAGCTGCTCCGCCGCCAGCCGATCTACGAGCGCGACCGGATGGTCGGGCGCCTCGCGCTCCGCCTCCTGCCCCCTCCCCGCCCGCAGGCACCTGCCAGTCGGGGAGCGTGATCATCCCGAGGCAGGGCTGGCCGGCCGCGCGGGGGGGTGACGGCCGCTGCGATCCCGCCAGCCCAGGGCCATCGTTCGGCCAGCCGTAGCCGCAGGTCCGCGATGACCTTCCCGGGTCGTGGACCGCCCGCGGCGCCCGCCACCGGGCCAGCCCGGCTGACAGGCCGCGGGCCAGGCCGGTCACCCGCATCGCCTCGCACAGCAAGGCGGCCCCGGCCTGCGAGACCGGGCCCGGCCGCGCGCCGACACCACGACGCCGTCGGCGCGTGCACTACTCCTCACCCGGAACAGTGCCTTCGACTCGAACCGGATGGGGCCCTAGACAAGCCCTATCCTCCCAGTTCAAAGGCGGTTTCTCATTTATACCGGTAGCCGCCGCTTATTCCAGGCGAAGCCCGGGGCTAGTGAACGCGCGAGCGTTGCCGCACGCGGCTGTGCTGGCGATAGCCGGCTGGGGCCGCCTCAGTTATGGATGCGCAGTTCGCGTTCGGTCTGCTCGTACACCCGGTCCTGGGCGTCATGGTCACGAGACTTCTTGGATGACTTTTTGAGCTCGGCCGAGCTGTAGTAGCCGCCGGTGGCGGTGGTGAGGCCGGGATCGGCCAGCAGCCGGACACAGCCGCGCGAGCCCTTCTCCGGCGGTCCGACGAACGGTTTCATCAGCGCCTGAACGGTCTTGAACGTGCCGCCGGCCTTGCCGCCAAAGCCGGAGTTGACCGTGCCGGGGCTGACCGCATTGAAGGTCAGGCCGTCCCCTTGGTGCCGCCGGGCCTTGGCGTATGTGTACATCAGTGCAAGGAGCTTGGCGTCCGCGTAGGCATGCGTCTGCGAGTACTTGCCGGGGTAGCTCCAGTCAGTAATTGGGTTGCCTCGTGACTCGATCAGCGCCGTCATGTTCACGACTCGGGAGGGCGATGCAAAGTCGTCAGCTCCCTTGCGCAGAAGGTCAAGCAGCCCCTCCGTCAACGCCGCGACGGCGACGTGATTAATCGCGATCGTTCGCTCGTAGCCGTCCGGAGACAGGGCCTTGGTGGCGAAGCCCGCGCCCGCGTTGTTGACCAGCCCGTTCAAGCCCTTCGGGCTCGCCTGGTGCACCGCCTCGACCAGCTCGCGGACGCCGGCGAGCGAGCCCAGGTCCCCAGCCACGGCCAGGTACCGGCCATTGCCGTTGCCATTGCTGACCAGCAGGTCCACTGCTCGCCTGGCGGGGTCAGCGCGCCGTGCGTGCACCAGCACGGTCGCGCCGCTGTTGCCGGCGCCTTGAGCTGTCTCATGGCCGATACCACCCTTGGTTGTGCCGGTGACCAGGACGGTCTGACCGTCGAGCCTTCCGGCGAACTGGGCGTCGAACTTGCTCATACGCTTCTCCCTTCGGGTAAGTCCTGCATGCCAGAGCACTTCGAGAGGGCGCCGTCTCGCGAGCGGCTCATACGGCGGTCGTCCCGCCATCGACCGGCAGGGGCGCTCCGGTAAACGTCGCCGCGGTATGACTGGTGTTAGGTAGCGACCCGGCCCCCGTCGACCGCGAGAGTGACGCCGTGGACGAAGCCGGCCGTTACCAGAGCCGTCTTGCCCTTCAGGTCAGTCATGTGATGTCGTCCTCCCGCTCAAAATGGGTTCTGCAACTCACTTTGACAGCTCGGCATTGGGTTGTCAAACTCAAAATTCTGCTAACATTGGCGCATGGTCGACGAGACGAGTGACCGGCGGAGGCTCACCCCCAAGGGAGCGCGCACCCGGGCACGAATAGTGGAGGAGGCCGCCGCCCTCATCCATGAGCGCGGGGTGGCGGGCACCACCTTGGAAGACGTCAAGGTGGCGGCGGAAGTCAGCGGCTCTCAGATGTACCACTACTTCCCCGACAAGAACGAACTCGTTCAGGCGGTCATCGACTACCAAGCCGACACCATCGTCACTCACCAGGGGCACGTGCTCAGCAGCGCGAACGGAGTCGAAGCCTGGCGAAACATGGTGATCACTGCCGCGAAGCTCACCAAAGCAAAGGGGGGCTGCCCACTTGGCTCGCTCGGCGGCCAGCTCGCCGAGAGTGACCCCGAGGCCCGAGCGCTCATCGCGGCAGGGTTCGATCAGTGGGCAGCCGTCATCGGCGATGCCCTCAGATCCCTTCATGCCGACGGGAAACTCCCGTCCGACATCGACCCGGACGACCTCGCCACTACCCTGCTCGCCACGCTCCAAGGAGGACTCCTGCTCGCCCAGGTACATCGGAGCGCCCGCCCGTTCGAAACTGCGATCGATACCATCCTCGCCCTCGCCATCGGCAGATGAGCCAAGCCGGGTTCATGCACAGCCAGCGTCGAGGTCGGCTCACGGCTCTTGGATGACGCGGGGAAGTGTTCGGCCTGATCGATTCCTACGCGGCGGTGAACTGACGCTAAGAGGCTTGGGCCTGGAGTTCCGGGCCCGCCGTTGGCCGGAGGTACCGCCCACCTGCCCGCCGGACCAGGAAGCGCCAGCCCCGGCCGTCGACGACCTGGAGCCCGGCCTGCCGGGCTTCTTCGACGACGCGGAGTTCGCCTACGACCTCGGCCTGCTGTCCGCCAACGAGTACGAGTTCCTGGCCGAGGAGGTAGCGTCACGGCCCCGGGTCCGGGATGACCGGTCCCAGGGCCGTGATGACCAGGGCCTGAGCGTTACTGGTGCGGGTTCAGATGAACCCCGAAGTAACTGTAAATGCTGCTGGCGAGGATAAAGTAAACGGTGGTGCAGTTCGGGTCACAGCCCGTTGGCTCGCCATCGATCATGCCCAGCGCGTTCCGGGACCCGGCACTGTGAATAGTGAAGACGACGGCACCGCTGTCACCCATGGAGCTCACCGGATTTCCATTGTTACTGGTGGCCCTGACTCCGTTGATGGGACCGCAGTACCCGTCCGCCAGCGGGCACAAGGCGTAGGTGTCATAACCCTGGATCTGCAGGTTGCACGGAACGCCGCGGTGGCGGGAGTACGAATTGATGCCGTCCTGGCAGACGTCCTCGTTGGCAGAGTACCCCACGGTATCGACTAGCGGGTGGTAGGCGATTCCATTGACGCCGACGTCCGCTTCTCCTTCGTCCGCGTTGCTGCCGGCCCCGTTGAATGTCCCGTTCCAGATGATCTCGGCATCGGAGGAATCATCCACGTGGGCGCTGGCGACACCCATGTACGTGCTGCCGTTTTTCGTGTAGACACCGTTGTTAGGCGTGAAGCAGTGGCCCGCCTCGATGAGACCGTCTTGGTTAGAGGTCCCCTCGATGGGAATTCCCGTCGTGCAATACGGACGCCGGTTGTCCGGCGTGTTCCACCCGGTGGCGTAGTCGCCGCCGATAAACGGGGCAGTGTCGTTCTCCCGGTCAGCCCCGGTGACCGCCGTTCCCTGGGTGAAGGTCAGCGGAACCCCGGCCAGCTGGTGCACCGACTGGCCCTTCAGCGCAGCGGAGCTCCGGCCAGAGAGCGCCTTGTCGCCTGCCGGGTCGGCCACCGACAGCTGCAGCCCGGCGCCATTTCCTGCTTGCGCAGCGGAGTAGACCTTGAACGGCGTGCGGTCGGCGATGCTCGCCGCGATGATCCGGTCAGCCGCCGCGTACAAGGTGGCCATCGAATACGACGACTTGACTACCCGCACAAGACTCAGGTTGACACCTGGACTGCTGCTCCTGGCCGCCTGCAGCAGCTGTCCCGCCTTCGAGGTGTCAGTGACATACAGGATGACGGCGTGGTGTGCGGTATCCAGGCTTACCGAAGAATAGATACTGGCCATCTTGGTACTGCCCACATTGGATAGCGGGGTCGCCGTTGCGATCAGCGGATTCTGTAGTGCGGCCACCTGGTCCGGCGTTAGTGCCTTGACCGCGGTCCGCGTCGGCTGAGACAGTGCTGCTGAAGCCGCCTGCGATTGCACTGCCGCCGCGGCGCTTAGCGTCGCGGCGGCCGTAAGCGCGGCGACGGCAACGAACATTTTCTTCATTTTGACCTTGTCATTTACTGGTCGGCTGATGGGAGATGGGAGATCGACACCGAGGTCTCAACGGCTCTTGCCCCGGTCTCTAGTGACGCGACCAGTATCTTCCGAAATCGTGACATTTCCGTGGCATTCTCGTGGCGCGGGGTTGCCGACGACGCGGCCGAAGAACCCGGCTTGTTCAGGACGAGTTGTTGTGGGGTGGCAGATGCGGCTGGGCCTGCTGGGCACGCTGGAAGTCTGGTCCGATGAAGCTCAGCTCGCGGTAATGCCCGCGAAACTGCGGACGGTGCTCGCTGCCCTCGCGCTGCAGCCGAGGCGCGTGGTGCCCGCCGGGGCGCTCGTGGCTGCGCTGTGGGACACCGAGCCGCCCGCCGGGGCCTGGGGCACGGTCCGCACGTACGTCAAACGTCTGCGGCAGACGGTGGGGCCTGCTGCCGCCGCGCAGATTGTCACGCGGGCTCCGGAGTAGCTGCTGGACGCAGCCGAGGACGAAGTGGACGTGCTCGTTTTCGTCCGGCTCTGCGGCCAGGGCGGCGCAGCGGTGCGCGCCGGCGGCTGGGAGGAAGGCGCCGGCCTCCTCAGACGTGCGCTGGCCCTGTGGCGGGGAGCGCCCCTCACCGACGTCCCGTCCGAGGTCCTCCGCGACCGGGTGTCGTATCTCGAGCAAACCCGCCTGCACGCGCTGGAGGAGCGGACACTTGCCTGCCTCAGCCTGGGCCAACAGGCCGAGCTGGTTCCTGAGCTTCAGTCACTGGTTGATGCCCACCCTCTGCACGAGGGTTTCCGCGGCCAGCTGATGACCGCGCTCTACCTGGCGGGCCGTCAGCGGCGGGCCGCGGCCCCGGGCCACAGCAGGAACAGGCGCACCGCGGAACCTTGGCGGCGCTGCGGAAGCACGGACTATAACTGGCTGGTAGTCATCGTTCAGCGACCGTGCAGCGCGCCGCGGAAAACAACCGATCCGGGCGACCGGGCGATGCCAGGCGAGGCTCCGGAAACTCTTCGGTGCGGCCCGGCGCGGCGACTGCCCTGGGAGCGGAACGGCTCCTTCACTCCGGGACCGCGTCGAGTCGATGGGTCAGGCCTTCTTGGCCGCGGGCACCGTGGACGAGCTCGTCTCGGTCGCCCTCGCCCAGGCCAGGTCCGCGATGGACGCGGCCGACGGCCTGTTGTTCACCGTTGAGGGCCCTTACCTGGCGCTCCCCGCGAGCGAAGGCTACGGCGCCGAGATGCTGCGGCCGTGGCTCCGATCTCCCGCGGACGCGAGCACCCCGGCCGGGCGCGCGGCGCTCGACCGGCGGCCGGTCTGGATCGCCACCCGCGAAGACAAGTCCGCTCGCTACCCGGCGCCCAGCCAGACCTCGGAGGCGTACGGGGCGCTGGCCGCCGTCCCGATCGCGTCGGGCTCGTCGGTCCTCGCCGTCGTGGGCATCTTTTTGACCCCCGGCCGAGCTCAGCCGGCCGGGCAACTCCTGCTGCTGGTCCTCGCCGATCAGGTGTCAACCGAACTGTGATTCCAGCCGCAAGAGGACGTGCGGGTATGCCTCGACCCAGCCGGACAACCGTTCTGCCTGTACCTGGAGGCTTAGTAAGCCGGTCGTGAGATCCGTGCGCAGTAGCCGCAGGTCGAGTCGATGATCTGATCAGGGGTCTTGGTCCACTTGAAGGGGCGGGCAAGGTCATTCCAGAGCTTGATCCGTTCCTGGAGGTCGCTGGTGAGTTCTTCGAGTGAGCAGAGCACGCCGCGGTCGAGGCAGCGGCGCTGGATCTCGGCGAACCAGCGTTCGACCTGGTTGATCCGCGAGGGTATCCCGGAAAGTCGCGGAAGTCGATGGCGGTGCTCAGCATGGCATCGGATCTTCCTGGCTGCCGCGCGCTGATGCGAGGGACTGACCGGGGATCGCGGTCAGTCCCTCGCGGCGTTTTCGCGGTAGTTCAGCCCACGACGGGGCGACGACTGGTTAGCGCGGACTGCTCGCCGTGCTCCATGCGGCGGGCTTGATCAGCATGCCAGCAGAGAGTAGACGGCCAACCCCGTTCCGCCGTACAGGGAGATGGATCCTCCGTTCACCGCGCCTGCCTCGGTAGTGAGGGCGGGGAGGGCGATTCCGCCGGCGGTGACAACCCCGGCCGTTGAGATGATGACGCCGAGATCGAACACGGTGTCGCACTGCGCGTTCGAGTAGGTCGCAGTGTCCCACGTCAAGCCGCACAGGCTTGGGTGCACCCCGCAGTCGTCGTGGCCGGTGGGGTCGATGTAGTTGGCGGGGCTGTCGCCGGCGTAGGCGTAGCGGTTGCCGTTGGCGGGACTGGCGAGGTAGCTCCTGGTGTCCTGGGTGGTGAAGGCGCCGGTGGAGGGGTTGTAATCGCGGTCGCCATCCTGGACGTAGCCGGTGGTGGTGGTGTCGGTGAGGCTGCCGGTGTAGCCGATGAGGTTGTCGCTGTCGCGGCTTCCGCTCTCGGTGGCGACGGTGCCGTAGGGCGTATAGGCGTAGGTCGCGTCGGTGCAGCCGCAGTCGTCCACGAGGGCGGTGACCGAGCCGGCGTTGTCGGTGACGAACATGTACGAGCTGCCGCTGCGGGCCATGCCGAGCGGGTCGCCTTGCTGGTCGCGGATGATGTAGTCGGTGCCCCCGCCGACGGCGTAGGAGTCGACCCAGGGCTGCCCGTCCTGGCCGACCAGGCCGTAGGTGATGCCGGTGGCCGACCCGTCTGACAGCGGCTGGTCCTGGCTGGCGCCGGCGTAGGTGATCGACTCGCTGCCGCTCCCGTCGGAGGCGCTGTCGCCGACGAGCTGCTCGGCGTCGTTATAGGTCAGGGAGCTGGTGCCGGTGGACGGGTCGCTGATGAGATTGCCAGCGCCGTCGTAGGCGTAGCCGCTGGAGGTGATCTGGTTGGAGGTGTTGTAGCTCAGCGCCCCGGCAGCGGCGCCGGAGGTTACGTCGCCGTCACCGTCGTAGCCGTAGCTGTAGGTGGTGCCGTTGTCGTTGGTGACCTTCGTCAGCCGGTTCCCGTCGTCGTAGCAGTAGACGGACGTTACCGACTTTAGGTTGTTGACGGTGTACTGCACCAGCGAGGTGTCACCGGTGGGCGTCGACCCGCCGCAGGTCGTCTTGGCGGAGGAGCTGGCGGTGTAGTCATACGACATATCCGAGACGACGTCGGACGGGGAGTCGTCTTCGTACGCCTGGATCCGGGTCATCCGGCCCGATGCGTCGAAGGAGTCGACGACCTTGCCCTCCCAAGTCGACTCGGTCGAGTTGGTGTCCAGCCAGGTGGTGGTGCGCTCGCCGGCGGCGTTGTAGGCGAACTCCCACAGATCGCCGTTGAGGTCGGTGAGCGAGGCTAGCTGGTTAAGGTCGTTGTAGGTGTAGGTGGTGGTGCCGCCCGCGTCGTTGGCGTAGGTCAGGTTGCCGTCGGCGTCGTAGTTGTAGGTCAGCGTGCCGCCGCCGGAGGCCGCGTTCTTGGTTAGCACCTGGTCGCGCCCGTCATAGGTGTAGCTGATGGTGCCGGAGGCGTCGGTCTGGGTCTTCAGGTTCCCGGCGCCGTCGTAGGCGTAGGTCACCGTGAGCGTCCGCGACCCGCCGGTATAGGCCTGCTTGGTGATCCGGTCGGCCAGGTCGTAGGTGTAGGTGACGGTGTTGCCGTCGCCGTCCTTGACCGTCGCGACCCGCCCAAACCCGTCATAGGTGATCGCGACCGGCTTCAGGCTGCCGGAGGTGGGCGGGGTGACGGTGGTCAGCTGGTGCAGCGAGTTGTGGCCGTAGCTGGTCACGCCGCCGTCGGGGTCGGTCGAGGTGGCCGGGGTCCCGTCGGAGTTGGAGGACACCTGGGCGTTCGCCGCCAGCGCGTTCTTCGCCGTCTGCGGGTTCCCGGCGCCGTTGTAGGTGTAGGCGGTGGCGTTGCCCTGGCTGTCGGTCGACGAGCTCGGCAGGTACTGCGCCGTCGGGTCGGTCCCGGTGTCGGAGTTGGTGTAGGCGAGCTTGGCCGTCGCCCCGGTCGGGGACGCGCTGCTGTTCAGCGACTCGCCGTTGTTGGACGTGTAGGTGTTGGCGGTCGTCCCGCCGCTGAGCCCGTTCGTCGCGGTCTCGACGTCGTCGAAGGGGGTGTAGCTGGTGCTGCGGGTGTTCCCGGCCGGGTCGACCGCCTTGGTCACCAGCTCCTGGGAGTTGATCGTGTAGGTGGTGTTCGGCACCGACGACACGGGCTCGGACTGGTTAGTGGTGGGATCGGCGACCTGGGTCTGGGTGGCCGACGCGTACGACAGGCGGGTGGTGGCGGTCGCGCTGGCGCTGCCATAGGTCTGGGCGACGGAGGTGACCTGGCCGTTGGAGTTGTAGCCGAGGATGGTGCTGGCCCCGGCGCCGTTCTTGATCGAGGTCAGGTCGTGCGAGCCGTCGTAGCCGAGGGTGATCGTGGTGCCGTCGGCCTGCTTGACCGAGGCGAGGTCGCCGTTGCCGTTGACTCCGTAGCTGACGGTCTTGGTCCCGGCCGCCCCGCCGGACTGGCTCAGCCCGGTGAGGTACGACCCGGTGTAGCTGGCGGCCACGGTCTCGGTCGGACTGCCCAGCCCGGCCGGGGTGTAGGTGATCTGGGTTTCCTGCCCGCTGGCGTTGTAGGAGAAGGCGGTGGTGTTGCCGTTGCGGTCGGTCTGGCGGGTCAGCGTCCCGCTGCTGTTGAAGCACATCGCCTCCCCGGTGGCGTGCCAGGTCAGCTGGTAGGCCGAACCGGAGCAGGCGCTGCCGGGCGAACTGGACAGGGTCGCGTGGAAGACCGCCGGGCTGCCATACGTGCTGCTGCCGGCCGCTGGCGCGGTGAATATCCCGGCCGCGCCGTCCTCGCCCAGGAGCGCAACCGACCCGTCGCCGTTGCGGGACAGCCGGACGTCGGCGCCTTCGCTCTGCCGCCACCCGTAGCCGTCAGATCCCTGGGTCACCCCGGGCCCGGTCAGCAGGCTGTTGTAGGCGACGCCGAGGGTGAGCGGCCCGTCGATTTCCGGCAACGTCAGGTCGGAGGTCGTCACCAGCGCGTCGCCCGATCCGACATTGACCCGCAGCGAGACCCGGTCTGAGATGGGGAACTGGAGGAAGGTGGAGTTACTGACCGGGCCTGTCCCGGTTGGCGTCCCAGCGCCCAGAGAGTTCCAGCCGGACCACTTGGCGGTGTCGGGCGACCACACGTCGGCGAAAGTCTGGCCGTTGCCTGCCTGCCCGTACACCTCCAGCTGATCGCCGCTGACCGAGGTGGTGTAGTCGACCGCGACCGGGTTGCCGGTCAGCGTGCCGCCGAGGCTCTGCCAGCCGGACCAGGTGCCCGCGCTGGCGGTGTACACGTCGGAGTAGACGGTGCCACTGGTGTTGCGGGCGAAGAGCTCCATCTGGGTGCCGTACTGGACGGGGAACACCCCGCCGGCCAGGCTGGTCCCGCCGAGGGCGATCCAGCCCGACCACTTTCCGGTGCCCGGCGTGTAGGCGTCCCCGTAGGCCTGGCCGTTCGACGCCAGCCCGTAGACCTCCATCTGGTCGCCGCTCTGGCTGGTCTGGTATTGCGCCGCCATCGGGCTGCTGCTGATCGTGCCGCCCAGGCTCTGCCAGCCGGACCAGGTGCCCGCGCTCGGCGTGTAGACGTCGGAGTAGACGGTGCCGCTGGCGTTGCGGGCGAACACCTGCAGCTGCTGGCCGTAGACGACGACGCTCGGCTCGCCGGTCAGGTTGCTGCCGCCGAGGGACTTCCAGCCGGACCACGTTCCGGTGCTGGGCGACCACACGTCGTAGGAGGCCTGGCCGTTCGACGCCAGCCCGTAGACCTGCATCTGGTCGCCGCCCTGGCTGGTGTCGTACTCGATGGCGACCGGCGCGTCGCTCAGCGTGCCGCCGAGGTTTCGCCAGCCCGACCAGCTGCCCGACCAGACGTCCTGCTCGGTGTTGCCGCTGCTGTCCTGGGCGAATACTTGCATCTGGGTGCCGTACTCGACCGCGGCCGGGCTCGTGGTCATGTCGCCGCCCACGCCCTGCCAGCCCGACCAGCTCGCCGCGCTCGGGGTGTAGACGTCGGAGTCAACTGAGCCGCCGCCGGCCCGCCCGAATACCTGCATCTGCGAGCCGAACGCCACCGCCTGACTGCTCTGCAGCACCTGGGCCGGAGGCGAGGTCTGCTGCCCGGCCTGGCCTACCGCAGCGGGCTGGGCGGCCCCCGCGGTCGCCCCAGCCGGCCGCGCCCAGGCTGGGGAAGCCATGCCCGCGGCGGCGAGCACGGCAACGGCGGCGGGGGCCAGAGCCCGGATCATCCTGCGGACGCAGTTCAGCCGGCGGACGCCCGCCGTGTTCTTATGCACCATGTGCTTCCCTTGGCCGGGGGACCCGGCAGTCTCGCGACCCGCGAGCCCGCCGCCTACGGGGTCATGGTGCGCGGCGGAGGGTGGCATTTGCGTGGCGTTCCGGTGGCACCCGAGGCCAAACCGGCGGATCGGCCGAGAAAGGGAGCGCGGACCGATGGCTAGACCCGGTCCCGGAGGGCCGTGAGCGCGGCCCGGACCTGATCGGCCTCGGGCAGGCCCATCTCTGCGTAGTGCTCAAGCGACTGCTCCCAGTGGTCACGGGCCCGCCCGGGGTCACCGGAGTGGAGGTAGCTTCGGGCCAGCCCGTCGTGCGCCCGGGCTTGCAGACGGCGGTCGCAGACCTGGCTGGCCAGCGCGAGCGCCTGGAAGTACTCGGTGCGGGCTTGCCCGGGCAGCCCGGTCGCGAACCAAACGTCGCCGAGCCCGCTGAGCGCTGCCGCCTGGCCGGCCGGGTGGCCTTCCTCGTGGAACAGCGCGAGCGCCTGCCGGTGCAGGTCGGCCGCCAGCTGGTAGCGGCCCTGGCCGCACAGGTCCGCTGCCAGGCCGTTAAGCGCGCTGGCCTCTCCGAACCGGCAGCCCACCTCGCGGTTGCCGGCCAGGGCCCGCTGGTGGCACGCGGCCGCCTCCGCCAGCCTGCCCTGAAGGCGCCGAACTTCGCCCAGGTTGTCACGGGCGAAGGCCTCGTTAGTCGGCTCGCCGAGCTGGTGGAACAGAGCGATGGCGCGCAGGTGATGTCCGGCCGCTTCTCGATAGTTGCCCAGCCTGCCGAGCGTGTTGCCGAGCGAGTCCGAGGCGAAGGCCTCGCCGTACCGATCGCCGGCCGCCCGGGCCATGCCGACGGCCTGCTCGTGCCGGGCCCGGGCTTCGTGGTACCTGCCCGCCGCCCGCAGCACCAGGCCGAGGTTGGTCAGCGTGCGATTGTGGCCGATCTGCTCGCCGGCCTCACGGTAGATCGGCAGAATCAGTTCAAGCTGGTCGATGGCCTGCTGGTAGCGGCCCTGACGGAAGTCGATCATGCACCGGCGTCTTATTGCGTCGGCTTGGGCTATCCGGTCGCCGGTCAGCCGGGCGGCTTCAAGCGCGTCGCCGTACACCGCCAGGACGTCGGGATAGTGGCCGCCGTCGTGGAGGTAGCGGAACAGCACGCTGGCCAGCGCGATCGCGTGCTTCGGCCAGCCGTGCCGTGCCGCGTGCCAGGTCGTGGCGACCAGGTTGACGCGTTCGGAGTCGAGCCAGTTCCGGGCGGCGCTGGCCGTGGCGACGGACGGCGCCTCGGCATTCGTGGTGCCGACGCGAGGCCGGTAATCGCGCTCGCCGGGGGCCAGCGTATTCATCGCCGCCCCGGACATGGCCAGGTAGTCGTCGAACAGCCGGGTCAACGCGCCCCGGCTCTCGCCGACCGAGTCCGTCGTCTCGGCCTGGCCTGCTGCGTACGCTCGCAGCAGGTCATGGAGGGCGTACCGGCCGGCCCGAGGCTCGGCCAGCAGCCCGTTGCGGACCAGGCCGCGCAGCAGCCCGCGGGCCTGCCTGACGCTCATGTCGGCCAGCCGGGAGGCGGCCTGAGCCGAGATGTCAGGTCCTGGCTGCAGCCCGAGCAGGCGGAACAGCCGCGCCTCGGGCGCCTCCAGGTGCCGGTAAGACCAGCCGAAGACACCTTGGACGCTGGTGGCCGCCTCCCCGGTTTCCAGCGCGTCCAGCCCTTCCTGGAGTTCGGCGCACAGGTCCGTCAGCGACAACTCGGGACGCTCGGCGCAGCGGGCGGCCACGATCGCCAGCGCCAGCGGGAGCCGCCCGCACGCGGCGATGACCTCGGCCACCGCGGCCGGCTCGGCCGCCACCCGGGCGACGCCCAGCCGGGCGGCAAGCACGTCGCGCGACTCGGCCGCTGCCAGCACGTCCAGGCTGACCAGCCGCGCTCCCTCGGCTGCGGCCAGCCCGGTCAGGCGCGTCCGGCTGGTCACCAGGACCGCGGACGACTCGCCGCCGGGCAGCAGCGGGCGGACCTGGGACTCGTCGCGCGCGTTGTCCAGGACCACGAGCACCCGACGCCCCGACAGCAGGCTCCGGTACAGGCCGGCCTGGGCGTCGACGTCGATCGGGATCCGCTCGGCGCTGACGCCCAGGGACTCAAGGAAGCCCCGGGTCGCGACGCTCGGTTCGACCGGGGCGCCGACCGGGTCGAATCCGCGCAGGTTCACGTACAGCTGACCGTCGGGGAACTGGTCAGCGACTCGGTGCGCCCAGTGCGTGGCTAGTGCGCTCTTGCCCACCCCGGCCATTCCGCCCACGGCGGTGATCACGGTGGCCGCTCGGTCCGGGCCGGCCAGCAGATGGGAATCCAGCTCGGCCAGGGCTGCCTCCCGGCCGGCGAAATGCGGCGGCACGGATGGCAGCTGGCGCGGTACCACGTGGCCGGGGCGACCCTGGATCACGGCCGCGCGGCTCATGGACGCGCCGTCGGCGCGGCGCGGTCCCCCATTGCCGCCAAGAATGTCCTGGTGCAGCCGCCGGAGCTCCTCCCCCGGCTCGACCCCGAGCTCGGCCACCAGCGTTGCCCGCGCCCGTTGATAGGCGGCCAGCGCCTCGCTTTGCCGTCCGGCCCGGTAGAGGGCGGTCATGAACTGGCCGTGGAAGGCCTCGCGGAACGGATGGGCCGCCACCAGCGCCTGAAGCTGCGGGACCAGCTGGCCGTGCTGGCCCAGGTTGAGCCGGGCCGACATACGGCTTTCCAGCGCCTGCAGGTGCAGCTGCTCCAGCTGCGGCACCTGCTCGCGGCGCAGGACCTCCGAGGTCACGTCGGCCAGGGGCGTCCCCCGCCATAGCTCCAGCGCCTGTCCGAGCAGGTTCGCGGCCTGGGTCCAGTCGCCCTCGCGCACGGCCTGTCCGCCGCGCTCGCACAAGCCCCGGAAGGCGAGCACGTCGACTTCGGCTTCGTCCGCGACCAGCAGGTATCCAGGCGTCCGGGTGACTACCCTGGCCCCCGCGACCGGCCCCAGTGACTGCCGTAGCCGCTTGATGTAGCTGCGAACGGTGACAGTTGCCCCGGTCGGCGGCTCTGCGTCCCACAGGACGCGGCTCAGGGCGTCAGCCGATATAGCTTGGCCCGGCGCCAGGCCGAGCGCAGCTAGCACGGAGCGCTGACTGGCCGGCAGGACGGGAAGTTCCAGCTTTTCGACCTGCACTATCAGGGGCCCCAACAAACCCAGCCACATCCGCAGCTCCATGGCGTCACAGCGCTAAGCAATCATTCCGACACAAATCTCACCACCCCGAGTCTCCTGTGTCCATCCCCGCAAAATCAATAGACCCCGCGCCAGCCAGGTACACCGGCAGGTCCAGCGACCGGCCCCGAGCTGTAACGGGTTCCACACGGACGATCACAAGAGACGTTAAACGTGAGTGCTTTACGGTCGTCCGGGGGAAATCATGATGGCGGGCGGCTATTCGTACCAGGCAGACGGTCACCTCGCCCGCGGGCTGCGGATGTTCGTGATCAGGAACCGAGCTGCGGGTATGGGGCGGCGTCGGCCCGGCCGGCTACGAGTGCTCCGGCCCGGTCATGATGGCCTACCAGGCCGCCGTCGGCGTGGTGCCGTGTCGGGTCTCGGGTGAGGTTGGCCGGGTCTCAGTTTTGTGCCGGTTATCTGGCCTGTCTCAGTATTCATGGCCGGTGAGGCCGCAGTGCTGCGTGCAGAGGCAATCGCGTCAGTACCCACCACCGCCAACTGGAGCATGGGGTCGGCGCTCCTAAGATCCGCTTGCCGGGGTGCCACAGAGTTGCCACGGAAATGCCACGGACGCAGAGAAGGCTTATTTGTCAGGCCACCGGTCCGAGGGTGTCTCTACGGTGCTGGAGCGTGTGCGGCCTCAGGCCCGAGCTTGTAATTCCTACCCTTACACCGAGGAAAGGTAATTAGATGAGACGACGGATCACGCTCGCGCTGCTCGGGCTAGCGGCGTTCGCCGCGCCGGCGGTAGCAGCAAGTTCCGCGCTAGCGGTACCTGCACAGGCGGCGACCAGCGCACACGCAAACCCAGGAATCTACGGCGAATCTACGGCGACATCTACGGCGACTGAGGATCCCGACCGCCCGGCGACTAGCGGCCAAGCCCGTCGCCGGGCGCTTCATACTGATTCCGGCCCTTTATCGCCCAGATCTCATTTACAGATTGAAAGGCCAGGGGTCTGTCGGCTAGGGCGGGGTTGGCTGGAGCGTGAGGCCGGTCTGGCCGACGAAGGCGTCGATGAGGTCGGGCCGGCGCTGGATGCTGCGGAGGTGGCCGCGGACCATGGCCTCGAGCCCGTCGAGGGTGGTCGCGGCGTGGTTGCCGAGGCTGCTCCTCGGGCATGCTGGCCCGGCTGCCTTTGCGGCGGCGGTGGACGTGGACCCGGCAGAAGAACCGGCCCGGCCGGCGCCCAGGTGCGGCTCCTGCCGGGCCGCAGTGACTGCTCGTCTTCAAAGCAGACCCGCGTGCCGGTCAGCGCCGCTAGCATCGTGCCCTGGCCCGGGTCACCGCTCACCACGCCGCGTCAGGGAGACGCCGGCGGCGGGTGGGGCAGCGGGTGGGCGCCTTCTGCGCGAAGACCGTCGAAGATGATGGCGAGGTATCGCTGCCACAGGTCGGGCGGGGCATCCGGCAGGTAGCTGGTGACGTGGTTAGGCGCGCACATCAGCAGGATGACATCCGTGCCGGTGACGTCGGCCCGGACGGTCCCGTGCTTGCGGGCGCGCTCGACGAGGGTGTTCACGGTCTGGAACATCTGCGCGCGGACCCGGGTGACCTCCGGGTTCAGCTCGCCGGCCTCCTGCAGGAACGACAGGTCAAGTTGCTGCCGCTGGTGCGCGGCGGCGGTGAGGAATTCCAGCAGTGCCGCGCCCGGGTCCGCGGCTTGGAGCAGTCTTTCGCCGACCGCGCTGAGGGCGTCGATCCGGTCGAGGACGATCGCGGCGAGCAGGTCGTCCTTGGTGGCGAAGTGGCGGAACACGGTGCCCTTCGCCACGCCGGCCCGGCGGGCGATATCAGCGACCGAGGCATCGAGGCCGTGCTCGGCGAACTCGTCCGCGGCCGCCGCCAGAAGCAGTTCCCGGTTGCGGGCGGCGTCGGCACGCAGGGGTCGCGGCGAGGTCACTTCGCCACCCTAGCAAGTTGACCGTCCGGTCCGTTTAATGCTAGCTTCGGCACCCGTAACATGACCGTGCGGTCCGTTTTGGAGGGCAGATGATGAGGGCAGTTGTCGCAACTGGCTACGGGCCACCCGAGCAGTACACGGTGGCCGACGTGCCGGTGCCCCGGGCCGGGCCGGGGCAGATCCAGGTCCGGATCGCCGCCGCCTCGATCAACCCCGCGGACGTCCGGCTGCCCGGCGGCGATTTCCGCGACGTCGTGCCGCTGGCGTTTCCGCACGTGCCCGGCAACGACTTCGCCGGCGCGGTCAGCGAGGTCGGCGCCGGCGTGACCGCCTACCAGGTAGGCGACGAGATCTTCGGGCAGGCCGTGCCGCGGGCCCTGCGCGCGATGGCCGGAACGGCCCGGCCGTCGCTGAGCACCGGCTCGCTGGCCGAGTACGCGGTCTTCGAGGCCGACACCCCGTTCCTGGCGCATCGCCCGGCCGGCCTCGGCGTCGAGCAGGCGGCGGCCCTGCCCACCGTCGGCCTGACCGCACGGGCGCTGATGGCCACCGCCGACATCAAGCCCGGTGAAACCGTCTTGGTCGTCGGCGCCACCGGCGGTGTCGGTACCGCCGTGCTCCCGCTGCTCGCCGCCGCGAAGGCGCGGGTGATCGCCACCGCGACCGCCGCCGATGCCGGCCTCCTGCGAGGTCTCGGCGCCGGCGAGACCATCGGGTACGCGGAATCCGAGTACCCCTCCGGCGCCGACGTCGCGTTCAACCTGACCCTGCCCAGCGACCGCCTGGCCGCAGTTGCGAGCGCCGTCCGCCCGGGCGGACGCCTCCTCACGATCACCTACCCCGTCCCGCAGCAGGAGTGGACCGGCCGCGACGACGTCCGCCTGCATTTCGTGCTGGACATGGAGGGCGCGGCCGGCGGGATGCGCGAGGTCGGCGAACTGGCAGCCAGCGGCGAGCTGCCGGCCACCATCGGCCGCCGCTACACGCTCGGCCAAGGCGCTCAGGCATGCGTCGACTTCGTCCGCCTGCACACGACCGGCAAGCTAGTCGTCACGATGTGAACCCCTGTGGTCAGCGGCATTTCCCGGAAGTTCAGCCGTCCAAGGACACCACCCGCGGCCGACAATGGATCGCCCGGCACGCTGGCTTCGCGTACCTGTTCCTGGAGACGGCAGAGCTGGACGTGCGCTGCCGCGACCCCGGCGCAATTGCGCGCTGCATCCGGCGCAGCCGGGCCTCCTGACATGATGATGCGGTGACGCCGGCAGTCCGCCAGATGCGGACGGCGGGCGGGGTCGGGTGCCCGCCGGCTTTCCGGGCGCGCGGCGCGTTCAGCATGATCATCTCGTTCGGGCCTAAGGTCTAGGTGTGCAGGATAAGCAACCCGCGGCGGACCGGGTCGGGCACCGGTACGCGCCGGGGGCCGGTGACGTGCGGCTGGTGACGGCGTCGTTCCGGACGCACCGTTTCGTGCCGCACGCGCACAGCGAGTACGCCATCGCGGTCATCGGCCGCGGCGCGGAGGCAGTGCGCTACCGGGGTGCGGACGAGTACGCGGGCGCCGGGAGCTTGCTGCTGCTGGACGCCGAGGTCATCCACGCCGGGCGGCCTGCCGCGCCGCAGGGATGGGATTACCGGGTCTTCTACGTGCCTCCCGGCCTCTTGGCCGAGATCGCAGGGGGGAGGCCGGCGTTCCCGGCCGCGACGCCGCGGGATCCGGAGCTGGCCGCGCGCCTGGTTCGGGTGCACCGGCTCCTAGGGGAGCCGGCCACCTCGCCGCTGCTGGCCTGCGAGCAGCTTCATCGGGTACTGGCGCTGGTGCTGGCCCGGCATGCGGCATGCGGGCCGAACCGGCCGTCCGGGGCCATCGGGCCGGCCGCGCTCGTCTCGGTCCGGGACTATCTGGCCGCGGACATCAGGCGCACGCCGAGCCTGGCGGACCTGGCCGGGCTGGCCGGGATGCCGCGCTTTGCCCTGCTCCGCGCGTTCCGCGCGGCGACCGGGGTGACCCCGCACGGGTACCTGCTGGCGCTGCGGCTGCGGCATGCCCAGCAGCTGCTGACGGCCGGCCACAGCGTCGCCCGGGCGGCCGCCGACAGCGGCTTCTACGACCAGGCTCACCTGCACCGCCATTTCCGGCGGACGTTCGCCGCCGCCCCCGGGCAGTTCGCCCGCGCCGGGCGGGCCCGCAACGACGTACAAGACTGCCCCGCCGCCGGGCCGTAACGTGCGCAGGGTGATCCAGAAATCCCCTTCCCACGACACGGTGCCCGGTGATGAGCACACCCGGCCCCAGTTCGCGCGCGCCGCCCTGCTGACGATCGACATGCAGGCCGACTTTATCTCCGGCCCGCATGCGGTGCCCGGCACCGAGCAGATCGTCCCGGCGGTGGCCAGACTGGCGCGCGCGTTCCGGGACGCCGGCAGGCCCATCGTGCACCTGATCCGGCTGTACTCGCCTGACGGCGGCAACGCCGACAGCTGCCGCCGGTCGCTCATCGCCTCCGGCGCCCGCCTGGTCGCCCCCCACTCGCCGGGGTCTCGCCTGGCTGACGGCCTGGCCCCGGCAGGCGCCGCGCCCCTAAACCCCGGCCTGCTGCTGTCGGGCGCGGCCCAGCCGCTCGCCGACGGGGAGCACGTCATCTACAAGCCGAGGTGGAGCGCCTTCTTCGGCACCCCGTTGCGGCGGCATCTCGCTGACCTCGGCGTGAACACGCTGGTCGTGGCCGGGTGCAACTACCCTAACTGCCCGCGGGCGACGATCTACGACGCCAGCGCCCGTGACTACCGGCTGGTGGTCGCCGAGGACGCGACATCAGGCTTCAGCGAGCAGGCCCGGCCGGAGATGACCGGGATCGCCGCCTGGTGCCTGACCGTCACCGCCGTCGGAAGACTGCTGCGGGCCAGCGGGGAGGCGGCCGCGTGACGAGCCTGGTCCGCACCGTGCGCGGTGACCTGCCGCCCGGCGAGCTGGGGGTGACCGACGCCCATGACCACCTGCTGCTTGAGTCCCCGGCGATCCCCGGCACCCCGCTCAGCCGGCAGTCGGCCGCGGCGGGCGCGGCACAGGGCTTCAAAGCAGCCGGAGGGCGCGCCCTCGTGCAGTGGACCCCGCCAGGCTTGGGCCGCCACGCCGAATGGCTGCCCGGCATCGCCGGGGAGGCGCGCATTCACATCATCGCCGCCACCGGCGTGCATCAGGCACGCCACTACAGCACCGCCGCAGGCCTCCCGCGCTGGCCCGCGACCCTCGGCGCGGCGGAGCTTGCCGCACTGTTCACCGAGGAACTCACCGTGGGCATGCGCGGCGACGACGGCAGGCCGGACCCGGCTGGCCCGCCGTGCGCCGGGGTGATCAAGGTGGCAGCCGGCTACCACGGCACTGACGAGCACGAACGCCGGGCGCTGGCCGCGGCCGGAGCCGCTCACCAGGCCACCGGCGCGCCGGTCTGCGTTCACCTCGAACTGGGCACCCACGGTCCGGCGGTGCTCGCCGCGCTGGCCGCCGCCGGCGTGCCGCCCGGGCACGTGATACTGGGCCATCTCGCCCGCAACCCGGACTTCCGCCTGCACGCCGAGCTGGCCGCCTCCGGCGCCTACCTCGCCTACGACGGCCCCCGCCGCGATACCCACGCGACCGACTGGCGGCTCGGTGACCTGATCTGCGCGATGCTCAAGGCCGGATACGGCGACCGGATCCTGCTCGGCGCCGACACGCCCTCCGCCGACCGCCTCGACGCTAACGGCAGCCCGGGGCCGGCCGCCCTGCTCAGCGATACAGCTGCCGCGCTGGCCCGAAGCGTCGGGGAGGACGCCATGCACGCGATCCTGGTCGCTAATCCAGGCCGCGCGTTCGCATGGCGCGGGTAGGCCGCCGGCCGCACCCGCCAGCCATGTCCCGCGCGTGCGTGCTTCCCAGCAAAGGTGTGTATGTCTTCCCAAAGATGATCTGTAAGTCTTCCCAGAAACAGCCTGTAAGTCTCCCCACAACACCTTTGGAGCCGGGCGTATGTGGCAGTCTGCAGCACTTGCACAGCGATCCTGGCCGGCGGCTTCCCGATGATCCTCCAGAGGCAGACTTCGCGTGCGCGTACCTCCTGGTTCGCTGACTACGTGGACCTCGTGGTCATGCGGGACGTTCTCGACATCGCCCGCATCCGGCAGCGTGAAGCGCTCCCCCGCCTGTTGCGCCAGTTCGCGGCGCAGACCGGCCAGCTGCTCAACATCACGAAGGCCGGACAGGCCGTAGGACTGAACGGCCTCCGCCTGCTGCGCGACCGCCTCGGCGACAGGTTCACGGGCGGCTTCGTGCTCAACCTCGGGGAACTCGCCTACCGCAAGGAGAGCAAGATCGCAGTGATGCCGCTCAGCGCACTCTGGTCATTACCAGGACGCTGCCGCCTGACCGAGCGACCGCCCCTGACATCGACTCGCTGCACGGGGAACCCGTCCCGCCTGCGCCTGGTGACACTCGGCTATGGGTGATGCGGCTGCTGCGGCGTCGGCTGGCGTTGCTCGATGAGGCGCCGCCCGTGTTCGTAGTCGTTGTCGGCGTCATGGGTCAGAACGCCGACCGTCACGCCCTTCTGCGAGTACCAGACGGTGAATGCCCCGCCACCGTAGTCGACCAGGCTGGCATCGTCGAAACCGTCTCCCCAGGCGGCGTATTTAAGTGTCCGCTCGCCGATGGTGGACCAGAATCCCGGCACCTCGGCCCATGAGGCGTCCGCGCCTGCGGCGGTAAGACCCGCCACCCGGCCCATGGCCAGAGCCTCCCCCCAGTGCTCGACAGCCAAGCGGCGTCCCGCCGCGGCGTTGAAGGCGAAGGCCACGTCGCCGGCGGCGAGGACACTCGCAGCGCTGCTGCGCATGTGCTGGTCGGCCTGGATCCGCCCGGCCCCGAGGGCCAGGCCGGCCTCGGCGGCGATGCCGATCTCGGGGTCCACGCCCCCGGCCACGAGGACCAGGTCGCCCTCGGCACTGGCCTGCCCGGCGAGGCGGACCCGGCCGCCCTCGATCGCCTCCACCTCTGCACCCAGGCGGAGCGATACGCCATCGTCCTCGAGCCATCCTCGCAGAACCCGGCTGGCCGCGTCGCCCAGCCGGGCCGCCTGCGGGCCGTCTTCCATGCTCACCAGCGTGACGGCCAGGCCGCGGCGGGCCAGGGACGCCGCAGCCTCGCAGCCGATGAAGCCGGATCCGACCACCACCGCCGAGCGGGCCGCGGCGGCGGCACCGCGCAGCTCCCCGGCCTGGCGGCGGGAGCGCAGGTAACGGACACCGGGGCCCTGCGCGCCCGGGACGGGCAGCGACTTCGGGGAGGCCCCGGTGGCCAGGACGCACCAGCCGTAGCTGAGGGTCTCTCCACCGGGGAGGGCGACGACCCGGCGGCCGGCGTCGAGCGCCTGGGCCCGAGTCTGGAGCCGGACCTCGATGTCGTGGCGGCGATAGAAGCCCCCGTCTTCGAGAGGCAGGGCGTCCTCTTCCGACTCGCCGCGCAAGAAGTCCTTCGACAGCGGCGGCCGGTTGTAGGGCAGGTGCTCATCGGCGGACACGAGCACAACTTCCCCGTCGGCGCCCGCCTCCCGGTAAGCGCGAACCGCCTCGAGAGCGGCAGGACCCCCGCCAACGACCACCAGCCGCTCTGCCGTCACAGGCCCACCGCCGTTCTCGATAGCCACGATCCGCCCAGGCTCACCGAGTCATGTTATTGGTGTCCGGGGAATCAGCGCGGGTCTTCCTCCTCGAGGTTGGCACGGACTGGGATCACCTGGTCCAGCCCGGACAGCTGGAGTATCCGGGCTACTATCGGGCTCGGGCTGACGAGCGCCAGGAGGCAGCCCTCGGCGCTGAGCTTCCGGTGCGCGCGCGCGACCTCGTGCAGCGCTGCGGAATCGATGAACGTGAGCCCGGACATGTCCACGAGGAACAGGCGGGGCTTTTTCGCCGCTTCGGCGGTCAGGACTTCGGCCAGTGCCGGGGTGGTGAGGTCTGCCTCGCCGACGAGCCGCAGCAGGGTGCAGGTACCGTCACCTTCCGTGCTGACGGACACCGACAGTTCAGTCACACCGGGCATTATGTCACCTCCGTGACTGCCGGGAGCCGAGCAGGCAGATCCTGCGGACGCGCGCGGGTCAGGTTGCCTGTCTGCCGGGGCGGTCGCGGCCTGGTCCGGCCGGCCAGCCGAACACGGCGGTGACCTGAGACCCGTCGGGGCCGGAAGACGCGGTTACTTTGTCGGCGGCTGCGTGCACTATCCACAGGCCGTGCCCTTCCTGCAGCGGCCAGGGGGGCGCGCCCGGCCCGGCATCGGTGACCTGGCAGCTCAGTGAGCCATCGCTGGTGTACATCAGCAGCCGCCCGGACCCTGCGCCGTGCCTGACTGCGTTCGCCGCCAGCTCGTGCACCACGAGGGTGACGTCTACTGCCCGGTCGTGCGGTACGCCCGCGCCGGCCGCGCAGGCTGCTACCCGCTGCCGCAGCAAGGAGAGGGTGCCGGCGTCGAAGCGCTCGTCGCATACGATCCTCGCCTCAGAGTCCCCGCCAGCGCCGCTCACCCGCACGCGCCTACCCGGAGCGGGGGAGGTCATCCGGGCCCGGGCCAGACATCTCCAGGTCGCCGCCGGGCATGTGGTGGAACCAATCAGCCGCCCGCTCGCTGCGGAACGCCAGGCCATGGGTTCGGCGCGGTACGCGAGGGTAGCCTCGGGCGGGTGAGAGCCCCTTTTGACAGCGACTCGGACACCGACGAAATGTCCGCTGAACGGCTGCGCGACATCGAGTCGGTGACCGACGCCGCGCTGTCCAGGCTCGATGAGCAGACGCTGCTCAAGACCCTGCTCGACCGCGTAAAGAAAATCTGCCAGGCCGACACCGCCGCCGTGCTGCTGCTGGACGGCCCGGCCGGCCAGCTGGTGGCGACCGCCGCGAGCGGCATCGAGGAAGAAGTCAGCCAGGGCGTGCGCATCCCCCTGGGCGCCGGCTTCGCCGGGCGGGTCGCGGCGTCCCGTGAGCCGGTCACCCTGACCACCGTGGACCACACCACCGTACGGAACCCGCTGCTGGTCGACCGGGGCATCAAGTCCCTGCTCGGCGTGCCCCTGCTATCCGGCGGCAAGGTCATCGGGGTGCTGCACGTCGGCTCGCTGAGCGGGCGGCGGTTCGGGCACCGGGACGCCGAGCTGCTGCAGATGGCCGCCGACCGGGCGGCGCACGCCCTCCAGTCCCTGCTGGCGCAGGACGACGCCCTGGCCGCCACGGCGCTGCAGCGAAGCCTGCTCCCGACAGCCCTGCCCTCGGTACCGGGCCTCGATTTGTCGGCCCGCTACGTCGCCGGCTCCGGCACCGTGGGCGGAGACTGGTACGACGTGTTCACCCTGCCCGACGGCAGGCTCGGCGTCGTAGTGGGAGACGTGGCGGGATCGGGGCTGGAGGCCGCCGTCATCATGGGCCGGATGCGCAGCGCCCTGCGCGCCTACGTGCTGCAGACCACGGACCCCGCCGCCGCGCTGCGCCTGCTCGACCGCAAGATCCAGTACTTCGAGCCCGACGCCATGGCCACCGTGCTGTACGGCCTATACACCCCGGGAACCGGCGAGCTCACCGTTTCCTCAGCAGGCCACCTCCCGCCGGTCCTGGCAGCGCCAGGCAGACCTGGAGGACTGCTTTCCCTCCGGCCGGACCCGCCGATCGGCGCCGCCGACGACCCGCCACGGCGTTCCGTCACGGCCGTCATTCCGCCTGGCGCGTTGCTTTGCTGCTTCACCGACGGGCTGGTCGAGCGTCGCGGCCAGATGATCGACCACGGCATCGGCAAACTCGCCGCGATCCTGGACGAGGAACTCACCGCCAGCCCGGCCGGCCCGAACGTGCCGCTGGCAGAGGACGCGTGCATCGCAGTAATGCGCACTCTGATAGGAAACGCCCACGCCACCGACGACATCGCCATCCTCATGCTCAACCGACACTCCAGCCAGGCACTCACTCAATCCATTTGACCGGTTAACCCGCCGGCACTGCGCTCCCCGTCGACCGGGGCCAGCCGGAGCGGATGACGCAGGGCCAGGGTCCGTTCGGGATATCGGAGAAGTCGACTTTGACCTTCGGCTCTCCTCGACCGGCGCCGCCCCCCGCGAGCATCGGCCGTCACATCGGTCATTCCCACGGGATCCAGCGGGTCTGGATGGCGACCCCGCCCTGCGGGCGTCCGCCGGACATGGCGGCCGCGCGGATGCAGAAGTGCGACCACATGTTGAGCTGGATCTCCTTGGCCAGCCGCAGGTTGTTATAGAGCAGATCCGACAGCCGGTCGCCCGCTCTCGCCCAGGACTCGATCTCGAAGTTGAGGCCGTCGCCGTCAGTCACGGCACGGAACTCGATCTCGCCTGCCTCCAGGTGACCGTCCAGCGTCGCGAGCCGGAAGGATGACGCGTTCCGGCGCACAACGCGCACCGGCCCGTCCCACGGCCCCGGCATGCGGACAACGAATTCATCGCCCTCCCGCAGCGCGCCCTGGACGCCGCGGGTCTTCCGGAACTTCGCCATCTCCGGAGACGCCTGGTTCAGCCGGCCCGACACCAGGTCCAACAGCCCCGACGGAGCCATGCTGGTCCCGACGATCCGCACCCGGTACAGGCGGTGCAGCACCGGGCCGACGCCGGCGTCGAGCGGCTGCAGCCGGTCCGCGAACCCGGTGGTGTCGTACGCGAGGTCGGGCAGGTCAGCGCGGGTACCCGCTTCTTCGGAGCGGTGCAGCGCAGTCGTGCGCCACATGTAGCGCCAGCTGACTACCGCGATCCCGACCGGCCAGCCGAGCACGGTCCACAGCCGGGCAGATCGCGTGGCCGTCTTCATGCGTAGATGGTCGCACAGCGGGCAGCCAATGCGTCAACGCAGGTGGGATGGGAGTCGAGGACCGGGGGAATCACTGATGACGTGGAGCGAAGGCCTGGGCAGGGCCGGCGTGCGCAGCACGCACCTTTACGTGACCTCGCTTGGCTCGATTGGCTTGTGCATCGGGCTGTGGATCCGGGCCAAGACCGTCGATCAGGACGAGCGCGGCAACGCCGAACGCCGGGCGCTGTTCGTCGGCCTCTGGCCGCCGATGTTCTGGCTGATCGGCGATTCGCTGAAGGCCGCCGAATAGGTGCGGGAGCGACTGCTCGGCCGGATCGACGATGCCGCGGCGCTCGATGGGCTGTCGGGGCTGCGCATTAACTACGATCAGGCGCACGCTCCAGACAGCGGCCTGGAGGCCGCCGACGGCCACTGGCACGTTGACTCCGGCACCACGCAGCTCGGCCGGGAGGAGCCAGGGGCGCCGGAGGACGGCGGCCTGTGGGAGAACGCCTGCCGCCTGGTCGGCCAGTACGAGTTCGCCGACGCCCGAATCCTGCGCGGCGTCTACCGCCCGGACAGCGCGCTGCTCGGCCGGAACCTGCTGCTCGAGGGACGGTTCTTCGCCCTGCGCTTCTATCTCGGCGTCCGCGTCACCGGGGTCATCGACGAGGAACGGGACGCCGGCGACGGCGCCGGCCCGGAACGCGTGTGGGGCTGGTGTTACCAGACATTGCAGGGCCACCTCGAGCAAGGGCGCCTCAGCTATGAGGTGATCAAGAACCTGACAACCGGGCTGGTGACATTCCGCGTCGCGGGCTACTCGCGGCGCGCGCCCATCGCCAATCCCGTCATCCGCCTGGGTTTCCTCCTGTTCGGCCGCTGGACTCAGCAGCGCTTCTACCGGAACATCCAGGTGCGGATGGCCGACCTTGTACGCGCGGCAGAGCGCGGCCGTCCGCTGCCGTCTCCCCTTGTACGGCCGGACGGCATCGCGCTGGCGCCGTCCGGCGTCCGACCGCATCCGCTGGAACTGCTCGCTCACGGGTGGCTTCATCCAGGGAGCTGAACGGCCTCGCGCGGGCGTCAGCGCTCGTGGCCGGGATCGCCGGCCAGGGCCGCCACCGCATTGCGCAGGGTTATGACCCGCGGGACGTGCGCGAGACGGCGGCTATCCCAGCCCGGGCCCGCGGCGACCTGGCGGACTGGGTAGCGGGACAGCGCGCGCAGCACACCGTAGGCGGCGGTCTCCGGGCGCTGCGCCCACAGGACCACGGCGTCCGGCCTCGTTTCCAGCACGGCTCTTTCCAGGCTGGGCCCGGGGGTCGCGGCGCCCAGCATGCGGCTCGGCACCCGGTGCTCGGCCAGCGCCGCCGACAGCGCTGCCAAGGGCAGCGTGTGCTGCTCGCCCTCGGTGCAGGCGAGCAGGACCAGGGCCGCGCCCGGGGCGGCGGGCGGGCGGGGCAGCCGGTGCAGGGCGCCGAGCAGCGCCCAGGACAGGGCGTGCTCGGCGGCTATGGACGCCGGGTCGTCTCGCGGGTGAGCGTCGACCCCCAGCAGCGCGGGACAGCAGACAAGTTCCCAGGCGTCCAGGACGCCGCGCCGGGTGAAGAGGCGGTCGAGCAGCAGGTCGCACCGCGCGGTGTCCAGAGCCTTGGCCGCATCGACGAGGTCGGCTACGTCGCGGGCGGGCGTAACGGCGGGGGCTTCGCCGCCCTGCACGGTCCGGGCGGCATCGGAGGCGAGCATGCCCTGCTTGATCAGTTCCAGCATGCGCTGCAACCGCGCGACATCCTCCGCGCGGTAACGCCGGTAGCGGCCCGGCTGCGCGTCTTGCGGGCTCAGGCCGTAGCGGCGGTGCCAGGTGCGAAGCGTGGATTCGGAGATCCCCAGGTTCTTGGCGACCTGCCCGGCCGTCCAGGCCGGGGCCGATGGGGGGTCCATCGCGGCCTCAGCCGGTGCGCAGCCGGTAGCGGCGTTCGGCGTAGGCGAGGTCGTCGCGCCAGAGCCGGGCGGCGGCCCGCTTGATGGCCGGGCGAAGGGCCGGAGCAGCCCGCCTGGCCAGGGCGAACCCGGGCCGGCCGGAATGCGCGACCACGGCCTCGATGACGGCGGTGCGCGGCCGCCCGTCAGGCCCGCGCCCCAGCGGGGTCGCATGGGTTTCCACCACGCTGCCCGCGCCCTCGCCTTCGGTGATCCGCATGACCACGGTCCGTGGCTCGGGACAGGTGAATTCCGCGCGGACCGGAACCCCCAGACCAGGCGAAACCCGGAAGGTCACCGAGACGGTGAACCGGTCTTGCTCCTCGGCCGTCACCTCGGCCGGGGCCGACAGCACGGAGAGCCGGCTGAAGAAGTACGGGTGGAACCAGGCGCCATGCCATGGATCGAGCCGATTGGCCACGACGTCTTCTGGCTCGCACACGCCGACCAGCGTAGCGACGGCGTGCACACTGCGCGACAACGGAGGCCGGGCGGACAGCACCGGCGCGGAAAGCGGCGGTTCGCCACCGCTCGCGTCAAGCCGCACCCAGGCCAGCACGCCGTCATCGTAGGCGGGCAGCGGGCGCCATCCCGCAGCCCCGCGGCCGCCTACCCGCAGCCCGTGCCAGCGGCAGACAAGCTCGCCGCAGTCGACGGCGGCCGCCGACAGCGGCGCGCCCAGGTGCGGGCAGGCACCGGGGCCGACGACGAGCCGCCCGTCGGCGCCCCGCCAGGCCACCAGTTCGGCGCCCTCGACCGTCACGCCGTACGGGCGGCCGGGCCGCACGTCGCGGCTGGCACCCAGGACAAACCAGTTGCCCGATGGCCGGCTCTGCGCCCGCTTGACCGCAGCCTCGATCAACGCGGGCTTGGCGTCGAGGTAGGTGGGCGGTTGCCGCGTCCAGGCCTGCGCGGGCAGCGGGCGCAACGGCGACGTTCCGCGGCCAGCGCGCCAGAGTTCCCCGTGCGGGGAGGCGATCGGTCATCGCTGGCTCTCCGCTTCCATTCGCCCGGCCGATGTCGGCTGGCGTTCAGCGAGGGCGCGCAGCAGGGCGAACCGGCCCCTGGTGGGCACGGTGTACAGGTCGTGCCCGGCCAGCCCCCACCGCGCGAGCAGGCAGTTGGCGGCATGCCAGCCGGTCGTCGCCGCGCGTTCCATCAGCGCCACCGGCACGTCGATGCGGATACCGTCGCCGGCCAGCACCAGGCCGCCGAACGGGGTCCGCACCCGCGGCCGGCGGGCGAAATCCCCCAGCCCGAATAGCGGGCAGTCGGCCCGCCACAGCACCGAGTCCGCCACGATCTTGGCCTCCCGGGTCTCAGGGTAGAGCTCGTGCAGCTCGGCGAGCGCGCGCTCGCCATCGCCGGCCTCGCTAGCGGCGTAGGCGTGCAGCTCGACCACCGACCCGCCGGCGCTCTCCGCCCAGTCGCGGGCCTGGCGGTCATACCGCTCGAGCACGCTGACGTTGTCGAGCGGCGGCCGCCCGCCGACGGCCAGGAACGCGGGACGCTCCGTCCGCACCGGCCGGTCCAGCCACAGCCGGCGGACCAGGAACGGCGGGGCATTACGCAGGCCGGCTACCTGCGCCCGCCAGTCCGGCGCGGCCAGCGCGGGCGACGACCCGGCGATTTTCCGCAAGCCGGCCACGTCGGCGGCCAGCACCACCCCGTCGGCAGGCAGGGTGCCGCCGGCCTGGTCGCGCACCTCGAAAACGCCCGGGCCGCGGAAGTCCACGCTGGCGGCCTCGGTACCGGTGCGGATATCCACGCCGAGGCCCTTCAGGTAACCGCCAAGCGGATCCCAGAGAGCCACGTCGAACCCGGCGTCGGGCACGTCGAACATCAGGCCCTCGCTTGACCCGAGAAAGTAGATGTGGAACATCGCGGCCAGTTCGGCCGCCGACAGCTGCCCGGGCTCGGCGAAGAAGCTGCGCGAGAACACGTCGAACGCCAGGTGCCGCGCGGCGGCCGGGAAGTTGATGCCGCGCAGGAACGTGTCCGCGTCCACGTCATCGAGCTTGCGGTAAATGGCCGGCACTGATACCGCCGCCAGCGGTGCGGCCGCGGCGGCGTTGAGCGATAGCAGGTCAGACAGCTGGAAGGTGGGGCTGCGGAGCGCGAAGGCGAGCGCGTTCCAGGGCGGGGTGCGCGGAAGGCCGCGGAAGCTGTCCTGGCGGCCGGCTGCCGTCGACGAGCGGGTAGTCAGCCACCGGGACGAGGCGGGACAGGCCGGGATCGGCGCGGCGCAGCAGCGCCCGCAGGTTGTAGTACTGGCGGAAGAAGGCGTGGAAGCCGCGGCTCATCGGCAGCCGGGTCCCGTCGTCCGTCGTCTCGGCCCACCCGGCCACCCGGCCGCCGAGCTGGCGGTCGCGCTCCAGCAGGGTCACCCGCACCCCGCGCTCGGCCAGCCCGGCCGCGGCGGCCAGGCCCGCGATCCCGCCGCCGATCACCACCACGTGCGGCTGCCGCGGCAGCAGCCGGGCGTCAGGTTTCCCGCCGGGCGCGGGATGCCGGACGGCACGGCGGTCGCGGCCGGGCCGGGCCACGCTCACCCCAGTTCCCGGGGTGAGCGGCTGGCCAGAAAGGTGTGCACGATGCCGCGCTGCCAGCCGGGGACGGTCTCGCTGTGCACGCCGGTGAACCCGGCGGCGCTCAGCCGGCGCCGGAACCGCGCCGCCCCGTCGAACCGGTCGACGCTGCTTCGCAGGTAGCGGTAGAGCGAGGCGTCGCCGGTGGCCAGCCGCCCGGCCGGGATGATCACGCTCAGGCACACCGCCTGCCAGACGGCGCGGGCGGCCCAGGAGTCCCGGACCGAGTACTCGTGCACGGCCAGGGTGCCGCCGGGCCACAGCAGTTCGTGCAGCTGGCGCAGCACTGTGTCCGGGTCGGGCACGTTGCGGATCAGGTAGGCGGCGAGGATGCCGTCGAACGGCCCGCGAACGCCGGCGGCGGCCAGCTCCTCGACCGGAGTGTGCACGAACCTGACCGAGGCCGGCCACGGCTTGGCCCGGGCGCGGGCCAGCATCTCGCCGGAGGCGTCGATCGCGATGATCTGGGCGTGCGGCGCGACGGCGAGCAGCGCCGCCGTGGACGCGCCCGTTCCGCAGCCGGCGTCGAGCAGCCGCAGGCCGCGCCCCCCGTCCGGCAGCCGCATCCGGCGGGCGGACAGCCGCAGGTGCTCGTGGTACCCCGGATTGGCGCCGACCAGGCGGTCGTAAGCGAAGGCGCCCGCGTCGAACGCGGCCGACACCGTCTCCCGCCGCAGCCCTGCCAATTTCGCGTTCACCCTGATTCCATCCCTTTCGCTCTCATCGTGATCGGAGTCCCTTCCGCGGGTCGCCGGCCACTGACCTGGGCCCGGCGTCGCTACCGAGGTTGTGCTCCGCGCGGGTCTGCCCCGCGCGGTCTGGCTCGGCCGCCCTTCCGCTTCCCTGCCGCTCCCACAGCAGCAGGGCCGCCGTGACGAGCGCGAAGCCGAACAGGAAGTCCTCCACCGGGATGTCCCACGGCCCGCGCAGCCCGGTTACCTGCGTCGGCGAGTACTCCACGACCGGGGCGCTCAGCTTGGTCAGCCAGCCGTCGACGGGGATCTGGAAGCCGAACACGATGAGCATCGACAGCCAGTAGGCCGGGCGGCGGAACAGCCCGGTGCGCAGGAAGAACAGTTCCCATGCGCAGACCGCCAGCACGGCGGCGACCGCGGGGGCGGTATAGCCGAGCCCGGTCACCGGCTCTGCCGCCGGGCGAGCCGCCAGTTCTGGCCCCGGGCGAGCATCGCCTGGACACAGCCGTAGGTGAGGATGGCGCAAACCGGCACGACGAGGAAGAACACGAGCTCCTCGACCGGGATCCGGAACGGCAGCCGCAGCCCGCTGATGTACCGGGGGTTGTAGGTCCACACCCCGGCCGCGATCGCGATCGCGTCCCAGACGAGGAACGCGACCGCCCCCGGCAGCACCGCGCGGGCCAGCCGCGCCGGCTGCCGGTAGACCCAGGCGCCGAGCAGCTCCAGGGGCGCGGTCACCGCCAGGCAGCAAGCCATCAGCAGGAGATACTGGAAACGGTCCATGTCACGTCGCCTCCGCGGCCGGGACGGGAGGACGCTGCCAGCCGGGGCGGCGGGCCCACAGCGCCTGCGCGAGGCCCGGGCCGGCCACCCGGACCCGCCGCAGCCGCCCCACGGTGGCGCGCTGGGCGAAAACAGCGAAATCGGATTTCTCGATCTCATCGAGGATGCCGGAGTAAAGCGACAGCGCGGTGGCGACGCACGGCCTCGACGCCGGGGCCAGCATCGCGATGCCCGCCCGGGCGAACGCGTAGACCTCCCGGGTCCGCGCGTGCTGATCCGCGAGCGCAGCGCGGACCCGCGAGTCGGTCGCCCGGTGCGACCGGCACCACCCGAGCAGGTCCCGGTCCACCCCGAAGGCGGCCAGCTCGTCCGCGGGCAGGTAGACGCGGTCACGGTCGAGGTCCTCGGCGACGTCCCGCAGGAAATTGGTCAGCTGGAACGCCTTGCCCAGTGCCGCCGCATGCGGGGCGGCTTCCGCCGCGGGCACCACGGCGCCCAGCACCGGCAGCACTTGCAGCCCGATGACCTCGGCCGAACCGTGCACGTAGACGTCGAGCGCCGCGCGGTCCCGGTAGTCGCGCACGGTCAGGTCCATCCGCATGGAGGCGAAGAAGTCCTCGAACAGCGCCGGCTCTATCCGGTACCGCACCGCCGTGTCCACGGCCGCCGCCAGCAGCGGGTCCTGGCTGTGCCCGGCCCGCAGCCCGGCCGACAGGACGCCGGCCACCCCGGCCAGGTCCGCCGCGACCTGGTCGGTCCCGGTGCCGGGCGGCACCTGGTCCACGATGTCGTCGGCCCACCGGGCGAGCCCGTACAGCGCGTGCACCGCGGGCCGCTGCGCGCGCGGCAGCAGCAGCGTCGCCAGGTAGTAGGTCCGGCCGTGCCGGGCGTTGAGCTGCCGGCACCGGTCGTACGCCGTCCGCAGCAGGACGTCGCCCGCGCCATCGACCTCGAGTTCGGCGCCGATCATGACACCGCCCCCGCGCGGGTGTCGATGACGCGGGTGGTGCGCGCGGGCCGCGCCCCGGTTACCCGGTCCGCCGCCAGGCGGCCGGAGATCAGCGCGGTGGGCACCCCCACACCGGGCACGGTGCCGCATCCGGCGAGGACGGCGTTGGCCGCGCCGCGGGGCAGGTTTCCCGGCCGGAACGGACCGGTCTGCCAGAAGGAGTGCGCGTAGGAGAACGGGGTGCCGGCGACCATGCCCTGGCGGGCCCAGTCAGCCGGCGTGATCACCTGAGCGGTCTCGATCTCGGCCGCCAGGCCGGGCATCAGCCGGTCCGCCACGGTGGAGATCAGCTGGTCGGCGTAGGCGTCGGCCACTGTGTCCCATTTGGCGGTGTCCCAGTCGGCCGGCCCGGTCTGCAGGTTCGGCGCGGGAGCGAGGATGTACAGCAGGTCGCGGCCCGGTGGCGCCAGCCCGGGATCGGAGGCGGTCGGCCGCGTGATGAGCAGAGAAGGATCGCTCATCGGCTGGCCGTCGTCGATGATCTGCCGGAAGGTGCCGCGCCAGGCCGCGCCGAACGAGATGGTGTGATGCGCATGTTCGGGCCGCTGCCGGCGGATCCCTAGGTGCAGCACCACCGCGGACGGCGACGGGCGGAGCGGGACCGGGCGCCACGGGCTGCGCCCGAGCAGCCGGTAGGCCGTTTGGAGCTCGGTCGCCAGCACCACCGCGTCGCAGGCGATCCGCTCGCCGTCGGCCGTGCGCACGGCGCAGATCCGCGCTCCGCTTCGTTCGAGGGCGGTGACGGGGCTGCCGTAGCGGAACCGGACCCCGGCCGCCTCGGCCGCGGCGGCCAGCGCGTCCGGCAGTGCCCGCATCCCGCCGCGGGGGAAGTACACGCCCGCCACGGTGTCCATGTAGGCGATGACCGCGTAGAGGGCCAGGGCCCGCTGCGGTGACTGCCCCGCGTACAGCGACTGGAAGGTGAAGACCCGGCGCAGCCGCTCGTCCCGCAGGAAACGGCCGATGGCCGGCTCCAGGCGGCCGAAGCCGCCCAGAGCCGCGAGCCGGCCGAGCGACGGCCCGGCCATGGACAGCGGCGAGTCGAAGTTGGAAGCGATGAAGCGGCCGAATTCGGCCTGGTACAGCTCGGTCAGCCAGGCCCGCAGACGGCGGTACCCGTCGGCCTCGGCCGGCCCGGCGAACCGCGCCACCGCGTCGGCCATCGCGTCCGCGTCGGTATGCACGTCGAGCTGGCTGCCATCGGCGAACATCGCCCGGTACGCAGGGTCCAGGCGGACCAGGTCCAGCCGCCCGGCCAGCGTCTCGCCGACCGCGGCGAGGGTCTCCTCGACGACATCGGGCATGGTCAGCACTGTCGGCCCGGTGTCGATACGGTATCCGCCGACGTCGAGCCGGCCCGCGCGGCCGCCGGGGAAGGTCTCGCGCTCCACCACGGTGACGGACCGGCCGCGCCCGGCCAGGTGCAGCGCCGCGGCCAGCCCGGCCAGGCCGGCCCCGATGATGACGACCTCGCCGGAGCTTTTGCTAATCGACGCGCACGCGGGTCACCGGGCCCTGGACGTGGCGCGGACGGCCAGATCGCGCAGGGCGGCCAGCGCGAAGCCGTTGATCCCGGCTCCGGGCAGGCTCGCGCAGGCGGCCCTCACCCGGGAGTCGATCATCTCCTCGATCCGGCCGACCGCGCCGGTGCCCTCGATGAGCTCGCGCACCCGGGCAAGCTCGGATTCGCCCAGGAGGTCCTGCGCGTAGAGCCGGCCGAGTTCCGCCCGCGAGACCGGCCCGGCCAGCTCGGCGGCGAGCGTGACGACGCTGGTCGCCTTGTGCTCGCGCAGGTCCCCGCCGTTCGGCTTCCCGGTGACCGACGGCTGGCCGAAGACGCCGAGCAGGTCATCGCGGAGCTGGAACGCCTCGCCGACCAGCGCGCCGTACCGGCCGAGGGCGTCGCGCACCTCCTGGCCGCAGCCCGCCAGCGCGGCGCCGAGCTCAAGCGGGCGGCGCACGGTGTAGTTGCCCGACTTGCGCCGGCTCATCTCCAGCACCGCCTCCATCGGCGGCAGGTGCCGCGCGTCGTAGACGAGGTCGGCAAACTGACCGACGGCGAGCTCGCCGCGCAGCGTGTCGTAGACCGGCCAGCCCCGGCTGAGCGCGTCGGCGCCGAGGCCGCTCTCGCGCAGCATCCGCTCCGCCCACACCAGGAGCAGGTCGCTGAGCAAGATCGCGGCCGACTCGCCGAAGTGCCGCTCGTCTCCCGCCAGGCCGCGCGAGCCGTACCAGTCCGCAAGCCGCGCGTGCGCCGTCGTCCTCCCGCGGCGCAGCGGCGACCGGTCCATCACGTCGTCCTGGATCAGGGCGAAGGCGTGCAGCAGCTCGGTGCTGGCGGCGGCCCGCAGCGCCGCGTCGCTCTCGTCCGCACCGCACAGCCAGCCCAGGTAAGCGAACGTCGGGCGGACGTACTTGCCGCCGGCAACGTAACTGCCGAGCAGCTCCCTGATCAAGTCCGCGCCGGGGACGCCCCGGACGTATTCGTCGCACCGGTCGCGGACGAAGCTGGCGACGGCAGCCCCGGCCCGCTCGCGGACGTCCTCGTGCCATTGCGCGATGCCGGCGGCCGTGGCCGGACCCGGGCGAACGTCTTCCCTGGTGTGGTCGAGTGTCTGGACCATCCGCATGTGTGGCCTCCCCGTGGCGTGTGCATCGGATACCCGCCAGCTACCCGCGCAACAAAACGATTCACAACCGTTGCAAGTTTTTTTCCTTTTCCGGTCGGCCGGAGCAGGCCGCGAGGCACGCGAATACCCCGCGCTGCAGGCGAAACGGCTCACCGGGGCCGCTTCTGCCATGACGCAGATCACAGTCCGGCCCCCACGATCAGCGATCACGAATGGTAGTCGTTAGAAGTACGGAGAGTGACAACTTGCCGGGCCGGGTGAAACCGCGGTCCGTTCGGGCGAGGCATTTTCAGGTTCTCGCGGCGGTCTGCGCTGACCGCGGCAGCCGAATGGCTGCGGCCGCGGGCCCGCTGGCGGGCACCTCTGCTTACAGGATGGCGATCGGGTTGACCGGGGAACCGGTTCCGCCGGGCAGCCGCAGCGGTGCGATGACGCACAGGAAGGACCAGCGGCCGGCCGATCTCGCACACCGGCAGCAGATCCTCGAACTGCAGGTAGTCGAGCAGGTGCAAGCCCATCGCGTTGATCGCCAGCACATGCACGGGAAAGGCGACGCCGTCGACGGCGCTGGGCGCGGTATCGCTGTTGCCGTCGCTGCCCAGCGCCGCCACCTTGCGCTCGGCGAGGTACTCCATGGCCTGCGGGTGCAGGCCCGCGCGGGCGTCGGCGGCATCCCAGGGCCCAAGCTCGTCCCGCCGCCGCCGGTGGCCGACCCGCACGAAGAGCAGATCACCGGGGCCGACATCCACCTGCTGTGCCTTCTGCGCCGCGGCCAGGTCAGCCGCGGTCACGCAGTCGCCCGGCTCCAGCCAGGGAACACCGCGCAGGGCCGGAATATCAAGCAGCACGCCGCGGCCGGCGATTCCATCGCGGGCGTCATCGATGGACAGTTCGCTCGCGCCCTGCGAGGTGACGGCGGCCGGCGCGACTCCGTTGTAGAGCTCGCCGCGATAGCTGACATGACACAGGGCATCGATGTGGCTGTCCGCGTTGCCGTGCAGGTTCATCGCCATCTGGTCCACCGCAAACGACAGCCCGGGTACGTCGGAGAACTCGCCCGGCAGGTGCTTCATGTGCCGCGCGCCGGGCTCAGGGTTGTCGGCCGCGCTGCCGGCCAGCGAAGCCGCCATGGTCACCGACCGGCCAAGCCGGACCTCACTCGCGGCGGCGAGCAACCGGTCCGGCGTGATGTGGTTCAGCGCGCCGCGCCGGTCATTTTTCCCCCACTGCGCCTGCCCGCGCAGCCGCTCATAGAGCGCCTGAAAGTCGGCGGAAGACAACTCGCGATCGCCCATCAGCTCCCCGCTGTTTGCCTAGGCCCAGTTCAATGCCTCATCCCAGCCCGGCAGTGCTACCCGGCCGGCCGCCGATAACACGCAGGCCACTCCGTGCCTGGGCTAGATCGCGGCGTCAACGTCTGGCTGAGCGCGCCCGCACCGCCGCTTCCCGCGCCGCATCACTCACAAGGACCAGCAGCATGCGCGTTTTCGTCACTGGCGGAACCGGCCGCGAAGGTGCGCCGCGGCGGCCTCGAGGATCTCGAAGGGCTCATGGAGGCGGCCGCGGACTCCGACGGCGTCATCCACGTCGCGCACAGGCAAGACCCGCTTCCGTTCGGCGGGATGGACGCCGAGACCGAGCACGCCCTCGACGTGCTGACCACCGGGGGCATCTCCCGGTCGGCCGCCATCCGGCAGGCAGTGCTGGAGACAGCCGGCCGCCGGGAGCGCGCCGCGCGGATGCGCCGGGAGGCCCTGCGGATGGAACTCGGCGAGCCGGACGGCGTCAACGTGGCCGAAGAACTCGCCCGGGACCGCTCCGGCGAACGCTGATGATCTACCTGGACTCCGCGGCGGTGGTCAGGCTCGTCCACGCCGAGGCCGAATCGGCGGCACTGCGCTCCTGGCTGGACGAGCGGGCCGAAACGGGCTGGATCAGCTCCGTGCTGACGGAGATCGAGGCGTTCCTGGCGCTCGCCAGGTACGCGCCCGCGGCCGCATCCAGGCTCCCCGCCGTGCTGGACCTCATCGACCTGATCCCCCTGGACCCGCCCATCCGGATCCTGGCCCAGACCGCCCGGCCCGCCACCGTCCGCAGCCTGGACGCGATCCACCTCGGCACCGCCCTGCACGCCCGCCAAGCCCTGACGTCGTTCGTCACCTACGACAAGCGGCTGCCCGACGCGGTCACCGCGGCAGGGCTCCCGGCCGATTCGCCGCTCTAGCCAGGGGCCACCACCAGAGACGGCCGCCTACTCGCTGGACGAGGCCGCGCAGGCGTGGCAGGCGCAGGTCTCCTCACCGGGCAAGAAGATCGTCATGATCGCCTGACTCAAGGGTCGTCCAGGGACCGCCCGCTGGTGCGCGGGGTCGGCCGGATCTCCGGAGTCGCCCGGGACCGTTCGAGATGACCGGCCGTTGATTTTTAGCAAGGAGGGGCACCTCACGATGGGGCGAGGAGCTCGCGGCAGAGCTGGGCGATCGCCTGGGCGCGGCGGGTCGGGCGGGCGTTGGCGGCGGTGATCAGCACGACCGCGAGCGCGGGGGCGTCGTCGCGGATCGGGACGGCCGCCACCGGGTGCCCGTCGAGGGAGACCGAGACCTTCGGCTGCAGGTTCAGCACCGTGTAGGCCAGGCCGCGGCCGACCAGCGCGCGGCAGGTCTCCACGCTCGTCGAGCGGTAGCGGACGGTCGGGGTGACGCCGGCGCTGCTGAAGATCCGCTGGAAGTAGTCCCGGCTGTGCGGCAGGTCGAGCAGGACCATCGGCTCCTCGGCCAGCTCGGCCAGCCGCACCGAGCGGCGCTTGGCCCAGCGGTGGGTGCCGGGGAGCAGCACGTACGGGGGCAGGCTGTAGAGCGGGTCCTGGGTCAGCCGGTCATCGTCGATCAGGTCGTAGCCGAGGCCGAGCTCGAACCTTCCGCTGGCGACGCCCTCGGCCAGCTCGGCCAGGTTCACCTCGGTCGTCTCCACCTGCAGGCCCGGGAGCTGCTCGGCGGCGGTCGCGAGCAACTCCGGCAGCAGGTACGGGGCGGGGACCGAGAAGCAGCCGATCTGGACCGTTCCGGTCAGCGAGGTGCCGAGGCCCTCGGCCGCGCCGAGCAGGTCGGCCGCCTGGGCCAGCAGCTGACGGCTGGCGACCAGCAGTTCCCGGCCGGCCGGGGTGAGGCTGATCCCCCGGGCGTGATGGCGCACCAGCAGCTGCACCTGGAACGCCTTCTCCAGGTCGGCCAGCGCGGTCGACATGGCCGACTGGGACAGGTGCACCGCCTCGGCCGCCTGGGTGACGGTCCCGGCCTCGGCCGCGGCGACGAAGTACTGCAGCTGGCGGAGCGTGTACTCGGGGATGCCGCGCCTCCCTTGCACCGGTCATGCCGAATCAGTGGCCGAGCAGCATCGATTGTACAGATAACTTGGCGTCTGCATGGGCGAGCACGGCGTCGATCGCGGTCTGGGCCAGCAGCACCGCGCCGTCGCGGACCGCCCGGTGGCCGGCCGGCGTCACCGTGGCGGCGGCGAAGGCGGGCTGGTGGTTGACCGCGGGCAGCGAGCCGATGCCGAGGTACGGGTGGATCGCCCGGACCCGCTGGGAGACGTTGCCCATGTCGGTCGAGGCGGTCGCCATCCCCCGCGGCCCGGTCTCGGCCAGGTCAAGGTCGCGGCCGAGGGCGGCCCCGTTGGCGGCGAACAGCGCTGCCAGCTGCTCGTCGTTGCGGAACTCGGCGTAGCGCGGGCTGGTCTCGGTCAGCTCCCACGCGCACCCGGCCGCCAGCGCGCCCGCCTCGAAGCAGGCCCGGACCCGGGCGAAGGCGCCGTCGAGCTCGGCCAGCGTGTCCGCCCGCACGTACCAGGCGCCGCGGGCCAGGTCGGGGATCGCGTTGGGGGCCGTGCCGGCCTCGGTGACGATGCCGTGCACGCGCACCGACGGGGCCAGCTGCTGCCGGAGCAGGCCGATGGCGACCTGCGCGACGGTGAACGCGTCGGCCGCGTTGCGGCCGAGCTGGGGGTAGGCGCCCGCGTGGGCGGTGACGCCCCGGTAGGTGACGTCGAAGTGCGCCACCGCCCGCGGCCGGGCGTAGACGGCGTCGGCCGGGCCCGGGTGGATCATCATCGCGAACGCGAGGTCGTCGAAGCACCCGTGCTCCAGCATCGGGATCTTCCCGCCGCCGCCCTCTTCGGCCGGGGCGCCGACCACGCGGACGCCGATGCCGAGGTCGGCCGCGACGCTCGCGAGCGCCTCGGCCGCGCCCACGGCGGCGGCGGCGATGATGTTGTGACCGCAGGCGTGGCCGAGGCCGGGGAGGGCGTCGTACTCGGCGACGAGGCCGACGGTGACCGGCCCGGCGGCCGTACTCGGCCACGAACGCGGTCGGCAGGCCCGCCGCCCCGCGCTCGACCGCGAAGCCGCGGGCGGCGAGCTCGTCGGCCAGGAACGCCGCCGAGGCGCGTCTCCCGCCAGGCGGTCTCGGGGTTCTCGTGCAGTTGCCGGCTGATGCCGAGCAGCGGGCCGAGCCTTGTGTCGACCGCCTCGGCCGCCCGCCGCTTCAGCGCCTCCCGCTGCCCCGTGGTCACCGGTCCCCCGGCACGCCGTAGGAGGGCGCGGCCTCGGGGTCGAGCGCGCGGGTGAGGTAGTCCCGTTTCTGCGGCAGCCACAGCGCCAGCAGCCGGCCGAGCTCGGCCGCGGGGTCGTCGGCGTCGTCCGCCCGCAGGTCGGTCACCCGCCAGGCGGCGCTCTCGACGACGGCGAGGCCGGCCGAGCGGACCGGCCCCTGCTCACCGCCGGCGGCGAGCGCGCCCAGGAGCCCGGCCAGCAGCCGCTCCTCGAAGGTCGCGGCCGGGCTGGCCTGGTAGGCGTCGATCATGGCCTGCACGACGTGCGGCCCGGCCAGCATGTTGCCCGCGGCGACGGCCTGGCGCCCGGTCGCGGCGGCGTGGGCGCCGAGCGCGCGGGGGCCGGAGAAGTGCGCGACCCGGCCGGCCGCGTCGACCGCGGTGAGCTGGCGGTGCTGCGGATGCGCCTCCGCCGCGACCACCTGCGCGACCGCCTCGTCGGCGGTCGCCCCGGCCTCGAGCAGGTCGAGCAGCCGCGGCCCGAGGGCCGGGTTGGTGACGTTCTGCGAGGCGGCCGCGCCCACGCCGGGGCGCAGGTGCAGGCAGCGCGCCGCCACGGCCGGGCTCGACGAGCTCAGCACCATGCCGAACGCGCCGGTGGCGGGGTCGCGCGCGGCCAGCGAGAACGTCACGAGGCCGCGCTGATGACGGCGGTCGCGTCGATTTCGACCAGCCACTCGGGCCGGGCCAGGGCCTCGACCACGAGCCCGGTCGAGACCGGGTAGACGCCCTTCAGCCACCGGCCCATCACCCGGTAGACCGGTTCGCGGTAGCGGATGTCGGTCAGGTAGACGATCACCTTGACGATGTCGGCGACGCCGCTGCCGGCCTCGCGCAGCAGCAGGTCGATGTTGGCCATCGCCCGCTCCGCCTGCGCCTCGACGTCGCCGATGCCGACGCTCTCCCTGGTCTCGAGGTCCTGCCCGATCTGGCCGCGCAGGTAGACGACGCCGCCCGCGACGACGGCCTGGCACAGGTCGTTGTCGAGGTTCTGCTCGGGGTAGGTGTCCTTGGTGTTGAACGGGCGGATGCGCTTGTGGGTGGGCGTGCTCACCGTGCTCACTTCCCGTAGACGACGGAATCGGACGGGCTGGCCGCCGCGGGCCCGTAGGCGGCGTAGCCCCGTTGCATCTGAATGTGGTCGGCCAGGTACTTGGCGTCGTGCCAGACCCCCCAGATGAAGCTCGACCCGCGCCGCGACTGCCAGGGCAGGCCAAGGAAGTAGACGCCGGGCTCGGACGACACTCCGCGCTGGTGCCTCGGCTGGCCGTGCTCGTCGAACGCGCCGACGTCGAGCCAGCCGTAGTCGACGGTGAAGCCGGTCGCCCAGACGACCGCGGTGACCCCGGCCCGGGCGAGGTCGAGTTCGAGGACGGGGCTGGTCACGCAGTCCGGGTCGGGACCGAGGAGGTGCGCGCCCGGCTCCTCGGGCAGGTCGAGGCCGTTGCGCTCGACGTAGGCGTCGGCCTCCGCCAGCAGCGACAGGTAGCTGGCGTCGCCGTGGGCAATGCTGGCGCCCAGGTCGGGCGCGAAGCGCAGGATGCCGTGGTCGTGCGCGACGGTCCGGCCGACGAGGGTGATGCCGCTGGCGGCGAGGGTGCGGAAGTCGACCGTGTGGCCGCCGCCCGCGCCGCTGACCGCGATCGTGACGTGCTCCGCGCCTAGCGGCGGGGTGGCGGCCTCCCACTTGCCGAGGACTCCGAGCCACCAGACGAAGTCGCGTCCCCGGTACCGTCGCGGCGGCCGGTCGTGCGGGCCGACCGAGAGGTAGACCCGGCGGCCGGCCTTCTGCAGCTCTTCGGCGATCTGGACCCCGGACGACCCGGCGCCGACGACCAGGACGGCGCCGTCGGGCAGCTGCCGCGGGTTGCGGTAGGAACTGGAGTGCAGGTTCAGCAGCCCGGCGTCGTCGGGGATGATCGCGGGGATCGCCGGCCGCTGGAACGGGCCGGTCGCGGCCACGACGTAGCGCGCGTTGATGATCCCGTCCGAGGTCTCGACCCGGAAGCCGGGCCGGCCGGCGTTCTTGCGGACCGACGTCACCTCGACGCCGCACCGGATCGGCGCCGCGATCTTCTCCGCGTAGGCGGCGAAGTAGTCCGCGACCTGCTCCTTGGCGGCGAAGCCATCGGGGTCGAGGCCGGCGAACTCAAGCCCGGGGAACCGGTCGTGCCAGGCGGGCCCGTTGGCGACCAGGGAGTCCCACCGCTCCGAGCGCCACCGCTCGGCGATGCGGTGACGCTCGAGCACCAGGTGCGGCACGCCGTAGCCGTTCAGGTGCTCGCTCATCGCCACCCCGGCCTGGCCCGCGCCGACGACGAGGACCTCGATCTCCTGGCTCGACATCCAGCCTCCACTCCGATTCGCGTAGTGCTACGAGTGTGGGAGCACGACGAGCAGATAGCAAATAGCTGTTGTTGACGTTCAACATCGGAAACACCGATGCCAGGGGCCAGCGTGGCTACATCGGTTCAACAGATGCAAAGCTTCGGAAAACGCTGGTGAGATGTATCTAGACAGTTCGGTGACACTGGAGACATCGTTACTGAACCGTCTGCGGTCGCAGCGACGCGGTCTTCGCGAGGCGGGACGTTGTCTCGTGAAAGGAGTGCGCACCCACATGAGCGCCGTAACGACGCCCGCCGAGCAGCCTCAGCGGATCGAGGACGCCACCATCCAGCCGATCCCGGACACCGACCGGCACGGCAGGGCACGGGACCTGTTCACGATCTGGTTCGGCTCCAACATCATGGTCCTCACGATCGTCACCGGCGCCCTCGCCACGACCGTGTTCTCGCAGCCGTTCTGGTCGGCGGTGGTCGCGATCGTGATCGGCAACCTGGTCGGCGCGATCTTCATGGCGCTGCACTCCGCGCAGGGACCGCGACTCGGCGTGCCGCAGATGGTGCAGACCCGCGGCCAGTTCGGCTCGTACGGGTCGCTGCTCGTCATCCTCATCGTGGTCATCATGTACGTCGGCTTCTTCGCCTCCAACCTCGTGCTCGGCGGGCAGTCGCTGAGCACGATGAGCTCCCACATCAGCACCGACGAGGGCATCGTGATCGTCGGGGTGGTGAGCGTGACCGCGACGATCTTCGGCTACGACCTCATTCACGCCTACACCAGGATCATGACCTACCTCTCGGGCGCGGTGCTGGTGCTGGCCTTCGTCTGGATCTTCGCCGTCCACCACCTGCCGTCGAACTTCCTCTCGAGCGGTCACTTCGGCGCCGCGGGCTTCATGGGGACGATTTCGGTCGCCGCCCTGTGGCAGATCGCCTATGCGCCGTACGTCTCCGACTACTCCCGCTACATGCCCCGGGCGACCGGCTCGCGCCCCGCGTTCTGGGCGAGCTACGCCGGCTGCAGCATCGGCTCGATCCTGCCGATGATTCTCGGCGCGATCGTCGGCCTCGCCGTCACCGGCGGGGACGTCGTCCGGGGCCTGACCACGCTGACCAGCGGCATCAGCGTCCTGGTGGTGGTCGTGTTCTCGATCGGGATCGCCGCCACCAACGCGATGAACCTGTACTGCGGCACCCTGTCGTCGCTGACCGTCGGGCAGACCCTGGTGCCGCGCTTCTCGCCCCGGGCCCGGTCCCGGGCGCTGATCGCGCTGGCGCTGTTCGGCGCGTCGCTGATCCTGGCGCTGGTGGCGCAGAGCAACTTCCTGGTCAACTACGAGAACTTCATCTCCCTGCTGCTCTACGTGCTGGTGCCGTGGACGGCGGTCAACCTGGTCGACTACTACCTGGTGGAGCACGGCGACTACGCGGTCGACGACTTCTTCCGGGCCGACGGCGGCCGCTACGGCCGGGTCAACTGGGTCGCGATCACCTGTTACCTGCTCGGCATCTGCGTCCAGGTGCCGTTCATCGTCACCACGCTTTACACCGGCCCGGTCGGATCGGCGCTGCACGGGGTGGACCTTTCCTGGATCGTCGGGCTGCTGGTGGTCTCGCCGGTGTACTACCTGGGCGCCAAGCGGTTCCGCTCCGGCCGCGTCGCCGGGAACCGGGGCGCGGGGCTGGTAGCGGCCGGGTCCGCCAAGGACGCGGCATGACAACGGCGGCTGAGAGCGGGGCGGCTGCGGCCTCGGTTGCCGAGACCGCGACCATCGGCATCGCGCAGTGGCTGCCGATCCCGGGCGAGACCGAGCACAACGAGCAGACGGCCCGGGCGGCGGTCGCGGACCTCGCCGCGCGCGGCGCCGACCTGGTCGTGCTGCCGGAGATGTGGCTGACCGGCTATGACCCCGGCCGGCTGGCGGAGCACAGCCGCCGGGCGGCCGAGCCGCTGGACGGGCCGCTGGTCACCCGGCTGCGCGGGTGGGCGCGGGAGCAGTCGGTCATGTTCTGCGCGGGCACGATCCCGGAGCTGGCCGGATCCGACGTCTACAACACCGCGGTGCTGATCGACGCCGACGGCGACGTGCTCACGGCGCACCGGAAGGTGCACCTGTACCGGCCCGGCGGCGAGGACGTCGCCTTCGGCGCGGGCTCCTCGCTGCGGGTCGTGGATACCGCCCGGCTCGGCCGGGTCGGCGTCCTGGTCTGCTTTGACGGCGACTTCTGCGAGAGCGCGCGGACGCTGGCGCTGGCCGGGGCGGGGCTGGTGATCCTGCCGTCGGCCTACGAGACCGCCGCCGGGCGCTGGTGGGACCTCCTCTACCCCGCGCAGGCGCTGGGCAACGCCCAGTGGTGGGTGATGGCGAACCAGTGCGGCGACAACGGCAGTGCCGAGTTCCTCGGCGGCAGCCGGGTGATCGCGCCGGACGGCGAGGTCGTGGCCGCCCTGTCCAGGACCGATTCCGGCCGGGTCGAGCACCTGGTGACCGAGATCAAGCTCGCGGAGCGGCTGCAGGCGGCGCGCCAGGAGGCGGGCATCCTGCTGACTGACCGCCGACCCGATGTCTACCGGCTGTAGGCCAGAGGCGGACTCCGCCGTCGCGCACGGGTTCCTAGGCCTCGGTCTCGGCCGCCGGTCGCAGGTCGAGGATCTGCCGGGCGATCTCGGCGGCCGGCTGCGCCACCGTCTTGTCCAACTCGACGAAGAGGGACTCGGCCTTGGCGGCCGGCCAGTCGGCCGGCAGGAGCTCGGCGGGCAGCCGCGGGTCGGCCCGGATCACCTGCAGCCAGTCGCTGGACAGCAGTAGCTGGACCGCGAGCGGATCGCGGCGGCCGGGCGGCATATCCGGGCCCTGCCACCGCGAGAGGAAGCCGCGGTAACGCGACGCGACGGCGTCCAGATCCCAGTTTTCCTGAACCATCCTCGCGATGTCGGTGCCCGGGATGGCCTGCGCGTAGAACGCCTTGACCCGTGATTCCAGGCCGAGGCTGGCGACGAGGCGGGTGACCTCGACCCGGCCCGGGGCGACCCACAGCCCGTTGAACAGCGGCCCGAAGCCCGCCCAGGTCAGCTGGGAGCGCAGTTCGTGGCGCTGGCGCTGCCAGGATTCGGGGAGGGAGAAGCCGAGCAGGGTCCACCACCCGTCCCAGTCCTGGTTGACCGCCCCCGAGCGCCAGATCCGGTCCTCGCCGTCGCGCAGGATCCCCTCCGCCTGCGCGGTCAGGCCGAAGTACATGACGCGGCCGTGCCGCTGGCGGGTGAGCATGCCCCGGTTGACCATCCGGGCCAGCGTCGAGCGGGCGGCGTGCTGGCCGACCCCGGCCCGCGCGAAAACCTCGATGACGCTGCCCGCCGACACCACCGCCGGCCGGCCGAGCAGGTAACGGCCGAGGAGGTTGAGCATCAGCGTCTGCGGGCGGACGGCGCCGTCCCCGGCCGCGGCGCGCCCGGCCGCGACGCCCCCCGACCTGGCCGGCCCCGTCTTCTCCGCCCCCGCCTCCACCGGTCTCCTTGCGCCCTCTCGTCGGCCTGGCCGTCACGATACATCACCGCACGTCGCGCCATCATGATCAATACTCGGCGGATTATTGACTGCCGCACAGACCATGCCTACTGTTTGCGGCACGGGACGAACCCGTCTATGGCGACAGGAAAGAGGTGCCCAATGACGGACGCCAAGCGCAAGCGGAGCAGGCTGAGGATCATCTCGCTGGCGTCCGCGCTCACCCTGGCCTGCGCCGGGGCGGTCGGCGCGCAGGCGGCGTCCGCGTCCGCCGCCACGACCACCAGCTACAGCGGCGCCCTGGCCGACAGCGCCCAGTGGATCGCCCAGGTCCCGGCCGACTGGAACGGCACCGTGCTGCTCTACAGCCATGGCTTCGGCCCGCTGGTGGCAGCGGACGCGCCCTCCCCCGGCAGCGGCGCGCAGCTGCTCGCCCAGGGGTACGCCCTCGTCGGCTCGTCCTACGATGTCAACGGCTCCTGGTGGGCGCTCGATACCGCCGTCTCCGACCAGTTCGGCTCGCTCGCCGCGTTCCTGGCCGCCAGCGGCCTGCACCCGCGGCGCACGCTGGCGGTCGGCACCTCCATGGGCGGCCTGATCAACTCCCTCATCGACCAGGAGTCCTACGGCCGCGTGCAGGGCGCGGTCACCTTCTGCGGCCTCGTGGCCGGCGGCGTGGACCTCAACAACTTCCAGCTCAACGCCGAGTACGCGATGACCGAGCTGCTGCCGGGCGCGGCCGGCCTGCAGATCCGCGACTTCTCGTCGATGGCGGCGGGCACCGACGCGGGAACGGAGCTGAGCACGGCCGTCACCTCGGCCCAGCCCACCGCGGCCGGCCGGGCGCGCATCGCGCTCAGCGCGGCCCTGCTCAACGAGGCCGACTGGACCACCGGGGCAACGCCCCCCGCGGCGGGCGACTACGCGGGCCAGGAGCTGCAAGAGGAGGAGATGCTCACCAGCGGCCAGCTGCCGTTCATCGAATCCGGCCGGTACATGATCTCGCTCGCCGAGGGCGGCGACAGCGGCTACAACATCGGCGTCGACTACGGCGCCCTCATCCGCCGGTCGCCCTACTACCGGCAGATCAAGGCCCTGTACAGGGCCGCGGGGCTGAACCTGCGCGCCGATATCGCGACCCTGGACGAGCACGAAGGCTACGCGCCCGAGGGCAACTCGCTCCACCGCACCCAGGCCACCTCCGTCAGCACCGGCCGGCTCCAGGTCCCGGAGCTTGACGTGCACACGGTCTCCGACCAGCTGGCCCCGACGCCGTTCGAGGCCACCTACGCGCAGCGGGTCACGCTGGCGGGCAGCTCGCCGCTGCTGCGCCAGGTCTACGCCAACGCCATCGGGCACTGCAATTTCACCGACGCCGACATGGTGGCCGCCGTCGACGCCATGAACAACGTCGTCATCCAGCGCCACTGGACCCCCGGCGTCACCACCACCGCCCTCAACGACGCCGCCAACGCCCTCGACCCCGCGCTCGGCGGCGGCAACTTCACCACCGACCACCCCAGCCCCCTGGTCGTGCAGAACGGCCTGGACCGCTAGCAACCCGGCCGGCGACGATCATCGGGGGTGGTCTGGTGCCCGCTCCGCACCGTAGTCAGGGCTCGTCGGTCGCCCTCCTCGAGCGCCTGGTGCTGGCGAGCTTCGCCAGCCCCAGAGGGCTGACTCGCGGGGAGTTGGAGGAGCTGACCGGGCTTTCGCGGACCGTCGTCGCCGGGGTCGTCGCCTCGCTTGTCACCCGGGGCGAGCTAACGGAAACCCGCCTGCCGCCGACCAGCGGCGGTCGGGGCAGGCCGCCGACCCGGTACCAGCGGACGGCCTTGCTACCGCCAGTTCTGCTGATCCAGCTGAAGAAGGACCGGTCAACCTCGGTCTCTTCGCTCCGCGGTGACGGTCCGCACAGCGAAGAGCTGCGCTGCGCGCCTTGGCCATCACAATGGCGAACCTGGTCGCAGTCAGTCATGGAAGCCGCAGGGCAACTGCGCGCCTGGGACCAGCAGCCGCCCCGGCTGGCGGTGCTGTCAGCGCCGTTCCCTGTTGCCGAGGCGCGCGGGGCGCCCCCCGGGTACGGGGTGGTACTGGAGGACTTCACGGCGAGGGGCAGTCGCCTGCCGCCGCGCCCGGCGTGGCTGGAGAAGGACCCGCGCCCGGACCTCAGCGACCTGCTGAGGTGCACGGCGCTGATGGTGAACGACGCCAACCTCGCCGCTCTGGGAGAGGCCTGGTTCGGGGCGGGCCGGGGGCGGCGCGCCGTCTTTCACATCTGCGTGGCCGACGGCATCGGGGCCGGATTCGTGTTCGACGGCCGGCTGTTCACCGGCGCGCACGGCTACTCGGGGGAGCTGGCGCACGTACAGGTCAATCCGGAGGGGCCCGCGTGCCCGTGCGGGAACCGCGGCTGCCTCATCACCCAGACTGCCGTCAGAGCACTGCGAGGCCAGCTGGCGGCCGAGGACATGACGGCGCTCGGGTCACTCGTGGGCTGCGCACTCGCCCCGCTGGTCACCGTGCTCGACCCTGACTGCGTGGTGGTCGACGCCAGGCTCGCGGAAGGCTGCGGACCGTTCGTCGCGGCAGTCACCGCGCAGCTGGGGCGGCGGTGCCCGCCGGATCTCGCTCGGACCGTGACGGTGGTGGCAGGCGAGCTTGCCGACGCGGAGCGGTACGGCGCCCTGGCCGCCGCCGACGCGCACGCGGCGGCACTGGTCTCGGAGACCGCGTGGCAGCCGCTGCCCCCGGCGGTCAGGGGCAAGCGGCTAGGCCTCCGCCTTGCCTAGCAGGCGATGCGAGTTTCATCCCTGCTGCTCGCCGCCGGCTAAGCAGCCAACTCGCGTTCGCTGCGCTATTTATACGCAATCAATGCATAAATAGGGTGGTCGTGTCGGCGAATTCCGCGCTATCAACGCAGAACAATCGATCGCGCAGAAATATTCCGTTAATTTATGCACCCGTGCAGCTCATGGCTATTGACCGCCCATAAAGCCAAGATTTAGATTCGTAATTCGCGCGGCACTACGTCGCGCTTTTCTAAGCCACTCAGTGCCGAGAGGACAGTTGATGCAAGGTTTTGCTAGACGGAGATCATCTGGGAGCCCCGGCGGGCAGAGGCGGGCGGCGATGCTCGTCGTCGGCGCGGCGACGGTCTGCCTGGCCGTCGCCGCGGTGGGTGCGGGCAGCGCTGCCCAGGCCACAACGGCCGCCCCTAAGCACGCGCATGCATGGCTCAACTCGAAGCTCGACCCGGGCCAGCGCGCAAGCGCACTGCTTGCGCAGATGACGGAGGCCGACAAGTTCCAGATGGTGGACGGGACCGGGTTCGCCTTCGGCAGCGGCGTCAACTACGCAGGTCACATCCAGGGCATCCCGGCCCTCGGCATCCCCGACCTGTACCTGGCCGACGGAGCGGTCGGCGCGGGCAATGGCAGCACCGGCGTCACCCAGTTCCCCGACGGAACGAGCGACGCGTCCACCTGGGACCCGAGCACGGTCCGGTCCATCGGCGCGGCCGACGGCACCGAGCAGGCGGCCAAGGGCCACCAAATCTCGCTGGCACCCAACCTCAACATCCTCCGCACGCCGTACGGCGGCCGCGCGTTCGAGGGGTACGGCGAGGACCCGTACCTGTCGTCGCAGATCGCCGCGGCGGATATCACCGGCGTGCAGAGCGTCGGCGTGATCGCGACCGCCAAGCACTACATCGGCAACGACCAGGAGACGCTGCGCAACTCCATCGACGTGCAGGTGTCGCAGCGGGCCCTGGCGGAGATCTACGACCCCGCGTTCCAGGCGTCGGTGAACGCCGGCGTGGGCGCCGTGATGTGCTCCTACAACCGGGTCAACGGCTCCTACGCGTGCCAGAACTCGCAGACGCTGTCGGACACGCTCGACTCGGTGATGAACTTCAAGGGCTTCGTGATGAGCGACTGGGGCGCGACGCACTCCACCGTCGCCTCGGTTGACGCCGGGCTCGACATGAACATGCCGGGCGGCGCCTTCGGCACCGACTACTACAGCGCGTCCGCGCTGCAGGCCGCCCTGACGGCCGGGCAGATCACGCAGGCGCAGATCGACAACATGGTCTACCGCATCCTGCGGTCCATGTTCGCGGTCGGCATCTTCGACCGCACCTACCCGACGCCCGCCGCCGCCCTCAACACCGACGTCAGCACCCCGGCCGACAACCAGGTCGCGCTGACCGCCTCCGAGCAAGGCACCGTGCTGCTTAAGAACGACCGGGGCGCGCTCCCGCTGAGCTCCCGGGTGAAGTCGATCGCCGTCATCGGCGACGACGCCGGCGCAGACGCGATGTACGGCGGCGGCGGGTCCGCGTCGGTCAACCCGACCAGCCCCGTCACCCCCATCGCCGGCATCACCAGCCGCGCGACGGAGGCCGGCGACACGGTCACCTACGAGCAGGGCAACAGCAATTACCGGTCGCTGTCCGCCCTGCCCGACGCCGACTTCACCCCCACCACGGGCGCCGGCCCCGGCTGGACCGCGACCTACTACGCGGGCTCGACGGCCACCGGCACCCCGCTCGGCTCCGAAGTTGTCACCAGTCTCAACGTCACCGGCACCCCGGCCATCGTCACCGCCGCCGGCGCCACGACCTGGTCGGTCGCCTACACCGCGACGCTGACCCCGGACGCCACCGGCACCGCCGAGTTCGGGCTCAGCGCCGGCAACGACGCCACCCTGTCGATCGGCGGCAGGCACGTGGTCAGCTACCGCCCGGGCACCGGCTCGACCTTCACCGGCCTCGCCCGCCTGAAGGCCGGCCAGGCGGTCCCGTTCGAGCTCGACGCGACCGGCCTGACCGCCGGCGGCGGCGGCGGAGGCTTCGGCGGCCCGCCGAGCGTCGTCAGCCTGACCTGGGCGCCGCAGGAGAACCTGCTGTGGCAGGCGGCCGCCAACGCCGCGCGCTCGTCCAGCGTCGCGGTGGTGTTCGCCAGCAACTACTCCGCTGAGGGCAGCGACCTGCAGACCCTGGAACTGCCCGGCGACCAGGACCGTCTCATCGAGGCCGTCGCGCACGCCAACCCGCACACAATCGTGGTGCTCAACACCAGCGGCCCGGCCTACGCGCCGTGGCTGAACGACGTGGCGGGCGTGTTCGAGGCCTGGTACCCGGGCCAGCAGGACGGCAACGCCATCGCCGCCCTGCTGTACGGCGACGTCGACCCGTCCGGTCACCTCCCGGAGACCTTCCCGGCCAGCCCCGGCCAGGGCGTCGCCCACGGCGGCACCGTCCTGACGCCCAACGCCGAGTTCCCCGGCAACGGCACCGACGTCGACTACACCGAGGGCATCAACGTCGGCTACCGGTACTACGACATCCACAACCAGACGCCGCTGTTCCCGTTCGGCTACGGCCTGTCCTACACCAACTTCTCCTACCGCCACCTCCAGGTCCAGGCGTCCCCGCACGGGGCGACGGCCACGGTCACCATCACCAACACCGGCCGCACGACCGGCGCCGAGGTCGCGCAGCTGTACCTCACCGACCCGGCCGCCGCCGGCGAGCCGCCGTACCAGCTCAAGGGCTTCCAGAAGATAACCCTTGCCCCTGGCCACAGCCGGCGGATCACCTTCCGGCTCACCGCCCAGGACATGAGCTACTACCAGACCGCCACCAGCAGCTGGGTAGTCGCCCCTGGCTTGTATCGGGTGAGCGTCGGCAGCAACGAGCGAGACCTTCCGGTCAGCGCGCCGTTCTACAGCCGCTGAGGCGGAACCCGTTAAGGGGAGCAACACCGGCCAGTGCCGGGCGGCCAGCGCCGCCCGGCACACCCGGTCCTCAGCGTGCGGTTCGAGAGCGGAGGCGGGCGCGCGGTCACGGCGTTGCTGGTCGCCGGTCTCGGCCGGCGGACGCGCCTTGGCGGCCCGGCTGACTTACTCCAATGCGAGCCCTTCGATGACCGAGCGACTGGCGGCCCGGCGGGCCGGGAGCGCCGAGGCCAGCAGCGCGGCCAGCCCGGCCAGCACGACGTACCCGGCGATCTGCAGCAACGGGAAACTGACGGCGACCTCCTGCGTTCGCAGGAACGTCCGGCCGGTCGCCCAGCCGAAGCCGACGCCGAAGGCCACCCCGATGACGGCGCCCATCATGCCCTGCAGCACCGCCTCCAGGCTGATCATCAGCCGGAGCTGGCCGCTAGTCAGCCCGAGGGCGCGCAGCAGCGCGGACTCCCTGGTCCGCTCGAGGACGGACAGCGACAGGGTGTTGGCCATGCCGGTCAGCGCGATCACGATCGAGGTCGCGAGCAGGCCGTCAAGCAGATCGGTCAGCTTGTGGACCGACGAGAGCATGTGCGCCCGCAGCGATGCCTCCGAGGTCACCTTGATGCCCGGGTCGCGGGCGATAGCCGTGTCCACCGCCGCCGCCGAGGCGGTGGCCGAGACCCCGGTCCGCGCCTTGACCAGCACGTCGGCGGCGCCGGCGGCGCCGGGGCCGAACGTGCGGGTGAAGTCCGGCCAGGAGATCAGCGCGTCCTCCGACAGGACGCCGTCGGTGAAGATCGCGGCGACCAGGAACGAGCGCCCGGCGATGGTCACCCGCCCGCCGACGGTCACGCCCAGGTGCCGCGCCTCGGCCCCGCCGAGCGCGATCTCGCCGGTTCCGGCTGCGACCTCGGTCAGCGATCCGGTGGTCACGTCGGGTATGAACAGCGATCCGTAGGCCGACGGCTGGACCGCCATCACCTGCGCGTCCGCTTTGCCGATGACGGCCGTGCGCTCCCTGGCGGCCGCCGCCTGCGCGATCACCGGGCTGGACTGCAGGGCGGCCAGCACGCCGGGCGGTATCCCCGGGCTCGGCGCGGTGAGCAGGTAGTCGGCCGGGAAATGGCTGTTGGTCTCGCTGTTGGCGAGCGCGGTGGCGGTGGACAGCACGACCGAGAACAGCGTCATCAGCCCGATCCCGATCGTCAGGGCGGCCGCGGTGATCGCCGTCCGGCCGGGATTGCGCCGCGCCCCGGTCACCGCCAGCCGCATCCTGAGCCCGAAGACGCGGGACGGCAGCCAGCCCAGGGCGGACACGATCGGTCCGGCGACGTGCGGCCCGATCACCAGGAAGCCGAGGAAGACGACAGTCCCGCCCGCCGCGATCATGACCAGGCCCGGCTCGCCGCGCGGCATGCCCGCGGCGGTGAGCGCCAGGCCGAGGACGGCCAGCAGGGCCGAGACCGCGATCCTTAGCGGCGCGCCCCTACCGCTGCCGCTGCCGTCGGGCGACGCCTGCAGCACCGCCACCGGGGCGGTCCTGGACGCCGCGACGGCCGGCAGCAGCGCCGCGGCCGACGTGACCAGCACAGCGATCAGCATCGACACGGCCACCGTGCCGCCGGTGAGCGAGACCGTACCCGAGTTCACCGCCGCCACCAGGGCGGTGGCCGCGCCGATCCCGGCGGCGCCCGCCGCCAGCCCCATCGTGGCCGACTCGGCCAGGATTCCGGCCAGCAGCTGACGCCGGGTCGCGCCGACGCAGCGCAGCAGCGCGGTTTCCCGCCGCCGCTGCGCGAGCAGGATCCGGAAGCTGTTGTAGATGACCAGCGCGGCCACGATCAGGGACACGGCCGCGAAGATGCGCAGCCCGATGGAGAGCAGGCCCTCCCCGCCCGCGTTCTCCTCGGCCAGCGCCGCGGCGAGCTGGGCGCCGGTTTGCGTCGTCGTGCCGGGGAGGCGCCGGCCGGCCAGCGCGGCGGCGAGGGCAGGCTGGCTCACGCCCGGCGCCGCCGCGACGTCGATCCGCTCGTATCCGGCCGCGCCGGTCAGGGACCGGACCAGCGCGGCGGGCAGCATCAGGACCGCGCCGCCGAGTACCCGCCCGGAAGCGCCCAGGTCGGCGATCCCGGTGATCACCAGCCGCCGGGTGCGCCCGTCATGATCCACCACGGTGACGGCCGTGCCCGGCCGGACATGGTCGAGCGCCGCGGTGTCCTCGTCAAGCAGCACGCTGCCGCCGCCCGCGACCACGGTGTAGAAGCGGAACCGGGGGTCGGCCGGCCGGTCGATCGCGGTGGCGGTGTCGGTCCGCCCGCCGGCGCCGATCAGCGTCAGCGGGGCCTGGAGCCTGCCCTCGACGGCGGCTGCCCCGTGAACGGCGCTGACGGCGGCGAGATCGGGGAGCGGAACGATCGGGCCGGCGCTGGGCAGGACGGAGGCGTCGACGTTCCTCGCCTCGGCCGCGTACTGGCTGTAGTAGGCGGCGCTCACGGTGGCGGTGTAGATCAGGGTGGCGGCCGTGAACGCCACTGCGAGGGTGACCGCCAGCGCCGACAGCAGCAGCCGGCGCCAGCGGAACCGGAGACCGGCCAGGGTGACGGTCAGCATCCCTGCCCCTTGAGGGCATCGAGGATGTCGGCCGCGGCCGGGTCGAGCAGCTCGCCGCGCACCCGCCCGTCGGCCAGGAACACCACCCGGTCGGCATAGGACGCGGCGACCGGGTCGTGGGTCACCATCATGACCGTCTGGCCCAGTTCGCGGACGGACCGCCGCAGCAGCGACAGCACCTCCGCCCCGGACCGCGAGTCGAGGTTGCCGGTCGGCTCGTCGGCGAAGATGGCTTCCGGCCGCGTGATCAGCGCCCGCGCACAGGCAACGCGCTGCTGCTGCCCGCCCGACAGCTGCCCGGGCAGGTGGGCCAGGCGGTCGCCGAGGTCGAGCACGGAGATGATCTCGCGAAACCAGCGCGGGTCGGGCCTGCGCCCGGCGAGCTCAAGCGGCAGCGTGATGTTCTGCTCGGCGGTCAGCGCGGGCAGCAGGTTGAAGGACTGGAAGATGAAGCCGACCCGGTCGCGGCGGAGCAGCGTCAGCGCGCGGTCGGACAGCCCGCTGAGCTCCCGGTCGCCGATCATGACCGAGCCCGACGTGACCGTGTCCAGTCCGGCCAGGCAGTGCATCAGGGTGGACTTGCCCGACCCCGACGGGCCCATGATGGCGGCGAACATCCCGCTGTCGAAGCTGATCGTGACCCGGTCAAGCGCCTGCACCGCGCTCGGGCCTTCCCCGTAGACCTTGCTGACGTCCTTGGCTATAAGCATGCCGCCGACGCTAGGAGACCGCCTGCGGCTCGCGCGTCGGGCGCGACGCTGAGTTCTCTGCTACGCGCCGGCGCGTACCAGCCTCATCTCATAGGCGTAGACGACGGCCTGCACGCGGTCCCGCAGGCCGAGCTTGCCGAGGATGTGGCTGACGTGGGTGCGGACCGTCGCCTCGGACAGAAACATCTTGTCCGCGATCTCCGCGTTCGACAGGCCGAGGGCCACCTCCCGCAGCACCTCGACTTCGCGCGCGGTCAGCGGTACCCCCGGCGCCTCCCGCCGGTCCGGCGGGCGGCGCGGGTCGGCCAGGGTGGCGAACCGGTCGAACAGCCGCCGGGTGGTGCTCGGCGCGACGACCGCATCGCCCGAGTGCACGATCCGGATCGCGTCGATCAGGTTCCTGGCGCCGGTGTCCTTGAGCAGGAACCCCGAGGCGCCGGCCCGGATCGCCTCGTACACGTACTCGTCGAGGTCGAACGTGGTGAGGATGAGCACCCGCGGCGCATTCGCCGACGATCGGATGCGCCGGGTCGCCTCGACGCCGTCCAGCCGCGGCATCCGCACGTCCATCACCACCACGTCGGGCTGGGTCTGCCCGGCAACCTCGATCGCCGCCGCCCCGTCGCCGGCCTCGCCGACCACCTCCAGGTCCGGCTGCCCGCCCAGCACCAGCCGGAACCCGGTCCTGACCAGTTCCTGGTCGTCGACCAGGACGACCCGGATCACGCCCACGGCAGCAGCACCCGCACCCGGAAGCCGCCGGCCGAACCGGGGCCGGCGGTGAGAATCCCGCCGAACATGGCGGCCCGCTCCCGCATCCCGATCAGGCCGTGCCCGGGCGGGCCGGGCGGGGCAGCTCCGTTTCCGTCGTCAGTCACTTCGATCTCCAGTGCGCGGTCGCCGTAGCTGAGCCGGACGTCGGCGCGGGCGTCCGGCCCGGCGTGCTTGACCGTGTTGGTCAGGGCCTCCTGCACGATCCTGAACACGGCCAGCCCGAGCCCCTGGGGCAGCTCGCGCTCGGGGCCGTCGACGCTCAGCCGCACCTGCACCGGGACGCTCTCGATGAGGTCCTTCAGCTGACCCGCGCCCGGCTGGGGGCCGGCCAGCTCGTGGTCGCTGCGGAGCATGCCGAGCAGCAGCCGGAGCTCGGTCAGGGCGTCCCGCCCGGTCCGCCCGATCGCGACCACGGCCTTGCGCGCCTCGGCCGTGTTCTGCTGCTCGAGGGCGGCGTCGGCGCCGTCGGAGGCGACCACCATGAGGCTCACGCTATGCGCGACGATGTCGTGCAGTTCCCTCGCGATCCGCTCCCGCTCCTCCGCCACCGCCACCAAGGCCAGCGCCTGACGCTCGCGTTCGAGCCGATCGGCTCGCTCCACCAGGCCGGCCAGGTAGGCGCGCCTGGTCCTGGTGGTGGTGCCGGTCGCCCAGGCGAGCAGCACCGGCGCGAACAGCAAGCCCACGCCGAGGGTGACGTTCGGGGTGCTCATCCTGGGGCCCAGCCACACCGCCGCGCCCGCGGCGGCCCCAGCGATCCCGCCCGCCACCGCGAAGCTCCGCGTCCACCGTTGCCCGTACGAGACCGCGAAGTAGATCGCGAGGATGATGCCGAGGTCGTACAGGCCGACCAGGGTCACGGCGCCGACGCCGCTGAGCGCGGCCGCCGTCAGCTGGACCAGCCCGGCGGTGAAGACGACCAGCAGCACCCCGAGCGGGTAGCGGCGCCCCCAGTACAGCGGCACGCTGAAGGCCGCGATGAACGCCGGGCTCCAGCCGGAGTGGTAGCCGGCCCGGCTGAGCAGCCCCACGCCGAGCGGGAGAGCTACCGCCCCGAGGTCCACCAGCCGTATCCGCACCGCATAACGATAATCCGCGCCCGTCGATCCGGCATCAGCCGCGATGCGTATTCTCGGCCGCGGCTATCAGCCGGGCGGTCGATGAGACCGCTGCAACTGCGGCTGGGCGATGACTGGGAGTCCGCGCTGTCAGGCGCCGCAGCGGCAGAGCAGCAGACCGCCGATCACGAGGGCGGACGCGGCCAGGCCGATAAGCAAGCCAGGGCCGGCCAAGGCACTGATCATCGGGCCGCTCAGGCCGGTCCTGGCCGGGAATTTCAGGCCGGCGGTCAGCAGACCAGCATGCTGCGGCTCCCCGTGCCGCTCCGGGCCGGTGACCCGGCCGAGGATCGGGAGCAGGTACAGCAGGCCGAGCACGATCCCGACCGAGATCGCGACGTCCCGGGCGGCGGTTGCGATGCCGAAGCTGATCGCCGCCTCGCCCGGGTCCGTTACGTCGCGCCGCCTGATCAACCGCATCGTGGTCGACTCTCCCCTGGCCGTGGTGCTCGCGAGTCAGGCACGCGCTTGATCAGGCCGCGACGGCCCGACGGGCGGACGGGCGCGGACGCCGCGGGCGGCGCTGACGACCGCGACGGCACCGGCGAGCAGCACCGCGGGCAGATAGACGGCGAGCGGCCAGGTTTCGTGGTACCCGCCGTAACCCGGCGCCCACAGGTACAGGCAGACCGCCGCGACCACGCTGGCCGCCAAGGCTAGGCCCATCGTGCCCGCCGCCACGGCGGCGGCGCGGGCAGCCAGCGCGATGGCCGGGCCATCGGGACTGAGCCTGCGCAGCGCCAGCGCAGGCCCGGCCGCGGAAAGGACGGCAGCGGCGAACCCGAGAACGACCAGGGCGAGGAACCACCAGGGACCGATCCCGCCGTTGGCCAGGTCGGTGACGGACACTGACCGTCCAGGCACGACCTGTGAACCGGACCGCCCGACCAGGTGGCCGATCGCGGAGGCCGCCAGCAGGAAGACCGCGGGCACGGCGGCCGGCGCCAGCAGCCAGGCCATCTCCCTGCGTCTCGGGGCGGTGCGGAGCATCAGCAGCCACAGCGGTACCCCGCCGACGGCGACCGCCAGCACGGAGACCGCCACCAGGCCGTCGAACGCCCAGTACGACCACTGGATGACCGGATGCTGCGCCAGCGTCGCGCCCTGGGTAGAGCCCTGAGCCTGGGTCAGCTGCGCGAAGACGGCTGCCAGGCCGGCCAGCAGCGCCCACGCGATGCCGGTGGTGGCGAGGCTCGACCGTATCCGCGCTGGCCCGTCATGCAGCTGCCGCGGCGGGCAGACCCACGCGGGAACCGCGTGCCAGGCCAGACTGGCCGCTGCCGGCACGCCGCCATCGCTATCGTCGAGCAGCGCCCGGACCTCGGCCCCATAACGGGCCTGCCACGCGGGCGGGTACAGGCCCAGCGCCGCCTGGACCAGGACGCCGGCTCCCCGTTTGCGCGGCCCCTCGGGCGCGCTCACGCGCCGGCCCAGCCGTAGTTGGCGCGCAGCCGACGCTGCGCGACCGAGGCGACCTGCTGCATCCGCTCGGACTGCTCCGCCAGCTCGCGAGCCCCTTCGGCCGTGAGCTGGTACGGTCGCCGCCGGTCGGCGGACTCCAGCGGCTCGATCAGGCGGCGCGACTCCAGCCTCGAGATCACCGCGTACAGCGTGCCGGCCGACAGCCGCACCCCCATCGTGTCGGCGATGTCCTGCGTGATCGCGTACCCGTGCTTGGGCTCGTCGGCCAGGCTGGCCAGCACCAGCAGCGGCGGGTCGGCCCATCGGTCAAGCCCGTCTCTCATCTCGTCCTCCGTGCGGTCGCGGTCATGCTCACTCGGCCCACGCTATACCGTCAAACGGTATAGCGCAACACGGTATAACGGATCGCAGGCTATCAGTTGTGCTGGCGCGGCTCGGCGCCGAGGTGCGGGTGCGGCCACGGCGGATGGGCCGCCGGAAGGAGACTGCCCCCAGCGACCAAACCAAGAACTATCCACAACCCGTCAAACACCTAAATCCCCTGGCGCCGATGGCCATGCGCTCCCTGGAGATCAACGCCGCTTAACCAGGATTAAAAAGTTACTTGTCCCCGCCGATATCGTGAGCGTCGGGGGGTGGCTCAGGGGTCCTGTAGCTAACGGAATTCATGATGTCGAGCAATAAGAGGTGCTCGACTCCGATGTAAGAATGGTGCATCGACCGCGCTATCTCCGCTGCCGTACCCATGATCTGATTGAACCGGGGAGTTGGGACAGGAGACGCGTCATTTGTCATATAGTCCGCTTCCTTCCTGCTGGGTCCCTCGTTGGACATCGACCTTTGCAGCTTCAACTCACGATGGAAGCCTCGGACCAAGTACGGATTCTGGACAAGTATCTTTCTACACCGGGGATCTAGCAGGAGGCAACTTCTTGCAACCTTGCGTGAAGCCCGAGTGCGGGGATATTCCTGGGCAGCCAGAAACCGTGGCGATGCCATTGCGATGAATGCTCCGGTGCTGTCGCTGTGGAAGCCCTTCGGGGGCTCCGACCGCGGAGGGCCTATATGAAGCAGGCGGCCGGACGCGGCCGCCACGACAGCCGCCACCTGGAGATGTTGACATGATCTGGCCGGGCATCACTCGCGAGCATAAGGGCGCCGATCACGCCCTGGCCGCGCTGAAGTCGACCCGGGCTGCCCGGCCGGACGGGTACCGGCTGTTCGTCATCATGGGCAACCTGGCGGCGAGCAAGACGCCGGCGATCCGGCGCTGGGCCAGGCGCGAGAACGTCGAGCTGTGCTTCACGCCCACGAACGCATCCTGGGCCAATCCGATCGAGGCGCAGTCCGGTCCGGTGCGCACCTTTGCCATGGGCGGCTCGGACCACCGCGATCACCCCGCGCTGGCCCGCAGGCTGCAGGACTGCCTGCGCTGGCGTAATGCCCGCGCCCGCCACCCCGGCGTGCTGGCCGCCCCGCGCCGCGCTAGCGATGGCCGCGCAGGTCGTCCAGGAAGCTGCGGGCGGCGGAGACGGCGTCGGTGCCGCGGCGGTAGGCTTCCGCGGCGGTGCGGCCGACGGTCCCAGTCAGGCCGGGTACGCCCATGGTGGCGTCGATCAGCGGGTTGCCGGTTTCCTCGACGATGCGGGTGCCGGGCGGGATGCGCGGGCGGAATCCGGCCGGGTCGGCGGTATCGCCGGGCTCCGTGGTGACGTCGTCCAGTTCCCACCATTCCGCGGGGGCGTCGCCGGCGTACGCGATCAGCCGGAGCAGGCAGCCGGTCTCCGCGTCCACGATCGCGTCGGCCGGGTAGAGCATCGTCGGTCCCGCGTGCGCCGCGCCGTCGCCGGGGGTCACCCGCAGGTGGTAGCCGCGGCGGCCGTGGTAGGTGATCTCCGCGCCGCCCGACAGCCGCTCGCCGAGCAGCCAGGACGAGCCGACCATGCTCGCGAAGTCGCCCGTCATCGGCCGCGCCGGCCCCACCCGGGCCCTGTTTTCGTGGACCTGCCAGTGCTGCTCTCCGTCGCAGGCGATCACGAGTTGTCCGGGCCGGCCCGGCCGGGACGAGTATTCGAGGTAGTACAGCTCGGGGCCTCCGATGCGCAGCTGGCCGGCCGCCAGGGTCACCGTTCCGTTCCGGGCTGCCGTGTCGAGGAGATAGCCGAAGCCGCCGTGTCCTGCCGCGCGGAACGTGCCGGCCGCCTGGCCCAGAACCGCCTTCGCGTCCGGTCCACCGCCGCACCGCTGCGCCGCGGACCTGAGGGTCGTCGCCGTCATACTGGCCGCTGCGGCCGAGCAGGCCGAGCAGGTCGTCGGAGGGCGGTGGCCCGTCTGCGGGATCGAGCGGGCCCGGTTCGGGAGACGGCATCGCGGCCAGGAAGCTGGCCTCGGCGGCCGGGCGGCGGCCGGGCAGGTGCGGTGCCAGCCGGAGCCAGGCCCCGAGGCCGCCCGCCGCCAGGTCGGCCGCGTTCGCGTACACCTGCCAGCCGAGCCCGCTCGGTCCGGGGGCATCCTCCGGATCCCGGACGGGGCGGCTGCCCGCGGGCGGCGCGAACCGGGCCGGGTCATCGGCTTCCGGCGGGCTCATCGTCACGGTCGTCAGCTCGAAGAGGGTGAGCAGCTGGCCCTGGAAAGTCTCCTCGCGGCGGAGCAGGATGCCGGTCTCGGCGTCCACGATCAGCTCGACGCGGTCGCAGGCGGGAGGGCGCAGGCTCGTCCCCCGGGACCCCACGGCGCCGTGCCGGGGCACGGCCGTCACGGCGATCGCCTCGCGGCCGCAGGCGGTGACCGGGCCGCCCGCGTCCAGGGCGAACCCGGCGAGCAGGCCGGCCGGGCGGAACAGGGCCGGAACCGGCAGCCCCGGGCCGTTCTCGAGGCCGAGCGGCGGGAGCGGCGGCGGGTCCGGCGGCCGGAGCGTCCAGGCCTGCTCGCCGTCAGATCCGTCGGCCTGCCCGCCGTGGTCGCCTTCGTACTCCAGGCGGTACCGCCGGCCGGGCGCGATCAGTAGGGCCGCGCGCCACCGGTGATAGCCGCCCCGCTCGTCTTCCGGCTCCTGCCCCGTGACCGGCGAGCCAGAGGACCGGGGCGGAACCCCATCCGCCGCATCGACTCCGCCCGGACCGCCGCTTCCCGGCCGCGGGCCAGGTCACCGTCCTGTTCGAAGCGCACCTCGGCGGACAGGGACAGGCGGGCCCAGTCGGCCCGGTGGAGCAACCCGATCACTTCTGTAAGGCCAGCCATGAGGCACCATCCGAGGCGAGTCGGTGGCGGGAGGCGGGAACGCAGCCCGTCTGGTCAAATTATGCCCTGTGCCGGCCCTTCCTGATCAGTCAGCCGCCGCGCCCGCACTAGCGCTCGGGCGGAGCTGCCGCCGCCGCCTTCGCCTCCCGGCGGCGGCGGTGCAGGCTGGGCTCGGTGTAGCCGTTGGGCTGGGCGGTTCCCTGGAAGATGAGGTCGGCCGCGGCCGCGAAGGCGATGCTGGCGTCGAAGTCGGGCGACATCGGGCGGTAGGCGGGGTCGGCCGCGTTCTGCTGGTCGACGACGGCGGCGAGCCTGCGCAGGCTGGCGGTCACCTGCTCCCGGGTGATGACGCCGTGCCTGAGCCAGTTGGCGAGCAGCTGGCTGGAGATGCGCAGGGTGGCCCGGTCCTCCATCAGGGCGACGTCGTGGATGTCGGGGACCTTGGAGCAGCCGACGCCCTGGTCGACCCAGCGGACCACGTAGCCGAGGATCGACTGGACGTTGAGGTCGACCTCGGACTGCCGGTCGGCGTCGGTCCAGTCGGCCGGGTCGGCCAGCGGGATCACGAGCATCTCGTCAAGGGCGGCGGGGGTCCTGGTGACGAGCTCCGCCTGACGCTCGGCGACGTCGACCTGGTGGTAGTGCAGGGCGTGCAGGGTGGCGGCGGTGGGCGACGGGACCCACGCGGTGGAGGCGCCCGCCCGGGGGTGGGCGATCTTCTGCGCCAGCATGTCCGCCATCAGGTCGGGCATGGCCCACATGCCCTTGCCGATCTGGGCGCGGCCGACCAGGCCGTGCGCGATCCCGGTATCGACGTTGTGGTCTTCGTAGGCGAGGATCCACGGCTGGGCCTTCATGTCGGCCTTGCGCGTCATCGGCCCCGCCTCCATCGAGGTGTGGATCTCGTCGCCGGTGCGGTCCAGGAAGCCGGTGTTGATGAAGACGATCCGGTCGCCCGCCGCGTGCACGGCGGCGGCGAGGTTGACCGAGGTGCGCCGCTCCTCGTCCATCAGCCCGATCTTGAGCGTGCTCGGCGCGAGTCCGAGCAGCGCCTCGACCCGGGCGAACAGCGTGCCGGTGAAGCGCACCTCGTCCGGCCCGTGCTGCTTGGGCTTGACGATGTAGACCGCGCCGGTCCTGCTGTTGCGCCGGGGCGCGTCGGCCCGCAGTCCCGGCAGCGCGCCGATCGCGGTGACGATGGCGTCGAGGATGCCCTCGAACACCTCCGCGCCCTCGGCGTCAAGGATGGCGTCGGTCGTCATCAGGTGGCCGACGTTCCTGACCAGCAGCAGGGCGCGGCCGGGAAGGATGGCCGGCTGGCCCGACGGGTCGGTGAACTCGCGGTCGGGCGCGAGCCGCCGGTCGAAGGAGGTCCCGTTCTTCCGGACCGGGGCGCTGAGGTCGCCGACGTTGAGGCCGAGCCAGTTGCGGTACGCCGCGACCTTGTCGTCGGCGTCGACGGTGGCGACCGAGTCCTCGAAGTCGACGATCGTGGTGACGGCCGCCTCGGCCAGCACGTCCTGGATCCCGGCCGGGTCGGTCCGGCCGATCGAGCCCGGCCCGGTCGATGACGAGCTCGAGGTGCAGGCCGTGGTGGCGCAGCAGCACCCGGGACGGGGCACCGGGGTCGCCGGCGTACCCGGCGAACGCGGCCGGATCGGCCAGCCGGGCGGGGCCGGCCGCGGTCCTGGCGGTGAGGCCGCCGGCGGCGACGGAATAGCCGGTCACGTCGCGGTGGGACGCGCCGTCGAGGGGCACGGCCTGGTCGAGGATGTCGCGCACGGTGTCGACCACCCGCTGGCCGCGGACCGGGTTGTAGGCCCCGTCCCTGGTGGCGCCGTCGGTCTCCGGGATCGCGTCGGTGCCGTAGAACGCGTCGTAGAGCGATCCCCAGCGCGCGTTGGCGGCGTTGATCGCGAACCGGGCGTTGGTCACCGGGACCACCAGCTGCGGTCCCGCGATCGAGGCGATCTCGGGATCGACCCCGCCGGTGGCGATCTGGAACGGCCCCGGGCCGGGGACCAGATAGCCGATCTCCGCAAGGAACGCCCGGTACTTGGCCGGATCGTGCGGCTGGCCGGCGTTCGCCCGGTGCCAGGAGTCGATCGCGGACTGGAGCTCATCGCGGCGGCGCAGCAGGTCCCGGTTGACCGGCGAGAGGTCCTCGAAGATCTGCGCCACGCCCGCCCAGAAGGCCGGCCCGGTCACGCTAACGCCGGCCGCCGGCAGTGCCTCGTCCTCGATGAAGCGGTACAGGCTCGTCGCGACCTGCAGCCCGGCTGCCTGAGTGCGGTCAGTCATGGTGACTCCTCGGTCTCGGACGTCAGGTTGTATGACACAAATTCCGTATTGCGGAATTTCAAACCGTATGATGGAATATCCTTGAACCTTAGGCTTCAGCGCCCGCTAGCGTCAAGGGCGGGCGTCTCACCAGGCACAGCGACGGGGAGGTGCGAGGTGCCGGAGGCAAAGGCAGCCGAGGGCGGTGTGCAGTCGGTCCGCCGGGCGCTCGACGTCCTCGAGGCGCTGGCCGCGGCCGGGGGCACCGCCAGTCTGGGCGAACTGGCCGCGGCGTGCGGACTGCCCGCGGCGACCCTGCACCGGATCGCGGGCACGCTGGCCGACCGCGGCTACCTCCGGCACGCGCCCGACCGCCGCTACAGCCTCGGCTCCCGGCTCGTCCCGCTCGGCGCCGACGCGCACGCCCTGCTCGGCGAGCGCGCGCTGCCGGTGCTGCGCGGGCTGGCCGAGCTGACCGGCGAGTCGGCCAACCTCGCGGTGCTGACCCAGGGCCGGGCCGAGTACGTGGCCCAGGCCCCGGGCAGGCACACCATGCGGACCTTCACCGAGGTCGGCAACCGGGTCGAGCTGCACTGCACCGGCGTCGGCAAGGCGCTGCTGGCGGCGGCCGACCCCGCCGCCGCCAGCCGGCTGATCGCCGCCGCGCCGCTGACCGCGCGGACCCCCGCCACCATCACCGACAGCGCCGCCCTGCAGGCCGAGATCGCGCTCATCCGCGACCGCGGTCACGCCCTCGACGAGGGCGAGATGGAGGTCGGCGTCCGCTGTGTCGCCGTCGGCCTGCCGGGCGCGACCCCGATGGCCGTCTCCGTGTCGGGCCCGGCCGTCCGGATGACCGACGCCCTGCTCGCCGACGCCGTCCACGCGCTGCACGCGGCCGCGGCGGAACTGCGCCGCTGACTGGCCGCGGACGACCCCGCGGTCGCTGGTGATCCTCGCCGCGCTGCTGCCGGTGAAGGCAGCTGAGAGCAGTCTGCGTGGTAGAAATCCGCCTCTAGATCTATACTTCTACTATGGCACTGAGCATTAAGAGCGACGAAGCGGACCGGCTCGCTCGGGAATTGGCCGCGGAGACGGGTGAGACGCTGACGGAGGCAGTCGTGATCGCGCTCAAGGAGCGGCTTGAGCGCGAGCACGCCCGGCATGGCGCCGGTATGCGGACGCAGTTGGCCCGTCTGGCGGCGGAGGTGGCGGCGCTGCCGGTTGCCGACGGGAGGACGCCGGAGGACATCATCGGCTACGACGACGCGGGCCTGCCGAGTTGACCCAGCCGTCGACTGAGTCGGAGCGTGGCCGGAGCCTCGTCGTTGACACGTCGGCGTGCGTGGCCGTGATCCTCGGCGAGCCGGGAAGCGGGGAGCTCGCCGCCTGCCTTGAGCATGCGCTGGTCCGGCTGATGCCCGCTGCCATCCGGGTCGAGCTGGGCATCGTCATCGAGGCCCGCCTCTGGCCGGCCGGGCAGGATGTCGTCGACCGGTTTCTCCGGGATGCGAAGATCGACATCGTCGCCGTCGATGAGGATCTCGCGGCCCGCGCGATCAGCGGTTGGCGGAGATACGGCAAGGGAAGGCATCCGGCCGCGCTCAACTTCGGCGACTGCTTCACGTACGCGCTCGCCGAGCGGACCGGCTACCCCGTCCTGTGCACGGGCGACGACTTCGCCGCGACCGGAATCCCGGTGCTGCGTCCCCCGACCGGGAACCGGGAAGCGTAGGAAGCCGTGATACCGGTCCGGCGAGCTGGGCGGCGAACGCGCGTCAGCTGGCGTTCTATCGCCCGGCCGCCGCATCGGCGGCCGGCGCAACACTCGCCAAGCGCATGATTCCGCACAGTTGCGCGCATACCCTTTTTCCCGTAACTGGCACGCGGGATCGACGGGAGGGGTGGTCATGCCCAGCAGCCGCGCAGCGGTCCAGGCGATCAGGCGCAGCGTGCGACGGCTGGCGTCGCATCCGCTGCTGCGCCGTCATCCCTGGCTGATCATCGGCGGCGGGAGCGCCGTCGTCGCCGCTGCCGTGGCCGTCTCGCTGGTCATTGCGCTCGGCGGATCGGCCGCCCCGGTCAAGCCGCAGACGCTGACGGCGGCGCCGCTCCGGTCGAAGCCCACCCCCACCCCGACCCCGACCGTGCACCGCCCGACCCCGCTGGTCGACCCGTTCACCGGCGAGCCGGTCAAGAAACTCGGCCGGGTCCTCGCGGTCAAGATCGACAACATCGTCACCGCCCGCCCGCAGACCGGCCTGCAGTCGGCCGACCTCATCTACGTGATCCCGGTCGAGGGCGGCCTCAGCCGGTTCATGGCCGTCTACTCCTCGCACATCCCGACCGTCATCGGCCCGGTCCGCAGCGCCCGGCAGAGCGACCTCGACATCCTCCGCCAGTTCGGACGGCCCGCGTTCGCCTGGTCCGGCGCCACCCCCCATCTGGTTCCGTTCATCGAGCGCGCGCCGATCTCCGACCTCTACGCGCTCCAGGTCGGCGGCTACTACCGGGTCGGCTACCGGACCGCGCCGGAGAACCTCTACGCGAACCCGCGCACGCTGCTGAGCGAGGCCCCGCACGCCAGCCTCGCCCGCGACATCGGGTTCCGGTTCGGGCCGCTCCCGGCCGGCGGCAAGCCCACTACGTCCATGACCGTCCGCTATCCGGCCACGACGTTCACCTTCCGCTGGTCCTCCACGGCCAAGCGGTGGGTGGCGTGGATGGACGGCGCGCCCGGCAAGGCCGCCGAGGGCGGCGAGCTCGGCGGCTCCACCGTCATCGTCCAGTACACGCGGGTCGCCTCCTCGCGGTTCGAGGAGTACGGCGGCCGCCCCCCGTACGCCACCTCGGTCGGCTCCGGCACCGCCGTCATCCTCCGCAACGGCCGCGCGTTCACCGTCCGCTGGTCACGGCCGAACCTCGACTCCGGCACCACCTACACCCAACCCGACGGCAAGCGAATGCTGTTCGCCCCCGGCCAGGTCTGGGTCATGTACGCGGCCGGCAACCACGCCGGCTACGTCAACGAAGCGGCGGTCTGAGCCGAGCCGGTCCGCGCCGCCAATCCAGCTGTCATCGACCCGATCTAGCTCACGCCCCTGGGTTTTCTGGGCCGTTCGAGTGCCGACTTGGACCGTGTGTTCTAATAGGCCGATGGATAACGGCAACCTGACGAACGACCTTCCGGTCTGGTGGCCATACCCGGCCTCGTGCGGGCAGGGGCACCCGTGGGGCCCGGGCAAGATCATCGTCACCTTCCGGCCCTGCAGCTGCCTGGGCGGGGAGCTCGGCGCGGGTCACACGATCGTCGCCTGCCGGGCCGACGGATGCGGGTCCGTCTGGTACCGCCCCGCCCACGATCCCCGCCGTTAAGCGCACCTGAGACGCCGATAGCGGAAGCCCTCAACGCCCCGCTCGCCGCACTGGACGCCCGGCTGGCGAAGGTACCGGGCCCCCGCTGCCGGTTCATGGTCAACGGGTCATCCGGCTAGCGCCCCGCCGTCGGCCGTCAGATTGTCAGCGAAGCAGGCCGAAGTAGCGCGACAGGCTGTGCTCGACCTGAGCCATGTCATCCCGTGACAGGTAATCGACGAGGTCGCCGGCAACATAGGAGACGTCAATGGTCCGGATCTGATCGATCAAGATCTTCGTCTCTCGTCCGGCGATGACAACCTCCGGCCGGAACACAGACGCCTGAGCGCCGGTCGAAGTCGGCAGGATGGTCACCGTGGACCACGCATCCTGCTCCAGGCTGACGACAAGGCCAAGGCGGCGGCCCCGCTGCTCATGGCCACGCTTGAAGTCGCCAAGGTCCACCGGGTAAACCGCTCCGCGTATCACGGGTGATCGGCGGCCTTGGCCGCAATCGTGACGTTCGTGCCGACGACACGGATGTTGCTGCCGTCATCGTCGTACTCCCACGTGTCCGCTTCGGCGGACAGATCCTCGTTCTTCAAGCGGTGCATATCGGCTCGGGCACGCTCCTCCCACGCCTCGCGGTCCAGCAGCCTCAGCGCACGCCGGATAACGTCGCTGGTCTTCTCATCCTGGCGACGGTTGGCCTCGATGACGCGGAGATCTTCTTCGGTGGGACGGAAGCCGACACTCATGGGACCACTGTACAACAATCGTTAAACTACGCCTATCCGATCGGCCGGTCGCGTCTCGATCAACCTGGTAGCGACGCGCTCTACGTGGTCGTCACCGACGACGCCGCCAGCCGGCCGTGGCGGCGCTGCGGGCGGCCGGGGTCGAGATGCGCCGCGCCTAACAACGAGGACAAAACATCCGTAACGTCGTTCCTTATACGGACAGATTTACGGTTGCAAGACTTAATATCGGAATAATCTTTGGGTACGCTGCCGACATGACAGTGCTTACCCCTGGTTCCCCGACCGCCCGGTCCCTCGAGCCGGGCACCGTCCGCGAGCGGGTGGCCGCCCACATGCTCGCCGACGGCTTCGAGTTCATACTCGACCTGGACCGATCGCACGGCTCGACGCTGGTCGACGCCAGGGACGGGTCCGAGTACCTCGACCTGTTCACGTTCTTCGCGTCCTCCGCGCTCGGCATGAATCACGCCGCCCTCGCCCGCGACCCCGCGTTCCTCGAGGAGATCGGGGCGGTCGCGGTCAACAAGCCGAGCAACTCCGACATCTACACGGTGCCGATGGCACGGTTCGTCGAGACGTTCTGCCGGGTGCTCGGCGACCCGGCCCTGCCGCACCTGTTCCTCATCGACGGCGGCGCGCTGGCGGTGGAGAACGCGCTCAAGATCGCGTTCGACTGGAAGTCCCGCTGGAACGAGAGCCACGGCATCGACCCGGCCCTCGGCACCCGGGTGCTGCACCTGGAGCACGCCTTCCACGGGCGCAGCGGCTACACGATGAGCCTCACCAACACCGACCCGGTCAAGGTCGCGCGGTTCCCCAAGTTCGACTGGCCGCGCATCCCCTCCCCGGCCGTCAACCTGCACGACGACGAGGCCGCTGTGGCCGCGGCCGAGGCGGGGGCGCTGGCGGCCGCGCGCCGGGCGTTCGAGTCGGCGCCGCACGACGTCGCCTGCTTCATCGCCGAGCCGATCCAGGGCGAGGGCGGCGACAACCACTTCCGCCCGTCCTTCCTGCAGGCGATGCAGGCGCTGTGCCGCGAGTTCGACGCGCTCTTCATCCTCGACGAGGTGCAGACCGGGGTCGGCCTGACCGGCACCAACTGGGTCTACCAGCAGCTCGGCCTGACCCCGGACGTGGTCGTGTTCGGCAAGAAGACCCAGGTCTGCGGCGTGATGGCGGGCGGTCGGGTGGACGAGGTGCCGGACAACGTGTTCCGGGTCGCGTCGCGCATCAACTCGACCTGGGGCGGCAACCTGACCGACATGGTCAGGTCCCGCCGCATCCTCGAGATCATCGAGGCCGACGGGCTGGTCGAGCGGGCCGCCGCCCTCGGCGAGCACCTGCTGGCGGCGCTGCGCGACCTCGCCGCCCGGCACCCCGGGCTGGTCACGCACCCGCGCGGCCGCGGGCTGATGTGCGCGCTGACGCTGCCGACGGGGGAGCTGCGAGACGAGGTCGTCCGGCGGCTGCGCGAGCAGGAGCGGGTGCTGATGCTCGGCTGCGGCCGGGCCAGCCTCCGGTTCCGCCCGGCGCTGACGGTCAGCGCGGCCGAGCTCGACCGCGCGCTGGCCGCCCTGGACCGGGTGCTGGCGAGCATAGGCTCGTAAGCACGCCCCGGCCGAAGGCCTCGGCCGACCGCCTCACCCGCGCGCTGACCAGGCGCTGACGACTGCAGGAGTACGGCAATGCTCAACCATGACACGCTGCGGGCCCAGACCCACGACCTGTTGTCCCGGCTCGGCGTCGAGCTGCCGCAGGCGGCCGGCCAGGACGCCGCGACGCTGATCGCGCGCTCGCCGGTGACCGGCGGCGAACTCGGCCGGATCCCGGCCCACACGCCGGACCAGGTCGGGGCGATCGTGGGACGGGCGGCGGACGCGTTCGCGGCCTGGCGGCTCGTCCCCGGCCCGGTCCGCGGCCAGCTCGTGCGCGAGCTCGGCGGCCTGCTGCGCGAGCACAAGGAGGACCTCGGCGCGCTGGTGTCGATCGAGGCGGGCAAGATCCGCTCCGAGGGCCTGGGCGAGGTGCAGGAGATGATCGACATCTGCGACCTCGCCGTCGGCCAGTCCCGGCAGCTGTTCGGCCTCACGATCGCGTCCGAGCGCCCCGGCCACCGGATGATGGAGCAGTGGCACCCGCTCGGCGTGGTCGGGGTGATCAGCGCGTTCAACTTCCCGGTGGCGGTCTGGTCCTGGAACACCGCCCTCGCCCTGGTCTGCGGCGACGCGGTGGTCTGGAAGCCGTCGGAGAAGACGATGCTGACCGCGCTCGCCTGCCAGGCGCTGCTGGCCGAGGCGGCCCGCCGGGTCGGCGCACCCGAAGGGGTCAGCGCGCTCGTCTTCGGCGGTCCCGAGGTCGGCGAGGCCCTCGTCGCCGACCACCGGGTGGCGCTGGTGTCCGCGACCGGCTCGACCCGGATGGGCAGGGCGGTCGCGCCGGTGGTGGCCGGGCGCTTCGGCCGGCTGCTGCTCGAGCTCGGCGGCAACAACGCCGCGATCGTCGCCCCGTCGGCCGACCTCGACCTGACCGTGCGCGGCATCGTCTTCTCGGCCGCGGGCACGGCCGGGCAGCGCTGCACCACCCTGCGCCGGGTGATCGCGGCATCATCGATCGCGGACGAGCTGACCGGGCGGCTGGCGGCGGCCTACCGGACCCTGCCGATCGGCTCACCGCTGGCGGACGGGACCCTGGTCGGGCCGCTGATCGACGCCGCCGCCTACCAGGGCTACGACGACGCGCTGGCCCGCGCCCAGGCCGACGGGGGCAAGCTGGTGGCCGGCGGCCGCCGGGTGCTGGCCGACGAGGCGCCGGACGCCTACTACGTCGAGCCCGCGATCGTCTCGATGCCGAGCCAGACCGACGTGGTGCGCAGCGAGACCTTCGCCCCGATCCTGTACGTGCTCAGCTACGACACCCTCGACGAGGCGATCGCGCTGCACAACGACGTGCCGCAGGGGCTGTCCTCGTCGATCTTCACCCTCGACCTGCGCGAGGCCGAGCGCTTCCTGGCCCCGGACGGGTCCGACTGCGGGATCGCCAACGTCAACATCGGGCCGTCGGGGGCGGAGATCGGCGGCGCGTTCGGCGGCGAGAAGGAGACCGGCGGCGGCCGCGAGTCCGGCTCCGACGCCTGGCGCTCCTACATGCGCCGGGCGACCAACACGGTCAACTACTCGACCGAGCTCCCGCTCGCCCAGGGCGTCTCCTTCGGGTGACCGGGTTTATCGGCGCCGGCCAGAGTCGCCCGGGACCGTTCGAAAATCAAAGCCCTTGAATTCAAATGCCTTTGATTTCGAACGGACCTCGGCTCTGACTGGCGTCGTCGGCTGAGCGCCTTTTCCTCGCCACCACCGCATAGACGGGCACCGGCCGGCCAGGGACGGGGTCGCCGGATTCTGGGCGCCATTCGTTGACCGGGACCAGGCCGGGCGCAATGACATCGAGCCCGGCGGTGAAGGCGGCCACCTCGGACCGCGAGCGCGGGGTGAAATGCGGGGCCGAGATTCTGTTCCAGTAGTCGACGCCGGCCACGACCGCCGGATCGAGGTCGCTCGCCACGTGGCAGAGCGCGAGGTAGCTCCCGGCCGGGAGCGCCGCCAGCAGGGTGGACAGCAGCGGCGGCGGCCCGCTCGGCGCTGGCGATGAACGGCAGCGAGGACGGCACCAGCAACGCGGCCGGCCGCCGGAAGTCCAGCGTCTCGGCCGCCCCCGCCAGCAGCCCGTCGGGGTCGGTCAGCTTGCCGTCGAGGGCGGCGAAGGCCCCCGGCGAGGTCGACCGCGCGAACGCCCGCAGGTGGGTCAGCACCATCGGGTCGTTGTCGACGTGGACGACCCGGCAGGCCGGGTCGATCGACTGGACCAGGTCGCGGCCGGTCTCGGCGCCGGGCAGGCCGGTGCCGACGTCGATGAACTGCCTGACCCCCGCCTCGAGGGCGAGGAAACGCACCGCGCGCTGGTGGAAGGCGAGCACGAAGGGCACGATCGCCGCGATCGCGGGCGCGAGCGAGAGCATGGTCTGCGCCGTCCTTCGATCGGCGTCAAAGTTATTCCGGCCGCCATTCAGGAAATCCGCTATCCGCGCCGGGTTGGGCACGGCGGCATCGATCCAGGCGGCCTTCTGTTGCGAGCCGCCGAATTGCCCGTCGTCAATCATCGTTCCCCCATAAGCAGCTTTGCGGTGGCGCTGCGGCAACGTCAATGGTGCGGGGGTGGTATCACCTAGTGATATCACAAGACACCAGGGACACCGTGTCCCCCATTCGGGGGTCTTGCGCGGCGCGGTATTTCCGATCAGGGTTCGGGGCGGTCGCCCACCAGCGTGACCTTGACGCCGGAGTCGGTCAGCGCGCGGACCGCCTCCGGGTCGGCCCCGGCGTCGGTGATGAGCTCGCTGATCTCGCTCACCTCGCAGATCCGGGCGAACGCGACCTTGCCGATCTTGGAGCTGTCGGCCACCACCACCACCCGCCGGGCGCAGCCGATCATGACCGCGTTCGTGTGCGCCTCGACCTCGTGGTGGGTGGTGCAGCCCGCCTGCGCGTCGATGCCGTCGACGCCGATGAACGCCACGTTGAGGTTGAGGCCGGTCAGGCTCGCCTCCGCGATCGGCCCGGACAGCTCGTAGGACTGGCTGCGGGCCACCCCGCCGGTGGTGATCAGCTTGATGCCGGGCCGCACCGCCAGCTCCGAGGCGATGTTGAGCGCGTTGGTGACGATCGTCAGCTTCTGGCGGCCGGCCAGCGCCCGGCCGACCTCGGTGGCGGTCGTGCCGCCGGTCAGGCCGACCGCCATCCCCTCGGTCACCTGCGCGGCCGCCTCGCGGGCGATGCCCCGCTTCTCGTCGGCGTAGCGGACGCCCTTGTACCGCAGCGGCAGCTCGTACGAGACGGCGTGCGCGGTCGCGCCGCCGTGGGTGCGCGCCAGCAGCCGCTGCTGCTCAAGGATCACCAGGTCCCGGCGGATCGTGCCGGGGGATGTCTCCAGGTCATCGGCGAGATCGGCCACCGCGACCGATCCACCATCGGCGAGCCGTTCGAGGATTGCGCTCAGCCGCGCAGCTCTGTGCATAGCAAAAGAGCATATACGTGCAGGTCGGCTGGATGCCTAGGATCCGCCCGGGCCGCCGTTCGGGCGCCTTAGGTGGTAGCTCGTGCACGATTGACCTGCGAAAGCGCACATACAGGCTTGTCAGGATGACTGGATTCACTCTAGATTGACTGGATATGAGCGCAAACGATCGCCAATCGTAGCTGTGCCTCGTTGAAAGAGGAGACAGATGAAGTACTCGGGCATCTTCAGCAAACGGGCGGCTGCGGTCGCCCTCAGCGCTGGGCTGGTCGCGCTCGGCGCCGCCTGCGGGTCGTCGCCAGGTAACGGCAGCGCCAGCCCCGGCTCCGGTTCCGGCTCATCGAACTCGATTACCGTGGCCGTCGCCTACCCGGCGCCGCCGGCCGCCCTGCTCGACCAGTTCACCAAGCAGACCGGCATCAAGGTCAACTGGGTCAACATCGGGTGGGACAACCTGCAGACCAAGATCGCCGCCGCCGCGGCGGCGAACACCTACTTCGCCGACGCGGCCGACGTCGACTGGTCCAAGGTCGGCGAGTACCAGAAGACCGGCTGGTTCTATCCCCTCAACCAGTACTTCGGCCCGGCCGGCCTGCAGTCGGACATGCCGCAGCTGAAGACGTTCGTCTCCAACGGGCAGCTGATCGGCCTGCCGTTCGATTCGTCCTTCCTGGTCACCACCGTGAACCAGAAGGACTTCGCCAAGGCCGGCATCACCGCCATGCCGACCACGCTGGCCGGGTGGACGGCCGACCTGAAGAAGGTGGGCAAGGCCAACGGCATCGCCAGCCCGCTCGACATCCAGTTCGCCACCGCCGAGGGCCTGTCGACCTGCTGGTACCAGATGACGGCGGCGTTCGGCGGCTCGGTGCTGACCGCGCAGGACTCCCCCGCCTTCACCTCCCCCAGCTCGCCCGGCTACCAGGCGCTGAGCTGGATGGTGAACGCCTACAAGAGCGGGCTGGTGCCCGCCGCGAACATCAACACGACCGACTATCAGGGGTTCACCACCGAGGTGGCGAAGAACCGGGTCGCCGCCGCGATGTGCGACTACTCCGGCAGCGTCGCCTCCATCTACAACGTGCCGTCCTCGTCGAGCGTGGTGAACGACGTCGAGTACATCCCGACGCCGGGCGCGGTCGGCGCGGGCCAGAACGTCGCCAACCCGGACGGCATCGGCATCCCCAAGACGGCGCGGAACGTGGCCGGGGCGGTGAAGTTCATCAAGTGGTTCACCCAGACCGAGAACCAGGCGCTATGGGCCGGGCTGAAGGGTTCGGGCGACGTGGTCAGCACGTTCCCGATGCCGGACAGGCTGTCCAGCTTCGACCTGATGATCAAGGCCAACGACGTCGAGCAGGCGGCGCCGCTCGACGCCATACTCAAGGCGCACGCGCAGGCGCCGTTCCCGAACGGCGCGCCGCCCTGGTACGTGCAGTTCAGCGCGGCTGTGCAGACCAACATCCACCAGGCGGCGGCCGGGCAGGAGACGGTCGCGCAGGCCGTCAGCGCGATCGCCGCTCAGGTCAGCTCGCTCAAGGCGGCCGGCTGAGGCCGCCTCCAGTTCGTCCTGATTCTGCCGGCACGTTGCAAGTAGGGAGGCCTGACGTTGGTTGCGGCCGGTTCGGCCCGGCGCGGCAGGATGTTCGGCGGCGCGCTGCCGTACATCCTGCTCTCGCCGTTGGTGGTGTTCATCGGGGCGCTTTCGTTCGTGCCGACGGTGGACACCACGGTGGAGGCGTTCTTCCGGGTATCGCCGCTTAACCCGCCGACCCAGTTCACCGGCCTCGGCAACTTCCGGGCGCTGTTCGCGAGCTCGGCCGTCAACGGCGCCTGGGTCAACACGGCGGTGTACGTCGTCATCGGGGTGGCGCTGTCGGTCGTCCTCGGGACCGTGATCGCGCTGGCGCTGCGGCAGCGGTTCCGGTTCCGCGGCATCGTGCTCGCCCTCGTCATCCTGCCGTGGGCGCTGCCCGCGGTGGTCGAGTCGGTGATCTGGAGCTGGATCTACGACCCGACCTTCGGCGTGATGAACAGCGCCCTGCACTCGGCCCACCTGATCGGCGGGTACCACGTGTGGCTCGGCCTCGACCGGTGGCTGACGATCGGGCTGATCGAGATCGTGCAGGTCTGGCAGATCACCCCGCTGTCCGCGATCGTCATCCTGGCCGCGCTCCAGTCGGTCCCGCTTGACCTCTACGAGGCGGCGCGGGTGGACGGCGCGGGCCCGGTGCAGGCGTTCTGGCGCATCTCGCTGCCGATGATCCGGCCGGCCCTGGCCGTCTGCACGGTCGAGGCGCTGATCTTGTCGCTGAACATCTTCGACCAGGTCTACATACTGAACGGGATCGCGCCGCTCGGCTCCTCGGTGATGCTGCAGACCTACCTGACCACGTTCCAGAACCTGAACTTCGGCGGGGGCTACGCGTTGTCGCTGTTGATGACCGTCGCCACCGCCGTGCTCTCGATGGCAGCCCTGGCGCTGCTCTACCGCAGACCGGAGGCAGCGTAATGGCGGTGGCGGTACGAGGCGGCGAGCGGACGTCGCCGACGGTCAACAAGATCGCGACCGGGCCGCTCGGCCGGACGCTGGCGGGCCGGCCCAGCCGGGTGCTCGGGCGGGTCGTCATGCTCGTCATCATCCTGCTGTGGTCGCTGTTCCCGATCTACTGGGCGCTCAACGTCAGCTTCAGCACGCTGGCCGGGGCGGACAGCGCGCCCGCCCACTACGTCCCGTCGCCGCTGGTGGGGACCAGCTACCGCGCGGTGTTCGGCGTCAACGGGGCCGGCAACGGCATCTCCGGGCAGCTCGGCCGGTCGCTGCTGAACTCGGTCATCGAGTCGGGCGGGGCGATGGTCGTCACGGTGGTGATCGCGATCTTCGCCGCCTACGCGTTCGCCCGGCTGCAGTTCAGGTTCAAGCGGGTGATCTTCGGCAGCGTGCTGGCGACGATGCTGCTGCCCGCGTACGCCACGCTGATACCGCTGTACCGGATCATGGCCAGCCTCAGCCTGGTGAACACCTACCTGGCGGTGATCCTGGTCTACGTGTCGGGCTTCCTGCCGCTGTCGATCTGGATCCTCTACAACTACTTCAACACGATCCCGCGCGAGCTCGAGGAGGCCGCCTTCGTCGACGGCGCCACCCCGGTCGGGGCCCTGCTGCGGATCATGATCCCGGTCGCGATGCCCGGCATCGCGGCCGCCGCGATCATCGCGTTCCTGCTGGGCTGGGCCCAGTTCCTGTTCCCGCTGATCCTCACCACCGACCTGTCGACCCAGCCGGTCACGGTCATCGTGGCGGCCCTGGACCAGCAGCGGGTGGTGCCGTTCACGCTGCTGATGGCGTGCGGGGTGATCGCGGCGGCCGTCCCCGGGGTGCTCGCGCTGGTGCTCAACCGGTACATCATCCAGGGCGTCACGGCCGGGTCGATCAAGTAGCGGGCGGATCGGTCAGGCGGGCGGATCGGTCAGGCGGGCGGGTCGGTCGACCGGTCCGCCGCCTGCCGCGGTCACTGGCCGGTGTAGAGGACGGAGCGAGACAGGTGCCGGGGCTGATCGGGGTCGAGTCCGCGCCGCTGGGCGGTGGCGACCGCGACCCGCTGGGCGGTCACCAGCTCGGCCTGCGGATCGCCGTCGGTGACGACGACCGTCGCCCCGGTCCGCCTGATGTCGTTCACCAGCACGCTGTCGTCGACCCCGAACAGCCACACCACCGAGTCCTCGTCGGCGGTGGAGAGCGGCCCGTGCCGGTACTCGAGCGACGGGTACGCCTCGCTCCACGACGCGGACGCCTCCTGGACCTTGAGCGCCGCCTCCCGCGCGACCCCGATCGACCAGCCGCGGCCGAGGAAGACGTAGTGCCGCCGGTCAACCAGCTCCTCGTCGAGGTCGGCCGCCACCGCCGCCCGCGCCTGCTCGATGACCGGGCCGAGGTCATGCCCGATGTGCGCCCGGGCCACGGTCAGCACGGTGGTGGCGAACCTGGTCTGCACCACCGACTGCTCGTCGGCGTAATCGAGGACCAGCAGCTGGTCGGTGACCTCGGTGATCGGCGTGGCGGCGTCGGCCGTGATCCCGATCCTGCGGGCCGGGCCGCGCAGGTTTCGCAGCGCGTCGAGCACCTCGGCGGTGGTGCCCGAGCGGGTCACCGCCAGCACCGCGTCGTAGTCGCGATCGGGCAGCTCGGAGGCGGTGAAGGCGTCGGTCTGGCCGTGCCCGGCCGCCTCCCGGGCGACCGCGATCGCGCTCGCTATGTGCCACGATGTGCCGCAGCCGATGACCGCGACCCGCTCACCGCGCCCGGGCAGTACCGCTGCCGCCTGGCCGGCCGACTGCAGCGCTCTCGCCCAGCAGTCCGGCTGACTCGCGATCTCCCGTTGCACGTGCGCCTCAGGTCGATGCACCCCGTTGGTCCCTCCGCTGTCCAGGTCCTGACCGCTCGGCGGCGGTCGGCCTGCGCCGTACACTGTTCGCAAACGTGCATATGTTGCCCATAAAAAATGCGCACTATGGCCCGTTTCCTCCGACTCTACGACATGTGTGATCACACTACAAGGCGGGCGGCCTCGAGTAGTGACCCGAAATATGCCGTCTGGCGCTATTCGCCTGCCTATGATTCGTCCATGGGGCGCCGCCAGCGGCTCGACCGGATCGTGTCCGCGGTCGTGGAGCGCGGCCGGGTCGACGTGCCGTCGCTCGCGGCCGAGCTCTCGGTGTCGGCCGCGACCATCCGGCGCGATCTGCAGGCGCTCGAGGAGCAGCGGCTGGTCTGCCGCACGCACGGCGGCGCCACCATCCACGCCGCCTTCAACGACCTGCCGCTGAGCTACAAGCACGCTCGGGACCGGCCGGAGAAGGAGCGCATCGGCCAGCACGCGGCCCGGCTGATGGACGGCGCGCGGGTGATCGGCACCACCGGCGGCACCACCGTCTCCCAGTTCGTCCGGCTGCTGCGCGGCCGCGACGACCTGACCGTGGTCACCAACGCCCTCAACGTCGCCATCGACCTGGTCGGCAGCCCCGGGCCGCGGGTGTTCGTGGCCGGCGGCGAGGTGCGCGGCAGCAGCCAGGAGTCGGTCGGGATCAGCGCCGAGGCGTTCCTGGCCGAGTACAACATCGACGTCGCGTTCCTGGGCGTGGACGGGGTGGACGCGGTGGCCGGCTGCACCAACTACGACCCGGTCGGCGCGCGGGTGAACGCGGCCCTGTTCCGGCGCGCGCGCAGGCGGGTGGTGCTGGCCGACGCGAGCAAGATCGGCCGGGTCACGCTGGCCCCGGTCTGCCGGATGTCCGAGGTGGACGTGCTGATCACCGACAGCCGGGCGGCGGAGTCCTCGGTCGAGGCGATCCGCCGCCTCGGCTGCCAGGTCGTCTGCGTGTAGCCGCCCGGATCCGGCCGGTCGCGCAGCCCGATGCGCGCTTGATGCGCGTAATGAGCAGGATTCGGGCGAATTCATGCGCATATCGTTGCGCGCTCTTGGCCTGGATCGAGCAGGCGCTCATGATGGCATCTGGGCGGGCTTCCGCGACCCGGCCCGTGCCTGCATCCGCGGCTGGAGGATCCATGAGAAGACCGACCCGCCTCATCCTGACGGCGCTGACAGCGATGTCGTTGGTGCTGGTCTACGCCGTTTCCAGCGGCGCCGGCGCCCGGGCGGCGACCGCCTACCCGCCCGGCGGCCCCGACCAGACGCCGGTGATGGGCTGGAGCAGCTGGAGCTTCCTGCGCCTGGGGGCGGACACCGCCCAGGTCCAGGGGGAGGCCAAGGCGCTCGTCAGCACCGGCCTGGCCGCGGCCGGCTACCAGTACGTCAACCTCGATGACGGCTGGTACCAGTGCCCCGGGTCGCAGGGCCCCAACGTCGACCGCTACGGCCGGTGGGTGGTGAACACCGCCAGCTACCCGAACGTCGGGTCGCAGAACGGCATCCAGGCGCTGGCCGCCTACGTGCACGGCCTCGGGCTGAAGTTCGGCATCTACGAGACGGCCGGCATCTCCGGCCAGGCGGTGGCGGCCGACACCCCGATCCTCGGCACCTCCTACACCGCCGATGACATCGCTACCACGAAGTCGCAGGCCAACTACAACTGCGGCGGCATGGACGCGATCAACTACGGCGCGCCCGGCGCCCAGGCCTACGTCGACTCGGTCGTGGACGAGCTCGCGTCCTGGGGCGTGGACTACATCAAGCTCGACGGGATCAGCAACAGCAACACCGCCGACGTGCAGGCCTGGCAGGCCGCGATCCAGCAGTCCGGCCGGCCGATGGTGCTGAACATCACCCAGGGCAGCTACACGATCAAGCTCGCCCCGACCCTGCAGAAATACGCCAACCAGTGGGAGTTCGCCCCGGACATCGAGCTCAACGGCCCCGATGAGGGCTCGGCCGACGCCTGCAACAACCCGCCCTACACCGGCTGCCTGAGCGTCTTCCCGCTCACCAGCTACGCCGACTGGTCGGCCGACCGGTTCGGCAGCGTCGCCAAGTGGCAGCCGTACGGCGGCCCCGGCGGCTTCAACGACTACGACTCGATCGAGGTCGGCGACGGCAGCGCCGACTCGGGCATGTCCCTGGCCGCGTCGGAGTCCCAGCTCAGCCTGTGGTCGCTCGGCTCGGCCCCGCTGATCCTCGGCAGCGACCTGACCAGCGCGGTCACCAACGCCTACGGCACCAGCGCGGCGCTCTCGCCGGCCGACCTCAGCCTGCTGACCAACCGTCAGGTCATCGGCGTCGACCAGGACGCGATCGACGCGTCCAGGATCGCGGTCACCGGCTCCCCCGGCGCCGCGGCCGGCCACCAGGTGTTCGCCAAGGTGGAGTCGTGCGGGGACGCGATCGTCGGGCTGTTCAACACCACCACCACGCTGAGCTCGAGCCCGGTCACCATCTCGACCACGGCCGCGAAGCTCGGGCTGCCGGCCGACTCGCACGGGTACCAGGTCCAGGACCTCTGGGGCAGCCAGTCGACGGTGGTCGGCGGCCAGACCACGTTCGACATCTCATCGGCCGGGAAGATCAGCGCGACGGTCCCGCCCGAGGGGGTGGCGCTGTACCGGGTGACCCCGCTGTCGTGAGCGGCCTGGCCCGATAGCACAAGGTTGGCGCGGGCCCCGGGCGGTTGCCCGGGGCCCGCGCCGTGCCGGTCGGGCGGGGACAGGATCGTGTGCTGTTGGGGGCCGCGGTTTTCGGCTATGGACGTCAGCGTGTTCCGCTGGGGGCACCCCGCGACCCGAAGTGCCCACGATGACCCTTATTTCCGTCCTGCCTGGTGCGCGTGGTGACGGTGAGGGCATGTGTCGAAGACCGCCCGGCTGAGCACCGTCCGTTTAGGCTTTGCACCGCAAAGTTTGACCGCCGCGCCCCGCGCTGGGAGCAGGGGCGACCGCTCAGCGGCCGCCCCTGCTCCAGGCGTCGGTGCCCTGCCTGCAGGCCGCGAACCGGGTGACGGCGGGCGCGACTACCTGGCCGGATGACAGCCCCGGGCAATCGTCGCTGGTGGAACGGATGCCGACCACGAGCACGCCGAGCAGGCAGACCACGATCATCATGAAGATCACCAGCGTCCGGCGCGACGGCCGGCCGGAGATGGACTCGATGGCCGGGCCTGACTGCGCTCGCACCGACCGGCCGAAGGCAGCGAACGTCGATTTGAGCTTGGGATCGGCCGCTTGCAGAGCCTGCTCGATCTGGTCGAGTATCCGTTGCTGGCGACGGGGCAGGCTCATCTCATTTCCCAGTGGTGCGCGCTGGCGGGAAGACCGACTCTCGAAGGCCAGCCAATGACTGCCCGCTGGGCGCCGGCACAAACGCGCCCCGTCGCGGGCTGGGGCCGACCCGGCCCGGCGTCGACAGCTCTTACTCGGGAACTCGGCCCGCGCCTAAGATCGAGTCCGCGGCGGAGCAGGCGCTGACGGAGACGCTGACGGAGGCGAAGCTCGTGAAGCTGGGCACGGTGCAACGAGACGGCGCGGAGCGGGTCGCGGTCGCGGTCGACGACGAGCGGGCGGTGCTGCTCGACCCCGGCCTGACGATGAGCGGCCTGATCGGCGACTGGGCGGCGGCCAGGACGGCCGTCGAGCGGTCAGCCGGGCAGTCGAGAGCGGTCCAGGTCAGCGACCTGGAATGGCTGCCGCCGGTGCCGCGGCCGGGCAAGGTCATCTGCATCGCGCTCAACAACAGCGCCAACGCCGACCGGATCATGAGCGGCCCGAGCCACCCGGCCGCCTTCACCAAGCCCGCCAGCTCGCTGCTCGGCCACGGCCGGCCGATCCGGCTGAGGCAGGAGTACGGCCGGGTCCACCCCGAGCCGGAACTGGCGGTGGTCATCGGGACGGGCGGCGCCGGCATCGCCCGCGACGCCGCGCTCGGGCATGTCTTCGGCTACACGATCATCAACGACCTGACCTCGCCGACCATGCGGGCCGAGGACACCTTCCACTACCGCGCGATCCATCCGCGGCCGGACGGCGCCGAGGGGATCGAGTACGTCGACACCTGGGTCTCCTACCCGGCCCGGTACAAGGGGACCGACGGGTTCGGCCCGATCGGCCCGTGGGTCGCGACCGCCGACAGCGTGCCCGACCCGCACGCGCTCACCGTCTCCTGCGTGCACGCGGGCCGCCTGGTCACCGCGGACAGCACCGCCAACCTGATGCACAAGGTCCCCGACGTGATCTCGTTCATGTCGTCGTACCTGACGCTCGAGCCCGGCGACATCATCGCGATGGGGACCGCGCTCAAGCCGTCGGCGGCCGGCGGGTCGGCGATCCAGAACGTCAACCTGGTCACGCTGGGCGGCCCGATCGAGGTCACGATCTCCGGCATCGGCACCCTCAGCAACCCGGTGGAGCTGCGGTGACGGCGGCGGCCCGGGCGGCGCTGGCTGCGGGCCGAGATCGACGCCGTGCTCGCGGACTGGGCGTATCACCTCGACCACGGCCAGCTCGACGAGCTGGCCGCGCTGTTCACCGAGGACGCGCTGTTCGTCACCGGCGATCTTGAGTTCCGGGGCAGAGCCGAAATCAAAAACCGTTATCTCGAACGGACCGTGGTTCGCACCACCAGGCACACCTACAGTGGCCTGCGGGTGAGCGCCATCGAGGGTGGCTCCGCAGACCGTTCCCGCCGCCGCCGTCGACGGCGCGGCCCGCCCGGTCCGAGTGCGCGCCTGGTCCACCTGGGTCAACTACGCGGCCAACGCGGCGCCGCCGGTCGAGGACGTCGGCGTCTACGTCGTGGCCGACTTCGACGACGTGCTGACCTGGTGCGCGGACGAGCGGTGGCGGATCAGCGAGCGCCGCATCATCCCGGTCTTCCGCGATCTCGCCCGCGCCCCGATCACCGGGTGACGGTCGCCCCGTTTCCCGCGCTGGCGGCGGTGACCAGGCCGTAACCAAATAGGAAGTGGGCCGCGACCGGCGAGCGGTGCGTCACACGATGTTTCTATCCGTAGCCTCATGGTAACTATAGGTAACGGCTGAGCTGCATGCGTTCCCCCCGAAGGCGGCCAGGCACTGATCGCACGGGAACTAGTGGAACCGCTGGGAGCGATAATGCCGAGACCTGTTCGGAGCGACCAAAAGTATCTACCGGGGCTTGACGGACTGCGCGCGCTCGCCGTCACCGCCGTCATCGCCTACCACCTCGGCTACGGCTGGGCGCAGGGCGGGCTGCTCGGCGTCGGCGTGTTCTTCACGCTCAGCGGCTACCTGATCACCGACATCCTGGTGGGGCAGTTCGCCGCTTCCGGGCGGGTCAAGCTCGGCGACTTCTGGCTGCGACGGGCGCGACGGCTGCTGCCGGCCCTGTTCGTGATGCTCGCGGTGGTGACGGTGTGGGTGAACGCGTTTAACCGCGCGTTCGTGCCCGGGTACCGGGGCGACGTCATCGCCTCCGGGCTCTACGTCAACAACTGGTGGTACATCTTCCAGCACGACTCCTACTACTCCCGGTTCGCGCCGCCCGCGCCGCTCGACCACCTCTGGTCGCTGGCGGTGGAGGAGCAGTTCTACCTCGTGTGGCCGTGGGTGGTGCTGGCGATGGTGCTGCTGGCGGGATGGATGATGAAGCGGCGGCGCATCCGCCTGCTCGGCCCCGGCGCCCACGTTGAGAAGGACGGGAACGAATTCCTGAGCGGGCGCGCGCGGTGGGCGATGGCCGGCGTCGCGCTCGCGCTGGCGGTGGCGTCCGCGATCGAGATGGCCATGCTCTACCACCCCGGGTACGACCCGACGCGGGTGTACGAGGGGACCGACACGCGCGCGTTCGCGCTGCTGATCGGCGCGGCGGTGGCGATGGTGTACCCGACCAGGCGGGGCGCCCGCACGCTCTCGGCCGGACCGCGGTGGCTGCTCGACGCGGCCGGCCTGGCCGGCCTGGTGGTGGTCGTGCTGCTGGTGTGGCGGACCAACGAGTACTCCGACTTCATGTTCCGCGGCGGGCTCGAGCTCCTGTCGGTGGCGACGGCGCTGGTCGTCGCGGCCGCCGCGACGCCGGGCGGGCTGCTCGGCCGGGCGCTCGGCTGGACCCCGATGCGCTGGATCGGCGTCCGCTCCTACGGCATCTACCTGTGGCACTACCCGATCATCGTGCTGACCGCGGCGGCCGGCACGGTCGGCACGCCGGTGAGCGCGGTGCGGGCGGTGATGCTGGTCGCGGTGACCGTCGCCATCGCGGCCGCGAGCTGGCGGTTCGTCGAGGACCCGATCCGTCGCGGCAGCTACCGGCGGACGGCCCCGGCCGCCGCGGGCGCGGGCGCGGCCGGCGCGGCCGCCAGCGCGGCCGGCGCGGTAGGCGGCGCGGCCGCCGCAGTCGGCGGCGGTCACGTCACCATCCTCGGGGCGCGGCCGCGGGCGGCGCAGCGGCCGACGGCCGGCGGCCGCGCAGCGGCGGCGCCGACGGCGCGGTCGACCGGCGGCGGCGGCGCGGCCGCGGCGGTGACCGTGAGCTCGTCGGCGCGGCGCGGCTGGCGGCAGCTGCCGGCGCTGCGCAGGCGCCGGCGCCGGCCGAAGCGGACGGCGGTTCGGCGTGCTCACCTCGCCGCTCGCCATCGGCGGGCTCTGCCTGCTCGCCACGGCCGGCATCACCGCGGGCGTGACCTCGGCCAACTCCGGGCAGGCGAGCAACACGGCCGACACCTCGGCGGCGGGCGGGGCGAGCGCGGCGGGCGGCGGCGGCGCGGCGCTGGCGCAGTCGGCGGCGGCGGGCGCGGCGACGGCCGGCCAGAGCGGCGCGACCGGGGCGGCCTCGATGACGTCGTCCGCGAACGGTCAGGGCAGGAACGGCTCGGCGTCCAAGGTCGCCGTCACCAGCTCCGGTCCGGCCTCGAGCGCGCAGAGCGCCGGCGGCTCCATGATCCAGCCGGTGGTCGGCGGCCCGCCGACCACCCTCGCCACCGGCGCGGCGACCGTGGCCGCGCTGCCGACGCCGCCGCCGCGGACGTCGTGCACCTCGGTCGTGCACATCGGCGACTCCACCTCGGACGGGCTGTTCTCCAGCGACTACCTGCCGAACAAGGCCCAGCAGATCCCCGCCCAGTACGCCGACGTCGGGGTCAAGACCACGATCGACAAGGTCGTCGGGGCCACCTCGGTGGTCGAGTCGCTGCCCGGCACCCCGAACGCCGCGACGATGGCGAGCTCGGTGCTCAAGACCGGCTACCACGGCTGCTGGGTGATCGCGCTCGGCACCAACGACACCGCCGACGTGGCCGTCGGCTCCGAGGTCAGCCGGGCGGCGCGGATCAAGCAGATGATGGCGCTGATCGGCACCAGCCGGTCATGTGGGTCGAGGTGAAGTCGATCCTGTCGTCCGGCCCGTACGCCGAGTCGAACATGGAGCTGTGGGACCAGGCCCTGCAGCAGGCGCTGCCGAACTACCCGAACATGCGCCTGTACAACTGGCCCGCGGTGGTGCAGCGCTCCTGGTTCATCAACGACGGCATCCACTACACCTCGGTCGGCTACGCCCACCGGGGCCAGATGATCGCCGAGGCGCTGGCCGAGGCGTTCCCGGCGAACTGAGCCGGTCGCTCAGGCGCACGCCGACTGAACCGCCGCTCGGAACGTCCGAGCGGCGGGTCAGTCAGTTGATCGCGGTTCGAGGATGTCGATCGGCTCCAGCCGCATGAGGTCGTCCCTGGTCCACTCGCGGTGCAGGTCGGACGAGACCCGGTGCGCGTGCCGCAGGCGCGCGAGCTCGAGTGAGTTGCGCACGGTGCGGGCGTTGGCGAAGTGCGGCTCGTTCATCATCCGGCCGACCTCGGCCCGCAGCGCCTCTTCGGCCGCGGGCGACAGGTAGTAGGCGGACCGCTCGAGCATCATCGCGCCGATGGCGCTCAGCTCGCCGATGTCGTACGAGGCGAAGTCAAGGTGGTGCGCGATGCGCGAGCGCATCCCCGGGTTCGACTCGAAGAACACGTCCATCCGGTCCTTGTCGCCGGCCAGGATGACGACGAGATCGCCGCGGTTGTTCTCCATGACCTGGAGCAGGATGTCGATGGCCTCCTGGCCGTAGTCCTTGGAGTCCGTCGTCCGGTAGAGGTAGTACGCCTCGTCGATGAAGAGCACGCCGCCCATCGCGCGGTCCAGCACCCGGTGGGTCTTGGGCGCGGTCTGGCCGATGTACTCCCCCACCAGGTCGTCCCGCATCGCGTGGACCAGGGTGGCGGACTCCAGGTAGCCGAGCCGGTGCAGCAGCTCGGCCATCCGCAGCGCGACCGTGGTCTTGCCGGTGCCGGGCGCGCCGGTGAAGCACATGTGCAGGTTGGGCCTCGGCGCGGTCAGCCCGTAGCGCTGCCTGGCCTGGTCGACCAGGAGCAGCGCGGCGATCTCCTCGACCCGCTTCTTGACCGGCGCGAGGCCGACCAGCTGGCGGTTGAGCTGCTCGATGATGTCATCGATGCCGGCCAGCTCGCGCTCGGCCGCGAACGTGACCGTGGCGTCCTCGCGCAGCTGGCCGTTGCGTTCGCCGTCGCCGCGGCGCAGCCGCGACGACTTGCCATTTCCCGACTGAAACCGGCCGACCGCGCTCAACGCACTCCCTTATCGATGCTGTCACCAGTCTGCCATCGGCCGAGAGCGGCCCGGCCCTGCGGCGATCGTGATCGAGTCATCCTGCGGGGTGTGCACCCGCGAGCAGAGCACGTCCCGGTAGTGCCGTTCCAGCGGGTTCTTTCTGCTCAGACCGTTGTTGCCGGTCAGCGCCAGGGCCTGCTCGACGGCGCCGATGGCGGCCCTGGTCGCGACCAGCTTGACGGCGGGGGCGCGGGCGAGCGCGGCCTCGTCGCCGTCGTCGACGCGCCGGGCGACCGCGTCCACCAGGTCGGCGGCCGAGCCGAGGGCCGACTCGATCTCGCCGACGGCGGTCTGGAAACGGGGCAAGGTGGCGAGTGGGGCACCCAGAGACGCCGGGGACCGTTCGGACAAAAATTTTAGGAGCCAGTCCCGGGCCGCAGCCGCGACTCCTAGGTAGAGGCTGCTCAGGCCGAGCGAGTTCCACGCCATCAGAGACGAGTCCGGCGGGCGCGTCCAGGATGGCGGCCACCGCCGGGGTCGCCTCGAAGGTGACGTCGTCGCTGCGGCTGGCGCGCAGGCCGAGGTGGTCCCAGCTGCGCTCGATGCGTGATGCCGGGGGCGTCGTTCCTGACCAGGAAGCTGCCTGCCCTCGGCTCGGCGTCCTCGGTGCGGGCCCAGACCGCCATGAAACGCAGCCCCTCGGCGCCGGTGGAGAAGATCTTCCGGCCGGTGACCGACCAGCTCGCGTCGTCGTCGGCGCCGATTGAGCGGGCGACGGTTTTAGGCAGGCCGCCGCGAGCGGGCGTGCCGAGCTCGGGCTCGACCCGCAGCGCGTTGATCAGCACCGGAGCGGTCACCGACTCGGCCAGCGCCGCCCGGTAGACGTCATCCGGCCAGGTCGGCGCGGCCGCCTGGGCGGCGTGCGTGAACATCGTCATCGCGCTGATCAGGGCGACCGACGGATCGCCGCGGCCGAGCGCGCCGAGGATGCGGGCGGTGTCGGCCAGTCCGCCGCCGGGGCCGCCGTAGCGGCGGGCGACCGTCGCGGTCAGCAGCCCGGCCTGGTGGACAACGCGGATGCCCTCGGCCGGGAAGTCGGCGGTGCGGTCGTTGCGCTCGGCGTTCGCCGCCAGGGCGCGGGTGACCTCGGGCAGCCGCTCCAGGTCGATCGGTGCTATATCGATCATTTCGATGGACATAATAGAGATTATGCCGGGCGTGCCCGGCGCGCGGCGTCAGTGGCGTCAGTGGCGTCGCTCGCGTCAGTGGCGTCGCCGAGGAGGGTGAAGTCGGCGAAATCGAAGCCGGGGGCGACCACGCAGCTGACCAGGACCTCGGACGCCGCCGCCGGGCGGGCGGACTGCCAGTGGCCGGCCGGTATCACCTGCTGCGGCCGCTGCCCGGCGGCCAGGTCCGGTCCGAGGGCGGCGGCGGCCGGGGCGTCCGACGGCGCGTCGGCGTCGCCGCCGTCGAGCAGGGTGAGCGGGCCGCCCGAGTGCCACAGCCAGACCTCGTCCGACCTGACCCGATGCCAGGCGGATTCCTGGCCGGGCGACAGCAGGAAGTAGATGCCGGTGGCGGCCGCTCTCGGGCCCGGGTAGCCGTCCGGCACCGACGCCGGGGCGGCGCGCCACGTCTCCCTGAACCAGCCCCCCTCGGGGTGCGGCGAGAGATCGAGCAGTTCGGCCGTGGCCGGCCTCGGTCGCTGATCCATGGGGCAACTATGCCCGGCGCCGGGCTAGCTCAGCGCGCCGGGGGCGGATCGGCCGAGGATGGCGATGACCAGGCAGAGCAGCGCGACCCCGACGATCGAGACCGTGATCAGGAACAGCCTTGTCGCGCTGACCCCGGCCATGGCGGGCGGCCGGCCCGCGGCCGCGGCTGCGGCTGCGGCGCCCCGCGATACCCGGCCGAGCTGCCAGATCACCGGGGCGATGGCCAGGATGACCAGGCCGGTGGCGAGGTTCACCTTGAGCACGGTGCCGCCGAGGGCGGCGAACGCGATCGCGGTCCGGGTCCACGACAGCGACGTGCGCTCCCGGGCCAGGCCTGAGTCGCGCTCCTCCGGGTCGTCGCCCGACTGGTCGGGGTCGGGGGCGGTCATCTCAGGGCCGACAGGAGCAGAACGACGGCGGCGATGATCGCGATCCCGGTGATGGTGGCGGCCAGGATCCAGGGCATGATCGACAGCGGCATCGGCTCGCCTCGGCGCAGCGCGCGCTGGTTGCGCACCCATTCGGTGTAGGCGGCGATCGCGAGCACCGCCCCGAGCGCGATCAGCGGCACCCCGAGCAGGTGACGCCCGGCCGGGACGCCGGGGAACGGCGGCAGCAGCTGGACGATGCCGAGCCCGGCCACCACCAGCGCCAGCGCGGTCCGGCTCCAGGCCAGGAACGTGCGCTCGTTGGCGAAGGTGAACCTCGGGTCCGGCTCGGTGCCGCCGGCGTCCCGCTCGACCGTCGTCGGCAGCAGCGCGGCCAGCCGACTTGACCATGACATCCGACGTGGCCCCCTTCGGTCCGGGTGTGCCTCGGTCCCGCTCGCCATTCTGCCGGTTACCGATGTAACGGCTCAGCCCGGGTCAGCCTGGCCAGCCGGTCGGCGTCGGCGCGGCGGGCGGAGCTCGGCGGTGTCGGCGGTGTCGGCGGTGTCGGCGGTGTCGGCCAGCCGGTCGACCGCGCGGGCCAGCGCATCGAGGGCGGGGACGGCGGCGGCGAGCGCGTGGCGCTGCTTGGCCGGCAGCGTCGACAGCGCCAGGTGCAGCACGGCGGCGTTGGTGGCCTGCCAGGCGAGCACCGCCTGGCGGCCCGCCTCGGTCACGGTCAGCTCGACCGCGCGCCGGTCGCCCGCAGCGGTGACCCGGTCGAGCATGCCGCGCGAGCTGAGCGCGTTGACGATCGTGGTGACGGTGTTCGGCCGCATGTTGAGCAGCCGGGCGAGCTGTCCAGGGCGCGCCCCGGGATGTTCGGACAGGGCCGCCAGCAGCTCGAACTGGGCGACCGCGAGAGTGTTAGCGGGATCGGCGACGCGGGCGCCGCGGCGCAGCGCGCGGCGGAGCCGGGCGATCCCCTCGGCCAGGCCGTCGGGCGGCGGCGCGGTATCGGCGGCCGGCCCTCGGCGGCCGCTACCGGACATCGCGGGCCGTCGACGGGCCTCGGAGGGCTCGGCTGCCTCGGCTGCCTGGGCCGCTTCGGCCGCTTCGGCCGCCTTGGCCGCCGCGGTGGCCGCACCAGACCCCGACCAGCGCCGCCGCCGCGAGCGCGGCCATGGACAGCGCGCGGCCCGCGTCCGGCTGCCCCAGGAACGTGCCCGCGTGCAGGCCGAGCGACACGACGGCCACGCCGAGGGCGGTGCCGATGCCTCGGGTCATGTTCACCATCCCGCCTGCCGCCGCCGCATCCCGCGCGGGGACGGACCCCATGATCTCGGCGTTGTTGGCCGGAGTGTATATGCCAAGGCCCGACGCCGAGCAGGCCGAGCAGCGCGACCGATACCGCATCGGGAGCGGGCGCCGCCAGCGCGGCGGCGCAGCAGGCCGCGAGCGCGCCGCCGAGGAGGCACCGGGGCCGGTTCGGCCAGCGGGCCGGGATCAGCCGGTCGACCGCCGCGGCGGCGAGGCCGAATCCGGCCGGCAGCGCGGTCAGCAGCAGGGGCCGACGCGGCGCTGCCGCCCTGAGCGGCGATCACCTGCGGGAACAGCACCAGCGGGCCGAACAGGACCAGGTAGGCGCAGAGCGCGCCGCCGCCCCGCAGGCAGCCGACGCGGCCGAGAACACCACGAACCCGGGCGCTGCAGCGCGGGGAACGCCACCGTCACGACGCTCGGCGTCGAGCTGCCCCGTGAACGCGCCGAAGCAGACCGTGGCGACCGCGAACCACGGGGCCAGCGGGTGCTCGCGGATCACGGTCGGCCGGGCAGGTTCGCGCAGCAACGTCACCATGACCTGGCACCGGCCGCCATCGTCGTCCTCACTTATATCTGTAACAGAACTATTATTAGTTCTAACACAGAACTTAATTGACGCCAAACGGGCGGCCCGCGGTTCCCTATCATGGGCTCATGACACTGGATCAGTCGTGGTACGCGACCGACACGCGTGACTGGACCTGCGAAGCGCCTGACGGCGCCGCCGCGGCGTTCCATCGCGGCCTGCCCGGCTACGCGCCGACGCCGCTGGTCGAGGCGCCCGCGCTCGCCGCCGAACTCGGCGTCGGGCGGCTGTTCGTCAAGGACGAATCCGCCCGGTTCGACCTGCGCGCATTCAAGTATCTGGGAGCGTCGTGGGCCGGCTTCCGCGCGGTGGCCGCGCGGACCGGGTACCTGGGGCCGGCGACGCTCGACGGGCTCCGCTCGCACCTGGCACTGGCCGCCTCCCCCGAGGATAGCGGTGGGCCTGGTGCGGCCGGCGGTTGCTTCGGCACGCTGACGCTGATCACCGCGACCGACGGCAACCACGGGCGGGCGGTCGCGCGGACGGCGCGGCTGCTCGGGCTGCCGGCCCGGGTGTACGTCCCCAACGGCGTTCCCGACGTGGTGATCGACCGGATCAACGCCGAGGGCGCGCTGCTGACGGTGGTCGACGCCGATTACGACGGCGCGGTGATGGCGGCCCGCGCGGACGCCGAGGCCGCGGTTGACGGGATACTGATCCAGGACACCGCCTGGGACGGCTACGAGCAGGTGCCGTCCTGGATCGTGGCGGGCTACGAGACGCTCTTCGCCGAGATCGACGCGCAGCTCGCCGCGGCCGGCGCGGCCGCGCTTCGGGAGGGCCGGCGCCGGGCTGATGAGCGTGCCGGTCGGGGTGGGCAGCCTCGCCCAGGCGGCGGTAGCGCACTACCGGAGGTCGGGCCTGCCGCGCCCGGACCGCCCGCAGCTGTTGTCGGTCGAGCCGGACACGGCCGCGTGCGTGCTGCGCAGCCTGGCCGACGGCGCGCTCGCCTCGGTGCCGACGGCGGCCACGGTGATGAACGGGCTCAACTGCGGTACCCCGTCCTCGATTGCCTGGCCGTACCTGCGAGACGGGCTCGACGCGGCGATCGCCGTCAGCGACGCCGACGCCCGGCACGCGGTCGCCGCGCTGTCATCGGCCGGCCTGAGGGCCGGGCCGTCGGGCGCGGCCGGGTTGGCCGGCCTGCGCGCGGCCCTCACCGGAGCGGGCGCGGCCGCGCGCAGGCGCGACCTGGCCCTCGGCCTGGACGTCGACGGCGAGGCGGTGGTCGTCTGCCTGAGCACGGAGGCCCCCTGAGCGCCGCGTGCTGAGTCACGGTCGGCCACATCCGACGCAGATTCTCCCGCATCAGGGAAAGCGATCACTGGGGCTCCTCCTCGACCTGGCCGAGCGCGAGACCGCCAGCGCCACCGGTCGCCGCATGCTCAACCTGGGCGACCACGCCTAGCGAAGCGCACTCGGCGGCAGCCACCCGACCCCATCTGTCGATGGCGTGGCCGACATCATCCAGACGCGGCGGGGCTAGGAGCGGGCGGGGCCGGTTTGGGGGTTGTGGTTGGTGAAGCTGAACATGACCGCGGCGGGGTCGAGCGGGGCAGGCGGGGCGATGCGGCGATGCGCGCCGGTGCACTGGGTGTGCTCCGGCGGCGACAGCCAGGCCCGCTCGAAGCCGCGTTCCTCGAACCAGGCGCAGATCTGCGGTACTAGGTCCGGCGCCCAGCGGGCGCGGGTCCAGATGACCGTGCCGTTCTCGGCGCTGAGCTGGGCGCAGTAGCCAATCGTGGCCTCCACGTCGGCGTCGGTCAGGTTGCCGAACAGACCGCACGCGAGCACCAGATCGGCCGGCCCGAGGTCCGCGTACTGGCTGGTCAGCGACGCATCACCGGTGACGATCTGCACTTGCGCGAGGCCCGCCTCGGCGACGAGGCGGGCGGCGACCTCGGTGTTGCGCGGGTCGAGCTCGACCAGCCGCGCCGTCACGTCCGCGCGCCGGGAGTGATCGGCGAGCACGCCGATCAGGTCAAGGCCCTGCCCGGCGCACAGGCTGATCGCCCGGATCGGGCCGGGCGGAGCGCCGTCCAGCGCGGCCCTGATCCGGTCCTGCACCCACGACAGCCGCCGCGACAGCCCGCTGCCGGGGTCGTCGTAGTAGCCGTGCCAGTCGTACCAGTCGCGTTGGGCCATGGGATCAGTTATTTACCGGGACCTGCGAGCCCTCGGTCGGCACCTCTCCCGCGGCGTCCTGCCGCCTCACCCGGGCGAGCAGCACGAACTGCTGCACGGTAAGGGAGATGACCAGGTAGAGCAGGACGGTGGCGTTCCCGACGCTTGAGCCGTTCTTGCCGGTGATGTGCCCCGCCACCAGGTCGTCGTAGCCGTAGTGGGCGGCGACCGCGACGATCCACAGGATCGCGGTGATCCACGTGCCCTTGCGCAGCAACTGGCCGCCCTGCCGCCAGACCCGGACGGTGAGCGCGCGGGCCACGCCGAACCCGGCCGCCAGCACCAGGCTGCCGGCCACGGCCGCGGTGATGCCACCGGGGTTGCCCGGGTGACCCTTGAGGAAGTCGACGAACTGCACGGCGCCGATGATGGCGAGGATGACCGACAACCGGTAGTTCTCACTCAGCCGCCGGGTCGCTAGCTGCCTGACCAGAACCAGCGCGAGCACGGCGAGACCAATGACGAGGCTGATGACGCCCGAATTAGACATAACGCGTTAACTCCCGACATGGGTACAGCCTGCTACACAGCGGGCGCGCTTGTCACCCGGTTTCCGCCGCGTGGAGAGGCCCGGTCAGGGGTGCGCCGCGGCTGCCTTCTCGAGCGCGGGAAGCGTCACCCAGCCGTCGTGCTGCCAGGCGATCTTCCCTGCCGCGCTCACCAGGACGAGCCACGGCTGGTCCTGCGCGCCGTAGCCGTCCGCCACCCGTCCCGTCTTGTCCAGCGCGACCGGGTAGTCGAGCGAGCCGAGGGAGCGGACGTAACTGGCCACCGCCGCCTCGGACGGCTCGGTCACGGTCTCGTCGACGGCGGTCAGCGCGGGCAGATGGCTCTTCGCGGCCGCCTTGGCGTAGCTGTTGAGCGTGGTCATCTCGGCCGACAGGTCGGAGGTCTCGGTGAGCCAGGTGGCGAAGAAGACCACCAGCCGGGCCTTGCCCGGCCCCAGGGCCACCGTCGTCGCCGTGCCGCCCGCGGCCGGCCCCGCCGCGGGCAGCGACACCGTGGCGGTGGGATCCTCCGGCGCGACCGTGGCCAGCGACTCGATGCTGGACAGCTTCGGGTGGCTGGGCAGCAGGCCGGATACCTCGGTCGCGAGGACCTGGGCGGACTGGGTGACGCTGGAGTACGCCATCGTGGTCAGGTAGAGCTTCTCGAGGATCCCCTGCTGGTTGATCACATACAGCGCCGGGGTGTGGTCGATCTGCCCGGCCTCGATCTGAACCTCGATGTTGTAGGCCTTCCAGACCGCCTTGAGCTGGGCGGACGAGCCGGTCAGGAAGTCCCACTGGTTGACCATGCCGTGCGCGCGGGAGTAGGCCATCACGTCGGAGACCTTGGTCGCGTCCGGGTTGGCGTCCACGCCGAGCAGTTGGACGGAGTCGCCCGCCTTCCCGAGCAGTTCCTTCGCCAGCACCATCGACTCCGTGGTCAAGGGGCAGACGGTGGTGCACTCGGAGTCGCTGAAGGCGAGGATGACGACCCGGCCGCGGAACTGGCTGAGCGACATCGGCTGGCCGAACTGGTTGACCAGCTTGATGTCCGGCGCGTGCTCGCCGTAGAGCGAGCTGCCGAGGTCAAGGTTCGGGTTCTGCATGGCCGCCTCGTTGGCCGCGCTCATCGCCGACGGCGCAGACGAGGAGGCGAGGCGAGGACGAGGCGCAGCCGGCCGCGGCCAGCGCCCCGGCCACCGCCAGGCAGCACCCGAGGATCGCCCTGGATCGAAGTTTCCGCAGGCCAGCCTTGGCCTCGACGTGCCGGGGGTGCCGTCGCATCATGTCGCCAACACTACTACACGGAGTCGTCGATGGCCCGGGCGGCGTCCCCCCGGGCGATCGCCTGCGCCTCCCCCGGCAGCGGCTGGTCCGGCTCGTCGCCGACGATCACGCCGCCGCCGTGCCCCCAGGAGAGGTAGCGCCAGGACAGGTTGATCAGCGTCGCCACCCGGTTCCTGCCCCCGAGCAGGTACAGCAGGTGCAGGCCGAGCCACGCCAGCCACGCCAGCGTGCCGGTGAACCGCACCCCTTGCGGCAGCTGCACGATGGCGGAGCGGCGGCCAATGGTCGCCATCGTCCCCTTGTCGTGGTACTTGAACGGCTGCGTCGGCTCGCCTCGCATCAGGTGCGCCACCTGCTCGGCGGCGTGCTTGCCGTGCTGGATCGCGGGCTGCGCGAGCTGCGGGGCCGGGTCCTGCTGGTTGAGCGCGATGTCGCCGATCGCGAAGATCCGGTCGCTCCCCTCGACCAGCAGGTCGGGACCGACCAGCACCCGGCCGCCGCGGCCGAGCGGCAGGCCCCAGTCGGTCATCGCATGAGGGCCGGTGACGCCGGCCGCCCACACGGTGAGGTCGGTCGGCAGATCCTCGCCGCCGTCGATGACCACGCAGTCGGGCCGGACCTCGCGGATCTTCGTGTTCAGCTTGATGTCTACCCCCCGCTGCACCAGCTGCCGCCTGGTGTACTCCCGCAGCTTCGGGTGGAACGGCATCACCAGTTCCGCCGCCATCTCGATGAGCCGCACGTGCACCCGGGACGGGTCCACGTCGGGGAACGTGGACTGGATCACCTCGCGCCGGAGCTCGGCGGCGGTGCCCGCGAGCTCGACCCCGGTCGCGCCGCCTCCGACCACCGTGATCACGAATGCCCGGTCCGGGTCGGCGCTCTCGCTGAGCCGCTCGAAGCCGTTCATGATGTGGTCGCGGAGCACAATGGCGTCGGCCCGGCTGTAGAGCCCGAAGGTGTTCTCCTCCGCCCCTGGCAGGCCGAAGTAGTTCGCGGCCACGCCGGTCGCGATCATCAGGTAGTCGTAGCCGAGCTCGCGCCCGTCGCTGAGCTTCACTTGCCGCGCGGCCGCGTCGATGCCGACCAGGTCGCCTCGAACGTAGCGACTGCGGCGGCGGGAGGTGAAGCCGCCGACCGCGTACGAGACGTCGCCGGGGTTGAGGCCGCCAGTCGCCACCTGGTAAAGCAGCGGCTGGAAAGTGCTGTAGAGGTTCTTGTCGATCACGGTGACCGAACAGCCGGCCTTGCGCAGCTTGCCGACCGCGGACAGGCCGGCGAAGCCGGCCCCAACGATGATCACGTGCGGCGAATCCGTCATGCGGCCTTCCCTGCCTTACCGTCGCGTGAGGGCTTACCGTCGCTCGCGGGCGCATTACCGCCTGCGGACTCATTGTCGCCTGCGGGCCGCGGGGCGGGCGCGGCGGGGCGGGCGCGAACGGCCGAATCGTCGGCGTTGACGGCTTCGTCAGGCTTGGCCACGTCGCCCCCGGCCGCCTGGCCGGCCTTGCCAGCTTCGTCGCCGACGGCGGACTCGGGCTCGGACTCGACCAGCACCGAGACCGGCCAGAGCCGCTTGGCCAGCACCACGTCCACTTCCGCCGCCCACAGGGTCGCCTCGGCCTGCAGGTAGAGCCAGGCCACCAGGCCGAGCACCACCCCGAAGGTGCCGTAGAGCTCGTTGGCCCGGTGCAGCTGGTGGCTGACCACGTAGCCGCCCGCGACCTGGAGGACCTGCCAGACAAATGCCGCGATGAGCGCGCCGACCAGCAGATCGCGCCAGCGCACCAGGCGGGCGGTGGCGAGCCGGGAGCCGAGCCAGAACACGCCGACGTTCAGCACCAGCGAGATCAGCACCGCCCCGACGGTCGCGCCGACCCCGGTCAGCAGGTGCCCGGCCCCGCCGGCCAGGCCGGACAGGAACGTGGTGACGATGAACCCGATGGCGACGGTGAACAGCAGCGCGAAAGACCAGACCTGCGACATGGGGAAGCCGGGACGACTCTGGCGGGCAATCCCCCAGACCTCGCAGAGCGCATTCTGCATCGCGTTGGCGACTCCCCGGGCGCCGAACAGCAGGAAGATCGCACCGAAGACGAGGGGCAGGCCCGTGCCCGGGATCTCCCCCAGCTGCGTCTTGATCTGCTGGCCGATGACCGGGTACTGCGCCAGCGCGGAGTCCGTCAGGGTCTGCTGCAGCGCCGGGTCGTTCCTGAGCACGATATTCAAGACGGTGGCCAGCACCAGCAGCAGCGGGAAGATCGCGACAAAGCCGTAGTACGCGATCAGCGCGGCCAGGTTCCCGGCCCGGTCGTCGTTGAACTTTTTCCAGACCGCGAGCGGGAACGCCAGCACCGGCCGGCGCTGCTGGAAGGCGTCGGCCGCGTTCCCGGCCCGCTGAGCCGCGGGGCCGGCCTGCCTAGCCGCGCGCCCGACCCGCCCAATCGCCTTCATATGCCCCGTCTACCCAGTGCCAGTGCCTTAATTCGCCTGGCCAGTCGGCTAAAGGGTGAATGCGACCAGTTCGGGGTCGGCGCACGCAGCGGCCGAAGCGGAGGTGGACGGGGAGGAGAGTTGCGGGCAGGCGGCGATCACCACCACGTCGCTGTCGCCCGAGACGGCCGCGCTGCCGCCGAGGCCGGACAGGTCGGAGAAGTAGTGCGGCCACGGCAGCGACGACGAGGTCCAGGTGACCCGGCCGGCCGCGACGTCGTACGCCCAGGCGTCGCCGCTGGCGCCGCCGTCAAGCCCGAGCGCCACCCCGTCGCGCACGACGTACATCGCCGCCGTCCCGTTCGCCCCGGAACCAGACACCGACGTCTTCACCTGGCCGGTCAGCGGGTCGACGCCGGTCAGCGTGCTGCCCGCCGACGTCAGGTAGACCAGGCCCTGGGCCGGGTCGGTCCCCTCGGGCACCGAGGCCGGCTTCGACCACAGCATCCCGCCGGTCGATCCGCTGTAGGCGGTCACGCCGCCGGCCGAGGCGAAAAGCGCGACGCCGTCGGCCGCCGCCGCCAGCGTGCCGGAGAAGGGCTGGCCGACCGGGGAGCTGAGCGGGCGTTCGGCGCCCGAGCTGAGGTTCATGACCTGCAGGGCGGTCACCGGAGCGGAGCCCAGGTAGCCGCCGTCGGACTCGGCGATGTAGAGCGTCGTCCCGTCCGCTTGCCAGGACTTGTTCGGCCCGGTCGCGTGGTACCAGCGGATGTGCCCGCTCTTGTTGTCATAGCTGGTCACGCCGTTACGCGCCGACGACGACGGTGGTCGTGAGCGACGACTGCGACCGCGCCGCCGAAAACGGCCGCCGGGTAATGCCGCAGCTCCGCGCCGCTCGCCGCGGCGACGACGGCCTCGGTTCTGGTCCGGCCGTTGGCCGCGAGCACCCCGGCGGTGACCGCTCCCGGCCAGGCGCGGACCGACATGATCGAACCGCCGGCCGGCCCGTTCAGTATTTTCTGCCACAGTTGGCGGCCGTCGGCGAGGGAGAAGGCGGTCAGCGTCAGGCCGTCGCCGACAACCGCGATCCCGCCGCCCACCGCCAGGTAGGCCTGGCCGACGGCGGGCACGGTGCCGGCGCTGCCCGCCAGCCACCCGCCCGGCAGCGGGACCGCCCACCGCTGCGCGACCGCGGGCAGGCTGCCGCCGCAGCCGCGGCAGGCCGCCTGCTGGGGCTGCCCGCCGGAGACGAGGCCGGTAACCGGGAACAGCAGCACCGCGAGCAGCACGGCGGCCAGCAGAATGCGGCGCGCCAGCGGCGGCCACAGGCTGGGCAGCCGTCTGTCGCGGCGCGGGCGGCCGCCTCGGCCGTACCGCGCGCGGCCGGCGCCGCCGTGCCGCCGTGCGCACCGCAGTCATCACCTGCCGTCCTGCCGCCGTGCGGCTCGCGTCGTGCGAAGATCCGACAATCAGGGTATTCCGAACGGTCGCGGGCGCTGCCACTCGCGTCCGGCCGCGTCTGGCCGGCTGGCGAGCCGTCGTAGCGCACCGATAGCTTTGGGTTAGTTGCCCGCTGGATACAAGGAGGTATTACGTGGCTGACCGCGCGCCGCTCCCGTATGACTTCATGCCGACCGTACCGTCCTTCACCGTCGCGAGCGAGGACATCGCTCACGGCGAGATGCTGGGCAGCAAGCAGCTCTTCAACGGCATGGGCGCTACCGGGGAGAACATCTCACCGCAGCTGGAATGGTCCGGCTTCCCCGCCGAGACCAAGTCCTTCGCGGTCACCTGCTACGATCCCGACGCGCCGACCGGTTCCGGATTCTGGCACTGGCTGGTGATCGACCTGCCCGTGTCGGTCACGTCGCTGCCCGCGGGCGCGGGGGTGGCGGGCGCGCTGCCCGGCCACGCCTTCCACGTGCGCAACGACTTCGGGACCAAGGACTTCGGCGGAGCGGCGCCGCCGCCGGGCGACGAGCCGCACCGGTACGTGTTCGCCGTGCACGCCGTCGACGTCGAGACCCTCGGCATCGACTCCGACGTATCGCCGGCCGTCGCGGGGTTCAACCTGCGGTTCCACACGATCGCCCGCGCGGTGATCATCCCGGTCTACGGGCACTAGGCGATGGCCCGCCGCGCCGAGGCGTCCCGCCTCGGCGCGGCGGCCTAGTCCTCGTCCTCGGAAACGGCCGTGCCGCCGAGCGCGTCCTTGTGCTTAAGCTCGTAGTGCTTGGTGAGGGCCGCGCTCGCCGCGCCTGCCTCGCCTGGCCGATAGGCGACGGTGCGCTGGCAGATATGGCAGCGCGTTATTGGCAGTTGCGTCACCGTGACGGGAAAACTTTTGCTGGCTGAGCGGGTCATAAGCCTTCACAATGCCGGAAGATTCGGGGCAGAATCGCGCCCCGCGCTGCGAATTGTCTTCTCAAATGATAGGTGATGCAAGTGACTGAGCCGGAGGCCGCCACGGCGCGACTGAATTTCGACCGCGAGCAGACCCTCGGGCAGATCGCCGATCTCGAGCGGGAGTTCGCCGCGATCGTCGCCAGCGCCGCCGACGGCTCGGCCGGAAGCGACGACGAGCATGACCCGGAGGGGGCCACCGTCGCGTTCGAACGGCAGCACGTCGTGGCGCTGCTCGACCGGGCGCGCGCCCACTTGGAGGCGATTGACGCGGCATCGCGGAAGCTCGAGTCGGGCAGCTACGAAATATGCGATATATGCGGCCGCCCGATTCCCGCCGAGCGCCTGGCGGCCCGCCCGGCCGCCCTGACCTGCGTCCGCTGCGCCGCCATCCGCTAGCGCAGCCGGGCACGGCGTTTGGCGTCTCTGGCGTGACAGACGGCGGATGCTAGTCGGGGCGGCCGGGGGTTACGGCGCCGGTTTCGTAGGCGAGGATGACGGCCTGGACTCGGTCCCTGAGGCCGAGCTTGGCGAGTAGGTGAGCGACGTGGGTCTTGACGGTGGCCTCGCTTACCACCAGGTCGGCGGCGATCTCGAGGTTGGTTCGGCCGCGGGCCAGCAGGAGCAGGATGTCGCGCTCGCGCGGGGTCAGCGAGGCGAGCCGGGACGGCGACGGGAGCGCCTCGGCCGGGCGGGCGGCGAACGCCTCGATGAGGCGGCGGGTGACCGACGGGGCGAGCAGCGCGTCGCCCGCGGCGGCGACCCTGACCGCGGCGATCAGGTCCGCCCGCGGCGCGTCCTTGAGCAGGAAGCCGGTCGCGCCCGCCCGCAGCGCCTCGTACACGTAGTCGTCCAGGTCGAAGGTGGTCAGGATCACCACCTTGGGCGCGAGCGGGCCGGACGCGGTGAGCTGCCTGGTGGCGGCGATGCCATCGAGCACCGGCATCCTGATGTCCATTAGCACCACGTCCGGGTGGTGCAAGGCCGCCAGTTCGACCGCCGCGGCGCCGTCGGGGGCCTCCCCCACGACCACGAACCCGGAGGCCTCGAGGATCAGCCGGAACCCGGACCGGACCAGCTCCTGGTCGTCGGCCACGAGGACGCGCAGCGGGCCGGTCACGACAGCGGCAGTCGGGCGGTCACGGTGAAGCCGCCGTCCGGGGCCGGGCCGAGGGCGAGCGAGCCGCCGCAGGAGGCGACCCGCTCGGCGATCCCGGCCAGGCCGTAACCGCCCACCGGCGCGGCCAAGGTGGCAGCGGTGGAGGGCGACTGTGCGGGGGGAGGGCGTGGCGCGCGCGGGGGGAGGCGTGTTGGTTACTTCGATGGAGAAGCAGGCGGCTTCGTAGGCTAGCAGGACGGTTGCGGCTGAGCCGGGGGCGTGGCGGAGGGCGTTGGTCAGGGCCTCTTGGATGATCCGGTAGGCGGTTAGGTCCACGCCGGGCGGTAGGGGCGCCGCCGGGGCCGGGATCTGGCAGGTCACGGGGAGGCCGGAAGCCCGGACCGACGCCAGCAGGTCGTCCAGGCGGGATAGGGACGGGGCCGGAGTCAGCCGGGACCGTTCGGGCGAGGGATCTTGATCTGCGGAATTGAAGCGGAGCAGGCCGAGCAGGCGGCGCAGTTCCGTCATCGCCTGCCTGGCCGTCGCGGCGATCGCGTCGGCCGACGTGGACGCCTCGGCCGGGCGGGCCGGCAGCAGCGCGCCGACCGCCTCGGCCTGCACCGCGATCAGGCTCACGTGGTGCGCCACCACGTCGTGCAGCTCGCGGGCGATCCGCGCGCGCTCGGCGGCGGCGGCGCCCGCCGCGGCGACGTCGAGCGAGGCCTCGGCCCGGGCCGCGCGCGACCCGGCGTCGGCCAGCGCGGCCCGGCGGTGCCGGGTCAGGGTGCCGATCGCCCAGGCGGCGCCGAAGATGGAGGCCTGGACGATCGAGTCGTAGGGCTGGTTGTGCCCCGGCAGCGTCTGGGAGTAGGCGACGCCGCCGATGGTGGCGACGACCGTGATCCGGCGGAGCAGCGGGCGGCTCCGGTCGGCGACGGTGGCGAACGCGATCGCGGGCGCGAGCGGCAGCGGCGCGAACCCGAGGTGCAGGCCGTCGTAGAGGTCGCGCAGCACCCCGGAGCAGATCAGGGCCGGCACCGGCCAGACCCGGCGGACGGCGAGCGGCAGGCACTGGGCGCAGACCAGGACGTAGGCCGCCCAGAGCGGGTGCAGCTGCGACTGGTACGGCAGCAGCGAGAGCAGGTTGAGGGCCGCCAGGCCGAGAGCGAGCGCGCTGTCCTGGACTAGCTCCCGGCGTCTTTCTGTCAGCGCGGCGTACCAGGACGCGGCGCTGGCCGTCAGCAGCTGCCCGCGGGGCGGCCGGCCGACGGGCGCGCCGCCCGCCGCGCGGCCGGAGCCGCGGGCCACCCGGGGTGCGGTCTGCGTCACCAGCCGATCGTAAGTCCTCGGATTGCCGCGCCACTATCGGCCGCAAGGGGGAGACGCGAGTTCATCCGTCCGGCCGAAGCGCTGGCAGTTGCGCGGAACCGACGCTGGCGGCATGGACGCAACCATGACTCAGCGGTGCCCGGCCCCGGCCGACGGCCCGCAGGCAACCACGAGCGCGGTCAACCGCGCGATCAGGGAGCGGGCGGTGTGGCTGGCGGCCGCCGCTGCCTTCGGGGTGGAGATGGCGGTGAGCGGACGGTACGGGTACGTCCGCGACGAGCTGTACTTCCTCGCGGCCGGGCGGCATCTCGCCTGGGGGTACGTGGACCAGCCGTCGCTGACCCCGCTGCTGGCCAGGATCGACTCCGCGGCGACGGGCGGCACGCTGGTCGGCCTGCGGGCGCTGCCCGCGCTCGGGCTGGCGGCGCTGGTGCTGCTGACCGCGGCGATGGCGCGGGCCCTCGGCGCCGGGCGCGGCGGGCAGCTGCTGGCGGCGCTGGCGACCGGGTGCTGCGCGGAGTACCTGGGCGCGATGCACGAGCTCACCACGACCCCGGTCGACTTCGTGGCCTGGGCCCTGGTCCTGCTGGCGGTGACCAAGCTGCTCACCCGCTCCGATCCGCGCTGGTGGATTGCCGTGGGCGGGCTGGCCGGGCTCGGAATGGACGCCAAGTGGAATATCGGGTTCCTGGTGGCGGGGCTCGGCCTGGGCTTCGCGCTCACGCCCGCCGCGTGGCCGCTGCTGCGCAGCCGGTACCTGGTGTGCGGGGCGGTGCTGTTCGCCGTGCTGGCCGCGCCGGACTTCGTCTGGCAGGCGCTGCACGGCTGGCCCAACTTCGCCGTCTTCGGCCACCTCAACCAGCAGGCGTGGCAGAACCGGGCCCTGTACTGGCCGATCCAGGTCGTCTACACGTCGATCGCGCTGGTGCCGCTCTGGGTCGGCGGCATCGCCTGGGCGCTGCGGGACGCGCGGGTGCGGGTGGTCGCGGTCGCGGCGATGGCGGTGATCATCGCGCAGTTCGCGCTCGGCGGCAAGGGGTACTACCCGGGCGGCGTCTACACGTTCTGCTTCGCCGCCGGGGCGACGGCGCTGGCCGGCCGGCCGCTCCGGCGGCGGGCCGTGGTGTACTGCGCCGCCGCGGCCGTGAGCGCGGTGATCGCGCTGCCGCTGCTGCCTGCGGCCGCGCTGGCCCGGTTCCCGGTGCAGAAGGTCAACTACGACCTGGGCGAGGAGATCGGGTGGCCGTTGCAGGTGGCGCTGCTCGCCCGGACCTATGACGCGCTGCCCGCCGTCGGAACGGGCGGTGGCCGCCGTTGTGGCCGGCAACTACGGCGAGGCGGGGGCGGTCGACCGGTACGGGGCGGCGCTCGGGCTGCCGCCGGCCTACAGCGGCGCCAACAACTACTGGCTGTGGGGGCCGCCGCCGGCCCGCGACACCGTCGCGGTCGCGATCAACGTGGACCCGGCCGTGCTGCGGCGCTGGTTCAGCTCGGTTCGGGTGGCGGCCGTCTACCGCAACGGCCTCGGGGTGTCCGACGATGAGGAGGGCGCGGTGATCTACGTCGCGGTCGGCCTGCGCGCGCCTTGGTCGACGGCCTGGCCGGCCTTCCGTGACTACTCGTGACGGCCCGGCCCGCGGCCGGCCGCCCGGCGTTAGGCGAAGCGCTCGCCGCAGGTGGCCGCGTCATAGCCGGGGATGCTGGCGAGCTGGGCCAGCAGCCAGGGCGAGGCGAGCACCCTGAGCAGCGCCTGCGCCTCCCTCGAGGCGGCGTGCTCGGCCGGGATGACCAGGTTGAAGCGCTCGCGGGCGAGCGGAACGAACGCCAGGCCGTAGGCGCGGGCGGCGGGCTCGCTGGCCACCCCGGCGTCGGCCAGGCCGGCCGCGACGGCCGACGCGACCTGCAGGTGGCCCGCCGCCTCGGTGTGGTAGCCGATCAGGTCGGCCGGGTCGAGGCTGAGCCGCGACCGCTCGCGGTCGAGCAGGCGGCGGGCCTCCGCTCCGGGCTCGCGGTTGACCAGCCGCAGCCGGCGTTTCGCGATCGCGTCGAGGCCGGTGACGGCGGCCCGCAGGTCCGGCCGGACCGCGAGCCCCTCGCGCCAGGCGGTGAACCCGACCACCTCGACGCCGTCGGGGAGGCCGTCGCCGTCCGCCGTTCTGGGTGTGCACGCCAGCCGCGTGCACCAGGCCGGCCCGGGCGAGCCGGAGCGCCTCGCCCGAGCCGCACGGCCACCAGGCGAAGGCGACCGGCGGGTCGAGCAGCGCCAGCGGGGTGGCGAGCAGCGGGAGGGCCGGGTCGCAGCCGGCCACGACGACCGTGGGGCGGGGCGGGCCGATCGGGCGGACCGCGATCTCCTCGAACGCAGCGGTGCGCCCCGTGCGGGGCGGCGCCGATGCCGCCGGTGGCGCGGCCGCTGCGGGCGGCGAGGCCGCCGGCCGGCAGGAAGCCGAGGCCGACGCCGGTGTCGCCGTGCAGCGGGAGGGCGACGAACCGGTCGCCGACCGGGGCGAGCATCACCCGCACGCCGCCCGCGCGATCAGCGCCCTGGCCGCTCCGGCCCCGGGGGCGGCCAGCGGGGCCACGCTCACCGCGGTCACCGGCGCGGCCGGCTCGCCCGGCCCGAACAGCTGCTCGACCGACAGGCCGAGCGCCTGGGCGAGGGCGAGCGCCACCCGCAGCGACGGGTCGGAATGACCCGATTCGACCGCCGAGACCGCCTGCCTGCTGACCCCGGCCATGCCCGCGAGCTGCTGCTGCGAGAACCCGCGGGCCTGCCGGGCCATTCGCAGTCCCGCGCCAGCGGTACCAGGTCCGTCCCCATGCCTACGGATCGTAGGCGAAAACGTCGCGCAAGCTGGGACCCGGCCATCGGGAATTACCAATGCGATAACTACCGCCCGGGGCAGTGGCCAGCATCGGGCCTGGGAAGATACCGTAGGGAGTCCCCTGATCAGGTTCAGGCCGCCGATTACCTGCAACGACGCAACGGCGACTGAGTTCCGGGCCCTGCCCCCTGATAGCCGCTTGATGATGAGGTGATGACGACCATGGCCCGCATCGTTGTCATTGGCGACTTGATGACGGATACCGTCGCGCACGCGACGCTGCCGCTTGCTCGCGGCAGCGACACCCCCGCCAAGGTGACCACGCACGGCGGCGGCTCCGGCGCCAATGTGGCCGCGTGGGCGGCCGCCGACGGCGCCGACGTCGCGTTCATCGGGCGGCGCGGCGCCGACATCGCCGGCCGGAACCGTGACATGGAGCTGATGGGCTACGGCGTCGACGCCCGCCTGGTGATGGACCCCGAGCGGCCGACCGGGACCTGCGTGGTCATGGTCACGCACAAGGGCGAGCGCACCATGCTCTCCGACCCGGGCGCCAACGCCGCGCTGGCCCCCGAGGACCTGCCCCACGACCTGTTCGTGCAGGGCGCGCACCTGCACGTGTCCGGGTACACGCTGCTGTCGGAGGGATCGCGCGCGTCGGCCCTGTCCGCGCTCGACTTCGCCCGCCGGGTCGGCATGTCGACGTCGGTCGACGGCGCGTCGGCGGCGCCGCTCGAGCGGGTCGGGGCCGAGCCGTTCTTCGAGCTGACCGGCAACGCGGTGCTGCTGTTCGTGAACGTCGCGCAGGCCAAGGTGCTGACCGGCCGGGAAGACCCCGAGGCGGCCGCCCGGGTGCTGACCGCGTGGTACCCGCAGGTCGTCATCAAGCTCGGGGCCGAGGGGGCGCTGTTCTTCGCCAACGGCCGTCCCCCGGTGCGCGTCCCCGCCCCGCCGGTCGAGCGGGTCATCGACGGGACCGGCGCGGGCGATGCCTTCGTGGCCGGCTTCCTGCCTGCCCTGGCTGGACAAGAAGCCTCCGGTGGAGGCGCTGGGCAGCGGCTGCCGGCTGGCCGCGCACGCGCTTAACCTGATCGGCGCCCGCCCGATGCTGTAGCCCCATCCCCACCACATCGAACCCTTTAGATACGTTTCAAGCACATTTGGATGACTGCAGGCCTGGCGGTTAGCCACCGTGTGGTAAGCAATGCGTCATGACCGGGTTCCTGAAAGAGCTGTTCTCGCTTGAGGGCCGAGTGGCAGTCGTCACTGGCGGGAGTTCTGGAATCGGGGAGGCAATGGCCTCCGCGCTCGCGTTCGCGGGCGCCCGGGTCGTGATCGTGGCGCGAGACCCCACCCGGCTCTCCGCCACCTGTAAGTCGATGCGCGACTCGGGCTGCGAGGTCGCGTGGGTGAGCGCCGACCTGGCCGACCGGGCCGAGGTGCGTCGGGGCGCGTCGGCCGCGGCGGCCGCCTTCGGCGAGCCGGACATCCTCGTGAACTGCGCCGGCGTCAACCTCAGGCCGCCGCTCGGGTCGCTGTCGGAGGAGCACTGGGACCTGATGCACGCGGTCAACGTGACCGCGCCGTTCGTGCTCGGTCAGCGGTTCGGCCCGGAGATGGCCGCCCGGGGCTGGGGCCGGATCATCAACGTGACGTCGCAGCAGGCCGAGCGGGCGTTCGGCAACAGCGGCGGGTACGGCGCGTCCAAGGGCAGCCTGGCCTCGCTGACCCGGTCCCAGTCCGAGGCGTGGTCCGCGTCGGGCGTGTGCGTGAACTCGGTCTGCCCCGGGTTCGTGGCGACGCCGCTCACCCGCGAGGTGTCGTCGGACCCGGTCCGGTCGGCCGCCCTGGCCGCGCGGACGCACATCGGCCGCAACGGCGAGCCGTCGGACTTCGCGGGCGTGGCGGTCTTCCTCGCGTCCTCCGCCAGCGACTACGTCACCGGCACGACCGTCTTCGTTGACGGCGGCTTCTCCGCCACTTAGGTCGCCTGAATCCCACGAGCCACGTCCGGGCCTGGCGAGAGGCCCGTGATCACGAAGGATTAAATCCTGACGGAGGATAATTCGCTTATAGGTGCAAAAATCCTTCGTGATCACGCGGGACATGGGGTGCGCGGGACGCGCGAGGCGTCTGGGACTACGGCGCTAGGCGTCTGGAGCTACGGGGTGCGGTAGGCGGGGCCTAGGTAGGCGAGCTGGCGGGTTAGGGCGGTGCCGGAGCCGTCGCGCCTGCCCTGCATGTCGGACAGGTCGACCATTACGCCTGACTCGGTCGCGGCGAGGATCGGGGGCGGGCCGATCCAGGCCTGGATCAGGCCGTCCTCGCCCTTGAGGAAGCGCTGGCAGCGGACGCCGCCGGTCGCGCGGCCCTTGGTCGGGTACTCGGCGAACGGGGTGACCTTGACCGACGCGCCGCCGGTGCCCGGCAGCGCGCCCGACCGGCCGGCCACCGTCACCACCACGGCCTCGGCCGAGCCGGGCCGGCCGCCGGGCCGAGGGCGCCGAACCAGATCGCGGTCGCGCCGTCGGACAGCCGGATGCCGGCCATCCCGCCGGCCTGGCGGCCCTGCGGGCGGACGGCCGAGGCCGGGAACCTGAGCAGCTGGGCGTCCGAGGCGATGAACACCAGCTCAGCGTCATCGCCGTCCAGGTGGACGGCGCCGATCACCCGGTCGCCCTCCTTGAGCGTGATCAGCTCGAACTCGTCGCGGTTGGCCGGGTACTCGGGCAGCACCCGCTTGACGACGCCGGACGCGGTGCCGAGCGCTACCCCGCTCGACTCGCCGCCGTCCAGCGGGGCCAGCGCGAGCACCGTCTCGCCCTCGTCGAGGCCGGGCACGAACTCGTCGACCGGGTGGCCGGCCGCCAGCGAGACGGCCTCGCCGGACGGGGCCGGGGGGATCTCGATGACGCTGACCCGGATCATCCGGCCGGCCGAGGTGACCGCGCCGATGCTGCCGCGGGCGGTGGTGGTGACCGCGGCGGCGACGATGTCCCCGGGGCCGGAGGATGCTGACGAGCGGGGTGGGACCAGGGACCGTTCGACATCCGGATTTTGATTTGGCAGCGGGATGCGGGCCAGCAGGCCGGTCGCCGACAGCACCACCTGGCACGGGTCGTCGCCGACCTCGAGCGGGACGGCGGCGGTGACCGCCGCGCCCGCCTCCATCAGCACCGTGCGGCGGGGGGTGCCGAACTTCTTGCCGAGGTCGGCCATCTCGCCGCCGACCAGGGCGCGGAGCGTCTCGTCGTTCTCCAGGATCTCGGTCAGCTCGGCGATCTCGGCCCGCAGGGTCTCCTGCTCGCGCTCCAGCTCGAGCTTGTCGTACCTGGTCAGGCGGCGCAGCGGGGTGTCGAGGATGTACTGCGCCTGGATCTCGGACAGGTCGAACACCTGCTGCAGGCGGTTCTTCGCCTCGGCCGAGTCGTCGCTGGTCCTGATGACCTGGATGACCTCGTCGATGTTGAGCAGCGCGACCAGGATGCCGTCGACCAGGTGCAGCCGCTCCTGGCGCTTGCGGCGCCGGAACTCGCTGCGCCGCCGGGTGACGTCGAGCCGGTGGTCGACGTAGATCGTCAGCAGCTCGCGCAGGCCGAGCGTGCGCGGCTGGCCGTCGACCAGGGCGACGTTGTTGATGCCGAACGTCTCCTCCATCGGGGTGAGCCGGTAGAGCTCGGCCAGCACCGCCTCCGGGTTGAAGCCGGCCCGGACCTCGATGACCAGGTTGAGGCCCCGGTTGCGGTCGGTCAGGTCCTTCAGGTCGGAGATGCCGACCAGCTTCTTGGCCTGCACCAGGTCCTTGATCCTGGCGATGACCTTCTCCGGGCCGACCGCGTAGGGCAGCTCGGTCACCACGAGGCCGGTCTTGCGCGCGTTGAGCTGCTCGATCTTGACCGTCGCGCGGGTGCGGAAGATGCCGCGGCCGGTCTGGTACGCCTCCCGGATCCCGTCGAGGCCGACGATGTGGCCGCCGGTCGGCAGGTCGGGTCCCGGCACGTACTTCATCAGCTGCTCGGTGCTGGCGTCCGGGTGCTTGAGCAGGTAGCGGGCGGCGGCGATGACCTCGGTCAGGTTGTGCGGCGCCATGTTGGTCGCCATCCCCACCGCGATCCCGGCCGTGCCGTTGACGAGCAGGTTGGGGAGGCCGGCCGGGAGCACGTCGGGCTGCTGCTCGCTGCCGTCGTAGTTGGGGACGAAGTCGACCGTGTCCTCGTCGATCGACGCCACCATCGCCATCGCGGCCTCGGTCAGCCGGCACTCGGTGTACCGGTAGGCGGCCGGGGAGTCGTCGCCGCCGAGGCTGCCGAAGTTGCCGTGGCCGTCGATCAGCGGGACCCGCATCGCCCACGGCTGCGCCATCCGGACCAGCGAGTCGTAGATCGCGGTGTCGCCGTGCGGGTGCAGCCGCCCCATCACCGCGCCGACCACCTGGGCGCACTTGACGTGCGGGCGGTCCGGGCGCAGGCCCATGTCCTGCATCAGGTACAGGATCCGGCGCTGGACCGGCTTGAGGCCGTCGCGGGCGTCGGGCAGCGCGCGCGAGTAGATGACGCTGTAGGCGTACTCCAGGTACGAGCCGCGCATCTCCTCGGTTACGTCGATGTCGACGATGTTCTCTTCGAACTCTTCCGGAGGCGGTGCGGTCGTTCCGCTGCGACGTGGCGGCATGCTGCGGGGTCCTTCGGTGTCTGCGGTTGTCAGGTGTCGATGCGGGACAGGTCGAGCTCGGCGGCGCCGCCGACGATGAAGTCGCGCCGGGGCGCCACGTCGGTGCCCATCAGCAGGTTGAACACGCCCTGGGCGGCGGCGCCGTCCTCCATCCGGATCCGGCGCAGGGTGCGGTGGCGCGGGTCCATGGTGGTGTCGGCGAGCTGCTTGGCGTCCATCTCGCCGAGGCCCTTGTAGCGCTGGATCGGGTCCTTGAAGCGCTGGCCCTTGCTCTCGAGCTGGATCAGCGTGCGGCGGAGCTCGGCGTCGGAGTAGGTGTAGATGTACTTCTCCTGGCCCTTGCGCGGGTTGGAGAGCTCCACCCGGTGCAGCGGCGGGACGGCGGCGAAGACCCGGCCCGCGTCCAGCATCGGGCGCATGTAGCGGTGGAACAGGGTGAGCAGCAGGGTCCTGATGTGCGCCCCGTCGACGTCGGCGTCCGACATCAGGATCACCCGCTGGTAGCGGGCCGAGTCGAGGTCGAAGGTGGAGCCCGAGCCGGCCCCGAGGACCTGGATGATCGCGGCGCACTCGGCGTTCTTGAGCATGTCCGCCAGCGAGGACTTCTGCACGTTGAGGATCTTGCCCCGGATCGGCAGCAGCGCCTGGAACTCGGAGTCGCGGGCGAGCTTGGCGGTGCCGAGGGCGGAGTCGCCCTCGACGATGAACAGCTCGCTGCGGTCGTCGGCCGACCGGCAGTCGACCAGCTTGGCGGGCAGGGTCGAGCTGGCCAGGACCGACTTGCGGCGCTGGTTCTCGCGGTGCTCGCGGGCGGCGATGCGGGTCTTGGCGGCGGACACGATCTTGTCGAGGACCGCCCGGGCCTGCTGCTTGGCGCCACGGGGCGGGTTCTCGAAGTAGCTCGACAGCTGGCTGGAGACGACCTGGCGGACGATCGCGGTGACGGCCGGGGTGCCGAGGACCTCCTTGGTCTGGCCCTCGAACTGCGGCTCGGGCAGCCGGACGGAGACCACCGCGGTCATCCCCTCGAGGATGTCCTCCTTGGTCACCGGCTCGTCGCCGTTCTTGAGGAGCTTGGCCGTGCGGAGCTGCTCGTTGATCGTGCGGGCGAGGGCGCGGTCGAAGCCGGTGACGTGGGTGCCGTGGTGCGGGGTGGCGATCACGTTCACGAACGAGCGGGTGATGGTGTCGTAGCCGTTGTTCCACTGGACGGCGACGTCGACGTCGAGCCGCCGCTCGACGTCGGTCGGGGTCATGTGGCCGCGGTCGTCGAGCACCGGGACGGTCTCGGTGAACGTGCCGTCGCCGGTCAGCCGGAGCACCTCGGAGATCTTCTCGCCGGTCGCCAGGTGCTCGCAGAACTCGCCGATGCCGCCGTCGAAGCGGAACTCGGCCGCGCGCAGCTCGCGCGCGGTGTCGGCTGTGGTCGGTCGGTCTCGTCGGTCTCGTCGGTCGCCGCGCGGACGGCGATGGCGAGGCCGGGCACCAGGTAGGCGGTCTGCCGGGCGCGCTCGGCGAGGCCGTCGTAGCTGAAGGTGGCGTCCTTGAGGAACACCTGGCGGTCCGGCCAGAACCTGATTCTGGTGCCGGTCTTGGATTTGGCGGTCGTCCCGGCCTGGCGCAGCCCGGACTTCCTGGCGAAGGCGGCGTCGGGGCCGGGCGCGGCGAACTCGCCCGCCACCCCGCGCCGGAAGCTGGTGGTCCAGATCTTGCCGTCCCGGTCGACCTCGATGTCGAGCCGGGCCGAGAGCGCGTTGACGACCGACGCGCCGACGCCGTGCAGGCCGCCCGAGGCGGTGTAGGAGCCGCCGCCGAACTTGCCGCCCGCGTGCAGCCGGGTGAGCACGAGTTCGACGCCGGAGAGCTTGGTCTTCCGCTCGGTGTCGACGGGGATGCCGCGGCCGTTGTCGCGCACCTCGGCCGACCCGTCGGCGTGCAGGATGACCTCGATCCGGGTGCAGAAGCCGCCGAGCGCCTCGTCCACCGAGTTGTCGAAGATCTCCCAGAGGCAGTGCTGCAGCCCCCGGCCGTCGGTCGAGCCGATGTACATGCCGGGCCGCTTGCGGACGGCGTCCAGCCCCTCAAGGACCGACAGGTGCTTGGCGCTGTAGGAGTCGGCGGCATCCACCGTCGCCCGGGCGGTTTGGGTGAGCGATGGCACGGGCGGCGGGGTCTCCTCTCGAATGTACGTGCGGCAGGTGGTGGCTGCCACATTCGAAGAGTAGCGTGCCGAGACCGGTGCGAGGGTTCTGCCACGCCCTTTGTCTCCCACAGGACGGGATAGTTGCACGCAAATGTGTTGCGACCCGCGTATCGGGTATCAACCACACGAACCGCACGGGTCCTCACCGGTGACTACCCAAACGGTGGTGTGGTCATGGAAGACCGCGCAGACGGGGTCGGGGTTTCATTGGTCTGGTCAGTGCGGTTTTCGCTTGTGGCGTACACCCCCCGGTCACGGGAAGCCTGACACCGGGGTATGCGTTGTGCTGTCCTGTAAGGGCAACCGGAGCCAGCCGGACGGAGCAGCCGGAGGCATGAGACCAGGAGAAGGCGACGTGACCGGAGCGATAGCCCCCACTAAGCCGCTGACCGCACTGGACCTGTGCGATCGATGCGGCGCCCAAGCATACGTCCGCGTCCTGCTTCCGAACTCGGGTGAGCTGCTCTTCTGCGCACACCACGGTAGGGAACACGCGCAGGCGCTTGCGAAGGTCGCGGTTGACATCCAGGACGAGACACAGCGTCTGAGCAAGCCGGAGAACTAAGCCGGCCGCAGGCACGCGCTAAACCCCCCGGGCGAGAAGGTCGCCCGGGGGGTTTAGTGTGCGTGCCTTTAGCTTTTGCTAGTCGGACTGGCCCGGCCGGGCTAGTCCAGGTAGTCGCGGAGGACCTGGGACCGGGACGGGTGGCGCAGCTTCGACATCGTCTTCGACTCGATCTGCCTGATCCGCTCCCGGGTGACCCCGTAGACCTTGCCGATCTCGTCCAGCGTCTTCGGCTGGCCGTCGGTCAGGCCGAACCGCATGCTGACCACGCCCGCCTCGCGCTCGGAGAGCGTGTCGAGGACCGAGTGGAGCTGCTCCTGGAGGAGCGTGAAGCTCACCGCTTCGCCCGGCTGGATCGCCTCGGAGTCCTCGATCAGGTCACCGAACTCGCTGTCGCCGTCCTCGCCGAGCGGCGTGTGCAGCGAAATCGGCTCGCGGCCGTACTTCTGGACCTCGACGACCTTCTCCGGGGTCATGTCGAGCTCGACCGCCAGCTCCTCCGGGGTCGGCTCGCGGCCGAGGTCCTGGAGCATCTGCCGCTGCACGCGGGCGAGCTTGTTGATGACCTCCACCATGTGCACCGGGATGCGGATCGTCCGGGCCTGGTCGGCCATCGCCCGGGTGATCGCCTGCCTGATCCACCAGGTGGCGTACGTGGAGAACTTATAGCCCTTGGTGTAGTCGAACTTCTCCACGGCCCTGATCAGGCCGAGGTTGCCCTCCTGGATCAGGTCGAGGAAGAGCATGCCGCGGCCGGTGTACCGCTTGGCGAGGCTCACGACAAGGCGCAGGTTGGCCTCGAGCAGGTGGTTCTTCGCCCGGCGGCCGTCCTCGGCGATCCACTCGAGGTCGATCCGCTGATCCGGGGTCATCCCCTGGATCTCGGCCAGCTTCTCCTCGGCGAACAGGCCCGCCTCGATCCGCTTGGCCAGCTCGACCTCCTGCTCGGCGTTGAGCAGCGGGACCTTGCCGATCTGCTTGAGGTAGTCCTTGACCGGGTCCGCCGTCGCGCCGGCGACCGCCACCTGGGCGGCGGGCAGGTCGTCGTCGTCATCGCGGAAGACCAGGTCCTCGTCTTCGGCCTCGTCGCCGCCGGCCTTGCCCTCGGCCTGGGCCGTGCCCTTGCCGGCGGTCGCGGCTGCGGCGGGTCGGCCGGGTCGGCGTCCTCGGGCAGGTCGGCTTCCGCGTCTGCGTCCGGTGCCTCGACCTCGACCTCTACCTCTACCTCGACGATTTCCAGGTCGACCTCTACGTCTACGGCGAGCGCGTCGTCGTCGAGGTCGAAGTCCTCGAGGTCGACCGCGCCGTCGAGGTCATCCCCATCGAGGTCGGCGTCGCCGTCTGGGCTGCCGCCGCCGCGGCGGATCCTGGGCCGGCACCGCGGCCAGCTCCTCGCGGGCCTTGGCCGCCCGGCCGTTGCCCGCTGCGTTGGCCGCGACCGCCGCCTGCGCGGTCTCCGACACGCCGTCCGATACCGGCACTCGCGAATCCCGGGCCGCGGAACTAGACGGCCGGGAGCGCTTGCGCGCCGCGGAGTTGGGAGCGCTCACTACCACGGTCACCTCTTCCTTCGCTGGGTAGCTTGGCTGAGCTGCGTACGCATCGCGTCCCCACCGGAGTCCTGCGCGCCCGCTGCGATGGCCGTTTCCGCCATCGGGCGCCTCGCTGGGGGAAGCTGCCGGGGGGAATGGGGGGCGCGAGCCCTCCATGTCCGAGGATCATCCCCCCGGATGACAACAGCGATAATCGTGCCCTCCCGAGAGGGTCTTGACGCTTGGTCCGTGCCGGGAAGCAGGCTTCCCGCTTGCCAAGGGGATTTCGACAGCAACCCACCCGCCTCCTCTCCACCACCATAGGTGGCACCTGAGAGTGCCTTGTACGCGTCGGACTGGCAAATGGCGTCGTCCAGGCCGCCCCCGGCCAGGGCGGGCTGGTCCGGCCGGACGGCGGGCCGGATCGCCGCGGTCACCGCGACGCCCACGTACGCTCCGCCGACACGACATCGGGACCGCCCGCGTCGAGCGGCACGTGCATGACGAGCACGGTCACATCGTCGTCCTGCTCATGGCCGGCCAGCATGTGGTCGAGCATGTACTGCAGCAGGTGACCAGGCGTGTCCACGAGCTCCTCGGGCGCGCTGGCGGCGACCCGGACGAGCTCGTCGAGGCCGGCGTCGAGACCGCGCCTGCGGTTCTCCACCAGGCCGTCGGAGTAGAACACGGCGGTCGAGCCGGGCGGCAGCCGGAAGGCGTGCTGCCTGCGCGGGCTGGCCCAGCCGAGCGGCGTGCCCGCCTCGGCCCCGTCAAGCACCGGGAGCGCCCCGGGGGTGAGCAGCAGCGTCGGGGGGTGACCCGCGTTCCCGGCCTGGCCCTCGCCGGTCTCGGGGTCGATGACCAGGTAGGTGATGGTCGTGACCTGCTCCTCCCGTTCGGTCGCGGTAAACAGCCGGTCGAGCCCGGCCAGCACCGCCGCGGGCCGCGGGTCCGTCAGCGCGAGCGCGCGCAGAGCGTTGCGTACCCGCCCCATGCCCGCCGCCGCGAGCAGTCCCTTCCCCATGACGTCGCCGACCGTGACCGCCAGTCGCCTGTCCGGCAGCCGGAACACGTCGTACCAGTCGCCGCCCACCTCAGTTGACCTCGGCAGGTACCTCGCGTCAAGGACCAAGCCGCGAACGCTCGGCAACTCGTCCGGCAGCAGGCTCCGCTGCAGCGTCACCGCGGCGGTGTGCTCCTTCTCGTACATCTCCGCCCGCTCCACCGCCAGCGCGCACTGGCCGGCCAGCGCCTCGAGGAAGACCCGCTCCTCCTCCAGGATCGTCCGCGGGGCGCGGAACGAGAACCGCAGCGCGCCAAGCGGCATCCCCGCCGCCAGCAGCGGCAGCCCCACCCAGGCCTGCTCGTCGCCGGTGTCGAGGACCGGCCGGGCGCCGCCGTCGGCGTCCGGCTCCGGCTCGAACTGGGCCCGCAGCTCCTCGGGGTCGGCGATCAGCACCGGCCGCCTGGTCGCGATCGCGCGGGTCATCACGCTCGGGGTGTCCAGCGTCAGCCGCACGCCGGCCGCGTCCGGGCCGGCCGGCGCCAGCCCGCTCGGGTTGACCACCCGCAGGCCGAGCTTGTCGTCCTCGAGCAGCGCCACCGCCGAGCGGAGCGCGCCGATCGCGGTCCGCCCGACCTCGGTGATCACCTCGACCACCTGCTCGACGTCGAGCGCCTCGGCCAGCATCGCGGTCGCCTGCTGCAGCCGGGCCGTGCGCAGCGCCGCCGCCGACAGCTGGTCGGTCAGCCGGTGCCGCATCTCCTCGGCCTCGCGCTGGCTGGTCACGTCGGTGCAGGCGCCGACCCACTCGGCGATCTTGCCGTCCCGCTCGATCGGCACCGACCGCACGTCGTAGTGCCGGTACCCGCCGCTCCTGGTCCGCATCCGGAACCGCTCTTCGAACAGCCGGCCGGTCCGCAGCGACTCCCGCCAGTCCCGCTCGACCCGCTCGCGGTCCTCGTGGTGGATGGACTCCAGCCACCCGTTGCCGAGGAACTCGTCCACCGTCTGCCCGGTGATCCAGCGCCACTCGGCCGAGTCCTCGAGCATCTCCCCCTCGGGCGAGGTCACCCAGGTGATCTGCGCGCCGCCCTGGACGAGGGCGCGGTACCGCTCCTCGCTGCGCCGCAGCGCCTCCTCGGTGGCCGGCCCGGCGGCGCCCGCGATCACGATCAGGCCGGCCCCGGACAGGGTGCCGTCGGGGTGGTGCACGCCGAACCAGTGGAAGATCCGCTGGCCGGGCTGCGCGCTGCCGCCCGCGGCGCCGGGGGCGAAGGTCTCCATCGCCGGACGTCCCTGGGTCAGCACCTGCTGCAGCGCGACCTCGGCCCGGGCGGCGTCCACCGCGGGCCAGACCTCGGCCACCGGCCGGCCGGCGAAGTCCGCCACCGGGCGGCCGAACAGCTCCGCCAGCGCGGAGTTGACCCAGACGAATCGCATGTCGGTGCCGAGGACCGCCATCCCGGCGGACGCGTCACGCAAGACGGCATCAGGGAGCCAGGATTCGAACTCTGTCAATCCGGCCTCCCGCTGCTTCGGCACAGAGGTGTCAGCGCTCAACGAGCACCTCGCCTACCATGCAGGCGCCTGCCACTGGCGGCTCCTTCCTGCTCTGCCCTGCCAGCCGCGCCACACTTCGCTGCCCGGCGCCTGGCGGCAGTTGCGCCGGCGAGGCGGCTAGGTGCCGCCCGCACAGCGTTCATCCAGAATAAGCGTGCCACAATCCAGGATGCGATGCTGCCAGCTAACTGTACGGAAGCCAAGCGCGAATCGCCGCCGACTCCTATCACTAGAGCACCAGCAGGGTCTGGAACGCTACTGCGGTGACACAAAATCGCGACACGGGCGAGATCACGGCCAGCACGGGGCACAATGATGACAGCATGGGTAGATTCTCCTACAGCGGATGGAAGTGCTCCCTCTCACTGGCCGCAACCCATTGCGGGCTCCGGGGCGAAGCGCTGTTTCCACATGTCCGGATCTGAAAGGCTATCAGGGTGAGCCCGCAGAGCAGGCGTCGCGGCCAGGCAGGTAACGCCGCGCCCTCAAACGCGCTGTTCGACGAGTTCCTGCACGCGGCGCGGGAGTTGCTCGCGGTGCGCAGTCCGCTCGACGCCGAGCTGCTTGTCAGCGATCTGCTCGGCACCTGGTGGCCGCAGCGCCACCACACGATCGGCGGGGCCGGGGTCGAGCAGCTCGTCGGCGAGGGCCTGGTCGACTACGCCGCCAGCCAGCAGTCACCGGCCGCGCTCGCGCTGCTGTCCGGCATCGCCTGCCTGGGCACCTCACGGCAGGCGGCGGCGGCCGAGCAGGCGGCGATCACGCTGATCGACGCCGGCGTGCGGACCCCGGGCTGGGCCCAGCACCTCGGCATGGTCACCGCGGCCAAGTGCTACGTGAACCCCGACGAATGGGGCGACCAGGACGAGCTCATCTGCATCTACAGCTACGACGGCGAGGAGCCGCACGCGCTCGTCTGCGTGATCGACTACAACGCGTCGGGCATGCTCAAGGACGGCTGGGTCAGCTCGCAGGTGGACAAGCTGCTCGATCACTGCCAGCGGATCGCGGCCGCCCGCGGCGCCGTCAGGCCCGAGGACGGGTTCAGGGAGATCGACCCGCCGCAGGCGCGGAAGATGCTCGAGGCTGCGCTCGCGGCCACCGACGACGCCGAAGATCCGCTGGTCAGCGACTCCTTCGCGGCCAAGCACGCGTTCATCAGGTCCCGCATCCGGGCGCTGTCGCCGTCGGCCGGGCGCGGCGCCCGGGCCCGGCGGTTATGTGGACGAGCGAGCGCCGGGCGCTGCTCGCGGCCGAGTTCCTCGCCTCCGACGAGGCCGAGGAGCTGTCCGACCGGCAGGCGGCCAGCCGCTGCACCGACCGGATCATCGACTTCGGCTGCGACCAGGACAGCGGCCGCCCGCTGCGGATGTCCCCGGTCAAGGTGCAGAGCTTCATGCTGACCTGGCTGCCGCGCAAGGTCGTGCTGTCGGCGGCCGACCAGAACGCGATGCCGCACGTTGTCAACGCCTGGGTCCGCTGGTCCGGCCGCAAGCGCGGGCTCTCTGACGCCGCCATCGGGCAGACGCTTGACACCTTGTTCGACTCGATGTCCACCTTCACCAGGATCTACCGGGACCCGTCCGAGCTCGGCATCGACGAGGAGCTGGCGGCCCGGCTGCTGCCTGACTCCGACCTCGAGGCGCTGCCACGCCGGGTCTTCGCCTTCCCGCTGCTGGTGGGCAAGCACGGCGGGGTCGACCTGTCCAAGCTCGACCCGGCCGACCCGTCCGACCGGCGGCTGCTGCTCGGCGCCGACCACGACACCAAGACCGGGTCGCCCAGCGCGGCGGGCGTCGGCCGGCACATCGACCGGCATCTGGCCCTGGCCGACCGGCTCTGGCGCGGCAGCCCGCCCGCCCTCTGGGACGCCGCGCAGCGGCTGCTCGACACCGGCGAGGACCGCCACATGGTGCTGCACGCGCTGATGGACGTGCTCGACGCGGCCGGCGGCGACGAGACCGCGCTCGAGGTCGCGCTGCGCGAGCTCGCCACCGGGCTGACCGACGACGACATCAACGGCCTCGGCAACATGGACTCCTGACGGCCGTCAAAATCAGAATCGGTCTATCGAACGGACCGTTGCTTCGCCGGGTAGGTCGAGCCCTTTCTGAATGCTGAGGTCAGCCGGTGCCGAAGCCGCCGCCGCCGGGGGTTTCGATCACGAAGGCGTCGCCGGCCGCCAGGGTGGCGGTGTCGCAGCCGCGCATCGCGGTGACCGAGCCGTCCGCGCGCTCGACCCAGTGCCGGCCGAGGGCGCCGGGGGCGCCGCCGCGCAGGCCGAAGGCGGGGATCCGGCGGTGGCCGCTGAGCGTGCTGACCGTCATCGGCTCGAGGAACCGGAGCCGGCGGGCTCCTGCCGTCGCCGCCGCGCCAGCGGCCCGCGCCGCCGCTGCCGGGCCGGATCGCGTAGGACTCGACCCGGACCGGGTAGCGCCACTCGAGCACCTCGGGGTCGGTCAGCCGGGAGTTGGTCATCTTCGTCTGCACGACGTCGGTGCCGTCGAACCCGTCGCCCGCTCCCGAGCCGCTGGCCACGGTCTCGTAGTACTGGTGCCGGTCGTTGCCGAAGGTGACGTTGTTCATCGTCCCGGACCCCTCGGCCATCACGTCGAGCGCGGCGTAGAGCGCCCCGGTGACCGCCTGGCTGGTCTCGACGTTGCCCGCCGCCACCGCGGCCGGGTATCGGGGGCTCAGCATCGTTCCCGGCGGGATGATCACGGTCAGCGGCTGCAGGCAGCCGGCGTTCAGCGGGATGTCCTTGTCGACCAGCGTGCGGAACACGTAAAGCACGGCCGCCATCGCCACCCCCGACGGGGCGTTGAAGTTGTCGCCGAGCTGCGGGCTGGTGCCGGTGAAGTCGATGGTGGCGGTCCTGGCGCGGTGGTCGACGGTGACCTTCACCCGGATCGTGGCCCCGTTGTCGAGCTCGTAGCCGAACTCGCCGTCGGCCAGCCGGGCGATGACGTTCCTGACCGACTCGGCCGCGTTCTCCTGGATGTGACCCATGTACGCCCGGATCACGTCCAGGCCGTGCTGGGCGACCATCCGGCGGAGCTCCTCGACGCCCTTCTCGTTGGCGGCGACCTGGGCTCTCAGGTCCGCGAGGTTGGTGTCCGGGTTCCTTGACGGGTATTCGGCGCTCGTGAGCAGCTGCCTGGTTTCCGTTTCGCGCAGCCGACCGTCCTCGACCAGCAGCCAGTTGTCGATCAGCACGCCCTCTTCCTCGATGCGGGTGCTCGCGGCCGGCATCGAGCCGGGGGACATGCCGCCGATCTCGGCGTGGTGACCGCGCGAGGCGACGTAGAACCACGGTTCGGCGGTCGGGGCGGTGAAGACGGGGGTGACCACGGTGACGTCGGGGAGGTGGGTGCCGCCGTGGTACGGGTCGTTGAGCACGTAGACGTCGCCCGGCCTGATCCGGCCCTGGTTGCGGTTGATCACCATTTTTATGGACTCGCCCATCGAGCCCAGGTGGACGGGGATGTGCGGCGCGTTGGCGATCAGGCCGCCGTCGGCGTCGAAGATCGCGCAGGAGAAGTCGAGCCGCTCCTTGATGTTGACCGAGTGCGCGGTGGACCGCAGCCGCTCGCCCATCTGCTCGGCGACCGCCATGAAGAGGTTGCCGAACACCTCGAGCAGCACCGGGTCCGCCTCCGTGGTCGCCCTGGTCGCGGTCGCGGCGTCCGGCCCGACGCGGGTCAGCAGCAGGTCGAGCCGGTCCGTGATCGAGGCCCGCCAGCCGGGCTCGACCACGGTCGTCGCCAGGTCCTCGGCGATGATGGCGGGCCCGTCCACGGCCTGCCCGGGCGGCAGGTCGCGACGCCGGTAGAGCGGGACGGCCGACGCCTTTCCGGCCGCGAACATCCGCACCTGCTCGGCCGGCTCGGCGGTGGCGCGCTGGCCGGTCACCGGCGGACCGGCGTGCGAGATGGCTTGCGTCGGGGTCGGTTGGCCCGGGCTGGTTGGCTCGGGGGTGGCTCGGGTCGGGTGGCCGGGGTCGAGGTAGTTGGGGGCGACGGCGGCTACTGAGACCGCCTCGATGATGATCGGGCGGCCGGGCATCAGGAAGGAGAACCGGCTGCGGTAGGCCCGCTCGAAGGCGGCGGTCATCTCCTCGGCGGTGCCGTGCGGGAACCGCGAGCGGGGTGTCGGTGCCGTCGTAGCGGAGGTGGACGCGGCGGGTCACCTCGATGCCGGGCAGCGCCGCGCCCTGGGCCGCCAGGTCGGACCGGGCCGACTCTTCCAGCGGGCGGAACGCCTCGGCGGGCAGCCGGGCGGCCGTCTCGGCCGTCAGCGGCGCCTCGACGGCGGCCTCGCGCATCGCGATCACGTCGGCCAGGCCGATGCCGTAGGCGGACAGCGCGCCCGCCAGCGGGTGGATGAGCACGCTGGTCATGCCGAGGGCGTCGGCCACCGCGCACGCGTGCTGGCCGCCCGCGCCGCCGAAGGTGGACAGCACGTACCTGGTCACGTCGTAGCCGCGCTGGACCGAGATCTTCTTGATCGCGTTGGCCATGTTCGCCACCGCGATCTCGAGGAACCCGGCCGCGACCTGCTCGGGGTCGCGCCGGTCGCCGGTGGCGGCGGTGATCTCGGCCGCCAGCGCGGCGAACCGGCGGCGGGTCTGCCCGACGTCGAGCGGACGGTCGCCGCTGACGCCGAAGACGCGCGGGAAGTGCTCCGGCTGCACCCGCCCGAGCAGCACGTTGGCGTCGGTCACGGTCAGCGGGCCGCCGCGGCCGTAGCAGGCCGGGCCGGGGTCGGCGCCGGCCGAGTCCGGGCCGACCCGGTACCGGCCGTCGTCGAAGTGCAGGATCGATCCGCCGCCGGCCGCCACCGTGTGGATGGACAGCATCGGCGCGCGCATCCGCACCCCGGCGACCTCGGTCTCGTACTGCCGCTCGAGCTCCCCCGCGTAATGCGAGACGTCGGTCGACGTGCCGCCCATGTCGAAGCCGATCACACGGTCGAAGCCGGCCGCCGCGGCCGTCCGCGCCATCCCGACGATGCCGCCCGCCGGGCCGGACAGGATCGAGTCCTTCCCCCGGAACGACGCCCCGTCGGCCAGCCCGCCGTTGGACTGCATGAACAGCAGCCGGACCCCGGCCAGCTCGGCCGCCACCTCGTCGACGTAGCGCCGCAGCACCGGCGACAGGTAGGCGTCGACCACGCTCGTGTCGCCCCGCGAGACCAGCCGCATCAGCGGGCTGACCTCGTGCGACTGGCTGACCTGAGGGAACCCGACGGCGGTGGCGATCGCCGCGATCCGCTGCTCGTGCGCGGGGTGCCGGTAGCCGTGCAGGCAGACCACGGCGACGGCGCGGTACCCGGCCGCGTAGGCCGCCCGCAGCTCCCGTTCGACGGCGTCGGCGTCCAGCGGCCGGATCAGCTCGCCGTGCGCGCCGACCCGCTCGGGCGCCTCGATCACCCGGTCGTAGAGCGGCTCGGGGAGGACGATATGCCGGTCGAAGATGCGCGGCCGGTTCTGGTAGGCGATCCGCAGCGCGTCGCCGAACCCCTCGGTGATCACCAGCACGGTCGGCTCGCCGTTCCGCTCGAGGAGCGCGTTGGTGGCGACCGTGGTGCCGAGCCGGACGGCGGCGATCCGCTCGGCCGGCAGCGGCTTGCCCGGCTCGAGGCCGAGCAGGTGCCTGATGCCGGCCACGGCGGCGTCCCGGTAGGCGGGGCTGACCGACAGCAGCTTGTGCGCGACCAGGTCGCCGTCCGGCGTTCGGGCCACGATGTCGGTGAACGTCCCGCCCCGGTCAACCCAGAACTCCCACTGCTGCTCGGCCACCCGTCCAGCCTACAAACAGCCCGGCGAGGCCGCGGCCGCCGGGAGTGGCGCTGGGGACCACGGGCCCGTTTCGGAAATGGCCTTGGGGGCCACAAGGCCATCTCGGTGATAGCCCTGGGGGCCACGGGCCCGCTAGATGCGGGCCGGTGGGCCGCAAGGCCGATTCGAGGGCGTCGGCGGTTCGAGGGCGTGGCGGTTCGAGGGCGTCGGCGGTTCGAGGGCGTCGGCGGTGCGAGGGCGGCGGCGGTTCGAGGGCGTCGGCGGTTCGAGGACGTCGCGTGCGACTTGGGGCGGTGGCAACCGTGGGCGGGGCGGGCGATCCGCGACGACGCGGGCGCGGCGATCCAGTCCGTCGCGACTCGGAGGACTTCCTCGGCCCGGGCCACACCGTCTCCGCACTAGCAGAGCGACGCGACCCGGCGCCAGCTGGTGGACCTGCCGCTCCCGGTCCTGCTCGCCACCTTCGACACCAACGCCGCGGCCGACCTGCGCGCGGACCTGGCCGTCATCGATGAGCCGACCCTCGGCATCCAGGGCCGCACCCCGCTCGGCCGCGACGCCGAGATTCGACTGCCGCTTCGGTCCTCGCGGGCCGAGCAGCTCTGGAGCGAGGCGGACGGCGCGTCGAACTGCGGCCTGGCGGCTGAGCACGGCTGCGCGACGACTGCCTTCGTTGAACGGCTGTCAAGCGCGTCAGCGCGTGCAACGTCGACAGACAAGGGAAAAAGTGACGCCCCCAAGAAGCAGCCGGTCAAGATCGGTCCGCGCGCTCGTCGCGCTGGCCGCCGTCATCGTCATCATGCTGATCTCGGTCCTCGGCAACGAGACCCTCAGCCCCGGGAAGTGGCAGCAGCAGTTCAAGGTCGATCTCGGCCTCGACCTGTCGAGCGGCACCGACGTGGTGCTGCAGGCGGAGACTCATAACGGCAGCCCGCCCGCCAGCGGGGAGATGCAGCAGGCGATCTCGGTCCTGCGGACCCGGGTGAACGGCACCGGCAACTCCGGCGCCCAGGTGCAGCAGCAGGGCAGCGACATGATCAACGTGACCGTGCCCGGCGCGCCCTCCAACGGCCTCGTCAGCCTGCTGACCCACGCCTCCCAGATGAGCGTCCGGCCGGTCTACCTCGAGGCGCCGTACGTCCCGCCATCAGCGACGAGCGCGAACTCGGTCGCCTACGGCGACTCCGCCCTCGTCAACGCCGCCACTGCGAAGCTGTTCAACAAGGAGGTGTGCCAGCCCGGCGGCAGCGCCGGCACGGTGAACCCGAGCTGGCAGAAGACGGTCGGCTACTCGCAACAGGGCGACCAGTGGGCCGCCCTCAACCGGCAGATCGTGTCCTGCGACTCGAGCGGGACCAAGTACGTCCTTGGCCAGGCCGTCTACGTGGGCGGTGACATCACGTCGGTCAGCGCCGGGCTGCAGCCGAACAGCGCCCAGTGGGTGGTGAACCTCTCGCTCAACGGCGGGGCCGCCTCGAAGTTCGGGACGCTCACCACCGACCAGTACAACTCGTACTACGCGGCGCCCACAGCGGCAACCCTGATGACCAGGCACTCGACTCGACCGCGGTCGTCCTCGACGGCAACGTGACCTCGGCCGAGGTGACGGCCGAGCCCATCCCGGCTGGCAACGTGCAGATCACCGGCGGCGGCAGCGCCGGGTTCACCCAGGCGCAGGCGACCGACCTGGCGGACGCGCTCAAGTACGGCTCGCTGCCGCTGGACTTCCAGCTGCTGAACGAGAGCACCGTCTCCGCCCAGCTCGGCCACAGCTCGCTGGTGGCGGGCCTGACCGCTGGGATCATCGGGCTGTCGCTGGTGACGATCTACCTGTTCGCGTACTACCGGGGCCTCGGGGCGGTGGCGGTCTCCAGCCTGCTGCTGGCGGCGCTGCTGGCCTACCTGTCGGTGGTCCTGCTCAGCCGGTACCAGCACTTCACGATGACGCTGTCGGCCATCGCCGGCCTCATCGTGGCGATCGGCATCACGGCCGACTCGTTCATCGTGTACTTCGAACGGCTCCGCGACGCGGTCCGCGAGGGGAAGGCGCTGCGCCCGGCCGCCGAGAGCGGCTGGAAACGCGCCCGGCGCACCATCCTGATGTCCGACACGGTGTCGTTCCTGGCGGCTGCCCTGCTGTATCACTTCGCGGTGAGCGACGTGCAGGGCTTCGCCTACACCCTCGGCCTGACCACGCTGATCGACGTCCTGGTGGTGTTCTTGTTCACCAAGCCGATGGTGACCCTGCTGGCCGGGACAAGGTTCTTCGGCGGCGGGCACCGCTGGTCCGGCCTCGACCCGGCCCGGCTCGGCGCCAAGACGCCCTGGCGCTCGTCGACCCGGTAGGCGTGTTGTCTCTGTTGCCTGGCCGGCCAGGTTGCTCGGGTCGGCCGGGCAGCGGTATCCGCCCGAACGACGTCCCCGGGACTTAGCTTGTCAAGCAGCGGCTTGCCAGTTTCTGGTAGCGGCGGGGTCCTCGCGGTAACGGCTGCCGAGTCTGTGAGGCAGTAGCGGAGGATGCCGACGAGCCGGTCTGGGCGGAGAGCAATCGATTGTGTTCTATTTTGGCTCGCGTTTTAGGTCTGTACTCGTCATTGTGTTTCGATGGGGGCAGCCCGCGACCTGAACTCCCCGACGATGACCTCTTTATCCGTCGAGCTTGGTGCGCGTGGTGACAGTGGGGACGGTGTGTCGATGCCTGGTCGCGGACCGAGGTCTGGGGCGGGCGCGGAGCCTGTCGGCTACGCCATCGACCCGAAACGCCTGCCTGTCGGCTACGCCAGCGACACCGATAGGGGCGGTCGATGGCGTAGGTGACAGACCGGGCATCCTGTCGGTGGCGTAGGTGACCGGCGGGAGGCGGGAGGCGAGGCGGGAGGCGGGAGGCGGGAGGCGGGAGGCGGGAGGCCGGAGGCGGGTTAGACGGCGAGCTCGGCGTAGGCGCCGCGGACGTCGTCGGCGCTGAGCGTGGTCAGGTCGGCCGCGGTGGCGCGCCTCGCCGAGGCGGACGACGCGGACGTCGCGGCAGGCGCAGGCGCGCTCGAACAGCGAGCGGGCGAACCGGCCGTTGCCGAGCTCGTCGATCCGGCCGGCCCGCTCGGCGTGCGCGAAAATCTGGTCGAGGGCGTAGAGCGCCTCCGGCTCGAACGCGTCCCCGGCCTGCTCGGCCAGCAGCACCGCGATCCGCGACAGGTCGCGCGCGGTGTAACTGGGGAACGTCACCCGGGTGCCGAACCGGGAGGCCAGGCCGGGGTTGGAGCGCAGGAACCGGTCCATGTCGCCGGTGTAGCCCGCGAGCACGATGACCAGCCGGTCGCGGTCGTCCTCGGCCCGCTTGAGCAGCGTCTGCACCGCCTCCGCGCCGAACGCGTCGCCGCCCGAGTAGCCCTCGTTGTGCAGCGAGTAGGCCTCGTCGATGAACAGCACGCCGCCGAGGGCCGAGTCGACCAGCCGGTTGGTCTTGATCGCGGTCGACCCGAGGTGATCGCCGACCAGGTCGGCCCGGTGCGCCTCGACCACCTCGGGCCGGACCAGCAGGCCGAGGGCGGCGAAGATGTGCCCGAGGATCCGCGCCACCGTGGTCTTGCCGGTGCCGGGCGGGCCGGTGAAGACGAAGTGCCTGACCGGCGGCTGGCTGGCCAGCCCCTGCCGGTCGCGCAGCCGCGCCACCCGCAGCTGGGCCGCGATCGCGCGCACCTGCTGCTTGACCGGGTCGAGCCCGACCAGCTCGTCAAGCTCGGCGATGGCGGACTCGAGGGTGGGGGTCTCCTCGTAGCCGCGCATCCGCGAGGTCAGCTCGGCGAACGCCTTCCCCAGGTCGACCGCGCCGATCGTGAGCAGGTCCTCGGCCCGGGGGTCGCCGCCCTCGCCCATCACCCGCACGTCGCGGGCCTGGCCGGCCTTCTCCAGCAGGGTGCGGACGAACCGGCCGTTGCCGAGCTCGTCGGTGGTGCGGCGGCGGCCGACCTCCTCCAGCATCCGCCACAGGGTCGGCCGGGCGTCGACCGCCAGCAGCTCCTGCTTGCCCCGCAGCTGCAGCTCGGCGAGGGCGAAGAGCTCCTCGGTGGAGTAGGTCGGGAACCGGATCCGGGTCGCGAACCGCGACGCCAGGCCCGGGTTGGTGGCCAGGAACGCCTCGGTCTGCTTCTCGTAGCCGGCCAGGATGATGATCAGGTGCTCGCGGTCGTCCTCGGCCCGCTTGAGCAGCGTCTGCACCGCCTCGGCGCCGAACCGGTCGCTCTGCCCGTCGCCCTCGTTGACCAGGCTGTAGGCCTCGTCGATGAACAGCACCCGGCCGAGGGCCGAGTCGATCAGCTCGTTGGTCTTGATCGCGGTCGCGCCGAGGTACTCGCCGACCAGGTCGGAGCGCTGCGCCTCGACCACGTCGGCGCTCTCGAGCAGCCCGAACGCGTAGAAGATCTTGCCGATCACCCGGGCCACGGTGGTCTTGCCGGTGCCGGGCGGGCCGAGGAAGACGAAGTGCCGCATCGGCTTGTCGGCGCCGAAGCCGGCCTCGGCCCGGCGGCGGGCCGCCTCGATCGACACGTAGATCGAGTGCACCTGCTCCTTGACCGGCCCGAGCCCGACCATCGCGTCCAGCTCGGCCAGCGCGTCCTCGGGGGTGATGGGCGGCTCGGACTGCGTCCTCCTCGGCCGCCTGCTGCTGCCGCTTGCGGGCCGAGCGGTCCGCGTACACCTGGGCGACGCCCTGCGCCCGCGCGCCGTACTGGGCGGGCGCGTGCCCGGCCGGGCCGGCCGGGCCGGTGCTCCCGGCCCGCGGCACCTGGCCGGTCGGACGCCGGGCGGGGCCGGCCGGACGCGGTCCGGCCGGGCTGGCGGGGCCGGGGGCGGGGCCGGCGGGGCGCGTTCGGGTCGCCGTAGGCGGCGAGCACGCCGTCCGGGCCGAACATCCGGGCTTCCTGCGATCCCTTGGCCGCGCGCCAGCCGATCACGGCCGCCGCGATCACCCAGGCCGCGATCGACCCCGAACTGCGCGTGCCGCCGACCAGGCCTGGATGATGAGGATGCCGACCGGGAACGACCACAGCAGCGCCCACGCCACCGTCCGGCAGGGCACGAACCAGCGCGACAGCGGCGGCACGTGGGCGATCGCGGCGATCGCGAACGGCGTCGCCATCAGCGCGAAGCCACCAGCCGATCGCCACCCGTCCGAATTGCGGCTGGCGCTGCGGGCGGGCGACCCGGTCGAGGTCAATCACGCAGAAGGTCCACATGCCGAACGCGGCCACGTAGAGCGAGGCCATCGTGGTGCGCACGCCCCGGTAAACCGAGATCGGCCCGAGCAGCCAGGGCAGGAATGCCACCGCGAAAAGCGCGAGCACGGGTCGGAGCAGCAGCGGGCTGCGGGCTATTGCCCGGTGCACGCTATCAACCACCGGCACCGGCTCGCCCCCCGCCGTTGCTTGGACCCTACCTCGTGGCAACATCGTGCTCCCTCGGACAGTGGTATGTCCCTGTATAGCGCATCTCACCGGGCTCGCGACAGGACGCGGACGGGTGGGTCGCGTTCAGTATCAGGCACTGCGGGTGACCCCGGGAGCCCGCGCGCACCGGGCTTCTCGCGGCCGCCGGGCGGGCGGCGGCACTCGGTTATATCGTGCGTGCATTCGGAATTAGGTGAGCTGCCCAGTGTGATCGGATGGCGGACGGACGACTGTCGAGGTCCCGCCGCGGGGATGATCAGCGGAAGCGAATAGGTGAAATCGCGCGACCGTTCGAGATCATCGTTTTTGTTTTTCCTTTCACACGGGGCAGCTGAGATCGATTTCGTCGCGCAGCGGAATGCCGAAATCACCGGTTCTGGGGATCTCCGGTTTACGCTGCCGGGTCCGGTCCACCGCCCCCGGGCGGAGGGCGGCCAGCCGGAAGCCGCGGCGCTGGTAGAAGCGGAGCGCGCCGATGTTGTCGTTGGTGGTGGTCAGCGTGATCTGGTGGCAGCCCTGCCGCTTGGCCTCGGCCCGGACCGCCTCGATCAGCAGCGTGCCGATGCCCTGGTAGAGGTCGAGGGCGTTGATCGTGACGATCTCGAGGACGGCGGGCCGGACCTGGAAGGTGACCAGGCCGGCGATGCGGCCGCCGCGCTCGGCGATGAAGCCGGGGAGGGTGGCCGGGTAGAACACGCCGTCGTGCACGGCCACCTCGGCCGCGCCCCACAGATGGGTCGTCAGCCACTCGACCGTCGGCCGGTCGCTCTCTTCGACGGGCCTGACCGCCATGTCCCGCTGATGCACGTCGACCATTATGCAGAACGTATCCCCAATTCCGCCCGCAGCGCCACAATCTGCCTAAATACGCTGGCCAGGCCGGCTGCCAGGCGGGCCTGGCTAGGACCGGGAGCGGGCGAACCGGCGCAGCCGGCCGACCACCATCCGCAGGTCGCCCCGGTCCAGGGCGTAGGCCCAGATGCCGAAGGCGAGCAGCGCGAGCACCGCCGCGAGCGCGCCGACCGCGGCCTCGAACAGCTTGCCGCCGGTCGGCAGCGCCAGCGTGACCCCGACGCCGACCGCGCTCCCGATGGCGCCCGCCGTGATCCCGGCCGCCGTCGCGTGGCCGAGGCCGGCCAGCGCGGCCGGACCCCGCAGCCGCCGGACCGCGAACACCATCGGGACCGCGACCGCGAGCAGGGCCACGGTCGAGCCGAGCGCGAGCGCGCCGACCACCAGCCGCGGCGGCGCCATCAGCACCAGCGGGACGGAGACCGCGATCTGCAGCAGCGGGCCGGCCACCAGGCCGATGCCCGCCGCCCGGAGCCGGCCGAGGGCGAACATCACCCGTGACATGGCGACGACGAGCGAGAAGCCGGCCACGCCCGGCGCGTACAGCAGGAACGCCTGGGTCAGCTGGGTCACCTGATCCGGCTGCTTGGCGAGCACGTGCGCGGCGGGCAGCGCGACCGCGGCGATCACGGCCGTGCCGAGCCAGGACATCAGCATGACCGCGCGGGTCGAGCCCGCGCTGGTCCGGTCGAACACCGCCCCGTCGGAGGCCGAGAGCACCGGGAACACGCTGGTCACGATCGCTATCGGCAGGACCGAGCAGACCGAGGCGAACACCAGCGTCGAGTAGTTGACGAGCACCAGGGCGCCGGTGTCGCCGCGCCCGTTGGCGAGCGCGATCGTGACCACGCTCTGCACGTCCCCGGCCACGAACTCGAGCAGGCCGACCAGCGCCAGGCCGCCCGCCTTGGAGATCACGCCGGGCGGGAACCGCAGCGTCGGCCGCAGCCGGAGCTTCAGCCGCCAGGTCGGCGGCAGCGCCACCAGCACCAGCATGCCGATGTTCATGGTGGTTCCGATGGAGAGCACCAGCTGGGCCACCAGCGGCGTCCTGGCCATCGGGAGGTTCTTGTCGAGCGAGGCGAATAGCAGATAGGAGGTGATCGTGACCACGTTGCCGAGGACCGGCGCCAGCGTCGGCCCGGTGAACCGCCGGTACGCCTGCAGCAGCCCGGTCAGCACGACCGACACCCCGTACAGCATGATCTGCGGCGCGAACGCGACGATGAAGTCGGTCGTGGTGCCCAGCATCGCCGGGCGGGCGCAGGTGGCGTTCGGGTTGGCCGGGATGAGCAGGTCGGCGATCGGCCGCGCGAGCAGGGCGATCGCCGCCGTCACTGGCAGCAGCACCAGCACCGCCCAGGTGAGCAGGGCCGAGGCGACCTGGGTGACGTACGCCTTCTGGCCCTCGTCCTGATCGGCCCGGCTGGCCGCCCGGGCCAGCACCGGGACCATCGCGCTGGCGAGCGCGCCGCCCAGGGCCAGCTCGTAGATCAGGTTGGGGACGGTGTTGGCGGTGACGTAGGCGGTGCCGAGACAGCCCGCGCCCACGCTCTGCGCGAAGACGACCGTGCGGACGAGGCCGAGCAGCCGCGACAGGGCGGTGAGGACGGCGATGAGCAGCGCGCCGCGGGCGATCAGCTCGGCCGCGCCGCTGCCGCTTCCTTTCCCGCCCCCGCCCCCGCTGCCCCGAGCTTTGCCTGAATGCGCGTTGGTCAGGCTGGCTCTGTCGGTCTGCACCCGCTACCCCGGCCCTCCGCGCGACGACATGGCCTAACTTGCCTCAGGCTACGGCCATCGGGTGCCTGCTGGCAGGCTCATGACATCGTTGGGCCGGACCATCACGCCGTCCGCAGCCGCGCGACCTCCCGGGTCGCGTACGGATTGAGCCGTCCGCCGCGGGAGCCGGCCAGCTTGGCGGCCAGGTGCTCCCCCACCGTCACCGGCTCGTACCTGGCCGGGTTGGCCGCGCTCACGCAGCTCGGCAGGCACTCGATCAGCGCGTCGACGTCGCCGTCGTGGAAGTAGGCGGCGGACCGTCGCGGCACCAGCACGCCGTTGACCCGGGGGGCGGCGACGCGGTGCATGGTGGAGATCCACTCATCGTTCGTCCAGCGGGCGAGGGCGTCGCCGAGGTTGACGAGCAGGGCGCCGCCGGCCGGCCTGACCGGGTGCCATCCGCCGTCGACGCCGAGGATCTCCAGCCCCGGCACCCGGTCCGCCCAGAGCACGGTGACGATGCCGTAGTCGGTGTGCGCCCCCATCCCGAGCTGGTCCGGCTCGAGCGGCGTGCCCGGGTGCGGCAGCCGGTAGTTGTTCATCCGCAGGACGTCGATCGAGTGCCCGGTGACGCCGGCGAAGTAGTCTTCGCGGCCGCCGAGCGCGACGCCGAAGATCCGCACCATGGTCCGCGCGACCGCGCCCGCCGCCTGGAACCACTCGCCGACCGCCGTCTCGAAGTCGGGGACCTCGCGGGTCGGGTACACGTTGGCCGCGTAGACGTCCTCCGGCAGGTCGAGGCCGGGGTAGTCGGCGGCGGTCGAGCCGACGTTGATCGCCTCGAACAGGTCGGCCGCGCTGGCCAGGCCCAGGCTGTTGGCCAGCGACTCCGCCTTCGGCGGGGTGTAGCCCCGGTTGACGCCGGGCGGGCAGCGGTAGCGCTTCTTGGTCTCCATGTCGAGCGCGAAGAACGCGTCCGTCGCCCGGGTGAACTCGTTGCGGGTCGCCGCGGTGATGCCGTGCCCGGCGATCTGCATGAAGCCGACGGTTCTGGCCGCCTCGTCGACCTGCCGGACGACCTCGGACCGCGCGGCGGCATCGGCGTACGGCATGCGGAAGCTGGAGATGTCGATCACGGGGACGGCGAGGACGCCGTCGCGCAGGGCGGCTGAGGACACGGGCAGTTTCTCCTTGCTGACCTTGTCAGTGACCGGCTCGGGAGTCGGGGGCCATGACAGCAGTCAATATGAGCAGCTCGCATAACGCCAGTGCCAGCCTTGAGTTACGGCGACGTGAACACGGGCTGCCAATCGGCTCGGCTACCTGCCCCTTTGGGGCCAGAGCATGCGAACCGGACGCCGGGGAGCGACCTTATTACGGTACCGTGACGGCGCAGTGACAGCGCCCGGCCCGGTCAGCGGCCCGCTGCCGCGGCCGGGGGCGTTACCCTGGGCAGGTGACCCCCGAGGAGCTCGCCAACCTCGCCCACCTGCGACGGGCCCGCGATCTGATGGACCGCGACTACGCGCTGCCGCTTGACGTCGCCGCGATCGCCCGCGCGGCGTTCATGTCGCCCGCGCACTTCTCCCGGCAGTTCCGGGCCGCCTATGGCGAGTCTCCGTACTCCTACCTGATGACCCGCCGCATCGAGCGGGCGAAGGCGCTGCTGCGGGCCGGCGACCTGACCGTCACCGAGGTCTGCCTGGCGGTGGGGTGCACCTCGCTCGGGTCGTTCAGCGCCCGCTTCACCGAGCTGGCGGGAGAGACCCCGACCGCCTACCGCGGCCGCGATCACCGGGCGCTGGCCGCCGTCTCCAGCTGCGTGTCCAAGGAACTCACCCGACCCAGCAGGATCAAAGAAGCCATTCCCGCGTCCGCTCGGTAGCGTTGCGAACATGGATCTCACACTTTCTAGCTGCTTCGTCATCGTCAACGACCCCGACGCCGCGCTCGCGTTCTACCGCGACACGCTCGGCCTCGAGCTGCGCAACGACGTCGCCCGGGAGGACTTCCGGTGGATCACGGTCGGCGCCGCGTCCCAGCCCGGCATCTCGATCGTGCTCACCAACTACATCCAGGGCTCGCCGGCCGACCTCGACACCGTGGCCGGGCTGGTGGCCAAGGGCGGCCTGTACGGCCCGCACTTCAGCGCGGAGGACCTGGACGCGGTGTTCGCGTCGGTGCGGGACGCGGGCGGCGAGGTCGTGCAGGAGCCGACCACGCAGCCGTGGGGCGTGCGCGACTGCGCCTTCCGCGACCCGTCCGGCAACCTCGTGCGCGTCAACCAGGCGTAGCCGCACGGCCACCGCATCCAGCGGCCCAAATGCGCGTTAGGGCTCACTCTGGCCGGCCCAAAGGCGCATTTGGGCCGGCTTCTGGCGGGCGGCGGGGGCGCGGGGCGGGTCGCGGGGGCGCACGGGCGCGGTGATAGGACAGTGCTGATGCGACAGTGACCGATCACACCCGTAAGGAGCACCCGATGCCCGAAGTGCCAGCCAGCCACGCCGACCTGCTCGACCAGCCGACCTTCGCCCACCTGGCCACGGTCCGCCCGGACGGGTCACCGCAGAGCAGCGTCATGTGGTTCGCCTGGGACGGGTCCCGGATCCGGCTGACGCACACCAGCACCCGGCAGAAATTCGCCAACCTCAGCCGCGAGCCGCGGGTCGCCCTGTCCATCGCCGACCCGGCCGACCAGTACCGGTTCCTCGAGGTCAGGGGCACGGTCGAGACGATCGAGGAGGACCCGGGGGCCGAGTTCTACCGGTCCCTGCAGCGCCGCTACGGCATGGACTACCCGATCCTCGACGGCGACGTCCGGGTGATCATCACCATCCGTCCCGACCGGTACGTCGCCGTCCGCGGCGGGTCGGTCGTGGGCGCCGAGGCCTGATCTCGTCGGTGACCGAGTACCGCGCGTCCTTCGACGCGGCCATTACCTTCAGCAACGGCGGCGACCTGACCGCGCGCGGATTCCGGGTCGACGTCCCGTCGCCCGAGGTCAGCCGGGAGGAGATCGCGGCGTTGTTCGTCGCCTCGCTCGGTCTGCTGATGACGGACACGGTCCGGCTCGAGCACGTCGAGATCTCGGCCGAACCGCACAAGGGCACCCGGGGCGGCCCGTCCGACCACGGCGCCGGACGGCCGGCCCCGGCCCGGCCGGGCCGCTGGTCGAGCTCAGCCACGTCATCCGGGCGGGCATGATCACCTACCCGGGGCTGCCCGGTCCGGCCATCGCCCCGCATCTGACCAGGGAGGCCTCGCGCGACCGCTACGCCTCGGGGACCGAATTCGCGATCGACCGGCTCACCCTGGTCGGCAACACCGGGACCTACCTGGACGCGCCCTATCACCGCTACCCCGACGGCGCCGACCTCAGCGCGGTCCCGCTCGACCGGACCGTCGACCTGCCCGCCACGGTCGTGCGGGTGGGAGGCACGGAGCGGCGCGCGATCGACGTCGGGGCGGTGGCGGGGCTGGACGTCCGCGGCGCGGCGGTGCTGCTGCACACCGGCGACGACGCCCGGTTCGGCTCGGCCGGCGACGCCGAAGATCCGCATTTCCTCACCCGGGCCGGGGCCGCGTGGCTGGCCGCGAGCGGGGCGGCGCTGGTCGGCATCGACGCGATCAACATCGACGACACCGACGACGGCAGCCGCCCGGCCCACACGCTGCTGCTGGCGGCCGGCATTCCCGTGGTCGAGCATCTGACCGGCCTCGGTCAGCTGCCGCCGACGGGCGCCCGGTTCACGGCCGTGCCGCTGCGGATCGAGGGGTTCGGCACCATCCCGGTGCGGGCGTTCGCCCGGCTGCCGGGGTAACGGCAGGGGCCGGCTTCCCCGGCCGGGGAATCAGCGGGCGAGCCAGAGCCGCCCGGGACCGTTCGATCAAATTCGATTTGGTGCCGGGGTAGCGGGACCGACAGCGGATGGCCGCCCCGGCGGCTTCGTTTCTTACACTTTCGTGACTGTCGGCCCTCGGCGGCCCGCTGCCCTGGTTAACCGAGGCGATTATCGTATTGTGATTGGGTGCATCCCGGGCGTGCCTGGCATTGGGGATGGCGCTGGCTAGCTGTGCTGACCGGCGTCGCCGTGCTCTGCTGTCTGCCCGTCCTGGCCAGCGCGCTCCCGGTGAGCGTCCCGAAGCTCACCCCGCAGCAGCTCGAGAATCGCATCCTCGGCTCGGAGCGCATGTCGTTCTCCGGTTACGCGGAAAGCAACGCGACATTCGGACTCCCCCCGCTGCCCGCCTTCGCCAGCGTTACACCGCTACTTGACGGAGTGACCCGGATGCGGGTCTGGCAGGCCTCGCCGGACCACTGGCGGGTGGACACGCTCTCCGACGCCGGCGAGAACGACACCTACCAGGCGGGCTCCAGCGCCTTCATCTGGGACTCCGGTGAGCAGTTGCTGACCGGGATCTACGGGACGCAGGTCGTCCGGTTGCCCAGAGCCGCCGACCTCGTGCCGTCGGCCCTGGCCATCCGGATCATCAGCGAGGCCGGACCGGGAGCGAAGCTCGGCCTGTTGCCGCCACGGCGCGTCGCCGGGGAAAGCGCGGCCGGGCTGAAGATCACGCCCGCCAGCCCGCAGTCCACGGTTGCGCAGGCCGACGTCTGGGCCGCACCGGGAACCGGGCTGCCGCTGCTGGTGGAGGTCTTCAGCCGCGGCTCGGCCCAGCCGGCGCTGGAAACCCAGTTCCTGCAGGCGGGCCCGTGGACACCCGACGCCAGTGTGCTGACCCCGCAGCGCGGGCCGGGCACCGGGTTCACCACCACCACGCCAGCCGGCTTCACCGGCGTGCTGAAGAACCTGGACGACGAGGTGCTCCCCGGCAGCCTGGCCGGGTTCGCGCGGCAGCCGTCGCCCGTCCCGCAGATCGGCGTGTTCGGCAGCGGGCTGACCACGTTCGCGGTGCTCACCTTCCGCCGCGGCATCGGCGGCCAGCTGCTCAGCGACGCGCTTGACGCGGGGGCGGCGCCGCTGACGTATGACGATGGAACCGGCGCGGTCGCGAGCGCTCCGCTTGTCAACCTCGTCCTCGTGCACCCATACCGCTCGCCCGACACGTTCCTGCTGGTCGGGCTGGTCAGCAAGACCGCGCTCGAGCGGGCGGGCGCGGTGCTGGCCGCCAAACCGGATCAGGATCTTGACCATTGATCACGACACGGGACCTGACGAAGCGCTTCGGCAACGTCGAGGCGGTCCGCGAGGTCAGCCTGGACGTCCGCGACGGGGACCGGTACGGTCTCCTCGGCCCGAACGGCAGCGGCAAATCCACCCTCGTCCGCATGCTGCTCGGCCTGGTGTACGCGACCAGCGGCGAGATCTCCGTACTCGGGCACCGGATTCCGAATCAGGCGAGCCGCGCCCTGCCCGAGATCGGCGCGCTGATCGAGGAGCCAGCGGCGTACCCGCACCTGTCCGGACGCGCCAACCTGCGGCTGCTCGACGCGGCGGGACCGCACGGGGCGCGCCGCACCCGGCACCGCCGCGTGGACGACGCCATGGAGCAGGTCGGCCTGGCGGGCATCGACCGGCGGCCGGTCCGCGCCTACTCGCTCGGCATGCGGCAGCGGCTTGGCCTGGCCGCCGCGCTGGTGCGCCGCCCCCAACTGCTCATCCTCGACGAGCCGACCAACGGCCTCGACCCGCGTGGCATCAGGGACATCCGCGACCTGCTGGTCGGCTTGAACGCCGCAGGCGTGACGGTCTTCCTCTCCAGTCATCTGCTGCCCGAGGTCTCCGCGCTGTGCACCAGGATCGGCGTGCTCGACTCCGGCAGGCTGGTGCTGCAAGATCAGCTCGCGTCCCTGCAGCAGCCGACCGGCCGCGTCCTCATCTCCACCGACGATCCGGAACGGGCGGTCGCGACTCTGGACGGCCTCGTCGAGCACCGGGACGGGGCGGACCTGGTAGTCCGGTGCCCTGATCCGGCGGAACTGAACGCCCGCCTCGTGGGCGCCGGCGTGCCGGTCCGCTCGCTCGTCGTGCAGCGGCGGAGCCTGGAGGAGATCGTGCTTGACGTGACCGGGACCGGCTCAGACCAGTTCGGCGTGCCCGCTCCGAACCGGCGGACGGCGCAGGCTGAGCCGCCTCGTCCGGCGGCGCGCCCGACCCGGCGGACGCCGTTCCCTGTCCCCGCGACGCCGTCCCCCCGGCCCCGAAGATCCGGAAACATCGTGATCGCGTGTCGAGTTGTTCAAGCTAGTGCGGCGGGTTCGAACCTGGTTCACGATCGGGCTGATCTGCGCGCTGCCGCTGGTCGTCGCCATCTTCATCGCGGTTACGCACCTCGCGCCGCCGCCGGGGCAGGCCAGCGCGTTCCTTTCTGCCGTGCTCGACGACGGGCAGCTTTATCCGGCAGCGGCGCTGGCCCTCGTGCTGCCGGTGTTCCTGCCGGTCGCCGTGGCGGTGGTGGCGGGCGAGTCGATCGCAGGCGAGGCTTCCGCGGGCACGCTGCGCTACCTGCTGGCCCGCCCGGTGGGACGGACCCGGCTCCTGGTCGCCAAGCTCATCTCGGTCACTACGTTCACGCTGGTGACCGTCGTCGCTGTCACGGTCACCTCATACGCGACCGGCGTGCTGATCCTCGGACCGTCTCGCGCGGCGGCCGTCGGCACCGCACCCGGCGGGCTCCCCGGTTCGATCGCGCCGGGCGCCGGCGGCGCGCCCACGGCCGGGTTGCAGGCCGGCGCGGCCATCACATCGCTGTCCGGCGCGCCGCTGACCACCCTTGAGCTCGTCGAGCGCGTCCTCGGCGCGATGGCATTCATCACCGTCTCGATGCTCGGCGTGGCCGCCATCGCGATCTTCCTGTCCACGTTCACGGACTCCGCGCTCGGCGCCGCACTCGGAGCGCTGGCGACGCTGGTTGCCAGCGAGGTACTCGTCACGCTGAACGCCGCGAGCGTGGTGCAGCCGTATCTGCCGACCCGGTACTGGCTGGCGTGGATCGACTTCTTCCGGCAGCCCATCTTCTGGCGGGATATCCAGCGCGGTTTCGCCATCCAGGCGGTGTACGTGGTCGTGTTCCTGGCGGCAGCCTGGGCTAACTTCGCGACCAGGGACATAACAACCTGAGCGTCACCGGCCGAGGGACTGCAGAGTCGCGCAGTCGCCGGGGGGCGGGGCGGTGAGGTGGTTGCTGGCCAGCGCGCGGAGGACCAGGCCGACGACGAGCGGCTCGGTGGGCAGCTGGCTGTGCTGGATGTCCGCCCCCGGGCAGACGGACTGGAGCGGCACGTTCACCGCGCCGGGCAGCCGGGCCGAGTCTGGGGGCTGCACCGTCTGGTCATCGGTGCTCCACAGTGACAGCCAGGGCGGCCGCACCTGTGTGGACTGCTGCAACTGGGTCAGCAGCGCGCTGCCGGGGACCAGCTGCTGGCAGGCGACCGGGCACTCGGCCGGGTCGAACCCGGTGCCCACGGCCGCGATGCGCGCACCGTGCAGCGGGGACCCCAGGGTGATGACCTTGCCTGCCCGCGAGGAGCCGCCGTAGTCGACGTACCAGAGCCACGCCACGACGCCGCCCGCCGAGTAGCCGATCACGGTGACCGGCCCTGACCCTGCGCCGATGGCCTGGTTTACGTACCCGTCGAGCACGCGGGCCTGCACCGTCAGGTCGCCGGTGCCGTCGCCCGCCAGCGCTACCACGGTCGCGGTCCGCCCGGTGCTGCGGATCCGCGCGGCCAGCTCGTCCAGTGACGTGGTCGACCCGCCGTACCCAGGGACGAGCAGCACCGCGCCCGGCCGCCCGGGTACCGCTTCCGGCGGCCCTCCCGATACCTGCACCCCGGTCACGATGGCGGCCACGGCGACGGCAACGGCAAGCGCTCCGAGGAGTACCCTGCGCCGCGGGCTCAGGCCGGTCCACCAGCGGAAGGGGGTACGCATATATCCCATGATGCGTCCCGTGACCCGCCGCGCGTCACGAGCTCCCCAGAAACGCTGTCGCCAGGCCCGGGAAGACACTTATTTAAGCTGCCGCGTGCAACGAACGGCGTCCTGATAGCGCTCAGGAGGCGCGCAGCCACTTGGCCGCACCCCTCCTGAGCAGGCAAATTTGCCATTACAGCGGCACCTGAATCAGCTGCAGCCGCTGGTGGAGCCGCAGCCTTCGCAGACGTAGCAGCTGCCGGCCGGGCGCATCTTCGTTCCGCAGGTCAGGCACAGCGGGGCGTCCGCCGTGCGGCCCTGCTGGAACTCGATCAGCTCGGCGGTGGAGTGCGGGCCGGCCGGGCGGGCGGCCGTGGCCGGGGCCTCGGCCGGCGCCGGCGCCGAGGCTGGGGAGGCCTGCGAGGTGGCCGCGCGGTCCTGGTGGCCGGCGTCCTCCCCGCCGAAGGACTGAGCCAGCGTCACCGGGTCGACGTCGACTCCGAGCGTGGCCGGGTCCTGGCCGTTGAGCTCGGCCGCGCGCTCGGCGGCGGACAGGATGCCGAGCTCGGCCCGGCGCTCGTAGGGCAGGTGGTCGAGCGCGAGACGACGGAAGATGTAGTCCATCATCGAGGTCGCGATGCGGATGTCGGGATCGTCGGTCATGCCGGCCGGCTCGAACCGCAGGTTGGTGAACTTCGCGACGTAGGACTCGAGCGGGATGCCGTACTGCAGCCCGACCGAGATCGCCATCGAGAACGCGTCCATCACGCCTGCCAGGGTGGAACCCTGCTTGCCGAGCTTGAGGAAGACCTCGCCGACGCCGTCGTCCGGGTAGGTGGAGGCGGTCATGTAGCCCTCCGCGCCGGCCACGTCGAACCGGGTCACGGTCGCGGACCTGGTCTTCGGCAGCCGCCTGCGGACCGGGCGGTGCTCGTGCGGCTCCGCCGTCGGGGCCGCGGCCGCGGCCGGGGCCGGGGCCGCCTCTTCCTTGTCCTTCGGCTTGGCGACGCTGAGCGGCTGCCCGACCTTGCAGTTGTCGCGGTAGATCGCCAGCGCCTTCAGGCCGAGCTTCCAGCCCTCGTAGTAGATCTCCTCGACGTCCTCGATCGTCGCCGCCTCGGGCATGTTCACGGTCTTGGAGATCGAGCCGGACAGCATCGGCTGCACCGCCGCCATCATCCGCACGTGGCCCATCGGGCTGATCGAGCGCTCGCCCATCGCGCAGTCGAACACCTCGTAGTGCTCGGTCTTGAGGCCGGGAGCGTTCACCACGTGGCCGTGCTCGCCGATGAACTCGGTGATCGCCTCGATCTGCTCGGGCTGATAGCCGAGGTTCTTCAGCGCGCGGGGGACGGTCTGGTTGACGATCTGCATGGACCCGCCGCCGACCAGCTTCTTGAACTTGACCAGGGCCAGGTCGGGCTCGATGCCGGTGGTGTCGCAGTCCATCATGAAGCCGATGGTGCCGGTCGGCGCGAGCAGGCTGGCCTGGGCGTTCCGGTAGCCGTTGGCCTCGCCCAGGGTCAGGCACTGCTGCCAGGTCTTGTTCGCCAGGTCGAGGATGACCTCGTCGAACGCGGCCGCCGGGCGGACGCTCGCGCTGGCCTCGGCGTGCTTGCGCATGACGCGCTTGTGCGCGTCGGCGTTCTTCTGGTAGCCCTCGTAGGGACCGACGATGCCCGCCAGCTCGGCCGACTTCTTGTAGGCGGACGCCGTCATCAGCGAGGTGATCGCGGCGGCGATCGCGCGACCGCCGGCCGAGTCGTAGGCGTGCCCGGTCGCCATCAGCAGCGCGCCGAGGTTGGCGTAGCCGATCCCGAGCTGACGGTAGTCCCTGGTGATCTGGCCGATCTTCTCGGTCGGGAAGTCCGCGAACGTGATGGAGATGTCCATCGCGGTGATGATCAGCTCGCTGACCTGCGCGAACCGCTCGACATCGAAGGTGTCGTCGGGGAGGAGGAACTTGAGCAGGTTGATGCTGGCGAGGTTGCAGGAGGAGTTGTCGAGGCTGAGGTACTCGGAACAGGGGTTGCTGGCGGTGATCCGGCCCGACTCCGGGTTGGTGTGCCAGTCGTTGATCGTGTCGTCGTACTGCAGCCCCGGGTCGGCGCACTCCCAGGCCGCCTGCGCGATCTTGCGGAACAGGTTCTTCGCGTCGACGCTCTCGATGACCTCGCCGGTGCGGCGGGCGAGCAGGTCGAACGGCTTGCCGTCGGTGACCGCGCGCATGAACTCGTCGCTGACGCGGACCGAGTTGTTGGCGTTCTGGTACTGGACGCTGACGATGTCCTGGCCGCCGAGGTCCATGTCGAACCCGGCGTCGCGCAGGGCGCGGATCTTGTTCTCCTCGCGGGCCTTGGTCTCGATGAAGTCGGCGATGTCGGGGTGGTCCACGTCGAGCACGACCATCTTGGCCGCGCGGCGGGTGGCGCCGCCGGACTTGATCGTGCCGGCCGACGCGTCGGCGCCGCGCATGAAGCTGACCGGGCCGCTGGCGGTGCCGCCGGAGGTGAGCAGCTCCTTGCTTGACCTGATCTTGGACAGGTTCACGCCCGCGCCCGAGCCGCCGCGGAAGATCTGGCCCTCTTCGCTGTACCAGTTGAGAATCGACTCGATCGTGTCGTCAACCGACAGGATGAAGCACGCCGACACCTGCTGCTGCGCGGTCGTGCCGACGTTGAACCACACCGGGGAGTTGAACGAGAAGATCTGGTGAATCAGCGCGTACTTGAGCTCATGGTCGAAGATCTCGGCGTCCGCGTCGGAGGCGAAGTAGCCGTGCTCCCGGCCGGTGGCCGTGTAGACGTTCACGACCCGGTCGACCAGCTGCTTCAGCGACCACTCGCGCTGCGGCGTGCCCACCGCGCCGCGGAAGTACTTGGTGGTGACGATGTTGCCCGCGTTGACCGACCAGAAGTCGGGGAACTCCACCCCGCGCTGCTCGAAGTTGATCGAGCCGTCCCGCCAGTTGGTCATCACCACGTCGCGGCGCTCCCACGCGACCTGGTCATACGGGTGCACGCCGGGGGTGGTGTGAATCCGCCGGATCTTCATCCCCTTGGCGCCGCGCTTGCCCTTGCGCGCCGCCGGACTGCTCGCCGTCTCCGTCATAGCTCCCATTCCCCCTTCGTCGCGGGTCCCGTCCGACCCGTCCTCAACATCGTTTCCACCTTTTATGCGGCAGCGTTAAAGGCACCGTCCGGCACCGCGACCGTCGGCTGCTACTCGCCCTATTCAGTCCTGCTCAGTCTTTCCGAGTCCTTCGGCCTAGTCAGGCCGTCGTCCATCGCGCGCGTCCGGGTCGTCGGTGTCCCCGCCGACGTCCAGGCCGACGTCTTGTCGATGCCGGCCGCGCAGTTCCGAGATTGCCTTCTCGAAGTCGTCGAGCGACTCGAAGCCACGGTAAACGCTGGCGAATCTGAGGTACGCGACCTCGTCGAGGTCGCGCAGCGGTCCGAGGATCGCCAACCCCACCTCGTGCGACGGCACCTCGGCGAGGCCCCGCGCCCGAATCGTCTCCTCCACCCGCTGGGCGAGCATGGCGAGCTGGTCCTCATCGACCGGGCGGCCCTGACAGGCCCGCTGCACACCGCGGACGATCTTGTCTCTGGTGAACGGCTCGGTCACCCCGCTGCGCTTGGCCACCATCAGGATGACCGACTCCTGGGTGGTGAACCGCCGTCCGCACTCGGGGCAGGATCGCCGTCGGCGGATCGCGACGCCGTCGTCGGCGGCCCGGCTGTCGATAACCCGGCTGTCCGGATGGCGGCAGAACGGACAGTACACGCGATCACCCCCAGGCGTTCCTTGAGGTACCCATTCTACTACGAATGTCCACTACTTCTAGAAGAACCACATCACTGTAACTACTAGATGTTGTGGTCAACCGTAGTCCAGGGAGGCGGCCCTCGGCAACCCGGGACGCTCATCGAGGTCAAAATTCCTGGTCGTCCGGGCAGACCCGGGCCGGCCGCGGCGTGTCGCGCGCGCGAACGCCTGGCGTCGCGCGCGGCGCCGCCCCGAGCCTCCGAATGCCTCGCATGCCATCTTTGTACTTCGACGGTCTGACATTTCCACGACACGTCGAACAGATGTTTGGTGAATTCGAAGATAAGCGCTAGGCTCGTATCCGTAAGCAACGACCCAAGAAATCGGAGGTTCATCCGATGGACGACACCGCAGATTACGGCACACCCGAAATCGCGGACGTACCGGTACGCCCGAAGGGCAGGCCGGGCCGCAAGCCCAAGGGCAGCGTCCCGGTCGTGATCCCGGAGACGCCGGACAAGCCCGACCCCGACCACGTGCTCACCTGGCGCCAGCGCAAGGTGCTCCAGGTCATCAGGGACTCGGTGCAGAAGCGCGGCTACCCGCCGTCGATGCGGGAAATCGGCGAGGCGGTGGGCCTGACCAGCACGTCCAGCGTCTGCTACCAGCTCTCCACGCTGCAGCGCAAGGGCTACCTGCACCGCGACGTCGGCCGCCCGCGCACGGTCGAGGTCCGGCTGCCCGGTCACCCCGCCATCCGGCCGGAGCAGAACGGCAAGGACGCCGGCGACCAGGAGCTGGCCGCCGACGGGATGGACATCGCGTCCCAGGAGGCGGCCTACGTCCCGCTGGTCGGGCGGATCGCGGCGGGCGGCCCGATCCTGGCCGAGCAGCAGATCGAGGAGATCTTCCCGCTCCCCCGCCAGCTAGTCGGCGAGGGCAACCTGTTCATGCTCAAGGTGGCAGGCGACTCGATGATCAACGCGGCCATCGCCGACGGCGACTGGGTGGTCATCCGCCAGCAGGAGAGCGCCGAGAACGGCGAGATCGTCGCGGCCATGATCGACGGCGAGGCCACCGTCAAGACCCTCAAGCAGAGCGACGGGCACGTTTGGCTGATGCCCCACAACCCCGCCTTCACGCCGATCCTGGGCGACGACGCTGCCGTTCTCGGCAAGGTGGTAGCGGTTCTCCGCCGCGTGTAAGGCGGCGACGATGTTGACCAGCTTGGGTGGCCGCACCACCACCCGCTGGATCCCCAGTCCAGACAGCGCGCGGGCCGCCCCCAAGGCGGCCAGCGCCAGCTCACGCAGCTCAGCCTCGGTGATATCCGGAGATACTTCCAGCCGGTCGCGGACCTTGCCGTTCACCTGCACCACGCAGGTGATCGTCTCCTGAACCAGGAGCGCCGGGTCCGCGACTGGCCAGGAGGCCCTGGCGACCGACTGGATGCCGTCCGATCCGACGCGGTCCAGGCCGCCCAGCGCCGCCCAGCACTCCTCGGCGGTGTACGGGGCGAACAGCGACAGCATGATCGACAGCGCCTCGGCGCCCTCGCGCACCGCCGGGTCGGCCGGGCCGGGGCCCGAGTCGATCGCCTTGCGGACGGCGCTGACCAGCTCCATCAGCCGGGCGACGGCGACGTTCAGGTGGAAGCTCTCGACCTGCCTGGTGGCCTCGTCGACGATCCGGTGGATGACCCGGCGCAGCCCGACGTCGCCGCGGCCGAAGTCCGTCTGCGCCGGTCCGGCGGCCGCCACGTCGGCGGCGATCCGGTGCACCCGGCCCAGGAACCGCACCATCGCGTCCGGGTTCACGTCCGCCCAGTCGATGTCGTCCTGCGGCGGCGAGGCGAAGATCATCGTCAGCCGGATCGCGTCGACGCCGAACAGCTCGATCTGCTCGCCCAGGTTGACGCCGTTGCCCAGCGACTTGGACATCGCCTTGCCGCCGTTGACGACCTGGCCCTGGTTCAGCAGCCGGGTGAACGGCTCGCCGAACGAGATCAGCCCCATGTCCTGCAGCACCTTGGTGAAGAAGCGCGCGTACAGCAGGTGCAGGATCGCGTGCTCGACGCCGCCCACGTACAGGTCGACCGGGGCCCAGCGCTGGACGTCCTCGGGCCGGAACGGGCCGTCCTCGTACCCCGGCGAGCAGTAACGGAAGATGTACCAGGACGAGTCGACGAACGTGTCCATCGTGTCGGTGTCCCGCAGCGCCGCCCCGCCGCACTTCGGGCACTCCACGTTCACCCAGTCGGTCGCGGCCGCCAGCGGCGACACGCCCTTCGGGGCCAGGTCGGCCCCGCGCAGGTCGGGCAGCACGACCGGCAGCGACTCCTCCGGCACCGGCACCTCGCCGCAGGACGGGCAGTGGATGATCGGGATCGGCGTGCCCCAGAACCGCTGCCGGGACAGCAGCCAGTCGCGCAGCCGGTAGTTGACCGCGGCCGCGCCCAGGCCCCTCTCCGCCAGGATCTCGACGATCCGGGCGATCGCGTCGGCCTTGGACAGCCCGTCCAGCGGGCCCGAGTTGACCAGGACGCCGTTGCCCGGCGCCGCGACCCCGGTGGCGGCCGGGTCGGCGCCGTCGGTGGCCACCACCACCCGCACCGGCAGCCCGAACCGCCGGGCGAAGTCCAGGTCGCGCTGGTCGTGCGCGGGCACCGCCATGATCGCGCCGGTGCCGTAGTCGGGCAGCACGTAGTCGGCCGCCCAGACCGGGATGCGCTCGCCGTTCACCGGGTTGACCGCGTGCACGCCCAGGAAGACGCCGGTCTTCTCCCGATCGGTCTCCTGCCGCTCGATGTCGGTCAGCTTCCGCACCTGCGCCACGTAGGCGTCGAACTCGCGCCCGCTGGGAGTCGGCGCACAGGTCCGCCGCCAGCGGCGAGTCCGCCGCGACGACGAAGAACGTCGCCCCGTAGAGGGTGTCCGGCCGGGTGGTGTACACGGTGACGGGCTCGCTGCGCCCCTCGACCTCGAACTGGACGTCGGCCCCGGTCGAGCGGCCGATCCAGTTCCGCTGCATGGTCAGCACCCGGTCGGGCCAGTTGCCCACCAGCGCGGTCTCGTCGGCCAGCAGCCGGTCGGCGTACTCGGTGATCTTGAAGTACCACTGGGTCAGCACCCGGCGGACGACCTCGGTGCCGCAGCGCTCGCACCGGCCGTTCACCACCTGCTCGTTGGCCAGCACGGTCTGGTCCTTGGGGCACCAGTTGACGTGGCCGCCCTTGCGGTAGGCCAGCCCGCGCTCGAAGAACCGCAGGAACAGCCACTGGTTCCACCGGTAGTACTCCGGGTCGCAGGTCTGCAGCCGGCGCGACCAGTCGAACGACGTCGCGTACCGGCGGAACGACGCCGCCTGCGTCTCGATGTTCTTGTAGGTCCAGTCGATGGGGTGCGTGTTGTTCCTGATCGCCGCGTTCTCGGCGGGCAGCCCGAACGCGTCCCAGCCGATCGGGTGCAGCACGTTCTTGCCGCGCAGGAAGTGGTACCTGGCCATCGCGTCGCCGATGGCGTACGCCTCGGCGTGTCCCATGTGCAGGTCGCCCGACGGGTACGGGAACATGTCGGCCAGGTAGAACCGCTCACGCGGGTCCGCCGGGTCGTCACTGGCGCGGAACGGCTCGACCGCATCCCAGTGCGTCTGCCATTTGTCCTGAATGCCGCGCGGATCGTAGCGCTGCGCCTCGTCGGCGTTTTCGACCGCAGTCATCGTGTCCTCATCGTTGATCGGTCCGGCTTCGGAGTTCCCGCATCGCGGGCGCCGTGCGTGGCGGGTGCTCTGCCTGCCCCAAACGCTGTGTTTACGGAAACAAAAATGCCCCCCGCGCACGAGGAGCGGCCGCGCCGACGGCAGATGCTAGATCGGCGCGGCTAGCTAAGGAGCAGCCGGACAGGACTCACCCCTTCAGGATACCGCATCCGCCCCGATCCCGTCCGGCAGCGCGCCAGCACGCTCTGTACACGAAGCCATAACGCCTACGTGGCGGTTCGGCAACATTGACCGGGCACACTGGAAGCATGACCAATTCGACCTCACCCGAACCGAAGCGCATCGCCCTGGTCGCCCACGACGGCAAGAAGGACGACCTCCTCGAGTGGGCCGAGCACAACCGGGACCTGCTGGCCGGCCACTCCCTGTACGCCACCGGTACCACCGGCAGGCTGCTCAGCGAGGCGCTCGAGCTGCCGGTCACCCGCTTCCAGAGCGGCCCGCTCGGCGGCGACCAGCAGGTCGGCGCGCTCATCGCCCTCGGCGAACTCGACATGCTGATCTTCTTCTGGGACCCGTTGAGCTCACAGCCGCATGACTCCGACGTCAAGGCCCTGGTCAGGCTGGCCGTGCTGTGGGACATCCCGATCGCCTGCAACCGCACCAGCGCCGACTACCTGATCACGTCGCCGCTGCTCTCAGAGCCGCGATCGGCTCGCAGCGCCACCCGCGCGTAGCCAACGAGAGCGGGCCGCGAGCGGCGCCGGTAAAGCGCCACGCGCGGCCCGCAATCGCAGGTGCGTCGTTAGGAAGCCACCTGCGCCCGGGCGACCGAGGGCTCCCAGTCCGGGCGCAGCGGCATGCCCGAGGTGCCGTCCTTGGCCAGCTTGACCCCGAGGATCTGGTGCAGCTGGACGACGTTGCGGTCGAAACCGAGCACGCAGCCCGCCATGTAGAGCCGCCAGACGCGGGCGGTGCCCTCGCCGACCTCCTCGACCGCCTCGTCCCAGTGCGCATCCAGGTTGGCGCACCAGGCGGTCAGGGTCTTGGAGTAGTGCTCGCGCAGGTTCTCCTCGTGCCTGATCTCGAATCCGTTGTCGTTCATCGCGCCGGCCAGCCAGCCGGGGCCCTCAAGCTCGCCGTCCGGGAAGACGTAGCGGTTGATGAAGCCGTCCCGGTAAATGGAGGGGCCGGAGTTGTCCGGGCGGGTGATGCAGTGGTTCAGCATCCGGCCGCCGGTCTTGAGCTTGCCGTTGAGATACGCGAAGTAACCGGGGACGTTGGCCTTGCCGATGTGCTCGGTGATGCCGATCGAGCTGATCGCGTCGAAGTCGGTCTCGGGCACGTCGCGGTAGTCCTGGTGCCGGACTTCCGCCAGGTCCTCGAGGCCGGCCTTCTTGATCGCCTGCTGCGCCCAGAGGGCCTGCTCGGCCGAGAGCGTGACGCCGATCGCCTTGACGCCGTACTCGCGGGCGGCGTGCATCACCATGCCGCCCCAGCCGCAGCCGACATCGAGCAGCCGCATGCCCGGCTTGAGCCCGATCTTCCTCGCGACCAGGTCGAACTTGTACTCCTGGGCCTCCTCGAGGGTGGCCTCCTCGGTCGGGTAGCAGGCGCAGGTGTAGGCCATCGTGGGGCCGAGCACCCACTCGTAGAACCGGTTGGACACGTCGTAGTGATGGGAGATCGAGTTCGCGTCCCGGCTCTTGGAGTGCATCCGGCCGACGGACAGCCCGCGACGGCGCGGCTGCACCTCCTGCGGCGGCGGCGCGATCCGCGGGAACAGCACCTTGGGGCCGCCAAGCGACTGCAGCAGCTTGATCCGGTCGGCCAAGCTGACCTGCGAGTCCTGCGCCTTGGACAGGCGGGAGAGCGCGACGATCATGTCGCCCTCCACGTCGAGGTGGCCGGAGACGTAGGCCCGGGCCAGGCCGAGCGCCCCCGGAGCCTGCGCCAGATACGAGACGGCGACGGGCGACCGGACGGTGATCTTGATCGGCGAGCCAGGTGCGCCCGCGCTTGACCCGTCGTACGCCCGGAATTCGACCGGGGCATCCGGCCCTGCGATCGCCTCGAATATCTCAGCCAGCGCCATAGAGCGTTCCTTTCAGGTTGTGGCTGCCTTGTTTGCTAGCCGCTTTCGGCCGCGTCAGCTGTGCTGCCGGGCGACGCTGCCCGGCGGCGTGGTCAGCGACCGCGCACGCACTTGTCGTAGAGGCCGAGGAGTCTGCCGCTCCCGTCGTACTCGGCCTTGAGCTTGTCGTACTCCGCGCCGCTGTACCGACTGCGGAACTCCTCTTCGGAGTAGAAGGAGGTGGAGTACAGCGACTTGTGCCCGTCGAGCGCGCTGACCTCCTCCTCCACCATCCGGTTGTAGTAGCCGTCGGTCTTGCCCGGCGGCAGCGGGACCGCGCCCCAGAAGCCGAAGTTGACGTAGACCTCGCCCGGCTGCATGGGGTACAGCGTCCACGGCCGGCCGCCGCGGAGCCGGAGCGGGCAGAGCCAGACCGGGTTCATCCGCACGCTGGTCGCGAAGAACTCGAGGAACTCGCGGCCGCGCTCGACCGGGATCTCGACGTCCTGGATGACCAGCTCCCGCTGCGGCTGGTGCCGCCGCCCGTAGAGCGCGGCGGTGAGACCGTGCTTCTGGTCGAACGCGACGAGCTTGCGGTAGACGTCGGAGCGGCGGTACTTCCGCGGCCAGAACGGGCGGAGCTTGCTGTTCTGCACGCCGAACGGGCGGGAGCACCAGAACCAGTCGGTGTCCCAGCGCCAGATGTAGTCCTTGATCGTGAGGAAGTCCTCCCGACTGGTCTGCATCGACTTGTAGTAGACCTGCTGACCGGTGTAGTCGCTGAGCCACGGGGCCTTGTCGCTGAAGGCCCCGACGCTCAGGTACAGCTCGCTGTTGCTGAACGCGGTGCCGTCGACGAAATCCGCCTTGTGCCCCTGGTAGCGGCCGGCCTGGGCGATCTCGGCGATCGCGTCCATGCAGCTCTGCGGGTCGTTGAACGCAAAGTGGCGCAGGTGGACGTACGGCTTGACCGGCATCAGCTCGATGGTGAGGGCCAGCGAGTAGCCGAGCGTGCCGTAGGAGTTCGGGAAGCCGTAGTAGAGGTCGCTGTGCTCGTTGTCCTTGGTCGCGACGACGATCGAGCCGTCGCCGGTGAGGATCTGCATCTCGATGACGGACTCGTGCGGCAGCCCGTGCCAGAGCGACGTCGACTCGATGCCGAGGCCGGTGACGGCGCCGCCCAGGGTGATCGTCTTGAGCTGCGGGACGACCAGCGGCATCAGCCCGTGCGGCAGCGTGGCGTCGCAGAGATCCTGATACGTGGTCATGCCGCCGACGACGGCGGTCTGGCTGGCGGTGTCCACGTGGATCACGTGCGCGAACGCGGACACGTCGAGGCTGACTCGCTCGGCCGCCGAACCCGGCTTGGCCGAGTCGCGGAAGCGGAACAGGTTGGACGTCGGCTTGGCGAGGCGCACCGGCACGCCGGGCGGCACCGCGGCGTAGGCGTCGCGCAGCCGCGCCACCGCGGCCTCGTGCGCTGCTAGCTTTGCAGGCGGCAGTGCTGAGATACCGGTCACGTGCTCCTCGCTCCCTTCAGGCGATCCCGCCCGTCCCTGCGCGCCCATCATGACAAGGATGCGCACAAGAGAACAAACGGGGCAAGCTCCGCGCCCACCGGGGCAAACGGCTCAGGCAGTGTATCGGGTCATTGCTAGTCAGCTCCGCGCTGTCTTACCTGCGGGGACGCATCGTCGTCTATCCAGCCACGGCAGCCTCGGCCGCTTCGGCGGCTTCAGCGTCCGCCGCCGCCTCCTGGGCGTCGTAGGTGGCGGCCACCTCCTCCGGGGTCATCGGGAGCCGGGCGACCGACGGCGGCGCCCCGGAGTCGAGCGCCCGGCGCAGCAGCCTGGCCATGGAGTAGCGCTTGTCGTCGGCCAGCGCCCGGTCGAGGGCGATGTTGGCGAGCGCGCCGTCGCCCGCCTGCCAGGCGACGAAGGCCAGCAAGGACGCGGGGGCGGCCACGTAGCCGGGCGGCGCCAGCCGGGTCAGGTCGGTCCACAGCCGGGTGTGCTCGGCGTTGTACTCGGGCAGCATCCGCGCCCAGGCGTCGTCGCGCACCCGCAGCTCGCGCAGGGCGACGGCCAGCCAGGCGGCGGGCTCCGGGCCGATCGGCTGGCCGGCCCGGTAGCGGCGGACGGCATCGGCGATCATCGGCTGCCCGACGGCGGCGACGAGGCGACGCCGGACGATCCGGTGCCGGATCCGGGTCATCTGGCCGACCCGGGCGGCGACCTGCCCCTCGACCTGCTTGATGGCCAATCGCGTGGCGGCGGCGAGCTCGCCGTCGGCCGGGGCGATCGTGGCGGCCAGTTCCTGCCTGCTCGCGAGCACCCGACGCCCGCTGGCGGCGAACGTCCGGGCGATCGGATGGTCGGCCACGTTGAACGGCGTGCCCTCGGGCGGGCAGCAGTTCGGGTCCGCGCAGACGTAGGACCAGTAGCGGTTGTCCTCGGCCCGGAGCACATCGGTCAGCGTGATCCCGGCCTCGGCCGCCCGGGACCGCAGCGCGGCCGCGACCGGCGAGACCGCGCCGTCAGCGCCGTAGCCGACGGCGGCCGCCGTGGTGATGTGCTGAACGGCGAGGATGTTCAGCACGCCCGCGGCGATCGCGACCGCCGCTCGCGGGGCAGCCGGATCGGGCAGGTCGTACCTGAGCGTGAGCTCAACCTCGGCGCCGGGTTGGCCGGTCCCGATGACGACGATGCTGTCAGCGGGCTGGAACCCCATCAGCCCGGGGATGGCGGCCAGCAGCGTCTTGGGCGAGCTGATCCGCACGCGCTGCTGCGGCGTGCGGGCGTCGGGCGGGTTCGCGGCCGGGTCGGGCCGGCCCGGCTCGTGCCGGGAGCTGCTGGCCGGGTGAGGTGGCGGGCTTCGGCTGCGCGGTTGCGGAGGGGTTGTGTGTCATGGGAACAGCTTGCGGCGGGGTGGATGCGAAAATGGATACGAGGAATGGAACTGTGGATAAGGGGCGAGAAATCCACAGCGACAGGAAAGTGTTGCTTGACGGAATTGCTGATGGCTGGTAGCAGCCGGGGAAGTTAGAGCGCCACGCCGAGCAGCGCGTCGGCGGTGTCGCGGATCAGCGTCGCGTCCTCGGCCGCGCCCTCCGGGCCGTCCTCGCGGGCCAGCGCCGCGTCCGCCCACGCGTCGATGGCGGCCAGCGCGCCCGGCGCGTCCAGGTCGTCCGCCATCCGCTCGCGGACCGTCGCCAGGACGTCGGCTGCCGTCGGCGTGACCGGGGCGGCGGTCCTGGCGACGGCCGCGCGCCAGCGGCCGAGGCGGGCCTGCGCCCGCGCCAGCTCGTCGTCGGTCCACTCCCAGTCCGACTTGTAGTGGTGCGCGAGCAGCGCCAGCCGGATCGCCGTCGGGTCCACCCCGTCCGCCCGCAGCCGGGAGACGAAGACCAGGTTGCCGAGCGACTTGGACATCTTCGCGCCCTGGTAGCCGACCATGCCCGAGTGCGCGTAGAGCCGGGCGAACGCGTCCTCGCCGCAGGCCACCCGCGCGTGCGAGCCGCTCATCTCGTGATGCGGGAACACCAGGTCGGTGCCGCCCGCCTGCACGTCGAAGGACGTCCCGAGGTACTCGGCGGCGATGGCCGCGCACTCCACGTGCCAGCCCGGCCGCCCGGGGCCGAACCGGGACGGCCAGGCGGGCTCGCCCGGCCGCTCCGCCCGCCAGACGAGCGGGTCGAGCGGGTCCTTCTTGCCCGGCCGGCCCGGGTCTCCGCCGCGCTCGGCCGACAGCTCGGTCATCTGCTCGACCGACAGGCCGGTGGCGGTGCCCGGCCCGGACAGCGCGCCGAAGGCCTGGTCCGCGCCGCGGGCGAAGTAGACGTCGCCGTCGAGGTCGTAGAGGGAGCCGCGAGCGGCGAGCCGCTCGGCGAACGCGTCGATGACGCCGATCGCCTCCACCGCGCCGATGAGGTGGTTCGGCGGCAGGTTCCTGAGCGCCTCCATGTCGCGGCGGTACCGGTCGGTCTCGCGGACCGCGAGCTCGCGCCAGTCCTCCCCGTCGCGCTCGGCCCGCTCGAGCAGCGGGTCGTCCACGTCGGTGACGTTCTGGGTGTAGAGCACCTCATGGCCGCCGTCAAGCCACGCCCGGATCAGCAGGTCCCAGGCGGTGAAGGTGGCGGCGTGGCCCAGGTGGGTCGCGTCATAGGGGGTGATCCCGCAGGCGTACAGCGTCGCCTGGTGCCCGGTGGCTGCGACGGTGAGCTCCCCGGTCGCCGTGTCCCGCAGCCGTACTTCCACCCCGTGCCCCGGCAGAACGGGAACCTCAGCGCCACGCCATGAATCCATGATGCCAGGTTACAGCCCTGTTGCCCCGATCCTGTTGCCCCGATCGAAGGCAAAGATAGCGGGGCAACAGGGCTGCACTCCCCCCGTGGGACACCCCGGACCCCCGCCCTGCTGCCCCGATCGAAGGCACCCACATCGGCGCATTGATACACATAAACCCAAACAGGTATCTGTCGGTGACGCCACCCCGCGCCGGGGGCAATGCTGCGGGGACGGGAACCAACGGTCCGTTCGAAAAATTCAAAGTCTTTTTATCCCGAACGGACCGTTGGTTCCCCGCCCTCCGCAAGTGGCACCAGTACAGCTAGCATCACGGGCATGGATCTGGTCGCCGGGGTTGATTCCTCCACGCAATCCACCAAAGTGCTGCTGTGCCGGGCCGAGGACGGGACGGTCGTCGGGTCGGCCAGCGCGCCGCACCCGGCGGGCACCGAATGCCCGCCCGAGCGGTGGTGGGAGGCGCTCACCGCAGCGGGCCGCGACCTGCTGGAACGGGCGGCGGCGGTCGGCGTCGCCGCCCAGCAGCACGGCATGGTGGTGCTCGACGACTCCGGCGCGGTCATCAGGGACGCGATGCTGTGGAACGACGTGAAGTCGGCGCCGCAGGCCGCGGCGCTCGTCACCGAGTTCGGCGGGCCGGCCGAGTGGGCGGCGGTGACCGGGTCGGTGCCGACGATGTCGTTCACCGTCACCAAGCTCCGCTGGCTGGCCGAGAACGAGCCCGCGCACGCCGCTCGGGTGCACCGGGTGCTGCTGCCGCACGACTGGCTGACCTGGAGGCTGGCCGGCGGGGATCCGCTGGCCGAGCCGACGACGGACCGCGGTGACGCCTCCGGGACCGGCTACTTCTCCCCCGCCGAGGGCGCCTGGCGGCCGGATTACGCCGAGCGCGCCCTCGGCCTGCCGGTCGCGCTGCCGAGGGTGGCCGCGCCCGCCGAGGTCGTGGGGCGGACCCGGTGGGGCGCGGCGCTGTCCGCGGGCACCGGGGACAACATGGGCGCGGCGCTCGGGCTCGGCCTGCTCGACGGCGACGTGGCGGTGTCCATCGGCACCTCGGGGACGGCGTTCGCGGCCACCGCGCAGGAGTCGGCCGATCCCAGCGGGCTGGTCTGCGGGTTCGCCGACGCGACCGGCCGGTACCTGCCGCTCGCCTGCACGATCAACGCGGCCCGGGTGCTCGACGTGACCGCCGGGATGGTCGGCGTTTCCGCGTCGGAGCTGGCCGAGCTGGCGCTGGCGGCGCCCGCCGGGGCGGACGGGGTGACGCTGCTGCCCTACCTCGACGGCGAGCGGACGCCGAACCGCCCGTCGGCCAACGGTGTGCTCCGGGGGCTCACCACCGCCAACATGACCAGGGAGAACATGGCCCGGGCGGCGGTCGAGGCGGTGCTCTGCTCGCTGGCCGACGCGATCGACTGCCTGCGGCCGTGCGGGATCACGCCGCGGCGGGTGGTGCTGACCGGCGGGGCGGCGAAGTCGGCGGCGGTGCGGCAGATCGCGCCGGCGATCTTCGGCCTGCCGGTGGCGGTGCCCGAGGCGGCCGAGTACGTGGCGCTCGGCGCGGCCAGGCAGGCGGCCTGGGCGCTGTCCGGCGCGGCGCAGCCGCCGTCCTGGCCGACCCAGCCGACGGTGACGTACGAGGCCGCCGCTACCCCGCAGGTGCGTGAGCGCTACGCGTCGCTGCGCGACGACGCGGCGGCCTGGCAGCTCGGCTGACCAAGGCCGCCCAGCGCAGGCGGATGGCCAAACGGCTGCCTGCACGACCGTTTCGCCATCCGGCTCGTCAGTCGCGCGCGGGGCGCGGGACGCGGGAGAAGGCGGCGCAGGCGCCGAGGGCGAGCAGGCCCGCGAAGGCGAACAGGCCGCGGTAGCCGAGGCCGACCGTGATCACCAGGGCGGCCACCGACGGGCCGATGACCTGGGGGATCGAGGACGCGATGTTGATGATGCCGAGGTCGCGGGCGGCGCTGGCCTGGTCGGGGAGGACGGTCAGGGACAGCGCCGAGCTGGCCGACTGGTACGCGCCGTACCCGGCCCCGAGCGCGAACGCGCAGGCGATCACCGGGTCCCACGAGTTGATGACGGCGAGCGTGAACCCGGTGGCGGCGAGCAGCGTGGTGGCGAGCATCGCGTACCGCCGGTAGCTGGCCGACCGGTCGGCCAGGCGGCCCACCGTCACCGTGGCCAGGATCGTCGCGGCCGTCGCGACCCCGACCAGGATGAGCTGGCCGGTTCCCGGCTTGGGGTAGTGGATGACGTCCTGCAGGTAGTAATAGAGGTAGAGGAGCGCGATCGAGTTCGCCAGCTCCATCAGAAACTGGCCGATCCAGACCGCGCTGTACCCGGTGCCGCCGTTCAGCAGCGCCGTTAGGCCCTCCCGGACCGACCGGCCGGGACCGCTGAGCCGCACCCGGGGCAGCCGCCGCAGGAGCACCACCAGCGGGAGCAGGCCGACGGCGTAGATGACCGTGATCGCCGCCATCCCGCCGGTCAGCGAGGGGAAGACCAGCACGATCGCGCCGAAGCCGAGGATGATGCCGAGCGCCTGGGAGACCGCGAGCAGGCCCCAGGCGAACCCCCAGTCCCGCTTGGGCACGTGGTCGATGACGGAGGCCGCCATCGACGAGTAGGCGATGTTGATCGTGGCCTGGCAGAGCGTCCAGCAGATCGCGATGCCGATCGCCGACCGCTGCAGGCCGAGCAGCCCCAGCGACGCGGCCCCGCCCGCCAGGCCGATCGCCACCACCGTCGAGCGGTTGTCCGACGTCACCCACCGATCGGAGAAATAGCCCGCCAGCGGGTTGAAGACCAGCGCCGCGATAGCGCCCAGGCCGGTTACCAGCCCGAGGTAGACGGCCTTGTGCTGGGCACCGCCGGACGCCTCGATCAGCCTCGGGAGCACGTTCTCGACCGGGGCGAAGAGCGCGACCGAGGCGCCGAAGTACGCCAGCATCAGCGCGGCGATGAAGGGCGCCCAGGATCGCCGTGAGACCGCCGGCTGGCCGGCCTGCAGCGGTTTGGCGTCCTCCGCCGTTGTCACCTGTCCTCGATCCGGTCGCAAGCAGTACCGAGGCGCACGTTACCACCCGAGCCCGGCCGGGCCTGGCCACGGCGCCAGCGGCGTCGCGGCTTTAGCCGCGGCCGACAATTCGAAACATTTCGATTCCCATCAAGGCATTGAGCCAGCGCGGAAACGTTTAACTAGCGAGCCGGAAAAGCCTCCCCCAGCCTCAGGAATTCTCTTAATTCACAAGAAGAGTTCCTATTGACACGCTTTGCCCGCACCTCTACGGTGCCATTATCCGACAGATCCACACCGAAATTTTCGGAATGGCGCGAAATATTTCGGGAGGCGGCAGGAGGAATTCATGAGACGCCGTAGTCTTCTCACAATGGGCGCGGCCGGCGGTGCCGCGGCGGTACTGGGGGCGGGCACGCCCGCCTGGGCGGCGGCTTCCGGCCCCAGGCTGGCCGCCAGACCGAGTTCAGGCCAGCGCGGCGAGCCCGACTCGCTGCGCGCGCTGGCCGCGAAGATCGGCCTCCGCTTCGGCACCGCGCTGACCCCGCAGGACATCGAGACGCCCTCCTACGCGGCCATCGCCGGGAGTCAGTTCTCCGTGGTCACCCCGGGCAACGGGATGAAGTGGCAGATCGTCGAGCCCACCCAGGGCAGCTACGACTGGTCGCAGGCCGACCAGCTGGTCGCCTTCGCGCGGGCGAACCGGCAGCTCATCCGCGGCCACACGCTGCTGTGGCACAACCAGCTGCCCGACTGGCTCACCACCGGCGTCGCCAACGGCACCATCACCGCCCCGCAGCTGCGGGAGCTGCTTCACCAGCACATTATGATCGAGGTCACGCGGTACCGCGGGAAGATATGGCAGTGGGACGTCGCCAACGAATTCTTCCTCGACAGCGACCCGTCTGGCATTGACCCGAACAACTTCTGGATTGCCGCCCTCGGGCCTGACATCATTCCCCAGGCATTCCGGTGGGCGCATGAGGCGGACCCGGGCGCGCTGCTGTTTTACAACGACTACAACATCGCCGGCGAGGACGGCACGAATGCTAAGAGCGACGCCGTTTACGCATGGCTCGGAGAGCAGCTCGCGGCCGGTGTTCCAATCATGGGCATCGGGAACCAGGGGCACCTGGACACCCAGTACGGGTTCTCCGGCGCGCGCTTCCAGCAGGACCTGGAGCGATACGCCAGCGCCGGGGTGAAGGTGGCGATCACCGAGGCCGACGTCCGCACGTTCGTGAACAACCCGACCGATCAGGTGCCGACCGACAGCCTGGCCGTGTTCGCCCAGCCGTACGAGTACTCCCAGATGCTCAAGGCCGCCCTGGCCGTGCCCGAGGTCATCTCGTTCACCGTCTGGGGCTTCACCGACTCCGACTCCTGGGTGCCGGGAGCCTTCGCGGGCGAGGGCTACGCCGCGATCTACGACGTGAACCAGCAGCCGAAGAACGCCTACTACGAGCTGCAGTCGGACCTGCGGCTGGCCGGCTACGGCGCCCCTTACCGGGTGCCAAGCGGACCGCCGGGCCGATCCGGCCGCTAGACCCGCCGTCGGCCGGCCACCGGGATCGCTCCGGGTGGCCGGCCGACGGCCGTAAGGAGGTCAGCGGACCCCGTACAGGTGCTCCATGGCGAGCTGGTCCAGGTGCTCGTAGCCCATGCCCCGGGCGCCGAGCTGGTCGGGGTCGGCCGCCACCTCGCGGACGTCGCGCCAGGTCTCGCCGGGGGCCAGGGTCGGCTCGGCCAGCTCCGCCGTCCGCGCCGCCGCCAGCGCGGCCCGGACCTCGGGGTCGGCCCGGAACGCGCGCGCCTTCTCCCGCAAGATCAGGTAGTTCCGCATGCAGGCGGCGGCCGACGCCCAGACGCCCTCGTCGTCCTCGGTCCGCGGCGGCTTGTAGTCGAAGTGGACCGGGCCGTCGTAGCCGCCCTGCAGGAGCGTGTCGACCACCCAGAACGCGCCCCGCGCGTTGCCCGCGCCGAACCGCAGGTCCTGGTCGTACCTCGGCCCGGTCTGCCCGTTGAGGTCGATGTGGTACAGCTTGCCGTGCCACATCGCCTGGGCGATGCCGTGCGCGTAGTTCAGGCCCGCCATCTCCTCGTGCCCGACCTCCGGGTTGACCCCGACCAGGCCCGGGTGCTCCAGCGCGTTGATGAAGGCGAGCGCGTGCCCGATCGACGGCAGCAGGATGTCGCCCCGCGGCTCGTTCGGCTTCGGCTCGATCGCGAACCTGATGTCGTACCCCTGCTCGAGCACGTACCCCGACAGCAGGTTCAGCCCCTCCGCGTAGCGGTCGAGCGCGACCCTGACGTCCTTGGCCGCCCCCGACTCCGCCCCCTCCCGGCCGCCCCAGAACACGTACGTCCTCGCCCCGAGCTCGGCCGCCAGGTCGAGGTTGCGCATCACCTTCGCCAGCGCGAACCGCCGGACCGACCGCTCGTTCGCGGTGAACGCGCCGTCCTTGAACATCGGGTGGCCGAACAGGTTCGTGGTCGCGGTGGTCACCACCAGCCCGGTCTCGCCCAGCGCCTTGCGGAACGCGGCGATCCGCCCCTCCCGCTCGGCCGGCGTCGCGTCGAAGTCGAACACGTCGTTGTCGTGGAAGTTCACCCCGTAGGCGCCGAGCTCCGCCAGCTTCCGGACCGCCCGGTCGGCCGCCATCGGCGGGCGCACCGGGCCGCCGAACACGTCGACCCCCTGCCAGCCCACCGTCCAGATCCCGAACGAGAACTTGTCTTCCCTGGTCGGCACATACACGTCTGATTTCATGATCTACCTTTCCTTCCAATACCTCTGACCGTAATGAATCGCATGTTCATCCGACTAGGCCCTTGCCCCCGGTAGCAGTGTCCCGGTGGGCCTCCGTGTGACGATGCCGCCCAGGCTGTTCATCACCTGTCGCCGCATCAAGACGAACACGATGACGAGCGGGAGCGCGGCGGTCACCCTCGCCCGCTTGTCAGCTCAGCGCGGCCGCCGTCCATGAGACAGGCGGCAGCTCGATGGTGAGTACGCCGGCGGCGAGGACCGCGCTCGCGTTCGCGGCCGGCGTTACCCGGTCCGGTTCGGCGAGCGTGTTCTTCGCGTAGACGTCGGCGTCGGCCAGCGTGACCGCCTCGATTATCCGGGTGGAGCGCAGGCTGCGCACGTCGATCGTGACCTGCGCGGTCTGCGCGCGGTCGCGGTTGACGAGAAACACCGCGGCGCGGCCGTCGTCGACAGTCGCGATGGCATCGATGACGGATGCCTCGCCGTGGCGCGCCGTGCGGTATGTCGGCGTCTCGATCACGGGGCGGATTACCTCGCCGGACGCGAGCCGGCTGGTGATCGAGAACGGGAAGAAGGTCGTCTGCCGCCAGGCGGGCCCGCCGGGCTCGGTCATGATCGGCGCGATCACGTTGACCAGCTGGGCGAGCGACGCCGAGGTGACCCGGTCGCTGTGCTTGAGCAGCGTCATCAGCAGGTTGCCGACGACGACGGCGTCCGCGACCGAGTAGACGTCCTCGAGCAGGCGCGGCGCGTAGGACCATTCGCCGCTGGCCTCGGCGGCCTTCTCGCGCTCCTGGTGCTCCTTGAGATACCAGACATTCCATTCATCGAACGAAAGCTGCATCTTCTTATTCGATCGCTTCTTGTGGCCGACGTGGTCGGCCGTCGCGACAACGGTGTCGATGTAGTAGTCCAGGCCCAGCGCCGAGGCGAGGAAGGAGCCGAGGTCGCCGTCGAGCTCCTGGTAGTAGGCGTGGCACGAGACGTAGTCGACATGCTCGTAGCTGTGCTCAAGTACGGTGCGCTCCCAGTCGCCGAACGTCGGCATGCCCGAGCCGGAGGAGCCGCAGACCACCAGCTCGAGATCCTTGTCGGCCATCTTCATCGCGGCGGCGGTGCGGGCGGCGATCTTCCCGTAGTCGTCGGCGGTCATGAAGCCTTCCTGCCACGGGCCGTCCATCTCATTGCCCAGGCACCACATGCGCACGTTGTGCGGCCGCGGTGTGCCGTTCGCGATGCGCAGGTCCGACAGTGCAGTGCCGGAGGGGTGGTTGGCGTACTCCAGCAGGTCGAGGGCGGGCAGGATGCCACGGGTGCCGAGATTCACGGCGAGCATCAGTTCGGAGTCGGTTAGCGTCAGCCACCTGGCGAAATCGTCGAGGCCGACCTGGTTCGACTCGAGCGAGTGCCACGCGAGGTCGCGGCGCACCGGGCGCGCCTCCCGCGGGCCGATCGAGTCTTCCCAGCGGAAGCCGGAGACGAAGTTGCCGCCCGGGTAGCGGACGGTCGTGCTGCCGAGTTCCCGGACGAGCTCGACGACGTCCATGCGGAAGCCGCCGGAGTTCGCGGCCGGGTGCCCGGGCTCGTAGAGCCCGGTGTAGACGCACCGGCCAAGGTGCTCGACGAACGCGCCGAACGTGCGGCGGCTGACGGGCGCGATGACGGCGCGCTTGTCGAGCTCGATATGAGCGTGAGGCAATACAGCGGTCCTTTCTGACGAACGCAGGCGGGGAGGGTCGCCGGCCTGGCCGGCGACCGTGCCCGTGCGCCTAGCCCTTCACCGCGCCAGTCAGGCCCCCGACGATGCGGCGCTGGAAGATAGAGAAGAAGATCAGCGCGGGCATCATCGACAGCGAGGTGAACGCCAGCACCCGCGCCGTGTCCTGCGAGTACACAGAGGAGAACTGCTGCACGCCGAGTGGCAGCGTGTAGTGCGCCTGCGAGTTCAAGACGTACAGCGGCAGGATGTAGTTGTTCCAGCTGCCGATGAAGGCGAGGATGCCGACGGTGATCACGCCGGGCAGCGCCAGCGGGATGGCCATGCGGAAGAAGAACCCGAGGCGGCTGGTGCCGTCGATGGACGCCGCCTCCTCGATGTCCTTGGGGATGGCGCGCAGGAAGGGCGTCAGGATGATGACCGTCGTCGGCAGGCCGAATGCGATCTGCGGGATGATGATGCCTGTCAGGCTGTCGATGAGACCGAGGTCCTTGACGATGATGTAGAGCGGGGTGATCGCGACCACCAGCGGGAACATCAGGCCCGCGGCGAACAGCGAGTATATCGCGCCCTTGAGCTTGAACTCGTAGCGGGCGAGCGCGAAGCTCACCATGACGCCGAGCACCACGACGCCGACCGTGGTCACGACCCCCACGATGGCCGAGTTCGCGAATTCGCCCCAGAAGGTGCTCGACTTCAGGACGCCGACGTAGTTGCTGAAGACCCATGGGTTCGGCAGGCCGGCCGGGCTGACTGTGATCTGCGAGTTGGTGCGGAAACCGCCCAGGACGATATACAGGATGGGCCCGACGGTGACCGAGCTGAACAGCAAGGCGATGAAGTAGATGCCCGGGTTGCCCCACTTCTGCGGCTTGTCGCTGCGCTTGGCGGGCCGGGCCCGCAGGGACGGTGCGCCGGAGGTCGCCGCGCTCATCAGTTGACTCCCTGGGTGACGGCGCCCCGCAGGTCGCGGCGCAGGACGAAACGCTGGTAGCACAGCGCGACGATGAGCGAGATCAGGAACATGACCACGGCGACCGCGCTGCCGTAGCCGTAGTTCCCGGCGAGGCGGCCGTTAAGGGCCATGTACGTCGCCATGGTCGAGGTGCCGGCCACGCCGGAGATGTACTGACCCCAGATGATGTACACCAGGTCGAACAGCTGCAGCGAGCCGATGATCGACAAGAACGCCCAGATGCGGATGGTCGGGCCGAGCAGCGGCAGCGTGATGTGGCGCTGGACCTGCCAGTAGGAAGCGCCGTCGATCCGCGCGGCCTCGGACAGCTCATCGGGGATCGACTGCAGGCCGGCCAGCATCAAGATGACCGCGAAGCCGATGTATTTCCAGGTGATGATGCCCATCAGCGTCCACAGCGCGATGTTCGGGTTGGCAAGCCAGTCGGTGGCGAGGAAGCCGAGGCCGATGTTGTGCAGCGCGTCGTTGACCGCGCCGGTTACCTGGAGCATCAGGCTGAAGCCCGTGCCGACGATGACCTCGGAGATCACGTAAGGGACGAAGATCAGGACGCGGATGAGGGCCCGGCCGCGGATCTTCTGGTTCAGCAGCAGCGCGAGCAGGATGGCCAGCGGCCCCTGAAAGACGAGGGACAGCACGACGATCAGGCCGTTATGCTCGAGCGCCTGCTGGAAGGCGGGGTCGGTGAAAATGATCTTGTAGTTGCCCAGTCCGACCCAGTCGGTGGGCGGGCCGTAGCCTTGCCACTTGTAGAAGCCGTAGTACGCGGCGAGCCCGACCGGGAAGATGACAAGGCCAACGAACACGATGATCGCGGGGCTGGTGAGGAGCGCGATTTCCAGCCGCTGGCGCCCTCTGCCGCGCTTGCGCGCACGCGGCGTCGGGGACGCGGCGTGCGCCGCGTCCCCGACTTGAAGTGCGCCCCGGCGGATGCGGCCAACGGCCGCAGTGCGCACGGTGTCGCTCATTGTCTTAAATTAGCCTTTCGCCGCTGCTTCGGTGGCGGCGCTGACGATGCCGGCCGGAGTGCCCTTGCCCGCCATCAGGTTCACCACCGCGGCGTTCAGCGCGTTGCCGACGTTCTGGCCGTACTGCGTGTCGAGGAACTGCATCGTGTAGGCGGCCTTGTTCAGGGCCTGGAGCGCCGAGACGCTGACCGAATCGGTCACGACCGACTGCGCGGCCTTGTTGACGGGGAGCGTGATGAACGCCGTGGCGTAGGCCTTCTGCTGGGGCGTGGACACGAGGAACTCAAGGAACTGGAAGGCCTGCTTCGGGGCGTTCGGGGACAGCGAGTAGCCGTCGATGCCGCCCATCATCGCGCTCGGGTCGCCCGCGCCGCCGGGAACCGCCGGGAAGGGGAACCAGCCGAGGTCAGGCAGCGGCTTCTGGTTCGGGGTGAGCGTGGAGATCGTGCCCGGGTCCCAGGCGCCCATGAGCTCCATGCCGGCCTTGTGGTTGGCCACCAGGCCGGCCGAGGAGCCCGCGCCCACCTGCGCGGCGGTTGTCAGGAAGCCCGGCTGGAACGGGTTGATCTTGAGGAACGCCGCCAGGTCGTTACCGGCCTTCATCCAGCACGGGTCGGTGAACTTGAGGCTGGTGCCGGCCGCGTTCATCGTGGCCTGGCTGCACTCGCGGAGGGCGAAATTGTAGTACCAGTGGGCCGCGGGCCACGCGTCCTTGGCGCCGACCGCGATCGGCGCGACGTTGATGGTCTTCAGCTTGGCGACATCGGCCTCGAGCTCAGGGATGGTGGTCGGCGTCGAGGTGATGCCCGCCTGCTTGAAGAGGTTCTTGCTGTAGTAGAACCCCTCGGGGTTCTGG
>CAWISQ010000003.1:0-528596 GCA_963838825.1 uncultured Actinomycetota bacterium
TCCAGCGGGATGGCGTAGACCTTGCCGTTGAGAGTCTCGGCGGCGAGCGCGTCCGCGTTGACATTGGCCTGGTCCGCGGCGGTGAGGGTAAGCGGCGCGACCTGGTTCGCGTTGACCATGGCCAGCATCTTGCCGCCGCCACGCTGGAAGAAGATGTCCGGCGTCGAGTTCGAGGCCAGCGCGGTCTGCAGCTTGCCGTCGTAGTCCTCGTTCTGGATGGCCTGCATCTTGATCGTGACGCCCGGGTGGGCCGCGTCGAAGGACTTGACGGCGTTCTGGAAGAACGTAAGGCCGGGGCCAGGGGTGGCGTTCGTCCAGAAGGTCAGCGTGACGGGGCCGGTGGAGGAAGAGCTATTGCCGCCGTTGCTGCTGCTGCCGCCGCTAGAGCAGGCGGCGGCAGCCAGGACGACGCCGAGGCCGAGTGCGGCTATCGCCGCAGCGGGGGTTTTCTTCATCATCGTAGAAACTCCTTGAGCCGAAACTGGGTACCACGACTACTCCGAAGACGCTCCGCGGGAGCGGCGGCAACTTCTCGGCTGCTACGCATGGTCGTCTTCTGGGATTGGGCACAAGCCACTTTCGAAAGTTTTCGAGAACTTTCGACGTGCCGCCATCGTAATTTCGCGGCCCATGGCGGTCAACCCCTCGTTTCCATGGTGTTACCGACATTTTCATCACTCGACGATTCGCGTACGATGCTGCGAGAACGGCGCAGTTCAGTTGAACTGTGTTACCGATAAGTTTCGATATTGACTCCGAAAGGTGAGGCCGTGCGGAAGACCACGCTCGCCGCCATCGCAGCCGAGGCAGGCGTTTCGCTGCCCACTGTGTCGAAGGTGGTGAATGGCCGCCCAGACGTCTCGCCGACCACCCGCGCCCGGGTGGAGCAGCTTCTTGACCGGCACAAGTATCCCCGAACTGGACCGCGACTCAGCCGTCGCTCTGGACTCATAGACCTCGTGTTCATCGGTCTGGACAGCCCGTGGGCGGTCGAGATCCTGCGCGGCGTCGAGGAATGGGGCGCGGAGCAGGGGACCGCGATCGCGGTCTCATCGGTGCGGCACGGCGACGCCCGGCCGGCCAGCTGGACCTCGACCATCGCGAGCCACCACAGCGACGGGGTGATCCTGGTGACCACCAAGCTGACCGAGACCCAGGTCGGCCAGCTCCGCGGGGCCGGCATACCGCTGGTCGTCATCGACCCGGTCAACACGCCGCCCGCGGATATCCCGTCCGTCGGGGCGACCAACTGGGCGGGCGGGTTCGCCGCCACCGAGCACCTGCTCTCCCTGGGCCACCGGCGGATCGCCGCGATCACCGGTCCGGCCGACTATCTGTGCAGCCTGGCCAGGCTCGACGGCTACCGGTCGGGCCTGGAGCGGGCCGGCGTCGCGTTCGACCCGGCGCTCGTCCGGTACGGCGACTTCCGCCACGAAGGGGGATTCGGCTGCGCGTCCGAACTGCTCAGCCTGCCCGACCGGCCGACGGCGATCTTCGCGGGCAGCGACCAGCAGGCCTTCGGCGTCTACGAGGCCGCCCGCCAGCACGGGCTGCGCATCCCCGAGGACCTGTCCGTCGTCGGCTTCGACGATCTGCCGGTCGCCCGCTGGGCGTCGCCGCCGATGACCACCGTGCGGCAGCCGCTGGCCGAGATGGGAAACGCCGCCGCGGGGATGCTCGGCGAGCTGATCGAGGGCCTGCCGCTGCGGTCCACCCGGATGGAGCTGACCACCGAACTCATCGTGCGCGAGTCGACCGCCGCCCCCAAGGCCGGCTCCGCGACCCCAGGGAGCAACGAGAAATGACACGTCCAGTGGACAACACCGAGATTTCCGTCCGGCCGCGATCGGACGGTGATGTCGGCGCAGGCGCGTCCGCGCACCGCCCGGCCGAGCCGTGGCGCGACCGGGCGCGGCCGGCCGACGAGCGGGTGGCCGACCTGCTGAGCCGGATGACGCTGGCGGAGAAGGTCGCCCAGCTCGGCAGCATCTGGCAGGGCGCGTCCGGCGAGGGCGACGGCGTGGCCCCGATGCAGGACCAGTTCAACGAGGAGCAGCCGCCGCTCGACGAGCTCATCAAGGACGGGCTCGGCCAGCTCACCCGGGTCTACGGCAGCCGCCCGGTGCCGGCCGCGGCGGGGATGCGGGCGCTGGCCGGGCTGCAGGCGCGGATCGTGGCCGGCAGCCGGTTCGGCATCCCGGCGGTCGCGCACGAGGAGTGCCTGACCGGGTTCGCCGCCTGGGGCGCCACGATCTACCCGACCTCGCTCGCCTGGGGCGCGTCCTTCGACCCGGCGCTGGTGCGCGAGATGGCGGCGGCGTTCGGTGCGACGATGCGGGCGGCCGGCGTGCACCAGGGGCTCGCGCCGGTCCTCGACGTGACCCGCGACTACCGGTGGGGGCGGGTCGAGGAGACCATCGGCGAGGACCCGTACCTGGTCGGGACCGTCGGCACCGCCTACGTGCAGGGCCTGCAGTCGGCCGGCCTGCAGGCGACGCTCAAGCACTTCGCCGGGTACTCCGCGTCGCGGGCCGGCCGGAACCACGCGCCGGTCTCGATGGGCCCGCGCGAGTTCGCCGACGTCATCCTGCCCCCGTTCGAGATGGCGATCAGGATCGGCGGCGCCCGGTCGGTGATGCCGACCTACATCGACCGCGATGGCATGCCCGCAAGCGCCGACCCGAGCCTGCTGACCGACCTGCTCCGCGACGAGCTCGGCTTCGACGGCCTCGTCGTCTCCGACTACTTCGCGGTCTCCTTCCTCCAGCTCCAGCACCGGGTCGCGGCCGACCCGGCCGGCGCGGCGGCGCTGGCGCTCGCGGCCGGGCTTGACGTGGAGCTGCCGACCACCCGCTGCTACGGCGACCCGCTGCTGGCGGCGGTCACGGCGGGCGACGTGCCCGAGGAACTGATCGACCGCGCGGCCGCCCGGGTGCTCCAGCAGAAGCTCGAGCTCGGCATGCTCGACCGCGGCTGGTCGCCGCTCCCGGCCGACGCCGCGCAGGCCGGGGACCAGGAGCCGGATCTCGACCTGGACCCGCCCGCGCAGCGGGACATCGCCCGGCGGCTGGCCGAGGAGTCGGTGGTGCTGGTCGCCAACGGCCGGCAGGCGCTGCCGCTGCCGAGGACGGCCAGGGTCGCCGTCATCGGGCCGCTGGCCGACGACCCGCTCGCGTTCTTCGGCTGCTACACCATGCCCAGGCACCTCGCGCACCAGGCGTGGTTCGACCGCGGCAGCAGCGCGGGGGTCGAGGTCGCCACCGTGCTCAGCCGCGCTCCGCGAGGAGCTTGCCGACGTCGGCTACGCCCGCGGCTGCGACGTCGCCACGGCCGACACCAGCGGTTTCGCCGAGGCAGTCGCGACGGCCCGTTCGGCCGAACTGGTCGTCGCCGTGGTGGGCGACCAGGCCGGCCTGTTCGGGCACGGGACCAGCGGCGAGGGATGCGATGTGACCGACCTCACCCTCCCCGGCGTGCAGCAGGAGCTGCTGCAGGCGCTGGCCGACACCGGCACGCCGGTGGTGGCGGTGCTCGTCACCGGCCGGCCGTACGCGCTCGGCGCGGTGGCGGACCGGCTGGCCGCCGTGGTCCAGGCGTTCTTCCCCGGCGAGGAGGGCGGTCATGCGATCGCCGGGGTGCTGACCGGGCGGGTGACGCCGAGCGGCAAGCTGCCGGTCGAGATCCCCCGGCTGCCGGGCGCGCAGCCCTCGACCTACCTGCGGTCGCCGAACGCGGCGCTGCACGCGGGCAGCGACGTGGACCCGACGCCGCTGTTCGCGTTCGGGCACGGGCTCTCGTACACGACCTTCGGCTACGCGGACCTGGAGCTGTCGGCGGACCACGCGGCGACCGACGGCGGGGTGGGCATCTCGTGCACCGTGCGCAACACGGGCTCGGTGGCCGGGACCGAGGTGGTTCAGCTGTACCTGGGCGACCCGGTGGCCTCGGTGGTGCGGCCGACGCGCTGGCTGGCCGGGTTCACCCGGGTGGCGCTCGCGCCGGGCGAGAGCGCGCAGGTGACGTTCCGCCTGCACGCCGACCGGACCGCCTTCACCGGCCGGGACGGGACCCGGATCGTCGAGCCGGGCGAGATCTCGGTCGCGATCGGCGGCGCGTCGGACGACCTGCCGCTGTCCGGCTCGTTCACGCTGACCGGCCCGGTGCGGGCGGTCGGGGCCGACCGGGTGCTCACCACGCCGGTCTCGGTGCGGCGGCTGGCCGAATCCAGATGAGTGAACGGGCTTGCGCGGAGCACGGAACGTCATCTATCATCCCACGTCACTGATCATCAACATTTATCAGCGCAATGTTGCCGTGGCAGCCGCCGGCGGACATCATGAAGACACGGCCGACAAGGGAGTTTACTCAATGGCACAGATCGTCCTTGAACACGTGGAGAAGGTCTACTCGGGTGGCGTCAGGGCCCTCGACGACCTGAACCTTGAGGTGAAGGAGGGCGAGTTCATGGTGCTTGTCGGTCCTTCCGGATGCGGCAAGTCGACGGCGCTGCGGTCCATCGCCGGCCTTGAGGAGATCACCGACGGCAACATCTCCATCGGCGCGCAGGTGGTCAACGACCTGCCGCCGAAGGACCGCGACATCGCGATGGTGTTCCAGAACTACGCGCTCTACCCGCACATGACCGTCGAGGCCAACCTCGCCTTCGGCCTGAAGCTGCGGCACACGCCCAAGGCGGAGATCAAGCGGCGGGTCGGCGAGGCGGCGGCGCTGCTCGGCCTCGAGCCGTACCTGAACCGCAAGCCCGCGGCCCTCTCGGGCGGCCAGCGCCAGCGCGTCGCGATGGGCCGGGCGATCGTCCGCGAGCCGCAGGCCTTCCTGATGGACGAGCCGCTGTCCAACCTCGACGCCAAGCTCCGGGTGTCCATGCGCGCGGCCCTGAACCAGCTGCACGAGCGGCTCGGGCATCACGACCGTGTACGTGACCCACGACCAGGTCGAGGCGATGACCCTCGGCGACCGCGTCTGCGTGATGCGGGACGGCCGGATCCAGCAGGTCGACAGCCCGCAGCGGCTGTTCGAGTCGCCGGTCAACCTGTTCGTGGCGGGCTTCATCGGCTCCCCGGCGATGAACTTCGCGGCGGCCTCCCTCGACCGCGGCGACGGCGGGGCGACGGTCAGCTTCGCCGGCTTCCAGCTGCCGGTGCCGGCGTCGGTGTTCGAGGCCAAGCCCGGCCTCGACGGGTACCTGGGGAAGCAGATCATCCTCGGCGTCCGGCCGTCCGACTTCGAGGACGCCGCCTTCGGCGACGCCTCGTGGGCGCGGTTCCCGGTCACGGTCGGCGTCACCGAGGAGCTCGGCACCGAGATCCACGCGATCTTCACGATCGACGCCCCGCCGGTCGAGCACGCCTCGATCGCCAGCGCCTCCGACGGCTCCTCGGAGGAGGACGAGACGGTCACCGCGCTGGCCGGCGGCAAGACGCTGTGGACCGCGCGGGTGTCCTCCAGGTCCGCCGTCCGGTCCGGGCAGCCGCTCGAGCTCGCCATCGACACCAGCCGCCTGCACTTCTTCGACCCGGCCAGCGGCGAGTCGATCGGCCACCCGCTGACGGTGGGCGAGCCGGCCGGCGTCGCCGGGTAACCGCTCTGGCTGTTGCGTGGCCGCGGGCCGTTTGTGGCGAGATCCGCCGCAAGCGGCCCGCGATCATGACCGGGACACATTGCCCGCCGCCCCCTCGTTTGCCAGTCTCGACAGGGTGAAAGACCTGACGATCGCCTCCATCGAGGCGCTGCCGTGCTCGGTCCCGCTCAAGCAGGCGGTGACCCAGGGCCTCGGCTCGGTCACCAAGCGGGACACGGTGGTGGTGAAGGTGACCACCGTCGACGGGGTCGTCGGCTACGGCGAGTCCTACAACGGCCGGGCGCCGCTGGCCGTCGCCGCGACCGTCGACACCACCCTCCGCGACCTGCTGACCGGCCTCGACGCGGCCGCGCCGACCGCCGTCTGGGACGTCTTCGAGCGCCGCGTGCTCGCCAACCACGGCACCTGCGCAGCTTGCGTCTGCGCGATGAGCGGGATCGACCTGGCGCTCTGGGACATCAAGGGCAAGGCGCTCGGCCAGCCGCTGTACCGGCTGCTGGGCGGGGCGTCGCGCCCGGTGCCGCGCCTACGCCGGCGGCTTCGCGCTCGGCTACGCCGCGCCCGCCGCGGTCGCCGAGGAGGCGGGCAGGCAGGTCGCGGGTGGTTACCGCGCGGTCAAGCTGCGGCTCGGCGACACTCTCAAGGCTGATATCGAACGGGCCCGGGCGCTGCGGTCCGCGCTCGGCCCGGACGTGGCGCTGCTGGCCGACGCCAACTGCCGCTACTCGGTCGATGACGTCCGGGCGATGCTGCCGGCGCTGGCCGAGGCGGGAGCGGGCTGGCTCGAGGAGCCGTTCCCGCCCTACCAGGACCGGTCCTGGCGCGCCGCGGCGGCGCTCGCCCGCCCGGTGCTGCCGCTGGCGGCGGGCGAGAACCTGTACACCCGGTACGAGTTCCAGCGACTGGTCGACGGCGGCGCGGTGTCGGTCGTGCAGCCCGACCTGTCCCGCTGCGGCGGCGTCACCGAGGCGCTGCGGATCGCCGCGCTGGCGTCGGCGGCCGGCCTGCCGGTCTGCACCCACGGCTGCCACACCGGGCTGAACTTCGCCGCCAGCGTGCACTACCTGGCCAGCGTCGACAACGCGTGGTACTTCGAGGCCGACGGCTCAGCCGACAACCCGCTCCGCACCACCGCCTGCTCGGCCTCCTACACGCTGGCCGACGACGGCACCGTCCTCCCCCTCGAGGGCCCCGGCCTCGGCGTCGACGTGGACGAGGACTACCTCCGCGCCCACCCCCTCACCACCGGCCCCGCCTGGCACTGACCGGTCAGGCTGGGACCGGTCAGGCTCGGACCGGGGCGGGGCCGGTAGAGCCGCGGACGACGAGCTCGGGCTCGAACAGCAGCTCCTCGGCGTGCCCGACGGTGGTCTCCATCTGGCCGACCAGCAGAGCGACGGCGGACTTGCCCATCGACTCGATGGGCTGCCTGACCGTCGTCAGCGGCGGGTCGGTGCAGTTCAGCCACGCGGAGTCGTCGTAGCCGACGACCGACACGTCGCCCGGCACCGACAGCCCCGCCCGGCGGACGGCCCTGATCGCGCCGAGCGCGAGCACGTCGCTGCCGCAGATGACGCCGGTGACGCCCTGGCGCAGCATCCGGCTGGTCGCCGCCTGGCCACCCTCAAGCGAGAACAGCGCGTGCTCGACCGGCGCGGCGGAGATGCCGGAGCGCTTGGCGTGGTCCTCGAAGCCGACCAGCCGGCGGCGTGACGGCATGTGATCCTCCGGGCCGAGCAGCAGCCCGATCCGGTCGTGCCCGAGCGCGGCCAGGTGGTTGAAGGCCTGGCCCGCCGCGGCGAAGTCGTCGCAGGCGACCCGGGGGAACTCGAGGCTGTCGATGGCGGCGTTGACGATCACCACCGGCACGCCCCTGGTGCGCAGCATCCGGAAATGGTCGTGCGGGGCGGCGACCTCGGTGCAGTTACCGCCGGCGAACACCACCCCGGATGCGTGCTGGTCGAGCAGCATGTCGACGTAGTCGGCCTCGGACAGCCCGCCCTCGGTGCGGGTGCAGAGCACCGGGGTGAAGCCACGCTGGGCCAGCGCCCCGCCGATGACCTCGGCCAGCGCGGGGAAAATGGGGTTCTGCAGTTCGGGCAGCACGAGGCCGACAAGCCGGGCACGCTGCCCGCGCAGCTTGCTCGGGCGTTCGTACCCGAGCACGTCAAGCGCGGTGAGCACCGCGTCTCTGGTGCTATCGGACACACCTGCTTTACCGTTGAGCACTCGGCTCACGGTGGCCTCACTGACCCCAACCTTCTTGGCGACGTCTGCGAGCCGCCGGGCGGGAGTTCGCGTCATGCTGCAAACGATACGGCATTTTTCCGCAAGTTACAGTCGTCTTCCTCCGGTTTCTTCGCTATGCGCCGCCGTAATAAAGTTGTGTCTTTTCATCAGATCATCAACATCTTGCAAGCAGATGTCCGGAAACGTATCGTGCTCTCAACGGCGACGGCGCCTAACCGAGTTATCGAAGCGGCGCGGTCGCACATCGCCGACGTTCAGCCCCCAGGAAAGGGATGGAGCGATGAAGAGCAGACAGCGTTACGGACTGCGCTACCGCCCGATAATCGCGGTCGCCGCCGCGGCAGGCCTTATCTTCGGTGCCGCGGCCTGCACCAGCAGCAGTTCGAGCAGCACGGCCGGCAGCGCCAGCGCCGGCAGCACGAGCAGTAGCTCGGGCCCGGTGACGATCAGCATTGACTGCGCGCCGACCGCAGCCCAGGACCCGATCCAGCACAAGGAGTGGGTGGAGGACGTCGCCATCTTCGAGAAGGCGAACCCAAAGATCACCATCAACAGCGTCTACAACTACCCGTGCGAGTCTCCGCCCACGTTCACCGCCATGCTGCGGGCCGGGACCGAGACCAACCTGTTCTACACCTACTTCACCGACCTGCCGCAGGTCCTGACGGCCGGCCAGGCGGCCGACATCACGCCGTACGTGAACACGACAACCGTGCCGAACCTCGACTCCATCGTCCCCGGCGCGATGAAGGACGTGACCGCGGGCAAGTCGATTTACGGCATACCGTTCGCCAACTACACCCAGGGCCTGATCTACAACCGGAAGCTGTTCTCCGAGGCCGGCCTGAACCCGAACGACCCGCCGACGACCTGGGCGCAGGTGGAGACGGACGCCAACGCCATCGCCAAGCTCGGCAACGGCATCGAGGGCTGGGGCGACTACAGCGCCGACAACAACGGCGGCTGGCACTTCTCCTCCTACATGGACGCGCTCGGCGGCACGGTGGTCAACAACGCACCGACCCGCCCACGGCGGACTTCGACAACGCCGACGGAATGGCGATCCTGACCGCGCTGCACAACCTGCGATTCACCGATAACGCGATGAGCGCTACCCAGGGCCTCGGCTGGGGCGCCCTGCAGGCGCAGTTCGCCGCGGGCAAGCTGGGGATGTACATCGCCGCCCCCGACGACGTCTACAACGAGATCATGACCACCGACAAGGGCAACATCAACGACATCGGCATGGGCCCGCTGCCCAGCGTGACCGGCACGGCGGCCGGATCGCTGTCCGGTGGCGACGACTACATGTTCGCCAAGAACGACACGCCGGCGCAGATCGAGGCCGGCATCAAGTTCATCAACTTCGAGGACCTGACGCCGGGCGACGGGCCAGTTCAACTACGTCAGGCAGAAGGCGGACGGGCTGCCGGTCGGCTTCGCCGAGCCTGCTGTTCGACCGGCGCCGTCGGTCGCAGATCGACCAGCTCAGGAGCGCGTCCTCGACGATCAACATCGCCTACTACCAGCCGTACATCAACGCGGACGAGGCGAGCGACGGCGAGCCGACCGACGCGCAGGCGGTTTACAAGACGCTGGACCCGACGATGCTGGCGGTACTCACCGAGCGAACGCCAATATCCCGGCGCTGCTCAAGGCGGCAGCGACCAACGTCAACACGTGCTGCAATTCGTCGCGGGCTGATGTAGAGCCAAAGGTCCGTTCGAAAACATCGATTGACAGCCACTAGTACACCTCGGGGCGGGCGGCGACCTCCGCCGCCCGCCCCGAGCCCGGTCCCCGGGTCAGGGAACGCAACAGAGAACGGAGACTTCCCATGGCGGACGTCGCGACAGCGCCCAGGCGACTCGCCCGGCGCCGACCGACTCGGCAGCGGGGCGGTACCCGCCTCGCGCCGAAGGTGCAGCGCAACGTCGCTGCGTGGGGGTTCCTGATCGGCGCGGTGCTCTGCTTCACCTTCTTCTCCTGGTACCCGATCGTCCGCGAATTCATCATGAGCTTCCAGAAGCCGATGTACGGCGGGCGGTTACACCTGGGCGGGCTGGGTCAACTACGACGCGCATCTACCACGACCCGACGTTCTGGCATCGCCTGGCGCAACACGCTGGAATTCACCCTGCTCGCGCTCGTCATCGGCTTCGCGGTCCCGTTCGCGTGGCGATCTTGCTGAACGAGCTACGGCACGCCCGGGGCTACCTGCGGGTGCTGGTCTACCTGCCGGTGATGCTGCCGCCGGCCTCGGCCCTGCTGCTGTTCTCCTACTTCTACAACCCGCAGTACGGCCTGTTCGACGACATCCTGCACACGCTGCACCTGCCGACCTCGCAGTGGGTGCTCCAGCCCGGCACCGGCTTCGTCAGCACCGCGATGATCTCGGTCGTGATCGCCTCGACCTGGATGAACATGGGCGGCGCGACGCTGATCTACCTGGCCGCGCTGCAGAACATCCCGGGCGAGCTGTACGAGGCGGCCGAACTGGAGGGGCGGGCCTGTTCCGGCGGATCAGGCACATCACGATCCCGCAGACCCGGCTGATCCTGGTCATGCTGCTGATGCTGCAGGTCGTCGCGACCATGCAGATGTTCGTCGAATCGTTCGTGCTGACCAACGGCGGCGGCGGCGTGAACAACAACACGCTGTCGGTGGTGATGCTCATCTACCAGTACGCATTCGAGATGAGCGGCGCCAGCAACTACAACAGCGCGTCGGCCCTCGGCGTGATCCTCATGCTGGTGCTCGCCGTCTTCTCCGCCGGGTTCCTGTGGGCCACCCGCGAGCGCGACTAGACGGCTAGGAAGGACCTGATGGCTCGACTGGCCACCGCCAGCGCTAGCGTCCGCCCCCGCGTGTCCCGGGTGTCCCGGCGGCCGGCGCCGACGGCTCGACGAGGACGCTGATATCAAGCGTCGCAGCTCAACCGGCCGCGCGGCAAGATCATCTACCGGGTGGTGCTGACCCTGGTGATCGTGGCGTTCACGCTGATCTTCATCGGCCCGATGTACTTCCTGTTCACCGACGGGCTCAAGTCCACCCAGGAAGTGATCGCCACACCGCCGACGCTCTACCCGCATCAATCTGTACCCGGGGACTTATCATGCAGGCGTTGGACCGGCTGGACATCGCGCGGCTGCTGTGGAACACCGTGTACTACGCGGTCGGCGCGCTCGGCCTTCAGCTCGTCTTCGACGTGGCCGCCGCGTACTCGCTATCCAAGCTGCGGCCGTTGCTCGGGAACGTGATTCTCTTCCTGATGCTGGCCACGCTGATGATCCCGGCCACCGTGCTGGTCGTGCCGCAGTACGTGACCATGGTCGAACCGCCCATCCTGCACTGGAACCTGATCGGCACGCCCGTGGGCGATCTGGCTGCCGTCGGTCGCCAACGCATTCAACATCTTCCTGCTCAAGCGGTTCTTCGACTCGATCCCGCGCGACTACATCGACGCCGCCTCAGATCGACGGCGCGTCCCGGACGCGGATCCTGTGGCGGATCGTGCTGCCGATGTCCCGGCCGATCATCGGTGTCGTCTCGATCTTCGCGCTGGTCGCGGTGTGGAAGGACTTCCTCTGGCCGCTCCTGGCTGAGTACGGCTACACCCCGACCAGGGAGACCCTCAACGTCGGCATCTGGCAGGCCACCGGCGCCACGCCGCAGAACCTGATCATCGCCGCGTCTGCGATGGCGGCGATCCCGACGATCGTCTTCTTCCTGATCTTCCAGCGCAACATCATGGCCGGCCTGACCGCCGGCGGCATCCGGGGCTGACCACCGGTGCGACCACGCCGCCGCATCCGCGTCAGCCGCCGCCGCGGTCATCGACCGCTGCCCAACCCTGGAGAAAGCAGGTTCACCGTGCACAAGCCGGCATCACCCGGGCCATCCGCGCCGGGGCCGCCGACTCCTGGTGGCGCAACGCCGCCATCTACCAGCTGTACGTGCGCAGCTTCGCGGACGGCAACGGGGACGGGATCGGCGACCTCGCCGGCGTGCGGGCCCAGCTGCAGCTACCTGGCCGAGCTGGGCATCGACGCGATCTGGTTCAACCCGTGGTACCCGTCGCCGATGTCCGATGCCGGCTACGACATCTCCGACTACCGCAGCATCGACCCGCTTTCGGCACGCTCGCGGACGCTGACGCGCTGATCGCCGAAGCGCACGCGCCCGGCATCCGGATCATCATCGACATGGTCCCGAACCATTGCTCCGACCAGCATCCGTGGTTCCAGGCGGCGCTGGCCGCCGCGCCTGGATCCGCCGAGCGGGCCAGGTTCTGGTTCCGGCCAGGCCGCGGCCCGGGCGGCGAGCTGCCGCCGAACGACTGGCAGTCGATCTTCGGCGGCCCCGGCTGGACCCGGGTCACCGAGCCCGACGGCAGGCCGGGCGAGTGGTACCTGCATCTGTTCGCGCCGGAGCAGCCCGACTTCAACTGGGCGAACCCGGACGTCCGGCGCGAGTTCGAGGACGTGCTGCGGTTCTGGTTCGAGCGCGGCGCCGACGGCATCAGGATCGACTCGGCGGCGCTGCTCGCCAAGGACGCGTCCCTGCCGGACTGACTCGGCCGACCCGGCCGCGCCAACCCGTATGCCGACCGCGACGACGTGCACGAGATGTACCGGCCTGGCGGGCCGTCGCTGACGAGTATCCGGGCCGGGTCCTGATCGGGGAGATCTGGATGCCGGACGCGGTCCGGCTCGCCCGGTACGTCAGCCCGGGGGAGCTGCACACCGTGTTCAACTTCCCGTACCTGAGCTGCCCCTGGGACGCCCGCCGCGCTGCGCGAGGTCATCGACCAGACGCTGGCCCTGAACGGCCGGTCGGCGCCCCGGCGACCTGGGTGCTGTCCAACCATGACGTGGACCGGATCGTGTCCAGGTACGGCCGGGCGGACACCGCCTTCGACCTCCGGCGGCGCCGGTACTTCCACGGCTTCCGGTCGACCTGCAGCTCGGCACCCGGCGAGCAGGGCGGCGGCGCTGCTCACGCTGGCCCTGCCAGGCGCGGTCTACATCTACCAGGGCGAGGAGCTCGGCCTGTGGGAAGTGCAGGACATCCCCGACGAGCTGCGCCAGGACCCGATCTGGCGCCGAACCGGCGGCGCCGACCCGGGCCGGGACGGCTGCCGGGTACCGCTGCCATGGTCGGGCCGAGCCGCCGTTCGGCTTCACGCCGCCCGGCGCGCCGGCCGTGCCGTGGCTGCCGCAGCCGAAGGAGTGGCGCGAGCTGACTGTCGAGGCCGAGACGGCGAAGCGGAGTCGATGCTCGAGCTGTACCGGCGCGCTGCGCCTCCGGCGAGCCGAGCCTGCGCTCGGCGATGGCTCGATGACGTGGCTGCCATCGGCCGAGGGGTGCTGGCCTTCGACCGTGGCGCCAGCGTGCGCTGCGTCTCGAACCTGTCCGCCGCTTCGGTGCGGCTCCGCCGGACGCGCGGTGCTACTCGCCAGCGACCCGCTCGACGGCGGCATGCTGCCGCCGGACACCACGGTCTGGCTGCGGGTCGGGTAACCAGGGCCGCCCTGCTCGGCCGGGCGGCGCGGCCTCCTCGCTACCCGCGCTGCCCGGCCGTCTCCTGGTCGGACTGGCCGGGCCTGGCGGTGGCACCTGGGCCTGGTCGCGGTCGCTGACGCGGAACTGGAGCGCGTCGCCTTCCTCGGCCACGGTCACGTGCTGTCCCGGGCTGAGGTCGCCGCGAGCAGCACGGCGAGAGCCGGTTGTCGACCTCGCGCTGGATCACCCGGCGCAGCGGCCGGGCGCCGAACTCCGGCTGGTAGCCGCGCTCGGCGAGCCAGTCGACCGCCTCCGCCGTGAAGTCGACCGTGATGTCCTGCGCGTGCAGCCGCCGGCGGTCTCCTCGAGCAGCAGGTCGGTGATCCGGCGCAGCTGGGCGCGTCGAGCTGCCGGAAGACGACGATCTCGTCGATCCGGTTGAGGAACTCGGGCCGGAACGCCTCGCGCAGCCGGCCGTGACCTGGTCCGCGCCTGCCGTCCTGGCTCGCGCCTGGCCGCCGTCGCCGCCGCCGAAGCCGAGCCGGCGCCGCCGCGATCAGGTCCGAGCCGAGGTTGCTGGTCATGATCACCACGGTGTTCCGGAAGTCGACCGTGCGGCCCTGGCCGTCGGTCAGCCGGCCGTCGTCGAGCACCTGCAGCAGGATGTTGAACACGTCGGGGTGGGCCTTCTCGATCTCGTCGAGCAGCACCACCGAGTACGGGTTGCGGCGCACCGCCTCGGTGAGCTGCCCGGCCTCGTCGTAGCCGACGTACCCGGGAGGGGCGCCGACCAGGCGGCTGACGGTGTGCCGCTCCTGGAACTCGCTCATGTCGAGCCGGATCATCCGGTCCTCGTCGCCGAACAGCGCCTCGGCGAGCGCCTTGGCCAGCTCGGTCTTGCCGACGCCGGTCGGGCCGAGGAACAGGAAGCTGCCGACCGGCCGGTCCGGGTCGCCCAGGCCGGCGCGGGTGCGCCGGACCGCCTCGGCGATCGCCGTCACCGCGTCGTCCTGGCCGATGACCCGCTCGTGCAGGCGCCGCTCGAGCTCGAGCAGCCGCTCCCTCTCCTCCTCGGTGAGCTGGCGACCGGGATGCCGGTGGCGCGCGAGACCATCTCGGCGATGTCGGCCGGCCGACCTCGGGCACGCCGGCCGGCCTCGACGGCGTCGCCGCCGGCGGCCCTGTCGATCCGGTCGGTCAGCTCGGCGATCTGGTCGCGCAGCGACGGACGCCCGCTCGTAGTGCTCGGCGGCGACCGCCTGGTCCTTCTCCCGGTGCAGCCGGTCAAGGCGCTGCTCGAGCCGCGCAGGTCGGCCGGCCGTCTTGGCCGCAGGCGCACCCGCGCGCCGGCCTGGTCGATCAGGTCGATCGCCTTGTCGGGCAGGAACCGGTCGGTGATGTAGCGGTCGGACAGCTCCGCCGCGGCGACGAGCGCCTCGTCGGTGAAGCGCACCTGGTGGTGCGCCTCGTAGCGGTCGCGCAGCCCGCGCAGGATCTCGACGGCGTCCTCGACGCTCGGCTCCGGCACCAGGATCGGCTGGAAGCGGCGCTCGAGCGCGGCGTCCTTCTCGATGTCTGGCGGTACTCGTCGAGCGTCGTCGCGCCGACGATGTGCAGCTCGCCGCGGGCCAGGGCGGGCTTGAGCATGTTGCCCGCGTCCATGGCGCCCTCGCCGGCGCCCGGCGCCGACCACGGTGTGCAGCTCGTCGATGAAGACGATCAGCTCGTCGCTGTGCGCGCGGATCTCGTCGATGATCTTCGTGAGCCGCTCCTCGAAGTCGCCGCGGTAGCGGGTGCCGGCGACCAGGCCGGCGAGGTCGAGCTCGACCACGCGCTTGCCGTGCAGCGTCTCGGGGACGTCGCCGTCGACGATGCGCTGGGCGAGGCCCTCGACGATCGCGGTCTTGCCGACGCCGGCCTCGCCGATCAGCACCGGGTTGTTCTTGGTCCGGCGCGGACAGGATCTCGACGGTCTGCTCGATCTCGTCGTCGCGGCCGATCACCGGGTCGATCCGGCCGTCGCGGGCCAGCGCGGTGAGGTCGGTGCCGTACTGGTCGAGCGTGGGGGTGTCCGACGGCGGCTGCCCGCCGCCGGCCGCCGGCCGCGCCGCCGCCCGCGGCTGCCTGCTGCAGCGACTGCGGGGTGACCCGGGCTCCCGGCGAGCGCCGGCCGGCGGCCGAGTCGGGGTTGACCGCCAGGGCGAAGAGCAGGTGCTCGGGGCCGACGTAGGTCGAGCCGAGGGCGCGGGAGACCTGGTGGCGTCGAGCAGCGCCCGCTTGGCCGCCGGGGTCAGGGGGGGCAGCTCGTTGCGCGGCTCGCCGCGCCGGGCCGCTCCAGCTGCTCGCGCAGCTCGTCGGGGTCGGCGCCGGCGCGGCGAGCAGCGCGCGCCCGTTTCGTCGCCCGTCAGCGCGCACAGCAGGTGGTCGGTGTCGAGGTCGGGGCCGCCCGCCGCGGCCGCGCGGCGGCGGCCAGACCGCCCGCCGCCTGCTCGCTCATCAGCTGGGTGATGTCGATCCGCGGGCCGGCCGCTGCCCCCCGCCGCCGAGGTAACGGGCGATGAAGTCGTCGAAGGGACTGGCGCCCAAGTCGCCAGATCCGAATGGGTCATAGGCCATGGTGTGCATTTCCTGACTGGCAGTCGTTGGCGTCAGGGGCACTCATCCCCCGGGGGACAAGCACCCGGCAACCGCCAGCCCTACCCGGCCCGATCCTGGGCCAAACTGCACCATGCCGGCGCTGAGCAATGCTCCGATACCGGAGCGTGATCGACCTAAGCGCGGATTGTGCGGCTATTTCCGCAGGTCAGACGGTGAGTGCTTGGCGGGCGGCCGCGATTACCTGGGGAACGTAACCGGCGCCGAACAGGCAGGCGTGGACCAGCAGCGGATGGAGCTGATGGAGCGGGACGCGGGAGCGCCAGCCGTCGGCCAGCGGGACCGTCGCGTCGTACGCGCGCAGGATCTCGCTCCAGGTACGGGGCGCCGAACAGGGCCAGCATCGCCAGGTCGGTCTCCCGGTGACCGCCGTGCGCGGCGGGATCGATCAGCGCGGCGCGGCCGCGCGGCCAGAGCACGTTGCCCGCCCACAGGTCGCCATGGGTGCGGCTCGGCGGCTCGGGCGGGCCGGCCAGCTTGCGGATGCCGTCGATGACGGACTCGACCGGGCACGCGTCGGCGGCCGAGAGCAGGCCGGCGTCCCGCGCCCGTTTCAGGTACGGGGCGAGGCGTCGCTCGGCGTACCAGCTGCCCCAGTCTGGCTCCCGCGCGTTATCGAGGCAGTCGCGGTCGAGCGTGGCGTCGCCGGGCGAGGTGTTGTCGAGGGGGGTGGTTTCGATGGAGGTGTCGTCGCGGGGGGTGTTGTCGAGCGGGAGCGACGCGATGTAGCCGGGCCACGGCGCCCCGAACCCGGGCGCGCCGGCGGCGTGCATCCTGGCCAACGCCGCCCCGAAGTCGCGGGCCGCTTCCGGCGTCGGCTCGCCCGGCAGCAGCAGCTCGATGACCAGCGTGCTCTCGTCCGCGCCAAGCACGGCCGGGATTGGAACCGCGTCGGCCTGGGCGAGCCAGCGCAACCCGTTCGCCTCGGCTGCGAACGCCTCCGGCGCTTCGCCGTCGCCGACGGCCGCCTTGACGAAGATCCCCCGGCCGTCGGCCAGCGCCCCGGTCAGGTGCCTGAATCCGTGTCTGGTCCCGACCTCGTGAACACCAGCCGCCGGCACGCCGACTAGGGCGCCGATGCGCGCCGCGAAGTCCTCGGTCATGGGCATCATTGTGCGGCAGAACCGGGGTTGCCGCCCAGCGCACGGCCTGTCGCCGACGCCATCGACCCGAAACGGAGACCTGTCGGCTACGCCATCGACCCGCAAACGGAACCTGCCAGATCGGGTGCTCGACAACTTGCTGGATGAGTGCTCGACGCGTTCGCAGTGCCTGGGGTGCGGTCGTCGTCAGTAGTGGATGGGGCCGCGGGCGCCGCCGCCGGCGGCGATTGTGTCGCCGTTGATGGCGACGCTGCGCGGTGAGGCGAGGAAGGTGACGACGTCGGCGAGCTCGGCGGCGGTGACCGGGCGGCCGATGCTGATGTCCTTGGCCAGCAGCACCTGGGCGGCGGCCTCGGTGATGCCGCGGGCGGAGGCGTAGGCGGCGATGTGGTCCGCGGTCCGCTCGGTCACCGTCCAGCCGGGATGCACGACCGTGACGTTGATCCCCTTCGGGCCGAGTTCGTCGGCGAGGGTCTTGGTCAGCGCCGCGACCGACACATTCCTGATTGAGCCGGAGGCCGTGCTGACGCTGCGGGCGGCGAGCCCGCTGATGTTGATGATCCGTCCCCAGCCCTGGGCGGTCATGTACGGGGCGGCGGCCCGGGCGGTGCGGAGGTAGCCGAGCACCTTGGTGTCGAACGCGGCCAGAATGTCGTCGTCGACGAGGTCGGCCAGGTCTCGCGGGGCGGCCGCCCCGGCCGGCGTGGCGGCGTTGTTGACCAGGATGTCGACCCCGCCGAGATCCTCGGCGACGTGCGTGATCGCGGTTCGCACGGCCTTGTCGTCGGTGGTGTCGGCGGACAGGGGCAGCACCCGGTGGCCGCGTTCGCGCAGCCGGGCGGCCGCCGCCGCGAGCCGGTCGGGGTCGCGGGCCAGCAGGGCGATCTCCACCCCCTCGGCCGCGAGCGCGTCGGCGATGGCGAATCCGATGCCGCGGCTGCCGCCGGTGACGACGGCCCGCTTTCCGCTGAGAGACAGGTCCATGATGTTCGCTCCGCCACAACCTGCGCCGGGATGAAGAGTGGGTGTGCGTGCCCGCGTGGCGATGAAGAGTGGGTGTGCGTGCCCGCTGGGATGAAGAGTGGATGTGCGTGCCCGCCGAGTGGGTGAATGTGCCACCGGCGCGCCTGCCCAGGGCGCCGATGGCACATTCACATTGGGGCACCGTTGCCTCGTTATTAGTACGGTGCCTGAGCCGCGATGGGGTTACTGGTTAGAGGTCGGCGTACTGCGGCTCGTCGGCGATCAGGATCCGCTCGAGAAGCCGGGGGAAGTCGCCGTAGTTGCGTACCCCGTAGTGGACGGCGGCCCGGTTGTCCCAGAACGCAATCGAGCCCGGCTGCCAGCTGAAGCGGACCTGGTAGCTCGGGCTTGCGGTACTGGTCGTGCACGATCGAAAGAGTTCCTTGCTCTCGGCCCGGTCCAGTCCGACGATCCACGGACGGTTGGTGAAGTTGACGAACAGGATCTTCCGGCCCGTCTCGCGGTGGGTGCGGACGATCGGGTGGGCCACGATCGGGTAGTCGTATCCCGGAGTTGCGGGCTCCCGGAAGTCGTGGGTCACGTGCAGGCCGTCGAGGCGCTGCTTGACGTCGTCCGGCAGCTCGTCGTAGGCCAGGCCGGCGTCGACCCAGATCGGTGTCGCCGCCGACGTCGGGGAGGGTGACCGCGCGGAGCACCGCCCCCAGGTCGGGACCAGCCGCCAGCTGGTGTCGCTGTGGTAGGGATCCCAGTCGTGGGGCCTGCGGAGCTCGGCAGCTTCTCGTCCCTTTTTTGGGTCGGCTGCCGTGGTGATCTGGTGGATGGCCGAGCACGTTGTCCATGGGGCCTGCTGCATGCTCGGGTAGGCGTAGAGCGGGCCGAACTGCCGCGCGAAGGCCGCGTGCTGGTCCCGGTCGATGTCCTGGCCGCGGAAGAACACGACCTTATAGTCGAGGACGGCGGCCTTGATCTGGTCTCGCATCGGCCTCGCTCAGCGGGTACCTGAGATCCACCCCTCGATCTCCGCGCCGATCGTGGGCTGGAGCGGCCGGACGGCGAGGTTCCCATCCTGGACGATGTGCTCGGTCACTGCGGTCATCGCGACTCCTAATGTCTACTAATTAGACCGATAATATGTACTTTAGAAGTCGGTTTTCAGCGATGTCAACATTTGATTACGAATCGGCATCGATACCGAGGACGGCGGCATCCCGGTCCGCAGGCCCCAGACGGGGGGTAGCAGGCGGATGTCCCGCTAGACGGTCGCGGCGGCGCGGAAGCCGAGGATGTCGTCGCCAACCTTCTCGTGCACCAGGCGGACGAGGTTGGCGTAGGCGGCGGCGTCGGCGAGCGGGTCGAAGCCACGGATCAGCAGGGTGGTGGCGCCGACGGCGACGTAGTCGAGCAGCGATTCGGCGACCTGCTCGTAGCTCCACCAGGGCGGTCGAGTTGCCGGCCGCGCCGGTGGCCTTGGCCATCGCGGTCCACAGGCGCTTGTCGTGCACGTCGCCCTGCCGCGTACCCAGCAGCCGCTGCGACCCCTACGAGCCTGCGGTGCTGCGGGCCCCGACGTAGCTCGGCGGCGCGTCCTGGGTGCAGCTCCAGGATCTCGTGCCCGCTCCCAGGCCGCCTCCTCGGTGTCGGCGGCGATCGGGCGGAGGCTGACGCTGAACCGGTCGGCGTGCGGCCGGCCGCCGCGGCGGCGGCCTGGACCTCGGAGATGCGCTGCCGGATGCCGCGAGCGGCTCGCCCCAGAAGGCGTAGACGTCGGCGTGCCTCCGCCGACCCGGACAGCGTCCGCGGAGGCCCCGCCGAAGTAGATCGGCAGGCGCCCGTGGCCGGGCGGACCGAGACAGCCGCCCCTCACCCGGTAGAACTCGCCCTCGTAGTCGAAGGGCACCGCCGACGACCACTCCCGCTCGACGATGTCGAGGAACTCGTCGGTGCGCCGATAGCGGGTCGGCTTGTCGGAGAAGTCGCCGTCGCGGGCCTGGTCGGCGTCGTCGCCGCCGGTGATCACATGCAGGGCGATCCGCCCCGGGTGGAAGCGTCGAGCGTGGCGAACTTGCGGGCCGCGACAGTCGGGGCCACGAAGCCGGGGCGGTGCGCGAGCAGCACGCCGAGTCGGTCGGTCGCTCAGAACCTGGGTCGGCGACGGTGAATCCGTCGGGCAGGACGAGCGTGAGCGATGAGGACTCGGTCGAAGCCGGCCTCCTCGTGCACGCGGGCGATGCGATACAGGTAGTCCGGCTGCACGACGGGCCGGACAGGGCCATGGTCTCCGAGAACTCGCCGGTGCGGACGATTCCGATGAACTCGACCGGACACGAGAAGTCTCCTTGGGTTGTGATCTGGCGGAGGGTGCGATGGAGGGTGGCGGTGCGGGCTGGCGCCGCGAGGAGGCGCCCGGCGGTCAGGCCGGGACCTGGACGAGGGCGCGGACGGCGTCGATGATCACGTCCGCCTCGGTCCGGACGAGCCAGTCCGGGTGCACGTCGGCGAACCGGACCACCCGGTCGGCGTCGATGACGACGACGGTGGGCATCGGCAGCTCCCAGCTGCCGGTGCCGAGTTCCGCCCCGAGGTCGCTTCCCTTGGCCAGCGCGCGGGCCCGGGCCTCCTGGGCCGGGCTGAACGTGATCCCGAACCGGCGGCCGAGCGCGCTTCCGGGGTCCGACGCGACCGGGAACAGGAAGCCGTAGCGGTTCTTGATCGCGGCCAGCTTGTCCGGGACCTGCGGGCTGACGGCGACCAGGGTGACGCCGAGCTCGGCCAGCGCCGGGTACAACTCCTGCTGGTAGTGGCGGAGCGAGATGTGCAGGCGGGGCAGCCCGCGAAGCGGAAGAAGAGCAGCACCACCGGGCCCGCCGCGAGCAGCTGGTCGAGGTCGACGGCGCCGCCGAGCACCTCCGGCAGCGTGAACGGCTCGACGACGTCGCCCGCCTTGACGAACGCGTCGCGGTCGGCGGTCTCCTCGAGCAGCCGTCGCTGGTCGATGTTGGCCCGAGCGCTCCGGCGCCATCGTCTGTACCCGGTAGGCGTGCAGCTCGGCCAGCAGGCCGGTGACGGTGGGGTTGGTCGGTCTGGCATGGTGCACCTTGCCCTCGAACGCGCGAGAATCCTATTATCTATTATGCCTATCGGTTTAGCTGTGTATAGAGGCGCGATGCCGATAGATGGTCCTGAACTGGAAAACATCGCGAAAATGGGCTAGTTCCGGTGCTCCTCGGTATGTTCCCGGGCATGGCAACCGGAGGGGGCGACGGGATCCTGACGGCGGGAGGGTGCGCGGCAGGAGAGGTGGGGATCATGCGGAAGCTGGTTGGCGCCGTTGCCGTTATCGTGCTCTGACCGCTGGCAGCAGCACGACGACGCTGATTACTCGCCTTCGCCCAAGACGACGCCGGCCAGGGACGCGACGCGAAACCCGCCCGGCCGCGGTTGGACCCCGCAGGCGAACGACGGCACCAAACGATCACTCACACGCGAACGGCGGCCCCCCCCCACGCCGACGCCGCCTCGAGCACGCCCTCGCCATCGGGGTCCACTACTGCTGATACGGGGGCCGGGATCCTCGGGACATCTCGGCGGCGGCACCGGCAACCCGTGTAACTTCGCCAGCGGCTACCAGCTCGGCGTCTGCAACCCGACCGGGGAGACCGAGCAGCAGTACGTCGAGAACCCCGGCGGACCCGCACCCGTGACGTCCACGAACGCGCCGGCTGCTACTACGTGCGGATTGAGGAGGGCTACTGTCCGCGATAACAGGTACAACCGCTGCAGGACCTGAACGGCGGAGGGAGACGGGCCTGAAGAAGGGGAGCTCGGCAGGCTCCGGCGCCCCGTCCGGCCGGCGGGATCGCGGGGAAGCGGCGGCACGAGAGCAGGCAGCGCTCGAGGCGGCGCCGTCCTACGACTACAACACGACCGACAACGCCTCGGTCAACGTCGCGCTCACCCCGCTGGGCGACAACGCCTACGCCGCCACCGCGACCGACTCCGACGGCGACACCGGCTCCGGGGACACGATCACCGTGAGCCCGGACGGCAGCTCCTGGTCGGACACGGGCAGGGTCCTGGAGCGGCCCCGACGTCGAGGGCGGCGCGGCCGGCCCGGACCACGCCGGCCGTGAGCGACTACAGCTAGATCGGGTACCGGCGCGTCAGTCGAGGCCGACGACGGTCCAGTTGGACGGGGGCGTGCTCGGCGTGATGGCGAGCAGGACTCGGTCGTCGGCGATCAGGTCGGCCGCCAGGGTGTCGTCGGCCGGGATCTCGCGGCCGTGCTTCTCACGGATGGCGCGGAACAGGTGCAGGTTGGGCTGACGTCCTCGAGGATCTCGACCGTGCCGGAGAGCGCGACGTAGCGGTGGCCGGTCGCGTCGTCGACGACCAGCTCGACCCGGGGGTCGCGGCTGAAGATCTTGTACTTCACCCGCGGGCGGGTGGTGGAGACGTAGAAGCGCTCGCCGTCCCAGAAGAACCAGTTCGGGGAGACGTGCGGGCGGCCGTCCTTGCGGATGCCGGCCACGATGACATTGCGGGGTTCGGCCAGGAAGGCTTCAACAGCCGGGATCGAGGTCATGGCAGCACTCTAATACCGGTCTTTGCCGATCGGAATAGTAATGTTTTGGGGAGGCAGAGTCACGGTCCGTTCGGGATAATTGGTTTTATGGATTTTTCAATCGCGCGCGACGCCACGGGGTTCCGCATGTGCGGGGAGAGACTGCGGCCGACGCGTGGGCCGGGATGGGATACGCGTGCGCCGAGGACCGGCTGTTCCAGCTGGACTACGACCGGCGCCGGGCGTGCGGGCGGTGGGCCGAGGTCGCCGGGCCCGGCGCGGTCGGCGGGGACGTGCTGGCCCGTCGGCTCGGGCTCGCCGCGGCCGCGCAGCGGGACGTCGCCGCGATGTCGGCGACGGCGCGGGCGGCGTTCGAGGCGTACGCGGGCGGCGTCAACGCCGCGATCGCGGACGGGGCGACGCCGCTGCCCGGACGGTACGAGGTCGAGCCGTGGCGCGCGTGGCACTCGGTCGCCGCGTACCTGGTGCGGCACGTGCTGATGGGGCAGTGGCAGCACAAGCTGGCCAACGCGGTGCTGCTCGCGAGGGTCGGGCCGTCGGCCTTCGCCCAGCTCGAGACCCGCCCGCCGCTCGGCTCGCCGCTGGCGGTGCCGCCGGCGGCCGGCTCTCGGCCCCGGTGTCTCGGCTGCTCGACGACGCGCTGGGCGATGTCGTCGGGCACCTGGGGTTCCTGGCCGAGGTCGAGCCGGGGTCGAACGCGTGGGCGGTCAGCGGGCACCGGACCGCCCACGGCGGAGCGGTGATCTGCAACGACTCGCATCGGGCGCTCGACACCCCGAACGTGTACTGGCAGGGCCGGGTGTCGTGCCCGGACTTCGACGTACGCGGGGCGACGTTCCCCGGGCTGCCCGGGTTCCCGCACTTCGGCTTCAACGGCTCGGTCGGGTGGGCGATCACCCACGCGGACGCCGACTCGCAGGACCTCTACCTGGAGCGGTTCTCCGGCGATCGGTACCTGACGGAGGACGGGTAGGCGCCGGCCGAGCTGCGGCCGGAGCGGATCGAGGTGCGCGGCGGGCCGCACGTGACGGTGCCGGCGTGGGCGACCAGGCACGGGCCGATCGTGCACGGGTCGCCCGACGCGGGGATCGCGCTGGCGCTCAAGTGGACCGGGACCCACCGGGCGAACCGCGGATTCGAGTGCATGTTCCCGATGCTGACGGCGGGCACGGTGACGGAGCTGTGCGACGCGCAGCAGGGCTGGGTCGATCCGGTCAACAATCTGGTCTGCGCCGACGTGGCCGGGCAGATTGCCTACCAGTGCCGGGGCGAGGTGCCGGTGCGGTCATCGGAGGGCGGCCGGCGGCTGCCGGCGGTCGGCTGGGACGGGCAGTGCGAGTGGACCTCGGCGGTGCCGTTCGACCAGCTGCCGCGCACCGTCGATCCGTCGGTCGGGTACGTGATGACGGCCAACAACGCGATCGTCGACGGGGACGCGCCCTATCTGTCCTACACGTTCGCGCAGCCGTTCCGGGCCGAGCGGCTGCGGTCGCTGCTTGACAGCGCGGCCGCGCCGACGGCCGACTCGCTGGCCGCGATGCAGGCGGACACGGTCTCGGTCGCGGCGCGGGGCTGGGGGCGGGTGCTCGGCGCGCTCGGGCCGTTCGACGCCCCCCGGACGCCGAGGCGGCCCGGTCGCTGCTGGCCGGGTTCGACGGTGACCTCGCGGCCGAGTCGTCGGCGGCGCTGCTGTACGGCTGCTTCGTCCGGGCGCTGGCGAAGGGGCTGTACCGGCCGATCCTCGGGGCTGACACCTGGGACTGGGTCGCGTCGGCAGCCTCGCGCCGACGATATCCCTGGTCAGGCGGTGGCTCGGCGGCGATACCTGGGAGCTGCTTGGGATGCCGACGCCGGGGCGGCGGCGGCGCGCCCGCCGCGAGGACCCTGGACCGGACCGGCATGGACCGACGACGGGGGGGTGAGCGGGGGCGGCGAGTGCTCGCGGCGGTTCCGGCCGCGCTCGGCTCGGCGTGGGCGGCCGCAGTTAAGCTGGGCGGTCCCGACCCGCGGCAGTGGCGGGGGTGACGTCCACCAGGCGGTCCGGGTGCACCCGCTGGGCGCGGCCGGCGGCGGTCCCGGCCCGCTCCCGGGCACGCCGATGGGCGGCGACGCCGACACGCTGCAGGCGGCGGGGTACGGCTGGCGGCCGGGGCCCCGTTCACCGTCGCCAGCCTGTCGGTCTACCGGCAGGTGGTGGACCTGGCCGACGGCAGGTCGGCCAGCTTCGTGATCCCGGGCGGCGCGTCCGGCGACCCGGCCAGCCCGCACTTCGCCGACCAGCTGGCGCAGTGGGCGGCCCACCGCCGCATTCCGATGACCGGCGCTCCGGTACGCGCCGGGGGGCCGGGGGCTGATCGCTAGAAGACGACTAGCTCGGCGCCGATGGGGAGGTGCTCGTTGTAGTAGTGCGCGTTGGCGACCGTGAGGTGGACGCAGCCGTGCGACCAGCTGGTCAGGCTGCCGCCGTGGAAGGCGACCCCGCCGGGGGCGAAGAAGGTGGCCCACGGCATCGGCTCGTGGTAGATGTCGCTGACGAAGCTGGGCCCGCCTTCCACTGGACCTGGAAGGTGCCGGTCGGGGTCGCGTGCGGCCCCGACCCGGGCTTGCCCGGCTCCATCCTGACCGGGCCGAAGCTGACCTTGCGGTCGGACTGCAGCCAGGTGAGGTGCCGGGTCAGGTCGACGCAGGCGGTGGCGGCGGCCGGGCAGTCTTTGTGGTCCTCGGCGGTGAGCACCAGCGGGGTATCCTCGGCCGGCAACTGCGCGAGCACCGCGTGCCCGGCGCCGATCACGCCGGCGCCGCGTACGCCCAGGCCGTGCCGGCGAGGACGCGGCCGCATCCGGCCCCACCTCTCCGGTCAGCCGGGCGTCGACGCCGCCGCCGCCCGGCGATCCTGACGCGGCGACCGCGGCGGCGATCGCGGTGGCCGCCACCGCGCCCGCCGCCAGCGCGGTCAGGCTCAGCCGGCGGCGGCCGGCCGCGCCGGCGACGCGCCCAAGCCGCGCCCCCGGCCGGGCCGAAATCCGGGTCGTGCGCCTGCCGGTCCTGTTCATGAGATCACTCCGCCCCCGTTTAGTGATCTTACTGTGTACATCCTGCTACCAACGGTGACATGCGGGCGGCCTTCGCGCCGGGAAACAGGGAAACAGAGGATCGATATGGGGCCTCACATCCGTGCACTTTCGTCTATATGGACCCATCCCGAGGCTAGCGTGCGAGCCGGGCACTACATCAATATCCCTATTGACTACCTAATGCGATCTATTGTTCACTAAGTGTGAGATCGAGGGAAGCAGCGGATCGGAGTCCGACATGCCCGAACTGCCGCTGGTGGGCGACGAGTTCGCCGGATACCGGTTGCGGGCCGTCCTCGGCCGGGGCGGCATGAGCACCGTCTACCAGGCCGAGAACCCCCGGCTTGGCAACTTGATAGCGCTCAAGGTGCTGGCACCGGAGCTCGCGAGCGACGACGTCTTCCGCACCCGTTTCCTCGAGGAGTCGCGGATCGCGGCGGCGATGAACCACCCGCACGTCATCCCCATTCACGACATGGGGTCGACCGACGGGCTGCTGTACATCGCGATGCGCTGCGTCTCGGGAACCGACCTACGGCAGATGATCTCCAAGCGCGGCCGGCTGCTCCCGGATACGTCGATCTTCCTGCTCAGCCAGGCCGCCCGCGCGCTTGACGCCGCGCACCGGCGCAGTCTGGTGCACCGGGACGTCAAGCCGGGCAACCTGCTGGACCGAGCGGGGCAACGACGACTCCGACCCAGACCACCTTTACCTGGCGGACTTCGGGATCCCCAAGCGGGCCATCGGGCGCACCGGCCTGACCGCGACCGGGGCGTTCCTCGGCACGATCGACTACGTCGCGCCCGAGCGGAATCGCGGCCTCTCCGTGCTCGGCATGGCCGACGGGTACTCGCTCGGCTGCGTGCTCTACGAGTGCCTGACCGGGCGGGTGCCGTTCGAGAAGGACTTCGACGCGGCGATCATCTGGGCGCATGTGGAGGAGCCGGCCAGACACCCGGCTCACGCTGCTCCGCCCCGACCTGCCGCCCGCCATCGACGAGGTGTTCGGCCGGGTACTGGCCAAGCAGCCGGGCGACCGGTACGAGAACTGCCGCGAGTTCGTGGGAGCGGCCCGGCAGGCGCTGGGGATGCCCGACGCCCCGACGGCGGCGACGCGGCCGCGCGGCCTGTCGAGGCGGGTGCTTCGCCCGGCACCGCCGGCGGCCGCCGACTACCAGGAGCTCGCGCACGATCCGCACGACGCGCACGACGCGCACACCGGCCTGCGGGTCATGAGCACCAGCGTCGCTCGTCCCACCTCGCTGCCGGTTGAGAACCTGCCGTCGCTGCCGGAACTCGCGCCGGCCCCCAAATGGTCGCCGCCGTATCCGCCCGGCGGCCCGCCGCCGGGCGGCCTCTCCGGCCTCCGGGCGGCCTCGGCGGCCTGGCGGACGGTCCGGTCGGATCGCGGCCTCGGTGGATCCGGCGGCCTAACGGCGGTCCCGCCACCGTGCACGATGCTGACCACCCAGGCGGTCCTGGCGGCTCCGGCGATGGCGGCAACCCGGCGACCTCGGGCCGGGTGGCCCGCGACCGCGGTGGTCGGGGGGTTCCGGTGCTTCTGCTCGCGCTGGCGTTCGTGCTGACGGCGGGCATCGGGATCACGCTCGGCTCCGTGGCTCGGCTTTCCCGGCAAGGCCGACTCCGGCCAGCAGCCGGGCGTCGGCTCGGCGGCGGCCTCGGGGTCGGGGTCGGCCGCGGCGGCGCGCACCGCCGCCACCGGCGCGGCGCTCGGCCTGCGGCCCTGCCGACCACCCCGGCGAAGACCCTCAACCAGGCCCTGACGCTGCTGGACACGACCGTGTGGACGACCGGGTACCTGCCGCCCAAGAGCTGCACGTACGCCAGAGCGGTGTCGGCCAAGTGCAGCGCCCCGTATCCGGGGATCACGGTGGCGTTCTTCCAGAACTACAGCTCGCCCGACGCTCTGTACCGGGCTTACGCCGCAGCGATCAAGCAGGCGAACAGCGGGCGCCTGGTGATCAACACGCAGGATTGCGGGGCGTGGGCGCCCGGGCCAACGGCGCGGAGATCTCCTGGAACCACTTCGGCCTGCACACGCGGGATTACTCGGTCGAGCAGCTGGAGACGGGCAAGCTGAACGCGGCCAGCCAGGCCGCCGCCGGATGTTCTGCAAGTACAACAGCAGTACGAACACCGAGAGCATCATCTGGACCCAGACCGACGGCAACATGCTGGGCGAGGTGACGGGATCACCGCGCCTGGCCGTATGGAGCTGGTGGCTGCACGTCCCCCGCAACATCGCCTTCAACGGACAGCCGATGGGCGCCATGAACATGCCGCCGTCCGCCTTCCCGACGGCCTAGGGCATTTCCGACCAAACTAGTCTGAATATTTGACGATCGGCAAGCGTCGATGTGAGGCTCGGGGAAAAGGAACGCACGAAGGGGATCAGCATGGCCCAGCTCCAGGATCACGCGGCGCTTTCCGGAGCCGCCGCCGACGACTACCAGCACATCGGCGTCAGCAAGGTCGGCGGATGATCGGCGCCAACATCGAGGGGGTGCGCGCGAACGGCGACGTGGACCCGGCCGCGTTCGCGGAGCTGCGCACCGCCCTGCTCAGGCACAAGGTGGTGTTCTTGCGCGACCAGCACCGGCCTCGACGACGCCGACCAGCGCGCCTTCGCCCGGCAGTTCGGCCCGCTGACCAGGCCGCACCCGACGGTCTGCGGCGACGGGGTGGCGATCCTGCCGATCGACTCCGAGCAGCAGCAAGGCCAACTCGTGGCACACCGACGTGACGTTCGTGGACCGGGTGCCCGGCGATCAGCGTGCTGCGCGCGCTGGTGCTGCCGCCGTACGGCGGCACCACCGTGTGGGCGAACACCGCGGCCGCCTACGCGCGGCTTCACCCGGCGCTCAAGGCGCTGGTCGGCAGCCTGCGGGCGGTGCACACCAACCTGCTACGACTACGCCGCCGAGCGAGAGCAGGGTCGGCGGGGTCGACGTCAAGGAGCAGGACTACCGGGACGAGTTCCGGCAGATGGAGTTCGAGACCGAGCACCCGGTCGTCCGCATCCACCCCGAGACCGGCGAGCGGACGCTGCTGCTCGGGCACTTCGTCCGGTCGCTTCGGCGGGCTGTCGCTCGGTTGATTTCAACGAGCTGTTCGACGCTCCTGCAGCGGCACGTCACCCGGCTTGAGAACACGGTGCGCTGGACCTGGCGCGCCGGTGACATGGCGATCTGGGACAACCGGGCGACCCAGCACTACGCGGTCGACGACTACGACGACCAGCCGCGGCTGCTGCACCGGATCACGGTGGCCGGGGCCGTTCCGGTCGGCATCGACGGCGACAGCAGCCGTGGTCCGCAAGGGCGACGCCTCCCACTACTCCGACCTGCCCGCTTGAGGCGCGACGGAGGCGGCGCGATGCGGCCGCGAAGGTGCCGACGACGGGATCCGCACAGCCAGGCGCCAGGGGCGGGCCGCGGGCGCCGAGGCAAAAGGGTCGTGCCAGGGAGGCGCGGCGGCGGGGTGGCCAGGCGTCCGCGGCCTTGAGGTCGGCCAGGGTGGGCGGGTCGGCGCCCGGGCGGGTGCAGGTGGCGGCGGCCGCGGCGGCGCCGACCCGGACGGCGGACCGGACCAGGGGCGGCCGCTTCAGGTCGGCCCGGGTGAGGCCGCTGGCCGACCACCAGGCGAGGAAGCCGCCGCCGAAGGCGTAACGGCGCCGATCGTGTCGACCACGTCAACGGCGGGGACCTCGACCGTCAGGACCGCGCCCGGCAGGAACGCGCGGGCCGGGCGGGGGCCGTCGGTGACGAGGACGAGGGCCGGACCGGCCGCGAGCAGCGACTCGGCCGGCTCCGCAGGCGGTGCGCCCGGGTAGAGGTAGGCGAGATCTTCCACGCTCGCCTTGACCACGTCGGACCGGGCGGCGATGCGCCCGATGCGCCCGAGGTAGGCCGCCCGGTCGGCGATGGCACCGGGGCGGCAGTTGGGGTCGAGCATCACCAGCGCGTCCGGCGGCACGTGGGCCAGCAGCAGCCGCTCGACGGCCGACCCGATCGGCTGCATGACCAGGCCGAGGGCGCCCACGTGGACGGCGACCGCCGGGCCGGGCGTGGCGCGGGCTTCGGCCAGGATCGCGCCGAACGCCGCCGCCATGGCCGGGTAGTCCAGGTCCGCCGCGGCGGTGCCGCTCAGGTAGAAGCCGTAGCTGGCGACGCCCGCCTGGTCGAGGTCGACCAGGGCCAGCGTGGTCGGCGCGGCGGACGGGCCGGGCACCCCGATGGCGACGCCCTCGGCCTCCACGCGCGCAGCGGAGCAGGCGCCCGAACCGATCGTCGGCCAGCCCGCCGAAGAACGTGGTCGCCGCGCCCAGCCTGGCCAGGCTCCGCGCGGCGTTGTAAGGGCCGCCGCCCAGCCGCGGGTCGACCCCGCCGTCGGGGCTCACGACCAGGTCGACCAGCACCTCGCCAGCGACGACGATCACGCGCACCGCCTCCGCCCCGAGTGGACAGTGAAGATAGTGGACCGTTGCGTACATCCCGATGTACCAACGGTCGCCTATCCCAGGAAACGGCCGACCACGCCGACCGAGCGTCAGGCCGACGGGCGGATGTGCCACTTGATGCCCTCGCAGGCCCGCACCCGGCGCAGCGCCTCGCCGAAGTCGGCCAGCGGGAAGCAGGTTCATCGTCGGCGAGCCGAGGAAGCCGGCGACGAACAGGTTGGCCGGGTGGTCGTAGAGCTCCAGCGGCTCGCCCACTGCTGCAGCAGCGCCCGCCGCTGAAGACCGCGACGCGCTGGCCCAGCGTCATCGCCTCGACCTGGTCGTGCGTGACGTAGATCATCGTCACGCCCAGCTCGCGGTGCAGGCGCGCGATCTCGCTGCGCATCTGCACGCGCAGCGCCGCGTCCAGGTTGGACAGCGGCTCGTCGAAGAGGAACACCTTGGGGCTGCGCACGATCGCGCGCCCGATCGCCACGCGCTGGCGCTGGCCGCCGGAGAGCTCCTTCGGCTTGCGACCGAGCAGGTGGCTTCTGAAGGTCACGGAGGCGCGGCCGCCTCACGGCCCGGCGGCGCCCTCGGCCTTCGGATGGCGCGCCATCTTCAGCGCGAAGCCCATGTTCTCGCCCACGCTCATGTGCGGGTAGAGCGCATAGCTCTGGAACACCATCGCGACGCCGCGGTCCGACGGCGAGACGTCGTTGACGCACTGCTCGCCGATGTAGAGCTCGCCGTCGTCGATGTCCTCGAGGCCGGCGATCATGCGCAGCAGCGTCGACTTGCCGCAGCCCGACGGCCCGACGAAGACCATGAACTCGCCGTCGCGGATCTCGAGGTCGAGCTCGTGACACGGCCTTGAAGCCGTTGGGATAGACCTTGCTCGCGGTACGGAAGTCCGGTGATCGAAGTTGACAGCTTCGTGGCGATGCCGTTTCGGTGTGATCCTTTCAGCCTTGAGTGCGCCGATCGTGATCCCGCCGACGAGCGAGCTCTGCGCGAAAACAGCCGGCGAGGATGAGCGGGACGAGATGATCGCGGCCGCCATAGCCAGCCGAGCGATGTACTGCCTCTCTCGGCAGCAGAGGAGACGAGGAAGATCGGCATCCGTCGGTCCCTGCTGGCAGTCAGGATGAGCGCGAAGATGAACTCGTTCCAGGTGAAGATGATACAGATCAGCGGCGGTCGCGACGGCCTCGGGCGAGACGATCGGGAGGATCACCGGGGCAATTCGGCGATCAGGCCAGCGCCGTCCATCCGGGCCGCCTCGAGGATCTCGGTCGGCACCTCGAGCATGAACGAGCGGATCATCCAGATCGCGAGCGGCAGGTTCATAGCCGCGTAGAGGATGATCAGCAGCCAGATGCTGTCGAGCAGGCGCGGTCTTCAGCGCGATCACGTAGAGCGGGACGATCGCCGCGACGACCGGCAGCATCTTGGTCGAGATGAAGAAGAACAGCGAGTCGCGCCACCCGCCGACCGGCCGAATCGACAGCGCATAGGCGGCCGGCATCGCGAGCACCAGCACAAGGATGGTCGAGCCGACGGTCACGATCGCCGAGTGCTCGATGAACGGCCAGGCCGGGGTGAGCCGTTGAAGACCACCCGGAACTCGGCGCGTGGGGCTGAAGGTGAACTTCGGCGGCCAGGTCTCGGCCGACGCCTCCGGCTTGAAGGCGGTGATCACCATCCACAGGACCGGGATGAAGAAGACGATGCGGCCACCCAGCCAAGCACCGTCCAGCCCGCCAGGCTGTACATCTCGCGGGCACGGCGGCTGCGCCGGGGGTGCCGCCGGCGCGCTCGGCGCCGCGGCCGGCGCGTCTGCCAGTGCGGTCACTATGCCTCCTCGAAGCGGAAGACGCTGGCGAACAGGCGCAGCGCGAAGCTGGCGACGATGATCGTCAGCACCACGGTGACCACGCCCGCCGCGGCCGCCCCGCCGATGTCGAAGGCGAAGTTCACCTTCTGGTAGAGGTAGAAGGGCAGCGTCGTGGTCGACGTGCCCGGGCCGCCGTTGGTCATCAGCTTCACCTGGTCGAACGCGTGTCACCAGGTAGATCGAGCCAAGCAGCACGCCGAGCTCGATGTACGGGCGCAGATGCGGCAGGGTCAGCTCGCGGAAGGTCGCCAGCGCGCCCGCCCCGTCCACCTTGGCCGCCTCGAGCACATCGGCCCCCTGTCCTGCAGGCCCGGCGAGCACGATCAGGGTCATGAACGGCGTCCACTCCCAGACCATGACCACGATCACGGATCCGTAGGCGTGGCTGGTCAGCCAGGCCACGTGGTTGACCCCGAACGGCTCGAGCAGCCAGTTGAGCAGCCCGAAGATCGGGTCGAGATCGGGCCCGACCAGATCAGCGCGGCGGCGGCGGGCATGACCAGGAACGGCGTGATGATGAGCGTCCTGAGATGCCGCGGCCGAGGAACTTCTTGTCGAGCAGGACCGCGAGCGCGATGCCGAGGAACATCGCGACGATTACCGCGATCGCGGTCATCTCACCGAGCGCCACAGCGCGCTGCGGAAGTTCGGGTCCGTGAAGACTTCCTTGTAGTTGGAGATCCCGGTCAAGTGCGCGCCGCCGGGCTCGTTCCAGAAGTAGCTCTGGAAGCTGTACCAGAGTGTCACCAGGAACGGGACCTGGGTGACGACGATGGTGAAGACCAGCGCCGGCAGCAGCGGGAGGCGCCGCGACCATCGCTCGCGCCGGCTCGCCCCCCGCGGCCGGAGCCCGGTCGCGGGGGGAGATGTCACGTCCTCAAGAACGGCCATGATGGTGGCTGTCCCGGCCTCAGTTAGTGCCGGACAGCTCGGCCGGCGTGTACGCCGAGGCGTCGGACTGGGCGGCCGATATCGCCTGGCTGACCGATTCCGTCCCCGCGATCGCGCCGGCTATCCGCTGGCCGACCCACAGGCCGAGCGTCTCGAACTGCGGATGTCCACGTACTGGACGCCCACGTAGGGCACCGGGTTCACCGTCGGGTGGTCCGGGTCGGTGCCGTCGATCCACTGGATGGTGATGCTCGCGAACGGCGCGGCCGCCTTGAGGTAGTTCGAGTTCTGTAGAGCGAGGCCCGGTGCCAGGGGGCACCGCCGACCAGCCGTTCTTCTGCGCGACCAGCGTGTCGTACTGCTTGGAGGTGGCCCAGGAGATCCACTTCCAAGCCGCGCTCTGGTCCGACACGCCCTGCGGGATGCCGAGCGACCAGGACCAGAGCCAGCCGGAGGAGGTGGTCTTGTCGACCGGCGCGAACGCGTAGCCGGTCTGCGCGTAAACCGACGGGTAGGCTGGTCGCGATCGAGGTCGCCGCCACCGTGGCGTCGTACCACATCGCGCACTTTCCCTGGCCGTACAGCGTCAGCAGCTGGTTGAAGCTGTCGTTGGAGGCACCGGACTCGCCGTACTCTTGATCAGGTTGACGTAGAAGTTGATCGCGGCGGTGTCGGCGGGCGAGTTGAGCTGAGCCTGCCAGCTCGGTGTTGTACCAGTCGCCGCCGAACGTGTTGATCACCGTGTCGAGGGCGGCCATGTTGTCGCCCCAGCCGGCCAGACCGCGCAGGCAGACGCCCGCGACCTTGCCCGGCTGGTTCACCTTCGCCGCCGCGGCCTGGACCTGCGCCCAGGTCGGGTGCAGCGGCATCGTCACGCCTGCCGCGCTGAGCAGGGACTTGTTGTAGTACAGCATCGACGACTCGCCGTAGAACGGCGCCGAGTACAGGTCGCCCTTGTAGGACAGCGCCTTGGCGACCGCGGGCAGCAGGTCGGACGCGTCATACGACGGGTCGCTGCCGGTGTACGTCTTGGTCAGGTCGACCAGCCAGCCGTTCTTGGCGAACAGCGGCTCCTCGTACGGCCGATCATGATCGCGTTGAACGAGTTGCTGTGGGTGCTCACGTCCTTTTCGATCGCGGCCCGCAGGTCGCCCTCGGTGTAGGTGGCGAATTTGACCGTGATTCCCGGGTTCTTCTTTCTAGAACACCGACTGGGTGAGCGGAATCATCTGCCCGGTGATCAGCGGATTCGAGACCACCGCGACGGTGACGGCGCCGCTGTTGCTGCTGCCGCTGCCGCCGCGTCGCTGCTGCTGCTCGACCCGCCGCCGCTTGAACAGGCGGCGGCCAGCGCTGCCAGGGCGAGCGCGCATCCGGCGGCCGCGAGCTTTCTCTTGGACTGGAGAAGGAGGACCTGGGCGAACTCATAAATGAACCTCCACGGCATGAGGACGTTCTGGCGCGCTGAGCGCCGCCGACCTTGCACCCGGTATGCTCGTATGAGCGGCTTGTGCTCAACTGAACCTTGACTTCACACTGAACTCGCCGCTATGCAATGTCAATAGAAGCTGCAAATATGAGATAAATGCGCTCAAATGAGCGCAAAGGCGGGGGCGTATATGGCCAGCTTGTCGGCTGATCGGCCGTCCGAAGTTGTCCTCGCCGCGCGGGTGGCGCGGCAGTACTACCTGGAGGGCGTCTCCAAGATCGACATCGCCGAGCGGCTCGGGATCAGCCGGTTCCGGGTCGCGCGGCTGCTCGACTCCGCCCGCGAGAGCGGGCTCGTCCGGATCGAGATCGGGCTGCCCGGCGGGGTCCTCGACGCGGGCCTGTCGGCCGAGCTGTGCTCGGCCTTCGGCCTCCGGCAGGCGTTCGTGTTCAACTTCGGCGACGACGAAGTGACGCTGCGGCTGCGGCTGGGCGAGGCGGTCGGCCAGGTGCTGATGGACCTGATCAGCGCCGGCCGACGTGCTCGGCCTGTCCTGGTCGCGGGCGCTGAGCGGGCTCACGGCCGCGCTCACCCAGCTCCCGCCGTGCCCGATCGTGCAGCTGACCGGGGCGGTGCCGCCGCCCGACGGCCGGGACCTGCTCGACCTGGTCAAGAGCGTGGCCAGGATCGGCGGCGGGCCCGCGCACGTGTTCTACGCGCCGATGCTGCTCGACGACGCGCAGACGGCGGCCGCGATCCGCCGCCAGGGCGACATCGCCGAGGCGTTCGCGCTGGTGCCGAGCGTGACCATCGCGGTGGTCGCGATCGGCGCGTGGAAGCCGGGCTGTCCACGATCTACGACGCGATCACGACGGCCGAGCGGGAGGCGCTGACCGCCCTCGGCGTGCACGCGGAGCTGGCCGGGGTGTTCATCGGCGCGGACGGGCGGCCGCTCGGCACCCCGCTCGACAGCCGGATGATCGTGACCCCGGCCGCGCTGTTCACCCAGATCCCATTTGTCCTTGCCGTCGCCTACGACGCCGCGAAAAGCCACGCGGTGCGGGCCGCGATCCGAGGAGGGCTTGTCCATGGCCTGGTCACCCACACGAGTCTCGCCCGAGCCCTGCTCAGCTGGCGTGGGCCAGCGGGACGGAAGCGGCTAGCGCGCGCCCGGCGGACGACGGCGGCCAGCCGCTGCCGGGCGGGACCGCCAACCGGGGCCGGGTCGTCCGAGTCGGCGACACCGTGCGCAGGCCCGCGGCCCCGCGCTGGCGCGCCACCCACGCGCTGCTCGACCACCTGGCGCGCGGCCGGATTCGACGGCGCGCCGCGGGTGCTCGCGACCGGGCCGGCCAGCGAGACGCTGAGCTACCTGGAGGGCCGGGCGGCGGTCCCGCCGCTGGCGGCCGAGACCCTCACCGACGACGCCCTGGTCAGCGTGGCCGATCTGCTGCGCCGCTACCACCAGGCGGCGGCGTCGTTCGACCCGGCCCGCTACGACTGGCCCCGGCCGGTGCCGTCCGCTACCGCACCGGCCTGGTGAGCCACAACGACGTCTACCCGGCCAACCTGGTGTTCCGCGGCGGCCGGGCGGTCGCGCTGATCGACTTCGACCTGGCCGGGCCGGGCAGCGCCGCCTGGGACTTCGCCGCCGCCGCCCGCTCGCTGGTGCCGCTGCTCGACGAGGGACGTCGACGATATCCGGCGCGGCCGCGCGCTCGAGCGGTTCCGCATCCTGCTGGCCGCGAGCGGGCTCCCCCGGGCCGGGCGCAGGCTGACGGCCGAGGCGGTGCTGGCCAACCACGACTGGACCTACGCCATCGTCACCGACGCGGCCGCGGCCGGCCACGAGGGCTTCGCCGACCACTGGCGCGCGGTCGCCCCGTCGCGACGCGGGCCCGCCGCTGGTGCCAGCGGCACCGCCGCGACCTGCTGGCGGCCGCGCAGATGAGCCTCAAATCAAATTCACAAGTCTTTCGCCCGAACGGTCCGTTGCTTCGCCGTCCTGCGGAGGTTGGCCCTGGTGCCGAACCGGGCCGACCGAGCAACGCGTCCAGCGGCCTGCGTGTCGCTACCATTGAGGATGTGAAGATGCAGGCGTTCGAGACGGCGGACAACGCAGCATTGGTCGCTGCCGAAATGCTGGCGGAGGGCGAGCGGTTGAGCAGGCTTTGGCGCTACGTCTTCGCGCAGATGCTCGACGACTACACCAGCGTCCTGCGTCACGCCGGCGTGGCGGCCGCCGCGCGGATGTGGGCCGAGGCTCCTCGGGCCACGGGCGACACCCGGGTGGACGCGGCGTTCGCCGCGATGGCCGAGTACCTGGCCCGCAGGGATGGGTGGACCGTCCCGTCGTCGGCGAGCCTGTCCGAGCGCGAGGCGTGGCCCTGGTGAGATCATCACCGACCTGCGCGGCCTGCATGCCCAGGCGCTGGTCGAGTCGCCTTCTTCGTTCCGTCGTCGGGGTGTCTTCATCACCAGCGGGGCGCTTGATCGCGCATGAGCACCGGGCTCGGGCGTGATGACATCCGCGCCCTCCTTGACGATCTGTCGCAGGAACTAGCGGCACGCGGGGCCAGGGCCGAGTTGTTCCTCAGTCGGCGGCGCGGCCCTCGCTGTGCATACGACGCGACCCGGGGCAACCCGCGGACCTCGATGCCGTCTTCGTTCCCTCCGACGTCGTCCGCCAGGCCGCCGCCGCGGTAGCGGAGCGCGAAGGACTTCGCCGATGACTGGCTCAACGACGCGGTAAAGGGATTCCTGCCCGGCCCAGACCCGGATGCGCAGCGGTTCTATGCCACCGACTCCCTCATCGTGGACGTCGCGTCACCCAGGTACCTGCTCGCGATGAAGCTATTCGCGCGCCCGCGCCGAAATCGACGCCGACGACATCACCCTGCTGTACCGCCAACTTGGGGTTAAGCACCGTGCAACGAGGGCCTTGACCTAGTCGAGCAGGCATACCCAGGCCGTCCGATCCCGGCAAAGGTCAAGGTTTCTTCTCACCGAGATCGTGGACTCGATGAAGGATTCCTAGCCTTGTGCAAACCGCATCGGCGGCGCCGCGTGTCGCCTCCTTGATCGAACTAAATTACTGATAAAAGACTTCGAACAGCCCTGAAAACAGGCGGGCCGCCGAGGTGCTACCAACACCGCCGACGGCCCTTGACCCCCTACCGAAGCCACTGGAGGAGACCATGTCCCCAATCATCGCGCCAGCCGGCGCACCCATCTCCAGACGCCGCCGCCCGCAAGCGGGCCGATCGTCTAGCCAAGACCGGTCCAGATGAGATCGAGGCCGCGCTCGCCTACCTCAGCATGATCGATCCTGAGGCATTCGAGATCGCCCTCACAGTGGTCGCCCCCGACGCCGACGAGGCTGAGGACAAAGAGCCCATCGCCTGTGCCGCACCTGCGGCGCCCCGGTCGCCATCTTCCCCGAACTCGCCCTTGACTGGCGTCACTTCCGCGGCGACGCGCGCCGCCTCCGTAACCACGAGATCTACGACGCCGACCACGCCGCCGAGGTCGCCTGGTACCTCCCCGAAGAGGCCTCGGGGGAGTTCTAGAAGGTGTAGCGAAGCCCGGTGTCCCTGCGCATCCCTTAACGCACACTGGCGACTAGGAAACGTCAAGCTATCCGCGTCCTTTGGCGGACGTGACAGTAGTCGCCATCTTGACAGGCTCTCTGCGACGCTTATCGTGCTTGACGAGTTGCTGCTTCCAGCCCGGATAAGACCTGAACCGGATCGCGCGTCGGACCGTTACTTGTATGGGATGGCCGATATTGGATCGCGATATTGGGTGGCGGTGTGGATCGACCAGTCGGCGAGGACGACGAGGTTGATCACGTCAACACGACGGACGCGATTGACGCAAGCGATTCTCACGGCGCGCATTCTGATTCCGATGCGGCGCGGCCGCACCGGTTCGCCCGGTCGGTCGAGTACCGGGCGAGTGTGGACGCGGTGTACGGTGCGGACGCCATCGACCGGGCCTATGACAAGATCCGCGAGATCGAACGCAACACCGTCACCCCGGCCATGCGTCGCGTCGAGGCCGAGGATCCCGACCGGCATCTCGCCGGGTTGGACAACCGCCTCAAGGGAAAGGATCGGTTCGCCGAGAAGGTCACCAAGATAGTCAACGAGCTAGGCCATCCCGTGGATGGGGCGCTCAGCCTGGTGAAAGATGCGATTCGGTACACGTTCTGCTACTCCGAGGAGCGCTACTCGCAGGGAGTCTCTGAGGATTGGGAACGCATGAAGAGTTCCGGCTTCCGCCCGGTCGAACGCGAGAACTCATGGGAGAACGACCAGTACAAAGGCATCAACAGTAGGTGGCTCGCCCCAGCCGGTGGTCAACTATTCGAGGTTCAGTTCCACACGCAGGCGAGCCTGGACGCCAAGGAAGAGACCCACTGGGCGTATGAGAAGCTGCGCGTGGGAGTCCCTGCTCGAGCCGAGCAACGAGAACTCGAAGACTTCCAGAAACGGATAAGCGCCGACATTCGCATCCCGCCAGGCGCAATTGACATCCCTGATTACCCGTAGGAGACCATGATGCCGAAGAAGACCACCTATTACGCCGTGGTCGATGACCTCAGCAGTCGGGACGAGCCAGCCGGCGTGCTTCGTCGCGTCGAAGACGGAGGGGGTCAGCAGGATGAGGCTTTCACCAGGAACCTCGAGTGGGAGTACAGCTGGTCGCTGTACTCATACGAGCGCGGGAATCGAGACCTGGACTTCCACGTGATCACTGAGGATGAGGCGAACCAGATTGTAGAGCGTATCCGCCGAACCGTGGCCGGTGAGCAGTAGCGCTCATCAGGCGATGCTGGGAGACCAGTCGTCGGCGAAGGTTTCCATCTGATCGGTGACGCGTTGGACTGGCGCGGACCATTGACGATGCACAGGGCAGCCGCGAGCTCGTCGAGCAGGCCCTGGGCGAGCCGGGGCACTAGGTCGCGGCATCATGCACTCCTCGGAAATCTGCCTGATCCAACCATCAGAAATGTGGATTGATTCCGCAATTTCACATGGCCAGGAGCCGACTGCGGAGGACGAGTCACACACGGACCGTTCGAGATGACGGGTTTGGTGGTTTTGAACTGCGGGAACCCGGGGCCAGAGTCAGCTGGCGACGGCGAGCAGGTGGTAGTTGCGCTTGCCCTTGCGGAGCAGGATCCAGCGGTCGTAGAGCAGGTCGGACTCGGTCAGCGGGCGGTCGGCCGGGACCACCTCGCCGTTGACCGAGGCGGCGCCCTGGTCGATCGTGCGCCGCGCGTCGGACAGCGACGAGGCCAGCGGGGTCGCCGCGAGGGCGGCCGCGAGCGTCACCCCGGGCGCGAACGGGGAGGTCGGCACCTCGGAGGCGAGGAACTCGAGGGCCTGGGCGGACGCGCCCGCCGGGGAGCCGCCGAACAGGATCGCGCTCGCCTCCTGGGCGGCCGCGGTCGCCTCGGGGCCGTGCACCAGCGTGGTGACCTCCTGGGCGAGGCGGCGCTGGCCGTCGCGCTTGTAGGGCGACTGGGCGTGGGCGGCGGCGATCTCGAGGCACTCCGCCACCGGCAGCAGCGTGAGCTGGAGCAGGAACCGCTCGATGTCGGCGTCGGCCACGTTCATCCAGTACTGGAAGAACTGGTACGGCGAGGTGCGGTCGGCCGCCAGCCAGACCGCGCCGTCCTCGGACTTGCCGAACTTCTTGCCGTCCGAGCGGAGCAGCAGCGGCCAGGTGAAGGCGTGCGCGTGCCTGCCGTCGGACTTCCTGATCAGGTCGACCCCGGCCAGGATGTTGCCCCACTGGTCGGAGCCGCCGATCTGCAGCTCGACCTGGTGGTTCCTGCACAGGTTGAGGTAGTCGTTGGCCTGCAGGAGCTGGTAGCTGAACTCGGTGAACGAGATGCCGTTCTCGCTCTCGAGCCGGGCCTTGACCGACTCGCGGGCGACCATCTGGTTGACGCTCGCGTGCTTGCCGACGTCGCGCAGGAAGTCGAGCAGGGTGAGGTCCTTGGTCCAGCTGATGTTGTCCACCAGCGGAGACCCGGGAGATGCGGGCGGCCTGCTCGGCGATGCGCTGGGTGTTGCGGCCAGGGTCTCGGCGTCGAGCAGGTTGCGCTCGCTCGACCGGCCGCCGGGGTCGCCGATCATGCCGGTCGCGCCGCCGGCCAGCGCCATCGGGTTGTGCCCGGCGTCGGCGAACCGGCGCAGCACGAGCAGCCCGATCAGGTTGCCGACCTGCAGCGAGTCCGCGCTCGGGTCGCAACCGTAGTAGAGACCAAGCCCGCCGGCCTTGATCCGGGCGCGCAGCGCCTCGCGGTCAGTGCTGTCCTGCACGAGGCCGCGGGCCTCGAGGTCGGCGAGAAGGTCCATGCCCCTAATGATCCCACATCCGGGGCGGTGGGCTGGGCAATTAGGTCCCTGCGGACGGGGCTTGGGGGGAGGCGAACACGGGTTCGCCTCCCCCGCCGCTCGCTGCGGTCCTAGTGCTCGTGGACCAGGACGCCGCGGATGTTCTTGCCGTTGAGGAGGTCGTCGTAGCCCTCGTTGATCTGGTCGAGGGTGTAGGTCCTGGTGACGATCTCGTCCAGCTTGAGGTCGCCCGACTGGTAGAGGCCGAGGATCTTGGGGATGTCGGTGGTCGGGTTGCAGTCGCCGAACAGGCTGCCCTTGATCGTCTTGCGGAACAGGGTGAGGATCGTGGCCGGCAGGTGCATGTTCACCTCGAAGTTGTTCAGGCCGGTGACGACCACGGTGCCGCCCTTGCCGATCACGTTGAAGGCGCTGCCGACGACGTCGGCGTCGACCAGGCCGACGGTGATGATGGCCGAGTCGGCGAGCTGGCCCCGGGTGAGGTCGGTGACCTTGTCCTGGGCCTCGGCGGCGGTGGCGAACGCGTGGGTGGCGCCGAGCTCGAGCGCCTTCGCGCGCTTGTTCTCGAGCGGGTCGACCGCGACGACGTACTTGGCCCCGGCGTAGCGCGCGCCCTGGACCGAGTTGATGCCGATGCCGCCGATGCCGTAGATCACGACGGTGTCGCCGGGGTACACGTTGGCGGTGTTGACCGCGGACCCCCATCCGGTCGGGACGCCGCAGCCGACCAGCACCGCCTTCTCCAGCGGGAGGCCGTCGTCGACCTTGACGGCCGAGTTCTGGTGGATCAGGCCGTACTGGCTGAACGTGCCGAGCATGCACATGGTGCCGTAGTCGCCGCGCGGGCCGCGGAGCGGGAACTTGCCGCCCGGCAGGAAGCCCTCGAGGATGCTGGCGCCCATGTCGCAGATCGACTGCCGCCCGCTCGCGCAGTAGCGGCAGACGCCGCAGTTGGGGATGAAGGAGCAGACCACGTGGTCGCCGGGCGCGACCCGGGTGACGCCGGGCCCGACCTCCTCGACGATCCCCGCGCCCTCGTGGCCGAGCACCATCGGCAGCCGGGCGGGCAGGTCGCCGTGCTGGACGTGCACGTCGGAGTGGCACAGCCCGGCGTGGGTGTACCTGATCAGCACCTCGCCGTCACCGGGCGGGCCGTTGAGCTCGAGCTCCTCGATCTCGATTGGCTTGCCCGGCTCGTAGACAACCGCAGCCCTTGTCTTCATCGCGCATCTCCCTTGACTCGCGTTGCCGTCGGCTGGTGCGCCGCTGCCTTTTCATCTGACGCTTTCCCTGGCCGTCGGCGCAACCCCTGGCGGGCCGTGTCGTCGAAGTCGGCGTTACCCGCTTGTCAGGCGAACCGCTGGCTGACGGCTGGCCATCGGCCACGCCTCGTTCACCTGTGTTGTCTAGCGTCTCGCGATATGAGCGACTCGATCCAGGCTGAATCAGCCGGTAAGCCCGGGTTCACCCGGCGCAGGTTCATCATCGGGACGGTCGGGGCCGGCGCGGTAACCGCGCTCGCCGGGACGACCGTCCGCCCGCCGCGCGCGCTCGCGGCGACCGCCCCGAGCGGTCCCCCCACCGCCACGCTGCCGCTGCCGACCACCACCGCACCCGAGCAGCTGCTGCTGACCTGGGGCAACAACCCGGCCCACGAGGTCACCGTCTCCTGGTGCGCGCCTGGCACGGTCGCCCAGCCCGCGCCGTGGCTGGCCATCTCGACCCGGCCGATCACCGCCGAGCACCCGGGCACCCTGATCAAGCTGCCGGAGCCGGCCCCGCTGGACGTGACCAAGCGCTACCGCGAGGCGTCGTCGGTCAGCTTCACCGACGGGCTCAACGGCCAGACCACGTACTACTACCACGTCCAGCTATCGGATCTGGCGCCTGGAACGCGGTACTACTACCAGGTCAGCGACGGCGCGAAGACGCCGTCGACCGCGGGCGGCTCGTTCGAGACGGCGCCGTCGGGCCGGGCTAAGTTCCGCTTCTCGAGCTACGGCGACCTGTCCACCCCGTCCTGGGACCTGAACTCGTCGGGGAACATCTGGCACGAGTCGTGCGATAACTCCTGGTACGCGGTCACCGCGATCGAGAACCCGGGCGACGGCCAGGGCGCGCCGCTGTTCCATCTCCTCAACGGTGACCTGTGCTACGCCAACCTCGACATTTTCAACGCGCCCGGCGTGTGGCGTGACTTCGGCAACAACGTGGCCCGCAGCGCCGCCAACCGGCCGTGGATGCCGGCCCTCGGCAACCACGAGACCGAGTTCGGGGTTGACACCCACGCCGGCGTGACCGGGAGCGCCCCCGGCGGCATCGCCGCGCAGGGGGCGGCCGGGAACTACTGGAACGGCCCCTACGGCTACGGGCATTACCTGAGTCGGTTCCTGCTGCCGGACAACGGCCTGGTCAACTGGGACGGCAACCGCCTGCGGGGCAACTTCTACGCGTTCCAGGTCGGTACCGTGAAGTTCATCTCGCTCGACGCCGACGACGTGATTTACCAGGACGGCGCGTCCGCCTACCTGAACTCGGCCGCCGAACGCGGTCCCCGAGACCACCTCCTCGGGCGCGTCGATCCCGAACGGGACCGTCACCTACAACCACGGCTACACCGGTGACCTCGCGCACCACGCCAAGAACAACTCGCTGATTCCCGACTACTCGGGCGGCACCCCGAACCTGCAGACGCTGTGGCTCGAGGCGACGCTGGCCGAGGCCCGCTTCGACGAGTCGGTCGACATGATCGTGGTCTTCATGCACCAGTGCGCGATGTCCACCTCGGTCCACGGCAACGGGTCCGACCTGGGCATCCGCCAGGCCTGGCTGCCGCTGTTCGACAAGTACGAGGTCGACCTGGTGCTGTCGGGCCACGAGCACGACTACGAGCGGAGCTACCCCGTCCGCGGCTACGACGACGGCGAGTTCGGGACCGTGGTGTCGCCGAACCCGGACCAGACGCTGAACGAGAAGGTCGACACCCGGCGCCCGTCGGTGGCGGCCACCGAGCCGTGCTCGCACAACGGCACCCCGGCCTGGGACACCTCCGAGGGCACGGTCTACCTGGTGCTCGGCGGCGGCGGCACCAACGGGCCGACCAACGTCTACGGCACCGACACGGCCGACGACGAGCCCCGGGCAAAGGTCATCACCGAGCGGAACGCGATCAGCGGCTCGCAGGCGACCGGGTTCACCCGCAACTCGGCCGACTCGGTCGAGGACGCGCCCTGGTCGGCGGCGATCAACCCGACCGACGCCTACGGCTACTCGATCTTCGACGTAGACCCGGGCAAGAAGCGGGGCGAGACGACCATCACCTTCCAGTACTTCGCGATCCCGGCGGTGAGCAACAAGGCCGGCACCGCGCACGACGGGACGACCACGCTGCCTTCCGAGCCGACGGAGAAGTTCGTGTTCGGGCGCAAGGTCCGCCGCGCTTAGCTTTGGGTGATACGTGACGAAACGTCGCGCTCGCCCATCGGCGGTGTCGTCGGCCGGCCCCGGTAGCTGATTAACGATCCCGTTAACAGTTGCCGGGGCCGGCCGGTCGGTTCCGGCCGGTTCCGCCGCCTGGACGGCCGTGCGCGTCGGCCAATCGGCGTCGCGGCGGCCCCTCGCCAGACCCCTTTGCGCCTCCCGGCGCCGGGCAACCGGGAACCTCACGGTGTGCCCGGTGTGTTTTTTGGACATCCTCCTTGCGGGACGGCATCACGTGAACCGACGAACCAGTCGGTTCTCGCTATAGGGGTGATGTTAGGGACATGTCCGGCTACGACACCGGCCTTGGCGGTCGTCAGGAACCGCCGGCCGGCTCTGGTTACGTGCCCGCGTTCGACGGCACCCTCACCACCCGCAGCAGCGCAGCGCCGCGCGGTCGCGACCCGTTCGACCCGACCTCGGTCGTGGTCGACCCGCAGATTCCGCCGGCCGCCAGGCAGGAGCTCGAACGCCGCGGCGGCCCCGACTACGGCGTGCTCGCCTCGGCCGAGCTGGTCCGCTTCATGGACCCGCCGCCGGTGGCGCCCGCGCCACCGCGGTCGCTGGCCGCCGCCAGGGAGCTCGCGGCGGCCGCCTGGGCCCTGTTCGCGGTCTCGATCGTGGCCGGGGTGCTGCGCGGCCCGGACACGTTCGCGATCCTGTTCGTCATCGGCGCGTTGGCCGGCCTGCTGGCCGCGTCGGCCCGGGCGGCGGCCAGGCAGGGACGCCCGGCGTTCGCGGCCGGGCTGATCCCGCTCGCGCCCGCCCGCGACCTCAGCGAGTACTACGCGGCCCACGCCGGCAAGATCTTCCACCGGCATTACGTCCGGCCGCGGACCGACCTGGACCAGGAGGCACGCGGCACCTGGGAGCGGGCCATCGACGCCGCCAACCGGATCTACCGGTCGGAGTCGCTGCGGGACGAGGCGGTCGACGCCGAGCGGGTGGCGGCCGACGTCCCCGAGCTCCTGTGGAAGATCATCGAGGGGCTGGCGATGATCTCCGACGTCCGGATCAACATCAAGAACATCGTCAAGGGGTACGAGCGCCAGCATCCGGCCGTCTACGCCAAGATCCAGGCCCAGGAGCGCCACCTGGCCCGCGGCACCAGCCAGGTCGAGAGCCGAATCGGCAAGCTCGAGATGCTCGCCCGCGTGCTCAGCGACGCCGACGCCGCCCGCCGGGGCGAGGACATGCTCAAGCGGCTCAACGAGGTCGACGAGAAGATCGACGACCTGGTCGCCAGCACCGACGAGACCGCCACCGAGGTCGACATGGCCGAGGGCCTGAAGATCGACGTCGAGGCCAACATAGAGATCACCAACCAGGCGATCAGGGACCTGTCGGCGCAGGAGTCCGACGCCGGGCCGGGCGCCGACGCCGGGCCGGACGAGGACCAGGAGCCGGGCGAGGCCTGGCCGCCGCTGGCGAGCGCTCCCTAGCTACAGGCCGAGGCGGCGGGAGAGGTCGGAGGCCAGGGCGCCGGTCGGGTCGAGCTCGGCCCGGAGCTTGCGGAAGTCGGGCAGCCGCGGATACATCTGCTCGAGCGTCGCCGCGCTCACCCGGGAGTCCTTGGCCAGGTAGACGCGGCCGCCGTGGGCGACCACGAGCTTGTCGAGGTCGTCCAGGAGCGGGCCGAGGCCGGGGGTGCGGGCGGGGAAGTCGAGCGCCAGCGTCCAGCCGGCCGTCGGGAACGACAGCAGCCCGGGATCGCCCTGGCCGAACCGCTTGAGCACGGTCACGAAGGAGGGGGCGGGGTGCCCGGCGACCATCTCGAACGAGCGCCGGACGGCGGCCTCCGCCCCGAACGGCATCACGTACTGGTACTGCCGGAAGCCGCCGGGGCCGTAGACCCGGTTCCAGTTCCTGATCCCGTCCAGCGGGTGGAAGAACTGGCTGATCGTCTGCAGCTCGCCCTCGCGCAGCCTCGGCGCCTTGCGGTACCAGGCCTCGTTGGCGAGCTTGATCGAGTAGCGGTTCATCAGCCCGGGCGGGAACGCGGGGGGCGCGCCGATCCTGGCCCGCGGGTCGAACGCGAACGGGTTCGCCCGCTGGCGGGGCGACAGGTCGGCCGACCGGGCGAAGTCGCCGCTGGTGATGATCGACCGGCCGAGGGCTCGGCCGGTCGCGAGCACGTCGGACCAGGCGACCGTGTAGCCGTACTTCTTGTCGTGCTCGGCCAGCACCGCCATCGTCTCGTCGATGTCGGCCGTCTTCACCGTGTCCACCGAGACCAGCGACGACTCGACCCGCTTGAGCCTGATCGTGGCGCGGGTGATGAGCCCGGTCAGGCCCATTCCGCCGGCCGTCGCCCAGAACAGCTCCGGGTCGTCGGGGGTCACCGTCACCGGCTCGCCGCCGGGCAGCAGCAGGTCGAACGCGCTGACGTGGCCGGCGAAGGATCCCGCCACGTGGTGGTTCTTGCCGTGCACGTCGGCCGCGATCGCGCCGCCGATCGTCACCTGCCTGGTGCCGGGCGAGACCGGCACGAACCAGCCGTGCGGCAGCCCCGCGACCATGAGCTGCTCGAGGCTGACGCCCGCCTCGCAGACCGCGGTCCCGGTCTCCGGGTCGAGGCTGAGGATCCGGTTCAGGCCGGCGGTGGAGATGACCACGCCGCCGGCCGACTGCGCGGCGTTGTTGTAACTGCGGCCGAGGCCCCGCGGGATCACCGCGGTCGACCGGCCGGCCGTCAGCCGGAGCAGCCCGGCCGCCTCCGGGCCGGTCGACGGGGTCGCGAGCTCGGCCGTGGTCGGCGCGACCCGGCCCCACCCGGTCAGGGTGACGGTGCTGGTCGTCACGGGATAGGGCGTCGCGGGGCTCGGCGTCGCGGGGCTCGTCGGCATATCACGCATGTTACTTGGGGTTGAATTACTTGGGGTTGAAGCGGCGCAGGCGCAGGCTGTTGGTGACCACGAAGAGCGAGCTGAAAGCCATCGCGGCAGCCGCGATCGTCGGGTTGAGCAGGCCGGAGGCGGCCAGCGGGATGGCCGCCGCGTTGTAGCCGAAGGCCCAGCCGAGGTTGGCCTTGATGGTCCTGAGCGTCTTCCTCGACAGGGCGATCGCGTCGCCGACCGCGCGCGGGTCGCCGCCGACCAGCGTCACGTCGGCGGCCTCGATGGCGGCGTCGGTGCCGGTGCCCATCGCCAGGCCCAGGTCGGCCTGGGCGAGCGCGGCGGCGTCGTTCACCCCGTCGCCGACCATGGCCACGGTGCGGTGCTGTTCCTGCAGGCGCCTGATGGCGGCCAGCTTGCCGCCCGGGTCGACCCCCGCGATGACGTCGTCGATGCCGGCCTGCCCGGCCACCACCCGCGCGGCGCGCTCGTTATCGCCGGTCAGCAGCACCGGGTGCAGGCCCAGCGCGCGCAGTCTGGTCACCGCCGCCCGCGCGGTCGGCTTGATCGTGTCGGCCACCGTGAGCACGCCCCGGACCTGACCGTCCCAGGCGACGAAGACGGCGGTCTGCCCGTTCTCCTCGGCCCGGTCGGCCCGCTCGGCCAGCTCGGGACCGGGTGGTCAGCGACCATTCGCGGGCCAGCCAGGGGCGTTTGCCGACGAGAACGGCGTGGCCTTCCGCCACCGCCGAGACGCCCAGGCCGGGATGGGCGGCGAACTCGGAGGCGTCGCGGACGTCGGGTGCCCACGCAGGCGCGATAGCGCCGCCGGCTACCGGCGCGGCCGACGGCGCGGCGGCCGACGCGGAAGCGAGGCGGGCGATCGCCCCGGCGGTGATCGCGGCGGCGATCGGGTGCTCGGACGCGGACTCCGCGATGGCGGCCAGCCGGAGCAGTTCGGTCTCGAGCACGCCGGGAGCGGCGAGCACGTCGGTCAGCGTCATCCGGCCGGCCGTGATCGTGCCGGTCTTGTCCAGCACCACGGTGTCCACCCGACGGGTGCTCTCCAGGATCTCGGGCCCCTTGATGAGGATGCCGAGCTGCGCCCCGCGGCCGGTGCCGACCAGGATCGCGGTCGGGGTGGCCAGGCCCATCGCGCACGGGCAGGCGATGATCAGCACCGCCACGGCGGCGGTGAAGGCGGCGTCGGGCGACGCCCCCGACGCCAGCCAGCCGACCAGCGTCGCGGCGGCGATCACCAGCACGACCGGGACGAAGACCGCGCTGACCCGGTCGGCCAGGCGCTGCACGGGCGCCTTGCCCGCCTGGGCCTGGGTCACGAGCCGGGTGAGCCGGGCGAGCTCGGTGTCGGCCCCGACCCGGGTGGCCCGAACCAGGAGACGGCCCCCGACGTTCACGCAGCCGCCGGTCACCGGGTCGCCCGGGCCGACCTCGGCCGGAACCGGCTCCCCGGTCAGCATCGACGTGTCCACCGCCGAGCTGCCCGCGATCACGGTGCCGTCGGCCGAGATCTTCTCCCCCGGCCGGACGACGAACTCGTCCCCCACCCGGAGCTGGCCGACGGGGACGCTGAGCTCGCGTCCGTCCCTGAGCACGGTGGCCTGCTTCGCGCCCAGATCGAGCAGCGCGCGCAGGGCCGTGCCGGCGCTCCGCTTCGCCCGCGCCTCCAGGTAACGGCCGAGCAGGATCAGCGCCGTGACCCCGGCCGCGACCTCCAGGTAGGTGGCGTGAGTCCCGGCGCCGGCCAGCAGCAGCGCGTACAGCGACCACAGATAGGCGGCGGACACGCCCAGCGAGACCAGGGTGTCCATGGTCGCCGCGCCGTGCCGCGCGCCGATCAGGGCGGCGCGGTGGAACGGCCAGGCGCCCCAGGTCGCGACCGGCGTCGCCGCCGCCAGCGATGCCCAGCGCCAGTCCGGGAACTGCAATGCCGGGACCATCGCCAGGAGCACGACGGGAAGGGCGAGCGCGACGGAGACGAGCATCCGCAGGCGCAGCTCCCGGCGCGACCCGGCTGCGGCGTCCGCATCCTGCCCGGCGTCGGGCGGCGCGGGCAGCGCGGCGGTGTAGCCGGTGCGTTCCACCGCCGTGATCAGGTCGCCGACGGTGAGCGTCTCGGGGAAGGTCACCCGCGCCGCCTCGGTCGCGAAGTTGACGGTGGCGGTGACGCCGTCGAGCCGGTTCAGCTTCCGCTCAACCCGGGCCGCGCAGGACGCGCAGGTCATGCCCCCGATGACGAGGTCGGTGGTGCTTGTCGCGCTCACTCCTAGGACTTGACGAGGCGGGCGATCGCCTCGGACGCCTCGCGGACCTTCTCGGCCGCGACGTCGCCGCCCTCGGCCGTCGCCTGCGCCACGCAGTGCCCGAGATGGTCTTCAAGCAGGCCGAGCGCCACCGACTGGAGGGCGCTGGTCACCGCCGACACCTGGGTCAGGATGTCGATGCAGTACTTGTCGTCATCGACCATCTTCTGCAGGCCGCGGACCTGGCCCTCGATCCGGCGCAGGCGCGTGAGGTACCTGTCCTTGTCCGGCGTGTACCCGTGCATTTCCGCCTCCGTCTTGCCACTCCCAAAATACGATACCCCAGCAGGGTATCACGAGGCGCTCGCGCGCGGTTTGACGTGCGGGGCCGGGGACGGCTAGCGAAGTTGACGCTGGCGGGGGCGCTGGGGGGCTTAGCCCGGGCCGAACAGCAGGGAAAGGTCCACATCGGACAGCATCGCAGCGGTGAGGTCGGCGGTTGCGAACGAACGGCCGCCGATGCCGACGACGCGGCAGCCCGCGCGCCGGGCCGCGGTCACGCCCGCCTCCGCGTCCTCGAAGACGACGCAGGCGCCGGGCGGCAGCCCCAGTCCGGCGGCCGCCCGGAGGAATATCTCCGGGTCAGGCTTGGTCCGGGCGATGGCGTTCCCGTCGACGATGGCGTCAAAGCAGGAGTCAATTCGCGTCTGCCGGAGTATTTCGCGGGCGTTCTTGCTTGACGATGCCAGGGCGACGGGTATATGGCGGCGGCGCAATTCAGCCAGCGCCGCACGGGCGCCGGGCAAGAGCCTTTCCGGGCCGAGTCCGGCGATGCGTTTCAGGTACCAGGTATTCTTCGCGGCCGCAAGCTGCGCACGGCGGCTTTCGCTGGCCGAAACGCGCCCGATGGACAGGACTATGTCGAGTGCCTCGGGCCGGCCGACGCCCTTGAGCCGCTCCCCGTAGGCCGGCGACAGCTCGAAGCCGAGCGACCGGGCCAGCTGCTGCCAGGCCTCGAAGTGGTCGCAGGCGGTGTCGACGAGGACTCCGTCCAGGTCGAAGATCGCGCCGCCGGCCGGAAACGGCTTCATGAGGACATCCTCCGCAACACCCGAGTTAGCATCCATCGCGAGCTACGGAAAGCCCGGCGCCCCTCTTATCCGGATGCAGCCGATAAGCACTCGGAATCGCTAGCGCGCTCAACCAAGTAAAGCGAACGTCCGGTAACGCGGGCAACCGGTGGCGGAATGTCTCGTCGACGGGACAGTGCCAGGTATCCGTGCCTCAGTAAATTGCCCATGGCTTGACCGTCGTTAAGAATGCATGCCACGATGCGGACAGTGACACACACCGAATGCGGCCGCCTTCCCGCGCGGTCGGCCGCGCCATGACCGATGGCCTGGGCGCTATGGTGCTGGCGAGTGGCGAAGGACGTCGGCTGCGCCCGCTGACCGCGGACGTTCCCAAGCCCATGCTGCCCGTCCTTGGCCAGACCCTGCTTGACCGGGCACTCGACAAGGTGGCCGCAACGGGGCCGCATCGCATTGTGGTGGCCCTGCACCACCGGCCGGAGGTCGTCGCCGACCATCTCAGGTCCGGCCCGCACCCGGTGTCGCTGAAAGTCGAGGAGCGGCTCACCGGGCCCGCCGGCGCGGTGCGGTCGTACGGCGCCGATCCGGACCTGAAGGTGCTGCTGGTCGTCTCCGGTGACCTGCTGTTCGACGACGATCTGGGCGGCCTGGTGGATCGCCACCTGGAGACGGCGGCCGAGATGACGTTCGCGACCCGCCGGGTGAACCGCGCCAGCCGTTTCGGGGTGCTCGAGGTAGACACGGACGGACGGGTCACCGGGGCCAGGGAGAAGCCGCCGGTCCCCGACGATGAGGAACACGTGGTCAGCGCCGGCATCTACTGCCTGAGCCCGCGGGCCGTAGCCGCCATCCCCGCGGGCACGACGTTCGATTTCGCGGAGCACCTGACGCCGCTGCTACTGCAGCGGGGGACAACGGTGCAGACCTATGGCCTGCGCGGCTACTGGAGCGACGTCGGGACGCCGGCCGCACTGCGCGAAGCCAACCTGGCCGCCCTCCGGGGCCTGCTCGCCACCAGGCAGGACGGCGGTCGGCTGGTCCACACCAGCGACGGCAGCACGTACGTGAGCGACCGGGCGACGGTTGGCCCGGAGGTAATCTTCCGCGGCCACAACGCCCTGCTCGGGCCGGTCAAAATCGGCGTCGGCGCGACCGTCATGGACTCAGTGGTCATGGGGGGAACGGTGATACCGCCCGGGTCGGCCATCTGCGGAGCGCTGGCCTGGAGCCCGGAGCCGGAAGGAGCTCGTCCGCGATGAAAGTGCTGGTGCTCGCGTCCCTCTACGCCCCGATGACGGGCGGGGCCGAGACGTACATACGGGTGCTAGCCGAAGGACTGGCGGCGCAGGGGCACAAGGTCGCCGTCATCACCGACGGGAGCCGGCTCCCGGGCGAGCAGGCGCGCGAGACGCTGGCCGGCGTGGAGCTGATCCGGCTCAGCGACTTCGCCAGCGAACTCGACCGCGAGGACAAGGTGCGCTGGCGCCGGATGCAGTACGCCGTCCTTGACGAGATTGCCGACCGGCTGCCCTGGGTGCCCGACCTGCTGCACGTCAACAGCCACGAGACCCTGGTGCTCGGGTCGATGATCGCGCTTGAGCACGACATACCCCTGGTCGCCTCGCTGCACGAGCAGAAACCCAACCTGCTGGCCTTCGGCCGCGGCCGGTGCAAGCTGGCCTACAGCATCCTGCCCGTCGACGCCTACCTGGCGGGCAGCGCCTTCTACCACCGGCGGGCGGTCGAGTTCGGCGCCCCGCAGGACCGCCTGAGCCTGATCTACCACGGCGTGGAAGTGCCAGACTTGTCGCCGCAGGCGCGGGAGCGCGGCCGTGGGCGCTTCGGCGTCGCCGAGGGCGTCCCGCTGGTCGTCTGCGCGGCGCGGCTGGACCCTCGTAAGGGGCAGGACGACCTCATCCCCGCCTTCGCGCGGGTCCGCGAGCAGGTGCCTGACGCCAGGCTGATCCTGGCGGGCCGGGTGGCCGACTACCCGTACGCCCAGCGGGTCCGTGGGCTGATCGAGGAACACGGGCTCGCGGCGGCGGTGGATGTCGTCGAGGACCTGACCGACGGCGACATGCCCGACGTGATGGCGGCCGCGGACGTCGTCACCCAGCCCTCTCTGGAGGAGGGCCTGGGCCTGGCCGCGATCGAGGCGATGAGCTGGAGCCGACCCGTCGTGGCGTGCGACGTGGTGGGGCTTGAGGAGATCTTCACCGATGAGGTGGACGGCCTGCTAACGCCGGCCAAGAACCCGGAGCGGCTCAGCGAGGCGCTGCTGCGGCTCCTGCTCGACCCCGCCCTGGCGGCGCGCCTCGGCGCGGCGGGCCGCCAGACTGTGATCAGGCGGTTCAGCCAGGCAGCGATGGTTCGCGAGACGCTGCGGGTCTACGAAACGGTGCGAGCGCATCGAAGGGCGGCACAGTAGCAGCCGGGGTAATTGCTCAAGCCATGCCGTCAAGATCTCGGTCTCGGCGGTCCGAAAGCCCTCGAACCGCTGGACCAGGTCATGGGGCAGCGGCCTGCCCTGCCGCTCGCTCATCAGCACCTGCAGGCGGGCGCGGTCGACCTCGGCCACGAGCCTTTCGTAGGATCGGGCCGGCGGGTCCTCACCGTCGGCCGGCGACAAGAGCCGTAGCCGGAGCAACAGCAGCTTCTTGTGCTCAAAGTGCGTGTGGAACATCGCGTAGTCGTGCCACCCCTGTCTCCCCGCGTGCGACTGAAGGAGCTCGATCAGGTAATCGTAGGTGGCGATGCCGAAGGCCACGGGTGCGTCACGGGATACATCGCTCGCCCTGGAGTACCACCACCAGCCGGCCTGCAGGTCAAAGTCCGCCGGGCGGGAGCCGTCGAGGTACGCCCTGACCTGCCCGCGGATCCGGGCTGGGCTGGAGGTTTCGTCGGCCGGGGGCGCCGAGAGAACCTGGATGACATGCGTGACCTGGCTGTCGTTAGCCGACGACTTGAACAGGGCGGTCCGCGGTTCGTCGCGCATCCGCGCGAGCGCTGAGACGAAGGCTGCCTCGAATTCGCCGGCCGGGAAGGTCAGCGCGGAGAATCGGGCGTTCGCACCGAAACCCACGATGTGCAACGTTTGGCCGGCGTCGCTGTAACCGTAGACGAGGAACTCCCGGATCGCGGGCACGGTCCCGGTCAGCATGGCGTTGTCCACCATGACGATCGGATACTTGCCCGCATCGATCGAAGTGATCAGGAACTCGGTCAGGGCGAGCTGCTCGGCGACGGCTCGCTCGATGCGCTGGGCCCGCAGCAGCTCTGTGTACGCGAAGGCATCACAAAAATCGAAGACATGCGTCCGGGGCTGGGACTCAAACTGGTACCCGCACAACTGGACGAACCGGTGCTGGAACCACCAGTGGGCTTGGTGGCCGAGCACAACGCAGAGCGGCAGCGCTGCGTAGAGTTTGGCGTTGAGGTGATGCTGCACCTCAATCGGGAGCAATCGGCTACGGACATCCATCTACGCGCCGGCGCCCGAGAGCGCGAATACCCGGTGCGCAGTCCCCGCGATCAGCTGCCAGATCTGATCGTCGCTGAAGCCGTGCTCGCGGGCGTTGCTGACCTGGCGTGACAACGGCTGGGAGCCTGCCGCGACGACGCCGTCCTGCTGATACCACAAGCTGTTCTCCGACTCGTGGTGGAGTTGCTGCCGGCCGAGTCGGGCCGAGTCGCAGCGGTCGGTCATGATCATCGTGTTCTCGGGCCCCATGAGCTCGATCGCCCGCTTGGCGATGTCGGGGTCGACGTGCTCGCCGTCAAAATTGATGCAGGCGGCGATCCGGCCGGCCGCGGCGTTGCGCATGATCGCGGCCGGGACCGGCCCGAGGATCTCGTCGGCCCGGTCCAGCGTCCATTCCCCGAGGCGGTAGCTCGCGATCGTCTCGTCCCGATCGGCCCGTGCCCGGCTGGTGCGGAAGGCGTGCCGGATGGCGAGCGGCATGTCGTTGAACAGGTGGTCGGTCACCACCGGCAGGCCTGGCCCGTTCCAGCCGGACTGCCAGGCCAGGTCGATGATCCGCTCCACGAAGGCCGCGCTGCGGCTGGGATCCGTGCGGGCGAAGTGCCCGAGAGCGGGCCGTACGCCCGAACTGGCCAGCAGCGGCACGAAATCCTCGAAGCGGGGGCTGCCGGCGTCGATCCCCCCCTCGAGCCCCGATCCCTTGGCGAACGCGTCCGGTGACATGACGGTGTAGACCAGGCCCTTCCGGCCGCAGGCGGCCAGTCGCTCCCACTCCCGCCAGGTAGGCAGCCACACGGTGGCGCGGGGGGTGCCGCCATGGCTGGCCAGCAGTGGTCCTTCCAGCGCGATGCCCACGATGCGCCGCAGTTCCCCGTCGGCCCGGCGAGCCGCGTACGAATCCAGCATCGCCTCAAAGGCGTCAAGGCTGTCGTGATGGAGGTAAAGGGTGGGGATGACGCTGACGCCCTCGGCGACACAGGCCGCCTCCAGCCGGTCCAGGTCGAGGGCGCTGAGGTCAGAGAAGTCAACTGGTCCGAACCCGTGGCAGTGGACCTCGACCGGGAGCTGGCCCATTGCCCTCAGCTCAGGGTCGAACAAATCGGAAACCGTTGGCGGGGCAGGGTTCATGGCGGCGTCCTTCCTTCGTGTATCCGGGGTATTGGCCATGGCTTGGATCCTTCGTGTCAGGGCTCGGTTACGCCTTCACTCAGGCGCCTGCTCATCGCCTCCCGCACGCTGCGCGGGCGCATGTCGGTCCAGGCGGCGTCGATGTGGGCGAGGCAGTCCGCGCGGGGGCCGGCGAAGCCCTCGGGCCGCCAGCCGGCCGGGATCGGCCGGTCGGCGGGCCAGATCGAGTACTGTTCCTCGTCGTTCAGCACGACCAGCGTGTTACTCATGGGTCCTCCGTCGTCGCGAGCAGGCGCTGCGCCTCCTCGTCGGTGAGTGCGTCGAGCTCGGCCACGAGGAGCTCCTCGACGGCCGCAGCGAAGTCCCGGAGCACGGGATGGGTGAAGAGCGTGCGGACGGGCACGTTCACCTGGGTGGCGGCGCGCAGCCGGGCGATCATGCGCAGGGCGATCAGGGAGTGGCCGCCGAGCCGGAAGAAGTGGTCGGCGGCGCGCACCCGGTCCAGCCCGAGCAGTTCCGCCCACGTCTCGGCGACGAGCTGTTCCGCATCGGAGAGAGGGCTCTCGTCCTCGCGGACCTCGCCCGTCTCTGAGGGCGCGGGCTCCGGCGCGATGCCGGCCAGCGCCGCGCGGTCGATCTTGCCCGCGGCGGTGAGCGGCAGCCGATCGACGTGCACGACCACGTCGGGCACCAGGTGGGCCGGGAGCGCCCCCGCCAGGTGACGGTGCAGCTCGTCGCCCGACGCGCTGCCGACGACATAGGCGACGAGGGCGTCGTCGCGCGCGATGACCGCCGCTTCCCCGATCGCGGGATGGCCGAGGATCGCGGCCTCGACCTCGCCCGGCTCCACCCGGAACCCGCGCACCTTCACCTGGTCGTCGAGCCGGCCGAGGAACTCGAGGTCGCCGTCGCCGCGCCAGCGCACCAGATCGCCGGTCAGATAGCGGCGCGCGCCCGGTTCGCCCTGGGGGTCGGGCACGAAGCGCGCCGCGGTCAGCGCGGGCCGGGCCCGGTAGCCCGCGGCCACGCCCGCGCCGCCGATCGCCAGTTCACCGACGACGCCCGGCGGAACCACGCGCCCGGCGCGGTCGACCACCTGGACGCCGGTCGCGCCGATCGGCCGGCCGATCGGCGGGCGCGCGTCGCCGCCGACGAGGTCGGCGGCGGTGGCGATGATCGTCGCCTCGGTCGGTCCGTACGTGTTCACCAGCCGCACCCGGCGGCCGAAGCGCTCGCGCCAGCGGTCGACGGCAGCCCCGCTGACCTGCTGACCGCCGAGGATGACCAGGCGCAGCGCATCCGGCCAGGCGATCTCGTCGATCAGCTCGACCAGCTGGTGCCAGTAGGCCGTGGGCAGGTCGAGCACGGTGACGTCGGGCGAGGCCGCCAGGAAGTCCGGCAGCGACGCCCCGCCGTCGGGAAGCAGAACAACCCGGGCGCCGGCCACGAGCGCCGGGAAGATCTCCTCGGCGTGCGCGTCGAAGCTCAGCGACGCGAACTGCACGATCCGGTCGTCGGGGCCGAGTTCGTACGCGTCCACCATCCAGCGCACCCGCGCCGCCAGGTTGGCGTGCGTGACCGCGACGCCCTTGGGGACGCCGGTCGAACCCGACGTGTAGATGACGTAGGCGGGAGCCTGCTCGACCACGGCCCGGTGAGAGGCGGCGGGATTCGCGGGCGCGGAGCCGTCCGCGACCACAGTTTCCGTGACCGTTGCTGCCGTGACGACTGTTGCAGCACCGCTGTCCGCGATCATGAACTCGCGGCGCTCGGCCGGGTACTCCGGGTCGAGGGGCAGGTAGGCGGCGCCCGCGGACCAGGCCGCCAGCAGCGCGACGACCATGTCCGTGGACCGCTTGAGGCAGACGCCGACGACGTCGTGCCCGGCCAGGCGGCTCGCGAGCAGGCCGGCCCGTTCGCGCAGCTGCGCGTAGCTGAGCGTCTCGTCTCCGCAGCTGACGGCGACCGCGTCCGGGGTACGATCCGCGGTGCGGGCGATCAGCTCCGGAACCAGCTGGCCCTGGTCGGCCGGAGCGTGCGCGTGCGCGTCGAGGAATCGCTGATCGGCCGCGGTGAGGATGGGCAGGTCCGCGACCGGGCGGCTCGGCTGCGCGACGATCGCGCCGAGGAGCACGACGAACCGCTGCGCGAGCGTGGCGACAGTCGACGCGTCGAAGAGCTCCGCGTCGTAGTCGAGCAGGAGGGAGAGCCCGTCCTCGTCGCGCCAGGCCTCGAGCATGAGGTCGAACTTCGCCTGCCGGAATCCGGCGTCGAAGAACGCGAAACCGAGGTCGGCGAAGGTGCCGGTGGCCGCGTCCTCGTCCTGGCTGTGCAAGATCGCCATCGTCTGGAACAGCGGCGTGCGGGCGGGGTCGCGTTCGACGCCGAGCGCGGCGAGCAGGTCCTCGAACGGGACGTCCTGGTGGTCGAGCGCGTCCAGGACCGCCCGCCGGGTGCGCAGCAGCAGTTCGTCGAACGGCAGGTCGGCGGCGACCTCGGCGCGCAGCACCACGGTTCTGGTGAAGTAGCCGACCACGGGTTCGAACTCGACCCGGTCGCGCCCGGCTACGGGCGTGCCGACCAGGATGTCGTCTTGTCCGCTGTGCCGGGACAGCAGCACCTGGTAGGCGGCGAGCAGCACCATGAAGAGCGTCGCCCCGTACTGCCGTCCTACTGCCTCCAGGCCGCGCGCGGCCTCCTCCGGGAGCTTGAACGAGTGCATGTCGCCCTGGTGCGCCGACCGCCGCGGCCGGGGGCGGTCGGTCGGCAGGTCCAGGACCGTCGGCTCGGCCAGCTTCGCGCGCCAGTACTCCAGGGCCGTGTCCCGGTCGCGGTTCCAGTACTCAGGTCGGATGTCGGCGTACTGGACGAGCGGTTCGGCCAGCGCCGCGGCGGTGCCGTGCCGTCGGGCGGCGTAAAGCGCGGCCAGCTCCGCCCGCACGACGTTGAGCGACCAGCCGTCGCCCGCGATGTGGTGCAGGACGAGGCAGAGGATGTGGTCGTCCTCGGCCAGCCGGATCAGGCAGACGCGCACGGGCGGCGCGGCGGTCAGGTCGAAGGGCGCGTTGACCCGCGCCGCGACCAGCCTTTCGGCCTCGTCCTCGGCGCCGTGAACCTCGACCTCCTCCAGCCCGAGGGAGCCGGCCGGCTCCACGGTGACGGCCGGGCTGCCGTCGTCGTCCGGGTAGCAGGTCCGCAGGATCTCGTGGCGGGCGGCGAGGTCGCCGATCGCGGCGCGCAGGGCGTCGGGGGCGAGCAAGCCGCGCAGCCGCCAGACGTTGAATAGGTTGTAGGCGGCGCTCTCCGGGTCGAGGCGGTGCAGGAACCACAGGCGCTGCTGCGCGGGGAGAGCTGCGCCGCGCCGCCGGTCCGCCGCGGCCCGGCGGCGGCCTGCTCTCCCGCGTGCCGCTCCAGCACGGTGGCGAGATCGCCGACCTTCGGGTGGCCGAACAGTTCGCCGATCGGCAGGCCGCCGAGGCGCGCGACCGTCTTCGCGGCCAGCAGCGAGTGGCCGCCGAGGGCGAAGAAGTCGTCGTCGACGCCGACCGGTCCGCACCCGAGCACCTCGGCGAAGGCCTGTGCGACCCGGCGCTGGGCCGGGGTGCGCGGTTCGCCGCCGCCCTCCCGCGCCGTGGGCGCCGCGGCCGGGAGCGCGAGCCGGTCGGTCTTGCCGTTGGGCGTGAGCGGCATGGCGTCGATCGCGTCGAGGAGCGCCAGCTCGCTCAGCCGAGCGTCGGGGCGCGCCGCGATGTCTTCGAGCAGGACGCGGAAGCTGGCGATCATCCGCTCGATCGTCGTCCGGTCGAACAGGTCCGCGTCGTAGGAGCACACCCCGTTGGCGCCGTCCGGGCTGAGGTAGACGTCGATCCCGAAGTCGGTCTTCGCGCCGCTCAGTCCCTGGTCGAAGATCTCCGCGTCAAGTTCGCCGAGCCGCGGCTTGAGGCCGGGCTGGCGCATGAGCATGAACATCGCCTGGAAAAGCGGGGTGCGGCTGCGGTCCCGCTCGGTGCGCAGGGCGGCGACGATCCGCTCCAGCCCGACGTTCTGCCGCATGATGCCGCGCAGCGCGGTGCGCCTGGTGGCTCGCAGGAAGTCGCGGAACGTCGGGTCGCCGCCGAGGTCGCCGCGCAGCACCACCGTAGCGGCAAAGTAGCCGATCACCCGCTCGGCCCGCGGGTCCTCGCGGCCGAGGACCGGGGTGCCGACGCAGACGTCTTGTTGGCCGCTGTAGCGGGCGAGCAGCGTCTGGAACGCGGCCAGCAGCACCATGAACATCGTGCCGCGCTCGGCCCGCGCCAGCGCTTCGAGCCGGTCGAGGAGGTCGGACGGCAGCGAGAAGGTGAGCCGTTCGCCTCGGCCGGAACGCACGGGCGGGCGGGGGCGGTCGGTCGGCAGGTCCAGCGCCGGCGCGCCGGCCAGCTGCTCGGTCCAGTAGGCGAGCGTCGCGGCGTCGTCGCGGCGCTCGGCCTGGCGGACGTGGTCGAGGTAGCCGAGTTCGAGCGGCGGCAGGGGCGAGGGTTCGCCCGCCGCGTACGCCGCGTAGAGCTCGGACAGCTCAGTGAGCAGTACTTCGAGCGACCAGCCGTCGCCGGCGATGTGGTGCAGCACGAGGCCGAGCACGTGGTCGTCGGCGGCGAGCCGGATGAGGGTGAGGCGGAGCACCGGGCCGTGTTCGAGGTCGAAGGGGCGGTCGGCGCGCTCGGCGACGAGCGCCCGGGCGCGTTCCGGGTCCGGCCGGCCGGACAGGTCGATCTGTTCCAGTCCGGGTCCGCGCGCGCCGATCGTCTGGACCGGTCGGCCGTCGCCCTCGGCGAAGGTGCTGCGCAGCATGTCGTGCCGGTCGGTGAGCTCGGTCAGCGCCCGGTCGAGGAGTTCGACGTCCAGCGGGCCGTGGATGCGCAACGTGACCGGCAGGTGGTACGAGACGTCGGCGGGGTTGAGCCGGTGCAGGAACCAGAGCCGTTCCTGGGCCGAGCAGAGTGCGGCCGAGCGGGCCGGGTCGGGCGGCGCGGCCAGGGCCGCGGCGGCGGTTTCGGTTCCGGTGCCGGCGGCCGGGCCGTCCCCGGCCCGGCACCGGGCGACGAGCGCGGCCGTCCCGGCGACGGTCGGGTCATCGAAGAAGCCGCCGAACGGCACGTCGGTGCGCAGTTCGGCGCGCACCCGGGCGATGATCCGCGCGGCCAGCAGGGAGTGGCCGCCAAGTTCGAACAGGCTGGCCTGCGGGTCGACCGTGTCGGCGCCCAGGACCTCGCACCAGATGCGCAGGACGGCGGCGGTCAGCTCGCGGGTCGCGGCGCTCTCCGCCAACTCGGTGTCCACCGGTTCACCCGCCCGACGTCGGGGCCAGCAGCCCGCTGATGTACCCGGCGATCGAGTCAAGGTCGCGCATCCACAGGTCGCCGTCGAGCTCGACGAGGACCAGCAGCTCGCTCTCGACGGCGTCGATGAACCGCACCAGGGCGAGCGAGTCGGCGCCCATGGCCGCCAGCGTGCAGTCGGCGGCGAGGATCTCCTCGGCCGAGATCACGCCGTCGCAGCACTGCGCGATCGTCCGCGCCAGCCATTCGCGCAGCGGCAGCTCGGTCACGGGCGACGGCAGCTCGGTCACTGCAGGTCCTCCTTCAGGGCGTTGAGGAACGCGGCGGCGTCCCGTCCGTTGATCAGCCGGTGGTCGTAGGCGAGGCCGATGTTCGCCACGGTGCGCGAGGCGACGGCGCCGGCCTCGAGGATGAGTTCGGGCTGCGGGGCGGTCACGGCGAGGGCGCAGACCTGGCCGGGGAAGACGAACGGGATGGCGAGGCAGACGTCAGGATCGGTATGCAGGGTGATCGCGATGTTCGCGCCGTCGAGGTCCTCGGGCCGGAACCTGGCCTCCACCGCGGCCACGCGGAACTCCATCAGCCGGGTGGCGAGTTCCTTCATGCCCAACCGAGCGGCGTCGCGGACGACCGGGACGTAGAGCCCGTTGCCGAGGTCGACGGTGACGCCGACGTGCGCGGCGGCGGAGAGCCGGGCGCGGTCGTCGTCGATGGCGGCGAAGAAGAGCGGGAAGCGCTCGTGCAGGCCGGCCACGGCCTGCACGAAGATCTCGGCCAGGCCGATCGGGCGCTTGACCTGCTTGGTGAGCTCGGCCGCACCGGCGAGCGCGCGGCCGACGTCCATCTTCACGGCCGTGTAGGCGGCCGGAATGGTGGAATGGGAGGTGCTCACCGCACGGCCGACGGCCTGCTGGACCCTGGACAGCGGCTGGGTCCTGGGCCCGTCGGCGAGCGCTTCCACGTCGGCTCGGCGCACCACCGTGATCCCGAGCTCGTAGGCGCGGGCGCGGGGGATGCCGAGCTCGTCCAGGAGCGCTTGCGCGGGGGCGGTGATGATGACGTCGGGCGCGTCGGGCGCGGCACGGGCGCGTCGGGTGCGTCCGGCCGTCTGCGCATCCGGCCGGGCTTGCGGCCGTCCGGACGACAGTGTCGCGATCGGCTGCCCCGGCGCCACGAACGCGCCGGCCTCGACCAGATGCCTGACGTACCCGTCGGCCTCCGCGACGAGTTCCTCGGCCGCCTTGGACGTCTCGAGGGTGGCGACCGGATCGCCCGAGCGGACCGGCTTGCCGTCCTCGACGGCCCACTCGACCAGAATGTACTCGGTGTCGTTGTTGCTCAGCTTCGGGACCAGGATGTCACTCACGCAGCGCCTCCAAGACCTGCCGGTGGATCGTCGAGGCCGCAGGCAGCACCTCGCGTTCGAGGTGGGCGGCGGTGGGGACGACGCTGTCGAGCGCGTGAATGAGCGTCACCGGCCGCCGCAGCCGGCCCCACAGCCGGGCGTGCAGCCGGTGCGCCACCTCGGCCCCCCAGGTGCCGCCGCCGGTGCTCTCCTCCGCCACGAAGACGACCTCGGCGCCGGTCCGCTCGACCGCGGCCGCCTCGACCGCGACCGGGTAGAGCCGGGACGGGACCATCAGCATGCTGCTGATCTCCTCCTCGACGAGCAGCGAGCGCATCGCCTCAAGCGCCCGGTGGGCCATGCCGCCGGGGGCGATGATCACGCAGTCGGGCCGCTCGTCGAGGAAGACGCGCGCCACGCCGCCGTCGCGGTCGAGGCGGAACGGCGCGACGTCGGGGAACATCGGGCGCGTGTAGGTCACCTTGTCCTCGACGAACAGGCAGGGTTCGCCGAGCGCCAGCATCTCCTCGAAGACGCCCAGGCAGTCGTGGAACGGCGAGAGCTCGTAGACCGAGAGCCCGGGCACGCCAAGGAAGTGCTTCATCAGGCTCTGGCTGTGGGTGGGGCCGTAGCCGCGACCGCCGCCGCTCGGGCAGCGCACCACCAGACGCACCGGCCGGCGCGCGCCGTACATCGACACCGATTTGGCGGCGAGGTTGACGAGCGGGTCGAAGGCCAGGGCGACGAAGTCCCCGAACATCATCTCCACCACCGCCGCGTCGCCGCACAGGGCGAGGCCGCAGGCGACGCCGGTGATCCCGGCCTCGCTGATCGGGGTGGCCAGCACGCGGTCCGGGTAGCGCTCAGAGAGCCCGCGGGTGACCTTGAAGGCGCCCCCGTAGGGGTCAGCGATGTCCTCGCCGAGCAGGTGCGCGCCGGGATCGGCGGCGAGCACGGCGTGCAGGGCGGCGTTGAGATTCTCGGCGACCCTCATGAGCCGGTCCAGGTCGACGGCGGCCGGGCGGAGACCTCGGCGACGACGGCCCGCACGAGTTCGCGCTGTGCCGGGTCGAACCGCGCGAACTGCTGCGGGTGCTGGCCGGCGTAGAGCCGATACCAGTCGTGCGCGCGGGCGTGCTCGATCTCCGCTGCCGAGCGGGTGTCGTCGCCCTTGCTGTGCGGGCCGAGCCGGTGCGCGGCGAACTCCACGACCAGGGGCTCGCCCAGCCGGACCAGGTCGAGCGCGGGAGCGAGGGCGGCGCGGATCGCGGTCACGTCGAGCGAGCCGATGCCGAGGTGACGCAGGCCGAAGGCCGCGGCGCGCCCGGCGATCGTCCCCGCGAGCTGGCGCGAGGTCGGCGTCGACTGGGCGATCCCGTTGTTTTCGACCACGACCAGCAGCGGCAGGCGCCACAGCGACGCGAGGTTCAGCGCTTCGTACACTGCGCCCTCGCCCCAGGTGCCGTCGCCGATGTAGACGCAGGCGACGGCACCGGGACGGGTGCGTTTGAGGTGCAGCGCGATCCCCGCCGCGACCGGCAGGCTCTCCCCCTGGATCCCGGTCGAGAGATATCCCTCGCGCCGGAGGTGCTGGCTGCCGCCGACGCCCTCGCAGATCGCGCCGTCCCGCCCCATGATCTCGGCCAGCAGCCCGTGCGGATCGCGGTACCGCGCGAGGTAGTGACCGTGGCCCCGGTGGTTGGAGAGGACGAAGTCGCCGTCGCGCAGCAGGCCGCTGACCGCGACCGGTATGTACTCCTGGCCCAGGCAGGTGTGCGTGGTGCCGTTCAGCTCGCCCCGGCCGTACAGGTCGAGCAGCTGGAGTTCGAAGTGGCGGATGAGCAGGAGCAGTTCGAGCTCGTCGTCGGGCAGCGCGGACAGCAGGCCGGGCGCCCGGACGGTCTCAGCGGAGGCGGGCGGCATCGAGCGCTCCGACGATCGTCGGATTGTCGAACAGGTCGTCAAGCGGCACGTCGACGCCGAGCCGCTCCTGCATGAGGGCGATGATCCGGGTGATCGTCAGCGAGTGACCGCCCAGCTCGAACAGGTCGTCGTGCAGCTCGATCCGCTCGATCCCCAGTACCTGCTGCCAGATCTCGCGGACCGCCTCGACCAGCTCGCCGGCCGGCTCGGCGGTCGCCCCGGCGGTCGGCTCGGCGGCGCTCACGCCGGTCGGCGGGCCGGCCTGCGGGGCCTCGACGCGCTTCGCACGCTGCTGCGTGAGCAGGTCGGCGAGCCGTTCATCGGGGTTCTGCGTCACCGCCAGCAGGACGTGCGCGAGGTCGTCGATCAGACGCGGGGCGACGTGCGCCGCCTGCGCCGAGTACCGGAGGCTGCTGACCAGCTCGTCGCCGGTGTCCACCAGCTGCAGTTGCAGGTCGCCGCGGACGGCGCCGTTGAAGACGAGCCACTCGACGTCATCACGCGGGCGGTCGGCGCGCTTGCGGTAGCTGACGCTGACCGGCGCCAGCGCGGCGTACGGCCTGACCCGGGCGACCGCGCGGGCGAGCGGCACCTCGCGGAACCGGTACAGCTCCCGCAGCTCGGCCCGCAGTCCGAGGCCGAACTGCCGGAAGGCGAGGTCGCCCGAGGGTTCGGAGGCGAGCGGCAGCTCGTTGACGAACGGCCCGATCAGGTCGGCGGTCTCCGGCGTCCGGGTGGACAGGTCGATCGCGGTGACCACCCGGCTGTTGCCGTACGAGAACAGCAGGGCGTGCAGCGCCGCCATCGTCGCCTCGAACGTGGTCAGCCCGGGGACGTCGGGCTTCGGCAGCGCGGACTCGGTGACCGCGCCGGCTCCGGCCCGGCGCGAGCCGAGCACCGCGTCGCGGACGATCACCGGCCCCGGCTCGCTCCAGCGCGGCTGCCAGAACGCGCGCGCCTCGGGCAGAGCGCGCTCGACCCGCCAGCGCTCGGCCGCCGCGTGCTGCGCGTAGCCGTTCGGCGGCAGCAGCCCCAGCCTGGTCCCCTCGCGCAGCGCGCCGAGGTCGCGGACCAGCACGTCCTTGGAATGTCCGTCGAAGACGCTGTGGTGCGCGGTGACCACGAGGTCGGCGCCGAAGAGCGCGAACCGGATGAGCGGCCCGCGATCGAGGTCGAAGTCCCGGGCGATCTCGTCCTCGATCCGCTCCTCTGCCCCCGCGATCCGCAGGCCGGGAGCGGTCTCGGCCCGGACCAGGCTGGCGGCGCCCCCGCGGTCCGCCAGCGCGGTCGCCAGCAGGGCGTGGCGGCCGACGAGGGCGGCGCAGGCGTCCGACAGCGCGCCGACGTCGACCTCGTCCCCCAGGTGCAGGATCAGCGGCATGTGATACGCGGCGGCGCCGGACTCCCGGCCCGCCATCCACATCCCGTGTTGCAGGTACGACGCCTGTGTCATGTCAGCTCCCCGAGCAGCGTCCGCTTGTCCACCTTGCCGCCGGCGTTGCGCGGCAGCGAGGCCGCCTGCACGACGCGGGCCGGCACCTCGTGCGGCGCGAGCCGGTCGAGCAGGAACCGCCGCAGCCTTTCCGGCGGCACTGGCCCGTGCGTCACCACGACCGCCGCCAGTTCCGTGCCGAGCACCGGGTGCGGCACGCCCACCACCGCGGCCTCGATGATGTCGGGGTGCTCATAGATGGCCTCCTCGACCCGGAGCGTGGAGACCTTGAACCCGCCCGACTTGACCGTGTCCCCGCCGCGGTCAACCAGGTAGAGATAGCCGTCGGGGTCGAGGCGGCCGAGGTCGCCCATCCGGATCCAGCCGGCCTTGAACACCTCGCCGCTCGCCTTGGCGTCGCCGAAGTAGGCCCTCGGGGTCGCCGGGGAGCGCAGCCACACCTCCCCCACCTCGCCGGGCCCGACCGGGTCGCCGGACCCGGCCGCGGCGATGCGCACGCCGCCGCCGTCGATGGCGCGGCCGACGCTGCCCGGGTGCGCGGGGTCGTAGAGCATCACCGTCTGGGCGGGGGCGGCCTCGGTCGAGGTGTAGTAGTTCGCGATCGTCGCGTTCGGGAATGCCTTCGCCAGCCGCGCCGCGATCGCGCCGGGCAGCGGGGCCGCCGCCGAGCCGAGCAGCACGACGCTGCTCAGGTCGTGCTGCCGGACGGCCGGGGCGTTGAGCAGCTCGACCGCCATCGCCGGGACGAGGAAGACGGTGCCGGCCGCGTACCGCTCGATCGTGCGGGCGAAGCGGGCCGGGGTGAACCGGGCCGGGCTGACCACCGCCGGATGCGCGTCGAGCGCGTTGAGCAGCATCACCTGGCCGGCGTTGGTCCCGATCGGGAAGGCGTGCACGAGGTGGCGCGAGTGCGCGAACGGCCGTCGACGCCGTCCGCAGCCGTAGGTCAGGTTGGCGTGGGTGGCGGCGACGCCCTTCGGGCGGCCGGTGGTGCCGGAGGTGTAGAGGATCTGCGCCAGATCGGTTGGGCCGACCTCGACGTCGACCGGGCCCTGATCGGGGCCGGGATCCGCGGCGGCGAGCTCGGCCGCGGCCGCGGCCCACCCGCCGGCCGGCCGCGTACCGATCGGCAGCGCACCGGTTGACGGCGCCGCCGTGATGCCGTCGCGGCCGGCCGTGCCGTCGTGGCCGGCCGTGCCGTCGTGGATGAGGCCGCTCGCGCCGCAGTCGGCCAGCAGCCGGGCGAGTTCGGCCTCAGGCTGCGAGCGCGGCAGCGGCACCGCCACCCCGCCTGCCTTGTGCACGGCGGCGAAGCAGACCGCGTAGTCGACCCAGCCGCGGGCGTCGAACAGCAGTCCGACCCGGCCGCCCGGCGGCAGCCCGCGCCGCAGGATCGCGTGCGCGACGGCATTGGAACGCGTGTGCCAGGCGCCGAACGTGAGCGAGTCGACCCCGTCGACGATGAGCGCGGTCCGGTCGGGCTCGACTGCGGCGCGAGCGGCGAGCAGCCGCGGCGTCGTCGTCGTCATGGCAGCAACACCTCCGGCCCGGTCACAAACGAAATACTGGCAGATATCTACGCATTAACGCAAGAAGTCGACTGTATGAAAGTAATCCTGCGACATAAATCTGGTGGACATCAATAACGTCACCCGTGAAGGAGTTGCGATGTCGGCACGGAAGGAACGAGGGGCAGCCGGTACGCGCCTTCGCCCTTAGCTGGCCAGGAGTTCGGTGCAGCTAGCGTCGCCGCTGACCATGCGGGGCGGCGACGTGCCTGGGGCGTTACTTGAATTGTCAATACTTTGCAAGAATCTTACGTTTTATCCGCAGGTTCTTGACAATGTGCCAGCTGGTCAGTGCGGCGTGCGGGCTCGGCCGCTGGCGTGCGCCGTTGGCGGGCCTCGAATCCGATCAGGTCGTCGGGCGCCGCGTCCGGCACCTGCTCGTCGAACCTGGCCAGCGCGGGCGTGCGCAGCGCGATCAGCACCAGCAGTGCCATCGCGACGGCGAACAGCAGGTACATCAGCCCGATCCCCCGCCCGGGCCCAACGCCCAGAACCGGGCCGAACGTGCCGGACAGGGCACCGCCGCGCACCATGAGCGGATTGAACAGCCTGGCGCCGTACGGCGCGACCAGGCCCCAGCCGATCGGCAGCGTCGACCAGGCGATCAGGGTGTTGACCGCGAAGACCCGGCCGTGGAACCGCTGGGCCACCTTCACCTGCACGATCGTGGTGTAGATGCCGTTGACCAGCGTCAGCCACAGTGCCATGCCGAACGCCCCCGCCCCGATCGTCCACAGTGACGGCCGCAGCCCGGTGAATAGGCAGAACGCCGCGAGCGCGAGCGTGCACAGCAGCATCGCGCGCATCCGCCGTCGCGGCGGCCCGCCCCAGAGGGCCATCGCCAGGCCGCCCAGGGTCGCGCCCACCCCGGCCGCCAGCGCCACCTCACCCACCCGGGGCAGCCCCGCGATCGAGAGCACCAGCGGGGAGATCAGCAGGAACATCGGCGAGAGGAACACGTTGAGCGCGGCGAAGAAGAGCAGCATCGCGCGCAGGCCCGGCTGCCCCCAGGAATACCGGAAACCGTGCCCGATCTCGGCCAGCAGCGTCTCGCGCCGCCGCACGGCCATCGTCGCCGGGAACCGCACGAGCAGCACCACGCCGACCGCGACGGCGTAGCTGACCACGTCGATCACCAGGATGCCGCTCAGGCCGATCGCGGCCAGCAGCCCGACCGCGAACAGCGGCACCAGGATCTGCGCCACCCCGCCGACCATCTGCACGACGCCGTTGGCGTGGCCCAGGTAGTGCTTCGGCACGAGCTGGGCGACCGACGAGTTGTACGCCAGCCGCTGGAAGGTGAGCGCGGTGGACAGGCTCACCAGCAGCGGGTAGATCTCCCAGATCTGCAGATGGCCGGTCCACAGCAAGGCGCCGAGCACGAGCTGGGTCCCGCCGGCGGCGGCGTCTCCGAGCATCATGATCCGGCGCCGGTTAGACCGGTCGACGACGGCTCCGGCCAGCGGCGCGGCCAGCAGGCCGGGCACCAGGCCGCAGACGGCGACCAGCGCGAACCGGAAGAGCGAGCCGGTGTGCAGGTAGATCCACAGCGGCACGGCGAACTCGGTCAGGGCCGAGCCGGTGATCGAGACGAGCTGTCCCGAGGCGACGGCGAGGAACCTGCGCATGCTCGGGGCGGGCCCGGTCGGCGCGACCCTCGTGGCCGAGCGCGAGACGCCGTGCAGCCACCAGCCGGCGTCCTCGCCGCGGGCGGCCCGGCTCAGCGGCTCGGGCTCGTCGAGCGCAGGCGGCGTCCCGGTGATGATCGCGGCCAGTTCCTCGGCCCGGTACCTGAGGAAGAAGTGCCCCGCCTCGTCCAGCACGAACACGGCCGCGGTGTCGGTCAGAAAATGCCACTCGCGGTAGCGCTCCTGGTAGAAGTCGGTGGTCGGGTCGCGGTCCCCGGCGACGGTGACGACCGGCGCGCGGAGGCGGTCCACGCCACTGTGCAGCAGCCCGGTGTAGTAGTCCTCGGCGCTCTGCGAGTCCTTGCGCATGTTGCGGACGATGTGTCGCGCCTGCTCCGGCTCGAGGTCGCTCATGTCAACGCCCATGGAGACCAGCCAGTTGGCGTAGCCCTGATCGGAGCGCAGCCGCTCCATGCGGGCGAGGCCGGAGAGCGCGCCGAGCACGCGGCTGCGCGGCCGGGCGAAGGGGAAGATCGCCCCGATGTAAACCGCCTCCAGGCGCCGCCCGGCCGCCTCAAGTCGCCGGGCGACCTCCACCGCGAGAGCAGAGCCGACACCGCAGTGCCCGTACACGGCGATCGGGCCGTCGACCTTCGCCAGCACCTCGGCGACGCAGCGTCCGGCCAGCTCGTCGAAGGGCAGGGCGTCCTCGTCGAGCCCGACGTCGTGCCCGGGGATCGCCAGCGCGAACAGCCGGTACCCGGCCGGCAGCGCGTTCGCCAGCGGCTGGTACACGACCGCGCTGCCCCCGCCGTAGGGGATGCAGACCAGCGACAGGGTCGGCCGGCCGGCCGCCGGCGGCTTCGTGAGTTCGTGCACGAGCTCAGCCGGACCGCGCTCGGCCGCCGGGACGTCGAGCAGCGCGGCCAGGCCACGGACCGTAGGGTTCTTGAACAGGTCGAGCACCGAGACGCCCGGGCCGGTCGCCTTGCGCAGCCTGGCGACCACCTGCGCGGCCAGCAGCGAATGGCCGCCGAGGTCGAAGAAGTCGTCGTCGACGCCGATCCGCTCGACCAGCAGCACCTCGGCCCAGACCGCCGCGATCGTCGCCTCCGAACCGGGCCGCGGCGCCGTGTACTGCGCGGTCTCGTCGCGGCCGCGCTGCGGGGCCGGCAGCGCGCGCCGGTCGAGCTTGCCGTTGGGCAGCAGCGGAAGCGCGTCCAGGGCGGTGCAGGCCGAGGGGACCATGTAGTCGGGCAGCCGCCGCTTGAGCGCCGCGCGCAGCGCCGCCTGGTCGGCGTCGCCGACGACGTAGGCGACGATCCGCCGGTCGCCCGGGACGTCCTCGCGCACCACGGCGGCGGCGTCGGCCACGCCGGGCTGTTCGCGCAGCGCCGCCTCGATCTCGCCGAGCTCGATCCGCAGGCCCCTGATCTTGACCTGGCCGTCGATCCGGCCCAGGAACTCGACGGTGCCGTCCGGCCGCCACCGCGCCAGGTCCCCGGTCCGGTAGAGCCGCGATCCGGGCGGCCCGATCGGGTCGGGCAGGAACCGCTCCGCGGTCAGCCCGGGGCGGCGCAGATATCCGCGCGCCAGCCCGACGCCGCCGAGGAACAGCTCCCCCGGCACGCCGACCGGCACGGCCCGCAGCTGCGGATCGAGGACGTGCAGCCGCAGGTTCTGGATCGGGCCGCCGATCGGCACCCGCGCCAGGCCGGCCAGCGCGTCCGGCGTGCACTGCCAGGCCGAGACGTCGATCGCCGCCTCCGTCGGCCCGTAGAGGTTGTGCAGCTCGGCCGGGAGCGTCTGCAGGCAGCGCGCCGCCACGTCGGCCGGGAGTTCCTCGCCGCTGCAGATGATCCGGCGCAGCACCCGGCATCGGTCGGCGTCGTCTTCGGCGGCGCCCTCTTCGGCCAGGAAGACGCCGAGCATCGACGGCACGAAGTGGGCGGTGGTCACCTCCTCCGCCCGGATCAGGTCCCGAAGATAGGCGGCGTCCTTATGCCCCCCGGGCCGCGCGAGCACCATCCTCGCGCCGGCCAGCAGCGGCCAGAAGAACTCCCAGACCGAGACGTCGAAGCTCGCCGGGGTCTTCTGCAGCACGACGTCATCGGCGCCGAGCCGGTAGCGGCGCTGCATCCAGTCGAGCCGGTTGACGATCCCGCGGTGCGTGTTGAGCACCCCCTTCGGCCGCCCGGTCGAACCGGAGGTGTAGATCGCGTACGCGAGGTCGCCCGCCTGCGCCCGCCAGCCGGCCGGCGGCGCCGGCCAGCCGGCGACCTCGTCGAGCGCGAGCACCGTCGCGGACGTGGGCGGCAGCTGCCCGCGCAGGCTTTCCTGCGTGAGCACGACCGGCGCGGCCGCGTCCGCGAGCATGAAGGCGAGTCGGTCGGCCGGATACTCCGGATCCAGCGGCAGATAGGCGGCGCCGGCCTTGAGGACGCCGAGCAGCGCGACCGGCAGCTCCAGCGAGCGCTCGGCGCAGACGGCGACCAGCGTCTCCGGGCCGACGCCGAGCGCGCCCAGGCGATGCGCGACCGCGTCGGCCCGCGCGTTCAACTCACGGTAGGTCAGCCGTGCGCCCTCGAACGTGACCGCGACCGCGTCGGGGCTCCGCGCGGCCTGCGCCTCCACCAGCCCGTGCAGGGTCATCTCGGACGGGAACTCGCCCGCGGTGTCGTTGAAGCCCGTCAGCAGCTCGGCCCGTTCCGCCGCGCCGAGGATGTCCGCGTCGTCGACGCACCCGTCCGGGTCGGCCAGCAGCCGGGTGAGCAGGGCGGTGAAGTGCGCCGCGAGCCTGGCGACGGTCGCGGGCTCGAACAGGTCCTTGTTGGCGATGAACAACCCGTCCATCACCGCGTCGTCCTCGGTGATGTACAGCTCGAGATCGAAGCGCGTCGCCCACGACTGCAGCCCGAAGCCCTCGGCCGCCAGCTGCGCGGGGGCGGCTTGCAGCGCCCCGCGCTGGTAGTTCTGCATCGCGAACAGCACCTGAAACAGCGGCGGGCGGGAGACGTCCCGCGGCGGGTCGAGCCGTTGGACCAGCCCCTCGAACGGAAGTTCCTGGTGGTCGTAGGCGTCGGCCGCCGCCGCCCTGACCCGGTCGAGCAGCGCGGAGAAGGACGGGCGGCCGGACAGGTCGGCCCGCATCGTCAGCAGATTGACGAAGCATCCGACCAGCGGCTCAAGTTCCGGCAGCGGACGGCCCGCGACCGGGGAGCCGACGGCGAAGTCGCGCTGCCCGGCGTAGCGCCCGAGCAGCACCTGGAATCCGGCCAGCAGCACCATGTACGGGGTCGCGTCGCGCTGTCGGGCGAGATCGTGCACGGACCGGGTCAGGGCCGCGTCGAGGCGGAAGCCGTGCGCCGCCCCGTCGTAGGTCTGCTCGGCCGGGCGCGGCCGGTCGGTGACCAGATCGAGCGTCGGCAGCGCGGCCAGCCGCCGCTTCCAGTAGGCGAAGTCGCCGTCGGCGACGCCGGACAGCCCGTCCCGTTGCCTGATCGCGTAGTCGCCGTACTGGACGGGCAGCTCGGCCAGCCCCGGCGGCCGCCCGCCGCGCCGGGCTTCGTAGAGCGCGAACAGGTCGGCCAGGAGGATGTCGGCCGACCAGCCGTCGCAGGCGATGTGGTGGACGGCCAGCGCGAGCACGTGATCGTCGTCGGCCAGCCGCACCAGCGCCGCCCGGGCCACCGGGCCGGTCGCGAGATCGAAGGGCTCCGCGATCGCCGCGTCGACCAGGCCCTGCGCCGCGTCGGCCGACCCGGCCGACAGGACCCGCAGCGGCAGCCGCAATCCGTCCGGCTCGCACACCTGGACCTCGGGGCGCCCGTCCTCCCCGGCCGGATAGCGCATCCGCAGCGCCTCATGCCGGTCCGCCACGTCGCCCAGCGCAAGCTCAAGCGCGCCCGCGTCGAGCGCTCCGCGCAGCCGCAGCGCCACCGGGATCGTGTGCGCCGCCGAGCCCGGGACCAGCTGTTCCATGAACCACAGCCGCTCCTGCGCGAAGGACAGCGGCGGCGCGACCCCGGCCGGCCGCGCCCGGATCGTCGCCACCGCCCCCCGGCCGCGCAGGCGCTGGGCGAGCAGTGCCTGCTTGGTGGCGGAGAGCTGCCTGGCCGTGGAGACATCCGTCATGCGGACAACCGTAACGAAATATTCAACTATGAGCTAGTAAGAACCTGGCTAAAAGTTGAAAGAATATGACCATTATTTCATCAAGGCGGGGATCGTGCCGCATGTGTGGGGTCCCTCGGGCACACGAAGGGGGTTGTCAGCTCATCTAGCCATATATTACAGTCGCTGTCTCGATGAGTTTTCTGCAAGAACTGAGCAATTTCTCGCAAGATGTTACAAGCACCGTTTGGGGATGAGCGGATGAGCGGGATCATGCAGGAAGCAAGCCACGTGGCCTCCTCGCAGCAGGTCACGACCACCCAGCCCGGGCGACCGCCGCACCGGCTGGCCCTCAGCCCCGCCGTGCGGGCGCGCCGCGACGGCCTCTGGCTCCCCGCCCAGCTCACCATCGAGGACTGGTCGGAAATCGGCCTGCAAATAGCCGCCATCGGCGACTCATCAGCCTGGTGGCTCGGCGACTGGCTCGTCTACGGCAAAAAGAAGTACCCCGACCGCTACAAGCAGGCCATCAGCGCAACCGCACTCGACTACCAGACCCTCCGCAACTACGCCTGGGTCTGCCGCCAATTTCCCATCCCCCGCCGCCACCCCGCACTCAGCTTCCAGCACCACGCCGAGCTCGCCTCGCTCACCCCCGACCAGCAAGACGAATGGCTCGACAAGGCGGCGGCGCTCAACTGGTCCCTGCACGCCCTCCGCCGCCAGCTCAAGGCCGGCGCCGTCGGCAGGCGCAAGCGAAGCGACGACCAGCTCACCGTCAAGCTCCCCGCAACCCACACCCAGCAAGAACGCTGGCGCCTGGCCGCCACCGCCATCGGCGCCGATATCGAGAAATGGATCGTCATGGCCCTCGACGACGCCGCCGAAGCGGGATTGTCGCACCCCCTGATCCGTTAGGGGCGGTGCGGTTGCTCAGACGGTCAGCGGACGCCGGTGCGGGTGGGGGCACTGGGGCGGGCGTCGGCCTCGGCGCGGCGCCTGCGGGCTAGCCGCCTGCGGTAGGCGAGGCTGGAGAGGCCGGCCAGGATCGCGGCGCCGCCGACGCCGAACAGCGTGCCGTCCTGGAGGCCGGCCGTGCCGCCGCCGCCGGTCTGGGGCGCGCCGACCGGGTAGTAGCGCGTGGGCGCGGGCGTCGCGTGCTGGGTCGCCCTCGGCGTCGGCTTGGCGGTGGCCGACGGGGTCGCGGTCGGCCGGCGGGTGGGGGTGCTGGTCACGGTCACCCGGGCGGTCGGCGTGGCCCTGGCGGTGGACGAAGTCTTGGCAGTGGACGTCGCCTTCACGGTGGACGTCGCCTGGCCGGTTGGCCTGGCGGTCGCCGAGCTCCGGCCGGTGCTGCCGGACGACGGCGAGGGCGTCCGCGACGCCCCGCCCGAGGCGGTGCTGGCGGTGACCCCCGGAGTCGGCGTGAAGACGGACGGCGCCGTCGAGGAGGGCGAGCCGCCGCCGCTGCAGGCGGCGACCGCGACCGCCAGCGCGGCCGCGCCTGCGGCCGCGCGGCCGGCCCGGAGCAACGCCGTCCGAGTGAGAAGCGGGCGGATCGGAGCAGGACAACTCGCGACGGGCACGGTCAGGCGCACCTTCATGAAGCCTCCTCGGATGACCGGCGGGCCATGGCGTGGCTCTACCCATCTGAGCATGTGCCATCCGAACCGCCAGTGAAAGAGCGAACGGGCGAACATCTCGCCGCCGTTCCGGCCGGCCGACATAAATCCTGGTGCCGGCGGGGGTGACGTTCGCATAGACGGCCATATATTGCGACGCCCGCGATCGAGCCGGCGGGCGGGCAATGGCGAGTTTTCCATTAGGACATTAGGCTACGCGAGTAGCACCTCTTACGGAAGACGACCGGAAAGGGACGGCATTGAGCCGCTGGCCGCGTATTGGCGGGCTGCGCGTGGTCATGTCGTGGCCGGACAGCCAGTTCGCGCCCGCCCCGGAGCTGCCCGGGCGGGGCAGGATCAGGCTGGCCGGACTGGCCGGGACCGCGCTGCTGGCCGGCGGCGCCGTCGCCATCGGCGTCGCGGTGCTCGCCCAGCACCATGCGCCGTCGCCGGCCGCCGCGGCGGCGGGGACGGTCGGCCCGGTCGTGCCGAAGGAGCCGTCACTGCGGCGCTCGACCCCGGTATCCGTCGCCATACCGGTGATCGGCGTGCGATCGCCGCTGCTGCGCCTCGGGCTCAACTCCGACGGGACCATCCAGGTGCCCGACATCAGCACCAGCGCCGACGAGGCCGCCTGGTACAAGAACTCGGTCACGCCGGGCCAGATCGGCACCGCCGTGATCGAGGGTCACGTGGACAGCGAGGTGGGCCCGGCCGTCTTTTTCCGGCTGGGCGCGCTGCACCCGGGCGATCGTATTGACGTGACGCTGGCGGACGGAATGACGGCGGTCTTCCGCGTCACCGGCGTGCGCGAATACTCGAAGATCGATTTCCCGACGGAAATGATCTACGGCCGGACCAATTACGCGTCGCTAAGGGTTGTCACCTGCGGCGGAACGTTCGACTCCGGCACCGGCCATTACCTGGGCTCGGTGGTGGTATTCGCCTCGCTGGTCTCATCGGAGCGATCGGTAATGGGCTGATCAGGCGAAGCCACGCGACCGTTCGGGATAAATGAAGAGAGCAAGCGAGGCATTGCCGCGGCCGGCCGGGACGGGTCGGCGCGGCGACGGTCGATCTTGACCAGCGCCGCCAGCTCGAGCGGCATCGACGGCGCGACGGCGGCCACACGACGTCATCTGGTTCACAATTTCCATTAGTATGTGATATAAATGTCTTATGGAAAGTTCGGGCGGCACCGTCGGAACCGTGACCGCCACTGAGCTCGCGGCCGCGCTCACGGTCGACCTGGAACGGATCATGGGGCTGTACCGGTCCCTGACCGAGCCGGGCGGGCTGTCGCTGACCGCCGCCGCCACGCTGGCCGCGATCGAGCGGTTCGGACCGCAGCGGCTGACCGCGCTCGCCGCCCGCGAGGGGGTCACCCAGCCGGCCATGACCCAGCTGATCAGCAGGCTCGAGGACGCGGGCCAGGTCCGCCGGGAGTCCGACCCCGACGACGGGCGGGTCGTGCTGGTGACGATCACCGACGCGGGCCGGGCGACGCTCGCGCACCGCCGCGATTCCCGGGCCACCCGCCTCGCGGTCATCCTCGCCCAGCTCAGTCCCGACCACCTGGCCGCCCTCGATGCCGCCCGGCCCGCCCTCGACGCGCTCGCCAGCGTCCCGCGCGACGACGATCCGACCCGCAGCACACCGCACTGAGGAGAGCAGTTAGATGAGTGCCGCCCCCCACGGCCCGGCCGCCAGCCCGTTCAAGCAGCCGAAGGCCGTGTTCGCGGTCGCCTTCGCCTGCGTCGTGTCATTCATGGGCATCGGCCTGGTCGACCCCATCCTGCCCGCGATCTCGAACCAGCTGCACGCCTCGCCGAGCGAGACCACCCTGCTGTTCACGTCGTACCTGGTCGTCACCGCGGTGGCGATGCTGATCACCAACTGGGTGTCGTCGCGGATCGGCGCCAAGTGGACCATGATCGCCGGGCTGGTGCTGATCGTGGCGTTCTCGGCGCTGGCGGGCTCGTCCGGCTCGATCAGCGAGATCATCGAGTTCCGGGCGGGCTGGGGCGTCGGCAACGCGCTGTTCATCGCGACCTCCCTCGCGGTCATCGTCGCGTCGGCGTCCGGCGGCTTCGCGGGCGCGATCGTGCTCTACGAGACCGCGCTCGGCCTCGGCATCGCGGTCGGCCCGCTGGTCGGCGGGACGCTGGGCGAGATCTCGTGGCGCGGGCCGTTCTACGGCGTGGCGGTGCTGATGGCGATCTCGCTGTGCGCCACCGCGGTGCTGGTCGACAAGACCCCGCGCCCTGCGGCCAAGACCAGCCTGTCGGCGCCGTTCAAGGCGCTGCGGCACCGCGGCCTGCTGACGATGGCGCTGACCGCGCTCTGCTACAACTGGGGCTTCTTCACGATTCTGGGCTACGCGCCGTTCCCGATGGAGCTGTCGCCGATCAAGCTCGGCCTGGTGTTCTTCGGCTGGGGCATCATGGTCGCGGTGTTCGCCGTGTTCGGCGCGCCCTGGCTGCAGCGACGGCTGGGCATCGCCCGCACCATGTACGCCAACCTGTTCATCTTCGCGCTGATCAGCCTGGGCATCGCGATCTGGACGCTGAACAAGCCCGCGCTGATCATCCTCGTGATCGTCTCCGGCATCGTCTGCGGGGTGAACAACACGGTCACCACGCAGGCGGTGATGACCGTGTCCCCGGTCGAGCGGCCGGTCGCGTCCGCCGCCTACAGCTTCGTCCGGTTCATCGGCGGCGGGCTCGCCCCCTACGCGGCCGGGCGGCTCGTCCTCGCCTTCAACATCCACGTGCCGTTCTACATCGGGGCCGGGGCGATCCTGCTCGGCATCGTCATCTTGTCGACCGGCCACAAGCTGCTCGGCGAGGCCGAGCGGACCCAGGCCGCGGCCGCCGCCTCGGCGGTCGGCCACGGCGCGACATCATCCGAGGCGGCGGCCGAGCGGGAACTCGAGGCCGAGGAGAAGGCCGACGCGCTGCTCGGCGACGTCGACTAAATTCAAATCCTTCATCTCGAACGGTCCCGTGCTTCGCCCTCCCGGCCGGATTCCCCGGGCGGGGGCGTCAGCGCAGGAGCTCACCGGGGCGTCAGATGCCGGGCCAGGAACGCCAGCGACGGCGGTTCCTGCGAGGTGAAGAACGAGCCGTCGTGGCAGCCGTCGGAGAAGCTCACGGCCGGCGGCTGGCCGCCGGTCCGCCGGGGCAGCGCCCGGGCGAGGGCCTGGACGCCGGGGTAGAACGGATCGCCGAAGCCGGCCGCGATGCGGACCGGGACGCGGGCGAGCGCGGCCGCGTGGGTCACCGCGTCGTCGGCCGCGAAGTCGGCCGCCGACGCGTACGCCCCGGCGTTGGCCGCCCGCGCCTGGGCGTAGCTGGTCCAGATGGCCGGGCTGATCGCGGCGACGGCGCTGATCAGGTCGGGGCGCTTCTCGGCCAGCAGCAGGGCGCCGTACCCGCCCATCGAGATGCCCATGACGCCGACCCGCTGCGGGCCGCCCAGGCCGCGGCGCCGGCAGAGCGGGATCACCTCGTCGGTGAGCATCGCCTGCGGGTTGTCGCCCGGGTGCGGATTCCAGTAGCCGGCGCCGCCGTCGACCGTCACCAGGGCCATCGGCGGCAGCGGCGCGCCGCCGACCCGGAGCGCCAGCGCCCGGGCCGGCGACAGGCCGAACAGCGCGTTGACGTGGCTGTCGCCGTAGCCGTGGAGCATGATCACCAGCGGCAGCGGCGCGCCCGGCCGATGCCGGGGCGGGTAGCCGATCGTGTAGCCGACGGCGCGGTTCCTGGCCTGCGAGTAGAACGTGCCCGACAGCTGCGGGCCGGGCGGGGCGTAGACCGCCAGGTCGGGGGCGGCCACCGAGCAGGCCCCGTCGATCGCGTCGAGCTCGCCCTTGCCCGGCAGGTCGCCGCGGCCGATCAGCTCGGCGCCGCCGAGGCCGGCCGCCGCGGCGACCGCCACCCCGGCCAGGCCGTAGCGGACGAAATGCCGCCGAGATGCCTGCATCAGAACCTCACTTCGACTGTCGCCTTCACCCGCGCGCCACGGTCAGCCCGCGCCTGGCCGTGCGGGCCGCCTGGACGGCGACCGCCAGCGCGACCGCGAGCACCGCGATGCCGACGACGTCGATCAGGCCGGCGTGGAAGCAGGCCGCCGACCGCTGGCCGCCGGCCTGCTCACCGTCGGCCGATCGGCCGCCGGTCGCCACCCAGCAGGAGCAGCCGGCCAGCAAGAGGATCATGACCGCGCAGGCGGCAGCGGCGAGACGGGTCTCGAACGCCAGCACCCGGGCCGAAAGGACGGCCCGCCGGACGACGATGGCGGCGCTGAGCACCGCCGCCGCCTGGGCCAGCGGGCAGACGGCCATCCAGGCAACCTCGGGGGCGGGGAAGGCGCCGAGCGCGCCGGGATGCGCCCAGTAGGACGAGACCGACAGCGACGTCGCCCACTCGAACGCGGCCACCCCGCCGGGGATGAGGCCGCCGTGCCCGCCGGTGCCGGGCCAGCCGTTCTCGAAGTGCCTGCCGCCGGAGAACACGATCGCGCTGGCAATGACGAGGACCGCCGACGGCCTGAGCAGGCGGCCCGCCCGGCGGCGGGCAATGCGCGTACCGACGGCGGCGAGCACCGGCAGCGCGGCCAGCACCGCGATGACGAGCAGGGCCGACATCGCGACCGACGTGGCGACCGTGGCGAAGGCGGCGGCGGAGGCGGTGCCAGCGGGCCGAGACCACTGCCAGCCGATGGTCAGCTGGGACCACATCGCGGCGCCGAAGCCGAGCGCGACCGCGAGACAGCAGCCAAGCGAGACCAGGCTCGCGGTCACGTGCCGGCCGACGGCGACGTCGCCCGCCGTCCCCGGTGCCAACGCACCGGGGTCGCGCAGCGGGAGGCCGCACAGGCCGACCGCCGACAGCCGGGCGACGAGGCCGCCGCGCATGACGTCCAACGTGCGGCCGGGCGCCTGCGGCCGCTCTTCGATGTCGGAGACCAGCAGTTCGGCGAACTCGTCGCCGTACCGGTCCCGCCAAATCCGCGGGTACCAGCGCAGCAGCCGTTCGGCCCGCCTGGCGGCATCGCCGCCGCCAGGCTCGCCGCCGCCGACCGAAGGCCCGGGCGCGCTCACCCCGTGGTCCAGTTGACCGCGAGACGGCGCAGGCCGACGTCGGTCACCCGGCGCTGCGCGTCCAGGTGCGCCTTGAGCGCGGCCGCGCCGACGGCCGTGAGCTGGTACGGACGCCGGCGGTCGTGCGCCTCGAGTGCCTCGATCATGCCCTGCGACTCAAGCCGCGCGAGCGCCTCGTACAGCGTGCCGGGCGCCAGCCGGACGCCGGCGAAGGACTCGACGTCCTTGGTCAGCGCGTACCCGTGCTTGGACCCGTCGGCCAGGCTGGACAATATCAGCGTGGCCGGCCCGGCGTACCGCCCGAACCCGGCCAGCGCCGAGCCGTCGGCCGGGTCGCTCGCATCACGTTTCGCCACGCGGCCGACTATACATCGGGATCCGATATACCGGAAGCCGATATACAAGAGAAGCCGATATGCAAGGGAAGGCTAGACCTGGGCGTGCGTCTCCACGGCGGTGACGATCTCGGCGATGGCCTCGTCGATCGGCACGCCATTGCGCTGGGCGCCGTTGCGGTAGCGGAAGGAGACCGCGCCCGCGGCCACGTCCTCGTCGCCCGCCAGCAGCATGAAGGGGACCTTCTGCTTCTGGGCGTTGCGGATCTTCTTCTGCATCCGGTCGCTGCTGTCATCGATCTCGACCCGGATCCGCCTGGCGCCGAGCCTGGCCGCGACCTCCTCCAGGTACGGGACGTGCGCGTCGCTGATCGGGATGCCGGTCACCTGGACCGGGGCCAGCCACGGCGGCAGCGCGCCCGCGTAGTGCTCGATGAGCACGCCCATGAACCGCTCGATCGAGCCGAACAGCGCCCGGTGGATCATCACCGGCTCCTGCCGGGTGCCGTCCGCCGCCTGGTACTCGAGGCCGAACCGCCGGGGCTGGTTGAAGTCGAGCTGGACGGTGGACATCTGCCAGGTCCGGCCGATCGCGTCGCGCGCCTGGACCGAGATCTTCGGCCCGTAGAACGCCGCGCCGCCCGGGTCGGGCACCAGCTCAAGGCCGGACGCGGTGGCGACGGAACGGAGGGTCTCGGTCGCCGACTCCCAGTCCTCGTCCGAGCCGATGAACTTGTCGGAGTCGCCCCGGGTGGACAGCTCCAGGTAGAAGTCGTCCAGGCCGTAGTCCCGCAGCAGGTCGAGGATGAAGGACAGGACCGAGGTGAGCTCGCCCTCCATCTGCTCCTTGGTGCAGTAGATGTGCGAGTCGTCCATGGTCAGGCCGCGCACCCGGGTCAGCCCGTGCACCACGCCGGACTTCTCGTACCGGTAGACGGCGCCGAACTCGAACAGCCGCAGCGGCAGCTCCCGGTACGACCGGCCGCGGGACCGGTAGACCAGGTTGTGCATCGGGCAGTTCATCGCCTTGAGGTAGTACTCGCTGCCCTCGAGTTCCATCGGCGGGAACATCGTGTCCGCGTAGTACGGCAGGTGGCCCGAGGTCTCGAACAGGTGCGCCTTGGTGATGTGCGGGGTGTTGACGAACGAGTAGCCCGCCGCCTCATGCCGCAACCGCGAGTAGTTCTCCATCTCGCGGCGGATGATCCCGCCTTTGGGGTGGAAGACCGGCAGGCCGGAGCCGATCTCCTCCGGGAAGGAGAACAGGTCGAGCTCCGCCCCGAGCTTGCGGTGGTCGCGCCGCTCGGCCTCCTCGAGCAGCTTCAGGTAGTCGTCCTGGGCGGCCCGGGACTCCCAGGCGGTGCCGTAGATCCGCTGCAGCTGCGGGTTCTTCTCGCTCCCGCGCCAGTACGCGCCGGCGTTGCGCATCAGCTTGAACGCCGGGATCTGCCGGGTGGTCGGCACGTGCGGGCCCCGGCAGAGGTCCTTCCAGCGCAGCTCGCCGGTCTTCGCGTCCACGTTGTCGTAGATGGTCAGCACGCCCGCGCCCACTTCGGTGGACGCCTCGTCGTCGGACCCGGCCGAGCCCTTGATGCCGATGAGCTCGAGCTTGAACGGCTCGGCCGCCAGTTCCTGGCGGGCGTCGGCGTCGGTCACCTCGCGGCGGACGAACCGCTGGCCCTGCTTGACGATGTCGCGCATCCGCGACTCGATCAGCTTCAGGTCCTCCGGGGTGAACGCGCGGTCGACCTGGAAGTCGTAGTAGAAGCCGTTCTCGATCGGCGGCCCGATGCCCAGCTTCGCCTCAGGGAACGCCTGCTGCACCGCCTGCGCCAGCACGTGCGCGGACGAGTGCCTGATCACCGAGCGGCCGGCCGGCGAGTCGGCCGGAACCGGCTCGACCACGTCGCCGTCGGAGACAACCCAGGACAGGTCGCGGGCCTCGCCGTTGACCCGGGCGACGACCACCTCCCGGTCGCCGGGGAACAGGTCGCCGGCGGTAGTCCCCGTCGTCACCTCGCGCTCACTCCGCTGAGCCTGGCGGTCGAGCACTTGGACACGGATCTGGGACACGGCGCTGCCTCACGTTGACGTTCGGATATTGGACGTTCAGATTGATGCCACGATGCTACCGTCCGCAGCGCACGGGCCCGAAGTCGATCGGCCCGAGCTGCCTACCCGGCGGGCGGGATGCCGACGACCGCGCTCGGAGTTCCGTCGGCGGCCGACGCGGACGCGGCACCGAGCCCGGCGGAAAGCAGCGCGCCCGCTCCGGCGACCGCGATCAGCCTTCGTACGCCAAACCGCCTAGACAAGCGCCTCATCGCACCAGACCTCCGGCCTGCAGTCGCGCCGCCAGTCCCCTCGCATCACTTGAGAGACGCTCTCAGTTGTTCTCTGGTAGACAATGTGTGCGGTTTTGCAGTGTGCGGTTCGGGGCGTCCCGGTCGCCCTATCCCGGTCTATCAGTTTCCCTACGCGTCAGTGGGCCGCCTCGAAGGCGGTGCCGACCTCGGTCGCGGACGGCCCGGGGTTGAACAGGCCGGTGGTGCCGCTGCCGGCCGAGACCGGCAGCGCGAACCAGGCGTAGCGCTGGACGTAGGGCAGGCCGTCGAGCATGGCTGTCGCCGCGGTCAGGAACGCGGCCTGCTGCGCCTCGGTCGGGAAGGTCGGGGTCGGGCCCGCGTAGCTGGTCAGCGCGAACTCGGTCAGCCAGATCGGCAGGTGGTACTGGTTGTAGATCGCCTGCAGGTAGCTCTCGAGCTGCTGCACGGCCGGGCCGGTGCTGAAGTCGCCGCCGTACCAGTGCACGGTGATGAAGTTGACCCGGTAGCCGCGGGCCTTGGCGCCGGCCATGAACTGGTCCAGCCAGCCGCCGGGGGTCGCGGCGTCGAATGACACGGCCGGGCTGCCGAGCGTCATGCCGGTCGCCATCAGCTGCGGCCACAGGCTGAGCGCCTGGGCCACGGTCATGTTGGCCTGGCCGCCCTGGTCCGGCTCGTTGAAGCCGAGCAGCACGTCCCCCTCGCTCTTGACCTGGTCCAGGGTGGCGGCCGTGACGTCGGACGCGCCCCAGATCATCGGGACGAAGCTGGTGCCGGCCGGGGCGGTGATGCCGCTCGGGGTGGCGGCCCAGTCGTAGTACCAGGACGCGCCGGACGCGGCCAGCTCCGGGCTGACGCCGGTCGCGTCCCAGGTCGCGACGCCCTTGCGCTGGCTGGTCACGGTGACCGGGGCAGCCTTCGGCGGTGACGGCTTGGGCTTCGGCCGCTTCAGCCGGGCGATGTGGGTCACCAGCGGCGCCGGCGGTGCGGCGTGCGGGGCCGGCGGCCGGGGGGCGGCGACGCTCAGCGCGGCCGGGGCGGCCGCCTCGTGCGCGTGGACGACCGCGAACGTCCCGCCCGCCGCGCACGTCACCAGCGCCACCGACGCCGCGACGAGCTTCGGCTGGACGACGGCGGCCTTCGTCAGCAGCCGCGTGTGCCGGGCATGCCTGGTCAGCCGGGCCCGCCGGGCGGCCTTGCCCCGGATGCCCCAGCCCGCCCGGCCCGCCTGGCCGGCCAGCTGTCCGGGCGGCGATCCGGCCGGGCCGCCCGCCGCCAGCCCGAGGGTCGCGGCGGCGAGGCCGGCCGGCACCGCGATCAACGGCAGCCCGCCCAGCAGCCGCTCGGCCGGGATCATCTCGGCGGTGTCGGCCACGCACCACGGGCAGTCCCGCACGTGCCGGGCCAGCCGCTTGCGCCACAGCGGGCTCGGCTCCCGGTCCCACCCGGCCGTGATCGCCGCCAGGCTCGGGCAGGGCGGGACCCGGCGCAGCGCGCGCACCACCGTGCGCGATGTGACCAGCCGTTCCTTCATCCGCGCGACGCGGACGGCCGCGTGCGCAGGCGACAGCTCGAGCGCGACCGCCAGGTCGGCCCGGCGGAGCCTCCCGGCCGCCTCCTGCCACCACAAGCGCGAGCACGTGCCCGTCCTCGTCGTCGAGCCAGCGGGTGGCCTCGGCCGTCTCCAGCCGCTGGCCCGACAGGCCGAGCCGCTCGATCGTGGTGTCGGCGAAGTCGGGGCTCGGCGCGTCCGACTCCACCGTCGGCGGCTGCGCCAGCCGGTCCCGGTAGGAGTCGCGGACCTGCCTGATCGCGATCGCGACCAGCCACGACCGGAACGCGGCCGGATCCCGCAGCTCGCCCACGCCGCGGACGGCGCGAAGCATGGTCTCCTGCACGACGTCGTCGACGTCGGGATGGCCGTTCATCGCCCGGCCGACGATGTTGTAGACCAGCGGCAGGTACGCGGCCGCGAGCACGTCAAGCGCCCGCCGGTCGCCGCGCTGCGCGGCGACCACGGTCGCGACGTCCGGGTCGATGTCCGATGGGGTTCGCATCACAACCTAGGAGACACCACCCAAGCCTGCTGATAACGGAAAATCCGGAAGACGAAATGTGTTATCGGCCGACCCCGCCGCGCGTCTCCGGTACGGAGCCAATGCACGCAGGGAGGACGCTGGTGATGTTCGGCCGGAACGGTAGACGGCGACGGGCGCGGTGGTCCGGCGCCCCGACGACGGCAGCGGTGCTGCTCAGCGCCGTCATGCTGACGGCGGGGTGCGCCGCCCTTGGCGCGAACGGGGCGGGCACCGCCGCTGCTGCGGGCGGGCAGCGCCCGTCGTCGGCCGCCGCGGCGTCTGCTGACGGCACCGCCACGGCGGCGAAGGCCGCGAAGAAAGCGGCACCGGTCCCGTCGCCGAGCGCCCGCTCACTGGCCCCGACGCTGGCCCGGATGCCCTCGGCCACGCCGGCCGCTTCCGCCTCCTCAGCCCCGGCGGCCTCCGAGCCACCCCCTTCGGGGGCCGCCGGCTCACGGCGTCTGGTGACGTTCGTCAACAAGATGTCGCAGACGATCTGGGTCGCGGCCGCGCCCAACCCGGCCACGCCGCTCGCCGCCACCGGCTGGGTGCTGCCCGCCGGGCAGAGCGTCAGCATCACCACCCCGAACAACCTCAACACCCGCTTCTGGGGTCGCACCGGCTGCGTCTTCGACAGCGCAGGCGTCGGCCACTGCCAGACCGGCGACTGCGGCGGCCTGTTCCAGTGCAAGGGCTGGGGCACGATCCCGGCGACGCTGGCCGAGGTCAACTTCGACGCGTGGGACAGCCTGGACTTCTACGACGTGTCGATGGTCGACGGTTCCAACCTGCCGATGTACATCAACATCACCAAGTCATCGGGCGGGACGCAGGACAAGATCAGCTCGGACGGCTGCGTGCCGGCCGGCTGCACCAAGCCGGTCGTCTGCCCGAGCGTGCTCGACGTCAAGGTCGGCAGCACCGTCGTCGGCTGCATCTCCGCCTGCGCCAGGCTCGGCACCGACCAGGTCTGCTGCCGCGGCCAGTGGTCGTCGCGGGCGGCCTGCGACCCGGCCAGCTGGCCGGTCGACTACGCGGCCGTGTTCAAGCGGGCCGAGCCGTACGCCTACTCCTACGTGGACGACGACGCGACCAGCGTCTTCACCTGCAAGGGCGTCTGCGACTACCGGATTACCTTCGGCATCACCCCCTGACACCCGCCGGGACGGCGCCCGGGTCGCAGCGGGCCCGTCCCGGCGGGGGAACCACGATCGCGCTCGAGGTCGTCCGGTGACGCTGCGGCCCGGGCGGTGCCGGCCGGGTCAGCCCGGCCGGGTGGCCGCGGTCCAGGATCGCGGCGCGCACCGCCGGCCCGGACGCGCCCAGCGCCGACAGGATCGAGGGCGCCAGCCCCTCGCTCACGGCGAGGATGCCCAGGGCCAGATCCTCGACGCCGAACGGCGGGGCGGCGCCCCGGGCCCGCGCCGCCTCGCGGGCGCCGTGCATTGCCTGCCCGGCGCCGGGACCGAGGGGGAGGAAGGCGCCGTCCCGTCCGCAGAAGGCGGACCGCCGAGGGTCGTACCAGCGGGGCCTGGGATGGACGGCCCGGGCGGCGCGGGTGAGGGCCTCCCGGCCGAAGGACGCCTCGGTCGTCGCGCGCACCGCGTCGATGTCGACCCCGACCGTGGCCAGCGCGCCCCGGTCAAGGTCACCGAACAGGCCGCCGCCGGACAGCCGGACGATCTCCGCCTCGACCCGCCCGGGGGTGACGCCGTGCTCGCGCGCGACCGCGCCGGCCGGCTGGTCGGCCGCGGCCAACGCGAGCAGGAGATGCTCGCCGCCGAGGTAGGGGTGCCCGAGCCGGATCGCGTGCTCGTAGGCCTGCACCACGATCGCGTTCGCGTCCTCGGCGAAGGTCCTGGTCATGACTGCCTCCCGGTCCGCTTGCCGTGCTTGCGGTGCACGGTCTGCTTGGTGACGCCGAGCCGGGCGGCGATCTGCTGCCAGGACCACCCGAGCCTGCGCGCGTTGTCGACCTGGAGGATCTCCAGTCGCTCAGTGAGGTCGCGCAGGGCCGCCACCGCGCGCAGACCGGTGTCGGGGTCGCTGCCGGAGGCGGCCTCGGTGATGGCGAGGTCTGATTCCATGCCAGTCAGCATATGCTGACGAGCGCGCGAGCGTCAACATATGCTGACGTGGTGCCGCAGGCTAGAACTCCTGGCGGAAGCTGTCGATCCACTCGGCGGTCGACTTGAAGCCGCCGAAGGTGTAGAAGTGCAGCTTCACCACGCCGTGCTTGGCCGGGTCGAGGCCGTCATGGAGCTCGCGGATGAACTTGTCCGGGCCCGCCTTGCCGAGCAGGTTGGTCATCGAGAAGCCGTACTTCTTGGCGATCGTGGCCGAGGTGGAGACGCCGAGCCTGGAGGCGAACCCGAGCAGCCCCTTGATGCTGGTCGGGCCGGGCACGCCGACGCGGACCGGGAGTTCCACCCCGCGCCTGCGCACCTCCGCCAGCCAGTCGAGCACCCGGTCCACGTCGAACTCGACCTGGGTGAGGACCGCGCCCGGGATCTCCAGCCTCGACAGGGCGGCCGACTTGCTCTCGAGGGCCGACCAGAGCACGTCGGTCGGGACCTCGGGATGGTCGGCCGGGTGGCCGGCGATCGAGACGTGCCTGACGCCGTAGCGCTGGAACACGCCCGATTCGATCAGCGAGAGCGAGTCCTCGTAAGGGCCGTGCGGGACGGCCGGGTCGCCGCCGACCGAGAACACGTTCTCGGCCGCGTCGATCTCGCGCAGCGCGGCCAGGAACTCCTCCAGCATTGCCTCGGACTTGATCCGCCGGGCGGAGATGTGCGGCACCGGGACGAAGCCGAGCCGCTTGACCGCCGCCGCCGCGCCGACCCGCATGGCCAGGTCCTCGTTCTCGAGGAAGGTGACGTGGATTCTGGTGCCGGGCGGAATGACGCCCGCCGCGGCCTCCAGCCGGGAGACGTCCTTGCCTGTCATCTCCATCGAGAAGTCGTCGAGCACAGTTTCCACGTAACGCCCATTTCCCGAAAAATTCGTAAGTCCTTGTGCTCTCATGTTAGGTCGTCACGTGCGGAAACTTAATGGCCGACGGCGAGCACTGGGGCTCACCACAATCGGTGGATAACCCGGTTAGTGGCGTCGGTATTGCGTCCGAGCGTGCGCGTCATAGGGGCGGGCGCGACGGTGGCGCGAATTCGCGGGAATCCGAGGTCGGCCTCCGGATCGGTGCCGGGTCCCGGGTGCTCGCCCGACGACCTCGACACGGGCCCACCTCCGATGTAGCCCTGGGGGCCACGGGCCCGCTAGATGTGGACCGGTGGGCCACCAGGGCTGCAACAGAACGCTGGGGGTGGAGACTGCGCTGGTAGCGCGGGGCCGGAAAAACGCGATGACGGTCGGGGGGGCGAGTGACAGGATGTGGGCCATGGTTGAGGAGAACGCAGACGGAGCCCTGCCGGAGCGGTGGACGGCGTCGACGGTGTACACGGACACGTGGATGGATCCGGCCGACGATCCGCGTGACACCGGGACCGAGCTCAATGACGAGCGCTCGATTCTGGTCGATTACCTGCGGGTGTACCGGCTGACGATGGAGATGAAGTGCGCGGGCCTCGACGCGGATCAGCTCGCGCGCCGGTCGGTGCCGCCGTCCACGATGTCGCTCCTCGGCCTCATCAGGCACATGGCCGACGTGGAGCGGAACTGGTTCCGCCGGGTGATGGCGGGCGAGGACGCGCCGCCGCTGTACTGGACCGAGGGCGAGGCCGACGCCGAGTGGACCGGCGCGACCGCCGATCCGGAGATGGTCGCCCGGGCCTGGGATGACTGGCGCGACGAGGTCGGCTACGCCGAGCGCTACGTCAACGGCGCCGGCGACCTGGGCATCCGCGGCGCCATGCGCGACGGCAAGACGGTCTCGCTCCGCGAGGTGCTGGTGCACATGATCGAGGAGTACGCCCGCCACTGCGGCCACGCCGACCTGCTGCGCGAGCGCATCGACGGCCGCGTCGGCCAGTAGGAAACCGGTGAGCTAGTCCTCGCCGTAGTCGTGGTCGGGGTGGTTCTGCTCGCCGGCGCGCCAGTAGCCTCGGGTCACCAGGGAGGCGGGGGGCAGCAGGCGCGAGGTGAGGAAGTAGCGGCGGATGTCGCGCATCCCGGCCGCCTCGCACGCCACCCAGACCCGGCTGCCTGCCGGGATGCTGGCGGCGTGGGCGGCCGCGACGAGCTCGACCCCGAATGCCTCCGGTCGCCGGTGGTGCCAGCTGATCGTGGTCTTGGCCGGGGACGTGAACTCGACCTCGTCGTCCGGGCCGTCGACCTCGAGGTGGACGTCGGCCGCGGTCGTCTCCGGCAGCGCCTCGAGCAGCGTGCCGACGGCCGGGATGGCGGACTCGTCGGCGGCGAGCCACCAGTGGTCGACGACCGGCTCGAGGGAGAACCGGCCGCCCGGGCCCGCCACCGCGAGCTTGTCGCCCTGCTTGGCCCGCTGCGCCCACTCGGAGGCGGGACCGGTCCCGTGCAGCAGGAACTGGATCTCGAGGGTCTTGGTGGCCGGGTCGTAGCGGCGCGGGGTATAGGTGCGGACGACCGGGGCGGGGCCGTCCGGCGCGGCGAGCGTCCCGTCCGGCCCGGGGGTCGGCAGGTTGGGCTCGTCCTGGCCCTCGGCGGGCAGGAACACCTTCAAGTGCGAGGTCGGGGCGGCGTCGGTGAACCCGTCGAGCTCGTCGCCGGTGACCAGAACCGAGATCAGGCGGGCCGAGACCGGCGACACGGACACCACCTCAGCCCGGCTCGGAGGCTTCCGCCTCCGAGGGCCACCACCTGGAGTTGCTGCTGGTGCAGGAGTAGTCACGAGCTTCCCTTCGTCGCGGGACCGCCCATGATCACGAAGGATTTTCGTGCTTATACGATCATTATCCTTCGTCAGGACAAAAGCCTTCGTGATCATGGCGCAGCGAGCGGTGCTTGCCGGGGCGGTCTCCCGGTTAAGTGTCTGGTGGTGCGTGAGTTGTTCTAGAACTTCTCGATGGCCGGGATGACCTGCTCGGCGAGCAGGTCGAGCTGGCCGGGGACGCTGACGTTGACCAGCGAGCCGTGCGCGACGCTGAAGCCGGCCTCGGCCAGCGCGTGCGCCTGCTCGATCGTCTTGTTGACGTTCTCGCCGTCCAGGCCCAGGTTGAAGCGAGTCTGGGCGGTCTTCTCGATCTCGTCGTAGTCGCGGCCCTCGCTCGCGCAGTGCTCGCGGAGCACCCCGAGCTTGCGGGTCGCCTCGGGGACGTCGTAGGCGGAGATGTTGCACGCGTCGGCGTAGCGGGCCACCAGCTTGAGCGTCTTCTTCTCGCCCGAGCCGCCGATCAGGATCGGCGGGTGCGGGCGGGACAGCGCCTGCGGTGAGTTGAGGGTGCGGGCGAGCTGGTAGTGCTTGCCCGAGAAGGCGGCGTCGTCTCCGCTCCACATCTGCCTGCAGATGAGGATCGCCTCCTCGAGGCGCTCGAACCGCTCCGCGACCGGCGGGAACAGCAGGCCGAGGCCGGCCGACTCCTCGGCGTTCCAGGCGGCGCCGATGCCGAGGATCGCGCGGCCGCCCGACAGCACGTCGAGCGTGGTCATCGCCTTCGCGAGCAGGCCCGGCTCGCGGTAGACGACCGCGGTGACCATGGTCAGCAGCTTGACCCGCTCGGTCTTGGCGGCCAGGAAGCCGAGCGCGGTGTAGGCCTCGAGCATCTCGTGCTCGGGCGGGCCGATGTGGCCGATCTGCCAGACGTGGTCCATCACGCTAATCCGGTCGACGCCGCCGTCGTCGGCGCGCCTGGCGATGTCACCGAGCTTGGAGCGGAGCTCGGCGGCCCCGCCTTCCCAGGTGAAGTCCGAGATGTGCAGTCCCAGTTTCATATTTCAACCCTATCCCGGCGGCCGGATTGCGGAGCAAATGGGCAGTATGGGCGGAGGGCACGGACCGTTCGATATCGCCTTGATTTTGAAGCGAACCTGAGGCTGGGCACCCGCTGCGGCGACGACTACCTTGGATCGCGAGGAGAGGTGTCGATGGCGACTAAGGCGAGGTTCGGCGACAGGATCAAGTCCTCGACGGTGCGGTTCGCACGGTGAACGGTGCGGCGCAGACCATCGGCATTATCGGGGCCGGCATCGTCGGCCTCGCGGTGGCCCGCCGTCTGGCGGCGGCAGACGTTGACGTGGTGGTCTTCGAGAAGGAAGCGACCGTCGCCGCGCACCAGACGGGCCACAACTCCGGGGTCGTGCACGCCGGGATCTACTATGCCCCTGGCTCGGCAAAGGCGAAGATGACCAGGCATGGCGTGGGCCTGCTGCGCGCCTACTGCGCGGATCGCGGTCTCGTCTGGGACGAGCGTGGCAAGCTCGTGATCGCGCGGAACGCGGCTGAGGAGGTCAAGCTCCGCGAGCTCGAGCGGCGCTCCACCGCCAACGGCGTGCCCGGCGTCCGCTGGCTGAGCGGCGCGGAGCTGCGTGAGCTGGAGCCCGACGTGGCTGGGGTGGCCGCGCTGCTCTCCCCCACCACGGCCATCGTCGACTACCCGGCGATCGCACGGTCGTTCGCCGCCGACGTGACCGCTGCGGGCGGCCGGGTGCTGACCTCCACTGCGGTCGACCGCTGTGCGGCTGCGCGGTGATGACGGGGTGGAAGTTGAAACCCGGGCCCGTTCCTTCCGATTCTCTCGGCTTGTCATCTGCGCCGGTCTGCAGGCGGATCTGCTCGCCGCGACCGTCGGCGACACCGCCGCGCCCGAGATCATCCCGTTCCGCGGTGAGTACCTGCGGCTGCGGCCGCACGCCGCCGGCCGGGTACGGCGGCTCATCTACCCAGTGCCCGACCCGAGGTATCCGTTCCTCGGCGTCCACCTGACGCCGCGCGTTGACGGCACGTCCGACCTCGGTCCCAACGCGGTGCTCGCGCTAGCCCGCGAGGGATATCGGCGCACCGACGTGAGCTGGGACGAGGTATCGCGGCTGGCCCGCTCGGCGGCCTTCCGACGGCTCGCAAGGCAGCACTGGATGACCGGCGTGCGCGAGTACCGCGGGTCGCTGGTGCGGCGCGCGTACCTCGCCGAGGCCAGGACGTATCTGCCCTGGCTGGCGACGGGCGACGTAACGAGCGCCCCCGCCGGTGTGCGCGCCCAGGCGGTCGACCCCGACGGCTCTCTCGTGGACGACTTCCGTATCAACCAGGTCGGACCGGTCACCTCGGTCCGCAACGCGCCGTCACCGGCGGCGACGGCGTCGATGGCGATCGCCGAGCACATCGTCGCCGAACTCAGGCTCCCCCAGCTCCGGCTGGACACGGAAAGGCAGTTATCTCCGTCATCAGGTCCCTACCTTGACTGGGGACTCTACGCCGGCCGGCCAGCGAGGCTCGGTCTGCGCGGGCGTGTCCGGCCCCGCCGTTTGCGCACCGGCCCCGGCCAGGGCCACCCAGCCGTACAGGGCCAGCGGGTAGCAGAAGTAACCGAACCGGGTCGCGGGTGACAACGCGAACAGCGCGGTCAGGCCGAGGGCGACCCGTTTGGCGGCCCCGGCCGGGGTTCGGGGCGGCGCCGTCACCAGCGACGCGACCAGGACGACACCCGCCGCGAGGAGCAAGGCGATCGCGGCGGCGTGCCCGGCCGACCCGAGCGAGGCGAGCAGATGGCCGGGCAACGGGCTGGCCGCAGGCGAGCGGGCGGCGGTGAGGCCGAGAGGATAGGCCACCGTATTGGCCACGATCGCGGCCGGGTGGAGTATCCCGGCCGGGGCAAGCGCGGCGGTCAACGCGATCGCGGTGCCGAGCGCGGTGGCGCTGAACCTGGCCGCCGCGCGGCCGCCGTCCCTCGCCATGACCATGACCACGAGCACGGCCAGGGCCGGCCAGGCGGTGTACTTCATCGCGCAGACCACCCCAAGGACCACGGCCGACTGCCAGCCGCGGCCGCCGAACCTGATCAGCAACGCCAGCGCCAGGCAGGTCAGCGCGATCACGGGCGGATCTGTGATCCCCTCGGCGAGCGGGAACGCCATCACCGGGGAGGAGACGGCGAGGGCGGCGAGGCCGAACGCGGTGACCGGCGTCTCCCCGATTCGGCTGATCCGGCTGATCCGGAAAGCGGCGAACAGGAGCAGGAACGTGGCCGCCGCGAGCCACGGCCGCGGATCGGCCAGGATCCCGGGCAGGCCGAGCGCCTTCGGCAGTCCGAAGACCGCCATCACCGGAAGGTAGGGGTTGTAGGCGAGCCAGCCGCCGCGGGCAAGCTGGGCCGACTGCAGATAGGGAGTGCCGTGGTGCAGCAGCAATACCCCGGACCTGGCCACCACCAATGCGTCGGGGGTGACCGGCTCCCGGGTCGCCAGCCATACGAGCGGCGCGACCAGCGTCCCGGCCACCGCGACGGCGAGCGCCGCCGCCTGCCCGCCGCGCCGTCCCCGGGTGCCGCCGAAGACCGCGACCGCAGTGGCGACGGCGTAGCCGCCCGCCGCCCAGATGCCCCACCAGCGGTCCAGGCCCCGGCCGCTGAACAGGGCCACCCCGGCGGCGTAGAGAGCGAACCCGGCGTACCAGGCAGCCGGCCTGCGTACGGCGCCGTCGAGCAGGTACCTGAGCCGCTGCGCCGCAATCGCGATGTCCATGGACACAGCCTTCCGGTTGCGCGGCCGCGCAGGCGACGGCCCTAGCCCCCGAATTCAAGCTGTACCTAGCCCCCGCGTTCGGGCTGTACCCAGCGCTACCCGACATGGCGTTCCTGTTCCGGCAGATGGGCACGTTCAACATGGCCAAGATGCAGGACCTGACCAACCTCAACAGCGACGGGCCGACGGTCTGCGAGCTCGCTGCCGCCCCGTTCCGCTGCTGCCGCTCGCGGGCGAGAAGGACGCGCTGCTCTCTCCTGCCACCGTCCGCCGCGCGGGCGAGCTGCTGCCGAACGCGGGAGTGCAAGGACGTGGCTTCCGCGTAGCCGCTTCGCTGAGCCGACGCAGACGCCCCCGAGACCACGTGGGTCCCGGAGGCCTTCTCGTGTCACGCGCCTTGGGCGCAGCGCTTAAACGCTATTGGCGCGGTGGGCCACAGCGCTTAAACGCTGTTGGCGCGTGGGCAGCCACAGCGCCAAGGGCCGTCGGTGGGCCACAGCGCCAATCGGCGGTATCGGAGCTAGCCGGCCGGGTCGTCGTCTTTGGACATCTGGTCGGCGGCGGAGAGGTGCTCGACGGTGATGCCGGTGTCGGCGAAGGTACGGGTGATGTAGGCGGAGCTGTAGACCCGGAGGATCTTCATCGGCTCGGTCGCGCTGGTGTTGCGGAAGCAGTGCACGATGCCGGCCTTGACGTAGCTGGTGTCGTCGGGCACGAGCGGCGTGATCTTGCCGTCGATCTCCACTCGGCCGTCCCTGCCAGCAGCGTCACGTGCTCGTCGCAGTTGCGCGAGTGCGGCGACGCGCCTTGCCGACCGGGAGGTGCCGCACTTCGCCACCCAGGTCCTGCGCGACCACTTCGTCGACCAGGCGACGTTCGACGCCGCCCATGCCGAGTGGGGCGAGGCGGGGCTGGTCGACATCATCGGCTGCCTGGGCAACTTCTCCATGCTGGCGATGCTGCTCAACACCTTCCAGGTCGACCTCAAGCCGGGCGACGAGCCGCCGTTCCCTGACGTGCGCGGCTTCGCCAAGGTCGACCCGGCGGTAACCGCGGGATCAGGGAGTCTCGTCTCCGTAGAGGTCGTGCCACAGACGTTGCAGGAACGCCTCGTCGCTGCCGTCGCTCGTACTGGACAGCCTCGGACAACTCGTCCCCCGGCAGCTGGCTCGGGTCGCTAATAGCCTCGCGGAGTTCGGACTTGAAGACCTGCATCTCATGGTCGTCCTCGCGCTTGAGCGAGCCCTTGCAGAGAGTCAAGATCGTAGTTTTCTGGATCAAGATAGTTCGTCGTGACCCTGATGAGCGTGGCGAACGGGCCGTCCGGATGACGTTCCCAGTAAAACGGTGCCATCAAGCTGCTCCTTTTGGTCAACGGTGGAGTCGTCTGCCGCTTGCGACTGTTCAGGCCGAACTACATTGTGACGACTCCATACCGTTGTTCGCTCATCGATGCGCGTGAACGCGAGGATGATCTCTCCGCCCTCGAATGTCGGCACTGGGATGCCGCTCGCGGTTCTGGAACGATCGGCTCGCGCCCCTTTGCTCTATCTGCGAGCCAGTCGTTTCGCTTGTGCACGCGCGGCCTTCATGCTTCTCGTCAGTTGGCTCCAGCCGCCATCCAGTGCAGTACTCGTGGCCTTCCGGGCCGAGCAGTTCCGCGATCGGGATCATCACCTGATCTCGGCTTCTTACCGGGTCGAACGGCAGGTTCAGCGCCTCGCGCACCTTAGGGTGGTCGACACCACGGGCGAAGGCGGTGGCGAAGGCGTCCGGATCGGCGATCCGCGTGGCCATGGCTCCGCACCGATGACGCTTATCATCCGGCCGGAGACCGTCGATGCTCAGCTCTCGCTTTTCAGGGTCAAGCTGCGCGGGATCCTCTCGGTGGGTGACGCGCCTCCTGTTCGCCTCTTCGGTTACCCAGCCCTCGTGGCGGATGTGGGCGTGGCCGCCGGCTGCGTCCATCGCCGCGATGATGCGTCGGGCTTCCGGCGACGCGTGGTCGGTCATGGCCAGCCACGGGCGCGCAGAACGATGCTCTTCGATGTACTTGGCTGCCGCGTCGATGCTCATGTCCGGCAGGCCGGCGCGCTTGAGGTCGAAACCGGCCAGCTCGGTACGGTTCACCTGGAATGGGCGCGATTCCCCGTTGCCGTCTGCTCGCTGCTGGGACTCGGCGGATTCTTCGCGCCGCTTTTGCGGGTCGTCAAGCACCTGGCCACGGGGCGACTCGTTAGTCTCACGAGACACACCGGGAGCATCAATAACGCGCGTGTCCATTTCTAGGCTGTCGCGCGGGCTCATATGCGAATTATGCCATCATTCCGTAACTGCTTGGCTTCTGTGCGTCAGATTCCATCTCGCGGGGCAGCGTCGTAGAGTACGTGTCATGACAACTATTCCTGACACGCACCGCGATCTGCTCGACGCGCAGGTGGCCGTGCTCGGCACCATCGGGGCGAGCGGGCGGCCGCAGCTGTCGGCCATCTGGTTCCTGGCCGACGGCGACACGGTCAAGCTGTCGCTCAACACCTCCCGCCAGAAGGTGAAGAACCTGCAGGCCAACCCGGCCTGCAGCCTGCTCATCCTGGACCCGGCCAACCCCTACCGGTACGTGGAACTGCGCGGCGACGCGCAGATCACAGCGGATCCCGATTACGAGTTCGCCAAGAAGGTGGGCGCCAAGTACGGCGGCGCCGACCTAAGCGAGCACGACGGCCCGGATGATTCCCGGCTGGTCGTGACCATCGTCCCGACGCGGGTCGTGGTCTGGGGCGGCGCGGCCGCATAAGGACCGCGCGCTGGCCCGGACCCGCCCGGGCCCGGCCATGAGTGGCCGGCCCGTTCACCCGGGCCGACGCCGGGTGGCCGGCCCGTTCACCCGGGCCGGCCGCCGCGTGTCCCGGCCGGCCGGGCTCGTCAGGAGCGCGGTGCCCCCTTGAAGTACTCGGTCGACGAGCGTTGCCAGAGCAGAATGATCGCGATCCCGCCGATGACCCAGACGACCAGCCCGTAGAACCGGTTCGCGCTCCCGCCGGAGAACTGGCCGCCCGCCAGGCCGCCGATCGCGCCGAGCGTGTCGAGGGCGAAGAACACCGTCGAGGTGATCCTGGCCCAGTTCCTGCCCCGCTTGTTCATCTGCGCCATCCAGATCCACAGCGCGATGCCGATCAGCCCGACGACGACGAGCACCACCAGTTCCGCGTGGTACGTGTCGGCCACCTGCGCGGCCGTCAGCTTCTTGCCGTTCCTGGTGGCGTGGTCGGCGATATAGGTCCGCAGCGAATGCCGCAGGAGCAACTCGATGACGATGCCGATCAGGCTCGCCAGCGCGCCGACGTACATGACCTGTACCGCGCGCGCCACGGACTGCGGGATCGGTCGCGGGACCGGAGCCCCGGGCTCTCCAAACTGACCTGATTGCTGAGGCGGCTGGTCGCCGCCCGGATAAGGCTGATACATGGCGGCCCCTAGTAAGCCGATGGCATCGGACACTTTATGCAGACAGTACTCCGGCCCGAGCCGGTTATCTGCCCGGGCAACGGCGATCTTACCGGCGCCGGTCGGGCGGGGAAAAGCACATAAAAGCAAAGAAAAACCCTTTGTATCGAACGGTCCCTGGTCTTACCCGGCCGGCCAGCTCGCCCCGTGAGCGGGCCGGCGCCGGACCGGGGCGACCGTGGGCCGGCCGTCCTGGCCGGCGGTGACGGCGACGCTGGCCGCGTAGACCGATTCGATCAGGCCGGCCGTCAGCACCGCCGACGGCGGCCCGGCCGCCACCACCCGGCCCTCGTGCAGCAGCACCAGCGCGTCGGCGTACTGGCCGGCCGCGGTGAGGTCGTGCAGCGTCGACAGCACGGTCAGGCCCCCGTCCCGGCGCAGCCCGTCGACCAGCTCGAGCACCTGCTGCTGGTGGCCGACGTCCAGCATCGACGTCGGCTCGTCGAGCAGCAGCACGCTCGGCTCGCTGGCCAGCGCCCGGGCCAGGACCACCCGCTGCCGTTCGCCGCCGGACATCCGGGCCAGCCGGCGCTGCGCGAACCGCGCGACGTCGAGCCGCTCGAGGGCGGCGTCGGCCCGCGCCCGGTCCCGCCTGCCCGGGGTGCCCAGGTAGCCGACGTACGGGGTCCGCCCGAGGAGCACGTACTGGGCGACCGTCATGTCCGGCGGCAGCACCGGCTCCTGCGGGACGTAGGCGACCAGCCGGGCCCGGTCCCGCGCGCTCAGCGTCGCCGCGTCGGCCCCGCCGATCAGCACCGTGCCCTGATAGGGGACCAGCCCGGCGGCCGCCCGGATCAGGGTCGACTTGCCCGCGCCGTTCGGCCCGATCAGCGCCAGCCAGCCGCCGGACGCGGCCTCGCAGCTGACACCGCGCAGCACCGGGGCGCGGTCCAGCGTCACGGCCAGATCGGCGACGGCGATCGAGGTCATGTCAGGTGCCGACCGGCCGGGTGCCGCGCAGCACCCAGACGAACGCGGGCGCGCCGACGAGGGCGGTGACCACGCCGATCGGCAGCTCGGCGGGCGACAGGACGGTGCGCGCGAGGGTGTCCGCCAGGATCAGGAACCCGGCTCCGATCAGCAAAGACAACGGGAGCACGCTGGTATAGGACGGGCCCGCCAGGCGGCGGGCGACGTGCGGCACGACGATTCCGACGAAGCCGATCAGGCCGCTGACCGCGACGGCGCTGGCGGCCGCGAGGGCGCAGGCGGCGATGACGATCGTGCGCACCACGGCGGGCCGCAGCCCGAGCGCGCGAGCCTCCTCGTCGCCCACCGCGAGCACGTCCAGGTGCCGGCCGTGCAGCAGGATGACGACCGAGCTGACCGCGGCGTAGGGCAGGATCGTGGTCACCTGCTGCCAGCTCGCGGCCGACAGCGAGCCAAGCAGCCAGCTGTAGACGGCCTGGATGTCCTGGGCGGAGCGCTGCAGCAGAAACGTCTGCACGGCGGTGAGGAAGCTGCCGACCGCGATCCCGGCCAGCAGCAGCGTCGCGACCCCGTCCCCGAGCACGGTCTGGCGGCTGGCCACCGTGCCGGTCAGATAGGCGACGGCAACCCCGGCCAGCGATCCCACGAACGCGGCCACCGGGACGACGCCCGGTCCGGCCCCGCCCAGGTCGACGATCGCGAGCGTCGCGCCGAGGCCGGCCCCGGCCGACGCGCCCAGCATCCCCGAATCGACCAGCGGATTACGGAAGACGCCCTGGTAGCCGGCCCCGGCCAGGGCGAGCAGCCCGCCGACGAGCGCGCCGAGCACCACCCGCGGCAGCCGGATCTGGAACAAGACGGCGCGGTCGAGCGGCGACATGCTCGACGGGAGCGACACCAACGGGATCTTGTCGAGCAGGGCGGCCGCGGTGGCCAGCGGATTCAGGTCGGCCGCGCCCACGAACGCCGCGACTAGCATCGCGGCGGCCAGGAAGGCCGCCGCGAGGCCGAACGCCCCGAGCCTGCGCACGGACCGGGGGTATCTCAGCGCTGCCCGCTCACGACTTGGCGCTGCTCGCGAGCGCGTTGGCGATCTCGTTGACCAGCGAGGGCAGGCGCGGCCCCCAGCGCGATGCGATGTCGTCGTTCAGGCCGAAGATGTCGTGGTCCTGCACGGCCGGCAGGTCCGCCCAGCCGGGCCGCCGGTCGACGATCGCCGGGCTCTGGCCGCCGTCGGCGGGCTGGTTGTCGGCCAGGAAGATGAGCTGCGGCTTGGCGGTGACGATGTACTCCTCCGACAGTTCCGGGTAGCCGCCGTCGGCGGGCTTGTCGGCCGCGTCGGCGATGTTCTTCAGCCCGAACAGGCCCAGGATGTGCCCGATGAAGGTGGCCGAGGTGGCGGAGTAGTACGGGTCGTTGCTCAGCTCCCAGTAGTAGGCGGTGCCCCGGTACTTGGCGCCGGCCTGGCGCACGGTGTCGTTGATCTCCTCCTGCATGTTCCGCACGACCTCGGCCGCCTGGTTGTAGTGGCCGGTCGCCTGGCCGATCTGCTCGATCTGCTGGTAGGCGGCGGCCAGGGTGGCGACGGCCGGCTCGATCAGCACCGGGACGCCGAGCTTGCCGAGCCCGCTCACCAGGCCGCCCGAGTTCTGCGAGGCGATGACGAGGGACGGGTTGTACTTGGCGATCGCCTCGATGTTCGGGGTGAGGCCGGACAGGCCGGTCACCGGCACCCCGGGCGGGAAGTCGGAGTTCTGGTCGACGGCGACGACCTGGTTCCCGGCGCCCATCGCGTACAGGTCCTCGGTCGCGGTCGGGTCGAGCGACACGATCCGGTTCGGCTCGCGCTTGATCGTCACGCTGCCGTTGGGGGCGGCCACGGTGGTCGGGAAGACCGGCACCAGGATGGACTTCGGGATCGCCGGGGCCGGCGCCTTGTCGGCGGTCGTGCTGCCGGCCGACGAGCAGCCGGCCAGGGCGACGGCCGCGGCCACCAGGACGGCGGCCGAGAGCCGCTGGGGGGTTCTCATCGTGTGCTACTTCCTCCGGTATAAGCGGGAGGAAGGCGAGACCGCCGCCCGGCCGGGAGCGGAGGATCTCGGCGGACGGGACGGAGCGCCCTTCCCACGAGGGTCGATGTCGTCCGGCGCGGCCTGAGTCGACCTGGCTTAGACCCCGCTGGGGGCGGGATCATCACAGTTGCGGGACAGCGCCGGAATGGCCGTCGCGGGCTTCACCGGCTTCGCTCCCTGGCGCGCCATCAGCCTGCAGGCGGATGACCGCCCCGGCTGACGCCTGTAATCTAACACGCGTTCCGGAACGCAGTTCACCGGCAACGGAACGGGGGCACTCTCCCCTGCAGCGGGGACACTACTGAGGGGACGGGATGCGGGAGCGGATCAGGCGGCGGCTGTTCCCGCTGATCGCCTCGGCCGGCCTCATCCTGGTCGGGATGTTCACCTCTACCTGGGGCTCCGCGCTGATCGGGCGCTCGGAGTGGGCGCTGCCGTACGACCTGTGGGGCACGCTGATCGCGACCACCCGGCTCGCGCACGGGAACGTCGGCGGCCTGTACGCGCCGCCCACCGGCCTTATCTCGCTGCCGGGGGCGGCGGTCATCCTGCTGCCCTGCGCGGCCCTGATCACGGCGTTCCACCTATCGCTGGCGATCCCCGGCCCGGGCAACCTCCACCCGGCCGTCTGGCTGCTGGCCGGGCCCTATCAGACCGCGATCGGCTGCCTGCCGCTGTTCGCGGCCGACGCGCTGGCCGAGCGGCTCGAGGTGCCGCGGTGGACGCGCGGGCTGCTGGCGCTGGCCGGGGCCGGCGTCCTCTGGTCGGTCTGCGCCCGCTGGGGGCACCCCGAGGACGCGGTCGCGGTCGGGCTGCTGCTCTACGCGGTGCTTGCGCAGGGCAACGGGCGAACCGTGGCGGCGGGCTGGCTGGCCGGGGCGGCCGTCTGCGTCCAGCCGCTGGTGCTGCTGGCGCTGCCGGTCATGCTCGCCCTGCTGCCGTGGCGGCGGATGCCGGCTTTCCTGGTCCGCGCCGCCCTGCCGTCGGCGGTGGCGGTGGCGGTGGCCGCGATCGCCAACTGGCACGACACCTACCAGTCGGTGACCAGCCAGCCGGACTCCCCGGTCATCAACCACCCGACGATCTGGACCTCGCTGGCCCCGCAGATTGCCAACCACAACGTGGCGGCGGGGCCTTTCCGGCTGGCGACGATCGTGCTCGCCTGCCTGTGCGCGGTCGCCGTCCGCCGCCGCTGGGCCGAGCGCATCGGCCAGCAGGACTACGCCAGGTGGCCGGCCGACGTGCTGGCCACCGCGCTCTGGTGGGTCGCGTTCACGCTCGCGCTGCGGTCGTTCTTCGAGCCGGTGATGGTGTCCTACTACCCGTGGCCGCCGATGGCGGTCGCGCTCATCCCGGCCGCGACGCTCGGCTGGCGACGTCTGCTGGCGGCCGGGCTGCTGGCCGGCCTGCTGACCGGCGCCGCCCAGGGCCCGTCGCACGACTACTGGATCTGGTGGGCCCCGATCGTGGCCGGCCTCATCGTGCTGCTCGTCGTCGCCTGGCCCAGTACGGCTGCGCTGATTCCCCGCCGGAGCGTGAAGGCAGCGGCGCTGCCCCCCGCCCGGGTTACATGAGGATGGGCGGCGAGACCGGGGCCAGCGCGGGGCGCTTGGCGGTCACGCCGTCGCCGGACGAGGTGCCGTGCAGCCGTCGGTTCACCCACGGGGCCAGGTACTCCCGCGCCCACCGGGCGTCCTCGCGCCGGGTCGCCAGCCACGATCCCCGGCTGGTCTTGACCGCGGCCAGCGGGCGAAAGTCGTCATCGGCCGGGGAGAGCCGCCAGTCCTCGGTGACCGGGACGCCGAGCACCTCGCACGCTCGCAGCGCCAGCCGCCGGTGCGACTGCGAGGTCAGGTGCAGCCGGTCCGGCGACCAGGCGCTCAGGTCGCGCAGGAACCGCATGGACCATAGGTCGACCAGGTCGCAGCCGCGGGCGTCGGCGATCGAGCGCAGGTGCATGTTGTAGGCCGCGATCCGGCCCCGCAGCAGCCGCATGACCGGGAAGCTGGCCAGGTCGGCCCCGGTGAACATGAGCACCCGGCACCCCGAGGCGCGGAGCCTGGCCACCGCGCCGTCGAAGATCTCGGCCAGCGTGTCGGGGTCGCCGCCGGGGCGGATGATGTCGTTGCCGCCGGCCGCGAGCGAGACCAGGCCGGGCGACATCGCGATGGCGGCCGGCACCTGCTCGGCCACGATCCGGCGGATCAGCTTGCCCCGGACCGCGAGGTTGGCGTACTGGAGTCCCGGGTGCTCGACGGCGATCAGGCCGGCCAGCCGGTCGGCCCAGCCGCGGTACCCGCCGCCGGGCGCCGCGTCGTTAAGGCCCTCGGTGAAGCTGTCGCCAATCGCCACAAAGGACGCTTCCCCCGGGGGTTGCGGAAATAGGTTGTCGTCCATAGTTCACCCATCATGCCAGGACACGCTGAGGGATTTATCGAATGCGGGGAGTAACAATTTGGTAGGGTCACGGGTTGCGACAGCACGGATCACCGGGGCCGACACGGCGGCGGCCGGGGTCCGCCAGCGTTGGGAAGCGATCATGCGGGGGACTTCACTGGCGGCGGCCGCGTGCGTGGTCGCCGCCTGCACCGGGGGCGGCGCGGTGGCGAACAGCGGGCCCGCCAGCGCCGCACCGACCGCCGGGGTGACGGCGGCGGCCCAGACGCCGATCTCGGCAACGACACCCGGCGGCCCGGCGGCGAAGCACCCGTCGGCGGCCTGGCCGGAGTTCGACCAGAACGCGCAGCGGACCGGTATCGCCCCCCGCCTGCCGACGGCCGGGAAGCTCGCCCTCGCCTGGGCCGCGTCCCTGGACGGGGCCGTCTACGGCCAGCCCCTGGTGGTCGGCGGCGACGTCATCGCCGCGACCGAGAACGACAGCGTCTACGCCATCTCCCGGGCGACCGGGAAGACGGTCTGGCGCGCCCACGTCGGCGCCCCGGTGCCGCAGTCGGCCCTGCACGGGTGCGGTGACATCTTCCCGCTCGGCATCACCGGCACGCCGATCTACGACCAGGGCGACGGGCTCGTCTACGCGGTGGCGGAGACGACCGGGTACCAGCACGTGCTGTTCGGGCTGTCGGTGGCCGACGGCAAGGTCGAGGTCAAACGCGACCTCGACCAGCCGACCGAGGCGAACCAGCCCGCCTATAACCAGCAGCGCCCGGCCCTCGCGATCGACCACGGGCGGGTCTACGCCGCGTTCGGCGGGCTGGCGGGCGACTGCGGCGCCTACATCGGCGGCGTCGTCGGGGTTGACCTCAACGGCCAGGGCCCGCTGGTGAGCTGGCACACCCCGACCAGCCGGGAGGGGGCAGTGTGGGGGACCGGCGGCCCGGTCGTCGAGCCGAACGGGGGCCTGTGGGTCTCCACCGGGAACGGCGCCGCGGGACGCGGGGACCCCTACGACGGGAGCGACTCGGTGACCGCCCTCAGCCCGGTCCTGCACCGTAACGGGTTCTTCGCCCCGGCCGGCTGGGCGGCCGACAACGCGAGCGACCTCGACCTCGGCTCGACCGAGCCGGTCATCGCGGCGGGCGACCCGAACACCACGTTCATCGTCGGCAAGCGCGGCGTCGGCTACCTGCTGTCCACCGCGCACCTGGGCGGGATCGGGCACCAGGTGGCGTCGCTTGACATCTGCCGGGCCTTCGGCGGCACCGCGACCAGCGGGTCCATGGTCTACGAGCCGTGCCAGGACGGCGGCATGGCCGCCGTCTACGTCAACGCGGCCGAGCCGAAGATCGAGATTCGCTGGCGCGGGCCGGCCGACGGCAACGGGTCGCCGGTCCTCGGCGGCGGCGCGGCCTGGGTCACCGCCTACGACTCCCGCGGCGGCAATAGCGGCACCCTGTACGAGCTGAGCTCGGCCACCGGCGCGATCAGGAGCCAGATCGAGATCGGGGCGGGCCTGCCGCATTTCTCGTCCCTCTCGCTGGCGGGGGACACCGCCTACGTCGGCACGCTGACCGGCGTGACCGCCGTCAACGGTGCCTGAGGATACGGGCGGTACGGGTGGAGCAAACGGACCGTTCGAGATGACGATTTTGATTTAAGTGACGGAAAGTGGCCAAAAGCTAATCAAACGTAACGTTTCGATTATGTCTCGTTAGGGTCTCGCAAGGACGGGACGGCTCGGCCCGCATCGCGCTGTTTGATGGACGAAGGGATTTACTGCGAATTCAGGAGGCGAGTCATCGTGGCCGCCGTGCGTCGGGTCGTGGTCGGAGTACACGGATCTCTCGGGAGCCTGCAGGCGCTGCGCCGGGCGGCCGATGAGGCCCGGGACAGGCAGGCCGCGCTGGTGGCGGTGATCGCCTGGGTCCCGCCCGGCGGCGACTTCTCCGAGCGCTCCCATCCCGCCCCTTACCTTCGGCAGATCTGGCGCGATGCGGCCAAGCAGCGGCTGGCGGACGCGTTCGACGCGGGCCTGGGCGGGCTGCCGGACGATGTGACCGTGCTGGCGCGGATCGAGCGCGGCGACCCCGGCCCGGTGCTGGTCGACGTCGCCGACTCTGCCCAGGACCTGCTCGTCATCGGGACCGGGCGGCGCTCGCCGATCAGCCGGGCGCTGCGCCGGTCGGTCGGCCGCTACTGCCTCGCCCACGCCAGGTGCCCGGTGCTCGCGGTGCCGCCGTCGGCGCTGATGGAGGAGCTCGGGGACGGCCGGATGAAGCGGCCATGGCCGCTGCGCGGACGGCGGGCGCTGCTGCACCAGATCGACCGCGAGATCGAGCACGGAATCGACCACGGGATCGACCGCTGACGCCGCCTCGCATGGGGTCTGTTAGGAACGACCGCTCCGCCGCATAGCTGCCGTCAGGACCGGAAGCATGACCGCTGACCTGCGTTTTGATTGATCCGTAACACATTCCTTCTCCAGGAGCTGTGATGTCGGATCTCCTCTACGTCGGCCTGACGATCATCGTCTTCGCCGTGCTCATCCTCATCGTCAAGGGGGTCGAGCACCTTGAGCGCTGAGAACTGGATCGGGCTAATCGTCGCGATCCTCCTCACGGTGTACCTCGTGTACGCCCTTGTCCGGCCGGAGCGTTTCTAGATGAACAGCTCACTGGCCGGCATCCTGCAGATCGTGTTGCTGGTCGTCGCGCTCGCGGTCTTCTACAAGCCCCTGGGCGACTACATCGCCCGCATCTTCACGTCCCAGAAGCACTCCAGGGTTGAACTCGGGCTCTACCGGGTGATGGGCATCGATCCCGAGGCGGACCAGAAGTGGGGCACCTACGCGCGCTCGCTGCTCGCGTTCTCGGCGGTCTCGGTCCTGCTCGTCTACCTGATCGAGCGGATCCAGCACTGGCTGCCGTACTCCAGCGGGATGGCCAACGTCAACCCGGTGACCGCCTGGAACACCGCCGCCTCGTTCGTCACCAACACGAACTGGCAGAACTACTCGGGCGAGTCCACCATGGGATACGTCACCCAGATGGCCGCCCTCGCGGTGCAGAACTTCCTCTCGGCCGGGGTCGGGATCGTGGTGGCGATCGCGCTCATCCGCGGCTTCACCAGGAACAAGACCGACCGGCTGGGCAACTTCTGGGTCGACCTGACCAGGGTCACGATCCGGCTGCTGATCCCGTTCGCGATCATCGGCGGCATCATCCTGATGTCCACCGGGGTGATCGACAACTTCAACCTCACGAGCGCGGTCCACACGCTGTCCGGCGGCATGCAGTCGATCGTCGGCGGCCCGGTCGCCTCGCAGGAGGTCATCAAGGAGCTCGGGAACAACGGCGGCGGGTTCTTCAACGCGAACTCGGCCCACCCGTTCGAGAACCCGAACGGGTTCTCCGACTGGTTCGAGATCTTCCTCATCCTGGTGATCCCGTTCTCGCTCTGCCGCACCTTCGGCAAGATGGTCAAGGACAACCGGCAGGGCTACCTGCTGGTCGCCGTCATGGTGTCCATCTGGCTGGTCGCGGTCGGCGGCATCAGCTTCTTCGAGTGGCAGCACGCGGGCACCGCCCTGCAGCAGGCCGGCGGCGCGATGGAGGGCAAGGAAGTCCGGTTCGGGATACCCGGATCGTCGCTCTTCGGCGGGTCGACCACGGTCACCTCGACCGGGGCGGTGAACAGCTTCCACGATTCGTTCACCGCCTTCGGCGGCGGGATCCTGCTGTTCGACATGATGCTCGGCGAGGTGGTGCCCGGCGGCGTCGGAGCGGGTTTGTACGGCATGCTCATGCTCGCCGTCCTCACCGTGTTCATCGGCGGCCTGATGGTCGGCCGGACGCCCGAGTACCTCGGGAAGAAGATCCGGCCGTCCGAGATGAAGTACGCGGCGCTCTACATCCTGGCGACGCCGGCCTCGGCGCTGATCGGCGCCGGGCTCTCGCTCGGATTCGCGGTACCGCGGCGAGCGATCTTCAATGCCGGGCCGCACGGCCTGACCGAGGTCGTGTACGCGTTCACCTCGATGGCCAATAACAACGGCTCCGCGTTCGCCGGTCTTGGCACCGCCCAGACCTGGTACCAGGTGACCGGCGGCATCGTGATGCTGATCGCCCGATTCGCGCCCGAGATATTCGTGCTCGCGCTAGCCGGCGCACTGGCCAAACAGCAACCGGTGCCGGCGTCGGCCGGCACGCTCGAGACGCACAAGCCGCTGTTCGCCGGCCTGCTCATCGGCGTGATCATCATCCTCGTCGGCCTTACTTACTTCCCCGCGCTCGCGCTGGGGCCGTTCGCTGAAGGACTGCACTGATGTCCCCACGTACTCCGCAATCAGAAGCAAAATCTCCGGTGGTAACGGACCGTGATTCCACGCTGGCCGCCCAGGATGTCGTTGCCCCCGGGCGTCGGGTCGGCGGCGGCTTCCTCGACCCCAAGATGCTGTGGCAGGCGCTGCCGGACGCGTTCCTCAAGCTGGACCCGCGGGTGCAGATCAAGAACCCGGTCATGTTCGTGGTCGAGGTCGGCTCGGTGCTGACCGTCTACGACGCGATCGTCCAGCCGTCGATCTTCGCCTGGACGATCACCGTCTGGCTGTGGCTGACCGTGCTCTTCGCCAACCTGGCGGAGGCGGTCGCCGAGGGCCGCGGCAAGGCGCAGGCGGAGACGCTGCGGCGGACCAAGCGGGAGACGGTCGCCCGGCGGCTGGCCGGGTGGAAGCCCGGCGATTCCCCTGACCAGCTCCGCGTGGAGCAGGTGTCGGGCACCGCGCTCACGATCGGCGACTACGTGGTGGTCGAGGCGGGCGAGGTCATCCCGGGCGACGGCGACGTCGTCGACGGCGTCGCCTCGGTCGACGAGTCGGCCATCACCGGCGAGTCCGCCCCCGTCATCCGCGAATCCGGCGGCGACCGGTCGGCGGTGACCGGCGGCACCAAGGTGCTGTCGGACCAGATCATCGTCCACATCACCTCCAAGCCGGGCGAGACGTTCATCGACCGGATGATCTCCCTGGTCGAGGGTGCCTCACGGCAGAAGACGCCGAACGAGGTGGCGCTGAACGTGCTGCTCGCCTCGCTAACGCTGATCTTCGTCCTCGCGGTGGTGACGCTGCAGCCGATGGCGTACTACTCGAACGCGCCGCAGACCCTGGTCATCCTGGTGGCGCTAATCGTCGCGCTGATCCCGACCACGATCGGGGCGCTGCTGTCGGCGATCGGCATCGCGGGCATGGACCGGCTCGTCCAGCGGAACGTGCTCGCCCTGTCCGGCCGGGCGGTTGAGGCGGCCGGCGACGTGAACACCCTGCTGCTCGACAAGACCGGCACGATCACCATCGGCAACCGCCAGGCGTCGCAGTTCCTGCCGGTCGCAGGGGTGTCAGTGGCCGACCTGGCCGACGCGGCGCAGCTGTCCTCGCTGGCCGACCAGACGCCGGAAGGCCGCTCGATCGTCGTCCTGGCCAAGAACGACTTCGGCATCCGCGAGCGGTCCGACGGCGAACTGGCCGGCGCCGAGTTCGTGCCGTTCACCGCGCAGACGCGGATGAGCGGCGTCAACCTGGCCGCCGGGCGCGAAGTCCGCAAGGGCGCGGCCGCCTCGGTCGCGAACTGGATCACGGAGAACGGCGGGACCCGGCCGGCCGATCTCGGCGACATCGTCGACTCGGTCTCCGAGGCCGGCGGCACGCCGCTCGTCGTGGCCGAGCGGGACTCGTCCGGCAAGGCCCGCGCGCTCGGCGTCATCCACCTCAAGGACATCGTCAAGGAGGGCATCCGCGAGCGGTTCGCGGAGATGCGGGCGATGGGCATCCGCACCGTCATGATCACCGGCGACAACCCGCTGACGGCGCGCGCCATCGCCGAGGAGGCCGGCGTCGACGACTTCCTCGCCGAGGCGACGCCGGAAGACAAGATGGCGCTGATCAAGAAGGAGCAGGAGGGCGGCAAGCTGGTCGCGATGACCGGCGACGGCACCAACGACGCGCCCGCCCTCGCCCAGGCCGACGTCGGCGTGGCGATGAACACCGGAACCTCGGCCGCCAAGGAGGCCGGGAACATGGTGGACCTGGACTCCAACCCGACGAAGCTCATCGAGATCGTGGAGATCGGCAAGCAGCTCCTGATCACCCGGGGCGCGCTGACGACCTTCTCCATCGCCAACGACGTGGCGAAGTACTTCGCGATCATCCCGGCCATGTTCGCCGGGGTGTTCCCGGGGCTCGAGAAGCTCAACATCATGAAGCTGCACAGCCCGGACTCGGCGATCGCCTCGGCGATCATCTTCAACGCGCTGATCATCGTCGCGCTGATCCCGCTGGCGCTGCGCGGCGTCCGCTACAAGCCGTCCTCGGCCAGCCAGATGCTCCGCAGGAACCTGTGGATCTACGGCGTCGGCGGCCTGATCCTTCCATTCGCATGCATCAAGGGGATCGACCTCATCATCATGAACATCCCCGGATTCAGGTGATCTCGCCATGAACCGTATTCCATCCTCGATCAGGCAGTACATCGCGGCCCTGCGGCTGCTGCTCGTCTTCACGGTGATCTGCGGCATCGCCTACCCGGTGGTGATGTGGGGCGTCGCCCAGGCGGCGTTCAAGAACCAGGCCGACGGGTCGCTGGTCACCTACCAGGGCCAGGTCGTGGGCTCCTCGCTGCTGTGCCAGGAGTTCGTCAACGCGAAGGGGGCGCCGCTGGCGCAGTACTTCCAGCCCCGGCCGTCGTCGGCGACGAGCGGCGCTGCCACCGACTACGGGTGCGACCCCGGCTTCTCGGCCGCGGCCAACCTCGGACCGAACAACCCGACCCTGGTCACCGACGTGAAGCAGCTCCAGGCCCAGATCGCGGCGTTCGACCACGTGCCGGTGTCCGAGATCCCGCCGGACGCGGTCACCTCGTCCGGGTCGGGGCTCGACCCGGACATCTCGCCGGCGAACGCGGCCATCCAGGTTGACCGGGTGGCGGCCACCAGGCACCTACCGGTGTCCGAGGTCCAGCAGCTGGTCAGCCAGAGCACCCACGCCCGCGACATCGGCTTCCTGGGCGAGCCCGGGGTCGACGTGCTCACGCTGAACATCGCCCTGGACAACCTGCCCGGGCAGGCGCAGTACGCCGGCGGCGCGCTTTCGAAGTAGCGCCCGGTCAGTAAGCCCCCCGGCTTGCGGCGCCGGGGCCGGATTGCCCGCAAGGATTACTTCTTGCGGGCAATCCGGGTAATCTCTGCGTGCTGGCTGAGAGCTCGGGGGTCTGACGGCTCAGCGGCCTGAGGGGCCGGGGCGGCCAGGGTGGCTCGGCGGCATAGGAGTACACATGGAACCGCTTTCCGCGAACGATCCGCGGGTGGTCGGGGAGTTCGCGCTCCGCGCCCGCCTCGGCTCGGGCGGCATGGGCCGCGTCTACCTCGGCTTCTCCCCCGGCGGCAGGGCGGTCGCGATCAAGGTCGTGCACCCGGAGCTGGCCCGCGATCCCGAGTTCCTGCGCCGGTTCCGGCAGGAGGTCGCGTCGGCCCGCCTGGTCAGCGGCATGTACACCGCGCCGGTGGTCGGCTCGGGGGTCGACGACGACCCGCCCTGGCTGGCCACCGCCTACGTTCCCGGCCCGCCGCTGGCCGACGTGGTCAGCAGGCACGGCCCGCTGGCCGAGAACGCCGTCTGGCGGCTCGCGGCCGGCCTGGCCGACGCGCTGCGCGCGGTGCACGCCTGCGGCCTGGTGCACCGGGACCTCAAGCCCGGCAACGTGCTGCTGGCGGCCGACGGGCCGCACGTGATCGACTTCGGCATCTCCCGCGCGTTCGAGAGCACCCAGCTGACCTTGGCCGGGATGGTGGTCGGGACCCCTGGCTACATGTCGCCCGAGCAGGCCGAGGGCCAGCAGGCGGGCCCGCCGAGCGATGTCTTCTCGCTCGGCTGCGTGCTCGCCTACGCGGCGACCGGCAACGCGCCGTTCGGCGGCGGCAGCGCCGCCTCCATCCTCTACCGGGTGGTCACCGGCCAGCCCGACCTGAGCGGCATCCCGGCCGGCCTGCAGCAGGTCATCACGGCCTGCCTGGCCAAGGACCCGGCCCAGCGGATCGGGCTGGCGCAGCTCACCGCCATGGTCTCGGCCCTCGGGCCGCCGCTGCCCGGCACCCTCGGCGCGTTCTGGCCCGAGCCGCTGGCCAGCATCATCGCCGCCGACCAGGCCCCGCATCCGCCCACCCAGGTGGGCAGCGCTCCGGCCGACCCGGCCTGGGCCCGGTCGGGCCCGGTTCTGGGCGGCCCGGTTCTGGGCGGCGGGACGTGGGTGGCCGGCCGTCACGCCGGCCTACCGCAGAACGGGCCGGGCATGGCGCCGTCCCCGTCGAGCCGCGTCCAGCCGGGGCCGATGCCGGCCGCGACCGGGCACGCGCCGATGGTGGCCGACGGCTACTACGCGGCGGCGGCGGGCAACCCCGGCCCGGGCCCGGCCTCACCTTCGGCGTACGCGCAGCCCGGGGCCGGGCCGTCGTGGCCGTCGCAGTCCCCGGCCGGCCAGCAGCAGCCTCCGGCGGGCGGGCAGCCCGCGTCCTGGCCGGCGTCGCCCGGTCGGCCGCAGTCTGGCGCCTCGCCGCGGTCCTCCGCGTGGCCCCAGTCCGACGTCGCCGCGCAGGCGGCGATGCCGCAGGCCGCCGGCCCGGGGTCCCAGTTCGGGGCGCCATCATGGCCGCAGCCGGGCCGGCCGGCCGGGGCCGGGCGGACTCGCGCCGGCCACACTGCAGGCGTCGTCGTGGCCGCAGCAGCAGCCGTCCTCCGGTGGCTCCTGGCCCGGCGGCGGCCAGCCGAGCGGAGGCGGGGCGAGCTACCCGAGCGCGGCGACCCCGCTCGAGCAGTACGCCCCGGGCCGTCGGCGTCCTACCAGGGCCGAGCTGCCGAGGCCGGTGCTGGCCGCGGTCCGGCTGATGTACCTGGGCGCGGTCGTCACCGCGCTCAACGTGGTCTTCGGCAATCTGCTCAAGACCAGCTACACCAACGCGGCGACCGGCGACAGCAACATCGCGGCCGACTATCGGGCCAAGGCGGCGAGCCTGCCACTCGCGCGGGTGGGCGAGCGGGCAACCGCGCGGGTGGGAGCCGACAACGCCGCCGAGGCCGCCAGGCACGCCACCGAGATGGCCGGAGAAATCGCCCTCGTGGTCGGGCTCGGCGGCCTCATCGGCGTCGTGTGCTGGCTGGTGATCGCGTCGGCCGCCCGCCGGGGCCGGGGCTGGACCCGGACGGTCGGCACCCTGCTGCTCGGCCTCGACACCGCGGCCCTGCTGGCCGTCCTCATCGGCACCGACAACGACCCCACGGTGCGATTCACCACGGTCATCATCTGGATCATCGGCCTCGCGGCGATCATTCCGCTCTGGGGCGGCCAGGCGCGCGACTTCTTCGCGTCCTACCGCCGCTAGACGTCCCCGGGGCCTAGCTAACTTGTCAAGCGGCGGCTTGCAGAATGTGCTGGCGGCGGCTCCAGACGGTGTTCTCGTAGTTGCGGGTGCGGGCTTTGGGGCAGCGGTGAAGGATGCTGACGAACCGCCGCGGACGGATGCGGCGATCGTGTGCAGTTGGGGGGCGCGTTTTCCGGCCGCGGGCGTCATCGTGGGCGGATGGGGGCAGCCCGCGACCTGTGATGTCTCAAGACATAGAGGACAGGGTGCCTCACATTTCGGGGGTTGGGTTTTTTCTGGTGCGGCCGGGTGGTGCGCCGGTGGGCTGGTAGTCGCGGGTCGGGTCGATGGTGAGCTCGCGGAGGACCTCGCCGGTGGCGGCGTCGGCGATCTGGATGGCCGGGCCTGCGCTGATGACCAGGACGGGGGTTCCGGCGTGGCGGCGGCCGACGGCGATGTGGCGGCGGCGCCCGTGGTGGCTGTGGGTGATGGTGCCGTTGGACGCGACGCGGCCGGTTCGGGTGACGGGGCGGCCGTTGTCGGGGGCGGGGGCGGCCTTGGGGCGGGCGGCGTAGGCGGCGGCCGGGGTGCGCCGATCGAGGGAGCGGTGCGGGCGGCGCTGGTTGTACTCGTCGGCGAACCGGCCGAGCTGATCTTGGAGGGCGGGCAGGTGCGGGGCGGGGGGCTGGCGGGCGAGCCAGCGCTTGAGGGTCTGGTGGAGCCGCTCGACCTTGCCCTGGGTCTGGGGGTGGCTCGGCTTGCCGTTCTTGCGGGTGACCCCGAGGGCGGCCAGCTCCTGCTCGAGGGCGCCGGCGCCGCCGGAGGGCAGGAGCCGGGTGGTGAACACCAGGCCGTTGTCGGTCAGGGTGGCGGCGGGGGCGCCGTGCGCGGCGCACGCGGCGCGGAACGCCTCGACGACGTCCTGGCCGGTCACGGGGGCGTGCGCGGTCAGCGACAGGATGTACCGGGAGTGGTCGTCGATCCAGGCCAGGATCTCCGCGTCCCGCCCGCCGGCCAGCGGCCAGTGGGTGAAGTCGGACTGCCACAGCTCGTTGGGCTGCTCGGCGGCGAACCGGGTCCATGACGAGCGGGGCCGCTTGCGGGGCTGCGGGGTCACCAGCCCGGCCCGGGCCAGGTACCGGTGCACCGTCGCCGGCGACACCCTGAGCTGGTGATGGGCCTGCAGGTGCCACGCGATCGTGTGCGGCCCGGCGTCCAGCCCCGCCCCGTCCAGCTCCTTCCGCAGCCGGGCGATCAGCTCGGCGGCGTCCGGGCCGATCGCGGACGGCGACGAGGCGGGCCGCCGCGACCGAGGCTCGAACGCCGCCTCGCCCTCCAGGCGGTAGCGGGCCAGCAGCTTGTAAACCCAGGACCGGGCCACCCGGTACTCGTCGGCGACCTCCCCGACCGGGCGCTTCTCGACAATGACGGCGGTGATAACCAGGCGGGCCTTCGACATCCCCGCAGCGTCCGGCCGCGCCCGCGCTCAGCCCCCGCGACACGCCGGACTTGTCCTCTATGTCTTGAGACACCTGTCCTCGATGTCCTGAAACAAGACAGGGCAGCCCGCGACCCGAACTACCCACGCTGACCTGTATATCCGCCGGGCCTGTTGCCCGTGGTGGCGGTGAGGACTGCGTGTCGGGCGCTAAGACTTGGCAGACGAGGATGCCGGAGTGGGCGGTGATGGTGAGGACCCCGCCCGGGTCGGCCGGGAATCGGGAGAGGACCGCGGCGACCAGACGCTCGGGGTTGGCGCTGTACTGAGTGCCCGACATCGAGCGGACGTAGTCCGCGATCGGCTGCGGGTCGGGGACGCGGAGCTCGGTCACGAAGTCGTGCCTGGCCACGCTGGGGAAGCTTGCGCGGGCCAGCGTCTCGCCGTCGTCCAAGGTCAGCCGCTCGCGGGGGCAGCGGCCGTCGCCGCGGGCGGCGCCGACGATCTCGCGCAGCTCGCGCAGGTGGTCGGGCGCGTTGAGGCCGATGACCACGCGGCCGCCCGGGCAGGTGACCCGGCGCAGCTCGCGGACCGCCTGCGACGGGTCGGGCACGTGGTACAGCATGTGCATCGCCAGCGTCAGGTCGGCGACGCCGTCGGGCAGCGGCAGCGCGGTCGCGTCGGCGGCGATCAGCGCCACGCCGACCGGCGCGCCGACCGAGCCCGACGCGGTCAGGCGGTCGCGGGCGGCGGCCAGCATGCCAAGGGACATGTCCAGGCCGAGGACCCGGCCGGTGAACCCGCGGCCGGCCAGTTCGGCCAGGTAGGCGCCGTTTCCGCAGCCGACGTCGGCCACGGTCGCGTCCGGCGCGGGCGCGGCCAGGTCGATCACCCGCGCCTGGAGGTCGAGGCGCGGGTGCTGGTAGACGTAGATCGACTGGCGGGCGGCCAGATTGGCGTCCGTGCGGTACTGCACGTCGCGCAGGAACGCGGGGGTGCTCCAGGGATCGGTCGGCTCGGCCATGGATCGATCCTGGCCGATTCAGCGCTGTTTTGTCAGGCTTTGGCGGAGCCGCCGGCGATCTGGTACGACCAGAGCTCGCTGTGCACGCCGACCGGCTTCGGGGCGTCGCCGCCGGCCCGCTCGCTGGCCGACCGGTGGCCGTGCGCGAACGACGGCGAGCTCAGCCACGCCTGGAACGACGCCTCGTCCCGCCACCTGGTCACCACCAGCCAGGTGGTCCGGTCGTCGACCGGCTTCAGCAGCTCGAATCCCTCGAACCCGTCCTGGCCGTCGACCGCTCCGGCCCGGGCCGCGAACCGTTGCGCCAGCTCGTCCCCGCTGTCGGCGGGCACCGTAATCGCGTTGATCTTGATAATTTTACCAGAGTCATGCCTTTGATCATGCCAGCCGGCGCCGGCCCCGTGCGGGCGTCCCTTGCCTGCATGGATGTTGTTAACAGGGGACGGGTGACCTGCGTCGTTGCCCCAGAATTGAGATATGGCTTGGCGACGCGACGATAGCACCGCGCCCCGGGGCCAGCTCCGCATCTACCTGGGGGCGGCAGCCGGGGTGGGCAAGACGTTTGCCATGCTCTCCGAGGGGCACCGGCGGGAGGAACGTGGGGCGGACGTCGTCGTCGCGTTCGCCGAGACGCACGGCCGGCCGCAGACCGCCGCCCTGATCGACGGGCTCGAGGTCGTCCCGAGGAAGCGCCTGGAGTACCGGGGCGCGTCGTTCGATGAGATGGACGTCGACGCGGTGCTCGCCCGCAAGCCGCAGATCGCGCTGGTGGACGAGCTCGCGCACACCAACGTGCCGGGATCGAAGAACGACAAGCGCTGGCAGGACGTCAGCGAGCTGCTCGACGCCGGCATCGACGTGATCTCCGCCGTCAACGTGCAGCACCTGGAGTCGGTCACCGACGTGGTCGAGCAGATCACCGGGGTGGTGCAGCGGGAGACCGTGCCCGACGCGGTGGTCCGCGCGGCCGACCAGGTCGAGCTGGTCGACATGACCGCCGAGGCGCTGCGCCGCCGGATGGCGCACGGGAACATCTACCCGCCGGAGAAGATCGACGCCGCCCTCACCAACTACTTCCGGGCCGGCAACCTGACCGCGCTGCGCGAGCTGGCGCTGCTGTGGCTGGCCGACAAGGTCGACGAGGGCCTGCAGAAGTACCGGGCCGAGCACGACATCACCTCCACCTGGGAGGCGCGGGAGCGGGTCGTCGTCGCGCTCACCGGCGGCCCGGAGGGCGACACGCTGATCAGGCGGGCCGCCCGGATCGCGGCCAGGGCCTCGGGCGGCGACCTGCTCGCGGTCCACGTCACCAAGTCCGACGGCCTCACCGGCGCCAATCCGGCCAACCTGGCCCGGCAGCGGCAGCTGGTGGAGTCGCTCGGCGGCAGCTACCACCAGGTCGTGGGCGAGAACATCTCCGAGGCGCTGCTCGCCTTCGCCAAGGCCGAGAACGCGACCCAGCTGGTGCTCGGCGCGAGCCGCCGGTCCTGGCTGCTGGCCCTGCTGACCGGTCCCGGCATCGGCGCGCGGACCATCCGCGGCTCGGGCGCGATCGACGTCCACATCGTCACCCACTCGCAGGTGGGCAGCCGGTGGCGGCTGCTGCCCCGGTACCGGGGCGGGATCACGACCCGGCGGCAGATCGCCGGGTACGTCCTCGCGGTCGCGCTGGCGCCGCTCGGCACGCTCGTGCTCGCCAGCGACCGGACCGGGATCAACCTCACCAGCGACACCCTGGCGTTCCTGGTGGCGGTGATCGTCGTCGCGCTGACCGGCGGGTTCCTGCCCGCGGTGATCGCCGCCGTCATCGCGTCGCTGCTGCTCAACTACTACTTCACCCCGCCCATCCACTCCTGGACGATCTCCCAGGCCAACAACGCGCTCGCGCTCGGCGTGTTCATCGCGGTCGGCCTCGTCACCAGCTGGATCGTCGACGCCACGGCCAGGAAGTCCAATCAGGCGGCCCGCGCCAACGCCGAGTCCGAGCTGCTGCGGACCACCGCCGGGTCGATCCTGCAGGGCCAGGGCACCCTCGACGCGCTGCTCGAGCGGACCAGGGAGGCGTTCGGCATGCGCTCGGCCAGCCTGCTCGAGCGGCTCGACCCGGCCGGCGGCGCCGGACGGGGCCCGGCGGGCGAGTGGGGCGTCGTCGCCTGCTCCGGTGACGCACCGGTGACCAGGCCCGACGACGCCGACGTGGACGTACCGGTGACCGACACGCTCTCGCTCGCGCTGGCCGGGCGGCCGCTGCCGGCCGACGACCGGCGGGTGCTGGGCGCGTTCGCCGCCTACGCCGCCGTCGCGCTCGAGCAGCAGCGGCTCACGGCCGAGGCGGAGGCGGCCAAGCCGATCGCGGCGGCCGACCGGATGCGGACCGCGCTGCTGGCCGCGGTCAGCCACGACCTGCGCTCGCCGATCGCGTCGGCCAAGGCCGCGGTCACGTCGCTGCGCTCGGAGGACATCGCCTGGGACGACGCCGACACGGCCGAGCTGCTCGCCACCGCCGACGAGTCGCTCGACCGGCTCACCCACCTGGTGGGCAACCTGCTCGACATGTCCAGGCTGCAGGCGGGGGCGCTGTCGCTGTTCCCCCGGCCGTCCGGGCTCGACGAGATCGTCGCCCGGTCGCTCGACGACCTCGGCCCGGCCGGCCGGGAGATCACCGTCGACATCCCGGACACGCTGCCCGCGATCAGCGCCGACCCGGCGATCCTGGAGCGCATCGTGGTCAACCTGACCGAGAACGCGCTGCGCTACTCCCCGGCGGGCAAGCCGCCGCTGCTGGCCGCGTCCGCGCTCGGCGACCGGGTGGAACTGCGGGTGGTCGACCGCGGCCCGGGCATCCCCGAGGGCGACCGGGAGCGGATGTTCGTGCCGTTCCAGCGGCTCGGCGACACCGACAACACCACCGGCGTCGGCCTCGGGCTGGCGCTCGCGCGCGGCCTCACCGAGGCGATGGACGGCACGCTGACGGCCGAGGACACCCCCGGCGGGGGACTGACCATGACCATCTCCCTCCCGGCCGCGCCCGGCAACTAAGGGGTCTTCCTTCCATGACACGGGTGCTTGTTGTTGACGATGAGCCGCAGATCCTGCGGGCGCTGCGGATTAACCTGCGGGCGCGGCAGTACGAGGTGGGCGTCGCCGCCAGCGGCGCCCAGGCGCTCGAGGAGGCCGCCGCGCACCCGCCGGACCTGGTCATCCTCGACCTCGGGCTGCCCGACATGGACGGCGTGGAGGTGATCGGCGGGCTCCGGGGCTGGACCGCGGTGCCGATCATCGTGCTGTCGGGACGGGCCGACTCCTCCGACAAGGTGGAGGCGCTCGACGCCGGCGCCGACGACTACGTCACCAAGCCGTTCGGGATGGACGAGCTGCTGGCCCGGATGCGGGCCGCCGTCCGGCGCACCCCGGCGGCCGAGCTGCCGCCCCGGCTGGCCCTGGGCGACCTCACCGTCGACCTCACCGCCAAGCGGGTCACCAGGACCGGGCACGGTGGAACCACGGTCCGTTCGGAAGAAAACGGGCGGGCCATCGACGCCGACCCGCAGCCGGACGGCGACATCAGGCTGACGCCGACCGAATGGCACCTGCTCGAGGTGCTGCTGCGGAACCCGGGCAAGCTGCTCAGCCACCGGCAGCTGCTGAACGAGGTGTGGGGCCCCGGGTACGACAACGCGGGCGGCAACCTGCGGCTCTACATGGCGCAGCTGCGCCGGAAGCTTGAGCCCGACCCGGCTCGGCCGCGCTGGCTGATCACCGAGCCCGGCATGGGGTACCGCTACCAGCCGCCCGACCAGGAGCACCAGGAGCACGGCCAGCACCAGGACCAGCCGCGGGGCCAGGGCCAGGCCGGCGAGCTGGCCCGCGATCCGGGCGAGACGGCACCGGGGAGCTAGCCGATTCCGCCCGATGGGCCACGTTATGTGGCCTAATTAACCAGTCGTTCACCTATTGTTCGGTAGTTACACACTCGGCCTCCTTCGCAACTTCCTAAGAGACCTTTACCGTCACATTTGTGAGCAACGACACTGTGCTTGTCCTGGTGGTCATCACAGCCCTGTGCTTTGACTTCACCAACGGCTTCCATGACACGGGCAACGCGATGGCGACGTCGATCGCCACGGGGGCGCTGGGACCGCGGACAGCGGTGGCGATCTCCGGGGCGCTCAACTTCGTCGGCGCGTTCCTCTCCCTGGCGGTGGCGGCCACCATCGCCAGCGGCCTCGTCGACACCAAGGTGGTCACGCTGACGGTGGTGGCGGCCGGCCTGGCCGGCGGCATCATCTGGAACCTGGCCACCTGGCTGTTCGGCATCCCCTCAAGTTCCTCCCACGCGCTCATCGGCGGCGTCATCGGCTCGGTGATGGCGGCCTCGGGCGGCAGCGCGGTGCTCTGGCACGGCCTGGTCTCCAAGGTCATCCTGCCCGCCGTGTTCTCGCCGATCATCGCGGCGCTGGTCGCCGCCATCGGCACCTGGCTGCTCTACCGGATCAGCCGGTCGATGACCGCGGGAGCGCGGGGCCACGGCTTCAGGATCGGGCAGATCGGGTCCGCCTGCATGGTCTCGCTGGCGCACGGCACCAACGACGCGCAGAAGACGATGGGCGTCATCACCCTCGCCCTGATCGCCAACGGCACCCTCGCGGCCAAGTCGAACGCGCCGATCTGGGTCATCGTCTGCTGCGCGCTCGCCATCTCCCTCGGCACCTACATCGGCGGCTGGCGGGTCATCCGCACGCTCGGCAAGGGCCTCGTGGAGATCGAGGCGCCGCAGGGCATGGCGGCCGAGTCCGCCTCCGCCGCGATCATCCTGCTCTCCTCGAGCTTCGGCTACTCGCTGTCCACCACCCACGTCGCGACCGGGTCGATCATCGGCACCGGGCTCGGCAAGAAGGGCGCCGAGGTCCGCTGGAACGTGGCCGGCCGGATGGCGACCGCGTGGCTGTTCACCCTCCCGTCGGCGGCGCTGGTCGGCGCCGGGGCCGAGGCCCTCGCGCACGGCATCGGCGGCACCCTCGGGGTCGTGATCGACCTGATCCTGCTGGCCGCGCTGGCCGGGTTCATCTTCTACCGGTCCCGCGCCACCAAGGTGGACCACAACAACGTCAACGCGGAGTGGACCGGCGGCGTGGCCCCCGAGCCGGCCGAGACCGTCGCCGCCTGACCGGCGCAGAGCGGCGTAGAGAGGTAGCTAACAATGTCCTGGATCAACCTAAGCGCTCTGTGGAAGATCGTGGTGTTCGGCCTGATCGCCGGGGCCGGCCTGCCGGCCCTGTTCGCGGGCGGCCTGTACACGCTGTCCTGGGGCCCGCGGACCGGCAAGGTGGCGACGGCCGGGGCCGACGGCGGCGGAGACTCCGACGCGCTCGTCGGCGGCAACGTGCTCGGCATGGTGCTCGCCGCGATCGCCTTCCTCATCGTCCTGGCCGCCATCGGCTGGGGCATCTACGAGGTCTACCAGATCGGCCACCCCGCGGTGAAGAAGTGACCGCCGGCGACCACGCCCCCTCATCAAGAAGGCGCAGCTGAGACATGGCAATTCCCGATGTCGTAACCAAGATCGTCGGCTGGCTCCGGGCCGGCTACCCCGAAGGCGTGCCGCAGCACGACTACATGCCGATCTTCGCCCTGCTCGGCACCCAGCTGACCAACGACGAGGTCACGCTGATCGCCGGCGAGCTTGAGGTCTCGGCCGACCTGGCGTCGGCCGAGGCGATCAAGGCGGCCATCACCGCGGTCACCGACACCCAGCCGACCGACGCCGACCTGGCCCGGGTCCGCTCCCACCTCGCGGCCGGCGGCTGGCCGCTGGCCACGCCGCACCAGGACTGATCGTCCGCCCCGGGCCCACCGGGACCCTCACCAGGGCAGCTCGCGCCCGTCCCTGGTGAAGGTACCGGTGGGTCCGCCGTTGGGCAGGGTCACCGCCCACACCACGCTGGCCGCCCCCTGGGCGACCGACCGCCCGCTCCCCCGGCCGCCGCGGGCCCCGTCGCCGTGCCGCCCCGCCCGGGCAGACGGCGTTGACGAGGATGCCGTCGCGGTACAGCTCGCCCGCCAGCATCCTCGTCAGCGCGTTGAGCGCCGCCTTGGAGACGCTGTAGGCCGGGCGGCCGCCGCTCATCAGCGCGATCGAGCCGCCCTCGCTCGACACGTTCACCAGCCTCGGCCGGGGGCTCGAGCGCAGCAGCGGCAGCAGCGCCTGGATCACCCGCCAGGCGCCGAACAAGTTCACGTCGAGCGCCTCCGCCACCGGCGACAGGTCGGTCGTGCCGGCGATCGCGTACTGGTCGGGCGCGCTCGAGGCACTGTTCACGATCGCGTCGACCCGGCCCCAGCGCTCCCGGATCCACGCCGCCAGCTGGTCGATGTTGACCGAATTATCGACCTCGATGTGGGCCGCGACCACTCGTTCCCCGCCCGGGTCGAGCTCCTTGGCCGCGAGCTCGGCCGCCCGCAGATCCCGGGATCCGAGCACCACCACGTAGCCGAGCGCGGCCAGCTGCCTGCAGACCTCGAGCCCGATGCCGCGGCTCGCCCCGGTAACCACGGCAACCGGCAGCTCAGAACGCGCTGGCGTGGTCACCGCTGGGTCACCACTCGATTGCCGTAAAGAAGCTCATGTCGCCTATCTTGCCACTGACCCGGTTACGGCGTCTTTCGGCCCATACGCCCGCTGATGGTGGTTCCCGACAGCTTCAAAACCATCATGTCGAACGGTCCCTGGCTCCGCGCCGGGGTCATATTCCTCTCCCCGGCAGGTGTCCGGCGGTCCGCTGCTGAGCAAACTGTTACCAGGGGGACCGATGAACAAGCAGGTAGAGGCAGTGCACAGCGTCGGGCGGCCGACGATGAAGGACGTGGCGTCCAAGGCCGGCGTCGCGCTGAAGACCGTATCCCGGGTGGTGAACGGCGAGGCGGGGGTGACGCCGGAGACGGCCAAGCGGGTGCAGGGCGCGATCGCGGATCTCGGCTTCCGGCGCAACGAGTCCGCCCGGCTGCTGCGCACCGGGCAGACCGCGACGCTCGGCTTCATCGCCGACGACTGGACCAACGCGGACCACGCGGCCGTCTACCGCGGGCTCGAGGACGTCGCCCGGGCCAACGGCTACCTGCTCTACTCCGGCTCGACCGACCGCGACGCGGAGCGCGAGGAGCAGCTCGCGCTGGCGATGTGCGCGCGGCGGGTGGACGGGCTGATCATCATCCCGACCCCCGGCTCGCACGACTACCTGGTGTCGGAGATCGAGGCCGGGGTGGCGGCCGTGTTCGTGCTGCGGCCGCCCGCGCTCGTCCGCGCGGACGCGGTGCTGCCCGATGAGCGCGGCGGCGGACGGGCGGCGGTGGCGCACCTGATCGCGCACGGGCACCGGCGGATCGGGCTGGTCAGCGGCGACCCGGGCGGCTACCGGACGACGCAGCTGCTGGCCGGCTACACGGAGGCGATGACGGCGGCGGGGCTGCCGGCCGATCCGGCCTGGACGGCGCTCACGGCCCAGTCGCTGCCGGGCGCGCCGGTCACCGCGGTGCTCTGCGCCGACCGGGCGCAGACGGAGGCGGTGCTTCGCGCCAGCGCCGAGCCGGGCCGGCTGGCGGTGGTGGGGTTCGGCGACTTCCCGCTCGCCGACCTGATGTCACCGCCCGTCACCGTGCTCAGCTACGACGCCCTGGTGATCGGGCGGACGGCGGGCGAACTGCTGGTCGGCCGGCTGGCAGGCGAGCAGGCGCCGCCCCGCACGGTGCAGGTGCCGGTGCAGCTGATCGAACGGGGCTCGGCCGAGTTCCCGCCGCCGGAGCGGTGAGGCTAGGCCCCGAGGACGACGCCGAGCAGCAGCGCGAGGATCGCGACGACCACCACGATCGCGACCAGCAGGCCGATCTTGGACCCGGGCGCTTTCATCTGCCAAGGCGGCGGAAGGTCGTCGTCCCGCCGGGTGGCGAAGGCCTGGAACCGCGCTGTTTCCGCACCCATGTCACTGTCAGTCTCTGGCATACGCAGATTTTAGCCCGTTATGCCCGCCCGGGCGGGGCAAACGCGTCGGCTCGCTCGACAAGTCTCGACAGGACGATCACGCTCCGTGTCCGCTGCACGAACGGCTCGGCCGCGATCCGCTCCACCACCTGCTCGAAGTGCCTGATGTCGGCCGCCCTGATGTGCACCAGCGCGTCCGCCTCGCCGGTCACCGTGCAGGCGTCGGCTACCTCCGGGTGCCGCCTGACCGCGGCCGCGATCGCCTCCGGCGAGGTCGACGAGCCGCAGAACAGCTCCACGTACGCCTCGGTCGTCCAGCCGAGCGCGGCCGGATCGACCCGCGCGGTGAACCCGGTGATCGCGCCGGAGACGCGCAGCCGGTCCACCCGCCGCTTGACCGCGGGCGCGGACAGGCCGACCTCGGCGCCGATCACGGCGTAGCTGGCGCGGGCGTCCTTGATCAGCGCGGTGATGATCCGCGCGTCGATCTCATCCAGGCTCATCGCCCCACATGGTAGCCCCGACGGCGGCCTAGCCAGGATCCCGCCGCGCCAGCGAGGACACGAGGGTCGCGGAACTGATCCCCCGGACATGGTTGAGGCTCGGTGTCCCGCTTTCACCGAGCCTCACAAGTAAGACGCGACGCCCATCGGCGGCGGTTTACCGGCTCGATCGGAAAAGTCTCACTTTGGCCTCGGGCGCCTTCGGCGCCGCCGCGCGCTCGGCCGCGGCGGCGGCATCGTCGACCACGGTCTCCAGCCGGTAGCGGAGGCGGCAGAGGATCACCCGGCGGGTGCCGCGGCGGATCGCGCGCCCGAGGATCGCGCCGCGCTGGTTGTGCAGCAGCGCCTGCCACCAGTGGTCGGGCTGGATCTCCGGGATCAGCACGACCAGGCGGTGGTACTTGTCCTCGGCCTCGACCTGGCGCAGGTAGTTCACGATCGGCTCGGCGATCGAGCGGTGGGCCGAGCGCAGGGTCAGCAGCTGCACCTCCGGTCTCCATGACTGCCACTCGTCCCTGAAGGCCTTCTGCGGGCGCATGGTCCTCGTCGGAGTCGGTGAAGACGACGGTCACCGCGATCACGTCGTCGCCCAGGGACTTCGCGGCCGAGATGCCCTCCGCGGTGAGCCTGCGACATGCCCGACACCGGCACGATCACCAGCGACGCCCGCTTCACCGGGTGCGGCGGAACCTGCCCGATGGCGAGCTCCGCCCCGATCCGCTGGTAGGCCCGCGCCACCGCCATGAACATCAGCACCAGCAGCGGGATGACGATCGCGACCAGCCACGCCCCGGCCAGGAACTTGCTGACCAGCTCGATGATCGTGACCGCGAAGGTGAGCACCGCGCCGACGCCGTTGATGACGGCCCGGTACATCCAGGTCCGGCCGACCGAGCCGCTCGACCGCTGCAGGTACCAGTGCCTCACCATCCCCGATCTGGGACAGGGTGAAGCCGATGAAGACCCCGACCGCGAACAGCGGCACCAGCGCCTGGGTGTCGCCGCGGACGACGATGAGCAGCAGCGCGGCCGCGATCGCGAGCACGATGACGCCGTAGCGGAACACCCTCCTGTCCGCCCGCAGGCCGAACACGTGCGGCAGGAAGTTGTCGTGCGCGAGCAGCCCGGCCAGCACCGGCAGCCCCGCGAACGAGGTGTTGGCGGCCAGCGAGAGCAGGACCAGCGTGACGAGCTGGATGATGTAGAAAGCACGTTGTGCCCGACCGCGCCCTCGGTCAGCTGGGCGAGCACGGTCGTCCCGGACTGCGGCACCGCGTCCCAGTGATGGATCAGCAGGCCGAGCCCGATCAGCATCCCGCCGAGCAGCAGGCCGAGCCCCACCTCGGTGTGCTGCGCCCGCTTCACCCGCGGCCGGCGGAACTGCGGTACCGAGTTGGCGATCGCCTCCACCCCGGTCAGCGCCGAGCACCCGGAGGCGAACGCCTTGAGGACCAGCAGCAGGCCGACCGTGTCGGTCGACCTGCGGCAGGTTGTGGCCGAGCGGCACGACCGGGTTGCCGCGGGCCAGGCCGATCACGATGACGGCGAAGATCGAGACGATGAACGCCAGCGTCGGCACCATGAAGAGCCGGGCCGACTCGGCCACGCCCCACAGGTTGGCCGCCGGTGATCAGCGCCAGCACCGCCAGGCAGAGCCATACCCGGGCGCCGTAGAGCGACGGGTAGGCGGCGGTCAGCGCCTCCACGCCGGCCGACACCCCGACGGCCGCGTTCAGGATGTAGTCGACGGTCAGCGAGGCCGCCGCGACCAGCGACGGCTTTGGTGCCGAGGTGGGTCTTGGAGACCGCGTAGGCGCCCCCGCCGTTCGGGAACGCCTCGATGACCTGACGGTAGGAGATGACCAGGGCCGCCAGCAGGACCACGATCGCGCCGGTGATCGGCAGGCTGTACTTGAGCGCCGACGACCCCGCCGCGACCAGCACCACGAGGATGGCCTCGGGCCCGTAGGCGACGCTGGAGAGCGCGTCGAGCGACAGCGCGGCGATCCCGCCGAGCGCGGTCAGCCGCTCCTTCTCATCGTCGTCCGGCCCGGCGGCTGGACCGTGCGCCTGCCCGTCGGTCTTCCCCGCAGCGATGGTCACGCTGCCATGATTATCCCGAACGGCGGTCACGGCCGGTCGCAGCGCCGGCGGCCGTCGGCCCGACCTTAACGATTCGCGTCGCGACCTGGACTGATTAGTCCGAAATGGCTCTCTGGGCGAACCGATCGATAACGTCTATAGTCAGGACCATGCTCGACGTGACGAGGCTCCGCGTCCTCGTCGCCGTGGCCAGGCACGGCTCGGTGACGGCGGCGGCGCACGCGCTGAACTACGCGCAGCCCTCGGTCAGCCATCACCTGGCCCGGCTGGAGGCGGAGACCGGCACCAAGCTGGTCCAGCGGGCCGGGCGCGGCATCCGGCTGACCGACGCCGGGCGGCTGCTGGCCGAGCGGGCGGTCGAGGTCATCGGCCGCCTCGACGCGGCCGAGAACGAGCTGGTGGTCTTCGCCGGGCTGCGGGCCGGACGGCTGCGGCTGGCGGCGTTCCCGTCGGCCCTCGGCACCATCGTGCCGACGGCGGCGGCGATCCTGCACGACCGGCATCCCGGCTTCGACCTGCGGCTGACCGAGGCCGAGCCGCCGGAGGCGCTGCGGATGCTGCGGGCCGGGTACGTGGACGTGGCGCTGATCTTCCGGCACGAGGCCGACGACGCCGGCGCCCGCCGGGCCGCGCTGTCCAGCGGCATAGCGACTCCCGGCCGAGGCGGCGCCGCTCGACCTGGCGGGCGGACCCCCATGGCGGACGACCCGCCGCCTGCGATCGCCGACCGCGATGACCTCCGCGAGCTGGTGCTGCTGTCCGAGCCGGTGCACCTGATCATGCCGGACACGGCGGTCTGCGGCGGCGAGCCGCCGCTGGCGCCCGCGGTGACCGAGCTGTGGCCCGCCGACCTGGCCCGGCTGTCCGATCAGCGCTGGATCGCCGGCTGCGACCGGTGCCGCGAGCACTTGCTCAGGCAGTGCGCGCAGGCCGGGTTCACGCCCCGGATCGCGTTCACGACCGACGACTTCGTCGCCGCGCAGGCCCTCGTCACGGCGGGCCTCGGGGTCACCCTGCTGCCCGGCCTGGCGCTGCGCGCGGCCCGCAACCCGGGCGTGCGCACCGCCCGGCTGCGCGGCACCAGCCGGTCGGTGGTCGCGGTCCGCTACGGCGAGGCGCCGGACCCGCCCGCCACCGCGCTGCTGCTCGACGCGCTCTGCGCCGCCGCCGGCGCCCCGGGCCGGTCGGAGTCGGTGTCCCGCCCCGACCCGGCCTCGGTCGCGGCGCCGCCCGAGCCGGTCCCCGCGTCGGTCTGCGTAGCCGTCCGGACGGCCCGCCTGCTCGACCGAGCTGGCGACCGCGACCGCGGCGACTGCCGCGGGCTCGCCGCTCCCGCTCCCGCCGCCGCCGCGGCCGGACAGCCGGCGGCCCAGCCGCTGCATCGGCCGCTCGACGAGGTAGTAGGTCACCGCGGCGAGCCCGATGATCACCGCCACGCAGCCGGCGAACATCAGCCACTGGACCGGCAGCGTGTGCGGACGGTGCAGGGCCGGGACATCGCGGTAGGCGTCGAACACGAGCGGGTGAAGCAGGTAGACCGAGAAGCTGATCATGCCCAGCCAGGCGCACCAGCGGGGCACCCGGCGGTGGCTCGCGGCCAGGCCGAGCCCGAACGTGGCCCCGGCCAGCAGCACCGAGGTCGCCCACTGGATCAGCCACTGATGGCTCAGGTGCCGCTGCTGGCCGTGCCAGAGGCCCGCGAACGTGGTCAGCGCGAGCACCCCGACGACGATCGCGGCGGTCATCGCCCGGCTGGTGCCCGGCTGCCGCTGCTGGGTGCGGTAGATCAGCGTGCCGGTGAACATCAGGGCCAGGATCACGCACCCCTCCCACGGCGACGGCGATCCCTGGTTGACCATGACCAGGACGAGCGCGGTGAGCGCCGGCCACGGCCGCCCCGGCCCGGGCCGCCCGGGACCGCGACGAGACCGCGAGCAGGATGCCCGCCAGGACCAGCGCGTCGGCGGCGGCGTTGAGGGCCAGCCCGCCGTGGGCGGAGTGGCCCGCCCAGTCGGTCAGCGCCGCCATCGGCAGCACGCCGCCGAGGGCGACCGCGCCGACCGCGAAGATCGCCGCGTAGCTGCCGCTGCGCCGGTGCACCCCCCAGCTGAACAGCGCCACCAGCAGCAGGTAGAAGACCATCTCGTAGGACAGGGTCCAGGTCACGTTGGGCACGTTGGGGCCGGTGAGCAGGTTCGGCAGCATCAGCAGCCAGGCGAACACGGACTGGGCGGGATGGAGCTCGGCCCCCCTGATCGTGCCGTACCCGGTCTGGTAGGCGACGACGGCGATGACCAGGGCCACCAGGTACATCGGGTACAGCCGGAACAGCCGGCTGGTCCAGAATCCGCGCACGGATCCCTTGCGCTCCAGCGAGGCCGGGATGATGTACCCGCTGATCAGGAAGAACACGAAGACGCCGTACTGGCCGAGGTCAAGCCAGCGGTACAGGAAGTCCCTGACCGGCTCGAGCATCAGCGTGGACCCGTGGTCGAACACCACGCACAGCGCGGCGAATCCGCGCAGCGCGTCCAGCCACGCCAGCCGGCTGTGCTTGGGAGCTGCTGCGCTCGCCGCTTTGGGATTCGCCAACGTCTGTGACATCTCGCCCGACGTTACCGCACCGGGCACGGCCGGGTGGCAGGCACCGAGCGCGGCCGGACGGTGGCAGGCGCCGGGCGCGACCGGTAGGTTACCTGCTATGCCGACAGAGCCGCTGGCTGACGGTGCCCCGCAAACCAGCCTCCCTCGCTGGCTCACCGATGAAGAACAGCGCGCCTGGCGCGCCTACATCCAGCTTGCCCAGCTCTTGATGCGGCAGCTGGACCGGGACCTGCATCCCTTCGGGCTGTCCATGCACGACTACGAGATCCTGGTCGAGCTGTCCGAGGCGGCGCATACCCGGCTGCGGATGACCGAGCTGGCCGACCGCACCGCGCAGTCCCGCAGCAGGCTCTCCCATCAGGTCAGCCGGATGGAGTCCAGGGGCCTGGTCGTCCGCGAGGGGTGCGAGGGGGACAAGCGCGGCACGTTCGCCGTGCTCACCGAGCGCGGCGCGGAAATCATCGGCCAGGTCGCGCCGCACCACGTCGACAGCGTCCGGCGGCACTTCATCGACCAGCTCGCCGCCGACGGCCTCGGCGCCCTGACCGAGGCGTGCGAGCCGGTCCTCGACCGGCTGCGCAAAACACGCGAACGGGACTAGAGAAAGCTCTCGAGGGCGAGCGAATCAGAACAGGACGGACATGAACTCGCCGACCTCGTGGAAGCCGGCCCGCTTGTAGGTGGCGCGGCCGGGGGCGTTGAAGTCGTTTACATAGAGCGAGACGATCGGGGAGATCGTCTCGCGGGACTGGCTGACCACGGCGGCCATGCCGGGGGCGGCGATGCCCCGCCCCCGGTACTCGGGCCTGACCCAGACGCCCTGAACCTGGCAGGCGCTCGGAGTGGCCGCGCCGACCTCGGCCTTGAAGATGACCCGGCCGTCCTCGATCCGGGCGAACGCGCGGCCGGCCCGGACCAGCTCGCTGACCCGCGCCCGGTAGGACGCCCCGCCGTCGCCCGCCAGCGGGGAGACGCCCACCTCCTCGGTGAACATCGCGATCGAGGCCGGCAGCAGGATATCGACCTCATCGGCCCGGACCCGCCTGACCGCCGGGTCGGCCGCCACCAACGGCGGGCCGGTGATGGCCATCAGCGGCTGCGCGGCCCGCACGTCCCTGGCCGGCCCCCAGTACGGGCGCAGGAGCCCCCACAGCTCGCTCACCGCCGCCGACGGGCCGACCAGCGAGGAGCAGCGCCGCCCCTGACGCAGCGCCCGGTCCGCGAACGAGGCGACCGCGGCCGGGGTCGCCTGCACCGGCACCAGGTTCGCGCCCGAATAGCACAGCGACACCAGCCGGCCGCCCTGCTCGAAACCCCAGAGCTGGGCGCCGAGCCGCCCCGGATCGGCGCCGAAGATCCTGATCCTGGATTCGACGAACACGTTCGCGACCGGATCGGCCCCGCACACCTCAAGGGCCGCGGTCCGGTCGCGATCATCCAGCAGCCTGGCCTGCTCCGAGCGCTGCCTAACGCGCAACATGTTTCCAGCCTAGCCGCTTCTATCCGGCCTACCCACCCGGAGTCGGATCAGCGGTGGCCGGACAGGTCGCGTTGACCAGACCCGGCCGCTCCGGGACGGCGCCGGCGGCGAGGTAGGCGTTCAGGTAGTTCTGCACGCACTGGTTCGGCGGGGTCTCGAGCGACTGCCCGTGGTTGCCGCCGCCCTCCACCACCACCATGCGGGCGCTCGGCAGCAGGCGGTGCGCGGCCTGCGCGCCCGCGTAGGGGGTCGCCGGGTCCAGCGTGCCCTGCAGCATCAGCACCGGCGGCAGCCCGGCGCCGTCCACCGTGAACGGCTTGGCCGGCCCCTTGACCGGCCAGAAGGCGCAGGCCGCGTTGAACCAGAGGTTGTCCCAGGTCTCAAACGGCGCAGCCTGGTACACCCGTTCGGCGTCGGCCTGCCACTTCGACCAGTTCCTTGGCCAGTTCACGTCGGCGCACTCGACCGCGTTGTACACCGCGAACGTGTTCTCGCTGGTGGTGCCCCACGTCGTGTACTGGGTGAGCAGCAGGCTGCCGTCGCCGCTGCCCGCGTACTGGGAGAGCGCCTGCGCGAAGGCGGGCCACACGGAGTCCAGGTAGCCGGTGATGACGAACGTGTCGTCGAGCTCGTCGGGGCCGAGCAGCGGGCCGTTCGACCCGGCGATGGGGCTCTTGCCGAGCTTGCCCCGCACCTTGTCGTAGGCCGCCTCGACCTCGGCCCGGGTGGACCCCAGGTGATAGGCCGAGTCGTATTTCGCCGTCCAGGCGAAGAACGCGTCCAGCCGCCCCTGGAAGGCGTAATCCTGGTCGATGTTGTCGGGGTACCAGACGCCGGTCGGGTCCACCGTGGAGTCGAGCACCATCCGGCGCACCCGGTCGGGGAACAGCGTCCCGTAGACCTGGCCGAGATAGGTGCCGTAGGAGACCCCGTAATAGCTGATCTTCGCCACCCCGAACGCCTGGCGGATCTGGTCCATGTCGCGGGCCATGTCGACCGTGGTCAGGTAGGGCAGCATCCAGCCGAAGCGCTGCTCGCACCCGGCCGCGTAGGCCCTGGCCCGGCCGATCAGCACCTGCTCGGCGGCCGCGCTGGCGGGGATGTAGTCGGGCCGCACCTCGTCGAAGAAACTCGGGTCGCAGCTGAGCGCGGGCACCGACCCGCCGACCCCGCGCGGGTCGAAGCCGACGATGTCGTAGCTGGCCGTCACCTGCGGGCTCAGCCCGGACGCGACCGCGGACGCGAGCGACCGGCCGGGCTCCCCCGGTCCCCCCGGGTTGACCAGCAGCACGCCCTGCTGCCGGGCGGCCGGCGCGGTGGCCGGCATCATGGACAGCGCCAGCGTGATCTTCCTGCCGCCGGGGTCGGCGTAGTTCAGCGGCACCGCCAGCGTCGCGCACTCCAGGCCGGTCAGCTGCCCGCTGCACTGGCTCCAGTGCAGCGCCGACGCCGTGGGCACCACCGCTGTCGCCCCGGCGCCGTCGCCGCCGGCCGCGATCGACCCGGCCGGCGACCCGGCCGGCGAGCCGGCCGGGCCGGACGTCGGACCGGGCGTGCAGGCGCTCAGGCCCGCCCCAACCGCCAGCGCGACCGCCGCGAGCGTAAGGCAGCGGCGGAGCGATTGGCGCCTCGGCGAAGGGGAAAACGGCATGCCTTCCATCCTGCCGCATCGGCCGACAGCCTCCGACACGGATCGCCATCGATTCGATACGCAGACGACATAACTTCGACAGCTATCGCTACATGTCCGTTTTTTGTGTAACCGGATTCGGCACAAGGCGCACATCACCGAATTTTTTCTCGCGTTGAGAGTAAATTTCAGACACTCTTGGTCGTAACCCAACAAGCCTCTCAAGCCGTCATACTTTATAGTGTTCGGACACTATTGAGGGGGTAGTGAATGCTGGCTAGACATCGGCAGTCACTCATTCTGCAAGCCGTCAGAAACGACGGCAGCGCGCGGGTGAGTGACCTAACGCAGCAACTCGGCGTCTCCGACATGACGATCCGCCGGGATCTTGAAGTGCTCGCCAAGGACGGACTGGTGGAAAAGGTCCACGGCGGCGCGGTGCTGCCGGGCTCTCATGGTGGCCATGAGCCCGGCTTCGAGGACAAGCTCGTACTCGAACGGCCGGAGAAGACCTCGATCGCCCGCGCGGCGGCCAACCTGGTCCGGCCCGGCACCGCGATCGCGATCGCGGCCGGAACGACAACCTTCGCGCTCGCCCAGTGCCTGCTCGACGTTCCCGGCCTGACGGTCGTCACCAACTCGCTACGGGTCGCGAACCTGTTCAGCGGGAATCACAGCCCGGACGTGGCGTCGGTGGTCCTCACCGGCGGCATGCGCACGGCGTCGGACGCGCTCGTCGGGCCGGTGGCGGACCTGACGATCGCGTCGCTGCACTTCGACACGCTCTTCCTCGGCTGCACCGGCCTCGACCCCGAGGTCGGCCTCTCCACTCCCAACCTGGCAGAGGCCGAAACCAACCGTGCGCTGATCAAGGTCGCAAGGCGCGTCGTCGTGCTGGCCGATCACACCAAGTGGGGGGTGGTCAGCCTGGCCTCGTTCGCGCCAGTTGAGAAGATCGGCGTGCTCGTCACCGACGTCCTGCTCCCGGCCGACGCGCACGCGTCACTGGCCGGGAGGGTCGGTGAGATCGTCGTCTAGTACGTCGTGACGATCGGCTGGCCGGGCACGGCCTCCTGCGCGCCGCTCTCGGCGGCCTGCTCGGCCAGCCGCATCGCCTCTTCGATCAGGGTCTCCACGATCTTCGACTCGGGCACGGTCGCGATGACCTTGCCCTTGACGAAGATCTGGCCCTTGCCGTTCCCCGAGGCCACGCCGAGGTCCGCCTCGCGCGCCTCGCCCGGGCCGTTCACCACGCAGCCCATCACCGCGACCCGGAGCGGGACCTCCATCCCGGTCAGCCCCGCGGTCACCTCTTCTGCCAGCTTGTAGACGTCCACCTGGGCGCGACCGCAGGACGGGCAGGAGACGATCTCGAGGCCGCGCTCGCGCATGCCCATCGACTCGAGGATGCCGATACCGACCTTGACCTCCTCGACCGGCGGCGCGGACAGCGACACCCGGATCGTGTCGCCGATGCCCTGCGAAAGCAGCGCCCCGAACGCGGTGGCCGACTTGATCGTGCCCTGGAAGGCCGGGCCGGCCTCGGTCACGCCCAGGTGCAGCGGGTAGTCGCACTGCGCGGCGAGCAGCCGGTAGGCCTGGATCATTACCACCGGGTTGTGGTGCTTGACCGAGATCTTGATGTCGCGGAAGCCGTGCTCCTCGAACAGCGAGCACTCCCACAGCGCGGACTCGACCAGCGCCTCGGGGGTGGCCTTGCCGTACTTGGCCAGCAGGCGCTTGTCGAGCGAGCCGGCGTTCACGCCGATCCTGATCGGGGTGCCGGTCTCGGACGCGGCCCGGGCGATCTCCTTGACCTTGTCGTCGAACTCCTTGATGTTGCCCGGGTTCACCCGGACGGCGGCGCAGCCGGCGTTGATCGCCGCGAACACGTACTTCGGCTGGAAGTGAATGTCGGCGATGACCGGGATCTGCGACTTCTTCGCGATCATCGGCAGCGCGTCCGCGTCGTCCTGGGACGGCACCGCGACCCGGACGATCTGGCAGCCGGACGCGGTCAGCTCGGCGATCTGCTGCAGGGTGGCGTTCACGTTCGCGGTCAGCGTGGTCGCCATCGACTGCACGCTCACCGGCGCGCCGCCGCCGACGGGCACGTTCCCCACCATCAGCTGACGCGACTGTCTGCCGCTCGGCGAGCTGCGGCGCAGGACTGGCTGGCATCCCAAGGTCAATGCTCATTTAGATTCCCATCCCGTCAATGCGTCGGGTGATCGGCACAGTCCTCGGGGGGTACGGGGGGTCGTCCCCCCGGAGGACTACAGCTATTCTCGCCTAGTCTCTGGGCCATCGCTCGCACACCCTGACTCATCCGTCAGGGTGGTTACCCGTCGTTAACCAATGCTCACTGGGTTGAAAATGTCCGCGGAAATGAGCAGCGCCCCGAACAGGACCAGGACGACGAAGACAGCGAAGCTCACCGGGATCAGCTTACGGTAGTCGACCAGCCCGGGGTCGGGCCGGTGCAGCCGCCGGGCGAACCACGACCGCACCATCTCCCAGAGCACCACCGCCACGTGGCCGCCGTCCATCGGCAGCAGCGGCAGCAGGTTGAAGATCCCGACGAAGATGTTGAGCGACGCGATGAGCAGCAGGATGAAGGAGACCTTCTGCTTCCAGCCCACGTCGGCGGCGACGGCCTGGCCGGTGTCCCTGGCCGCGCCGTACACGCTCGACACATTGCCCGCGTCGGACGACGCCCGCTTCTCCTTGTTGAACAGGTCGGGCAGGGCGGCCGGCAGCTCCGCCAGCGAGGAGACCGAGCCGGTGAACACCTCGGAGAACCCGGTCCCCACGTAGCTGATCGCGCCGATCGGGCCCACCGACTGGAACACGGTGTTCTCGGCCGCGTCGAACCCCAGGTCGGAGCCGTACCCGGGCACGTCGGCCAGCCGGGTGCGCAGCACCAGCGACCGGCCGTCCCGGTCGACGGTGAGCGAGACCGGCGTCCCCGGCTTGGCGGCCTGGATCGCGCTGTGGAGCTGCGTCCAGCTGGTCATCTTGACCCCGTTGAACGCGGTCACGGTGTCGCCGACCTTCAGCCCGGCCAGCACCGCGGCCGACTTCGGGGCGTCCTTAGGACAGGCGGCCCCGTTCAGCAGGGCCGCCTTCGACGGCTGCACGCACGGCGTCACCGCGGCCACCTGGTTGGTGACGACCTGGTTCTCGATCCCGATGCCGAGCGCGAGCCCGAAGATGATGACGGCCGCCAGGACGAAGTGCATGAAGGAGCCGGCCCCGAGCACGATCAGCCGCTGCCAGCCGGGCGCGCGGCGGAAGGAGCGCGGCTCGTCTTCCTGGTCCACCTCGTCGATCGAGGTCATCCCGGTGATCTTGACGAAGCCGCCGAGCGGCAGCGCCTTGACGCCGTACTCGGTCTCGCCGCGCTGGGTGGACCAGATCGTCGGCCCGAAGCCGATGAAGTACTGGGTGCACTTCATCCCGAACCGCTTGGCCGCCACGAAGTGCCCGGTCTCGTGCAGCATGACGGAGATCATCAGGGCGGCGAGGAAAATCAGCCAGCCGACGACGTCCAACAACGTGCGTTCCTCCCTACGCTGACGCCGACCGGGTTAGCTCCCGCGCCCGGGTGCGCGCCCACGCGTCCACTGCGAGCACGTCATCCACCGTGGTCGTCGCCCAGGCACCCGACGTGTCGTGCTCAGAGACTACGCGAGCCACCGTGTCAACGATCCTCGGGAACGAAATCCTTCCCGCCAGGAAATCGGCCACGCACGCCTCGTTGGCGCCGTTGTAGACGGCGGGGGCGGTCCCGCCGAGCCGGGCGGCCTCCCTGGCCAGCGCGACGGCCGGGAACGCGCGCTCGTCGAGCGGCTCGAACGTCCAGGTGGCGGCCGTCGTCCAGTCCAGCCCGGGCGCGGCCTCGGCCACCCGGTCGGGCCAGGCCAGGCCGAGCGCGATCGGGATCCGCATGTCGGGCGGGCTCGCCATGATGATCGTGGCGCCGTCGGCGAACTCCACCATCGAGTGGACGATGGACTGCGGGTGCACCACCACGTCGATCTTGTCCAGGCCGAAGCCGAACAGCAGGTACGCCTCGATCACCTCGAGGCCCTTGTTCACCAGCGTGGCCGAGTTGATGGTGACCAGCGGTCCCATGCTCCAGGTGGGGTGGGCCAGCGCCTGCTCGGGGGTGACCGACGTCAGCCGCTCGGCCGGCCAGCCGCGGAACGGGCCGCCGCTGGCCGTCAACACCAGCCGCTTGACCTCGGAGTTGGCCCCGGCGCGGAGGCACTGGGCGAGCGTGGAGTGCTCGGAGTCGACCGGCACGATCTGCCCCGGCTTGGCCCTGCTGGTCACCAGCGGGCCGCCGATGATGAGCGACTCCTTGTTGGCCAGGGCCAGCGTCCGGCCGGCCTCGAGCGCGGACAGGGTGGCGCGCAGCCCGGCCGCGCCGGTCACCCCGTTGAGCACCACGTCGCACGGGAGCGCGGCCAGGTGCGACACCGCGTCCGCGCCCGCCAGGAGCTCAGGGCCATGGGCGGATGAGGCGGAGCCCGGGCCCGTTCGATCAAATTCTGCTGTTAGCTCTGCTCTTACTGACGCCAGGGCGGCGGAGTCAGCCACCGCGACGACGTCCACGCCGAATTCGGCCGCCTGCCGGGCGAGCAGTTCCGGATTTCCGCCGCCGGCCGCGAGCCCGACCACTCGGAACCGGCCCGGGTTGCGCCGCACGATGTCAAGCGCCTGGGTCCCGATGGAGCCGGTCGAACCGAGAATCACCACGTCACGCGGGGCGGGGGCTGCTGCCGTCGAATTCACCCCGCCATTGTTCCACGCACCGCTGGGCGGCGGGAACGCGAATCTTGGGCGTGTCGCGATCGGCCGGCCGATAGCATTCCCGATACCGATGAGAATCACACACAGTAGCCGCACCGTCGCGCTGATGGCAGGGGTCGCCCTCGCCGTCGGCGCGCAGGCACTGCTGCCGCAGGTCGCGACCGCCGCGGCGAGCGCCCGGGCGGCCACCTCGGACGTCGGCCGGCCGCCGGCCCACGCGCGGCTGGCGGCCGTCAGCCGTCCGACGGCCGGCGCACGGGTCAGCTGGCTGACCGGCGACACCGCCGGGCGCGGGCTGCGACTGATGCACAGCGGGGCGGTCGCCGCCGCCACCGGCAAGATCTTCTTCACCCTCGGCGACACCAACTACACGTGCTCGGGCACGCTGGTGCGCAGCGAGCGCGCTTACGTGGTGCTCACCGCCGCGCACTGCGTCACCAACGGGCACGGCCGGTGGGCCGTCAACTGGACGTTCGTGCCCGCCTACAAGGACGGCGCCGAACCGTACGGCCAGTACACCGCGCGCCGGTTCTTCGTCTCGCCGCGCTGGAAGGGGCCGGCCGAGAGCGAGCGGTACGACGTCGCCTTCGTCCGGGTCGCCCCGGCTGCGCGCTCCGGTCGCGAGTCCCGGCCCGCCAGGGCGCCCGCCGGGCTGCCGATCCGCTTCGCCGCCAGCCAGACGGCGCCGCAGCAGGGACCGGCGTACGTGTTCGGGTACCCGGCCCTGGCGCCGTACACCGGGCTGTACCCGAACTACTGCGCCGGGCCGGACGTCAGCAGCGTGACCAGGAAGGGAAGCGTGCGGATGGCGTGCGCGATGACCGCGGGCGACAGCGGCGGGCCGTGGCTGACCGGGTTCAGCCCGCAGACCGGGACCGGCACGATCACCGCCGTCACCGCCTACAAGCTCTCCGGCGACCTGCGGGCGCTCTACGGCACCATGCTCGGCCCGGCCGCGCGCGCCCTCTTCCTGAGGGCCAGCGGCTGAGCGCGCCCAGCACCCGGAACCCGGACTAGGATCGGCACGGTGACCTCGACGGTACGAGATACACCGCTGCGGGCGGTGCATGAACGACTCGGCGCGACAATGACCGACTTCGCGGGCTGGCTGATGCCGCTCAGGTACCAGGGCGAGACCGCCGAGCACCAGGCGGTGCGGAACTCGGCCGCCCTCTTCGATCTGTCCCACATGGGGGAGATCGCGGTGACCGGTCCCGGCGCGGGCGCGGCGCTCGACTACGCGGTCGTCGGCTGGCCGTCGAAGCTGGCGGTCGGCGCCGCCCGGTACACGATGCTGTGCGCGCCGGACGGCGGCATCCTCGACGACCTCATCATCTACCGGCAGGCGGACGAGCGGTTCCTGGTCGTCGCCAACGCCGCCAACACCGACGTCGTGCTGGCGGAGCTGCTCCAGCGGGTCTGCGGGGACGCGGTGGTGACGGACGAGACGGTCGAGACCGGGCTCATCTCCATTCAGGGGCCCGACGCAGTCGGCCGGCTGGCCGCCGTGACCGATGTCCCGGTCGTCGACATGCGCTACTACAGCGGCGCCTACGGGTCGGTCGCGGGCCGCCCGGCCTGGGTCGCGCGGACCGGGTACACCGGCGAGGACGGCTTCGAGATCTTCTGCGCGGCGGCCGACGCCGAGCCGATCTGGGCCGCGCTCGCAGTCGACGGCCTGGCCCCGGCCGGGCTCGCGGCGCGCGATACGCTGCGGCTTGAGGCGGGGATGCCGCTGTACGGCAACGAGCTCGGCCCGGACCTGACCCCCTACGAGGCGGGGCTCGGGCGCGTGGTCCGACTCGACAAGCCAGGTGACTTCGTGGGCCGGGCGGCGCTCGCCGCCCGGGCCGCCGCCGGGCCCTCGAAGGTGCTGGTCGGGCTGGTCGTCCAGTCGCGGCGGGTGCCCCGGCACGGGTACCCGGTGGTCGCCGGGCCGGCTCTGGCCGAGTCGGCGCGGGTCGGCGTGGTGACCAGCGGCGGCCCGTCGCCCTCGCTCGGCCTGCCGATCGCGATGGCGTACGTGTCGGCCGACGCCGGCCCGGGGCCGTTTTCCATTGACGTCCGGGGACGGGCCGAGCCCGCCTCGGTTACCGAGCTTCCGTTTTATGACAGGAGAAAGCGACGATGAGCGTTCCCGCCGAGCTCAGGTACACGGCAGAGCACGAGTGGGTGGCGATCGCGGGCGAGACCGCCACGATCGGGATTACGGACTTCGCGGCGACGTCGCTCGGCGACGTGGTCTACGTCTCGCTGCCGGCCGTCGGCGCCACGGTCGGCGCGGATGACCCGTGCGGCGAGGTCGAGTCGTACAAGTCGGTGAGCGAGCTCTACTCCCCCGTGGACGGCGAGGTCACCGAGGTCAACGAGGAGCTCAACGACGACCCGGCCCTCATCAACGCCGAGCCGTACGGCCTCGGCTGGATGTTCCGGGTGAAGCTGGCGCCGGGCGCGACCGAGCCGACCGGGCTGCTCTCGCCGGCCGAGTACGAAGAGCTCATCACGTCCGCTGGCTGACACGTCCGGCGCCGCCGCCCCGCTCGGTTACCGGCGCAGGCGGCGCCAGACCAGGTAGCAGGCGACGCCGACGGCCGCGAGCGCGACCGCGCCGCCGATCAGCGGGTCGACCTGGCTGATCCGCTCCTTGGCGCGGTCGCCCGCGCGCCGCGCGATGTTGCCGGGGGCGACCCGGTCGGCGATCTCGTCGATGGTCTGCGCGAGGTTGGCGCGGGTGCGCTCGATCTCGGTGACCAGTTCGCGCGGCGCGAGCGCGGTCGTGTCGGTGTCGGTCTCAGCCATGTGGGTCACTCTATAAGACCACTTTGCCCACTCGCGGTACCGGCGTGGTGACGCGCGCGCCGCAGCATGACCCGGCCAGGCCTTTTTCAATTGCTTATACAGATATCAATGTTATTAGCGTCTATATAAAAGTATTACATTCAGTGCAATATCCGCGTAAACCAGCCACTCCGATGGCCGCCCTGATTACCCTCGTGAGCAGCGACCCATGGGAGAATCATGCGGCTTATCAACAAACTTGCATATTGCCTGGCAGCGACCATTCCGGTGGCCATCCTCGCGGGCTGCTCGGGCGCGAGTTCCAGTGGCGGCGGCGGGCCGCTCGAGAGCTCGACCATCGTCATCGACGCGGTGCCGACGGCGGACGCGGCCGGCCTTTACATCGCCCAGGACGACGGGTTCTTCGCCAAGCAGGGGCTGACGGTGAAGATCGCTCCGATCAACGGCGGCGAGTACGGAATGGGAGACCTGCAGACCGGCCGGGCCGACCTCATCGAGGGCAACTACGTCTCGTTCATCCTCGCCCAGGTCGCGGGCAAGTTCGCGGCGCCCGACCCGAACAATCCCACCGGTCCCCTGCAGCCGGTCAAGCCGATCGACATGAGCATCATCGCCGACGCGTCGCAGATGCAGCCGGGCAACCAGGGGCTGTACGTGATGCCCGGCACCCGCTACAAGACGGTGGCGAACATCGCCGATGATCACGCGACGGTCGGCGTCAACACGCTCCACAACATCGGGTCGGTGCTGCTCGGCTCGCTGCTGACCGCGAAGGGGTTCAGCCCGGGCTCGGTCACCCAGAAGCCCGAGCCGCTTCCGTTTATGCCGCAGCTGCTCGCCCAGCACAAGATTCAGACGGCGTGGCTGCCAGAGCCGTTCGGCACCGAGGCCCAGGAGGAATACGGGGCCGTGGAAATCGCCGACTTCGACCAGGGGTCGCTGCAGAACTTCCCCATCGGCACGATCGTCGGCAGTGCCCAGTGGGTGAAGATGCACCCCAATACGATCACGGCGTTCCTGCGCGCCTACGACCAGGGCCAGCAGATCGCGGACACCGACCGGAGCGCGGTGGAAAAGGCGCTCGTGATCAACACTCACGTGTCGCAGCTCGTCGCCGCGAACATGACGCTGGACACGTACCCGCTGGCCATGGACGTCCCCGTCATGCAGCGGGTGCCCGACGCGATGTTCCAGTTCCACGTGCTCGGCGCGCACTACAACATCACGAACATGATCCAGTCCGAGCCCGGCGAGATCGGCGGATCCTGAGACTAATTATTTGCCTGGATATTAGCCGCCAACCAGGCAATATGGACATTTACCATAAAAGATAAAGCCCCCTGAATTGCCGGTGCAATTGCAATAGCCTCGGTGCCATACGGCAAGGGGGCTTGCATAGTGCTTATCAATAGGGTGGCTTACTGGGGCATGGCCGTGGCCGCGGTCGTGGCGATCGGCAGCCTGGCGGGCTGCTCGGCCGGCGCCAGCGCGGCGGCCGGCGGGCACGCCGAGACGGCCGTGATCACGGTCGACTCGGTCCCCGCGTCAGAAGAAGGCGGCCTCTACGTCGCGGCCTACGAGGGGTTCTTCGCCCAGCAGGGACTCACGGTCAAGATCAAGCCGATCACCGGCGGCGAGGCGGGCATCCCCGACCTGCAGGCGGGGCGGGCCGACCTGGTGGCCGGCAACTACGTGTCGTTCATCCTGGCGCAGATGGCGGGCAAGTTCGACGGCAAGCCGGCCAGCATGCGGATCATCGCCGCCGGGTCCGAGCTCCAGCCCGGCAGCGAGGCGCTGTACGTGATGCCCGGCTCGAGGTTCAAGACCGTCGCCTCGCTCGGGCAGTACCACGCCCGGGTGGGACTGAACACGTCCAACGACGTGGGCGACGTGATGGTCGGGGCGCTGCTGAAGGACACCGGCTACACGCTGAAGGACGTCAGGCAGGTGATCCCCGCGGGCGGCTTTCCCGCCCTGCTGAAGATGCTGCCGGCCGGGAAGGTCGACGCGATCTGGCTGCCCGAGCCGCTCGGCACGATCGCCGAGCAGGAGCTCGGCGCGGTGCCGCTGGCCGACTTCGACCAGGGATCGATGCAGAACTTCCCCTTCACCGGCTACATCGGGACCACCCAGTGGGTGCGGACCCACGCCGGCACCGTCGCCGCGTTCCTGCGCGCGCTGGCCGAGGGCCAGGAGCTGGCCGACACCGACCGCGCGGCGGTGGAGTCGGCGATGGAGAAGTACACCGGCATCTCGCCCCTGGTGGCCGACAACATGTCGATCGACAGCTACCCGCTGGCGATGGACCTGCCGGAGCTGCAGCGGGTGCCCGACTCGATATTCGAGTACGGCCTGACGCCGGGCGCGAAGAGCGCGTACCAGATAGCCAAGATGGTCCAGCCCGAGCCGGGCCTGATCAGCGGCTAGACCGCCGGTCCGATTTTCCACAAATAACCGACTTCTAAATAGATGCTGGTTTATCCTTCCTGGGGCATAGATGTTGATCTGTGCCGAGCTCAGGTGAGGGGTTCCAGTGATCGGCAAGGGCAAGTGGGGACACGCCGCGACTGCGGTGGCGCTGACGGCGGTCGCGGCGCTGGCGGCGGGCTGCTCCGCGAGCGGCGGGTCCGGCGGCGGCTCTATCGCCGGCAGCCTGCCGACGAACTACGGCCCGGCCGAGCAGACCACGCTCAACGTCGGCGTGGTGCCGGCCATGGACTCGGCCGGGTTCTTCGTCGCGCTGAACGAGGGCCTGTTCACCAAGGAAGGCCTGAAGATCAACTACACGGCCGCCACCAGCTCCGAGACGGCGATCCAGCAGCAGGTCAAGGGCCAGCTTCAGATCACCGCCGGCAACTACGTCTCCTATGTCGAGGCGGTGGCGCAGGACCACGACCCGCTCGAGATCGTCTCCGAGGGGTCGGTCATGCAGCAGGGCGCGCAGGTGATCTTCACCCTGCCGAAGTCCCACATCAGCACGCTCTCCCAGCTCAAGGGCAAGCTGGTCGGGGTGAACGCGCCGGACAACATCGACTACCTGCTCGACGTGTCGGTGCTCAAGGAGAACGGCATCGACACCAACGACGTGAAGTTCCCCGCCGCCACGGACAAGGACTTCGCCACCACTGACGGCGCCATCCCGTTCCCGGAGATGGCGGGCGACCTCGCGTCGGGCAAGATCGCCGCCGCCACCATGCCGGAGCCGTTCGCCAGCATCGCCGAGCAGCAGTACGGCGCGGTGCCGCTGGCCGACCTGAACCAGGGCGCCACCACGGACTTCCCGATTGAGGGGTACGTGGTCACCAAGGCGTGGGCCGAGGCGAACCCGAACACGCTCCAGCGGTTCCTGGCCGCGCTGTCGGACGGCCAGGAAATCGCCGACACCAACCGCTCTGCGGTCGAGAACGCGTTCGAGGGGCTGGATGGCGCGCCGAAGGGCCAGGTGCCGAGCACCATCGCCGCCGTGATGGCGCTCGACACGTACCCGATCGGCATCGACGTGACCCGACTGCAGCGCGTCGCAGACGTCATGTACCAGTTCAACCTGCTGCCCTCGGCCTACAACGTGAACAACATGATCATGCCGTCGCAGGACTTCAACTTCTCCCCGTTCTCGGCCGCCGGGACGTAGCCCGTAGGATCCCGTCTATGGCGGGAACCAGCCAGTTCGGACTTATCGTGGCGGTGATCGGCCTGGCCGGGACCGCCGCGGTGCTCTCCAACCGGCTGAGCGCGCGGCTGCGGGTCCCCGCGCCCGCGTTCTTCCTCGTCGCGGCCGTGATCGCCGCGCAACTGTGGCCGCAGGCGTCGCTGTCGTCGGCGGGCACGGTGCTGCCCGCCGGCACGGTCGAGCACGTGGTCACACTGGCGCTCGCGTTCATCTTGTTCGACGGCGGCATGCACATCGGCCGGCGGCGGTTCCGCACCGCGGCCGCCGCCATCGTCTGGACCGGGGTCGCGGGAACGCTGGTGGCCGCCGCGGGCACCACCGTGGCCGCCCACTACGTCGCGGGCATGGGCTGGCACCTGGCGCTGCTGGTCGGCACCGCGGTGGCCGCGACCGACCCGGCGGTGGTGTTCTCGGTCTTCGGCCGCCGGGAGATCGCCGGCCGGACCGGGGTGCTGCTCGAGGGCGAGTCGGGCGCCAACGACCCGGTCGGGATCGCGCTGCTGACCGCGCTGCTGGCGGCGCACGGCGGCGCCGGCGCCATCATCGGGCACGTGGTGGCCGAGTTCGCGCTGCAGATGACCGTCGGGGTGGCGGTCGGGGTCGCGGGCGGACTGGCGCTGCTCGCGTTCATGCGCCGGGTGCCGCTGCCGAGCGAGGGGCTCTACTCGCCCCGGGTGCTGGCCGGCGTGCTGGTGATCTTCGGCGTCGCCACCGTCGCCCAGGGCTCGGGGTTCCTCGCGGTCCTGGTGGCCGGGATCATCATCGGCGACGAGCCCGCACCCTACAAGCGGGAGATCGCGCGGTTCCACTCCTCGCTCGCCAGCCTGGCCGAGATCGTCGCGTTCACCATGCTCGGGCTCACGATGCGGCTGTCCGAGCTGGCGAGCAAGTCCGCCTGGGCGGACGGTCTGGCGCTGGCGGTGCTGCTGACGTTCGTGATCCGCCCGGTGCTCGGCGGCCTGGTCCTGCTGCCGGTCCGCCTGACGATGCGGGAGCGGGTGTTCTTCCTCTGGACCGGGCTCAAGGGGGCGGTGCCGATCCTGCTCGGGCTGGCCATCCTCGACTCCGGGACAGCCGGCGCCATGCAGGCCTATCAGGTGATCTTCGTCATCGTCGGCTTCTCGGTCACCGTGCAGGGCGGCCTGGTTCCTGCGCTCGCCCACCGGCTCAGGATCCCGCTGCGGACGGTCGAGCCCGAGCCGTGGTCGCTCGGCGTCCGCTTCAGCGAGGAGCCGGAGGGGCTGCACCGCTACCACGTGGCCGCCGGCGCCGCGGCCGACGGCAGCGCGGTCGGCGATCTGCCCTGCGGCGAGGACGCCTGGGTCAGCCTGGTCATCAGGGACGGCGCCCTGCTGGCGGTCGGCGGCGACACCACCATGCGGGCCGGGGACGACGTCCTCGTTCTGGCCGACCCGGACGGCGCCGCGGACCTCGAGCGCTACTTCACCGACCCCGCGCCCCCCGCGCGCCCCAAGAGCCGCCCCTAGCAGTCCGCCCGGCCGACCCTGGCCGCGACTTCGAGCTCACCGTGTGCCGTTGGGGGCACGCGACATCGCCCTCAACCGTCAGCGTGTGCACCTCGGGTCGCGGGGCGCCCCCAACTCCCCACGCTCACACAATTTCCGGCAGGCCGACCAACCAGTGGTGGCAATGTTGCAGGTGGGGTTCGTGAGACTGACTCTGGGGTGGGGGGGTTGAACCATGGTGCGGGCGAAGGGACTTGAACCCCCACGGTGTTGCCACCAACAGGACCTAAACCTGCCGCGTCTGCCATTTCGCCACGCCCGCGCGTTGCTTTTCTATACTCCCAGATCCTTGCGGAGCCGTTCGACATGGCCGGTTGCCTTGACGGCGTACAGGGCCTTCTCGATCTTGCCGTCGGCGTCAATGACGAACGTGGAGCGGATAACGCCCATGATCGTCTTGCCGTAGTTCATCTTCTCGCCGTAGGCGCCGTACGCGGTCAGGACCGACTTGTCCTGGTCGGACAGGAGCGGGAAGGTGATCTGCTCCTTCTCGCGGAACTTGGCCAGCTTGGCCGGGGCGTCCGGGGAGATGCCGAGCACCGCCAGCCCGAGCTTGCCGAAGTCGGGCATGGCGGCGGTGAAATCACACGCCTGCTTGGTGCAGCCGGGGGTGAGCGCGGCCGGGTAGAAGTAGACGATCACCCGCTGACCGCGCAGCGACGACAGCGAGATCTGGTTGCCGTCGGCGTCCGGCAGCGTGAAATCGGGCGCCTCATCGCCCGGCTCGAGCCGTACTCCGGCCACTGGGCCTCCCCTCCTATGATGCGGGTCCGCCCATACGCTATCGCATTACGGCGGGCTCGTTTCTGAGCGAGGTTTTGCGGTGCCGCATAGGGTAGCCGTGGGCACGGGGTCGCGTGACTGAGCCGGATTTGTGGAGGGTTTCTGATGAGTGCGCGCACTACTCGGTCGTCGATTTACGCGGCCGGGCTCACGGTAATCCTGGCGGCGGCCCTGGCGGGCTGCGCCGCGGCCAGCTCGGGGGCCGGCCCAACGGCATCGGCATCCGCTCAGCTGCCAGGCACGGCGGCGGCGTCCAGCCCGCTCGACGCGGTGCAGCTGGCCGCGAAGACCACCGGCGGCGCGAGCTCCTTCACCGGGACGATGAGCGTGCAGGCGACCGCCAAGCCGGGCGCGGCGAGCAGCGGCAACGTCTCCATGACGGCGTCGATGGCCGAGCAGCTGCGCCCCTCGCTGCTGGCCGAGGCGCAGATCGGGACGCTCAGCGTGGCCGGCCAGTCGCTGCCCGGCGGCCTGTCCGAGATCATCACGCCGGGCAATCTCTACCTGAAGTGGTCGGTCCTCACCCAGGAGCTGCACGCGGGCAAGCCGTGGCTGGTGATACCGGTGTCGGCCCTGAGCAAGAGCAGCGGGGTGGACCTCAGCCAGCTCTTCAGCCAGGCCACCAGCACCAGCCCGCTCAACGAGTCGCAGCTGCTCACCGGCGCCAGCGGCGTGCGCAAGGTGGGGACCGGGACCATGGACGGCGTCCCGGTGACCGAGTACACCGGGACCGTATCCCTCGATAAGGGGATCCAGTACCTCACCGGCAGCGCCAAGGCCGCGATGCAGAAGCAGATCACCGCGGCCGGCCTGACCACGGCGACGTTCACCGTCTGGGTCGACGGGCAGCGGGTGATGCGGAAGGCCGTCATCACCGAGAACGGCACCGCCGTGACCGAGGTCGTCACGGTCGCGATCAGCACCATCAACCAGCCGGTTAACATCCAGGTTCCGGCGGCCGGCCAGACCACCGCGCTGCCGAGCGGCGCCCTCGGCCGGGTCGGCTAGCCCCGCCGCCGGTTCCCGCGCCGACACCAGGGCCGGCGGCGGCAGCTAGGCGTGGGCGGCGATGAGCGGGGCGATGGCGCGGAAGGCGCGGCCGCGGTGGCTGATCGCGTCCTTCTCGGCCGGCGCGAGCTCGGCCGTGGTGGCGGACAGGCCCTCGGGGACGAAGATCGGGTCGTAGCCGAAGCCGTTGCCGCCGCGCCGGGCGCGGGTGAGGGTGCCGGCCAGCACGCCCGTCGCGGTCCACTCCTGGCCGCCCGGGAGCGCCAGCGCGGCCACGCAGACGAACGCGGCCCCGCGCTCCTCGACGTCCGCGAGCTGGCCGAGCAGCAGCTCCAGGTTGGCGTCGTCGTCGCCGTGCCTGCCCGCCCAGCGGGCCGACAGCACCCCGGGCATGCCGTGCAGCGCGTCCGCGGCCAGGCCGGAGTCGTCGGACACGGCCGGCCGCCCGGTGCAGGCCGCGATCGCGCGGGCCTTCAGCAGCGCGTTGTCGGCGAACGTGAGGCCGGTCTCGGGCACGTCGGGCGCGTCGGGGAACGCCTCAAGGCCGACGATCTCGACCCCGCCGCCGACGTCGGCCAGGATCCGGTTCAGCTCCGCGATCTTGCCCGCGTTCCTGGTGGCGAGCACCACCTGGCGGGCGGCGTCAGCCACTGACCGCGCCCGCGCCGACCGGGCTGGCGCCCAGCGCCTCGGTCTGCAGCCGGGTCAGCTCGGCGCAGCCGGCCGTGCCGAGGTCGAGCAGGCTGCCGAGCATCGCTCGGGAGAACGGCTCGCGCTCGGCCGTGCCCTGGATCTCCACGAAGTCGCCGGTGCCGGTGCAGACCACGTTCATGTCGGTCTCGGCAGCCGAGTCTTCCTGGTAGCACAGGTCAAGCCGGGGCTGGCCGTCCACGATCCCGACCGAGACCGCCGCGACCGAGGCGACCAGCGGGCTGCCCTTCAGCTTGCCGCGCCTGCGGAGCCAGTCGATCGCGTCCGCGAGGGCCACGTACCCGCCGGTGACCGCGGCCGTCCTGGTGCCGCCGTCGGCCTGCAGCACGTCGCAGTCGATGACGATCGTGTTCTCGCCGAGGGCCTTGTAGTCAACCGCCGCGCGCAGCGACCGGCCGACCAGCCGGGAGATCTCGTGGGTGCGCCCGCCCAGGCGGCCCTTGACCGACTCCCGGTCGTTCCTGGTGTTGGTCGCGCGCGGCAGCATCGCGTACTCCGCGGTCACCCAGCCGAGGCCGCTCCCCCGCCGCCACCTCGGCACCTCCTCGGTGACGCTGGCCGCGCAGAGCACCCGGGTCTTGCCGAACTCCACGAGCACCGACCCCTCGGCGTGATCGAGCCATCCCCGGGTAATCCGCACCGGCCGCAGCGCATCCGCGGCCCTTCCGTCTGGACGTGTCATGAGCCAACCCTACCGGGGTCGCGCCCGAGCGCGCCTGGGGCGGCGGAGCATCAGATGCACGCCCGCAACGGTCGCCGCCAGGTGATCACGAGAGGTCGATTACCTGTCCCGCGGTCGCCAGGTCAACGTCACCGGTGAAGGACTCCGCCTCGGCGCGGGCGGTGTCCTGATCATTCCATGGCAGCAGGTGGGTGAGGATCAGGTGGCCCACGTCTGCCTTGGCCGCGTATCTCCCTGCCTGGCGCGCGGTGAGGTGCAGGTCGGGCGGCAGGTTCGGCCGTTCGAGGAACGCTGCCTCTGACACGAACACGTCCGCGCCCTTGGCAAGCTCCGTCACCGCCTCGGTCTCGCCCGTGTCGCCCGTGTAGACGAGCGTGCTGCCGCCGTGCGAGAACCGGAAGCCGAACGTCTCCACCGGATGGTTCATGTGCGCGAACTGGACATCGAATGGGCCGATGGCCCGGCGCCCCGGCGCGAGCGTCTCGAAGGCGAAGCGCTTCATCAGCCCGCCGTCCCCGCCTGGCCCGTGGATTTCGCCGATCCGCTCACGCGTGCCGGCCGGACCGTAGACCGGGATCGGCGGCTGCGGCCCGGCCGGGGCGTAGGTCCGCGCGATCGCGTAGGAGTAGAGGTCGACGCAGTGGTCCGCGTGCAGGTGGCTCAGCGCGATGGCGTCCACGCCGAACAGCGGCGCGTACCGCTGGAGCGCACCCAGCGAGCCGTTGCCCATGTCGATGACCAGCCGGAAGCCGTCCGCCTCAAGCAGATAGCAGGACGCCGCGCTCTCGGGACCAGGGATACTCCCGGAGCAGCCGATCACAGTAAGACGCATGAGAAAGATTGTGCCCCACGGGAAGACCCCAGGTCATGAGCCTGCGGCCCATCAGGCCCAGAGTTGGCCTTCGAGCTTCTGCTCGGCGTCGCCCAGAGTGCCGCTGTAGGCGCCGGTGGACAGGTACTTCCAGCCGCCGTCGGCGACCAGCACGACGATGTCGGCCCGCTCCTTCGCCTTGACCGCCTGGGCGGCCATCGCCAGCCCGGCGTGCAGCGCGCAGCCGGCCGAGATGCCGGCGAAGATACCCTCCTTGGACAGGAAGTCCCTGGTCCGGCGGAGCGCGTCGGCCGAGGAGACCGAGAACCTGGTGGTCAGCACCGAGGCGTCGTAGAGCTCGGGGACGAAGCCCTCATCCACGTTGCGCAGCCCGTAGACGAGCTCGCCGTACCGCGGCTCGGCCGCCACGATCTTCACGTCGGGCACGTGCTCGCGCAGGAACCGGCCGGTCCCCATCAGCGTGCCGGTGGTGCCGAGCCCGGCCACGAAGTGGGTGACCGACGGGAGGTCGGCCAGGATCTCGGGGCCGGTCGTCTCGTAGTGCGCCCGCGCGTTCGCCTCGTTGCCGTACTGGTACAGCATCACCCAGTCGGGGTGCTCGGCCGCCAGCCGCTTGGCCACCCGGACGGCCTCGTTCGAGCCGCCCGCGGCCGGCGAGGTGAAGATCTCCGCCCCGTACATGCCCAGGATCTGGCGGCGCTCCTCGCTCGTGTTCTCCGGCATCACCACGATCAGCTGGTAGCCGCGGAGCTTGGCCACCATCGCGAGCGAGATGCCGGTGTTGCCCGAGGTCGGCTCCAGGATCGTCGAGCCGGGCCGGAGCAGCCCGTCCTTCTCGGCCTGCTCGACCATGAAGAACGCGGCCCGGTCCTTGACCGACCCGGTCGGGTTGCGGTCCTCGAGCTTGGCCCACAACCGGACGTCGTCGGACGGGGAGAGCCGCGGGAGCCCCACCATCGGGGTGTTGCCGAGGGAGGCGAGCAGTGAGTCGTAACGCAACGTCAGGGTCCGTTCGGGCTAAATGTTTTGAGCCTTTTGCCTACCGCGACCCGCCGGCCACCGCCGGCAGCACCGTCACCGTGTCGCCGTCCTTGACCGGGGTCTCGAGGCCGCCGAGGAAGCGGACATCCTCGTCGTTGAGGTACACGTTGACGAAACGGCGGAGCTTCTCGCCGTCGACGAGCCGCTCGCGCAGGCCGCCATGGGCGGCGTCAAGGTTGTTGAGCAGCTCGTCCAGCGTGGCGCCGGACCCCTCAACCGCCTTGGCGCCGCCGGTGTAGCTGCGCAGGATCGTGGGGATGCGAACCTCAATGGCCATGTGAACAACGCTCCTAGGTGAACTTCTTTACGCCATGGATGGGAACCTTGGCCGGGGCCCGATTAATTCCTGGATCTGAACGGGTTCCTCGGTGACCTCGCCGTCGATGATCCGGTACGAGCGGAATTCGGTGTCGGACTCATCGCGGGTTGACACGAGGACGTAGTGGGCCTGCGGCTCGCTGGCGTAGGAGATGTCGGTCCGGGACGGGTAGGCCGGGGTCGCGGTGTGGGAGTGGTAGACCACGATGGCCTCCTCGTCCCTGTCGTCCATCTCGCGCCACACCTTCAGCTGCTCGAGCGAGTCGAACCGGTAGAAGGTGGGCGAGCGCTCGGCGTTCTGCATCGGGATGAACCGGACCGGGCGGTCGCTGCCCTCCGGGCCCGCGATGACGCCGCAGGCCTCGTCCGGGTGGTCCTTGCGGGCGTGCTCGATGATCTTCTCGTAGAGCGCGCGCGAGATCGTCAGCATGATCGCTGAGACTACCGGCCGAGCGCGTGGACCAGAGACTCCTGCACCGCGCCGAGCCAGCCGTAGACCTCGAACGCGGGCAGCCTCGGGTCCTTCGGGTCGAGCGCCGCGAGCTGGTCCTCGAAGTCCTCGGTCACCTCGAGCCGGACGCCGAACATCAGCCGGATGTCGTTCAGCGCCCGCAGCCAGTCCCTGGCCTGGTCGCCGGTCAGCCTGATCTTGCCGCCCTCCGGCGGCAGCGTCTCCAGCAGGGTCTGCGCGAAGTACTTCTTGGCCTCGCGGAGCGAGGACTCGGTGTACTTGCGGAACTCGGCCGCCTTCTCCGGGTCGTCCTTGTAGGCGTCGGGCAGCAGCCGGGCGACCGCCGGGTCGGCCGACAGCTCCGGCGCGGGCTCGTCGGGCGAGCCGAACTGCCGTTCCAGGTCGGCGAAGAGGTCAGCCGACTCGTCCGGCACGGCCGCCTCCGACGGCGGCGACGGCCGCTCGGGGTCGGTCAGCAGATCCATGACCGGGACGACGAGGGAGCGCAGCAGCGTCGCCTCACCGCCCGACAGCCTGACGGTGACGCCGCCATCCCTGGTGGACCGGAACATCTCTACCTACGCATCCTGGCGCACGGTCGCCCACAGGCCGTAGCCGTGCAGCACCTCGACGTTGCGCTCCATGGCCTCGCGGGTACCGCTCGCGACCACGGCCCTGCCCTTGCGGTGCACATCGAGCATCAGCTTCTCCGCCTTCGGCCGGGAGTAGCCGAAGACGTGCTCGAAGACATATGTCACATACGACATCAGATTTACCGGGTCGTTCCAAACAATCGTCAGCCAGGGCTTATCCGGCACCGATTCGTCCGCTGATCGCGGCAAATCCAGCTCAGCGGGTGCCACGCTCACTCGCAGCCACCTCCCTGTCCGTAGTCTTCCACCTGTGACCACACCGGCGAACAGCGGGACCACCGCGCTGCTGACAGACCACTATGAACTCACCATGCTCCAGGCCGCCTTGCACAGCGGCGCCGCTTCGCGACGCGCGGTCTTCGAGGTTTTCGCCCGCCATCTGCCGCACGGCCGCCGCTACGGCGTCGTGGCCGGCACCGGCCGGCTGCTCGACGCGCTGGAGCGGTTCCGTTTCTGGCCGGCCGAGCTGTCCTTTTTGCGGGATAATCGGATCGTAGACGAGACCACGCTCCAATACCTGTCATCGTATCGGTTCGCGGGCAACGTCTGGGGCTACGCCGAGGGCGACGTGTACTTTCCGGGGTCGCCGATCCTGGTCGTCGAGGGCACGTTCGCCGAGTCGGTGCTGCTTGAGACCGTCGTGCTGTCGATACTCAACCACGACTGCGCGGTCGCGTCGGCGGCCTCCCGGATGGTGACCGCCGCCGGCGGTCCGGGGCCGGGCGGCAGGCCGCTGATCGAGATGGGGTCCCGGCGCACCCACGAGAGCGCGGCGGTGGCGGCGGCGCGGGCCGCCTACATCGCCGGGTTCTCGTCCACGTCGAACCTTCAGGCCCGCTATACCTACGGGGTGCCGTCGTCCGGCACGTCAGCCCACGCGTTCACGCTCGCCCACGACAGCGAGCGCGACGCGTTCGTCGCCCAGCTCTCCTCCCTCGGCCACGGGACCACCCTGCTGGTGGACACCTACGACGTCGAGCGCGGGGTGCGGGCCGCGGTCGAGGCGGCCGGGGACTCCCTCGGCGCGGTCCGGATCGACAGCGGCGACCTGCCCGCGCTCGGGGTCTCGGTGCGGGCGCTGCTCGACTCGCTCGGGGCGAAGTCGACCAGGATCATCCTCACCGGCGATCTCGACGAGTACTCGATCGCCGGCCTCGCGGTCGCGCCGGTCGACGGCTACGGGGTCGGCACCTCGCTCGTCACCGGGTCGGGAGCGCCGACCGCGGCGCTCGTCTACAAGCTGGTGGCGCGGTCCGACGAGCCGCTCGCGGACGGCGACCCGGCCGGGCCGGGCGGCCTGCGGCCGGTGGCGAAGCGGTCGGTCGGCAAGCCGGGGCGCGGCGGGCGCAAGTGGGCGGTGCGGGAGCGCAACCCGGCCGGCGAGGCGGTGGCCGAGCGGATCTGGCTGTCGCCGCCGGAGGCGACGCCTACTGCCCGTTTCCTGCTCCAGGAGCTGGTCCGGGACGGGAAGATCGTCGGGCGGGAGCCGATCGAGGCCGCGCGGGCGCGGCACACCGAGGTGCTGGCCGAGCTCCCCTCGTACGCGATGCAGCTGTCGCGCGGGTACCCGGCGATCCCGACCGTCTTCGGCCCGGACCGCGAGGACGGCTGACCGGCGCGCCCCGTGAGGTGGCGCGTGGCCCAGGGGGCATAACCAGGGCGGGCGGCGGCTCAGGCGGGGCTGGCGACGGGGAGGCCCGCGCCTTCGGCGGCGTCGAGCAGCTGCTTGTCATAGCTGACGAAGGCGGTCAGGTCCCGCCTGATGGTCAGCGCCGAGACGAGATGGATGGCGGCCGTGGTGCCGAGGCTGGCCGGGGCCTGGGTGGCGGCGTTGTCGAGCAGATCATGGGTGAGCGAGACGACCGAGACCCGCCGGATGATGCGCTGCGCGCGGGGCAGCGCACCGGGCTCGGACCGCCAGATGGCACGGAGCACCTCGGCCCGGTGCAGGGTGCTCGAGACCAGGTCCTGGCCCGGGCGGGTCGCCAGGTAGCTGGTGAGCGCGGCCGACTCGGGCTCCGAGAGGGCGAGCTTGACCAGGGCCGAGGAGTCGAGGTAGATCACGGCCGCCCCGTCCCGGTGCCGTCGCCGTCCTCGCCGGCCCGCAGCCGTCCGAGCACGTCGCTCGCGGTGGGGCCGCCGGCCGGGCCGAGATACGGCTCGATCTCGAGGACGCTGCCGTCGTCCTCCGCGCGCTCGATGACCCCCTTGGCGATCCAGCGCTCGAGCGGGCTCTCCGGGTCGCGCACCGGCACCATCTGGGCCACCAGCCGCCCGCGGTTGGTGATGTCCACCGTGTAGCCGCGCTCTACCAGGTCAACGTAGACGCTGGCGTGCTGTCGCAGCTCGCGGATGCCGATCCGCTGTGAGGGCAGGTTGCTCGTAGTGTGGTGCACGGGATCGCCCGAGTACCCAAGATCCGGGTTGAGCGGCTTGCCCCGGCGCCGGTCGCCCTTCTGTGGCATGGAGGAACGGTAGCACATTAAATGCTACACTGGAGGATATTTAGCGCAACATGTTGCCAGCGCGCCCGCACGCGCTCAATATGGGGCGCAGATCACGTCGACCGATGAGGCAAGATAGAGACATGCAGACGCCGCGGGACTTCTCCATGTACGGTGCCGTCGATCTCGGCGCGCGGCAGGCCGCCGCGCAGCGCAGGCAGCAGCAGGCGGCCCGCGCCGCCGACGCGGGCACCGACGGCGACGACGCCGGCCAGGCGTCGGCGTTCGTGTTCGAGGTGACGGAAGAGACCTTCAACACCGATGTCGTGCTCCGGTCGCGGACGACCCCGGTCATCGTGGACCTGTGGGCCGAGTGGTGCGGTCCGTGCAAGCAGCTCAGCCCGGTGCTCGAGAAGCTGGCCAACGAGGCCGCCGGGGCCTGGGTGCTGGCCAAGGTCGACGTCGACGCGAACCCCCGGCTCGCCCAGGCGTTCCAGGCCCAGTCGATCCCGATGGTGGTGGCGATCGTCGGCGGCCAGATGGTGGACGCGTTCCTCGGCGCGATGCCCGAGGCCCAGGTCTCGCAGTGGCTCACCCAGATTCTCGCGGTGGCCGACCAGATCGGCGTCCAGGGCGGCGAACCCGGCGCGCCGGGCGAGGACGGCGAGGACGGCGAGGCGGTCGACGACCTGCCGCCCGCGCTCGCGGCGGCCAGGGACGCGATGGAGACCGGCGACCTCGACGCCGCCGGCCGGGCGCTGGAGAAGGCGCTCGTCGACGCCCCGGCCGACCCGCTCGCCAAGAGCTGGCTGGCGCAGGTGAACCTGATGCGACGGGTGTCGTCGGCTGACCCGGCCACCGCCAGCAGGGACGCGGCCGCCTCGCCGGACGACATCGGCGCGCAGCTGCTGATGGCCGACTTCCAGATGGCGAGCGGGGACGCGGACCAGGCGTTCGACCGGGTCCTCGGGGTGATCAAGCGAACCTCGGGCGTCAGAGCGGAACACGGCCCGCCTCCACCTGCTGGACCTGTTCGAGGTCCTGCCGCCGGGCGACGACCGGGTGAAGAAGGCCCGCACCCAGCTCGGGCTGCTGCTGTTCTGAGCCGCGGGTCCGCCGGCGCAGGCCCTAAAACCCGGGTCAGCGGCCCGGCGCTAGCCTCGGGCCGGGCGATGGGGGGCAGGATCGGGGTCGGCCAGCGCCTCGAGAGCCGGGAGCGCGTCCGCCAGCGCGATCCGCTGCTCCGGGGTCAGCAGCATCACCCGCTGGGCGAGCAGGGCGGAGTTCTCCGCTCGCAGCCGTTCCAGCGTCTCGTGCCCGAGCACCGTGATCGCCAGCGTCGAGGCGCGGGCGTCCTTCGGGTCGGCGTCCCGGCGGACGTAGCCGAGCTCCTCGAGCACCGCCACCAGCCGGGTTAGCGTGGACGGGGCGATGCCCTCGGCCGCCGCCAGGTCGCCCAGCCGGAGCGGGCCGGCCTGCTCCACGGTCGACAGCGCCGCCAGCTGGGTCGGCGTCAGGCCCGCGAGCTCGTGCCGGCGGAGCCGTCGCGCGAGCCGGGCGAGCGCAACGCGCAGCCGTGTTACATCGATCACGCCGCCTTCCGCGCTTATCACGCTCGGCCGGCCGCCGACGGGCTTATCGTAGTGTCCCGCGCCATGCATGAAGGTTACGCGGTGTCGCGCGGACCTCATACTCTAGAACCCTGGCTCTTTGCGCGCAGTCGTGCGCAGGTCGGGCGGACAGTGTCGTCCCGGAAAGGCGGTAGCTGACGTGACGATGGCGCCGAGCGTGTCGTATTCGATTACGGCACGGCTGGAAGTTGCCTCGCACGGCCGTGCGGTGAGCGAGATCACCCGGACCGTGGAGCAGGCCGGCGGCCTGGTAACTGCCATCGACGTCAACTCGGGTAACAGCGGCAAGCTGCGGGTGGACGTGACCTGCGCCGCGACCGACACGGCGCACGCCGAGTCGCTGGTCGCGGCGATGGCCGCGATCCCCGGGGTGACGGTGCACAAGGTCAGCGACCGCACCTTCCTGCTGCACCTCGGCGGCAAGATCGAGATGCGGTCCAAGGTCCCGCTGCGCAACCGCGACGACCTGTCGATGGCCTACACGCCGGGCGTGGCGCGGGTGAGCCTCGCCCTGGCGGCCAAGCCGGAGGACGCCCGCCGCCTCACGATCAAGCGCAACAGCGTCGCCGTGGTGACCGACGGGTCGGCCGTGCTCGGCCTCGGCAACGTCGGCCCGTACGCGGCGCTGCCGGTCATGGAGGGCAAGGCGGCGCTGTTCAAGCGGTTCGCGAACATCGACGCGTGGCCGATCTGCCTCGACACCCAGGACACCGATCAGATCGTCGCCACCGTCGCCGCCATCGCCCCCGGGTTCGGCGGGATCAACCTGGAGGACATCTCGGCGCCGCGATGCTTCGAGGTCGAGCGGCGGCTGCGGGCGATGCTGGACATCCCGGTGTTCCACGATGACCAGCACGGGACCGCGATCGTGGTGCTCGCCGCGCTGACCAACGCGCTGCGGGTGGTGGGGAAGGAACTGCGGGACGTCAAGATCGTCATGGCGGGCGCGGGCGCGGCCGGCACCGCGGTCCTGAAGCTGCTGCTCACCGCCGGGGCCAGGAACGTGACCTCGTGCGACGTGGACGGCGCGGTCTACCGCGGCCGACCGGGGCTGAACGAGAGCCTCAGCTGGATCGCCGAGCACACCAACGCCGCGGGTTACCCGGGCGACCTGAAGGGCGCGGTCGTCGACGCGGACGTGTTCATCGGCGTGTCCGCGCCGAACGTGCTGGCCGGGGACGACGTCAAGACGATGAGCCCCGGCGCGATCGTGTTCGCGCTCGCCAACCCCGACCCCGAGGTGGACCCGGACGAGGCGCGCGAGTACGCGGCCGTCGTCGCCACCGGCCGCAGCGACTACCCGAACCAGATCAACAACGTGCTGGCGTTCCCGGGCGTGTTCCGCGGCCTGCTCGACGCGCAGTCGACCAGGATCACCGACACCATGCTGGTGGCGGCCGCGCGGGCGCTGGCCGACGTGGTTCCGGCCGAGGAACTCGGCCCCGACTACATCATCCCGTCGGTATTCCATCCCGACGTCGCCACCGGGGTGGCCGCCGCCGTCCGCGAGGCGGCGCTGGCGGAGTAGGCGCAACCAGATCGCCCCCGGTCGATCGTGGTGGTTACATGGATCTCATGGGTTCGGATCCGAAGGCTGGCCGACTGCTCGTCGCGACTCCGCTGCTCGAGGATCCGAACTTCCGCCGCGCGGTGGTCCTCATCGTGGAGCACGAGGACGTCCAGGGCACGCTCGGGGTGGTGCTGAACCGGCCGACCGCGGTCGGCGTCGGGCAGGTGCTCGAGCAGTGGACCGAGCTCGCGACCGAGCCCTCGGTAGTGTTCCGCGGCGGCCCGGTCGCGCCCAACAGCGCGCTGGCGCTGGCGATGGTCCCGGGCAACGACGAGCCGATCGGCTGGCGCCCGCTCGACGGCGCCCCCGCGCTGGCCCGGCTCGGCCTGCTCGACCTGGACACCCCGCCGCGGCTGCTGGCCCCGGCCATCACCAGCCTGCGGGTCTACGTGGGCTACGCGGGCTGGTCTCCCGGCCAGCTCGAGGCGGAGATCGACGAGGGCGCCTGGTACGTCCTCGGCGCCCAGCCGGGCGACGTCTTCGCCGGCCACCCCGACCGCCTGTGGCGGCAGGTGCTGCGCCGCCAGGAGGGCGACCTGGCGTTCCTCGCCACCTACCCGGACGACCCGGCGCAGAATTTACCGGCCGTGGCCGGCCGCTCGGGGGGTCGTCCCACAGCAAGCCCGCCGGGTAGGTAAACTCGAACCGTGAGCACCGAAGTAATGCCTGAGGGCGACCTGAAGGTACATGAGGACCGCAAGGTCGATACTTCGCATGGCGATCACGAGCGGTTCGCGCACTACGTCGACAAGAACGACATGATGAACGCGACCGTGTTCGGCACGCCGATCAAGGCGCTGTGCGGCAAGGTCTGGGTGCCGAGCCGGGACCCGAAGAAGTACCCGGTGTGCCCGGAGTGCAAGGAGATTTACGAGTCGCTGCCGCCGGGCGACGACGGCGACGGCGCTGCGGAGTAGTGGGCGAACCAGAGTCAGCCGGGTCCGTTCGGAACAATTCTTTTGCTTCTCTCCGAGGCTGGCAGCAGGCTGCTTACGCAGAGTATTTTCGCGTGGCACGTCGTGACTTTCTGCTGGTAGCGACGCCTGGTGCCGGCAAGACGACGTACGCGCTTACGGTCGCGGCGGAGCTGTTGGCGCGGCGCGAGATCGCCAGCATCACGATCGTGACGCCGACCGAGCACCTCAAGTACCAGTGGGCGGCCGCCGCGCTCCGGATGGGGATCGCGATCGACCCGTCCTACCGGAACGCCCAGGGCAAGGCGGGGGCCGACTTCCAGGGCGTCGCGGTCACCTACGCGCAGGTCGCGGCCCATCCGGCGCTGCACCGGGCGCGCACCGAGAGCCGCCGCACGCTGGTCATCTTCGACGAGGTCCACCACGCGGGCGACGCGCTGTCATGGGGCGAGGCGGTGCGGGAGGCGTTCGAGCCCGCCCGGCGGCGGCTGGCGCTGACCGGGACGCCGTTCAGGTCGGACGCGAACCCGATCCCGTTCGTCACCTACGTCCCCGAGGCGGACGGGTCGAAGCGGTCCGCCTCCGACTTCGTCTACGGGTACGGGCCCGCGCTGGCGGACGGGGTGGTGCGGCCGGTGATCTTCCTCGCCTACTCGGGCGAGATGCACTGGCGGACCCGGGCAGGCGACGAGATCACCGCGACCCTCGGCACGCCGATGACCAAGGACCAGATCGCGCAGGCGTGGCGGACCGCGCTCGACCCCTCGGGCGAGTGGATCACCCGGGTGCTGGAGGCCGCCGACAAGCGGCTGACCGAGGTCAGGCGGGCGATGCCGGACGCCGGCGGCCTGGTGATCGCGGGCGACCACGAGACCGCGCGGGCGTACGCGGGCCTGCTGCGGCGGATCAGCGGCGAGCGCCCGGTCGTGGTGCTGTCCGACGACCCGACCGCGTCCAAGAAGATCTCCGGGTTCGGCGCCTCCACCGCCCGCTGGATGGTCGCGGTGCGGATGGTGTCGGAGGGCGTGGACGTGCCCCGGCTGGCCGTCGGCGTGTACGCGACGTCGGTGTCCACCGCGCTGTTCTTCGCCCAGGCGGTCGGCCGGTTCGTCCGGGTCAGGCAGCGCGGGGAGACCGCGTCGGTGTTCGTGCCCTCGGTGCCGGTGCTGCTCGGGTTCGCGGCCGAGCTCGAGGCCGAGCGCGACCACGTGGTCCGCGCGCTCGACCGGGACCCGGAGGCGGAGCTCGAGGACGCCCAGCGGGAGCGGAAGACGCCGGACGACTTCGAGCTCATGGGCCGGTCGTTCGAGGCGCTGACGGCGTCCGCCACCTTTGACCGGGTGCTGTTCGACGGCGGCGAGTTCGGCACCGCGACCGAGGCCGGATCCCCCGAGGAGGAGGACTACCTCGGGCTGCCCGGCCTGCTCGACCCGGACCAGGTGACGGTGCTGCTCCGCAGGCGGCAGTCGGCGCAGCTGGCGGCGCGCTCGTCGGCCCCGGGCGGCGCGTCGACGGGCGGCCCGTCGGCCGGCGGCGCGGAGGCGGGGCTGTTCGCCGGGCCGGCCCCGACTGCGGCCGACGCCCCCCAGGCGACGGCGACGGCGACCGTCAGCCGGGCTCAGCTGACGGTGCTCCGCAAGGAGCTCAACGGCCTGGTCGGCGCGTGGAGCCACCGGACCGGCCAGCCGCACGGCGTCATCCACAACGAGCTCCGTCAGGCCTGCGGCGGCCCGGCGCTCCCGCAGGCGTCGGCCGAGCAGATCAAGGCCCGCATCGACAAGATCCGCCAGTGGGCGCTGTCCCGCCGTTAAGTCGCCGGCCGGACGCTCGTTGAACGCGCTCGCGGTGCACTGATACGGCCGGCCCCGCACGACTTGGCGCGCTCGGACGGATTTCGCTACCCCGGGTCAGGCCGGGGTGACGTCGATCCCGGTGCCGCGCAGCGACTCGATCGCCTCCGACGTGGACCCGGGCGCCACCCCGGCCGTCAGGCCGAGCAGGACCCGGGTCGCGAAGCCGTTCGCGACCGCGTCGGCGGCGGTCGAGCGGACGCAGTAGTCGGTCGCGATGCCGACCACGTCGACCTGGTCCACGTCGCGGGCCCGCAGCCAGGCCGCGAGCGGCGTCCCGTCGTCCGCCGCGCCCTCGAAACCGCTGTAGGCGGCGGCGTGCGCGCCCTTGCGGAAGGTCTCCTCGATCGGGGCGGTGTCCAGCTCGGGATGGAATTGCGAGCCGGCCGACCCGGCCACGCAGTGCACCGGCCAGGATTTCGCATAGTCTGGCTCGTCGGCGAAGTGACTGCCGGGGTCGATGTGGAAGTCCTTGGTCGCGACCACGTGGTCGTAGCCATGATCGGGCTTAGCTAGCAATGACGTGATCCCGCGGGCCACCGCAGCTCCGCCTGCAACCGCAAGCGAGCCGCCTTCGCAGAAGTCGTTCTGCACGTCAACGATGATGAGCGCGCGCATGTGACCAACCGTATCGGCATCTAGAGCTTCGGGCGGCCCGGTGTTGATGCCCAATCGGAAGCTATTACAACCAACCGGGCAGCTGGAGCGTCTGTAGCGGAGACCGGGGAAACGGCCCTGCCGCTACGGTGCGAAGGTGTGGTAACCAGAGTGGTAAGCAGTTGCGTACTCCAGCAAGGAGGCTTGGTGGGCTCGGACGCGGGGGCAGAGACGGGCCCTTACGCCGTTGTCACCGCGAACACGGGATCGCGCGCTGCCCTCGCGGAGCAGTTGTTCATCGCCAACTACCCGAAGCTGGCGGGCTGGGTCCGGCGGCTGGTCGACGACGACGAGACCGCGCACGAGATCGCGTCGGAGGCGTTCGTCCGGCTGCTTTCCAAGTGGACCAGCCCCGACAAGCTCGACAACCCGCAGAGTTACCTCTTCATGATCGCCACCAACCTGGTCAGGGACCACTGGCGCAAGACCGAGCGGGAGCGCCGGGCGATGCGCAACGTCACCGCGGGCAGCGACCCGGAGCCGTCGGTCAACCCGGCCCAGGACGTGGACGTGCGCGAGCTCATCGAGCGGCTGCCCGCCAAGCTGCGCGACCCGTTCCTGCTGCACTATTACGCCGGGTTCGGCATCAAGGAGATAGCGGCGCTGGTGAAACGGCCAGAGGGAACGGTCAAGGCCGACCTGTACCATGCTCGGACGCGGCTGAAGGAGGCTCTCGCCGAACGCGAGGGCAACGGTGAACCGGGCGACGGACGACGGAAGGGCGGGAGAGAAGATGCACGCTGAAGACGAGCGCGATCCGCTCGACCGCTGGCTGAGCGAGCAGGCCAAGCCGCTGCCGCCGCCGCCGGGGACGTTCGAGCTCATCACCCGGCGGGCGCGCCGTCGCAAGCTGCGCAAGCTCGCGGTGACGATGGTGTCGGCCGCCGCCGTGGCCGCCGCGGTCGCCGTCGCCGTCCCGGTCGGGCTCAATCTGCACCTGTCCTCGCCCTCGGACAAGGGCTCGAGCGTGGCCGACGCCCCCAGCCCGACGCACCTGACCGAGTCACCCAACGGGAGCGCGAGCCCCGACCAGACGGCGAGCCCGTCTCCCTCGTCGACCCACTCGGCGATCGCCCCGGTCGGCCAGGCCCACCCGGTCCCGGCCAACTTCCAGCCCGCGTCGATCACGTTCGTGAGCTCCCAGAACGCCTGGGTGATGGGCCAGGCCGGCACCCCCGGGCAGTGCGCCAACAAGGACGCGTACATCTGCACGTCGATCGCGCGGACCGACGACGGCGGTCAGACCTGGCAGGGCGGCCCGGCCCCGGACACCGGCGGCCCGAACGGGGGGACCGGGGTCAGCGGGATCAGGTTCCTCAACAACGCGTTCGGCTGGGCCTTCGGCCCCGAGCTGTGGGCGACCGATAACGGGGGCACGACCTGGTCCAAGGTCGGCACCTCGGGAGCGCGGGTCACCGACCTGGAGACGTCGGACGGCCGGGCGTACGCGCTGTGGGCCACCGGCTGCCCGACCGCGAGCGGCGGTTCCTCGTCCGGCTTCGCGGCCGGCTGCACCAGCTACACGCTGATGACGGCCACCGCCGGCAGCGGCGACTGGACGCAGGTCGGCCCGGCCACCACCGGGCTCGGCGACGGCGGGGCGGCCACGTCGGCCGCGCTCGCGCTCACCGGCACCAACGGCTACCTGCTGGCACCGGACGGGGCGCTCTACTCCGGCGCCATCGGCGGCGCGTGGACGCAGGCCGGCGCCTCGGCCTGCAAGCCCGGCCCGGCGCAGGCCGACGGGCAGCCCAGCGCCGCGCAGCTGGCGCTGGTCGACTCGAGCCAGCTCTGGATCGCCTGCAACGGGACGTCGACCGGCTCGCCGCCCGCGCTGTACACGTCCGACAACGGCGGTTCGTCGTGGACCCAGCCACCCGCCGCCTCGTGGTCGGACGTCACCAACCTGAGCGACTTCGGCCTCACCACGTCGCTCGCGGCGGCCCCGAACGGCACCCTCACGCTGGCCGCCACCACCGGGATCTACTACCTGCCGTCCGGCGGCGAGCGCTGGCAGCCGAGCAGCGCCGCCGGCCGCGGCGCCCCGAAGGGCGGGTTCAGCTACGTCGGCATGACCACCGATGAGCAGGGTGTCGCCGTGCCCGCCGACACGTCGCTGCACGAGATCTGGATGACCTCCGACGGCGGCGCCAGCTGGGCGCCGGCCACGTCGATCACGCCCGGCCGCTAGGGGCGGAGCCGATCGCGCGGGCCGGGGTCGCCGACGGCTTCAAATCCTTTTTATCGAACGGACCGTGCGTCCCCGTGTTCCAGCCAGCGGATCGCCCGGGCCGAGGGAACGCTTGTCCCCGCCCGGATTGCCCCCGCTACCGTTTCCTGGCTTTGGCCAGCGGCCGTTAAGGGACGCGCAGCAGCAGGGCCGAGCCCTGGCCGCCGCCGCCGCAGAGCGCCGCCGCGCCGAGGCCGCCGCCCCGGCGGCGCAGCTCGCAGGCGAGGGTGAGCGCGATCCGGGTGCCGGACGCGCCGAGCGGGTGCCCGACCGCGATCGCCCCGCCGTTGACGTTGACGATGTCGGGCGAGACGCCGAGCGCGTCCATCGACGCGACGCCGACGGCGGCGAACGCCTCGTTGATCTCGATCAGGTCCAGGTCCCTGACCCCGAGGCCGGCCTTGCCCAGCGCCTTGCTGATCGCGTTGGACGGCTGGTGGTGCAGGCCGCTGTCGGGGCCCGCGACGGTGCCGAACACGCCGACCTCGGCCAGGATCGACGCGCCCAGCGCGCTCGGCCGCCGCCCGGCTGGTCACCACGACGGCGGCGGCGCCGTCGGAAATCTGCGAGGACGTGCCCGCGGTGATCGTGCCGTCGGGGCCGAAGGCGGGCCGGAGCCGGGCGAGCGACTCGGTCGTCGTGTCGCCGCGGACGCCCTCGTCGGCGGTGAAGGTGATCGATTCCCGCTTGGACGTGACCTCGACCGGCACGATCTCATCGGCCATGCGGCCGTCCTTGGCGGCGCGGGCGGCGCGCTGCTGCGAGCGGGCGGCGAACTCGTCCTGCCGCTCGCGGGAGATGCCGAGCCTGGCGTTGTCCAGATCGGTCGACTCGCCCATCGAGAGCCCGTTGAACACGTCGGTCAGGCCGTCGTAGGCCATCGAGTCGAGCAGCTCGACCGGGCCGTACTTGTAGCCCTGCCTGGAGCCCTTGAGCACGTGCGGGGCGTTGGACATCGACTCCATGCCGCCCGCCACGATCACGTCGAACTCGCCCAGCCGGATCAGGTCGGCCGCCTGGGCGATCGCGTCGAGCCCGGACAGGCAGACCTTGTTGACCGTGGTCGCGGGCGTCGTCATCGGGATGCCCGCCTTGACCGCCGCCTGCCTGGCGGTGATCTGGCCGGTCCCGGCCTGCAGCACGTGACCCATGATCACGTACTCGACGCCGTCCGGCGCCACCCCGGCGCGGTCAAGCGCCCCCTTGATGGCGAAGCCGCCGAGCTCGGCCGCGCTGAACCCGGACAGGGATCCGAGCAGCCGCCCGATACCGGTCCGCGCTCCGCCTATGATCACTGGGTCACGGTCGCGTGCAGCCTCGCGCACCAGGGCCTCCTCAATTCCGCCTATCCCGCCTATATGTCACGATACCCACCATGTTGCTAAGAATCGATCATGTCGGGATCGCCTGCCGCTCGCTCGAGGCCGCGATTGACCGGTACGTTAGCGTCTTCGGATTCACGGTGGCGAGCGAAGAGACCAACGCCGAGCAGGGAGTCCGCGAGGCCATGCTGGTCACCGACTCGGGCGACTCGTACGTGCAGCTACTCGAGCCGCTCGGGGACGAGACCCCGGTCGGCCGGTTCCTGGCCCGGCGCGGCGAGGGGCTGCACCACGTCGGCTACGCGGTGACAGATGTCACAGCCGCCCTGGCCGAGGTCGGCGGGGCCGGCGTGCGGCTGATCGACTCCCGGCCGCGGCACGGGTCGATGGGCGCCTCGATCGCGTTCCTCCATCCGGGTGATCTAGGCGGGGTGCTGACCGAGCTCGTGCAGCCCTCGAGAGTGCGCGAAACTTAACTTTCGGATGGGGCCAAGGGGCATATGGGAAGCTTGTGACCTTTAGACTTCTCCCGGGGGACCAACGCGGGGCCAGCTCGGGATTCTGTCGGCACAGAACGCCGATCCACCCACAGACCCGGCGAAGGCGGAGTAAATTGCCTCTCATTGGCGAGAGCTCCGCCCGCAACCTGGCCCCCGCCTGCCGTCCCCGTCTAGCTTGGATTAGGCCCACATGCAATCGGACATTGACGCTCAGCTAACAAGCTTCTTCGAAGAGACTCCGCCGCGCGACTTCGCCAAGGTGATGCGTGGTTACGATCCGCACCAGGTCGACGAGCACATCCGGTCGCTCGCGGCCGAGGTCCGCCGGCACCAGGAAGACGCGGTCGGCGCGCGTCGCGACCTGCAGGATGCGCAGCGGCAGATCCAGGAGCAGGAGCGACCCACCTACTCCGGCCTTGGCGCCCGCATCGAGCAGCTGCTGCGGCTAGCCGAGGAGCAGGCCACCGAGCTCGTGCAGGCCGCGCGGTCCGAGGCCAACGAGATCAAGGCGGCCGCGAAGGTTGACGGCGCCGAGCTGCGGGCGGCGGCCGAGAACGAGGCGGCCGAGCTGCGGGCGAACGCGAAGCGTGAGACCGACGACGTGCGCGGCGCGGCCGAGCGCGAGGCGGACTCCATCCGCACCACCGCCCGGCGCGAGGCCGACGAGCTGACCTCCACCACCGAGCGCGAGGTGGCCAAGCTCCGCGCCACCGCCGACCACGAGGTGGCGGAGAAGCGCGCCGCCACCGAGCGCGACATCGCCAAGCTGCGGACTACCACCGAGCGGGAGGTGGCTCAGCTCAAGGCGGCCGCCAAGCGCGAGCGGGACGAGATCCTCACCACCTCCAAGCGGCAGGCCGACGAGATGCGGTCGCAGGCGCAGCGGATCCTCGAGGAGAGCGAGGCGCAGCGGGCGCAGGCCGAGGCGGAGTTCGAGATTCAGCTCGCCACCCGGCGGGAGGAGGCCGAGCGCCAGGAGGCGGAGCGCCTCGCGGCCGCCCAGGCGGCCACCCAGAAGCTGGTCTCCGAGGCCGAGCAGCGTGCGTCCACCGCCGAGCAGCGCGCCGCCAAGGCGTCCGCGCAGGCCGACCAGACCCGGCGCGACGCCGACCAGCACGCGCGTCAGCTGGTGTCGAACGCGAAGAAGAACGCGGACCAGATCGTCGCCCAGGCCAAGGCGCAGTCCGACCAGCTGCTGTCGGAGACGAAGGCCGAGGCCGAGCGGCGCCGCGTCGCCTCGCAGCGCGAGGTCGACGAGCTGACCCGCCAGAAGGACAACATCTCCACCCACCTCGCCCAGGTCCGCCAGCTTCTCGGCGGGCAGCTCGGCATCCAGATGCCGGCCATGGATCCGGCCGTGGCCGCCGCCCCGGTCCAGCCCGCCATCGCCGAGAGCGTCCCGGCCGCCGCGGCGCCCGCCGTGCGGCCGGCCGGGAACGGCGCCGCTCCGGCGCCCCGCCCGAATGGCGCGGCCAACGGCGAGGGCAAGGGCCCGGACGCCGAGGACTGGTGGACCGAGTAACCGCCACTGGCGCCTGACGGGGCTCGTTGCGAAAACGCGTACGCCCGGCCTATCCAGGCCGGGCGTACGCGTTTCTGCGTGCCTGCGTGACCGGGCGCGACTGGGTAACCGGCGGTTCAGGCGGTGGCGGTCTGGCCGCCGTCGATGACCAGCACCTGCCCGGTCATGAAGCTGGCGGCGTCGCTGGCCAGGAAGACGGCGGGGCCCGCCATCTCCTCCGCCCGGCCCCAGCGCCCCATCGGGACGCTCGCGATCGTGGCCGCGCCGCCGTCCGGCGAGTCCCACATGACCCGGTTCAGGTCGGTCGCGGTCCAGCCCGGGCAGAGCGCGTTGATCCGCACGCCACTGCGTCCCCACTCGACCGCGAGGGTCTTGGTGAGCGCGACGACGGCGGCCTTGGCGGCGCCGTAGGGGGCCAGGAACGGCGCTCCGGCCAGTCCCGCGACCGAGGCGACGTTGATCACCGAGCCGGTCCCGCGGCCGGTCATGTGCGCCCCGGCCGCCTGGCAGATCCACATCGTGGTGTCCAGGTTGAGCCTGAGCACCTTGTCCCAGCCGGACTGGCGCAGGTCGAGGAACGGGCTCACGAAGCTCGAGCCGCCGGCGTTGTTCACCACGATGTCGAGCTGGCCGAGCTCCTTGACGGCAATGCGCACGGCGTCGTCGGCCGCCGCCCGGTCGGTCAGGTCGGCCGGGATCTCGACCGCCTGGCGGCCGAGGCCGCGGATCTCCCTGGCCGTCTGGGCCAGCCCGGCCTCGGTCCGGGCGGTGAGCGCGACGTCGGCCCCGGCCCGCGCGAACGCCACCGCGATGACCTTCCCGATGCCGCGCGACGCGCCGGTCACCAGCGCCTTCTTGCCCGCCAGGCTGAACAGCGACTCGGTCACAGTGCTCCCTCCCACTCGGTTGGCAGCGCCGAGCCGGTCAGCGCGGCCGGATTGACCACCCGCACGATCTCATTCAGCACGATCCGGACGTACGTCTCCCCCACCCAGAGGTGCTTGGCGCCGTCCACGCCGATCACATCGGCCTTCGGCACCCGCGCGAAGCGCTGCCGCGCCTGGTCCGGCCGCAGGTAGTCGTCGAACTCGGGCACGAGCGCGGTCAGCGGCAGGCCGGACGCGGCCCACGCGTCCAGGTCGGCGTCGGTGGCCCGGTGCAGCGGCGGGGAGAGCAGGATCCCGCCGACCACGCCCGGCAGCAGCCCCCAGCGCAACGTCAGCTCGGTGCCGAACGACCAGCCGAGCAGCCAGATGTTCGGCAGCCCGGCGTCGGCCGCGTAGCGGACCGCCGCCGCGACGTCGTAGCGCTCGGTCTCACCGCCGCCGAACTCGCCCTCGCTGCGGCCCCGCTCGGACTCGGTGCCCCGCGTATTGAAGCGCAGCACGGCCACGTCGGCCAGCGCGGGCAGCCGGTAGGAGGCCTTGCGCATCACGTGGCTGTCCATCATGCCGCCCTGCGTCGGCAGCGGATGCAGGCAGACGAGGGTGGCGGCCGGGTCCCGGTCCTGGGGCAGCGCCAGCTCGCCGACCAGGTTCAGCCCGTCGCCGGTGGTGAAGTTGATCGGCGTCCGCCTGGCGGGGAGAACCGTCGCCGCCCTGATCAGTTGTGCCATCAATCCTCTTGGGGTATTCAGCCGGGGCGGCGCTGCATGCGCCGCTGCCAGCACACGGTATGCCAGTGCCGCCGGTCGGTGACGCCCGCGTGCGTCGGCCAGACCACGACGTGCGCGATGCCGGGGTAGAGCTCCTGATCGCAGCCGGGGCAGCGGTACGCCTTGCCCGCCGCCGCGCCTGGCACCGGGCGCACCACCCAGTCGCCGTCCGGCCACTCCTCGACCCGCTCGGGCCCGAGCGGCGCTGCTGGGGTGCCGGACTTGGGCCGCCGGCTCTTACGCGCGGTCACAGGCATCAAGGGTATCCGCGCCCCGCACCCGCCAAATCGCACTACAGTGCGTTCCGTGCGCCTTGTTATCGCGCGGTGCAGCGTCGACTACGACGGCAGGCTCACCGCCCACCTCCCGGCCGCCCTCCGGCTGCTCATCGTGAAGGCCGACGGCTCGGTCCTCGTGCATTCCGACGGCGGCTCCTACAAGCCGCTGAACTGGATGTCGCCGCCCTGCCGGCTGACCGAGCAGCCGGACAAGTGGACGGTCGTCAACAAGGCCGGCGAGACGCTCACGATCACGATCAGCGAGACCCTGTCCGACACCTCGATCGAGCTCGGCGTCGACCCCGGCCTGGTCAAGGACGGCGTCGAGTCGCACCTGCAGGAGCTGCTGGCCGAGCAGCTGCAGCTGCTCGGCGACGGCTACCGGCTGATCCGGCGCGAGTACCCCACCCCGATCGGGCCGGTCGACATCATGTGCCGCGACGCCGACGGCGAGCACGTGGCGATCGAGCTTAAGCGGCACGCCGGGATCGACGCCACCGAGCAGCTGACCAGGTACCTGGAGCTGCTGAACCGGGACCCGCTGCTGGCCCCGGTCAAGGGCGTGCTCGCCGCCCAGACGATCAAGCTCCAGGCGCGCACGCTAGCCGAGGACCGCGGCATCCGCTGCGTGGTCCTGGACTACGACGCCATGCGCGGCATCGAGCGCGAGGGCACCCTCTTCTGACGCCGGATGACCTGGACGGGCCTTCGCGTCAGCCAACGGAATCGTCGTCATGACCTGATTTCTGGTCATCAGGTACCCGACTTACAGCATCCCCTGATGATCGCCCGCTCGACTGGGCTCAGCGGAGCCGTCAGCGGGAACTGGGTGTGCAGGGCGACGCCTGGCTGCGCCATCATGCGGGGAAGCCGTCCCCGGTGCGGCCACGAGGCGGCGTGGACCAGGAACGGGTGGCAGAGGAAGACGTCGCCCGCCTCCCCGGTGGCCAGGGCCGTCGGCCGGTGCGCGCTCCTTTCCGCCGCCGTTGACGCCGCCTCCATCCAGGGCAGCCCGTCTTCTCCGGCCGGGGCCAGCACCCGGGCGGCGTCCAGGTGCGAACCTGGACGGATTCTGGTCGGGGCGCTGGCTTCGTCGACGTCGCTGAACAGGTACAGCACCAGCAGCCCGCGGGCCCGTGAATTCACGTTGACCTGCTGGTGCCCGTCGCGTTCGTAGCTGGCCTCGATGTGCCAGCCCGCGTCGCCCGGGTCGGCCAGGCTCGGGAAGCGCACCGGAATGGTCCCGCCTACCCCCTCCCGACGCCACCAGCGCCCGGGCCCGATCAGCTGATCGAAGGCCTCCCACAGGGCGGGCCTGGTCCCGGCCTCGGCGAACGGGCCCCCCTCGGGGCACGCGATCCGCACCACCGGCTCCGCCCAGCTGGCCGGGTCCTCGGTCACCCCGCGCTGGCCAAGATCGGACCAGATCAGCTGCTGGCAGGCTCGCACGACGTCGGCCGGAACCGCGCCCCGGATCGCGACGTACCCGTCGGCGACGAAGGACTCCACCTCGCTGGCGCTGAGCATGGCGTCAGGATGGCATCTCCCCCGGCGACGCCGCCATTCAATAAACGTCCCCGGCGGGCCGGCCCGGGTCCTCGCTCGCCTCGGCCGCGGCCGGCCGGAACTGGGCCACCAGCGGGAGGAAGACGCGTTATGGCCTTGGGGGCCACCAGGCCATAACGGCTCGGGCGCAGACCGGGTTCGGCGCCGTTGGCGGACTAGGTGGCCGGATCGGGTTACAGGCGGTAGCGGTGGACGGCCACGGTTCCCACCTGACGGAGGGATTCGAGCGTCATCGGGTGCGCGGCGGTCTGCGGGTAGGGGGCGGGCAGGCCGAACCTCGGGGCGGCCGGGTCGGCCACGAAGAACGGGGCGATCGCCAGCCGGAGCTCGTCCGCCAGGCCGCCCGCCAGGGCGTCGCGAAGGACCCGGGCGCCGCCTTCGATGAGGACAGTCGCCACGGACCGTTCGAGATAAAGATCTTGGAGCACGGACGACAGGGAGAGGGCGGCGCCCGCGTCGATGACGACCGCCTGGCCTTTGCATTTTCGCTCGGTGGCGGGGACGGCGGCCGTCGGGCAGTAGACAAGCGGCGGCGCCCGGGCCGGTGAAGAAGCGGGCCCGCGGGTCCAGGTCGGCGGCGGTGGTCATCGTGACCCGGAGCGGGTGCGGGGGCTTCCCGGCCGCCTCGCGGGCGGCGATCCGGGCGGGGTCGCGGACCAGCAGGCGGGGATTGTCGGCCCGGACCGTGCCCGCGCCGACCAGGATCGCGTCGGCCGCCGCCCGCAGCGCGTCAACCTCGTCGAGGTCCTCGGGGCCGGACAGGATCAGGCGGTCGGGCGACGCGTCGTCGAGGTACCCGTCAATCGAGACGGCGCAGCTCAGCAGCGTGTACGGGCGGTCGGGCACGGACCTTACGCTACCGGCCCGGACTGGGCCGCAGCGGAGGTTCCTGGGGCGGGATGGTGATGGTTTACTGTGCAAATGGCAGCACAGTTTCCACCCGGGGGGACGACCCCCCGTACCCCCCGAGGGCGTGCCCGATGAAAAGCAATGGTACCGGGCACGCGGTTTCGCCCTCGATGCCGGCTTGGGGCAGCGTGCGCGACACGTTCGAGTCGGTCAACCCGGCCACCGGCGAGGTGCTCGCCAGCTACGGCATCGACGGCGAGCGCGAGGTCGCGGCGGCGGTGCGGCGGGCGCGCGGCGCCGCCGAGTGGTGGGGCGGGCTCTCCTTCGCCGACCGGCGGCTGCGGCTGCTGGCCTGGAAGTCGCACCTCACCCGGTACATGGGGCGGCTCGCGCAGCTGGTGCACGACGAGACCGGCAAGCCGCTCGACGACGCCACGCTGGAGATCGTCAACACGATCCTGCACCTGGACTGGGCGGCCAAGCACGCCGCGTCGGTGCTGCGGCCGCGGCGGGTGGCCTCCGGCCTCGCGATGATGAACCAGGCCGCGTCGGTCGAGTACCACCCGCTCGGCGTGGTCGGCGTGATCGGGCCGTGGAACTACCCGGTGTTCACCCCGATGGGATCGATCGGGTACTCGCTCGCGGCCGGCAACGCGGTCGTGTTCAAGCCGAGCGAGCTCACGACCGGTGTCGGGCAGTGGCTGGCGCAGTCGTTCACCGAGGTGCTGTCGGAGGTATTCGGGGAGACCGAGCCGGTGGTCCAGCTTGTCACCGGGCTCGGCGCGACCGGGGCCGAGCTGGCGAAGTCGGGGGTGAGCAAGCTCGCGTTCACCGGGTCGGCCGCCACCGCGCGGAAGGTGCTGGCGGCGGCGGCGGAGACGCTGACGCCGGTGCTGGCGGAGTGCGGCGGGAAGGACGCCCTGTTGGTCGCGGCCGACGCCGACCTCGACGCGGCGGCCGACGCCGCCACCTGGGGGGCGATGTCCAACGCGGGGCAGACCTGCATCGGCATCGAGCGGGTGTACGTGGTCGACGGGGTCTACCACTCGTTTCTCGAGAAGCTCAACGAGCGGGTCTCCCGGCTGCGGCCGGGCGACGACGGCGCCGCCGGGTACGGGCCGATGACGCTGCCGGGGCAGGTCGACGTGGTCGAGCGGCACCTGGCCGACGCGGTCGCGCGGGGCGGCCGCCGGCCTACGGCGGCCTCGACTCGGTGCGGGCCCCCTACGTCCACCCGGTCGTGCTGGTGGACGTGCCCGAGGACAGCCCGGCCCAGCGCGAGGAGACGTTCGGCCCGGTCGTGACCGTTACCCCGGTCGCATCGCTGGCCGACGCGGTCCGGCTCGCCAACGCCTCGCCGTACGCGCTCGGGTCGGCCGTGTTCACCAAGCGCCGGGGGGCGGGGATGCGGGCCGCGCGGGCGCTGCGGGCCGGGATGACCTCGGTGAACTCGGCCCTCGCGTTCGCCGCGGTGCCCGCCCTGCCGTTCGGCGGGTCCGGCGAGTCCGGGTTCGGGCGCATTCACGGGGCGGACGGGCTGCGCGAGTTCTCCCGGGCCAAGTCGATCACCAGGCAGCGCATGAAGCCGCTGGTGCGCACGACGACGTTCAGCCGCGAGCAGCGGGACATGGACCGGATCGTCAAGCTGGTGACCGTCCTGCACGGCCGCCTGTACCAGCCCAGGCGCCGTCGATAGCGCCTCTGACTTCCTCGCACGCACGTGCGTGCGAGGACTGGGTGCCTCGGGCGCGTCAGTGCCGCGGTTGGGCGGGCACGTCGCCCATCCGCACGGACTGCTTCTCGACCAGCAGCTCCATCTCCCGGTTGGGCAGCCTGTCGTGCACCGCCCAGTAGTAGATGGCCAGGCTGAAGCCCGCCACCACCAGCATGTCCCACCAGAACGGGAGGCGGCCGTTGTTGATCGGCGGCGCGCCGGTGCCGAACTGGCCAAACCAGGAGATGAAGCCCATGCCGATCAGGTAGAACGGCAGCCACCGGGCCGACTTCCAGTCCAGCGGCGGCCGCTCCTGGTCGAAGTACATGCAGATGCCGATGATGACGTAGCCGATCACGATGCACACGCCGAGCTTCCAGACCACGTTGAAGCCGGACCAGTAGATGATCATGTTCGCGATGATGAAGCCGAGCGGCGAAATGACGGCGGCGAAAGGCACGCGGTAGGGCCGCGGCGCCTCCGGCACCTGGCGGCGGAAGGCGCCCAGCGACAGCGGCGCGCCCGCGTACATGAGCACGCTCGCGCCGGTGACGAGGCCGACCAGTGCCTGCCAGCTCGGGAACGGCAGCAGGAAGAAGATGCCGAACACGAACGCCATGATCAGGCTGAACCACGGCACGCCGTTCCGGTCGACCCACTGGAAGGCCTGCGGGTAGTACCTGTTCCTGGCCAGGCCGTAACCGATCCGGGAGGTGGAGGTCTGGTAGATCATGCCGGTGCCGAACGGTGAGACGAACGCGTCGATGTGCAGGACCGTCACCCAGAAGATGCCCAGCCCGGCCGCGCCGGCCACGGCCGCGAACGGGTAGACGAGCACCGGGTTCCCGGTCGGGATGCCCTGGAAGCCGTGATGCAGCAGGCTGGGCGGGGTGGCGCCGATCAGCACGATCTGCGCCAGGCAGTAGATCACCGTGCCGAGCAGGATCGCGATGATGATCGCGCGCGGCAGGTTCTTCTGCGGGTTCTTGATCTCGCCGGCTAGCTGGTCAGCCTGCTCGAAGCCCAGGAACGAGAACACGATGCCAGCGCCGGGGATGGCGCCGAACACCGCCTTGATGCCGAACGGCATGAAGCCGCCGCCGCCGGGGTGGAAGTTACCGGAGTGGAATTTGAAGAAGAAGATGATGATGGTCAGGACCGGGATCGCGACCTTCCACCACGTGATGCCGCTGTTGACCCGGGAGAACAGTTTCACCGCGAGGAAGTTGAGCGCGGTGAAGACGGCCATCAGCACTATCGTCATCCCGAAGCCGAGCGTGGTGATACGCCCCGTGGTCGGGTCGTAGATGCTGTGCCAGTAGTACTGGCCGTACGTCATCACCGCGTAGCACTCGACCGGTGCGACCGTGACCGCCTGCAGCCAGGAGAAGAACCCGAACGACACGCCGGCCACGCTGCCGTAGGCCAGGTGCGGGAATCTGGCCGTCCCGCCGGCGACCGGGTACATCCCGCCGAGTTCGGCGTGCAGGAGCGCCAGGACGATGGCGCAGCCCCCGCCGATGAGCCAGCCGTAGATGGCCGCGGGCCCGGCCAGGACGGCGGCGCCCATCCCGGCGAACAGCCAGCCGGAGCCGATGATCGAGGTCTCTGACGCCCACGTGGCCCCGATGAGTCCCATCTCTCGTCTGAGGCCTATGTCGCCTGGTCTGGTAGCGGTGGCTCCGATGGGTTCGCTTTCAGTAGCCATGATCAAGCTCCCTTCTCGATCCCGAGGAGCGCTTCACGGGAGTGCACCTAATCTCTGATCTCTCAGTTTGCACTCACAGAACTACTCTCCGTCAATACCGGAAGGACATGCATCTCGCAGAAGTGGTCGGGATGATAGGGAAGTGGTCGGGATGGATAGGAAGGCGTGCGGTGGTCCGAACTGACAGGAATCCGCCGCGGATCATTCAGCCCGTGAGGGTTGGGGCCACCGAGGCTTCCGGGTCCTGCGGGACGAGGGGCGCGCGCCCGGCGATCAGGTCGGCCGCGCGCTCGGCGATGGCGATCGTGGGCGCGTTGGTGTTGCCGCGCGGCAGCGTCGGCATCACCGAGGCGTCCACCACCCGCAGTCCCGCCACCCCGCGGACCCGGAGCAGCGGGTCCACCACGCTGTCGTAGCCGCTGGCCGAGCGGGCCACGTCGCCGCCCATCGCGCAGGTGCCGACCGGGTGGTAGGTACTGGCGATGCTGGCCCGGATGTAGTCGCGCATCTCGTGGTCGGTGTGCGCCCCGTCGCCCGGCGCCAGTTCCCGGCCGCAGATCTTCGACATCGGCGCGGCCGTCCCGTAGTCGCGCGCCATCCGCACCCCGACCGCGAGCGCGGACAGGTCGCGGACGTCGGACAGGTAGCCGGGGTCGACCAGCGGGCGGTGCCTCGGGTCGCGGGAGGCGAGGCCGAGGCGCCCCCGGCTGGCCACGTCGACCAGCGTGACCAGCACGGTCATCGCCCGGCTGGCCGGGTCGGCCAGGCCCTGGTCGCGGAACGCGACCGGCAGCACGTGCCACTGCAGGTCGGGCGCGGTCAGCCTCGGGTCGCTGCGGGCGAATCCGCCCGCCTCGGCGATGTTAGAGGTCAGCGGGCCCTTGTGGGTCAGCCGCCAGCGGGCGAAGCCGGCGTTGCCGGACGACTCCCACGGGCCCTTGAGCGACGGGGTGGACCAGATCACCGGGACCGACGGGTGGTCGATGAGGTTGGCGCCGACCGAGGGCAGGTCGGCGATCACGTAGATGCCGTGCTCGCGCAGGTGGTCGGCCGGCCCGATGCCGGACAGCATCAGCAGCTGGGGCGAGCCGATCGCGCCGGCCGCGAGGATCACCTCGGCCTCGGCCCGCGCGGTCTCGTCGCGGCCCTGGCGGCGGTAGCTGACCCCGGCCGCCCGGCCGCCCTCGATCAGCACCCCGGTCACCAGGGCGTCGGTGATGACGGTGAGGTTGCCCGGCCGGGCGGCCAGGTAGCCGTCGGCGGCGCTGCAGCGCCGGCCGCCGGCCTGAGTGACCTGGTAGTAGCCGACCCCGTCCTGCTGGGCGCCGTTGAAGTCGTCGTTGGCGACCGCGCCGCGGCGGACGGCCGACTCGATGAAGTGCCGGGTGTGCTCGGACTTGTGCCGCAGGTCCTGGACCGACAGCGGCCCGCCGACGCCGTGGTAGGCGCTCTCGCCGCGGCCGTTGTCCTCGGCCCGGCGGAAGTACGGCAGCAGCTCCCGGAACCCCCAGCCCGCGCAGCCGTAGTCATCGCGCCAGCCGTCGTAGTCGGCCTTGTTGCCGCGAATGTAGATCATCGCGTTGATGGCCGAGGAGCCGCCCAGGACCTTGCCCCGCGGCCAGTAGACCGGGCGGCCGTCCGCGCGCTCCTGCGGGAGCGTCACCAGGTTCCAGTCGTACCTGCTGCGGAAGAGCCGGTTGTACGCGGCGGGCACCTGGATCTCGTCGACGGCGCCGCCGTCCGGGCCCGCCTCGAGCAGGAGCACCCTGCTGCCGGGGTCCTCGGCGAGCCTGGCCGCGACCACGCAACCCGCGCTTCCGCCGCCCACGATCACGTAGTCGAACACAGGGGTACCTTAGTACGCACAATGGGGTCCTACTAGCGCAAAGCGGGGTCCGGCGGGCCCCCGAGAACCGCCGGACCCCAGATTTCGCGACTGTGACTACCCTTAGTCACTTTTCTGTGATCCCTGTTGTACGTGAAGTCTAATACCCCTGGCCAGAGGCTTAATCACATTTCCATGATGATTACTTAGAGTGATTACTCTACGGTGTCCGTATGGCCGACGATAGCCGGGACAACCCGGTCGTACTCTCCACGATCTACACCCGCACCGGCGACGGGGGGACCACCGGGCTGTCTGACTTCAGCCGGGTGCCGAAGACCGACAGCCGGCTGGCCGCCTACGCCGACACCGACGAGGCCAACTGCGCCGTCGGCGTCGCCATCACCCTCGGCGGGCTGCCCGAGGACGTCGTCGCGCTGCTGCGCCGGGTCCAGAACGAGCTCTTCGACTGCGGCGCCGACCTGGCCACCCCGCTCCCGGTCGCGCCGCCCGAGTACCCGCAGCTGCGCATCGACGAGAGCTACGTCAGCGCGCTCGAGACCGCCTGCGACGCCTACAACGCCGGCCTGCCGACGCTGCGCACCTTCATCCTGCCGGGCGGGACCCCGGGGGCGGCCCTGCTGCACACCGCCCGGGCGGTGACGCGGCGGGCCGAGCGGACCGCCTGGGCGGCCGTCGCCGAGCACGGCGACACGATCAGCCGGTGGCCCGCCAAGTACCTGAACCGGCTCTCGGACCTGCTGTTCATCCTCTCCCGGGCCGCCAACGCGGGCACCGGGGACGTGCTCTGGCGGCCGGGCGGCGACCGCTAGCTGCACCGATCGGGCACGCTCAGCCGAAGTCGGCCAGGTGCGAGCCCGGCGGGGAGGCCTCGAGCCAGGCCAGGAAGCCGGTCAGGGCCGCATCGGACATGGCCAGCTGCCAGTGGCCGCCGTCCGGCGGGCCGACGGGCCGGACGGGCCGGCGGGCCGACGACTTGGCCTCCACCTCGACCACGATCCGGCCGACCCCGAGCGCCGCCACCTCGGCCTCGTCGGCCGGACGACGGGAGACCACGGCCAGCGCCCGGCGCTGGAACACCTGCTCCGGGCGGAGCAGCACGCCCAGCGCGCCGTACCAGTAGAGCTCGTCACGCTGATAGGAGAGCACGCCGAGCCGCCAGCCGCCGTGCCCGAGGCCGTGCCAGGGCAGCCCGACGTGGTCGGGGTCGCCCTCCACGTTCAGCCGCCGCAGCGCGCACTCGACCGTCCCGCCGCTCCGCTCGAGCAGGAAGCGGCGGCTGGCGAGCACGATGGCGGCGGCGACGAGGAGCACCAGGAACGCGGCGAACAGCCACACCGCGTCCGTCAGCGCTCCCCCCACCGCCGCTCCGCTCGCGCCGATGGCCGCTGGCTCCGGTGTCAGGCCTGCTCGCCGGCGGCACGCAGCCGGGCGCGGGCGTACCTGACCTCGGGTGACTCCTCGGCCGCGGTCGAGGACCCGGCCGCCTCGGTGGCGGCGTCCAGATCGGACTGAGCCGCGCCGGCGTCCACCTCGCCGGAGAGCTCGCCCGACGAGGCCAGGATCGACACCCGGTCAGCGGTGACGGACAGGAACCCGTCCCGCACGGCGGCCCGCACCACGTCACCGGGGCTCTCGTCCCCCGGCACCTCGCGGATGCGGACCACGCTGCCCGGCGACAGGATGCCGAACACCGGGGAGTGCCCGGTCTGGACGCCGATGTCGCCGTCGATCGTCTTGGCGATGACCAGGCCGGCCTCGCCGGACCAGAGCGACCGGTCCGGCAGGAGCAGCTCTACGTGCAGCGTCACTAGCGCTCCAGCTCCTTGGCCTTCTTCTCCACGTCCTCGATGCCGCCGACCATGTAGAACGCCTGCTCGGGGTAGGAGTCGTACTTGCCCTCGGCGATCGCCTTGAACGAGGCGATCGTCTCCTCGATCGGGGTGAAGACACCCGGCTGCCCGGTGAACTGCTCGGCCACGTACATCGGCTGCGACAGGAACCGCTCGATGCGGCGCGCGCGCTGCACCGTGATCTGGTCTTCCGGCGAGAGCTCGTCGACGCCCAGGATCGCGATGATGTCCTGCAGCTCCTTGTACCGCTGGAGGATCGTCTGCACGGTCCGGGCCACGTCGTAGTGGTCCTGGCCGATGTAGCGCGGGTCGAGGATCCGCGACTGCGAGTCGAGCGGGTCGACCGCCGGGTAGATGCCCTTCTCGGTGATCGCCCGGGACAGCACCGTGGTGGCGTCCAGGTGCGCGAACACCGTGTGCGGGGCCGGGTCGGTGATGTCGTCGGCGGGCACGTAGATCGCCTGCATGGAGGTGATCGAGTGGCCGCGGGTCGAGGTGATCCGCTCCTGCAGCTGGCCCATCTCGTCGGCCAGGGTCGGCTGGTAGCCCACCGCCGACGGCATCCGGCCGAGCAGGGTGGACACCTCCGAGCCGGCCTGGGTGAACCGGAAGATGTTGTCGATGAACAGCAGCACGTCCTGCTTCTGCACGTCGCGGAAGTACTCCGCCATCGTCAGCGCGGACAGCGCGACCCGCAGCCGGGTGCCCGGCGGCTCGTCCATCTGGCCGAACACCAGCGCGGTGTCGTCGATAACGCCGGACTCGGTCATCTCGAGGAAGAGGTCGTTGCCCTCGCGGGTCCGCTCCCCGACGCCGGCGAAGCAGGACACGCCGCCGAAGTTCTTGGCGACGCGGCGGATCATCTCCTGGATGAGCACCGTCTTGCCCACGCCGGCCCCGCCGAACAGGCCGATCTTGCCGCCCCGGACGTACGGGGTCATCAGGTCGAGGACCTTGATGCCGGTGACGAACATCTCGGTCTTGGACTCGAGCTGGTCGAGCGGGGGCGCGGGCCGGTGGATCGGCCAGCGCTCGGTGATGTCGAGGCTCGCCTTGGGCACGTCGAGCGGGTCGCCGAGCACGTTGAACACGTGGCCCTTGGTCACGTCGCCGACCGGCACCGAGATCGGCGCGCCGGTGTTGACCACCTCGGAGCCCCGGATCAGGCCGTCGGTCGCCTCGAGCGAGATCGCCCGGACGAGGTTGTCGCCCAGGTGCTGCTCGACCTCGAGGGTCAGCGTGCGGGTGCTGTCGCCGTACGTGATGTCCACGTTCAGCGCGTAGTAGATCTCCGGCATCGACTCGGCCGGGAACTCCACGTCGACGACCGGGCCGATGACCCGGGCGACGCGGCCATTGGCCGTGCCGGTCGTTTCCACGTTTTCTACGGTCGCGGTCATGGTCTGTTACTCACTCCCTGCGTTCGCTTCAGCGAGCGCGTTTGACCCGCCGACGATTTCGCTGATTTCCTGGGTGATCTCGGCCTGCCTGGCGTTGTTGGCCTCGCGGGTCAGCCGGTCAATCAGGTCGTTTGCGTTGTCCGTGGCGGCCTTCATGGCGCGCCGCCGCGCCGCGAGCTCGGAAGCCGCCGCTTCGAGCATCGCATAGTAGATGCGGCTGGCGATGTACTGCGGCAGCAGCGCGTCGAGGACGACGTCGGTCGACGGCTCGAACTCGTACGACGGCAGCTGGCCGCCGGGCCGCTCGCCCTCGCGCTCCTCGATCTGCATCGGCAGCAGCCGCACGACCGAGGGCCGCTGGGTCAGCATCGAGACGAACTCGGTCGAGACCAGGTAGATCTCGTCCACGCCGCCGTCGGCGGCGTCCTTCTCGAACGCGTCGAGCAGCGCCGTCGCCACCTCCTCGGCCTTCGCGTAGGTCGGCTGGGCGGAGAACCCGCTCCACTCGGCCTCGATGGGGAGGTCGCGGAACCGGTGCCAGCCGATGCCCTTGCGGCCCGCCACGTAGTTGACCGTCTCGGTGCCGTTCTCCCGGTTGCGCTCCCTGAGCCGGTTGGCCTCGCGGAGCACGTTGGCGTTGTAGGCCCCGGCGAACCCGCCGTCGCTGGTGATGATGAGCGCCGCCGACCGCTTGATCGACTCGGGCTCGTTGATCATCGGGTGGCTGATCGTGGTCGAGCGGCTCACGACGGCCTCGACCGCCGTCGTGAGCTCGCGCGCGTACGGCCCGGCCGCCCGCGTGCGCTGCTGGGCCTTGACGATCCGCGACGACGCGATCAGCTCCTGGGCGCGGGTGATCTTGGCGATCGACTTGACCGCCCTGATCCGCGCCCGGACCGCTCGAAGCGTTGCTGCCATGGCGCTTACTCGCCGCCCGTCGCAGCGCGCGGGTTCACGGTTCCGGCCTTGTCACCGTCACCGCCGACCGCGTCATCGGGGGCAACCGAGTCATCCGGGCCGCTGTACTTCGCGACCGACTCCTGCTCGACCTCGCCCGCGCCGAGCGGCGTCGCCACCTCGTCGTCGGAGACCAGCAGCTTCCCGCCGGTCACCTCGAAGGTGCGGCGGAACCGGTCCATGGCGTCCTTGAGCGCGGCGATCCCGTCGTCGGGCAGTTCCTTGGTCTCCCTGATCGACGTGAGCAGGCCCTCGTTGTTGCGGTGCAGGAACTCGAGGAACTCGGTCTCGAACCGGTGCACGTCCTCGATGGGCACGTCGTCGAGCTGGCCGGTGGTGCCCGCCCAGATCGAGCAGACCTCCTCCTCGACCGGGAACGGGTCGTACTGCGGCTGCTTGAGCAGCTCGACCAGCCGGGCGCCGCGGTCGAGCTGCGCGCGCGAGGCCGCGTCGAGGTCGGACGCGAACGCCGCGAACGCCTCCAGGTCGCGGAACTGCGAGAGCGAAAGCCGGAGCTGGCCGGCGACCTTCCTCATCGCCTTGATCTGGGCCGAGCCGCCGACCCGGGAGACCGACTGGCCGACGTTGATGGCCGGTCGGACACCGGAGTTGAACAGGTCGGTCTCGAGGAAGATCTGACCGTCGGTGATCGAGATCACGTTGGTCGGGATGTAGGCCGAGATGTCGTTGCCCTTGGTCTCGATGATCGGCAGGCCGGTCATCGATCCGGCGCCGAGCTCGTCGCTCAGCTTGGCGCAGCGCTCGAGCAGGCGCGAGTGCAGGTAGAAGACGTCACCCGGGTAGGCCTCGCGGCCCGGCGGGCGGCGCAGCAGCAGCGACACGGTCCGGTACGCCTCGGCCTGCTTGGACAGGTCGTCGAAGACGATCAGGACGTGCTTGCCGCCGTACATCCAGTGCTGGCCGATCGCGCTGCCGGTGTAGGCCGAGATGTACTTGTAGCCGGCCGGGTCGGAGGCGGGAGCGGCCACGATCGTGGTGTACTCCATCGCCCCGGCCTCTTCGAGCGACTGCTTGATCGACGCGATCGTCGAGCCCTTCTGGCCGATCGCGACGTAGACGCAGCGCACCTGCTTGGCCGGGTCGCCGGAGGCCCAGTTGGCCTTCTGGTTGATGATCGTGTCGATCGCGATCGCGCTCTTGCCGGTCTGCCGGTCGCCGATGATCAGCTGCCGCTGGCCCCGGCCGATGGCGGTCATCGCGTCGATGGCCTTGATGCCGGTCTGCATCGGCTCCTTCACCGGCTGCCGCTGGACGACCGACGGCGCCTGGATCTCGAGCTGGCGCAGGGTGGTGTTCTCGATCGGGCCGAGGCCGTCGAGCGGCTCGCCAAGCGCGCCCACCATCCGGCCGAGGAACGAGTCGCCGACCGGCACCGAGAGCACCTCGCCGGTCCGCTTGACCTTCTGGCCCTCTTCGATCTCGGCGAACTCGCCCAGGATCACGACGCCGATCTCGCGCACGTCGAGGTTGAGCGCGAGGCCACGGACCCCGTTCTCGAACTCGAGCAGTTCGTTGGCCATGGCCGAGGGGAGACCCTCGACCCGGGCAATGCCGTCGCCGCACTCGACGACCGTGCCGACCTCTTCGCGCTCGGCGCCAGCGGGCTCGTACTCCTCGACGAACCGCGCAAGCGCGTCACGGATCTCATCCGGTCGGATTGTCAGCTCCGCCATCTTCCTCATTCCGTTCGTGAAAATCCCTGAGCCGGCCGGTCGCCGGCCGAATCAGCTCGCAAGTTTGCGTCGGACCTCAGCCAGGCGGCTCGCCGCGGTCCCGTCCACTAGCTCATCCCCGATCTGGACGGACATGCCACCTACGACCGCCGGATCGTGCACCACATTCAGGTGAATTCCCTGACCGTAAGCGTTCCTGAGGGTGTCAGCGAGCCGCTGCCGCTGGACCGCCGTCAGCTCGGTGGCCACCCGCACCACCGCGATCAGCTGCTCGCGCCTGCGCGCCGCGATGGATGCGCACAGGTCGAGCACCGCCTGCGGCGAGCGACCGCGCGGGTGGGTCAGCACCTGGGTCATCAGGCTCAGCGACACCGCGCTGACCTTGTCCGACAGCAGGCCGGAGAGCAGGCTCGCCTTCGCGTCGGAGCCGGTGGTCCCGATCAGGGCGGAGCGCAGGCCCGGCTGGGCCGAGACCAGGCGGCCGAACCTGAACAGGTCGTCCTCCAGGTCGTCGAGCGAGTTCTCGTTCTGGGCGACGATCGTGAGCGCCTCGATGGCGAGCTGCTCGATCGCGTCGCTCAGCTCGCCCGGGGTCGCCCAGGTGGCCGCCACGGCCTCGGTCACCAGCCGCTCAGCCGGGGCCGAGATCTTGCCGTGCAGCAGCCGCCCGGCCACCGCTCTCTTCTCGTCCGAGGGCTTGGTCGGGTCGGCGAGCGCGCGGCGCAGACCATGCTCGTCGTCGAGCAGCCGGACCACGGCGAACAGCTCGTCGCCGACCCGTCCGGCCGTCACAACTCCGCGCGCCTCGGCCGACAGCTGCTCGCGCAGCTCGGCGTAGGAGGCCCTGCTGGCGCCCCGCATTACTGCCTGGCCCCGGTGCCCGCGGTGCCCTGCGCCTCGAGGTCGGCCAGGAACCGGTCCACCATCCGGCTCTGCCGGGCGGTGTCGGTCAGCGACTCGCCGACGATGCGGCTGGCCAGCTCGGTGGCAAGGGTGCCAACCTCGGCTCGCAGCGAGGTCAGCGCCTGCTGCCGGTCGGCCTCGATCTGAGACTGCGCCGACTCGGTGATCCGGCGAGCCTCCGCCTCGGCGCGCTCGCGCATCTCGGCGATGATCTGGGCGCCCGCCTCGCGGGCCTCTTCGCGCATCCGCGCAGCCTCGTGCTTGGCGTCCTCCAGCTGCGCGCGGTACTGGTTGAGCACCGCCTGCGCCTCGGCCTGCGCCTCGTCCGCCCGGTTGATGCCGCCCTGGATCGCGTCTTCACGCTCGGCCAGCGTCTTGGTGATCCGCGGCAGGAGCATCTTGCCGAGAATGCCGAAGACGATGAGGAAGCAGACGATCCCGAGAATCAGCTCGGACCCAGTCGGGATCAGCGGGTCCTGTGTTGTGTCGGCGAGGAACATCTACCCAGCCCTCACTTCTCTAGGTTCGCTGCCTCAGGAGTACTTGAAGATGAATGGGGCGATGAGACCGATGAGCGCGAGCGCCTCGGTCAGCGCGAAACCGATCCACATGTAGAGCTGGATGCGGGCGGACGCCTCGGGCTGGCGGGCCATGGCCTCGATCGCGTGGCCGAAGACCAGGCCGATGCCGATGCCCGGGCCGATCGCGGCGAGGCCGTAGCCGACGGCGCCGATGTTGATGCTGATCGTCTGAGCGGCGAGAACGGCGGTTGCTGACATTGATTCTTCCTTTTCGGTCGGTCCGGCGGCTCCTGCCCGCCGGGCTGTAACGCTAGAGAGGAGAGCTGTGGGCGCCCGGCGCGGCTCAGTGGCCGTGCTCCAGGGAGTCCGCGATATAGGTAGCGGTGAGCGTGGTGAAGATGAACGCCTGCAGGACGTCCACCAGGAGCTCGAGCAGGAAGACGAAGAACACCATGAAGAGCGAGCCCGCAGCGTACAGCAGGCCGATCGACAGGCTCGTCAGGTACCAGGTCGCGATCATGAAGATGGACAGCAGCAGGTGGCCTGCGAACATGTTCGCGAACAGCCGGACGCCGAGCGTGAACGGCTGGATGAAGACGTACTTGAGGATCTCGACCGGGATCAGGATGATCAGGATCGGCCACGGCGCCTCCGGGATCCACGACCTGAAGTAGCCGAAGAACCCCTTGGACTTGAAGCCCAGGTACCAGTACAGGACGTACACGACGCAGCACGAGCGGCCAGACGAAGCCGATCCGCGACATCGGCGGGAACTGGAGCACCGGGATGAGCTCCATCAGGTTCATCACGAAGATCCAGAAGAACAGCGACGTGAGGAACGGCATGTACGAGTCGCCCTTGGAGCCGAGCACCGGTCGGACGACCTGGTCGCGCACGGCCATCACGGCCATCTCGCCGATGCTCTGCGTCTTGCCGGGAATCATCTTGGGCTTGGCGAACGCCGCCCAGAAGAACGCGACGATGATGATGACGCACAGGACCGCGATCAGCTCGGGCTTGGTGACGTTCCACCCGCCGATGCTGAACAGCTTCTGGAAGTAAAAGTCGTTCAGCCCGGGCGCGGGATACCCGCACCCGCTGAAAATGTGGCAGCCCTCCGCGGCGGCCGCGATATCGCCGGTCACCGATCATCTCCCTTCGGGGGGTTCCCCTGCTCATGTGGCCGGCCGTACTTATAGATGATCCAGCCGATCGAGATTGTGAGCCCGACCAGCATGCCGATCGGGAAAAACAGCGACACGTGCGTGAAGTGGCCGATCACCCAGCCGATGCCGCCATAGGCGAGCATGCCGGAGATCAGGTAGCTGAAGATGGTCCAGCCAGAGCCCATGGTGAGCCCGTTGTCGTCGGCGGCCGGGCCGGCCGCCGTCCCGGTCGCGCCCGGCGCTCCGGACGTGACGTAACGGCCCGGACGCCGATAGCTCCGCATTCCCACGATCGCCGCGCCTCAGCTCTGCCCGTGCGGCTCGACGTAGAGCGTCTGCATCCGCATCGCGGTCACTACCTGAGCGGCGGACCAGGCGAGGATGCAGGCGAGCGCCGTGAAGCCGAGGCTGCGGCCGTTGAACGCGGTAGAGTGCCCGATCGCGACCAGCACGATCATGAACGCGATGATCTTCAGGACGAACGAGCCGAGCGCGGTCACCATCATCGCCATCGGGCTGACCTTCGCGGCCTTGCCGACCGCGACGATGCTGATGCCGAAGAACACGGCGACGACGCCAATGCCGATGAGCGCTCCGTAGATGCCCTTGGAACCGCCGACGAGCGCGCAGATGACGACCGCGACGGCGGCCACCACGCTGGTCAGCGCGATCGACCACCGCACAACACGGCCGTAGTGCGCCATCTCTACCGGCTCTCCCTTGAGTAGGAATGAGTAGCAGTGTCCGTCTAAGACCCTGCTTGTGAAGGCTATCACAAAGTTCTTGACTTTCGCTTTACCTGATGATGACTTTACATGACCATCGTGTGGGTCTGCGAGGGCCCCCGCCCCAACCGTTCACGGCTGCCGGCAGTGCCCGGCCCCAAATGCGGCGAAATGACACGGGCCACCACGCGGTTAGCGTTCCCGCAGGCTACAGCAGATTAACCGGAGATCGCCAGTTACGGTCTTGTTGCCCCTGCGTTACGGGCGTGGCGGCTCGGCGGCGGCGCGGCGGTCCGGTGGCCGTTCGGTGTGCCGTTGGGTGTGATGTCGGGCGCGCCGTTCGGTGTGATGTTCGGCGCGGCGACCGGGGCGGGGGGCGCGAAGGGCGCGGCCGGCCCGGCGGGCGCGGGCGGTGCCGGCCGGCCGGGGCCGAGAGAACCGGCGCCGCCCCGTTGAGTGCCGGTCCCCGGACCGGTGCGGCCTGGCCGCTGGCGGCGATCGCCGCTTCGGTCGAACGGACCGGGGTGGCCCCGATCCGGTGACGGCTCCTGGTCCCGGCGGCGCGCTGGCCGGCCGACCGCCACGGTCGGAGCTTCGGCATGGTCGCGAGCACCAGCGCGATCACCGCGCCGACGGTGGCCAGGGCGAGCCAGACCAGCGCGACCCTGATCACCGAGAGGCCGACCACCGTGCCGGTGAACAGTGCCGCCCACAGGTACATGAGCAGCACCGTCTGGCGGTGCGAGTGGCCCATGTTCTGCAGCCGGTGGTGCAGGTGCTGGCGGTCGGCGGCGAACGGCGACAGCCCCGCGAGCATCCGCCGGACCACGGCCAGCAGCAGGTCCGTGTACGGGATGATCAAGATCGCGATCGGCAGCAGCAGCGGCAGGATGGTCGCGAACCGGTCCACCGGGTGGTTGATCGGGCTCGCGTAGTTGACCAGGATGTTCTGGTCGAGCGAGGCGGTGCTCGAGATCGGGCCGTAGGCGAGCAGCAGGCCGAGCAGCATCGCCCCGGTGTCGCCCATGAAGATCCGGGCCGGGTTGAAGTTGTGCGGCAGGAACCCGATGCAGACGCCCGCCAGCACCGCCGAGACGACAGCGGGGACTGACTGGGACGGGATGCCGACCGAGTTGGTGAGCGTGTAGGAGTAGACCATGAAGGCCAGCGCGGAGATGCCGACGACCCCGGCTGCCAGCCCGTCGAGGCCGTCGATGAAGTTCACCGCGTTGACCGTGATGACGATGAGCAGGATCGTGACCGTGTAGCTCAGGTCCGGCTCGAGCAGCAGCGTCTCGCCGCCCGGGAGCGGTATCCAGGGCAGGTAGGCGCCGGACCAGACCACGATGCCGCCGGCCGCGATCTGCCCGGCCAGCTTGGCCAGGGCGCCGATCTCCCAGCGGTCATCGACGATCCCGACGATCACCAGCAGCCCGGCCGCCGCCAGCAGCCCGAGAACCGTACGGGACGAGGGAAACGCCCGCTGCAGGTACGGCAGCCGCTCGGCGACCAGCAGCGCCGCCACCAGCCCGCCGTACATGGCGAGCCCGCCGAGCAGCGGGGTCGGCGCGGTGTGCACATCCCGGCTGCGCGGGGCGTGCTGGGCGTTGATCGCGATCGCGCCGCGCCGTACCAGCGGGGTGAGGATATAGGTCACCGCCGCCGCGATGATCAGGATGTAGAGATACTCGCGCATGGCGGCGGGCGGTCAGGCGCCCGGTCCCTGATCGGGTGTCGGGTCGGCCCCGGCCGGCCCGGCGGCCTCGGACGGCGCGACGGCTCGCCTGGCTCGACGCTCCCGGCCGCGTTGGCGGCGGCGATGGTCTCGGCCGCCCTGCGGTCGGCCGGGCTCAGCTCCTCTTCGACGACCACCGGATGGGCCGGCAGGTCAATCACGGGGACGACCTTGCGGAGGGCGTCGACGCTGATCGCGCCCGCCCGCAGCATCCGCGGCACCGTCCCGGTCAGATCGAGGATCGTGGACGGCACGTTGTCCGCGCACTGGCCGCCGTCCAGGTAGACCGAGACCGAGTCGCCCAGTTGCTGCTGCGCCTCGTCGGCGGAGGTGGCGGCGGGCTCGCTGTGCAAGTTGGCGCTCGACACCGCCATCGGGCCGGTCCGGCGGAGCAGGTCGAGCGCGACCGGGTGCAGCGGCATCCGGACGGCGACCGTGCCCATGGTGTCGCCCAGATCCCAGCGCAGCGTCGGGCTCGAGCGGAAGACCAGGGTCAGCGGGCCGGGCCAGAACTCGTCGATCAGGTCCTGGCCGTACGGGCCCAGCGTCTCGGTCAGCGCGGCCGCCGCCCGCACGCTGCCGACCAGGACCGGGGGCGGCATGTTCCTGCCGCGGCCCTTGGCCGCGAGCAGCGCGGTGACGGCGGACGGGGTGAAGGCGTCGGCCCCGATGCCGTAGACGGTATCGGTGGGCAGCACCACAAGCTGGCCCTCCTGCACGGCGCTGGTGGCCGCGACCAGGCCATCCTCCCGCTGCTGCGTGTCTGCGCAGTCGTATCGAGCGCTCATTGATTCCATCCTAAGCAGAACCATCCGGTCCTCGATGCGCGACCCGAAGACAGAAAGATCCATCGCAGTGGGCGCGCGATAACAATAGCGCTACTCGCCCGGCCACATTGCCGTGACGAACCGGTCTCTTCCGGCCAAATCCTTGTGATTGGTCGTGTCCCGCCAGCCGGCTTCCTCGGGAAGCACCCAGAACACCGCCGCGCCCTGCGGCGCGCCGTGCTCGATGGCAAGCAGGCCGCCCGGTCGCAGCAGCCAGCGGGCCGCCCGTTCCACCCCGCGGATCGCGTCCAGGCCGTCGGCGCCGCTCCACAGCGCCGCGGGCGGGTCGTACTCCGCCACCTCGGGCTGCACGATCGAGCCGAGCGGGATATACGGGGGGTTGGAGACCACCAGATCAACGGTGCCGGCCAGCGACGCGAGCTCCTTCAGGCCCCGGCGCGGGTCGCCCGCCACGAAGTCGCCCTCGTGCAGCAGCACCCGGCCCGCGGTGTAGGAGTCCACGTAGCGGGTGATGTTCCGCTCGGCCCAGCTGCGCGCCAGGGGATCCCCCTCCACGGCGTGCACGCTGGCCCTCGGCACCTCCTGCGCGATCGAGAGCGCGATCGCGCCAGAGCCGGTGCCGAGGTCCACCGCAACCGGCTCGGCGACGTCCATCTCGCGCAGCCGGTCGATGGCCCAGCCGGTCATGACCTCGGTCTCAGGCCGGGGCACGAACACCCCGGCGCCGACATCGAGCTCGAGGTACCGGAAGTACGCCCGCCCGGTGATGTGCTGGAGCGGCTCGCGATTCTCCCGACGGCCGATATCCGCCCAGAACCGGGCGTCGAACTCCGAGTCCCTGACCGTGTGCAGTTCACTGCGCTTGACGTTGTGGACATGGGCCGCGATGATCTCGGCGTCGGCGCGCGGTGAGTCCACGCCCGCCTCCGCCAGCCGCGCCGTCGCCAGCGCGATCTCATCGAGCAGCAGCGTCATTTAGTCCTCGGCCAGCTTCGCTTCCAGGTCCGCGGCCGCCAGCGCGTCGATCACCGCGTCCAGGTCGCCGTCGATCACCTGGTCGAGGTTGTACGCCTTGTAGCCGACCCGGTGATCGGAGATCCGGTTCTCCGGGAAGTTGTAGGTACGGACCCGTTCCGACCGGTCAACGGTCCTGATCTGGGCCTTGCGATCGGCCGAGGCCTGCGCGTCCGCCTCCGCCTCGGCCGCCGCCAGCAACCGCGAGCGGAGCACGCGCAGTGCCTGCTCCTTGTTCTGCAGCTGGCTCTTCTCGTTCTGGCAGGAGACCACGGTGCCGGTCGGCAGGTGGGTGATCCGCACCGCCGAGTCGGTCGTGTTGACCGACTGGCCGCCGGGGCCGGACGACCTGAAGACGTCGACCCTGAGGTCGTTGTCGTTGATCTTGACCTCGACCGGGTCGGCCTCGGGGCTGACGAGCACGCCCGCGGCGGAGGTGTGGATGCGGCCCTGCGACTCGGTGACCGGGACCCGCTGAACCCGGTGCACGCCGCCCTCGTACTTCAGCCGGGACCAGGCCCCGGTGCCGCTGCGGCCGGCCTTAACCGCGACGGTCGCGTCCTTGATGCCGCCGAGGCCGGTGACGGTCGAGTCGATGATCTCCGTCTTCCAGCCGTGCCGCTCGGCGAAGCGCTGGTACATCCGCAGCAGGTCGCCGGCGAACAAGGCGGACTCGTCGCCGCCCTCGCCCGCCTTGACCTCGAGGATGGTGTCGCGGTCATCGTTCGGGTCCCGCGGCACGAGCAGCTTGCGGAGCCGTTCCTCCAGCTCCTCGCGGTGCTTGGCCAGCTCGACGGCCTCCTGGCCGAAGGCGGGATCCTCGGTCGCCAGCTCGAGCGCGGCCTGCTCATCGTCGCCGACCTGCCGCCACTCCAGGTAGGCGTTGACGATCGGCGTCAGCCCCGCGTACCGCTTGGCGAGCGTTCTGGCCTGATCCGCGTCCGCGTGCACGCCGGGATCGGCGAGGGCACGCTCTAGCTCGGCGTGCTCGCTGGCCAGCTCACCCAACCGGTCGAACAAAGGGAAAACCTTCTCTCTCGCGCAGGGCAGGCGCTGCCTTCACCCTAGCGTCAACCACAGCCTCGCCGGACAAACACAGCGCCCGCGGGCCCGTCATCAACGGGCACGCGGGCGCTGGCGAGGTCGCTACTTCTTCTTGGCGGCCGCCCCGGTGACCGGGCCCTTGCCGAAGCGCTTCTCGAACCGGGCGACGCGGCCGCCGGTGTCGAGGATCTTCTGCTTGCCGGTGTAGAACGGGTGGCACTGCGAGCACACGTCGGTGTGGATCGCGCCGTCGGGCGCGGTCGACCTAGTGGTGAACTCGGCTCCGCAACCACAGGTCACGGTCGTGACCTGGTAGTTCGGGTGGATGTCGGACTTCATCGGGTTGGCTCCTTGCCTCAAAGGTCGCCGGGTCGCCTGCTTCGGCCTGCCCCATCGAAACGAGGCAGGCCGGGCGTGAACCGGAACCCATCTAGTGTGCCAGACGCTCAAACTAGTTGCGTCTGGTTAATATTTCCGGGCGTTAGCGGTCTCGGTCCATGCCGAGGGTGGTCTTCTGCACCTGGAGCAGGAACTCCGCGTTGGACCGGGTCTTGCGCATCTGCTCCATGAGCAGTTCGAGGGCCTGCTGCGGCTCGAGCGCGTGCAGCACCCGGCGGAGCTGCCAGATGACCTTGAGCTCGTCCGGCGCCATCAGGATCTCTTCCTTGCGGGTGGACGACGCGTCCACGTCGACCGCGGGGAAGAGCCGCTTGTCGGCGAGCTCGCGGCGGAGCCTGAGCTCCATGTTGCCGGTGCCCTTGAACTCCTCGAAGATCACCTCGTCCATCCGGGACCCGGTCTCGATCAGGGCGGTCGCCAGGATCGTCAGCGAGCCGCCGTTCTCGATGTTGCGCGCCGCGCCGAAGAACCGCTTCGGCGGGTAGAGCGCGGTCGAGTCGACGCCACCGGACAGGATCCGGCCGCTGGCCGGCGCCGCCTGGTTGTAGGCGCGGCCGAGCCGGGTGATCGAGTCGAGCAGCACGACCACGTCGTGGCCCATCTCGACTAGGCGCTTGGCCCGCTCGATGGCCAGCTCGGCCACCGTGGTGTGGGCCTCGGCCGGGTTGTCGAAGGTCGAGTGGATCACCTCGCCCTTGACCGTGCGCTGCATGTCGGTGACTTCCTCAGGGCGCTCGTCCACCAGGACGACCATGAGGTGGCACTCCGGGTTGTTCTTGGTGATCGCGTTGGCGATCGCCTGCAGGATCATCGTCTTGCCGGCCTTCGGCGGCGAGACGATGAGGCCGCGCTGGCCCTTGCCGATCGGGCTGATCAGGTCGATGATCCTGGTTGCGAGCAGGGTCGGGTCGGTCTCGAGCCGGAGCCTGTCCTGCGGGTAGAGCGGGACGAGCTTGGAGAACTCGGCCGGCGGACCGACTCCTCGGGGTCGAGGCCGTTGACCTTGTCCAGCCGGACGAGGGCGTTGAACTTCTCCCGGCGCTCGCCGTCCTTCGGCTGGCGCACCGCGCCCTCGATGACGTCGCCCTTGCGCAGCCCGTGCTTGCGGACCTGGGAAAGCGAGACGTAGACGTCGTTAGTACCCGGCAGGTAGCCGGTGGTCCGCACGAACGCGTAGTTCTCGAGCACGTCCAGGATGCCCGCGATCGGGACCAGCACGTCGTCGTCGGCGATCACCGTCTCCGGCTCGGTGCCGGGGCGCTCGCCGCGACGCCGGTTGCGGTTGCGGAACCGGTCGCGACCGCGCCGCCCGTTCCTGTCGTCATCGTCGTCCAACCCGCGGTTCTGGTTGTCGCCGCGGTTCTGGGCGTCGCCCCGGTTCTGGCTGTCTCCACGGCTCTGGGCGTCGCCGCGGCTCGCGTTGTCGCCCCGGTTCTGGCCGCCGTTGCCGCCCTGAGCGTTCTGGCCAGTCCTGCCGTTGCTGGCGGCGGCGGGCTCGCGGGCCTCGCGGTTGTCACGGCTCGCGGTTGTCGCGGCCCTCGCGGTTGTCGCGGCGCTGGTCGCGGCCGTTGCCGCCCTGGTCGTCGCGGCGGCCGTTGCGGCGGCGGTCCCGACGGCCGTCCTGGCCGCCGTTCTGAACCTGGGCCTCGGCGCCGGCGTCGGCCGACTGCTCGGCCGACAGGCCCGCGTGCTGCGTGGCAGCCGAGATGCCGCTCCGATCGGAAGAAGCGGCCCGGTCGGAAACGGCGGTGTGGTCAGGCTCGGCCACGCCGGACGGGCGGGCACTGGCCGGCGCGTCGCCGCTGCCGGCCGCTGCGGGTGCGGCGGCAGGGGCGGACCGGACGGATGTGTCTGCTTCCATAGCATCCTGATTCAGGGGGCGAACGGTGTCGGCTCCCGCAGACGCAGCTCGCGTAGCTGATTGTCTGGGGGTCGAGCGCACGCCGCCGGTCCGCTCCGTAATCGCGGCGACGAGATCCCCCTTCCGCATCCGCCCCGTCCCGGAAATACCGAGTTCCTGGGCGAGCCGCTGCAGATCGGAGACGAGCAACTTGGAAAGGTCGCCGCCGTTACGGCCCGATGACCGTGGGGATGCGGCGGCCGGCTGCCCGATGGGGGGATCCTCGGACGCGGGGGCCGCGCCGCTGAGGAGTTCGGTGGTGTCGCTCACTAATGGTCCTTCCATTATGATCCTCGGCCGCCTAGGTGTCTTCTCGACCCGGGTTCCGTGGCGTCAGGCCCGATCGCATTGCTCGCAAGACCCTCATTTGCTCATGATGAAGGTTGCGGCTGCGATCGGCGTCTACTCCCGCACATCGTGTCTGCCCGTGTGCGCGACCCGTCTCCGGAGCCGCCGGCGTGAAGATGTGCTGTGGAGTAGCGCTCAGGGGAACGTATCGCTCTCCTGGGGTGACGCTAAGAGCCCGATCCCTGGGCAGGTATACGTTACCCCCCAGGCGACGTCTGGATGACCAGCACCCGCCCCGCATAGGGGCAACCGATGCTGCAACCAGCTTAACACCGACAGCGCCCACGGCATTCCTTTGCAGCCATCCAGGTCGCGGAAAAGGGGTTTTAGCAGCCAGACGAGGGGTTCCCGGGGGGGAAGGGCATCGTTCCCCGGGAGACAACGGCCACGTCTCACCGGATGCTCCGACCATCCGGTACTGCGCTGGCGCCGTGTCTCTCGACGGCTAGCGGGGTTATGCGCCAGGGAGTACCCGTTTCCCGCGCGATTGAATCCAGCTTCTCCAAGTCCGCGTCGTGGGCGCCGTCCTCGGTCAGGAACGCGAGCGCCGACGGGCCCGCGCCCGACACGACCGCGGGCACGCCGGCCGCTCGCAGCCTGCTGACCAGCTCGTGCGTGGCCGGCATGACGGGCGCCCGGTAGTCCTGGTGCAGCAGGTCCTCGGACGCGTCGAACAGCGCGTCCGGGCGGGCGGTGAGGGCGGCGACCAGCAGCGCCGCGCGGCCGGCGTTCCTGGCCGCGTGGGCATGCGGCACGCTCGCTGGCAGCAGTCCGCGCGCTACCCTGGTCGCGACCGACTCCGGGGCGATGAACGCGACCGGCCGGATCTGCTCCAGCGGCTCGAGTCTGACCGCCTGCGCGGACGCGGTCGAATCGGCCAGCCAGGCGATCGTGAGGCCGCCGAACAGGCACGGCGCGACGTTGTCGGGATGCCCTTCGAGGGCGCTGGCAAGCGGCAGCGCGTCCGGCGCGGCCACGCTCGCACCCGCCAGCGCCCGCGCGGCCAGGATGCCGGCCACGATCGCGGCCGCCGACGAGCCGAGGCCGCGCCCGTGCGGTATCCGGTTAACGCAGCGCAGCGCGAGCCCCGGCGGCTGATCGACGCCGAGGTCGTCGAAGGCCACCCGCATCGCGCGCGCCACCAGATGCTTCTCGCCGGAGTCGGCCAGCTCGGCCGCGCCCTCGCCCGACACCTCGATCGACAGGCCCGACGCCGTCACCGCGGCCCCGACCTCGTCGTGCAGGCCGAGCGCGAGGCCGAGCGCGTCGAAGCCGGGCCCGAGGTTCGCGCTCGTCGCCGGCACGCGCACCAGGACCGGGTCCTTACTCCACGTCATGCACTCTCATTCCACTTCAATCACGTCGGCGCGGCACTGCGTCGCGCGGCCGGTCGGTCAGGCCAGTCCGAGGGCGGCCGCGGCGGTGGCGGCGTCGACCGGGACGGTGGTGGGGGCGGGCGCGCCCGACAGCGCCCAGTCGGGGTCCTTGAGTCCGTTGCCGGTGATCGTGCAGACCACCCGCGATCCGGCCGGGATGCGGCCGTCGGCGGCCGCCGCGAGCAGCCCGGCCACGCTCGCGGACGAGCCGAGCTCGCCCCAGACCGCCTCGTCGCGGGCGAGTATCCGGTACGCGGCGAGGATCTCCCGGTCGGTGACCTTGTCGATCAGGCCGCCGGACTCGTCCCGGGCCGCCTCGGCCAGCTGCCAGGAGGCCGGGTTGCCGATCCGGATCGCGGTCGCGATCGTCTGCGGGTGCGTCACCGGCGCCCCGTCCACGATCGGCGCCGCGCCGCTGGCCTGGAAGCCGAACATCCGGGGCCGCCTGGTGGCCAGCCCGAGACCGGCGTACTCCTGGTAGCCCATCCAGTAGGCGGTGATGTTGCCGGCGTTACCGACCGGCAGGCAGTGGATGTCGGGCGCGTCGCCGAGCGCGTCCACGATCTCGAACGCGGCCGTCTTCTGCCCCTGGATGCGGTCCGGGTTGACCGAGTTGACCAGCGCCACCGGGTAGTCGACGGCGAGCTTGCGGGCAAGCTCGAGGCAGTCGTCGAACGACCCGTCGACCTGAAGCAGCTTGGCCCCGTGCACCAGCGCCTGGGCCAGCTTGCCGATCGCGATCTTGCCCTTGGGCACGAGCACGGCGCAGGTCAGGCCGGCCCGAGCGGCGTACGCGGCCGCGGACGCGGACGTGTTCCCGGTCGAGGCGCAGATCACCGCCTGCGCGCCCTGGGCCGCGGCCACCGTGATCGCGACCGTCATGCCGCGGTCCTTGAACGACCCGGTCGGGTTGAGTCCCTCGACCTTCAGGTACACGTCGCACCCGGTCCTGGCGGACAGCACCGGGGCCGGCAGCAGCGGCGTCCCGCCTTCCTGGAGGGTGATCGCGGGCATCCCGGCGGTGACCGGGAGCCGGTCCCGGTACTCGGTGATGACGCCGCGCCAGGCCGCGCGCGCGCCGGTGGCCGCCGGGGCCTGCGAACCGGTCACTGGTCTTCCTCTCCTTCGACCCGCATCACGCTCGCCACCGCCCGGACGACGGGCAGCGCCTGCAGCTCGTTGACCGTGGTGGCGAGCGCGGCGTCCCGCGCCACGTGGGTGACGATGATGAGCAGCGCCTCGCTGCCCTTGCTGGTCTGCCGTACCGCCTGGATGGAGACGCCGTGCCGGGCGAACGCCTCGGCCACCGGCGCGAGCACGCCCGGACGGTCCGCCACGTCGAGCGATACGTGATACCGGGTGAGCGTGTCGCCCATCGGCAGCACCGGCAGCTCCGCGTAGGTCGAGGGCTCCGGCCCGCGGGTGCCCGCCACCCGGTTGCGCGCCACCGCGACGAGGTCGCCCAGGACCGCGCTGGCGGTCGGGGTGCCGCCCGCCCCGGCCCCGTAGAACATGAGCTGGCCGGCCGATTTCGCCTCGACGAAGACCGCGTTGTAGGCGCCGCCGACGGCGGCCAGCGGGTGCGACCGCGGGATCATGGCCGGATGCACCCGCACCGCGACCCCGTCCTCGGTCTGCTCGCAGATCGCGAGCAGTTTGACGGTCCGGCCGAGCAGCTTGGCGTAGGCGATGTCGGCCGCGCTCACCTCGGTGATCCCCTCGCGGTAGACGTCGGCCGCGGTGACCCGGGTGTGGAACGCGAGCGAGGCCAGGATCGCCGCCTTGGCCGCCGCGTCGAACCCCTCCACGTCGGCGGTCGGGTCGGGCTCGGCGTAGCCGAGCGCCTGCGCCTCCTCGAGCGACTCGCTGAAGTCGGAGCCGGCCGAGTCCATCCGGTCGAGGATGAAGTTGGTGGTGCCGTTGACGATGCCGAGCACCCGGTGCACGGTGTCCCCGGCCAGCGACTCGCGCAGCGGCCGCAGCAGCGGTATCGCGCCGGCCACGGCCGCCTCGTAGTAGAGGTCGGCGCCGAACGCGCGGGACGCCGCGTGGATCTCCTCGCCGCGCTCGGCCAGCAGCGCCTTGTTGGCGGTCACGACCGACTTGCCGTTCTTCATGGCCGCCAGCAGCACCGAGCGGGCGGGCTCGATGCCGCCGACGACCTCGACCACGATGTCCATGTCGGGGCGGGTCGCCAGGTCCATGGCGTCGGTGGTCAGCAGGGCCGGGTCGATGCCGGGCCGGGGGTGCGAGAGCCGCCGCACCGCGATGCCCGCGAGCTCGAGGCGCGCGCCGATCCGCACCGCGAGCTCGTCGCCCTCCTCGCGCAGCAGCCGGGCCACCTGCGACCCGACGTTCCCGCAGCCGAGCAGGGCGACCTTGAGGGTTTTCTCCGCGCTCATCCGACGTCCAATCGCAGCAGGTCATCAAGCGTTTCCCGGCGCACGATCTCGCGGGCCGCACCGTCGCGCACCGCTACCACGCCGGGCCGCGGCAGGTGGTTGTAGTTCGAGGCCAGCGACCGGCAGTACGCCCCGGTCGCCGCCACCGCCAGCAGGTCGCCCGGCGCGAGGTCGGCCGGCAGGTGGCAGTCCTTGACGACGATGTCGCCGCTCTCGCAGTGCCGTCCCACCACCCGGGCCAGCATCGGCCGGGCGTCGGACGATCCGCGACGCGAGCGCGCAGGTGTACGAGGCGTCGTACAGCGCGGTGCGGATGTTGTCGCTCATCCCGCCGTCCACGCTGACATAGGTTCTGATCCCGTCCACGTTCTTGATCGTGCCGACCTCGTACAGGGTGACGGTGGACGGCCCGATGATGCCGCGGCCCGGCTCGATCGTCAACCGCGGCTCCGGCAGCCCGAAGGCCGCGCACTGGGCGGTGACGATCGCGCGCAGCCCGGTGGTCAGGTTCTTCACCTCGGGCGCGTCGTCGTCGGGGGTGTAGGCGATGCCGAACCCGCCGCCGAGGTCGAGCTCATCGATGGCGACGCCGTGCTCGGCGTGGATCCGCGCGGCCAGCTCGAGCACCCGCCTGGCCGCCACCTCGAACCCTCCGGTGTCGAAGATCTGCGACCCGATGTGCGAGTGCAGCCCGGCGAACTCGAGCCCGGGCAGCGCCAGCACCCGCCGGACCGCCTCGTCGGCGGCGCCGGACGCGAGCGAGAAGCCGAACTTCTGGTCGTCGTGGGCGGTGGCCATGAACTCGTGGGTATGCGCCTCGACCCCGGTCGTGACCCGGACCAGGACCCGCGGCCGGACGCGGGCGATGTCAGCGTGGTAGGCCAGCCGGGCGATCTCCTCGAAGGAGTCGACCACGATGTGCCCCACCCCGGCCGCCACCGCCTGCTCGATCTCGGCCGGGAGCTTGTTGTTGCCGTGCAGCGTGATCAGGGCCGGGTCCACCCCCGCCGAGAGCGCCACCGCCAGCTCGCCGCCGGTGCAGACGTCGACCCCGAGCCCCTCCTCGGTCACCCAGCGCAGCACCGCCCGCGAGCAGAACGCCTTGGCCGCGTAGGCCACGTGCGCGTCCGGTCCGAACGCCTCCGCGTACTCGCGGGCCCGGCTGCGGACGTCCGCCTCGTCGGTGACCAGCACCGGGGTGCCGAACCTGGCGGCCAGATCGCGGACGTCGATGCCGCCTAGCGTCAGCACCCCGCCCTGCCGCTGGGCGCCGCGCGGCCAGATCGCCGCGTCAAGCGCGTTAAGGTCGGCGGGCGGCGCCGGCGGGTGGTCGGCCGGCAGCACGTCCCCGTGCCTCGGCCCGGCCGGGTGGGCGACACGACTCACTGCGGTTTCCCCATTCTCAACGTCGAAACTTCACAGCCGGTCGGGCGCGCCGACTCCGAGCAGTCCGAGCCCGGCGGCGAGTCCGGTCCGCGCCGCCGCCGCCATAGCCAGTCTGTCAGTTCCGGCCGCCCGGGCGTTTGCTGGGTAACCGGCACAGATCAGGGCGGCGATGGTGGCGCTGGCCAATTCCTCCAGATACCGGGCGAACTCATCCGGCCGGCCACGACGCGCGGCCACGGCAACCCGTTCCGGGAGCCACGACAGCGCGTCAAGCAGCACCAATTCCGCCTCGTGGGCGAGCGGATGCCGTGGGACCGCTGGCCTCCCGAGGGTGATAGGGCGGGAGTTGGCTGCCCAGCGCACCCCGGACGCGGCGCGGGCGTGCGCGTACCTGACAGCATAGGCGGGGTTGCCCAGCACATGCCTCGCGATTAGCTGCCGATCGACCACCATCGGCCGCTCCGGCACCGCCCTGGCCAGCGAGAACCGGACCGCATCGGCCCCGGCCCAGGCGACGGCCCGCGCCAGTTCGGTCTCCTGCGGCACCCGGCCCGCGGCTGGTCCCTCTTTTTCCGCTGAGTAACGGACCGTTGCTTCGCCACCGTCCGCAAACTGTTTCTGCGGGGGCGAAGACACGGACCGTTCGACACCCTCGGGAAGAGCTGCCGTCGCGCCCGCCGCGGCGGCGAGCCGGGCGGTCAGCTGCGCGGCGAGTGCTGCTCTGGCCTTTTCCCAGCTCGCCTCGGCGAGCGCGTCCCCGGCGGGCGGCGCGGTCACCCGGACGCCTCGTAGCGCGTTGCTGGTGGCGCAGGCGGGGCCGGACGCGACTACGCGGTCGGGAAGGGCGGCGAGGGCCTCGGGGGTGACGGTGATGGTGATGAAACCGGGGCCGGCGACTTCGGCTCGGGCGATGCCGTCGGCGCCGGCTAGTCGAGCCGCGAGGCGGGTCGCCGCGGAAAGCGGCTGTTCGCCAGAAGCGAACGCGACGTTGGAGGCATACTGCCCGGGCGTGCCGGTGGGGCGCAGGCCGGGATCGGCCGGCTGGAGCCCTTCGTCCGCGATCGCGCGGGCGATCGCGCGCCGCACGTCGCTGGTGATCACCGCGGGCTACGCGGGCGGGGCGCCGGCCAGCTCGCGGACCACGCGGATCATCTCGCCGGGATCGAAGGGCTTGGTCAGGTAGGCGTCGGCGCCGACGTTGGCGCCGCGGGCGATGTCGTCTTCCTGGGCGCGGGCGGTGATCAGCACCACCTTGATGTGCGCGGTCTCGGGCGTCTTGCGGAGCTGGACGGCCGTCTCCCAGCCGTCGAGCCTCGGCATCATCACGTCCAGCGTGATCACGTCAGGCGCGATCGACTGGACTCGGTCGATGCAGTCCTGGCCGTCGATCGCCGTCACCACGTCGAACCCCTCAAGGGTTAGATTCACGGCGATTAGCTGCCGGATCACCTCGTCGTCGTCCACGACGAGCACCCGCCCCAAACCATGCGTCACAGTCCGTGAGGCTACCGCCTCAGCCAACTACTTGCCATGGCTGCGGGGCGTGTCCTGCCGCGGTCACCCGCGCGTCTCGCTCGTCTGTCACGAGCGCGGCCCCGGGCTGGTAGCATTTCTGCGTTAGTGAGCCCCCATAGCTCAGGGGATAGAGCATCGGCCTCCGGAGCCGGGTGCGCAAGTTCGAATCTTGCTGGGGGCGCTCACATTCGGTCCAGGCCTGCGGTCATGCGCGGTCTGGCTCCTTCGGTCGGCGTGCTGTGGTCGAGCATCCCGGCGCTGGGCACTTAGCTTCGCGGCTTAGAAGAGTGCTTAGCTCCCCCAGGACGAAGGGGCTACAGCTATGTCTCCTGTTCACCGGTCCGCTTTTGCTTCCGCTGCCCGGGGCGGCGGGGGTGCGCGCAAGAGCCCGCTGCGGCTGGCGGCCGACCCGGTGCCCGTGGTTTCCGCCGGGTCCTCGCGGGCGCCTGATGTTCTTGCGGGCGGCGGGTTCCGGCGCGCTGACCTCTCGCCCGCGCAGCGGCGGCAGGTGATGATCAGCGAGTACGGCGAGTGGCTGCGCACGCAGACCAACCGGCACGGGCGGCCGTTCCAGGCCGGAGACGATCTCGGCCTACCGGGACGCGGCGGTCGCGCTGAGCTCGTGGATGACGTCGGCGGGCCTGGAGGCCGACTTCACGGGCTGCGACACGGCGGCGCTGAACCGGTTCTTCCGCGCCTACCTCGCGGTCGCACAGCCAGGGCGGGACGAACACCAAGCAGCGGAACCTTCGGCACCTGTTCACCTGGCTCGCGGTCGAGTACGGGCATCCGCACCCGTACACCGACGGCCTGGTGCGGTACGCGCCGGTCAAGGTCCGGCCGTCGACGCTGGCGGCCGACTTCATCAGGGACCTGCTCGCGGCCACCGGGGGCGGGAGGGCGCGGACGTTCGAGGACGCCCGCGACCACGCGATGATCCGGGTGCTGACCGAGGGCGTCCGGCGGGCCGAGCTGGTCCAGATCCGGCTGGACGACCTTCCGGCCGACCTGATCGCCCGGCCCTACATCCGGGTCGTCCCGCTCAAGGGGGCGCGGGCGGCCGACGAGGGCCGGATCGTGCCGCTGACGCTGGCGACGGCCAAGGCGATCGTGGTCTACCTGCGGGCCCGGCAGTCGCACGGGCAGGCCCAGACGTCGCCTGCACTCTGGCTGGGGACGAGGAACCGCGGGCCGGTGACCGGGAATGGCGTGTGGCGGATGGTCAAGCGGCGAGCGGAGCAGGCCGGGTACGAGCCGTCGGTCTACCCGCACATGTTCCGGCACACGTTCGCGCACGACTGGCTCGCGGGCGGCGGCGCGGAAGGCGACCTGATGCGGCTCATGGGCTGGCAGGACCGGGCGATGCTGGACCGGTACGGGGCCGACCTGCAGGTCCAGCGCGCCATCGAGGCCAAGCGGCGCCGTGGCGAGATGTACTGAGAATGACTGTGCATGACCTGGACGGGTGGTTGAACTGAGCACAGGCTACGGCGGCCGAAGACGCGCAGGAAAATCCCTCCGTGCCCGCGGCAACCCCATGCCACCCTGAATGCCATGACGCCGAACGGCCCATTCCCCGGGCAGCCCGGTGACGGCTGGCAGCAGCGCACCTTCCCGGCGCTGGCCCAGCTAGCCGCCCGGGACGCCCGCATCAGCGACTTCCGGGTTCACGGCTCGGCCAGCGGCGCGGGAGCCGCCATTGACCGCTGGTCCGACCTTGACGTCCTGATCACCGCAGCGGAGCCGTCCACGGCGGCGGAGGACCTAGCCCGCGAAATCGGCCGCCATCTGTCGCCGGTGTACGCCGCCAACCGCAGCGGGGATCTCTCCGCCTACACCGTCCGGCTAGTGCTGAGCGACCTGCGCAGGATCGACATCACCGCGACCGCCCCGGCCGGTGCCGAGCAGAGCCCGTCAGCCGCAGCGCAGAACCAGTCCCCATCGGAGCGGGTCGCCGAACTGATCGGCACCTTCCAGTTCGAGGCGGTCCTGGCTGCGGTCAAGGCGGCTCGCCACGACGTCCTCATCGGCGCCCACCTGACCCTGCAACTCGCCAGGCACATCCTCGTCATCGCGATGCTGCTCCGCGACCGCGACGCCGGGACCGCCCATCACCGTTACGGCGGCAGCCGCTGGGACGTCTGGGCGTCACCCCTGGCCGAGGCGCCTGCCCCTTACACCCAGGCCGCGATCACCGCCGCCATCCGCTTCTACGCCGCCAAGCTGGACGAGATCGTGGCTGACTGGGACCCGCACCTTCAACTGGACAACCGCCCCCTGCTCGAACTGCTGGACGCGGTCGACCAGCAAAGCACCCGTAGCAACAGCCCCGAGCGCGCTAACACCCGGCACCCACATGTCGGTACCCCGCTGAGGGCCGCAGCATGGTCGTCTCGTGCCCACACACGTAGATCATCGCCGGTCCCCGCCCGAGGATTCGGCCATATCACCTTGCGGTTAAAGTGGTTAGGTGTCACTGGGCAGTGCCAGGAGGGGAACGAAACCATGTGGGATGAACCAGCAGCCCCCTACCTATCCCCACGCGCACCGGGCGAGACTGACGCCTGGACGGAGGCGGCAACCCGCGCGGGGCGAACGGGGACGCAGCTGATCCGCGAGGTGGCCGAGACGGTCCCGCCACCGGACGTGGCGAACGCGCTGCAGCTTCCGGCCGGGGCGCCGGCAGTCGTGCGCCGCCGCACGGTAGTCCTTGACGGTAAGCCGATCGAGATCGTCGACTCCTGGTATCCGGCATCCATTGCGGGCGCTACTCCCCTGGCCCAGCCCAAGAAGATCAAAGGCGGAGCCGTGACCCTTCTTGCCGACATGGGTTACGTGGTGCGCGAGGCCCTCGACGACATCTCGGTCCGGGGTGCCACGGAACCGGAGGCTGAGCTGCTCGGCCTGCCGGCCGGTGCGCCCGTGATTGTCGTGTTCAGGACGGCTGTTTCCAAGAGCGATGTCCCGTTCGAGGCGACGGTCATGGTCATGGTTCCCGAGGGCCGCCACCTCCGCTATCCGCTGTCAGCTGGCTGAGTCAGGTGGCACAGAGAAACGACGAGCGGCCCCGTCACGAGCAGATCGCCGCGGACCTGCGAGAGCAGATCATGGCTGGTGAATTCTCTCCTGGCACTCCTCTCCCGTCCACCCATCGCCTCGTCGAGCAATACAGTGCTGCGAACCCGACAATTCAGAAGGCGCTCCGCGCGCTTAAGGATGAGGGCTTCCTGTTCAGCCAGCAGGGCAAGGGCGTGTACGTCCGGAACCGGCAGCCGTTCCTCGTCGAGGTAGCGCCATTTTTCACCCCGTCACCCGACGGCTACTCATACGATCTCCTCGAAGTGGCCGAGGTGCATCCGCCGCGAGAGGCCGCCGACGCGATGCGCCTGTCCGCGTCAGACACCGCCGTGATCCGCCGCCGCCTGATGCGTCACAAAGGTGAGCCAGTCGAGCTTGACGTGTCGTACTACCCGTCGGAAATCGCCGCGGGGACCGAACTGGCCGATCCAGGCAGGATCCGAGGCGGAGCACCGAGAGCTCTCGCGGAGCTGGGGTACCCGGAGCGCTACTTCACCGACCGGGTGTCTGTACGCATGCCCACGACCGAGGAAATCGGTCTTCTCGACCTGCCGAACGTGCCAGTGATCCGGCAGTTCCGAGTCATCTACAGTGACAATGATCGGCCGGTCGAGGCTTCAGTGCTGATCAAGGGTGGCCACCTCTACGAGCTGCTCTACAGGCAGTCAGCGACCTAATCCGAGGCGGTCTCTGTCCGCCCGAAATCCACGTTCCCTTCCCCGCAGGCCCGCTGTTCGTATGCCAGCTGTTCGTATGCCCGCTTGGCATGCCCATCTTCTCATCCTTGACGCTTTACGCGAAATGTTTTAAAGTAGTTCCACATCACGTCAATATCAGTCATCCGCAGACGATCCCTCAGACGGGCCCGGCGGGTCACATCCGCCGAGGCCCAGAATCATTTGGTCGTTTCTAGGAGTCCTCTCGATGCAGCACCCAGGAGGCGGACATGGGGACACAAGCCGACCTTGCAGTCATGTCTGAACTGTCCCACCATGGGCGCGACTCGCGAGAATGCGGCCATTACGCCAGCACGGAACTTGCCTCCGACCCCGCCGCTGCAGCCGAGGCCCGCAGATTCACCCGCGCCCGCCTGCCTCTGTGGGGCATGGAAGCGCTTACCGAGGATGCGGTAGCGGTCGTCTCCGAACTCGCGGCAAACGCTGTGAATGCCGTGTCGCCCGGCACCAGCGGACTGGAGATCATCGTTGCTCTTCACGCCGTCCCGCCCGGACTGCGCATCTCTGTCTGGGACGTCGGCCCCGGCCACCCCGCCCCCGCAGACGCAGGCCCCAGCGCCGAAACCGGGCGCGGCCTCATCATCATCGACGCGCTCACGCACAGCAACTGGGGATGGTGGCCCACCCCACGAAGCGGCGGGAAAGTCGTCCACGCAACCCTAATCGCCCCCACCAGCTAACAGCGCCCGGCAGCCGCAGGCACCCGATTCACGGAGGTACCCCCGATGACACACCAGCTCATCGCCAGCCCCTATCCAGATGGGCACCTGATCGTAAGCCCCGGCCGGGAGGGGGGCATCCGGATCGGGGCCAGCCGGTACGCCGAGCTGCGCGACGCGACCCCGCCGCTCCCGTTCCAGACTGGCTCGCAGCCGCCGCCCGCGCCGCGTGGGGGCTGGACCTGGCCGGCCAGGCCAACGAGTACACGATCATGGTCCGCCCGGAGACCGAGTACGGGTACGCCCGCGCTTCCTACGAGGTGAACCTCGGCTGCAACTACGACTGCGAGCACTGCTACCTGGGAGACAAGCAGTTCGCGGGCATGGACTGGCCCGGACGCGAGCGCCTGCTGAACGTGATGGCAGCGGCCGGGGTCCTCTGGCTCCAGATCACCGGGGGCGAGCCGCTGATCGACCCGCTGTTTCCCGAGACCCACGCCCGCGCCTACGACATGGGGATGATGATCCAGATCTCATCCAACGGGTCGCGGCTGGACCAGCCCCGCATGCTCGAGCTCCTCACCGCCCGGCGGCCCTACCGGCTGACGCTGAGCATCTACGGGGCCACCGAGGCCTCCTACGACGGGATGACCCGCCGCAAGGGATCGTTCAAGCGGTTCATGCGCGGACTGCACGCCGCCCACGAGGCCGGGCTGCCCATGCGGATGAACATCGTCGTCTCCAACCGCAACGCCCACGAACTGGACCAGATGAGAGCCATCGCCGATCGCTACGGCATCGACGCCTACGAGTACGCCAACATCTCCCCCACAATCCACGGGGGAGCCGAGGTCCTGCCCAGCCAGGCCCGCGAAATGCTCCGCAAGCGGGCCCCCTACACCGGGTGCAACGCCGGGATCACCCACTTCCACGCCGACCCCCACGGCCGAGCCTCGATCTGCAAAGTCGGCCGCGACCCGCAGGTCGACCTGATCACCGAAGGCCCAGAAGGACTCCGCCGCCTGGCAGCCGTCGCGGACTCGCTGCTCACCCGCCACGGCGGCTGCACCGGCTGCACCCTCCAGAAGACATGCGGGACGTGCATGCCCCTGGCCAGCCTCTACCGGCAGGCCAAGGCCCCGCTCGAAACCTACTGCCAACACCGGGAAAGGAGGTGAACCGCCCATGACCGCCGTTGCCGTGGAACTGCTCCCGGCCCCGCCCGCAATGCAGGACGCGCCGGACCCGGACGCCATCACGCTCGTCGCCGACACCGATAAGTTGATGACGATGTGCTCGTGCGCCGCATCCAGCGACAACCCCTACTGACGACCCCGACCGCGCGGACGGCCCGCAACGGGCCGTCCGCGCCATCACGCGAGGAACCACGACCGTGGAAAAGCGCATCCAGTGGGCCGACCTCCCCAGCCCTCTCAAAGCGGCAATCGAGAAGCGCACGGGACCGATCACCGCCGGGCACGCGGTCACCGCCGGGCAGAACTCGCCCCTCGCCGCAGTCATCGACACCCGCGACGGCAGGATATTCGTCAAGGGACTGCCCGCCGATCACCCCCGCGTCATCACCCAGGAACGCGAGGCAGCCGCAGCCCCGCTCGTGTCCCGGATCTCCCCGGCCTTGCTGTGGCACTTCGCCGAGGCCGGATGGAACGTCCTCGGCTTCGAGCACATCCCCGGCCGGGCCGCCGAATACCGCCCCGGCTCGCCCGATCTCGATCTGGTCGTCTCCCTCATGGAAGCGCTCAGCCGCGTCCAGGTTCCCGCCGACCCCGGCCCGCTCAAGCGCGCCGAGGACCGCTGGAAGACCTACACCGACGACCCCGACGACGCTCTCACCCTGGCCGGCGGGTCATTGGCCCACACCGACTGGATGCCCGACAACCTCCTGATCGCCGAGGGGCGGGCCTGGCTAGTCGACTGGGCTTGGCCCACGATCGCCGCCGCCTGGATCGACCCGGCCAGCTGGCTGCTCCGCATCATGGCACGCGGCCACACCGCCGCCGAAGCCGAAGCCCACGCCGCCCGCCTCCCCGCCTACGCCACCGCCGACCCCGCCCACGTCGACATCTTCGTCCGCGCCAACGTCCGCATGTGGAACGAGATCGAGCAGACGAACGGACGACCCTGGGCCAAGATCATGGCGCACACCGCCCGCACGTGGGCCCAGCACCGGAGCATCAAAGTTTTATCTGCGCGGAGCTCACGGCGATCACGCATGGGGTCACGCCGTGCGCTTGGACCGCTTCCGCGCCTTGGCCGCGTTGAGCCGGGCGGACAGGCGCTTCGCGGCGCTCTGGATGAGCACAGCTCGCTCTTGCGGTGTGAGCGTGCGATCTGGGTCGACCTCGTGGCTGAGTCGGTCCCAGATCGCCTGGCGCCCGATGTCCGCCTGGTCCTCGCGGGCCATGTGCCTGGACCAGCGAGCGTGGGCGGCGTTCTGCGCGCGCAGGCGCCGTTGCTCGGGCGTCATGCCGCGTCCCTGGAGGCTCGCACGCAGAGGCGGAAGTTAAATGTCATGGGCAATGCTCCTCACCGCAAGGGACGGGGGGAGCATTCGTCCGGCTCTCAGGCTCGTGGCGCCTGTTGCGGAACTGATATTACATGAGATGACCGATTCATCAACTGATGTGAATGTAACCGCCCGCGGCAAGCCGTATCGCGCGGACGGCTCTGGTCAGGCCGGGGACGGCCCCGCCCGGTCCGGCGGCGGTGCCGCGCGCGCCCAGGTTGGTGCAGGCGCGACGTTGACGGCGGGCCCCCTGGCGTCGGCCGACCGAACGGGCCGGGGACTGCGACAGCCAGGATTATCCGTAGCGTCCACATTGGCGACAACCGAGCTCAGGGTGACGCGGATCGTCCCGCGCGAGGCGTGGACGCGGACATAGCTCGTGCCGTCGCCCATCGTCGTCTCCTGGACGTCCTGCAGCCCGAGTGCCTGCCGCCAGGCGGCGAACAGTTTCCGGCTGCCGCGCGGGTCACCCGGCACGAGCGCCTGTCCCGTGAGGCTGCCGCCCGGCGTTATCGTCCAGGTGATCGCCGGGAGGTCTGGGTGGGCCGCGAGGATCGCGGCCAGCTCGGCCGATGCCTGCTGCTGCCATTGGGCCCGGTCCGCTTGCGACACCCACGATGATCGTGCGGCGGGCCGACGCTGATGTCCTGGCATGCCTGTGCTCCCTCTCGCCGTCACCGGGGCGCGGCCCGGCGGCGGACGGTGGGCAGCCGTGCCAACGGCTGCGGGGGAGCAACTGACTGATCGGCATCATCGAAGCCCAGGACCGTCGCGAAAGTCAACAAGACGGGCGGCGCCAGGGCTAAAGCAGCGCCGCCGACCGGGGCAGCCCAAGCCAGGCGACTGACCTTGAGATCAGAGCCGCGCGGCGAGATCCGCAATCAGCGCAGACGGCGAAAGCACCTCGGAACTCGACAAGTAGTAATGAGCGAGACACCCGTTGCATCTCAAGCAGCTCGGTCGTCGAAGGCGCGCGAAGCGGGACGCGCGGCGCTGCTGCTGCGGGCAGACCGGTGGTACCTGATCGCCGACAGCGAGTCCCGCCCGCGAATGTACGCGCTCACCCGCCTGGAGCACTGGGAACTACTCGCCGAGACACGCCGTCTCCGCGCCGGCGCGACCCTCGCGGGAACCGCCGCCGAGCTCGGCCGCTCCCTCGAATCCCGGCACGAGATCACCGTCACCGCGCTGCTCGACGCCGACCGCGTCGATATCGCCCGGCGGATCCTCGGCAGCCGGCTGCGCTCGGTGGTCCCAGGCCCGGTCGCCCGCGACAACACCACCGTCTCCGATACCACCGCCTCCAGCGACGAGGGCGGGCGCGCGACCGTCACGATCGCCTTCGAGCACCTCAACGGGGTACGGCAGCTACTGCAGTTCAGCGACCGCATAGAGGTCACCAGCCCACCGGAAGCGCGGCAGTTGATCTGCAGGCTAGCGGAGCAGTTGGCTCACAAGCACCGCTGATCGAGCTCAACCCATGCCGGCGGCGCGGCTCGCTCGGCTACATGGCCGCCTGGGCCGGGCCCGGGGACGACACCGACGAGGACATCCGGCTCTGCCGCATCGAATACCTCGGCGACGACGACTGGGGCTTCGCCCTCTTTGACCCCGCCACCGAGACCTACGAGCCCGCGGTCCTGCCCGGCGGCCAGCACCCATCAGGGATTACTGCGCGGCTGCACTGGTGGCCGGGGACAAGTCAGGGCAGTGGCGCAAGTGGTACCGGACGGCGATTCCCCGCGCCGAGCGGCTGTACGACGATTACCTCGCAGGGCGCAGGAAGGAGGCGGGGCGATGAGCGGCGTGTCTCGCTGGCGGGATTCCGGGCACTGGAGCGGACCGTGGAGACGGCAGGCGGCCAGGAGGCCTTCGACGCGGCCGTCACCGCGATGCTTGACGATGCCCGCGGCTGGCGGCTGGCGGCTGGCGGAGATGCGCAAGCGGCGCGGATGACCCAGGTCTTCCGAGGGCGCTCACATTCAAGGCGATCCGACTGCCGCGTTGGGCAGGCCTGGTCGCCTGGTTTTTCTCCGGGTCACATCGACCGCAGAAGACCCGCCGACCACTCAGCCCACGCACCAGGCCGCCGTCAGCCGCATGATCACGAACGATTTTTTCCTGGCGAAGGATAATTATCGAATAGGTGCAAAAATCCTTCGCGGAAATAAAATCGTTCGCGATCACGGCAGCGGTGCGGGCGATGGTGGCGACGCCGGGCGAGGCACGCCTGGGATCGGCGCTTCGCGCCATCATTGTGTGCCGTTGCTGCATCGTGCGCCGGAGGGGGCGCCCGGGGCGGCCCGAACAGCACACGACGCCCGAAGGGAACACGACCTGCCTTACAGGTTGGCGCGGGCCTCTTCGACCTGACGCATGATGCGGTGGGCGCCGGTTGACTCGGCGATCGCGGCCGCCTCGGCCAGCAGCGCACGGGCGTAGTCGCGGCGGTCGTCGGCGGCGGCGATGTAGGCCTGCCCGACCAGGTTCGCGGCCACGCCGGGCATGAGGACGATTTCCCGGCGCAGCCGGGTTGACTCCTCCAGCCGCTTGCGCGCGCCGTCCAGGTGCCCGGCCCGGTGCTCGGCGATGCCCAGGTGCCGCAGCGCCTCGGACATCGTGCCCTTGTCAGCGACCTGTTCCGCAAGCTCGCGCGACCGTTCCAGAATCGGCACCGCGGTCTGATCGTCACGCCGGACGACCTGGTGGAAGCAGCCGATCCAGAACAGCGCCTCGGCCTCGCCGCGCACGTCCGCGAGCTTGCGATACAGCTTGGCGGCGCGCTCAAACAGGACAAGCTCGCGTGGATCCTCTATAGCCCGCTCGGGGTCCTCGTCCAACTGCCCGAGGAATCGCGTGTGAATGACCCGGCCGCGGGCCAGGGCGAGATCGGCCTCTACCCCGTCCAGTTCGCTGTCCGCGGTCGCCAGCGCGCCCGCGTCGCCGTTGAAGACTGCGCGCTCGTAAAGCAATCGGGCGCGTTCAATCCCGTTTTCCGCGCTCATCGTCGCCTCCGTCCGCCTCGTCCCAGATCATCTCAGATCACGGGGACAGCCGCGCGCATCGGCGTTACCAGGAATAGGTGCCGCCGTTCTCGCTGAGGAACACCCCGGTGGCGTCCGTCTCCGGCCGGGTGACTAGGCGGGCGAGTTGGCATACTGCCAGAGCGGCGTCACGACGCGCTGCGTCTGCTCAACGTGATCGGGACCCAGGACCTGACCGCCCGGCAGTAACCGTCTCAGGGGCGGCTTATTCATCGCGCGAGCTCACCCTGCCCTGGATGAGGCCGTAGCCGATGGCCTCGGCGGTGGTCAGCGTCCGGCCGCGCCTGGCGTCCTCGCGGATCTCGTCCGCCTCCCGCCCGGTCGCCTCGGCGATCCGGTAGTAGAGCGAGTCGAGCATCCGCTCCGCCTGCCGCTGGCGTTCGGTCACCGCGGTCACCGTGCCGTCGAACTCCAGCCTCGGCTCCGCCAGCGCGAGCGAGGCGTTCGGGTACGCGAGCCGGCCCGAGCAGCTCGCCAGCACGCCGAGCGCGGCGCCGCGGATCTCGCCGCCCGCATGCGCGTGCACCGGGGCCCGGAGCACGTCGAGCACGCCCATCACCGCCAGCGCGGCGGGCAGCTCGGAGCGCAGGTTCTGCAGCTCGAGCCGGATCGGCTCGTCTCCCTCGGCGTCGAGGGTGAGGAACTGCGCCGACAGCCGGGTCGCGGCGTCGTCGTCGAGCAGGCCGGTGGCCATGATGATCCGCTTCTCCAGGAGCCGGTCGTACAGCCGGTCCTGCCAGTCGGAGCGCGGGTCCATCCAGACCCGGGTCCCTGGAAGCGCGCCAGGCTCGCCCGGCGGAAGCCCGGGCACCCCGGCGCCCCCGGACCGCCGGGCGCGCCCGGCCCGCCCGGCGGCGGGAACTCTCCCGGCTGGGGCGGTCCGCCCGGCCAGCGCTGCTGCTCAGCCATTCAGCCTCCAGGTGATCTGGCCGCCGACGGCGGCCGCGTAACGCTCGAGGGTCGAGGTGCGAACGTCGGTGGTGCCCGCCTCCAGCCGGGCGACGGCCGACTGCGAGGTGCCCATCCGCGCGGCGACCTCGGTCTGCGACAGGCCCGCCGCCTGACGCTGCCCCACCAGCTCGCGGACCAGGCCGGCCCGCTCGGCCGCCATCCGGCGCAGCGCCATCTCGCGGAAGCCCGGCAGCGCGGGCAGCGTCGGCAGGTCAGGCGAGACCGGTTCCGCGCCCACTTCGGCAGCATCCATACATCAAACGGTATCTCAAATTTGAGATACAGGGGCCGGCACCGAGCTCAATCCGTCGTCGGCACCAGCTTCGACGGGTCCGGCCAGGCGAATCTCAGGCCCGTAGGGCTTCCGTTGAGCCGGGACGGGTCGCCGCCCGGCGGCGGGACGCGGGCGGGTCTCGACGCAGGTGCCGCCGCGGGCCGTGTAGAAGGCGCGGGCGCCGGCGTTCTGCTCGAGCACCCACAGGTAGAGGCCCGATTCTGGCGTGGAGTCCAGGACCGCCTGCGCCGTCAGCGCCAGCAGCCGGGTCCCGACCCCGAGCCTCTTCAGCCCGTAGGAGACGTGCAGGTTATCCAGGAGCGCGCCCCAGGCGGGGTCGTCGCCGAGCTGGGTGTGGGCCAGCCCCACGAGTTCGCCGTCCAGCTCGGCCACGATCGTGCGCGCCTGCGGGTCCGGCGCGCTCAGCAGCCCGGTCCACCGCGACAGCAGGAAGCCGGGCACGTCGCCGTCGAGGAAGGCGTCGGAGAACGCGCCTCGGTAGTGACGCCGCCAGCTGTCGGCGTGCAACGCGGCCACGGCGGCCGCATCGGCCGCCTCGGCCGGACGGAATCGCAGGTCGTCGGGGGAAGGCACGGTTCAGGCTCCGCTCGCTCAGTAGGGTTGACCATGGCTAACGTAATCGCCTCGCTGACGATGTCGGTTGACGGCTTCATCGCGCTTCCCGACGACAGCGTCGGGCACCTCTTCGACTGGTACGAGAGCGGCGAGGTCGCGCTCCCGTGGCCCGGCATGGGCATGGTCTCGCACGTCACCCCCGCCAGCGCCCGCTACCTGCGGGACACCATCGAGGCAGCCGGCGCGATCGTGGTCGGGCGGCGCGTGTACGACTACACCAACGGCTGGGGCGGCAACCACCCGCTCGGCGTCCCGCTCTTCCTGGTCACCCACCAGCCGCCGTCGTCCTGGCCGACCGCCGACGCGCCCTTCACCGCCGTCCCCGAGGGCGTGGCGGCCGCGATCGGCCAGGCCAGGGCGATCGCGGGCGGCAAGGACGTCGCCCTGGCCGGGCCGAGCATCATCCAGCAGGCGCTTGACCTCGGCTTGGTTGACGAGATCGCCGTCGACCTGGCGCCGGTGCTGCTTGGCGAGGGCATCCGGTTCTTCGGCGAGCTCGCGAGCGGCCCGCTGCTTCTCGATGACCCGGAGGTCATCCAGGGGACCCGGGTCACCCACCTGCGCTTCCGGGTCCGCCGTCCGACCGAGTAGCGGACGCTACGACGCGCCTTCGTCGCTGAGCATCGCGACCAGCTGGGGCAGACGGCCGAGCAGGCGGGCGCCGTCGATTGGGTTGCTGTAGTCGCGGGAGTGCACGATGAGGCCGTCGCGGACCGTGATGACCATGACGAAGGCGAGCGAGAACGGGCTCGCGTCGGCGACCTTGCGCCCCTCGAGCCGGTACTCGGCCACCACCACCTCGGGGTCGGCCGTCTCGTGGATGCGCACGTCCAGCGCCCGGGTGTACCGGCGCACCGCCAGCCCGGCCGTGACCCGCGCCCGGAATTCCTCCCTCGTCAGCTCGCTCCGCTCCGGCGCGAGGCCGCCGGCGAACGGCATCTCGATGACGAATCGCTCGGCGTAGCAGTCGGCCATGTCCCCCGGCACCGGGCTGACCGCCGCCTCGAGAAACCGCTCGATGGTCTGCCTGGCGCTGCTGCAGGTCGTGCTCATCGAGTCCGTCCTTCCCGATGCGGCGAGCCGATCGAGGGCCGCGACCGCCGCCGCCGGCAGCCGAACCGCCCCGGCGGCGATGTTCTCGGCCAGGTGGGCGGGGTCGGAGGTGCCAGGGATCAGCAGCGTCCGGTCGTTGGACGCGAGCAGCCAGGCCAGTCCGACCTGGGCGGGAGTGACGCCGATCTCGTCCGCGATGGCGATCACGGTCGGGTCGTCGGTCACCCTGGCCCGGTTGGCGAACGCCGAGCCGAGCGGGAAGAACGGCACCCAGGCGACGCCGAGGTCACGGCACCGGTCGAGGACGGGCTCGGCCGTCCGGTCGATGACGCTGTAGAGGTTCTGCACGCAGGCGATGCCAGCGGGCGCGGCCCGGTCGACCTGCTCGGCCGAGACGCTGCTGAGGCCGATGCCGCCGATCTTGCCCGCGTCCCGCAGCGCGGACAGCTCCGCCAGCTGGTCGTCGATATCGACGAGCTGGTCGCCCTCGGCGACGATGCCGGGAGCGGCGTCGAGTCGGCGCAGGTTGACCACATCGAGCCGCTCGGCCCCGAGCGTGGCCAGGTTGGCCTCGACCTGGGCCCGCAGCTGCTCCGGGCGCTGGGCCGGGACCAGGCCGCCGGCGGCGTCCCGCTCGGCACCGACCTTGCTCACCAGGGCCAGGTCGTCGGGGTAGGGCGCCAGCGCGGCCCGGATGAGCGCGTTGCAGTCGCCGTAGAACTGGGCGGTGTCGATGTGGTTGACGCCGGCACCGACCGCCTGTCGCAGCACCCCGAGGGCCGCGTCCCGCTCCGTGTCCTGGCGCTCCAGTTGCATCGCGCCGAAGCCGATGCGGGCGACCACCCGCCCGGCTAGCCGCGCGGTGCCGCCCGGCGCTGGGACGGGGGCCGAAGGAGGGGCGGGCGGGTCGAAATTCGCTGACTGGCCTGCTGTCGTCATCGGAGATCCTCCGAACGTGGCATAGTGAAAAGGAACCGGAGGAACCTCCGGTAAATCCATCGTAACAGATAAACGGAGGATCCTCCGGATTATGCCAAGCCCGGGCCAGACCCAGCCTCGGCGTCCGCGCGCGGACGCCGAGCGGAACCGGGCGAGGCTGCTCGACGCGGCCAGGGCCGCGTTCGCGTCCGGCCGCGAGCCGGTGACGCTCGAGCAGATCGCGCGCGACTCCGGCGTCGGCATCGGCACCCTCTACCGGCACTTCCCGACCCGCGAGGCGCTGGTCGAGGCGCTGTACCGCAAGGAGCTGGCCGACCTCTGCGCCAGCGTGGACGACCTGCTGGCGACCCGGCCGCCCGACCGCGCGCTGCGCGCCTGGATGGACCGGTTCGCCGACTACGTGGCGGCCAAGCGGGAGATGGCGGACACGCTCCGGGCCGTCTTCGCCGCGGGCACGGTGACCGTCTCCCACGCCCGGGAGGAACTAGCGGAAGCCGTCCGCGCCGTCCTCGAGGCCGACGCCGTCACCAGGACGCTGCGCGACGACGTGCGGCCCGAGGACGTCGTCGCCCTGATCGTCGGCAGCTTCACCGCCACCTCGCTGGCGGGCGGGCGCGAGCAGCTTGAGCGGATGTTCGACCTGCTGATGGACGCCGTCCGGCGCCAGCCGGCCGGCCGCCGGCCGATGACTTTCCCGGTATGACATCGTCAGAGAACTAACGAAGGCCGATCACACGCCGATCACACAGGGAGCGCGCTCATGACGCCGACCGGGCAGCATCGCGCTACCGGCTACGCGCAGGCCAACGGGGTCGACATCTACTGGGAGAGCCAGGGCAGCGGCGGCACGCCGCTGCTGCTGGTGCACGGCGGATACGGCCTGGCGAGCATGTTCGACCGGCTGACGGCCGAGCTCGCGGCCGACCGCCAGGTCATCGCCATCGAGTTGCAGGGCCACGGTCACACGGCCGACATCGCCCGGTCGTTCACCTGGGACGACTTCGCCGACGACATCGCCGCCGTGATCGAGCGCCTCGGGCTCGGCCCGGTCGACCTGCTCGGCTGCTCGCTCGGCGGCGTCGCCAGCCTGCGGTGCGCGATCCGGCACCCGGAGGCGGTGCGCAGGCTCGTGGTCATCTCGGCCCCGTGCCGCCGGTCCGCCTGGTTCCCGGAGATTCTGGCCGGCTTCGACCAGATGAGCGGCGCCACCCTGTTCGACCTGCTGCGGCAGAGCCCGATGTACACGCAGTGGTCGAAGGTCGCCCCCGACCCGTCGTCGTTCCCGACGCTGATCGACAAGACCGGGGCCCTGCTGCGCGAGCCGTACGACTGGACCGACGAGGTCAAGCTGATGGAAGTCCCGGCCCTGCTCGTCTACGGTGACTCGGACAGCATCCCGCCGTCCCACGCGGCCGAGTTCTACTCGCTGCTCGGCGGCGGGCAGCGCGACGCGGGCTGGGACGGCAGCCTGCCCACCCCGTCCCGGCTCGCCATCGCGCCGGGCAGCACGCACTACAACATCCTCGACGCGCCCATGCTCCCGTCGACCATCGCGACGTTCTGCGACTGACCCCGGTTAGCCGATGACGGCCAGCTCGAGCGCGTCGAGCCGATCCGCGTCGGCGATGACCTCGATGCCGGCGATGCGATCGTCGCGGTAGCTGAAGGCGAGCACGATCTCGGCCTTGCCGCCCGGCGCGTACACGATGCCGGGCACCCCGTCCACGAGGACGAGGACGGAGTTCCTGGACCGCTGGCCGGACAGCCGCGCCCCGTTGGCCACCGCCGCCGCGCCGCGCAGCTCGGACGGCCGGCCGGACGGCCCCGCGGCCGCGTCCGCGTGCAGGACGACATCCGGGTCGAGCACGGCCAGCAGCGCGTCGCGGTCGCCCGCCCGGGAAGCGGCGATGAACGCCTCGGCGACCGCTCGCTGCCGGGCCAGCCGCCGGGCGGCGGCAGGCCCGCTCCCCGGCTGGCCAGGCGCGTCGTCCTGCCCGGCCGCGCCGTGCACCCGTCGCCTGCCCCGGCTCGCGAGCTGCCGGGCGGCGTCGGATGAGCGTCCGGTGATCCCCGCGATCTCCTCGAACGGCACCCCGAACATGTCGTGCAGCACGAACGCCACCCGCTCGGCCGGCGCCAGCCGGTCGAGGACGACCAGCAGCGCCAGCCCGACCGAGTCGGCCAGCACCGCCTCCTGCTCGGGACCGCCGGCGTCAGCCGACCCGGCCCCGCCGCCGGCCGCCGCCTGCAGCCCGAATTCCTCTTCGGCCGCGCCCGCCAGCTCCTCCCGGCGCGCCTGCCGCGAGCGGAGCATGTCCAGGCACACCCGCGAGGTGATCGTGGTCAGCCAGCCGTCCAGGTTGGCGACGCCGTCCGCGCCCGCCCGGGCGGCCCGCAGCCAGGCCTCCTGCACCGCGTCCTCCGCGTCGCTGGCCGAGCCGAGCATCCGGTAGGCCATCGCCCGCAGCCGGGCCCGGTTCCCCTCGAACCGCTCGGCCAGCAATTCGTCGTCCATCAGCCTGTCACCGTCACATTGCGCTCGTCGGGTTCCGTCATACCCATGACGGGTCGCACCGGCCCGCTGTGACCGCGACAACGGAAATCGCAAGGAGCGACATCATGACGCTAGTGCTTGTCACCGGCGGCACCGGCCGGGCCGGCCGTCCGGTCGTCCAACGGCTGCACGACGCGGGCCGCGAGCTGCGGGTGCTCAGCCACTCCCGCAAACCCGCCATCGACGGCGTCGACTACGTCCAGGGCGACCTGGTGACCGGCGAGGGCATCGACCAGGCGGTCCGCGGCGCGGACGTCATCATCCACTGCGCCGGGGCCCCCAGCTTCCGCCGCGACCAGGCCATGACGGCGAACCTGATCCAGGCCGCGAGGCAGCTCCCGGCGCCGCCCCACCTGGTCAAGATCTCGGTCGTGGGGGCGGACCGGGTCCCGGTCGGCCGCGGCCTGGGCAAGCTGATGTTCGGCTACTTCGAGTCGATGGCGGCGACCGAACGCGCCGTCGAGCGCTCCGGCCTGCCCTGGAGCACGCTACGGGCCACGCAGTTCTTCGACGCGGTCGCGCTCATCGCCCGGGCGATGGCGCGACTGCCGCTGATCCCCGTCCCGTCCGGCATCCGCTTCCAGCCGGTGGACACCGGCGAGGTCGCGGGCCGCCTCATCGAGCTGGCCGACGGCGAACCGGCCGGCCTGGCGCCCGACTTCGGCGGGCCGACCGCCTACCCGATGGCCGACCTGCTCCGCGGCTACCTGATCGCGGCCGGCCGGCGCCGCCCGACTGATGCCGGTCCACCTGCCGGGCAAGATCGCCCAGGCGGTCAAGGACGGCGCCAATCTCCCGGCCGCCGACGCCACCCTCGGCCGCCGCACCTGGGAGGAGTTCCTGGCGAGGCAGAAATTCTGAGGCAGCCGGGATTCCCGGCAGAATTCAAGAGCGCGAAATCATGATTATCGAACGGTCCCGGCTGACTCCCAACGGCCGGTTTCCCTGCGTCCGCTGGCTAGCGGTCGCCCCGGTCGAAGCGGTCGAAGCGGTCGGCGTCGGGGCCGATCAGCCCCAGGCCCTGCAGCCCGACATCCTCCGGTGGCCCCTGCTGCCCCGCTGACTGCACTCGGTTGCCACCTGGCCAGCCCGGTCCGGGAGGTCCGCCTGGCCCCGCTGGCTGGCTGCCCGGCCCGCCGTGCCAGCCCGGTCCGACTGGTCCCGCTGACTGGCCGCCTGGCGCTCCTGGCCAGGCGGGTCCGGCGGGTCCGCCCTGTCCGCCCCATCCACTGGGTCCGCCCTGTCCGCTCCATCCACTGGGTCCGCCCGGTCCGCCCCACCCACCGGGCCCGCCCCGTCCGCCAGGCCCTCCAGATTCGCCCGGTCCACCCCGCCCGGCGGGTCCCCCGGGCCTGCCCGGGGAGATCGCCGGCTGGTCGGTCAGCGTCGGCGTCTGATCGGGCGAGCGGACCTCGCCGAGGATGTCCACCACCATCGCCGTGATGTTGTCCCGGCCGCCCGCGTCGTTGGCCGCCGCCACCAGCGCCTCGGCCGCCTGCTGGGGGCCGCCGACCGTGAGCAGCGGCAGGATGACCTCGTCGGGCAGCTCCCCGGTGAGGCCGTCGGAGCAGATCAGGAACCGGTCGCCGCCGACGGCCGGCAGCAGCCAGTGGTCGGATTGCAGCCGACGGGGCGGCGCCGAGGGCGCGGGTGACGACATTTCTGCGCGGGTGGGTGCGGGCCTGCTCACGGCTGAGCACTCCCGCCAGGACGAGCTCCTGGACCTCAGAATGGTCGACCGTCACCTGCACGATGCGGTCGGCCGCGAGCCGGTAGACCCGCGAGTCGCCCACGTTGAACACCATCAGGTGATCGCCGCCGGCCGTCTCGAGCCCGGCCAGCCCGGTCACCGTGGTCCCCATCCGGCTCGGCGGCTCCGCCCGGCTGACGATGACCTGGTTCGCCTCCTCGAGCGCGTGCAGCACCGCCTCGGTGAACAGCGGGCGCAGCTCCACGCAGCGGGCGAGCGCCTCGACCGCGAGCCTGCTGGCCACGTCGCCCGAGCCGTGGCCGCCCATGCCGTCCGCCACCGCGTAGATCGGCGGCACGGCGAGGTAGCTGTCCTCGTTTACCCGTCGCACGCGGCCCACCGAGGTGGCGACGCCGTGGCTGAAGCGGATCATGTTACCTGCCGGGAACGGTGACGGCGGGGGGCCGGGGAACCGGCGTGAGCCCCTCCCGTCGTGGGCATTTATTCGTCGCAGTATGCCAGATGATATGACTGTTCGCGGCGATAAAGCGGGTTAGGAACAGCGGGCGGAAGGGAGTCGCCCGGGACCGTTCGATACGCTGAATTTGATCTGCCGGACGGACTTCCCGCAGGCAGGCCGCCACCCGCTGTTACCTTTCTGATCAATCAATACCGGAAGGGATAGCACATGCCGGAGCCGGGGACCGCCCTGGAGAGGCTTGGCTTTCTGACCATCGGGCTATTCGACGGCGCAGGACCCGGGGCCGGGGCACGAGGACACTCTCGAGGCGATCGAGCTCGGCGAGCGGCTCGGCTTCGACTCGGTCTGGCTCCGCGACCGGCACCTGCAGTACGGCGTCTCCTCCCCGGTCGCGATGCTGGCGGCCGCCACCCAGCGCACCTCGAGGATCGAGCTCGGCACGGCCGTGATCCCGCTCGGCTGGGAGAACCCGCTGCGGCTGGCCGAGGACCTGGCGACGGTGGACGTGCTCTCCGGCGGCCGGCTCAACCCCGGGTTCAGCGTCGGGAAGCCGATGCACTGGGACGACGTGCGGGAGGCGCTGTACCCGGACACGGCCGACCTCGAGGACTTCAGCTACCAGCGGGTGGACCGGCTGCTGCGGTTCGTCGCGGGCGAGCCCGCGGCCGCGTTCGACGGGGCCGACGGATTCGAGCAGTTCTCGTCCCGGGTGCAGCCGCACTCCCCCGGGCTGCGGTCCCGGATGTGGTACGGCGGCGCGTCGCTGGCGTCGGCCACGGTGGGCGGGCGAGCACGGGGTCAACTTCCTGACGTCGTCGGTGGTGCGGGCCGAGGAGTCGGACGACTTCGCGTCGATCCAGCGGTCTCATATCCGCGCGTTCCGCGCCGCCCACCCGGCCGGCGCGGCCGCGCGGGTGTCGCAGGGGCTGGTCGTGATCCCGACCGACAGCGCGTCGGCCGCGCAGCGGGCCAAGTACGAGGCGTACGTCGCGGCGCGCACGCCGCGCACCGCGGCCCCGTTCGGGCCGGCCAGGATGCTGTTCGCGCGCGACATCCTCGGCCGGTCGGACGAGATCGCGGCGGCGCTGTACCAGCACGCCGGGTTCCGCGAGGTCACCGAGGTGGCGTTCGCGCTGCCGTTTACCTTCGACCGCGAGGACTACGCGCAGATACTGACCGACATGGCGACCAAGCTCGGCCCGGCCCTGGGCTGGGCGCCCAAGGGCTAGCGGATCCGGAGGGGCGCGCCTTGACGCGATTGCTCATCGTCCACCACACCACCTCGCCCGCGCTGCAGGCGATGCTGGAGGCGGTCGTGGCGGGCGCCCGCGACCCCGAGCTCGAGGGGATCGACGTGGCGGTGGCCCCGGCGCTGGCGGCGACGGCCAGCGACGTGCTTGCGGCCGACGGGTTCCTCCTCGGCACCCCCGCCAACATCGGCTACATGTCGGGCGCGCTCAAGCACTTCTTCGACCAGATCTACTACCCGTGCCTGCAGGCCAAGATCGGGGCGCCGTACGGCCTGTACGTGCACGGCGGCAGCGACACGACCGGCGCGGTGCGGTCGGTGACCGCCATCGCCAAGGGCCTGGGGTGGGCGCAGGCGTTCAGCCCGGTCGAGACGACCGGGCCGGTCGGCCAGGACGTCGAGCGGCGGTGCTACGAGCTCGGCGCGACGGTCGCCGCCAATCTCCTCTAGATCCGGTCTCTGGCCCTGCGGGCCACCGCCGGGCTAGAGACCGCCCGGCGCACGCCCGCTGGCGCCGTCAGCGCTGGGCGCGGGCCTCGTCCACGGTCAGCTCGGCGGCCGGGTCCGCCTCGAGCCGCTCGGCCGGGATCGGCTTGCCGCTGAGCACGGACAGACCGTAGTTGCCGGCCTCGATCCTGGCCAGCGCCCGGTCGATCGCCGCCAGCCGCTCCCGCAGCTGGTCGGCGACGTCGCCCTCGTTTTCCTCCTGGGTCAGCGCCAGTCCCTCGTCGCCGAAGTCCGTCGGGCTGTCCGGCGCCTGCTCCGCCTCGCTCTCCGATTCCTCGGTTCCCCGCAGCAGCGTGGCGACCTCGGCCCGCTCCGCCCGCAACAAAGCCCGCGCCCTGCTCTCGTCCATGCGTCCCCTTTACCCCGCTGAGCTGGCGTGTACCCATGCCGCGCAGCAGTCACATCAGACCCTGGGTGAAGCCCTCGGGGACGATCACGTCCGCCGGGTCAAGCTGGTGAATCGACTGACATCCTAGGGCAAGCAGGGTCGAGTCGATGCCGGCCCGGAGGACGCCGAAGACGTTGCCGACGCCGGCCGGGCCGCCGGCCGCCAGCCCCCAGAGGCAGGGGCGGCCGATCATGACCGCGCGGGCGCCGAGGGCGAGGGCCTTGACGACGTCGCCGCCGCGCCGGATGCCGCCGTCGAGCAGCACCTCGGCCTGGCCCCCGACCGCCGCCGCGACGGCCGGCAGCGCCCGGATCGAGGCGGGGGTGCCGTCGAGGTTGTTGCCGCCGTGATTGGAGACCGAGACCGCGGTCGCCCCGGCGTCGACCGCGCGGCGCGCGTCGTCCGCCCGCATGACCCCCTTGACCAGGAACGGACCGCCCCACTGGCGGCGCAGCCAGGCGATATCGGCCCAGGTCGGCGGGGGCACCGCCGACCATGCCCGGTAGGCGGCGAAGAATCCGGGGGCGGGCTCGCCCGGGCGCGCCATGTTCGGCACGGTCAGGTCGGGCAGGCCGCCCTGGCGGAGCCAGTCGATCAGGTACCGGGGACGAGCCAGGCCGGGCGCGAGGCGGATCAGCGCCGGGAGGTCGAGCCGCTCGGGGATCGCCGGGCTGCCCCAGTCCCGGCCGGCCGGGAACGACCAGTCGAGGGTGACGATCAGCGCCCGCGCGCCCGCCGCGGCGGCGGTCTCGGCCCGTTCAAGCAGCGCGTCCCGGTCAGCGGACCAGTGCACCTGGAAGAACAGGCTCGGGTTGACCGCCGCGACCTCGGCGGCCGGCCTGCTCGCGAACTCGCTCAGCCCCATCGCCGTGCCCGCGTCGCGGGTGCCGATCGCGACCGCGACCTCGCCCAGCGGGTGCACGGCCTGCGCGCCGACCGGGGAGGCGATCACCGGCAGGGCGATGTCCACCCCAAGCACCGACGTGCGCAGATCGCGCGCGGCCGGCAGATCGGCCAGCCGGGGCGGCGCGAAGCGGAGCTCGCCGAACGCGGCGACGTTGTCGGCCCGCGTGACGCCCGCCTCGGCGCCGGCCTCGAGCGCCATGAACACCGGCCGCGGCAGCCGACGGCGGGCCCGCCGCCTGGCCTCGGCGACCGACTCGAACCACGCCCGGGTGGACGCCACCAGGCTGGCTCAGCCCCAGTGGCCGGCCACGGCCGGGACGAGTTGCCCGGCGAAGGCGTCGGGCATCTGCTGCTTCTTCCGCTCGCGCCGATGCGGCTCGGCCGGGGCCGTGGACACCTCCTGCATATCCCCACGCTACCTGCATGTCACTTGGCTTCGAGTGCCATCACCGGCAATGTGCCATTGACTGCCGTACGTCGGACGATGTCAATAAGGCCTCAAGGATCATGAGGAATTCGCGGACGGCCGGCGGTGGCGGTCAGCCGGTGGCGGGGCGGAACTGGTAGCCGACGCGGTACTCGGTGACCAGGTACCGGCCGTAGGCCGGGCCGAGCTTGTGCCTGAGCCGGCTGACGTGCACGTCGACCGTCCGGCTGTCGGCCGCGAAATCGCGCTGCCAGACCCGGGTCACCAGGTCGGAGCGGCTGAACACGGTCGACGGGTGGGCGGAGAGGAACGCGAGCAGCTCGAATTCCTGAAACGTGAGCGCGACCTCGGTCCCGTCCACCCAGACCCGGCGCTGGTCGTGGTCAAGCAGCAGCCCGGAGCGCAGCGGATGCCGGTCCGCCGCGTCGGCTCCGTCCGTCGGGGGCACTTCCCCGGGCGCGGTGACCGGATAGCCGACGATCGCCATCGACGTGCCGGTGCCGGGGATCGGGACCACCGCCAGCAGCGTCCCGTCAGCCTTCGGCCTCGGCACCATGAATCCCGGCTCGGGCTGGCCGGGGCCGACCACATCCCGCGCTTCGGCGCCGCCAAGCAGTTGCGCTCCGATCTGCACGCGCCTCGCCACCTCCCCTAGCTCACTCCTGAACATATCCTAGTAAGCAGGTCGCTTTAGTCAAGAAAACGGCGTCACGAACCTGAGAAATAAGTGTGAACAAAATTACCTCGCCACCGTCGCCCAGCCCGCCGAGCCGTCGGGAAGCTCGGTCCCGTACCAGTACTCGATCAGCCGTCGGGCGATCGAGGACGACGGGGCGACGCCGAGTTCGCCCGAGTCGATCGCAGCCCGCATCTCCGCCCTGGAGAACCAGCGGGCCTCGCCGATCTCCTCCTCGTCGACCGCGATCGACTGGCCGGCCGCCGCCACCGCCTGGTAGCCGAGCATCAGGCTGCGCGGCATCGGCCACGGCTGGCTGCCCAGGTAGCGGACCTGGCCGACCACGATCGCGACCTCCTCGAAAACCTCGCGCACGACCGCGTGCTCGGCCGACTCCCCCGGCTCGACGAACCCGGCCAGGACCGACATCCGGCCCTTCGGCCAGAGCGCGTTCCGCGCCAGCAGGCACCGGTCGTCCGGGTCGGTGACCAGCATGATCACCGCCGGGTCGAGCCTCGGGAAATGCTCGGTGCCATCCACCGGGCACACGGTGATGTGGCCGGCCGGGGCCGGGATGGTCTCCGCGCCGCACTTCGGGCAGTGCGTGTGCGTGTCGTGCCAGTTCGCGAGCGCGATGGCGTGGGTCAGCAGGCCGGCGTCCCGGTCGCTCAGCAGGGCGCCCGCCAGCCGGAGCGAGATCGGCTTGGCGTCCGGCTCCGATGACCAGGCCCATTCCTCCGCATCGGCCGCCGCGCTGACGCCGAAGTAGGCGACCTCGTCGTCGTCGACCCCGAGGAAGAACCGGGTGCCCTCCGGGGCCTCCGCCGCTGAGACGAACGCCAGCTCGGGCCGGCCGTCGACGGTCCGGCCGAGCGCCTGCGAGGCGTGCACGACGACGACCCGGGTGCGCGGGTCCGCCCAGGCTGCCTCGATCCATTCGGCATCGGAGCGGCGCTGGGTCGCGCGGTCAACGGCCGAACGGGAGAGCGCGAGCCGCCCGAGCGGCCCGGCGTCGGACCCGTCGAGCTCGGCCGGGACGCTCATCGGGCCGGGCTAACGGCCGCGAGCTCTTCCCACAGGTAGGCGATCGACTCCGCGCCGAGCAGCAGCCGGGAGAGATCCACACATTCATTGGGTGCGTGGATCCGGTCCGCGTCAAGCCCCACCGCCACGAAGACGAGCGGCGCGCCGAGGATGTCGGCCAGGTCCGCCTCCGGGCCGCTGCCGCCCTCCTTGGTGAAGAGCACCTCGGTCCCGAACGCCCGCTGCATGGCCCGGCGGGCCGCCGCCACCCCGGGCGAGTCGATCGCCGAGCGGCAGGGGCGCACCCCGCCCCGGTCGGTCACGGTCGCCGTGATGCCGGCCGGCAGGGCCGAGTCCACGTACGCTCGGAGGGCTTCGATGACCTTGCCGGGCTGCTGATCGGCGACCAGCCGGAAGGACAGCTTGGCGTGCGCCGCCTTCGGGATGATGGTCTTGCCGCCCGGTCCGGTGTGCCCGCCCCACAGGCCGTTGACCTCGGCCGTCGGGCGCGCCCAGATCCGCTCGAGGGTGCTCTGCCCGGCCTCGCCGTAGGTCGCGCCGCTGTCGCCCGCGTCGGCCAGCCAGCTCCGTTCGTCGAACGGGAGCCTGGCCAGCAGCGCGCGCTCCTCCTCGGTCAGCGGCAGCACGTCGTCGTAGAAGCCGGGCAGGGTGACCCGCCCGTCGGCGTCGTGCAGCCCGGCGAGCAGGGCGGCCAGGGCGTGGGCGGGGTTCGGCACGCCGCCGCCGAACGAGCCGGAGTGCAGGTCGCGCGACGGCCCGGTCAGCGTGACCTCGGCGTCCGCCAGGCCGCGCATCCCGGTGCAGATCGACGGGGTGTCGGCGGCCCACATGGTGGTGTCGCTGACCACGATCAGGTCGGGCGTCAGCTCGTCCTTGCGGTTTTCCAGCAGCGCGGCGAAATTGGGCGATCCCGACTCCTCCTCGCCCTCGATCAGCATCGTGACCGAGACCGGCGGCGCGTCCTCGTCGCCCGCGGCCAGCAGGGCGCGGACGCCGAGGGCGTGGAAGAGCACCTGGCCCTTGTCGTCGGAGGCGCCGCGGCCGAAGATCGCGCCGTCCTTCTCCTGCGGCGCGAACGGCTCGTGGTCCCAGCCGTCCTCGAGGGCGGCGGGCTGGACGTCATGGTGGCCGTAGACGAGAACCCGCTGGGCGCCCGGGTCGGCGGCGGGCCAGTGCGCGTACACGGCCGGGAGCCCGCTGGTCTCCCAGACCTCGACGACCGGGAAGCCGGTCTCCCGCAGGTAGCCGGCCAGCCATTCGGCCGAGGCCCGCACGTCGCCGTGCCGGGCGGGGTCGGCCGAGACCGACGGAATGGCCAGCCACTCGCGCAGCGCCCGCGAGAAGTCCGCAGCGCCGGCCGCGATGTAGTCCCTGACGTCCATGGAACCTAACGTACCGGCTGGAAGGCGTCTCCCCGGCCGATGAGGCCCGCGGCCGGGATCGTGACCGTGCGCCCGGGACGCTCGGTCACGGCGCCGATGCGGAGGGCGTCCTCGCCGCTCGCCTTGAGCGCGTCGAGCGCGGCCCGCTGGTCGTCCGCGGCTACCACCACGCAGAAGCCGATGCCCATGTTGAGGGTGGCGTACATGGTGGCGTCGTCGACGTCGCCGGCGCTCGCGATCAGGGCGAACAGCTCCGGCGCGGCGGGCACGGCGTCGAGCTCGTAGGACACGTTGGCCGCGAGCCGGGCGATGTTGAGCAGGCCGCCGCCGGAGATGTGCGCCATCCCGTGCGGGGTCACCCCGGCCGCCCACAGCGCCTCGGCCGCGTTCACGTAGACCCGGGTCGGCTGGAGCAGCGCGTCAGAAAGCCTGCGGCCGGAACCGGGCACCTGGTCGTCCAGCGTCAGCCCGGCCGTCTTGAACAGGGCGTGCCTGGCGAGGGAGTACCCGTTGCTGTGCAGCCCCGAGCTCGGCAGCCCGATGACGACGTCGCCCGGGCCGACCGCGCTGCCGTCGAGCGCCAGCCGGTAGCCGTCGGCGGTGCCCTCGGCCGGCGGCAGCGCGCCGATCGCGGTGCCCACCAGGTCGAGCGTGGGGCTGCCGCTGGCCGACTTGGCGAGCATCTCGCCGATCTGCGCGATCTCGCCGCCGGGGATCGCGATCCCGGCCAGCTCGGCGCCGAGGAAGAGGCCGCGGGCCACCTCGTCGAGCACCGCCTCGTCGATCCGGTCGGTCGCGATGTAGTCGAGCAGGGCCAGCGGCACCGCGCCGACGCAGATCAGGTCGTTGACGTTGTTGGCCACGCAGTCGACGCCGATCGGCTCCCAGCGGTTCGCCTCCTCGGCCACCATGATCTTGGTGCCCACGCCGTCGGTGGTGAGCGCGATCGGCGGGCCCGGCGGCAGATGCATCAGCGTCGCGAAGTAGCCGCTGGCCAGACCGGTGATCGAGGTGACCATCGGGGACCTGACCTTGGTCCTGGCCAGCCACGGCCGCATCACCCGGGCGAACGCGGCCTGCTCGCGCTCCTCGTCTACACCGGCCTGCGCATAGCTGGTCGGGGCAGGTTCGGGCGTCGGCGGCGTCGCGTTCATGCCCGCAAGATTAGCCGATCAAGGCCGGTCAGCCGCTTGCGCCCCCGCGAGCCGACAGCGCTAGCGAAGGGGTCATGCTCATCGCCTTCTCAGTCACACCGCTCGGCGTCGGCGAGGACGTCGGGGAAATCGTCGCCGAGGCCGTCCGCGTCGTCCGCGCCAGCGGACGGCCCAATCACACCGACGCGATGTTCACCACCATCGAGGGAGAGTGGGTAGGGCAGCACACCTCTTCATTAGTTGCAGCCTGTGTACTCTCGGCAACGGCCTGGACGTGAGTCTTGATGAGCTTCCGCTCGCTGCGGAACCCTCCGGGGAGATGATGCCACCGGGCCTCGATCTCGGCCATCCGGTCGGCCGCGCGCAGATCGACCAGCGCGCAGCGGATCGGCTGCGCTTTCTGTTTAGCGTGGTGGTCACGCCGGCTGGTTTGGATCCGCGGGCCCGGCCGGCAGCGTACGCAGCCGTCGCAGCGGGCTGAAGACGATGAACGCGGCGGTCAGTGGCAGCAGACCTGTCGTGGCCCACATCGCACCGCGGATCCCGAACCACGTGGCGAGCAGGCCGCCGAGCAGCGCCCCGAGCGGCATCATGCCGTAGTTGAACACGTTAATCGTGGCGTTGCTCCTTGCGAACAGTTCTGGCGGTGTGTAGGCCTGGGTGAAGCTGCTGCTGATGACGTTCCCTGCCACGATGCCGGCGCCGACGCCGAATCCGCCGAGAACGGCGAGCACCTCGCGCCAGCCGTGCGCTGCCAGGGGAATGAGCAGGGCGCACGGGCACGCGCCGATTTTCGTTAGCAGCAGGGCACGCGCGGAGCCGAGCCGTCTGGCCAGCGGGTTGCCGGCGAAGGCTCCGAGCACGCCACCGCAGCTGCTCAGCGCCAGGAGAAGCCCCACGGCTCCGGCGCCGACGCCGACGGCCCGGACCAGGAACACGACCATTAGTGCCTGGTAGCCCGTCAGCGCCAGGTTGGCCGTGCCCCCGTACAGGACCAGCGGCCGCAGCAGCGGATCGCGGCCGAGAAAGCGGATTCCGTCGCTTATCTGGGTGCGGAGCGTGCCCTGGGTGCTCGCGGGCCGATCGCGGTCGGGCGTGCGCATGGCCAGCAGGCAGGTTGCCGAGACGAGGAAGCTGAGGCTGTCCGCCAGCATCGCCGCGACTGCGCCGAGCGCGGCGGCGAGCAGTCCGCCGAGGCCGGGGCCGCTGACCTGCGCCGCAGAGGCGCTGCCCTGGAGGGTGCTGTTGGCGGCCGCCCGGTCGGCCGGGTCGGCGATGAGGTCGAGCAGGAACGCGGAGTACGCGGTGGTGAACAGGACGCTTACGCAGCCGGCGCCGAAGGCCACGACGAGCAGCTGGCCGGCCGTGAGGAGGCCCAGAGCGCCGGCGGCCGGCACGCTCGCGAACAAGACGGCCGAGATCCCATCGCTGATGATCATTAGCCTGCGTTTCTTGTACCGGTCGACCACGGGCCCGGCGGCCAGCCCGAACACCAGCCACGGAAGCCACGCCGCCGCTGTCAGCGCGCTCGTCATGAAGGCGCTCGAGTGAAGCACCGTCACCGCGACGAGCGGTACCACGACCGTCGTCACGCTGGTGCCGACGCGGCTGGTCGTCTCGCCGATCCAGAAGAGGCGGAAGTCGCGGTGGCGCTTGATCAGGCTCATGGCTCGGCCGGGACGCCGCGGGCGAACACGAATACGCTGTGCCGCCCGGTCCCGTCTGCTGGCGCCTGCTCATCCCCGGCCGGGGGCGTGCGGTCGCGCCAGCGGTGCAGCAGGTCGGCCAGTTCGCTGGAGAGCTGCTGCAGCTCCGCGGGTGTCAGGCGCAACCAGGTATCGGAGGAGAACGCGGCGTCGACCCACTCCCGGCTGGCGCTGCCGCGCTGAGCGTGCCAGGCCCTCACCTTCTCGACCTGATGCTCGAGGTTCAGGGATTCCGCCGCCTCGGCCACGGCTTCAGATGCCGGATCCTCCTCGAACGCCGTGCTCGACCAGCGGCGGCTGGTCGCCGAGACCTTCCACCAGCGCTCCCGCCGGTCGCGGGCGAGGCTGGGCACCACCTCGATCAGCGACGCCTGCGCCAGCACTTTCAGATGGTGACTGATGTTCCCGACCGCCTGGCCGGTGCGAGCGGCAAGCATGCTGGCCGTCGAAGGGCCGTCAATGATCAGCGCGTCGAGAAGCCGCCGCCGCACCGGGTGCGTCATGGCCGCGAGCACACGCGAGTCGGTGATGGTCTGACTTGACTGGGATGGCGTCTCCGGTTCTTTCACAAGAATCATTGTACAATAGCTCTTGTAGAATCACGCCAGGCTGCCGGGAGGAGGAGGCGGTCAGGGCCCGCACCAGGCAGAAACCCCTGTCGGCTTCCTGCATTCTTAATCCCGCAAGACGCGCAGAGCGACCAGTTCAGAAGGCGGCATGTACATCACTGACCCGGCCATGGCCAAGCGGGGATGCTGATCGCATGGACGCTGGTGGGCGGATCGGACGGCAGGCAAAGCGTGAGCAGGGACTTGCCGGACGGCGGCTGGCCCGTAGTCTCGGAGGCATGACCGTTGCGTCGACCTTGTTCCGGTTCGAGGATTCCTACGCCCGCGAGGTGCCTGGCCTGTCCGTGCCGTGGACGGCGGCCCCGGCGCCCGACCCCGAGCTGCTGGTGCTCAACGAAGAGCTGGCGGCCGAGCTGGGCGTCGATCCTGCGGAGCTGCGGGAGCCGCCGGGCGTCGCGCTGCTGGCCGGGCAGGCCCCGGAGGGGGTCACGGCGGTCGCCCAGGCCTACGCCGGCCACCAGTTCGGCGTGTACTCGCCCCGCCTCGGGGACGGCCGCGCGCTGCTGCTCGGCGAGGTGATCGATATAAAGGGGCGCCGCCGCGACCTTCATCTCAAGGGGTCCGGGCGCACCCCGTTCTCCCGGGGCGCTGACGGCAAGGCCGTGGTGGGCCCGATGCTGCGCGAGTATGTCATCGGCGAGGCCATGCACGGCCTCGGCATCCCCACCACGCGGGCGCTCGCGGTGGTCGCCACGGGCGAGCGGGTGATCCGGGAAAGAGCGCTGCCGGGCGCGGTGCTCAGCCGGGTAGCGGCGAGCCATCTGCGCGTGGGCACGTTCCAGTACGCTGCCGCGTCCGGTGACCGTGACCTGCTGCGCGCCCTCGCCGACTACGCCATCGCCCGTCACTACCCGGAGGCCGCCGGCGCCCCGAACCGCTACCTGGACCTGTACCGGCGCGTGGTCCAGGCGCAGGCGCGGCTCGTGGCCCGGTGGATGCTGGTCGGGTTCGTCCACGGGGTTATGAATACCGACAACACGACGATTTCCGGCGAGACCATCGACTACGGCCCGTGCGCGTTCATTGACGCCTTCGACCCGGCCACGGTGTTCAGCTCCATCGACGAGCGCGGCCGCTATGCCTACGGCAACCAGCCGCAGGTCCTGCAGTGGAACCTGGCCCGGCTGGCGGAGGCCCTGCTGCCGCTGTTCGACGACAACAGCGAGGCCGCGGTTGAGGCGGCCACGGAGGTGCTGAACGGGTTCACTGCCGCCTACGAGCGCCACTGGGCCGAGGGCATGGCGGCGAAGCTCGGGATCGCCGCGCCGGACCGGGCTCTGGCGGAGGACGTCCTGAAGCTGATGCGGTTGCAGACGGTCGATTTCACGCGTTTCTTCCGCGCGCTGTCCGCCGGCACCGCGCGGACGCTGTTCACTGAGCCGGAGCCTTTCGATGCCTGGGCCGCCCGCCGCGAGGTCCTGCTGCCCGCCGACCGCGCCGCGGTGGCCGCCGCGATGGACCGGGTCAACCCCGTCTACATCCCGCGCAATCACCGCGTCGAAGAGGCGCTCGCTGCGGCGACCGAAGGCGAGATGGGGCCTTTCCGCCGTCTCGCGGACATCGTCTCCCGCCCCTTCGAGGAGCGGCCCGGCTGGGAAGACTACGCCGGTCCGGCACCCGTGAGCTGCGCCCCGTACGTCACCTACTGCGGCACCTGAGCACGGGTGCCCCTCCCCGGCACCGCCCGGATCAGGCTGCGCCGCTGGAACGCGAGACAACAGCGGATCTAGGCTTCCAGCTGACCGTGGACGCCCAGATCATCAGTATGTGCCAGCGGCCCGTCAAACGGGACACCCGTCAAGTGTGCGCATAGCGGCGGTTCCGGTGCCTGCTTGCGCATTTACGTCTGGCCCGTCAGGTCCCGGTTGTAGCTGCTGCTGATGCGTCAGTAGCAGGCTGCTCATGCCGCTCTGACCAGGGCATGGCCCCGGAAGCCAGGATCTGGAAGGTTGCACGGAGCAGTTCTTGCACGACGGGCTTGGCGATGTCTGCCGTTCGAAGCCGGATGGGCACCGGGTTTGCTCCCGCGTTGTACGTCGGCTGCCGGCTGGTCTCGAGCCCCTCCTTGCGAAGGCGCTCCTGAAACTCATCCATCGCAGGCGACTGCTGTTCTCCGCGCAGGCCATCGGGGTCGGGCAGGTAGATGAGCGCGCCCTCTCGGCGAAACCACAACGGCGCCCATACGCGCCGGCCGCGGCGGAGGCCGACGTAGGACTTGGGACTGTCGTCCACCCGGACTTCTCCCAGGTTGGTACGGGTCCAGGCGATGAACGCATCATGGAAGGCCCAGGCTCCGGGGGTGACGCTTGCTTTCCAGTCACCTTCCGAACGCGCCTTCCCGGAACCGTCTCGGCAGGGCCAGCCACGTCAAGGCCCTGGTTGATCACGACCGTCCCGGGCACCAAGATGACCTCGGCCTCGCCGCGCCAAGCCCGCAGCTCGATCACCACCAACGGCAAGTACTCGGCAAGAGCGTCCAACGCTGGCCGATACCGGCCAGCTGCGCTTTCGACCACTAGGACGGCGACGTGGTTTTTGCCCTCGAAGCGCACGCGGTTGCGTGCCCAGTAGTCAAAGACCCAAAGCTGTGCGATGCATCGACTTCCCCCAGCTGCACCTCGACGCTGTAGTAGGTATCACCGTCAGCGGCGAGGATATCCGGGCTCCGCCGCGGGGAGCAGTCAGCTCCTGAGCGACGATTCGCACCTCGCCAAGGCCCAGCCGAGCCGGGCTGTCGGCGAGCCAGTTCTGTAGCCAGATCTCGTCGTACCCGAGGTCGCGTAGCTTGGCAGGCTGGCCTGCTCGCATCGGGAGCCGCAGCGGAGTCGCAGTCACGGACACCACCGTAGTGAGCCAGAGATGGCGGTGCCCGGTTAGGCAGCCGGCGACTCTCCGGCCAGCGGCCACTAATCTCACCTCCCAAGGCCGGTCGACGTTCCTCGGCAAGGAGGCGAGTGAAAATGGAGGGCAGGACCGACAGCGCAGCGTGACCAACGCCGACCTGTGTCATGGCGGCCGAATAGGAGCGCGGCGATGCGGTGGCGGAGGTTGATGTTCGCCCTGCACAGATCAGCCAGATCTGGGCTGGTCACTGTCTTGATCGGTGTTGCGCTGCTAGCTGGCATCGCGCCGAGCAGCACAGCGTGCTTTTCCGGTTGGCTATGTTCGGAGTCTGAGGCTGTCAGACGATAATCTTGTGTGGGCAGTGAACGGGAGGGCGCGGCCGGGGATTCGACGCTGACGGCCTTGTATCAGCGTGCCCTGCCGGTGGTCTACGGGTACCTGCTGCCGAGGTGCGGCAGTGCCGCGCTGGCCGAGGATCTGACGGCAGACACGTTCATGGCGGCTGTCGCGGCGGCCAGGCGGGATCATCCCCCGGATCTGACGGTGGCCTGGCTGGTGGGCGTCGCGCGGCACAAGTTGGTCGACCATTGGCGGCGGATCGACCTCGAGCGCCGCAAGCTGGGGGTGATCGACTGCGACGCCGAGCCGGCGGAGGACCCCTGGGGCGCGCAGCTCGACGTCGCGGCTGCCCACGCCGCTCTGTCTCGGCTGTCGGCGCATCACCGCGCGGCGCTGGCGCTGCGCTACCTGGACGGCCTGCCGGTAGCCGAGGTCGCCGGAGAACTCGGCCGCAGCGTTCACGCCACCGAGACGCTCCTGGTCAGGGCCCGGGCCGCGTTCCGCCGCGTCTACGAAGAGGGGCAAGGCCATGATGCCTGACCCGCTCGAGGCCCTGCGCCTGCCGGTCGTACCCGTCGAGCCGCGGCCGGAATTCGCGGCCGGCCTGCTGCGCCGGCTCAGGGACGAGCCAGTCCCCGCACGCGGCGCGACCGTCCGCTACTTCGTCGCCGACCTGGACGCCGCGGTCGCGTTCTACCGCGACGACCTCGGCTTCGACGAGGAACTGCGGCCAGCCCCGACCTTCGCCATGCTCTACCACGGCGACCTGCGCCTGCTGCTCAGCGTGCCCGGCGCGGCGCACGCCCTGCCGGACGGGACGCTCCCCGACCCCGGCGGGTGGAACCGGATCGTGCTCCAGGTCCCCGATCTCGCCGCGGCCGTCGATGCGCTGCGCGCCCGCGGCGTCCGGTTCCGGCACGAGATAGTCACCTCCGTCGGCGTCCGCCAGACGCTGCTGGAGGACCCCTCCGGCAACCCGGTCGAGCTGTTCGAGCCGATCGCCGGCTACCACGAGCGGGCCCCGCGAACGGGCGGCCGGTAGCCGAGCACCAGACCTCAGCGCCATCACACGAGAGGACCACCGATGTCTACCGTGAGCATCCGTTACATCGTCCGCGATGTCGACGCCGCCATCGACTTCTACACCACCTGCCTGCAGTTCGAGCTGCAGATGCATCCCAATGACCTGTTCGCCATGCTCGGGCGCGGTGACCTCCGCCTGGTCCTGGTCAAGCCGACCGGCCCGCAGGGCCCCGCCGGGGGCGGCGCGGCGATGCCCGACGGCCGGATGCAGGAGCCGGGAGGCTGGAACCGGTTCAGCGTCGAGGTCCCCGACTTGGCGGCCACCGTTGCGGAACTGCGCAGCCGCGGCGCCCGATTCCGCAATGACATCGTCACCGGGACAGGCGGCAGGCAGATCATCATCGAAGATCCCTCCGGCAACCCCGTCGAGCTCTTCCAGCCGATCCTTCCCGAGGCCAGAATGACCCAGCCAACGGCATGACAACCGGCGGCGCGGTTTGCAACCGTCCGGGCCGTCGGAGAAGTCGCCAGGGACCGAGGGCGCTCATCAGCGGCACACCGAACGGCGGTTCCCGAGCGCACCCCTGGTATTGGAAGCTGATCAATGACCGACCGGGGTTAGCGTAGGCGAAGGTGCAACTGGCGGCTTCCGGCCGGGGATAGGACCAGTGCTGGAGAGGCTCCGCGTGGCCAGGGTGCAAGTCCGTTGCGCAGGAGCCATTGCCCGATCGCAGCGCTGCGTAGTTCCGGGCACGACCGCCAGAATGAACGCGAGAGTGGGACGAGGACAGGCTCGCCATCAGCGACGTCGACGGACACGTCGGACCAATAGGATCGAAGAACAGGTCACGATCGCCGACGGAGAGCCGGATGCCGTCGCCGGCGCCCGTTCTCAGTGGCCGCCCATTACTCCACGCTGTAACGTACGCGCGGACCTCCCGCATCAGGTTACGTCCGGCGAGCGCCGGATCGCCGAGATGCGCCCGTAAATCCGGAGTCATTCCCTGGACATGCTGGGTACCGATCAGCCCGTTCTGCGCGCCGCCGCTGTTAATCCCTGGGTCAACTACTGCTGTGAGACCTGCGGGTACTTGAGGCCGGTTAGGGTGCGCTGGTGAAGGTCGTGATTCCTGGCGGGACGGGGCAGGTCGGTACCGCGCTGGGGCGGGTGCTGCGGGGCGACGGCCACCAGGTCGTGGTGCTCACCCGGCAGCCCGCGGGGGAGGGGCAGGTCTCCTGGGACGGGGAGCGGCTAGGGCCGTGGGCGCGCGAGGTGGACGGCAGCGACGTCGTCATCAACCTTGCCGGGCGCAGCGTCAGCTGCCGCTACACCAAGGAGAACCTGACCGCGATGATGCGGTCGCGGGTGCGCTCGGCGCGGGTGGTGGGCCAGGCCATCGCCGCTGCGGGCCTGCCGCCGCGCGCCTGGCTGCAGATGAGCACCGCGACCATCTACGCGCACACCCACGGGACCGCGAACGACGACGTCACGGGCGTGATCGGCGGGGCATCCTGGCCGGGCCGGTCAACCTCGCCTCCCCCGGGCCCGTGCGGCAGCGTGATCTCATGCGGGAGCTGCGGGCCGCCTGGGGCGTCCCCGTCGGGCTTCCGGCCACCCGGTGGATGGCGGAGCTCGGCGCACTTGCGATCCGCACCGACGCCGAGCTCCTGCTCAAGAGCCGGCGAGTCGTCCCCGGCCTGCTGACCGCGGCGGGATTCGAGTTCCGGCACGGCACCTGGCCGGAGGCCGCCCGTGATTTGGTCCAGCGCGCGAGAGGCCGCGACGCGGCCGGATCGCACCGCAGTTGATGATTACCAGGATCAGGCAGTGCGGCTGAGCGCAGATCAGCCCGATACGGATTCCGTCTTTAGCAGCACCCCAAGTCGCGACAGCCGCGCAGATCTCAATTAGGCGGCTACGCGCGCTCGCGTCGCGACGAGGGACGACGACCCGGGTAACGGCGGCCACGAGACCCCCGCCGAGCCGATCGCCGAATCGGAGTGGCCTGTCACCGTGTCGCTCAGGCGGGCGGCTGTGCGCAGAATTCCCGGTTGCGCGCGTCAGGCTGGCCGGGCATTCTCGTCCCGTGACCGAAGACGAGGCCAAGGCCGTAGCCGCGGTGGCGGCTCAGTGCGTGACGTGGAGTGGCTGGCGGCGGTGGGAGCCGCTCATGCGGTACGGCCGGCTGTTCACGCCGGGCACGGATGCCGTCAGCGACAGGGCGAAAGCGATACGGCCCATGCATGCGGGCCGGGAGGCGTACCGGATGGCCGTGGACTCGGGCCTGCTGTACGCGGAGGGCTACGCCACGTACCTGCGGCGCGGGGGTGTCCCCTCCACCCCGTGGGCCTGGGCCTGGTGCCTGGACGGCGAGACCGTTCTGGCACCGCCGACCATCATCCAGGGGACCGCGTTCTTCGGGGTGGCTCTGCGGCCGCAGTACATGCGCCGAGTGCACGCGGCGCAGTGCGGCGATGACGGCAGCGAGGGATTCCTGTGGGCGTTCACCCGCGGTGACCGGGAGATCCCGCCGCTGGACCCGGCCGCCGACATCACCCTGGACCTCGGCCGGGACATCCCGCCGTCGGTCCGTGAGTGGGCCCTGACCGCCGAGCGGCACCCGGGCCCGGCCCGGCGTCCGCCTGACTGGGTCGTGACGGAGTTGCTCGGGCCGGCCCTCGTCCCGTCGTCGAGGACCCGTACCGGGTCATGAGGGAACGGCTCGGGGCCCGTCCGGTCGGCCATGACCCGCTTTACGGCCTGTTCGCCCCCGCCCCAGACCAGCGCCAGGTACCGGGCGCGGCGCCTTCAGGGCCGTACTCGCGGTACATGGTCCGCCGGGCTGACTGGCTCGACTCCGGGATGGCACTGCAGTGCAGCGGCAAGACCGGCGGCGCCTTCAGTGACGACGGGGAAATCGTGGGCATGATCCACGACGGCGACAGCGTGGCCACCCTGATGCGGATGGCCGATGAGCACCGCCCGCAGTGCGAGTGGGCGATCAGTCCCGGCGACGAACGTGACCACCCGGAGCTAACCGCGCAAAAGCATGCCGAGGTCCACCTGAAATGGGCCACCGGATCCCGGGCCAAGCAGAGTTTCGCCGTGCTGCGCCGCCTCGACTACAACGCGTGGGACGCGTGGCTGCATCCCGCGCACCGGGAAGGGCAGGTCGCGGGAGAAGAGCCGCCTGTACGGCTCACCCGCAACGGCGTCAGCTACGAAATGGCGCTCACGGCCGTCTTCCGGGCGATGGGTGATGCGCTGCCGGAGGAGTTCGCGGTCGCCTGCCCGCCGTTCGAGCTGCCTGCAGAGCAGGGCACTCCGTCCAAAGCGCCGCTCCCCATGTCGTACGCGCGGTACCTGATCCGCCGCGCCGACTGGCTTGAATCCGGGATGTCGCTGAACTGCAGTGGCCGCACCGGCGGCGTCGGCAGCGATAACGCGGTCATTCTGGAGGACCCGATCCAGGACGGCGACAGCCTGGACACGCTGATCCGGATGGCCGATGAGCACCGTCCGCGGTGCGAGTGGGCGCGATGCCCGGCCGACGAGCGTGAGCGCCCGGAACTGACCGTGCAGAAGCGGGCCGAGGTCCACCTGCAATGGAGCCAGGGGTTCCTGGCCGAGAAGGGCTTCGCGGTGCTCCACCGCCTCGACCACGAGGTCTGGGACGCGTGGCTGCATCCGTTGCGCCTGGAAGGGCACAGGGTGATAAGGGAGCCTCCGGTGCTGCTGACGGGGAACGGCGTCAGCTACGAGATGTCGCTCGCCGCGGTCTTCCGGGCCATGGGTGACGAGATGCCGGAGAAGTTCGGGGTCTTCTACCTCTACGACCGGCCGAAACCGGATGCGCCGGGGGCTTAGCGAGCCTGATATCGCAATCGGCAGCTCATTGGCGCGTACCGAGCCAGAGCCCGGCGGACGGCCAAACGATGCAGAACACGTCCACAGATAATTCAGCCGCTGGATGTTCAAATATCGAGGGCGGTAACAACCGGCCTCCGCCATGACCTAGACATCTAACAGGCGGGTCACGAGTGGGCTTGGTCGCCCTGCTTCTCGATCGCTGCCTCTAGCCGCCCAAGCTTCGAGTCGATCTGGCCCTCGTAGCCTGGCCGGATATCCGCCTTCAGCACCAGAGAGACCCGCGACCCGAACGGGAGCACGGCCTCGGTGGCGCGCTTCACCACGTCGAAGCACTCGTCCCAGGTGGTGCCTTCGAGTTCAGTGAACATCGCCGACGTCCGGTGCGGCAGGCCGGAGTCTCGTACGATCTTCACCGCTGCGGCAACCGCATCGGAGACGGAACCGTCGGCGCGTCCATTACCGGACGGAGCGACCGAGAACGCGACGATCATGACAGAGAGACCTCCTGTAGGTGTCCTGAGCTGCGGCGATGCCGCTCAGTGCTACCAGTGCGCTAAGCACACGATGCTTGTGAACATGGTCTCGGTCCGTTTGGGCAGCCCGCTCTCGCGGACGACCCGGACCGCCTCGGCGACGATCTCGCCGACGCCCTCACCCGTGCCGAGCGGCGTAGCGTAATTGAGAAACCGACAAGCACGCTGCCAGCGTAGCCCCGGGATGCTACAGCTTCACTGGTGACCTCGACATCGACCTGGAGCGCGGGCTGGCAGGATGCTCGCCCTGCTTAACCTTGACCAACGCTGACGCGGCCTACGACATCGTCCAGGTCGGCGCTGCCCCTGCCCCGTTGGGCTGGCTGTATCACCAGTGCTTGCCCCGCAGCGCCATCTTGAGCAGGTCTCGCTTTCCCTTGTAGTCGGCGGTATCCCACCGCTGCCGCCATTGGCCACGGCTTATGCCCAGCGACGGCTGTGTTCCGGGGACGGGGCCGGGATCGGGGAGTGCGGCGCGTTCGGCCCGGAGGCTAGCGATGCGTTCATCGACTGGCTTGATGACCAGGTCGTGGTGGGTGAGGGTGATCTCGCCTGTCCTAGGCGATCGGTGAGAGCTTCCGCTACCGCCTCAGCTTCAGCGATCTTGAGGGCTTAAGGCCGCTGCGGGTCCGGCCGTGGAGGACGTGGCCGCAGCCGGGCCGCCCGCAGAGGGCGAAGGACGAGCAGAGGTAGTGCGGTGAACTCGGGCGCCCCCGGCGGCGCGCGGCGTAGATCGCGGTCGCCCGGTCGAAGTCCTCCTCCGAAACGATCGGATCACCTGGCAGGCGGCCGACGACGGACGTCGCACCTGACGCCGGGTCGGTGTAGATGATCCTGCCGCAGTTCCGCTGGCGGGTAAGCAGTACTTTTAGCGCCGTGGGCGTCCACAGCTTGCCCTGGGCCGTAGGGAACTCCCGTGTTCAGGTCCGCGACCAGCGCGTCAGCCAGCTCACCATCCAGAAGACTCGTTGTCAGTTCACGCAGGATGACGGCCTCGTTCTCGCGCTGGGTGACGCGGTCGTCCTCGGACGAGGTGATGGCCGTGGTCAAGGCGGCCACGGATGCCGTCGCGGCCCGGGCGCCCCGGGTCAGCGTGGTCATCAAGGCCGACGTCCGGCCGGGCGTCACCGGCGCGATGACCGCCAAGGTCGAGACGATCGAGCGCTACCTGGGCGCCTGACGACGCCCGGTCAGCCGCTGACGTCGGGGCCGGCCTTGGTCGGGGTGATCCGGAGCAGGACGCGCTGATCCCGCTCCATCGCCGCCCGGTAATCTTCCCAGTCGGGGTGCTCGCCGGAGATGGACCGGTAGTAGTCGACCAGGCCGTCCATCGCCTCCGGCAGCTCGACGACCTCCGCCGTGCCCTCGATCTGCACCCAGCGGCCGAAGAACGCGTCGGGGAACCCGCACAGCCACACGCGCGGATCCCGGCGGATGTGCCGGACCTTGTACGCGGCCTGCCGGGTGCTGATGATCACATGACCGTCGTCGTCGACGCCGACCGTCACCGGTGACAGCTGGGGTGTTCCGTCGCTCTTGAGCGTGCCGAGCACCGCGTGGTGCTGGCCGCGGACATAGTCGAGTGCAGCGCTGATCTCCATGGGCCCATCTTCCCTCAGCCGTCAGCCCTCGTCGCCTCGTTGGCCGGCTGCGCCGTCGGCTCCTGATCGGCGGTGGCCGCCCAGCTGGCCAGCAGGTTCAGCGCATCCTCGGAAGCGGTGCCGGGCTCGGCGCTGTAGCCGTTGAGGACCAGGCCGGGGTCGGCGACGAGTTCGAGTGACTCGTAGGCCAGGCTGATGTCGCCGACGACCGGGTGGTGGAAGTGCTTGATCCCGGAACGATGCTGGCGCACGTTGTGATCGGCCCAGCGCACGCGGAAGACGTCGCTGCGGGTGGAGAGCTCGCCGATCAGGTCGGACAGCCCCCGGTCGGTCGGGTTACGCCCCGCGTCTGCCCGCAGCAGCGCGACGGTGTCGCTGGCCAGGCGATCCCATTCCTGGTAAAAGTCGGCCGCGGCGGGGTCAAGGAAAATGAACCGGGCCAGGTTGGTGGGCTTGGCGTGGCTGCCGAACAGCGGCGCGAACAGGGCGCGGCCGAGCCGGTTGGCGGCGAGCACGTCCATCCGCCCGTTACGCACGTAGACCGGGGCCATCGTCATCGCGTCGAGCAGGCGCTGCACCGCGGGCCGCACCTGCTGTCGGGCGGGGCGGCGGGGCACGCGGGCGCCGTTGTTCGCCCCGCGCGCGAGATCGAAGAGGTGGGCGCGCTCGGCCTCGTCGAGGTGCAGGGCGCGGGCGAGGTTCTCGAGCACGCTGTCGGAGACGCCGCGGGCGTTGCCCCGCTCCAGCCGGATGTAGTAATCGACGCTCACCCCCGCGAGCATCGCAACCTCCTCCCGGCGCAGCCCCGACACCCGCCGGTTTCCGCCGTACGCGGGCAGGCCGGCCTGGTCGGGGGTGATCCTGGCCCGGCGGGATATGAGGAAGTCACGGATCTCGTCTCGGCTGTCCATGGCTACGACGCTACGTCAGGCGCCGCCGCGCTGGGGGGTCCTGCCATTACCCGGATCGACAGGAACTGCCTGGTCGGGGCGGGGCGGACTTTAATTGGAGTCAGACACGCCAAGATCTGCTGACGGAGGAACGCACGCGATGAAGCACATCAAGCTCGGGAACCTGGACGTCGCCCGGATCGGCCTCGGCACCATGGGCATGACCGGGACCTACGGCGCGGACTTGGATGACGCCGAGTCGATCAGGACCATCCACCGGGCGATCGAGCTGGGGGTCACCCTCATCGACACGGCCGAGATCTACGGTCCCTTCACCAACGAGGAGCTCGTCGGCCGGGCCCTGAAGGGCAAGCGCGACCAGGTGGTGCTGGCCACGAAGTTCGGCTTCGTCTCGCACGCGGGCGAGGGCCCGTGGCACATTGACAGCAGCCCGGCTAACGTCCGGGCGGCGGTCGAGGGCTCGCTCAAGCGGCTCGACACCGACCACATCGACCTGTATTACCAGCACCGGGTCGACCCGAACACGCCCATCGAGGACACCGTGGGCGCGCTGGCCGACCTGGTGGCGGAGGGCAAGATCCGCCACATCGGACTGTCCGAGGCGTGGGTCGATAACATCCGGCGCGCGCACGCGGTCCACCCGATCACCGCCCTGCAGTCGGAGTACTCGCTGTGGACCCGCGACCAGGAGGGCGCGGTCCTGTCGGTGCTGCGAGAGCTCGGCATCGGCCTGGTGGCCTACTCGCCGCTCGGCCGAGGCTTCCTGACCGGGAACATCCGTTCGGCCGACCAGGTCGCGGGCGACTCGCGGGCCGACAATCCGCGCTTCTCGGACGAGAACTTCGAGCACAACCTGCGCCTGGTGGAGCAGGTCGAGGCGATCGCGGCCGAGATCGGCGCCACCCCGGCCCAGGTCGCTATCGCCTGGCTGCTGGCCCAGGGCAATGACATCGCCCCGATTCCCGGCACCCGGCGCGTCGCCCGGCTCGAGGAGAACGTCGCCGCCGACGCCGTCGAACTGACGGCGGAGCAGGTCAGGCGGCTCACCGAGCTGCCCGCGGCGGCCGGCGAGCACCACACCGAGGCGCAGATGCGCATGCTCGACCGCTGAGGCGTCACGCGTCCTGTCGGCTAACCCATCGACAAGACGCCGGGCTGGATAGAGCCGGCCGGGCCCGTTCGAGAAAATGGGGTTGATCTGCCTGGGCTTTGGCGGCCTACCCGGCGACCGGAACCCGGTTGATCAGGGCGACCAGCCCCGCCTCGTCGAGGAGGTCGGCCGGGCGGACCGTCCGATCGCGGCGGACGTAGTAGAACGCGGCCCGGACCCGGCCGAGCGGGATGTCGGCCAGCGCGGACCAGGCCAGCCGGTAGGCGGCCAGCTGGACGGCCACCGCGTCCTTCTCGGGCTGGTCTCTGGGCGGCTGGCCGGTCTTCCAGTCGACCACGTCGAAGGTCCCGTCGGTGTCGGCGAACACCGCGTCGATCCGGCCGCGGACCTGGCGGTCGCCGATGAGCATGTCGAACGGGACCTCGACTTCGCGGGGCCAGCGGCCGCCCCACTGGCCGGCCTCGAACTGGGCCCGCAGCTCGATCAGGTTCTCGTCCGGTCCTTCGTCCTCCTCGGCGAACAGGTCATCGTCGTCGATCAGCCGCTGCTGGCCGAACCGCTCCTCGAGCCAGCGGTGGAACGCGGTGCCCTTGCGGGCCTGCCCGGCCGGCGGCTGCGGCATCGGGCGGCGCACCTGGCGGGCGAGCGCGTCCGGGTCGCGGGCGAGCGCGACGAGCGCGGAGACCGACAGCCGGGCCGGGAGCAGCACCTCGACCGGGCCGTCGCCCCGCTCGCGCAGCCGCCCGCGCTCGGCCAGCAGCAGCCCCGCGTCCAGCTCCCACGCGGCCGCCAGCTCGCGCTCGGGTTGGGTGAGCGCGTCCCAGCCGGCCTCGGCGGCGTTGGCCGGCCCATCGGCGTCGGCCGCCTCGGCGGCGTCGAGGCCTTCGGCCCGCTCGCGGGCGCGGGCGGCCGCCTCGACCAGCGCGGCCGCCTCGCCCACGGCCGCGTGGTGCTGCCCGGCCGGGGTGCCGGGCCAGTCCGCCTCGGCCGCCTCGGCCAGCAGCGGGTTCTCGGCGTCGTCGGCCGGCCGCTCGCGTCCACTCCGCGACCGTCCCCGCGCCGGCCTCGCACGCCTGGCGGACCTCGGTCAGGAAGACCGACGGCCCGAGGGCGGCGGTCGCGTCGCCCCACCAGTAGCCCGAGCAGCCAAGCCAGAAGGCGGCCCGGGTCGCGGCGACGTAGCCGAGCCTGCGCTCCTCGGCCAGGTCGCGGGCGGCGCAGGCGGCGGTGAACGCCTCGAGCGCGTCGGCCTCGAGCGATGGCAGCTCGGGCAGGTCGGCCACGTCGCCCCGGAGCCGGTACGGGATCAGCCGCGCGTTGTCGGTCCAGCGGGTCGAAACCCTCGGCCGGGCCGGGAAGACCTGTGACCTGTCGCCGGCCGCCAGCCCGGGGACGAAGACGGCCGGCCACTGCAGCCCCTTGGCGGCGTGCACGGTGAGCAGCTTGACCGTGTCCGACTCGCCGACCCGCCCCGTCTCCAGGCCGAACTCCTCCTGCTGGGCGGCCGCGAGATAGGCGAGGAACGCGCCCAGCGTCGGCTCCGGCTGATCGCCCGCGAACGTCGCCGCCACGTCGGTGAACGCGTCCAGGTCGGCCCGCGCGGTGGCCAGATCGCCGCCTGGCCTCGCGGCCACCTCGATATCCAGGCTCAGCGTCCGCTCGACCTCGGCGATGAGGTCGGCCAGCGGCCTCGACACGTGCCCCCGTAGGTACCGGGTCTCGCTCGCCAGCGCGCTCAGCCGCGCGTAGCCGGTCTGCGAGTAGCCGGCCGGGTCGCCGAGGTCGTCCAGCGCCTCGACCAGCGAACCGGTCTCGGCGGTGAGGTCGGTGAGCGCCTCCGACAGCGCGTCGGCGATCGGCGGGCCGCCGGCCTGGGTCGCCCTCAGGCGCCAGCCGCGGACCCATCGGATCATCAGGCCGGGACGGCCCGGGCGCGGGGTGCGTCTCGGTTGCCTGCTCGGCGCTGCCCTGCTCGGCGGTGACCTGGCCGCCGGCCTCCTGGTCCCCGGCGCCCCTGGCCAGGTCCCTGGCGCGGCGGCCGAGCGCGACCAGGTCCCGGGGGCCGATCCGCCAGCGCGGTCCGGTCAGCAGCCGGGCCAGCGCGTCCGACGCGGCCGCGTCGTGCAGCACCCGCAGCGTGGCCACCACGTCCTGCACCTCGGGGACCGAGAGCAGGCCGCCGAGGCCGACCACCTCGCACGGGATCGACCGCGCCTCGAGGGCCCGGCGGAGCTCCGCGAACTGCGACCGCTTCCTGCACAGGATCGCGATGTCGGACGGGCGGACGCCGGCCGGCTGGCCGTCCAGGGGGGACGGGGGGCGCCGGGGGTGATCGGGGGCGGGAGCCCCCGATGCCAGTGGACCGCCCCCAGGCCGGAAGGGGGCCACGGCCTGCCGTCCGGGGCGGAGCCGATCGGGAGCGCGAGCAGCGCCGCCGCCTGGTCCCCGACCCAGTCGGCCTCATCGACCACGGTCGGCAGCAGCGCCGCCGTCACCCGGCCGCGGTCGCTGCGGCCGGGCGCGGGGACCAGCAGCGGCACGTCGGGCGCCTCGGCCCGAAGCTCGGCCTGCAGCCTGGCGGCCGCGTCGAGGACGCGGCCGGTGTTGCGGAAGCTGGTCGACAGCAGCCGGACCGGCGTCCGCTCCCCCGCCTTGGCCGGGAAGTCGTGCGCGAACCGGCGCAGGTTGCCCGCGCTGGCGCCGCGCCAGCCGTAGATGGACTGGCACGGGTCGCCGACCGCGGTCACCGGGTGCCCGCCGCCGAACAGGGCGCGAAGCAGCACCAGCTGGGCGTGGCTGGTGTCCTGGTACTCGTCGAGCAGCACCACGTGGTAGCGGCCGCGCTCGGCCGCCCCCACCTCCGGATGACGGGCGGCGATCCGCGCGGCCAGCTCCACCTGGTCTCCGTGGTCGAGCACCTCGCGCGCCTTCTTGGCCGCCTGGTACCGCTCCACCAGCGGCAGCAGCTGCTCCCTGGCCCGCTGGGTTTCAAGCACCCGCCGGACGGCGGCCGAGACTCCGGCCCGGCAGCGCGGCCTGCTGCCTGGCCAGCCACTCGCCGACGGCCCTGACCTCGCCCGGCGCCCGCAGGTGCTCGGCCAGGTCCCCGGTCAGCTGGAGCACGGCCGCGGTCACGGTCTGCGGCGTCCACTGGACCGCGTCCATCGGCCCGTCGTAGGCGGCCACGATCGCGGCCGCCAGCTGCCAGGACAGCGCCGGGGTGATCAGCCGCATCGACGGCTCGAGCCCCTCGCGGAGCGCGTGGTCGCTGACCAGGCGGCCCGCGTAGGCGTGGTACGTGCTGATCACCGGCTCGGCCTCGGCGTCGGCCTGGACGTCGGCCAGCCCCGCCCGGTACAGCCGGTCCAGACGGCTGCGGACCCGGTCGGCCAGCTCGGCCGCCGCCTTCCTGGTGAAGGTCAGGCCGAGCACCCGGTCCGCGCGGACCATGCCGTTGGCGGCCAGCCAGACCAGCCGCGCCGCCATCGTCTCGCTCTTGCCGGACCCGGCCCCGGCGATGACGGCCAGCGGTCCGAGCCCCGCCCCGATCACCGCCGCCTGCTCGGCGGTCGGCTCCGGCAGCCCGAGCACCCGTGCCAGCTGCCCCGGCGTGTACGTGGTCACCAGGTCATTCCATCAGAGCCCACCGACATTCGGCAGCGTCGCGGCGACGTCCGGCCGACGCCGCGTCAGCCGACGGCGTTCGGGGCCGAGTAGAAGTCGATGCCGTCCGGGGAGGTGACCCGCGCGAGCTGGCCCCGGAGCACGAGGACCTCCAGGTGGGCGGCGGTCTCGCCGACGGCGAGGAGCTGGTTCATCGGGTCAAGCTCGGCGAAGCTGCGCTTCCTGCGGGTCCAGGGCAGCGCCGTCGCCGCCGCGAAGGCGGTGACGGGGCCGGCCGACGCGACCTCCAGCGTCTGCCCCAGCCTGGTCTCATGGTGCGCGAGCAGCTCGTTCACCCTGCGTGTGGGTGGAGTCGCGGACCGGCCCGTGCGCAGGCAGCAGCCGGGCGTCGGGCAGCGCCAGCATCAGCCGCAGCGAGCCGAGGTACTGGCTGAGCGCCTGCCGGGTGATGGCGGGCTGGAAGCCGATCGACGGGGTGATGTGCGGCAGCACGTGATCCCCGGCGAACAGCAGGGCGGCCGCCTCATCGTGGAACACGACGTGGCCCCGGGTGTGTCCCGGGGTGTGAATCGCGCGCAGCGACCGGGACGGCAGCTCGATCAGCGCGCCGTCGCTCAGCCAGCGGTCCGGGTCATCCCACTTCAGCGGCGGCTGCGGGTTCGCCAGCCCCGGCGCCACGATCGCGCGCACCTGCGCGGCGAGGTCGGCCGCGCCGAGCGCGGGCAGCATCTCGATGAACCCGGGCTCGTGGTTCCGCTCGGCGACGTCCCTGATCGCCACCAGGTTGTCCCGCTCCCCCTCGCCGAGCGCGATCAGCCCGCGCAGGGTGCTCCGCAGCTCCACCGCCAGGGTGTAGTGGTCCTGGTGAATGTGGGTGATGAAGAAGTTCCTGATGTCGGGCAGGCCGTAGCCGAGCTGGCCGAGCGCCTCGGTGAGCCGCTCCCGCGCCTGGACCAGCGCCATCCCCGCGTCGATGAGGTCCACGCCGTGCTCGCCGGTGATCGCGTACACGTTGACCGCGGTCAGCCCGTCATTCGGCAACGGCAGCGGTATCCGGTACAGACCCTGGCCGAGGTCTTCCACCCCCGGCTCGGCCCAGGCGCTCCGGTCATCCCTGGCCGGCCCCCGGCTCGTCACGTGATCCACGGATGGGTACCTCCTGCCGCTAATGTACTCGGCAGTAAAGGACTCGTCATGATTCGGTTACTCGCCGACCTGGGCGCCGTCCGCCTGCACCGGGCAGCAGGACGCGACCGGGCAGGTCCGGCAGCCCGGGTTCACCCGGGCGCGGTAGACCGGGCCCGCCATCCCGGTCGCCACCGCCGCCACCAGCTCGCCCGCCCAGTCCGGGTCGGGGTCCTCGGCCAGCGCGCGCTGGTGCTGCACCTTCGCCCGCGCGGTCAGCCCGGCCTTGCCCACCTGGACGAGCTCGGCGCCGCCGGGATCGGTCACGCCGAGCCGCTCGAACGCGCCGAGCAGGACCGCGAGCTGGTACACGCCGAGCTGCGGATGGCGGTCGAGCTCTTCCTCGCGGGGCGCGGTCCCCCCGGTCTTCAGGTCCACGATCACGCCCCGGCCCTGCCCGTCGCGCTCGAGCCGGTCGACCCGGCCGGTGATCTCCACCCGGCCCACCCTGACCCGCAGCGACTGCTCGGTCGCGAGCAGCTCCCGGGGGTTGGCCGCGTGCCAGTCGAGGAATTTGCGGACCATGCGCTCGGCCAGCTCCCGCTGCCGGCTCCCGTACCAGACGGAACCGAAGTCGAGGTGGTGCCAGATGTCGTCGATCCTCGCCGCCACCGCCGACTCGCTCTCGCCCTCGGCGATGAGCTGGGCGGCCGCGTGGATGACGGTGCCAAGGTGGCGAAGCACGTCCGGGCGGCCCGCCCCCACCGCCGACTCGAGCAGCCAGCGAAGGCCGCACCGGGTGAAGGTCTCCACGTGCGACGGCGACAGCCGGACCCGCTCGCCGTCGGCGACCACCGGATCGGCATCGGACGGCTCGGTCAGCGCGTACCAGTCGCCCGGGTCGGCGCCGCGCACGCCCGCCGCCGCCAGCCGGGCGAGCTGGGCCGCCGCCGCCTCCCTGAGCGGGCCCGGCCGCCCCTGGTCGGCGACGGTCCGGCGCAGGTCGGCGACGAGCGCGGGCAGCGCCAGCCAGCGGGTGGCCGCGCCCGCCCGCCCGATCTCAACGTCGTCCCCGGCCAGCTCGGCCAGGAACCGGGACGGGCGCTGGTCCTGCTCGTCGCCGCCCGAGGCGGTCACCACCAGCAGCCGCCGGGCGCGGGTGGCGGCCACGTAGAACAGCCGCCGCTCCTCGGCCAGCAGCCGGGCCGCCCGCGCGGCGACGACGACATCCGGCTGAGCTGGCCGCCGTTGCTCCCGGCCGGGCCGACCGGGCCGGTCGCGCCGGTCGCGTCCGCGAGCTCGTCGGCGCCGAGCAGCGAGCCGCGCAGCCGCAGATCCGGCCAGACCTCCTCCTGGACCCCGGCCACGACGACCACGTCCCACTCGAGCCCCTTGGACCGGTGCGCGGTCAGCACCCGCACGCTGTCGTCGCGCACCGCCTGCTCGGCGATCGTGTCCCCGGCGATCTCCTGGCCGGTCAGGCTGTCGAGGAACAGCTGCGGGCGGCCGGGCGGCAGGTCGTCGGCGAACCGCGCCGCCGCCTCGAACAGCGCCAGCACCGCGTCCAGATCCCGGTCGGCGGCCGGGTCATGCTCGGCCTGCCGCTCCCACTCGGCGGCCAGGCCGGAGGCGTCCCAGATCGCCCACAGCACCTCCTCGACCCCGGCCCCGGCCGCTAGCCGCTCCGCCGCCACCTGCAGCAGCGCGGCGATCCGGCGGGCGGGCGCCGCGATCCGGTCGCTGACCGCGTGCAGGCAGCCGGGATCGGCCAGCGCCTCGCGCAGCGTCGCGCCCTCGAGCGCGCGCCGCAGCTTGCGCAGGCCGAGGGCGTCGGTCTGGCCGAGCGGGCCGGTCAGCAGCTCGACCGCGGTCTCCTCGTCGAGCCGCTCGGGACGCAGCGCGCAGCGCAGCAGCGTCAGCAGCGGGCGGACGCCGGGCTCGTCCGGCAGCGGCAGCTCGTCCCCGGCCACCGTCACCGGGACGCCCGCGGCGGCGAGCGCCCGCCGCAGCGCCGGCAGCTGCCGCTGGGCGGACCGGACGAGGACCGCCATCCGCCCCCACGGCACCCCGTCGGCCAGGTGCGACCGGCGCAGCGTGTCGGCGACGACGGCCGCCTCCTGGGCCCGGGTGTCGGCGACGCAGATCCGCACCTCTCCGGCCGGGCCGCCGCGGGCCGGCGTCAGGGCGCGGTGCGAATGGGCGTCACCGCCGGCGGCCGGGGCGGCCGGCAGCCGCCGGGCGATCCGCCGCGAGGCCGCGAGCAGCAGCGGGCCGCTGCGGCGGCAGGTGCGGAGCGCGACCACCGGGGCCGGCGTCCCGTCCGGGCCCCGGAACTGGTCGGGGAAGCTGGTCAGCACCCGCACGTCGGCGCCGCGGAAGGCGTAGATCGACTGGTCGGGGTCGCCCACCGCCACCAGGTCCCTGCCATCCCCGGCCAGCGCCTGCAGCAGCGCCTCCTGGGCCGGATCGCAGTCCTGGTACTCGTCGACGAAGACCGCGTCGTAGGCGTCCCGCTCGCGCTGCCTGGCGGCCGAGGCGCCGAGCAGCCCGGCGGCGATCCTGACGATCTCCGCGTAGTCGTAGGCGGGCACCGGGGCGAGATCGAATCGCGCAGAGTAGCGGTCGAGGAACGCGCCCGCCGCCACCCAGTCGTCCCGCTTGCACCGCCGGCCGAGCTGGCGCAGCGCCTTGCCGTCGAGGCCGCGCTCGGCCGCGCGCATCAGCACGTCGCGCAGCTCCTCGGCGAAGCCCCTGGTGGCGAGGGCGGGCCAGAGCCGCTCGGGCCAGTTCCCGGCGCCGTCGGCGACCTCGCCGCGCAGCAGCCGGCGGATCTCGAGCAGCTGCTCGGGGGCGGACAGCAGCCGCGGCGGCTGATCGCCCGCCAGCACGAACTCCCGGCGGACGAGGGCGTAGGCGTAGCTGTGGAAGGTGAGCGCGAGCGGCGCCGACGTGGTGCGGCCGAGCCTGGCGGTAATGCGGTCGCGCAGCTCGCCCGCGGCCTTCCGGCTGAAGGTCAGGACCAGAATGCGGCCCGGGTCGATGCCGCGGCGCTCGATCCGCTCGGCCACCGCCGCCACGATCGTCGTGGTCTTGCCGGTGCCCGGCCCGGCCAGCACCAGCAGCGGGCCGCCCTTGTGGTCGACCACCCGCTGCTGCGCCTCGTCGAGGGCCGGCGGCGCGGGGGGATCGGGGGACGGCGCGCGGCGGACGAGTCGGTAACCGTTCATCAGGATCGCATTCCACCACGCCCCACCGACATTCGAGGGGCGTTCAGCGGTTCCCTCGGTCTCCGGGCCAGCGGGCCCGGCGCATGTCGACCCGGACCGGCCGGCCCGGGGGGATGTGCGGCGCCGCGCGCAGCGGCGTCCCCTCGGCCAGGTAGTTCTCGAGCGCGGCGGTGTCATGCCCGGGCGCGGGGGTGCCGTCCGCGTGGATCACCCGCCACCACGCCACCGCGCCGCCGTAGCTGGCCAGCACCCGGCCGACCTGGCGGGGGCCGCCGGCCTCGAGGTACTCGGCGATGTCGCCGTAGGACATCACCTGACCGGGCGGGATCGCGTCGACCAGGTCGAGCACCCGGGAGGAGTAGTCGTCGAGCTCGTCATCCATGCCGGGGCGTCCTGCGCCGCAGCGCCATCAGCCCGCCGCCCGCGGCCGCCAGCGAGACGACGGCCAGCAGCGCGAACATGATCAGCGGGCCGGGGCCGCGCGGGGTCACCGGCGCGGCCGGGATCGCCGCCGCGCCCCCGCCGAAGTGGGTCGACAGCGAGACCTGGGAGCCGGCCGGGCGCTGCGCCGGCCAGCTTGCCCGCCTCGGTCAGCGCCGCGTCCGCGTTCACGATGCCGAAGCCGGTGAGCACGTTGTAGCTGCCGCCCGGCATCGGCTGCTGGGCGGTGGTCGTCAGCGCCTCCGTCACCTGGGCGGGCGTGATCGACGGGTACTTCGACTTGATCAGCGCGGCCACCCCCGCCACCAGCGCGCAGGCCGGGCTGGTGCCGTTGACGGTGTAGTACAGGCCGTTCCTGCCCTGGGCGGGGACCCCCTCCCCCGGCGCCGCGACCTTGACCGAGAGGTTGCCGCTGGAGAACGACGTCGGCTGCTTGTCCATGTTGACCGCGCCCACGCTCAGCACCCCCGGGTACTCGGCCGGGAACGACACCGGCGCAAAGCCATGATCGCCGCTGCGGGTGTGCTGCTCGTCGTTGTCGCCCGAGTTGCCGGCCGACGCCACCAGGACGATGCCGTGGTCGTAGGCGTACTGCAGCGCGGCCCGGACCGCGGCCGCTCGGCGCCGAGTAGCCGATCGACATGCTGATCACCTGGGCGTGGTCACGGACCGCCTGGCTGATCCCCTCGGCCAGCTCGTCCTGGATCTGCCCCTCGCGCTCGTCGTCGTACTTCTTGTAGCCCGGGTCGTTCATGTCCGGTATCACCCGGATAGAGAGGATTTTCGCCTCGGGGGCGACCCCGATGATGCCGTCGTCGAAGCCGTTACCGCGGCCGGCGATGATCGACGCCATCCAGGTCCCGTGCTGCCCCCAGTGCGGGTTGCTGCTCGAGGTGCTCAGGTCGGTGAAGTTGCTTCCGGTCGATTACCGCGCCGCTCAGGTCGCTGACGTCCGGGTTCACGCCGCTGTCGATGACCGCGACGGTGACGTTGGCGCCCTCGCTGACCGACCAGGCCGACGGCACGCTGAGCATGCCGAGCACCCACTGCTGCTGGTCCCTGACCGAGTCGGCCGGGGCGGCGGCGGCGGGCATCGACGTCGCGACCGCGAGCACCCCGGCCAGCGCGACGCCCGCGAGCGCCCGGCCGCCCGGGCGGCCCCGGCGGGAAGGAACGCCAGCGCGGCCCAGCTGCCCCAGGGCGCTCAGCATCCGGGCGTCCCCGGGCAGTGCGGCGGCCGGACCGGCGCGCCGACCTGGGCCAGCACCGCCTGGGCGACGCCGCTGCCCACGCTCGTCATCTCCCCGTCGGCGTAGCTGTCACCGGTGACCGGCTCCCGCGGCCTGCCGTCGGCGTAACCGACGGTGTAGAGCGCCAGGTAGGTGCCGGCCCGGAAGGAGCCGGACAGCTGCCGGCGCGAGTCGGTGAACCAGGCCGCGGCGGTGTTCTTGAACGCCAGCGCGTGCACGCCGGGCTGGATCCCGCCGACCAGGTCGGCGGCGGACAGCGACGCGTTCGCCGCCTCCGCCTGCGCCGTCGACGGCAGGACGGCCACTCCCACCGTCACCACGTAGCTGTCGGTGCCGTCGGCGTAGGTGGCCCTCAGCATGGTCGTGCAGCCGTTGCGGGCGAGTACCTGGGCCGCGGCGGCGTCGGCGGCCGCCTGGCAGCCGGACTGCCCGCCGAGGCCGATCCGCCGCGCGGTCAGCGTCAGCGAGGAGTCGTCGAGCACGGCCGGGGCCTGGTAGCTGACCGAGGCAGGGAAGATCTGGGCGGCCGACAGCGCCCGCCAGCTCCGGCCGTACTCCCAGTCGGTGATCTGCCGTTGCTGCCCGGCCGTGAAGGTCCGCGGCATCACCTCCGCGGCCACCCCGATCAGCGAGATGACCAGGCCGATCAGGCCGAGCGCGAGCGCGCCGACGGCGATGACGGTGATCGCGGGCGAGCGAGGCCGCCGCCGGCCGGGCGGCTGCGGCGCGGGGTGCTGCGCCCCGCCGCCGTGATACGGCTGGCCGGGATACTGCGGCTCCGCATCGCGCCACGGTTGATCACCGTATGCGCCGTACTCCGTTGCCACATGCAAATGGTAGGGCTTATCGTGACCGCGAACTCGCCTGCGGCCGTTTTTGTTATTACTAAGCGCTCACGGTAACGGGCCCACTGCGTAACGAGCGCCGTGCCCGCCAGCACCATGACCGCACCGGCATCTCGATCATCGGCGAATCACCGGCCCGCTGCTCGAGCACCTCCCGGCAGCGGGCGATCCCGGCCGCCCGGTCGGCGGCCGAGGCGGTGATGAAGCCGCTGTTCGACGCCAGCCACGCGAGCGCGTCGTCGATCGAGACCGTCCGGGTGGAACGGAACGACGCCTTCTCCAGATCGGCGAACTGCGCCCCGTCCGGGAGGGTGACCGTGTGATGGCGGTCAAGCGCCGCCCTGGCCTCCTCGACCGTGCGCGGTTCGCCCTCCTCGTCGCTGACGCCGGGGAGCCGGAGCAGGTCGAGCTCGGCCACCCAGTCATGGTCGCGGTCCCTGGTCGTCCAGATGACGCCGAGCCGCCCGCCCGGGCGGAGCACCCGCGCGATCTCGGGGACCGCCCGCGCCGGGTCGAGCCAGTGCCAGGCGGTGGACACGAACACCGCGTCGGCGCTGGCGTCGGGGAGCGGCATGGCCTCGCCCCAGCCCTCGCGCACGTCCACCTCCGGCGACCGGCGGGCGAGCACCTCGCGCATCCGCGGCATCCGGCTCCACCGCCACCACGCGAGCCGACCGGCCGACCAGTTCCCTGGTGAAAAGACCGGTGCCGGCCGCGAGGTCCACCGCGACCCCGCAGCCGTCAGGCACCAGCCAGTCCAGCGCGCCCTGGACCGGACCCGGCCGCACGCGATCGTAGCTTTCCGCCACGCTCCCGAACGAGATTGCCTTTTCTTCTTCAAAAGTCACAGGCATTTATTCTGAACGGTCCCGTGGTCCCGCCCGCAGCCGACCCCGCTCGTCTTCCGGGGCAGCGTCAGCCCGGCGGAATCGGGTCAAGTCCGCTCGCGGCGATGAACACCGTCGCGGGCCCGGCCACGGTGACGGCGCCGTCGTCGGCGGCCACGAAGCACGACTCGCCCCGGCCGACCGTCAGGGCCCGGGGCGCGACCGCGCCGCCGTCGGCCCGGAGCTCCGCCGCGCCCTCGGTGCAGAGCACGATCCTGGGGCCGTCCGGCGCCGGGCAGCGGGATCGCGCCGTCGCCGAGCTCGGCCCGGTAGAGCCGGAACTCCGGGGCGGGCGAGTCATAGACGAACAGCCCGCCGCCGAGCGGACGCGGCTCGAGCACGGGCACCGCGACCGCCGGGTCGGTCAGCCTGAGCAGCTCGGGCACGTCGATGTGCTTGGCGGTCAGCCCGGCCCGCACCACGTTGTCGGAGTTGGCGAGGAGCTCGATCCCGGTGCCGTGCAGGTACGCGTGCAGGCCGCCGGCCGGCAGGAAGACCGCCTGGCCCGGCTGCAGGACCGAGTGCCGCAGCAGCAGCGACGCGATCACGCCGAGGTCGCCCGGGTGGTCCGCGCTCAGCCGAACCGCCGCCGCGCAGGCCGCCGCGTACGGGCCGCCGCCCGCCGCGACCTCGGCGCAGCCGGCCGCGACCTCGGCCACCAGCGCCGCCCGCCGCTCCGGTGGCCAGGCCAGGATGGCGGCCAGCGCCTCGGTGAGCGCCTCCGGCCCGCTGGCGGCGGCCAGGATCGCGGCGACCTGGTCAAGCTGGCCGACCCCGAGCTCCTTCAGCAGCGCGGCCGCGTCCTGCGGTGACCGCATCCCGGCCAGCGCCTCGAAGGGGGTCAGCGCGCACAGGATCTCGGGCTTGGGCCAGTCGTCGACGTAGTTGCGGGACTGGCCGGCCGGGGCGAGACCGCGCTCGTTCTCGGCCAGGAACCCGGCCTCGGCCTGCCGCCGCGACGGATGCACCTGGATGGACAGCGCCGTCTCGGCCGCGAGCACCTTCAGCAGGAACGGCAGCCGCCCGCCGAACCGGGACGACCGACGCCGGGCCGAGCTCGCCGACCGGGTCGGCCGCGATCACCGCGTCCAGCGTGGCGTGCCCGCCGCCGGGCAGCGCCACCCCGGACGGCGCGGACTGATGCGCGCCCATCCACAGCTCCGCCTCGGGTTGGGCGGTCGGGCCGGGTCGGCCCTGAAGTTCGGCGATCGCCGTGTGGGATCCCCACGCGTACGGCTGCGTTACCGGCTCTAGAAGCTCCATCCGCGCATGGTATTGGCTACGGCAGACGCCCGCTAATCGGTCCCGCTGGTATCGACTGGGTGCTCGACGAGGGCGATCACCCGGCTGGCCATGAACCTCGCGGTCCGCACGGTCGTCCCGGTGCGGGTGACCTCGGTCACCTCGACGATGCCGCGGCCGGTGCTCACCTCGACCCGCCGCCCGGCCCGGGTGGCGGATACCTCGTAGGTTCTGGTTCCCTCGCCGGCGTCGACCACGATCTCCACGCGGTCCCCTTTCACGGCACCCTCCCGGCCTCTGACTCATAACCAGAGGTGGCCGGCACCCGCGGGACTTCCCGCCGGGCCGGCCACCTGCGCGCGCGGCTGACTAGTAGGTGGGCAGCGAGGGGTCCACCTGGTTGACCCAGGCGAGCACGCCCCCGCCGACGTGCACCGCGTCGGAGAAGCCGGCCGCCTTGAGGACCGCGAGCACCTCGGCGCTGCGGGCGCCGCTCTTGCAGTGCAGCACGATCTGCTTGTCCTGCGGCATCTGCTCGAGGGCGGAGCCGTTCAGGAACTCGCCCTTCGGGATCAGGGTGGCGCCGGGGATCGAGACGATCTCGTACTCGTTCGGCTCGCGGACGTCGACCACGAAGACGTCGTCGCCCCGGTCGAGCATCCCCTTGAGGTCCTTGGCGCTGATCGTCGACCCGACGACGGCCGCCTCGGCCTCTTCCGAGACCGCGCCGCAGAACGCCTCGTAGTCGATCAGCTCGGTGACGGTCGGGTTCTTACCGCAGACGGCGCACTCCGGGTCCTTGTTGATCTTGACCGTCTTGTACGACATCTCCAGCGCGTCGTAGATCATCAGCCGGCCGGACAGCGGCTCGCCGATGCCGGTGATCAGCTTGATCGCCTCGTTGACCTGGATCGAGCCGATCGACGCGCAGAGCACGCCCAGGACGCCGCCCTCGGCGCAGGACGGGACCATGCCGGGGGGCGGGGGCTCCGGGTAGAGGCAGCGGTAGCAGGGGCCGTAGTCCGCCCAGAACACGGACGCCTGGCCGTCGAACCGGTAGATCGAGCCCCACACGTACGGCTTGTGCAGCAGCACGGCGGCGTCGTTGACCAGGTAGCGGGTGGCGAAGTTGTCGGTGCCGTCGATGATCAGGTCGTACGGCGCGAAGATCTCCATCACGTTGTCCGAGTCCAGGCGCTCCTTGTGCAGGATCACCGTGACGTACGGGTTGACCTCGGCGATCGACTCCTTGGCGGACTCGGCCTTGGACTTGCCCGACGTCGGAGACGCCGTGGATGATCTGGCGCTGCAGGTTCGACTCGTCGACCGTGTCGAAGTCCACGATGCCGAGCGTGCCGACGCCCGCCGCGGCCAGATAGAGCAGGGCCGGCGAGCCGAGGCCGCCCGCGCCCACGACGAGGACCTTCGCGTTCTTGAGGCGCTTCTGCCCAGCCATGCCGACGTCGGGGATAATCAGGTGGCGCGAGTAGCGCTTCACCTCGTCGACCGACAGATCCGCGGCCGGTTCAACGAGCGGTGGCAGCGACACTGTGCAAACTCCAGTCAGGTTGAAGTCAGTTCGTCTGGCGTCAACCGGGTTCCGCCACCCGGCATTCCCGTCTTGTCCACCATCTCACGGAACCGCGCGGCGACAAGGTCTGGCCGCTCCATTTGCCCTATATGCCCGATATGGGGGAGCACCTCGATCTGGGCGTTCTTAAAGGCGCGCGCCGCCGGGACGGCAAGCGCCGGGCTCACCAGCTGGTCGTGGCTGCCGAACAGCACCAGCGTCGGCGCCTCGACCCGCTCGGCCGCCCGCCACAGCGACAGCCGCCGGGGCGACAGCGTCTCGGCCACCAGCGTTCTGGCCGCGCCGACCAGGGTGGCCGGGTCGTACCCGAGCTCGTCGCGCCTGCGCAGCGAGGCCACCTCCTGCGCGAACCGCTCCGGGTGGAGGGCGGCCGGATCGTAGTAGCACTTGCTGTACACGCCGGCCACCCGGTTCTCGGCCGGCACCGATGACCAGCGACGGGCCAGCACCTCGCCCACGAAGGGCAGCGCCAGGATCGGGAAGTGCGCGGTCGAGCCGTGCGGCCGCCGGTCGGGCAGGGCGGGCGACACCAGCGTGAGCGTCTTGATCAGGTCCGGGCGCCCGGCGGCGGCCCGGACGGCGACCGCCCCGCCCATTGAATTGCCGACCAGATGGACCGGGCCGCGCCCGAGCGCCTCGATGAGCCTGATCACGGTCGCGGCGAGCGACCTGATCGAGTAGCCGGAGCGCCTCGACGGGGGCGCCGACAACCCGGATCCTGGCAGGTCGACCGCCGCGCAGTCGAAGTCAGGGGCGAGCTCGGCCATCAGGTCGGTCCAGTTCGTGGCCGCGCCCGACATCCCGTGCACGCACAGCACGAGGTCCCTCTCGCCGCTATCGGCCCAGGGCGGCTGGGCCACGTAGACCTGCTCGCCGCCGCCCACATCCACCATTCGGCCCGGCCAGTGCCGGACCGGACGGTCGGTGGTCATGCCGACGCCTTCCTGCGCGGAGACGCGGGCCTGCGCGGCTTGGGCGCCTTGGCCTCGTCGGACGCCTTGTCCGAGGTCTTGTCTGAGGTCTTGGCTGATGCCTTGGCTGACTCCTTGCCGCGGCTTGCCTTGGCCGCCTCGACGCTGGCGCGAAGCGTCTCCGCCAGGTCGGCCGGCCCGCCGTCGGAGTCCGCCGCCGCGGCCTGGCCGACCGGCCTGACCACCTCATTGCCCTCGATCTTGGCCTGCACGAGCGCCTCGAGCGCCTCCCGGTAGGCGTCCTTGTACAGCGAAGGATCGAAGTCCTCGGTCATCGTGTCGATCAGCGAGGCAGCCATCTTCAGCTCCTGCGACCGGACGTCAACGTCCTCGTCGAGGAACTTGAAGTCGGGCCTGCGCACCTCGTCCGGCCAGAGCAGGGTCTCGAGGACGAGCACGCCGTCCCGCACCCGCAGCGCCGCCAGGGCCTCCCGCTGCCTGATCGCCACCTTGGCCACGGCCACCCGCCCGGATCGCTCGAGCGCGTCGCGGAACAGCGCGTAGGCGCGGACCCCCGGGGGCTCCGGCTCCAGGTAATAGGCCTTGTTGGACAGGATCGGATCGAGCTGCCCGGCCGGGCTGAAGTGCAGCACGTCGATCCGCTTGGCCGTCGCCAGCGGCAGCTCCTTCAGGTCGTCGTCAGTCAGCACCACGACGTCCCCGGTGGCAAGCTCGTAGCCCTTGGCAACGTCGGAGTACGCGACCTCCTGGCCGTCAAGCGAGCAGAATCGGCGGTACTGGACCCGGCCGCCGTCCTCGGCGTGGACTTGCCTGAACGCCACATCACGCTGCTCGGTGGCAGCGTAGAGCTTGACCGGGATCACGACCATGCCGAATGAGATCGCCCCAGCCCAGATGCTCCGCATGCCCTACTGTCTACCCCCAACATGCCCATGCTGATACATGCTGCGTTGTCCGGTTTTCCTGGTTCGGCAACGCTTTCGAAGACCGCTATCCGGTGCCCGGCCGCTCGGCCGCTCCCCCGTCGGACTGCGATGATGGGACCGGGCAGCGCTTCTACGGTCACACGGGAGGTCTCGCAGTGAGTGAGCACAACATGGAAACACCCGGCGAAGACGCGGCCGAGCAGGCCCGCCCGGCAGCGGCCGAGGAAGTCGCCGCTGACGACGAGGAGCTCGAGGAAGTGCCGCTCGAGGTCGACGAGGCGGACGCAGCCGAGCAAACGCGGGACGCAGGATACGACGACGAGGACTATCGTTAGTTACCATCGCCTGCACCCGGAGAACATGGTGACCGCCGCTTCAACCGCCCGCCCTCGGGGGACCCGCCTGCCACGGCTGGCCCGCCGCCGCCAGTTGCTCGACGCAGCCCTGGAGGTCTTCGTCGCCAACGGCTATCACGCGGCCGCGATGGACGAGATCGCCGACCGGGCCGGGGTCAGCAAGCCCGTCCTGTACCAGCACTTCCCCGGCAAGCAGGAGCTGTACCTGGCGCTGCTCGACGAGAGCGTCGACCGGCTGATCGAAGCCGTCGCGGCGGCGCTGCGCTCCACCGTCGACAACCGGCAGCGGGTGAACGCGACGTTCGCGGCCTACTACGAGTACATCGCCGAGCACACCGGGACCTTCCGGCTCGTCTTCGAGTCGGACCTGACCAGCGAGCCGGCGGTCCGTGAGCGCCTGGACGCGGCCGACCAGCGCTGCGCCGACATGATCAGCCAGGTGATCAAGGAGGACGCCGGCCTGGCCGACGACGAGGCTCACCTGCTGTCCATCGGGCTGCTAGGAATGGCCCAGGTGAGCGCCAGATACTGGCTCAACACGGTGGGCACCATCCCCAGGGAGGCCGCCGAGCAACTCGTCGCGCGGCTGGCCTGGCGCGGGATCAGCGGCTGGCCTCGTGCCACCGACCAAGCCTAAGGAGACGCATGGAAGTCAAAGTCGGAATTCAGTCAGTACCGCGCGAGCTCGTACACGAGACCGAATCGACCGCCGAGGAGGTCGAGCGCGACCTCACCGCCGCCCTCACCGCCAAGGACGGCCAGGGCGTCTTCGCGCTCAACACGCAGAAGGGCGGCCGGGTGCTGATACCGGCCGAGAAGATCGCCTACGTCGAGTTCAGCACCGACCAGGCTCGCCGGGTGGGATTCGGCAACATCGTTTAAAGGGCGGGCCGGAGTTCGTCTGGTACCGTGGGTGACAATTGGGCGTCTGGAATGCCATCATCCCAGTTCGCGTTGACATTGACGCTGGTGCCTAACCGCCGCCGCGCCTAAAGTGACGCGGGCGTCAGGCACCCGGCGCACGGAGGAACCCCTGACAACTCAACCCACGCATGCGGTGCCGTTCCGCGATCTCGGAGTCGACGAGGTCATTTGCAGCGCGCTCGAAGCCGCGGGCATACACACCACGTTCCCGATCCAGGCGCTTACGCTGCCGCTGGCCATGAATGGCCAGGACATTATCGGCCAGGCGCGCACCGGCACCGGCAAGACGCTCGCGTTCGGCGTGCCGATCCTGCACCGGCTGGCCACCACGCTGGCGGGCGAGCGCGCCGCCAAGCAGCCGGCCGCGCTCGTCATCGTGCCCACGCGGGAACTCGCGATCCAGGTCACCGACGACATCAAGCGGGCCGGGGCGCAGCTCGGCGCCCGCGTGCTGACCGTGTACGGCGGACGCGCCTACGAGACGCAGATCGACGCGCTCGCGGCCGGGGTCGACGTCGTCGTCGGCACCCCGGGGCGACTGCTCGACCTCGCCAACCGCAAGAACCTCGACCTCAGCCAGATCCGCGCGCTCGTGCTCGACGAGGCCGACAAGATGCTTGACCTCGGGTTCCTGCCGGACGTCGAGCGACTGCTGCGGCTCACCCCGGACGGCCGGCAGACGATGCTGTTCTCGGCCACGATGCCCGGTGAGGTCGTGACGCTCGCGCGCAGGCACCTGCGGCAGCCGACCAACATCCGCGCCGAGGGGCTGGACGAGTCCGCCCCGCCGCCGCTCACCACCCAGTTTGTGTACCGGACCCACCACCTGGACAAGATCGAGGTCCTGGCGCGGGTCCTGCAGGCCAAGGACCGCGGCCTCGCCATGGTCTTCTGCCAGACCAAGCGGGCCTGCGACCAGGTGTCGATCGCGCTGACCGAGCGCGGCTTCGCCGCCGCGACCGTGCACGGCGACCTCGGCCAGGCCCAGCGCGAGCGCGCGCTGCGGGCCTTCCGCACCGGCAAGGTCGACGTCCTGGTGGCGACCGACGTGGCCGCCCGCGGCATCGACGTGGACGACGTGACGCACGTGCTCAACTACGAGTGCCCGGACGACCAGATGGCGTACGTGCACCGGATCGGGCGCACCGGCCGGGCCGGGCGGACCGGCGTCGCGGTGACGTTCGTCGACTGGCGTGACCTGCACCGGTGGAAGCTCATCAGCGACGGGCTCGGCCTCGGCCAGCCCGAGCCGGCCGAGACCTACTCGACGTCCGAGCACCTGTTCACCGACCTCTCCATTCCGCCGGGTGTCACCGGCACCCTGCCGCGCGAGCTCCGCAGCGCCAGGGCGGGACTCTCGGCCGAGGTCGAAGAGGATCTCGGCGAAACCGGCAAAACCCGGTCAAAGAGCCCGCGCCCGCGCGACCGCTCGAGGAGCAGGAAGTCCGGCGACGACGGGCCCTCGCGCAGCAGCGGCGGCGGCCAGGAGGCCGCGACGGCCAAGGCGGCCGGCGACGCCGCAGCCGGCACCGCCGCCCCGCGCCCGCGCAGGCGCCGCACCCGCGGCGGCCGCGAGCTGGGTCATGAGGCGGCCGCAGAGTCCTGACATGTCCACCCCTACCTCCCTTGAACTGCCAGAAGGGACGCGGCGCGCGACCGTCGAGACCGCTCGCGGTAGCTTCGCCGCGCTCGATGCCATGCCCGCCGCCGGTCCCTGCGAGCTCGGCACCGCCCTGCTCGTCCCCGGCTACACCGGCAGCAAGGAAGACTTCATCGCGATCCTCGGTCAGCTCGCCGCCGCGGGCCGCCGGGTCGTCGCGATCGACCTGCGCGGCCAGTACCAGACGGCCGGCCCGGACGACCCGGCTGGCTACGACGTGGCCGAACTCGGCGCCGACGTCACCGCGGTAGCCGAGGCGACGGAGGCGTCCCACCTGCTCGGCCACTCCTTCGGCGGCCTGGTGGCGCGCGCGGCCGTGATCGACGGTTACGCGCCTGCCTCGCTGACCCTGCTCAGCTCCGGCCCGGCCGCGCTACCGGGCTCGCGCGCGGAAGAACTGCACTCCCTGCTGAACTACCTCGACGGCACGCCGGTCGCCGATCTCAAGGGCAAGGTCGCGGAGATGTGGTACGGCTCGCTGAAGCGCCAGGCGGTGAAGGCCGGCGTTGCCGCGCCGATCGTGGCCTTCCTCGAGCAGCGCATGCTCGCCAACAACCCGATCGGCCTGGTCACGATGGCCGCCCAGCTGCTGAAGGCCGAGGACAGGACCGACCAGCTCGCCGCCAGGTCCGTCCCGACGTTCGTCCTCTACGGCGAGGACGACAACGCCTGGCCGACGACGGAGCAGCGGGACATGGCCACCCGGCTGAACGCCGAGCGCACCTGCATCCCCGCCGCTGCCCACAACCCGAACGTCGAGGCCCCCGCCACCACCGCGCACGCGCTGACCACCTTCTGGAACGCCGCCGAGCGCTAGCCCCGCCCCGTATTAGCCCTGGGGGCCACAGGCCCGTCTCTTTAGTGGCCCTGGGGGCCACGGACTCATGTCCGTATTGGTCCTGGGGCCACGGGCCCGCTCTATGCGGGCCGGCGGTTTACAGGTCGGCCAGGGCGTCCCAGGGGCGGTGCGGGGCGGCCGCCTGCTGGCCTTCTGGGCAGGAGCGCTGGTAGTCGCACCAGCCGCAGCCGGGCGACGGGTTCGGCGGGAAGACCTGGTCATACTCGGCCGCGGGGAGCTGGGCGTGCATTCGCTCATCGGCCTCGGCGCACTCTTCCGCCACCTGCTCGGCCCGGCGCAGATGCCGTCGCAGGGTCTCGTCCGTGTGCGTCCAGGTGAGCACCTGCCCGCTCGGCAGGTGGTGCAGCTCAACCTGACGGCAGTCGCGATGCAGCGTGCGCGAGGCGGCGATCGCGTACAGCGCGAGCGCCAGCGAGCTGCGCGCGTCGTCGACCGAGAGCACGTGGCGCCCGGTCTTGTAGTCGACCACGACGAGCTCGGTGCCGTCCTCGCCGTCCGCCCGGGGCCGGGAATCAAGGCGGTCGATCCGACCGGAGACCGCGATCAGCTCGGTTCGCGTCGCCACCGTCCGCTCTACCCCGACCGGCTCGTCGGCCGGGTCGAGGCCCGCGACGTAGAGCTCCACCAGCCCGCGGGCCCAGTCCCGGTAGCGCGCCGACTGGGCGCTGCTGGCGAAGCCCTCGCTGATCCAGCCCTGGGTGACGAGCCCGCCCGCGGCCTGCACGGTGCGCCTCGGCAGCGGCAGCCGCCACCAGCCCGCGAGCGCGTTGTGCACGCTCGCGCCGACGCTGTTGTGCGCCCACGGCGGCCCCTTCGGCACCACCGGCCGGTCGAGGTAGCTCATCCGGTACCGGCGGGGGCAGCCCAGCCAGGTCGCCAGCCGGGTCGGCGTGCAGGAGTAGAGACGCCTCGGCATGCCCTCGAAGCCGAGTTGCTCCACTACAGGTCCGTTATGGTCGGCCCGGCCGTCACCCAGCCGTCGAACTTCTTGGCGGCGTCGCCGATCGTCGTCTCCTCGCCGTGACCGGGCAGCACCCTGGTCTCGGCCGGGAGGTCAAGCAGCCGCTCGCCGATGGCGGTGAGCTGGCCCGCGAAGTCGGGGTAATCCCCGTCGTGGGGGACCGGCCCGACCGCCGCCAGCGTGTCGCCGGTGAACACGAGCTCAAGATCCTCGCAGTACAGGCTCACCGAGCCCGGCGTGTGGCCGGGCGTGTGGATGACCTCGAGGGCCACGTCGGCCACCTCGAACCGGCCGCCGTGCGCCATCTCGATCTCCGGCTGGACATCCGGGTGCGACATCCGCCAGAAGAGCCGGTCAGACCGGTGCAGCGCCACCGGCGCCTCGTCCCGCTCGGCCACCTCGACCGCCGCCGCCACGTGCCTCTCATGCCCGTGGGTGCAGATCACGGCCACGATCTCGCGGTCCCCGACCTGTTCGAAGACGGCTTCCGCGGCGTCGCCGGGATCGATGACGATCACCTCGTCGTCGTCGCCGATCAGCCAGCCGTTGCATTCAGCGCCGATCGCGGCGACGTCCTGCTCCGCAATCTGCGGTGACCACATCCGCTCCACCCGAGCGTCCACGAGCGCACCTCCGCCACCAAGCGCCCGACCACGGCGCCGACCATAATGCCCGGGGCCACTCTATTACCTGGATTACCCGAATTATTTGGCTTGGGCGGCGAAGGCCAGGGCTGATTCCGCCACCAGCTGGACCGCGATGGCGGACAGCAGCAGGCCGGCGATCCGGGTGAGGAGCTCGACCCCGTTGTCGGTCAGCACCCGGTGGATGAGCTCGGCGAATCGCATCGACAGCCACGCCGCCACCGCGACCCCGGCGATCGCGAGCGCGAGCGCGACCACGTTGAGCGGGTGGTGAATGCGCTGCACGTAGAGCATCGTCGCCACGATCGCGCCCGGCCCGGCCAGCAGCGGCGTGCCCAGCGGCACGAACGCGACGTTGGTCTTCGCGCGCTCGCTTGAGGTCGGCTCCTCCGTCTTGCCGGTCAGCAGCTGCAGCGAGACGAGCAGCAGGAGCAGGCCGCCGGCGCCCTCGAGGGCGGCGATCTGCACCTGCGTGTAGTTCAGGATCACGCGGCCGAACAGCGCGAACGCGACGATCACGCTGAACGCCACCACCGCCGCCTGCCAGGCCAGCCGCCGCCTCGTCCGCACCGACCTGCCCCTGGTGAGGCCGAGGAACAGCGGCACGATGCCGGGCGGGTCGATGATCACGAAGAGCGTGACGAACGCCTGCAGGAAGAACGTCATGGCCGGGTTCCGGCCAGGGCGAGCAGCAGCTCGTACTCTTCGGCTGGCGTCGTGTCGACGCCGAGGCCGTGGTTGTTGAAGGACCCGTGGTCGTCGCTGCCGCCGGTGGCGATCAGGCCAAGCGACTGCGCCAGCGCGGTCAGCCGGGCCCGTTCCTCCGCGTCGTGGTCGGGGTGGAACACCTCGATGCCGCACAGCCCGTTGTGGGCCAGCTTCGCGATGACCTCGTCCGGTATCTCGTACCCGGGCGAGCGCGGGTGGGCGAGCACCGGGACGCCGCCTGCCGCCCTGATCAGGGAGATCCCGCGGGGCAGGTCGACCGCGTAGCGGTCGACGAAGGCGCGCCCGCCGTCGGCGATCCAGTCGGCGGTGAACGCGTCGGCCGGCGTCTCGACCGCGCCCGCCGCCGCCAGCGCGCGGGCGATGTGCGGGCGGCCGACGACCGCGCCGTCCGCGATCGCCGCCACCTGCTCCCAGCTGACGTCGGCGCCGAGCTCGCGCGCCCTGGCCACCATCGCCTTCGCGCGGTAGGTGCGGTCGTCGCGGATCTGCGCCGTCTCCGCCGCCGAGTTCGGCGTTGTCGGGATCGAACAGGTAGCCGAGGAGATGGGCGCTCCGCCCGTCGAACTGGCAGGAGAGCTCCATGCCGGGGACCAGCGTCAGGTCGGCCCCGGCCGCGTCGCGGGCGGCGGCGATCCCGGCCTGGGTGTCGTGGTCGGTCAGCGCCACGACGTCGAGGCCGGCCGCGTGAGCGCGGCGAACCACCTCGGCCGGGTCGTCGGTGCCGTCCGAGGCGTTGCTATGAACATGGAGGTCGATGCGCACGGCCGCCATCGTATCGGCCTGTCCTGCAGGCGGAACTATCCGCGACCCAACGGCCTGCCTTCCCTAGGCTGGCAGGCGGGTGCAGAGGGCGCCGAACGGGAGGTCCAGGTCCTGCTCGGGATCGCGCAGGTCGCGCAGCGCCAGCGGCTCGACCAGGAGCGCGCCGGCGGTGTCGGGCCAGAGCACGAGCCAGACCCAGCTGGCGGCCACCTCGCCCACGAACACGGCCTTCCCGGCCGACTCCACCAGCCACAGCGGCGCGTCGTGGTTGGCCACCCGGAGGGTGGCGTGCGGCGCCCGGCGGGCGAACCCGTCGCCCGGGTCGGGGCCCGGCAGCCCGGCCAGGCCGGCCCCGAGCCCGATACCCGGCTCCTCGGCGATGATCAGCAGATCGGCCGGACCGCCGAGCGGGTTGGGGCCGGACAGCGCCACCGCCGAGGCGCGGGCGCCGGTGCGCTCGTCCCCGGCCCCGGTGAACCCGCTGACCAGCCAGCCGGACGGCAATGGCCAGGGCAGCCAGACCGGCACGGTGGTGTGGCGGGCGAGCAGCTGCAGGCCGTCGCGGGACGGCAGCCGGGCCGGGGCCAGCGGCGAGATCTCGCCGTGCAGGTCGCAGCGCCATGCGCTCGACCACACCGTCGGGGCGTGCACAAGGCTTCGGCAACGCGGGCAGACCGCTCTATCCATCACGCTGCGCACATACCTACCCAACAGAGCGTGACTGCACACGTCGGGGCCGGGCCGGCGGGGCCGCGGTGAGGGTCGGGGCTGGCAGGGCTGGCGGTGCGGGCCTAGCTCGGCCTCGGGAGGCCCGCCGCGGCGCCCTTGGCCGCGATCGCGAGCGCCATCTTGCGGGAGGCCTCGTCGATCATCTCGTCGTCGAGCAGCACCGCGCCGCGCTGGTCGACCTCGGTCGCCTGCTGGTACGCGTCCAGGATGCGCAGCGCCCGGCCGTAGTCATCCGGCGAGGGGGTGAAGATCTCGTTGACCACCTCGACCTGGGCCGGGTGCAGGACCCACTTGCCGTCGAAGCCGAGCGCGGCGACGCTGGTCGCGGCCGCGCGCAGACCGTCGAGGTCGCCGATCTTCGCGTACGGGCCGTCGATTGCCTGCAGGCCGTTGGCCTTGGCGGCGACGAGCATCCGCATCAGCGCGTAGTGATGCGCGTCGAACGCGTACCCCTCGGGCTGGCCGCCCACGGTCAGCGAGCGCATCCCGATCGACGCCATGAAGTCGGCCGGGCCGAAGACGAGCGAGACCAGCCGCGGCGACGAGGCGGCGATCGCCTCGACCGCCGCCAGGCCGGCCGCGTCCTCGATCTGGGCCTCGATCCCGACCGTTCCGGCCGGCCGGCCGGCCGCCTGCTCGACCTGGCCGAGCAGCACGTCGAGCCAGATGACGGCGGCGGGCGAGCTGACCTTGGGCAGCACCAGCGTGTCGACCGCGCCGGGGGCGGACCCGACCACCGCGATCACGTCCTGGTAGGCCCACGGGGTGGTGGCGCCGTTGACCCGGACCGCGACCAGCTTGCGGCCGAAGCCGCCCGCCTGCAGCGCCGCCACCGCGAGCTCGCGGGCGGCCGGCTTGGCGGCCGGGGCGACGGAGTCCTCCAGGTCCAGCATCACCTCGTCGGCGGCCAGGTCCCGCGCCTTGGCCAGGAACCGCTCGCTGCTGGCAGGCACCGACATGCAGGTCCGGCGGGCTCGAAAGGCGGCATCTAGGTTCACCTGGTCTTGGTCCACCTGCGCACGATATCGCGGGGGGGCGCGGGAATTGAGGAGCGGGAGTCAGCCGGGACCGTTCGAGATGATGGGTGGCGAGTCTTTGACTTTCTGGTGTCCGGCAGTTGAGGAGCAGGTGAACGTTTGAGCTCAGCGTCATCTCCGGCGGACATCACCGGCCAAACGGTGCCTATCGTTTGTGACCATGGGCACCAGACGCCTGCGCGTCGCCGCGCAGTTCGCCGCTGCGGGCGCGGCGCTCGCGGCGAGCCTCACCGCCTGCGGTTCCGGTAGTTCCGGCGGCGGCCAGCCGGCCGACGAGATCACCATCAGCAGCAACCAGTGCGGCGGAGCATGGCAGCTGGCCAAGCCCGGCTGGCACACGTTCGAGATCAACAACCAGGGGACCGGCGGCGCCGAGGTCGACCTGGTCGACCCGGCCAACGGCGCGATCTACGCCGAGGTCGAGAACAGCGGGCCCGCCACCATCACGCCGATGAGCCTGGACGTCGGATCGGGCAAGTACGCCTTCCTCTGCTCTTTCGCCGACTTCAACCCCCAGCAGGGGGCCACGGTCACCGTGCCGGGGCACACCGCGGGCACCCCGGCGATCATGCCGATCACCTACAACGAGCTCATCCCCCTGGCCAAGAAGTACGTGACCGAGGAGGAAGCGGCGATCAAGGTGATGGCGCCGGAGACCGCGGCGCTCGCCGCCGCCGTCCGCAGCGGGAACCAGGCCGCGGCGCGCCGCGACTGGCTGACGGCGCACCTGCAGTACGAGACGCTCGGCGACGCTTACGGCGCGTTCGGGAACTTCGACACCGAGATCGACGGCCGGGCCGACGCGGTCGGGGTGAACAGCCCGCAGTGGACCGGCTTCTACCGGCTGGAATACGGACTGTGGCACGGGCAGCCGCTGAAGTCGCTCGTTCCCGTGGCGGACAGACTCAACAAGAACGTCGACCAGCTCGTGGTCTGGTGGCCGACCCAGGAGGTCACGCTGTCCGACCTCGGGCGGCGCGCCCACGAGGTCATCGAGAACGCGCTCGAGTTCCAGCTCAGCGGGCACGACGACTACGGCAGCGGCAGCACCCTCGCGAGCACGGCCGCCGCCATCACCGCCAGCCGGGTGCTGCTCGCCCTGCTGCACCCGCTGCTCGCGACCAGGTACCCGGGGCTGCCCGCGGTCTATTCGGGTCTTGACCAGCTGCAGGCGCTGCTGGACAAGGAACGGCGGCCGAGCGGGTGGTGGGTACCGGAATCGGCGCTGCCGGTCTCCGCCCGGCAGGCGATCGACGCCGCCTGCGGGCAGGTGCTGCAGGAACTCGCCCCCATCGCGGCCATCACCGAGCCGAGGAACAGCCTCAATGCCTTCTGAATCGCCTGAGACGCCTGAAGCGCGGCCGGAGGCGCCGGCTGCGGACGCACCGCCGGCCCCGGCCCCGGCGCCGGCCCGGAGGTCGTTCCTGCGCGGCCTGGCGGGCGGGGTCGCGGGCGGCGTGATCGCGGGCGGCGCCGCGGGTGCGGCGGCCGGGTACGCCTACCGAGGCGGCGCCGCGGCCGACCCGGCCGGCGCCGCCAACGAGGCCTCCGTCAACGGGCTGCTGCCGGCGGTCCCGTTCCACGGCAAGTACCAGGCCGGCATCCTGCCCAAGCCGTCCACGGCAACCGCGGTGGTGTCGTTCAACGCGACCGCGCAGAGCCGGGCGGACCTGGTCGAGCTGTTCCAGACGGTGACCGACCGGGCCCGGTTCCTGACCGCCGGCGGCACGCCGCCGGTGGTCGGCATCGGCGGGCCGCCGTCCGACTCGGGCGTGCTCGGGCCGACGGTGACGCCGAACGGGCTCACGGTGACGTTCGGGGTCGGCTCGACGCTGTTCGACGACCGGTACGGGCTCGCGTCGCGGCGGCCCGCGCACCTGGTTCCGATGCCGTCGTTCCCGAACGACAACCTCGACCCGGCCCAGTGCGGCGGCGACCTGATCCTGCAGCTCAGCGCCGGCAGCCCCGACACCGTGGTGCACGCGCTGCGGGACATCGCCAAGAGCACCCGCGGCGGCATGCAGGCGAACTGGCGGATGGACGGCTTCTGCTCGCCCGCCCGGCCGTCCGGCACCGTGCCCCGCAACCTGATGGGGTTCATGGACGGCATCGCGAACCCGCCGGTGACCTCGCGGACGGCGATGGACTCGCTGGTCTGGGTGGCAGCCCGGCGCGGCCCGCGAGCCGGCCTGGACCGCGAACGGGAGCTACTTCGTGGTCCGGCTGATCAGGATGCTGGTCGAGTTCTGGGACCGGGTGGACGTGGGCGAGCAGGAGACGATGATCGGGCGGCGGCGGCCGAGCGGCTTCCCGCTCGACGGCAGCTCGATCTTCGCGACCCCGGACTACGCGAACGACCCGACCGGCGACGTCGTCCCGCTGACCGCGCACATCCGGCTGGCCAACCCGCGCACCCCGGGAAGCGTGCCCAGCCAGATCCTGCGCCGGGGCTACAACTACGACCGCGGCCTCGACCAGGTCGGCGACCTGGACATGGGGCTCATCTTCACCTGCTTCCAGCAGGACATCGAGCGGCAGTTCGCGGCGGTGCAGACCCGGCTGGCGGGCGAGCCGCTGGTCGACTACATCAGCCCGTTCGGCGGCGGCTACTTCCTCGCCCTGCCCGGCGTGACCGGGCCGGGCGACTACTACGGCCGGGCGATGCTGGCTTGACTACGCCCGCCGGCGTCACCACGCACCGGCGCTGAGCGGCCAGTGTCTGAACCCGGAGAAAACTCTGGGCATCTTGTGCCTCTGTACTTATTGTTGGCCTTCCGTTTGCCTGCGCGTCAGATTGCCCGCGTTGGCGCGTAAAACAACTATGAAACCGTCTGGCACGGGGTTGCGCCCGAGCGCTCCCTGGCAGGGGCCATCCGTGGCGTCTGCCGATGAAGGCAAGCAGAATCTCAGGAGGCTAGGAATGGGCATCAGCCCAGTAGCCGGTGGCAGGCGACGGCGGCTTCGACCGTATCTCGCGGTCGCGGCGGCGGTAGCCCTCGGCGCCGGAGCGGCGGCGGCCGCCACCGCAGCGAGCGCGAGCACGGGCGCGGCGAAGGTGTCCTTCGCCGGGTACCACGTTCCCGCGAAGGTGTCCGCGTCGCGTTACCACAACAAGACCGCGACCCCGATCAAGCACGTCGTGGTGATCTTCGACGAGAACGAGTCGTTCGACCACTACTTCGGCACCTACCCGTACGCGGCCAACACGGACGGCACCCCGTTCACCGCCAAGAAGGGGACCCCGACCGTCAACGGGCTGTACTCGAAGATCACGGAAGAGCGGCCCGATCGGCCCGCTGCTGACGGACAACCCCAACGAGTACAACCCGCAGCGGCTGACCCACTCCGAGGCGCTCACCTCGGACCAGAACCACGGCTACACCCCGGAGCAGCTGGCCGAGGACAACGGCAAAATGGACATGTTCGTCCAGCAGACCGAGTCCTCGACCCCGACCAACGGCTGCGGCGTCGAGTACTGCCCGCCCGGCATCGTCATGGACTACTACGACGGCAACACCGTGACCGGTCTGTGGAACTACGCCCAGTACTACTCGATGAGCGACAACAACTGGGACACCAGCTTCGGCCCGTCCACCCCCGGCGCGCTGAACGCGACCTCGGGTAACACCAGCGGGGCGGAGGCGCTCAACCCGGCCTGGGACACCACCGGGGCCGGCACGCCGACGACCTCGAGCGCCGTCATCGACACCAGCGCCAAGACCGGCCTCGGCACGCTGTACGGCGACGAGGACCCGTACTACGACGACTGCTCCGACGGCAGCCACGCCACCGACGGCGCTCTGGCCGCGCTGACCGGCGAGAACATCGGCGACCTGCTGAACACCAAGAACGTCTCCTGGGGCTGGTTCGAGGGCGGCTTCGCGCCGACCGGCACGTCCGACGCGCCGGGCTCCACCCAGGCCCTGCCGGTCTGCGGCTCCGCGCACGCGAACATCGGCGGCGCCTCGACCGCCGACTACGTGCCGCACCACGAGCCGTTCCAGTACTACGCATCGACCGCGAACCCGGCCCACCTGGCGCCGGCCTCGCTGTCCGACATCGGCTACACCGACCAGGCCAACCACCAGTACGACATCTCGGACTTCTCCGACGCCCTGAGCGGCACCGGCGGCGCCAAGCTGCCGGCCGTGAGCTACCTCAAGGCCCCGGCCTACGAGGACGGCCACCCCGGTTACTCGGACCCGCTCGACGAGCAGACCTTCCTGGTCAACACCATCAACTCGATCGAGAAGTCCAAGTACTGGCCGTCGACCGCGATCGTCATCACCTACGACGACTCGGACGGCTGGTACGACCACCAGGCGCCGGTCATCATCAACGGGTCCAACGCCGGCACCAACACCGGGACCACCCCGCCCAGCGCTTACGACACCGCGCTGTGCACCGAGGTCGCGGTGACGGTCGGCACCACCAACGGCCGCTGCGGCTACAGCCAGCGGCTGCCGATGGTCGTCATCTCGCCGTACACGCGGCAGAACTACGTCAGCTCGAACCTGACCAACACCGCCTCGGTGGTGAAGTTCATCGAGGACAACTGGCTCGGCGGCGAGCACATCGCGGGCTCGTTCGACAAGAGCTCGGGCAGCCTGTACGCCAAGGGCGCCCTGCTCGACTTCCACGTCAAGCCGCACCTCACCCCGCTCATCCTCAACCCGACGACTGGCGCCGTGGTCAGCGGCGGCAACTCGTAGCGCAAGCACGCCTGGGCTCCCGCCCTCCCGTCGGCTGATACAGCCGGTCGGGAGGGCAGGAGCCCGTCGCGCTTTACCGCCGCATACCATGAGGACATGAGCTCCCCGCTGCCCACCTCCGAGCAGGTGACGACCGCGCTCGGCGGTGTCAACGACCCCGAGATCGGCCGCCCGATCACCGAACTCGGCATGGTCAAGTCCGTCTCCGTCGGCCCTGACGGCCTGGTCGAGGTCGGCGTCTACCTGACCGTGGCCGGCTGCCCGATGCGCGAGACCATCACCTCCCGGGTCACCACGGCGGTCGCCGCCCTGCCCGGGGTCACCGGCGTCCGGGTCGAGCTCGACGTGATGTCCGAGGAGCAGCGCCAGGCGATGCAGACCCAGCTGCGCGGCGGCAAGGCCGAGCCGGTGATCCCGTTCGCCCAGCCGACGTCGCTGACCCGGGTCTACGCGGTGGTGAGCGGCAAGGGCGGCGTGGGCAAGTCCTCGGTCACGGTGAACCTGGCGGCGGCGCTCGCGGCCTCGGGCTACAAGGTCGGCCTGATCGACGCCGACGTCTACGGGCACTCGGTGCCGCGGATGCTCGGCGTCACCGGGCTCCCGACCAAGGTCGAGAAGATGATCATGCCTCCGTCGGCGCACGACGTGAAGGTGATCTCGATGGGCATGTTCAAGCCGCCGGGCAACCTGCCGATCGTGTGGCGCGGGCCGATGCTCGGCAAGGCGATGCAGCAGTTCCTGGCCGACGTGTACTGGGGCGACCTGGACTACCTGCTGCTCGACCTGCCGCCGGGGACGGGTGACGTGGCGATCTCGCTCGCGCAGCTGCTGCCGACGGCCGAGCTCCTGGTGGTGACCACCCCGCAGATCGCCGCGGCCGAGGTCGCCGAGCGGGCGGGCTCGATCGTCGCGCAGACCAAGCAGCGGATCGTCGGCGTGATCGAGAACATGTCGTACCTGCTCTGCCCGCACTGCGGCGAGCAGATGGACGTATTCGGCTCGGGCGGCGGCGAGGCGGTCGCCGCGGCGCTGACCGGCCTCACCGGGGCCCCCGTGCCGCTGCTTGGGCAGGTGCCGCTGGACGTCAGGCTACGCGAGGGCGGCGACAACGGGACGCCGCTGGTGCTGGCCGATCCGGCCGCGCCCGCCGCGCTGCAGCTGACCAAGGTGGCCGAGTCGCTGGCGGGCCGGGGCCGCGGCCTGGCCGGCCGGATGCTGAACCTCAGCCCGAGTTAACTGGGCCGAGTCCGGGCCGCCTGCGGGCGGCCCGGCCGGGATCGCGGCACCGCCGTCAGGTGGCCTCGAGGCGGCCCTGGAATCGTCAGGTGGCCTCGAAGTCGAAGGGCGGCTCTTCGCCGTCCCTGATGGTCGTCCTGGCCCCGTTGCCGGCGCCGTTGCCGTTGCTGGCGCCGTTGCCGTTCGGCTGACCCGCGACGGCGGCCGGCACGGGCTCGGTGGTGAGGTCGGTGCTGGCCTTGAACTGATCGAACAGCGCCTGCTGCTCCGCCTCGTCGAACAGGTGCTTGCGGACGAAGGTCTTCGGGTTCAGATCGTCGAAGTCGAAGTTCTCGAACTCGGGACCCAGCCCCTCTCGCAGGTCCGCCTTCGCCCCCTCGGCGATCCTCCGCAGGTCGCGCAGCATCCGCCCAGCCTGAGATGCCACCTTGGGCAGCTCGTTGGGACCGAAAACGATAAGCGCGATCACGGCCAAGACCAGGATCTTGGTGATCGATAGATCAAACACTCAGCTCTCCGTCGGACGGGCGATACTCACTCCCACTGTAGACCGTTAGGCGAACGGATCAACCAGGTGAGCCAGCCGGTCGAAGCCGCGACCGAGCCTGCCGACCACACCCGGCGGCCCGCCGCCCGGCAGCGCGGCGACGGCCTCCGCCACCGTCTGCGGCGGGGCGTCCGCGATCACGGTGTAAACCTCGCCCCGCCCGGCCCAGGTGACCGAGTGCCCGCTGACGTAGACCCGGTAGCCATCCAGGCTCAGCGGCTGCCAGCCCGCCACCGACGCCGCCAGCGTGCCCCGCTGGACGAAGAGCGAGATGACCGACAGCCCGTCGGAGTACTCCAGGTCGGTCACCTGGCCGGTCCCGGTCCCGCTCCACCCCGCCGCGTACAGGGGCAGGCCCGCCAGCGCGGTGCCCGGCAGCCGGACGCCCCGCTTGGCCAGCAGCGCGACCTGCGTGGCGGGGGAACCGGCGGTGACCCAGACCGAGCCCGGCGACGACGCCAGCGCCGGGCTCTCGATCGTCGCGGCGGTCGGCCGCTCGGTCAGCGGGCCGAACTGGACCTGGGTGAACAGCTCATCGCTGACCAGTTTCTCGGCGGTGTCGAAGTCCTCCCGCCGCAGCGGCACCATCGTCCGCGCGTCCAGCCAGAACCGGGCCGCCAGGGAGCCGTCGAACCGGTACACCTCGACGATCGTCGACGGCCGGCCGCTCGCCGTGCCCGCTCCCCGGTAGGCGGCGATGTAGTGCCTGCCCAGCAGCGTCACCTGGGCGCTGGTGACGCCGAAGACCCCGGCGGGCGAGCGGTCCCCGGTGTCGTAGGAGACGACCGGCGTCGCGCCGCTCAGCGTCCGGATCAGGGTCAGCCCGCCGCCCTGGTGCCAGACCTGGGAGAGGACGGTCACGGTGCCGTTCACGCCCAGCTGGCGGGTCTCCTCGACGCCCTGATACGACGTCGCCTGGCCGGCCGCCGCGGCCAGCACGAGCGTGTGCATCGCGCGCGCCTGCTGGCTGGCGGCCTGGTCGCTGTAGACCGTCACCGGGCCGCCCGACGTGCGCTGGACCGTGGCGACCGCGTTGCGCACGGCCGGGACGGTGCTGGCGGGCGCCAGCGGCGGCGGGCCGACGGCCGATTCGTCGGCCATCCCGGCGGCCGACATCGCGGTCGTCCCCGCGACCGCGTGCTCATGCCCGAGGATGGCGAGCACGGCCAGCACGCCGGGGATGGTTACCGTCACCACGGCGCTGACAAGCAGTCCGAGGCGGCGTCTCACGGCCTTGTCGCCTCCGCCGAGGCCCGCGGCGACGGCTTGAGCGTCGTCCGCTTGGATGTCCGGGCCGGGGGCTTGGCGGGCGTGTTCGACGGGTCCGCGAACGGGACATCGCCCGAGGTGATCGCGTGCTGCATGTCGAACACTTCGAGCTGCGGGGTGATCTGCGGCTCGTTGCCGCCGGAGGACGAGCCGCCGCCCATGCCGAACGCGGCCGCGCCGACCCCGACCACGACGATCGACATCGCGCTCCACATCACGTAGCGGCCGCGCCGCCGCCGCGCCCGCCGACCGGGCCGCCGCAACAGCGGGCGGGCCGTGACCGGGCCATTCTGATAGGTCATCGCCAGCAGCCGCCTGGTCACCGCGTCGGCCGAGCCGAGCTCGCCGAGGGCGCTCAGCTCGCGCTTGAGCTGCCGCAGCTGCGCGGCCTCGGTCCGGCAGACAGCGCACCCGGCCAGGTGCGCGTTGGCCCGGTCAAGCTCCGCGCCCGCCAGCTCGCCGTCGATCAGGGCGGATATCTGCGTTCCGAGATGGCTCATCCCTCCCGCACCCGCCGTTCCCGGTGCGCCAGGGCGGCCCGCAGCTGCGCCCGGCCGCGGTGGATGCGGCTGCGGACCGTGCCGAGCTTCACGCCCATGGTCGCGGCGATCTCCTCGTAGGAGAACCCCTCGATGTCGCACAGCACCACCGCCGCCCGGTAATCCGGCGGCAGCGCCTGCAGCGCCGCCTGGATGTCCCCGTCGAGGTGGCTGTCATCCCAGGCCTGGGCGGGCGACGCCTCGCTGCCTGGGAACCGCTGGGCGACGTCGTCGCCGAGGCCCTCGAACCTGATCCGCTGCCGCCGCCGGGCGCCGTCGAGGAACAGGTTGGTGGTGATCCGGTGCAGCCAGCCCTCGAAGGTGCCAGGAGTGTAGCTGGCGAGGGAGCGGAAGACGCGGACGAAGACCTCCTGCGTCAGGTCCTCGGCGTCGTGCTGGTTGCCGGTGAGCCGGTAGGCGAGGCGGTAGACCCGGCCCGAATGAGCGCGCACGATCTCGTCCCAGCTGGGCGCCACCCACTGGGCCTGCTCGGGGTCGCGATCATCTTGTCCGGTGATCGCCGGTTCTGTCACAAGAAAGAGGCTCTCGCTCATCGACTGACTAACGGCCATCACTAGCATAAGGTTCCACCGACCAGCAGCATAAGGTTCCACGGACCAGCCAAATTGGCTAGGCTCACCGGTTGGGAAAGCTTCTCGAAGGGGGCCAGTCATCGACTACGACGAGGCGGCTCAGGTGGTTGAGGACGAACCGCTGCTGACCGCTCGAGCCAACGCCGCCGACCTCGGCGGGACGGTGCCGGTTGCGCCCGCCGTCGGCGCCGCGCTGCGGTTCCTCACGGCCGCCATCGGCGCCCGCGCCGTCGTCGAGATCGGCACCGGCTGCGGCAGTTCCGGCATCTGGCTGCTCCGCGGCATGCGCCCCGGCGCGGTGCTGACCAGCGTCGACACCGAGCCCGAGTACCACCGGCTGGCGCGCAAGTCGTTCGCGCAGGCCGGCTTCGCGACGAACCAGGCCCGCCTTATCCTCGGCCGCGCGCTCGACGTCATCCCGCGGCTCTCCGACGGGGCGTACGACCTGGTGTTCTGTGACGCCGACCAGGCGCACTACCCGGACTACCTGACCGCCGGGCCTGCGGCTGCTCCGCGTCGGCGGCATCGTCGTCTTCAACGACGCGCTGCCGCCGAGCGCGGGGCCGGCCGAGGACGGCGCGAGCGAACTGGCCGATATGGTCACCGCCGACGAGCGGCTGGTTCCGCTGCTGCTGCCCATCGCGGGCGGCATACTCGCCGCAATCAAAAGATAAAACCGGTCATCAGGAACGGGCGCGTGGCTTCGCATCGACGGCCCCGCGCTCCCAGGCGACGGCGCGGCCGATGACGCAGGCCTAGCCGACCACCTCCTGCAGTGCGGCGCCAAGCTTCGCGGCCTCGTCGGCTGACAACTCGACAACGAGCCTGCCGCCGCCCTCAAGCGGGACGCGCATCACGATGCCACGGCCCTCCTTGGTCACCTCGAGCGGGCCATCGCCCGTCCGCGGCTTCATCGCCGCCATGCTGCATCCCCTTCCTTAAACGCACACGTCAAGCGAACCGCGGCCGGCCAGGCCCCGCCCGCGATGTAACCGGCCAACAACAACCGTGTCGATCCGTCGCCCTATTATCCCGTGTTCCGACGCAGAATGGTAATGATCAGCTACGCGCGCCGCCCGGGAACTCGGAACCTGACTTTCCGGCACCGGCCGGCGACACGCCCGCAGCCGGGTTCGGCGGCCGCCGACGCTCGCCTGACGGCTCAGTTGCCGACCGGGACTCCGACGCCGTTCGCGGGAGAGCTGTGCCCGGCGCTGACCGCGATGCCGACGAACACGGCGATCAGGGCGATGAACAGGACAATGCCGACGTAGCCGAGGATGAGGCCCGCCAGGGCCAGGCCGGCTCCCTGCTCGCCGGTCTGCCTGATCTGCTTCCGGGCGAGATGGCCGCAGATGATCGCGGGAATGAAGCTGAGCCCGATGACGAACCCGCCGGCCCCGCAGACAAGCGCGGCGATGGCGAGCCCATTGGTCGGGGGCGCGGCCGGATAGGGCGAGTATGGCTGCTGATAGGCCGGATATGGCGGTTGCGGCCCGTTGTACTGCTGTCCGGGCGGAGGCGAGTAAGCCACGGTCCCAGCCACCTTCTCCCTAGTCCGTCATTGTGACGAACTTTACACCTGCCCTCGAAATTAATAGCACGCAAGAGCTTGCCAGCGCGTGACGACGGATTCATTTGTTAATTGATAGGACGCAAGTTCGTTGATTTATATAGTTTTGATGGCGCACTTGGAACTATATTCGAGTAGAATTGGAGCCATGAACAGTCGAGTTTGCGTTGCATGCGGGCGCGAGTACCAGCCGTCAAGCGGTCACCTTCGCTGCCCCTCGTGCCGATCCCACAACTCTGCGCCTGGGGGCGAGAAAGTTGCATCGGCCGAATATCGGCCTGCCGCAGCGAGGCGGGGAGCGTGAACATCATCTGGAGCGGCGCCGGAGACGCACAAGCGCGGGTACTTGATGGTCTGGGCCCAGAACATCCAAGGTCAGGCAAGGGCAGCTACGCCTTCGAGCCGACAGGGGATCCGCACCAGCGACGCCGTCGCCTGGGCACGCGCAATCATCGCCACCTGACGACAGCTCGCGAACTGGAATTGTGGACACGCCAGAAAGGCGACCCTGCGGTCGCCTAGTCGCCATTCCCGACTGAATCCGAATACCGGAAGGCCGCTTGGAATACAAGTTTGAAATCGTGGAGGTGAGGGGATTCGAACCCCTGTGCACCGGGACCTTTCCTGTTCTTCTCCGAGCGCAGCCTGCTTTGCTTTTCTCAGCCCCGGCGATCACGCAGGCAAGACGCCGACGGGCTCAGTCACTGTTTGATTTCCTAGCCTGCCCCGTGACCGGGCTGGCTAGTTTAGCCTTCTAGCTGATGCCAGGATCCGGGCCGAAGGCGCTCCCGGGCTGACAGTCAAACCCTCAAACTCGCTTAGGCAGCGAGAGCGAGAGAGGCTTGCGCCTTGACAGTGCTATTTGAGTTGGCACTTGTGTTTTGCGGTCGCATTTTTACGAGGTTACGTCCGCCACCCTCGGCTCGCTTCACCAGGATTAACCACCGATGTCGAAACCAGTCACCCCCCTGTTTAGTTGTCAACGGCCGCACCGAGGCGCTTCCGCCAAGCCACAACCATACATGTCTGAACATCGGGAAGCCAACCAGGATTCCCGAGCGGCCGAGACCCGCTTGGCGGGCGCCTGGGGTTGCGGCGTTTCTGCGGCTGTCGGCTGCGGTCCAGAAATGAGATGGCCCCTGCGGGCGCTGGCGGTGGCCGAGACGCGCCCGCAGGGGCCGGCCGGCAGGGTCGGAGCCGGCCATGAAGTCCGGGCCTCCCCCGAGATGAGGCCCGGCTCTCACGATGACTGGGCCGCAACCCCCCAAGCGGGCCTCAGTCATCACCTAAGACGCCAGACGGTGCCTGGATGGTTGCTTTACGTGACTAGAAATTTAAAAGATTTCTGCCCGGCGGCCGCACGGGCGGCCCCGAACCCTGACCCAGACGGGGTTTCCGCCTGGTCAGATCCCTACCAACACCCACTAAACACCCGCCGGGCCGCCCGAACAGCAGCCGACCCCTGACAACGATGGTCACGCAGAGTTATCGTTGTCAGGGGTCGAGTCGTGCGCAAGAAGCGGGTCAGGCGACCTTGTAGACCCAGCCGAAGGGGTCGGGCCGGTGGCCGTACTGGATGCCGATCAGCTCCTCCTTGAGCCGGAGGCTGACCGGCCCGGGGTCGCCGGCGCCGATCGTCCAGCCGCCGGAGGCCCCGTCGACCGCCCCGACCGGCGAGATGACCGCCGCCGTGCCGCAGGCGAACACCTCGGTCAGCTCCCCCGCCGCGCACTCCGAGCGCCACTGGGAGACCGAGATCCGGCCCTCGGCTGCCTCGATGCCGAGCGTCGGGGCGAGCCGCAGGAGCGAGTCCCTGGTGATCCCGGGCAGCAGCGACCCGGTCAGCGTCGGGGTCAGAATCCGGGCGTCGGCGCCGGACCCGTACACGAAGTACAGGTTCATGCCGCCCATCTCCTCGACCCACTGGTGCTCGGCCGCGTCCAGCCAGACGACCTGGTCGCAGCCCTGGTCAACCGCCTGCTGCTGAGCGGCGAAGGCGGCCGCGTAGTTACCGCCGCACTTGACCGCGCCGGTGCCGCCGGGGGCCGCCCTGGTGTAGTCCTCGGACAGCCAGACCTTGACCGCCTTCGACGCGCCGAAGTACGCGCCGGCTGGCGACGCGATCACGCAGAACAGGTACGAGGACGACGGGTGGTTCACGCCCAGGCCGCGCTGCGTCGCGATCATGAACGGGCGGAGGTAGAGACTGTTGCCCTCGCCGTCCGGTATCCACTCCTTGTCCTGCGCCACCAGCAGCTCGAGCGCGCGCAGGAACGTCTCCTGCGGCAGCTCCGGCATCGCCATCCGGCGGGCGCCGGCGTTGAACCTGGCCGCGTTGGCCTGCGGGCGGAACATCACCACCGACCCGCTGGCCTGCCGGTAGGCCTTCAGCCCCTCGAAGAGCTCCTGCCCGTAGTGAAACACCGAGGTGGCCGGGTCGAGCGCGAACGGGCCGTACGGCTCGAGTTTGCCGTCGTGCCAGCCGCGCTCGGCCGACCAGCGCAGGGTGATCATGTGATCGGTGAAGACCTGGCCGAAACCCGGGTCCGCCAGTATCCGCTCGCGTTCGGCGGCTGGCACCCGCGTCTGGGACGGGTGGCTCTCGAATTCGATCTCGGTGGCGGGGCTGGTGGTCATCACTGATCGTTCCTTTCTCAGGCAGTATCTAGATATGTCGGATGGGTGCCGCTATCCGGATACTCGGTCGGCGATGTCGTCGCCGACCTCCACCGTAGTGCGCGCCTGCCACTGGCCCTGGCGCTCGATGATGTCGTCCGCGACCGCCTGCTCGATCTTGGCCGCCGCGGCCGGCTGGCCCAGGTGAGCAAGGAGCATCGCCGCCGACAGGATCGCGGCGGTCGGGTCGGCCTTGGACTTCCCGGCGATGTCGGGCGCGCTGCCGTGCACCGGCTCGAACATCGACGGGGAGGTCCCGGTGGGGTTGATGTTGCCGCTGGCGGCGAGCCCGATGCCGCCGGCGATGGCCGCGCCCAGGTCGGTCAGGATGTCGCCGAACAGGTTGTCGGTCACGATGACGTCGAACCGCTCGGGCTGGCTGACGAAGAACATCGAGGCCGCGTCCACGTGCTGGTACTCGACCGACACGTCGGGGAACTCCTTGGCCAGCGAGTCCACCGTGCGCTGCCAGAGGTCGCCCGCGAAGGTGAGCACGTTGGTCTTGTGCACTAGCGTGAGCTTCTTCCGCGGCCGCGCCGTCGCCTGCCCGAACGCGTACCGGGCCACCCGCTCTACCCCGAACGCGGTGTTGTAGGACTCCTGGGTGGCCAGCTCGTGCGGGGTGCCGCGGCGCATTACGCCGCCCGCCCCGGTGTACGGGCCCTCGGTCCCCTCGCGGACGACCACCATGTCGATGAGCTCGGGCGAGCCCTTCGCCAGGGGCGACACCACGCCCGGGTAGAGCCGGACCGGCCGCAGGTTGACGTAGTGGTCGAGCTCGAACCGCAGCCGCAGCAGCAGCCCGCGCTCAAGCACCCCGCTCGGCACGGTCGGGTCGCCGACCGCGCCGAGCAGGATCACGTCGTGCGCCCTGATCTCCTCGAGCACCGCGTCGGGGAGCGTCTCCCCGGTGCGGTGCCAGCGGCGCGCGCCCAGGTCGTAGTCGGTCGTGTCGAAGGTCACGTCCGGCGTCGCCGCCCTGAGCACCTTCAGCGCCTCGGCCGTTACCTCCGGGCCGATGCCGTCGCCGCCGATGACGGCGAGCCTTATGGTTGATCCCATAAAGTCAAACCCTAACTTCATATATGTCGAACGGACCCGGCTTACTGCCCTGAGCTCATTACTCTTCTTCGCTGAGCCAGCTCATGAGCGGGCGCAAGTGAGCCCCGACCTGCTCGATCTGCTCCCCCTGCTCGGCCTCGCGGCGCTTGAGGAAGTTCGGCTTGCCGGCGTCCATCTCGTCGACCAGCTCGCGGGTGAACGTGCCGTCCTGGATCTCGCCCAGGATCTTGCGCATCTCCTGCCGGGTGGACTCGTTGATCAGGCGCGGGCCGCGGGTGTAGCCGCCGAACTCGGCCGTGTCGGAGACCGACCAGTACATCTTGGAGATGCCGCCCTCGTACATCAGGTCGACGATCAGCTTCATCTCGTGCAGGCACTCGAAGTACGCCGCCTCGGGCTGGTAGCCGGCCTCGACGAGGGTGGCGAACCCGGCCTTGATCAGCTCGGAGACGCCGCCGCAGAGCACCGCCTGCTCGCCGAACAGGTCGGTCTCGGTCTCCTCGGTGAACGTCGTCTTGAGCACGCCGGCCCGGGTGCCGCCGATCGCCTTGGCGTAGGAGAGCGCGAGCGGGAGCGCGTTGCCGGTGGCGTCCTGCTCGACCGCGACCAGCATCGGCACGCCGCGGCCCTCGTTGAACTGACGGCGGACGAGGTGGCCGGGGGCCTTCGGCGCGACCATGCAGACGTCCACGTCGGCGGGCGGCTGGATCAGGCCGTACCTGATCGCCAGGCCGTGCGCGAAGAACAGCGCGTCGCCCTCGACCAGCGACGGCGCGATCGCCTCGGCGTACACCTCGCGCTGGAGGGTGTCCGGGATCAGCACCATGATCAGGTCGGCCTCCTCGCACGCCTCGGCGGGCACCAGGACGCGCAGGCCGTCGCTCTCGGCCTTCTCCCGGCTCTTGGAGCCGGCGGGCAGGCCCACCCTGACGTCCACGCCCGAGTCGCGCAGCGACAGCGCGTGCGCGTGGCCCTGGCTGCCGTATCCGAGGACGGCGACGTGCCGGCCCTGGACCAGCGAGAGGTCGGCACTGTCGTCGTAGAAGATCTCTGCCACTGGTATGGCCTCTTTCTGCATCTGGGTAATGGAGGGCGATGGCGGAGCCACGCGTCCGTTCGATATGAATCTTTTGAACTTGTTGTTAGGCAGAACGCTCGAGCGGCCTGAGGGTGCGGTCCGTGATAGACCGGCCGCCGCGGCCGACGGCGATCGTGCCGGACTGGACGAGCTCCTTGATGCCGAACGGCTCGAGGACCTTGACCAGTGCGTCTAGCTTGTCATGACTGCCCGTCGCCTCGACGGTAACCGCGTCGAGGGCCACGTCGACGACGTGCGCGCGGAACAGCGCGACCGTCTCGAGAACCTTCGACCGGCTGTCGGTGTCGGCCCGGACCTTGATCAGGATCAGCTCGCGCTGCACGGCCTGGGTCCGCTCCAGCTCGACGATCTTGAGCACGTTGATGAGCTTGTTGAGCTGCTTGGTGACCTGCTCGAGCGGGTGCTCCTCGCAGTCCACCACGATCGTCATCCGGGAGATCTCGGCGTGCTCGGTCGGCCCGACCGCGAGCGACTCGATGTTGAACCCCCGCCGCGAGAACAGGCCGGCGATCCGGACGAGGACACCGGGCTTGTTCTCGACCAGGACCGAGAGCGTGTGCTTGTTGTCGCTCACTGGGAATCCTCCTCCCACTCCGGCGCGATGCCGCGGGCGTAGCTGATGGCGTCGTTGCTGGTGCCGGCCGCGACCATCGGCCACACCATCGCGTCCTTGTGCACGATGAAGTCGATCACGACCGGCTGGTCGTTGATCGCCATCGCCTGCTCGATGACCGCGTCCACGTCCTCCTGGCGCTCGCACCGCAGGCCGACGCAGCCGTAGGCCTCCGCCAGCTTCACGAAGTCCGGGATCCTGGTGCCCTTCGACTCGGCCTTCCGGTCGCCCAGGCTGGTGTTGGAGTACCGCTCGTTGTAGAACAGCGTCTGCCACTGGCGGACCATGCCGAGGTTGCCGTTGTTGATGATCGCGATCTTGACCGGAATGCCCTCGATCGCGCAGGTGGCCAGCTCCTGGTTGGTCATCTGGAAGCAGCCGTCGCCGTCGATCGCCCACACCTGCGCGTCCGGCAGCCCCACCTTGGCGCCCATCGCGGCCGGGACCGCGAACCCCATCGTGCCCGCGCCGCCGGAGTTGATCCACGTCCGCGGCTTCTCGTAGCCGATGAACTGGGCCGCCCACATCTGGTGCTGGCCGACTCCGGCCAGGTAGACGCCGTCCGGGCCGACCAGCTGGCCGATCCGCTCGATCACGTACTGCGGCGCCAGGCTGCCGTCGTCGGCCTGGTCGTAGCCGAGCGGGTACTTCTGCCGCAGGTGGTCGAGCTGAACCCACCACTGCGCGTAGTCGCCGGTACGGCCGTGCTGATGGTCGGCGGCCACGGCGGCGGTCAGCTCGGAGATGACCTCCTTGCAGTCGCCGACGATCGGCACGTCGGCCCGGCGGTTCTTGGAGATCTCGGCCGGGTCGATGTCCGCGTGCACGATCAGCGCGTCCGGCGCGAACGAGTCGAGCTTGCCCGTCACCCGGTCGTCGAACCGGGCGCCGAGGGCGACGATCAGGTCCGCCTTCTGCAGCGCGCCGACCGCGGCGACGGTGCCGTGCATGCCGGGCATGCCCAGGTTGAGCGTGTGGCTGTCGGGGAACGCGCCCCGCGCCATCAGCGTGGTGACGACCGGGGCGCCGGTGAGCTCGGCCAGCTTCCGCAGCTCGGCCGACGCCTCGGCCTTGATGACGCCGCCGCCGACGTAGAACACCGGGCGCTTGGCCTCGGCCAGCATCTTGGCCGCCTCCCGCACCTGGCGCGAGTGCGGGCGGGTGACCGGGTGGTAACCGGGCAGGTCGAACGCGACCGGCCAGCTGAAATCGGTGGTGGCCTGCATCGCGTCCTTGGCGATGTCCACCAGCACCGGGCCCGGCCGCCCGGTGCCGGCCAGGTGGAAGGCCTCGCCGATGGTGCGGGCGATGTCCTCGGGCCTGGTGACGAGGAAGTTGTGCTTGGTGATCGGGTACGTGATCCCGGAGATGTCCGCTTCCTGGAACCCGTCGGTGCCGATCAGGCTGGTCGAGACCTGCCCGGTGATCGCCACCACCGGCACGCTGTCCATGTACGCGTCGGCGAGGGGCGTGACCAGGTTGGTGGCCCCCGGCCCGCTGGTCGCCAGGCAGACCCCGGTCCGGCCGGTGGCCTGCGCGTAGCCTGCCGCCGCGTGCCCGGCCCCCTGCTCGTGGCGGACGAGGATGTGCCTGATCTGCTTGGAGTCGAGCAGCGGGTCGTAGGCGGGCAGCACCGCGCCGCCGGGAATGCCGAATACCACCTCGACGCCGACCCGCTCCATGGCCAGCACGAGGGCCTGCGCCCCGGTGACCCTGGTCGGGGCCGCGGCCGCCTGCGCGGCGGGCGGCTGGGCGGCCGGCTGCCGGGCGGCGGGCGACGCCGCCTCGGCCGGCTGCGCGGGGGCGGCAGGCCGGGGCGCGCTTCGCGGCGGCTGCTGCGCGGCCGTCCTCGCCGGGATGTCCAGCGGTGATGGGGCGTGCGCCTTCGGAGGGACTGGACTCGTCTGCTCGGTCATCGGGTGGCTTCCTTGGTCACGATGTCACGATGTGCGCGGGTTGGGCATTAAAAAACCCCTCGTGCCGGGCGGCAGTCGAGGGGCGCGCGCAGAAAGTAGCTGGGTTAGCTTTCTGCGCGCCAGCCAATTACGAGGATGTGGTTCCGCTTCACGGTTACACCCTCACCCACAGGCCTGCCTCACGTCAAATTATCACTGGCTTGGTCTCATTATCTGAGACGACTTGCCCGGAAATTCCGAGCTCGAGACCGCTTCCGGTCCTGATCAGCGCCTCCACGCCGGGTGCGGCCATCGGCCGGGCGACCAGGAACCCCTGCCCGTAGCCGCAGCCCATCTCCTTGAGCTCGGCCAGCTGGCGGGGCTGCTCGATGCCCTCGGCGATCACCTGCATGCCGAGGTCGCGGCCGACCTGGACGATGGTCCGGGTGAGCAGCGTCAGCACCGGGTCGTCGCCAAGCCCGGAGACGAAGGACGGGTCGATCTTGATGATGTCGGCCGGCAGCTGGCGCAGGTGGGCGAGCGAGGCGTAGCCGGTGCCGAAGTCGTCAATGGCCAGCTTGACGCCGAGATCGCGCAGCTCCGCCAGCCGGTCGCCGATTAGCCCGGCGTCCTCGACCAGCATCCGCTCGCTGACCTCGATGGTCAGCGCGCTCGGGGGCAGGCCGGTCTCCGCCAGCGCGGCCGCCACCTGGGCGGAGAACTGCGGCGCGTTCAGCTGGCGCAGCCCGATGTTGACGGAGATGCCGACGTCCCACGACTCGTCCCGCCAGGCGGCGCCCTGCGCGCAGGCCTTGCGGAGCACCCACTCGCCGAGCTGGTTGATGAGCCCGGAGTCTTCCGCCACGGTGAGGAACGCCCGCGGCGATACCGCCTCGTCCCCGCGCCACCAGCGGACCAGGGCCTCGGCGCCGATGACGCGCGAGGTCGCCAGCTCCACGATCGGCTGGTACTGCAGGGTCAGCTCTTCCCTGGAGATCGCCCGCTGCAGGTCGCTCGCCATGTCGAGGCGCCGGACCACGTCCGCGTGCATCTGCGGCGCGTAGACCTCCACCCGGGCCCCGCCGCTGTCCTTGGCCTTGGCCATCGCCACGTCCGCGTTGCGCAGCACCACCCCGGGCGCGCTCTCGTCCGCGAGCGCGACGCCGACGCTGGCGGTCAGCCCGATCTCCCGCTCGGCGACCTTGAACGGCGCCCCGGCGACGATGCCGGCCAGCCGCTCGGCCAGCTCGACGATCTCCTGGCGGCCGGCCGCGTTCTCGAGCAGCACCGCGAACTCATCGCCGCCCCAGCGGGCGACGGTCTCCTGGGCGGGCACGACCTCCCGCAGCCGACGGGCCGCCTGGGCCAGCACGAGATCGCCCGCGCCGTGCCCGACGAGGTCGTTGACCTCGGTGAAGCCGTCAAGGTCGAGGAAGATCACGCCCGCCTGCCGGTCCGGCGTCGGCTCGAGCGCCTCCCGCGCGCGCTCCTCCACGTAGGCGCGGTTCGGCAGCCCGGTCAGCCCGTCGTGGAAGGTGAGGTAGGTCACCTGCTGGCGCAGCGCCACCTGGTCGGACACGTCCCTGAGGCTGACCAGCAGCCGGGCGGGCTCGCCGGGCAGCCGGTAGAGCAGCACCGCGCACTCGACGTGCCGCCAGCTGCCGTCGGCCGCGCGCACCCGGCAGGAGAAACGGCCGCCGCGGTCGGTGCCGTCCTCGCCGTCGGCCGCGCGGTCGCGCGGGCCGAGGACGCTGTCGGCCGCGGCGGGGGTCAGCGCCTCGTCCTCGGGCAGGCCGACCACGGCCGCGACCGCCGCCCGGGCCGCCCCGATGTCCTCGGGATGGACGAACTCGCTCAGTTCCTTGCCGACCAGCGCCTCCGGCGAGTAGCTGAACCCGGATACGAGCGGGCTGGCGTAGCTGATGGTCCCGTCGAGGTCGCAGATCAGCACCATGTCGCCGGTCCGGTCGGCCAGATCGCGCAGGCTGTTGCTGGCCTCGCGCCACATCCGCACCGCGACGCCGTTCTCCCTGACCAGCATCAGGATCCGCACACCGACGACCAGGACCGCCGCGCCGCCCGCGATCACCAGCGCGAGCCCGGACGCGGGCGCGCTCGCGAGCCCGTTCACGATGACCACGAACGCGGCGATGACGACGGCGAACGCGGCGATGATGGTGGCCGCGCCGGAATTGGTAACCGGTGATCTGCGCACGCTCAGCAGCCCGGGCGCGCCGCCGTCGGCGCCGCGGGCGGCGCTCTGGATCCGCGCGGGCAGCAGGTCGAAGCGGGCGGCGATGCTCTCCACCCACGGGGCGAGGCCGAGCAGGCACGCGGCCACGACCATCGCCAGCTGCTCGAGGACGCCCTGATGGCCGCCGGAGATCCGCGCGCCGACCCCGAGCGAGTCGGCCAGGGTCAGCGCGAGCAGGGCTAGGTAGGGGACGAGCACCCGGCGCCAGGCGGCGGTCAGCACCGGCAGCAGCGCGCCCAGGACGGCCAGGTCGGACAGCGGGTGCAGCAGGTCGACGAGGAACGTCTCCGGTCTCTCGCCCAGGTGGTGGAACTCCGCCCCGAACGCCAGCACCCAGCCGATGACGAGCAGGGCGACCGCCATCACGTAGCCGTCGGCCAGGCCGGGCAGCACGCTGCCGGAATCGCTCCGCCGCTCGCCCTCGGCCAGCACCATGACCCCGATCGCGGCCGACGCGAGCGCCAGCAGCGGCGCCACGTCGGCCAGCGAGAGCGGCAGCCCGGTCGAGCTGAGCTGCACCGCCAGCACCTGGGAGACGATCAGGCCGACGAACCAGAACAAGGCCGCGCCGCCGAGCCAGCGGTAGCCGCGGGCGACCGGGCCCGAGTAGCGGGTCGCGCCCCACCACAGGCCGACGACCGCCCCGGCCGAGGCGAGCATAGCGAGGACGTTCACCGTAGGTCCCCCGTGTTCTCGAGGTGCAACCGGGGCTCCTTCCGGACTTGTCGTTCCGTCGCCGGCGCTCACTGGATAGCGTGCGGTTCGCGGATGGCATGCTGCTGAGGATCAGGCAACGGATCGGCAACGATCCGTCACCGGCGGCGAGTACGCGCCGCCCTCGACTTGTAGCGCTCACTCTACGTACGCGAGATCACGCTTCGGTTGAGGAAGGGCGTCCACCGGGAGACAAGTGCGATCGCCGGCGTCGGCCGGATCGACCGCGATCGTGCGCAGCCGGCACCCTCCCCATATCTTAAGACAGTTTTCCCTCGGCGCGGCGGCCCTTGCAGCCCCCATGCGGCGCCCGGCGGGCCCGCTGCGGCCGGCCTATCGGGGCCCTGCGCCGCCCTCGCCAGCCGGCCCGGGCGGCGCAGGCGGGGGCTAGTAGGCGCCGCTGACCGCGTTCCGAAGCGGCCCGCCCCGCGCGTACGCCTCGGCCTGCTCCCGCACCAGCTGAGCGGCTCGCTGCCGGGAGATCGGGGTGGACGCGGCCACGTGCGGCGTAATGAACACTCCGGAGAGTGACCAGAGCGGGTGGCCGGGCGGCAGCGGCTCCGGGTCGGTCACGTCCAGCGCGGCCCCCAGCCGGCCGCTCGCCACCTCGGCCACCAGCGCCGCGGTGTCCACCACGGCCCCCCTGGCCGCGTTGACGAGCAGCGCGCCGTCCTTCATCAGGCTGAGGAACCCGGCGTCGGCCATCCCCGCGGTCTCCGGCGTGGCCGGGACCAGCAGCACGACCACGTCGGCGGACGGCAGCAGGGCCGGCAGCTCGGCCAGGCCCGCCACCCCGGGCCTGGCCCGGCGCGCCACCCGGGTGACGGCCACCTCGAACCCGGCCAGCCGCCGCTCCACGGCGGCGCCGATCGACCCGTAGCCGACGATCAGCACGGTCTTGCCCGCGAGCTGATCGGTCCCGTGGTAGGCCCAGCGCCCTTCGGCCTGCGCCTGGGTGAACGCCGGGAACCCGCGCAGCGCGCCCAGCATCGCCGCGACCGCCCACTCGGCGGTCGACGCGTCGTGCGCGCCGCGCGCGTTGCAGAGGGCGACGCCCGGCGGCAGGTGCGGGCGGAGCCAGTCGACCCCCGCGGTCAGCGTCTGCACCACCTTGAGCCGCGGCATCCGGTTCAGCACCTCGACCCCGGCCGCGCTGGGGAAGAAACTCGGCACGTAGAACTCGACCCCGGCGACGCTCTCGGGGACCGTGACGTCGCCCACATCGCCAGTCTGCCCGACGTCCCGGCCGAGCGCGACGATCTCGACCTCCGTATTCGAGAGACCGGTCAGTCCAGTCGCGACCCAGCGCGCGGGTACCCAGATCAGCACCCACCCCACGGTACTGATCTAGACTCCCCACAGCTACGACGAAACTGGATGCCAGCTCTACCAGGGGTCTAAATTGCGGAAAGTTCTAATCGCGAACCGCGGCGAGATCGCGGTCCGGGTGGCTCGCGCCTGCAAGGACGCGGGCCTGGCCAGCGTCGCCATCTACTCCGACCAGGATCTCGATGCCCAGCATGTGCGCGCCGCCGACGAGGCGTACGCGCTCGACGGGGGCACCCCGGCGCAGACCTACCTGGACATCGACAAGATCGTCGCGATCGCGCGGCGGGCCGGGGCCGACGGCGTGCACCCGGGCTACGGCTTCCTGGCCGAGAACGCCGCCTTCGCCACGGCGGTGATCGACGCCGGGCTGACCTGGATCGGGCCGCCCCCGGCGGCGATCGAGGCGCTCGGCGACAAGGTCCGCGCGCGCGAGATCGCCAAGCGGGTCGGCGCGCCGCTCGCCCCCGGCACCGACGGCCCCGTCAGCGGGCCGGATGAGGTCAGGGAGTTCGCCAAGGCCTACGGCCTGCCGATCGCGATCAAGGCGGCCTTCGGCGGCGGCGGCCGCGGCCTCAAGGTCGCCCGCACCGAAGACGAGATCGGCGAGCTCTACGAGTCGGCCGTCCGCGAGGCGACGGCGGCCTTCGGCAACGGCGAGTGCTTCGTCGAGCGCTACCTGGACCGGCCCCGGCACGTGGAGACGCAGTGCCTGGCCGACGCGCACGGGAACGTCGTGGTGGTATCGACCCGCGACTGCTCGCTGCAGCGGCGTCACCAGAAGCTGGTCGAGGAGGCGCCGGCCCCGTTCCTGTCCGACGCGCAGCTCGAGCAGCTCTACGCCTCGTCCAAGGCGATTTTGCGCGAGGCGGGCTACGTTGGCGCCGGCACCTGCGAGTTCCTGGTCGCCCAGGACGGCACGATCAGCTTCCTCGAGGTGAACACCAGGCTCCAGGTCGAGCACCCCGTCTCCGAGGAGGTGGCAGGACTCGACCTGGTGCGGGAGATGTTCCGGATCGCCGACGGCGAGGAGCTGGGGTACGACGACCCGGCCCTGCGCGGCCACTCCATCGAGTTCAGGATCAACGCCGAGGACCCGGCTAGGAACTTCCTGCCCGCGCCGGGCACGATCACCGAGTGGAACCCGCCGTCGGGGCCGGGCGTGCGGCTCGATGCGGGCTACGGCGCCGGCCAGACGGTGCCGCAGGCGTTCGACTCGCTGATCGGCAAGCTGGTCGTCACCGGCGCGAGCCGCAGGCAGGCCCTCGAGCGGTCCCGCCGGGCGCTGGCCGAGTTCACCATCGGCGGGATGCCCACCGTGCTGCCGTTCCACCGGGCCGTGGTCGACGACCCGGCGTTCGCGGGCGACAGCTTCGGCGTGCACACCCGCTGGATCGAGACCGAGTTCAGCGCCGCGCTCGAACCGCAGCCGGCCTCGGCGGCCGAGCCGGAAGCGCCCCGGGAGCGGCTGACGGTGGAGGTCGGCGGGAAGCGGATCGAGGTGGTGGTGCCGGCCCTGCTCGCGGGGCCGGCCTCGGCCGGGCCGGGCGCGGCCCCGGCCGAGCGGTCCAGGGGTGCGCGGGGTACCGGTCGCGGCGCCCGCGGGCCCGCCAACCGGGCCGGCGGCGACGCCCTGGTGACGCCCATGCAGGGCACGATCGTGAAGATCGTCGCGGCCGAGGGGACCGAGGTCAAGGCGGGCGACACGGTGGTGATCCTGGAGGCGATGAAGATGGAGCAGCCGCTGACCGCGCACAAGGACGGCACCGTGACCGGCCTCGCGGTCGAGGTCGGCCAGACCGTCTCCGCCGACACCGAGATCTGCCAGATCAAGGAGTAGCCGAAGGGACTGAGAGCGATGCCGCGGCTGCCCGGAGACCCGAGCATCTGGGGCTGGCTGCTGTTCTCGATCGGGTTCCGGCTGCCACCGAAGAACCGTGAGTGGGTGCGCCACGAGCTGATCGACGCGGGCTGGCGCGGCCGGAGCATCCGGCGGCTGCTGGTGCTCATGGTGCCAATCTGCATAACGCTGGCGTTCCTGCCCGGGCCGGTCTGGCTCCGCGTCGCGGTGCCGCTGTTCGCGCTGGTCGCGAGCGTCGGCACGGTCGCGATTAGCGCCGGCGACATCCGCGCGTCCCGGCTCCACCAGCACGATCTGCCGGTCCCGGACGATCCCGACACCGGTCGCCCGGCCCATTGACCGGGCATTTCGGACACAATGTGTAGTCGTGGCTGTGGGTGCTGAAAGTGCTGAAGGTGCGGAGGCCGGGTGAGCGAAGCAGACTCCGTCGGTGACGGGATCACCCGCATCATCGCGGCTTTGGCCAGCGCGGCGCCACGCGCGGGCGCGCAGCCGGGTGGTGGCCGTCGACGGGCGCTCGGGAGCGGGCAAGACGTCGGTGGCGGCGGCGCTGCGCGACCGGCTGCGGGCGCCGGTTGTGTCCCTCGAGGACCTGTACGGCGGCTGGGACGGCCTTGAGCACGGGATCGACCTGCTCGTCTCGGCGGTGCTGGAGCCGCTCGCGGCCGGGCGGGCGGCGCGCGTGCCCCGGTATGACTGGATTGCCGGGGAGTGGGCCGAGCCGGCGATGATCGAGCCGCCGGGGATTCTGATCGTGGAGGGAGTCGGGGCCGGGGCGCGGCGCGCGGCCGCGTTCGAGAGCGTGCTCGTATGGCTCGAGGTCCCCGCAGCGGTGCGGAAGAAGCGGGCGCTCGACCGCGACGGCGCCACGTTTGCCCCGTACTGGGACCGGTGGGCCGCCCAGGAGGACGCGATGCTCGCCCGCGACCGCACCCCGGACCGCGCCGACATCACCCTAACCCAGGGGCGCGCAGTCGGGCGATTAGGCGATCGCGTCGGTGCCGAACTCCATGACCGTGCGGGCGGCCTCGGTGACCGAGCCCGACAGGGACGGGTAGATCGAGAAGGTCTGCGCGATCTGCTCGACCGACAGGTTCTGCTCGATCGCAATCGACAGCGGCAGGATCAGCTCGCTCGCCCTCGGCGCGACGACCACGCCGCCGAGCACCAGGCCGGTGCCCGGGCGGGCGAAGACCTTGACGAACCCGTCGCGGAAGCCGCCCATCTTCGCCCTCGGGTTGGTGGCGAGCGGCAGCTTGACCACCCGGGCCGCGATCTCGCCCCGGTCGACGGTGGCCTGTGAGACCCCGACCGAGGCGATCTCGGGGTCGGTGAAGATCGTGGAGGCCACGTGGCTGAGCCTGATCGGGTGGACCGACTCGCCGAGCGCGTGCCACATCGCGATCCGGCCCTGCATCGCGGCGACCGAGGCCAGCATCAGCACCCCGGTGCAGTCGCCGGCCGCGTAGACGCCGGCCACGGAGGTGCGGGAGACCCGGTCCACCTCGATGAACTGGCGCGAGTCGAGGTGCACGCCCGCCTCCGCGAGGCCTATCCCGGCCGTGGCCGGGGCCATGCCCACGGTGAGCAGGCAGTGCGAGCCGGTTACCTGCCGGCCGTCGGCGAGCGTCACCACCACTTCGTCGCCTTTGCGGTGCACCGATTCGGCCCGCGATTTGCCCAGCACGTTCATGCCGCGCCGCCGGAAGACGCCCTCGATGACCATGGCGGCGTCCTTGTCCTCGTGGGGCAGCACCCGCTCCCGCGAGGACACCAGCGTGACCTGCGAGCCGAGCGCCTGGAAGGCGCTCGCGAACTCGGCCCCGGTCACACCGGAGCCGACCACGATCAGTTCCTCCGGCAGTTCGGGCAGATCGTAGATCTGACGGCAGGTGAGGATGCGCTCGCCGTCGGGAGCCCCCGCGGGCAGCGCCCGCGGCCACGCCCCGGTGGCGATGAGCACGACGTCGGCCTCGACCGTGATGCCGGCCGCCTCGATGGTGTGCGGCCCGGTTAGCCGTCCCCTGGCCTCGATGATCCGGACGCCCTCGCCCGCGACGTGCTCGGCGATATCGTTCGACTGCGCGGCCGCCAGGGCCTTGATCCGAGCGTAGAGGGCGGGCGCGTCCACCCCGAGCCGGGGATTGGAGCCGTCGGCGAGCTCGATCCCGAGCGAGGCCGAACGGGCGAGCGAGGTCATGGTCGATGACGACTCGATCAGCGTCTTGCTGGGAACACAGTCGGTCAGCACGCAAGCGCCACCGAGGCCATCTTCATCGACAATTGTTGCCTCGGCACCGAGCTGGGAGGCCACCAGAGCGGCTTCGTAGCCGCCGGGCCCGCCACCCAGGATGGCGACGCGTGGGCGAGGCAGGGTCACGTAAAGCAATTATCCCGCACGTTTACCACTGGCTTGTACGCTGCCACGGCTTTCCTCCGGTCGACAACTATCTCACCTCGGCCGTCCCACTGATAACTCCCCTACCAGCCGACGGCAAAACGGCCGTCGCACGAGGGCGCGCGGTAACGCCGTGAGCGCGGTCAGCTAGTCACCCAATGCACGGGATGTCGCCCCGGCGGACAACCGCGGTCACGGGTCTCGCTGCGAGCATCTGCTCGGCCAGGTTGGCTGACCGCGCGCGCCGCGCAGGACGGGCATTTGGTGGTTTTCCTGGCATAATACAACGGCATCCACCGCCGCCGCCGCCCGCCAAAACAGCACGGCCCATCGTCTTCGCGCGTACCTCCCGGCTGGGACTCGCGGTCCCGGAAGTGCAGCGGATTTCCATCCTCGGAGGTAAGGTGCGGTCGTCTCAGGAAGTGCCTTCTCATTCATCCGCCCCGGCTGACGCCCGCGGTGGACCGTCGCCGGGGCAGTCGCTGTCACTATTGATCACCGCGGTCCTACTGCTCGGCGTGAGCGAGTCGATGGCCGGACCGTACCTGGTCCTATTCGGCGCCCAGCGCGCGCACCTGTCGCCCTTCGCGATCGGGGTGTTCGTGAGCCTCGTCGCGGTCAGCGGCATCGTCGTCAGCAGCCTACTTGGACGGCAGTATGACAAGGCGCCGGCGCGCTGGCCGTGCCTGCTCGCGATCAGCAGTTCCGCGACTGGCTACGCGCTCCTGACCACTACCACCTCGTACGCGCTGCTACTGACCATCGCGGCCGTACTGCTCGGCACCGGGACCGCGGCGTTCGCCCAGTTGTTCGCGCTCGCCCGAGGCCGGCTGCACGGCGGCCAGGCGGCTCAAAGCGCGCTGAAGGGCACTGCGGCGTTGCGCTCGGTGTGGTCGCTCGCCTGGGCGATCGGCCCGCTGATCGGAGCGGCCTTGTTGCCTCGTTATGGATTCACCGGACTGTTCCTCGCCACCGCGTCAGGGTTCGCGCTGGTCGCCGTGCCGCTGCTGCCGGCCGGCCGTCCCCGGCGGCCCTCCTCGGAGGGTGCCATCGCTGCCGACGGTGCGCCCGGCGGACGGTCGATGGCGCTGTTCGCCGCGAGCTTCGCGCTCTTCAACACCGCCATGTACGCGGGATCGGTGATTCTGCCGCTATACGTGACCGATTCGCTGCACCGGCCAAACGGAGACGTCGGTTTCCTCTACAGCGTCGGCGCCATCGTGGAGATCCCGGCCGCGCTCGCGCTGATGCTGCTACCCGCTGGCACCACGAAGGCGCGGCTCATCCTGGCCGGCATGGCGCTGCAGGCGGTCTACTTCGTGGTGATCGGCCTGACGCCCGACCTGCCCGTTCTGGTGACCGCGCAGATCGCCCGTGGCATCGCCATCGCCACCGTCGGCGCGCTGGGCATCACGTACTTCCAGGAACTGATTCCGAACGCCACCGGCCGGGCGACGACGCTCTTCGCCAACACGTCGGCGGCCGGCTCCCTGGTAGCGGGGGTCTTCGCCGGCACGACCGCGCAAATCCTGGGATACCGGCCGGTCCTGCTGATCTGCGGCGCGATCAGCGCACTGGGCTCTGTGCTACTCGAGACCGCCCGGCGGCGGCACCGGCCGGGCCAGCAGGCTTGAGCCCCGCCGGGCTGCCATTCACCTCGAAGAACTCAGTATCACTCACTGGCAAAAACCGCCATCGCAACTGGCGCGCGTCGGTTACGCCGTACGCTTAGTTAGCGTGGCCCTTTACGCCGCCTACGGCAGCAACATGGATCCGGCGCAGATGCTCCTGCGCTGCCCGCATTCCCCGCAACGGGGGACCGGGTGGCTGGAGGGCTGGCGCCTGACGTTCGGTGGCGACGAGCTCGGCTGGGACGGCGCCCTGACCACCGTGGTCGAGGACACCGCGCAGCGCACGTTCGTCGCGCTCTACGACGTCCCCGAGGTCGACGAGAAGGAACTCGACGTCTGGGACGGCGTTAACCTTGGCTTCTACAGCAAGATCAAGGTCCGCGTGCAGACCCTCGACGGGGACACGCTCGCGTGGCTGTACGTGCTCGACGCCTATGAGGGCGGCCTGCCCTCGGCCGAGCGGCTCTCGATCCTGGTCGACGCCGCCGTCAAGGCGGGCGCGCCGACCGACTACATCGACTGGCTCCAGGCCCGGCCGTCCAACCCGCCTAGGGGCTAGGCCCGGCCTCCGGCCCTCCTGCCCCGCCCCACCTGCCTCGCCCGCCGCCCTTAGAGGACGACGGCGAGCACGAGGGCCAGCACGGGCACGATGATGGCCGCGATCGCGGACCAGGACCAGCTGGAGGCCGGCCGCTGCGCCCGCAAGTCGACGCCGTCCGACCTGACCTGCTCGACCCGCTCGGTCAGGGTGGCCACGACGACATCGGCGTCGAGCCCGAGCGGGGCCGGCGGCGGGGCGTCGTCGATCGGCACCGGCGAGCCGAAGCTCCCGAAGCGGACCGCGCGGCTGCCGCTGCCCCCGCCGGCCCTTCGCTGCGCCCGCGTCTCGGCCGCGACCTGCCGGCGGCGCGAGGAGTGCACCGCCCAGGCGTAGAACGCCCGCAGGTCGCTCTCCGTGCCGTCCTCGGCCGTCCACAGGCAGCGGACGCGGAGCAGCTCGGTCGAGTCGAACCCGACCACGGCCGGCCAGCCGACCCGGTGCTCGCGGACCGGGTTGACGATCGTCAGCCCGTCTTCGTCGGCGATAATCCTGGGCCGGAGCGCGGTCGCGTACATGACCCCGGTGATGACGAGCAGGGTGCAGGCGGCGATGACGGACAGGTGATCACGGCCCTGCACCGCCAGGTCGATCAGGTTGCCGACCGCGAACAGCACCCAGACCCACCAGATCAGGGTCGCGATCGGTGATCGGAACACCTGCCTGCCGTCCGGGTCGGCCTGCCTAGCCAAGGTCTCGGCCCAGGTTATCCGCCATGAACGCCATCCCCCCGGAGGACGAACTTGTCCTCCGCGAACTCGGTCACGAGCGCGTCCACCACGCTCGTCAGGTCGCCCTCGCTGCTGTGCACGGCGCGCTGCCGCTCGTACGGGGCGCCGCATTCGAGGACCTCGGTGGCGACCGCGAGCTCCTCGGCACACCCAAGTCGCCATGCTACCGGCTCAAGGTCACGAAGAAGCTCATAGACCTCGTCCCGCAGCGGTGCGGTCGCGCCGGAATCGCTGGTGATGATGGCCGCGTCGAGCCCGTGCCGGGTGGCGCGCCACTTGTTGTCGGCGATCACCCAGGGCGCGCGCGACGGCAGCCGGTACCCGCGGTCGAGCTGGGTGTCGAACAGGTGCACGAGGCACTGGGCGAGCGCGGCCATCATGCCGACCTCGCGGAACGTGGGGACCGCGTCGGCCACCCTGATCTCGACCGTGCCGAAGTCCGGGTGCGGGCGGACGTCCCACCAGACTTCCTTGATCGTGCGGATCGTGCCCGCCCGGAGCTGGCCGGACATGTAGTCCTCGAACGACTTCCAGTCGGGCAGGCCGAGCGGCGGGCCGGCGTGCGGCAGCGAGCCGAAGACGACCGACCTGCTCGAGGCGAGGCCGGTGGCGTTGCCGCACCAGTAGGGACTGGAGGCGGTCAGGCCAAGCAGGTGCGGCAGGTAGACGGCCAGGGCGTTGATCACCGGCATCGCCCGGTGTTCGTCCCGCAGCCCAACGTGCACGTGCACGGCCATGGTCTGAGCTCGGCGGGACGGGTACTGAATCTCCTGCACAAGCTCGGCGTAGCGCTGGCTGGGCGCCAGCTTCCCGTCCCGCCAGTGGCTGATCGCATGCGTCCCCGAGCTGGCAAGCACGATGCCGTGCGACTCGGCCGCACGCTGCAAATCCTTCAGCGACAGGGCCAGATCCGCCTTGGCCTCGGCCACGGTGCCGCAGATGCCGGTCACCACCTCGATCGTGGACTCCATCAGCTCATGGCGCATCTTCGGATGCTCGCCGCTCTCAAGCAGGCCTGGCAGGTCGGCCAGCACGGCCGACGCGTCCTGCCTGAGCAGGCGCGTCTCCGCGTCGATGAGCTGCACCTCCCATTCGACGCCGAGCGTCGGTCCGGCGGAAGGGTTCCACTCGATCGTCATGACAGGCCTCCAGGGGGCGCCGAGACCGTTTCGCGACTCAATTTCGCGATACGGGTGCCTCTCTAGCTTTTCCAGCCCTGGAATATTGAATCGTCCCGCAATAGTGCTGATTGAGCTTTGAAGTCCAGTTACTCCTGTTACAGACGCCCGGGACCGTTCGACCGACTGATTTTAGGAACTCAGCGGGGGAAAGCCGCACCGATCGCGGACCGCCACCATCGTCTCGCCGGCGATCCTGCGGGCGCGCCGAGCGCCCTCCGCGAGCAGCGCGTCGAGGCTGTCGGGATCGGCCAGGTACTTGGCCGTCCGCTCCCTGACCGGGGCGAACGTGCCCACCACGAGCTCGCCGAGGTCCTTCTTGAACCCGCCGTAGCCCGCGTCGCCGTACCGGGCGGCGATGTCGTCGACCGGGTCGCCCGACAGGGCGGAGAAGATCCGCAGCAGGTTGGTCACCCCCGGCTTGGCCTCATCGTCCGCGCGGACGACCGACTCGGCGTCGGTCACCGCCCGGTTGATCTTCCGCCGGATCGCGGCGGGCTCGTCGAGCAGGTCGATAATGCCCTGCGGCGAGGACGACGACTTGGACATCTTGCTCGTCGGGTCCTGCAGGTCGGTGATCTTCGACACGGCGGGCAGGATGTACGGGGCGGGCACGGTGAACGTCTGGCCGAACCGGTGGTTGAAGCGCTGGGCCAGGTTCCGCGAGAGCTCCAGGTGCTGCCGCTGGTCCTCGCCCACCGGCACCTCGTCGGCCTGGTAGAGCAGGATGTCGGCCGCCTGCAGGACCGGGTAGGTGAAGAGCCCGACCGACGCCTGGTCGGCGCCGCCCTTGGCCGACTTGTCCTTGAACTGGGTCATCCTGCTCGCCTCGCCGAACCCGGTCAGGCAGCCGAGCACCCAGTTCAGCTCGGCGTGCTCGGGCACCTCGCTCTGCACGAACAGGATGCACCGCTCCGGGTCAAGGCCGGCCGCGAACAGCTGGGCGGCCGCGACCCGGGTGCGGCGGCGCAGCGTCTGCGGGTCATACGGGACGGTGATCGCGTGCAGGTCCACCACGCAGTAGATCGCGTCCCTTGACGCCTGCAGGTCGACCCACTGCCTGACCGCGCCCAGGTAGTTGCCCAGGTGAAACGAATCAGCGGTCGGCTGGATGCCGGAGAATACGCGACGAGTGCCCATGGGCGTGAAGTTTATCGGCGTCGGGCATCAGGCGGCGTCACGACGACCTCCACCCGCTGGAACTCCTTCAGCTCGGTGTACCCGGCGGTGGCCATCGTCCGCTTGAGCGCGCCCATCAGGTTCATCGAGCCGTCGGGAACGGTCGACGGGCCGTTCAGTATCTGCTCGATCGTGCCGATCGCGGGGACCTTGAGCCGGGCGCCGCGGGGCAGCTCGGGGTGGTTGGCCTCACTCCCCCAGTGGTAGCCGCGGCCGGGGGCCTCGTGCGTGCGGGCCAGCGGCGAGCCGACCATCACCGCGTCGGCGCCGAGCGCGAGGGCCTTGGCGATGTCGCCGCTGCGGGTCATCGAGCCGTCGGCGATCACGTGCACGTACCGGCCGCCGGACTCGTCCAGGTAGTCGCGGCGGGCGGCCGCGACGTCGGCGATCGCGGACGCCATCGGCACCGCGACGCCGAGCACGGCGGCGGTGGTGTGGCCGCTGCCGCCGCCGAATCCGACCAGCACGCCCGCGGCGCCGGTCCGCATCAGGTGCAGGGCCGCCGTGTAGGTGGCGCAGCCGCCCACGATGACCGGGATGTCGAGCTCGTAGATGAACTGCTTGAGGTTGAGCGGCTCGGCCCGGCCGGACACGTGCTCGGCGCTCACCGTGGTGCCGCGAATGACGAAGATGTCGGCACCTGCGTCCACTACGGCCTTGTAGTAGCGCGCGGTGCGCTGCGGCGAGAGCGCGGCCGCGGTGATCACCCCGCCCTTGGAGATCTCCTCGATCCGCCGGCCGATCAGCTCTTCCTTGATCGGCTCGGCGTAGATCTCCTGCAGCCGCCGGGTGGCGGCCTCCTCGCCGAGCTCGGCCACCTCGGCCAGCAGCGGCTCGGGATCGTCGAAGCGGGTCCACAGGCCCTCGAGGTCGAGCACGCCGAGGCCGCCGAGCTTGCCGATCGCGATCGCGGTGGCGGGCGAGACGACGCTGTCCATCGGGCACGCGATCAGCGGCATGCCGAACCGGTAGGCGTCGATCTGCCAGGCGATGCTTACCTCTTCCGGGTCGCGGGTGCGCCGCGCGGGCACGATGCCGATCTCGTCGAGTGAGTACGCCCGGCGCCCGGTCTTGCCGCGCCCGATCTCGATGTCAGTCACTGGAGTTCTTTGCTTCCCTTACTTCCGGCCGCTGTAGTTCGGGGCCTCGACGGTCATCTGCACGTCGTGCGGGTGGCTCTCCTTGAGCCCGGCCGACGTGATCTGGACGAACCGCGCCTCCTGCAGCTCCGCGATGGTCCTGGCGCCGCAGTAGCCCATGGCCATCCGCAGGCCGCCGACGAGCTGGTCGGCCACCGCCGAGAGCGGACCGCGGAACGGCACCTGGCCCTCGATGCCCTCGGGGATCAGCTTGTCCTCGCGCAGCACGTCGTCCTGGAAGTAGCGGTCCTTGGAGTAGGACTTGCCGCGCTCCCGGTTGCGCATGGCGCCGAGGGATCCCATGCCGCGGTACATCTTGTACTGCTTGCCGTTGACGAAGACCATCTCGCCCGGGCTCTCCTCGCAGCCGGCCAGCAGGCTGCCGAGCATGACCGTGTCCGCGCCGGCCGCGATCGCCTTGGCGATGTCGCCGCTGTACTGCAGGCCGCCGTCGCCGATGACGGGGATGCCGGCCGGCCGGGCGGCCAGGCTCGCCTCGTAGATCGCGGTCACCTGGGGGACGCCGACGCCCGCGACGACCCGGGTGGTGCAGATCGAGCCGGGGCCGACGCCGACCTTGACCCCGTCCACGCCCGCGTCGATCAGCGCCTGCGCGCCCGCCCGGGTGGCGATGTTGCCGCCGATCACCTCGATGTCGGCGTTGGCCTTGATCTGCCGGACCATGTCCAGGACCGACTGCGCGTGGCCGTGGGCGGTGTCCACGATGAGGAAGTCCACCCCGGCCTCGATCAGCGACTGGGCCCGGAGCTTGGCGTCCTCGCCGACGCCGACCGCCGCCCCGACGACCAGGCGGCCGCCGGCGTCCTTGGTCGCGCTCGGGAACTTCTCGCTCTTGGTGAAGTCCTTGACCGTGATCAGCCCGCGCAGCCGGCCGCCCTCGTCGACCAGCGGGAGCTTCTCGATCTTGTGCTCCTTGAGCAGCCGGAGCGCCTCTTCCGCGGCCACCCCGACCGGGGCGGTGACCAGCGGCATCTTGGTCATGACGTGGTCGACCGGTCGGGACATGTCGGACTCGAACCTGATGTCGCGATTCGTGACGATACCCAGAAGGGTGCCGTCGTCGCTGGTCACCGGCACGCCCGAGATCCGGTAGTGAGCGCAGAGCCGGTCCACGTCCGCCAGCGTCGCGTCGGGCCCGCAGGTGACCGGGTCGGTGATCATGCCGGCCTCGGACCGCTTCACCAGGTCGACCTGCTGGGTCTGATCCTCGATGGACAGGTTGCGGTGGAGCACCCCGACGCCGCCCTGGCGGGCCATCGCGATCGCCATCCGGGCCTCGGTGACCGTGTCCATCGGCGACGAGACGATCGGGATGCGGAGCTGGTGCTTGCGGGTGATCCGGGCCCCGGTGTCCGCCTCGCTCGGCATCAGGTCCGAGTGTGCCGGCAGCAGCAGCACGTCATCGTACGTCAGGCCTACCGGGGAGAACTTGGGTGACTCGGTCATGATGCCCTCACGGCTCATCGCTGCATTGGACGTAGCAGCTGCTAACGGCGGGATTGATGTCCATCCTACTGAACAGGCCGACGGCCGTTACCCTTCCTGTCCCGCTGGTGGGATGTCTCACCAGGGGACATAATCCGCCAAAATGCAGAACGCGGGGGCCACGGTGATCCGTGGTCCCCGCGTTCATCGGTGATGGGCGGTGGTGAGCTGCTACGGGCGGACACCGGGCCCGGAAACGAGTTCCTGCTGCACGATCGAGCTGTACCAAGGGCCGCCCTCGGGCCTGTAGGTGACTGGATTGAGGATGAGCTCCTGGTAGCCGGTCTTGAGCTGGAGGCGGAAGCCGACGCCGCGTTGCCCGTTGGGTCCGGGCACGACGGGAGCCACGGAGACGCCCGGGATGTCCCCTATGGCCGTGAAGAGTTCGGCCGCGGTCTTGGGGGGCATCACGAAGCCGCCGAACAGCTGGGCGATCATCTGAAAGGCGTCGCAGTACGTAGCGCTTTCCATGCATCCCAGGACCGGGCCGGGGAGCTGGGCGCCGAGCTTGCCCAGGCGGCTGATCAGGGCCCGAGGTTCACCGGGCAAGGACCCGAGAGCGCTGTAGGCGAGCGGCTCCGTAGTGAAGAACCAAAGTTGCCCGCCCGGGGGCATTGTCTCGTTCTGGCCGTTGTATTCCTTGTACAGCCTGCCGTTGAGATAGGCCGCCTGGACGCTGTCGTCAGCGGTAACCCACAGTTCCCGGGTGGATGTACGGTGCGTGTGAAGGTTGCTGGAGGCGAGTTTCTCGTACACCCACTGGCCCGGCGCGATGTCCGGTCTGGTCAGCGCGGCGGCGGCGGCGCGGTCGGCGAGCAGCTTCACGGTCAGTGGCGCGGCTCCCGGCTGGGGCCTGCCGCCCGGCGGCAGCATCACCAGCAGCAGTGCCGCGGCCCCGGCGAGCGCGGGCAGGCCGGCGAGGGCGAGACGGCGCCAGGCCGGCCGGGACGCGCGACTGCCGGCCACGCCGCGCGGAGCGAGGCGGCGCAGCTTCGGAGCCGGCCGCGCCCGTTCCTGGTAATGGTTCTCATATAGGGCGGTGCTGAACATCCGTTCCACGCGCGGCGAGACGCGGCGCGGGGCGTTGTCCCGCATGCGGGCCAGCAGGTCCATCTCATTCATGCCTGATTCTCCTCGTGCAGGGCTGAAGGGTCGGCGTCACCCAGGATCCGCCGTAGCTTGCTTCGAGCCCGGGTGATGCGAGATCGGACGGTGCCGGCGGGGACGCGGAGCGCCGCGGCGGCTTCCTCGTGGCTCAGGTCACCCCAGGCGACGAGAAGCAGCGTGTCGCGGTACGCCGCGGGCAGCGCGGCGAGGGCGGCAGCCAGCCGCCGGTTCACCGCGCTGGCACTAACTGCCGCGTCCACCCGGTCGGTGAACGACTCGGCGACATGGTCGACGCCAACGCGCGCAAGCGCGTGATAGTGCCTGACCTCTGTCCTGCGATAGCGGCCGATCAGGTTAGTGGCGATCCCGTACAGCCATGCCCGCGCGCTAGCGCGTGACAGGTCATACCGGTCCCGCTGCCGGAAGGCGAGCAGGAAGGTTTCCGCCACCACATCATCGGCCGCGTCGGCGCCGATGCGGCGCGACACATACCGCTGGATCTGATCCGCATACCTGCGGAACACGATCTCGAATACTTCGGGCTCATTCCGGGACCGCCCGATGATTGAAGCGTCATCGTGCTCCGCGTAGTCACTGTCAGCGGCTGCCCGGGTCTGTATCGGCATGCGGATCCTTTCGGATGCCATCTGGGACACCCCTTATTGCCCGCACGGGCTCTTTCCGCTCCCGCCGCCTGCGAGTACCAGCTCACGGCACAGACGATGACGGCTGGGCCAGGCAGGCGCGGCCGGGCGGACGATGCCGTTCCCGTAGGCGAAGACCGGGATCCGCATGCGGTCGCCGCCCTCGGGGTATTCAGTACTTACTGACGGGCGGGTGCCTCGGCGCCACGGTTCACGGGCGGACCGGCCCCCGCCCGCTGGACGACCCCGCCTACGACAACCTGTTCGCCACCGCGGCCCTCTGGCGGCAGCCCATGCGCCAGCAGCCGGCCGCACGCTGGGAAACTAGGCCCGTCTCACGATGCGAGTCGCGATTCTCATTCCGCAACAGCCCGGTGGCGGGGGAATGAGCAGGCGGGAGCGAGCCACGGTCCGTTCGGGATGATGCTCTTTTTGACCTTTGGCTTGCGCACTTGCGCGACCGATCCGGTCAAACGGCGAACGCGGGGGTCACGGTTACCCGTGTCCCCCGCGTTCGTCGGTAATGCGGTGGTGCGCTCGCGTATTAGTGCGAGTGACCGTGCGAGTGGCCGTCGGCCGGGGCGGACTGCTCCTCGGCCGGCTTCTCGACGATCAGGGTCTCGGTCGTCAGCAGCATGCCGGCGATGGACGCGGCGTTCTGCACGGCCGACCGGGTGACCTTGACCGGGTCGATGACGCCCTGGCCCATCAGGTCGCCGTACTCGCCGGTGGCGGCGTTGTAGCCGTGACCGGCGGGCAGCCCGGCGATCTTGGCGACCACGACCGAACCCTCCTGGCCCGCGTTGAGCGCGATCCAGCGAGCCGGCTCCGACAGCGCCTTCTTGACGACGAGCACGCCCGTCGCCACGTCGCCGGTCTTGCCGAGGTCATCGAGGCCGGTCGCGACGTGCACGAGTGCCGCCCCGCCGCCGACGATGATGCCTTCTTCGATCGCGGCCCGAGTCGCCGAGATCGCGTCCTCAAGGCGGTGCTTCTTCTCCTTGAGCTCGACCTCGGTGGCCGCGCCGGCCCGGAGCACGCAGACCCCGCCGGAGAGCTTGGCCAGCCGCTCCTGCAGCTTCTCGCGGTCCCAGTCGGAATCGGTCGCCTCGATCTCGGTCTGGATCTGGCGGATCCGCTCCTTGATCGCGGTCTGGTCGCCGGCGCCGTCCACGATCGTGGTGTTGTCCTTGGTCACGACGATGCGCCGGGCGGTGCCGAGCGCGTCGAGGCCAACCGACTCCAGCTTGATGCCGAGGTCCTCGGTGACGAGAGTCGCGCCGGTCAGCGTGGCGATGTCGCCCAGCATGGCCTTGCGACGGTCGCCGAAGCCCGGCGCCTTCACCGCGACGATGTTGAGCAGGCCGCGGATCTTGTTGACGACGATCGTGGCGAGCGCCTCGCCCTCCACGTCCTCGGCGATGACCAGCAGCGGCTTCTTGGTCTGGGCGACCTGCTCGAGCAGGGGCAGGAAGTCGGCCATCGACGAGATCTTGTTCTGGTGGACGAGAACGTACGCGTCCTCGAGCACCGCCTCAAGACGCTCCTGGTCGGTCACGAAGTACTGCGAGACGTAGCCCTTGTCGAACTGCAGGCCCTCGGTGAACTCGAGCTCGAGGCCCATCGTCGGGGACTCCTCGACGGTGACCACGCCGTCCTTGCCGACCTTGGCGAACGCCTCGGCGATGAGCTCGCCGATCTTGACGTCCTGGGCGGAGATGGTCGCGACGTGCGCGATCTCGGTCTGCTCCTCCACCTCGCGGGCGGACTTGAGCAGCCGCTCCGATACCTCGGCGGCGGCGATGTCGATGCCGCGCTTGAGGTCCATCGGGTTGGCGCCGGCCGCAACCGAGCGGAGCCCGAGGTGGACCATCGCCTGCGCGAGCACGGTCGCGGTGGTGGTGCCGTCACCGGCGACGTCGTTCGTCTTGGTGGCGACTTCCTTGGCGAGCTGGGCGCCGAGGTTCTCGTAGGGGTTCTCCAGCTCGATCTCCTTGGCGACGGTGACGCCGTCGTTGGTGATCGTGGGAGCGCCCCACTTCTTGTCGATGACGACGTTGCGGCCGCGCGGGCCGAGCGTCACCTTCACGGTGTCGGCGAGCTTGTCCACGCCACGCTCAAGGTGGCGTCGGGCGTCCTCGTCGAACTCCAGGATCTTGGGCATTGACTTACCTCAACCTACGGTTGGATCAGGTGCGGTACTTGGACCTGGGTGTCGCCGACGGGCCCCCGGCCGCCCGATGTGACGGGCAGCCGGGCGCACGCGCGGGCGCTTGATCTACTTCTCGATGATCGCGAGCACGTCGCGGGCCGAGAGCACCAGGTACTCCTCGCCCGAGTACTTCACTTCGGTGCCGCCGTACTTGCTGTACAGCACCACGTCGTCGACCTTGACGTCGACGGGGACGCGAGCGCCCTTGTCGTCGAACCGACCCGGACCGACCGCGAGGACCTTGCCCTCCTGGGGCTTCTCCTTCGCGGTGTCCGGGATGACCAGCCCGGACGCAGTGACCTGCTCAGCCTCGAGCGGCTTGACCACGATGCGGTCTTCGAGCGGCTTGATTACAACCTTGGTGGCGGTCGTCACGATCTGACCTCCCCCTCCGGAAACGTAATGGAAAGTTGGCTTGCGATGGCGACCAGACGCAGCCTGCCGTCGCGGGGGTCAGACCTGCCTCGTCGCATTAGCACTCTACATGAGTGAGTGCTAATCCCGAACACTAGCCGCCGCCGAAGACAGCCGTCAACACGGCCCGCCAGGCCGGCCCCCGGGCACCGTGCCGATGCAGAGTTTTAGCCGCTTGCACACGAGTGAGCACGCTGAGCTACTAAAGTGATCCCACTCCACCCCTCACCCGGAGCGCTTGCTTGAAGGAGCACGATGGACCAGTCGGGCAACAATCAACTGCTGTTGCGCGCAAGCCAGTCCGGCCCTCCCGGCTACAACGGCTACACCGGGCAGCACGCCGCCGCCGACCGGATGCGCGAGCTGCTCGCGCGCACCGTGCAGGATCACATCGTCGAGGAGCGGACGACGGCCGCCGCGCTGCAGGACATCCGCCAGCGGCTGAACGACCTCGACGACGCGAGCGCGGCCGGGATCGCGGCCTCGCTTGACGGCCTCGCGGCCAGCCTCGGCACGCTCGACAGCAAGCTCACCGCCCGGCTCGAGCGGCTCGACGAGCGGCTCGACGACCAGTACGACCGGGTCCGCGCGCTCGAGTCCACGCTCAAGGAGCAGCCCGTCAGCCTGGAGGAAGCCGTCGCCAAGGGGGTCGAGGCGACCGGCGCCGACGTCATGGCGCGCATCGCGTCGCTTGAGGACACGGTGCTCACGCTGGCCGAGGCGCTGCTCCGACCGGCGATCAGGCGGTTAGCCGGCCAGCCGGCTTCGGGGCGCGCTCATTCCCACTCGATGGTGCCCGGCGGCTTGCTGGTGATGTCGAGGGCCACCCGGTTGACCTCGCGGACCTCGTTGGTGATCCGGGTCGAGATCCGCGCGAGCACCTCGTAGGGCAGCCTCGCCCAGTCCGCCGTCATCGCGTCCTCGCTGGTCACCGGCCGGAGCACGACCGGGTGGCCGTAGGTCCTGCCGTCGCCCTGCACGCCGACCGAGCGCACGTCGGCCAGCAGCACCACCGGGCACTGCCAGACGGACTTGTCCAGGCCGGCCGCGGTCATCTCGAACCGGGCGATCGCGTCCGCCTCGCGCAGCACGGCCAGCCGGTCGGCCGTGACCTCGCCGATGATCCTGATGCCGAGGCCGGGCCCGGGGAACGGCTGCCGCCAGACGATCTCGCCCGGCAGCCCGAGTTCCTCGCCGACCCGGCGCACCTCGTCCTTGAACAGCGCGCGGAGCGGCTCGACGAGCCGGAACTTCAGGTCATCGGGGAGCCCGCCCACGTTGTGGTGCGACTTGATGTTGGCGGTGCCGGTGCCGCCGCCCGACTCGACCACGTCCGGGTAGAGCGTGCCCTGGACGAGAAACTCGGTCGACTCGCCGTGCGCGCCTGCCTCCTGGGTGATCTCCCTGGCCGCGCGCTCGAAGGCGCGGATGAACTCCCGGCCGATGATCTTCCGCTTGGCCTCGGGGTCGGTGACGCCCGCGAGCGCGCTGAGGAACTCGGCCGCCGCGTCAACCACGTGCAGCCTGACCCCGGTGGCCGCCACGAAGTCGTGCTCGACCTGCTCCGCCTCGCCCTTGCGAAGCAGCCCGTGGTCGACGAACACGCAGGTCAACCGCTCTCCGATGGCCCGCTGGACCAGCGCCGCGGCGACCGCCGAGTCCACCCCGCCGGAGAGCCCGCAGATGGCGCGGCCGCCGCCGACCTGCTCCCTGACCCGCTCGGTCTGCTCCTCGACGATGTTCAGCATCGTCCACGTCGGCCGGCACCCGGCCGCCTCGAGGAACCGCCGCAGGATCTGCGTTCCGTACTCGGTGTGCATCACCTCGGGATGGAACTGCACGCCGTACAGGCCGAGCTCGGGGTTCTCCACCGCCGCGGCGGGGGTGGCCGCGGTCCGCGCGGTCACGATGAAGCCGGCCGGCGCGACGGTGGAGGTGTCGCCGTGCGACATCCAGACGCTGAGCTCGGAGCCGAGGCCGCCGAGGAGGCGCCCGCCGTCGGGCTGGACGTGCAGCGGCGTGCCGCCGTACTCGGCCGCGCCGCTCCGCTCGACCGTTCCGCCGAGCTCGCGGACCATGACCTGGTGCCCGTAGCAGATGCCGAAGACGGGCACGCCCGCCGCGAACAGACCCTCGGGCGCGCTGGGGGCGCCGTCGGCGTAGACCGAGGCCGGGCCGCCGGACAGGATGATCGCCTTCGGCTGCCTGGCCAGCATCTCGCTGACCGGCATCGTCGACGGCACGATCTCGGAATAGACGTGGCACTCACGTACCCGGCGGGCGATCAGCTGTGCGTACTGCGCGCCGAAGTCAACCACCAGAACGGTGTCAAACCCACCAGGCCCAGACACACCAACCGCCTTCCACCAGCCACTTCCCCCATGTAACGGCACAGTCTAGTTGGCGCGACGCCCCTGACCACCCGGTTAGCCGATGCCGCCGGGGCCGCCGGGGCCGGCGTCGTCGGGCGGGCCGGGTTGCGGGGCCTGGTCTGGGGTCGGGTCGGGAGCCGGGGTCGGGTCGGGGACCGGGGTTACCCGGAGGCGGGAGATGCGGCGGGCGTCCATCTCGGTGACGGTGATGACGTAGCCGGGGACCGGGACCGAATCGCCTTCCCGCGGCAGTTCGCCGAGGGCGGCGAGCACATAGCCCGCGACCGTCTCGTAGGGGCCCTCGGGCAGCCGGATCCCCGTCTGCTCGGCGAACTCGTCCAGGTTGAGCAGGCCGTCTACCTCGACCTCGCCCCGCGGGAGCTTCTTGGCGGCCGCCTCGCCGGTGTCGTACTCGTCCCTGATGTCGCCGACGAGCTCCTCGACCAGGTCCTCGAGCGTGATGATGCCGGCCGTGCCGCCGTACTCGTCGGCCACGATCGCCATGTGCGCCCGCTCGCGGCGCATCTCCGACAGGGCCGACAGCACCGTCTTGCTGATCGGCAGGAACTTGATCGGCCTGACGACCTGGTCGACCAGCGTCGAGCGCTCGGGCGCGCTGGGGCCGAGCAGGTCTCTGATGTGCACGAACCCGACCACGTTGTCGTAGGAGCCCTGGTAGACCGGCAGTCGCGAGTAGGGGACGCTGGCGGCGATCTCCGCCGCCTCGCCGACGGTGATCCCGGCCGACAGGAACTCGACCTCGGTGCGGGGCAGCAGCACTTCGCGGATCTGCCGCTTACCGGCGTCGAAGACCTCGCCGACGATGCGCCGCTCGTCCACGCTGAGCGTCTGGGTCCCGGTCACCAGCTCGCGGACCTCCTGCTCGGTCATCGCCGTGCGGCCCTGCCGAGGGTCGCCGCCGAGCAGCGTGACGACTACGTTGACCGTCACCGACAGCAGCCAGACGACCGGCCTCGCCAGCGTCGCGATCCGGTCCAGGAGCGGCGCCGCGAACATTGCCAGCGGCACCGTCCGCTGCAGCGCGATCCGTTTGGGGGCGAGCTCGCCGAGCACCAGGCTGACGAACGTGATGCACACGGTGACGACCCCGAAGGCGAGCGCTGAGGCCACCTCGCCGGACACGTTGTGCCTGATCAGCCAGCCGTGCAGCAACCCGACCAGCGTGTCCGCGCCGAAGGAGCCGGCCACCAGCGTCGCCAGCGTCACGCCGATCTGCACGGCGGACAGGAAACGGTTCGGGTCCGACGCGAGCTGCGCGGCCTTCGCGCCGCGCTTGCCGCGCCTGCTCAGCGACCGTACCTGGCCCTCGCGAAGCGAGACCAGGGCCATCTCCGAGGCCGAGAAGAACCCGCCGATGGACACGATGATGAGGACGATGACCACGTCCAGGACGACCCTGCTCACGCTGCGATCGCCGACTTCCTCCGTTGCCCACCCGTTGAATGCTGTCCCGGCAGGGTATCCGCACTTTTACGCCCAGGCCAGTTCCTGCCGCCAGTGTAAACGGGATAACGTTTGCGCCCGTGGAGGCGGCAGCGTCTGGAAGAGGCGCGGTGTCTAGAAGAGCGCAGTGTTAAGAAAAGGCGCAGTGTTTAGAAGAGGCAATGGAGCGCGGCGATGAGCACGGAAGCCTGGTTCGCTCCGGGGCGGGCCAACCTGATGGGCGAGCACACCGACTACAACGAGGGGTTCGTGCTCCCGTTCGCGCTCGCTCAGGGCGTAACCGCCACCGCCGCCGCGCGGGAGGACGGGCTGCTGGTGCTCCGGTCCAGGCAGAAGCCGGCCGAGCCGGTCACGCTGTCGCTCGATTCGCTGGTGCCCCGCTCGGTGACCGGCTGGGCGGCGTACCCGGCGGGGGTGGCCTGGGCGCTGCGAGCGGCCGGGCTCGAGATCGCCGGCGCCTCCATCGACATCGACTCCGACCTGCCGGTCGGCGCCGGCGTGTCGTCCTCGGCCGCGCTCGAGTGCTCGGTCGCGCTGGCGCTCTGCTCGCTGTCTGGTCTGTCGGTGCCTCGGGAAAAGCTGGGGAAGATCGCCCAGCGGGCGGAGAACGAGTTCGTCGGCGCGCCCACCGGCATCATCGACCAGTCCGCCGCCCTGCTCTGCCAGGCCGACCACGCCATGTTGCTCGACTGCCGGACACTCGGCACCAGCCAGGTCCCGTTCCAGCCCGCTGACGTAGGGGAATCCGCGCTGATCGTGGACACCCGGGTAGCGCACGCGCTGGTGTCGGGCGAGTACGCCGCCCGCCGGGGCGAGTGCGAGGAGGCAGCCCGGCTGCTCGGCGTGCCCGCGCTCGGCCTGGTGACCGATCCGGCCGCAGTTGAGCGGCTGGCAGATCCGGTGCTCCGCCGTCGGGCCCGGCACGTCGTCACCGACAGCATCCGGGCCCAGGCCATCGCGGCCGCCCTGCAGGATGTCTCGACGTCCGACAGCTACCCGCTGACAGGAAAGCTGCTGACCGAAGGGCACGCGTCGCTGCGCGACGACTTCGAGGTCTCCTGGCCGCAGGCGGACGCGGCGGTCGACGCCGCCATCGAGGCGGGCGCGTACGGCGCGAAGATGATCGGCGGCGGCTTCGGCGGCTCGGTCCTGGCCCTGATGCCGGCCGAACGTGTCCCCGCGGTGCGCGCCGCGCTGGCCGAGAGCTTCGCGGTGCGCAACTGGACTCCCCCGGAGTTCCTCGAAGCCATCCCTGCACCAGCCGCCCGCCGGCTCGCGTAGACCACTCCGACAAACAAGCCCTACGGCTACATTGCCGGCGGATGTGAGGAACCGTACGTACACCCGCCCCGTGGCCGGGCTGTAACCTGCCTGTCATGAGTACTCCTGTGACCGTGACCGTGACCGGCGCAGCCGGGCAGATCGGCTATGCGCTTTTGTTCCGCATCGCTTCCGGACAGCTTCTCGGGCCCGACGTGCCGGTCCGGCTGCGGCTGCTGGAGATCACCCCGGCCCTGCAGGCGGCCGAGGGGACCGCGATGGAACTCAATGACGGCGCCTTCCCGCTGCTGACCGGCATCGACGTCACCGATGACCTCAAGACCGCGTTCGACGGCGCCAACGTCGCCCTGCTGGTCGGCGCGCGGCCGCGTACCGCAGGCATGGAGCGCGGCGACCTGCTCTCGGCCAACGGCGGGATCTTCGGCCCGCAGGGCAAGGCCATCAACGAGCACGCGGCCAGCGACATCAAGGTGCTGGTAGTCGGCAACCCGGCCAACACCAACGCGCTGATCGCCCAGCGCAGCGCCCCCGACGTGCCCGCGAGCCGGTTCACGGCGATGACCCGGCTTGACCACAACCGCGCGGTCTCGCAGCTCGCCGCCAAGCTGTCCGTTCCGGTCACCGCCATCGAGCACCTGACCATCTGGGGCAACCACTCCGCGACCCAGTACCCCGACCTGTACAACACGGTCGTCAACGGGCGCAGCGCGGCCGAGCAGGTGGACGCCGACTGGCTCACCGGCACGTTCATCCCCGAGGTAGCCCAGCGCGGCGCCGCGATCATCAAGGCCAGGGGCGCGTCCTCGGCCGCCTCGGCCGCCTCGGCCGCCATCGACCACGTGCACGACTGGGTCAACGGCACCGACTGGACCTCCGCCGCCGTCGTCTCCGACGGTTCCTACGGCGTGCCCGAGGGCCTGATCAGCTCCTTCCCGGTCCGTTCGGCCAACGGCGCCTGGGAGATCATCCAGGACGCGGAAGTCAACGAGTTCTCCCGCGGCAAGATCGACGCGTCGGCCGCCGAACTGGCCGCCGAGCGGGACGCCGTCAAGGAACTCGGCCTCATCTGATCAAGACGAGCTAGAGCCGAAGGCCTCCGGAACCCAGGGCTCCGGAGGCCTTCGTCGCCTGGCCGGGCTGCGAGCCCGCAGGCTACAACGCCGCCAGCGCCTCGTTGAAGGTCTTCGAGGGGCGCATCACGGCGGCCGCCTTCTCCTCGTCGGGCAGGTAGTAGCCGCCGATGTCGGCCGGCTTGCCCTGGACCGCGAGCAGCTCCTCGACGATGGCGCTCTCGTTCGCGGCCAGCGTCTCGGCCAGCCCCTTGAACGCCGCCGCGATCTCGGCGTCGTCGGTCTGCCTGGCCAGCTCCTGGGCCCAGTACAGCGCCAGGTAGAAGTGCGAGCCCCGGTTGTCGAGGGTGCCGAGCCTGCGGCCGGGGCTGCGGTCCTGGTCGAGGAACGTGCCGGTCGCGCGGTCGAGCGTGTCGGCCAGCACCTTCGCGGCCGGCAGGCCGGCGAAGTCGGCGTACTGCTCGAACGAGGGCACCAGCGCGAAGAACTCGCCCAGCGAGTCCCAGCGCAGGTAGTTCTCCTGGACGAGCTGCTGGACGTGCTTGGGGGCGGAGCCGCCGGCACCGGTCTCGAACAGGCCGCCGCCCGCAATCAGCGGGACGATGGAGAGCATCTTGGCCGACGTGCCGACCTCGAGGATCGGGAACAGGTCGGTGTTGTAGTCGCGCAGCACGTTGCCGGTCACGGAGATCGTGTCAAGCCCCTGGCGCATTCGCTCGAGCGAGTAGGCCGTGGCCAGCTGGGGCGACAGGATCTCGATCTGCAGGCCCGCCGTGTCGTGCTCGGGCAGGTAGGCGTTGACCTTCTTGATCAGCTCGGCGTCGTGCGGACGGGCCTCGTCGAGCCAGAAGACCGCCGGGGTCTGGGCCGCGCGAGCGCGGGTGACGGCGAGCTTCACCCAGTCGCGGACCGGGATGTCCTTGGTCTGGCAGGCGCGCCAGATGTCGCCTGCCTCCACGTCATGCGCCAGCAGGACCTGGCCGGCCTGGTTGACGACGGAGACGGTGCCGTCGGCCGGGATCTCGAAGGTCTTGTTGTGCGAGCCGTACTCCTCCGCCGCCTGCGCCATCAGGCCGACGTTGGGGACGGTGCCGATCGTCGCCGGGTCGAGCGGCCCGTTCCTCTTAACGTCCTCGATGACGGTCGCGTAGACCCCCGAGTAAGAGGAATCGGGAATGACCGCGAGGGTGTCGTCCTCGGCCCCGTCGGCTCCCCACAGATTGCCGCCATTGCGGATCAGGGCCGGCATGGACGCGTCGACGATGACGTCGCTCGGCACGTGCAGGTTGGTGATCCCCTTGTCCGAGTTGACGTAGGACAGCCGCGGGCCCGACGCCAGCGCCGCCTCGAACGCCGCCTCGATCTCGGCCCCGTTCGGCAGCCTCGGCAGCCCGGCCAGGATCGCGCCGAGGCCGTCGTTGGCCGACAGGCCCGCCGCCGCGAGCTCGTCGCCGTACTTCGCGAAGACGTCGCTGAAGTACGCCTTCACGACGTGGCCGAAGATGATCGGGTCGGACACCTTCATCATCGTCGCCTTGAGGTGGACCGAGAACAGGACGCCGGTCGCCTTCGCCGTCGCCAGCGCGTTGATCAGGAACGACCGGAGGTTGGCAACCTGCAGGACGGTGGCGTCGACAACCTCGCCCGCCAGCACCGGGAGCGAGTCGAGCAGCGCCTTCCGCTCGCCCGCGGTGGTCTCGAGGACGATCGTGAGCACGTCGTCGGCGGCCAGCGTGACCGACTTCTCGTTGGCCTTGAAGTCGTGGGCGCCCATGGTGGCGACGGTGGTCTTCGAGCCCGCCGCGAACGGCTTGTTGACGTGCGGGTGCTTGCGGGCGTAGGCCTTCACCGGCAGCGGGGCGCGGCGGTCGGAGTTGCCCTGGCGCAGCACCGGGTTGACCACGGAGCCGATGGCCTTGCCGTACTTGGCCCGGATCTCGATCTCATCCGGCGTCGCCGCCGCCTCGGGGTAGTCCGGCAGCGGGTAGCCCTTGCTCTGCAGCTCCTTGACCGCGGCCTTGAGCTGGGGCACCGAGGCGGAGATGTTGGGCAGCTTGATGATGTTGGCGGCCGGGTCCTCGGTCAGCTCGCTGAGCTCGGAAAGCGCGTCGTCGGCGAGCCCGAACTGAGCGAGAATGCGCCCGGCCAGCGAGATGTCACGGGTCTCAACCTCGACGCCGACCTTCTCGGCATACGCGGAGACGATGGGGAGGAAGGAGTACGTCGCCAGCCGCGGCGCCTCGTCCGTGTGGGTGTAGATGATCGTGGCCATCGTGTTGCCAGCTCCTGCTCTGGAGATTTCTTCTCGACGTCAAGATACCTGCACCGTCACTGCGGCAGTACCAGTCCGGCGATGATCAGGCCGATGCCGAGCACCGCCAGCGTGAGCACGTCGGTCACCCGTTTCCTGGTGCCGAGGAAGCCGACTAGCCGGACCGGGAGGACCAGCCGGACGAGCGCGCCCACGAACAGGGCGATGCCGGCCACCACGGCGCCGCGTCCGCCGTTCGAGCCCTCGCGCCACGCGATGTACAGCCCGCCGATCACGCAGACGAGGACGACCAGATACGGGATCACGGCGACGATGCCGCGGTCGTCGCGGGCGCGGTGGCTGCCGGCCGGCGCGTGCTTGGTCTCGGACGTCATGATCGTCTCCCGCGGCTGGCCGCGTGCCCGCGGCCAGCCCTTCTCGCTGCTCGCTTGGCAGCTTACCGGCGACCGCCGGGGAGCGACGAGCGCACTGACGGAAATCGCAAAGTGACGATAGAATGAGATAAGCGTCACGTCTCCGATAGGCAGGAGGGTCTGGCGTGGAAACGCCTTACATTCGCGTTGAGGACACCGGGGAAGTAATTCCGCTGCGCGGTGAGATCACCACGATCGGCCGCGGCCTCCGGGTGGACGTGCGACTTGATGACCCGAGCGTATCGCGCCTGCATGCGGAAATCGTGCGCCGCGGCCCTTACTATTACGTGGCTGACCTTGGTTTATCTCGGAATGGCACCCGGGTAAACGGCCGGCCGATCGCCCGCCGGGTTCTCGACGACGGCGACGTGCTGACCTTCGGCTCGGCCCGCTGCCGGATCGAGGGGCTCCCCGCGGAGGAAGCGACCGCCGAGGCCGAGCTCCGCCGCTCGGCCGCCCCCGAGCTGACCCGGCGCGAGCTCGACGTGCTGATCTCGCTGTGCCGTCCGGCCCTGTCGGAGGACGCGTTCATCACCCCCGCCACCCCGAGGGAGATCGCCAGTGACCTCGTTGTAACCGAGGCGGCGGTCAAGCAGCACCTGCTCCGGCTGTACGTGAAGTTCCGGGTGCCAGAGGGAACGAACCGGCGCGCCCGGTTGGCCAATGAGGTCATCGCCCTCGGCCTGGTCCGGCCGCTGGCCGAGCACGGCTCAGGGCAGGTGCAGCATGCCCACGGTGTGGCGGAGCAGCCACCGCTGGACGGAGTGGAGCGTGCCGCCCACTGACGGGAGCATGTTGATGGTGGGCAGCACGTGCGGGATCGTCGAGCTGGTGGCGGGCCAGATCAGCGGCGGCTGGGACAGCGCCGACGAGACCACTGCGAGGGCCAGCGCCATGGTCGAGATGCAGGCGACCAGCAGCACGCCTCTGGTCTTGATGACCGCGGCGGACATCCGCCGCAGCTGCCGCCTGGGCGCGCGCGAGCCTGGTCCGAGGCAGTACATGGCGACGGCCGCGCCCGCCCCCCAGCTGAGCGCGAAGGGCAGCGTCCCGGCCCGGGCCAGGATGACCGCCGCGATCGCGGCCGGCACCGCCGCCAGCAGCGCCAGCGGGGCGATGAAGACGGTCTTCAGCACCGCCCGGACGACGGTCCAGGGGGCGGTCACGGTCACCAGCAAGAGGTCGCTCGGCCGGGCGCCGCGCAGGCTGCGCCGCTCGGTCAGCGCGGTCTGGGCCATGTCGGCCGCGCGCAGCAGGGTGACGACGGCGAGGGCGATGATCGTCCCCGCGACCGGCAGCAGGACGCTGAGCGCGACCGCGCCGACCAGGGCGGCGAAGCCGACCACGCCGAGTCCGACGACCGGGGGCGGCTGGGCCCGGCCGCCGTTGCCGTTTCTGATCCCGGGTTCCTGGGGGCGCGGCGGCTGCGACTGCGGCCGCTGGGCCGCGAGGGCGCCCGGGCGGGCGTAATCGACCGGCGGCAGCAGGTCGGCCATGTCCGCCGCGGCCTGCACCGGGGATCGGTACTGCGGCCAGTCCGCCCGGCCCGGCGCGGGCACCCCGGTCCGGCCTAGCGGCGCCAGCGACGGCCGACCGCCATCGGGCAACGTCAGCGTGGCCCCGTTTCCGCCCGGCGAGGCGCACAGCCTGACCAGCGACCGCGCGGTCGGACGGGACGGCGGATCGGCCGACAGCGCGGCCGTCACCAGCGGCAGCAGCTCCGGCGGAACGCCTGCCAGCTCCGCCTTGCCCTCGATGATCCGGAAGAACACGGTCTGGAAGTCCCCCGTGCCAAACGGCGGACGGCCGGTTGCGGCGTAGGCCACGGTGGCGCCCCAGGCATGCACGTCGGTTGCCCCGCTGGCGGGCCTGCCCTCGATGACCTCGGGGGCGAGATACCCCGGGGTGCCCATCACCAGCCCGGTCTTGGTGAGCCTGGTGGCGTCGGGCAGGTGCGCGATGCCGAAGTCGATCACTACCGGCTGGCCGTCGTCGAGCAGCACGTTCCCGGGCTTGAGGTCGCGGTGCACCACCCCGGTCGCGTGAATGGCCGCGAGCGCCTCGGCCAGCCCGCCGGCCAGCTGCAGCAGCGCCCGGCCGCGAAGCGGGCCGCTCTGGCGCACCGCCGCGTCCAGCGACGGGCCGGGGACGTACCTGGTCACGATGTAAGGCGAGGGTCCGTAGACATCGGCGTCGAGCACCTGGGCGACATACCGGCTCCTGACCCGGCGCATGGTCTCGACCTCGCGGGCGAGCCGCAGCCGGGCATCGGGATCGCCCGCCACGGCCGGCCCGAGCACCTTAACCGCAACCCGGTGGTTCTCCGCATCGCAGCCGAGATAGACCACGCCCATGCCGCCCTCGCCGATCTTCTCCAGAACGCGGTAAGGGCCGATCTTGCGCGGAAGGGATTCCAGAGCAGGCATCGTCCTCTCAGGGTATGCGCTGCATCCGGGATTTCTATAAAACCTTGATTACTCTCACCAGCTGAGAAGCGCGAGCTAGGAGCCGATCACCAGGCGGCGCAGGGCCTCGGCCGCCTGGGCGTTCGATTCGGCGTTGGCCACCAGGGCGCTGGCCAGCGCCGCAGCCCACTGCTGGAGCGGCACCGGCGTCCTCGACAGCACCACGCCGCGGACCTCGCGGCAGATCTCCGCCTCCGGGCGGCCGTTGTTCACCGCCAGGGTCATGACCTGGTCGCCGAGCCTGACCGCGACCTTGGAGACCTCGCCAGGACGCCCGCGCATCCGGTCGGACATCGACTGCTTGCGCTCCACCGTCACGTAGCCCGGCGGCAGCGCCTCGCTCAGCGACTTGGTAAGCACGCTGGCGTAGATCGCGGCGTCGCCACTGTCAAGGCGCAGCGCCGCCGTGACCATGTCAAGCGAGAGCGCGTCATCAGGCTGCTCAGTCACATCTTGAGTATTGCATCTGATCGAAGCGTCCCGTCCGCCCGCTCGGCGCGAACTACCGCGATTGGCTGCGAACCGCTCAGCGGCCCTCGAAGACGGCCTTTCCCGGGCCGTTCTCCATGAAGCTGGTCATGCCGGTCTTCTGGTCCTCGGTGGCGAACAGCGCCGCGAAGTGCACCCGCTCGATCTCGAGCCCGGTGGCCAGATCGACCTCGAGACCCCGGTTGACGGCCTGCTTGGCGGCGCGCAGCGCGAGCGCCGGGCCCGCCGCGTACTGCGCGACCAGATCCCTGGCGGCCTGGTAGACCTCGGCGTCCGGCACCACCTGGTCGGCCAGGCCGATGGCCAGCGCCTCGGCCGCGGCCACGTGCCGACCGGAGAAGATGAGATCCTTGGCCTTGGCCGGGCCGATCAGCCGGGGCAGTCGCTGGGTGCCGCCGGCCCCCGGGATGATGCCGAGCAGGATCTCCGGCTGCCCGACCTTGGCGCTCTGGCCCAGCACCCGGAAGTCGGCGCAGAGCGCGAGTTCAAGCCCGCCGCCGAGCGCGTAGCCGGCGACCGCCGCCACCACCGGCTTGGGGATGTCGGCGACGGCGGTGAACGACGCCTGCAGCGCGGCCGACCGCACGGCCATCGCCGGGTACCCCAGGGCGGACATCTCCTTGATGTCGGCGCCAGCCGCGAAGACCCGCTCGCCGCCGTAGATGATGACAGCGCGGACCGCGTCGTCGGCCGATACCTGCGCCGCGGCGGCCGCGATCTCGTCCTGGACCTGCGCGTTGAGCGCGTTCAGCTTCGGCCGGTCCAGCCTGATGGTGGCGATCCCATCGGCCGACTCAATCCGTACGAACTCGCCCACGCCCGCCACCTCCACGCCGAGACCGCCCGCGAACCCCGCGGCATCCCTAAGCTACAGCGCGACCGGCCGCCGCTCTACGGTCGGAGGCCGCGCAGCGCCATCTCAACGATGTCGCCGACGAACTGGTCGTCGAGCGGGGCGTGGCCGTGCAGCAGCCGATGGTAGAGCGGACCGTAGAGCAGGTCGATCGCCACCTCGACCTTGGTGCCGGCCGGGATCTCGCCGCGTTCGATGGCGTGACCGAAGACCGCGCGGGCCTGGTCGCGGCGCGGCTCGACCAGCCGCCGTTGGTACTCGGCCGAGAAGGCCGGGTCGGTCTGTCCCTCCATCAGCAGCGCGGCGACCACTCGGCCGTACGGCCTGCCGCTGGCCAGCCGGCTCCAGGCGCGCAGCAGCGCGAGCAGGTCAAGGCGGAGCGACCCGCTCTCGTACTGCTGCGGGGTGACCTTGGTCCACTCGTTGTAGAGCATGTCGAGGGCGAGGGTTTCCTTGGTCGGCCACCAGCGGTAGATGGTGGCCTTGCTGACCCCCGCCCGCTCGGCCACCGCGTCCATGCTCACGCCGGGCAGGCCGCGGTCAAGCAGCAGTTCCGCCGCCGCCGCGAGGACCGCCTTGCGCGCGGTCTCGCTGCGCGGCCGGCCGCGCGTCGCGGTGACGGCCTCGCTCATGCTCGCGCTGCCCCTTCGCGGAGCCCGGCGATGTCGTGGTGCGCGTAGCCCCCGGCCTTGACCCGGCCGAGCGCCCGGTCGACGGCCCCGGCGACCGGGAGCGGCAGTCCGGACGCGTGCGCCGTCTCCAGCGCGAGGCGGATGCCCTTGTGCATCCGCGCCGCATCGCACCCGGCCTGCAGGTGCCGGTCGAGGGCGAGCGGCAGCCGGGACTTGGCCATGGCCGGCTCGGTCGCGAATTCCGTCATCGCGCGGGCGGTGACCATCGGGTCGATACCGCCGCGCGCGGCCAGCATTACCCCCTCGTGGAAGGCGACTATCTGCGCGGCGGTGCTGATGTTGAGCGCGAGACCGAGCAGCAGCCCCTGGCCATTCCCGCCGACGTGGGTGACGGTGCGGCCGAGCCTGAGCAGCAGCGCCTCGGCCGCCCGGTAGCCCGCCTCGGTGCCGCCCACCATGATCGCGAGCGTCCCCGTCTCGGCGGCCGGAACGCCACCCGACACCGGCGCGTCGATCATGGTCGCGCCGGCCAGGCAGACCCGGCCGGCCAGTTCGCGGCTGGCGCCCGGGCTGACGGTGCTCATGTCGATGTACAGGGCGCCAGGCTGCAGGCCGGCCAGGATGCCGTCCGGTCCCGAGGTGATCGCGTCGAGCGCGCCGTCGTCGGTGACCATGCTGAACACGACGTCGGCGGCGGCAGCGACCTCGCGCGGCGTGTCGCGCCAGACGAGGCCCTGGTCGATCAGCGCGCTGGCCTTGGACCGGGTGCGATTTGTCCCGAATACCCGATTTCCATAAAGCAGCCGGCCGGCCAGCGGTCCGCCCATCGAGCCAAGGCCCACGAAACCAATCCTGGTCCCCAGCCGTCTTCCCTGCATGATTTCCCCCATGCGAAACTACACTATCAGTTTCGTTTAGGCGACGCGATGTGATCTATTGCGGCGCCCCGGGGGATGGGGCGCCGCAATAGCCGCATTTCGTACTGAATTGCCGGTGAATTACCTCAGGTCGCCGGTCGACATGCCCGCCGGCCCGTCCGGGTACGTGACCAGGCCCAGCTCGGCGGCGTTGTCGAGCAGCGGGTGGGACGGCAGGACGCGGCCGGTGTAGCCGAACGGGCCGGGCTGGCTGAGCTCGACCGACCCAGAGAACCGCCCGGGCACCGAGTCGTCTGGCGTGAGGGCCACGTGCATCGGGTCGACGATCTCGTCGTCCTCGCCCGGACGGCCGTAGACCACCTCGACGCAGACGTCGGACGCGGACAGGTCGCCAAGCGCCACCGTCACCCGGACGTCGAGCACCGCGCCGAGCGACGGCTCGGCCCCGTCGGCCTCGACGTGCTCGATCCGGACCCCGCCCCAGGCCCGCCGGACCCGGTCCTTCCACGCCGCGAGGTCGCGGGCCGGCTGGTTCCCGTCCGCCGCCAGCGCCCGCGACGCCCGCGCGGCCGGCGCGTACAAGTTGGTCACGTAGTCGCCGACCATGCGGTCGGCCCGGACCAGCGGCCCGAGGCTGCGCAGCCCGTGCCGCATCATCTCGACCCAGCCGTGCGGCACGCCGTCGGCCGCGGCATCGTAGAACAGCGGCGCGACCGACTTCGCGAGCAGCTCGTAGAGGGCCGACGCCTCGAGCTCGTCCCTGCGGTCCGGGTCGGCCACGCCGTCGGCGGTGGGGATCTCCCAGCCGTTGCCGCCGTCGTACCACTCGTCCCACCAGCCGTCGCGGACGGACAGGTTCAGGCCGCCGTTGAGCGCCACCTTCATGCCCGACGTGCCGCACGCCTCAAGCGGCCGGAGCGGGTTGTTCAGCCAGACGTCGCACCCCTGGACCAGGTACCTGGCCATCGCCATGTCGTAGTCGGGGAGGAAGACGATCCGGCGGCGGACCGTCTCCGCGTCGGTGAACTGGACCATCTGCTGGATGAGCCGCTTGCCGCCCTCGTCGGCCGGGTGCGCCTTGCCCGCGATCACGATCTGGATCGGGCGCTCCGGATCGAGCAGCAGCCCGGCCAGCCGCTGCGGGTCGTTCAGCATCAGCGTCAGCCGCTTGTAGGACGGCACCCGGCGGGCGAACCCGATCGTCAGCACGTTCTCGTCGAGCACGTCGTCGATCCAGGTCAGCTCGGCGCCGGACGCGCCCCGCTGCTGCCAGGACTCGCGCAGCCTGCGCCTGGTCTCGGTGACCATCCGGGCGCGGAGCCGGCGGCGGATGCCCCACAGCCGGTCGGCGTCGGCCGACGCGGCGTCGGCCGAGTCGCCGAGGTCGCAGACCTCGCGGGCGACCCAGGTGGGCCCGTGCACGCCGTTGGTGATCGAGCCGATCGGCACCTCGGCGGTGTCGAACCCGGGCCACAGGCCTGCGAACATCTCCCGGCTGACCTCGCCGTGCAGCACCGACACGCCGTTGACCCGCCCCGCGAACCGCATCCCCATCACGGCCATGTTGAACACGTGCGGATCGCCGCCGGGGTAGGTCTCGGCGCCGAACGCGAGCACCCGGTCGAGCGGCAGCGCGCCGTCGACCTCCGAGGCGAAGTAGCGCTCGATGAGCTCGCGCGGGAACCGGTCGATGCCGGCTGGCACCGGGGTATGGGTGGTGAAGACCGTGCCCGCCCGGGACAGCTCGAGCGCCTCGTCGAACGAGAGGCCGGCCGCCACGTACTCCCTGATCCGCTCCAGGCCGAGGAATCCCGCGTGCCCCTCGTTGGTGTGGAACACCTCGGGCTCGGGGTGGCCGGTGATCTCGCAGAAGGCGCGCACCGCGCGCACCCCGCCGATGCCGAGCAGCAGCTCCTGCCGGAGCCGGTGCTCGCTCCCGCCGCCGTACAGCCGGTCGGTGACCTCGTGCAGCGCGGGCTCGTTCTCCTCCACGTAGGAGTCGAGCATCAGCAGCGGCACCCGGCCGACCTGGGCCAGCCACACCTGGGCGGTGAGCAGCTTGCCCTCGGCCAGCGTCACCGCCACCTTCACCGGCTCGCCGTCCGGCCTCCTGAGCAGAGTCAGCGGCAGGCCGTTGGGGTCGTCGGCCGGGTAGCGCTCGGCCTGCCAGCCGTCGGCCGACAGCGACTGGGTGAAGTACCCGTGCCGGTACAGCAGGCCGACCCCGATGATCGGCACCCCGAGGTCGCTGGCCGACTTCAGGTGGTCGCCCGCCAGGATGCCGAGGCCGCCCGAGTACTGCGGCAGCACCGCGGTGATGCCGTACTCGGGTGAGAAGTAGGCGATCGCGGCCGGCAGCGACGCCGGGTCGCCCGCCTCGCCCGACTGGTACCAGCGCGGCTCGCGGGTGTAGTCGCGCAGATCGGCGAGGACCGCGTCCAGGCGGCGCAGGAAGTCCTCGTCTGCGGCTAGATCCGCGAGCCGGCCCGGGCGCATTGAGCTGAGCATCGCCACCGGGTCGCCGCCGGAGGCGGCCCACCCGGCCGGGTCGATGGACTCAAACAGCTCTACCGTAGGCAGATGCCAGGACCAGCGGAGGTTGAGCATCAGGTCATGTAGCGGCGCAAGCGGCTGCGGCAGCGTTACGCGGACAGTGAAACGTCGGATCGCTCTCACGGGCAGTCATCATAAGCGCTGCGTATTACGACCGGGTCGGGGTTCCCTTGCGAATCGTGACTAGGTACGGTGACCGCGTGATCGGACGCATCCCAATCCTCGACGTCGAGCCCGTGGTCGAGTGCGGGCGTCGGCAGGCCAAAGCCGTCGCAGGCGAGACTTTCCAGGTCAGCGCTACTGTCATCAGAGAGGGCCACGGCGGACTCGGGGCCGGCGTGGTGCTCCGAGATCCCGGCGGCCTGGTCGGCCCGCTGGTCAGGATGCGCGAGCTCGCGCCGGGAACCGACCGGTACGGCGGTGACGTCACCGTTACCAGCGAGGGAACCTGGCATTTCCGGGTCGAGTCGTGGTCCGATCCGATCGCGGCCTGGCAGCACGACGCCGGGATCAAGGTCCCGCGCGGCCAGGACGTCGAGCTCATGCTGATCGAGGGGGCGCTGCTGTTCGAGCGGGCCGCGCGGTCGATCAGGCAGCCGCCGGGCGCGACCCGGCCCGCCGCGGCCCGGACGGCGCTCAACGCGCTCGCCAAGCGGCTGCGGGACCGCAGCATGCCGCCCTGGGACCGGCTCGCGGCGGCGCAGGCGCCGCGGATCGCGGCCGTCCTGGCCGAGTACCCGCTCCGCGACCTGGTGACCAGGTCCGGCTGGCATCCGGTGCTTGTCGAGCGGCTGCGCGCGCTGTACGGGTCCTGGTACGAGTTCTTCCCGCGCTCCGAGGGCGTGCAGTTCGACCCGATGGGCCGCCGCGAGCCGATCTCGGGCACGCTGCGCACCGCCGCCCGCAGGCTCGAGGCGATCGCGGAGATGGGGTTCGACGTCGTCTACCTGCCGCCGGTGCACCCGATCGGGACCACGTTCCGCAAGGGGCGGAACAACACGCTGGAGGCCAGGCCGGTCGATCCCGGCTCCCCGTGGGCGATCGGCGCCCCCGAGGGCGGCCACGACGCCATCCACCCCGATCTGGGCACGTTCGCCGACTTCGACGCGTTCGTCGCCCGGGCTAGCAAGCTCGGCATCGAGGTGGCGATCGACCTGGCCCTGAATGCCTCGCCCGACCACCCGTGGGTCAAGGAGCACCCGGAGTGGTTCACCGCCCGGGCCGACGGGACGATCGCCTACGCGGAGAACCCGCCGAAGAAATACCAGGACATCTACAACTTCAACTTCGACAACGACCCCGAGGGGATCTTCGCGGAGTTCGACCGGATCGTCCGGCTGTGGATGGGCCACGGGGTCCGCATCTTCCGGGTGGACAACCCGCACACCAAGCCGCTCAGGTTCTGGGAGCGGCTGCTCGCGAGCATCCGCCGGACCGACCCGGACGTGCTGTTCCTGGCCGAGGCGTTCACCCGCCCGACGATGATGGCCGCCCTGGCCAAGGTCGGCTTCCACCAGTCCTACACGTACTTCACCTGGCGCACGACCAAGGACGAGCTGACCGACTACCTGACCGAGCTGGCGGGCCCGGACTCCGCGTACATGCGGCCGAACTTCTTCGCCAACACGCCCGACATCCTGCACGAGTACCTGCAGCACGGCGGGGTGCCTGCGTTTAAAATCCGGGCGGTCCTGGCAGCAATGCTTAGCCCTTCGTGGGGTATCTACTCCGGCTATGAGCTATGTGAAAATACGCCGCTACGGCCGGGCAGCGAAGAGTACCTGGACTCGGAGAAGTTCCAGTACCGGCCGCGCGACTGGGAGGCCGCGGCCCGCGACGGGCTCGGGATCGCCCCGTTCCTCGCGGAACTGAACCGGATCAGGAGAGGCCATGTGGCATTGCACTGGCTGCGTAATCTACGCTTCCATAGCGTGGATCAGCCGGAGCTGATCTGCTTCTCCAAACGCGTCGACGGCGCAGGTACGATCTCGGAGAGATCCTCCGTGCAAGCAGCGCCGCAGACGGTGGGGCAGGACGGGAACGCCGCAGACACCGTTCTGGTTGTAGTGAATCTTGACCCGCACCAGGCCAGGGAAGCCACGGTGTGGCTTGATATGCCCGCGCTGGGTATGGACTGGCACGAGGGGTTCACGGTCACCGATGAACTCAGCGGCGAGGTCTATCGGTGGGGCCAGGCCAACTACGTGCGCCTTGATCCTGCCGTGCGAACAGCACACATCTTCTCCGTTACGCGTGACCAGGCCTGAGCAATGCGTGAATTAGCCTGGCATGCGTCGGTCGCGCACTCTCAGGAGACTCACGCCGTGTCAGAACACGAGCCGGCCACCGGGCTGCAAGCAGCCGCACCAGAATCACCCCTGACGACGCCTCCCTTCGCCGCCCCTCCCGGCGAGCGGGTGCCCGACTTCACCCTGGAACGGCCGCGTGACCCCGAGTGGTACCGCCGCGCCCTGTTCTACGAGGTCCTCATCCGCGGCTTCCAGGACGCCAACGGCGACGGCACCGGCGACATCAGGGGGCTGACCGCCCGGCTGGACTACCTGCAGTGGCTGGGGATCGACTGCATCTGGCTGCTGCCGATCTACGAGTCGCCGCTCCGCGACGGCGGCTACGACATCGCGGACTACCTGCGGATCCTGCCCGAGTACGGGAACATCGCGGACTTCGTCGAGCTGGTCGAGCAGGCGCACAAGCGCGGCATCCGGATCATCGCCGACCTGGTCATGAACCACACCAGCGACCAGCACCCGTGGTTCCAGGCCAGCCGATCGGAGCCGGACGGGCCCTACGGCGACTTCTACGTGTGGGCCGACGAACCCGACAAGTACCCGGACGCGCGGATCATCTTCGTCGACACCGAGACCTCGAACTGGACGTTCGACCCGGTGCGGGGCCAGTACTTCTGGCATCGCTTCTTCTCGCACCAGCCGGACCTGAACTTCGAGAACCCCAAGGTCCAGGACGCGATGATCGAGAACCTGAAGTTCTGGCTCGACCTCGGCATCGACGGCTTCCGGCTGGACGCGGTGCCGTACCTGTACGAGCGCGAGGGCAGCAACTGCGAGAACCTCAAGGAGACGCACGAGTACCTGAAGCGGATCCGGGCCGAGGTCGACGCCGCCTACCCCGACCGGGTGCTGCTGGCCGAGGCCAACCAGTGGCCGGACGACGTCGTGGAGTACTTCGGCGACCCGGAAACCGGCGGCAACGAGTGCCACATGGCGTTCCACTTCCCGCTCATGCCGCGCATCTTCATGGCCGTCCGCCGCGAGCAGCGCTACCCGATCTCGGAGATCCTGGCCCAGACGCCGAAGATCCCTGGCGGCTGCCAGTGGGGCATCTTCCTGCGCAACCACGACGAGCTGACGCTCGAGATGGTGACCGACGAAGAGCGCGACTACATGTACAAGGAGTACGCCAAGGATCCCCGGATGAAGGCCAACATCGGGATCAGGCGGCGGCTCGCCCCGCTCCTCGACAACGACCGGAACCAGCTCGAGCTGTTCACCGCGCTGCTGCTGTCGCTGCCGGGCTCGCCGGTGCTGTACTACGGCGACGAGATCGGCATGGGCGACAACATCTGGCTCGGCGACCGCGACGGCGTGCGGACCCCGATGCAGTGGACCCCGGACCGGAACGGCGGGTTCTCAAGCAGCGACCCGCAGCGGCTCTACCTGCCGCCGGTGATGGACCCGATCTACGGCTACCAGTCGCTCAACGTCGAGGCCCAGCAGCGCCACCCGCAGTCGCTACTGCACTGGACCCGGCGGATGATCGAGATCAGGAAGCAGCATCCGGTCTTCGGCCTGGGCGCCTACGATGAGCTCAACTCGTCCAACCCGAGCGTGCTCGCCTTCGTCAGGGAGTATGACGCCACCAGCTCCTCGCAGGAGCACGAGGCGACCGACCGAGTGCTCTGCGTCAACAACCTGTCCCGATTTCCGCAGCCGGTGGAGCTTGACCTGCGCCGGTTCATCGGGGTAACGCCGGTGGAGTGCATGGGCGGGGTGACATTCCCCCCAATCGGGGAGCTTCCATACCTGCTGACTCTGCCCGGTCACGGCTTCTACTGGTTTCAGCTCCCGCTCGCGAGGGAGGATCATGACCGATGACCCGCGACGCGCGAGCATGACCGTTGCGCCGCATGTGTTCTAATTTGTCATCACCTAGAACCCAGCCCCCCGCCGACAGCGGGGGGTGCGGCAGGGGATGGGGGGCGGCAGCCCCCCATGACAGAGGATTGTCTTCCCCGGAGGATAGGAGCGCGCGAGGCCGATGGCGATCGAGGACGCACTAGCACCGTGGCTAGGCAACCAGCGCTGGTTCGCGGGCAAGGGGCAGGGGACGCGCGATCTGGCGATCGTCGCGGACACCAAGCTCGTGGCCGGCGACCCTGAGCTTCGCCATCTGATCATCGCCGTCTCGCACGGCGCGGCGGTGGACTACTACCAGATCCTGGTCGGGCTGCGGCGCAAGCTGCCCGAGCGACTCGATTACGCCAGGATCGGCCCGGTCGGGGACGGCCCGGCCGGCGGCAGGATCGCGTACGACGCGCTGCACGACGCCGACCTGACCAAGCCGCTGCTGGCCGGCATCGCGGGCGACGAGACCATCGGCACGCTGCGGATGCACAAGATCGAGGGCGCCGCCTTCGAGACCGGTCTGGACAGCCTCGTCCTCACCGGCGAGCAGTCCAACACCAGCCTGGTCTTCGGCGAGGAGTCGATACTCAAGGTCTTCCGCAGGCTCTCGCCCGGGCCAAACCCGGACCTCGAGGTCACCACCGCGCTCCATCGCCTCGGCTCGTCCCAGGTGGCGGAGCCGCTCGGCTGGATCGAGACCAGGCTGGAGAACGTGCCCACGCACCTGGCGATCCTGTCCAGGTACCTGCGGCTCGCGAGCGACGGCTGGCTGCTGGCCGCGACCAGCGTGCGGGACCTGTACGCGAGCCCGGACATGCGCGCGGCCGACGCGGGCGGCGACTTCGCCGGGGAGTCGCACCGGCTCGGCATCGCCACCGCCCACATCCACGCCGACCTGGCGGCCGCGTTCGGCACCGACGAGCTGGGCACGGCGGCGGTCAGCGAGCTCACCGAGCGGATGTTCCGCAAGCTCGACCTGGCCTCGGCCGCGGTACCGGAACTGGCCAAGCAGGCCGACATGATCAGCGACGCCTACGCCGAGTTCGCCAAGCTGAAGGGCCCGTTCCCGGTCCAGCGGGTGCACGGCGACTATCACCTGGGCCAGGTGCTGCGGACCGAGACCGGCTGGGTCGTCCTCGACTTCGAGGGCGAGCCCGCCACCCCGCTCGCGCAGCGCCGCGCCCGCTCGTCCGCGCTGCGGGACGTCGCCGGGATGCTCCGCTCGTTCGACTACGCCGCCCGCCACCAGCTCATCGGGCATCCGGACCAGGTCGCGCTGAACGACGTGGCGCGCGACTGGGTGCGCAGGAACACCGACGCGTTCTGCGCCGGGTACGCCGAGGCCGGCGGGCTCGACCCGGACGTCAACCGGGTCCTGCTCCGTGCGCTGCAACTCGACAAGGCGGTCTACGAGGTGCTCTACGAGGCCAGACACCGACCGTCCTGGCTGTCCATCCCGCTTGACTCACTGGCAGAGTTCTAAGTGCTATCCAAGAACGAGATGATCTCCCTCGGCGAGATCGAACGCGTCGTCGCCGGTCAGCATCATGACCCGCACTCGGTCCTCGGCGCCCATCCCGGGGCCGACGGCGTGACCATCCGCGCCCTTCGCCCGCTGGCGGCCGAGGTCACGGTCGTGCTGCCCGACGGCGGCCGCTACCCGATGCCGCACCGCCATCAGGGTGTCTTTGAGGTGACGGTGCCAGAGTCGGCCGGGCCCGTTCGGGATTACGAACTTGAAGTCCGGTACGTGAACGGCGAGCCCCAACTGCAGGACGACCCGTACCGGCACCTGCCCACGCTGGGCGAGATCGACCTGCACCTGATCGGCGAGGGCAGGCACGAGCAGCTCTGGCGGGCGCTGGGGGCGCGGCCGTCCGAGACCGGCACCGCGTTCTCCGTCTGGGCGCCGAACGCGCGGGGCGTCAGGCTGGTCGGCGACTTCAACTTCTGGGACGGCCGGGCGCACCCGATGCGCTCGCTCGGCGGGGCCGGGGTCTGGGAGCTGTACATGCCCGGCGTCGCCCCCGGCAGCCGCTACAAGTACTCGATCTGCGGGCCGGACGGGGTGTGGCGGGACAAGGCCGACCCGATGGCGACCTACGCCGAGACGCCGCCCGCGACCGCCTCGGTGGTGTACGAGTCCGCCCACCAGTGGCAGGACGGCGACTGGCTGTCCGACCGCGCGGTCCGGCAGCCGCTGGTCAGCCCGATGTCGGTCTACGAGGTGCACCTCGGCTCGTGGCGGCCCGGCCTGTCCTACCGGGAGCTCGCGGTCGAGCTGGCCGCCTACGTCACCGACCTCGGGTTCACCCACGTCGAGTTCCTGCCGGTGGCCGAGCACCCGTTCGGCGGCTCGTGGGGGTATCAGGTCACCTCGTACTACGCGCCGACGGCGAGGTTCGGCTCGCCCGACGACTTCCGGTTCCTGGTCGACACCCTGCACCAGGCCGGCATCGGGGTCATCATCGACTGGGTGCCCGCGCACTTCCCGCGCGACTCCTGGGCGCTGGCCGAGTTCGACGGGACCGCGCTCTACGAGCACTCCGACCCCCGGCTGGGCGCGCACCCGGACTGGGGCACGCTGGTCTTCAACTACGGCCGCTCCGAGGTCAGGAACTTCCTCGTCGCCAACGCGATCTACTGGCTCGAGGAGTTCCACATCGACGGCCTCCGGGTCGACGCGGTCGCGTCGATGCTGTACCTCGACTACTCGCGGAAGGACGGCGAGTGGGCGCCCAACGCGCACGGCGGACGGGAGAACCTCGACGCGATCTCGTTCCTGCAGGAGGTCAACGCCACCTGCTACAAGCGCGTGCCCGGGATCATGATGATCGCCGAGGAGTCGACCGCCTGGCCGGGCGTGTCCCGGCCGGTGCACCTGGGCGGTCTCGGGTTCGGCTTCAAGTGGAACATGGGCTGGATGAACGACACGCTCCGGTACATGGAGCACGACCCGATCCACCGGCAGTACCACCACAACGAGCTGACGTTCTCGATGGTGTACGCGTTCTCCGAGAACTACCTGCTGCCGCTCTCGCACGACGAGGTCGTGCACGGCAAGGCCTCGCTGCTGCGCAAGATGCCGGGCGACGAGTGGCGGCAGTTCGCCGGCCTGCGCGCGCTGTTCGGCTACATGTGGGCCCATCCGGGCAAGCAGCTGCTGTTCATGGGTTCCGAGTTCGGCCAGGGCAACGAGTGGTCGGAGCGGGACGGCCTCGACTGGTGGGTGCTCCAGTACGACAACCACGCCGGCGTGCAGCGCCTGGTCCGCGACCTCAACGTGCTCTACCGCGACTCGCCTGCGCTCTGGTCACAGGACTACACCCCGGACGGCTTCGGCTGGATCGACTCCAACGACGCGCACGGCAACGTGCTGTCGTTCCTGCGGTTCGGCGCGCAGGAGCACGGCGCCCCGGTGCTCGCCTGCGTGGCCAACTTCTCGGCCATGCCGCACGAGAACTACCGGGTCGGGCTGCCGCTGGCCGGCCGCTGGCGCGAGGTGCTCAACACCGACGCGTCCGTGTACGGGGGTAGCGGGACGGGCAACCTCGGGGGCGTGCAGGCGATCCCGATGGCCTGGCACGGCCGTCCGGCCTCGGCCACGATCGTGGTGCCGCCGCTGTCGGTGGTGTGGTTCACCCCCGAGCGGGTGTAACCGGGGTAACGCCACGTGCCGCGGCTCGTGATCCTCGACTCGGATCGCGGGCATGACCGTGGTGAGCGCCGAGCTCGCCTCGGCGGCGGCGGTGCGGGCGCGTTCCTTGTCATCGGCGCGGGCGGCCGCCGCGGCCAGCCGCTCGGCGGCATCGCGGCGTTTCCTGGCTCTCCGGACGACCCGCGTGGCGCGGTCGGCCAGGACGAGCAGCCCGGCGACGAGTAGGACGACGACTACCAAAATCACGTACATGGACATCAGGATTCCGGTCGTTGAGAACGGACAGTTGACCACATCGTGCGACGCAGCGGTGAGGGAAATTATATAAGATGTTACCCGCTTACAGCAGACGGAGTAGCCACCCGGGGCCGACGACCGAGGCGTTGAGCTCCTCGCAGCGCCGCCGAAGCTCGCGGTCCGCGGTCACCACCAGGCACGTTTCGCCGCGCGCGACGGCGTCGGCGACCACGCTGACAATTGTGTCGTCCCCTGACCCGGGCGCCGACACCAGCCGCACCAGGGCAGGCTCGCCCTCGGGCCGGTCGTCCAGTTCCTCGTCGAGCTCGTTCAGCTCGTCGGCGAGCAGTTCCACCGCCGCGCGCGCCTGCCCCTCGAGCACCAGCACCCACGCGGCTACGCCCGCCACTCGGGCGCCACGGACGCCTCGGGCGCCTCGGGCCGCGACCCGGCGGCCGGGCGGGCCAGCGCCTTCACCTCACGGCAGAGCCGGGCGGCGGCGCCCGGGCGGTCGCGCCACCAGCCATCGGCCCGGGCGCCCATCACGTTGGCGACGTCGACCACCACCATGGTCGCGATGTGAGCGATGCGCGGTCACCCCCTTACGGTCGGATAGCTAAAGATGATCTTCCCCGTCCGCGTAAGCTGACTGCATGGCAGACGCGAAGCTTGCCGGGCAGATCGTCCGGATGCGGCAGCGCAGGACCGGGCCACTCATCCTCGAGCTCGACCTGACGGACGGCATCGCCGACGGACCTCCCCAGGACCCGGTGGCAGCGCTCCTCACCATACGCCGCACGCGGCTGCCCGACCTGCTCGACGGGCTGAAGCGGGCGGCGTCCGACGACCGCGTGCGCGCGCTCGTGGTCAAGGTCGGCGGGTCCAGGATCGGGCTGGCCAAGGTCCAGGAGCTGCGCGACGCCGTGCTCGACTTCCGGCAGTCGGGCAAGCTCGCGGTGGCCTGGTCGGAGTCGTTCGGCGACTTCGTCCGCGGCAACGTGCCCTACTACCTGGCCACCGGCTTCGACCGGATCTACCTGCAGCCCTCCGGCACCGTCGGCCTCACCGGGATCGCCGTCGAGCAGGTCTTCCTGCACGGCGCGCTGGAGCGGCTCGGCATCGATTTCCAGTCCGCCAAGCGGTACGAGTACAAGTCGGCCGCCGATCAGCTGACCGAGACCGGGTTCACCGGTCCGGCCCGGGAGGCGGCCGCCCGGCTCGCCGAGTCGGTGACCGAGCAGCTGGCGGCGGCGATCGCGGCCGGCCGCGGGCTGACCGTCGAGCAGTCCCTGGCGCTGCTCGCGCGCGGGCCCTTCCTCGCCCCGCAGGCCCTGTCCGAGGGGCTGGTGGACGGGCTGCTCTACCGCGACCAGGTCTACGAGCAGGTCCGCAAGGAGGCCGGCGCCGACGCGACGCTGCTCTACCTGCAGCGTTACCGGCGCACGCACTCGATCAGCGATCTGCCCCGGCGGCTGGGCAGCGGCGTCCGCGAGCTGACGCCGGGGCAGCCCGAGCGGTTCGTCGCGATGATCTACGCGCACGGCGCGATCAGGCAAGGCCGCAGCGGCCGGGGCGGCCCCGGCGGGGGCGGGATGGGGTCGGACACGGTGGCGGCCGCGCTGCGGGCGGCGGCGGCCGACGAGGGCGCGCGTGCCGTCGTGCTCCGGGTGAACAGCCCGGGAGGCTCCGCTGTCGCGTCCGACGTGATCTGGCGCGAGGTGGTCAGGGTCCGCGCGGCGGGCAAGCCCGTGGTCGTGTCGATGGGCGACGTGGCCGCCTCCGGCGGGTATTTCATCTCCGCGCCGGCCGACGTGATCGTGGCGCAGCCTGCCACGATCACCGGGTCGATCGGGGTGATCATGGGCAAGCCGGTGCTGCAGGACCTGTTCGAACGGGTGGGCGTGGCGACCGACTCGGCCGTGGACGGCGACGGCGCTGCCAGCGCGACGATGTTCTCCTCGGCCCGGCCGTTCACCGATGCCGACTGGACGCGGATCAACGAGTGGCTCGACGCCGTCTACGCCGATTTCACCGAGAAGGTGGCGTCCGGGCGGCGGATGGACATCGGGCGCGTGCACGAGCTCGCCCGCGGCCGGGTCTGGACCGGCGCCGACGCCGTCGCCAACGGACTGGCCGACCAGACCGGCGGCATGCGCGAGGCGATCGCGATCGCCCGGCAGCGGGCCGGGCTGCCGGACGACGCGCCGGTCCGGCCGTACCCGCGGTTCGGCCCGCTCGACCAGCTGCGGCCCGCGGAGTCGAGCGAGGCCCGGCCGGCCGCGGCCGCCCAGCTCGGAGCGGGCCCGGTCGCGGCCTTGTTCGCCGACGGCTGGGGCCCGGCCTGGCGGTTCGCGGCGGCGGCGGGCCTGCCGCCGTACGGACCGCTCGCCCTGCCCGGGGTGTGGAAAATCAGCTGATCTCGAACGGACCCTTGATGACTCCCCCCGGCAACGACTTCTCCTCCGCGCTCTCGGCCTGGGCGGCGGGCGTGACCCTGGTCACGATCGCGGATTCCGGCGACGACATCGGCGCGACCGTCAGCGGGTTCACGCCCGTCTCGCTCGACCCGCCGCTGGTGCTGGTGTCGCTCATCGCCGGCTCCTACCCGGCCGAGGTGCTGAGCCGCCCGTCGCTGCCGGCCGCGCAGTTCGCGGTCACGCTCCTCGCCTCGTCCCAGAAGCTGCTGGCGGGGCAGTTCGCGGCGGCCGGGCGGCCAAGCGCACGGCGCATCCTCGATGACGCGCCGCACACTCGCGGGGCCGACTCGGGCGCGCTGATCCCGCTCGGCGGGCTGGCGGCGCTTGAGTGCTCGGTCGCGCGCCGGGTGCCGGCCGGCGACCACCTGCTGGTCATCTCCGCGGTCACGTCGGTCGCGTACGTGGCCGAGGACGGCGACCCGTTGATCCGCTTCCGCGGGCGCTACCCGACGCACTAGATATCCGGTTTTGTCAGACCCCGATCGTATGGTTGGAACGTAGATTCGATCCAGCTAAAGTTTCGGGAGACGACGATGACGATGGACCGCATGATGTCGGGCGTGGGCGCGTTCGACGACGGGTTCGATGACGAGTTTTTCCTGGCCGAGGAGGAGGGCGAGGAAGTCGACTGGCCGCAGCCGGAATGGCTGCACCCGGACTGCCTGAACGTTGGCTTCGCGCTCGAGGTGGGGACGTGCTGCAAGAACCCCGACAACCGCCTGGTCGGCGTCGCGGTGGACCTTGCCGATCTCGTTGACCTGGCGCTTAGCCGGCTCAGGAACGTGGACTGCGGGACGCCGGCCGCCGAGCTCGGCTACCGGCTCAAGTTGATCCCTGGGCTGCTTGCGCAGATCCACGCGATCGCGCCGCGGCTGAACCCGTCGGCCGTGGCGCAACTGCTCTGCCCGGTCGGCCGACTGGCCGACGCGGTCGACCAGGTCTGCGCCTACGGGTGTCCGTGGGCGTGCGGGGACCCTGATGTCCCCGACCGGCGGCCCGAGTTCGGCCAGCTTGGCCCCTTGCTGTCGGACTGCCTGTCGACCCTGCGCGACCGGCTCGGGTGGCCGCTCCCGTAGCCTGGCCGACCCGGTCCCGCGCGTTCAGGCGAGGCCGAGCGCCTCCGCCGCAGCCTGGGCGCAGGCTCGCGACGCGCCGTAGGTGGCCAGGTAGGCGGTACCCGGCGGCGGCGTCCAGGCGGGCGCCCCCATGTCCACCACGATCGCGTCAGGGCGCGCCCCGAGCAGCTCGTTCACCAGCGGCAGGGCCCCCGAGCCGTGCCGCACGGCCAGCACCAGGGACCGGCCCTCGGCTGCGGTGATGATCGAGCCCGCCGCCGCCCCGTCGCCGGCCGCTGGATCGACTCGCCGCGCCTCCGCCCACCGGGCGAAGCCCCAGGTGAATCGCCCGGCCGCGATGTTCTCCTCCGGCTCGACCTCGATCACGAGCGGATCGACCAGCGAGCTGGGGACCGGGCCGGACCGCCGCAGCGCGCGCCGCGCGGCGAGCAGGCCGATCGCGTCGCCCGCGGCGGCGTCGGGCGCGCCCGGTCCGTTGATCTCGCGCGCGCTGGCGAGCCAGGCCCGCAGCGCCGCGACCCGGTCGGCCGCTTCCGCCAGCCGGTCGCCCGTCAGCCGGCCGGACGCAACCGCGTCCGTCAGCGCCGTCCGGACGGCCTGGTACATCGCCTCGTCCGTGTCCCGGCCCAGGCAGAGCAGGTCAACCCCGGCCCGCACGGCGAGCACGGCCGCCTCAGGAATCCCGAATATGCCGCTCGCGGCCTTCATCTCCAGCGCGTCGCAGATGACCGCGCCGTCGAACCCGAGCTCGCCGCGCAGCAGGCCGCTGACGGCCGCGGACGACAGCGTGGCCGGGAGTTCGCCGGTGAGCTCAGGCACCCGCAGGTGCCCGGGCATGACGGCCACGGTTCCGCCCGCGATGGCGGCCGCGAACGGCGGCAGATCGCGAGCGCGCAGGTCGGCCATCGTGCCGGTGACCGTCGCGAGCGCCAGGTGCGAGTCGCTCGCGGTGCTGCCGTGGCCGGGGAAATGCTTGGCGCAGGCGGCCACGCCGACGCCCTGAAGGCCCGCCACGGCCGCCGTCACATGGCGGGCCACCAGGTCAGGGTCCGATCCGAAGGACCGGGTGCCGACCACCGCGCTGCCGCCGGGCACCAGCACGTCGGCGCACGGCGCGAGGTCGAGGTTGATGCCGAGCCGCGCGAGGTCGCCGCCGATCGCGGCGTACACATCCTGCGTCAGCGCCACGTCGTCGACCACGCCGAGGGCGGCGTTCCCCGGGTAGGGGCTGCCTTCGGCGTAGGCCACCCGGGTCACGTCACCGCCCTCCTCGTCGATGGCGATGACCGGCTCGAGCGCCGCCGCCGAGCGGAGGGCGGCGCTGAGGGCGGCCGTGTCGCCGACGACGTTGGGGCCGAAGAGCGTGACGCCGGCCAGCCCCCGCTCAAGCGCCCGGAGGATCCAGGGCGGCGGGGTGGTGCCGGGGAACGGCGGGATGAGGATGGCGTCGGCGAGCGCGGCGAGCCCTGGGTCGATGCCTGGTTCGAGCGACGTCATCCCTTCACCGCGCCCGCGAGCAGGCCGCTTGCCAGCCGACGCTGGGTGACCAGGAAGAACGCGAGGACAGGGATGGTGAAGAGGGTAGAGGAAGCCATGATCGCGCCCCAGTTGGTGGAATTCTGGCCGTAGAAGTACTGGACGTACAACGGCAGGGTGAACTTAGCGGTGTCGGTGCCGAGGAAGGTCAGCGCGAACACGAACTCGTTGTAAGCGAAGATGAACGCGAACACGCTGGTGGAGACCAGTCCGGGGGAGATGAGCGGCAGCAGGATGCGCCAGAAGCGGGTCCAGGCGCCGGCCCCGTCGATCGCCGCCGCCTCCTCGAGGTCCTTCGGCACGGTGGCCGCGAAATTGCGCAGCATCCAGATCGTGACCGGCAGCGCGAACGCGGTGTAGACCACGATCAGGCCGACCAGGCTGTCGAGCAGGTCGACTTCGGCGGAAGTCGATGAACAGCGAGACGACCAGCGCCTGCTGCGGCAGCAGCTGCACGATCAGCAGCACGACCAGGTAGGTGGTGCGGAACCTGAACTTGAACCGGCCGAGCGCGATCGCGGCGAGCAGCCCGATGAGCGACGACAGCGCGACCGCGACGAGGGTGATGAACAGGCTGTTCTTGAGGAAGTTCCAGTACGGCAGGCCGATCACCGACCCGCTGAAGACCGCCTGGAAGTTGGCCAGCGTCGGGTGCAGCGGTACCGGCTGCGGGGTCAGCGAGTAGATCTCGCTGGCGGGCTTGAACGCAGTCGAGATCATCCACAGCACGGGAAACAGCGAGAACAGGGCCACCAGCAGCCCCAGCAGGTTCAGCACGGTCCTGCGTGACGAGCGGTTGAACCGCCGGGCGCCGCGACCGGAACGGCCAGCCGCGGCGGCCGCCGGAAATACGGGCGCCGACCGGACCCGGGAACGGGGACGGACGTCATGCGAATGCCCCTTGCTTGATCGCGGCCCGCACGTACCCGACCGTGACGATGAGCAGGATGATCGTGAGGACGAAGGCAGCCGCCGAGGCGAGGCCATAGTGCGGTGGCTGGGTGAACGCCTGCGAGTACTCGTAGAGCCCGAGGTTGTACTCGTCCCGGTTCCCGAGTTGCCCGGTGATGATGTACGCCTGGGTGAACATGCCGAAGTCCCAGATCGTCGACAGCAGCGCCAGCACCAGGAACACCGGCCGCAGCAGCGGGAACGTCACCTTCCAGAAGTCGCGCCACGGTCCCGCGCCGTCCACCCGCGCCGCCTCGTGCAGCTCGGACGGCAGCGTGCGCAGGCCCGCCAGCACGGTGACGGCGACGAACGGGAAGCCGGTCCAGACCAGCATCACGGTCAGCACCGTGTAGGCCGGCAGCGGGGCGTTGGTCCAGCTGAAGCCCGACCAGTGCGCCCCGCCGCCCAGCCACGACGGGATCTTGGTCAGCGCCCAGTCCACCACGCCCCCGTCGGGGTCGACCAGCCAGGCGAAGATCACGCTGGCGGACACCGCCGGCGTCGCCCAGGCGAGGATCGCGGAGATGGAAACGAACGTGCGCATCCTCGGCCCGAGCCGTTCGAGCAGCAGCCCGACCAGCGTCCCGAAGATCATCGTGGCGGGCACCACGACCATCGCGAAGTACAGGCTGATCTTGAGCGACGACCAGAACTCGGGGTCGTGCAGGATCTGGCTGTAGTTCGAGAACCCGACCCACTGGGCGGGCGCTACGCCGCTGATCTGCATCAGCCCGTAGTTCTGGAACGAGAACAGCCCGATCTGCATGGCCGGCCAGATGATCAGCAGGCCGATGACCGCCGTCGCCGGCAGCAGCAGGAGGTAGGGGCCCAGTCCCCGCTTCCTGATCGAGATCGCGGCGCGCTGCCGGAACGACCGGGCGGGAGCGGACCGTGCCGAGCGGTCTGGAGTCTTGTGCGAGACGTCAGGCTCGCGCCCCGGGGGATCAGCCGGCCGGGGAGGGGGTCCCCGGCCGGCTGTGCGAAGAGGTCACCATAGGAAGGTACGGCTAGCTGGAGCTGCCGGTGTTGAGGACGTTCTGCAGCTGAGTGTTGGCGGCGGACACCGTGGAGGCGAACGGCGCGCCCTGCATCAGCGACTTGAGCATCGTCGGGATGATGTTGAGCTTGCCGTTGTCGGCGGTGGGCCAGTTCTTGGCGTTGAGCGGGGCGGTCTGCCCGTTGAGGGCGGCCTTGGCGAAGCCCGCCATGAACTCGCCGCCGGTGGTCTCGCTGGCGGAGATCTCGGCCGTGTAGGGCGAGAAGAAGCCGGACAGCGCGGCGAAGCTGGTGGAGTTGGTCGGGTTGTCCATGACCGAGATCAGGTCCCACGCGGCCGTCTGGTTCGGGCTGGTCTTGAAGACCGCGAGGTCGGAGCCGCCGGAGAAGACCGGAGCCGGGTTCGGCCCGTTCTCACTCGGGATCGGGAAGGACGAGATGTTGCTGGTGTCGACCGAGTTCTTCGGCAGCGACGCCTTCGCCCACGGCCCGTCGACGTACAGGTCGAGCTTGCCGAGGCCGAAGTCCTCGTTCGGACCGCCGGCGGTCGCGCCGGCCGTGCCGAGCTCGGTCTCCCCGATGTACTTGGACTGGGAGACCTTAGCGGTGGTGTACAGGCCGACGTAGTACTTGATCGCCGCCTCGTCCGCCGCCGAGGTCAGGTCGGCGGTCCAGGTGCTGCCGGACTGGGTGGCGATCTGGCCGCCGGCGCCCCAGATGAAGCTGGCGAACGCGTTGGTGTCGTTGGTGATCGCGTCGATTCCCGTGGTTCCCGGGAATGTCTTCTGCAGCTTCACCGCGTCGGCTTCCAGTTCCGCCCAGGTCGTGGGCACGGCGCTGATGCCCGCCTTCTTGAACTGGTCGGTGCGGTACCACACGGCGCGCACGCCGCCGAACCACGGCACGGCGTAGGTCGTGCCGTCCTGGGTGTCGTTGGCCAGCATGCCGGAGACGAGGCCCTTGGTGCCGGACCAGCTGCCCAGGTCGCTGGTCAGCGGGGCGAGGATGCCGCTGGCGGCCTCGGTGGGCGTGTCGGTGTTACCGAGCTCGGTGATGTCGGGAATGTTCTTGCCGCTGGACAGCGCGGTGTTCCAGTCCGTGGTGCGGTCGGACCACGGGATCCAGTCAACCTTGACCTGCGTCTTGGCGTACTGGGGGAAGTCCTTGTGGAACTCCGCGACGATGCCGTTCATCCAGGTGGTCTGGGCCGGGACGGAGCCGCCCATCCGCCAGACGGTGAGCGTCGCCGGGGCCGACGACGTGCTGCTGTTCGAGGTGCTGCTACTGGCTGCGCTGCCGCTGGAACTGCTGGAGCTGCAGCCGGCGATGGCCAGCGCCGCCGCGGTGACGCCCGCGGCCGCGCCGAGCGCGGCCGATCTCTTTCTGAGTCCCACTGCTGGCACTCCTTCTGCGAGGGTGAACTTTCGGTCAAACTGGTCACGTGACCCTTGGCACAAAAACTAACTGGAAACTTTCCTATAAGATAGATCCGTTGCCAGAACTTAACAAACGTCGTCCGGCCCGTAGCCGGTCGTAACTTGCGGGACCCACGGGGGAAGATCATGCCGCTGCGCCAGAAACCGGGCACACCCAGCCTGCTGCGCGAACTGAACGACCGAGCCGCGCTGGAGTTGCTGCTCACGGAGGGGCCGCTCACCCGGGCGCAGCTGTCCGAGCGCACTGGAGTCTCCAAGGTCACCGTCTCCCAGATGCTCGCGAGGTTGGAGGAGCGCGCCCTGGTGATGATCGCGGGAGAGCAGGCGGGCGGCCGCGGGCCAAACGCCGCGCTGTACTCGGTCATCCCCTCGAGCGCTTACGTTGCTGGACTATATGTGGACTTTGACCTGGTCAGTGTCGCTGTCGCGGATGTTGCCGGGAATCAGGTGGCCGAGGTGAGCATGGACCCGCACGGGGCCGACGACCCGATCGGCCTGGTGCGCGAGGCGATCGGCGAGGCGTGCGCGAACGCCGGGATCAGTTCGGAGACCCTGTCCTCGGTGGTGATCGGCAGTCCCGGCGTGCTCGACCCGCGGACCGGCGCCCCCCGGCTGGCGGTCAACCTGCCGACCTGGCAGGAGGGCGTGCTTGACGGGCTCAGGGAGGTGCTGCACACGCCGGTGCAGATCGAGAACGACGTGAACCTGGCCGCGATGGCCGAGCGGGCGGGCGGGGCGGCGGCCGGGCTTGACGACTTCGCCTTCGTCTGGCTCGGCACCGGACTCGGCCTCGCCTCGGTCATCGGCGGCAAGGTGCGCCGGGGTGCCGGGGGCGCTGCGGGCGAGATCGGCTGGATGCCGGTGCACGGCGCCCCGCTCCCGGTCGGCAACGAGCACCCGGGCAAGGCCGGGCTGCAGTCGCTGGCCGGCGGCCTGGCGGTGCAGGCGCTGGCCGCGCAGCACGGGTTCATCGGCGCCTCGCCGGCCGAGGCCGTCGCCGCGGCGGCGGCCGACGCGGCGCTGGCCGACGTGGCAGGGACCGACACGACAGCGGCCGACGCGGCCGCGTCGGCCGAGGGAAACGGGTCCCCCGGTTCCGCGGGCGCCGCGTTCCTCGATGACCTCGCGCAGCGGGTCTCGATCGGGGTGGCGGCGGTCTGCGTCGTGCTCGACCCCGGCCTGGTCGTGCTCGGCGGCCCGGTCGGCAAGGCCGGCGGCAGCGAGCTCGCCTCCCGGGTCGCGGCCGAGGTGTCGAGGATCTGCCTGGCCCGCCCGGTGGTCGAGGCCACGACCGCGGCGGACGAGCCGGTGCTCCGGGGTGCCCTTCAGTCGGCCCTCGCCCAGGCCCGGGCCGGGCTGCTCGGCTCGCTCGGCTCGCCGTCGGAGATCCCGGCGTGACGGTCGGCGGTTCCCCCGCCGTCTCCGCCATTGTCGCGGCCGACCACGTGGTGACGCCGGACGGCATCCTGTCGCCCGGCTGGCTGCAGGTCGCCGACGGCCGCATCGCGGCCGTCGAGGCCGGCCAGCCGCCGACGGCCGCGACGCACCGCGGCCGCTGGGCGCTTCCCGGCTTCATCGACATGCACGTGCACGGCGGCGGAGGCGCGTCGTTCACCGACGGCGGTCCCGATGACGCCAGGCGAGCGGCCGCGTTCCATCGCGCGCACGGGACCACCCGGATCATCGCCAGCCTCGTCACCGCCCCGATCGACGAGTTGGAGCGCCGCTCCGCCATGCTGGCCGAGCTGGCCGACGCGGGCGTCATCGACGGCATCCACCTGGAGGGACCGTTCCTGTCGGCGGCCCGGTGCGGCGCCCAGAACCCCCGCTACCTGACCCTCCCCGACGTCGCCGCGTTCACCCGGCTGCAGGCCTCGTCCCGGGGCTGGCTGCGGATGATCACGGTCGCCCCCGAGCTGCCGGGCGCGACCGAGGTGATCCGGGCGGCGGCCGCGGCCGGGGTCATCGCCGCGGCCGGCCACACCGACGCCTCGGCCGAGGCGACCGCCGAGGCCATCGCGGCCGGCCTCAGCCACGCAACGCACCTGTTCAATGGCATGCGGCCGATCGGCCACCGGTCGCCCGGCCCGGTCGGGGCGCTGCTTGACCACCAGGTGAGCTGCGAGGTCGTCGCCGACGGGGCCCATCTGGACGATCTCATCATCAGGCTGGCGGCCCGCGCGGCCGGGCCGGGCAACCTCGTGCTCATCACCGACGCGATGGCCGCGGCGGGCATGCCCGACGGGGATTACCAACTCGGCGAGCTTGCCGTCACCGTGTCCGACGGGGTGGCCCGCCTGGCCGACCTCGCTACCGGCGGCGTCGGGTCCATCGCCGGCTCGACCGCGACGATGGAGCTGGTGGTGCGCCGCGCGATCACGGCGGTCGGCCTGCCAGTGGCCGACGTCGCCGCCGCGGCGAGCGGCAATCCCGCCCGCCGCCTGGGCCTGGACGGCATCACCGGCTCGCTGCGGGCCGGGCTGGCGGCCGACATCGTGCTGCTTGACGAGGAGTTCCGGCTGAGCGCGGTCATCGCCCGGGGCGAGCGCCACCGCCCGGTCAGCTAGCCCGTTTGCCGCGGCGCCGGGGGGTAGCGATAGGTGGCCGGCGCCTTCGCGCCGGCGCTAGCATGCGGCGCGAGTCGGTCGCCGGATCGGGTGAGGACAGGTGGGCCGATGAGCCGTGCCGCGATCGTGGTGAACCCCACGAAGCTGGACGATGGCGAGGCTTTCCGCAAGTCGGTCGGCCGGGCCATGGCCGATCATGGCTGGGATGAGCCGGTCTGGCGGGAGACGACACCGGAGGATCCCGGCCGCGGGCAGGCCGAGGCGGCCGTGTCGGCCGGGGTTGACCTGGTGATCGCCTGCGGCGGTGACGGGACCGTCACCGCGTGCGCGGAGGGAGTGGCCGGCACCGGGGTACCGCTGGCGGTCGTCCCGCTCGGGACGGGCAACTTGCTCGCCCGCAATGTCGGCGTGCCGATGGGCCTGGAGGACGCGCTGGAGGTGGCGCTCGGCGGCAGACAGCGGTCGATCGACGCGGGCCGGGTGAACGGCTCGCTGTTCGTGGTGATGGCGGGCCTGGGCCTGGACGCGCGCATGCTCGACGACACCAGCGAGCCGCTGAAGAAGCGGATCGGGTGGCTGGCCTACGTGCTGACGGCGGTCCGTCACCTCGGTGACCGCCCCATGAAAGTGACCGTCAGGGCCGACGGCGGCCGGCGGCGCCGGTTCTGGGCCAGCGCGGTGGTCGTCGGCAACGTGGGCTGGCTGCAGGGCGGGGTCCCGCTGCTGCCGGATGCGCGGCCCGACGACGGGGTGCTCGACGCCGTCGTGCTCATCGCCGGCGGCCTGGCCGGCTGGCTGGCGGTGGCGGCGGACATCCTGCTGCGCCGCCGGGACCATGGCGGAACGCACCGCATTCGGTTCTCCGAGCTGCAGGTGAGGCTGGGCACGGCGCAGCCGTGGGAGCTCGATGGCGAGGTCGCGGGGACGACCAGGCAGCTGACGGTGGTTGCCCAGCCAGGCGCGCTGCTGCTGCGAGTCCCGTCAGAATCGGCCTGACGGCATGTCCACAGCGGAAGTCGACGCGGACCGGGAAGGCCCGGAGGTCGGCGCGTTCTTCGATCTGGACGGGACGCTGGTGGCGGGCTACACCGCCGCCGCCCAGACCAGAGACAGGGTGCGCCGCCGGGACCTGCGGGCGGTCGAGTTCCTCATGGTTGTGCTCCTCGCGGTGGAGTTCCGCCTCGGTCGGCGCACCTTCGAGACCTTGATCGAGGGCAGCGCCCGCACGGTCAAGGGGCGGCCGGCCCGCCAGGTCGATGAGATGGGGGACCGCATCTTCCAGCAGTCGGTGGCCAATCTCATTTACCCGGAAATGCGGGAGCTGGTCCGGGCTCATCAGCGGCGGGGCCACACGGTGGTGCTGAGTTCCTCCGCGCTGACCAATCAGGTGGCGCCGGTGGCGCGTTTCCTCGGCATTGAGCACGTGGTCTGCAACCGGCTGGTGGCCGACGAGCGGGGAGTGCTGACCGGCGAGATCGAACAGCCGGTGGTATGGGGCCCGACGAAGGCGAGCGGCGTGCAGCAGTTCGCCGCCGATCACGGGGTCGACCTGACGGCGAGTTACTTCTACGCCGACGGCGACGAAGACCTGAGCCTCATGCGCCTGGTCGGCCGGCCGAGGCCGGTCAACCCCGGGCCCGCGCTGACCAAGGCCGCGATCGGCAGCGGCTGGCCCATCATGCGGTTCAGCAGCCGGGGCAGCGGCGGCCCGCTCGGGTTGGCCCGCCGGCTGGCCAGCGTCAGCTCCCTCGGCCCGCTGGCCGCGGCCGCGCTCGGCGTCGGGCTGGCCCACCGCAACCGGCGGGCCGGGGTCAACTTCCTCACCCGGTTCTGGCCGGGCACGGTCCTCGCGCTGAGCGGCGTCAAGCTGAACGTGACCGGCGCGGAGCACCTGACTGAGCGGCGTCCGGCGGTCTTCCTGTTCAACTTCCGCAGCAACGTCGACGTGTTCCTGGTGGCCGCGCTGGTCAAGGACAACTGGACCGGCGTGGCCACCAAGGAGCTGATGAGCAGCCACGTGTTCGGCCAGCTGGGGAAGCTGCTCGATGTCGCGGTCGTCGACCGCGAGCACCCGGGAACGGCCGCCACCCTCAGGCCCCTTGAGGCGGCCGCGCGCAACGGGCTGTCGATCCTGATCGCCCCGGAGGGAACCAGGGTGGACACCGGGTCGGTGGGCCCATTCAAGAAGCGGGCCTTCCTGATCGCGATGGCGACCGGCCTGCCGATCGTTCCGATCGTGATCAGGAACTCCGAGGCGGTCGCGGGCCGAACCGCGGCCAAGCTCAACCCGGGTACCGTCGATATCGCCGTGCTGCCACCCGTCAGCGTGGAGAGCTGGAACCTGCGGAATCTGCGGGAGCGGATCGAGCAGATCCGGGCGGCCTACCTGACGACGCTGGCTGAATGGCCTAGTTGAGCGAGGTCTGGGGCAGCAGGCGGTCCAGCCACCCCGGCAGCCACCAGTTCGCCCGTCCGAGCAGCTCCATCACGGCCGGGACCAGGACGAGGCGCACCACCGTCGCGTCGACCAAGATGGCGACCGCGAGCCCAAGCCCGATCTGCTTGGTCGAGACGTTCGGCGCGATCACGATCGACAGGAACACCGCCACCATGATGGCCGCCGCCGCCGTGATCACCCGGGCGGTGCGGGACAGCCCGCGGGCGACCGCCGCGGCGTTGTCGCCGGAGGCGTCGTACTCCTCCCGGACCCGGGAGAGCAGGAACACCTCATAGTCCATGGACAGGCCGAACAGGATAACGAACAGGAACATCGGCACCCAGGTCGTCACCGGCACCTTCTCCGGGAAGCCGAACAGGGAGCCGAGCCACCCGTTCTGCGAGACCATGACGAGCACGCCGTACGCGGCGGTGATGGACAGCAGGTTCATCACCGCGGCCTTGACCGCGATCACGACCGAGCGGAACACCAGCAGCAGCAGCAGCATGGACAGCGCGACCACCACCCCGATCAGCCACGGCAGCCGCTGCGAGATGAGGTTGGCGAAGCTCACGTTGCCCGCGTTCGGCCCGGTGACGTAGGCGCTGATCCCGGTGCCCGCGGTCGCCTGCGGCAGCACCGTGTCGTTCATCCGGTTTACCAGCGTGTCCGTGGCCGGGTCCTGCTCACCGGTGGTGGGGTACGCGATCAGCATGGCCGCCTGGCCGTCCCTGCTCACGACCACCGGGGTCACCGCCGCGACCCCCGGGGTCGCGGCCACCGCGGCGGCCAGCCGCGCAGTGTCGGCCTGCGGGTCCGGCAGCTTCGCGGCAATGATCACCGGTGCGTCGAATCCGGGGCCGAACCCTTGCGCCATCGTCGCGTAGCTCGCGTAGCCCATGGTGCCGCGCGCCTGCGCCGACTCGTCGGGGAAGCTCAGCTTCAGGCCGAGCGCCGGAGCGGCCAGCACCAGGATGAAGGCGCCGGAGACGATGGCGGCGATCACCGGGTGGCGCTGGATGACCCCGGCCCAGCGCTCGGCGGCGGGCAACCCCGACTCGCCCGAACGAGTTGTCCTGCTGCGCATCCAGGCGGGCGGCTTGACCCGGGACGGCTTGGCCAGCCGGGTGCCGCTGAAGCCGAGCAGGGCGGGGAGCAAGGTGAGCGAGGCGAGCAGCACCATAGCGACCGTCGCCGCCGCCGCGACGGCGACCCCGTTCAGCAGGGCCTGGCGCAGGATGAGGAGGCCGAGCATCCCGATCACGACCGTGATCCCCGCCACCAGCACCGACCGGCCCGCGGTGCGCATCGCCGTCACCGCGGCGGCCTCGGGCGCGCTGCCTGCCCGCAGGCTTTCCCGGAACCGGGTGACGATGAACAGCGCGTAGTCAATGCCGACCCCGAGGCCGATCAACCCGGCGATGATCGGGGAGAACGACGGCGCGGGGAAGACGTGGCCGAGCAGCCCGATCAGCGACAGGCCCGCGCCGATGCCGAGCAGCGCCGTCGCGATCGGCAGCCCCATGGCGAGTAGCGAGCCGAAGGCGATCAGCAGAATGACCGCGGCGGCGGCGACCCCGACGCCGTCGGTCGGACCGCCGTACGGCGTCTCTTCCAGGTCGACCACGTCACCGCCGAGGCTGAACGTCACCCCGTGCCCGGAAGCGGCCGTGGCGTCATTCATCAGCGACGTGGCCTCGCCGTTGGAGATGCTGGATCCCGCGATGTCGAACTGCACGGTCGAGAACGCGATGTGCCCGTCGCGGGATAGCTGTCCCGGGGTGGTGTACGGGTCACTGACCGCGGTGACGTGCGCCGCCCGCTCGAACGGGATGAGGGCACTGGCGACCTGGGCCTTGACGGCCGGCCCGGTAATCGCGGTGGTTGACCTGACGGCGATGGTGAGCGTGTCGCCCGCGGCGCGGGGGAAGTGCTGGTTGAGCACGGCCTGGCCCGGGTCGCTGCTACCGAAGGTGTTCAGCGCGGACGCGCCGAACTGGAGCCACAACGTGATGAGGCAGGCGACGCCGATGATCCAGGTGAACAGCGTCATCCAGCGGTGCCGGTAGCAGGCCCGGCCGAGCCCGCCCAGTAGGCCGGCTCCCGGACTGGGCCGCCGCCCGGCATGCGGGGCGCGAGACGAGGTGGCGTACGACATGATGATCTCCAAGCCGAGGAGCGGTTACTGTGCCCCGATTCTCGCGATCGCAGGCACGAACAGCGTCGTACCCAGGGAGGCACCTGGGCGGGCCAGGTACTCATCGGGCGTACTCCGCCGGTAGTACGCGGCCGCTATTGCCTGATCGACATATACTCCGACCGCATCGAGTTCCAGCAGGCCTAGGGCTGACGCAGGCCGGATTGCCAGACGGCCTGCACGAGCGGGACGCCGGGCCGGTACGCGAGATAAGTGTGCGACATGGCGTCGAGCATGACCAGGTCGGCCTTCGCTCCCGGCGCCAGGTAGCCGACGTCACTGCGGCGAAGGGCGCGGGCACCACCTGCGGTGGCCGCCCAGACCGCCTCGGCCGTGGTCATCTGCATGTCGCGGACGGCCAGGGCGATGCAGAAGGGCATGCTCGAGGTGTAGGACGAGCCCGGGTTGCAGTCGGTCGCGAGCGCGACCGTCGCGCCCGCGTCGAGCAGGCGGCGGGCATCGGGGTAGGGCTGGCGGGTGCCGAATTCCGCGCCTGGCAGCAGAGTGGCGACGGTGCCGGCCGAGGACCGCGACGGGGCCGAGGCGGCGAGCGCGTCCACGTCGGCGTCGGTCAGGAAGGTGCAGTGATCGGCCGACGCCGCGCCGAGCTCGACCGCCAGCAGGACGCCCTGGCCGGGGCCGAGCTGGCTGGCGTGAATCCGCGGGATCAGCCCGCGCGCCTGGCCGGCCGTCAGCACCGCGCGGGCCTCGTCGACGCTGAACGCGCCGCGCTCGCAGAACACGTCAACCCACCGCGCGTGCGGCGCGCAGGCGTCAAGCATCGGGCCGCACACGAGGTCAACGTAGGCGGCGGCGTCACCCTCGAACTCGGCCGGGACCACGTGCGCGCCGAGGTACGTCACCTCGTCCGTGGTCTCGGCCGCCAGCGCGACCGACCGCGCCTCGTCCTCGACCGTCAGCCCGTATCCCGACTTGCACTCGAAGGTGGTGGTGCCCTGCGCGAGCATCTCCCCCGCCAGCCTGCGCAGCCCGGCCCGCAGGTCGGCGTCGGTCGCGGCTCGGGTCGCGGCCACGGTGGACCTGATCCCGCCGGCCGCGTAGCCGCGGCCGGCCATCCGCGCCGCGAACTCGGCCGACCGCTCCCCCGCGAACACCAGGTGCGCGTGCGAGTCGACGAACCCCGGCAGCACCGCCCGCCCGGCCGCGTCAAGCATCGCGTCGGCGGCCGGCGCGCCCGCCGACGGGCCGGTCCAGGCGACCCGGTCCCCCTCGATGACCAGCGCCGCATCGTTGATCAGGGCGAACCGGCCGGGCCCGGCGTCCGCACCGTCCGCACCGTCGGCCGCGCCGGGCGCGTTGGTCACCAGTTCGCCGATCCGGTTGATCAGCAGCGAGCTTGCCATGGGCGCCTTCCCCTCGGTTTCAGTCGGGCAGCTCAGTCCAGCACCGCGCTGATCGCGGCCGCGAGTTCGCCCGGCACGTCGTCGAGCAGCACGTGACGACCGTCGCGGACCACGTCGACGCCGGACGCGACCACGTGCCTGATGTCGGCGGCGGTTCCCGCCGCGAACAGGGCGGCCAGCGGATCGGCGCCCGCGCGGCCGGCCAGCCGGGGCGAGTCGAGCGGGACCGTGACCAGGTCCGCGTACGCGCCCGGCACGATCTCGCCCGCGTCCGGCCAGCCCAGGCACGCGTGGCCGCTCGCGGTGGCGGCCAGGGCCTGGTCGGCCGCGGTGAAGTGGCCGCGCTGCCTGCTCACCAGCCGCTGCGACAGTTCGAGCCAGCGTGCCTCCTCGACCAGGTCGATGACGCTGTGCCCGTCGCTGCCGAGCGACAGCGGCGATCCGGCCGCGACCAGCGCCGGGGCGGGGCCGACGCCGTCGGCGAGGTCGGCCTCGGTCAGCGGGCACATGCAGACGGTCACCCGCGACCCGCCCAGCAGCTCGATGTCGCGGGCGGTGAGGTGGGTGGCGTGCACCATCGTCGAGCGCGGGCCGAGCGCGCCCGCCGCGTAGAGCACCTCGGCCGGGGTGGCGCCGAACGCCGCCCGGCACTCGGCGTTCTCCAGCGGCTGCTCGGACAGGTGCGCGTGGACCGGCGCCCCGTGCGCGTGCGACCAGGTCATGATCTCCGGGATCTGGTCAGGGGAGACCGCGCGGACCGAGTGGATCGCCGCGCCGAGCCGCGCGTGCGGCCCCACCATCCCCAGCGAGTCGCGGGTGAACCCGGAGACCCGCTCCGCCCAGGCGGCGGCCGAGCCGTCGCCGAACCGGAGCTGGACCCCCGCCAGCGGCAGCGGCTCTCCGCCGGGCAGGAACCCGCCGGCCAGGTAGCAGGCGTCGAGCAGGGTGATCCGCAGGCCGGCCGCGGCCGCGGCCGCGATCAGCACCCGGCCCATCTCGTTCTGGTCGCGGTAGCGCTCTCCCCCGCGGCCGTGGTGCAGGTAGTGGAACTCGCCGACGCAGGTGATCCCGGCCAGCGCCATCTCCGCGTAGACGGCGCGGGCGAGCGCGAAGTACGTGCCCGGGTCGAGCCGCTCGGCGACCGCGTACATGCGGTCCCGCCAGGTCCAGAACGTGTCGCCGGCCGCCGCCGCGCCGGTCATGGTGTCGGCGCCGGGACCGGCGGCGCCGGGACCGGCGGCCGTGCCGCGCAACGCGCGATGGAACGCGTGCGAGTGCGCGTTGGCCAGGCCGGGCAGGGTCAGCCCGGGCAGCCGGACCGTGCCGGGCGGGATCAGCGCGGCCGGCGTACCGGGAACGACCGCCGCGAACCGGCCGCCCTGCGCCTCGATGAGCACGTCGCGGGCCAGCGGGACGCCGCCCCCGAGCCACGCGGTCTCGGCGTGCCAGCGGCGCACCGCTGCTGCCTCGTCTGATGTCACACGCATATCATTCCCGGCCGGTCTCGGGGCAAGAACGCGGGGTAGAACCTGGCCAGGCACGCCCTAGGTAGAATTTGCGGTGATGACAACGGGGAAAGAACACATCGACACGCCTGCCCACCACGGTCCCGAGCATCGGGACGTCTCCGGCGGATGGCTGCGGCCTGCCGTGTTCGGCGCGATGGACGGGCTCGTCACCAACGTCTCGCTGATCGCCGGCGTCGGCGGTGGCGGCGGCTCGCAGCACGCGATCGTGCTGACCGGTCTGGCCGGGCTGGCGGCGGGCGCGTTCTCGATGGCGGCCGGCGAGTTCGTCTCCGTCTCCTCGCAGAACGAGCTCGTCCAGTCCGAGGTGGACAAGGAGAAGCACGAGCTCGACACCAACGCCGTCGCCGAGCAGCTCGAGCTCGTCGGCATGCTGCGCCGTCGCGGCATCAGCGCGGCCACCGCGAGGCTGGCCGCAGCCGAGATTTCCGCGCACCCGGACAAGGCGCTGGCCATCCACGCGTTCGAGGAACTCGGCGTTAACCCGGCCGACCTGCCGTCGCCGGCCGTCGCGGCCGGCGCGTCGCTGGTCGCGTTCTCCCTCGGCGCGATCATCCCGCTCTTCCCTTACGTCATCGGGTTCGATGCGCTCTGGGTCGCGCTGGCGCTGTCGGCGCTGGCCGCGATCGTGGGCGGCGGCCTGGTGGCGCGGCTGACCGCCCGGCCGTTCTGGAAGGGTGCGCTCCGGCAGCTCGCGCTCGGCGCGATCGCGGCCGGCTTCACTTACATGATCGGGCTGGCCGTCGGCGGGATGGCGGCGGGCTGACCGCGCCGCTGATCCGGCTTACCCAGACGCGCCTAGATGCGCCCGGGCCTGCGCGCATCGCCGGCCAGGTTGCGGCCCGAACGGTAGCGGGGTGCGGCGGGCTAACGTCGCTACCGACTGGTAAGGTGCCACGTGGCCTCAGTCAATCGCCCGTTGCGCATTGCGCTGCTCTCGTACCGCAGCAAGCCGCATTCTGGCGGCCAGGGCGTCTACGTGCGCCACCTGAGCAGGGAACTCGCCGCGCTCGGGCACCACGTCGAGGTGTTCTCCGGTCAGCCCTACCCGGAGCTCGACGACGGCCCGCTGCTGCGGCGGCTGCCGAGCCTGGACCTCTACCGGGACGACAACCCGTTCCGGACGCCCCGCCCCTCGGAGATCAGGGACTGGGCGGACGCGCTCGAGGTCGCGATGATGTGGGCCGGGGCGTTCCCCGAGCCGCTGACGTTCAGCATCCGGGCGCTGCGGGCGCTGCGCGCGCGCCCCGGCGAGTTCGACATCGTGCACGACAACCAGGGGCTCGGCTACGGCCTGCTCGGCGTGCGCCGCCTCGGGCTGCCGCTGGTCACGTCCATCCACCACCCGATCACGGTGGACCGGCGGCTCGACCTGGCCGGGCGGGGGTGGCTCGAGCGGCTCAACAAGGCGCGCTGGTACGGGTTCGTGCGCATGCAGGGCCGGGTGTCCCGGCGGGTGGGACCGCTGATCACGGTGTCCGGGTCATCCAGAGACGACATATGCCGAGATTTCAGCGTCCCGAGCGATAAGGTCCAAATCATTCCACTGGGGGTCGACACCCGGCTGTTTCGCCCCCGCCCGCAGCAGCCGCGCGTAAAGGGCAGGATCGTAACTGTGACCAGCGCTGACTCCCCGCTGAAGGGGCTCCCCACGCTGCTGCGCGCGGTTGCGAAGCTGGCCACCGAGCGCGATGCCCTCCTGACGGTCGTCGGCACCCCGTCGACCGCCACCCGCGAGCAGGTGGCGCTGCTCGCGCTCGGCGACCGGGTGACGTTCGTGAACGGGCTGCCCGACGAGGAGTACGCGCAGTTGCTCGCCTCGGCCGAGGTGGCGGTGATCCCGTCGCTGTACGAGGGGTTCTCGCTGCCGGCGGTGGAGCACCTCGCGTCGGGGACCCCGCTGGTCGCCAGCCGGGCCGGGGCGCTGCCCGAGGTCGTGGGGGACGCCGCGGTGCTGGTTGAGCCGGGCGACCCGGAGGAGCTCGCGGCCGCGCTGCGGGAGCTCCTTGACGACGGTGCCCGGCGGGCCGAACTGGCGGCTCGTGGCCTGGCCCGGGTCCGCGAGCGGTTCGCCTGGCCCGCGGTCGCCACCGCGACCGTCGGGCTCTATTTGAACGCCATCAACGGAGAACTCGGGTGCTAACGGTCGATTTCGCGAAGTTTCTCATCAACCCCGGCGACCGCGTTCTCGACCTCGGCTGCGGCGCGGGCCGCCACGCGTTCGAGGCGTACCGCCGCGGCGCCCGCGTCATCGCCGCCGACCTCGACCTCGAGGAACTCGAGGGGGTGACCGACATGTTCGCCGCGATGCGGGGGGAGGGCGAGTCCGGCCCGCCCGCGCAGGCCGCCGCCGTCGCCGCCGACGCGACCCGGCTGCCCTTCGCCGACGGCGCGTTCGACGTCGTCATCGTGGCCGAGATCCTCGAGCACGTGCCGAACGACAGCGCCGCCCTGACCGAGATCGCCCGCGTGCTCCGCCCGGGCGGCACGATCGCGGTAACCGTGCCGGCCTGGCTGCCCGAACGAATCTGCTGGGCGCTGTCGACCGAGTATCACGAGGTGCCCGGCGGCCACGTCCGCATCTTCACCCGGGCCGAGCTCACCGCGAAGCTGGCGGCGGCCGGCCTGGCGCCGACCGGCGGTCATCACGCGCACGGCCTGCACTCCCCCTACTGGTGGCTGAAATGCGCGGTCGGCGTGCACGACGACGCCCACCCGGCCGTGCGCGGCTATCATCAGCTGCTGGTCTGGGACATCATGCGCAAGCCGCCGCTCACCCGGCTGGCGGAGGCGGCGCTCAACCCCGTCATCGGAAAGAGCCTCGTCATCTACGCGAGGAAAGAGCAAAAACCGATCATCCCGAACGGTCCCGTGGTCCCACTCCATGCGTCACGCTAAGCCCGTGCCCCCGCCGTGGCCCAGGCCGCCGGCCGAGCTGCTGCAGACGGCCCGCTCGATCGCCGCGGCGCAGCTGCCGAGCGGCGCGATCGCCTGGCCGGACGGTCACGTGGACCCGTGGGACCACGTGGAGTGCGCGATGGCGCTGGCGGCGTGCGGGCTGCCCGGCCCGGCCCGGCGGGCTTACCAGTGGCTCCGCGACACGCAGCGCCCGGACGGCTCGTGGCCGAGGACGACCGGCGGGCCGGGGGCGGCGAGCTCGGACGAGGTGACCGATCACGCGGCCGAGAGCCATCACGCCGCCTACCTCGCGGTCGGCGTCTGGCATCATTTCCTCGTCACCGGCGACCGCGGCTTCGCGATCCGGATGTGGCCGTCCGTCCGGGCGGCGATCGGCTGGGTGCTCGGGCTGCAGACGCCGCGCGGCGAGGTGGCCTGGGAGCGCGACGCGGCCGGCCGGGCGGGCGAGTTCGCGCTGCTGTCCGGGTGCTCGAGCATTCTCCAGGGGCTGCGCTGCGGGCTCGCGCTGGCCGAACTGGCGGACGAGCCGCAGCCGGACTGGGAGCTCTCGGCCGACCTGCTCGGTCACGTGCTCGCCCGGCACCGCGAGGCGTTCGCCGACAAGAGCCGGTTCTCGATGGACTGGTACTACCCGGTGCTCGGCGGGGCGCTGCGCGATGGCGACGGCGCCGAACTGCTGGCGGCCGGCTGGGACACCTTCGTCGTGCCCGATCTCGGCGTCCGCTGCGTCAGCGACCAGCCCTGGGTGACGGTCGCCGAAACCTGCGAGCTGGCGCTCTCCCTGGACGCCTGCGGCCAGCGTGACCGGGCGGCCGAGGTCTTCGCCACCGTGCGCAGGCAGCGTCACGACGACGGCTCCTACTGGACCGGCTGGCAGTACGTCAACGAGGCGCACTTCCCGGCCGAGCGGTCGGCCTGGACCTCCGCCGCCGTGATCCTCGCCGCCGACGCCCTGACCGGGATCAGCGCGGGGGCCGGGATCTTCCGCGACCTCCCCGGCCACATCGATCCTGGTCCGCCGGTCGACCCAGAATCCTGCGGCTGCGACCCCGACTCCGCCGCCACCGCGATAACCCTCGGCCAGCGCTGACCCGGCAGCGGGACTCGTGGCGGGCCGGGGATTAGGCGGCGTAGCGGCGGACGAGGCAGATTGTGCCCCAGGCCAGCGCGGCCGACAGGATCAGGAGCCAGCCGGCCTCGAACAGCTGCATGGGCCAGAACGTTTTCACTGGGTAGCGGTCGCGCAGGAAGAACCAGGTCGCGGCGGCGAGGGGGACGTAGAGGCCGAGCGTGGCCGCCATCGCGGGGAGTATCCGGCGCAGGAGCGTGCCGAGGAACGCACCGAGGCAGAACGCGACGAGCGTCCAGGCGGCGTACGAGAGGCCGCTGGTGCCGAACACCGTCGGGGTGAGGTCAGTCAGCTGCTCCGTCGTCATGAACGGGGCGAAGAACCAGGCGAGCAGCTGGCTGATCACGAACGCCATGATCGTTAGCGCGGAGCCAAGGAGGGCGAGCTTAGCGACCGTCCAGCGCACCCGGCCGATGCCCTGGGTCCAGGCGTAGCGGTACGTCCCGGTCTCCAGCTCCCTGGCGACTACCGGCTGGCCGGCGAACATCGCCACCAGCACGGGGGCGGCCTGCACGGCGACGTGCAGGAACTCCCCCTCATGCCAGTCGGTGCTGTTGAAGAAGCTGCTCAGCCCCTGGCAGGCGGCCGAGGCGGCCGGATGGCACGCGGTCAGCAGCGCGTAGTCGTGGTGGATCCGCAGCCCGGTGACCAGCATTCCGTCCGCCACCGCGCAGAAGACGGCCGCGATGGTGATCAGCAGGCCCCGGTGCTGCCGCCAGGTGACCCACAGCATGCCCATCCATGGCGCCGATTCGGGCCCGGCCTCCCCGTCGAGCTGGGACGCCGGCCTGGTGAAGACGGTCATCAGCGTGCCTCCATCGGCCCGGTTCAGGCGGCCCGGCGGCGGACCAGCCAGACCGTCCCTGCCATCAGGGCCACCGCGAGGACGAGCAGCCAGCCGGCCTCGATGAACTGCATCGGCCAGTAGCGGCTGAGCGGGATCCACCTTGTCCATACGGTGTAGCCCGGCGGGACCGACCCGCCGGTACTCGGCCCCGGGCCATTCAGGATCCGGTTGGCGACGGCCGGGCTGACCGGCCCGCCGCCAGGGCCGGCGACCCAGCTGCTCAGGATCCAGGGGAAGCCGGGCAGGCTGGGCGTCTGGAACTGGCTGAACAGCCTGCCGTTGCTGGTGACCACCGTCACCGGGTACTGCCCGCGCAGGGCCCAGGCCCCGAGCCTGATCGCGAGGTAGACGCCGAGGGTCGCGGCCAGCGCGGGGATGACCCGGCGCAGCAGCATGCCGAGGAACGCACCGATCGCGAAGGCGACGAGCGTGAAGGCGGGGAACACGATCCCGCTGGTGTCGAACACCGTCTCCGTCAACCGGTTCAGCTGCTCCGCGTACAGGAACGGCTGGAAGAACCAGGAGAACAGCGCCCCGAACGCCCCGGACAGGACCACGAGCGCGACCCCGAGCAGCGCCAGCTTGGCGATCGCCTGCCGCTCGCGGACCAGGCCCTGCGTCCAGGCGAACCGGTAGCTGCCGGTCTCCAGCTCCCTGGCCAGCAGCGGGGCACCCGCGAAGGCGCCGATCAGCACCGGCGCGAGCTGCATCAAGATGGCGCAGGTGTTCCCCAGCGGCCAGTCGCCGGAGTTGAAGTCGCTGAACAGCTTGGCGCAGGCGCTCGACTGCCGCCCTGCGTTGAGCGGGCAGTTGACGAGGACCGCGTAGTCGTGGTGCACCTTCAGGCCGAAGACCACCAGGAAGACGGCGACCGCCGCGAGCACGGCCGGGACGGCGATCATGGTGGCGCGCTGCTGCCGCCAGGTGACCCAGACCATCCCCCGCCACGACACCGGGCGCGGGCTGGCGTCGTGGCCGGGCTGGACGGGCAGGGCGAGAACGCTCATCGGGCTGCCTCCGTCGGCTGCGGGCGCTGAACGCGGGTGCGGGCTGCGGGTTCGCTGACGCCCGGGCTGCGCAGATACGCCATCACGACCTCCTCCAGGCTTACCTGGTGTGATTCCCAGCCGGGGGGCACCGGGGCGGCCGTCTCGCCGATCCTGGCGAGCAGGTGGGTTTGCGCGTCACCGCGCCGGGTCTGCACCACCGTCAGCCGTCCGGCGTACTCGTCGGCCTCGGCGGTCGGGCCGGTCAGCAGCCGGTGCCCGGCCAGCAGGTCGTCGACCTCGCTGGCCACCTGCAGCCGGGCGCGGGAGAGCACGATGAGGAAGTCGGCCACCCGCTCGAGCTCGGCCACCTGGTGCGAGGAGAGCAGCACCGAGACCCCGTCGTCGGCCATCGCGGTCATCACCGCGGCCAGGAAGTCCTGCCGAGCGATGGGGTCGAGCGCGGCCAGCGGCTCGTCCAGGATGAGCAGCCGCGGCCGTCGGGCCAGGGCCAGGGTGAGGGCCAGCTGCGACTGCTGGCCGCCCGACAACCTGCCCGCCTTCTTGCTCAGCGGGATGCCGAGATCGGCCAGCCGCGCCCGCGCGAACGGCAGGTCGAAGCGCTGGTTCAGGTTCCTGGTGAGGTGCAGCATGTCCCGGGCCGACAGGTTCTTGTAGACCGGGGCGTCCTGGGCGACGAACGCGACGCCGTTGAGCGCGGCGGGCGAGCCGGCCGGGTGCCGATCAAGGACCGTCACGGTCCCCGAGGTCGGGACGGTCAGGCCGGCCGTCATGTTCATCAGGGTGGACTTGCCCGCGCCGTTCGGGCCGACCAGCGCGGCCAGCTGCCCGGCGGGCACGGCCAGCGTGCAGTCCTGCAGCGCCCATGATTTGCCGTAGCGCTTGCCGAGCTCGCCGGTCTCGATCACGTTCATGCGACGCCCTCCGTTCCGTGGTCCGCCGTGCCCGCGTCGTCTGACGCGGGCCGGCCCTTAAAGAAATCCCGCAGGCCGCTGGTGAACAGCGCGACGATCCCGTCCTCGTCGAGGCCCGCCTGGTCGGCCGACGCGAGCCAGCCGAGGAGGGTCCGCCGCAGCCCGGCCAGCTCGGGCAGGGTCACCTGCTCGAGGGTGGCCTGGATGAACGTGCCCTGGCCGGGCCGCCCGGCCGCCAGGCCCTTGTGCTCAAGCTCCCGGTAGGCCTTCAGCACCGTGTTGGGGTTGATGGTCAGCGCAGTGACCACGTCCCTGACCTTGGGAAGCTGGTCACCCGGCTGCAGGTAGCCAAGCCGCAGCGCGTGCTCTACCTGCTGCACGAGCTGCAGGTAGGTCGGCACCCCCGAGTCCGGGTCGAGCCGGAACTCGATCGCGCTGTTCCCTTTATCTATTGTCATAGTACAAGATTACAACCCCGCGCAGCCGATGGCTACCCGGCGCCCGGGGAAGATTTAGCGCTATCTTGCTCTAGAGCAAGGCTGATCTAACTGCTTAGACTGCTGTCTATGGAACGGAGCAAGTCCTCGCCTTACCGCGACAGCGCCGGCCAGACCCTGGCCGACTACCCTCGCCCGTCGGTCGCGGTCGACGCGGCGCTGCTCACCGTGCTGCCCGGCGAGGACTGCCTGTCCGTCCTCCAGGTGCAGCGGGCCGAGGGCCCGGGCGGCGATCCGCCGCCCGGCTGGGGGCTACCGGGCACGTTCCTGCATGAGGGCGAGCTGCTGCTCGACGCGGTGCAGCGGTGCCTGCGGGAGAAGGCCGGGGTCGACGGGACCCGCCCGCGCCAGCTGCACGTGTTCGACAACCCGGACCGCGACGATCGCGGCTGGGTGCTGTCGGTCGCCCACATGGACGTCGTCCGGCCGGAGTTGCTCGACGGGCGGATGCAGCAGAAGACCCGGATAGTGCCGGCCGACAACGCCGGCGTCCTGCCCTACGACCACACCGAGATCATCCGGCGGGCCGCCGCGACGATCCGCGGCAGCTATGAGCTGGCGCCGGACCCGGAGCGACTGCTGGCCGAGCCGTTCACCATCCTCCAGCTCCGGCTACTGCACGAGGCGGTGGTGGGCAGGCCGTTTCAGCGGGACACGTTCAGGCGGCTGATGGAGCCGCGGCTCGCGGGGACCGGAAAGACGACGGCCGGCACCCGAGGCCGACCGGCCGAGCTATTCCGGCACAAGCAGCACTAGATGCCGCCGGCGACGCGCTCGAGCACGCGGAGCGATCCGGTGTGGCGGACCTCGGTGAAGGCACCGGAGGCGAGCGCGCGCTGGTAGATCAGGAACGGGGCCTGCCCGCCGTCGGCCGGGTCGGGGTAGACGTCGTGGATGGCGAGCGCGCCGCTCAGCGCCACCCAGGGCGCCCATCCCTCGTAGTCCCACTGCGCGGCGGCCTCGGTGTGCCCGCCGTCGATGAACAGCATCCCGAGCGGCGTCCGCCACAACCGCGCCACGTCGGCCGAGCGGCCGACGATGGCGACCACGTCGTCTTCGACGCCGGCCGCCGCGAGCGTGGCCCGCAGCCTCGGGAGCGTGTCGAACCGGCCGGTGGCCGGGTCGACCAGGCCGGGATCGTGATACTCCCAGCCCGGCTGGTGCTCCTCCGAGCCGCGGTGATGGTCCACGGTCACGACCTGCTGCCTGAGGCCGTGCTTGCGGGCGGCGCGGACGCCGGCCGCCAGGTAGATCGCCGACTTGCCGCAGTAGCTGCCGACCTCGAGCACGGGGCCGACCGCGGCGTAGGCGTCGGCGGTCTCGCACAGGGCCAGCCCCTCGGCCACCGGCATGAACCCGGTGGCCGCCTCGGCCGCCCGCTTAAGCTCGTCTTCCACCCGCGCACCTTAGCGCCAGGGACGGCGTCAGAGCTTGCTCAGTTTTGCGCAGGGCGTGGCAATGCGCACCCGCTGGGTGCCGAAGTCGATGACCACGGCGGTGTCATCCTCAACGGTGACCACCCGGCCGAGGCCGTACTTGTCGTGGGTCACCTGGTCCTGCACGGCGAATACCTCGGGAGGCGGCTCGTCGGGCGGTGGCTTGAAGGGACTGGTGGGCAGGAAGCGCCGGGTTGCGGCACGGGCAGGCTTCATCTTCTTAAGTATGCGCGTTAACACCCGCCGCTTGGTCCCCTGGGCCGAGATGAGTCCAGATATCTACCCGGGAGCCACTCCTGCCCGGCCTCGACCAGCCCGGATTCATCCCCGTAAGAGACGGCTGATGAGCGACAGTCCCAGGCGCGCGGCCGGCCGGTTGACGAGCTCGGCGAAACTGCGCTCGCTGCGGCACAGCTTCACGAACGCGCCCCAGCCCTTGGCGGTGGACAGGCCCTTGTGAAAGGTGCCTGCGTGCCGAGTGAACCCGGACATCAGGAGGCGGCCCGCCCGGATGTCGGGGATCAGGGCCGCGTTGACCGCGGCGACGTAGCCGTCCAGGGCCGACCCCGTGGTCGCCGGGTCGCCTGAGGTGGCGGCCTTGGCCGCGTGCTCGCCCGCGAGCGCGCCGGAGCGGAGCGCGAAGCTGATCCCCTCCCGGGTCCACGGCTCGAGCAGGCCGGCCGCGTCGCCCGCCACGATGACGCGTTCCCGCCGCAGCGGGGACTCCTCGGCCCGGCAGCGGGTGAGGTGACCGGAGTCCCTGACCGCCTGGTAGCCGTCGAGTCCGAGCCGGCCGACGAACTCCCGCAGATACGCCTTGGTGGCGTCGCCCTGCCCGCGGGCGGCGATGACGCCGACCGTCAGCCGGTCGCCCTTGGGGAACACCCAGCCGTAGGAGCCGGGGATCGCGCCCCAGTCGAGCAGCACCCGTCCCGCCCACCGCCGTCCGACCGGTTGCGGCACCGCGATCTCCAACTCGAGGCCGAGGTCGACCTGGGCGAACTGCGCGCCCACGTGCCTGGCGGCGACGCCGGAGGATCCGTCGGCACCGATCAGCACCGTCGCGGTGACCGAGGTCCCGTCGGCCAGCCGCGCGGTCGCGCGCCCGTCCGCCTGATCGATCGCCCGGACCTGGACCCGCTGCCTGACCACGGCGCCGTTCTCCTCGGCCCGGCCGAGCAGCGCCGCGTCGAACTCCTCGCGCATCACCATCGCCAGCAGCGGCTGAGCGGTCGAGCGGGTGAACTCCTGCCCGCCCCGGAGGGTGAACGTGGCCGACCTGATCTCGTCCCGCACCGGCAGCGCGATCTGGCCGGCCACGGCGGCCCTGGAGACCCCGAGCAGGCCGCCGCCGCATGTCTTGTACCGGGGATGCTCGGCCCGCTCAAGCACGATCGTCCGTGCCCCGGCGGCGGCCGAGGCGCTGGCGGCGGCCAGCCCGGCCGGCCCGCCGCCGACGACGGCGACATCCCACTCGCTACGCTCCTGCACACCAGAAGCTTAGGCGGGCCGGGCCGGCCGCCCTACGCCAGCCATCGGCGGGCCGGCCGCGATGCGGCCCCGCTCCGGTCTGGCCGCCAAGCCCGAAAAAAAATCACCGGCAAAAGTTGTTGGCGTCGGCCGCGCCCGGCCCTCATACAGGTGCGGGACCGGGGACGGCGGGGAAAACGGGGCTGGTGTAACGAGGGGAACGCCAGTTTCGGCCCCCTGCCGGGTCTCGCTCCGGGGAACGGGTTCCGGCCGGTGGCGCATTGGGGAGCGTAGACCGGGATCCGCCGGGGGACCAGCGGGGGCGGTCGGGGCGGTGGGGACCGAGCCGATCGCCCTCGCCTCGCTCCCGGCCGCTCAGGGACTCCGCCGCTGACGGACTCAGCCGATCGGGGACTCAGCCGGTCGGAGACTCAGCTGGTCGGGGGCTGAGCCGCTCAGGCGTTGAGGTAGGCGAGGACGGCGAGGACGCGGCGGTTGTCGTCGTCGGACAGGGCCAGTCCGAGCCGGGCGAAGATGCCCGCCGCGTGCTTGGCGACCGACTTCTCGGCGATGAACAGCCGGGCGGCGATGGCCGCGTTGGAGCGCCCCTCGGCCATCAGCGCGAGCACCTCGCGCTCGCGCGGGGTGAGCCCGGCGAGCGGGCCGGACCGGGTCCGCCTGGCCATCAGCCGCGCCACCACCTCGGGGTCGAGGACGGTGCCGCCGGCCGCGACGTCGCGGACCGCCTCCGCGAACGCGCCGTCGCTGAATACTCGGTCCTTGAGCAGGTAGCCGACGCCGCCCGCGCGGTCGGCCAGCAACTCGGCCGCATAGAGCTGCTCCACGTACTGGGAGAGCACCAGGACCGGCAGGCCGGGCACCATCCGGCGCGCCTCGATCGCCACCCGCAGCCCGTCGTCGGTGTGCGACGGCGGCATCCTGACGTCGACGATCGAGACGTCCGGCTTCAGCTCGGTCAGCGCGGCCAGCAGCTCGGGGGCGGTGCCGACGGCGGCGGCGATCTCGAACCCGTGCGCGGTCAGCAGCCGGACCAGCCCGTCCCTCAGCAGGAAGAGATCTTCACCGATGACAACGCGCACGGCACCTCGATAACGACTTTGGTCGGCCCGCCGGCCGGGCTGCTTACCGCGAGGATGCCATCAAAGGTGGCGAGCCGTCGCTCCACTCCGGCCAGCCCGGTCCCGCGCGAGGCGTCCGCCCCGCCGCGCCCGTCGTCGGTGACGGTCGCCCGGAGGATCCCGTCGGCGTGCTCAAGGCCGACCCGAACGGTGCCCGCCCCCGCGTGCCGCACGGCGTTGGTCAGCGCCTCCGCCAGCGCGAAGTACACCGCCGCCGCGACCGGCATGGGCGGCTCGCCGGGCAGGGCGACGTCCACGTCCACGTCGACGACGGCGTCCATGGCCAGGTTCCGCACCGCCTCGGCCAGGCCGCGGTCGGCCAGCACCGGCGGGTAGATGCCGCGCACCAGGTCACGCAGGTCCTCGAGGGCACGGGAGGACGTTTCCCGCGCCTCCGCGACCAGCGCGAGCGCCGCCTCCGGGTTCGTGCCCATCAGCTGCTCGACCGCCCGCAGCGACATACCGAGCGCCACCAGCCGGGCCTGCGCCCCGTCGTGCAGGTCCCGCTCGATCCGGCGCAGCTCGGCGACCGCCGTGTCCGTCGCGTCGGTGCGGGTCCTGGTCAGCCCGTCGACCCGGCGGGCGAGCGCCTGCGCCCGCTCGGCCAGCTCGAAGTCGGCCGACCAGGTCAGCAGCCGGGGGGCGAGCAGGCAGCCGAGCGCCACCAGCGCGATCCCCTCCAGCCCGGCGAACAGCCCGGTGATCCCGCCGTCGAGCGGCACCGGGCCGTAGAAGCCGACGGTGTAGCCGCTCCACGGCCCGACCGGCGCCGACCTCGGATCCGCGATCCACTGCACGCCCGACAGGACCCCGATGAGCCCGAAGAGCACCGTCCCGGCCACCGCGAGCAGCGCGGCGGCCCGGGGCAGCCACACCACCGCGGCCACCGCCGCCGCGACGATGAGCAACGCCACCAGCATCATCGGCGTGAAGCCGGGCTGCCACGGCGTGCCGAACCAGAGATCCTGGCCGAACAGCTCCTCCCAGAGGAAGACCACCCCGATGAGCAGCAGCGGCGGCACCGTCTTGGGCTGGCCGCCCGTCCCGCGCAGCTGCTCAACCGCCCGGCGGACCGGCCCGCCGCCGAGCGATCCCGGCCGCGCGAGCAGGCACATCCCGGCGACCAGGCAGGCCACCGCCTCCGCGAGCACCCAACGGTTGTCCCCGGAGTCGGCCACGTACCAGTTGACGCCGACGTTAACGGGACGCCAGGAGGCGTGCACGAACCCGTAGGTGACTGAGTTCGCCTCGCGGATCAGCAGCGAGTGCATCAGGTAGAGACCGTAGGCGCCGTAGGCGAACAGGGCATACGGGGCGATCCTCGCGCTCTCCCTCGGCGCCAGGGCGGTGAGGATGAGGACCAGGATGATCACGAGCTCCGGCCACTTGCTCGCGGTCAGGCCGAGCGCGCCCCCCGCGATCAGCGGCAGCAGCAGAGCCGGCCAGTTCGCCTGCAGACCGCGAAGAAAGCGGGCCAGGAGGTTGCCGGATGTCGTCATGCATCCCATCCTGGCTAATCGCCCGGCCGGCCGCCATGGGCCTAAGGACCCTGTTCCGGCCAGGACGGACAGGCGGCTGATGGCCTGGTTGAGCACCTCGGGGCGCTTGCAGAAGGCGAACCGGACCATGGTGCGGCCCGCCTCCGGGTTGTCGTCGTAGAAGACGGCGCTCGGGATCGCGACCACGCCCGCCCGGTCCGGGAGGGCCAGGCAGAACTCCATCGCGTCGCGCTCACCCAGCGGGGCGATATCGGTGGTGATGAAGTAGGTGCCGTCGGGCTGGTACACCTCGAAGCCGATGTCTCGCAGGCCGCTCGCCAGCAGGTCGCGGCGGCCCTTGAGGTCTTCGGCCATGGCGGTGAAGTACCGGTCGGGAAGGTCGAGCGCCTCGGCCACCGCGTACTGGAACGGGCCGCTGGAGACGTAGGTCAGGAACTGCTTGGTGGTGCGGACGGCGGCGACCAGCTCCGGGGTGCCGGTCGCCCAGCCGACCTTCCAGCCGGTGAACGAGAACGTCTTGCCCGCCGAGCCGATCGAGACGGTGCGCTCGCGCATCCCGGGGATGGACGCCAGCGGAATGTGCGCGCGGTCGAAGGTGAGGTGCTCGTAGGCCTCGTCGGTGATGACGAGGAGGTCGTGGTCGATGGCGATCCGCGCCAGCGCCTCGGTCTCGGCCCGGGTGAGGACCATGCCGGTCGGGTTGTGCGGGCTGTTCAGCAGCAGCAGCCGGGTCCTGCCGTTGATCATGCTCACGAGCTTGTCCAGGTCGGGACGGAAGCCGGGGGGCGACAGCGTGAGCGGGACGCGGGCCGCGCCCGCCATCGCGATGCCGGCCACGTAGGAGTCGTAGTACGGCTCGAACGCGATCACCTCGTCGCCCGGCTCGAGCAGGGCGAGCAGCGCGGCCGCGATCGCCTCGGTCGCGCCCGCGGTGATCAGCACCTCGGTGTCCGGGTCGTAGCCGAGGCCGTAGAACCGCTGCTGATGGCGCGCCACCGCCCGCCTCAGCTCGGGGATGCCGGTCGGCGGCGGGTACTGGTTGCCCCGGCCGGCCAGGATCGCCTCGGCCGCCGCGTCGGCGACTGACCTGGGACCGTCGACGTCGGGGAACCCCTGGCCGAGGTTGATCGAGCCGGTGGCGGCGGCGCGGGCCGACATCTCGCCGAAGATCGAGTTGCCGAGGCCGTCGAGGCGGCGGTTGAGCAGCGGTCGAGTCACCAGATCAGATTAAGGCGACCCGGATTAGGCTGGGCGGGTGCGTATCGCGTTGTGTCAGATCCCGGTGAGCCTGGACCCGGCCGTCAACCTCGCGCGGGCGCGGGCCGCGCTGGTCGAGGCGGCGGCCGGCGGCGCCGAGCTGGCGGTGTTCCCCGAGGCGACGATGGTGCGGTTCGGGGCCGACCTGCGGGCGGCGGCGGAGCCGCTTGACGGGCCGTTCTGCGCCGGGCTGGCGGCGGCCTGCGCGACTGCGGGCGTCGCGGCGGTGGCGGGCGTGTTCGAGCCGTCGGCGGACGGGCGGGTGCACAACACGGCGGTCGCGTTCTCCGCGGCGGGCGACCTGGTCGCCTCGTACCGGAAGCTGCACCTGTTCGACGCGCTCGGTCAGCGCGAGTCCGACCTGGTCGCGCCGGGCGATGAGGTGGTCGTGACCACGCTCGCGGGGGCCGAGGTGGGGCTGCAGATCTGCTACGACATCCGGTTCCCGGAACTGACCCGGGCGCTCGCGGTCGGCGGCGCGACGCTGGTCACGGTCAGCGCGGCCTGGCAGGCGGGGCTGTTCAAGGAGGAGCACTGGGTGACGCTGCTGCGCGCCCGCGCGATCGAGAACACGGTCTGGATCGCCGCCGTCGGCCAGGTTCCCGACCCCGGCGAGAAGCCGACCCGGGCGCCGACCGGAGTCGGCCGGTCCATGCTCATCGACCCGCTCGGCGTGGTCCGGTGCGACCTCGGGCCGTCGGCCGGCGTGACCGTCGTCAACGCCGATCTGGCGCTGGTCGAGACGGTCCGGGCCACGCTGCCGTCCCTCGCCAACCGCCGCGCGGACCTGTTCTGGAAGAACTAGGGCGGCGGCCGGCCCTCAGGCGCCGTCCCGGGCGACCTGGAAGGGCGCGAAGGACTGCCTGGTCGGCATCAGCTCGATCGTGTTCACGTTGACGTGGGCCGGAAGCGTCGCCGCCCAGTGGATCGACTCGGCGACGTCATCCGGCGTCAGCGGCTGCATGCCCGCGTAGACGGCGTCCGCCTTGGCCCGGTCGCCGCCGAACCGGGTGAGGGAGAACTCAGTGTCCGCCATCCCCGGCTCGACGCAGGTGACCCGGACCCCGGTGCCGTGCAGGTCGCTGCGGAGGTTGAGGCTGAACTGGCGCACGAACGCCTTGGTGCCGCCGTAGACGTTGCCGCCCGGGTACGGGTAGCTGCCCGCCACCGAGCCCAGGTTGATCACATGCCCCGAGCCGCGGGCGACCATGCCGGGCAGGATCGCGCGGGTGCAGTAGACCAGGCCCTTGCAGTTTGTGTCGATCATCTGGTCCCAGTCGTCCAGATCGGCGTCCTGGGCCGGGTTGAGGCCGAGCGCGAGGCCGGCGTTGTTCACCAGCAGGTCGATCGCGGCGAACTCGGGCGGGAGGCCGGCCACGGCGGCGGCGACCGCGGCCCGGTCCCTGACGTCGAGGGTGAGCGGGAGGGCCTGCGGGCCGAGCTCGGCCACGAGGTCCCTGACCCGGTCCGAGCGACGGGCGGCGACGACGACGCGCGCGCCGTCGGCGGCGAACCGGCGGGCCACGGCGGCGCCGAAGCCGCTGCTCGCGCCGGTGACGAGGACGGTGCCTGGCTTGCTGCTTGTCATGATTACGTCATCGTAGTCAGGACCGGACGGGCGACTGCCAGATGGTCGGCTCGGTTCGCATCGACCCGGACGTGGCGGCCGACGTGGCCGTGAAGCCAACCCCGGTCAGCGTTGCCCCGGTCGCGGTCAGCGCGGTGATCGCCTGCATGCCGGGGCCCGCCAGGCCGGTGCCCTGCGGGGCGGCCTCGGTCCACGCGGTCCCGGCCGCCGGGCCGGGAAGCGTCCAGACCACGACGTCCGTCTCCCCCGGGGGGCCGTAGGTGCCGGTCGCGGTGAAGCCGCCGCCCGCGGCGGTGAGCGCGGTGGCCGAGGCTTCGGCGGTGGCGGGCGGCAGCGGGAGCCGTGCCTGCGTCCAGGCCGCGCCCGCATCGGTCGAGACGGCGGCGAACGGACGGTGCTGGCCCGCCGCCGTGACCTCGGTGCCGATCGCGGCCAGCACGCTGCCGTTGGCGGCCACGTAGTCGAGGGCGGCGCTGGCCGCGCCCGGGGGCAGCGCCAGCGGCACCAGCGTCCACGTCCGGCCGGTGCCCGACAGCCAGACGGCCGGGCGCGGCCCGACCGCGCCGGCCGCGACGAACCCGCGACCGGTCGCGCTGACGGCGCTCATCGCCCGGTCGCCGGGGCCGTCGAGCGCCCCCGGCCGGGCGTCGGCGGCCCGACGCCAGCCGGTGAGGCCGGGCGCGTACCAGGCCGCCGCGACCGTTCGGGGGCCAGCCGACGCCTTCCCCACGATCACGTACCCGCCCGGGCCCGCCGCGACGGCGGCGGTGACGGTCCGGCCGGGGCCGTCGAACGCGGCCGGGCTAGCGGTGACCGTCCAGGTCAGGCCGTCGGGCGAGCCGATCACGGCCGGTCCGGGGCGTCCCGCCGGCCGCCCCGGCGGCCGCGCCGCCGACCGCGAGCCAGCCGGACGGGCCGTGCGCCACCCCGGCCAGCTGCCCGTTGGCCGCCCCGGCGGCCGCGGCCGGCGTCAGCCCGGCGCGGCGCCAGGTGGATGCGCCGTCGGCCGAGACCCACAGCGCCCAGTCGCGATCGGCGCTGCCGACGGCGACCTCGGTCGGGCCGGCCGCCGCGATCGCGGACACCTCGACCGGACGGCCGTTGCCGCCGCTGAAATCGGCCGCCGCCGACCGGGCGGGCGGGAATCCCGCCGCCAGCCCGGACGGGGCGGCGGTATCGCGGCCGTTGTTCGCCCCGAGGACGACGACCCCGGCGACCCCGACCGCGATCGCGGCCACCAGCGGCGCCGCCAGGCTGGTGAGCCAGTTGCGGGCCCGCATCGCGGCCAGGGTGTCCCTGGCCAGCAGGGCCGGCCGGCCGGGCCCGGGCGGACGGCCGGCCTCGAGTGGCTCCGGCCACGGTTCCTGCGGCGGCTGCGGCCACGGGTGCGCGGGCCGTTGCTGCCAGGGCCCGCTCGCGGGCGGCGGCTGCGGCCACGGCTGACCAGCCCAGTCACCGCCGCGGGCCGTGGGTCCTGGCCGCGGCACCGCGCGGCCGGTCGAATTCGTAGCCCGGCACCTCGCCGAACTCACGCAACCTGTCGTCCATTTCAGCCTGAGCGTACGCTGCCCGGCCGCCGGGCAGATTGCAAATGTCCTCGGCCGTCGCGCATATTCGCGATCGTCCGGGCTGACTTACGCGTGACTGACAACACAACGCCAACCAGGTCACGGGGCGGTCATCCCGCCACCCGCCCGCGCAACCGACAGGTAACCTGGGAAGCGGGAGTTAGTAACCAGCAAACACCAATCTTTCGGAAGAAGGCGATGTCCGCCGTGTCTTCTGAGTCGCCGCTCGCCGCCGCGGATCTCAGCGTGCCATCAGCAACCACCTCGTCCTCGGGCAACGGCCTTCAGACTGAGCCAACGGACACGGGCGCCCCGCCGGCCAACGCCGACTTCGGCCCCAATGAGTGGCTTGTCGATGAGCTGTACCAGCGCTATCTGGCCGACCCGGGGTCGGTCGACCGGGCCTGGTGGTCGTTCTTCGCCGACTACAAGCCGGTCCGCATGAACGATTCAGCCGCCGCCGTGGCCGCCCCGGCGTCGCCGGGGACGACGCCCGCCGCCAAGCCCGCCGCCGGGGCAGTGCCGGCCGCGCACCCCTCCCAGGCCGCCCCGGCCGCGCCTGCCGCCCCGCCGCCGAGTGACGCCGAGCTCAGCAAGCTCCGCGGCGCCGCCGCCCGCACCGCCCAGAACATGGCCGCGAGCCTGACCGTGCCCACCGCCACCAGCGTCCGCGCGGTGCCCGCGAAGCTGCTGATCGACAACCGGATCGTCATCAACAACCACCTGCAGCGGGGCCGGGGCGGGAAGATCTCCTTCACCCACCTGATCGGCTACGCGGTGGTCCAGGCGGTCAAGGCGCTGCCGGAGATGAACGCGGCCTACGCCGAGGAGGACGGCAAGCCCGTCCTCGCCACCCCGCACCACGTGAACCTCGGCCTCGCCATTGACCTGCGGGCCAAGGACGGCAGCAGGCAGCTCCTGGTGCCGAACATCAAGGGCACCGACGGGATGGATTTCCGCCAGTTCTGGACCGCCTACGAGGACGTGGTCCGCAAGGCCAGGACCGGCAAGCTGACCGTCGCCGACTTCCAGTCCACCACGATCTCGCTCACCAACCCGGGCACGATCGGCACCGAGCACTCGGTGCCACGGCTGATGCCCGGCCAGGGGACCATCGTCGGCGTCGGGGCGATGGAGTACCCGGCCGCCTACCAGGGCGCGAGCGAAGAGACGATGGCCAAGCTCGCGATCAGCAAGACCGTGACGCTGACCTCGACCTACGATCACCGGATCATCCAGGGCGCCCAGTCCGGCGACTTCCTGCGGATCGTGCACTCGCTGCTGCTGGGCGAGGACGGGTTCTACGACAAGATCTTCGAGTCGCTGCGGATACCGTACGAGCCGGTCCGCTGGGTCAGGGACTTCCCGTACGGGCACGAGGACGACGTGACCAGGTCGGCCCGGGTGCAGGAGCTAATCCACGCCTACCGGGTCCGCGGGCACCTGATGGCCGACACCAACCCGCTCGACACCGAGCAGCGCAAGCACGCCGACCTGGACATCATCAAGCACGGCCTCACCCTGTGGGACCTGGAGCGCGAGTTCGCCACCGGCGGGTTCGGCGGCAAGCCGATCAGGCGGCTGCGCGAGATCCTCGGGGTGCTGCGCGACTCCTACTGCCGCACGGTCGGCATTGAGTACATGCACATCCAGGATCCGGAAGAGCGCAAGTGGATCCAGTCGCACATCGAGGTCCCGCCCGGCCGTGCCAGCCACGACGAGCAGATGCGGATCCTGTCCAAGCTGAACGTGGCCGAGGCGTTCGAGACCTTCCTGCAGAACAAGTACGTCGGCCAGCGGCGGTTCTCGCTCGAGGGCGGCGAGTCGCTGATCCCGCTGCTTGACACGGTGATCAGCGAGGCCGCCGACGCGGGCCTGGACGAGGCCGTGATCGGCATGGCCCACCGCGGCAGGCTCAACGTGCTCGCCAACGTCGTCGGCAAGTCCTACGGGCAGATCTTCAAGGAGTTCGAGGGCAACCTCGACCCGAAGTCCACCCAGGGCTCGGGCGACGTCAAGTACCACCTGGGGGCCGAGGGCGTCTTCACCGCCGCCAGCGGCAAGCGGATCCCGACCAGCCTGGTCGCCAACCCCAGCCACCTCGAGGCGTCCGACCCGGTGACCGAGGGCGTGGTCCGGGCCAAGCAGGACGTCCTCGACATGAGCGAGGACGGCTTCACCGTGCTGCCGGTGCTCATCCACGGGGACGCGGCGTTCGCGGGCCAGGGCGTGGTGGCCGAGACGCTGAACCTCTCGCAGCTGAGGGGCTATCGCACCGGCGGCACCGTCCACATCGTGGTCAACAACCAGGTCGGCTTCACCACCTCGCCGCAGTACTCGCGGTCGAGCGTGTACGCGACCGACGTGGCGCGGATGATCCAGGCGCCGATCTTCCACGTCAACGGCGACGACCCCGAGGCCGTCGCCCGGGTCGGCCGGCTCTCGTTCGCCTACCGGGAGACGTTCCGCAAGGACGTCGTGATCGACATGGTCTGCTACCGGCGCCGGGGCCACAACGAGACCGACAACCCCAGCTTCACCCAGCCGCTGATGTACGACCTGATCGAGGCGAGGCGCAGCGTCCGCAAGCTCTACACCGAGTCGTTGATCGCCCGCGGCGACCTCACGATGGAAGAGGCCGAGGCGGCCCTGCGCGACTACCAGCAGCAGCTGGAGCGCGCGTTCACCGAGACCAGGGACGCGGCGGCGCTGCCGGCCCAGCCCGGCACGGTGCTGCCGGCCGAGGTCGGCGAGCGCCCGGTGAACCACGCGGCGGTGGCGACCGCGATCACCCAGGACGCGGTCAAGCGGATCATCGACACCCAGGTGAACATCCCCGACGGGTTCACGGTCCACCCGAGGCTCAAGCCCCAGCTGGACCGGCGCGCCACCATGGTCGCCGAGGACACGATCGACTGGGCGACCGGAGAGCTGCTCGCCATCGGCTCGCTGCTGCAGGACGGCCGCCCGGTCCGGCTGGTCGGGCAGGACTCGCGGCGCGGCACCTTCGGCCAGCGGCACGCGGTGCTGGTCGACCGGCACACCGGCGACGACTACACCCCGCTCAAGCGGCTCGACAACGGCTCGGCCCGGTTCTTCGTCTACGACTCGCTGCTGTCCGAGTTCGCCGCGATGGGATTCGAGTACGGCTACTCGGTCGCCCGGCCGGACGCGCTGGTGATGTGGGAGGCGCAGTTCGGCGACTTCGCGGACGGCGCGCAGACGATCATCGACGAGTTCATCAGCTCGGGCGAGCAGAAGTGGGGCCAGAAGTCCAGCGTCGTGCTGCTGCTGCCGCACGGCTACGAGGGCCAGGGGCCGGACCACTCCTCCGCCCGGATCGAGCGGTTCCTGGCGCTGTGCGCGCAGGACAACATGACGGTCGCGCTGCCGACCACGCCCGCCAACTACTTCCACCTGCTGCGCTGGCAGGCGCTGTCGGGCCGGCACAAGCCGCTCATCGTCTTCACCCCGAAGTCGATCCTGCGGGCCAAGGCGGCCACGTCCGCGACGGCCGAGTTCACCAGCGGCGCGTTCCAGCCGTTGATCGGCGAGTCGGCCGGCTTCGACGCCTCGGCCGTCCGCCGGGTGGTGCTGTGCGCAGGCAAGTTCTACTACGACCTGGCCGAGTACCGCGCCAAGGCGAACGCGCACTCGACCGCGATCGTCCGGGTCGAGCAGCTCTACCCGGTCCCGCACGAGCAGCTGCGGGCCGAGCTCTCCCGGTACCCGGCCGATGCCGAGCTCGTCTGGGCGCAGGAAGAGCCGGAGAACCAGGGCGCGTGGCCGAGGATGGCGCTGCGGCTGCCGCAGCTGCTCGGCCGGCCGCTGTCGGCGGTCACGCTGCCCGCGAGCTCCGCGCCCGCGTACGGCTCGGCCAAGATGCACAACTCCTCCCACCGTGAACTGATCGAGACGGCTATCCCACGGCAGGTCTAAAAATGATGTGCCTAGGACGCCAACAAGTAGCCAGAACGGCATTTTTAGACCTGCCGCAACGGAGGGCTAGCGATGTACTTCACCGACGCCGGGATCGAGGAACTCGACGAGCGCCGCGGCGACGAGCAGGTCACCATGGCCTGGCTGGCCGAGCGGCTGCGCGACTTCGTGGACCTCAACCCCGAGTTCGAGACGGCCATCGACCGGCTGGCCAAGTGGCTCGCCCGGACCGACTCCGACGACGACGCCGACCCAGACGGCGATCCGGAAGACGAGTAAAAAAGACAAGGCAGTCATCTCGAACGGACCGTGTCTTCGCCCCTCGGCGCCCATTGCCCCTGTAACGATGGGGACCGCGGGGGCACGAGGCGGACGTTAAACGCGATACATCTTGACTTTTCCAAGACGCGATATATCGTGGTTGGCAGGTCAAGGAACCGCCCGGGAGGACTTGTCATGCCAAGCTGGACTGTCGACGCGCCCAAGCGCCTGGACTTCGACGACGTCACGGCGCTGAACGTGCGCCTGATGGCCGGATCGGTGGCGGTCCTCGCCTCCGATGACCGCCCGTCGATCTCGGTCACCGAGCTCAAGGGGCGCCCGCTTCAGGTCACCCAGGACGGCGGCGAGCTGACGGTCAGTTACGAGTCGCTGACCTGGGATGGGCTGCTCGGTTTCCTGAAACCGAAGCACGACAAGGTCGCGGTGACGATCACCGTGCCCGCCGACTGCCCGATTCAGCTCGGCGTGCTCAGCGCGTCGGCGATCGTTTCCGGCCTGCGCTCGGGGGCAGCGGTGAAGGGAATGTCCGGCGATGTGACCCTGGACGGCGTCACCGGGAACGTGGAGGCGGAGACGATGTCGGGCGAGATCGCCGCGCGCGACATCGACGGCGAGGTCCGCTTCAAGTCCATGTCGGGCGGGCTCCTGCTGGCCGACGGCTGGCTCGACCGCCTCGAGGCGAACACCATGAGCGGGCAGATCGCGGCCGACGTCACCCTCCGGGCGGGGGGCGACGTGCGGGTGAGCACGATGTCCGGTGACGTGACGCTGCGGCTGCCGGAGGGGAGCGACGCCCAGGTGCGGCTGCAGTCCACCTCGGGCGCGGTCCGCACCGAGTTCGAATCGCTCCGGACCACCAAGGCACCCGCCTCACATACCGTAAGCGGTAACGTAGGTGCAGGTACCGGGCGCGTGTCCGTCAGCACCATGTCCGGCTCGGTGACGCTACTGCGGCGTCTGCGCCGGGAAGGAAAAGAGAGCGAGACCCGATGACCCCGGTTTTCCGCCATGGACGGCTCCGGCTGTACCTGCTGCGCCTGCTCGACGAGGAGCCGAGGCACGGCTATGAGGTGATCCGGCTGCTGCGGGACCGGTTCATGGGCGTCTACGCCCCCTCCCCGGGCACGATCTACCCGAGGCTGGCCCGGCTTGAGGACGAGGGCCTGGTCACGCACGACGAGGAGAACGGGCGCAAGGTCTACCGGATCACCGAGGCCGGCCGCGAGGAGCTGCGCAGCCGCGGCGCCGAGCTCGACGAGCTCGAGGAGGAGCTGTCCGAGTCGGTCAGCGACATCGCCCGCGAGTTCGGCGAGGACGTCCGCGCCACCGTCCGCAGCCTGCGCGAGGAGCTGACCCGGGCCGCCCGCGAGGTGCGGCAGAACGAGCGCGACACCGCCCGGGACGCGGCCGAGGCCGCCCGCGAGGCCGCCGACGCCGCCCGCGAGCAGGCCCGGCAGGCCAAGGAGGGCGCCTGGTCGCAGACCAGGCAGACCCGTGAGCGCGCCCGGCAGGCCCGCGACGAGGCCCGCAGCCACGCCCAGCGGCTGCGCGAGGAGGCCGCCCAGCTCCGGGTCGACGCCCGCGAGCAGTGGAGCGGCTGGGGCAACTGGAGCGAGTGGAGCCACTGGAACGAGCGGCCGGGCCGGGCCCACGACCTGGGTGCCCTGCGCGACTTCGAGCGGCTGGCGCGGGAGTTCGTGACCGACCTGCGCTCGGTCGCCTGGGACTCGAGCACCATCCTCGGCAGCGAGGTCATCCCCGCCCTGCGCGACATCCTGGCCGACACCCTGGATCGGATTAGGACCGAGGTAATCGGGCCGATGAACACCTCGGGACCGTCGGAAACGCCTCCGGCTGATGATCCTGGGTCCAAGGACTCGTAGGCGCCGAGGCCAAGGTCAAAGTCACGATCAAGACCATGGGCGGGCGCTTGCGCCAGCCCGATGGCAGGCTGCTTGACCTGATAGGTGGGCGACACCTAAGCCGCTAGGGGGTGAAGACGATCTTGCCCGTGTGGGCGCCGTCGATCATGGCGGCGAAGCCGGAGGCCGCGTCCCCCAGCGGGAGGACCTGGTCGATCAGGGGGCGGGTGCCGGTCTGCTCGCAGAAGCGGAGCAGGCGGCCGAGCTGGTCGCGGGTGCCCATGGTGGAGCCGACGACCGACAGCTGGGTGAAGAAGATCCTGGTGAGCTCCGCGGGCGGGACGTCGCCGCTGGTGGCGCCGGAGATGACGATGCGGCCGCCGGGCTTGAGCGAGCGGACCGAGTGGGACCAGGTCGCCTGGCCGACGGTCTCCATCACCACGTCGACGCGCTCGGGCAGCCGGGCGCCGGTCTCGAAGGCCGCGTCGGCGCCGAGCTTGAGCGCCGCCTGGCGCTTGGCGTCGGTCCGGCTAGTCACCCAGACGCGGTAGCCGGCCGCGCGGCCGAGCAGGATCAGCGCGGTGGCGACGCCGCCGCTGGCGCCCTGGACGAGAATCGTCGCGCCGGGCTGAGCGCCCGACTTGTCGAACAGCATGCGGTACGCGGTCAGGTAGGCGGTCGGCAGGCAGGCCGCCTCCTCGAAGGAGAGCGCGGCCGGCTTCGGCAGCAGGTTCCGCTTCGGCACCGCGACCTTCTCCGCGAAGGTGCCCTGGTAGCGCTCGGAGAGCAGCGAGCGGCGGGGGTCGAGGGTCTCGTCGCCGCCGCCGGCGGCGGCGTCGCCGATCACCGCGTGCACGACGACCTCGTTGCCATCGGAATCGATCCCGGCCGCGTCGCAGCCGAGGATCATCGGCAGCCGGTCGGCGGGCAGCCCGACGCCGCGCAGCGACCACACGTCGTGATGGTTGAGCGCGGTCGCCTTGACGGTGACAAGGGTCCAGTCGGCGGACGGCTCGGGGTCGGGCCGCTCCCCGATCTCAAGCCCGTTCAGCGGATTCTCTGCGTCGGTACGCGCGGCGTAGGCGGCAAGCATGATCACGACCCTATCGGCCGCCCGCCCGACCCGTGAAGACCGGAGCGCGCCCGCCTAACCGGCCGCCCTCCCTGGCCGCGCGCTTAGCGCTGTGGCCCACAGCGCTAAGCGCCAAACCGGTGGGCGCTACGAACGCGCGACGCCGTCCAGGCGGGCCTGGGCGGCGACGGCGGCGGCGACGGCCGGGGCGACCCGCTCGTCGAACTGGCTCGGGATGACGTAGTCCGGCGCCGCGTCGTCGCCCACCAGGTCGGCGATGGCGTCCGCGGCCGCCAGCTTCATGTTCTCGGTGATCGCCGTCGCGCGGACGTCCAGGGCCGCCCGGAAGACGCCGGGGAAGGCGAGCGAGTTGTTGATCTGGTTGGGGAAGTCGCTGCGCCCGGTGGCGACCACCGCGGCGTGCCGCCGGGCGACGTCGGGGTGGATCTCGGGCTCGGGGTTGGAGAGCAGGAACGCCACCGCGCCGGGTGCCATCCGGGCGAGGGCGTCCTCGGGCAGCGTCGCGCCCGACAGCCCGATGAAGACGTCGGCGTCGCGCAGCGCCGCCTCGGGCGCGCCCGCGAAGCGGGAGGCGTTGGTCACCCGGGCGAGCCCGGCCTTGACCGGGTTGAGACCGTCCCGGCCGTCGTAGATCATGCCCTTGCTGTCGGCCACGCCGATCTCGCCGATGCCCGCCGCCAGCAGGATCTTGGAGACCGCGATGCCGGACGCGCCCGCGCCGCACACCACGGCCCGCATCGCGCCCAGTTCCTTGCCCACCACCCGCCCGGCCGAGCGCAGCGCGGCCAGCGCCACGATGGCGGTGCCGTGCTGGTCGTCGTGCATCACCGGGATGTCGAGGGCGGCCCGCAGCCGGTCCTCGATCTCGAAGCACCGGGGCGCGGAGATGTCCTCCAGGTTGATGCCGCCGAAGCTCGGGGCGAGCGCGGTGACCACCGCCACCACGGCGTCCACGTCGGTGACGTCGATGCAGATCGGCACCGCGTTGATGCCCGCGAACTTCTTGAACAGCAGCGCCTTGCCCTCCATGACCGGCATCGCGGCGGCCGGGCCGATGTCGCCCAGGCCGAGCACGGCGGTCCCGTCGCTCACGACGGCGACGGTGTTGCCGGTCCAGGTGTACTCGCCGGCCAGCTCGGGCTGGTCGGCGATGGCGCTGCAGACGCGGGCGACGCCGGGCGTGTAGGCCATGGCGAGCGCGGCCCGGTCAGGCACCTCCACGGTGGGCTCGACGCCGATCTTGCCGCCCCGGTGCATCAGGAAGACCGGGTCGGCGTCGTAGGAAGTCTGAGTACGGAAAGAGGCAGCCTCGTCGGCCACGGTAACCCCCAAAGCGGGAAGACATGCGAAGGATCAAATGCCCTGGACTCACGGCAGCGGGGTGCGCGGCCGACACGCCCTGACGGACGGTGATCACTGTAGGTACGGGGGTTACCCGTTGGTACATTGTGCACTGCGCTGCGAGCGTCGTTCTGTGTAATACTCAGCAGCACCAGCAGCCTATTACATCTGACCCACCGCAGCGAGGGATCCCGCGTGGACCTGTCGTCTTACGCCGAACTCGCCGTCCGACTCGTGAACACCGCCGGCCTCGGGCACGAGGGTGGCGACCTGCTGACGTCGCTGGACGGACTGCACGCGCTCGTGTCGGACCGCGAGCACCTGAGCCACGGCATGAGCCGGGCCGACCTGGAGACGCTGCTCATGCTCCGCGATGAGTTCCGCGGCTTCTTCGTCGCCTGCTCCCAGGAGAACGGGACCGAGGCCGCGTCGCGGCTGAACGAGCTCCTCATTCAGTACCCGGTCCACCCTCAGCTCTCCGGTCACGACGGGCAGCCCTGGCACGTGCACTACACCGAGAGCGGCTCGATGTCCGACAAGTACGCCGCGGGCGCGGCCATGGGGCTCTCCGTCCGCCTGGCCGACCTCGGCCTCGATCGGTTCGGCGTATGCCAGGCGGCGCCCTGCCAGGGGGTCTTCATCGACACGTCGGTGAACCGGACCAGGCGGTACTGCTCGGACCGTTGCGCCAGCCGGGCGAACGTCACCGCCTACCGGGCCCGCAAGCGCGGCGAAGACGCCTAAGCCCGGTTAAGCGGCGGAACCGAATGGTCACCAGGGGCAATCTTGCGGCGCCACTGCTCGTGAATGCTTTCACAAGCTCCGCGCATAGCTGCCCCGAATGCGCCCGCCACAAACCAAATAACTAGAAACAGCCAGGTAATTCCCAGGACATCGGGACGTGACGCTGCGGAGATGTCATTATGCCGGCGGTGATGAAACCACACAGCCTGTGACCTGCGTTATAAAACCGCATCAGTACGGTACTTCCGAAGGATGTAGATCGTCCCTACGATGTTCTCACTCTGCTTATACAAGCTCACTCGCCGAGGCGCACCCCCACCGGGCGAGTGACAAGCCCCCCGGGGCACGATCGAAACGAGAGAAGAGCTATCGATCATGGCAACTGAAACTAGTGCCGCCACTGTCACCCGGCCGGCGGACGTCGGACTGAAACGGGAGATGGGGCTTATCGGCGCCATCTGGGCGTCCGAGAGCTCGATCATCGGCTCCGGCTGGCTGTTCGCCTCCCTGTACGCCACCCAGGCTGCGGGGCCGAGCGCGATCTACGCCTGGATCATCGGCGGCGCGGCCGTGCTGATCCTGGCGTTTGTGCACGCTGAGCTGGGCGCGATGTTCCCGGTGGCCGGCGGGACCGCGCGGTTCCCGCACATAGCGTTCGGCGGCATCGCCGGGATCCAGTTCGGCTTCTTCTCCTGGCTGCAGGCCGTCTGCATCGCCCCGGTCGAGTGCTACGCGGTCATGCATTACGCGCACTACTGGTGGCCCGCGATCTACAACCCGACGACGGGCGTCCCCACCGGGCTCGGCCTGTTTCTCACCGTCGTGCTGCTGGCCAGCTTCACGTTCATCAACTTCTTCGGCATCGGCTGGCTCTCCAAGGTCAACAGCACCCTCATGTGGTGGAAGCTCATCATTCCGGTGCTAGCCGTCGTCGTGCTGCTGTTCAAGTGGCACTCGGGGAACTGGACCGCGGGCGCTCCCGGACCGACAGGGGTCGCCGCCTTCCCCAGCAATGGTTCCGGCGGTTTCGCGCCGTTCGGCGCCAAGGGCGTGCTCGACGCGGTGGTCGGGGCCGGCATCGTCTTCTCGTACCTCGGCTTCGAGCAGGCCGACCAGCTGGCCGGCGAGATCAAGAACCCGCAGAAGAACCTGCCGCGCGCGATCATCGGCGCGATGCTGATCGGCACGGCCATCTACATCATGGTCCAGGTCGTGTTCATCGCCGCGATGGACCCGGCCCAGCTGACCCACGGCTTCCCGGGCATCAGCAACGCGAACGTGCTGTCCGGGCCGATCGCGGGCCTGGCCGGGCTGGCCGGGCTCGGCTTGCTGGCGACCGTCCTGCGGATCGACGCCTTCGTCTCCCCGTACGGCACCGGGCTGATCTACCTCACCTCGACCTCGCGGGTCACCTACGCGCTGTCCAGGAACCGGTACCTGCCGCAGATCTTCCAGCGGACCGACCGGCGGGGCGTGCCCTGGGCCAGCATGATCCTCGCCTTCGTGGCCGGCTGCGCCTTCCTGCTGCCGTTCCCGACCTGGCAGAGCATCGTGGCGCTGACCACCGGCGCGAGCGTGCTCATGTACATCGGCGCCCCGCTCTCCCTCACCGCATTCCGCAGCCGGCTGCCGGACGTGCCCCGGCCGTACCGGCTGCCCGGGGCCCTCATCCTCTCCCCGCTCGCGTTCATCGTCGCCAGCCTGCTCATCTACTGGTCGGGCTTCGAGGCGCTGTGGAAGCTCGGCATCTGCATCGTGATCGGCTACGTGATCATCGGCGTCTGCATGGCCTTCGACGCGGAGCGGCCGAGGCTGGGCCGGAAGGAAGTAATCGCCGCCGCCTGGCTGCCGGTGTACATCATCGGCATGGGAATCATCTCCTGGCAGGGCCAGTTCTCCGGCGGCGCGGTCCTGGCGCCGCACAACACCGGCCGCATCCCGTTCTGGGTGGACATCCCGGTGGTCGCCGCGTGGGCTGTGATCATCTTCGTCTGGGCCTACTTCGCGGCCCTGCCGAGGGATGAGATGGAGCTGGTCATCGCCGAGCAGGCGGGCGTGGCGGCTGACATCGCAGCCGTATAGCAAGGGCCGTCCGGGCTGACATCGCCTGACCGGGCACCGCTCGGCCACGGCAATCACCTGGCAGCGCAGAGCCCCGCTCCCCGGCACACCCCGGGGGCGGGGCTCTGCGCTTGCCTGCCGCGAAGCATCCTCAGGTTCGCGATGACTCAGATGCCGGCCGGCGACGGCGGATCGGCCAGTAGCGGACCAGCACCACCGCGACGATGTTCTCGGCCGGCGCCGGGCCGAAGCGGGCGCTGTCGACCGCGCCCGCGACCGGGTTGTCCGAGGCCAGCCACCACCCCTCGTCCTCGCGCCACGCGACCCGCTTGACGAGCAGGAAACCCGGCCGCTGAGGATGCCAGGCCAGCACCACCTGGCCGGGGCGGATCCGGCCGGTGCGCCACGCCAGCAGCCAGTCACCGGGGCGCAGCGCGGGCATCATGGACTGCTCCGCGACCGCCACCCGGATAAACGGCCAGCGGTTCGGGCGGGCGCGCACGTTTACCTCCGTGCCACACGAGTAGTGTCAGAAGTGAAACCTTACTGATCTGGTACGGAGAAAGGGAATCGATGAGGCTGCTCACCCGTCTGCTCGCGCCGAAGTCCGTCGCTCATGCCCACTGCGACCTGCCCTGCGGCGTCTACGACCCCGCGCAGGCCATGATCGAGGCGCAGTCCGTGAAGGCCATCGCCGAGAAGTACGCCGCCAACGAGGACCCGGCGTTCCGGGTTCGCGCGCTGATCATCAAGGAGCAGCGCTCGGAGCTCGTCAAGCACCACCTCTGGGTGCTGTGGACGGACTACTTCAAGCCGGCCCACTTCGAGAAGTACCCGCAGCTCAACACGCTCTTCAACGAGGCCACCAAGCTGGCCGGAGCTGGCGGCACCAAGGGATCGGAAGACGTGGCCACGGCCGACAAGCTGCTCGCCAAGATCGAGGAGATCGCCAAGATCTTCTGGGAGACCAAGCAGGCCTGACGGTCACATCAGCATCAATAGGACAGCGCCGCCCCGGTACCGGGGCGGCGCTGCCGCGTTCCGTACCCTGATGACGGTAAGTTGCAATCAGTGGCCGGCATAGCGCCGGCCAGTGAGCCGAATGACGGAGAGACGTGACCGAAGACACCGCCGCGACGACCGCGCCCCCAGGGGACCGGGATACCGCCGACTACGTGCAGGTCAAGATGCCAGCCGAGAGCGCGTACCTCTCCGTGCTGCGCACCGCCGCCGCCGGGCTCGCCGCCCGGCTCGACTTCACCCTCGACGAGATCGAGGACCTTCGCATCGCCATCGACGAGGCCTGCGCGATGCTGCTGGCCCAGGCCATTCCCGGCACCGACCTGGAATGCGTCTTCGAGCTCGGCACCGACCAGGTGAAGATCACCGTGTCGGTGACCGCAGCGCAGGCAAGGATGCCTGCCCGCGACACCTTCGCCTGGACCGTGCTGTCCGCGCTGGCCGGGAGCGTGGACTCGAAGGTCGGCCCGGACGACCGGGTCTCCATCGTCCTCGCCAAGCGGCGGGGCGGGTAGGGATCCGGGTGAGTAGCGAATACGAGGTCCAGGTGACCGAAGAGTTCGAGGTGACGGTGAGCGAGGATCCCGCGCCGATCCCGGCGCGGTCCGAGCACTCCTCGCCGGACCGGACGCAGGCCAGGGAGCTGTTCGAGAGGCTGGCCAAGCTGCCGGCCGACGACCCCGAGCGCGCGAAGATCAGATCGACCCTGGTGGAGCTGCACCTGCCGCTGGTCGAGTACCTCGCCCGGCGGTTCCGCAACCGCGGCGAGTGGCTCGACGACCTGACCCAGGTCGCGACCATCGGCCTGATCAAGTCGATCGACCGGTTCGACCTGGAGCGCGGCGTCGAGTTCTCGACCTACGCCACGCCCACCATCGTCGGCGAGATCAAGCGTCACTTCAGGGACAAGGGCTGGGCCGTCCGGGTGCCCCGGCGGCTGCAGGAGCTCAAGCTCTCGCTGACCAAGGCGATCGGGGAGCTGGCGCAGCGGGAGGGCCGCGCGCCCACCGTCAGCGAACTCGCCGCGCACCTGCAGATGACGGAGGAGGAGGTGCTCGAGGGGCTCGAATCGGCCAACGCCTATTCGACCGTCTCGCTCGACGCCCCCGACTCGGGCGACGAGGACGCGCCCGCCGTCGCCGACTCGCTCGGCATGATCGACGAAGCGCTCGAGGGGGTGGAGTACCGCGAGTCGCTGAAGCCGCTGCTCGAACGGCTGCCGCCGCGGGAGAAGAAGATCCTGCTGCTGCGGTTCTTCGGCAACATGACCCAGTCCCAGATCGCGGCCGAGCTCGGCATCTCCCAGATGCACGTGTCCCGCCTGCTGGCCAGGACCCTGGCCCAGCTCCGAGAAGGGCTCACCGGCGACGACTGAGGACGGTCAGGGGGGCGTTGTCCCCCGGGGGTGGTTGAGTGCTCGCAGGCTCGCTGGGGCGAATAGCCCCGCGAGCCCGGCGACCGCGAAGACGAGGGCGGGCAAGCCCCACCCGAAGCGGTGGGCCTGGATCAGCACGATGCCGATGATGATCGCGAACACCTGGGTCATCACGGCCGGAGTCCGGCTCCACGGCCGCAGCCGCACGATCCCGGCCGCGACCACGGCCAGGCCGACCGCGACGATCGAACTCGATGCCGATGACGGCGATCGCGTTCGACCTCTGGTACGTCTGGCCGCCCGCCAGGTCGCTCAGGTTTAGCGCGACCACCACGAGCAGCCCGGCCGCCTCGAGCGCCTGGGCCGCGGCCGCCAGCCACAGCAGGCTCGGCGAACCTGTGGCCGAACGCATACCCATAGTCTCGCTTCCTTCCCGGCACCGTTAACCTGAGCAACGTGCGCGCGCTGCTGATCATCAATCCTCGCGCGACCTCCATGACCGGACGCGACGCCGGCCTGGTGGTCCGCGCGCTCGGCTCCAGGCTAGAGCTGGATACCAGACAAACACAGTATCGCGGCCACGCGGGCGAGCTCGCCGCCGCGTCGGCCGCGCAAGGCTATGACCTGGTGGTGACGTTCGGCGGCGACGGAACGGTGAACGAGGTCGTCAACGGCCTGATGCAGGTGCCGGATCACCGGCCTGCCCTCTCGCCGATCCCGGCCGGCAGCGGCAACGTGTTCGCGCGCACGCTCGGGCTGCCGGCCGACGCGGGCGGGGCGGTGCAGCGCATCCTGGCCTCGGTGGCGGCGGGGACGCGACGCAAGATCGGGCTGGGCCTGGCCGAGGACCGCTACTTCACCTTCAGCGCCGGCCTCGGGATCGACGCCGAGGTCATCGCCGACATGGACCGGCAGCGGGCCCGCGGCCGCCGCGCCTCGGTGGCGGCCTACCTGCGGACGACCGTGCGCAGGTACTACGAGACGGATCGGCGTCGCCCGGCGCTGACCCTGCGCACCCCCGGCGAGCCGCCGGTCTCCGGACTGTTCATGGGCGTGGTCACGAACAGCTCGAATTGGACGTACCTGGGCAGGCACCCGGTCGGCTTCGCGCACGCGGACTTCAGCTCGGGGCTTGACCTGTTCGCGCTCCGCCGGATGCGCACGCTGAGCACGCTCGCGGCGCTCGGCCAGATGATGCAGACGGACAAGCAGGAGCTCCCGTCCGGACGGGACATCGTCAGCGCGGCGGCGCTGACCGAGCTCACCTTCGACGCCGCCCGCCCGACCGCCTTTCACATCGACGGCGAGTACCTGGGCGAGCGGGAATCGGTCGCGTTCCGGTTTGTGCCGGACGCAATGTGTGTTGTAGCGTGACGTAACTCTCTTCTGTGATAGATCTGACATCAAATTCGTCGGACTCGTTTGCCGCGCCCTCTTGCGCTGGCTCTGCCCGGTTGAGAGGCTAGATCTGGCGCCTGGGGCGACACCACCCAATGTGTTCGAACGTTAACGGACGTGGGTAGGTCACCCTCCGGAGCGCAGCCGGGCTCTACCAGATGCCCGGATGCGGTCACATTGGCACCACCAAAGTACGGGAGTAAGACAGCATTCCCGTCATATGACCTGGCTCGTGAAATACTTCACAAGCACGATGTGGCGAGCGGCGGCCACCGAAGACCAGCCGCTACGCCGAGAAGGAGTGGACATCATGGACTGGCGCAACATCGCCGCCTGTCGCGAGGCAGATCCCGAGCTCTTCTTCCCGATCGGAAACAGCGGCCCCGCGCTTGTGCAGATCGAAGAAGCCAAGCAGGTCTGCCGACGGTGCAGCGTGCTTGACGAGTGCCTGCGCTGGGCCATTGACAGCGGCCAGGACGCCGGCGTGTGGGGCGGCCTGAGCGAGGACGAGCGACGGGCGCTCAAGCGCCGCACCGTTCGGCTCCGCGCTCGCGCAGCCGTCTGAGCCGGGCGCCAAGCCCCGGGCTGCGGTCACCCGGCGCTCCGGGCCACGCCCCCCGTCCTCAGGACGGGCGGGGCATCGGCTCGTAGCGGACGGGCAGGTCGATCGTCGCCACGGTGCCGCCGCCCGGCCGGTCGGCCAGGATCAGCCGTCCGCCAAGCTCCCCCTCCACCAGCGTCCTGACGATCTGCAGGCCGAGGCTGGTGGTGTTCTCCAGGTCGAACCCTGGCGGCAGACCCGCGCCGCTGTCGGTTACCGTGACGGTGAGCTGCTCGGGCGCACGCGCGGCGACCACCTCGATCATCCCGTCGGCCGACCGGCGAGGCCCCGAAGCCGTGCTGCAGGGCGTTCTGCAGCAACTCGGTCAGAACCATCGCCAGCGGCGTCGCCACGACCGACGGAAGCATCCCGAACTGGCCGGTGATCTTCGGCGTCACCCGCACCTCGGGCGAGGACACCTCGCCCGCCATCATCGCGACCCGGTCGGCGATGCCGTCGAAGTCCACGATCTCCTCCGGTGTATGCGACAGCGTCTCGTGCACGATCGCGATCGACCCCACCCGTCGCACCGCCTCCTCGAGCGCGGCCCGCGCCTCGGGCGCCTGCAGCCGCCTGGCCTGCAGCCGCAGCAGCGCCGCGACCGTCTGCAGGTTGTTCTTGACCCGGTGGTGGATCTCCCTGATCGTCGCTTCCTTGGTCAGCAGCTCCCGTTCCCGGCGGCGCAGCTCGGTGACGTCCCTGACCAGCACGAGCGCGCCGGTCCGCTGGCCGCCGACCACCAGCGGGATCGAGCGCAGCTGCACCACCGTGCCGTTGACGTCAATCTCGGTCTCGCGCGGCACCCGGCCCCTGGCGACCGGCATCAGCCCCTCGTCGACGGGCTTGCCCGACGCGGTCAGCTGCGCGGTGGCGGCGCCGAGCTCCTCCCCCATGAGGTCGGCCGCGAGCCCGAGCCTGCGGTAAGCCGACTGCGCGTTCGGGCTGACGAAGGTGACCCGGCCCGCGGTGTCGAGCCGGAGCATGCCGTCGCCCACCCGCGGCGAGCGGACCAGCGTGCTGTCCTGCCCCGGATAGGGGAAGGTGCCCTCGGACACCATCCGGGCCAGATCGTCGGCGCCCGCCAGGTACGTCAGCTCGAGCCGGCTCGGCGTGCGCGCGCCGTTGAGGTTGGTCGACCGCTCGATGACCGCGATCACCCGGTCGTCCCTGGTCACCGGGATCGCCTCGGCCCGCACGGGGACGCCGGACGTCCAGTCGGGGTCGCTCTCGCGGTGGATGCGGCGCTCGCGGCGCGCGGTGTCGAGGACCGGGCGCTCGCCCGGGGCGACCACGGTCCCCACCACGTCATCGGGGAACGACGTCGGCCCCGTCGTCGGGCGCATCTGCGCCACCGCGACCCAGCCCGGGCTGACCGCGTCCTCGGGCCCGCGCTGCGGCACCCACAAGATCAGGTCCGCAAACGACAAATCGGCCAGGAGTTGCCAGTCCGATACGAGGGAATGTAGCCACTCTAGGTCTGGCCCGGACAGGCTGGTCAGGTTCCTGGCAAGGTCGGTGAGGGTCGGCACGCTCCCATAATGACATGCGCGCAGCGGGTACCCTGGCCTCCCGTGTACTGGCCGAAGTGCGAGAACACTGTCATCATGGCCGGAATACCGCAAAAGCGGGGGAGGTAGCACCCATGACCGCGTTCCCGATGCCGGCCGAAGACACCGATGGCGCCCCTAGCCCGTTGGGGAGCCTCGACGCCCCGCCTTCCCTGCTCCGGCTGCCCAAGTACTACCAGGTCAAGAAGCATCTGCTCGACTTCACGGCGGCGATGGCGCCGGGCAGCCCGGTCCCGCCGGAACGCGAGCTGGCCCGGCTCTACGGGACGTCGAGGACGACGGTCCGGCAGGCGCTGGCCGAACTGGTCATCGAGGGGCGCCTGCTGCGAATGCAGGGCAAGGGCACGTTCGTCGCCAAGCCGAAGGTCGCCCAGGCGCTCGAGCTCGCGAGCTATACCGAGGGCATGCGCCAGCACGGCCTCCACCCGCAGACCAAGATCCTGGACATCGGCTACGTCACCGCCGACGAGGAGCTGGCGACGCTGCTGGCGGTGCGACCGGGCGGCCGGCTGCTGCGGGTGCACCGGCTCAGGCTGGCCGACGGCGAGCCGATGTCGATCGACACCTCGCACCTGCCCGCCCGCCGGTTCCCCGGGCTGCGCAGGCAGCTCGAGCGGCACGCCTCGCTGTACGAGACGCTGCGCACCGGGTACGGCATCCAGCTGGCCGAGGCGGAGGAGACGATCGAGACCATCCTGGCCGACCCGCACGACGCCAACCTGCTCGGCGTGGACGCGGGAATCCCGCTGCTGCTGCTGTCGCGGCACGCGATCGACACCACCGGGCAGCCGGTGGAGTGGGCGCAGTCGTGGTACCGGGGCGACCGGTACAAGTTCATCACCCGGCTGCGGCGCGGCACCGGGCAGTAGCCAGCGCCGGGCAGTAGCTGGGGTAACCTCTAGGGCTCTATGGATCACCAGACCGCCGAGCCCGCAGCGCGCGAGCCGGCCCCGCGCGGCGTCCTCGTCATCACCGGCACCGGCACCGGCATCGGGAAGACCGTGGTCACCGCCGCGATCGCAGCCCTCGCCCGCGCGCGGGGGGACCGGGTCGCGATCGTCAAGCCGGCCCAGACCGGCGTCCACCCCGGCCCCGGCTCCGACGTCCCCGACGCCGAGACGATCGAGCGGCTGTCCGGCGTGTCCGACACCCACGAGCTGGCCAGGTTCCCCGACCCGCTCTCGCCCGAGGCGGCCGCCCGCGTCAGCGGCCTGCCGCCGCTCGACCTGGCCCACGCCGCCGAGTACATCGGCAAGCTCGCGGGTTCCCGCGACCTGGTCCTGGTCGAGGGGGCGGGCGGCCTGCTGGTCCGCTACGACGGGGCGGGCGCGACCCTGGCCGACCTGGCCGCGATGTGCGGGGCGCCGGTCCTGGTCGTCGTCGCGGCCGGCCTCGGCACGCTCAACCACACCGCGCTTACCTGCGAGGCGCTGGCCGCCCGGCGGCTGCGGCTGGCGGGGGTGGCGATCGGCAGCTGGCCGGGCGACCCGGGGCTGGCCGAGCGGGAGAACCTGACCGACCTGGAGGCGCTGATCGGCCGCCCGCTGGCGGGCGCGCTCCCCGAGGGCAGCGGCGCGCTGACCCGCGAGGCGTTCCGCGCGGTGGCGCACTGCCACCTGGGGCCGACCCTAGGCGGCATCCGCATCAGCTGACATCGTCCGCCAAATCATTAGATATTGCCCAATGGGCCAACTCGGCGCAACATGGTGGAATTGCGTGACTGAAGTCACATCCGACCGTGTAACGACGAGAGGACCTTGATGACCCAGGCGACCAGTCCACCGCGGCGCAGCGTCATCGCCGCCCATCCGCTCCTGTCGGCCGGCATAGCGATCCTGATCGTCGCCGACATCTTCTTCGCGCTCTTCACGCCGATCTACTCCAGGCTCACGCCGAAGCTGGGCGACTTCCCCTTCTTCTACTGGTACCTGCTCATCTTCATGCCGGTCACCTCGGTCGCGCTGTGGCTGGCGACGCTGCTGCAGCGGCGCCTCGAAGGCAACGGGGAGGCGCGGTGAGCAACGTCAACGTCACCACGTTCACCATCGTCGTGGTGCTCTTCCTGGTCGTGACCGGGGCCGGGTTCGCGGCCGCGCGCTGGCGTCGGCCGCAGAACATGATGCACCTCGACGAGTGGGGTCTGGGCGGGCGCGGCTTCGGGGTGTTCATCACCTGGTTCCTGCTCGGCGGCGATCTCTACACGGCCTACACGTTCATCGCGGTCCCGGCGCTGGTGTTCGGCTCCGGCTCGATCGGGTTCTACGCCGTGGCGTACACGATCATGGTCTTCCCGATCGTCTTCATCTTCCTGCCACGGCTCTGGTCGGTCTCCCGGGTGCACGGCTACATCACCCCGGCCGACTTCATCCGCGGCCGCTACGGGTCCCGAGGCCTCGCCCTGGCGTCCGCCTTCACCGGGATCCTGGCGCTGATGCCGTACATCGCGCTCCAGCTGGTCGGCATCCAGGCGGTGCTGACGGTGATGGGGGTCGGCGCCTCGTCGACGAACACGTTCGTGAAGGACCTGCCGCTGTTCGTCGCGTTCCTGGTGCTCGCGATCTTCACCTACGTCTCCGGGCTGCGCGCGCCCGCGCTGATCGCCTTCGTCAAGGACACCCTGATCTACCTGTTCGTCATCGTCGCGGTGTTCTACATCCCGACCAGGCTCGGCGGCTGGAGCCACATCTTCGGCGTGGCGCAGGCGCACTTCGCCTCGATCAGCCCGGTGACGAAGAAGCCGATCGGCACGTTCGTCCCGACCTCGAAGTCCATCGGCAGCACCCGGTTCGACTTCGCCTCGCTGGCGCTCGGCTCGGCCGTCGCGCTGTTCCTCTACCCGCACGCGATCACCGGCACGCTGGCGGCCAAGCGCCGCAGCACCGTTCAGCGGAACCTGATCTACCTCCCGCTCTACTCGGTGCTGCTGGCGCTGATCGCGCTGTTCGGCTACATGGCGGTCGCCGACCCGACCACCGCGGCGAACGTGAAGAAGACAGGCAACGCGCAGCTGGCGGTGCCCTACCTGTTCCAGCACATGTTCCCGAGCTGGTTCACCGGGATCGCGTTCGCCGGCATCATCATCGGCGCCCTCGTCCCCGCGGCCATCATGTCCATCGCCGCCGCCAACCTCTTCACCAGGAACATATTCACCGAGTTCTTCAAGCCGGACGCCTCGCCGGCGCTGCAGACGCAGATGTCCCAGTGGGCGTCGCTGGTGGTCAAGCTGGGGGCGCTGCTGTTCGCGGTGGAGCTCCCGCACACGTTCTCGATCAACCTCCAGCTCCTCGGCGGGGTCTGGATACTGCAGCTCGCGCCGATGCTCATCGGCGGGCTGTTCACCCGCTGGTTCCACCGCTGGGCGCTGCTGACGGGCTGGCTGGCGGGGATGGTGTTCGGCACGCTGGCCGCCTACAACGTGTCCAGCGCGACCGCCTCGCACTGGGCCGCCTCGTCCGACATCGAGTTCGGGCATACCATCTACATCGGCCTCAGCGCGTTGGTGCTCAACCTGGTCATCGCGGTCGCGGCGACCCTGGTCCTGCGGGCCGCCCGGGTGCCGGAGGGGACCGACGAGACCCTGCCCGAGCAGTACACGGCCGACCCGGAACACGGCCCCCGCGCCCGCGCCGGCCGCCGTCGGGGCAGTGCCGTAGCGGCAAGGCGGAGCAGCGGTCCGTTCGAACAATGCTTTAAAAGCCTTTTATCCCGAACGGACCGCGGCTTCGACTCGCACCCTCCCCAATTTCTTAACGCGGCGGTAACGTCTGGCGGGTGACTTCTCTTTCCGGGCACGCGGGGGCGCACGCCGTCGCGGTGGCGCAGCGGTACGGCGTGACGACGATGTTCACCCTCTCCGGGGGGCACGTGTTCCCGCTCTACGACGGCGCGGTCAAGGCCGACCCGCCGATGCGGCTGGTGGACGTGCGGCACGAGCAGACCGCGGTCTTCGCGGCCGAGGGAATCGCGCGGCTGACCAGGACGCCGGGCCTGGCGGTGGTCACCGCCGGGCCGGGGGTCACCAACAGCGTCAGCGCGGTCACCGGGGCCTGGTTCAACGGCGCGCCGCTGGTCGTGCTGGGCGGCCGGGCGCCCGACTACCTCTGGGGCAAGGGCGCGCTGCAGGAGCTTGACCACGTGCCGCTGCTGGCCCCGGTCACCAAACGGGCGTGGACCGAGCACGCGGCGGCCGGGGTCGCCGGGTCAGTCGACGAGGCGTTCCGGCTGGCGCTGACCCCGCACCGGGGACCCGTGTTCTGCGACTTTCCGCTGGAGGCGATCTTCGGGGCGGAGACGGTGGACCTGCCGCCGGACGCTGGCCGGATGCCCGCGGCGGCGCCGCCGGACGCCGACGACGTCGCCGCGATCGCCACGCTGCTGCGGGCGGCGCGGCGGCCGGTGCTGATTCTCGGCTCCGACGTGTGGCTCGGCGGCGCCGAGACCGCCGCCCGCGCGTGCGCGGAGGCGCTGTCGCTGCCGGTGATCACCAACGGGCAGGCCCGCGGCGTGCTCCCCCGGGGCCATTCGCTGCTGGTGACCCGGGCGCGATCGGCCGCCCTGGCCGAGGCCGACCTGGTGATCGTGGCGGGCGTGCCGCTTGACTTCCGGCTCAAGTACGGATCGTTCGGCCCCAAGGACGCCCCGGCCAGGGTTGTCCACGTGGCCGACTCCGCCGGACGGCATCTCCGCCCACTGCCCGCTCGCGGCCTCGGCCGCGGGCGATCTGACCGCCTTCTTCACCGCGGTCACGGATGCGTGGGGGACCCAGCTGGCGGGCGACCCGGACTGGCTGACCCGCCTGCAGGAGACCGCCCGCACCTCGGCCGAAGCCGACGCCCCGCTGCTGGCCAGCGAGGCCGACCCGATCCACCCGATGCGCGTCTACGGCGAGCTGCTGAAGGTGCTGGCCGACGACGCGGTGGTGATCGGCGACGGCGGCGACTTCGTCTCCTTCGCGGGCCGCCTGGTCGAGCCGGCCCGGCCGGGCCGCTGGCTCGACCCGGGCCCCTACGGCTGCCTGGGAACCGGGCTCGGCTACGCGATCGCCGCCCGGCTGGCCCACCCGTCCGCCCAGATCGCCCTGATGCTCGGCGACGGCGCGGCCGGCCTCTCGCTGATGGACGTGGACACCCTCGTCCGCCACAACCTCCCGGTCGTCATGATCGTCGGCAACAACTCGGCCTGGGGCCTGGAAAAGGAGCCGATGCGCGCCATCTACGGCTACGACGTGGCCGCCGACCTGCGCCCGGGCACCCGCTACGACGAGGTCGTGCGCGCCCTCGGCGGGGCCGGCGAGCTGGTCGACTCCCCGGCGCAGCTTGGGCCGGCGCTGAGCCGCGCCTTCGCCTCCGGCGTCCCCTACCTGGTCAACGTGATCACCGACGTCGCAGCCGCCTATCCGCGCACCACCACCGGCGTCTAGCCGAGCTGGTCGTCTCGGCCCCGGCGTCCAGGCCGGGTATCGGCCCTGTGGCCCACCGGCACGCCTCTAGCGGGCCGGTGGCGCCCAGGGCTGAAACGGTCATGGGCCCTGTGGCCCCCAGGCTATTTGCGGGTATACAGCTGAGGGGTGAGAGATGCCTGATTCGCCGGCGGGCGATGTGCGGAGCCGGCTGAGAGCGCTGCCGGTGGCGCAGGGTCTGCTGCCGATCCGCCCGGCCCAGGTGCCGGCCGACCTGCTGGCCGGCGTCACGCTGGCGGCGGTGAGCATCCCGGTCGTCCTCGGCTACGCCAAGATCGCCGGCATGCCGGTGGTGACCGGCCTGTACACGCTGCTGCTGCCGCTGGCCGTGTTCGCCGTCCTCGGCTCGTCGCGCCACCTCGTCGTCGGCGGCGACTCCGCCACCGCCGCTATCCTCGGCGCGACCCTGTCCGGGCTCGCGGTCGCGGGCTCACCCCGGTACGTCCGCCTGGCCGGGCTCGCCGCCCTGCTCACCGGGCTGCTGCTGCTGCTCGCCCGGGTGGCCGGGCTCGCGTTCCTGACAAACTTCCTGTCCCGGACCGTGCTGGTCGGGTTCCTCACCGGCGTCGGCATCCAGGTGGCGGCCGGGCAGCTGCCCGAGATGCTCGGGCTGACCGTCACCGACCGGCAGACCATCCCCAAGTTCGCGCAGACCGCGAGCGCTCTCCCGCACCTGCACTGGGCCGACGTGGCGCTGTCGGTCGGGGTCATCGCGATTGTGCTAGCGGGGCGCCTGATCAGCCAGAAGGCGCCGGGCGCGCTGATCGCGATCGTTATCGCGATCGTGCTGAGCCGGGCCGCTGACCTGGCCGCGCACGGGGTCGCGGTGCTCGGCCAGGTCCCGCGCGGGCTGCCGCACCTGGCGGCGCCCGCTCTGGGCCGCCATGACGCGGCCGTGCTGCTCGGCACCGCGGCGGCCATGTCGGTGGTCATCCTCGCCCAGAGCGCGGTGACCGCGCGCACCTACGCCGCCGACCACGGGGAGGCCTTCAGCCAGAATGCCGACCTGGTCGGCCTGGGCGCCGCCAACGTGGCGGCCGCGTTCTCCGGCACCTTCGTCGTCAACGGCAGTCCCACCCAGACCCAGGTGACCGACAGCGCGGGCGGGCGGAGCCAGCTGGCCTCGCTCACGGCCGTCGCGGTGGTGCTCGTCGTACTGCTTCTGTTCACCGGGACCCTCACCCAGCTGCCGATCGCCGCGCTGGCGTCGGTCGTGTTCGTCATCGCGGTCCGGCTTATCGACCTGACCGGGATGCGGCGGATCCTGGCCTACAGCCGCCCCGAGTTCGCGGTGGCCCTGCTCACGACCGTCTCGGTCGTGGTCATGGGGGTTGAGGACGGGATCGCGGTCGCGGTCGTCATCTCGATCATCAACCACCTGCGGCACACCTACCGCCCGCTCAACAGCGTGCTGCTGAAAGGGCCGACCGGGCACTGGAAGGCGGTCCCGGTCACGCCGGGCGCGCGGACCGAGAACGGGCTGGTGATCTACCGATTCGGCACCAGCCTGTACTACGCCAACGCCTCCCGGCTGGTCGACGACATCACCGTCCTGGCCGGAGCGGGCGGCCCGCTGCGGTGGCTGGTGCTCGACTTCGCGGCCATCGTCGACGTCGACTACACCGCCGCCGGCGTCCTCACCCGGGTCACCGAGCTGCTCCGCAAACGGGACGTCCGGTTCCTGGTCAGCAGCGTCCTCGGCCCGGTCCGCAACGAACTCGACCGCTACGGCATCAACGCCGCCCTCGGCCCCGGCGCGTACTACGAGACGCCCGGTGAGGCGCTCGAGGCCTTCCACGCGGCCTCAGCGCCGCCGGGGTGACCTCGGGGCCACGGCGGGGCCGCAGTCAGATCAGCCGATCTCGGCGATCAGCTCGTCCTCCTGGACAACGTCGCCCTCGGCCACGTGCAGCTTGGTGACGGTGCCGCTCTCCTCGGCGAGGATGGGGATCTCCATCTTCATCGACTCGAGGATGACGAGGGTGTCGCCGTCATCGACGTGGTCGCCCTCGGAGACGAGCACCTTCCACACGTTCGCGACCATCTCCGCGCGGACTTCCGCCACAGCAGTCTCCTTTTCTCCGGGCCGTTACTGGTGGGAGCGTACTAGACCCGTTCAGGCCTGCCGCATACGGCCTATCAGGCCGGTGTCGTAGTCGCCGCTGACGAACTCCGCGTTGCCGAGCAGCTCGGCGTGGAACGGCAGGTTGGTCTTGGGCCCGGTCACCACGAAGTCCGCGACCGCCAGCCGCGCCCGGGCGATGGCCTCGTCGCGGGTCGCGCCGTGCGCGCACAGCTTGGCCAGCAGCGGATCGTAGAACGGGGTCACCGTGGTGCCCGCCGCGTACCCGGAGTCCACCCGCACGCCCGGGCCTGACGGCTCCTGCCAGGCGGTGATCGCACCCGGGCTGGGCAGGAACCGCTTCGGGTCCTCGGCGTACACGCGCAGCTCGATCGCGTGCCCGCGCGGCACCACCGGCGCCGACGGGTCGAACGAGACCGGCTCGGCCGCGGCGATCAGGAACTGCTGCTCGACTAGGTCGATCCCGGTGACGAGCTCGGTGACCGGGTGCTCGACCTGCAGCCTGGTGTTCATCTCGAGGAAGACGAACGTCCCCGACTCGGCGTCGACCAGGCACTCGACCGTGCCCGCGCCCAGGTAGCCGACCGCCTCCCCGGCCCGGACGGCGGCGGCCAGCATCTGCGCGCGGAGCTCGGCCGAGATGCCGGGCGACGGGGTCTCCTCGGCCACCTTCTGATGCCGGCGCTGGACCGAGCAGTCCCGCTCGCCGAGCGCGACGACCCGGCCGTCGGCCAGCCCGAGGATCTGCACCTCGACGTGGCGGGCGCGGGGCAGGTAGCGCTCGAGCAGGATCTCGGGCGAGCCGAAGAAGCGCTCGGCCCGGGTCCGCGCGGTCTCGAACGCCTTGCGCAGGGCGTCGGCGTCGAGGGCGGCGCTCATCCCGATGCCGCCGCCGCCCGCCGCCGCCTTCACCATGACGGGATAGCCGATCTGGTCGGCCGCCGCGACCGCCGCGTCGGCGTCCGCGACCGGCTCGGTGGTGCCCGGCGCGACCGGGACGCCCGCGGCCGCCATCAGGTTCCTGGCCCGGATCTTGTCGCCCATCTGGTCGATCGCGGCCGGCGACGGGCCGATCCAGATCAGGCCGGCCTCGGTCACCGCGCGGGCGAACCCGGCGTTCTCGGCCAGGAACCCGTAGCCCGGGTGCACCGCGGCCGCGCCGGTCTTGCGCGCCACCTCGAGCAGCGCGGCGGCGTCGAGATAGCTCTGGGCGGGGGCGGCCGGGCCGATGCGGACGGCCTCGTCGGCCTCGCTGACGTAGGGCAGGCCCTGATCCGCGTCGGAGTACACGGCGATGGCGCGCACGCCCATCCGGCGGGCGGTACGGATGATCCGGCGGGCGATCTCGCCCCGGTTGGCGATCAGAACTGAGTCAAACACCCAAGCAGCCTACGGGACCACCAGCTTGCTCAGCGCCTCGACCACCCGAGGGTCGTACTCGGCCCCGGTATCGAGCCGCAGCCGCTCCATCGCCGCCGCCGCCCGGCTCGGGTCGGACGAGCTGCCGACCAGGTCGTCGTAGGCGTTGGCGGCGCGGATGATGCGGCTCGACAGCGGCGGCGGCTGCGACCGGTCGGCCGGGCGGCACGGATCGGACTGCCGTCGGACGATGTCGGCGACCGTGTCGAGCACCCGCGCCTGGCCGATGACCTCGGCCCCGTACTCGGCGATCCGCCGCTGCTCATCGCGGGCCACCAGCACGGTGGCGCCGCCGGGAACCGGGTCGCGCAGCGAGAGCTGGCCGATGTCGTGCATCAGGGCGGCGTACTCGAGCTCGAGCAGCGCCGCCTCGGGCATGCCGAGCTCCCGCCCGACCGCCACCGCCAGCCTGCTCACCCGGGCCGAGTGGCCCGCCTCGACGTAGCCGCCGACCTCGGTCGACCGGGCCAGCGCGCGGACCGTCTGCAGGTAGGTGGCCCTGATCCCGGCGTACCGGCGCAGCGCGACCTGGGTGACGAGCAGCGGCACGGCGAACACGGCGACCGCCGCCAGCCCCATGACCTCGGCCGCGAACGCGATGAGGAGCGCGGACGCGCCGGTCGCGGCGCCGATCGGGATCTGCACCCGGAACTCGTCGCCGAGCGCGACCGCGAACTTCGTCCGCAGCGCCTCGGTCCTGATCAGGGCGCTGACGACCGCCTCGAAGAGCCAGGCGACGATCACCAGCGCGAGCATGACCGGCAGCTCGTCCCACCACCGGTCGCCGATCCCCGCGTCGTTGGCGAGCGGCCGGAAGGCGATCGCGACGCACGCCACCGCCAGCAGCCGGGCCGACATCGCGGTCAGCCTGGCCGGCCGGCCGACCGCCAGGTGCGGCAGCGCGCCGACGATCATGGCGATGGCGGTGACCGCGATCACCTGGTCGGCGCCGTTCTTGGCCGGGGTCTCCCCGATCCGCAGCAGCAGCGCGTAGCCCATCGCCCCGGCCGAGGCGATCGGCGCCGCCTCCCGGTCCCCGGGCAGGTTCAGCCGGAGCAGCTCGCCGAACGCGATCAGGGCGCCGAAGGCGAGGGCCGCGTGCACGTCGTGGACCCCGGTCACCGCCGTCTGGGTGACCGACCAGATCAGCAGCAGCCCCGCGAACACGACCAGCAGCCACCGGCCGGAGTCGGGGGCGTGCGCCTGCGAGCCGCGCGGCTCGTACGGTCGGACGTCGGTCACGTCACAGGCTCTCGATGGTCGGCAGCGGCTCCTGGGCGGGGGCGCTCTCCGGCGGCGTCCAGCCCAGCCGCTCGATCGCGGCGATGAAGGCGTCGACGAAGGCCGGGTCGAACTGCTGGCCCGACCACTTGCGCAGCTCGGCGATGGCCTGGGGGACCGGCCGGGCCCCTCGGTAGGACCGGTCCGACGTCATCGCGTCGAACGCGTCCGCCACCGCGAGCACCCGCGCGAACTCGGGGATCTCGTCTCCGGCCAGCCCCATCGGGTAGCCCCGGCCGTCGATCCGCTCGTGGTGGTGCATGATCCCGGCCAGGGCCTCGTCGAGGAACCCGATCTCGCGGACGATGTCGAGGCCGCGCATCGGGTGCAGCTGGACCGCCGCGTACTCGTCGTCGGTCAGCGCCGACCGCTTCTGCAGCACCGACGTCGGCACGCCGAGCTTGCCCACGTCGTGCAGCATGCCCGCGTACCTGATGGCGGCGACCCGATCGGCCCGCATCCCGATCTCGGTCGAGATCATCACCGCGCCCTTGGAGACGCGCTCGCTGTGCCCGCGGGTGTAGAAGTCCTTGGTCTCCACCGCCTGGCACAGGGCGCTGACGGTGGCCTCGTAGGCCCGCTGCTGGGCGGCGAACTGGGCCACCGCCCAGCGGGCGACGAAGACCGGCACCAGCACCAGCACCGGCGCGAACGGGCCCAGGACCGACCACAGCGCGGCGATCAGCAGCCCGAACGCGCCGTAGCCGACGTCGGTCAGCCAGAGCTTGAGGTCGAGCCCGAGCCGCCCGAGGGCGGTGCCCGGCTCCCTGGCCAGCCAGAACACGCCCCGCACGAGCGCGAAGTTGACGGTCACGTGCACCACCGCGGCGGCCGCGAACGGCCCGATGACGCCGGGGAACGAGTTCGGCACGGGAACGCCCACGTGCCCGCCGAACAGCAGGAAGGTCCGTCCGGCGAGGTAGGCGCTGACGGTGAACATGGCGGCGTTGAAGGCCCGCTGCGCGGGCGACGGACCGCGCCGGACGCCGAACAGCGTGCAGCAGCCGACCAGCGCGGCCCCGACCGGGCCGCACAGGACCACCGCCGCCAGCGACGCGATGCTGTTGGCGGACCAGGCCAGGCCGCGCGGGTTGAGCAGGGTGGCCGACGACTCGCAGGCGACCAGCAGCAGGCCGAGCGCGCCGACCTGGACCCAGTCAAGCCCGCCGAACGGGCCAACGGCGATCATGACGACGGCGGCGGCGATGACCAGGCCGATGTACAGCCACGCGACGCGCGAGAGCCTGCCCACGCTTCCCCCTCGCAGCCAGCCGGAGTTAACCCGGATCGCACCAATTGCCGTCGTTACCCCCAGGAGACCCCGGAAGCCCTCATCGGGACAGTCCTCCCTCGCGGAATGCTAACGACCGCTCAGGACGCGGGCGTCCATGCCAGGATAACGTGACCACGCGAATTCGCGCAGACCTAAAGCGCAGGCCTTATTCTGCGAGTTCGATGAGCTCGATCTCCGCCTGGACCTGGCGGATTCGAACCAGCACCTTGCTGCGCAGTTCCGACGGCACCGGGTCGCAGCCGCAGTGCTTGGCCACCAGGCGCTTGACCGCCTCCTCGAGGCCGAATTCGCGCAGGCAGGGGCCGCACTCGTCGAGGTGCTGCCGGATATGGTCGCAGTCGTCAGCGGAGATCTGGCCGTCGAGGTACCAGTAGACCTGCTCGAGTACCTCAGTACACGGCGTCTCGTGCGGTTTTCCGCAGCTCATGACGTGCCCTCCTCGGCTTGCGCCCGGACCAGGCCCCGTTCGGCGGCGTAGTCCTGGAGCAGCTCCCTTAGCTGGCGGCGGCCGCGGTGGAGCCGTGACATCACGGTACCTATGGGAGTTCCCATGATGTCGGCTATTTCCTTATATGCGAACCCCTCGACGTCTGCCAGGTAGACCGCGATCCTGAACTCTTCTGGCAGCGTCTGCAGCGCCGTCTTGATGTCGGAGTCGGGCAGCCGTTCAAGCGCCTCCGCCTCCGCCGACTTCAAACCCCCGGAGCTATGCGACGCGGCCCGCGCGAGCTGCCAGTCCTCGACCTCATCGGCCCCGGAGCGCTGCGGTTCCCGCTGCCGCTTCCGGTACGTGTTGATGAAGGTGTTGGTGAGGATCCTGAAGAGCCACGCCTTCAGGTTCGTCCCCTGCTGGAACTGGTGAAAGGACGCGTACGCCTTCGCGAACGTCTCCTGCAACAGGTCCTCGGCGTCCGCCGGGTTCCGCGTCATCCGGAGGGCGGCTGAGTACAGCTGGTCCAGGTATGGCATGACATCTGCCTCAAAGCGCTCTCCGCGCTCGGCTAGCGTCTCTGGCACGGGACCCACCCCCTCTCGGTAACCATGAGAGGATACCCTCCCGGCGACACGGGAGACGGGCCGGCGTGACCGCCTCTGCTTTGGTGGGGCTACAACCATGCCGCGTTAAACACCGCACCGCGCTCCGCAATTCCGGTAGCAGGGATGGATCGCCGGGGCCGGGGAAGGCTAACTACCGTGGGGCGCCATGCGAACCGGTGCCCGGCCAGGAGTAATTCCGTGCAGCCGATATCTCCAGATATCAGGCATACCGCCAGCGCCTCCCTGGACGCCGGTCCTGCCGCCGACTATTCGCGCTTTCACGCCGCCGTCGCCCTCGCCCAGCTCACGAGCTGGCTGCCGACCGCGCCGGAGCTTCTCATCGACATCTCCGGACCCGGCTCGCGGGCGGCCGAGGTCGCCGTACGGGCCGGTCACAGCGTGCTGCGAGTGATCGATCCGGCCGCGCTGCCGGAGGCGGTGATCCCGGAGCCTCGTGCGCACCTGGCGGGAGGTCCCGGCCGGCTGGTTACGGTGACGGCCGAGGGGGGCGGGCTTGAGTTCCTCGCCGACGGGTGCGCGGACGGGGTGATCGCCGAGGACCGCGCCCTTTCGCTGCGGCTGGCGGCCGAGGATCTCGTCACCGAGATCGCCCGGGTGCTGCGGCCGGGCGGGCGGGTGTTCGCGTGCGTGGACTCGCTCACGTTCGGGATGGCGGTGCTGGCCGAGCAGCACCGCTGGCCGCATCTGGTGGACGTGCCCAACGCCGACGTGGTGCTGATCCCGTGGCCGGACGGCACCATCACCCGCTGCTACGGGTCCGAGCAGCTCGGCGAGCTGCTCACCGGCTGCGGGCTCGAGGTCAGCTGGATCAGGCCGCGCACGGTGTTCTCCCCGCAGACCGTCAGCTACCTGCTCGCACGCGACCCGGCCCGGTTCGGCGCCCTGGTCAACGCGGAACTGCGGGCCCGCGCCGACGACTCGGTCGGAACCCAGCTCGTCACCTGCGCCGTCAGGCGCTGAATTCCCCGGGTTGCTAGTTCGATAGGGCTTCGATTAGGGACGCTCCGTTGTTGCGGACGGAGTTGACTTCGGTGGAGACGCGGCGGACGGCCAGGCCGCCCGATCCGGACGAGACGGCCGGGTGCATGGCGGTGAGCAGGTGGTCCTTCTCGTTGTTGGCGGGATCGAGCCAGTCCGCCCAGTCGGCCTGGGCGATCACCATCGGGGTCCGGTCGTGGATCTTGCCGATCTCGTCGGTCGCGTCGGTCGTGATGATGGTGCCCGACCAGTACCAGGCGTCCTCGTGGTCGTCCGGCACCTCCTGGTTTCGCCAGAGCTCGTACAGGCCGGCGAAGGCGAGGACGCCGCCGTCGGTCCGGTAGATGTAGAACGGCTGCTTGGTCTTCGAGTCCGGCTCGGTCTGCCACTCGTAGTAGCCGTCGGCCGGGATGAGGCAGCGGCGCTTGGCGAAGGCGGCGCGGAAGGCCGGCTTGACCGCGACCGTCTCCGACCGCGCGTTGATCAGCCGGGCGCCGCCCTTGACGTCCTTGGCCCAGAACGGCACCAGGCCCCAGCGGAGCAGCCGGAGCTCGCGCTCGTCCTTGTGGTCCATCACCGCGTAGATCCGCTTGGTCGGCGCCACGTTGTAGTCGGCGTAGTCGGCCGCGCGCTCTGCGGGAACGGCGTCCCGCTGGACGGCGAACTCCGCCAGCAACTCAGCTCGTTTACGAGCGGAGACGAACCGACCGCACATGAGCGACTCCTTCCGCGTCAACCGATACCCTCAAGGTTATGGAATCAGGACGCTGGCGCGCACCTGCCGCGCACGGACCGGTGCGCGCGACTTTGCGGCTGCCGGGCTCCAAGTCGATCTCCAACCGGGCGCTGATGCTGGCGGCCCTCAGCGACTCGCCGTCGATCCTGCGCGGGCTGCTGAAGGCCCGCGACACGTCCCTGGCGCTGGCCGCGCTCCAGGTTCTCGGCTGCTCCGTCGACGAAACCGGCTCGGGGCTCGTCTTTCTCGGGCGGCTCGCTCGACGGCCGGCTCGGCGGTCAGCGTCGACGTCGGCAATGCCGGCACGGTGATGCGGTTCCTGCCCGCCGTGGCGGCGCTGTCGGCCGCCTCGGTGGCGTTCGACGGCGACCCGCGGGCGCGGGAGCGGCCGATCGGAGCGCTGCTCGGCGCGCTGCGTGCCCTCGGCGTCTCGATCGACGACGGCGGCCGGGGGGCGCTGCCGTTCACCATCGGCGGCTCCGGGTCGGTCCGCGGCGGCGCGGTGACGCTTGACGCATCCGGCTCGTCGCAGCTCGTCTCCGGGCTGCTGCTGGCGGCGGCGCGGTTCGACCTCGGCATCGAGGTGCACCACGAGGGGCCGCCGGTCCCGTCGCTGCCGCACATCGAGATGACCGTCCGGATGATCGCCGGGGCCGGCGCCGACGTGGAAGTCGGCCCGGGTGACCGGCCGGACTTCTGGCGAGTCCGGCCCGGGCGGCTCGACCTCGGGGACTTCACCATCGAGCCCGACCTGTCCAACGCGGGCCCGTTCCTGGCGGCGGCGCTGGTCACCGGCGGATCGGTGACGATCAGGGACTGGCCGGCCAACTCGCTGCAGCCGGCCGAGGCGATCCTGGACGTGCTCACCCGGATGGGCGCCGCCGTCTCGTCCGGCCCGGAGGGGCTGACCGTCACCGGATCAGGCGTCATCCGCGGGATCGTGGCCGACCTGCGCGACATCCCCGAGCTCTGCCTGCCGCTCACCTCGGTCGCCGCGCTCGCGTCGGGCCCGTCGATGTTCAGCGGGGTCGGGCACACCCGGCTGCAGGAGACCGACCGGCTGGCCGCGATCACCAAGGAGATCAACGCGCTCGGCGGTGACGTGACCGAGCTGCCCGACAGCCTCACCATCCGGCCCCGGCCGCTGCGGGCCGAGCCCGGGCACGTGTTCGAGTCCTACGACGACCACCGCATGGTGATGGCGGCGGCGGTGCTCGGGCTGGCCGTGCCCGGCATCGAGGTGAGCAACGTCGGCACCGTCGGCAAGACCTTCCCCGACTTCACCGCCCGCTGGGGCGAGCTGACCGGGGTGCCTGACACGGAGCCACGGCCCTGAGGAACCGCTCGGCCGACCTTGACGAGGATGACGTCCGGGTCCGCGCGGGCCGTGGCTCGAAGCCGCGCACCCGACGCCGCCCGGAGCACAAGTCCGCCCCTGAGGCGTTCGTGGTCAGCGTCGACCGGGGCCGGTACGGGTGCGTCATCGACGAGTCCGACGACGATTCCGACTTCGGGCACCGGCGACTGCTCACCGCGATGAAGGCCCGTGAGCTCGGCAAGGGCTCGGTCGTGGTCGGCGACCGGGTGGCGCTGGCAGGCGATACCTCGGGCACCGCGGGGTCGCTCGCCCGGATCGTCCGGGTGCACGAGCGGACCAGCGTGCTGCGCCGCTCGCCGGACGACACCGACCCGCTGGAACGGGTCGTGGTGGCCAACGCCGACCAGATGGTGATCGTGTCCGCGCTGGCCGACCCGGACCCCAAGACCCGGTTCATCGACCGGTGCCTGGTCGCCGCCTACGACGCGGGCCTGGAGCCGCTGCTGGTGCTGACCAAGTCCGACCTGGCCGCCCCGCGCAAGATCCGCGCGTTCTACCGGCCGCTGGACATCCCGATGCTGACGACCAGGCAGCCGCTGCCCGCGCAGACGCTGAGCCGACTGCGCAAGGCCCTCGACGGCCGGATCAGCGTGTTCATCGGGCAGTCCGGGGTCGGGAAGTCGTCGCTGGTCAACGCGCTGGTGCCGGACGCGGGCCGGGCGGTGGGCGTGGTCAACGCGGTGACCGGGAAGGGGCGGCACACCTCGTCGTCCGCGATCGCGCTGCCGCTGCCCGACGACACCGGCTGGCTTATCGACACCCCGGGCGTCCGCGGCTTCGGACTCGGCCACGTCACCCCGGACCGGGTCATCGAGGCCTTCGGCGACCTGGTCGAGGGAACCGCCGCCTGCCCGCCGGGCTGCGACCACCTGTCGCCGGACTGCGCTTTGGACGAGTGGGCGGCCGCGCACGACGCCAAGGACCGGCTTGACTCCCTGCGCCGCCTGCTGCGCTCACGCGAATCGGCCGACTGACCCCGGGGTTACCGCCCGTCCTGGCCCAGGGGCGGAGACGGCCGGGCAGCGCATCGGATTGGCCGATTACCCCGATTACGTCACGGCAACGTGCCAGTTTGCTGCCGCAATACGTTCTCCGCTGGTCAGCCGGACGCCGGGACCGGTACCGTTTCGCGGGTGGGCAGCTATGACGACGATCTGCGGTTCGCGCACGTTCTCGCAGACGCCGCTGACGACATCACGACCAAGCGGTTCAAGGCGCTCGACCTGCGGGTGGAGACCAAGCCCGACCTCACGCCGGTGTCCGACGCCGACCGGGCGGCCGAGGACTCGATCCGCAACATCCTGCGCCGGTCGCGGCCGCGCGACGCGGTGCTCGGCGAGGAGTCCGGTCAGACCGGCAGCGGGCCGCGGCGCTGGATCATCGACCCGATCGACGCGACCAAGAACTACGTCCGCGGCGTCCCGGTCTGGGCCACCCTGATCGGCCTGATGGACGGCGACGCGGTGGTGGCGGGCGTGGTCACCGCGCCCGCCCTCGGGCGGCGCTGGTGGGCCGCCAAGGGCGGCGGCGCCTGGACCGGCAAGTCGCTGACCAGCGCCAGCCGGTGCCGGGTATCAGAGGTCGGCAAGCTCGCGGACGCGTCGTTCTCCTACTCGGGGGTCGGCGGCTGGGCGGAGACCGGCAGGCTGGACGGGTTCCTGGCGCTGAGCCAGGCGGTCTGGCGGACCCGCGGGTTCGGCGACTTCTGGTCGCACATGCTGGTCGCCGAGGGCGCGGTCGACGTCTCGGCCGAACCCGACGTCTCGCTCTGGGACCTGGCGGCGCTGCAGGTGATCGTCGAGGAGGCGGGCGGCCGGTTCACCAGTCTGGACGGGATCGCGACCCCCGACGGCGGCAGCGTCGTCTGCAGCAACGGGCATCTGCACGACGAGGTTCTGGCCCGCCTCTGCGCGCGCTAAGGTCTCATAATGGGCTGCCAGGCGGCGAGTTCCCGCTCCGACCGCTTGGCCCGCGCCCGGCTGGTTTCCCCGGCCGCCCGGGCGCAGCGGCACCCGGCCCGGCACATACCCCCCCGTAAACCGGGACCGGGTGCCGTACTTAGATCTCCTGTTCGGCTGACTTCGACGGTCGGCGCGATGGCGGAGAATGTAAGCGTGGACCTCGTTGGCTGGCTGCGCGCGCATCAGGTGAGCCAGGGCGGCCTGGTCGGGATCGCGGTCGAGCCCGGCCGGGCGGTCGCGGTGGCCGTGCCGGATGGCGCGCTCGCGGCCGACCCCGGGCAGCTGCTGGCGGCCGACCGGGAGATCCGCCCTCGGTGGGCGGTCTGGTCGCAGGACACGGCGCGCGCGCTCGTCGGCGACGGAGTCAGGCTGACGACGTGCTGGGACGTTGCCGCGGTGCACCGGCTGCTGTCCGGCCGGTGGCGGGCGGACCCCGCCTACGCGTGGGCCTTCCTGCACGGGGTGCCGGCCGATCAGATTCCACCGCCCTCTTCCGGCGGGCCCGACCTGTTCAGCTTCGCCGACGAGGAGCAGGCCGGGCCCGCCCTCGGGCCGGCCGAGGCGCTGCAGGCGGCCGAGCTGCAACGGGCCGCGCTGGCCGCCGGCGGCGACCGGGGGATCGAGGTCGCCACCGCCCGCAGCGAGTCGACGGTCGAGCTGCTGGCGGCGGAGCTGGCGGCGGACGGGCTGCCGATGAACCGGGCGGCGATCGAGGGCCTGCTGGCCGAGATCATCGGGCCGCGGCCGCGCGGCCCCGGCCACGCGGCCGAGATCCGGGCGGCCCGGGACGAGCGGGTGCTCAGGCACGCGCCGGCCGGGGTGCTAGCCGACCTGCGCAGCAACGTCCAGGTGCGAACGCTGCTGTCGGCGGCCGGCATCGACGTGAAGGACACCCGGGCCTGGCGGCTAGAAGAGTACAAGGACAAGTCGCCGCTGGTGGCGGCGCTGCTCGAGTGGCGCAAGGCGGAGCGGATATCGACCACCTACGGGTACGCGTGGCTGGACGATGCGCTCGGTCCTGACGACCGGCTGCGCGGGACCTGGACCGGGTGCGATGGGGCGGCCGGGCGGATGACCGCGTCGAGCGGGCTGCACAACATGCCCGCCGTGCTCCGCCGGGCGGTCATCGCCGAGCCGGGGCACCTGTTCGTCCGGGCCGACCTCGGGCAGATCGAGCCGCGGGTGCTCGCCGCCGTCTCCGGCGACGCCGCGCTCGCCGCCGCCACCGCGGCCGACGACATGTACCTGCCGGTGGCCGCCCAGCTCGGCGTGGACCGGCCCACCGCCAAGGTCGCGATGATCGCCGCGATGTACGGGCAGACGACCGGGCACGGCGGCACCGCCGGGCGGCGGATGCGATCCGCCTACCCGGTCGCCATGGGCTACCTCGACACGGCCGACCGCTCGGCGCAGGCCGGGCAGGACCTGCGCACCTACGGCGGCAGGCTGATCCGGATGTCCGGCGGCGCGGGCGCGAGCGCGGCCGACGCCGAGTCGGCCGGCGCCCGGACCGGCCGCGGCCGGTACGGGCGCAACGCGGTCGTCCAGGGGGCCGCGGCCGAGCTGTTCAAGATGTGGGCCGTGACCGTCCGGGCCCGGGCGGCGCCGCTCGGCGCGCGGATCGTGCTCTGCCTCCACGACGAGCTGCTTGTGCACGTCCCCGAGGACCACGCGGCGCAGGCGGTGGAGCTGGTCGGCGACTGCCTGACCGAGACCGCGAGGCGCTGGGCGCCCGGCGGGCCGGTCCGGTTCATCGCCGATATCAGCACCGTCCGCTGCTGGGCAGACGCGAAAGGTTAACCCTCCCGCCGGTCGCGCGACGATCGGCCGCGTCCGGCCTGATACCGTGGCGTGCAGATAGCACGGTTCGGGAAGGGGTCTTGACGTTGCCGCGATACCGCAGAGTGGTGGTCAAGCTCAGCGGCGAGGCCCTGGCTGGCGCCGCCGGAACCGGCGCTGATCCCGCCAGCCTCGCCCGCGTGGCCGACGAGGTGCTGTCGGTCCACAGCCTCGGCGTGCAGGTCGCGGTCGTGGTCGGCGGCGGGAACTACTTCCGCGGCCGGATGGCCGACGGCTGGGGGATCAGCCGGGCCGAGGCGGACAACATCGGCATGCTCGGCACGGTCATGAACGCGCTGATGCTGCGCGGCGCGCTCACCGCGCGGACCGACGCCGACGTCCGGGTGATGACCGCGGTGCCGATCCACAGCGTGGCCGAGCCGTTCATCCGGCTGCGCGCGGTGCACCACCTCGAGCGCGGCTTCATCGTGGTGCTGGCGGGCGGCATCGGCCAGCCCTACGTGACCACCGACTACCCGGCCGTTCAGCGGGCGCTCGAGCTCGACGCGGACGCGCTCCTGGTCGCCAAGCACGGGGTCGACGGCGTCTACGACTCCGACCCCAAGCACAACCCGGACGCGGGCAAGTTCACCACCCTGACCTACGAAGAGGCGCTCGCGGCCGACATCCGGATCATGGACACCAGCGCGTTCGTGCTGGCCAACGAGCAGTCGCTGACCATGCACGTGTTCGACGTGGCGGCCTACGACGCGATGCGCGCCATCTGCGAGGGCGACGACAGCATCGGGACCAAGATCACCGCGAAGTAGAAGCAGGGGTGAGCTAACTGCCGCTAGCCCTTCATCGTGCGCCAGACCGGCCGCGGTATCAGCTTCATGACCGTGGCCAGGCCGACCAGCGGGGCCGGCACCCAGACGACGGACGCAGAGCCGCGCAGCGCCTTGGCGACCGCGGCCCCGACCGCGGCGGGCGTGGTCGCCAGCGGAGCTGGCGTCATCCCCTCGGTCATCTTGCCGATCACGAACCCCGGCCGCACCAGCAGGACCCGGACCCCGGTGCCGTGCAGCGAATCGGCATAGCCCCGGGCGAAGGCGTCAAGCGCCGCCTTGGTCGCGCCGTAGACGGAGTTGAACTTGCGCGGCCGGACGGCGGCGACCGACGACAGCACCACGATCGTGCCGCTGCCGCGCCGCCGCATCGCCTCGCCGAACGCCAGCAGCGCGGTGACGTGCCCGGTGAAGTTGGTCTCGATCATCGTCGCGGCCAGCCGCACGTCGCGCTCGGCCTGCTCCTGCGGGATGAGGACGCCGGTCGCGGCGATCACCAGGTCCGGCACTCCCCCCGCGCTGAGCTGGTCAGCGAACGCCTGATGGGAGTCGGTTTCCGTCGCGTCGTAGACGGCCACCTCGACCGGCCGCCCGAGCGACTTGCCCGCCGCCTCAAGCCGCTGCGGGTCACGGCCGGCCAGGATCACCTCGGTATCGGGCCCGAGGTCGAGGGCGGAGAGGATCGCCAGGCCGATCTCGCTGCTGCCGCCGAGCAATAGAACGCGAGACAGGCGCCCGGGACCGTTCGGAGTACTCATTTGATTTCCTTACGCTATGTAGAGCCCGGCGCAGAACAGCGCCAGCCACATGATCTCGAAGCCCAGCATGATCGCGTCCCGCATGATCAGGTCCTCGACCGGGCGGACGGTCTGCCGCGCGGTCAGCAGGCCGAACCGGACCAGCGCGGCGGCCAGCGGCAGGGCGGACAGCAGGTGCCAGGGCCGGGCGGCCGTGGTCTCGTTGGCCGCCCACATCAGGTACGTCGCCAGCATGCCCAGCCCGACCAGCAGCTGCGCGACCCGCAGCATCCCAGGACGGTACCACCGCATCACCGGGCGGTGCCGCACCGCGTCCTCGCCCAGGCTGGTCAGCTCGGTGTACCGCTTGGCGATGGCCACGCCGAGCGCGCCCAGGCTGCAGACCAGCAGGAACCAGATGGACACGGGGACGTGCGTCGCCGCCGCGCCGCCGAGCACGCGCAGCAGGAACCCGCTCGCGACCAGCACCATCTCGAGGAACGGCACGTGCTTGAGCCGGAACGAGTAGAGGAAGGACTCGCACAGATACACGACCACGGTCGCGACGAGCAGCGGTTCGCGGATCACCACCCCGGCCCCGACCGCGAACACGGTCGCGAGCACGGCCAGCACGACCGCGTGCCGCTCGGGCAGCGCGCCCGAGGCGATCGGCCGATTCCGCTTCACCGGGTGCCGGCGGTCGCGTTCGACGTCGACGACGTCGTTGATGAAGTACACCGCGGCCGACGCGAACGCGAACGCGAACATCGCCAGCAGTGCGTAGGCGAAGCCGTAATCGCGGCCGAGCGACGCGGCCGCGAGGGGGGCCGCGAACACGAGCAGGTTCTTGGGCCACTGCCGGGGCCGGGTGGTCCTGATGGCCGCGCGCAGCCAGCGGTCGGGCGAGAACGGTACTGCGATGGCACCGGCCACGACTGGCTGCGGCCCCGTGTGCTCACCAGAGGCTAGGGACTTGTTAATCGTCAACGCGCGTAAACCGCCGTGAAATCTCGGGTGGACGGATCGTAGTAGGAGTAGGGACTCGGCTGCTGGGAGGGCAGCAGGGGTACCGGCGTGGGGTCGCTTGGACGCCCGTCGGCCTGGTAGTAGTCGAATTTCATCCAGGCGGGGTTGATGTCCATCTGCATGCCCTCGACCGCGCCCGCTCGGCGCAGCAGCTCGGCCAGGTCCTGCACGTCGAGAGCGGGGCCGTAGACGTAGACGATCCGGCCGTCGCTGGTGATGCCGAGTCCGGAGCGCCAGACGAAGTAACCGCCGCCCAGCGTCGCGCCGAAATTGGTCTCTATGTCCTGGTTGAGGTTGGGCGAGATCTTGCCCCGGTCGACCAGCAGCTTGAGGTTCTGCCGAACGCCTGCGATTGACGGGTTCATCGTGAAGTCACGGCCCCACTGGCCGATCTTGATCGTGCCGTTCTTGTAGTAGACGATCGACGCGGCGCTGTTGACGAGCGCGTCATAGTGAGCTCCGTTGAGGTAGAAGCCGCCTCCCGCGTCGGAGATCTTGAACCCGCCGTTGAACGTGGCGAGCAGGCCGGCCCGGCTGCCCGACGGAACGTCGAACGGGGCATTCCAGTTGCCGTGGCCGGGGTCTTCGTAGCCGGGCCGCAGGTAGAACCGGACCAGCCGCTGGTCGATCGACGCGACCCCGTTGACGTAGGACGTGTAGGTCGCGTCGCGCAGGAACGTGGTCAGGATGGCCGGCTGCCCGTTGACCTTCTCGACCACCCGCCACTGGCCCTCGCCGGTGATCGGCTTGCCTGCCAGCGACCTGAGCGTGGCCGGAATGTCCGGCACGAATGCCTGGCGCTGGTGCGCCTTCGCCGCCGTGAGCGGGGTGACCTGCTCGCCCTTCGGTACCGCGAGGGACATGCTCGGCTGGCCGCCTACCTTCGGCGGGTTGTAGGAGAGCCACTCGCCGAACGTGACGATCGGCCCGAGGTGGTGGTTGCGAGCCCACTCGGCCAGGTTGGCGGCGGCGCCCTGGCCGTTGTTGGCGAAGGTGGCCTGCCCGGCCGAGATCGCGACCCAGATGACGAAGACGCCGATCAGCGCCGAGACGACCCGGACGGCGGGCCTGCGGAAGAACCTGCGAGTGCGGCGGAGCCGGACCTTTCTGGCGGCCGACGGTACCGGCGCCTGCTCCTCGGCTGCCTCAGCAGCCTGCGGCTGCGCGTCGGTCTCCCGCTCCGGCACCGGCACCGGCACCGGCACCAAGAGCTCCGGATGGGGCAAGTCGGGCGGAGGTGAATCGGCCTGCGGCCGATCCGGCTCCGGCTCCGAGGGCTGGTCGGACCCAGACGCCTCGGTCTCGGCGCCGCCAGGCATTGTTGACGACATGCATATTCACCTCTCCCCCGTGACTGATTACGCCGGGGAAGCTACCCGCAGGAGATCGAATAACGAACACGTTACTTTTCTTCCATCTCACTGAGGCTCCCTGTCGGCGCGCTGCTGGCGCTTATGCGGGAGCGCGGGCCTCCGCGCCAGATGTCAGAATATGCGGTCAGTCATCCGATGCGGGGTGATTTTCACCGTCGCACCCCAGTTAGCCGCTCTGATCTCTCTCATCGCCAGCTTTCTGGTGGCCTGATCCATCCGGTCGATGAACAGCACGCCGTCGAGGTGGTCGGTCTCGTGCTGCAGGCAGCGGGCGAGGACCTGGCTGCCGACGACCTGAATCGGGTCGCCGCGGTCGGTGAAGCCGCTGGCCACCGTGTTCAGCCGCCGCTTGACGTCGTGGTAGATGCCGGGGAAGGACAGGCAGCCTTCCTCGCCCTCCTGGTCCTCCTCGTCGGGGAAGTCGAGGACGGGGTTGACCAGGTAGCCGCGCTCGCCCCGGACCGCATAGCCGAACACCCGCAGCCCGACGCCGATCTGCGGCGCTGCCAGCCCCGCCCCCTGCGCGTCGTCGAGGGTCTGGGTCAGGTCCTTGACCAGCGCGCGGAGCTGCTTGTCGAAGTCGGTCACGGGGTCGGCGGCGGTGCGCAGGATCGGGTCGCCGAAGAGTCGGACGGGACGGATCGTCATGTCTGCGAGGTTATCCGCCGTCGCCGCGCCCGCCGATCCCGTTATTTACCGTTGAGCAGGCTTTCTGCATTGTCGTGGAGGATGGCGGCCTGCTCGGCAACGGTGAAACCGAGGTCGGCGACGGCACGGGCGGCGGTCATCGGGTCGTCGAGCGGGTAATCGCTGCCGAAGACGACCCGGTCGATGCCGACCTTTCTGAGCACCCAGGTGAACTGCTCGGCGAACGGGCCGCCGGCGAGCAGCGGGCCGGTGATCGAGATGTCGATCCAGACATTTCGCTGCCACTGCGGATAACGGCCGACTATGTCGTAGACCAGCAGTTGCGCGAACCCGGGACCGTGCGCGTGCGCGAGAATGAGCCTGGCATCAGGGACCGCCATCGCGAGGTTCACGAACTTCCCTGGCTGGTTCGCGTCCCAGGGCGAGTAGGCGTCGAAAAGGACCGGAAGCCCATTTTCTGTGGCCTTTTTCACGACGGTGACGACGGCGGGGTCAGCGACGTCGAACTGTTGCGTATTGGGGTGCAGCTTTAGCCAGGCCGCGCCTTCGGCCGCGACTCGGTCAATCTCATCGAGGGCAGCGCGATCATCGCCCGGGTGGACCGAGCAGACCGGGTAGAAAAAGCCGCCGGAGTCTTCGGCTAGTTGCAGGACGCCGTCATTTCTGGCCCGCGTCCGACCCGGGTCATCGGCCCAGGCGATCGTGATTGCCGCGGCGCGGGTGATCTGTGATCCATTTACCAGGGACCGGTAATTTTCAGGCGGATGCGGGGCGTCGACAATCGACTCTTCCGGGTCCAGCATCGGGTGGGTGTGCGCATCGATAATTGCACCATCATACACACTAATACGATATAGCTGCCCGCGTGGGATCGACAGCCACGCAATTGCGGCACTGGTTCCCCTGTCCGCTGCTGGGCGAAAACCCGGAGCCCCGGTCCGTCCGAAGTCGGGACTTCAGACTGGACGGACCGGGCTCCGGGGTTCCCTCAGGCGCGGGCGCCGCTCGCGGCGTCGAGCCCGCTCGGCAGATCGTCGCCGGGCGTCTGGCCGCCGTGGCGGCCGCGGGTCTGGCGCCCGGGCCACCACGCCCGGGCGCCGAGCAGCGCGGTCACCGAGGGCGTGAGGAACATCGCCATCACGAACGCCGCGATCGCGATGCCGCACGAGATCGCGAAGCCCATCTGCTCGAACGTCGACCCGCCCGCCAGGATCAGCGAGGCGAAGGTCCCGGCCAGGATCAGCCCGGCCGAGGCGATCGTCGGCCCGGCGTGCTTGAGCGCCACCGCCGCCGCCTCCCGCGGGGTCTTGCCCTCGGTGGCCTCCTCCCGCAGCCGCGACACCATCAGGATGTTGTAGTCGGTGCCGAGCGCCACCACGAACAGGTACATCATGATCGGCAGGATGAAGGACAGGCCGCTCTGGTTGTCGAGGTCCTGGAAGATGCCGACCGTGGAGCCGAGGGTGGCGGCGAAGCCGAGGCCGACGAAGAGCATCAGGTACCAGGGCGCGACGACGCTCTGCAGCAGCAACCCGAGGATGATCAGGATCAGCACTGCCGCGACCGGGAACACGATCGAGTAGTCGTGCTCCATCGCCGCCTGGAGATCCACGTAGACCGAGGTGATACCGCCGATCAGGGCGCGGCTCCCGGCCGGGGCGTCGGTGCTCGCGATGGTGCCGAGGGGCCCGCGCACCGTGTTCATCGCGGCGGCGGACTCGCCCGAGGACGACAGGATCACGGTGTAGTCGGCCACGTCACCGCTGGCGTTCACCTTCACCGGGCTGACCGAGGCCACCCCGGGCACCTTGGCCAGCCGCGCGCCGAACGGCGCCAGCGCCGCGGTGTCGAGCGGCTTGCCGTCGGTCGACTGCACGAGCACCGCGGTCGGCTCGGAGTCGCCGGCCGGGAATCCCTTGAGCAGCACGTTGGCGTACTGCGCGGACTGGGTGGTGGCGGTGTTGCCGGAGGTGAGGTCGAACGTCGGGTGGAAGCCGAAGGCAACGATGCCGAGCACGCCCAGCAGCACCACGATCGTCCCCGCGAAGCGACCGGGGTGCCGCCCAAGTGACCGCCCGACCGCGGCGAACCGCGCGGCCTTCGGCTCGGTCTTCCAGGCCTTCGACGGCCAGAAGACACGGGTGCCGAGCAGCGAGACGACGGCCGGCACGAGCGTCAGCCCGGCCGTCGCGGCGCTGAAGACGGCGATGGCGAGGGCGGGACCGAGTTCGCGGAAGAGCGACAGGCTGGACAGCGTGAGCGCCAGGAACGCGATCATCACCGCGCCCGCGGCGGTGGCAATGGCCGGTCCGACCCGGGCGATGGCGCTCTCCATGGCCTGCTTGGACGGCTCGCCCGCGCGCAGCCGCTCGCGGTACCTGAACAGCAGGAACAGGATGTAGTCGGTGCCAACCCCGAACAACACCACGATCAGCAGGATCGACGTGAAGCTCTCGGCGCTCCAGCCGAGCGCCTTGCTCAGGAAGTCGATCAGCCCGTTGGCGACCGAGGAGACGAGGCCGATCGTGAGCAGCGGCAGCAGCACGATGATGGGGCTGCGGAAGATGAGCAGCAGCAGCACGATGATGAGCAGGATCGTGCCGACGAAGACGATCTTCTGCGCGTTGTTGCCGGTCGACGCCGAGTCCACGTCCTCGGCCACCGTCCCGGTCACGCCCGCCTTGAGGTCCGACCCCGACACGAGCGAGGACAGGTCGGATCGGAGCGTGCCGATCGCGTTGGTCTGGGCGGTGGTGAGCTGACCGGTGACGTTCGGTATCTGCACCGAGATCGTCTGAATGAGCTTGTTCGCCGACGGCGGCCCGGCCTGCATGGTGCCAAGCGTGGGGATGCCGTCCGCCGCCAGCTTGCCCGCGACGCCATCCACGAGCTTGGAGTCGGCGGCGGTGAGCTGGCCGCCGTCCGCCCGCTCGAACACCACGATCGCGCCCGGCGCGGCCGCGGTCGGGAAGGCGCTCTGCTGCAGGTTCTGCGCCTGCACGGACTGATAGTGGCTCGGCAGGAACGAGGACTCGCTGCTCGAGCTGGCGAACTTCGGCGCCAGCCCGACGATCGCGACCGCGGCCACGATCCAGATCCCGATCACTAGCCACGGGTGCCTGACGACGCCCCGTCCTAGTCGAAAGAACATGCTTCCGCTCTCCTCTGCCCGTGCTGCGAGGTTCCTGCTTGCCTGAGATACGGTACCGTATCGTATCGCTTTACTGCGGACCGGGTGCCGTAGGGTGTTGCCAACGAATCGGCACCCGACGGAGTGTGCAGAAGAGGGGTCATGGACCGAGCCGCCAGCCACGAAGTCCGGGAGGCCGCCGGGCACCGGGGCCGTCAGCTGGACGCCTCCCGGGACGCCGCGCTCCGGGACGCCGCGCTTGAGCTGCTGGCCGAGATCGGCTACGACCGGCTGACCATCGACGCGGTGGCGGCCCGGGCCAAGGCGAGCAAGATGACGATCTACCGCCGCTGGTCGGGCAAGGCCGAGCTGGTGGTCGACGCGATCAGCTCGCTGCGCAAGCCGGGCGAGGTGCCAGACACCGGCTCACTCCGCGGCGATCTCGAGGCCATGGCGAGAAGCTCCGACAGCCCCGACGTCCGCTTCGACGCCCAGCTGGTGCTCGGCCTGGTCACCGCGCTGGCCCACGACCCCGAACTGCGCCAGGTCGTCCGCGAGCAGTTCCTCGGGCGGGGCGGCGTCCGGCTCAGGCAGGTCTTCGAACGGGCCGTCGCCCGAGGCGAGGTCCCGCCGGGCCGCAACCTGGATCTGCTCGTCTCGGTCTTCCCCGCCCTCGCCGTCCACCACCTGCTGATCTTCGGCGAGCTGCCCGACGCGAGCTTCGCCGCCCAGGTCATGAACGACCTGATCCTTCCCCTCGCGGTCGCACCGCTCTAGCACCCGTCGCTAGTCTGGCGCTCACCGCGCGAGACTGACCGTCGAGGCGAAGCAACGGTCCGTTCGAGAAAAAAGATTTTCAAATCCCGATCCCGAACGGTCGCGTGGTCCCACCGCTAAGCCCATGGCACGCTCGGCCGCGGCCTGCCTCAGGCGAGGATCAGGCACACCGGGGTGGGCGCGACGGCGGAGTGCAGGAGCCGGAGCGCGCCGGACTCGTCGTCGATCCGGTAGGACGCGAGGCGATCATTGTCCTGGCCGGCCACGATCACGTGCCGGCCGTCGGGCGTCACGATGAAGTCCCGGGGGCACTCCCCCACGTCGGGTGTGACCCCGACCAGGGACAGCGCTGCGGCGTCGGAGTCGAAGCGCAGTACCGCCAGGCTGTCATCGCCCCGGTTGGACACCAGGACGTGCCGGCCGGACGGCGTCACCCGGATGGCGCCCGCCAGGTTCTGCCCGCCTGCGGCCGGGCCGGCGCCGCGGGTCGACATCCCGTCGGTCACCGTGAAATGGTCATCATCGCGGCGCAGCGCGCAGACGGTGCTGTCGAGCTCGTTGACGATGAACAGGTGGCGGCCGTCCGGGTGGAAGGCGAGGTGCCGCGGCCCCGCGCCGGGGACGGCCTCCAGGTTGGCGGAAGCCTTGGCGGTGAGGCGGCCGTCGTGATCGAGCGCGTAGCCGAAGACGGTGTCGGAACCGAGGTCGGACACCAGGATGTCCCCGGTCACCGGGTCGCTGGCGATCATGTGGACGTGGGAGCTGGCCTGCCGGACCGGGTCGGGGCCGGAGCCCGCGTGCTCGACGTGGTCGGTCAGGTCGCCCAGCCGGCCGTCCGGCTCGACGCGGTGCACCGTGACCGAGCCGGCGTCGGCGCCGTAGTTGGCGTTGATCACGAAGCGGCCGCTGCGGTCGAGGGTGACGTGGCAGGGCGAGTCCCCGAGCGTGGCCCGCGCGTTGAGCGGGGTCAGCTGGCCGGTGCCCGGGTCGCGGGCGTAGGCGGTGATGCCGCCTCCCGGCTGGTCGTCGAAGCTGGCGGTTTCGTGGACCGCGTAGACGTGCTCGCCCGAGGCCGAGGTGGCCAGGTAGGACGGGTTGCGGGCGGGCGCCAGCGAGCTGACCGGCCCGATGCGCCCGCTCGCCGGGTCGAAGCTGGCGGTGAGGACGCCGTCGGCCTTGCCGTGCACGTGCGGCAGCTGCTCGGTGTACGTGCCGATGATCAGATCCACCCGCCTCACCCTAGACGGTTATCTGGGTACCGGATCGGGCAGCCTCCTGAAGCTCGGCCGGGCTACGGCCATCCGGTTGCCTGCTCTTATCCGAGGTCGCGAAGCCGCGACGCCGCGACTTCCGGCACGATGTCATTGGTGAAGGCGTCCATGCCCGATTCCGTGCCGGCCAGGTACTTCAGCTTCCCGGGCGCGCGCCTGGTGGTGAAAAGCTCCAGGTGCAGTGCCAGCTCCAGGTGGCCTTCATGGACCGGAGCCTGGTGCCAGGCGGCTATGTACGGCGCGGGAGCGTCGAACAGCCGGTCGAATCGGCGGAGGATATCGAGGTAGATCTCACAGAACTCATCCCGCTCCGGGTCCGTCAGACGGGTCAGGTCCGGTACCCGGCTGGTGGGGTACAGGTGGACCTCATACGGCCAGCGCGCCGCGAACGGAACGAAGGCGGTCCAGTGCCGGCCGGCCACGACAATCCGGGATCCGTCGGCGCGTTCCGCGGTGATCACGTCGTCGACGAGGTCGCGGCCGGTCCGGTCGCGGTAAGCGCGGACAGCGCCCAGCATCCGTGACGTCCGCGGGGTGATGAACGGGTACGCGTAGATCTGGCCGTGCGGGTGGGAGAGAGTCACGCCGATCTCGGGCCCGCGGTTCTCGAAGCAGTAGACCTGCTGCACGCCGGGCAGGCGGGAAAGCTCAGCGGTGCGGTCCGCCCACGCGGCCATCACGGTGCCCGCCTGAGCCGGGCTCAGGTCCGCGAACGACGCGTCGTGATCGGGGCTGAAGACCACCACCTCGCAGCGCCCGTTGCCAGATGCGAGGCGAAGCGGCCCGGAACGGTCTGCTGTCTCGTGCCCGGCCTCCTGGGTCAGGGCGGGAAACCTGTTCTGGAAGACCGCCACCTGATACCAGGAGGCCGGGATCTCCGTGGGATGGCCGGGCCTTGAGGGGCAGAGCGGGCATTCAGTGGTGGGGGGCAGGTGAGTTCTGCCCATCCGATGCCCCGTTACCAGCACCCACTCATCGAGCAAAGGATCGTAGCGCGCCTGCGACGACGCGCCGGCCGGCTCCAGAACGCGGGTATCCGTATAGGGGTCAGGGCTGTCGGCGAAGGCTCCGAAGTAGATCAGCTCGCGGCCGTCAGCCAGCCGCGCCGGGGTCTTGCGCACCGAAGCTATCCGGCTCACAGCGCGGTGGCGTCCGCGCTGCCGGGAACTTGCTGGTCGGCGATGAGGAGCTCGCCGACGGTTTCCTCGATCACCTCGCGCGCCTCCGGGGTCAGACCCGAATCGCTGACCAGGATGCTGGCGTCGGTCAGCGCCGCAATCGCCGACAGCCCGATGACGCCCCACTTGGTGTGGTCGGCCAGCACCACCAGGCGTCCCGCCGAGGCCACCATGGCCCGGTTCATCTCCGCCTCCATGAGGTTGGGGGTGGTGAAGCCGCTCACCGGGTCCATGCCATGGACGCCCATCAGCAGCAGGTCAACATGCAGGTCGCTGATGGTCTGGACGGCGATCGGCCCGACCAGGGCATCAGACGGGGTCCGCAGACCGCCCGTCAGCAGGATCGTCTGGGAAGGCTCGCCGTTGTAGAAGAGGTAGTCGGCGACCCGGATGGAGTTGGTGACCACCGTCAGCTGGGGGATGCGCGCCAGGTGGGCGGCAGCGGCGTACGTCGTCGTGCCCGCGCTGACCGCGATGGTCGACTCGCGGTTGCACCAGGGCGGCCGCAGCGGCGGCGATCAGCTCCTTGGCGGCCGGCTCGCGCCATGACTTCGCCTCGAATCCCGGCTCGTCGCTGGTGCCCTGCTGGGGGACGGTGGCGCCGCCGTACACCTTCTTCACCAGGCCCCGCGCCGCCAGCACGTCGATGTCGCGGCGCACCGTCATGTCCGAGACCCCGAGCAGCTCGGCCAGCTGCACGATCCGGGCACCCCCGGCCCGCTCGATCTCCGCCAGGATCCGGTCCTGCCGCTGCGCTGGAAGCATGCTCGGCGTGGCCTCAGTCGGTTCTATCAAAATTCACCCGTACTTTTTCATTGTGCCTCAGCCACTGCGGATCCCGCTCCGGTCCCGCGCATCAGCGCTAGCCTTTCGTTGCGCCCAGAGTTAGCCCGGCGATGAACTGCTTTTGCAGCAGGATGTACACGACCAGCGTCGGGATCGCCGCCATCACCGCGGCCGCGGCGATCAGGTTCTGGTTGGAGACGAACTGTCCCTGCAGGTTGGCAAGCGCGGAGGTGATCGGGCGCTTGCTGCCGGTCACCATGAGGGTGATCGCCCAGAAGAAGTCGTTGTATATCCAGGTAGTCAGCAGGGTGGCGAGCGCGGCCAGCGCGGGACGGCACAACGGCAGCGTCAGCCGCCAGTAACGGGACCACATCGACGCGCCGTCTACCTCGGCGGCTTCGTACATGTCGCCCGGTATCGTCCTCATGTAATTGCTCAGCACGAACACGCAGAATCCAGTTTGGAATGCGACGTTGATCACGATGAGGCCGGCGATCGAGTCGTAAAGCAGGCCGCTGGAGCTGATAAAGCTCGGCAGCGGGATGAGCAGATAGAGGCGGTACAGCGGGGTGATAATAACCTGCTGTGGCAGCAGATTGCCCGCCGTGAACAACAGCAGCAGGGCAACGTTTATCTTGATATCGGCCCGGACGACGACGAACGCGACCATTGACGCCAGGAATAGCGTCAGGATTACCGCGGGCACGGTGATTTCCACTGAGTTGATGAAGAAGCGCGGCAGGTCCGCCTGCGTCCATGCGTTGAGGTAGTTGCTCAGCGTCAGGTGATGCGGCAGGGAGACGTAGCCGTCCTGCGATGTCTCGCTGTACGGGCGGAAGGAGATGTACAGCGCGAACAGGAGCGGGACAACCCATAGTGCTGAGGCGCCGATCATCAGCCCGTAGGCGGCGATCCGGCCAGCCCGGCGTGCTGACATCAGGTTTCGCTCCGTCCGAACGTCTGGTAAAGGAAGATGGAGATGGGCACCAGCGAGATCACCAGCAGGACGACGCCCAAGGCGGAGCCGAAGCCGATCCGGGAAACCTCGCCCACGATGTTGCTGGTAATCAGCGACGACAGCAGTTGCAGCCCGTTGGTGCCCTGGTTGGTGATGTAGACGAGGTCGAAGGCACGCAGCGACTCAATGACCGTGACGACCAGGACGATGATGTTAATCGGCCTCATGGCCGGGAAAACCACTCGCCAGAAGCTCTGCCACGGGTTCGCGCCGTCCATCAGCGCGGCCTCGCGCAGGGACGGGTCGACCGCCTTCAGCCCGGCCAGGTACAGCACCATCACGTACCCGATCTGCCGCCACGACGCCTCGACAAGGATCGCCCACAGGTTCAGCTTGGGGTTGCCGAGCCAGTCGATCAGGTTCGCGTTCGTGTTGTGCCCGATGATCGTGTTGATCAGGCCGAAGTTGGGCGAGTAGACGAACTCCCAGATGATCCCGATAAGCGCCAGCGACAGCATGACCGGCAGGAACAAGACCGTCTGGTAGACGCGGCTGCCGCGGATGCCGCTGTCGATGATCACGGCGAACAGCATGCCGACCGGGGCGGCGAGGAAGGTGAAGACCAGCAGCCAGATGACATTGTGCTCGACCGCCGGCCAGAACGGCGGGTACACCGTCGCCGCCTGGACGTAGTTCTGGACTCCGAAGACGCAGCCGTTGTCGGGGATGAACACGGTGGGGTGGCAGGATCGCAGCTGGACCCCGCCCACGCCGCTCCACTGGAAGAAGGACAGGGCGACGGAGGTGAGCGCGGGCCCCCAGATGAACGCCAGGTCGGCGAGCACCGGTACCGCGATCATCGCGATGACGACCAGCGAGGTCCGCGCGGGACAGTCGGCGGCGCCCGCCGGGCCGGCGACGTCGCCGCGTCGTCGGCCCGGCGGATTGGTTCGCGATCACGATCAGAAGATGGTCTTCGCCTGCGCCGCGAGGCTGCTCTGGATCGACTTGATGGTCGAGGCGGTCGGATTGGCGATGAACTGCTGGATCGCCGTCTCGGCGGCGGCGGCCATCGCCGGGGCGGTGTCGCGGTCGCCGAACTGCGACACGGCCTTCTGCCCGGAGATCATCTGCACGGAGGTCTTCTGGACCTGGTTGTAGGTGGGCACCTGGAGGCCGGTGACCAGGCCCACGTCCCACTCGTCGTACTTCAGGTACGACGATTCGGCCGGGCCGGAGCCGATGTACTCCAGCACCGCCTTCGCCGCGGCCTTGTTCTGCGCCTTGGCGGGCAGCACGAACCCGTCCATGGGGGCGTCCATGTAGGACTGGCCGTAGGCCGGGTTGATCTCCGGGTACTGGAAGAAGGCCAGGTCGCTGAGGTTCTTGTTGTCGCTGACGTAGTTGGCGGCGATCTGGTTGGTGCCCTGGAAGATCATCCCGGCCTGCTTGGACTCCAGCGTCTTGGAGCCGTCCTGCCAGATGCGGCCGTTCGCGCCGGTCTGCAGGTACGGCGTCAGCTCGCGCCACTGATTGAACACCGCGGTGACCTGGGGGTCGGTCCAGTGCGCCTCGTTGTGCATCAGGCTGATGTGGTAGTCGTAGCCGTTGATCCGCAGGTTCAGGATGTCGAAGGTGCCCAGCGCCGGCCACAGGTCCTTGTCGGCGAAGGCGAACGGGATCAGGCCGTCCTTCTGCATCTTCTTGCACAGCGCGATCATCTGATCCCACGTGGTCGGGACGGTGTACCCCTTCGACGCGAACGTGCTCTTGTTGTAGAAGACCACCCACGGGTAGTTGTAGATCGGCACGAAGTAGTAGTGCCCGTCAAGGCCCTTGCACAGCGAGCTGGGTAGCGGCGTCGAAGTTGCCGCCGATCTTGTCCCACACGTCGTCGATGGGCTCGAGGAGGTTCTGAGCCGCGAAGTACTGCATGCGGTACCCGGCGAACCAGGTCGCCAGGTCGTTGGGCGTGCCCTGCAGGTACGACGTGATGTCGTTCTGGAACGTGTCGTGGTCGACAGTGTTAATCGAGATCTTGACGCCCGTCGACTTCTGCGCACCCGACACCAAGGACGCGAAGGCCTGCTTGGGCGCCGGGTCGGAGTAGTTCGAGCCGAAGCTGATGGTGCCGCCGGCCGACGAGGAAGCCGAACCGGTCGGGCTGGAACCCGTCACTGCTGCTGCCGCTGGTGCTGCTGCTACTGCATGCGGCCAGAGCGCCTGGGATGGCGGCCAGCCCGGCGGTCGCGGCCAGCCCCCTGATGGCAGCGCGCCGCGAAAACGCTCCGGATCTGGCGGGGGTGGAAGGGTTATCTGTCATGGCGACTCCTCGGGGGAACGTGCAGAAGGATCGGGCCACTCAGAGGACCGAACAGAACATGGGCAGAATGTAGCAAGCCATCACATGTTGCTGTCAAGGTGCCAATTGTCGCGAGTCTCAATTGTTATCAATTATCACCAGCGACTCAGACAGTCGTGTATCGCTGTTTTTGCTGTTCAACGCGATATCAGTCGGCCACCGAGCGAGGTAACGACGGGTCTCGCAGGACCGAAATGCCGGTCGACTCGCCCGGTTGCGGCTGCAATGATCTGATCGGGTTTGCATCGGTTCAAAGTCTTGACATGGTAAGTCATGTGATAGATCGTTCGATGGCGAACGTCTGGTGGCATCGGGCGGCGGGCATCGCCGCGCGACGTGGTGCGGCGAAGATGCCTGCCGAGCGTTCCTTCCTGGATGGAGGATCGATGCGACCACGATCACGACCGAGATCACGCTCGCGGTCACGATGGGCAGCGCTGGCAACTGCGCTCATCGTCACCGCGGGCCTGGGGCTGGCAGCCCTGACGGCGGCGCCGAAGGCCCTGGCGGAGAACAACGGGCTGGTCACCAATGCCCCGGCGATGGGCTGGAGCAGCTGGAGCTTCCTGCGGCACGACCCGACCGCGGCGAACATCGAGGCCCAGGCCAAGGCGCTGGTGTCCAGCGGCCTGCACGCGGACGGCTACGACTACGTCAACCTGGATGACTTCTGGTACGACTGCCCTGGGGGCCAGGGCCCCGACGTGGATTCCAACGGGCGCTGGGTGACCAACGCGAGCACGTTCCCGCCGAGCGGCTCGACCAACGGCATTCAGGTCGTCGCGAACTACGTGCACAGCCTGGGCCTGAAGTTCGGCATCTACGTGACGCCCGGGATCTCCGACCAGGCCGTCGCGGACAAATCGCCGATCGCGGGCACCTCCTACACCGCCAACGAGATCGCCGACGGCGACAGCGAGAACAACTACAACTGCGGCGGCATGCAGGGCATCGACTTCAGCAAGCCCGGCGCGCAGGCGTTCATCAACTCCTGGGCGGACGAGTTCGCCTCCTGGGGCGTGGACTACCTGAAGCTGGACGGAGTCGGCTCGTCCGACCCGGCGGACGTTCAGGCCTGGTCGACGGCGCTGAACCAGAGCGGCCGCCCCATCCTGCTTGAGCTGTCCAACAGCCTGAACATCAACGACGGCACCACCTGGTCGTCGCTCGCCAACAGCTGGCGCACCGGCGGCGACGTCGAGTGCTACTGCGGATCGAACGGCAGCAGCTACCCCCTCACCGACTGGAACAACGTCTCGGCCCGGTTCAACGCCGCAGCCAGCTGGCAGCCGTACGCGGGCAACGGCGGCTGGAACGACTACGACTCGACCGAGGTCGGGAACGGCAGCAACGACGGGCTCACCGCTCCCGAGCGGCAGACCCAGCTGTCGCTGTGGTCGCTGGCCAGCGCGCCGCTGCTCCTCGGCGTCGACCTGACCAACCTCGACTCCGGTGACCTGGCGCTGCTGAAGAACACCGCGGTGATCGCGGTCGACCAGGACGGCATCCCCGCCGACCGGGTCATCGACAGCGGCAACGAGCAGGTCTTCGACAAACGACAGCAGAACGGCACCTGGGACATCGGCATCTTCAACACCGACACCTCCGCCAGCCACACCTTCAGCGTCTCCCTCGCCCAACTCGGCCTCACCGGCTCCGCCAACATCACCGACCTGTGGAGCGGCGACTCCGACGGCACCTCCACCGGCACCTTCACCACCACCGTCCAGCCCGGCGGCGTCACCCTCATCTCCGCCGTCCCCGCATCCGGCACCGGCGGCACCGGAGAACTCGTCAGCTCCCAGTCCGGCGACTGCCTCGACACCGCCGGCGGCCACACCTTCTTCCCCGGCACCGGGGAAGAGATCTGGGGCTGCAACGGCGGCATCAACCAGGAATGGTCGCCTACCTCCGCCGACGAACTGCGCACGATGGGCGCCACCGAATGCCTCGACGCCTACAACAACGAGACAACCCCCGGCACCAAAGTCCAGCTCTGGCCCTGCAACGGCGGCGCCAACCAGAAATGGACCATCGAAAGCAACGGCACCATCGTCGGCCAGCAATCCGGCCTCTGCCTCGACGTCACCGGCGCATCCACCACCGCCGGCACCCCGATGCAAATCTGGACCTGCAACGGCGGCGCCAACCAGAAATGGTCCTGGGCCTACCACTAACCGCACCGGCATTGGGGAGCAAGCGGGATGAACCAGATGACCACGATCGGGGAACGCGCCGGGGTCTGGAGCGCCCCCGGCCGGGCGAACCTGATGGGCGAGCACACGGATTACAACCAGGGCCTGGTACTCCCGTTCGCCATCGCCCAAAGCGTCACCGCGGCCGCCGTCCGCCGAGACGACGGCATGCTGGTGCTGCGATCCCGGCAGGCACCGGCCGAATCGGCCACCTTCGCCCTCGACTCGCTGGCTCCTGGCACCGTCACTGGCTGGGCGGCTTACCCAGCGGGCGTCGCCTGGGCATTGCGCGACGCCGGGTACCAGGTTCCAGGCGCCACCATCGACATCAACTCCGACGTGCCCGTAGGCGCGGGCTTGTCCTCATCGGCCGGCCTCGAGTGCGCAACGGCGCTCGCGCTGACGGGACTGGCCGGCCGCTCCGTACCGCGCCGAGAGCTCGTCGAAATCGCCCGCCAGGCCGAGAATGATTTCATCGGCGTGCCATCCGGGATCATGGACCAGTCCGCGTCCCTGCTCTGCCGAGGCCGCGCATGCCCTGCTCCTTGACTGCGGAACGCTGGAGGTCTCCCAGGTGCCGTTCGACCCGGCCGCGGCCGGCATCGGGCTGCTCGTCATCAACACCCGCGCCGAGCACACGCACGCCGGCGGGGACTACGCCCGACGGCGGGCGGAATGCGAGGAGGCCGCGCGTCAGCTCGGGGTGCCGTTCCTCGGCTGCCTGACGGACGCGGCCGACGCCGGCCGGCTCGCCGATCCTGTCTTGCGCGGCCGGGCCCGGCATGTCATCACCGACAATGCCCGGGTCTTGGCGGCCGTGGACCTGCTCCGCGCCGCATCCGGCGACCCGGACGTCTACCGCAAGATCGGCGCCCTGCTCTCCGAGGCCCACCGGTCGCTGCGCGACGACTTCGAGATCTCGTGGCCGCAGGCTGACGTCACCGTTGACGCGGCGATGGCCGCGGGAGCGCTGGGCGCCCGGATGATCGGCGGCGGCTTCGGCGGCTCGGTGCTCGCCCTGGTCCCGGCGGACGCCGGAACCCGCGGTGCGCGCCGCCATCGCCGACGCGTTCACGCGGCATTCGTGGGCCGCCCCTGAGTTCATCGAAACGGTCCCGTCCGGCGGCGCCGCACGAGCCGATAGCGATTCTGTCCGGTAGAAGTTCATCTGACCTCGCCGTTCTCCGGCTGGATCATGTCGGTGATGCGGTACTGCTTGCCGATGAGGCCGAACTCGTACATCGCGTCGGGTACCCGCTGCATCTCGGGCACGTCCATAACCAGCGGATACGTCGGGAGCGTCATGCTCGCGGCGATGAGCGCCGACGGCACGACGCCGTTTTTCACCAGTGCCTGCTCCACTGCCGCCCGGTTGGTGTCCGCCACCTGCTGTCCCTGCTGGAGCGCGCGCAGGAAGGCCGCGACGATGTTGGGATGCGACTGCACCCAGGACGTATTGCCGGCGATCGTGCCGATCGGGAAGTTCTGCAGCGCGCCGTGGTCGAAGTCGGCCAGCGGGATGGCGCCGTATTCCTGCTCGGCCTCCGTCCCCAGCGGCTCAGGCAGCCAGGCGGCGGCGATCTTACGCTGGGCGAGCAGCCGCGGCAGCTGCGGGAGCGCCTCCCGTACCTGCTTGACGCCGTTCACCGGGTGGCCGACCGAGGCGAGCAGCGAGCCCAGCAGCAAGGTGCCGATATTGTGCAGGGCGTTGACGCCTACCGTCGCGTGGTTCCGCAGCAGGTCTTGCACCGTCTTGTACGGCGCGCTCGGCATGACGTAGAGTGCCTGGTTTCCCGGCTTCAGCTGCGAGACGTCGGCGATGATGCGCATGTTAATGGGCCTGGACGGCTCTGTCGCGGCGGCATTCACCGGGTTGGGGGCCGCGAACCTGCCCGCTGTCTGGGCGAGGATGAACGAGACGTAGTTTCCGTCGATGAGCTGGGCGTTGCCAGTCTGCAGGTTCCCCATGCCGTACTCGGCCCCGTTGACCGGCACGATCTTGACGGTCAGCCCCTGGCGAGCGAAGTACCCGTCGTCCTGGGCGATGTAGATGCCAGCCGTGTCCCCCGTCGGAACGATGTCAAGCACGATGGACGACACCTCCGGCGGCGGCCCGGATGTGCCGCCGCCACCGCTGCCGCCGCCACCCGAGCACGCGGCGAGCGCAACTGCGGGAGCGCCCGCTGCCAGGGCATAGCAAAGTCTGTTAACGAACTTCATTGTTCTCCCCGGATCGGGAAATTCGCGCAACCTGGTATTCGCGTCGGCCAGCGTGCGGCCGCGCGTCCTGATCGGTGCTGGTGGGTGCTGCGCTACTCCGGCGTCATCGCGGCGGCCTGGTCCATGGCGGCCGCGCCGGTCGCGTCCTCGCTGGTGAGCAGGATGTCGGTGGTGCGCCGGATGTGCGCGGTGAGCAGGTCGACCGCCCTCGGGGTGTCGCGGGCGACCGCTGCTTCGAGAATGCCGGCGTGCTCGCCGGGGACGTCGCGGCTCGATTCGCCGCCGAGGGGAATCGACCAGCGCCGGTAGAGCTCGGCCGAGGCCCGCAGCGTTGAGGCCATCGACTTGAGGCGCTGATTGTCGCATCCGTCAAGCAGCGCGGCGTGGAAGTTGTCGTGGGCGGTGACCCAGGCGTCGCTGAGCCGGTCGGGATCATCCGAATCGAGCTGGGGCGATCGGGTGAGCAGGTGGTGGACGGCGATCAGCCGCGACTCCCAGTTGACGTCCCCGTTGGTCACCGCCAGGCGCAGGGTCGCGGCCTCGAGCTCGGAGCGGGCCTCGGTCAGCTCGAGCAGGTCGGCGGTGGACAGCGGCACGACGCGGAAGCCGTGTTGCGCCTCGCCGATGACCAGCCCCTGCTCGACCAGCCGCAGCAATGCCTCCCGGAGCACGCCCGCGCTGGTCGCGTACCGGTCGCACAGGTCCGTGTAGCGCAGGCGCTCGCCGGGACGCGGGCGTCCGGCCAGGATGTCCCCTCGAAGTCGATCGAACACTAGGTCGGCTTTGGTGGCACCGGTCGGCATGGCCTCATCGTAGCGCACGTTCTCATAGAATCTAACATATCTCGAAAGTTTAAAAAAATCTCGAGTTTATCTTGTGATCTCGTTTTTGCGTGTCTATGGTTCGGGTGGTGCAGAGCACACGCGGGGTTCCGCGTGCACCGGTCAATCAGGGAGTTGGACATGCGTCGTCAACACGTGATCAGAACGCGCGCCGCGCTCAGCGGCCTCGTCTTCGCCGCGCTAGCCGTGACCGCCTGCAGCAGCGCCAGCAGCGCGACCGGAGGCAGCACTGCCACCGCAGGCAGCAGCACCACCGGAGGCAGCACGGCGGCGGCGTCCAGCCCGAGCGCCGGCAACGCCGCCGAGATTGCGGCCGCGCAGCAGGCGATTGCGCCGTACGTCGGCCACCCCAGCCCGTTCCCGGCCACGGAAAAGCTGGCGAAGCGGCCGGCCCCGGGCAGCAAGTTCGTCTTCCTGCAGTGCGGGGCGCCCGTCTGCGCCATCTTCGCCCAGCTGATGCCCGCGCCGGCCAAGGCCCTGGGCGTCAAATTCGTCGCCGTCAACTCCGGTAACACGGCGACTACCTCGCAGGCCGGCGCCGCCGCCGCCCTCTCCGATAAGCCGGCCGCGGTGCTCGTCGGCGCCTCCGACCCGCAGCTGTATGGCAACTACCTGCACCAGTTGATCTCCGCCGGTTCAGTGGTGGCCGGGGGCGGAACCGTCGGCGGCGCGTCCTACGGCGTTCAGGAAGCGGTCGGAGGGTCGGCCAGCGTCACCCACGCGGGACGAGCTGCTCGCTGACTGGGTGACGGTCAACAAGGGCGCGTCGGCCAACGTGGTCTTCTTCGGCACGCCGGAGCTCACGTTCTCGGCCGGAATGCAGGCCGCCTTCGCCCAGACGCTGTCGCGGCGCTGCCCCAGCTGCAAGGCCGACTACCAGCAAATATCGATCGCGAACTTCGGGACCACGGCGCCCAGCCAGGTCATCAGCTACCTGCAGTCCCACCCGGACGTCAACACGGTCGTGTTCGCCTCCATGGAGGCCGCCACCGGCCTGGCCGCGGCGCTGAAGGACGCGCACCTGTCGCCGACGACGCTCGGCTTCGCTCCCACCGCCAGCAACCAGCAGGACATCGCCGACGGCGGCCTCACCGCCGGGCTCGCGCTCGACTTCAACGTGCAGGTGTGGATGCAGCTCAACCTGGCCGCCCGGCTGCTCGCGCATCAGACGACCTCGGCGTCCAACCTCGAAGTGGACATGGAGTTCCTCACCAAGAGCGATCTGCAGGGCGCGAGCATCTCGCACGGCTGGACCGGCTACCCCGACGTCGCGCAGCGTTTCGCCGCGCTGTGGGGCCTGTCACAGTGACGGTCGCCCAGCGCAGGCCGCTGCTGCGGGTGTCCCACCTGTCGAAGACGTTCATCGCGGCCAAGGCGCTCGACGACGTCTCGCTTGAGGTGGCCGCGGGCGAGGTGCTGGCGATCGTGGGTCAGAACGGCTCGGGCAAATCAACCCTGGTCAAGCTGCTAGCCGGCATTCATCAGCCCGACCCCGGGGGAACCATCGAGGTAGGCGACGGCGCCGGGCAGCTCGTACCGCTCGGCCGGGACGGGCGCGGGCTGCACTTCATCCACCAGGACCTCGGCCTGCTGCCGCAGCTGAACACGACGGAGAACCTCGACCTCGGACGACCGCTCGGACGCCGGTGGGTAACCCCCCTTCACCGGAACGCGGAGCACGCGCGAGCGTCCGAGCTGACCAGCCGGTTCGGCGCCGCGATCGACGTGCGGGCGCCGGTTGCGCAGCTGTCGCCCGCCGAGCGGGCGATCGTCGCCATCGCGCGGGCCCTCGACGGCTGGCAGCACCCGGACAACGTGCTGGTGCTCGACGAGCCGACCACCGCCTTCCACCGCGACGAGGTATCACGGCTGTTCGACGCGGTACGCCGCGTCGCCGCCGAAGGCGCCGGCGTCATCTTCATCTCCCACCGGCTCGACGAGGTGCGCGCGCTCGCCGACCGCGTCCTGATCCTGCGCGACGGCAGGCAGGTGGCCCAGTCCACCCGGGGCGAGCTCGACGACGCCTCCCTCGTCACCGCCATCGTCGGGACGTCCGTCGCCGAGGGCGCGCGGACACAAGCCCCGACCGGGCCGGTCGTGCTATCCGTCGACGGGCTGCACGGCAGGCGTGTGCACGGCCTGACACTCAGCGTGCGGGCCGGAGAGGTGGTGGGGCTGTCGGGGGTGCTCGGCTCCGGTCGCGAAGACCTGAACGCCCTGATCTTCGGCGCGCAGCGGCGCACCAGCGGGGAGATCACCGTGGCCGGAGACCGGCTTCCGCCCGGGGACATGGTGACCGCCATCGAGCGGGGGGCCGCCTTCGTGCCCGCCGACCGGCACCGGCACGGCGCGGTGATGACGATGAGCATGCGCGAAAACCTCAGCCTGCCCGCGCTGCGCAGCCTGCCGCGACGCTTCGGCGCGATCCGGATGAGCGCGGAAGCCGCCGAGGCACGGCGCTGGGCCCGCCAGGTCGAGCTGCGGCCCCCGGCCCCGGACCGCCCGCTGTCCACTTTCAGCGGCGGGAACCAGCAGAAGGTCGTGCTCGCGAAGTGGCTCCGCACCAGCCCCCGGCTGCTTCTCCTCGATGAACCCACCCAGGGCGTCGACGTCGGCGCCAAGGCCGCCATCTACCGGCTCGTGCAGCAGGCCGCGGCGCAGGGCACCGCGGTCCTGGTGGCCTCGTCCGACGGCAAGGAACTGGCGGCGCTGTGCGGCCGGGTGCTCCTGGTCGACCAGGGACGGGTAACCGGCGAGCTGACCGGCGCGGCGCTGACCGAGACCGCGCTTGCCCACGCCGCCCTGACGGCCGCGCCCGCCGGGCAAGCGCCGCGAGAGGAGCCCACGTCATGACGACCGCCGCCACCAGAAAGGTCACGATGACCGAAGGCGATTCCGACCCCGGGCGACCGCGGCTGCGCGACCGGCTCCGGCGCTCGCTGTCGATCGGGAACGCCAGCGCGCTGTACCTGTTCGCGCTTCTGTTCATCCTGTTCGCGCTGTGGGAGCCGGCGACGTTCCTGACCGTGCAGAACTGGCAGGTGCTGCTGGACAACCAGGCGATCAGCGGCCTGGTCGCGATCGGCCTGATCGCTCCGCTCAGCGCCGGCGTCATCGACCTCGCGGTCGGATCAGAGGCGGGGTTCGGCGGCATCCTCGTCGCCTGGCTGCTGGCCGATCACGGCCTGCCCATCCCCCTCGCCATCCTGATCAGCCTGATCGCGGGTGGTCTGGTCGGGGTCGTGATGGCGGTGCTGATCACCCGTGCCCGCATCCCGTCGCTGATCACCACCCTGGCGGCCAGCTCCATCCTCATCGCCGTGATCGACTGGATCTCCGGCAGCCAGCAGATCCTCAACCTCGGCCCGTCGTTCCAGGACATCGCCACCGACGAGCTGTTCGGCGTCACCTACCCGGTCTACATACTCGCGGCCGTGTCACTGATCGTGTGGTATTTCCTCGAGCGGACCGCGCTCGGCCGCCGGGTCCGCGCGACCGGCGGCAACGTGGAAGCGGCGCGGCTGTCCGGAATCCGCACCGCGCGGGTGATCATGCTGGCCACCATCACCTGCGGCGTCATCGCGGCGCTGGCCGGGGTGCTGGGCAGCTCCCAGCTGGCGACCGGGGACCCGACGATTTCCCAGTCCTACCTGCTCCCGGCGTTCGCGGCCGTGTTCCTCGGCTCCACCCAGTTCTCCGGCGGCCGCTTCAACGTGGCGGGCACCCTCGTCGCGGTGGTCGTCCTCGCCGTCGGGGTCAAGGGCCTGCAGCTGGCAGGCGCCCCCGTCTGGCTGCCCGACCTCTTCAACGGCGCCGCGCTGCTCGCCGCCGTCGGCTTCGCGCAATACCAAAGGTCGCCGACCGCCCGCACCGCCGCCATCCGGCGCGCGCTGCGACTGCGCGGCGCGAGCGGGACTCGCTAGTCAGCACAAAGCATCCATCCAGGAACCGGAATCCGATCTATGGAGGTAGCGGAGTGAGAAAACACAGCACCGGTGCGCGGCGATGGTGGCTGCCCATCGCGACCGCGCTGGCCCTCGCGGTCCTCGTCAGCCCGGCGGCGATGGCAGCCTCATCGCCCGCGCAGGCGACCGGCACGACGCTGGGCGCCGGGGTGCAGCCGACCACCGTCGGCGGAACGTCCCCCAGCGGCGCCAGCTGCCAGAACTACTACCTGACGGTCACCGAGAGCCCCGCCGCCGCCCAGACCTACCAGGTCTGGGCCCAGCTCTGCCGCCGCGGCCCGCTGACCGGGAAGACCGTCCAGGTCCTGGTGCCGGGCGGCGACTACACCCACGTCTACTGGGACTGGCCGACCCAGCCCGGCACCTACTCCTACGTCAACTGGGCCACCCAGGCCGGGTACGCGACCCTGAACCTCGACAAGCTCGGCTACGGGCTGAGCGACCACCCCGATCCCTCCGGGCTGACCTTCCAGGTCGGCGCCTACGTCGTCCACCAGGTCGTGCAGTACCTCCGCAACGGCAGCCTCGGCGCCGCTTCAGCAAGGTGGTCACCAACGGCCACTCATTCGGCGGCCTGACGATCGAGTACGAGGCGGCGACCTACCACGACGTGAACGCGCTCATCGTCTCCGGCTTCGGCCACGACCTCGACGTCTCCAACCCGGACAACCCGTTCATCACCAACACCATCCCCGCCGCCGACGACCCGGCGTTCGCCGGCGAACCGTGGGCGCCGGGCTACTTCACCACCGCGCCCGGCAGCCGCTGCACGGTGTTCTCCTACCCGGGCGACGTGTCCGCCGCCAACTGCGCGACCGAGGAGCAGACCAAGGGCACGCTGCCGGAAGGCGAGCTCGAGTCGGTCGTGGCCGACTCCGATGACCCGACCATGACCAAGCAGATCACCGTGCCGGTGCTGTGGGCGCTGGGCGTCAACGACAACCTCTGGTGCGGGACGACCCACAACTGCTACACCTCGACCGCGCCGGCCACCGAGCGGGGCTTCTGGCAGCCGGGCCTGCTCACCGAGTTCATCGTTCCGCAGGCGGGGCACTCCATCAACGTCGACTACGGAGCGCCGGTGTTCTACTCGCGAGACGCTACTCTGGCTGGCCGAGCACGGTCTGTGAACTAACCCCGGGGCGCCCGGCCAGCTGCTGGCCGGGCGCCTCAGGCGTTCCTATGACCTCAAGGCCAAGTCAAACCCGCAAATCCATCATCTCGAACGGACCGTGCCCTCCGCCCCCACCGCCAGCGCTCTCTCATCCGGGGAGCACGGGACATGCAGCCGGGCCGTCAGCCCGGCCACGGCCGGAAGCTGTCGAGTAGCTCGCTGAGCATCTGCCGCTGGCGGGCGGCGCCGACCCGGCCGGGGTACAGCACGCGCTGCGCGCTGAGCCCGTCGATCAGGACGAGCAGCTGGTGGGCCGCCAGGTCGAGGTCGATGCTGTCGCGAAGCTCGCCCAGCTTCCGCGCTTCGGCCAGGTGCGCGCGCAGCCGTTCCGCGAAACGGTCGAACTCGGCGTGCTGGACCGTGCGCAGCTCCGGATTGCCCAGTGCCCGTCCCCAGAAGCTGATCTCGATCTGCGCCTCGAGGTCACGCTCGTCGTCCACCGGCAGCGCCTCGAGCATGACCACGCGGAGCGCGTCGAGCCCGGTCCGCCCGGCCGCCTTGGCGTCCATCCGGGCCGCGACCCGGCGGTGCGACAGGACCAGCGCCGAACCGAGGATGTCGGCCTTGTCGTCGAAGTAGTGCGCGAGGATGCCGGGCGAGCAGTGCGCCTCGCGGGCGATCGACCTGACGGTGGCCTTGGCGATGCCGTCGCGCGCGATCACCCGCCAGGTGGCGGACAAGATCTCGTCACGCCGGTCATCCCAGTTGACGATCTTTGGCATAACCCAACCCTGCAGAACTCCCGTGCCGACGCCCTCTGTTTTTTTATCGGACGTCCGTCTAATATCCGTCTAATGTACCGCAGCGATCCCGATGAGCTTGCGGCGGCCCGCGCCGAGCTCGTCCGATACGGCGAACGCCTGCTCGCGGACGGACTGTCCGTCGGCAGCGCAGGCAACCTCAGCGTGCGCGTGGGCGACGCGGTGGCGATCACCCCGTCCGGCGTCGCCTACCAGGAAATGACGCCCGCCGGCATCTGCCTGGTCACGAGGGCCGGCGCCGAACTCGGCGGGGAAGACGCTGCGCAAGACGCCAGCCGGCTCGAAACGCCGTCCTCGGAGACGCCTATGCACCTGGCGATCTACGCGGCGACCGGTGCGGCGGCGGTCGTGCACACGCACTCGCCCGAGGTCATCGCGCTCTCGGCGGCGCGAACGGAGCTGCCGGCCATCCACTACGCGATCACCGCCCTCGGCGGCCCGGTCCGGGTCGCGCCCTACGCGCGGTTCGGGTCGGCGCAGCTGGCCGCGGCCGCCGTCGAGGCGCTGGACGGCCGCAGCGCGGTCATCTTGCGCAACCACGGGGCGGTCACCTACGGCGACAGCCTGGCCCAGGCGTACGACCGGGCGCTGCTCCTGGAGTGGCTGGCCCGCGCCTACCGGCTGGCGCTGTCCTACGGGGAGCCCGCGGTGCTGTCGGCGGCCGAACTCGACGAGGTAACTGCGGAGAGCCGACGACGCCGCTACGGGATGCGGGCCGCGAAGGGCACCGCCGTCGCGACGCGCGAACCGCGCACGAGCTCGGCCGGGCCGCTCGGCCAGGTGACCGTGCTCGGGGCGCACATCCTGGACGTGCTCGGCAGGCCGGTCGAGGCCATCCCGCCCGGCCAGGGCAGCACCCGGCTCACCGAAATCCGGGCCACGGCCGCGGGCACGGCGGCCGGCCCGGCCGTCGACCTGGCCAAGCTCGGAGCCAGCGTGCTCGCGGTCGGCGCGGTCGGCGACGACCTGCTCGGCGACATGGTCGCCGCCGCGATGGCCAGGCACGGCGTCGACACCAGCGGCTTGAGTCGCAAGAGCGGAGTCCAGACATCGGCCACCATCCTCCCGATCAGAGAAAACGGGGAGCGTCCGGCCTTGCACGTGCCCGGCGCGACGTCGCTCCTCGAGCTGGCCGACGTCAGCCTGGACCGGATCCGCGGCAGCCGGGCGCTGCTGGTCGGCGCGCCGGACGCGCTCGGCCGCATCGTCGGCGACGGGCTGGCGCAGGTGGTCACGGCCGCCCGGGCCGGAGGGGCGCTGGTCGCGGTCGACGTGCTGCACCCTGGCCGCCCGCAGGATCTGGAGCGGATCGCCGGGCTGCTGGGCATGGCGGACTGGTTCCTGCCCAACGAGGATCAGCTGCGCGCGCTCACCGGCCGCGACGACCTCCCGTCGGCCATCGAGGACGTGCTGGCGCTCGGCGCCGGCGGCGTGGCCGTCACCTGCGGCGCGGACGGCTGCGTGATCGCCTGGCGGGGCGGCGGCGCCCCCGTATCGCTGCCCGCCATCAAGGTCGACGTCGTGGACACCACCGGCTGCGGGGACGGCTTCACCGCGGGCATGCTGGCCGGGCTGCTGCTCGGCGCCGGCCCGGTCGACGCGGCCTGGCTCGGAGTCGCCTGCGGCTCGCTGGTCGCCACCGGCCTGGGGTCGGACGCCGGGATCGACAGCCTCGGCCAGGCGCTGAACTTCCTCGGCCGCGTCCAGCCGGACGTGGCCGACCGGATCGCCGCCGCGGCCGCGCGGCGGGCACCAGCAAGCGAAGGAGCGAATCCATGACCGAGCAGCCCGGTGGGGCAGCCGAGCACACCGCGGATCGGCGGCTGCGGGAGCGCGCGCGGGCGGTCATCCCGGGCGGGATGTACGGGCATCAGTCGGCCGCGTCCCTGCCTGCGGCCTACCCGCAGTTCATGCGCGGCGGTCGCGGCGCCCGGATCTGGGACGTGGACGGGAACGAGTACGTCGACCTGATGTGCAGCTACGGGCCGGTCGTGCTCGGTCATCAGCATCCCGGGGTGGAGGAGGCCGCCGCCGCCCAGGCGGCGCTCGGCGACTGCCAGAACGGTCCCGGCCCGGTCATGGTCGACCTGGCCGAACTGCTGGTGCGGACCGTCCGGCACGCGGACTGGGCGATGTTCGCCAAGAACGGCACCGACGCCACCACCATGTGCTGCACGATCGCCCGGGCGCAGACCGGACGGCGGAAGATCCTGGTCGCGGCCGGCGCGTATCACGGCGCCGCGCCGTGGTGCACGCCCCGGCCGGCCGGCGTCACCCCGCAGGACCGCCTCAACCTCGGCCACTACACCTATAACGACCTGGCCAGCGTGCGCCAGGCCGCCGCCGAGGCGGGCGACGACCTGGCCGCCATCGTGGTCAGCCCGTTCAAGCACAACGCCGGCTACGACCAGGAGCTGGTCGACCCCGAGTTCGCCCGCGGCCTGCGCGCGCTGTGCGACGCCACCGGCGTCGCGCTGATCCTCGACGACGTGCGCTGCGGGTTCCGCCTGCACCTGGGTTCCAGCTGGGAACCGATCGGCGTCCAGCCCGACCTGTCGGCCTGGAGCAAGGCGATCGCGAACGGCCACCCGCTGGCCGCGGTACTGGGCAGCGACACGTTCCGCGACGGGGCGCGGCAGGTGTTCGTCACCGGCTCGTTCTGGTTCTCGGCCGTCCCGATGGCCGCTGCGATCGCCACCGTCACCGCGCTCGGACAGGAGCGGGCGGTCGAGGCGATGGAGCGGACCGGCACCGAGCTGCGCGAGGGGATCCTGGCGCAGGCACGCTCGTGGGAGCTGCCCGTCAACTACACCGGCCCGGCGGCGATGCCGTACCTCACCTTCGCCGGGGACGAGCGCCACCAGCTGGCCGACGTGTTCGCCGCCCAGGCCCTGCGCGGCGGCGCCTACCTGCACCCACGGCACAACTGGTTCATCTCGGCGGCCATGACCGGCGATGACCTTGCGCTGGTCCTCGAGGCGACGGACCAGGCCTTCGCCGCCGTTCGCAAGCGGATCGTCCAGTGAGAAAGCATTAAGAAAGAAGGTCACCATGTCCAGTACGGCAGCCGAACCCAACCCAGCAGCGGTGCCCGTCTCCGCCCAGCCGACGGCAGACTCGGCCGAGCTCGTCCTGCAGCGGGCCGGCTACCAGCCGGAACTCCGGCGGTCGCTGCGGTTCTTCTCCATGTTCGCGATCGCGTTCTCGATCATCTCGATCACCACCGGGATCTTCCTGAACTACGGGTTCGGGCTCGCCTACTGGGGGCCCGCCTCCATCTGGACATGGCCGATCGTCGGGGTCGGCAACCTGATGGTCGCCCTGGTCGTGGCCGAGCTCGGCACCCGCATCCCGCTGGCCGGCTACGCCTACCAGTGGAGCGCCCGGCTGGTGAACCCGACCTACGGCTGGTTCGTCGGCTTCGCCGGCCTGCTCTACATGGCGGTCGGCGGCGGCGCCATCATGCTCCAGGTCGCGGCCCCGCTGCTGCTCAGCGAGTTCAACGTCGACACGCCGAGCCCGCATCTGGTGCTCTCGGTGGCGATCATCTTGATGCTGCTTCCCTTGGTGATCAACATCATCAGCGTCCAGGTGGCAGCGCGCGTCAACAACGTCGCGGTGTTCACCGAGATCATCGGGACCGTCGTGTTCGGCGTGCTGCTCCTCGTGCTGTGGGGGATCCACTCGAAGCCCACGCCTTACGGGGCGGGCATCCTCACGAACACGACCTCCGTCTACCACAACCCCACGTGGTACGCCTTCGCCCTGGCCGGGCTGCTCGGCGCCTTCACCCTGGTCGGGTTCGAGCTGGCGGCCGACATGTCCGAGGACGCGGTGGATCCCCGCCGCAGCGTGCCACGCGGCGTGCTGTGGGCCGTGGGCGGCTCCGCCGTGCTTGGCATGCTGGCGCTGATCGGCTTCACGGTCGCCATCCCCGACCTCAAGACCGTCGAGTCGGCGCCGCTGCCGCTGCTGGCGATCGCGGGCTACTGGCTGCCGTCCGGGCTGGTTAAGGTCTTCGTCGCGTTCGTGGTCTTCTCGATGTTCTCCATCCTCGTCGTCGGCACCGGCGCGCAGGGCAGGCTGGTCTACTCCCTGTCGCGGGACAACATGATGCCTTTCTCCGGCACGCTGCGGAAGATCAACCGGCGCAGCCAGACGCCGGTGGTGGCGCTGCTGGTGTTCGGCGTGATCGACGTCGGCGTGATGATCTACGGGTACTTCCAGACCAGCTCGTTCGGCACGCTCGTGGGGGCGACCGCGATCATCCCGTACATCATCTACTTCCTGATCACCGTGGCCTACGCGGTCAAGCGGCGCACCACCGACAGCCTCCCCGGCGCGTTCACGCTCGGCCGGTGGGCGTGGCCCGTCATCGGGTTCGTGCTCGTCTACACCGTGGTGATCATGGTGGCGTTGTCGTTCCCGGCGCCGTTCCACGGCTCGGACAAGATGCTCGGCTACGCCCTCGCGCTGGCCGCCCTCTGGTACTTCGGCGGCCTGCTCCGACGGCTCAGGAACGGCACCGCCGGGGTCAAGCCGATCAGCGACCTGGCCGACAAGCCCTAGCCAGCCGCCGTGACGTCTGCGCGCGCAGCACGCGCGTCCTCGGCCCGAGAGGACTTGAACTGTAAGACGATCGTCTTACAGTTCAAGCATGGCCGACGCGATCACCATTCGCACAATCAAAGTAGCGCTCGCGGCGGCCCGGCTGGTTTGAGGGTGTCGTGGCACCACTGACGGAAACTGGTGGGGGCGGCGGAGTCCGGGGCGCGGGGCTCGGCGTCGTAGATTCCATTGTTCTGCGCTTCGGTCATGTCTGCCATATCCTGCGCCATCGCCTCGCTCGCGCCACGGCGCAGCATCGCGGCCTGGCGGTCCGCGGCCGGGACCTGGCGGTAGCGGACCGTTCGGCCCAGGGTGCCGGAGATGACCTCGGCCATGTCGTGGGGTGTCAGGTTGTCCGGGCTGACCACGGGGACGCTGGCCTGGCCGCTCCAGGAAGTGTCAAGGAGGAGCGCCGCCGCCAGGGCGGCGACGTCGCGGGTGGCGACGGTCAGCAGCGGCCGGCCGCGGTGTTCGCCAGGGAGAACGTTCCCTCCTCTTTAATCGCCTGGGCCTGGCGGAGCAGGTTTTCCATGAAGAACGGCAGGGCCAGCGTCCGGTAGGCCGTGCCGGTGCCCTCGATCAGCTTGTCCATGGCCAGCGCAGCCGACAGCAGCCCGGCCTTGCCCTGGTACCCGTGGCCAAGGGTCGAGACGCCTACCACCCGGACTCCCAGGCCCCTGATCGCCTCGCAGGCAGGGCGGGTGAAGTCCAGGTAATAGTGCTCGGCGCTGCCGGGGTGGCTGAACGGGGGCGGGGGCACAAGCCAGAACATGCGGTCAGCGCCGGCGAGCGCCCTGGTGATCGCGTCGGCGTCACCGTGGGAGCCCGGCACCACCTCAGCGCGGGCGCGCACGCGCTCAGGCAGCCGGGAGGGATCGCGGGCAATCACGCGGACCGCCTGGCCGCTGTCCAGGACGCGGTCCAGAACCTGTCGGCCGATATCGCCGGTCGGCGTGGTGATGACAATCATGAGTACCTCCGGGAGACGGCGGCAGCGGAACCCCGGGGGCCGCTGCCGGACAGCACCCAGCTAACCGGGCGCGACGGCGCAGGTGAAGGACCGATCCGGTCGTCATTGGTACCCTGGAAGTATGAATGACCTTGAGGTGCGGCAGCTCCGGTACTTCGTCGCGGTCGCCGAGGAACTGCACTTCGGCCGCGCGGCCGGCCGGCTGGGCATGGCCCAGCCCCCGCTGTCGCGCGCGATCCGGGGCCTGGAACGGCAGCTCGGCGTGGTGCTGCTTGAGCGGACCACCCGGCAGGTCAGGCTCACTACGGCCGGGGAGGTCCTGCTGCGCGACGCCCGGACCGCCCTTGAGGCGGTCACCGCCGCCGCCCGCAGGGCCCGGCAGGCGGGCAGTCCGTCGCCGTGCCTGCGGGTCGCGCTCAAGGCCGACGTCGACGGCGGCCTGCTGCCGCAGATCCTCGACGCCTACTGCGCCGACAACGCGGCCCTGCCGCCAGAGCTGGTACTCGGAGGATTCGGCGAGCAGCCGCAGGCGCTGCGCGAGGGCCGCGCTGACGTGGGACTCCTGCTGCGCCCCTTCGATGACCGCGGCCTGGACAGCGAGCCGCTGCTGACCGAGCCACTCCTGGCCGCCCTGGCCGCCGCCGACCCGCTGGCCGCGCGGACGCGGCTGTGCCTGGCCGACCTGGCCGGCCGCAGGCTCCCCGGCGGATCCGCGGCCAGCCACGGTCGGCCCGCCGGACCTCGCCGGGCCGGCCAGGCGCCGCCGGCCTCGAACCTGTCCGAGATCTTCAGCCTCGTCGAGACGGGCAGCGTCGTGTTCTTCGCGCCTGCCTCGGTGGCCCGGCGCTACCCGCGACCCGGGATCGCCTACCGGCCGGTCAGCGACCTCCCGGACTCCACGCTGGCCGTGGCCTGGCCCCAGGACGCGCGCTCGCCGGCCGTCGCCGCCTTCGTGCGCGCCGCCTGCACGGTCGCAGCCACCGCGCAAGAACAAGCAGACCCCGTGATGCAGAGCGCGGCCACCTGAAAGCGGCATCATGGGCAACGAAGCCTCTACCGCTCAGGTATCCCCTCGCTGTTCACGTGGTGCTCAAGCAGGACACTCGATGCTCGTCTAGATCGGTTCTCTGCAACTTTGCCGTGTCCCTGACCAGTCCCGGACGTAATAGTTGCCTGCGTACCATCAAACCTGCCGGCTCCCCGACAACAGCGGCGGAAAGCGGCGGCCTGAGCCGCACGGGCACAAGTCGTTCCGGCCGAGTTTCTCGACCAGCTCGGTGCCGGCGCCCACGACGCGATCGCCGCGCTTGACGAGACTCGCTAGAGGGAACCCCCGGCAGCGCTTGCTGATCGGTTGAGCCCTGCGCCCGATCACGACTCGCCACCCGCGACGGTCATGGCGGGCATGGCTGCGTAGCCTAGGGGCCGTGATGAACGAGAATTCCCCTGCGGGTATCGACGTGAACCGGCCGAGCGTCGCCCGTGTTTACGACTACTGGCTGGGCGGAAAGGACAATTTCGCCTCCGACCGGGACATGGGCGGTCGGATGGCCGAGGTGAACCCCGCGCTGCCGCAATTGGTCCGGCACAATCGGGAGTTCATCTGCGCCGCGGCGGCGCGCGCAGCGGCTGCGGGCATAAATCAGTTCCTCGACCTCGGCTCCGGGCTGCCCGCGCACCCGGCGGTGCACGAGGCGGTGCGGCAGGTAAACCCGGACGCTCGGGTGTGCTATGTGGACATAGACCCCGTGGCCGTGACCCACGGGGCGGCGCTGCTTGCCCGTGGAGAGGGACTCACCGCGGTGCGGGCGGACCTGACTGAGCCTGAGGCCGTGCTTGCGGAACCGCGGGTGCGCGCAGTGATCGATATGTCCGAGCCGGTCGCCGTGATCTTGGCCGCGGTGCTTCATTTTCTTTCGGCCGACTCGGCCGCCGAGGTGTGCGCCGGCTATATGAGCAGGGCCGCCCGAGGCTCGTGGCTGATCGTGTCTTCCGGGCATTACCAGGACATTGAGCTCGCCGCCCGCGTGCAGCAGACCGCCACGCATGCCCGGTTCTGGAACCACGGCGCCGCCGATCTGGCGTCGATGCTGGCCGGGCTCGAACCGGTCGGGCCGGGAGTGTGCGAGGCGCGCAGCTGGATAGCGGGGACGGGCGGCGAGCCGGCCGGAAAGGCGGTCTACGCGCTGGCGGGCGTCGGCGTCAAGTCCCTGTAGCGGTCCGCACCCGACGCGATGAACGGCTCTCACTGGCCGTAATAGTTGCTACCTTTGCCCATTTCGGCAGGAAGCCCGGCGCAAGTGTCCTAGTGTGTCAGCGCCTACTAGGTGGTGATGAAATGAATCGTGGGACACTGGCGTCGGCCGCCTCGTCCCGCCGGGTCAGGATCGCGGCGGCCAGCGCGCTCGTGCTGGCCGTGCTGATCGGCGGAAGCCTCTATCTGGCTCGCGGTGTGTTCTCATCCGGCCCGTCGTCCGCCCGGACGGTCACGAGCTCGCGGACCACGGCGGCCGCATGCGGCGCGGCGGGCGGCGGTCCCTGCGCCAACAGCCCGGCTGCGATGGCCGTCGCCGCGGCGCCGGTGGTGGTGACCGTCCCGCCGAGTCACACCGCCGCCAGCCCGCATCGCTCGAACATGGCACCGTCGGCGTCGGCGTCCGCGTCCGTCAACTCGTCAGTGCCGAGTTCGTCCGCGTCCGCCGTCGCTTCGCCTGCAGCGTCCCCTACTAGCAGCGCGACCGGGGACCAGGACGGCGCGCCCGCCGCCCAGGTACTTGCGCTCATCAACCAGGCCCGCGCCACCGCCGGGCTGCCCGCGCTGACTCTCACGGCCGGCCTGGAGTCCACCTCGTCCGCGCACAACCTGCTGATGGCTGACGGCTGCGGCCTCTCCCACCAGTGCCCGGGCGAGCCGGCTATCGGGGCCCGCGAGACCGCCGCCGGCATCAACTGGACCGCCGCCGGGGAAAACATCGGCGAAGGCGGCCCGGTGTCCGATACCACCGCCGCCATCGCTTCGATGGCCGTCGGGCTCACCCAGTCCATGCTCAACGAACGGCCGCCGAACGACGGCCACCGGCTTAACATCCTGAGCTCCACCTTCACCCATATCGGGATCGCGGTGTACCGCGATAGCTCAGGCACGGTCTGGCTCACCCAGGATTTCTCCAACTGAGGCCAGCGACGTTGTTAGCGAATGCCACGAAAGCTGACACCGGTAGACGGCAATGATCAGGCGCGTATGATACTGCCCAAATAATGCCAGGTGAAGTCTCGCCAGGCCTCAAGATCGCGCGCATAATCACGTTGGGTCGTGAGTAACTCAGCGAATCAGGGCCGAATGCGCATCCGGCCCTTATCAGCTAACGCGCCAGCTGTCACAACTAATCATCGAGGTTAGGAGCGTCATGAGGCATACCCGCCCAGGCCGACTGGCCCTCAAGGTCGTCAGCGCCCTTTCCCTCGCTGTGCTTACCGTCGCCTGCGGCAGTTCGGGAAGCACTTCCAGCGGCGGATCTGCGTCGGCGCAAGCAACAGGAAACTCCACGGCGACAACCAGCATCGTCGTCGGCTCGCTGCCGGTCATTGACACCGCAGGGCTGCAGGTGGCGCTCAAAGAGGGGTTCTTCAAGCAGGCCGGCCTGAACGTCACCGTCGAGTCCGTCACTCAGAGCACGGCCGCGATCCCTGACCTGCTGCACGGCAGCATCGACGTCATCGCGGGAGGCAATTACGTCTCCTTCTTCGAGGCTCAGGCAAACGGGACATTCGCTGTCGAGATACTGGCCCCGGCGAATGACTGCACTCCGGACACCTACGGTGTGGTGGCGATGCCGTCGTCGGGCATCACCAAGCCCGCCGATCTAGCGGGCAAGACGATCGCGGTCAACCTCACGCAGAACGTCCAGACCCTCACCACCAGCGCCGTGCTGGCGGCGGACGGAGTGAACGCCTCGTCGCTGCATTACGTGCAGATCCCCTTCCCTGACATGGTTGCCGCGCTCAAGGCAAACCGGGTGGACGCCATCAGCGCGGTGGAGCCGTTCCTGTCCGCCGCGCTGGCGGCGGGCGGCAAGCTCGTGACCTCTACCTGCACCGGGTCCATGGCGAATTTCCCGCTCTCCGGCTACGTGACGACCAAGTCCTGGGCGCAGGGGCATTCGACCGCGGCCCGCGCCTTCCAGCAGGCCATAGAGAAGGGCAATGCCTACGCCGACGCGCACCCGGGCGTGGTCAGGGCCCTGCTGCCGACCTATACCAGCATCACCGCGAAGGCGGCGGCGAGCATGCCGCTCACTTCGTATCCGGACACGCTGACCACGGCCCCGCTGCAGCGCATCGCCACCCTGATGCACGCCGGCGGTCTCGCCACCCCCTCGGACGTGGCCTCGCTGCTCTTCCAGTAACCCGGAGATGAATCACACGACCGTCACCGGTGGTGCCGCGCCGAGCGGCGTCACCCGCTCCGACGACCGGACCCGACGCCTACCGCGCTGGGCTGTTCCGTGGATGCGCGGAGCGACCGGTATCGCGGTGTTCCTGCTGCTCGCCGAGGCGGCCGGGAGGCTCGGCATCATCAGCCGTTCCGCCCTGCCGCTCACATCCGCCGTGCTGGCACGGGCGGTGCTGCTGGCCGGCAATACCCGGTTCCTGGCCGACTTCGGCGCGACCGTCGAGGCGTGGGCCGTCGGGATGGCGATCACGGTGGCCGCGGGCGTACCGCTCGGCGTGCTGCTCGGCAGCCTGCCCGGCGTCCGGGACGCGACCAGGGCCATCGTGGAGTTCCTGCGGCCTATCCCGTCGGTCGCGCTGATCTTGCTTGTCAGCGTGCTACTCGGACCCGGTCTGCGGATGTCGGTCACGCTTATCGTCTATGGCGCGATCTGGCCGGTGCTTTACAACACGATCGCCGGAATCGACGACGTCGACCCGCTGGCCAAGGCGACGAACCTCGCGTTCGGGTTCTCCCCGGTCGCCACGATCCGCATGGTGTCGCTGCCGAGCGCCGCGCCCTTCATCGCCACCGGCATCCGCCTTGCCTCCGCGGTCGCGATCATCCTTGACATAGCGGCCGGCTACATCACCGGACCGATTAACGGTCCGGGCATCGGCGCTTTCATCGCCCAGGAGAGCACCGGCGCGAGCGACCTCACCGTCATACTGGCGGCGACGGTCTGGGCTGGCATCCTCGGACTCGCGCTCGACCTGGTCCTGATGGGCGCGCAGCGTCGACTGCTGCGCTGGCACCACACGCACCTCGGAGAGACGGAATGAGGTGGCTATGGCGCTGCATCGTGCTGGTCGCGGGGGTTGGCGGGTGGCAGCTGTGGGCGTCGGCGGAACGGAGCTCTTTCTTCCCCCCGCCGTCGGCGATCGTGGCCCGGATGCACCGCCTGTGGTTCTCCGGGCCGGCCGCGCACCTGTTCCTCACACCGGACGCGACCAGCAACATCCTGCCGAGCCTGGACCGGGTGCTGGCGGGCCTGGCGATCGCGACCGCGATCGGCCTGCCGCTCGGGATCGCACTCGGCCGCTCTCCTGTCGTCACCAGTTACCTCAACCCACTGCTGCAGTTCGCCCGTGCGCTGCCTGTCGTGACGATGGCGCCCGTCTTCATCGTGCTGTTTAAGATCGGCACCGAGATGGAGGTCGCCACGATCGCGTTCGGCACGGTATGGCCAATCCTGCTGAACACGATCGACGGTGCCGCCACGGTGGACCCCGTGCAACTCGAAACCGGGCGGGCGTTCCGGCTGTCGGCATGGCAGCGCCTAGTCTGGGTCATCATTCCCGCCGCACTGCCGAAGGCGTTCGCCGGGTTCCGGCTCAGTCTGTCGCTGTCGCTCATCCTGATGGTTTTCGCAGAGCTTGTCGGCAGCAGCAACGGCATCGGCTATGAGATGAGCAACGCGTCGAACGCGTTCGACATGACATTCCTGTGGTCGACGATCGTGCTCCTCGGCATCCTCGGCTACCTGCTCAACGCGCTGCTCGGCGGGGCCGAGCGGCTCGTGCTTGGCTGGCATACCGACAGGGGGCAAGACTGACGTGCTCGAGGTAACAGACCTAACCATGGTCTACGGCCGCGGCGATGCCGCCCACATGGCCATCGACCGGATAAGCCTCAACGTTGCGCGAGGGCAGCTCATCAGCATCGTCGGACCGTCCGGCTGCGGGAAGTCGACCCTGTTGCGCTGCGTCGCGGGCTTGAGCATGCCGACCGCCGGGCAAGTTGTGCTGCGCGGCGCGCCGGTACTGCAAGTCCCCGACGGGCTCGCCGTGGTCTTCCAGGATTACGGAAGGTCGCTGTATCCGTGGCTCACCGTCCGCGACAACGTGGCGCTGCCACTGCGCCGGACAACACGTGTCAGAGCGGCGCGCCGGAAGGCGGCCGACGCCTCGCTCGCCGCGGTCGGACTGCCCGGGGTGGGCGACAAGTACCCGCGGCAGTTGTCGGGCGGGATGCAGCAGCGTGTCGCGATCGCCCGCGCCCTCGCCGCTGATCCGGTCCTGCTGCTGATGGACGAGCCATTCGGCTCGGTGGACGCGCAGGCCAGGGAGGATCTGGAGGACCTCGTTCTACGGGTGCGCCGGGAACGCGACATCACCATCCTGCTCGTGACCCACGACATCGACGAGAGCGTCTACGTCGGCGACCGGGTGATCGTGCTCAGCGCGGGTCCTGGGCGTGTCCGCTCAGACCTGCCCGTTAGCCTGCCGGAGCCGAGGGACCAGATCACCACCAAGGAACTACCTGAATTCGTTCGGCTGCGCACCGAAGTGTCCCGGCTGGTCCGCAGCCGGGATGCGGCCGCTCTTCCGCTGGATAGCCATGCGCCGGACTTAGCGGGAGCCGGCCGCGTCCAGCGTCGCCGAGATGGGCTCGAGGTCTGCGATCAGCTGATCGAGCGCGGCCGGCTCCAGGCTGGAGTACGGCGGTGCGGCGAGGTCGTCGGTGGCCAACTCGATCCGCTCCTTGGTCTTCCAGCCGGCGTCACTGAGCCAGCCGGAGGCGTCGATGAGACCGCGGGCCCGCATTCCGTCCGCCACCCTGGCCAGCCGGTCCGCTGGAAGGTGGTGGACCCTTCCGAACTTCTCGGCCGGGATGTTCTCGGAGAGCGCGTGGAGCACATGGGCCTCCGTCCCGTCGACGCCCGCGGCGACGAGGACAGCGATATGACCGTCCCCGCGGTGCTCACGGAGCAGGGTGGCCGCGTGCCAGAGCCGGGCGACGGGCTCCTGCGGTAGCGGGACCGCCCGGAGCGCGGCGTACAGGATCCTTCCCTCCGTCGGCGCGCTGGTCGCCGCCCTGATGGCGAGATCGGCGGCACGCGCAAGACCGGGGGTCTCGGCGACGTCGCCGAGAATCCGCCTCAGCGCCGCGACGCAGCCCTGCTCGCGAGCGGCGAGCGCCGCCTCGGGAGTGACTGTCTTCCAGACGCGGGGGATGTGGCGGCCGACCTCGCCGTCAGCGAAGTTGTAAAAGACCGCATGGACCACCTCGGCCGGAACCCTGCCCAGCGGCGCCGCCCGCCCGGCGAAGTAGCCGTCCCAGTAGTTCCGCAGGCCGAGCGCCATCAGCGCCTCGGTCGGCTCGTCAGCGAAGTAGGTGACCAGGTGGATCGGCTCCACGAGCCGATACAAACGGCGGGCGACGGTATCGGGCACAGAAACCAGGGATTGCATCCAGGTCATCTCCTGTAATCAGGGCCGCCGCCTCTGGGGGGCGAGTTCACCCTGCCTACGAGCGGCCCTACTCCGGACCGACACTTCCCCCCAGATTCTTTTCGCCTGGCTCCCGTCGCCCCCGGCGGTTGTCTGCCCTGGGCGGAAGCCAGGCGTCGTAGAACCAGCGCCCGAACAACTGGCCGCCGTAGACGACCCAGCCAACGCCGATCAGCCACGACTGCACGACCAGCACGGTCCCCAGGGCCCCGTAGGTGACCGCGTTGGTGACGACGAGGGGCTCGAAGACCAGGGTGGAGAAGACCCGCAGCCCAGCCAAGGAGGCCAGCGTGGCCACTGCTCCCGGCATCGCCGCCAGGTAGCTCACCCGGCCGCCGACTAGGAACCGAAGCCCCCACCAGAAGAAGACGAGCCCGAGCACGATCGCCACCAGGACCCGGCTCACGGCCTGGACCGGTGTGTGGCGCGTCGCCGCGCCCACCGTTGCCACAGCGTAAATGTAGGCGATGAAGACGATCAGCCACACCGCCTGACGCCAGATCCTGTGCCACGGCCCGGGCGGAAGGCCCCAGATCCGCTCGAACCCGCCCTGCACGCTGCCTGCGAACATCACCCCGAAGACGGCCGCAAGCACCAGGCTGAAAACACTCGTCGTGCTCAGAACCTTGGCCGGCGCGGAGAACAGCTCCGTCACCGCGCGGGCAGAGGAGCCGTTCAGGCCCATGCCGTAGACCACCCACACGGCTACGCCGTGATGCGTGGCCGCGCCGGCCGCAGCAACGACGATGAGCAGCGGGAACACGGTCAGCATGGCCAGGGCCCCGAAACCCATGGCCCGTTCCATGAGCTCGAACTCCTTGGCGCTGCGATGCAGATCGTTGACCCGGAAGTCGCTCCAGACCCGCCCGACGCCCCGAAGCACCGCGTGGCGCACCGCCCGGTAAGGGCCCTGGCCTATCTGCCGCTGCCGCATCACGCAACAATCCCCCGCAGCCACCCATTCAGGCAACACCGCAGGAAAAGCAATTGGGCGCAGCTCCCCGAAGTGACTTCCAGTGGCAGGAAGGCTCGGAGCCTGACTGGCGATCTCACTCCAAACTAGCTGCACCCAAATCCGCAGCCGGCAGGTAATGGGAACGTCTCGGTAGCGCGTTGGATAGTTGTGAAGACGCAACAGCAGGACTTCGCGGAGTTCTACAGCAGCGCCGCCGATGAGTGCCTGCGCACTGTCGTGGCCAGCATCGGGGATCAGGACACCGCACAGGAGCTGGTGGACGAGGCGTTCGCCCGGGCGTGGTCGTCCTGGCGTACCGTGAGCAGGCATCCCGCGCCGAAGGCCTGGGTGGTCCGCACAGCGCTGAACGTGGGCATCTCCCGGTGGCGGCGCCGGCGCCGGGAAGTATCCGTGCCTGACCCGGCCAGGGCCGCGGACTCGCCCGCAGCCAGCGGACCATCCGCCAGCCAGGTCGATCCGCAGATCTTGGCAGCGTTGATGCGGCTGCCCGCCCGGCAGCGGGAGGTGGTCGCACTGCGGCTGATCCTCGACCTGGACACCGCCGGCCCCGCGGAAGCGCTCGGTATCGCCCCCGGCACTGTCATGGCCCACATGGGCCGCGCGATGGCCGCGCTGCGCCTAGACCTTCAGCCAGAACTACAACAGGAGAGCCAATCATGAACGACAACGAGCTGAGCAGCGTGGTGCGCGAATCGGTTGCCGGTATTCGCTCGCCCACCCCGGTTGACCAGATCATCAGCCGCGGCCACGCGGTGCGCGCGTGGCGGCGGCGGGTTCCCGCGGCGGCCGGAGCGCTCGTCGTGACGGGCGGGGCTGCCCTGGGCCTGGCCGCGCTCGCGCCCTCCGGGCATTCGGCGCCGACGGCCGCAGGGAAGGCGGGCGGCCGTCCCGCCGTCGTCCGGCTGGCCGCCTGGACGGTGGCCAAGCAGGCCAACGGCGACATCGATATCACCATCAGGCAGCTCCAGCGCCCGGCCCAGCTGCAAGCCACGCTGCGTGCCGACGGACTGCCCGCCCACGTGAGCTTCTCCGGCAATCCCGTCACGGTCTGCCAGCCCAGGATTGTAAGCCCCACCGTGGCGATGGGCATCTACCGGTTCTTTGACAGCAACGGCAGCGTCGTGCTGACAATCGACCCGTCAGTGCTGCCCAGCGGGGTCGGCCTGAGCATCTCCGGCGACGACCAGCGTCTCCCGTCCGGATTGCTCCTCCCCGTAACGCTCGGCACGGCCCACGCCAGCCGGCAGTGCACCGGATGACCGTGTCGCCCGGCAACTGATCCCGGGCGACTGGTCATCAAGCGGAAGTCCGCGCAGGTTGCCTCGCGGACTTCCGCGCTGCCCCCGCTGCCGGGTAGGTGCCGGCTTAAAATCTGGACCAGGATGCCGGCGATTGCCCGCCGGAATCCGCCTTCCGATGTAACTGCCTGACGAGTGCCAGGAGAGCCTCACCCCGTCGCCGGACTCGGCATCTGCCGCTTCCGGACCCACCTGGCGCCACTACCGCGGCGACGCCACCGCCTCCGGCCCCCGCCACACGTACCACCCGGGCCACCCCCCCAAGGTTGCCTGGCGCCTCCCGACGAGACCACGGACGACCTCGAAGAAGCGCCGCTCCTGTCCCTCGCCGGTCCTACCGGCCGGGCACAGAGTTTTTGCTGAGCAGGGCGAACGGTATGACGGTTGCTGCGGCAGTGGGCAATATCCTCTCGATGAGAGGTGAAGTCATGGGGGAATCTGATGACGCCGTTGACCAGGGAGCCAGCGGCCGACCTCGGCTCGGCGTGTCGAGCTGCCTGCTTGGCGAGCCGGTCCGGTTCAACGGGGGCCACAGCCGCAACCGGTTCCTCACCGACGAGCTCGGCCCGTACGTGGACTGGGCGCCTTACTGCCCGGAGATCGAGATTGGCCTCGGCGCTCCCAGGGAGACGCTACGGCTGACCGTGGACGGCCGCCTGGTGAGCCGCAGCGGAACCGTGGACCACTCGGCGGCTATCGCGGCGCTGCCGCTGACAAATGGGCTCGACGGATACGTCTTCAAGGCCAAGTCGCCGAGCTGCGGCGTCCACGGAATCGCGCGCTACGCCCAGGATGACCGGCCGGCCGACCATGGCGGGCGCGGCCTGTTCGCGCAACGGATGATGGCCCGGTTCTCCCTGCTCCCCGCCGAGGACGAGGGTCGGCTTAACGACCCGGTGCTGCGCGAGGAGTTCGTCGAGCGGGTTTTCGCCAGCGCCCGGCTGCGGGTGCTGTTCTCCGACGCCTGGCAGCCGAATGAGCTGGTTGCCTTCCACGCCCGGCACAAGCTGCAGCTGCTCGCGCATGATCCCGCTCGTTACCGCACTGCCGGGCGTGTCGTCGCAGCGGCCGGGAGCGCACGGAGGGAGGCGACCGAGAACGCCTACCGGGATGTGTTCCAGGCGGCGATGACTACTAGGGCCAGCCCGGGCCGGCACGTGAACACGCTGCATCACGCATTCAGCCGGATCTCCAGGGAGCTTGGCCGCGAGCGGCGCGCGGACCTGTCAGCGCGGATCGAGTCCTACCGGCGTGGCGTGGACCCGCTAAGCGTCCCGATTGCGATCCTCGCCCACTACGCCAGCGACTGCGGACTGCCATGGCTCGCCATGCAAACGTACCTGCAGCCGTTTCCCCCCGAGCTCCGCCTCCGGCACAGCGTGCCACGCTGATGTCCGCGCACGCGTCGGCGACCTCGGTCACCGGTGGGTGGCCGGCAATGTGCCACATGCGAACATCCGGCCCCTAGAGATCAGATCTAAGTCCTGGCGTGGCCGGCCGCCTAGCGGTGGCGGCCAGTCACGCGGGACCTTCGGGGATGATCGCCCGCGCCCGCTCCGCGCGGGCGCGGAGCGGGCGGGGGCTGCGAACGCCTACGCGTCCTGGTCGGGATCGGTGAAGGTGACCTGCAGGGTCCGCTCGTCTGTCCCGCGTACTACCCTCAGCTCGAGCGTGCCGCCCCGGGCGGCCGCGAGGGCGTCGAATAGGTCATCCGGCGTACTGACTGGCCGGCCTGCGGCCGACACGATCAGGTCGCCTGAGGCGAGTCCGGCGCGGGCCGCGGGGCTGGCTTCCGCGACGTCGCCGATGAGCAGGCCGTCGGCGTCGGGCAGGCCGACGGCGCGGCGCAGTCGCCTAGCCACGTGCCCCGGGGTGATGGAAACGCCCAGTCGCGGCGATGTTGCGGTCTCGCCCCGGGCGAGCGCGTCAGCCCGGCCTCGCAGTGTCTCGTCGGCCGGGACGGCGAGGTAGAAGCCCTCGCCGAGGCGGCTGGTGTTGAGCCCGAGCAGTCGCCCGCCGGCGTCAAGGACCGGGCCGCCGGAGGATCCGGGCAGCAGCGGGGCGGTGTGCTCGAGGCTCCCGGTGATGCGGCGGCCACGGGGACCGCGGAAACTCCGGTCGACGCTGGAGACGAACCCGAACGTCACCCGCAGCCCGCGCCCGCCCGGGTTGGCCACGGCGAACACCGGCTCGCCGATCTGCGCTGACGCGCTGTCGGCCCACGGCAGAGCGGGAGTCTCGCCGGTGTCGACGCTGATCACGGCCAGGTCGCCGTCGATGTCGCGCCCGGCGACGCTGCCCTCGGCGGTGCGCCCGTCGGTGAACGTGACCGTCACCTGATCGCCGCGCACGTTGTGCGCGTTGGTCAGCACCTGTCCCTTCACCAGCACGATGCCCGAGCCGGCTCCCCGCCGTTGCCCGACTCCCACCACCGAGGCCCCGGCGCCCTCCGCCAGTTGCCTGATGCTCGCTCCGACCTCATCGAGGATCGTCATCGTAGCCACCTCCGGTAAATAGTAACTTGCAATCCACTATCTACTATCAAGACGCCGACCGGGCTAAGATTCGCCCATGGCAGAACCCGAGCACGGCTCCTCCCCGCTCGCCGAAGCGCTGGCAAGAATCGGTGACCGGTGGACGCCGCTGGTGGTGGAGGCACTACTGCCCGGCCCGCTCCGGTTCAACGACCTGCTCAGCCAGGTCCCGGGCATCGCCGCGAACATCTTGTCGGACCGCCTCAAGCGGCTCGAACGCGACGGCCTGCTGGTAGCCCGGCCCTACTCGCAGCGACCACCCCGCGCCGACTACCAGCTCACAGCCGAAGGCACCGAACTCGCCGGCGCGCTCCGCCTGCTCGCCCACTGGGGAAGCAGGCACACCGACCAGGACGACTCCCCACGCCACCCCGCCTGCGGTACTCCGATCGAGATCCGCTGGTACTGCCCCACCTGCGACCAGCTCGTCGACCACGACCCCGACCACCCCCAGGTGCACTTCGTATAACCCGCATCCCCGGCCGCGCCGCCTGCCGGCTTAGCGTCGAAGGAACATGTGAGGGCTTATGGGCGACAGGCTGCACTTCGCGGTCGACCTCTACCAGGGGACCTCCGAGTATTACGACCGCTACCGGCTGCCGTACCCGGAGGCGATGATCGAGGACCTGATCGCGCGCACCGGTGTCTCCGGTCAGGGGCGGCTGCTCGACCTGGCCCGCAAGCCGACGGACGGGCGCGGGTTACCGCTGCGTCTTGGTGGCGAACCCCATGTAGGAGATGGCCGTGCTGCTGACCTGTCCCACGTCCAGTCGCCGGCTGAGCTCCCCGTAGGTGATCCGTCCCAGCCGGGCGCTGGCTAGGCTGCGGAGCACGGCGAGCGGCGTTGCGCGCGCGCCGAGTCCGGTCGTCTCGGCCAGGGCGAGCCCGTGGCCTTCCAGGATGGCGGCCAGTTCGGCGGGCGTGATGAACATGTCCCAGGCGTGGAACGCCACGTCGGTGAGCCGGGTCAATCGCCACTCCTGCACCGCCTTGATCGCAAACAGCTTGCTCACGCGGGTGCGGTTGATGGTGTCGAACAGGTAGAGGCCGCCGGGCTCGAGCACCCGGGCCGTCTCGCTGATAACGCGGCCCACGTCGGATACGTGCTCAAGCACGTCGCAGCAGCAGGCCAGGTCGAACCCGGCGTCCGGGGCCGGCAATTCCTCGCCTGCTCCGACCTTGTAGTCGATGCGCAGACCCCGTTGAGCCGCGTGGGCGCGGGCCGCGCTGATGGACGCCGGCGACGGGTCGACCCCGGTCACGCGGCAGCCCAGGGTCGCGAACTCCTCGGCCAGGAACCCGCCGCCGCATCCGATGTCCAGCACCCGCAGCCCGGAAAGCTCGGTACCGAACCGTCGGGCGAGCACACCACGGAAGTAGGCGAACCGGCCCGGCGTGACGCTGCCGTGCAGCACGTTAAGCGGGCTGGTCTCAGCCCACCACGACCCTCCGAGCCGGTCGTATACGCCGTTGTCAACGGGCTCCTCCATGAGACGAAGCGTAAGCGCCAGCACCCACCGACCCACCGAAGAAGCCCGGGGGGAATTGCTTAGGTCCAGCTGACGTAGAAGATGGCCAGGCCGGTGGCCACGAAGATGCCGGCAATCAGCCAGAACCGGACCACGATCGTGGTCTCGTTCCAGCCGGCCATCCGGAAATGATGCTGCAGCGGCGTCATGCGGAACACCCGCACCGGCCGGCCGGTCCTGATCCTGGTCACCTTGAAGACGCTCACCTGGATGATCACCGACAGCGTGACGATCACGAACAGGCCGCCCAGGACCGGCAACAGCAGCTCGGTGCGGGACAAGATCGCGAGGCCGGCCAGGGCACCGCCCAGGCCCAGCGCCCCGACGTCCCCCATGAAGATCTTGGCCGGCGGCGCGTTCCACCACAGGAAGCCGAAACACGCCCCCAGCACCGCGCCCGCGACCACCGCGAGGTCGAGCGGGTCGCGCACGTCATAGCAGTTCTGCACCAGCGCGGTGGCGCACTCGTTGCGGAGCTGCCAGTTGCCGATGATCACGTAGGCGGCCAGCACCGGAATGCACGCCCCGGTCGCCAGGCCGTCCAGGCCGTCAACGAGGTTCACCCCGTTCGACGCGCCGCCCGTCATGAGGATCACCCAGACCACGAAGAACACCGGGCCGATGGCGACGCCGAAGTCCGTCAGGAACGACAGGTGGTCCGACGCGGGGGTCAGATCGTAGCCATTCGGAAAGCGCAGCGCCATGATGGCGAACGCCGCACCCACCACGACCTGCCCGACCAGCTTCTGCCCGGCCCGCAACCCGAGGCTGCGCCGCCTGAAGACCTTGATGAAGTCGTCGACGAAACCGACCAGGCCCATGCCCGTCATCAGGAACAGCACCAGCAGCCCCGACACGGTCACCGGGCCGGCGGTGATCAGGTGCCCGGCCAGATACCCGGCCAGCGACGCCAGGATGATCACGATGCCGCCCATGGTGGGCGTGCCTTTCTTGCTCGCGTGCCCCGCCGCCGCCAGCTCGTCCTGGATCTCCTGGCCGACGCCGTGCCTGACGAAGAAGCGGATCGCGACCGGGGTGCCCAGCAGCGCAATCGCCATCGACACCGCGGCGGACAGCAAGAGAGCTCTCAAGGACCCACCTAGATGTCGCGCCGAACCAAGTTACCCCGGACCCTACCGTGGCGTTTAGCCTCGGATGTGCCTTCGGGCCGCCTGTATATCATCGGCCGCGCCTTGGAAGCGCCTCCAGCGGATGTGTTTTTCCGAGCGAAACTTGGTCTCACCTGATCTGGCGGGGCAGTTTGCCGGGGGCCCGCACCAGGTCCAGGCGGGTTACCCGGCCGGCCGCCACGGTCACGGCCGCGATCGTGACGAGTTTGCCTTGCTGGTACGCGGCGAACCCCGGTGCCCCGTTGACGATGACGCGGTCGATCACGTCGCCCGATTGTTCCTTGGCGAGGACGCCCAGCAGGAACCGAGCGACGCGGTCCGCGCCGAGGACGGGCTTAAGGGCGGACGTGACCCGACCGCCACCGTCGCTGACCAGGATCACGTCCGGGTCGAGCACGCGAATCAGCGCCGTCAGGTCACCCGAGGTCGCCGCCGAAGCGAACGCCTCTACCACGCGCCGGTGCTCGGCCACGTCGGTCGACGGCCAGGGGGAACGCTCGCGGACGTGCCGCCGGGCGCGGGAGGCGAGTTGCCTTACGGCCCCCGGCGCCCGGCCGACGATGACCGCCACCTCATCGAACGTCAGCCCGAACAGGTCATGCAGGACGAACGCGGTCCGCTCGGCCGGCGACAGCGTCTCCATAACCACCAGCATCGCGTAGCCGACCTCGTCGGCTAGCGTCACCTTGTCCGCTGGGTCCGCGCCGGCCTCATCGAGTGACGCGACCACCGGCTCGGGCAGCCACGGGCCGACATAGCGCTCTCGCCGGACCCGAGCGGATCGCAGCACGTCAAGCGCCCTCCGCGACACGGCCACGACCGCCCACGCCTCCACATCGCGCACGGCTTCGGCTTCGTCCGCGGCGGTCAGCCGGAACCAGCAGTCGGCGACGACGTCCTCGGCCTCGCCATGGCTGCCGATGATCGCGTAGGCCACGCGGACCAGCCTCGGCCGGGCCTGGCTGAAGGCGGCGGCCAGCAGGTCCGGTTCCGTCGTCACAGCGCGCCTTGCGCCCGCTGCTCGGTCAGCCAGTGGGCGAAGGTCTGCATCCCGCGCAGACCGGGCTGGTCGGGCAGGCCGCCGCCGGCCGCCATCGCCTTGCCCACCGCGCCGGGCAGCCGCGCCGAGACGACCAGCCGCCTGTCCCCGCGTGCGCGAACGACCTGGCGGATCATGTCCGCCATTATCTCCTCTCGCGGGCCCGCGAGCTCGGACATGGCCACCGGATCGCCAGCGGCGATCGTGGCCAGGGCCGTGCCGACCTCGCGGGCGGCGACCGGCTGGGCACGCCAGCGAGGGACGAACACCACGGGCCCTGGCATCGTGGCCAGGTACTGCCCAGCGAACTCATGGAACTGCGCCGCGCGCAGGATGCTGACCGGCACCGGCGACTCCCGAAGGATCTCTTCCTGGCGCAGCTTGCCCCGGTAGTAGCCGTACGGCACCCTGTCTATCCCGATGATCGAGAGCGCAACGATGTGCCGCACGCCCGCCGCAACCGCCGTGCGCATCAGCGTCCGCGCCGTTGCCTCGAAGAACTCGCTGCTGCGCCGCTTACCCGACGACGCGACGTTAGTCGCGTCGATCACCGTGTCAACGCCCGCGAGCGCGACGTCAAGCCCGTCACCGGTCACCAGGTCAAGGCCGACCGAACGGGCGATCACGATGGCCTCATGACCATCGGCGCGCACCGCCTCGACCGCCCAGCGTCCGACGACGCCCGTTCCGCCTGCCACCGCGATTTTCATCCGCCCACCCCTACCTCGACGATTTACCGCTAACGGAGGTGGACGAGACTGGACCGCGGAGTGTGACATCCCGGCTTTTCGAGCCTGTCAGCTGCTCGTGAGGAGATATCTCAGGCAGCCCAGGGCAGGCAGAAGGCGCCGATGTGGGTCATGATCGTCGCGATGTCGAAGCCGACATCCGCGCCTGGATAGCTCCCCCATTGACCGAAACTCTTAAGACGGTGGCTGGGTAGCCGAGGCTGAGCACCACGGGGACCGCGCCGAACGGCTGGCGGAAGCGGATGCCAGGCCGGTCGGGTGTGTCTCGTTCGTTGATCGGCGGCCAGCGCATCTTCTGGTGCGCGGCGGTAAGGCCTGCCACCGCGTAGGGGAACTCCATCGGGGACACGCCGTGCCGCTTGAGGAGTGCGCCCCAGCGGAACGCGGCGAACGCGGCGGCAAGCTCCCGGATGGACAGCGGGCGGCGGGCGGTGAGGTCGATACCGTAGACCGCGACTGACAGTTCGATGAGGTCGGTGGCGCACTGGGCGAGGGCGGCGGTCTTGGTGCGGTAGCAGGTTCCGTCAGCGTTGACCGTTCCGAGTTTCTCGCCCTGCACGGGTGAGTAGCGCGGATCGGCCTTGCACTGCATCCAGTCGGCGGCCGCCAGCAGCTTCCAGCTGCCGCCCGTGGTCGCGGCCACGTCGCGGTACAGATGCTCGCCCCGCTCCAGTGGCCCTTTGGCGGTGGCGAACAGGGCGGTCGTCACTGCCTGCGGCAGCTGCGCCTGGTACCGGGCGGCGACGCCGGGGATGCTGCTGGCCGAGGCGCTGGTCTGCGAAGGCGCACGTGCCGGGGTGGCGGGGGGCGCGGCCGTCGGGGCCGTGTCGTACTGGTAGAGGTTGTAGAGCTTCATCAGGGCGATGAGGTTGGCGCCGTAGTCGGGGTCGGTGGCGTAGACGCCGGTGAGGTTGTTGGCGAACGCTTCCGGGTACGCGCGGTCGGCCATCGCACGGGCGTAGTAGCCGCTGGTGGCGAGTAGCTCCGCGTGGCCGGCGATGGACTCAGCGTCGTTGCGGTAGACGGCGAACTGTGCGTCGATGGTGACCCAGCTGCCGTTCTCATACTCCTGAGTCGGCAGGGTGACGCTTCCGGCGGGTCCGGTGCCCTTGATGCCGAACAGATTGTGGTAGCGGGCCGCAAGGCTGCTCTGGCCCCAGGCGGACTCCTCGATCGCCTGAGCGATCGTCACCGATGCGGGTACGCCAAAGCGCTGCTGGGCGGCGACGGCGCCGGGCTCGACCAGGCTGATGAACGCCTGCTGGTTCCGCGTCCCCGGCGTGGCGTACTGCTTCTGGGCCGAACTGGCGGACGACGGGGACGCGGCCGGTGCCCGCGTGACCGGCTGGGATCGCTTCGCGGGCGCGGGCTCCACGTTCGCCGGAGCGGACGTGGGCGACTTGGGCGGCGGCGCGGCACTCGCGGCGGGCTGGCCGAGGAGCTGACCGGTGCCGAGGACCCCTGGCACTGCCGCCGTCGTTGGCTCACCGGTGCCGCCGTTCCCCGCAGCGGGGCCAGCACCGGGAATGCCGCCCGTCCCCGCGAGCGCGACCCCGTCAGGCAGGCCGGGGACCGCAGCGCTGGCTGCCGCCGCTGCCTTCGCCTTCGCCGTCGCGGGAGCAGCCTTGGCGTTAGCCGGGGCCGTGTTGCCTGACTGCGGCACTGTCTTGACGGCCTGGCCGGAAGTGTCGCCCGTCGCGAGCTGGAGGTTGCCACTGTCGACGAAGCCGACGATGCTCTGGTCTGCGAACGGTGCGGAAGAGGAGTGGGCGTTGACGGTGAGGCCGGGTAGGGAGTCGGCGGCGATGGTGTCGAGGACCCCGACCGGAGTAGGTGACGATGACCGCGACGTGGCCGTCGTAAACGACCCAGTCACCGGGCTGGGGGAGGTAGCCGTCGCCGAGCGGGTGCCAGCGTCCGTGCGCCTGCGCGTCGGCCACCACCGAGGTGATCTGCGGCGAGGCCGGGCTGGTGTCCACTCTGACGTCCGCCCAGGCCGGCAGCGGCCAGGGATAGCTGGTCCCCCCGGTGACCCAGCTGCGCAGCCCCGTCGTCTGGGCGGCCAGTTCGAGGGTGAGACTGGCGAACGCGGCGCAGGTAGGCCCGTGGTCGGCGCCGTCGCTGCTGACCTCGCCCCAGATCAGCGCCTCCATCTGGGCGGGCGTCTTGGTCTGCGCGAGCCTGAGGTAGTAGCGGGCCACGTTGACGATCGCGGCCCGCAGCTGTGCGTCGCTGGCGGTTGCCTGCCCGGCCGTGTCGGCCTGTGCCGCCTGCTCGAGCGCGAGCTGGTGCAGCGGCACGCTGGCTGGCGTGGTCAGCGTCGCGGTGCCCGGGACGAAATTGAACCCGGTGATCACACCGCCGGCGCTCACGGTGACGAGCGCCGTCGCCTGCTGCCACCATGCCTTCCTGGCGATGCTCACGGGTACCCTCCTCCCCGTCGCCGGTTACAACCGTCTACCTGCTTCTGGTGCAGATTGCTGCTCGGTCGCTGACTCTCCTTTCATCCCGCGCTCGCCTCCGGTGCCAGGCGCTTCGCCGCTACCCGCCGGAGGCGGGCAGACTGGCGAGAATGGCTCGGGCCTGGGGGTTGCCGGGATTGTCGGCGTTCTCGAACAGCACGCCCGCTTCCCTCGCGATCCGGAACGGGGTGCCGTCCATCCACTGCTGGAACGCGTCGCTTACCAGCGCCGCCTGCCCGGACGCGCTGGTAACCGATGACGCGCATACGGCCGGGTAGCCCGCCCTAGTGGCCAGCTTCGCCGAGCCGGTGTACCGCTGGCAGTTCGCCGCTTTGCTCTCCAGGCCCGGCTCGATCAGCGCGCTCCCGGTAGCGGAGGTGAGGGCGGCACCGCTGATGATGTTGTTGATCGCCCGCGCGGCGACGGCAAGGCTGTCGACGGGGTTGGCGGGGTCGTACGGGTGATGCAGGTTGAGGGACCACGCGATGTCGCCTCCCTGCGCCGGCTGGACCGGCTCCAGTCCCTCGCGACCGGTTGACTGGTCGACGAAGTTCGGGTTGTCCCCGCTGGTAAGCAGGGCGAACACCCACAGCACCTGGTTGGTGTCCTTGGCGCAGGCGAAGTTCAACCCGCTAGGCTCGGCCGCCACATCAGGGTTCGCGCAGGCCTGCTCGATCTCGGCCTGTACCGTCGCCACGCTCGCCGGCCAGGCCCCGCCCGAACCGCGCGTTGCGACTAGGGCCACGACGACCCCGGTGAGCAGCGCGACCATCCCCGCCACGATCAGCCGCCAGTGTGCGCGCAGCCGTCGGCGCCGCGGCCGGCGAGAGCCCGGCCGCCCCCGGTTAATGAGTGCCTCCGTCCGTCCGTCGGCCGCAGGAGCGCCGCCCCCGGAGCCGCCGCCCTTGAAAGCACCAGCGTGGCGCTTGCGGCCCTCGGACACGGCGTAGGGCACGGCCGCATTCGGCCGGGGGTCGCCCTCCGGGCGCGTGACCAGCAGCAGCAGCCGTTCAAGCTCAGCGGCCCGGCTTTCCAGGACGGCCAGCCTGTCGGCATCGCTATAGATTTTATTTTCGAATTCAGGCATCATGATCACCCTCGACTACTTCTTGCGGCTCCCCCGACCTGGCCGGCGCGGATCCTGCCGTCCGTCGGCGGCGACGATCGGCTGCCGCCACCGAGGCGGCCTGCCATCTATTAGAACACACATACTAAGCAAATGGCATCCACTTGCGGAGGTAACCACTGTGAACGAATCGTCTGGTACCGCTGCCACCTGACGGAGCAGAGGAACGGCGCAGGTGGCAGATCCCCGGTGCGCCGCAGTTCCACGGCCCGGTCGCGAGCGCGTTCCGAGCCGCTGAAACCCTCATGCCACCAGCCGAAGTCCCCCGGGGCTCTCAGCTGGCGTTGACGCACCTGTGCGACCGCTTCGGCGAACCTCGCGGTCAACTGGCGGTTAAGGCGCAGTCAGGGGTCCCGGATAGAGCTGAACATGAGGCGGTAGTCCGCGACGCTGCGGACCTCGGCGCCGCCCTGATCGGGGAATCCGGGGATATCGCTGCCCGCCTCGTCGGGGAATTCGCACCGGATGGTCGCGGCGACGCTTGGGGCGGCCGCCCGTGCTTGCGGGTCCCGCCATATTGTCTCGCTGATCATGCGCCCCGAGGCCGGGTCCGCGAACAGCAGCGCGGCCCGGAAACCGGGCGCCTCGGACAGTGACGGCACGACTTCGTCGCCGACAACATCGATAACGTCGTCGACCTGTGACGGCTTGACCTGGATCCGCGTCAGCCGCACCGCCTGCCCGCCCAGCAGAAGGATCGCATGGTCGAAGATGACGGAGATGGGGATCTGGTAATCCTCGACGGTTACCGGCGGCCGGCCCGCTTGGCCAGTTCGGCCCGCAGCCGCGCTTCCGTGTCCTCACTCGCGCTCATCGCCTCCGAAGACGCCCAGACCGACCCGAATAGCGCTGCCCCCTCCGCCCGGTCCGCCAGCACCGAGATGCCCAGGCTGCCCCTTCACCGGGCACTGCCCGGTACCCATGTGCTGCCCCTTGAACCAGAAGCTGCCGAAGTCGAACGGGGCCTTGCCGTGCTTGGCCAGCTGTCCGATCAGGCAGGGAAAGCTGGGAGCGGCTTTTATCCGTAGTTGAGATCTGATGTCAACCTGCGCCTGGTTCTGTGCGTCCTTATGTCGTGATCTGACGCAAGTACTGCCGACGCCGTTACCGTCGCCGCCCCCGGCTGAATGCTCATGTGCCCGAATGCGGCTACGTAGGACGCTGCATCCCGCTGCTAGTGGCGCTTGCAGGCGCCATGGCGACTGTGGCCTTGCTCGCGGTCTCAATGACAGGAGAGACGGGCCATGATGAAAACGAAGCGCGTTCTTGCCGCAGTTGCGCTGGTCGCCGGACTGACAACTGGCACCGTGGGGCTTGCCCAGATCGCGCACGGGGACGAGGTGACGATCTCGGCCAACCAGCAGCGCGACGGCTGGGACAGCAATGAACCGGATCTGTCCCCGGCCGTGGTTGGCAGTGGCACGTTCGGCCGGCTGTTCTCGACCGCGGTGAACGGCCAGATTTACGCCCAGCCGCTCGCGGTCGGCGGCTCAGTGATCGTGGCGACGGAGAACAACTGGATCTACAGCCTCAACGCCGAGAAAGGCACTGTCAACTGGTCGCTACGCCTCGGCCCGGCCTGGCCGTCGACCCTGGTCGGCTGCGAAGACCTGACGCCGAATATCGGCGTCACATCAACTCCCGTCTATGACCCGTCCACCGGCACCTTGTACGTCGCTGCCGAGCTGAACAATGCCGCCAACGCCTACGCGCCGAGCGTCGACCTGTTCGCGGTCAATGCCGTGTCGGGCACGGTCGACTGGAAGGTGCCGGTGCAGGGCGCGCCGGTCAACGAGCCGACCCGGCCCTTCGACCCGCTCACCGAACGCCAGCGCGCCAGCCTGCTGCTGCTGAACGGCGCCGTCTACATGGGGTTCGGTTCCTACTGCGACTACCAGCCCTACGTCGGCTATGTCGCCGGGGTGAACACCGCGACCCAGGCGCTGACCATGTGGACCGACGAGTCAGGGACTACCGACAGTGAGGCCGGCATCTGGCAAGCTGGCGGCGGCCTGATGTCGGACGAGACCGGCCGGATCTTCGTGGCGACCGGCAACGGCGTCTCGCCGGCGGGCGGCCCTGGCACGTCCCCTCCGGGCGAGCTCGGCGACGCGGTGGTGCGGCTCGGCGTCCAGCCGGGCGGGTCGCTCGCCGCACAGGATTTCTTCAGCCCGGCCAACGCCCCGACACTGGCCGCCCACGACACCGACTTCGGCTCCGGGGGGCCCAGCGCGCTGCCGTTCGGCACATCCGCTCACCCGAACCTGCTCGAACAGGCGGGCAAGGACGGGCGGATCTTCCTGCTGGACCGCGACAACCTGGGCGGCCGCAACGCCACAACCGACAAACCGGTGTATGTGACACCGACCGCCTACGGGGGCCAGAGCGGGCAGTCTGCGGCCTTCGCCGGGTCCGGCGGCGCCAATTACCTCTACTACCACGGCGGTAGTGACTACCTGCGCGCGTTCGCGTTCAACACCACCACCGCCGCGCTGACCGACGCCGGGCACACCCCGAACACGCTTCCCGGCGGCTCCGGCCCGCCCGTCGTGACATCCAACGGTACGAACCCGGCGAGCGCGGTGGTGTGGGAGGTGAACAGGGGGACGAGCGCGACATCCGGCACGCTCGAGGCGTTCGACGCGATTCCGAACGCGAGCGGCCTGCTGCCGATGATCTGGTCGGCGCCACTAGGCACCGGGACCAAATTCAGCGTCCCGGCGACCGACAGCGGCAGGGTGTACGTGGGCACCCTGGACGGGCATGTGATCGGCTTCGGCTCCCCGGACCAGGCGCCGCTGCGCGGGACGCCACTCGCCTTCAGACAGCTGGCCGTCGGCTCATCCTCGTGCACCACCGCGACGGTGACGGCGACGGCGTCCGTGACGGTGACCGGCGTCACCGCGAGCTCGGCGTCAGCGACGGACCCGTTCACAGTCAATCAGCCGAACGGATGCGCGGCGGCTGTCACATTCCCGCAGACTCTCGCGGTGGGCCAGACGCTCACCGTGCCGGTGACGTTCGCGCCCACTGCGCCCGGCGGCGCGATCGGAGCGCTCGCCTTCGCCACTACCACGCAGAACTTCTCCACCGTCAACGTCTCCGTCTCCGGCACCGGAACGCAGACTGGATTGTTCGCGTCCCCCGCATCGCTTCAGTTCGGCACGGTGCCGACCGGATCGAGCGGCGTCCTGCAGACCGTGATAACCAACGGCGGCACGGCCGCCGAAACCGTGACGAGCGTCGCCGGGGTCACGGGGCCGTTCAGCGCCAGCGGGCTGCCTGCCAACGGCACGACGATCCGGCCAGGCCAGTCGGTCACTGTCACCGTCACCTTCAAGCCGACTTCGGCGACCGGGGATACCGGCTCACTGAGCGTGACCGGCAGCCTCGGCGGCGCGGTGGCGACCGTGAGCCTCGGCGGCACGGGCGTGACCGGGCAGGGCACGCTAAGCGCCTCGCCGGCATCGGTCAGCTTCGGGTCGGTGCCGCTGGGGCAGCAGGCCACCCAGACGGCCGTCATCACTAATACCGGCAACCTGCCCATGGTCATCAGTGCCTTCTCGACGCCGACGGTGCCGTTCGGCACGCCGGTCCCGGTGTCAACAGGCATCACGCTGGGTGCCGGCGAGACCGCCTCGCTTCCGGTCACCTTCACCCCGCAGAGCCTGGGCGCGATGAGCGGGACGTACACGCTGACCGCCACCGACGGCCACAGCCCGGCGCAAAAGCTCGCCATTCCGGTCACGGGGACGGGGACGACCCCCGTGTCCGGTATCAGGGTCCCCTCGCCGGGCGGCGGCTGGACGGTGAATGGCAGCGCGCGGCTGATCGGCACCACCCTGCAGCTCACCCCGGCGGTCAAGAGCGCCAGGGGCTCCGCTGTCTACTACCAGCCGCTGGCCAGCAACGGGCTGCACGCCCAGTTCACCACCCATATCGGGGGCGGCAACGGCGCGGACGGGCTGACGTTCGCGATGCTTGACGCCAGCCGGGCGACGACGTCCAGTCTCGGCTCCGCCGGCGGTGCGCTGGGCTTCGGCGGCTTGCCCGGGGTAGCCATCGCGGTGGACACCTATCCGGTCAGTTCGGTCGGAATCGTCACCGGGCAGACGACGGCCGGCCTGGTCTACGCGGCGAAGAGCACCAAGGTGCCGAATCTCCGCAGCGGCACCCACGTCATCGGCGTGACCGTCACCGGCTCCAGCGTCGCGGTGACCGTGGACGGCACACGCGCCGTGTCCGCCTCCGTGACACTGCCGGCCACGGTGCTGGCGGCGTTCACCGGCGCGACCGGCGGCCTGACCGACGTCCATGCCGTGTCTGGCGTCTCCGTCTCGTCCGGCACGGTCACGCTGCCGCCACCGGGTGGCGGCTGGTCCTACAACGGCAGCGCGGTCATGGCCGGGTCAGACACCCGGCTGACCAATGCCGCCACCAGCCAGGCCGGCTCGGTGGTTTATCCCGCCACGGTAGCCGCGAACGGTCTGCGGGTACGGTTCAACGAGCAGATCGGCGGCGGGACCGGGGCCGACGGCATGGCGTTCGCGCTGCTAAGCCCGGCGGCGACGGCCAGCACGGCAGACGGCTCGGGGGGCTCCGGGCTCGGCTTCGCGAACTTGCCCGGCGTGGCCGTCGTTTTCGACACCCACCGGGTGACCGGCTACCCGTCGTCCAACTTCGCCGGCATCGCCACTGGTACCAACAGCAACGGCACGCTGAAGCTGACAAGCTCGGTCAATGAGATCGGCGAGCTGCGCGCCGGCACACACAACGTCGAGGTCACCGTGACCGGCGGCGTGCTCACGGTGTTCTTTGACGGGGCACAGATCCTAGCGCAGCATGTGACGCTCCCGCCCACGGTCAAGCTCGCGTTTACCGGCGCGACTGGCGGGCTAACCGACATGCACGAGGTCCGGGACGCCGCCATCAGCGTGGGGGCCCCAGCGTCGGCTGCCGGAGCGGCCGGCCCGAGCAGGGCGTCAGCAGCGCCAGCGGCCACGCCCACGCCGCCGGTTCCGACGGTCGAGCTGCTGACCAGCAATAACTACAGCGAAGTGCTCACGGATTCGGCGGGGATGACGCTTTACCGCCAGATCGCCGCATGCTCCGCGTGCACCGCCCAGTACCGCCCGCTGCTGATCGCCGACGGGCAGCAGCTGCACATGCCGCCGCTGTTGCCCGGTCACCTCGGCACCGTCCGGTTGCCCGATGGATCCCTGCAGCTGACCTACAACGGCGCGCGGCTGTTCAGCTACTCGGGCGACCACTTCCCGGGCGACACGAGCGGGGTCTCCCTGTCTTGGAATGTGATACAACCCGACACGTAACAGTCGGCATCATCACTCGGTGAAATCCACGCAGTTCCTACACCGGACTTGCGGATGAGTACGCCAACGGCGGCGTCGACACTGTCGGTGCGAACCCCGTCGTTGGTGTCGCGGCCGGCCCGTTAGCCGGGGAAGCATTCAGCAGCCCGCCGGCCGATACCGCGGTCGCGGGCGACCAGCGGAGCTTTGCGAGCAGCCGCAGAGCCTGCAGAAAGAAATGGTCTGTAAAAGCCTAAGGTCTTCAAGTGGCGTCACCGCGCATATCGGCGGTTCTCGCACGTCAGGTGGTTAACTGCGCGATTACAGCCCGTTGCAAGTGATCAGCGCCGCCATCTCGCCGCACAGCGCGGGGGACGAGGTGGCGTAGCCATTGGCGAAGAGGCCGAATGGCTGGTCTACTGCTACGTAAGCTGCGACCGTTGCTTCTCCTGCTCTGCGCGGCTTAGTCCGCACGAGCGTCAGCTAGACCCCGATGCGGTAGTTGAGGGTTAGATCGGCAGCGTTCTGGCCTCGGATACCCCAGTTGGCCTTGGGCGTCTCGGTAATGGTGATCTCAAGGCTGTGCGGGCTGATCCCAGCCTGGGCTTCGACGCGGGTGAAAAGCTCGGCGATCAGGGCGCGCTTGGCCGCATCCGTGCGGCCCTCGAACATCGAGATCTCGATGATCGTGTAGTCGGCGCCCCGGTCCGCGGGGTAGATGAAGTCGGACTCGTCCAGCGCGATGAAGCGCTGGAACTTCTTCTCGGGCGGGTACTCCAGCGCGCTCATGATCGCCGCGTGGATCGCTTCGGACAGCGCGCCGCGGCGCTGCGCTAGTGATTCCCGCCGCCCGTACACCACAACCTGGGCCATTCAGCCACACTATCGATCCGGGCACGGCGATGGCCAGTCGATGGCTCGGCCGGTGCGCGTCGGCGAATGGCGAGGAGTTCCTCCCCGAGGGCGTACCTGGGAAACCGGCGATGGTGCGCAGCTGCCCGGTGACAGCCGCGCGGGCGAGCCGCTCGGCACCGTGAGCACTGGCTGAACGAGAGCCGCACCCAGCGCTGCCGAAGATCAGGCAAACGGCTCTCCGGCCGCTGCGGCATCCGTAGCGTCGCGCAGCGCGGCGGAGCAGGCGGCGCGGACCCGGTCCGCTACGTCACGGAGCACGACGGGGTCCGGCCGTGCGGCGGCCTCGGCGAGCCGGATCCCGGTCGCCAGCAGCACCGCCAAGATCGCGGCGTCGCGCCGGTCCTCGAACGAGTTCCCCCGGCAGGTCCGCTCGATCCGCGAAAGTTCTTCGCTGCTGAAATGCGGGACCGGCTTCTCTGCTACCTTCGGCGGGCGCAGCCCGGCCATGGGGTCGGCGACCTTGTCCTCGGCGGCCAGCCACCGGCAGAACTGCCGCAGGGACCGGAACTGCTGATAGGCGTAGGCGTCGCTGTACTCGCCCAGCAGATGCACCATCCACCGCCGCACGTCATCCGCCTCCACCTGCTCCCACCTGGCCTTACCGGTTTCGCGCAGCAGATGGGCGGCGGCGAACCAGCGCACCGCGTCGGTGTACACCCCGACGGTCTTGTCCGCCTTATTCTCCGCGGCCAAGCTCAGCCGGAACGAGCGGATGTCTGCCTCGAAAGGCCCCTCGTCCAGCCGCTTCGATGAGCGGGCCCGCTGCCGGGATCCGGGGATAGTTCATGCTCTTGCCCTGCTTCCGGCCCGGAAAGCCGGTTGGGAATGTCGCGTCTGACGCAGTTTGCGCCAGACGCTGGGGCGGCCATATGCAACATGTGAAGTCCCTCCCTTCGCATGTTTGCGCAGTTCAGGAGGGCTCTCGGCGAGACAGACCACGGCGCCCCGACCGCGACTCGAACGCGGGACCTACCGCTTAGGAGGCGGTGGTGCCAATTCGAGATGCTATCAAGCGGAACCTATGCGTCAACGTGTTCGCAGCTTTTGAGATGCTATCAACCGCTGCCTGTAGCGCGTTCAAAGCGGTGTCTCTAGCAGCGGGGCACCGCGCCGAACGCCGATGATTCGCCTGTGCGCGGACGCTCCGGCTCCTAGATCTGTTCGCACAGAACATCCAGTTCCGGCGCTAGTGAGCAACTCCCAGCCGAGTGAGAAGGGCGCTGCTGGTCTCGGCGAACACGGGCAGGTAAGCGGCGCCATGGGCTGGCCGTCGGCGCGGAGGGTCAATCCCCCCGGCCTCAAGATCGCGGGTGAGGCGGTTCATGAGCCTGCGGGCCTGACTGGCAATCAGGTACTCGGACTCAGCGGTATCGGCCTTTCCGTCTAGCCAGATGACGATCTCCAGCGCAGCGGGCAGCAGATGCACCCAGGACACGAAGGACGGCATGTCCGCGGGACCGGCAAGGTCAAGGAGTAGCGCCCATCTCTCCCGGTATGCGGTGAAGTGGCGTTCGTTGCCTGCCCAGGCGGCCTTGATGACCCCGGAATTCGAAAGGGACGTCAGGACGTCGCTGATGTTCCTCTTGGCGAACCCGGCTTCGTCGGCGATCCTGGCGGTGTCGAGTGGCCCGTCCGGGCAGGTGAGCAGGACTCGCATCGTCTCGGAGCGGCCGCCCGGCCCGAACAGGTGACGGAGCCGGAAGGACAGGTTCACCGGAAAGGCCGGGTCCGGCTCGTGCGACTTGCCGGTCCTTGCGGCGGAAGGACGGATGAAGCCGTGCTCGGCGAACACTGGATCCGGCCGCGAGACGAATGCCAGGACATCGGGGCTGAAGACCGGCTCCCTGCTCTGTACAGCGCCACTCTGGTCGACGAGCAGACTTTCCGGCGCCGTCTGCCTGGTCCACGCGATGACGGCCGCGACTAGGGCGGAAGGCACAGGAAACCTGCGGGCCAGGTTCCGCAGCCTCTGCGTGGACAGCAGTTCGTGGTTGAACGCCATCCAGTCGAGCATCTCATCGAACAGACGGGGATCGCGGCGGCCGATCCCGATCGTGAAGAGAATGAGGGCCTCGGGATCGACCGCCCATCTATCGTCTCCTTCGACGGTCGCCGACACGCCGACCTGCGCCCACTGACGCCAGGCGAAGTCAAGGAGCCCCTGGCTGACCTTGTCCCTAATCTCCGAGATCTGCATCGTCTACCCCCAAGACGCGCAGGGCGTCCACCAGGACCGACCTGTATCCAGGCGAAGGATCCTGGGTTGTCGACCAGCGCGCTGCCGCAGCCAGTTCCCCTGGAGTCGGGCTGAGCGCCCGGAGATCGGTCTCATGACGCCCTCCGCCCTGGTCGACCATGGCAAAGAGCTTGAAGTGAATCTGGTCGAACCGGCCGGCGAAGTGCACCACGAGGGCCGTCCCGAACGACCTGGTCACCACCCGGCTCATGAAAGCCTCAGGCAGACCCCATTTGAGCAGATCCGTCGGCCCCGCGTTCAGCCAGTTCTCGTCCAGTCCGAAGTCTGCCGCGACAGCGGCCCGTGCGGCCACCAGGGATGGCGGCAAGGGTTCGGCGAGGCGCAGTTCGCCATCCTCAGCAATCGCGAGGAGGTCCACGTCCCTCGTCGCGCGCTTGACGAGGCCGAGTGCGGTCAGCGCCGAACCACCGATGACCACGATCTCAGAATGACTGCCGAGCGCCTGCAACTGATCGGCCAGCGCGCCGAGCAGTAGGTCGATCGTCTCGTCAGTAATCTCCATATATCGGAGTGTAGCAGAACGGGATGTTAAAGGACTTCAATCGGGATCTTCAACATTCGGGATTCTGAAACGCCCGCTCGACGGCTTCCCCAAGCGTCCAAGCGGAGAGTGCTTAGCGGACCTCCCCGGGCTCCGCGGACCCCGGGGAAGCAGAGCACAGCACGGTTATGGCACACCGCCCCCGTCTGCCCAATGGTGTGCTCACGACCCAGTCGGGCGATTACTTCCGCCTGCGTGAGCCCTCGATGGCTGAGAGCTGCCCGGCGAGTGCCGGGAGGACCTTGTCGTAAAGGGTTTCTTGCTCGCAACCTAGGCCGTCAGCGTCGGCGATTGCTTGGGCTAGTCCTTGGAGGGCGGGAAGGCCGTCAGTCACCATCTTCTCCGGCGGCCGTTTGGAGACGTCGATGTCGTCCGGCTTGTACTTCGTGCCGCCTGCGTACAGGTCTGCCGTCATGGCCACGGGGGTGATGTCTCGTTTCAAACGCTCGGCGAGGTTGGTCACGATCTGGATCCCGTAGGCGTCGAGGTCGCCCCAGACTGCTACGGGCACGTCGCTCATGAGCTCTAGGAATGCGACTACACCGCTGGTGGCCGACCGCTTACCCCAGACGCATAGCCACCGGTCCGTGACCTCGGTGCAGTGCAGGCTTAGCGGTTTCCGTCGCTTGGGTTGGCGAGATAGCCGTTGGTGTCCTGGCGTTCGAAGGCGCCGATGAGGGGGTTATACCAGCGGGCGCCGTCGTGGACGTAGCCGGTGGACCCGGCGGTGTAGGTGTCGGTGAGGGCGCCGGTGTAGCCGAGGTGGTTCTGGGTGGCCAGGCTGGCGCCGGAGCCGGCGCTCTTGGACAGCGGGAGGCCGTAGGGGTCGTAGGTGTAGCTGGCGTCGGAGCAGTCGCAGGAGCCGGTGATGCCGGTAATAGAGCCGTCGTTGTCGGTGTCGCCGGCGGAGGCGCTGACCATCTGCCGGGCGCCTCGCACTGCTGCCGCTCACCGCTCTCGTGCCAGACCGCCCGCCACCGGCCTCCTTCGGACCGGGCCGGGTAGACCGTGATCCCGCACTCCAGCTCGATGACCGCCCCGCCGGCCCGGGCGGCCGCGCGGCCGGTCCCGCCGACGAGGGCAGGGCTCCGACCCGTGCCGGGGCGCTCCTCGGCCGTCCGGAGGACTTCGCGGCCCGGCGCGGCGGTTGTGGGGAATCTGTGGGGATCTTGAAGCTCGTCACTGGAGCCTGCGTCATGGGAACGCACCTCTTCCTGCGCTTACGCAGGTAGAGGGCTGACGACGGCTGCGCGAGATGCGCCCCGACCGCGACTCGAACGCGGGACCTACCGCTTAGGAGGCGGTCGCTCTATCCACTGAGCTATCGGGGCCTACAGAACCCCCATGCTACCTGGGATGGAGCGCGCTCGCTGCCCGCTGCGCGACGCCCGATGTCCAAGCATCCTGGCGCTAGACCGATAGCTTCGCCGCTTGAAAGTAGGTCTAGAGCCTCTGACGCTTAAACGGAGGGTCCCGCCGCGTGACGACACCAGCCACCCGCAACCGGAGCGCGGCGGCCGGGCGCTCAAGAGCCCGCTCGCCGTTCCCGGTACCCGCTGCCTCTCATACCCGGCTCACGGGTCGGTCGCGTCCGCTGGCGGGCGCGCCGCGCTAACCGACCGCGAGGAGACCCTCGCCGAATTCCAGGGCCATCTCCGGACCGTGAACAACCGGGACGGACGGCCATACGAGGAAAAGACGATTACCGCCTATTCGGACCCGGCGAAAAGCCTGGACCGGTGGATGACGGCCAACAGGATCGACGGCGACTTCACCATCGTGGACACGGCCACCGGCCCCCATCGCGGCGACCGCGTTCCAGCAGGCAGTCGACCTTGCCATAGGCGGTCACGACAGGCACCACCGATCCGCCGGACAAGCTGCCCACCGACGGCACCGGCCCGATGGCGATGCCGGCGAGGGCCCCGCGAAGACGATGGATGTTGCGCTCTCCGGGCTCGATGACCGCATCAGCGTCGGCGACGCCGGCGATCTCACCGCGCAGCCACAGCGCCGCACTGCCAACGAGCGAACGAGACTTCCTCGGCAGCAAGGACAGCCGCGCCCAGCACTCCGGACGGGAACGCGGCCAAGAGTACTCGGGGAAATTTCCGGTCAGGCTGCGGTCTTGGTGACGGCCTGGTTCGGGAACGCGGTGGTCTCGTCGTAGTGCTGGCCGGTTGCGAGGCAGTGGTGGAGGCAGCCGAGCAGGCGGGGCGCATGATGCCGTCGCGGGCGGCGGCGAACGCCGCGAGGAAGCCGGGGTAGTACTCGCGCAGGTGGGAGCGGAGTTTGTTGTGCGCGGTTGTCCGGTCCCCGACGGCGTCCTGACGGGCGCGGGAGGACGGCGATGGCCTGGGCGGGCTCGCTGTCGGCGGGCAGCGGCCGGTGCGCGTGCCTGTCGGTGCGCAGCACGTTCGCCAGGACGGCGGAGTCGCCCTTGTCTGATTTCCGGCCGGCGATGGAGTGCCGGTCCCGGTAGCGGGCCACCGCCATCGGGTTGACCGGGTAGACCGGGCGGCCGGTCGCGCGCAGGCAGGCCGCGAGCAGCCCGCGCGGAGTCTCGATCGCGACCGGGACGGGGTCGTCCGGGGGACTTCCCGTACCGGGGAAAGGGCAAACGCCCAGCTCAAGAACTGGAGAATTCTCCGCAAGCTCCGCTGCTGCCCCTGGCGCGCCGGGCAACTCGCCAAGGCCATCCACGCCCTGGAGATCCACGCCGCGTAATCAGGATGAAAAAGGCTCAGTGTAAGGAGCGCCAGTTTCTTCCGGAGAGCGGCCAGGTCTCCGGTGGGAGGCACCGCAAGTACTGTTCGAATGCATGCCGCCAGGCCGCGTACCGTGCTCGCCGCGGAGCAGGTGACGGGCAGCACCCGGGTGCACGTCAATAAGGGAGATTTGCCGCATCGAGCCTGGTCAGGGCCGGGTTCCGTGAGTGTGGCTAAACACTCGGATCACTCTGCATCGCCAAGTCGCCGCGCTGGCGCTGGTCAGTCGGCATCTCGCTCTCGGCCTGGCTTTGTAGCTCTGTGACTTGAGCGCGGCGCATGCCGTCGTCTGCAAGCGGCGCACGCCCGCCCTGGCGCGCGCGGCCGGCATGGAAGTGTCAGCTGCCGGTGCTACCGTCCGGGTATGAGCAAGTTCGCCCCGTGAAAGGCGGCCTGATCATGCGCGAGCGGATCCGCTACGTTCCGGATGACATCGTCCTGGATCTCTCCGAGCCTGACCTCGGCCACCCGGACGGCCTGGACATCCTGCAGTACCACTACCGGCAGAGCGAGCGGCCCGGCCTGGGATTCAGCAAGGCGCATCCGGCGTTCATCTGCCTTGACCATGAGGGCGGCACGAACCCGGGCCTGTTCCCGAGGAAAATCAACGGCGAGTGGCACGCCGTCCACTACGAGCGCGGGGACTGCGGCTCCCACCGCGTCCCGGCGCCGATGAGCGACGAGCACAAACGCCAGACCGAGTACTGGGCGCGCGCGGCGCGGGACGTCGGCTGGGACGTCGACCTTGAGCGCGCCCTGCACACCGGGACCCGGCCTGATGCGCTCATCCGCGGGCCGGTCATGACCGGCGTCGAAGTACAGCGGTCAGCGATGGCGCCCGGCCGCGCCGTGGAGCGCACCGCGAGGGCATCTAGCGCCGGCGTGACGGATGTGTGGTACAGCGACTGGACTCTCCCTCCGCAGTGGGCATGGCGCGTCCCGAGCGTGGTGTCCCGCGAGCACGCCATGGAAGCGAACTGGGAAAGCGTCGACTGGACGAGTGTGCCGCCGCGCCGCACGGTCCGCGCTGTGGGACTCCGGCAGGTCAACGCGGCCAAGTGCACGATGACCAACTTCCAGCGCTGCCCTTACGGCCGGAACTGGTGCGGCCGGTGGCACCCGAAGCCCCTGGCCTGGGCAGGGCTGTCCGTCGACGACGTCGCCGCCCAGTTCCCCGCGGGCAAGATGGTCCTGCTCTCGTTCTACGGCGTCCGGATGCCCGGGAGCCGCGACCGGCGGGCCGTCTTCATCGTCCCGCCAGCTGGCCGCGATCTGTACACCGAGCTGACGGGCTGGTCCGGCGTCCCTTCCTTCTTGCCCGAAACAGAGGACCGCCCGCCGAGCGAGCCGGGCGGCGCCATCGAGTGCCGCAACGTGCAGCCGGTGCGGAAGGAAATCTGGGGCATCGACCCGCAGACGCCGATGTGGTGCGACACCTGCGACCAGCATCATCCGATAATCGAGCACCGCAACTGCCGCGCTGCTGAGGACCTGCGGGATTAGAAGCCCCTGCGGCGAAAAGCCGTCTGGCAAGGCGGCGGCAACAGGCGGAACGGAGGGCGATCCGTGACCGCGAGCACCCGGGGATGCTGGTGAAACGGCACTTCGAGGCGATGATGTTCACCTACCTGGCCGAGGAACTGCGGACCGGGGACGTGGCGGTGGCAGGCGCGCCGACTACGGCGACTGGAGCCAGCACCTGCTCACCTTCGACGAGTGCCGGCCGCTGCTGGCGCTTGACGCCCCGGCGCGCGCCGTGGGCCGGGTACAGCGCAGCTCAGCCTCGGACCGTCACGCACAGACTCCAGCTATAGACGGGCTGCGACGCTGTACTGCGGGTGCTGGCTGCGAGGCAGAACGGCGTCGTGCCCGTCGGCGTCACGGTGGCGGTGAGAATGCCCGCCGGATTGGTGGTGGATGCGACCGTCGCGGCGCCATCAGGATTCACCTGCAGCGCGTCCCAACCGTCTAGCCCTTGGCTGTCGAGGCTTAGCCGAAGCCGGGCGCCCGCCAGGATGCAGACGGTCGATGGAACCGCCTCAGCGGCGAGATGGGTGATGACCACCGTGCCGGACCGGCAGCCTTTCGGTACCGGCGTGGTAGGCAGTGCCGTGCCGGTAGCCGGGCCATCGGTCGTGTGCACCGGGGAGGCGGACGCGCTCGGACTTGGCTGCTGAGGCGAGGCGGAGCCCTGCCCGCCGACTCCGGGAGGCGAGGCTCCCGGTGCCGGGGTGGCGCAGGACACCGCTGCGGCCGACAGCAGCACGCATACGGCCGCGAGCCGCGCGCCAGTGCCGCTAAGCGGACCCATAGGCGATCACCGTCCCGTAGTGGGTGGCATCCGCCATGTCCTGCGACGCCGACCAGAAAGCGTTGGCGTTGACGGAGTAATCGGTGTACGTGGTGGTGAAGTCACCCCAGCGATACACGTTCGACGGGTAGGTCCCCTGGTGAATATAACCGTTTGTCAGGAGTTTGTGGTTTATATCCATGACAATTGCCGCCGAGCTCGGGTAGATGGTTTTCCCGGACAAGGAATAAGTGTACACGGCATCCCCGTCCGATTCCACGGTGATCGATGGATCGAAGTCGGCCAGCGCCGAATTGTAGTAGACCCCGTTGCTTAGCAGCTTCTGCGTGTCGGGATTGAATTGCAGCCACATGACGCCGGCCTCGGACAAGCCGTAGCCAGTGGTCAGCGTGGCATACGTCCCGCTGTAATAATTGACGGCCTGCGTGATGGCCGAGTTGCCGGTTTCCACGACAACCGACGAGCCCTTCTGGGGCGCCGATGGCGCTGGTGAGTAGTTAGGAACGCTCACATTGGCCGAGACGAGCCCTCCGGGCGAACTGCCGCTATCGTTGAACTTGTACATCGATACACGAGAGCCGCCGCCGCCAATCGAGTTGAGAAGGTAGCTGTAGGTATCTGACGTGTTGTAGTCGAGTACAGGGACGAGAGTGTCAGCCGTTCCCCCACCCGGGTTCTGCACGTTTGACCAAACCCAGGTTCCGGCCCCCTGGCAGGACTCAATCTGGGATAGCGTCAGGACGACCAGCCTGTTACCGCCGCCGTTCTCCCTGATCGTTAGCATGAGGTACGCCGGGCTGACCCCCATGAGCGGGAAGTCAATGCTCGTCGCCCCTGAGTTCAGCGCGTCGATGGTATAGGTGCACCTGGATGAGGTCGCATCACTGGTAGTGGTGACCGATAGCATCCAGCTGTGCTTCGTCCCGTCTGCCATCATCGTTAGGAATTTATAACCGTACGGGTCGAATATCGTGTGCGGATCGAATTGCGAGTCCGTGGCCGGCACTCCGTACCATTGCGATGAGGTGACCGGGCCATAAACCAGCGCGCCGGCGCGGCTGTAGACGGCGACGCCGCCGTTGACCTGCTCAAGGACGTTGCTTGGTCCGCCCGCTGCACCCGAGTCGCTCGGCGCACCCTTGTTCCCCTGGGTCTGGCCATTGAACGCTGAGGTAACCCCGGTCGCCTGTATCGCGGAAGGTCCCGATGGCGGCGCAACGGGGACGGCGTGCGCCGGAATGCTGCTCACGCTGGCGTTGGAGTCCGCCGGAGGCGTGAACGTCTGTGCCGGGGGTGGCGGCTGCGCGGCGAAGTCCGCCGGCGTCGCTATCGGCAGGTCTTCTATCGGCGCCCCGGGCACCGGCTTGATGACCGGCCCGGCAACCGGCAATCGCGGAGCGAGGCTTGGTCCAGCCGCCGCGCGTGCCACTCCGGTGAGGGCTGACGCGCTCGAGGCGGCACTCACCGCGGGACGCGCCAGAGCAGGAGTAGCTGATAGCGTCGCCAGACTTGCCACGGCAATGGCGATGAACCCGCCCCGGCGCAGTTTCATTCTTCTGAAAAAGCGCACGAAACCTCCTAAAAGAGAAGATATAATTTAGCACGATATATCTCGTTTTTTATCCCGTCAATACTCCGGAGTTTGTCTCGCAGAATATCGGCCGGCTGCGAGCAGATCTTCATCGACAGGGCACCCGCACCCGGAAAACTCGCCCGCCGTCCCGAGCTCGACAAGGCGCTCCCGGCGACCAGCTCGTGGTCACCAAGCTGGACCGGCTCGGCCGGTCCCTGGAACCACCTCATCGCCTTGTCGAAGGAGTTGGGGGGCCGGGGAGTGGACCTGGTCGTGCTGGACCAGGGCATCGACACCTCCACCGCCGTCGGCCGGATGTTCTTCCAGATACTCGGCGCGATCGCCGAGTTCGAGCACGCCCTGATGTCCGAGCGGACCACGGACGGGCTCGAAGCCGCCCGCGCCCGCGGCCGAACCGGCGGGCAGAAACCCAAAACTCGGGCCCCGCCACCACCCACAGCGCCCCAGAAAGCCCCACCGACGTACGCCCAGGGATTACCGTTGCGCTTAACAGTCCTATACGCGGCGTCATCAGGGCCCCCATTTCGAGACGGATCGTGCTGCTGTGCCGGGCGGCGCAAGGGCGTTATGCGCGCGCGCGCAAAGTTATACGCGGTTGACGCTACCCTTTACATGATGTCGCATAACTTCACGCAAAGGGGGCTCACGCATGGAGATGCCGTTGGACCAGGCGGCGGATCTGTCTGCGCGTGTCGTGCGATGGATCGCTGGCGGGGAGACCTACGAGGTCGAGTTCAAGGGCGAGCAGCGGGAACGACTGAACGACCGCGACCTCGTCGAGGCGGTGGTATGCCTGGCCAACGGCACGGGCGGAGTGCTCCTGGTAGGCGTGGAGGACGACGGGACGGTCAGCGGCGCCCGGCCCCGCCACGAGGCAGAGCGGACGGACCCGCTGCGGGTCCAGGCGCTGATCGCGAACATGACGCAGCCAGCGCTTTCCACGATCGCCGGGGTCGCGCAGATTAACGGTGCGGAAGTCCTGGTCGTGGAGGTGCCCGACAGCCCGCGCGTTGTGGGGACGACGAGAGGCACCTACGTGCGACGGGCTCTCGCCGGCGACGGCCGTCCTACCTGTGTTCCGTACCACGCCCACGAGATGCTCGCTCGTGAGGTGGACCGCGGTGCGGTGGACTGGGCGGGGCTGCGTATCGGGGGTGCCGTCTGGGCGGATCTTGACCCCTTGGAATTCGAGCGCCTCCGTCGGCTGACCGCCACCGCGGGCGACCGGGCCGACCGCCTGCTTGCCTCACTATCGGATCGTGAGATTGCCAGCGCGCTCGGGCTTACGCGGACAGAAGCCGAGGTCACGGCTGGAGCGTTGCTGCTGTTCGGGCGCTCCGAGGCGCTGCGCCGCTTCCTGCCAACTCACGAGGCGGCGTTCCAGGTGCTCAGGGGCCTTGAGGTTGAAGTCAACGACTTCCTCCCCTACCCTCTGCTGCGGCTCGCCGAGGAGATGTTCACCCGGTTCCAGGCCCGTAACGGGGAGGAAGAGCTGCAGTTCGGGCTGTTCCGCGTAGCGATATCCACATACTCCGAGACCGCATTCCGCGAGGCGCTCGCCAACGCGCTCATCCATCGGGACTACACGCAACGTGGTGCCGTGCACGTGCAGTGGAGCGAGGAACAGCTGGAGATTTCCAGCCCCGGGGGATTCCCGAGCGGCATTCGGCTGGACAATCTGCTCGTCGCACCTCCGCACCCGCGCAGCCCGCTGCTCGCGGACGCGTTCAAGCGCACTGGCCTCGTCGAGCGGACCGGCCGAGGGATCAACCGGATGTTCGCCGAGCAGCTCCGGGTCGGCGCCGGCACCCGACTACGGCAGAAGCTCCGACGCCCATGTCGTCGCTGTCCTTCCTGGCGGACCGGCCAACCTGTCCATGACAAGGTGGGTGCTTGAGCAGGAGAAGCAGCAAGGGATGCCGCTGCGCCTCGCGGAACTGCAAGTGCTCGCAGAACTCGTCCGGGAACGCCGTGCCACCACCCCGGAGCTGGCACAGGTACTTCAGCGGACCGACGCGGAGACCCGCACCATTCTTGCCCGCATGGTCGAACGGGGTTGGATAGACGCGAGAGGCGAGGGGAAAGGTCGGAGCTGGCACCTTTCCGCCGCGGTCTACCGTGTGCTCGACGCCCCGGCCGGCTACGTCCGCGTGCACGGCTTCGAGCCGCTGCAGCAGGAACAGATGGTGCTGCAGTACGTCGATGCCCACGGCCGTATCACTCGGACCGAAGCCGCCGACCTGTGCTCACTGACTCCGGACCAGGCTAGCCGCCTACTGCGGCGTCTGGCGAAGGAGGGAAAGCTCAAGCTACGCGGAGAACGCCGGGGGTCGGAATATGTCAGACCAGACCGGTGAGCGGTTCGGCGGCGCAGTGCTCCTGTCGCCTCCCGCCAGCCGCCCGGACGAACTCGACGGTGACGAAGAGACGGAGATGCGCGCCCTGTCGGCGTACACGTCGTAGCGGTTTCGCGCCGGTCCGCGAAGGGCAACGCATCATGAAGGCGTGAGGCACCAGGCACCAGGCACCGCGAAGGGAACCATTCAATGAGCTGGCCTTCTCTTCCGCTGGAGCAGTGGCAGCCGACCCGCGACACCGTGCACCGGTGGACCCAGATCGTCGGCAAGACCCGGCTCGGCCTCGAGCCCCGGTCGAACCACTGGTGGAACTCGAGCCTGTACGTGAATGCCCGCGGACTGACCACCTCGCTGATGCCGTATTCCGGCAGCGGCGTCGAGGTCGAGTTCGACTTCACCCGCCACGAGCTGACGATCACGACCACCAGGGGCGAGACCCGGCGGATGGCGCTGGCGCCGCGCTCGGTGGCCGACTTCTACGCCGAGTACCGCTCCCACCTGGACAGCCTCGGCATCGACGTGGCCATCAACACGATGCCGTGCGAGATACCGGACGCGATCGCCTTCGAGTCCGACGCCGGGCACGACGCCTACGACCCGGAGGCCATCCACCGGTTCTGGCTGTCGCTGGTCAGCGCCGACCGGGTGCTGAGCCGGTTCCGGGCGGGCTTTCGCGGCAAGGCGAGCCCGGTGCACTTCTTCTGGGGCGCGTTCGACCTGGCCGTCACCCGGTTCTCCGGCCGGCCCGCGCCGCGCCACCCGGGCGGGATCCCGCACTGCCCGGACTGGGTCATGGAGGAGGCCTACAGCGACGAGGTCTCCAGCGCCGGCTACTGGCCCGGCGGGACCGACGAGGGCGTCTTCTACTCCTACGCCTACCCGGCGCCGCCCGGTCTCGCCGACCACCCGGTCGAGCCGACGGCGGCGTACTACGACCGCCAGCTGGGCGAGTTCGTCCTGCCCTACGCCGAGGTCAGGAAGGCGGGCGATCCCGATACCTACCTGACGGAGTTCCTCGACTCAACCTTCCGGGCCGCCCGCGACCTGGCCGGCTGGCCGGCCGGGCAGTAGAGGCGAAGCCACGCGACCGTTCGGAAAATCTATGATGTTGACCTTGATTTTCAGCCGTCGGCCGGGCCCGCGTCGGGGGCGGTCACCTCGGACGCGAGCAGCGTGGCGACGGCGGCCTCGGCCTCCGCGTCGGCCGGGAGCGCGGCGGGCAGCCGCGGGATCGTCGCCAGCCCGCCGCCGGAGTACCGGCTGATGATCCGCGGGTCGATGTAGGAGCTGCGGGCGACCGTGGGGGTGTCCCCCAGCCAGTCCGCCACCCCCCGCACGGCCGCGTTGATCGCGCTCTTGCGACCTCGTTCGGTCGGCGCCGGGTACGCGTCGGCCAGCAGCAGCGCCATCAGCACGGTGGCGTTCCAGGTGCGGAACTCCTTGGCCGTGTAGTGGCCGCCCGCGCGGGTGGCGATGTAGTTGCTCACCTGGTGCGAGTGGAGCGGACGCCAGCCGCCGCCGTCGGCGAAGACGAACAGCGGCTCGAGGTCGCTGCCGCTGCGGATCAGCGCCCGCACGGTCGAGCTGACCCCGGGGTCGGTGACGGTGATCGTGCGGCGCTTGCCCTCCTTGGCGATGTAGTCGAACGCGACCCCGCCGCGCACCAGCTTCACGTCGCTCTTGCGCAGGGTGGTGGCGCCGTAGTGATGGTCGAGCTCGGCGTACTTCTCGCCGCCGATGCGGAACAGGCCGAGGTCGATCAGCCGGACCGCCGCCGCCGACACCCGGTCCCGGTCGAGCTGACGCCCGCCCAGGTCGCGCACCGCGGCCGACCGCAGCACCGGCAGCGCCCGGGCGAACTGGAGCATGTGGCTGAACTTCTGGGCGTCGCGCTGGTCGCGCCAGACCGGGTGATACCGGTACTGGGTGCGGCCGCGGCTGTCGACGCCGGTGGCCTGGATGTGGCCGAGCGGGTCGGGCGAGATCCAGACGTCGTGCCAGGCGGGCGGGACGGCGAGCGCGTGGATGCGGAGCAGCTCCTGCTCGCCGATGATCTGCGCGCCGGACGGATCGCGGTAGCGGAAGCCGCCGTCGGCTCGCTCCCTGGTAATGCCCGGGCCGTGCGGGTCGCTGCGGGTCAGCCCGGGCACGGCGGCAGCCTGGAACAGTGTTTCTGCGGTCAACGTCACCCCCAGAAGTCTCGCTGCGCAACACGGAGCTTACCAGGAGCTATTGCCGGGCCTCGGGATACTGTAGGCACAGGGCACGACCTGGAACTACGGCAAGTTACCTTCGTCATCTACCGGAGCGAAATGACAGACAGCGGCGACGAGGGCCGGGCGAGGGATATCGAGCGGCGCCGCCGGGAGTTCATCCGAACGCATCATCCCGATCGGGGCGGAGACGCCGAGAGCTTCATCGCCGGACTTCGCCGGTTCGATGCCGAGCAGGCGCCCGCGGGATCGGGTCTGGGTTCGCCACCCAGGGTGACCATCGTCCCCCATCGACCGTGGCCGACCCGGCTGGTGACGGCGGCGGTCCGGAGGCTGCGGCCAGGCAGCCCGCCCCCGCGTGTCCGCTGAAGCGCCGCCGGTCATCGCGGCCGGCCAGGCGGCCTTAACGCTCGTCCTCGCGGTCGAGGACATCGTCGACGGTGACGTTGACCACGACGGTCTGCAGGCCGATCGTGCGCCGCAGGGCCACGATGACGTGCTGCTGGATGTCGCGTGCGACCTCGTGAACCGGGTCTCCGTAGGTGACCGCGACGGCGAGGTCGATGACGGCGGTGCGGCCGAGCACGCCCACGGCCGCGTGCGGGTGGCGGTGCCCCAGCGTTGCCTGCTCGGCCAGCGCGGCGAGTTTGCCGTGGCTGCTGCGACCGAGGGCCACGCGAACGCCGGGAACCATGCGGGCGCTGTCCCGGGCCAGGGTGGCCACGATACGCGCGGCGATCCGGACGGTTCCCAGCTCGGTGGTCTGCAGCGTGTACCACACGTCCCTGACCAAGGTCCGGATCTGTCTCATGACCGCCGCCGTCAGTCCGGGCGGGGCCGGCACCGGGGCGGCCGCCGTCTCCGCCACCGGCGCCCACAGCTCCGCGAACTCGGCGATGGCGGCCTGGCAGTGCACGCAGTCTCGCTGGTGAGCGTCCAGATCGCCCGCGCGGCCGTCGGCGACCTGCTCGAGCAGCGGGTCAACCTCGGCGCCGCACGGCAGCGTGACCGCGTCCATCAGATGACTCGCGGTCGCTCCGTCGGCAGGCGGATCACTCACAGACTCGGTCACCTCCACTCCTCCAGCCTCTTACCCAGTGTGCGCCTGGCCCGGAACAAATGGCTACGGACGGCCGGGACGGTACTTCGGGTCACCTCCGCGACTTCGGCATACGACAGCCCCTCGAAATGGTGCAGCACCACCACTGTGCGCTGCGGGAACGGCAGTGCAGCGAGGGCATCGGTCACCGCGTCGACGGCGAGGTTGCGCTCGGCCTGCACGGCCGGGCCCGCGACCGGGTCGGTGACGCCCTCGAGCAGGTCGGCCTGGTCGGCGATCCGGCTGCGGCTGAGCTTGTTGATGGCCCGCCGGGTGACGATCTGGTAGAGCCAGGTAGAGAACGAGGCGTCGCCCCGGAACCGGGAGAGGTTCTCCCACGCGGAGACCAGGGCCTCCTGGGCGATGTCCTGGGCGTCATGATGGTTCCCGCATAGCCGCAGCGCAACCCGGTAGGCCATCGCGGAATGACGCTGGACGAGCATCTCATACGCGTCCAGATAGCCATCGCGGGCACGGGCCACCAGATAGGCGTCCCCCACTGCCGGCTCCGGCTGCATTCCCTGCCCCGCTATCGGTTCGAGCTGTTCGCCATGTCTGAGCTTCCTCTACTGCCCGGACGAACGCTGCCCATGCGGCGACCCGATCCCGGTCCGGCTGAAGGTGCCTTCCCTAGCATGGCCAAAAAAATACGGCGAGATGCTGCGACGTTCCGGCTGCAGCGGTGTCTAACTGAAAGACGGCCATAAGAACGGCATCCGAGGGAGCGTGTCCGATGAACCAGCCCGCAGCAGCCAGGACCAGCGAGAAGACCCCCGTTACCACGAGCGGCACCCAGACCAGCCCCGCCAACCGGGAGCAGGGGAATCGGCTCGCCACCGATGACGGAAGCATCTCAGTCGCCGAAGGCGTCGTGCAGAAGATCGCGGGCAAGGCGTGCCGCGAGGTCTCGGGGGTACACGCCATGGGCACCAGCGGCAGCCGCGCGTTCGGCGCGATCCGCGAGCGCATCCCCGGCAGCTCGGGGCCCAGCTTCGGCCAGGGCGTCGGCGTCGAGGTCGGCGAGGCGGAAGCCGCGATCGACCTGGACATCGTCGTCGAGTACGGCGTCGGGATCGCTGAGCTCGGCCGCAGCATCCAGCGCAACGTCAAGCAGGCGGTCGAGCGGATGACCGGCCTGCGCGTGGTCGAGGTCAACATCGCGGTGGACGATGTCTACCTGCCCGACGACGGCGACCAGCAGGCAGCAGCGCCAAGCCGGGTCTCGTGACGATTCCCGCCCCCGGTCATCCCGCCCCGCCGCGTCCCACGCCTCCCTCGTCCGGCCGGCCCGTCGGCGACGCGATCGTGTATGGGGTCGACGTCGACGCCGTGGCGGCGGCCGTCCGAGCCTGCCCGGGCGTGTCCGACCTGGACGGCGGCCGGTACGGCGAGGTCACCACGTACCTTCCCGGGCGCGTCGTCCGGGGGGTCGTCGTCGGCGGCGGCCGGGTTCGGGTGCAGGTCCGGTCCGGGTGGGGAATCGAGGCGCCGGAGCTCGCCGCCGCGATCACCACGGCGCTGGCCCCGCTCACCGGAAACCGCCCGGTCGACGTGGCGATCGCCGACATCGACGACCCGCCCTTTACGCCGGAGTGGGGTAACGCCGGCGAATCCGAGCCTCTCGCCGGCCCCGGCCGTCCGGGCGCCGCCAGGTCTGCTCCCCAATAGGGATGTGAGTGATGAACCGTACCGCCCTTGCCACCATCACCGGCCTGATCCTGGGCCTGGCACTGGTGTTCGGCAACTTCGGTGACATGCTGATCGTGGGCCTGATCGGGCTGATCGGCTACGTCATCGCCAAGGTGATCGATGGCGACCTGGATGTGCAGGGATGGCTGTCACGCAGTCGCCTCCGCCGGTGAGCACCATCGCGGAGGCCGAGCCGCAGGATGACAACGGCAACGGCGCTGAGGTTGCCCGGGCGGGCCGCGGCGAGCTGGGCACTATCAGCATCGCCGACCGGGTGGTGACCAAGATCGCCGCCCGCGCGGCGGCCGAGAATGCCGACGCCGGGGCGGCGGCGGTCCGGATGCTCGGCCGCGCCGTTCCCGGCGCCGGGCGCCTGGGGGTGCGCGGCACCGACCTGGGCGCCCTGCCCAAGACCACGGTCGAGGTCGACGGCTCCAAGGCGTTCGTATCGCTTGAAATCAGCGTTCGCTGGCCCGCATCGGTTGGCGAGGTCACCGGGCAGGTACGCCGCCACGTCCGGGATCGGGTCGCGGAGCTGACCGGGCTGCAGGTCGACGAGGTCCACATCGTGGTGTCCGACCTGGCGACCGACATCACCCCGCCGCCACGAGTCCGTTAAGGAAGGAAACAGCCGATGCGTGTGGTGAACCGGCCGCTGGCCTTCATCCTGGCGGCCGCCCTGGGCGTGGCCGCCGTCTTCGTGATCATCGAGGTCATCGCCGCCGCCGTCAATCACGGCCCGCTGGTGGTGCCCTGGACCACCTGGTACCGGTGGGCCAGCCGAACCCGCTGGGACCAGCTGGTGATCCAGGTCTGGTCCGCCATCTTGATCGCGATCGGCGCGGTGATACTGGCCATTGAGCTCAAGCCCCCGCGCGTCACCCGGCTGCCGCTGCGGTCGCAGCATGACGCCACTGACGCCGCGGTGACCCGCCGCGGCCTGGCCAAGACCCTGCGGGCGGCCGCGACCGGAATCGACGGGATCTCGGCGGCGGCGGTCACCGTCGGCCGCCGCCGCGCCCGCGTCACCGCCACCGCCGCCGCCCGCGGCCGGACCGCGGCCGAAGCGCTGCGCCAGCCGGTCACCCAGGCGCTGCAGGAGCGACTGGACAACATAGGCCTGCGCCACCCGCCCAGCCTGACCGTTCGCGTGAACACCCGGAGCAGCTGATGCACGCCGATCGGATTAACCGCACCGCCCTCATCCTGTTCGGCCTGCTGGTCTTCGCCGCCGGGGGAGCCGGGATGACCGCCTCGGTCGGCGGGTTCGGGCAGGCGTTCTCGCACCGCACCCTGTTCGGCAATCGCGTAAGCGCTTACATCGGCCACCACGCGTGGGTGTGGTATGCCGCCGCCGGCCTCTGCCTGATCATCATCCTGGCCGTGCTGCTGTGGATCGCGACCCTGCTCGTCTCCACCGACCGGGCCGACGACATCCCCATCCCGGTCGCCACCCACGAGGGCACCACGATCTTGCTCCCGGCCGCATTGACCGACGCCCTGACCAGGGAGATCGGTACCTACCACGGTGTCGAGGCCGTCCGCGGCCGGATCATCGGCGAGGCCGACGACCCGGAGATCGTCCTCGCCGTCACCGCCAGCCAGACCGCCGACCTGCACGCCCTGCACCAGCGGATCGAGACCGATGCCCTCGCCCACGCCCGCGAGGCGCTCGGCAAGGAAGACCTCGCGATCCAGCTCGACCTCGCCGTCAGCCGGACCGCCTGAGCAGCCCGAGCAGCCCGAGTATCGGAGCCGGGCGCCGCGTCGACCGCGCCCGGCAGCCGATTAAGAATTGCCTTAATCCTGGCTCGTCCGGTTTCGCGATCCGGAGTTACAGTCACGTATACGCTTCAGCTGGAGACAGGGGGTGCACGTCAATGGGCAAACCGGGCGCGGACGCGCTGGAAGTACTCCGGGATCTATGGCGGAGCCAGGCGCAGACCGACATCGACCTGGGCGACGACTGCGAGACCAAGGCGTGCAAGAAGATGGCCGACGCGGGCGTCGGCTTCGACGACTTCGCGGGAGCGGGCGAAGCGGACCGCAGCGCCGCCTGGCGGGCCCGGCTGGAGCGCGAGGGCAAGCTCGGCGAGGCCGGGACCCTGCGCGATCTCATCCTGCCGCCGGACTCGACGGACGCCGGCTGAGACCGTCGACCACGTGGATTACCCCGGAACCGTCCCCGAGCTCACCCAGCGCCTGCGCGGCGGCGGCTACCTGGCCGACCGCGGGCTCGCCACCACCCTGCTGATGTCGCTTTCGCTGCGCCGCCCGGTGCTGCTCGAGGGCGAGGTCGGGGTGGGCAAGACCGAGGTCGCGAAGGTGCTGGCCGACGTCTTCGGCCGCAGGCTGATCCGGCTGCAGTGCTATGAGGGCATCAGCGTCAGCCAGGCGCTGTACGAGTGGGACTACGCGCGCCAGATGCTGCAGATCAGGGCGCTCTCGCCCGACCAGGCGACCGGCGAGCGGTCGGTCGACCAGCTGTTCGGGCCGAAGTTCCTGATCGAGCGGCCGCTGCTCGAGGCGATCAGGCAGGGCGACCGGGCGGTGCTGCTGATCGACGAGGTCGACCGGGCCGACGACGAGTTCGAGGCGTTCCTGCTCGAGATGCTGTCCGACTTCCAGATCACGATCCCGGAGCTCGGCACGATCAGGGCCGACACGCCCCCGGTGGTGATACTGACCTCCAACCGAACCAGGGAACTGCACGACGCGCTCCGCCGCCGCTGCCTTTACCACTGGATCGGGTACCCCACGGCGGCGCGCGAGGCCGAGATCGTCGCGATCCGCGAGCCCGCCGCCGCCGGGCAGCTCATCGGCAAGGTCGTGGCGGCCGCGCAGCGGCTGCGGGAGCTGGACCTGGCCAAGCCGCCCGGGATCGCCGAGACCATCGACTGGGTCCGCACGCTCGGCGTCCTGGGCGACGTCGAGCTGACGCCGGAGGCCGCGAACGACACCCTCGGCGCGGTCGTCAAGGACCGTGACGACCTCGACCTGGTGCGGGAGAACCTGGCGGAGATCATCTCCGGTGGCTGACCCGTTCACCAGCGTGCTCGTCGGCTTCACCGGCGAGCTGCGGGCGGCCGGGCTGACCGTCGGCACCGGCGACGTGCTCAGCTACTTCGCCGCCATGACCCCGCTCGACCCGACCGACCTGGTCGACCTGTACTGGGCCGGGCGGGCCACGCTGGTCAGCCGGCACGAGGATGATCCCGTTTACCACCAGGTCTTCCGCCGGTACTTCCTCGACGAAGACGGGCCCGGCCGGGGCGAGCTCAAGTTCAGCGTGGACGCGGCCGCCGAGGTCGAGGCGGCGCTGGTGATGCCGGGCACCGAGCCTGGTCCCGAGGAGGAACAGCAGCGGCCCGTCCTCGGCTGGATGGCGTCCGACGTGGACGCGCTCAAGCACCGGTCGTTCACCGCCTGCACGCCGGACGAGCTGGCCGCGCTGCGCAAGATCATGGCCCGGATGCGGCTGACCCCGCCCCGCCGCCGCACCCGCCGGACCAGGCCCGCGGCCGGCCGCGGGACCGAGCCCGACCTGCGCAGGGCGATCAGGGAATCGATGCGGATGCACGGGGAGCCGCCCGGGCGGCTGTTCTTCCGGCAGCGCAAGACCAAGCTCCGGCCGCTGGTGCTGATCCTCGACGTCTCCGGCTCGATGGCCGACTACTCCCGGCACCTGCTCCAGTTCGCGCACACGGCCAGCCACGCGGCCGCGCGGGTGGAGGTGTTCTGCTTCGGTACCAGGCTCACCCGCATCACCCGGGAACTGTCCCGCCAGCGAGTCGACGCGGCGCTCGAGGAGGCGGCGCGGGCGGTGGTCGACTGGGAGGGCGGCACCAGGATCGGCCAGTCGCTCGACACCTTCGTCCGGCAGTGGGGCCGGCCCGGCCTGTGCCGGGGCGGGGTGGTGGTGATCTGCTCGGACGGGCTCGACCGGGGCGATCCCGAGGTCCTCGCGCTGGCGATGGAGCGGCTGGGGCGGCTCTGCCACCGCATCGTGTGGCTGAACCCGCACAAAGGCGACAACCGGGATTTTCGGCCGAGCACGCTGGGCATGATGGTGGCGGCGCCGCATGTTGACCTGCTGCTGTCCGGGCACGACCTCGCTAGCCTGGAAGAGCTGGCGCGAGCGCTGCCGGCGTTGAACTAGGGAAGTTGACCGAGGCGAGTTGACCGAGGCGACGAGGAGGATGCCGTGCGGTGGAGCGTCGGCCTCGAGGCGGAAGGCGACCGCGTCTTCAGCCGCGAGGAAGTGGTCGAGCTGGCCGACGCCGTCGCCGCCAGTGACGGCATCGCCTCCGGCATCGGCACCAGCCGGTACGGGGCGCGGCTGGTGGTCGTCGCCGACAGCCGCGACGACGCCATCGCGGCGGCGACCGAGGTCTTCGTCGCGGCGGCGGCAGCAGCCGGGCTGCCGGCCGCGCCGATCGTCGCGACCGAGGCCATCAGCGAGGCCGAGGAAGCCGGCGAGCTGCGATGATCCGGCTCGGCTCGCTCGCGGGGTATCCGTTCGAGGGTCCCCGGCTGCTCGGCGGCTGGACCCCGCCGCAGACGGCGGCGGTGTACGCGGTCATGTACAAGCCGGAGCCCGCGGCCAAGCCGGAGAACTACGCCGTGATCTACGTCGGACACGCCGACGACCTGTCGGCCGAGCGGTTCCCGTTCAAGCACCAGAAGGCGCCGTGCTGGATCAGCCGGGCCGGCTCGAAGTGGAAGGTCTACGTCTGCGCCTACGAGGTGCCGGGCGGGTCCAGCGCCCATCGCGAGCAGATCGCCCGCGAGCTGATCGCCGTCTACCGGCCGAGCTGCAACGAGCAGCAGTACGACCACGCCTGGAAGGACGAGTGGATCGGCGAGTACTCGGCCGCCCCGACCACCGCGCCGGTCACCCGGCGCGGCCCCGATCAACGGCCGAAAACCTAAAGGCCTTAGCTCGAACGGTCCGGGCTGACTCTTGACCCGTCGGCCGCGCCGTTACTGGTGTGACCCGTAGCCGACCGCGCCGAGCAGGCGGGAGCGGCGGGTGCCGGAGGCGGGCCTGGCCGGCTCGGGGACGGCCGGCTCCGGTACCCGGGGGGTGACGCCGGTGACGATGCCCTCGGCCATGCCGTACAGCAGCGGCAGCGCGCCGGCGACGACGCCGCCGGCGCGGTTGATGTGATCGACCCCCGGCATGATCAGCCCGGCGTCGGCCTCGATGCCGTGCACGATCTCGGCCGCGCCCTCGAGCTTGGCGCCGATCCGGTCGAGCAGCGTGCCCGCCCAGTACAGGTAGACCGCCAGGCCCGCGATCAGCGCGACGATCACGAGCACGGTCGCGGCGACGAGCACGGTCATGACTTGACCTTTCCGAGTACCCGGCCGAGGAACAGGTGGTGCTCGAGCCCTTCCGCCAGCACCGCGTCGACGCCGGTCGCGACCTGCGGGATCAGCACGGTGTCGGCCGTGTTGGCCTTGGCCGCCGTGAGCGTCCCGCCGATCGCGTCGACCCGGTGGTCGATCCGCTTGATCAGGTAGATGAGCAGGCTGAGGAGCGCCGCGACGGCGACCACGACGACGAAGCCGACGATGATGACGGACACCCACAGGGTGTGCTCGGTGGGGTTCATCGCTACCCTCCCAGCCGGGCCCGGCCGCGCTGCAGCCCGGCGATGATGATGGTGGCGTGCTCGATGGTGGCGCGCAGCGCCGCCAGCGGCGCGGTGTTGCGCACGGCCCCCTCGAGCGCGGCGTTGATCTTCGGCTCCTCGTCGCCGATCTGCTTGGCGAGCAGCAGGATCGCCGTCACCAGGACGACGACCGCGAGCACCACGACCCCGCCGATCACGTAGCCGATGGTCCAGTCGGTGGTCATCGGCTACACCGTCTCGCAGAAGTCGCGGACCGGCTTGAGGTTCGCGTTGACCGACGTCAGCCGGGCGGGCACGGTCGACGTGAGCTGGTCGACGACCTGCACGCCCCCGGTCAGCGCCCGGAGGGTGGTGCGGATCGCGTAGAGGTGACGCGCGATCCTGATCAGGCCCACGGCGGTGAACACGATGATCAGGCCCGCCACGGCGATGGTGAACCAGGCTGCTGCTGGCATGTTGTCCGCTCCCTTCGCTAGGCGAGTAGTTTGGCGACCGAGCCGGCGTAGCGGACCGCGCCGACCTTGACTTCTTCGATGGTCTTGTCGGTGACCGCCAGGCCCTCAGGAACAGCCTGGAGCGCGCCGATCAGGCCGACCCCGCCGGCCAGGATGTCGTCGCTGGCCGCGCGGATCCGCTCCAGCGCCGCCAGCACCCGGTTGAGCAGGTAGATCACCACCGGCAGGACCACCACGAGCAGGATCGCGTTGCCGATCCACCACAGGACCATGGCTGGCCCTCCTTTCGCGTTCGCGCGTCGCTTGCTGTCAGCTCGCCGCGGGCTGGTAGGGGAGGAAGAAACGGCGGAAGACCCGCATCAGCGCCATTCGGGTGGCCCGCAGTGCGATCGTCACGCCGCTGACCGAGCTGCCGGAGCCGGCCGCGGCGATCTGCTCGGCCGACTCGCCGCGCTCGATCCGTTCGATCCGGTCCTGCAGGTTGACCGCGAAGTCGCGGATCAGGATCGCGGAGACGTCGGAGATCATGCCCCGGCCGTACTGCGCCGCCGCCCCGGCGAGCTGAAGGTCCTGGGTGACCGCGACCTTGGTGCCGCGGCCCTTGGCCGACAGGGTGGCGCCGACGACCATGGCGGCCTGGCCGCGGCCCTTCTCGTCCGCGCCCGCCGCGTGCACGACGATGTGCCTGGCGGCGTCGTCGCGCTCGGTGATGTCGGCGGTGCCGACGAACTGCATGCGGACCGGCCCCATCCGGATCGCGACCCGGCCCTCGTACTTGTCGTCGCCGAGGTCCTTGGTCAGCTCCGCGCCGGGTAGGCAGGACGCCACCTGGGGGATGTCGTCGAAGAACTTCCAGACCACGCCGACCGGCTCGGCGACCTCGAAGTCGCTGGCGATTATCACTTCAGCACCGCCCTGAGATAGGCATCTGGATTTTCCTCGAAGGTCCGGCGGCAGCCGGCGCAGCAGAAGTGGTAGGTCCTTCGGTCGTGCTCGAGCGGCAGGCCGGACGCGCCCGCCATGACCGTCATCCCGCAGACCGGGTCGACCGCCGCGGCCGGTCGCAGCTCGGCCGCGGCCGCCACCCGCGGTGCGGGCACGTCGGTGAAGGCGCCGGACGCGCGCAGCTGCACCAGCTCGGCGAGGATGGCGACGGCCATCTCCTCGTGGGTTGTCTGGCCGAGGTCGAGTCCGGCCGGCGCGTGCACCTTGTCGAGCTGGTCTTTGGGCACGCCCCGGTCGGCGAGGTAGCCGAGCACCGCCACACCGCGGCGGCGGGACGCGACCAGCCCGAGGTAGGCCGGGTTCATCGCGACCGCCCGCTCGATCATGTCCTCGTCACTGTGGCCCTGGGTCGCGACGATGACCATCGACCGTTCGTTCGCGCAGCCCGCCCCGAAGTCCTCGGCGCTGACCAGGTCGGTGCTCCAGTCCAGCGCCCGGGCGAGCTCGGCGAGCGTGCGCGTCATCGGCGAGGCGCCAACGATCACCAGGTGCGGGACCGGCAGCACGGCCTCGATGTAGATCTCGAGCGCTCCCTCGCTCTGGCAGGAGATCGGCACGACCGTCATCCCCTCCGGCACGACCGTGCCGAACTGGTCGGGCGCGCCGAGCAGCAGCAGCCGGGCGTTCCCGTCCGAGATGACCTGCCTCGCCTCGCGGATCACGACCGGCTCGGCGCAGGCGCCGCCGATCCAGCCGTCCAGCCGGCCGTCGGCGGTGATGATGGCGCGCGAGCCCTGCTTACTCGACGACGGCCCCTGCCGCCAGACCACGGTCGCCAGCGCGAAGGTCTCGCCGCTGCGGGCCAGCTCGCCGATTCGCCCGAGCACTCCCAGACCGTTCATCCGTCCTCCTCGTCCGCTCCTGGCCAGGCCGGGCCGCGCTAGTCCTGGCGCACCGGCGGGAAACCGGACACGTCCCGGCGGTAGGTGAGCGCCTCCCAGACCCGGTCCGGCAGCAGCGGCATGTCGATGTTCCTGACGCCGGTCTCGCCCAGCGCGTCCATGACCGCGTTGACGAAGGCGGCGGGACCGCCCACGGCGGCGCACTCGCCGATCCCCTTGGCGCCGATCGGGTGGTGCGGGCACGGCGTCACGACCTCGCTGTGCAGCTCGAAGCCGGGGGTCTCCCAGGCGGTCGGCAGCAGGTAGTCCATGTAGTTCGAGCCGACGCAGTTGCCGTCGGCGTCGAACGTGATGAACTGCATGCTCGCCATCGCGTAGGCCTCGGTCAGCCCGCCCATGATCTGGCCCTCGACGATCATCGGGTTGATCCGGACCCCGCAGTCGTCGACCGCGACCATCTTCAGCACGTCCCATACGCCGGTCTCCTGGTCCACCTCGACGGTGACGATGTAGACGGCGAACGGCCAGGTGAGGTTGGGCGGGTCGTAGTAGGCGGTGTTCTCGAGGCCGGGCTCCATGCCGTCCGGCATGTTGCTGTAGGCGGCCATCGCGCACTCCTGGATCGACACCCCCCGCTGCGGCGAGCTGCGCACGTAGAACCGGCCGAGCTCCCACTCGACGTCCTCCTCCGACACCTCGAGCAGGTGCGCCGCGAGCTTGCGGGCCTTGGCCCGAATCTTGCGGGCGACCATGGCCACGGCCGCCCCGGCGACCGGGGTGGACCTGGACGCGTAGGTGCCCATGCCGAAGGGCGCGGTGTCGGTGTCGCCCTCCTCGACGACCACGTCGTCGGCCGGGATGCCGAGCTCGTGGGCGATGATCTGCGCCCAGGTGGTCTCGTGCCCCTGCCCCTGGGACTTGGCGCCGGTGCGGAGGATCGCCTTGCCGGTCATGTGCACCTTGAGATCGGCCGAGTCGAACATCTTGATGCCGAGGATGTCGTACTCCCGGCTGTTGCCCGCGCCGAGCGGCTCGGTCATCGTGGAGATCCCCAGGCCGAGCAGACGGCCCCGCTTGCGCGCTTCCGCCTGCTCTTGCCTGAAGTTCTCGTAGTCGATCGCCTTGAGGCCGACGTCCAGGCACTTGGCGTACTGCCCGGAGTCGGTCAGGAAGCCGAGCGGGGTGCGGTGCGGGAAGTCGTCGTCGGCGACGAAGTTCATCCGCCGGAACGCGGCCTGGTCCAGGCCGAGGTCGTTGGCGGCCTCCTGCACCATGCGCTCCTGGAAGAACATCGCCTCGGTGACGCGGAAGGAGCACCGGTACGCCACGCCCCCGGGCGCCTTGTTGGTGTAAACGCCGCGGGCGGTCAGGTGCGCGACCGGGACGTCGTAGGCGGCGAAGGCGGAGTGCATCAGGCCGATCTTGAACTTGCTCGGCTGCGCGTCGGCGAAGAACGCGCCGTGGTCGGCGTCGGTGTGCATCCGGAAGCCGAGGATCTTGCCGTCGCGGCGCAGCGCCATCTCGCCCTTGAGGTAGACGTCGCGCGCGAACCCGGTCGAGATGAGGTTGCCGGTCTTGTCCTCGATCCACTTGACCGGCCGCTCGAGCAGGATCGAGGCCAGGATCGAGCAGACGTAGCCCGGGTAGATCGGCACCTTGTTGCCGAAGCCGCCGCCGATGTCGGGCGAGATGATCCGGATCATCTGCTCGGGGATCTCGGCCACCATCGCGACCGCGGCCCGGATGATGTGCGGCGCCTGGGTGGTCATGTAGACCGTGAGCTTGCTGGTGGCCCGGTTGAAGTCGGCGACCGAGCCGCAGCACTCGATCGGCGACGGGTGGCTGCGCGGGTAGTGCAGTTCCAGCTTGGAGATCACGTCGGCCCGCTCGAAGGCCCGGTCGGTGCCCGCCTTGTCGCCGACCTCCCAGTTGTAGACGACGTTGTCGGCCTGGTTGACCTTGTCGTCGCGGATCACCGGCGCGTCTTCCGCCAGCCCCTGCCAGGGGTTGACGATCACCGGGAGCGGCTCGTAGTCGACGTCGATGAGCTCGCACGCGTCCTTGGCGATGTACGGGTCGTCGGCGATGACGCAGGCGACCTCCTGGCCCTGGAAGCGCACCTTGTCGGTCGCGAGCACCGCCTGGGTGTCGTAGGAGAGGGTGGGCATCCAGGCGAGGTTCCTGGTCGCCATCATCTCGCCGGTCAGCACTAGGCGGACGCCGGGCAGCGCCCACGCCCGGCTGGGGTCGATCGACTTGATCCGCGCGTGCGGCAGCGGGCTGCGCAGGATCTCCATGTGCAGCATGCCGGGCAGCACCACGTCGTCGGTGTAGTTGCCCTTGCCCCGGATGAAGCGGTCGTCCTCGACCCGCTTGCGGCTTGAGCCGAGCCCGCCGATCTTGATCTCGTCGAGCGCCCGTGACTCGTCAGCAGTGGTAGTCACCGTCTATCCCTCCGCCCGCAGCTTCTCAGCTGCCCAGAGCACCGATTTGACGATGTTCTGGTAGCCGGTGCAGCGGCACAGGTTGCCCGATATCGCCCACCGCACGTCTTCCTCGGTCGGGTCGGGGTTCCGGTCGAGCAGCTCCTTGGCCGCCAGCATCATGCCCGGGGTGCAGAAGCCGCACTGCAGCCCGTGCTCCTGCTTGAACCCCTCCTGGATCGGGTGCAGCTCGCTCGCGGTGGCCAGCCCCTCCACGGTCGTGACCTCGCGCCCGTCGACCTGCACGGCCAGCATCGTGCAGGACTTGATCGCGCGGCCGTCGACCAGCACCGTGCAGGCGCCGCAGTTGGTCGTGTCGCAGCCCCGGTGGGTGCCGGTCAGCCCGACGCCGCGGCGGATCAGGTCGGCCAGCAGCAGCCGGGGCTCGATCTCGGCGACCTTCTTCCTGCCGTTGATGGCGAACTTGATCCGGCGGACCGGGAACTCTTCCGCCTCGTCGCCGAGGTCGTCCTGGACCATCGTCATGATCACGCCGCCCTTTCCGAGGTGTCCGCGGTTGCCGTTGCCGCGCCGCCCTGGCTGCCCGCCAGGATGCGCTTGACGAAGACCCGCACCAGCTGCCGCTTGTACTCGGCGGTGCCGCGGTGGTCGGTCCTCGGCTGGGCTGCGGCCGCCGCCAGCTCGGCCGCCTCGGCGATGCCGTCGGCCGTGAGCGGCTTCCCGGTCAGCGCCTGGGCCGCCTCGGTGGCGCCGATGGTGGACCCGCCGACGCCGGTCAGCGCGATGCCCGCCCGGACCACGGTGCCGCCGGACGTCTCGATGGCGACCGCCACCCCGACCGTCGCGAAGTCCCCCACCCGCCGCTCGAGCTTGAGGTACCCGCCCGACCTGACCCCCCGGGCGGCCGGGACGACCGCCTCAACCGCGATCTCGTCGTGCTCGAGGACGTTCTGGAAGGGGCCGGTCACGAACCCGGCCAGCGGGATCGCACGCCTGCCGCCCGGCCCTTGCGCGATCACCGAGCCGCCGAGCGCCAGCAGCACCGACGCCCAGTCGCCCTGCGGGTCGGCGTGGCAGAGCGACCCGACCAGCGTGCCCCGGTTGCGCACCAGCGGGTCGGCCACCAGCGGGGCCGCCGCCGCCATCGTCGGCTGGGTGCCCCTGAGCAGGTCCGAGCGCTCGAGGTCGGCGTGCCGGCAGAGCGCGCCGATGCGCAGGCTGCCGTCGGGGTCGGTCCGGTGGTACGCCAGCCCGGGCAGGTTGTTGATGTCGACGATCATCTCCGGCGAGGCGAACCGCAGCTTCATCATCGGCACCAGGCTCTGGCCGCCGGCCAGCACCTTGACGTAGTCGCCGCCGTCGTGCAGCAGGCCGATCGCCTCGTCCAGGGAGTGCGGCGCCTCGTAGCGGAACCGCGATGGGAACATTCAATTCCTCCGCTCAGCGGGCGTGTCGTCGCCGGCCAGGTCGCTGCTGCTGGCGACGGAGTGGGGGTCGGGGACCGCCTGCGGGCCGGACTCGTAATCGGGGTCGGGCCTGGGCTCCTGGTGCGGCGGCCACGGGCCGGAGACCGGCTGGCCGGCGATCTTGAGGTAGTCGACGAGCTGCGGCCAGGCCCACACGGTGGGGCTCTTCCCGGTCTTGGGTGCGTCCTCAATCAGCTCGAACAGCCGCGGATTGCCCTTGCTGTGCCCGTCGGACTCGATGGCCATGCAACGATCTCCCCTCCGTCGCAGCGGCACCATCCGCGCGCAAGCGCGAACGGTAACGGAATTTAGACGTATGGTGACGCGCACTTAACAATGCCGCAACAGCCAAATAAGCTGTCGCTTAATCGACGAGTTCACTGGGTGAACATGGCAGACAAATGGGCGGGTTCACGACCAGATCGTGACGTAAACCGGGGGCTTGAAGCGGGACGGCGGGACGCCGGCGCCGGGCGACCGAATCAGGTGCATCGCCTCCGGAGTGCCCAGGAACCTGCGCAGCGCGCTCACCGCAGTGCTGCGGCGCTCCCGTTCGAGCAGCGTCACGTGCCAGCACTCCTCAGCCGGGAATCCCGGCGTGTCGACGACCGACAGCTCGCCCCGCCGCAACTGCTGGGACACCAGGTGCTCGATCGCGGGCGCCACCCCGGCCCCGTCGGCCGCCGCCGCCCAGGCGGCGGTCTGGCTCTGGAACACCCCGATGTTGCTGTCGGCGATCCCGAGTCGGCGCAGCGTCCGAGCGGTCCCGCTGTCCGGATCGGTGCCGGACGGGTCCACCAGCCAGCGCCACTGCCGGGCGGGCCCGCGCGGCCGCGGCTGGGCCGTGCTTTCCCCGGGGCCGACCACGACCAGCCGGTACTTGAAGATGGGCTCGCTGACGATCGGCAGCTCATGCTCACCGGTCACCCCGTCGCCGAAGGCGACGTCGGCCAGCCGGTTCGCGATCAGCACCGCCTGCTCGCCGGAGGCCGCCACCCCGGTCGTGACCTCCACCGCCCCGGCGAACCGGCGGCGGAACGCCTCCATCAGCGGCCCGGCCACGAACTCGGCGAACGTCGAGGTCGCGACCACCCGCAGCTGCTCGGGGGCGCCCTGGGCGGCGCGGACGGCGGCGTGCGCATCGGCCCCGAGCATGACGATCTGGGACGCGATGCCAACCAGCCGGGTGCCGCCCGGGGTCAGCGTCATGCCCGCCTGGCTGCGGGTGATCAGCTGGTCGCCGAGATCCTGCCGGAGGGCGGTGATCGCCTGCGACACGGCCGACTCGCTGACGTTCAGCGCGCCCGCCGCCGCCCGCACCGACCCCAGCCGGGCGACCAGGACAAAGGCGTTCAGCTGCGTCAGTGTCATCGCACGCTCCATCGCGAACATCAGCGCACCGGGAGGGCCAGCCTGCATTGGCGTGCTTTAGAACGTAACGTACGACATCAGACGGGCCCGCGCACGGAGCGCGCGACGCCCTCGCCCGGGAGGTGGGCTTGCAGGTCCCCGCGCAAGTCGAATACGAGAAGGCCACCAGCGTGGAGCACGCTCTCGCGCTGCTGGCGAGATATCAGCCGGGGGCCAGGATCCTGGCGGGCGGCCACAGCCTGATACCGATGATGAAGCTGCGGCTCGCGCAGCCCGAGGTGCTCATCGACGTCAACGGGATCCGCGGGCTCCGCTATATCGAGCGAATCGGCGGCGAGCTGCGCATCGGCGCGCTCGCCAGGCACGCCGACCTGCTGACGGCGGCGCTGGCGGGCGAGCACTTCACGATCCTGCACGACGCCGAGCGGGTGATCGCGGACCCGATCGTCAGGAACTGGGGCACCATCGGCGGGTCGCTCTGCCAGGCCGACCCGTCGGAGGACCTGTCGGCCGCGTTCGCGGCGCTGAAGGGGTCGATGATCATCCACGGGCCCGACGGCAGGCGCGAGGTGTCCGCGCGGGCGTTTCACACCGGCCCGTACGAGACCGTGGTCGGCCCGGCCGAAATGCTGACCGAGATCAGGCTGCCGATCAGGCCCGAGCAGCGGCAGCGCCTACCTGAAGGTGGCCCGCCGGGCGGGCGACTGGCCGATCGGCGCGGCCGGGGCGGCCGTCTGGCTCGCGGACGGCCTGATTACCGACGTCGGCATCGGGCTGACGGCGGTCGGCGCGGCCGGTTTCGTCGCGGCCGAGGCGGAGGAGTTCCTGCGCGGCCGGGCGGCCGACGAGCCGACCCTCGCGCGGGCGGGCGAGCTCGCGGCCGAGCACTGCCGCCCGGCCTCCGATCAGCGCGGCCCGGCCGAGTACAAGCGGCATCTGGTCCGGGAGCTCACCGCCCGGGTACTGCGCATCGCGGTCCGCCGGGCCGGCCAGCTGGCGTCGTGAAGATCACCGTCACCGTCAACGGGACCGACTACACCCGGGTGGTCGAACCACGGCTGCTGCTGATCCACTTCCTCCGCGACGAGCTGCGGCTGACCGGCTCGCACTGGGGCTGCGACACGTCCAACTGCGGCGCCTGCGTCGTCTGGCTGGATGAGACCCCGGTCAAGTCGTGCACGGCGCTGGCCGTGATGGCGGACGGGCGGCAGGTCGCCACCGTGGAGGGGCTGGCCCGCGGCGGCGTGCTCGACCCGGTGCAAGAGGGGTTTGCCACCTGCCACGGGCTGCAGTGCGGCTTCTGCACCCCCGGCATGCTGATGACCGCGCGCTGGCTGCTCGACCGCAACCCCGATCCGACCGCCGACGAGATCCGCGAGGCGATATCGGGCCAGGTCTGCCGGTGCACCGGGTACGAGAACATCGTCCGGTCGGTGCAGTGGGCCGCCAAGCACGACGGCGGCGCGGAAGGCGGGGGTGACCGACGTGAGCCACGCTTACGGGTCGCTCCCGCGCAAGGAGGACCCGCGGTTCCTCAAGGGGCAGGGCACCTTCATCGATGACATCGCGCTGCCGGGCATGCTGCATGGCGCGATCCTGCGCAGCCCGCTCGCGCACGCCCGGATCGTCTCGGTCGACGCCACCGCCGCCCGCGCGCACCCGATGGTGGTGGCCGTGCTCACCGGCGCCGACCTGGCCGAACGGGGCCTGGCGTGGATGCCGACGCTCTTCGGCGACGTGCAATCGGTGCTGGCCACCGACAAGGTGCGGTTCCAGGGCCAGGAGATCGCGTTCGTGGTGGCGACCGACCGGTACGCCGCGCGGGACGCGCTCGAGCTGATCGCCGTCGCCTATGAGCCGCTGCCGCCGCTGATGGACGCCCTGACCGCGCTCGACCCCGGCGCGCCGGCCGTCCGCGAGGACCGGCCCGGCGGCAACCGCGTGTTCGACTGGAGCGCCGGCGACAAGGCCGCCGCCGACGAGGCCTTCGCGGCAGCGGACGTGGTGGTCGAGTGCGACATGCTCTACCCGCGCTCGCACCCGGCCCCGCTCGAGACCTGCGGCGCGATCGCCCAGTTCGACCCCACCAGCGGCCGGCTGACGCTGTGGTCGACCAGCCAGGCCCCGCACGCCCATCGCACGATGTACTCGACCCTGACCGGGCTGCCCGAGCACAAGATCCGGATCGTCTCGCCCGACCTCGGCGGCGGCTTCGGCGCCAAGGTCCCGCTCTACCCGGGCTATGTGTGCGCGATAGCGGCCGCGATGGAGACCGGGCGGCCGGTGAAGTGGGTCGAGGACCGGTCGGAGAGCCTGATGTCGACCGCATTCGCCCGCGACTATCACATGCACGGCGAGATCGCCGCGACCGCCGACGGCCAGATCCTCGGCCTGCGGGCACGGGTGCTGGCCGATCACGGGGCGTTCAACGCGGCCGCCCAGCCGTCCAAGTTCCCGGCCGGCTTCTTCCACATCTTCACCGGCTCCTACCAGGTGCGGGCGGCGTACTGCGAGGTGACCGGCGTGTTCACCAACAAGGCGCCGGGCGGCGTCGCCTACTCGTGCTCGTTCCGCGTCACCGAGGCGGTGTACCTGGTCGAGCGGCTGACGGACATGCTCGCGCGCGAGCTCGGGATGGACCCGGCCGAGCTGCGGATGCGCAATCTGCTGCGCCCCGAGCAGTTCCCGTACACGAGCCCGACCGGCTGGCAGTACGACTCGGGCGAGTACCCGAGGGCGCTGCAGCTGGCGCTGGACATGGCGGGCTACGGCAAGCTCCGCCGCGAGCAGGCCGAGCGGCGCGCCCGCGGCGAGTACATGGGGATCGGGCTGAGCTTCTTCACCGAGGCGGTCGGGGCGGGCCCGCGCAGCAAGATGGACATCCTCGGCCTGGGCATGGCCGACGGGGCCGACCTGCGGGTTCACCCGACCGGGAAGGCGGTGCTCTCGATCTCGGTGCAGTCCCAGGGCCAGGGCCACGAGACCACGTTCGCGCAGCTGGTCGCCCAGGAACTGGGCCTGTCGCCGGACGATGTCGAGGTCGTGCACGGCGACACCGACCGGACGCCGTTCGGCCTCGGCACCTACGGGTCGCGCTCCACGCCGGTGTCGGGGGCAGCGGCCGTCGTCGTCGCCAGGAAGGTCCGCGAACGGGCCCGGCTGGTGGCGGCGGCCATGCTCGAGGCGTCGGCCGACGACCTGGACTGGCAGGACGGCAAGTGGCGGGTGCGGGGCGACCCCGACCAGGCCCTCGGGATCGCCGAGATCGCGATGGCGGCGCACTCGTCGCTTGAGCTGCCGGCCGGGGTCGAGGGCCACCTGGACGCGTCGGCGGTCTACAACCCGCCCAACCTGACGTTTCCGTTCGGCGCCTACATCTGCGTGACCGACGTCGACCCGGGCACCGGCGAGGTCAAGGTCCGCCGGTTCATCGCGGTCGACGACTGCGGCGTCCGCATCAACCCGATGATCGTCGAGGGACAGGTGCACCGGGGCCTGGCCGACGGCATCGGCATCGCCCTGATGCAGGTCATATCGTTCGACGAGATCGGCAACTGCCTGGGCGGTTCCTTCATGGACTACCTGCTGCCGACCGCGCTCGAGTGCCCCTCGCCCGAGCTCGGGGCGACGGTCACGCCGTCTCCGCACCACCCCGTCGGGGCCAAGGGAATCGGCGAGTCGGCCACCGTCGGCTCGGCCCCGGCCGTGGTCAACTCGGTCGTGGACGCGCTCGCGCCGTTCGGCGTGCGGCACGCGGACATGCCGCTGACGCCCGCCAACGTGTGGCTCGCGATCCAGGGCCGCCCGGTCCGGACGGACCTGTCCGTCAGCTGACCAAGGTCCCGCACGTCGCCATTACCAAGCGGGCCGACCGGCCGCTGAGGTTAGTGGGACAACCTCAGAGATTTAAAGGATGACCTCGAGTCACACAGGAAACACCTACGGGATGGAGCACTTCAGCACCGGGAGTAGCACTGGCCGGATCGGCTCACCGCACGGCTACCTCCCGATCGAGGAGCACGGCATCGTGGGCGATCTGCGCACGGTCGCCCTGATCGGCACCGACGGCACCGTCGACTGGTTCTGCCCCGCCCGTTTCGACGCTCCGAGCCTGTTCGGCGCCCTGCTCGACAAGGACAAGGGCGGCTACTTCTCGCTGGCGGCCAGGACCAGCTACGCCAAGCCGAAGCAGCGCTATCTGCCCGACACCAACATCCTGCTCACCCGGTTCCAGGGGCGCGACGCGGTGGGCGAGGTCATCGACTTCATGGTCCCGGAGACGCGGGCCACCGGCAAGGCGCGCGACCTGCTGATCAGGCAGGCCCGCGCGGTCAAGGGCACGGCCAGGTTCGAGGTCGCCTGCCATCCGGCGTTCGACTACGGCCGGCTGGGCCATCAAGTCGAGCTCGTGGCCGGCGTCGGCGCGATCTTCACCTCTCCGCTCGGCCGGGTCGTGCTGCGGACCACCGTCGGCCTCAAGGTCGAGGAGAGCGGTGTCGCCGCCACGTTCACCTTGGAGGAAGGCGAGACGGCCGACTTCCACCTGGAGTGGAACGGCGACGTCCACCCGATCGCCGAGGGCGAGACCCGCGGGCTGTTCAGCAAGACGCAGGATTTCTGGCGGAACTGGGTCGGCCAGTGCCGGTACACCGGCCGCTGGCGGGAGGTCGTCCAGCGCTCCGCCCTGGCGCTCAAGCTGCTCGTCTACCACCCGACCGGCGCGCTGATCGCCGCGCCGACCACCTCGCTCCCGGAAGAGCCGGGCGGCACCCGGAACTGGGACTACCGCTACGTGTGGCTGCGAGACGCCTCGTTCACCGTCTACAGCCTGATGCGGCTCGGCTTCCTCGAGGAGGCCGCCAGCTTCATGGACTGGCTGCAGCAGCGGTGCGAGACGGCCTCGGCCGAGCGCGACGTCTCGATCATGTACACCGTCGACGGCCGCGATCACATCCGCGAGGAGACGCTCGACCACCTCGAGGGCTACAACGGGGCGCGGCCGGTCCGGATCGGCAACGGCGCGGCGGGGCAGCTGCAGATCGACGTCTACGGCGAGATCATGGACTCGGTGTACCTCTACAACAAGGAGGCGCCGATCTCCTGGGACCTGTGGACCGCGCTGTCCAAGCGCCTCGACTGGCTCGGCCAGCACTGGACGGAGCCGGACGAGGGCATCTGGGAGATCCGCGGACCGCGCCAGCGGTTCACCTACTCCGCCCTGATGACCTGGGTCGCCTACGACCGGGCGGGGCGGCTGGCGCGCGACCGCGGGCTGCCCGCCCCGGTCGAGCGGTGGCGCGAGCTGGGCGCCGAGGCCTACCGCTTCGTCCAGGAGCAGTGCTGGGATCCCGGCCTGCAGAGCTACGTCATGCACCCGGGCAGCCAGTTGCTCGACGCCTCGCTGCTGGTCATGCCCCGGGTCAAGTTCGCCGGCCCGACCGATCCGCGGTTCCTGGCCACGCTGGAGAAGATCAGCGCCGAGCTGGTCTCCGACAGCCTGGTCAACCGCTACGCGATCACCGGCCACGACGGCATCGCCGACGGCGAGGGCACCTTCAGCCTCTGCTCGTTCTGGTACGTCGAGGCGCTGACCAGGGCCGGACGGGCGCACGAGGCCAGGGGCGTCTTCGAGAAGATGCTCACCTACAGCAACCACCTCGGCCTGTTCGCCGAGCAGATCGGCCACTCGGGCGAGGCGCTCGGCAATTTCCCGCAGGCCTTCACTCACCTGGCCCTGATCAGCGCCGCGGTCAACCTGAACAAGGCCCTGGACCGCCGTCAGGGCACGCAAAAGCGATAGGGCGCCGCGAGCTGACTCGCGGTAGCCTGCCGGCATGCCGCACGCAGTCAAGCTCATCCGCTCGGCGACCCTCTCCGGGGTCGCCGAGTACGCCTACGCCGCCACCGCGCCCGCCGGGTCCCGGCTGATCTTCCTGGCCGGCGCGTGCCCGCTGAACGCTGACGGGTCCACCGCAGCGGTCGGCGACTACCCCGGCCAGGCCGCCAAGGCGTTCGAGAACCTGAGCACCGCCCTGGCCGACGCCGGGGCGTCGGTGACCGACGTCATCAGCACCAGGGTGCTGGTCGCGTCCAGCCGCCAGGAGGACCTGGTGGCCGCCTGGCAGGTGGTCAGGGACTCGTTCGGCGCGCACGACGTGCCCAGCACCCTGCTTGGCGTCACCGTGCTCGGCTACCGGGACCAACTGGTCGAGATCGAGGCGGTCGCCGCGGTGGTCGATTCCTGACTCCCGTCAGCGGTCACACCTGACCGGTGTACTCCCACACGTAGAACACGGTCTTTCCCGAGCGCACCTTCGACGTCAGCGTGTACCCGGTGGTCGACGACAGTTCCAGGGCTATCGCGTAGTCCGTGCTCAGCGTCTGGTTGAAGCCGAGGACGATCACCGTGTAGTAGTGCTGCCTGATCCGCTGCAGGTAGTACTGCGGGCTGTTGCTCGCGGTGTCCGACCACTGCTGCCAGGTCGTGTCCGGCAGGTAGTACTGGAGGACGTCGGTGGTCTCGACCAGGAAGTGCCCGCCGTGGCTGGTCATCGGCCGGACGACCTTGACCAGCGCGGCGGCGTCGGGCCAGTCGATCATGGCGCGGGCCTGGGCCGTGCCCACCGCGGTGATCGGGATCAGGGCGGCCAGCGCCGCCGCCAGCACGGTCCGCCGCCGCGACAGCAGGCTCAGCAGGTACGCCGGCCGCGATCGCGGCGAACCAGGCACCGAAGTCGACGTGCTTGTTCAGCGATGTCGTGGTCTGAATGCGCGCCTGATCGGCCGGGGCCAGCAGGGCCGACAGCGCGAGCACGGCCAGCAGCAGCGCCTGCGGCCACCGCCGCCGCACGGCGCAGACGACGACCGCCGCGACGGCCGGGACCAGCACGACGGCGGTCCACGACCACGCATCGGCCAAGACCGTGGACGCGGCGTCGATCCCGTCGACGCGCCCGGTCGTGGTGATCCGGATCCCGGTCAGATAGCCGGGCCCGCCGAGCGCGAGCAGCACGCCGATGAGGGCTGCCGTGACCCCGGCGAGCACGGCCGCGAGCCGCAGCGCCCGCCTCCACCCGGCCTCCGGCCACGAGCTCAGGAACGCGACGCAGACCACGGTGGGGTCGTACAGGGCGGTCGCGTATTTCGTCGCGTTGGCCAGCGCGAGCAAAATCCCGGCCGCGATCATCCACCGCGTCGCCCGCTGGCCGGTCCGGACCCCGGCCGCGCACCAGGTCGCCGCGGCCACCAGCAGCAGGGCGGCCGCGTCGTAGGTCGCGAACGAGCCGAGGTGCAACGTCGGCGCGAGCACGGCGAACGTGGCGGCGGCGAAGAACGCGGCCCGCTCGTCGTCGAGCAACCGGGTCGCCGTGCCCCAGACCAAGGTCGTCACCCCGAGCATGAAGACCAGCGACAGCAGCCGCGCCGCGGCCAGCCCGCCGAGGCTGTCGGCGAGGGCGCCGATCGGCGGGTAGATCACCGGAGCGCCGGAGAAATAGGTCTGATACTCCGGAATCGACGCGCCGTTCAGCCAGTGCGACCACTCAAGGTGCCCGGCCGACAGGTACAGCGCCTCGTCGCCGAAGGCGGTACTCGACCGCACCAAGCTGGCCGAGAGCGCCGCCTGGACGGCCAGGATCGCCAGCAGCGGCCATCCCTGCCGCAGCGCCCGCGTTATTCGCACGTCCCGAGGGTAGGCACGTTCCCCACCAGGCAGTGACATTCTGAACGTTCCTTGAGCCAACCGTCAGCGTCAGGCGCCGATCGCGGCCCAGTCGAACGCCTCCCCGACCTGCTCCAGCTCGCTCCTCGTGGGCGGGTCGCACAACGCGCCGCGCTGCCCGGCCAGGTAGCAGTCCCGGCCCGTCACCCCCAGTTGCAGTGCGGCGGCGTAGTCGGCGGCCAGGTCGGTTCCGAACATCGAACGGTTCGGGCGGGAATTGCCGACAACGCTCACGAGGGCCTCCTCGATCGGAGGCGCCCTGTCGGTGAAGATCAGGATGAGCGTGGCGGGAAGACCCGTTGCAGCGCCTCTCGTCCTGCGTGACCCAGTATTCCACCGCCGCCACACCGCGTCGACGGCTCAAGCTCCCCGGTCGCGAGCGCCCGCCGGGGTGCGGCGGTCAGCCCGGGCCGACGGCGTAGCGGCTCGGCGGCACGCCCAGGGTGGCGGTGAAATCCCTGGTCAGGTGAGCCTGATCGGCGTAGCCGAGGTCGGCCGCGAGCGCCGCCCAGTCCACCGAGCCCGGCCCGTCCGCCTCGACCCGGAGCGCCGCCTCGTGCAGCCTTGCCCGGCGCATCACCCACTTGGGCGAGACGCCGACGTAGTCGGCGAACAGGCGCTGCAGCTTTCGCTCCGACAGCCCGGACAGCTTCGCCAGCTGGGCGACCCGCTGCAACCCCGGGTCATCGGTGATCCGCTTCACCAGCCCGGCCGCCTGCTCGACCACGGGATCCTCGGCGGCGCCAAGGGAGCGCAGCAGCCCGGAAGCGGCCGCGATCATCTCGTCATCGGAGTCGGCCGCCATCACCGCCGTGCACGCCTCGTCCGCCGCCGGGCCGAACACGCGGGCGGCGGGAACCACGCGATCGTTCAGGCCGAAGATCGGCCGTGCGTGAAAGGGACGGAAGCCGCCTGGACGGAACCGGATGCCGAGCGCCTTCCCGGCGCCCGTCAGGCGCCGGGTGAAGATCTTCCGGTCGACGCCGTACACGCACGGCCCGCTCGCCTCGAAGGCCAGGTTCACATTGGGATGCGGCAGGATCTGCTGTTCATGCGGCGGCTGCCCGCGCAGATCCCAGCGGATGACCCAGCCGAAATCGACGAACAGGGCCAGGTCATCGGGCGGCGGGTAGCGATGCAGGGTAAATCTGGTCGCGGCGGCCTCGGCATGCAGCACGCCAGCGCCCATCGGCCCCGTCGTGGTGACGGAAGGCGAGTTCACCCCACAAAGGGTAGCTGTCGTGTTTGTTCAAGACGCTCCGGAGGGCGGCCGCTAGTGTCGTCAGCATGACACTGCACACCGAACTGACTGACGCGGCCGAGGCGACCGCGCTCGTGGTCGACCGCGTGACGCCGACCGAACTGGCCGGTCCCACCCCGTGCGGTGAATGGGACGTCCAGGCTCTGCTCAACCATGTCATCCTGTGGAGCTCGCACTCGCTCGAGCGCCGGGCGCAGGGCGAGTCGGTGGCACCGGAACTGATGGAACGCGACTTCGCGGCCGCGCCCGACTTCGCCGACGCCTACCGGGCGCAGCTCGACCGCGCGCTGGCCGCGTGGGCGGACCCGGCCGTCTGGGACCGCGAGCTCGACATGATGGGGTCCAAGACCCCGGCCGCCGACGTCGGCGCGCTGATGATCGCCGAGCTGGTGCTGCACGGCTGGGACCTGGCCGCGGCGACCGGGCAGGACTACATGGTCTCCGACCGCGCGGCCGAGGCCGCGCTGAACGCGGTCGAGGCCAACGCCGAGCTCTTCCGCCAGTACAAGGGGTTCGCCGACCCGGTGCCGACGGCGGCCGACGCGCCGATCCTCGACCGCGTGCTCGCGCTGTCCGGACGCGACCCGGCCTGGACGCCCGCCGCCCGCTGAATGTCGGCGGGATAGCGCATGGCGTTTCGGTCGCCAGGACGACCAGAGCGCCACCCACCTGCGGCCTGGGCAGGCTTCAGTGACCGGGTGGGCAGGGGGCGAGGAGCGCGTAGTAGGCCAGGGGGACGCCGGTGCGCCTGACGAAGTGCAGGCCGGCGTCGTTGGCCAGCGCCGTCAGCGTGGTCAGGGTCAGATGATGCCGGTCGGCGAACTCGCCGATCACCAGCCGGCCGCCCGGCTTGAGCACCCGCCGCAGCTCGGCCAGGGCGGCGGCCGGCCGGGGGATCTCGCCCAGCACCGTCACCAGGTAGGCCGCGTCGAAGCTGCCGTCGGGAAACGGCAGCGCCTCGGCGCTGGCCAAGTGCGGGCTGATGGTGCCGACTGACCGTCGGGCGGCGCGGGCCATGACGTGGTCCAGCATCTGCTGCTGGACGTCGACGATGGCGAGCTCGCCGTCTGCTCCCAGCTGCGGCGCCACGTGCAGGGACTGCAGGCCGGTGCCGGGGCCGATCTCGAGTATCCGCTCGCCTGGGCGCGGCCGCAGCAGGACGTCCAGCCGCCGAACGGTGAGCAGCGGCAGCGGGAGGTCGAGCAGGTGGCGCTGCGCGTACGGGTACGGCGCCTGGTCGGTGAGCACGACGGCGGCCCCGGCCGCGACGGCCGCGAGCGCTCCGGCCGCCGCGATCGCGAGCGACGTCGTTCTCATCGGTTCTCCCGGCTGAGCACGATCGCGACCCACCAGGCGGCTGCCGCCAGCGGCAGCTCGGCGCAGCCCGCCTCGGCCAGCGCCATCGCGTGCCCCGCGCCCGGGGCCGAGGTGCAGACGTCGAACCAGGCGTCGATCAGCAGCAGGGTTCCCGCGGCTGCGGCGGGCAGGCTCGCGCGGCGGTCGCCGCGGGTGAGCAGCACGGCCGTCACCAGGGCGGCGGCCGCCTCCGCGAGGTCCAGGCCGGTCCAGGCCAGCGCCCAGTGCTGCGCCTGCGCGGTGGCCGGGAGCGTGACCGCGAGCAGCGCGCTCCAGGGCAGCAGGAAGCCGCCCACCGCCAGCGCGACCAGCCGCGCGCGCCGCAGCAGGACAGTCTGAGCCTGAATTGATTCCGGGACCTGGAAGCGCAGCGGCCGGAAGCGCAGCGGCCGGAAGCGCAGCGGCCGGAAGCGGACCGTCGGGACCACGTGTGTCTGCATGAGATCGACTCTAGGATTGCAGAGAAAATTTTGCAAACTAATATTTGCAGAATCTTGTCTGCGATCCCTGGTACGCTGCTGGCATGGCGATAAGCACGCGACCGGTGACCGGCGACGCGAAGCGCTGGAAGGCGATGTCCCACCCGCTGCGGCGGGAGATGCTGCGCCAGATGGCCGCGCACGGCACCGCCAGCTCGACCACGCTGGCCGCAGCGCTCGGCGAGAGCACCGGCACCACCAGCTACCACCTGCGGGTGCTGGCCGACGCGGGGGTCATCGAGGAGGCGCCAGGACAGACCAACGGCCGGGAGCGGTGGTGGCGCGTCCCCCCGGTCGACCTGCGCGAGCCCGACTACGACAGCCTGGATGGGCCGGACCGGGCGGCGCTTGACGAGTGGCGGACCGGGCAGATCCCCCGCGAGGTGGACCTGTTCAACCGGTACATCCGCGATTTCCGCAAGCACGGCCCGTGGGCGAGGTCGTCCAGGGCCGACGGCTACTACACCGCGGCCGACCTCGACGCGTTCATGAACGAGTACATCGCCCTGCTCAACAAGTACGGCCACACCGCCGAGACCGCCCCGCCGGACGCGCGGCTGATGCAGCTGCGCATGTTCTACATTCCTGATGAGCCGGCCGAAGCGGAAGGAATCGGCCAGTAACGCGCCGCGACCGCCGATCGCGAATGTGAGAGTGCTCACGATTTCACAAGCGGTCGATGAAAACGGACAACGAAGACCCCTATTTACCGGCGGCGCAGGTCAGGTGGTCCAGACCTTGCAGCGTGCGGGCCGGTTGGCACGTGATGTTGCGCACTCAACAGACAAGCGTTCTCCTGTCAAGATGAATCACCGAAGCTTTTTCAAGCGTTCAGCTTGACTGACGAGAGGACCGAGTTCGTGGTCGATGTTGATGCCATCCTGGAAGCCGCTCAGCTGAAAAACGAGGCCGTACGCGAGTACGTCAAGTACTGGGCGGGGATCACGGGCGCCGACAACATCGAGGTCGTCAGCGCCGATGACGACGCCCGCCTGGTCGCTGAGGCGCTGGCGGCAGGCGAGATCTTTCCCGCCGGCGAGGGCCTGTACTACTCCCGGAGCTACTCCAAGGACACCGCGCGCTCGGAGGAGCGCACGATCGTCGCGACCAGCAACCCGGCCGACAAGGGGATCTACAACAACTGGTACCCCGCCGCGGAGATGAAGGCGAAGCTGACCGGGCTCATGCGCGGCGCCTCGGCAGGCAAGACGATGTACGTGATCCCGTACCTGATGTCGCCGCCCGGCGCTCCGCTCGAGCAGTACGCGGCGGGCGTCGAGCTGACCGACAACCGCGCCGTCGTCCTGCACATGAACCGGATGTCGCGGGTGCACGTCGACTTCATCAACAACCTGGCCGTGCCCGACAGCTTCGTCCGGGCGGTGCACGTGACCGGGGACCTGGAGAACCTGGGCCAGGGCACGACCGACGACAAGCGCTACTTCGTGACCGTGGCCGACGAGCGCACCATCCTGCACTTCGGCTCCTCCTACGGCGGCAACGCCCTGCTCGGCAAGATCGCGCACGGGCTGCGCCAGGCCGCCTACGACGGCTGGGCGTCCGGTCGGTTCCTGTCCGAGCAGTTCATGCTGCTCGGCATCACCGACAAGCAGACCGGCAAGAAGTGGCACATCGCGGGCGGCTTCCCCAGCGCCAGCGGCAAGACCAACCTGGCCATGACCCTCTCCCCCGATGCCCTCGGCGACCGCTACTACGTCGACTTCTACGGCGACGACATCGCCTGGATGTGGGTCGGCGAGGATGGCCGCCTGTACGGGATGAACCCCGAGTTCGGCGTCTTCGGCGTGGCCAAGGACACCAACGAGCACACCAACCCGACCGCGATCGAGTCGATCGCCCCCGGCACCAAGGCGATCTTCACCAACATCGCCTGGAACGAGAAGACGCACGAGGTCTGGTTCGAGGGCCGCACCGAGAACCCGCCCGCCGACGTCGACGGCTGGCTCGACTGGAAGGGCGACCGGATCGCGGACCGCTCCCCCGAGGAGCAGGGCGACCCCTGGGCACACCCGAACAGCCGGTTCACCACCACCCTGGCCAACGTGCCGAACATCGCCAAGGACTACAACGAGCCGCAGGGCGTGCCGATCGACGGGATCATCTTCGGCGGCCGCACCAGCGACCGGGAGCCGCTGATCCGGGCGATCACCGACCTCGCGGAGGGCGTCTACGACGGCCTCACGCTCGGCGCCGAGGCCACCTTCGCCGCCGACGGCCTCGACGGCCAGCTCCGCTACGACCCGATGTCGATGCGCCCGTTCATGTCCTACCCGGAGGGCGCGTACGCCGCGCACTGGCTCAAGATCATCGGCGAGGCCGCCGAGCAGCCGATCTTCGCCCACGTCAACTGGTTCCAGCGCGACCCGAAGGACGGCCGCTTCCTCTGGCCCGGCTACCGCGACAACCTGCGCGCGCTGCTGTGGCTCATGCAGCTCAAGGACGGCGAGGTGACCGGGGTCAAGACCCCGGTCGGGATCCTGCCGACCAAGGAAGAGCTGAACACCGTCGGCCTCGACATCGACCCGGCCGACCTGGACACCCTGCTGACCATCGACACCGCCCGCTGGAAACAGGAAATGGGCTTCCGCCAGGCCCACCTCGAGCAGTTCGCCAACCTCCCCGACGAAATCTGGGCTGCCCACCGCCGCGTAGCCGCCGACCTCGACGACTAACGTCAAAACCTAGGTCAACACCGTCATATCGAACGGTCGCGGGCTTCGACTAACAGCGAAGCTCGCGGCCGTTCAACGTCAGAGACGTCGGAATCCCGCGTTACTCGTGAACCGGCAGCACTGCCCAGACCCGCTTGCCGTGCCAACCAGGAACCGCTTCCCAGTTCCAGTCATCCGAGAGCGCCTCGATCAGTTCCAGGCCGCGACCGGATTCCTCGTCCTCGTCCGGATGCCGCATGGCCGGCGCGCCGAGCGCGGCCGGCAGCGTGTCCCAGACCTCGACCATCAGCCGGATCCGGTCGGAGGACAGCCGCACCCACAGCAACGGCAGCTTTCCCTCGGCGTCGTACCTGAGACTCCCGTCGGTGCCGGTCACTGCCTGCACAACGTTGGTGGTCAGCTCGCTGACCACCAGCTCGGTGGTCTCTATGAGCGGGTCGAGGCCCCAGCCGTTCAGCACCACGCCGATGAACCCCCGGGCGAGGCGGGGTGCGGTCGGCAGGGCGCCGAGCGGACCCAGATCTGAGGTCAACGGCCAGTCAGCCACGTGTCACTCGCTGATTTCGACCCCGGGGGAACGGCTGCGCCGAGCAGTTCCCGACCGAACGGGAGATTAACCGCACGGCACGTTAGCGTACTCGCTCCGGTACGCACCGTGTCCCTATTGCACCGGAACTGTGACGGATAGTCACAGTGAGCGCAGGATGTCCTGCCGCGGCCCCGGATCACGGCTGTTGTTACGCGGGAGTGCCCGGGCGGAACGGCGCCCCATGGCCGGGAATTATCACGTCCGCGAACTCAAGCAGCAGCTTTCTGCTCGCCGTCAGGGCGGCCTGGTCGGCCCCGAGCGGATCCACCTCCGGGCCGTCCGCCGACCACCAGGCGTGGGTGCAGACGTAGACGCCGTCCGGGGCGGACGCGACCGTGGAGATGTCCTCGCCGGTGTGCCCCGGGGTTCGCAGCAGCCGGACCGAAGGGCCGAGCTGCGCGCCGTGCGCGTCCCGGCCGAGCCATCGGTCGCCCTCGTAGACCGCCCAGTGATCGTGAATGCGCGCGTTGCGGAAGAGCGCGGCGTTGACCGTGTGATCGGGATGGTGGTGGCTGAACACCACGTCGGTGACCTCCTGCGGGGCCGGGCCGTGCGCCTTGAGCGCGGCGAGGAGGGCGTCACGGTCGGCGACCATTCCCGGATCGACGATGACGACGGCGTCGCCATCGCGGATCAACGTGACCGTGCCGCTCACGCGCTCATCGTCGCCGTCGAGGCCGACGTATCCGTTGTGCAGCACCTGCACTTCGGCGGAACCAGTGGCCGGAATCCCCAGTGATGTCACGTCACAAACAATAGCGGCATAACGGCAACTCGATCGGTACCTGTATCCCGTCGAGCGCGTGCGCGCAGAGATCGTCTTCCCGATCGGCCGGGAACGCGGCGATGACCTTCGCCACCAGGTCGCGCAGACGGGTCATGTTCTTCCCGAACACCTCGAAAACCTCGGCCTGCGTTACCCCGTCGCCCTCGTCCACGCCGGCGTCGGTGTCAGTGACGAGCGCGAGAGTGGTGTAGCAGAGCGCGAGCTCGCGGGCGAGCACCGCCTCCGGGTGGCCGGTCATCCCGACCAGCGTCCAGCCCTGGGCCGCGTACGACTGCGACTCCGCCCGGGTGGAGAACCTCGGCCCGTCGATTACGACCAGCGTCCCCGTGCTGGCCGGCACCCAGCCGTTCTTGCGCGCGGCGTCGACCGCGTGGGCCCGGCCGGACGGGCAGTACGGGTCCGCGAACGGCACGTGCACCGCGAACTCGTCGTAGAACGTCTGGACCCGGCCGCCGGTCCTGTCCACCAGCTGGTCAGGGATGACCAGGGTGCCGGGACCGTACGAGGCGGTGAGCGACCCGACCGCGCTTGGGGCCAGGATGCGCCGGACGCCGAGCGCGCGCAGCGCCCACAGGTTGGCCCGGTACGGGATCATGTGCGGCGGGAACCGGTGGTCCTTACCGTGCCGCGGCAGGAACGCCACCCGGCGGCCCGCCACCTCGCCGACCAGGACGGGCTCGCTCGGCTCGCCGAACGGCGTCTCGACCGGCACCTCCTCGGCGTCGGCGAGGAACTCGTAGAAGCCGGAACCGCCGATGACCCCGATGTCCGCGACCTGCACCACCATGGGGTCAGGCGACCTTTTCCGCCGAGGACTTCGAGGGGGGTGAAGAGGAAGACGAAGAGGACGACGAGGCCGTGCTCTTGTCGCCCGACCTCTTGTCGCCCGACGAGGAGGGCTTGTCACCGCTCCCGGACTTATCACCGCTCGACGACGACTTGTCACTGCTCGACGACGACTTGTCATCGCTCGACGATGACGAGTCGGAGGACCCGGCCGCTGACGACGTCGAAGCAGGCTCCGAGGCGGTTGGCCCCTTACGGCTGTCGGTCCGGTAGAAGCCGGACCCCTTGAACACGATCCCAACCGGCGAGAAGACCTTGCGCAGGCGGCCGCCGCAGTCCTCGTGGACCGTCAGCGGGTCGTCGGTGAACTTCTGCACCGCCTCGAGCTCGCCACCGCATTCGGTGCAACGGTACTGGTAAGTGGGCACGCATTCCTCCCGGGCGAAACCAAAATTCGTGAGCTAGATTAGCACTCGCACTAGCAGACTGCTAAGGATAACCGCGTCAGCGGGCGGCTCATTCCACCGTCCGCCCGCCGTCGGCGGCGGGCAGTCGCGTCAGCCCCGGCCCTGGCCTCGCGGCCAGGGTAACCCGCTGGTCGTGGGCCTCGGTCGGCACCGTCGGGAGCAGCTCGTCGTCGTACAGCAGCGCGATCGTGGGCACCTGGCCGCCCACCCGGGCCAGCGCCCGGTCATAGGACCCGCCGCCGCGGCCGAGCCGGTAACCGCGCACGTCGACCGCGAGGGCGGGCACGAGGACGACGTCCGCCCGGGCGACGGTGGCGGGCCCGCGGGGCGGCTCCACCGGCTCGAGCAGCCCGCGCGGACCCGGCGCGAGCGAATCGGGCCCCTCGTAGGACGCCCAGTCGAGGCCGCCATCCGGCAGCAGGATCGGCAGCACCACGTAGCTGCCGCGCTTCCAGAGCGCGAAAATGAGCCGGCGGGTGTCCGGTTCGGTGCCGATGGAGTAATAGGCCGCGATCGTCCCGGCCGCGGCCACCTCGGGCATTTCCAGCACGTGATCCCGGATGAGGCGGCCGGCCTGCGTACGGGCCGAATCCGACATTGCCGCGCGAGCCGTTACAAGGCGCCGGCGCAGGCTGGCCTTATCGGCGCCGGCCGAGCTCTCAACGGGCGCAGAGCCGGGTGTGTCGTGCACTTTGCCCCCCAGGAAGTCACTACTGTAGACGCATGGTCGATACCGGCAATGCCAGGACGCCAGCAGTGACCAAGGCCGTAGTGCCCGCCGCTGGGCTGGGAACGCGGTTCCTGCCAGCGACAAAAGCGACGCCCAAGGAAATGCTGCCTGTCGTCGACAAGCCAGCGATTCAGTATGTCGTCGAGGAGGCCGTCTCGGCCGGCCTCAACGATGTCCTGCTTATCACGGGCCGGAGCAAGCGCTCCATAGAAGATCATTTTGACCGGAACTACGAGCTCGAGGAAGCGCTCACGGCGAAGGAAGACTGGGACAAGCTCGCCCTCGTGCGCGAGTCGAGCGACCTTGCCACCATGCACTACGTGCGCCAGGGCGATCCCCGTGGGCTTGGTCACGCCGTCCTCCAGGCGGCCCAGCATGTGGGCCACGAGCCGTTCGCGGTGCTGCTGGGCGACGACCTCATCGACCCCAGGGACCCGCTGCTGACGCGGATGATCGACGTCAGGAACCAGTTCGGCGGCAGCGTCGTGGCCCTCATGGAGGTCGATCCCGAAGAGGTCTACCTGTACGGGTGCGCCGCGATCGAGCGAACCGGCGAAGACGATGTGGTCATGATCACAGACCTGGTCGAGAAGCCGTCGCCGGAAGACGCGCCGAGCCGGTGGATCATCATCGGGCGGTACGTGTGCGACCCCGAGGTCTTCGACGTGCTGCGCGACACCCAGCCCGGGCGGGGCGGCGAGATCCAGCTCACCGACGCGCTCAAGGTGCTCGCCGCCAAGGGCGAGCTGCGCGGGGTGCTGTTCAGCGGGCGTCGCTTCGACACCGGCAACAAGCTCGATTACCTTCGGACGATGGTGATGTTCGCGGGCGAGCGCCCTGACCTGGCCGGGGAGTTCATTCCCTGGCTGCGCAAGTACCTCGAAGAGCACCGGTGACGTCGGGCCGGATACCGGCCCACCCGGTGGTGGACAGCTCGCTTAGCACGGTCGAGGCCTACCAGTCGGCGATCCTGTCCGCCATCAGCCCGCTCATGCCCACCAGCCTCGAGCTTTCCGACGCCGAGGGCTGCGTGCTGGCGGAGGACGTGACGGCGGCGGTATCGCTTCCCTCGTTCGACAACTCGAGCATGGACGGCTACGCGGTGGTGGCGGCCGACACCGAACACTCGTCGGAAGAGACGCCGTCGACCCTCCGGGTCACCGGCGAGATCGCGGCGGGCGACGTCGGCGTCTACCGGCTGGTGCCGGGCACCGCGATCAGGATCATGACCGGCGCGCAGCTGCCGGCCGGGGCGGACGCGGTCATCCCGGTCGAGTGGACCGACGGCGGCGTCGCCGCCGTCGAGATCTACCGCCCGGCCGAGGCGGGCGCCAACGTGCGTTACACCGGGGGCGACGCGGTCGCGGGCGAGACCCTGCTGACGGCCGGAACCCGGATGCGCCCGATGCACGTCGCGGTGGCGGCGTCGGCCGGGCGCAGGCAGGTGACGGTCCGGCCGAGACCCCGGGTGGTGGTGTTCTCGACCGGCGACGAGCTGACCGAGCCGGGCACTCCGCTGGTGCCCGGCCGCATCTGGGATTCCAACAGCTACATGCTCACGGCCGCGGCCAGGGAAGCGGGCGCGCTGGCCTACCGGCGGGCGGTCGTCCCGGACGACCCGCAGGGGGTCCTGCCCGCGCTCGAGGAGCAGCTCATCCGGGCCGACCTGCTGATCACCACCGGCGGGGTCAGCATGGGCGGCGAGCACGACGTGGTCAAGGCCGCGCTGCGCGAACTCGGCACGGTCACCTTCCGCAAGGTGGCGATGCAGCCGGGGATGCCGCAGGGGTTCGGCGTGATCGGCGAGGACCGGGTGCCGATCTTCACCCTGCCCGGCAACCCGGTCAGCGCCTACGTGTCGTTCCAGCTCTTCGTCCGGCCCGCGCTGGCGGCGCTGCAGGGGGCGTCCGACCTGGGCCTCACCCGCGTCCAGGCGACGCTGAGCGAGGCCGTGCGATCGCCGTCCGGACGGAGGTCCTACCTGCGCGGGGTGCTGGACGGCAGCAAGGTGATTCCGCTGTCGGGGCAGGGCTCGCACCAGATCGCCCACCTCGGCCGGGCCAACGCGCTCGTCATCGTGCCGGAATGGGAAACCAGCCTGCCGGCCGGCGACACCGTCGACGTGCTCGTGCTGCCGTAAGAGTCAGCCGGGCCCGTTCGACAAACTGATTTTGAAATTGGGATTTGATTTTCTGCCGGCTCGCTCGCGGGGGCTAGGCTGCTCGTATGAGCGATGCTGCTCCGCTGAGGCTGACCCACCTGGACGAGGCGGGCCGGGCGCGGATGGTCGACGTTTCGGCCAAGGACGTAACCGTGCGGACCGCCACCGCATCCGGCCGGGTACTGCTGTCGCCCGAGGCCGTCGCGGCGCTGCGCGACGGTACGGTGCCCAAGGGTGACGCCCTCGCCGTCGCCAGGATCGCCGGCATCGCCGGCGCGAAGCGGACACCGGACCTGATTCCGCTCTGCCACCCGCTCGCGATCCACGGCGTCACCGTCGATCTGACCGTGTCCGACTCGGGGGTCGAGATCACCGCCCAGGTGCGCACGGCCGACCGGACCGGCGTCGAGATGGAGGCGCTGACCTCGGTGTCCGTCGCCGCGCTGACGCTCATCGACATGATCAAGGCGGTCGACAAGAGCGCGGTGATCACCGACGTCCGGCTCGAAGCCAAGGACGGCGGCCGCTCGGGCGCCTGGCGGCGGGCATGATCAAGGCGATCGCCATCACCGTGTCCAACCGGGCGGCGGCCGGGGTGTACCCGGACCGTTCCGGCCCGGTGCTGATGGAGCTGCTCCGCTCGGCCGGGTGCGACGTGGTGGACGGGCCGCTGGTGATCCCGGACGGCGAGGCGGTCGAGCAGGTTCTGCGCGACTCGGTCACGGCCGGCTACGACGTGGCCGTCACCACCGGCGGGACCGGCCTTACCCCGACCGACCTGACCCCCGAGATGACCAGGCGGGTGCTCGACCGGGAGATTCCCGGCATCGCGGAAGCCCTGCGCACCGCCGGCGCCGCCGCCGGGATCCCGTCGGCGATCCTGTCCCGGGGGCTCGCGGGGGTGGCCGGGCGGACGCTGATCGTCAACCTGCCGGGGTCATCGGGCGGTGTTCGGGACGGGATGAGCGTGCTGCGGCCGATCCTGGTGCACGCGGTCGATCAGATCCGCGGCGGCGATCATCCGCGGGCCGACACGGCCACAGGGACGGGTCAGATAGCCGATACCGCATAAGGTTGCGCCTACGCTAGATCGGATGGCATAAAGCCCCTCTCAAGGGAATGATTGACGCCGTGGGACGCATCCAAGGGTGGCCGGCCACCCTGACCGAGCCAGACCTGCTCGATGCGCCGGTCGTGCTGCGGCCGGTGCGCGTCTCCGACGCGCGCAGCTGGCGCGAGATCCGGGTGCGGAACGCCTCGTGGCTGCGCCCCTGGGAGCCGTCCAACCCGGAGACCCCGCTGCACCGCTCGTCGATCGGGCCCTACGTCTCGATGGTGCGCACCATGCGGCGGGAGGCCAGGCAGGGGATCGCCCTACCGTGGGTGGTCAGCTACGGCGGGCACTTCGCCGGGCAGCTCACCGTCGGGTCGGTCGTCTGGGGGTCATCGCGGTCCGGCCAGATCGGCTACTGGATCGACGAGTCGTTCGCGGGCAAAGGGATCATTCCGACCGCGCTGGCGATGGCGGTCGACCACTGCTTTCGGGTGATGGGCATGCACCGGCTCGAGGCGTCCATCCGGCCGGAGAACGCCGCGTCCAGGCGGGTGGTGGAGAAGCTGGGGTTCCGCGACGAGGGAATCCGGGTCAGGCAGCTGCATATCAACGGCACCTGGCGCGACCACATCTGCTACGCGATCACCGCCGAGGAAGTGCCGACGGGGATGCTGCCCCGCTGGCGGGGCTCGCTCGCCGCATCGCGCTCCGCCGCCCAATAAGCTAGCTTCGGGAAGCCGGGACGGGCCGCGGAACGCTCCCGCATAACGGATCTTTGCCTTTGATCTTCGCGACACGCCGCGCAGGTATTCGTTATCAAGCGGGCCGTCCCTTTACGCTGCGTTACATGCCCGGTGCCGAAATGACCGAGGGGAGGCACGAGCCCGATGAGCAGCGCAATCCTTTACCTGGCGATCATCGCGATCTGGCTCTGCGTGCTCATCCCCCGGTGGCTGAAGCGCGACTCGGCCCGCGGCTCGGTCATCGCAGCAGACCCGGCGGCCGGCGGCGAGACCCCGGTCACCGGGACGGCCGACTCCGACCAGGCCGAACTCGCGGACGACGGCGCCCCGCCCGTGGCCGAACCCGGCGTCACCGCGCGCCCGGTCGCCGACCCGACGCCGCCGCTGAGCGCCGAGGAGGCGCGCCGGCGGATCCTGACCGGACGCCGGCGGCTGCTCGGCATGCTGATCCTGCTCGAGATCGCGGCGATCGCGCTCGCGGTGGTCGGCCTGGCCGCCCTGTGGGTCATCATCCCGCCCACGATCATGCTCACCGGGTACCTGCTGCTGCTGCGCGAGGCGGCGCACGCCGACGCCGAGCGGGCCCAGCGCGAGGCCAAGGCGGCCGCGCACCAGCGGGAGCGGGAGCGCGCCGCCCGCGCCAGGGCGCGGCCGCGGACCCGGGCGGCCCAGCGCAGCGCCCCGGCCGAGGGCACGCCCATCGACGGCACGATGCTCGAGGAGACGGCGGCCGCGGCCGCCCTCGCCGCCAAGTTCGCCGCTGCCCCGGTCCCGGCCGACTACGAGGACTCGGGCCGGGACTTCGCGCCCGGGCTGGCGGGCAAGTACACCACCTCGAACGCCGACCCTGAGCCGGCGGCCGAGGAGTACGTCTACGAGGTGCCGCGCCTGCGCGCGGTCGGCGACTAGCTAGCTGTCGTCCTCGTCCTCGTCGCCTGCTTTGCGCGCAGGCCACTGGTGCTCGGCCCCGGACGACGACGGCGCGTCCGCTACTCGTCGGACCGGCTGACCGGTAACTGACGCGACGACCTCGAAGTCCTTGTCGTCGGTCAGCAGAATAAGACGCTGATGTTCTGCGGTCGCCGCAATGAGCAGGTCCACCGGGCCGGCCGAGCGATGCTGCCCACGCTCGGTGAGCGCCTGCTGGACCTCGTCCGCGCGCTCCCAGGCACCATCGCTCATTGGAACCGAGCCGAACACCGCCTCCAGCATTCGGCGCTTCTCCGTCCGGTCAGCGCGTGACCGAGCCGAGTAGAGAAACTCAAGCTCTGCCAGCGGGCAGGTTGCGATCACTCCAGCCGTCATCTGATCCATCCACACCTCGCGGTGCTGCTGCTGCAAGACGCGGAACAGGCCCGACGTGTCGATGAGGTAGAGCGCGGGGCTCACCGACGATACGCCTGCTTGTTGCCGAGAAACTCGTCGAAGTCTCCTTGGTCGGCCATCTCGCCAAGCCTGGCGAGCGCGCTGAGACGGGTCAGACGCTGCCCGACCTCCCGTAGAGCGGCGTTGACGGTGTCCTTTTTGGTTTTGGTGCCGAGGACCTCGGCCGCTGTGCGCAGCGCCTCTTCGTCGATCTCGATGGGGGTCTTTACCATGGTCATCGGGCACCTCCGGCTACATGTCAACGCTAGATACCCAGGATATCTGATCGGGATATCCTGGGTATCCACATGCGCCCAGGAGCCTTGCGATCGCCGGGTCGGCGCCGTCGACGGCACGAGGGCCACGACATTGGTGGCGCGAGCAGGAGGCAAAGTTTGCTACGCTGGCTTTCGTTCTAGGGGCTATAGCGCAGTCCGGTAGCGCACCTCGTTCGCATCGAGGGGGTCAGGGGTTCAAATCCCCTTAGCTCCACCCATAAAAGGCCAGGTCAGAGGGTTAATCGGTGGCTTCAGGCCACGTCTCCCACGGTATCGGAACCGTTGTTGGGAGGAATTTGGGAGGCGAGCTTTCTACGGCCTCCCCGCTGGTTCTTCTTCATCCGGTCCCGGCTGGCTTGTGCCAACCGGTCCCTGATCGGGGCGAGCAGGTTATCGAGGGCGGGCACCAGAGAGGTGGGGCTGAGTGCCGCGCGCTCGTTGAGTGACTCCTCCCAGCGGGCCTGGAGGGCCTGCTTGAGGTCTTCCCGCATCCGCTGCGAAACGTGAGAGTAAAGGCCACGCATGCCGGGCACCTCATGACCGAGGCGCAGCTCGGCGAGGATCTCCGGAATGCCGCCCTCCACCATCCAGGTCTTATGGCTGTGCCGGAGGCCGTGCGGTGTCAATCCGGCCTTGACGGGCAACCACGCGGACAGGGCAGGGTCTTCTGCCGGCGGGCCAAGGCTGCCCGGGCACCGTTCCTGGCCCTTCTGGCGGCTCGCCTCATGGGCGATAAGGCCGCCGTCGGTGCGACGCTTGAAGGAGCGTAGGCAGACCGGGCAGCGGCCTGTGTCGTGGGTGTTGACGAGTCTGGGCGTGCCTCTCCCCGACGGCGCCTCGAAGGGAGTATCGGGAAGCGCTGCGGGCCAGGCGGCGACCGGCAGGCCCGGCCACGTCGCCGCGTCGACGATCACGAGCTTTCCGGGCTTGCCCTTCTCCGCCGGGTAGCGGCCGTCCGCTGCGGGGCGGAAGACGCGCCTGGCGTAGTCGCTGCGCCGGTGATGACCGCCGTCCGGGCCGGTGAATAGGTAGCGGCCGCTGCCCTCGTGACTCCTTACGCACTGGCAATTCCGTCCGATGACGGATTTCGCCTGGCTGGCGAGCATCGCGGCGAGAAACGGCGGCAGGTCGACCGGGACGCGTGGCTCCCAGTTGAGTGAGCGGTAGGAGTCGTCCTTCGGCGGGAGGCGGTAGAACTTGCCATTGAGCTCGCGCAGCTGCCACTCCACGTTGATCAGCGTCGGCTGCAGGAACTCGCGCTCCAGGCCGACGGTCTCCCTCCACCGCATTCCGGTGTAGGCGATCGTGATGAGCATCGTGAAGTCGTCATCCTGGCCGGACAGCAGGGCGGCCCGCTCAGCGACTGGCAGGGCTTCCAGGGGGGTCGCCCAGATCCGCGGTGCGCTGACGGCCAGTCGTCGGCCGGTCCGCGCGCCACGGTTCCGCTGCCGGAGAGCCGGGTTGAACGGGATCAGCGGGCGGGGCCTGGCTGTCGCGGCGTCGCCGAGCATGGTGCACAGAAGTCCACGCGCGTCGCGTGCGGTGCGCGGCTTGATGTGCTCCTTCGCCGGTAGTCCCTTCTCCCACGCGTTGATTTCCTCGGTCGTGAGGGACTGAAGCATGCGGGTGCCCCACTTCGGACGGATGAAGCGGCGGAGCAGGTACCCGCGGTTGTCGGTGGTACTGATACCTACCTCCTGACCGCCCATCCAGCGGTCGGCCCAGGCGCCGACCGTGATGTCATCGGGCTCGAGCTCGGCTCGGTCCTCGGGCAACGGGTCGCCGCGCATGATGCGGCGGTTCACCGCTTCTTGCTCGTTGCCCCACTGGAGAGCTGCCTTCTTGGTCGCGAACCCGGACTGGCTGCCCTCGGAGCCGTCCTCGCTTTTGTATTTGACCCGCCAAGGGTCTGGGCCTTTCCCTCGTTTTTCGGCGTAGGCCATGCGTACCCCTTTCGGTGTTACTTGGGTGTCAGGCCCGGTGCCAACGTCTGGTCAGCGGCTCGCGGGCACCGGCCTGCTTGATCTGGACTATATCCGAATCGCTAAAGCGTAGGTGCTTGCCGATAAAGGTGCATGGAATCGCTCGCGCGGACGCCTTCGTTCGGAGCCAAGACTCGCGAACACGCAGGATGTCGGCTGCTTCGGCAGGGGTGTGGAGCTGCTCGCACATCACGTGACCTCCCCTTCTCATGTACAGCTGAGTGCTGTGAGAGCGGTCGGCGCAGCTGGGGAGAGGCTGCGAATATGGCTAATTAATCGATTGACTTTTGGGGCGAGTTATCTGCTACATTTCCAAGCGAGATTGAACGTTGCGCGGTCAGTCCTACTCGCTAGCTCGAATTAGGCATGCCACCTCGGCTACGCGCTTTCCGGCCGCTCCCGAAGAAGGTTCCGGCGCTGCTCTTGATCGAGGCCGCCCCAGATGCCGAATTCGTCGGCGTCGACCGCGTACTCGATACAGTTGAGGCGGACCGGACACCCGGCGCAGACCCGTCTGGCTCCGATGCCGGGGTCACCGTAGGACGGGAAAAAGATGTTCGGGTCTTCACCGACGCAGATTGCCCTGTCGGACCACAGGCCGAGAACGACTTCGGGCATGACGATCGGAAGTACGCGGATGGACGTGCTGTCGCCGGTAATGCCGTCGGGCATGAGGGATCGCTCCATGCATCACGGGACGGGGGAGCGGGGTCCCTGGGCCAAGGCCAGTTCACTCGCGGGACGTCAACCCAAAGCAAACTGGCATCGATCTTCTTAGGATCTATTTAAACTGATGTGAACGAAGACTGTCAACCTTGAGCTGGGTCGACATCGGCCTTGTCAGGTAGTCCTTCAACCGAGCGGGCGCTGTTGATCATGTCGGTGATGGCCTTCAGGGAACGGTCGGAGAGGCCGGCCGCCCGTAGCGCCATCTCGCGGACCTGCGCGTCCCCGAGTGCCGCCGTCAGATCGGCGGGGACAGCGTTCTCGTCGAGTGAGTCGTCGGGAAAAAAGTAGGTCGGAGGCACGCCGAAGAACCGCGCGATCGAGATGAGGTGCTTCATGGTCGGGTTGTCGCGCTGTCCGGTGCGCAGCAGCCACAGGTACGTGCCGGACACCACCCGCTCCCCCGCCGCCGCGTTGATCGCGTCGGCGGCCTCGGCGGGTGTGTACGGGCCACGCTCCTTGGGATGGGCCGTGCGGAACAGGTGGTCAAGCCGCTGCGCGAACAGCCCCTCCGGGGGCCGCGTTTGCCTGGGCATAGTGGGTAATCAACTCCGCGTGCGCCGGTGGTGACCCTTGCAGCGTGCCGGATCGCGCAGATCAACGCAAGTTACTTGAACGACCGGATCATTCACGGGAGTTAGGCACGGACTCGGTTCCCTGAGCTGCCATTGTGTGCAGTCATTTAGCGCCTGGATGGCCTGTCTCATCCAGGCCGAGGTAAGGGAACATCAACGTGAGTCAGCCGGGTCAGCGCTTCGCCGAGATGAGGCATTGGCCCTCCGACCTGTTAGCACAGCATCGAGAGACATCGATTGCCTGACGATCGGCGAGAGGCCCATGCCCCAGCTGTCTCAGGTACGCGAGGCACCGCAGCTCAGCGCGCTGCCCGTGCCACGTAACCCGCTCAAGCACCCCGTCGAGACCGCGACGTTCGACTGCTGCGGCTGCTGTCTTGCGGTGTCGGCTGAGGAACGAAGGACGATTTTTCCTACTTTGCTACGCGCCGAGCCTCCGGCACGAGGTCAGCCTGCCAACCAGCAGCCGACCTCAGAATCCGGGGCGATTGAGGCCGCGCTCCCAGCTTGGGAAGCCCTATCCGTCTGCTGCGCAGAATACTCGCGAATCGCCGATAGGACAAGGGATCTGGCGATCTCGGACGGGACCGGAGCGGCGTCCGGGGTAGAAATTCTGGTAGAAAATCTCCTGCCCATGGAACCCTTGGCCTCCCGTGGAGCCCAGTGCCCGGTAGTCCGGATCCGTGAAGGTGCCGCGTCTGCTGAGTGTGTACGGCCCGGCATGCGACCAGTTCTCCAAAAGCGGCCGCATCTTTTGAACGAACTGTTCCGGAACACCGGAAGTCATCATGAATTCCACTTGTCGAGCCCGTTTAGGCCTTGCGCTCCTTGGATGGGGACGCTTTCATTTTCTGCGGCGATGGATGCGTTACGCGTGGAAGGAACCCTGATATGGGACGGCCTGAGAGCAGCGTTGATGTTGGGTCGGGGCCGGTAGCCAGGCTTGCCTGGGACCTTCGTGCCCTGCGGCAGGACGCCGGTACTCCCAGCTATCGCGTGCTGGCGGCACGGGCGAACTATTCCGCGACGGTGCTATCGCGAGCGGCGGGCGGCCGCGAGTTTCCGTCGCTGCCGGTCGTGCTCGCCTACGCGACGGCCTGCGGCGGCGATCCCGCCGAATGGGAGGCCCGATGGCAGGCGGTGGCCAGCGAGCTCGCGGACGGTGGAACCACCGTGCCGGCGACGCTGCCCGGGGGTACCGATGAACGCCCGCGGGTCATCGTCGTCGCGGACATGCTCAGGAGCCACTCGTTGGCGCTGGTCGCGCTGCTCGCAACGGCCGCGCTGGCGGGCTGGGCGATGGCGTTCGCGGGCATGCCAGGGCAGCAGGACCGCGAAGCCGCGACCAAGCTATCGGCAGGCCGCGTCACGACGGACGTCCAGCCGACCGCCACCATCGCGCCGCCGAACCTCAGCGATGGCAACGATCCGACCGAGTCGGGATGCGCCCGCGGCGCGGCGACGGTCGCGCAGGCTACGTTGCGGCTGGCCGCCACCGCGGTAATCGCAGGGAAACCGCGCCCGGCGGGAACCACGGTCGGGCTGCTCGAGCTGCGTTACTCGGCGCGCTGTCACGCTGCCTGGGCCAGGGCGACGCCGTCGCCCGCTTACAACGTCAACTCGCTCGGCTCTATCGTCGTGACCATCTCCCGCCAGGGTGACACGACGTACTCGACCTTCCGGATCCCGGTCATGACGGTGGTCTATGGCGACCTGCTGCTGACCCGCCACGGGTGCGTGGCCGCCGCCGCCGAGTTTCTCTTCGCCAAGGGCGGCCGGGCCGACGCCCGGACCTCCTGCTGGGGAGGGTCATAGCGAGGGGTGCGAAGCGCCGCCCCCTTCCATATGAACGGGCTTTTATAGCTCTACTGAGTTGATGCTTTATTGATACGGCACGTCACGGCCCTGCGAAACAACTCACGGCTCAGGTACGACAGGTGAGGTGACACCGGGCAGCCGCCCGTCACACCCCGACAGCCGAGCCGAGCGAGGCCCCCGTGCCACTGTCCGCACTGTTCCCTGCCCTCACCCGCCGTGCCGCGCAGGTCCGGTTCAGACCGGCGCGCTTGCGGTGGCGGCGCGGCACCCGTCACCTGGCCTTGACGGTGTTCTGCGTAAGCGCGATCGTCACAATGCTCGGCGCCCCGGGCACCGCGGCGCTGAATCCGGTTGCCGAGCGCGCGCAGGCGTCCGGCCAGGCCGGGATCGGCCGGGGAACGCCGGCACCGGGGGCAGCCGCCAGCGACGTGGCCGTTACCGCCTCCGGCGATACCAGCGGCTATCACCTCTACGTGACCTCGGCCCGGGCGCTCTGGCGTTGGCGCGCGCTGGCGACCATCCTGCCGGGCGGTGATGACGAGCAGCGCTGGATCGGCCAGCAGTGCCTGACCGGCGACGGCCGTACGATCGTGGCGGTGATTGCGCCGTGGAGCGCCAACAACAGCGAGACGGGCATGGACGCGGGCGCGTTCGCCTATACGGTCAGCGTCGCCACCGGCGCCGTCCGCCCGCTGGCGGCCGGCGTTTCGCTCGCCTACTTTGACCCTGGGTGCGGCGCCGCCAGCGCTGTTGCGCTGACCAGCTACCTCGGTGCGGCGCAGCGCCCGACCAGGGTCACGGTGTACGACGCCGCGACCGGACGGCGGGTGCAAACAGCGACGGTGCGCGCTCAGATCACCTCCGCCGTGCCCGTCGGCGGCCGCATCCTCGCGGCCGAGGGCGCCAACCTGGTCGACATCACCAGTGGCCAGCCGGTGTCGCTGCATCACTTCGAGGGCCAGTTGGCCAGCCTGACGCCCACCGCTGACGACAGGGTGGACCTGCTCGCGCAGCGGGCGGCCGGACAAATGAGCCTGTGGCAGGCCGGCCGCGGCATGGCCGCCAGCCTGCTGGCCACGGGCAGCCAGGCAGGCATGCGCCTGCTCGCCGGCGCAGGCGGCCACAACATAGTCGCCAACGCCAGCCGCCTCACCGCCGGCAGCGGCCTGCGCGCCGTCTCGCTGCCCGGGGCGGCGGCGCCGACCGGGGCCTCCGCCGGGGGCGGCCTGCTGATGGTCGCCGACACCGCCGCTAAGACCAGCGTGACCAGCTCCGCCGACCCCGACGTGGTCATCTGGCACCCCGGAACCCCGCGATCCAGCCGGGTCACGCTGCCTCCAACGGCGACGGACGCCGTGCTGGCCACGCCCGCCGCCAGCCTGGCGCCCGCAACCCGTGCCGGTGTGGCCCCCGCGACCGGTGCCGTGGCCCGCGTCGCGGCCGGAGCCGGCGGGACCGGTGACGACACGACCCCGCCGCAGCCGGAAACGACGGTCCCTCAGTGTGCGGTGCCACGCAACGATGTCTTCAAGCAGGTGTGGCAGCCGGGCGCCGACCAGGTGCGGTGGGCGGTCAACCAGGCGGCGCTCAACGCGCTGTCGCCCACCTATACGGCGGTGCAGCGGCCGACGGACAACGGCATCTACACGGTCAACGACGCCGACTACACGCCGCTGCCGACGCTGTTTCCCTCGAAGAGCTGGCCGCTGGCCAACCTGGTCCCCGGTGCCAGCCCGGCGGTGACGGTGCCGCCGCTGGTGATGTACGGGATCTTGGCCCAGGAATCAAACTGGGATCAGGCGAGCTGGCATGCCGCCGTCGGCCGGTCGGGTAATCCGCTGGTCGCGGATTACTACGGAACCAACAATCCGAAGACACCGAGCGGCACGGTCGACTACGACAACGCCGACTGCGGCTATGGCATCGCGCAGGCCACCACCGGCATGCAGAACCCGGCTTATCACGATCTGAACTCCACCCCGCTGCCCGCCGCGACCCAGGTCACGCTCGCCGTCGACTACGCCTCAAACATCGCCTACGGCGAGTCGATCCTGCAGGAGAAGTGGAACCAGCTCAAGTCGCTCGGCATCACCCTCAACGACGGCGATCCCACCAAGATAGAGAACTGGTACGCCGCGATCTGGGCTTATAACAGCGGCGTCTACACCGGCGGTCCCGGCCAGCAGGGGCTGGGCTGGTACAACAACCCCGCCAACCCGATGTACCCGTTCGATCGGCACACGTTCCTGCACATCGGCACGGAGCAGACCCCCGGAGACGCGGCCAATCCGCAGTCCTGGCCCTACCAGGAGAAGGTTTTCGGCTGGATGGAGGTGCCGCTGACGGTCGGCGGGGTGTTCGACTACCGCGGCACCTACGACTGGGACACTGGCACCGGCGCCTTCGTCGAGATCCCAGCCGAAGACGCCTTCTGCAGCCTTTCGGTCAACAACTGTAACCCCGGCGATATCGCCACCGCCTACGATCCGTGCTCGGCGGAGAACAGCTCTTGCTGGTGGAGCGCCCCGGCACAGACCGTCAGCGACGACTGCGCGGCGATCTGCACCACCGACACCGTCACGAACGCGCCGCTCAACCACGAGTACTTCTACACACCCGGCTTGCCGGAACCGGACGATCCCGCGCAGTCGGCGACCTGCACGCTCGGCGCGAACACCCCGGTGACCACGTCCTCGGGAGCGCTGATCCCCGGGACGGTGATCGTCGACGACGAGATGATCGCGGCGCAGAACCCGCACGGCCTCACCCCCAACCTGATGGGCTGCTCGAGCGCCAACAGCGCACTCGTACCGCCCGCGTCCGCCAACGCGTCCTTCAGCCTGCTCGGTCCCGCGCCGGACGACAGCCCTATCGACGCCGCGGCGTCACCGGCCGAACTGGCCGCCGTCGACGTGCATCAGCTCGGCGGCGGCATCGGCGGCCACATCTTCTTCACGCACACCGGCGATTCGGAGACCGACGAGGCCCGGGGCCGCTGGGCGGCCACGCTGCCGGCCAACACGACGACCGGGACGGCCTATCAGATCTACGCTTTCATCCCCAACATCGGCGCGGCCACCGGCCACGCTACCTACGAGATAAACCCAGGTCCCAAAGGAACCGCAGGCATGGAGAATCCCGCCATGGAGGACCCGGACGGCATTAACGTCCTAGACCGCACCATCAATCAGGGCAATTACAGCAACCAGTGGGTGAGCCTGGGCTACTACCTGTGCGACGGCAATGTCAAGTATCAAAGCAGTTGCACGATGACAGTAACGCTACGCAGTGCCACCCTGGCTGCTAATGATCCGACTCAGGGCGCGGATATCGCGTTCAATGCGATCGCATTCGTCCCCGCCTCCACTGGGGGGTACGTCGCGCTCGGCGATTCCTACTCCTCCGGCGAGGGTGCCTACTATCCCGACAACCCAAGCAATCGTGACCTGTACGACGACGGCACTGATGTATCGAACAATGCCGGTGAATTTGGCGATATCCCCGATCCGAATCACCCCTACGGTGAACCTCAGTTCACCGCGACAGGCGACCACGGCGATCTTTGCCATCGCAGCAGCCTGTCGTGGCCCCAGCTGCTCGCCGCAGCCAAGGGGTTGCCGATCGTCGACCTGACCTGCTCCGGGTCGAACCTCGGCGACGTGGCGGGGACACGCTACTGGCTGGACCAGAAGACGCAGAATAAGAGCTTCCTCGGCCTCCCGTTCTACCAGCTCGACATCGCCAATGACGGCACCGTGCAGCCACCGAGCTCACCGGCCACCCCGACCGCTCCGCCGGACGGCTGGGAAGCGGACACACCCAACAACGAGTCGGCAGGCTCCGCCTATTACGGCGAGCCGAATTACCAGGTCGACCTGCTCCGGGCCCTGCATCCCCGGCTCGTCACGGTCACGGTCGGCGGCAACGACGTGGGCTTCGCCGACATCCTCGAGACCTGCATCGTCGAGTCGCCGTGCAAGACGGATTTCGCCAACTCCTCCGGCCCCGACAAGATCAGCAAGCGCATCACCAGCCTCCAGCCGCTGCTAGCGAGCGCCTACACCGCCATCAAGGCGGCCGCGGGCACGAGCAACGTGTACGCGATCACCTATCCCGCGCCCATCGATTCCAACAGCAGCGAAACAGACGACTGCACGATGATCGTGCCAAGCGACCGCGCCTGGCTGGCCTCGAAGATCCCGGCCATGGCGACGGCGGTCATGAACGCAGCCGGGCAGGCGGGCATCAAGTACGTCAACATCAGCACGCTATTCAACGGCCACGGACCGTGCGCCGGCGACCTCGGCGAGGTCCCGTATGTCAACGCACCCGATTTCCGGCCCAACGGTTGCAGCACCACGGCGTGCATGGACACCTGGTTCCACCCGAACAAGTTCGGCTACCAGGCCATGGAAGCGGCCATCGCCGCCAAGGTCTCCTATTAACCCCCTCACCACCGAAGGAGCAAACCTCGCATGCGCAAGCACATGAAGGCACTGACGGCGATCATCGCCGCGATCGGGTGCGCCGCTTTCGCCCCCGCCGCCAGCGCGGCGACCACCTCGCCCGCCGTGCAGGCCGCGCACCGCGCGACCGTGCGGCAGGCCGACAACTGGTGGCAGTCGCCGTGTACCGGCTCGACCTGCGTCGGCAAGGACCCGCAGGCGCTCGGCTGCGGTGGGTCGAACGGCTCGAACCTGGCCTCGGTCACGGCACCGGGCGGCGGAGCGACCGTAACACTGCGCTGGTCCAGCTGGTGCACGGCCAACTGGGCGAACATCAACGTCAGCGACTGGGGCGACGACTGGTTCGTGGAAACCGCCGACGGCAACGTCGAGCGCTATTCAGGCGACGGGACCTGGACCTTCATGGTCGACGGGACCCAGCTGGCACGTGCCTGCGTCCAGGGGTACGGCTATGCCAACTATGCCTGCACCGCTTGGTACTAGCCGCATCGCGGTTACCCCCACCAGGCCGAATCCCGGCCATGGATAACTCAGCTACCGTCCCCAGGAAAAGAAGGAGCTACCCGCCCATGCGCCACCTCATGACAGCGATCGCGGCGATCATCGCCGCGATCGGATGCGTCGCCCTTGTCCCCACCGCCCTGATCGGCAGCGCTTATGCCGACACCGCCCATCCCAGCACCGCGGGCGCGCCGCGCGCCGGTCATGCCGTCCTCTCTGCGTACTCTGCGCAATCGCGGCCGGACGACGACTGGTGGCGGTGCGCGCCGGGGCAGGGGGGCAGCCAGTGCGACAACACCGACCCGTACGATACCGGCTGCGCGAGCGGCAAGGACTATGTGTCATCAAGGAACGGCATCTACAACGGTTCCACCTGGCAGGTGCAGCTCTACTACTCGCCGTCGTGCGGGACGGTGTGGAGTCAGCTGCAACTGCTCAGCGGGCCCAATAACTGCCCCGAGTGCGTCATGTCGGTTGTGCGCGCAAATTACGACGCCAGCATCTACAACACCTCCGACGTCGGCTCCGCCAGCGGCGGCAGTCTCTCTTCGGGGGCTTGGTCGAATCAGCTGCACCTCGCCTGCGGCGGAACGCTGAAGGCGAGCGCGCAGTTGTGGGACCCTTATAGGGGCGGTGGCGGCATTATTGCCAGGTCAGGCACCTGGTACCCGGTTTGCTGACGGTCCTCCAGCCACACCAGCACCGCGACTATGCCCGCGGTTTGCTCTACGGTTTTCACCGGCTGTGCGGGACGGCTGACCTGACGCTGCAGGAAGCCGTCGGCATGCTACGCGGCGCGGGGCACGCCGTGCTCGCCGACGACATCGAACAGACCCTGGTCGGGCGGGACGTCGTCCCATTGAACGAGGCGAGTGGGGCTCTGCGGGTGGGGCGGCTACGGCTGCCTCCGGCCGAGTCGCGGCGAGTCGGCCCGCCAAGCCCGCATGCCCGGCACCTATGCCGCAGGTACGGAACATTGTCGCCTCGGCCAATCACGGCGCAACTCGTTTCGGACGAGGCTCAACCCGGCAGCACCGCGTTTCCCGTCTATCCGGGCCGGGCCGGGCCGGTGGAGTCACGCACGACCAACTCGGTGGCCAGCTCGACGTGCAGTGCGTCGAGCCGGTGGCGCTCCATGAGCCGGATCAGAAGGCCGACGGCGAGGCGGCCCATTTCCTGCAGCGGCTGGCGCACGGTTGTTAGCTGGGGGCGGGTGGCCTGGGCGAGGTCGATGTCGTCGAAGCCGGCGACGGAGAGTTCCTCGGGTACGCGCAGCCCGCGCTGCGCCGCCGCGGCCAGCGCGCCCACGGCGACCTTGTCGTTGAAACCGATCAGCGCGGTGGGGCGCTGTGGCAGGTCGAGCAGTTCGCCGGCCGCGTGGTAGCCGAACTGCGCGGTCGGCTCGCCGCTGCGGACCAGCTCGGGATCGGGCAGCACGCCGGCATTCGCCAGGGCCGACGCGTGCCCGGCCAGGCGCGCGTCGCTCGCGAGCCAGTTGTGCGGCCCCGCGATCACGCCGATGCGCCGGTGCCCGAGGTCGGCCAGGTGCCTGCTGATGCTGCGGGCGCCGGCGAAGTGCGCTGCCGACACGGCGGCGATGTCGCGCGGCATCGGGGCGCGGGGATCCACCACGACGAACGGGAACCCGCGTGCCCGGAGATCCACGAGCTGCTGGCTGGGTTCCGGCGGCAAGACGATGATGGCGCCGCTGATGCCGGGCCGGGATGCGAGCGCGGGCAGGGCCGCCGCCTCCTGTGCGGCCTCTCCGGCGTTGAGCAGCACGGGTCTGCCGTGCAGCTCCAGCGTCTCGGCGATGGAGGAGACGATGAGGCCGAAGTAGTCGGTCAGGAGATAGGGGCAGCGTAGGTAGACGGCGCCCTGCGTCACGCGGGGCGGGGACGCCCGCGGGCCGGGCGCCTGCGCGCTGAGCCGTTCGGCGGCCCGCTGGACGAGCTCGCGGGTGTACGGGGCGACGTGGGCGTGGTTGTTGAGGACCCGCGAGACGGTGGCGATGGACACCCCCGTCTCTGCGGCGAGGTCCCGGACGGTAACGCGCTGGCCGCGGGGTCGGCTCATTCTGTTACACGCATCTGTTCCATTGCCGACAGCATAGCTTCCCGGCTAGATCGGCGCTATTCCCTGTAATTGGTTATTGACACCCTTATTCCGGGCTGCTTTCATCACGGTATCGAAGATGTTTCGGGTCGTTACATATTGTTTCATGGCTGGGAATGACTCTGAAACTCGGCTACCGCCCCGGCCAGCGCAGGCGCGATCGGGCGCGCACCCCGTGCCCGGCAGGTTCCGAAGGAGGACCATGTCCCGCATCAGAAGAATGACGGCGTCGCTCGGCGCGGCGTCGCTTATCAGCGCCGGGCTCGCCGGGATGAGTTCCGGCGCGGCGCACGCCGCGTCCGGGCCGGCGGTTTCCGTCACGGAGACCACGACCAACCAGAGCCAGCTGCTGGCCCCGCAGAGCGGAGCGACGTTCGCCCCTGGGTCCAGCTCCCAGGGCCAGGTCATCACCGTCAATCCCTCGACCACCTACCAGTCAATGACCGGCTTCGGCGCCTCGTTCACCGACTCCTCGGCCTGGCTGGTCGACAACTCCCCGCTGCGCAGCCAGATCATGACCAAGCTGTTCGACCCGAGCCAGGGGATCGGCCTGGACTTCCTGCGGCAGCCGATCGGGGCGTCGGACTTCTCGCTGTCGACATACAGCTATGACGACATGCCGTCGGGCCAGACCGACCCCACGCTGGCGAACTTCTCCATCGCGCACGACCAGGCCTACATCATCCCGGTGCTCCAGCAGGCGCTGAGCCTCAACCCGGCCATCACGGTCATGGCCACGCCATGGAGCCCGCCGGGCTGGATGAAGACCAGCGGCTCGATGGTCGGCGGCACCCTCAACAGCGGCGACTACCAGGTCTTCGCCGACTACCTCACCAAGTTCATCCAGGCCTACGATGCCGCGGGCGTGCCCATCTCGCTGATCACGCCGCAGAACGAGCCGGAGTACTCCCCGTCGAACTACCCCGGTTCCACCCTGACCGCGAGCCAGGAAGCCAGCTTCATCGGAAACAACCTGGGACCGGACCTGCAGAGGGCCGGGCTCAGTACCAAGATCATCGGCTACGACCACAACTGGAACGACACCTCGTTCCCGGAAACCGTCCTCGGCGACTCCACCGCCGGCCAGTACACGGCCGGCGTCGCGTGGCACTGCTACTCCGGCGACCCCAGCGCCCAGACCACGGTGCATAACGCCTACCCGAACAAGGACACCTACTTCACCGAGTGCTCGGGCAGCCAGTCGTCCAACCCCGCCAATACCTTTTCCGACAGCCTGGACTGGCAGACCGAGAACCTGATCATCGGCGCCACCCGCAACTGGGCCAAGTCCGTGGTCACCTGGAACATGGCCCTGAACCCCAGCGGCGGACCCAGCATGAACTGCACCACCTGCACCGGGGTGGTGACGGTCGACAACTCCGCGGGCACCGCGACCTACAACGCCGAGTACTACGTGCTGGGCCAGGCCAGCAAGTTCGTCAAGCCGGGCGCGGTGCGCATCGACTCCAACACCTTCGGTTCCGGCAACATCGAGGACGTCGCCTTCCAGAACCCCAACGGCTCCGACGCGCTGGTGGTGCTGAACTCGAACACCTCGAGCGCGAACACCTTCGGGGTGGACGAGAACGGCCAGTACTTCAACTACACCCTGCCCGCCGGGGCGGTCGCCACCTTCACCTGGACCCCCGGCTCCACCAGCACCGGCTCTCTCAGCGCGCCGTCGAACCTGTCCTCGTCCGAGCACGACCAGCAGCGGCACCACGCTGAGCTGGGGCGCCTCGACCGGCGGGTCGGGAACCATCACCTACGACATCGACCGCAACGGCACCCAGGTCGCCACCACCACCGGGACCAGCTACACCGACACCGGCCTGAGCCCCTCCACCGCCTACACCTACACCGTCACCGCCACCGACACGGCGGGCGACACCTCGCCGGCCTCCAACGCCGTCTCGGTCACCACCCTGGCATCCGGCGGCGGAGGCGGCGGCATCAGCTCGGGCACCTGGTACCAGGTCGTCAACACCAACAGCGGCAAGTGCGTGGACGACACCGGCGGCAGCGCCGCCAACGGCACCGCCGTTCAGCAGTGGGCATGCGGCAGCGGCAACGCCAACCAGGAATGGCAGTTCCAGCCCACCAGCGGCGGCTACTACCAGGTCGCCACCCGCAACAACACCAGCCAGGTCTGGGACGTCACCGGCGGTCAGTCCGCCACCGGGAACGGCACCCCGATCCAGCTGTGGAGCGCTGCCGGCGGCACCAACCAGCAGTGGCTGCCCACCCTGCAGTCAAACGGCGCCTACACCTTCACCGCCCGCAACAGCGGCAGCGAATGCCTGGACGTCACCAACCGCTCGACATCCAACGGCACGCAGCTCCAGCAGTGGGCCTGCACCGCCGGCGACACCGCCCAGACATTCCAGCTCGTCCCCGTGTCCTAACCCCATCAGCGGGCCGCGGCCGCCGCCGGCCGCGGCCCGCCTAGACCGGGTCCTGGAAAGGATCAACATGCAGATTTCCCTGTTCCCTCAAAGCAAGTCCAGAAGAATCCGCACGACCGCCCTCGTCGCGACCGTGGCCGTCGCGACCGCCCTGAGCGCCGGCGCGCTGACGGCCGGCCCGGCTCACGCGGCCTCCGGGCCGACCGTCTCCGCGTGGATCACCACACCGGACATGACGAACCTGCTGACGCCTGGTGCGTCTACCAGCTTCGGCACCGGAACCTCGCAGTCCAATACGATCACCGTCGACCCCTCCCAGACCTACCAGACCATGGATGGCTTCGGCGCATCCATCACCGACTCCTCCGCCTCACTGCTCTACCAGCTGCCGCAAAGCCAGCGCGATACGGTGATGGCATCGATCTTCAGCCCGACGTCCGGGATCGGCATGAGCATGCTGCGGCAGCCGTTGGGCTCATCGGACTTCACCAACGGGCCGTTCTACACCTACGACGACATGCCCGCCGGGCAGACCGATCCGACACTCGCGCACTTCTCCATCGCCCACGACCAGGCCCAGATCATCCCGCTGATACGTCAAGCCATCAGCCTCAACCCGCAGTTGAAGGTCGTGGTCGCCCCGTGGGGCCAGCCCGCATGGATGAAGGACAATGACTCCCTCGTCGGCGGGCACGTCATCCCCGCCGACTACCAGGTCTACGCCGAGTACCTGCTCAAGGCCGTCCAGGCGTATGAGGCGGCCGGCGTGCCGATCTACGCGATGAGCGTGCAGAACGAACCGCAGAACCGCACCCCGCTCGGCTACCCCGGAACCGACATGCCAGTCGCCGCCGAAGCCGCGATCATCAATGACCTCGGCCCGCTGCTCCAGGCCAACGGGCTGGGCAACGTCAAGATCATGGCGTTCGACCACAACTGGTCCGAGCACCCCAACGACCTGGCTTCGGCCGCGGCGCTGGGCGAGGACCCGGAACCGAACTACGCCTCCGACATCCTGAACACCTCGGCCAGCCAGTACATCGCCGGAGACGCGTTCCACTGCTACTACGGCGACGCCAGCGCGCAAACCACCATCCACAACCAGTTCCCGAACAAGGACATCTGGTTCACCGAATGCTCCGGCAGCCACGCCGCCGGCCAGCCGCTATCCCAGTACTTCTCTGACACCCTGAACTGGCAGGCCACCAACGTCCTGGTGCCCGCCATCCAGAACTGGGCGAAGTCCATCATCCTGTGGAACCTCGCCCTGGACTCCAACGGCAATCCGCACAACCAGGGCTGCGGCACCTGCACCGGCACCATCGCCATCGACGGCACCACCATCACCTACAACGCCGAGTACTACCTGACCGGGCAGCTGAGCAAGTTCGTCCAGCCCGGCGCGGTCCACATCGGCTCGAACGACGCTGGGGACCTGCACAACGTCGCGTTCAAGAACCCAGACGGCAGCTACGCCCTGCTGGTCTCCAACATCGGCGGCGGCACGCAGACGTTCGGCATCTCCTTCAACGGCCAGCTCGCGAACTACACCCTGCCGCCCAACGCGCTGGCGACATTCACCTGGCCGGCTTCGACGACGGGTCCCAGTCCGCTGACCGCGCCGTCGAACCTGTCCTCGACCGGCACGACCAGCAGCGCCACCACGCTGAGCTGGGGCGCCTCGACCGGCGGGTCGGGAACCATCACCTACGACATCGACCGCAACGGCACCCAGGTCGCCACCACCACCGGGACCAGCTACACCGACACCGGCCTGAGCCCCGCCACCGGCTACAGCTACACGGTCAAGGCCACCGACACGGCCGGGGACACCTCGCCGCCTCCAACACCGTCACGGTCACCACCCTGGCATCCGGCGGCGGACGGTGGTATCAGCTCGAGCACCTGGTACCAGGTCGTCAACACCAACAGCGGCAAATGCGTCGACGACACCGGCGGCGGCACCGCCAACGGCACCGCCGTCCAGCAGTGGGCATGCGCCAGCGGCAACACCAACCAGGAATGGCAGTTCCAGCCCACCGGCGGCGGCTACTACAAGGTCGTCACCCGCAACAGCACCAGCCTGGGCTGGGACGTCACCGGCGGCCAGCCGCCACCGGAAACGGCACCCCGATCCAGCTATGGAGCCTACCGGCGGCACCAACCAGCAGTGGCTGCCCGTCCAGCACTCCAACGGCACCTACACCTTCACCGCCCGCAACAACGGCAGCGAATGCCTGGACGTCACCAACCGCTCCACAGCCAACGGCACGCAGCTCCAGCAATGGGCCTGCACCGCCGGCGACACCGCCCAGACATTCAAGCTCGTCCCCGTGTCCTAACCCCATCAGCTGAGCGCCGGCGCGGAGCTTCGTGCTCCGCGCCGCGCTCAGCCATCACCATCGATCAGGTTGACAACACCGAATCGGAGGCTCATTTACATGCGGAATACAACCGGAACTTTCAGGCCGCCAAGGCCGCGGAGGCTATGGGCGGCGCGGTCGGCCGGTCTGCTCGCGGCCGGCGTCCTCGTCGTCGGCGCGGCCGGCGCGGGAGGGCTGAGCGCAGCGGCCGCCGCCGCACCCGCGCCGCCGGCGGCCTCGGCCCACGTCTGGATCACAACCGCGAACGGAGCCGACAAGCTGAGCGATCTCGGCACCGGTCGACTTCTCCACCGCCCCGAGCGCCGCCCCGACGGTGGTCGTGGACCCGACCCTGACCTACCAGACCATGCAGGGATTCGGCGGCGCCATCACCGATTCCTCGGCGACCGTCCTGTACACGCTGCCCGCTGCCCAGCGCGCGCAGGTGATGGCGTCCCTGTTCAGCCCCAGGACCGGCGACGGCCTGGACTACCTGCGCCAGCCGATCGGCGGCTCGGACATGGTCGCCACGGCGCCGTACACCTACGACGACCTGGCCGCCGGGCAGACCGACTACGGCCTGCAGCACTTCAGCGTCGCCCACGACCAGGCGCAGATCCTGCCGCTGCTGCGCGAGGCCAAGGCCTTCAATCCCCGGCTGCAGATCATCGCGTCGCCGTGGAGCCCGCCCGCGTGGATGAAGACCTCCGGCAGCCTGATCGGCGGCAGGCTCATCGCCACCCCCCAGATGTACCAGGCCTACGCCCGTTACCTGCTCAAGTTCATCGAGGCGTACCGGGCCAACGGGGTCGACGTCAACGCGATCACCGTGCAGAACGAGCCGCAGAACCGCGCTCCCGGCAACTACCCGGGCACGGACATGCCGTCCTGGCAGGAAGCGGCGGTCATCGAGGACCTCGGGCCGATGCTGCGGGCCGCGCACCTGCCAACCGAGATCTTCGCCTATGACCACAACTGGTCAGAGCACCCCAACGACATCGCCTCGACCCCGCCCGACGAGGCCGGCGACATCAACGCCTATCCGCAGAACGTCCTCGCCACCCCGGCCGCCCAATGGATCTCCGGTGTCGCGTTCCACTGCTACTACGGCGATCCAAGCGCGATGACGGCGTTCCACAACGAGTACCCGAGGCTGCAGATCTTCATGGACGAGTGCTCGGGCAGCCAGTCCGCCGATCCGGCCGACACCTTCTCCGACACCCTCAAATGGCACGCCAGGAACCTCGAGATCGGCTCCACCCGTAACTGGTCAAGCACCGTGATCAACTGGAACCTGGCTCTCGACCCCGCCGGCGGCCCGCACGTCGGGGGATGCGGCACCTGCACCGGCATCGTCACCATCGGCCCGGGAGACACCGTGACCCCCAACGCCGAGTACTACGCGCTCGGGCAGCTGTCCCGGTTCGTGCAGCCGGGCGCCGTGCGCATCGCCAGCACCTCTTTCGGCACCACCGGATGGAACGGCGAGGTCATGGACGTCGCGTTCCGGAACCCAGATGGCTCGACCGTGCTGGTGGCCCACAACGAGAACGACAACGCGCAGGCGTTCGCCGTCCAGGAAGGGGATCAGCGGTTCACCTACACGCTGCCCGGTGACTCGCTGGCCACCTTCGTCTGGAACGGGGACCTGGCCGGGCGCCATCCGCTCCGGCAGGTCGCCCCGACCGGCTGGACCGCTACCGCGGACCCCAGCGGGCCGACCAACTCCTGCTGCACGGGCGACGTCGCCGCCAACGCCGTCGACGGCGACGCCAGCACCCGGTACTCGACCGGCGAGGGGCAGGCGCCCGGCCAGTACCTCCAGGTCGACTTCGGCCGGGCCATCCCCGCCCGGCAGATCGTCTTCGACACCGGCGCCTCCACCGGCGACTACCCGCGCGGCTACACCGTGCAGACCAGCGCCAACGGGACGGACTGGAATACCGTCGCGACCAACGGACAGGGAACCGGGCAGTTCACCACCGTCGACCTGCCGGGCAACCCGATCCAGTACGTTCGCTTGACCATCACCACGGCGGACCCGAACGACTGGTGGAGCGTGGCCGACGTCAGGGCGTACGTCACGGGGGGACGGCGATCTGGTGGCTGACATCAGGTAGCGCGTGGACGCAGCATCGGTGACACCCGGCATGCCCCTTACAGGGGCATGCCGGAATGGCATCCCGCTGCGGGCCTGGTGCTGGCTCGACACTCATGGTGACCACGCTAGTCCTCAGTGATGACCGGATGCGGCATTGCGCTGCCCGCGAGGGCCGCGGCAAGGACCGCCTCGATCGCGAAGGCAGTCGTGGCCGCGAGATCGACGGCGTCTGGGTCTAGCAGCCACTGGGTTTGCAGCCCGTCCATGATCGCGATGATGGCGCTAGCGGCGCGGCTGAGCGCCTCGTCGCTGAACTGTGGATCGTCGGCGGCCGCTCGTGGGCGATGGCGCGTTCGCCGATGACGGTGCGCAACGCGTCGACGATGTCAGCGCGCAGAGCGGCGAATCGGTCGCGCACCCAGTCGCTGGCGGGGTGCCCGTC